>CAVTRA010000001.1:0-816779 GCA_963737025.1 uncultured Solirubrobacteraceae bacterium
TTAATGCCGCAGCGGCGAGCCGGCCCGTCTTTGTCACAATGACCCCAGTGCCCACCAACGACGAGATCCTCAAGGCCCTCGAGGTCGTCATCGACCCCGAGCTGCACCGCTCGATCGTCGAGCTCGACATGGTGCGCTCGGTCGATGTCAGCGCCAATGGCGTCGTCGACGTGACCGTCTCGCTGACCACTCCCGGCTGCCCGATCAAGGGGCACTTCCAGACTTCGGTAGCGCAGGCCGTCACCGCGCTCGACGGCGTCACGCACGTGAACGTCTACTTCGACGTGCTGTCGGACGAGCAGAAGGCCAGCCTGCAGCAGAAGCTGGGCCGCGGCAGCCTGCCCGCGGGCGCGCTTGCGCAGGTCGCAAACGTTCTGTGCATCGGCTCGGGCAAGGGCGGCGTCGGCAAGTCCACGCTCACGGCCAACCTCGCAGCCGCGCTCACGGCCGAAGGCAAGCGCGTGGGGGTGCTCGACGCCGACGTCTGGGGCTACTCGATCCCGCGCATGTACGGGCTCGGCGCCACGCGCCCGCCCGTCTCCGCACAGCGCAAGATCATCCCGCTGGAATCGCACGGCGTGAAGGTCATGTCGATCGGCTTCTTCGTCGAGGAGGACGCCGCCGTCGTGTGGCGCGGCCCGATGCTCCACAAGGCGCTCACGCAGTTCCTGCAGGACGTCGAATGGGGCGCCCTGGACTACCTGCTGGTCGACCTGCCGCCGGGCACCGGCGATGTCTCCATGACGCTCGCACAGCTGTTGCCACAGGCGCAGTTCATGATCGTCACCACGCCCCAGGCCACCGCCCAGAAAGTCGCTCGGCGCTCAGCGCACATGGCGCACAAGGTCGACTTGCAGATCGGCGGAGTCATCGAGAACATGTCCAGCTTCACCACGCCCTCCGGCGAACGCTTCACGATCTTCGGCGAGGGCGGCGGCCAGGAGCTCGCGGACGAGCTCGACGTGCCGCTGCTCGGCAAGGTGCCGCTCACCATGCCGCTGCGCGAGCAGGCCGACAGCGGCGTGCCGCTCGTCATCGAGGACCCCGACGATCCCGCCTCGCAGGCCATCCGTCACATCGCCCGCGGCCTCCTCGCCATGACCCCCGACGCGCCCTTCGAGCTGCCACTGCTGCCGCTCGTCGAGGTCGCGCCCGCCGGCGCCGCAGCCGGCAACGGCAACGGCAGCGACAGCAACGACGCGCCCACACCCGCGGAGAGCACCAAACCCGTGGGTATGTCGCTGCCGATGGCCTGAGCAGCAGGCCGCCGCGACCAGCGACATGCCCTCGCCGCGGCTCGCGGCCGAGCGCCCGAGCGCGCGGCCGTCTGTCGGGCCCTCCCGGCCTGCCGGGCGCAGCCGCTCGTTCACGTGCACACGCCTGTAACACCGCGCGCTTGACAAGCGCCCACCACCTGAGAGGATCGTCTTTCCAATGGCATCGCAAGACCAACAGCAGCAGGACGACGACGCGCCGTCTGGCGCCGCTGCGCCATCGCTCGCAGCGGAGCCGGGTGTGCCGGCGGAGCCCCTGAACGGAACAGTCGACGACGGCCCCGCTGACGAGGATGGCGCCGTCGAATTCGACGCGCGTCGCGCCAAGATGGAGCGGCTGCGCAGCGAAGGCATCGAGCCCTACCCGCCGGTCAGCCTGTGGAACACGCGCACGCGCATCGCCGACGTGCTCGCCGCGCACGACGCAGGCGAGCTCGAGCACGGCGAGCACCCCGAGCTGAAGTACGAGATCGCGGGGAGGCTGATCTCGCGCAGGGGCCACGGCAAGACCGCGTTCCTCGACATCCGCGACCTGTCCGGCTCGATCCAGGCGGTCGTGCGCGTCGACGCGCTCGGGCAGGAGACATACGACCGCATCCTCGGCCTCGACATCGGCGACATCGTGGCCATCGACGGCTCCATCTACGTCACCCAGCGCGGGCAGCTCGCGCTCGCCGTGCAGCAGGCCACGCTCTTGACCAAGGCGCTGCGCCCGCCGCCGGACAAGCACCACGGACTCGGCGACACCGGCACGCGCTACCGCTACCGCGAGCTCGACCTGCTCGCCAACGACGACACGCGCGAGCTGTTCATCACGCGCCACAAGATCGTGTTCGAGATCCGCAAGTGGCTCAACGAACGCAACTTCATCGAGGTCGAAACTCCCGCCCTGCAGTCGCTAGCCGGCGGTGCCGGCTCGCGGCCGTTCACCACGCACCACAACGCGCTCGACATCGACCTCTACCTGCGCATCTCCGTCGAGCTGTTCCTCAACCGCTGCATCGTTGGCGGTATGGAGAACGTGTACGACATGGGCAAGGTGTTCCGCAACGAGGGCATTTCCCCCAAGCACAGCCCCGAGTTCACCATCATCGAGTTCATGATGGCCTATGCCGATTACAACGATGTGGCCACAGCAACCGAAGAGATGTTCCGCGACGTCGCCCATCGCGCGCTCGGGCGCACGACCATCAAAAGAAACGGCGAGGACATCGACCTGACCAAGCCGTGGCGGCGCGTCACCATGCGCGAGCTGATCCTCGAGCGTTTCGGCGTCGACTTCATGGAGTCTTCGCGCGACGAGCTCGCCGAGCTGCTCGACGAGCCTGTCGACCCCGCCGCCACGTGGGCGGACGTCGTTGCCGACATCTACTCAGAGAAAATCGAGAGCACCATCAACCAGCCCACGCACGTGTTCGATTTCCCGCTCGAGCCGTTCCCCATCACCAAGCGCCACGCCGTGCACCCAGAGCTCGGCGAGCACTTCGACGCGGTCATCGGCGGCATCGAGCTCGTCAGCGGCGACACAGAGCTCAACGACCCCGTCGATGAGTGGCAGCGCTTCGTCGATCAGCGCAAGCGCCGCGCCGTCGACGACGGCGACGTGCCCCACCCCAACGACGAGGAGTACACGCGCGCGCTCGAGTACGGCTACTCGCCCACCGCCGGCGGCGGCATGGGCGTCGACCGCCTCGTCATGATCCTCACCGAACGCGACACCCTGCGCGAGGTCATCCCCTTCCCCATCGTCAGGGACATTCGATGAGCCAGGCGTCAAAGCTGGACCTCGACCCGGGCGTGGTGGAGGCGTGCCGTGCCGCCGCCAAGAAGATCGCCGATGGCGTGGCAGAGCAGATCGCCGGGCGCACCACCGTGTCGGTGGAGCGCAGCGTCACGCGCCTGTTGGGCGTCGACGGCGCCAACGACCTCGACGCGCCGCTGCCCAACGTGCTCGTCGATCACGTCCACGAGCACGGTGGCCTCGGCCGCGGCATCGGCTTCTGGCTCGGCAACGCAATGCTCCAGACCGGGCGCTCACCGCAGCAGATCGCCGAGGCCGTCGACGCCGGTGAGCTCGACATGACCACCGGCTTCGCCGGCGGTGCCCCGCTCGAGCTCGCCGAGGAGGGCGCCATCCGCGAGCGCGTAACCGAGGAGACCTCCGCGCGGCTGCGCGAGATCCGCGCGCGCTTCGACGAGCGCCGCGCCATGCGTGAGCGGCTGGGCGAAGCCGCCACGCCGCTTCGCTACGTGCTCACCGCCACCGGCGACGTGTACGAGGACGTCGTCCACGCCAAGGCCGTCGCGCAGGCCGGCGGCGACATCGTCGCCGTCATCAGATCGACCGCGCAGAGCCTGCTCGACTATGTTCCCTACGGTCCCACCACCGAGGGCTACGGCGGCACGTTCGCCACGCAGGCCAACTTCCGCATCATGCGCGAGGCCATGGACGAGTTCTCAGAGCAGCACCGCCGCTACATCCGTCTGTCGAGCTTCTGCTCAGGCCTCTGCATGTCGGAGATCGCCGCCATGGGCGCCTGGGAGGGCTTTGACAACATGGTCAACGACGCCCTCTACGGGATCCTCTACCGCGACATCAACATCGTCCGCGGCCTCATCGACCAGCGCATCTCGCGCATGATCAACGGCTACTTCGGTGTCGTCATCAACACCGGCGAGGACAACTACCTGCGCACGGCCGACGCCGTCGAGGCCGCCCCATCGGTCACCGCCTCGCAGTTCATCAACCACCAGCTCGCGCTCGCCTCCGGCGTGCCCGACGCGCAGATCGCGCTCGGCGACGCCTTCGAGATCGACGTCCCTGTGAGGAACGGGTTGCTGTACGAGTGGGCGCAGGCGCAGCTCACGCGCGAGCTGTTCCCCGACTGCCCCGTCAAGTACATGCCGCCGACGCGCCACATGGACGGCAACCTGTTCCGCACGCACGCCGCCGACACGCTCTTCAACCTCGTCACCGTCGCCACCGGCCAGGGCATCCAGACGATCGGCGTGCCCACCGAGGGCATCTTCACGCCGCACATCCACGACCGCGTGCTCGGCCTGCAGAACGTCGACTACGTCTTCAACGCCGCCGCCGACCTCGGCGATGAGATCGAGTTCAAGCCCGGCGGCATCATCCAAACGCGCGCGCAGGAGGTGCTCGCCGGCGCGCACCAGCTGCTCGAGCGGATCGCCGACGTCGGCCTCTTCAAGGCGATTGAGGACGCCAGCTTCGGCGACGTCAGCCGCAAGCTCGACGAGGGCCGCGGCATCGAGGGCATCGTCGACACCGACGCGGGCTATTTCAACCCCCTGGTCGAGCTCATGCGCGAGGCCAGCTATGCGTGAAGTTGACCTGTCCGCCGTGCGTCCCTACGCCGATCACCTCGGCGACGGGCTCGTGCAGATGAGCTTCACGCTCCCGGTGCCCTACTCGCTGGCCGCACGGCGGGCCGCGCTCGAGCTCGCCGCCAAGCTCGGCTTCCAGGAGCCAGAGGTCGTCCACTTTGAGGAGCTCACGGAGGGCTACACGTACTTCGTCATGTACGGGCGCTGCGTCGCGAGCGTCGACTTCGCCGCGTTGCAGGGCGAGGGCTTTGACATCGAGTACATGGGCGAGGACGAGATCGAACACTTCGCCCAGACGCACATCGGCCGGCCGATCGTGGTGGTCGGCGCGAGCACCGGCTCGGACACCCACAGCGTCGGCATCGATGCAATGCTCAACCTGAAGGGCTATCACGGCCACCACGGCCTCGAGGGCTACCGCTGCTTCGAGACGCACAACCTCGGCAGCCAGGTCCCCAACAGCGTGCTCGTCGCCCGCGCCATCGACGTCGGTGCCGACGCGATCCTCGTCTCGCAGACCGTCACCCAGCAGAACCTGCACGTACACAACCTCACCGAGCTCGTCGAGATCGTCGAGGCGGAGGGTAGGCGCGGGCAGATGATCCTCGCGTGCGGCGGTCCGCGCGTCTCCAACGAGCTCGCCAAGGAGCTCGGCTACGACGCCGGCTTCTCCAAGGGCACCGAACCGCACCACCTGGCGACGTTCATCGTCCGCGAGCTCGCCGCGCGGGCCGCAAACGGCGGCGCCGACGGTCACGCGGACGCGCCAGCGGCAGCGGCAGCGGCGTCCTCTCAGTCGACGCCGGCGTGACGCGAACTCTCAGCGAGCTGACCGCTTCGACCCGGCGCCTCGCGCTCGTGGGGCTCGCCAAGAACACCGGCAAGACGGAGGCGCTCGCGGCGCTGCTGCGCGAGCTCGAGGCGCAGGGCCGGCGCGTGGGTGTCACCTCGGTCGGGCGCGACGGCGAGGAGCGCGACGTGATCGACTCGCGCATCGAGAAGCCGCGCGTGCTGCTGCCGGCGGACAGCCTCGTGGCGACCACCGACGGGCTGCTGCGCGCTAGCGGCCTGCCGCACCAGCTGCTCGAGGAGACAGGCGTGCGCACTCCACTCGGTCGGGTGGTGCTCGCACGCCTCGAGCGAGGCGGCGCGATCGAGGTCGCAGGCCCCAGCGCCGCGGCAGACGTCCGCGCTGTCAGCGACGCGATGCTCGCGCACGGCGCCGAGCAGGCGCTGATCGACGGTGCCATCGACCGCCGCGCCGCCTCCTCGCCGGATGTCGCCGACGGCCTGATCATCGCCACCGGCGCGGTGCTCGACCCCGACATCGACGAGGTCGTCTCGCAGACGCGCGACGCAGTCGAGCTGGTGCGCCTGGCGAGCGTCGAGGAGGACGTGCAACACGCGGGCGCGCGCGTGCGCGCGTTGGCTAGGGGCGGCGACAGCGTGCTCGTGGGCGAGGACCTCGAGCCCTCCCCGCTGCCGCCGCGCTTCCTGCTGAGCGCCGACTCCGAGCAGGCGGCGCAGTTACTGGACGAGAACCCCGGTGCGCGCTGGCTGATCGTCGCCGGAGCGCTGCCGGAACGCTTCCTGCGCGGACTGCTGCACCCGGTGCGCAAGCGCCGGCGCGAGCTCGTGGTGGTCGTCGCCGACCCCACGAAGGTGTTTCTGTGGAAACGCGGGCCCGAGTGGTATGAGCGTCAGGGCGTTCATCTACGGACGCTTAACCGCATTGCGCTCGAGGCGATCACCGTCAACCCCGTGGCGCCGCAGTCCCATCGCTTCGATTCTGCGCAGCTGCGTGAGCTGCTGAGCGAGGCGATTCCCAACGTGCCGATCTTCGACGTGCTAGATCCCGAATACCGCGGAACGGTAGGCGCCGCTTCCGATCGCGCCGGCGTGGAGGCCTAGCCGCGCGCAGGTCGCGCTGGCGCTCGGCGGCGAGCTGTGCGGCGATGTGGTGGCTGGTGATGATCACGCGGCCACCTTCGCGCGTGCCGGACCGCCTGCTAACACATTTAGACTGAGCTAAATAGTTGGACCGTCCGCGCCGTCGCGGTGATGCTCGAGCTCAGCCCTGATGATTCTCGCCCGCTTCAACACCGAGGCCCTTACCCGGGTCCGCTTTGCGATCTCTCCGTCCCTGGAGCTGATCCGCAGCACGCGCGTGCTCGACGATCCTGCTGCGGCGGCGCTACACCTGCCATGGGTCGACCGCGCACGCGGGCGCACCCGCGACCTCGATCTGGCACCGATCCGAGCCCTGCAGCGCTCGGAGATCTACAACCCAGACTTCGTTCATCCTCCGCCCAGCGGTCCGCTGGCGGAGCTCGAGGAAGAGCTGGCAGTCATGGTGGCAACCCCGCCCGAGCAGATCAGCGCGGAAATCCGCTACGCCTACGAGGGCGGCACACTGCCGTCCGTACTGGAGCCATTCGTCGCCGATCCGCGTAGCTCGCTCGAACGATTGGCCGAGCTGATGCGCACCTACTGGGAGCGGTGCATGGCCGAGGACTGGCCGAGGATCCGCTCGCTGCTCGAGCAGGACGTGCTGTATCGCGCGCGCCAGATCGCCGACGGCGGCACCAGACGCCTGTTCGGCGACCTCGACGACGCGGTCAGCTGGGACAGCGGCGAGCTGCGCGTCGACGGCAGCTGCGAGGGCGTGCTGGATCTCGACACGCGTGGGCTGCTGCTGGTGCCGAGCGTGTTCGTCTGGCCGCTCGTGACGCTCGTCCACGCCGAGCCCTGGCAGCCGACGCTGATCTATCCCGCCCGCGGCGTCGGCATGCTGTGGGGCCCCGAGCAGGTCGCGCCGCCCGACACGCTCGAGCGGCTGCTCGGGCGAACCCGCGCAGCACTGCTGATGGTGCTGGACTCGCCACGCTCGACGACCGATCTTTCCGGGGCGCTGGGGCTGACCCCCGGCGGCGTGTCCCAGCACCTCTCGGTGTTGCGCGACGCCGGGCTGATCAGCGGCCGACGCGTGGCTCGCACGGTGCTGTACCTGCGCTCAGCCGAGGGGGATCGGTTGCTCGCCGCCGCCGGCGCGGAGGCGCAGGCGCTCGCCGACAGCGGGCCGGCTCCGGCAGGGGCTGCCGCAGGCGTCGGTCGTTAGCCGGCCGCGGCTGCTGCGCCGCCGCCCGCGAAGTACTCGGCGTTGATCTGCGTGTACTTCTGCCACTCGTCAGGGAGCTGGTCCTCCGCAAAGCATGCGTCCACCGGACAGGCCTCGACGCAGGCGTCGCAGTCGATGCACTCCTCGGGGTCGATGTAGAGCATCTCGGCCGCGTCGTATCCGGGCTCGTCGGGCGTCGGGTGGATGCAGTCCACGGGGCACACCTCGACACAGGAGTTGTCCTTGGTGCCAATGCACGGCTCGGCGATTACGTAGGCCATTCGCTTCTTTCTTGGGTCGGTTTGCGTGGCAGGGTCGGTGGGACAGTCAGACGAGACGCATATTGTACGAACCATGCTGCTGCTTACCGGCGCGACCGGCCTGGTGGGCTCGACGCTGTTGGGTCGTCTGCTCGCCGAAGGCAGCGACGTCCGCTGCCTGGTGCGCGATCCCCGCCGCCTGGGCGCGCAGCGCGTGCGCGTGCAGATCGCGCTCGGTGACCTCACCGACCCGCCGTCGTTTCGCAACGCGCTGCGCGGCGTGCACACGGTCGTGCACCTGGCCGCGTCGATTCGCGACCAGCCACACGGCTCGATCGAGGAGCTCAACGGGATCGCCACATGGCGGATGGTCGAGGCGGCCGAGCGCCAGGGCGTCGAACGCTTCGTGTTCTTCTCCGCGCTCGGCGCCTCAACGCACCACCGCACGCGCTTCCTGCGCGCGAAGGCGCTCGCCGAGCAGGCCGTGCGCGAGGCCGACGTGCACTCGATCGTGTTCGCGCCGTCGATCGTCTACGCGCCCGGCGACCAATGGCTGACGCTGCTCGAACGCATGGCCCTGCTGCCGGTCATGCCCGTTTCTGGGCGCGGGCGAGCGGCGTTCCAGCCGATCTGGGCCGACGACGTCGCCGCGTGCGTCGTCGCGGCGCTGCGCGAGCACGGCCCGGACGGTGCAGGGGTCCCCGCGGCTGGCACCGACGGCGATCACGCGCGCTATGAGCTAGCCGGGCCGGAGACGCTCAGCCACACCGACATCGTGCGCGCGGTGCTGCGCTCGATCAACCGCAAGCGTCCGCTGGTGCACGTGCCCACGCCGATCGTCTCGCGCACGCTGCGGCTGCTCGAGCGCGCCGGCCGGTCCAGGGCGTTCGCCACGTGGGACGAGGCGGAGCTGATGGAGACGGCGATGACCTCCGCACGGGGGGCCGCCGACGCGGAAGCGCTGGGGGTCAAGCCGCAGCGACTGGCGGCGGTGCTGGGTAGCGGGTGAAGCGTGTCAGGGCAGGAGCTCGAGGGCCTCGCGATGGCGGGGCGTCACCGCTGCGAAGTGGCGGCGGTCGAGCGTGACGACTGTCGGGGCCTCAAGCCGCTCCGCGAGAGCGATAACCGAAGCGTCGGTTCCTCCCAGCGGGAAGTCGGCGTACTTCTCGACGAGTTCCGCGATGCGCACGAAGTCCTCGCTGGTCGGCCCCTCGACGTCGAGCTCCCCCACGCCGCGGAGGAACTGGCTCTCGGCAACGGCGCCCAATCTCCGCCCGACGAAGTATGTGGCCTCGGCGATCACCAGCGCAGGCACGACCAGGCGCAGGTCGGCTCGCGTGAGCGCTTCGCGCGACGCTAGATGATCCTGGTCGTCGGCATCCGCCGCTGCGTATAGCGGGCCGGCATCAACGACGGCCAGGGACGTCATTCCACTCCTGCTCCAGCAGCTGCTCCATGTCTCGGGCGGTGGTGCGATGACCGCTGCGGCCGAGGTCCGCAAACGGGAGCTCGCGTGGCTGATCCTGCTCTAGGCCCAGGTATTGCGTCAACGCCAGGCGGGTTACCTCGGATGCGGATGCGCGTCGCCTCTGCGCCTCGCGATTGAGCGCCTGAGCAAGGTCATCCGAGAGGGATATCGTGGTGCGCTTCATACGCGCATACTAGCATCACCCTACCGCTGGAGCGGGCGCCGCCGATCAGATCTGCGCCGCGCCGACCACCGGCCGTCGCATCGCCCACGGCAGCGCCTGCTCGAGCTGCGCAGCGAGCGCAAGGAGAGCGCCCTCGCCGGCGGGACGCCCCGCGAGCTGCACCCCGAGCGGCAACCCGTCCTCGCCCTGGTACAGGGGCAGCGAGATCGCCGGCTGACCGGAGGCGTTGAACACGGGCGTGAAGGGGGTGAACAGGCCCGAGCGCGTGAAGGTGGACATCGGATCCGGCGCGGCGGTGTCGAGTGAGCCGATCGGCAGCGGACGCTGCGCGAGCGCCGGCGTGAGCAGCGCGTCATAGGGCTCGAGGAAGGCGACGAGGCGCCGCGCAAAGGATTGCAGCCGTGCGGCGGCGGCCAGGCCCTCGATCGCACCGAGCTGCTTGATCATCGAGAAGATCGCCCAGCTCATCGGCTCCATGTCCTGTGCGGTCGGCTCACGGCCGGCGACCGTGCCCGAGTAGGCGATCGACAGCGCGATGTGGTTGGAGAAGACGACGCCGAACAGCTCCGACAGAGCATCCACCTGCCACGGCGGATCGAGCTCCTCGACGGTATGTCCGAGTGAGCGCAGCAGCTCGGAGGCATCGGCCACGGCCTGCGCGCACGTCGGGTCGAGCGTCGCGTCGGCGGTGGGCGGCGATGTGGTCGCCGCGATCCGTAGCCGACCGGGATCCTGCTCGGCCAGCCGCGCGAACGGCGCGGGCGGCGGCGGCGCCCAGGTGGCGTCGCCCGGCTCATAGCCGGCGAGCACGTCGAGGATCGCCGCCGTGTCCGCGACGCTGCGCGTGAGCATGCCGTCGACCACGAGTGGCGAGTCGCCCAGTTCCGGCGCCGTCGAGATCCGCCCCCGAGCGGCCTTCAGCCCGACGAGCCCGCAGCACGCGGCTGGTATCCGGATCGAGCCGCCGCCGTCGTTGCCGTGCGCGACCGGCAACATGCCGCTCGCCACAGCCGCTGCCGATCCGCCGGAGGAGCCTCCGGGAGTGCGTCCGAGGTCCCACGGGTTGCGCGTCGGGCCGAAGATGCGGGCCTCGCTGACGGGCAGGATCCCGTACTCGGGCAAGGTGGTGGTGCCGACGACGATGAAGCCCGCTGCCTTCAGACGTCGGGTCACGTTGTGGTCGTAGTTGCACTCGTTCTCGGCCATCAGCTCGCAGCCGTAGGTGAGGCGAAACCCCGCTGCGGGCCGGTTGTTCTTGATCGCGACCGGCACGCCCGCGAAGGGCCGCTCATCGCCCGGGCCGATCGCGTCGGCGCTAGCCAGAGCACCCTCGGCGTCTACCTGCGCGAAGGCGTTCAGTGCGGGGTTCAATTCCTCGATCCGCTCGAGCGAGGTCTCGACGAGCTCCCGTGCGGAGACCTCGCGCGAGCGCACCATGCCGGCGAGCTCGACCGCCGGGCGGAACATGAGATCGCCGTCAGACACTGAGTTGCAGCGTACTCGCACGCGTACTCCTGCGAAGATGTGAGCCTGCCCACAAGGCAGCCGGGTGGGCGGGACCCAAAAAGATCAAGCCCAGAAAGCGAGTGCCATGAGCGCGGTTGAGTCAGCCCCTGAGGTCCAGTCGGGCCTCGAAGGAGTCGTCGCCTTCGCCACCGAGATCGCGGAGCCCGACAAAGAGGGTGGCGCGCTGCGCTACCGCGGCGTAAACATCGAGGAACTCGTCGGTCGGGTTCCCTACGAGCAGGTGTGGGGCCTGCTGGTCGACGGCCGCTTCAAACCGGGCCTACCGCCCGCGGAACCGCACGCGCTGACCGTGCGCTCAGGGGATCACCGCGTCGACGTGCAGTCCGCGCTGGCGATGCTGGCGCCCGAGTGGGGCTTCGGGCAGCTGATCGACATAACCGATGAGGAGGCCCGCGACAACCTCGCGCGAGCGTCGGTGATGGCACTGTCGTTCGTCGCCCAGTCCGCGCGCGAAGCCGGCCAGCCGCCGGTTCCCCAGTCGGAGATCGACCAGGGCAGGACCATTCCCGAGCGGTTCCTGATCCGCTGGAGGGGAGAGGCGAACCCTGACCACGTCAAGGCGATCGACGCGTATTGGGTCTCCGCGGCCGAGCACGGCATGAACGCGTCCACGTTCACGGCACGGGTCGTTGCCTCGACAGGCGCCGATGTCGCCGCGGCGCTGTCCGCGGCCGTCGGCGCGCTCTCCGGCCCGCTGCACGGCGGCGCTCCCTCGCGCGTGCTGAAGATGCTCGATGAAGTCGAACAGAGCGGCGACGCCGAGAAGTGGGTGTCGGATGCGCTCGACCGCGGCGATCGGCTGATGGGCTTTGGGCACCGGATCTATCGCGCAGAAGACCCGCGCGCGCGGGTGCTGCGCCGGACCGCCTCCGAACTGGGCTCGACGCGCTTCGAGGCGGCCGAGGCGCTCGAGAAAGCGGCGCTCGCGGAGCTGCACGCACGCCGGCCCGACCGCGTGCTGGCGACGAACGTCGAGTTCTGGTCGGCCGTAATCCTCGACCTCGCCGAAGTGCCGCCCGATCTCTTCACGCCGATGTTCACCTGCGCGCGCGTCGCGGGCTGGTCGGCCCACATCCTCGAGCAGAAGCGGGAGGCGAAGCTGATCCGCCCGACGGCCAAGTACGTCGGACACGGGCCGCGCTCGGTTGCTGAGGTCGAATAGCTCACCGGCCGGCCGGCGCGAGGAGAAGGTTGGGGCCGATCAGAGCTTCAGGCTCGTAGTCGCGCTCGACGTCAACGTTGCGCTCCTCAACGCGACCTTGATCTTGATCGTCCCACGGTGACCGTACATGGAGATCCCCGCGCTCGAAAGCGCAACGTTGATCTGGCGCGAGCCGGCACCCAGGGTCTTGTGGTAGCGCTTCAGGCCCTGGCCGGTGACGGTCACGGTGCCCTTGGTCGTCAGGTTGAACTCCAGCATCACGCTGCGCCCGGCGAGCTTGCGCCGGCTGATCGTGACCGGCGAGCAGCCCGTGACCGCGATCTTCGTGCTCTGCGTGACCTGCGCGCCGTTCTGACCGACCATGGTCGTGGGCATGAACAGACTCAGCGCGCACAGGTTCGTGACTCCGGGTCGCTCCGTTGAGAAGATCGAGTGCGGGCCCTCGGGGAGGTCTGTTTCGAACGAGCTGATCGGCGCGTCGGGAACCGTTTCGAAGTGGCTGTAGGTGACCGCCTTCTTGATCTGCGTCTTGCCGTCCAGCACGATCTCGACGTCACCCCCGCGTTCGTCGGCCTGCAGCACATACTCGACGTCGGGAAACGCCGCGCCGCCGCGAGAGACCAGGTATGCAGGCCCTGTCAGCGGCACCTGCAGCACCGGCGTGTGCGCCGTGGCGGTACCGATCACCGACCCTAAGGGGCAGCCGGCCGGATTGGCGTTGAACTGCGCTTCTGTGCATGCTTTGTTCAGCGTCGAGTCGCGCGATGGCAGCGCCACCGGCAGCTGCAGATCGACGGTGTGGATGTTCGCTTCGCCCGGTTTCTGGGTGACCTTCACCACCAGCGACGCACCGTCCAGTTTGCTCGTCTTGGCCTGCGTAGAGGCCGAGAAGCCGGGTTTGAACGGAAGCGTGGCGCAGTTGGCCACCTCGAACGGGACGGACTCTGACGCGCTCGCGCCCTGTTCGCCCGTGATTGTGCCGGTGACCGCAAGCTGGCTGCAGTTGGTCGGATTGAGCGTGAAGCCGGGTCGGTCGATCGTCACGTTTACGTGCTTGAGCTGCAGGGGGATGCCCTGGAGCATCGTCGGCAGCGGGTCGCTGGTAATCGTGAGCGCGGAGGTGTAAGGGTCGATTTCGATCTTCGAGCGCACAACCACACAATCGCAGGGCCCACTGCCGAGGTCGAACGGCCCTGCCTTCGCGGGTGCAGCAATCGAAAGTCCGAACGGGGCGCCCTTGTAGGGGCCCGTGATGAAGACCTTGCCACCAGGGATCGTGTACGGGTCAGGGCCGAGGCCGGCGCTCACTGTCGTGTGGCCGACCTCGCTTTCGGGACCGCAGGTGCCAAGCGACGCCTGCGGTTCCCGGCACGGCGTCACCGAGGCCAGCTCGCCGAGCAGCCCCACCGGCATGTGCAAATGCACGACGCTGAGGTTCTGGTTTCCGTCTTCGCGGGACATCGTCGTGATGAAGGGCGTGAACGCGCCCGCCTGCAGGTTGGTCGAGCCCGCGTTAAGCGCGGGCGCGAACGGCGGCGGGTCGGCGCACGCCGAGCCGTCCGTGCCCGAGGTGATGGAGAACGCGCTCGGGGGGGTCGCGGGCGGCCCGGATTCGGGCGCCGACCACGGCGTCAGCGAGGTTGTGGTCGTGTAGGTGCCGCATGCAGCCGGTGTCGACAGGGGGCCACCTGATCCGCCGAAGAATTCGAGCCTGAGCTCTTCAAACGGCAGCTGCGGGGTGTTCTTGAAGGTCGTGATGATCTGGCCGGTCTGTCCGTTGAGATGGACTTCGCCCGCGAGCTTGACGAGCACGCCGTCGGTCTTGTCCTGCGCGACGATGTAGAGCGCGAGCAGCGAACCGAACGGGTTCGCGTCCTGCTCGGCGACGTATACGCTGCCTTCCAGTTCGTGCGAGAGCAGCGGCGTCTTGATGTGGACGACGCCGACCTTCGATCCGTTCGCACAGAAGTTCTTGCCTGATCCCCATTCCGCGGGCAGGGTCCCCGTGAAGGTGGCCGTCGGAGATCCGGATTGGAATTCCGTGAAGCCGGTGAAGCCGACACCACCCGGTTCGACCTCCGGGCATGCTTCGAGGCCGTTTGCGGAGGATGGGTTCACCTGCATGCCCACGGGCAGCGTCACGGTCGCGTCCTTGACGTCTGAGCTGGCAAGACCGCTGGCCGCGAGCGTTCCTTCCTGTGGGACCTTGAGGTCAACGTGCAACCCTGTCGGCGTGCTCGCCGCCTGCGTCTCGGGCGTGACTTCGATCGCGGGATCGAGGCTGAGTCGGTTGCAGCCGTCCATCCCGAAAGCTTTGCCGGCGCCGTCCTGTGGGAAGGCGTAGGAAGCCGGTTCGGTGAAGCTGCCGGGGTGCGTCCACGAATCGGCTTCCACCGTCGTCTGCAGCGGCCCGCTGCAGGACGTCGGCAGCGTCAGGAACGGTGGCGGGTTCAACAACCCCGGCGGCCCGCATTGCGGATTGGCTTCGATGGCGCGGCTGCCCCCCGCGATGCATTCCCAGCCGCGCGAGGCGTCGTGGCGCGGGTCGTCGGGCACACCCCAGAGCGTGATGCGCGAGGAGATGAGACCCACGACCTCGCTCAGGTTGTTGGTGCTCACGACGACCCCGTAGTCGCCGCCCGCTCGAACGGAGGTGTCGAGGATTACCGGGCTGCCTTCAGGGACGAAGCCGAAGCGTGCCGGCTCCCCGGCGGCTGGGGTGAGGTTGAAGACGGGAACCTCGATGGTAGACACGTTGTTCAGGCTGAACGTCACGGTCGCCACCCCGATCGCCGTGTCGGCCGGACAGAAGTTGCTGCGGCTCTTGACGGTGTCGAACTCCGCTTCGCTGCACTGCGGCACCACGCTCGGATTGCCGATCAGGCCCGGTGGCAGCGCAACGCGCACATCCTTGGCGGATGCGGGGGGACTGCTCAAATCAGCCGTCTGGTTGAACGCGAGCGTGCTCGTCAGCTGAAATGGGTGCGAGCCCGCCTGCGTGTCGGACGCGCCTCCCTCTTCTTCCAGTGCGAGCGCGTACTGTTCGACCCCGAACGGCGTCTGCGTCGGCGCCTCGCCGATCCTCAACCGCTGCCTGGACGAGACAGCTGCGGCACCGCCGCCGGTCACCCTCGCTTCACCGTCTTCACCCGGCACCTGCGCCGCGGCGACCGAGACCACCACCTGAAGGGTTTCGTAGGGCGTCAGCGTCCCGGGATAGCTGCAGCTCACGGACGCAATCGAGCATTTCAGAGGTTTGCGTTCATTCTTTTCGGCAGTCCCTTCTATGCTCGTGGCGCTCACGCCGGGGGGAAGCCTATCGCTGACCGTCACCGGCGTGCTCGCGCCGTTGACTTCACCGTCTCCCAGGTTCTCTGCGCTCAGAATGACCTTGCCACCCTCCGCGCCGTGCGCCAGCTCGGTGAGCGTGGCTTCTGATTCAGGACTTCCCCCTTCCAAGCTGAGCGGCACCGCGAGCATCGGTTCGACCGATTGACCGGGAAAGGTGATGACGTAGGGTTTGCTACCGGTTTCGTCACCCGGCCCACCGGTCACCGTGACCTCTCTAGATGGTTCGACGAAGACTTCCGTCTCGAGGTGTTCCTGGACTTCGGCGGCCGTCGCATCAAACGGGAGGATCGTGAAGTGTTCAAAGTCCGGGCCCCCGTCCCGGACTTCCACGAGAGCAAAATCTCCTTTGGTGGCGCGGACCGTCAGCTGCTGCACCTCGTCTTTGGCCGACCCCACGCTGAGGTTCGTCGGGCTGGCGCTTGAGGTGAGGGCCCACCATGGCATTTCGGCGCTCGCCGCGGCGACGCCGGCCAGCGCCAGGATCGTGCTGAGGAGCATGGACACGACCAGCGCCCGTCGCAGGGCGATCCACAGAGGAGCGGTGACACCGGTCGCGCCGCTCATGGCCGCGTCGCCCTTTTCGAGCGCTTCACGCGCGCGGCGCTGCGGTGGTTTTGCTTCCGCTTTACGCACCGCAGCTTGCCCTTGACCTTCTTGCGCACGAAATTACGCTTGCAGGTCAGCGACTTTGGTTTCGTGTTCACCTCGACTTCGCGCGCCGACTGAAGCATGTTCCCTGCCCCCGAGAAGACGCCGCTCGGCGGCGTTTCGAAGACAGGCTGTGGTGCCGGCGCCACCCTGCACGAGGCCGTGCTCGTGCACGCCGACGACGAGGAGGAGGAAGGCGGTGGCGCCACACACGGCGCGGACGCAGAGCACACGTGGGCGTCGTATATGGCAAAGCCTCCTTCGCGAGCCTCGCCCGTGAGGCGCGCGGTCGTGAGGAAGAACACCTCGTCGCCGCTTTCACTGGCGTCCAGGAACGTGGATTCTTCGGACGCGCTGCCCGAGCTGATCAGCGCCACACAACCGCCTTCGCGAGCGCAGCTGCCGACGCCATTGGGCTCGTACTCATAAACATCCTCCTTTCCATTCTCAGCCTGCGCCGATAGCGCGTCGGCGCTGTCGAAGAACAGCCGGCCGTTGTCAGAGAGATAGCGCGATTGATAGAGCGCGCCGCCCAGGGAATCGGGCGTCCATCCCGGGATCGACCCTGCCAACCAGCGACCCGCCCAGTCTTCGACCTCGTCCACGAGCGGCCTGGGCGGCTTGCCCGTCTCGAACATCCCGACTGGCCGTGCGCCGCTGGGGTTACAGGAGGCGCATGCCAATCGATCCGTGCTCGCGTCATACAGGAAGACCTCCTCGTCCGCCTGGCCGCTGTTGGCGTCGAGGTTGTCGTATCCCGTCAGGCTCCGGTCCGACATGAACGCCAGCCAGAGACCGTTCGGCGACACCCGCGCCGTGATGAGGGCGGGCTTTGTGTGTGACGGCGCGCCTTCCCAGTCATTTGCATCTTCGCTCGAGAGCCTCGCGATGAATGTCGTCGTCGATGCGTGTTCGCTCTGATGCAACAGATACAGGTTGTCGGCTGCCGGCGCGGCGGCTTCCCCCTCTGCGTTTGGGGAGCTGCTCAGGACGCCCTTGGCGACGAAATAGACGTAGGAGCCGCTTTCGCTCGCTCCCAGCACGACGTCCTGCACGTCGGCGTATTCGCGCGCGTTGTGGTCAACGCTCAGGTCACTGAGGGTGACAGCGTCGGCGGAGCTGACTTCGGCCTCGTACAGGTCGGGTGCTCCCCCGCTTGGCTTGGCGTGGGCGGTCAGCTGCTGTTCGTCGGTGAAGAACACCTTCAACCCTCCTTCTTCGCCGTTGCTGGCAGTCTGGAAGTGAGCTTGACCTTCTCCCTGGGGAGGCGGAGCGCCCTGGGCGGCGTCGAGCTGAATGGTTTCGCCGCGGTTGACGTCGCGCAGATAAAGGTGACCTTCGCTCTCCCACAGCACGCGCGAGCCGTCGTTTGAGATCGCGTGCCTCACGATCTGGTTGTGGTAGCCGAGAGTCGGTTCGGGCGCGGCTCCGCCCGCTTCTGCGTTCGGCCCCTCCGGCAGTTCGCTGACGAGTTGCAGCTTCCCGCCAGCCCACTCGTACAAGGAGAATCCTTTGACGATCGGTTGTTCTGGCGTTAGGGGCACCCTGGATATGAGCACGACATGGCTGAGGTCGGGACTGGCGCTCACGACTCCCAGATCTTCGTTGAGCGCGCTCGCAGGGTTACCACCGAACTTCGTGCCCGTAGGTACGTCGGCGGCCGTGACCAGTGGCAGATAGCTGCCGGTGAGATCTTCGCGCAGGTAGGGGGTCCGTTCGGAGGTTTCGGGCGACAGGGGAGTCTCGCCCGGCGCTTCGAGGATCCCGAGCGACAGGTTGTCCGAGAACAGTTTGTATTCCGATTCGCTCCCGATCGCGAGGTTAGCCGTGGGAGCGTCGTGCGGTGTGGCGATGTCCTGCGATTCCCAGCCATCGAGGCCGCGCCTGGAGAGCACCTGCACGCGTTCCGGACTGGGCGTACCGGGGGGATCGGGTTCGGTTGGCGCGTTCGCCGCGTAGGTGATCGCGCCGCCGTCTCCGGACGCCTGGATCACCGCTCCGCTTTCGTTAAAGGCTTCGATCCCCGCACCGTCCGTTTGAGCCGGGGACACGAGCTCCCAGGCGCGGCCATCGGGGAGCGTCAACGCCCCTGCGCCGGGCTGCGTGGTGAAGGTACGGTTCGGGCCCGGGGCGCTCCCGCGCGCGTTGGTGGCCACGACACGGTAGTGGTAGACGGCGCCCGCCGCCAGTCCTTCCACGTGCTGGCTGACGGCCACGTCGCTTTCGCCCGAGCCGACGTCGCGCGCGAGCAGCGGTGCTTTCGTTTCTTCGTCTGAGGTGATGCCGTATTCGAAGGTGTACTTCGTGTCCGCGCCCAACGGGTCGATCTCGGCGAACAGCGTCGCGCTGCTCGAGGTCACGTTCGCGGCCGACTCGCTGTCGATCAGCGCAGGCGGTTGTGTTTCGAACGTCTGGTCGGGGCCGTGAGCGGTTCCAGCCGAGTTAGTGGCTACGACCCGGAAATGGTAGGTCGTGGACAGCTGCAATTCCGTCAGCGCGGCTTCTGCGCTCTGATCTTCAAAACTCGCACCGATAGGGGTTTCGGCCGTGCTCTCCCCGTAGGATGCGCTCGTGCCGTATTCGAAGTGGTAGTGAGTTTCGTGGCCCTCGGAATCGACGCTCGCGCGCAGCGTCGCGCTCGACGGGCCAACGGGGCTCGCGGACTCGCTGCTGGGCTGGATCACAGGCCCCGGCGAGGGCGGCGTGACCACCCGCACCGCTTCGCTGTTGAGCACGTACACGACGTCCGCCGCGTCAGAGAACGCGATCCCGCGGAAGCCGCCTTCCCTTCCCGAGTCGAAGCTGTCGAGCTCGCTGCCGCCGGATCCGTACTCCAGGAGGCGATGGTTTACGTTGCCACCGCTTGAGGACTCATCGTCGACGAAGACGTCACCCGACGCGTCGAGCGCCACAGCTTCCGGAGTGCCGCTCGCGTCGAGCGTGTCGATCAGGTTACCGGATTCGTACTCCCGCACGCCGCTCACGGCTTGACTCTCGACGTATACATCTCCGTTCGCGCTGACGGCGAGCGCGGTGACTTTGCCGGCGCCCGGGAGGGGGATTTCCGCCTGATATTCGCCCTCCGGGTTGAACTCCTCGATCCTGTTCACGTCACCCACATACACCGTGCCCAGAGAGTCCACCGCGATAAAGAGGCCTGGTTGCACTCCCGTCCCGCTCAGCGTCCCGAACTGGCCCGGGCCGGTTCCTTCGTGCCCTTCGCCGCAGGTGTCGCCCGAGGCAGCGGTGCAGAGATTCTCTTCGGCTTCGGAGACGGCCTTGCCTTCGGCCTTTTCCTCGACCTTCGTCACGTTGACCTGCCCGCCGAACATCAGGATGAATGTGCCTTCCGGCCCGAACTTCTCGACACGACGGTCTTCGAGATCGACGACGTACACGTCCCCCACCGATGTGTCCAGCGGGTTGGTCGAGTTGTCCACGGCGACACCCTCGGGTTCCTCGAACTCTCCGCTGCCTGAGCCTCTGATCCCACCGAAGCAGCTTTCCGTGCATGTCTGGAGGGAGTCGGTGGTCCCGTCGGCGACACCCCACCCCCAAGCTCTCAGGAATTCCCCGGCGTTTCCGAACTCGTCGACCCGTTGATTGTTCCTGTCGGCCACGTAGACATCGCCCGTGGTCTGATTCGCGGCGATCCCGAACGGTTCCGCGAACCGGCCGGGGCCGCTGCCCGGTTCGCCGAATTGGCTTTCCGAGGCGTGCGCCTCGCCTGCGCCCACGATCAACGAGCAGCCAAGCGCGCAGAGCGATGGTGCGATCACGCGCACCCACCCGCGAACGCCGCTCAACACGAGCTCTCTCCCGCCTAACAACCTCAAGACACTCCTCCCATTGACCTCAAGAAACCTCACTCAAGCTGACCCTTTATTGCGTCCGCACTTCATTGATCTCGCGCGGGACGCGAATCCGTTGTAAACGTGAGTGCGGAGCCGCCCACGCGGCTCCGCACTCATTCTCATCGGCCCAGCCGAACGACGGTAGGCCTTAGTTTGCGTGCGTTTCCTCCGCTTTTTCGAATGTCAGTTTTGTGGTTTGTTCCACAGCCGACTGTTCGAATTTGAACGGTTTGAGTCCTCCTACGCCTTCTGTTTCGGTGATCGCGCCTTTAGTTGCTCGCTCTCCTTCTTCGTGGATTTGGATCGGCCGGCCCGTAGCTCTCGTGCTTGAGATCGAAGATCGCTACGGCACCGACCCCGGCCCGCACTGTGTTCCGACAGGCAGGACGGTCTCGCCTTGTCTAACAGATGCCAAACGCCGCGTCAAGTGGTAGGTAGCGTGGTGTCTCTCACTCGGCGGAGCGCGGTGTCGGTCTGCGTCTCGGTGTTTCCGAGGTCGGTTCCAGCATCCCGTCCGTTTCTCCGGTTGGCCGCTCTGCCCACGTTCTGCGACAAACCCGCGTCGGCGGGGCGTCCCACAGGCCCCCGTTTGACGCCTTCTGATGTATGCTTTGCGGGCTTCGCCGGTCCTTGGATCGGCGTGGATTTGGGTCGGCCGGCACCGGAGTGCTCGTTTTGAGATCGAAGACGCTCCGGTGCCGACCTGTCCGCCGGTGGCGAGCCGGCATCGGCGCGCCGTTCGAGGCGCGTCTGAGTAACAATCGTTTTCTTACGGCCGCGACTCGAACGTCCGCGCGTCAAGCAGCGTCAGCGAATCGACGGCCGTGCTAGCTCGGGACGGGCTCAGTCGCCACTTGCCCTGCCCTCTCGGGCCCGATGAATGGCGCCAGCGCGAAGTAGCTCGCCCAGGGCGCGAGCTCTGTGAGCTCGGCGATGTGTCCCTGCACGGTGTAGGTGAGGCAGAGCTCGAAGAGGCCACCGGCGATCGCCTCGATGGTCACCTCGGGAGGCCGGGTTGCGGCGGGCGCTTCCTCGAGCCCGGGCGTGAGCAGCTCGGCGTAGCGGACGATGCTCTTGTTGGAGCGCTCGGCGGTACGCGGGGTCGCGATCAGCGCGTCGACGAGCGCCATGTGCGCGAACGCGGGCTCTGAGGCGAGGAACTCGAGCAACGCTGTTATCCCCGCCCGCACCGCGTGGGGCCAGTCCGGTGCGGCGTCGTGTGCGCGCTCGACGATCGCACGGCCTTTGCCGTGACCGACCTCGTAGGCGACGAGGAAGGCATCCTCCTTGTCGGCGAAGTGCTCGTAGAAGGCCTGCAGGGAGACGGCTGCCCGCTCGGCGATGTCGTCGAGCGTGATATTCGCATAGCCCTTCTGGGCGCTGAGCTGAGCGATCGCGTCGAGGATCCGCTCGCGCTGGCTGTGCACGAGGAAGCTGCGCGACAGGCTGGGGGTGCGACGACTCACCCCGCGGCCCCGGCTCGAGGTCGACCGAGGCGACAGGGTCCCGGGGGCGCGTCCCCCGGAGAGGGCGACAGGGGTCGCGCTCGGGCGCAGCTCCCGGATCGCGTCCATGGCCGCTGGCAGCGGATAGTAGGAGAAGGACCATCTCACGAGATCTGGGACCAATCTCGGCAGCTGCCGCTGGGCGCCTCTCTGGACACGCGAGTAGAGAACCTTCAGGATGCTCCCAACGACCGCTCTCAGCAAAGGGTTCGGGATCGTCCCAGGCCGCGGCGAGGCCCCGAGGTTCTCGCGCAGGAGCCCTTCATAGGTGCTGATCAGCTGCTCGCGCCGCTCGATCCCCGCGGGCCCGAGAGCGGCGATCTCCATGAGGACGACGCGCTGGACACTGGGGCTTTCTACCGAGCGTTCGAACAGCGCGCCGAGCCCAGACCCGAATTCCTGCTGCGGCCCGCCCGCCTCGCGCGTAGCGCCCGCGACGCGCTCGAAGCCCTGCCCGACGGCCGCGTCATAGGCGGCCAGGAAGCAATCCTGCTTGTTCTCGTAGTGCTCATAGAAGGCCTTGCGCGAAACCTCCGCTGTCACGATCACTTCGGACACCGTGGTTGCGCCGTAGCCCTGCGCGCCGACGAGATCGATCATCGCCTGCATGAGGCGCTCGCGCTGGTTGGTCGCTACCTGCTCGCGCGAGAGCGAGTGCGGCCCGCGCGGAAGACGCGACTCAGGAGCGCCGTCTTGTGTTGTCTTGCCCCCCGTGGCCATCGTGGTGTCTCGGTAACGGCGCGCAAGCGCGCAATCGGATCTAGCTGAGGGTGAAGGCTACGATACACCGCCCGCCGATTGAGAAAACACGACGAAGGGCCCGGCCTAGCTGCCTATGCCGGACCCTTCGTTGCGACATCGTTCAGGAGAGAACGGCGACCCGCGCCGCTCAGAGCCTCCCTACATCATCCCCGACATGTCCGGCATTCCGCCGCCGCCGGGCATGCCGGCGCCTTCCTTCTCCGGGACCTCGGCGACGATCGCCTCGGTCGTGAGGATGTTCTTGGCGATCGACGCCGCGTTCTGCAGCGCGGAGCGCGTGACCATCGCCGGGTCGATGACGCCGGCGGCGACGAGATCGACGATCTCGTTCGTCGAGGCGTTCAGGCCAAAGCCTTTCTTGGCCTTGCGTACATCGTTGACGACAACCGAGCCCTCGAGCCCGGCGTTCTCGGCGAGCTGACGCAGCGGCTCCTCGAGCGCCCGCAACACGATCCGCGCACCCGTGCGCTCGTCGTCGGAGCCGTCGACCGACGCCCCGTTCTCACTGATGTTCACCGCTGCGGAGGCCTGCAGGAGCGCGACGCCACCGCCGGGGACGATCCCCTCCTCGAGCGCCGCCCTTGTGGCCTGCAGGGCGTCCTCGACGCGGTGCTTCTTCTCCTTCATCTCCGTCTCGGTAGCCGCACCGACCTTCACCACGGCGACGCCGCCGGAAAGCTTGGCGAGCCTTTCCTGCAGCTTCTCGCGGTCGAAGTCCGAGTCGGTGTTCTCGATTTCGGCTTTGATCTGGTTAATGCGGCCTTTGATCCCGGCACTGTCGCCCGCACCGTCCACGACCGTCGAGGTGTCCTTGGTGACGACCACGCGGCGCGCGCGCCCCAGCTGCGAGAGCTGTGTGTTCTCGAGCTTCAGGCCGAGCTCCTCGGTGATCACCTCGCCGCCGGTCAGGATCGCGATGTCCTCGAGCATCCGCTTGCGGCGGTCACCGAAGCCAGGCGCCTTCACGGCCACGCCGGTAAACGTCCCGCGCAGCTTGTTCACGACGAGCGTCGCGAGCGTCTCGCCCTCGACGTCCTCGGCGATGATCAGGATCGGCTTACCGCTCTGGATCACTGCCTCGAGCACCGGCAGGATGTCCCTGACGGAGCCGATCTTCTGGTTGGCGATCAGGATGTAGGGGTCCTCGAGCACCGCCTCCATGCGGTCCTGGTCGGTGACCATGTAGGGCGAGATGTAGCCCTTGTCGAACTGCATACCCTCGGTGAACTCGAGGTCCATGCCGAACGTCTGGCCCTCCTCGACGTTGACGACGCCGTCCTTGCCGACCTTCTCGATCGCGTCGGCGATCACGTCGCCGATCTCCTCGTCACCGGCGGAGATCGTCGCGACGCGCGCGATCTGGTCCTTGCCGGAGACCTCCTTGGACTGCGAGGCGATGTTCTTGACGACCTCGTCGACCGCCTTCTCGATGCCGCGCTTCAGCGCCAGCGGGTTCGCGCCCGCCGCCACGTTCTTCAGGCCCTGGCGAACGATCGCCTGTGCCAGCACGGTCGCCGTCGTGGTGCCGTCGCCGGCGACGTCGTTGGTCGCCGTGGCGACCTCACGCACCAGCTGTGCGCCCTGGTTCTCGAAGACGTCCTCGACCTCGATCTCGCGGGCGATCGTGACGCCGTCGTTGGTGATCGTCGGCGCGCCGAACTTCTTGTCGAGGACGACGTAGCGGCCCTTGGGACCGAGCGTGACCTTGACCGCGTTGGCGACCGCGTCGACGCCCGCCTCGAGCGCTTTGCGTGCCTCCGAGTTGTACTTGATCTCCTTATGAGCCATTTTGTTCAAATCTCCTTATGCGACCTTGGCGAGGACGTCCGACTCGCGCAACACGAGCAGGTCCTCTCCGGTCTTCGGGTCTTTGGTCTCGGTCCCGCCGTACTTGCTGTAGAGGACCTTGTCGCCCTTCTTGACCTCGAGCGGGATGCGCTTACCGCTGTCATCGAGCTTGCCGTCCCCGGCTGCAAGGACCTCCCCGATTTGGGGCTTTTCCTTCGCCGTGTCGGGGAGCACGATGCCGCTGGCAGTCTTTTCCTCCTCCTCGATCGCCCGCACGATCAGGCGGTCGCCCAGGGGCTTGAGATTCATCGTTGTAAAACCTCCGTCTAGAGAATGCGACCGGCGGCTCGCGCCCTAGCTACCGGGGGAGCCGCCTCTGTTTTGGCACTCGCACCTTGAGAGTGCCAGTGACAGGACAATATAGGACATCTGGCCCAGATCCAAGGAAAGATCTTGGCACTCGCGTCTATGGACCGCCAGCCGTCTAGTTCTGAGCGCCGCCGAAGCCCTTTATCGCCTCGGTCATCCCGGTGGGATTCTCGAGGATCTGGGAGAAGCGCACGACCGTGACGACGTCGTCCATCGAGACCGAGCGACTGTAGATCTGTTCGAGGAACCTGATCAGCTCCTCGTGGCGGCGGAACTCGGGGTTGTCGTGCTTGATGTCGCGCGGCGAGAGGTCCATCAGCTTCATGACCTCGACCTGGTCGATGACGGCTTCGAAGATCCGTTCCCGCGGCGAGTACTGGTAGCCGATCGTGACGAGCACGGCCTGGTTCTTGCGGTACTTGCCGGACTTGTCGCCGAGACGGATCGTTGCGGTCTTGCGACCGCGCTTGAGCTCGTCGGCGAAGATCGTGGAATAGAAGTTCAGGACCTGCATGACGACCGGCAGGCTATCGGTCTTTGCGCAGATAGGCGATCGCGAGCTCGACCATCTCACGCTCGGCCGTATGGCTGAGCGCCGTACCCGCCTCCTCGAGGCTGATCCAGCGCACCTCCTCGACCTCGTCGTCGTGGTCGGCGGTGTCGCCTCCGACGTAGTCGAACAGGAAAAAGACGACGGCCTTGCCGATCGTGCGCCCATCGCGGCGGTACCAATAGCGCGATTCGCCGAGCTCGTGCACCGGCTCGCCGACGACCCCCGTCTCCTCGCGCACCTCGCGTGTGGCGGCCTGCACCGGCGTCTCGCCGGGGTCGACGTGGCCCTTCGGGAGTGCGAGCACGCGCGAGCCGTCGGCGGCACGGCGCGTGGGCACGATCACGACGACCTCCTCGCCGCGCACGACGACCCCGCCGGCGGAGAACTCGCGCGCCTCTGCACGCGCGGGACGTTTCGCGGACTTCGAGGCCGGCGCCGACCTCGACGATTTCCGGGGTTTCGCCGACCTCGACGATTTCGAGGGCTTAGAAGACATATTGCTCGAGCGCCTTGGGATCGTGGACGACGAGGCGCCCGCGGCCCTGGGAGATGACACCTGCGCGCTCGAGCACTGCGAGGAAGCGGCTGGCGGACTCGCGCGAGGACCCGGCGAGCTGTGCGAGGTCCGCCTGCGTGGCCGTCACGAGCACGTCGGCAGGCTGCTTGCCCGCAGCGATTTCCTGCTCGACGAGCTGGCTGAGCACGACCGCCACGCGGCTCTGGACGGTCTGAAAGGACTGACGCGAGAGGCGCTCGTTGCTGTCGCGCAGGCGCCGACCGAGCGCGATCACCATCCGTGCCGCGATCTGCGGGTGCTCGCCGAGCAGCCGGCGCATGTCTGGGCCGAGCACGCCGATCACGCTCGTCGGCTCGATTGCCTCTACGGTCGCCGAGCGACGCTCATCTTCGAACATCGCCAGCTCGCCGAAGATGTCTCCAGGCCCGAACGTCGCGAGCGTGATCGTGCGCCCGTCGCCGTGGCTGCGCACCGCGCGCGCGTGGCCCTCGCGAACGATGTAGCAGGTGTCACTCTGATCGCCCTCGCGGAAGACCGCCTGTCCCGGCTCGAAATGTCGAGGGAGCGCCATCTGCGCGATCCGTTCGAGGTCACCCGGCTCGAGCGTCGAGAACACCGGCACCCTTGCGAGCAACTCGACCACGTCCGCTGAGCGCGCTGCCCCCATGTCCCAGGGAATACCACAACCCGGGGCTCGCGGATGTGTTCCGTCGCTATCTTCACTCGCATGCTCACATCGAAGCGGTTGATCGCCGGACTGGGCGTCGTGGTGGCGCTGTCACAGGCGGGCGCGCTGGCGGCGGCCGCCCCCACGAAGCCGGCAACGCCTACCCCGAGCGCGCACGCGCTGCTGAGCTCACGTGAACTCTGGGCGACGATCGACGTCTGCAACCCCGCCGACCAGCCCGACACAGTCGGCATCCGCGGTTCGATGCCCGGCGACCGTCACAGCCACGACAAGATGTACATGAGCTTCCGCCTGCAGTACATGAACGCAAGCAAGCACTGGGTGAATCTCTCGAGCGCGACCTCCGCCTTTGTGGCCGTCGGCAGCGGCGCCTCCGCGCGCCAGGGTGGGACGAGCTTCGAACTGAAACCCGCCGCCGGCAAGCCCGCGGCGACGTTGCGCGGCGTCGTCGACTTCCAGTGGCGCCGCGGCGCCACCGTGCTCGCATCTGGCGCGCTGCCGACCGCCGCCGGGCACAAAAGCCTCGCCGGCGCCGATCCACCGGACTACAGCGCGGCGAGCTGCATCATCGGCTGAACAGCCGCGGGTCGTTGGTGATGATCCCGTCGACGCCCATCGCGCTGAGGCGCTCGATCATGCGCTGGTCGTCGACCGTCCACACGTAGAGCTCGCCGCCGCCTTCGGCGACGGCCCGGATCAGCGCGCGCGTCACCACGCGCCAGTGCGCCATGATCGCGTCGAAGCGACCCGCGGCGAGCGCCCTGCGCGCGCGCCTGGGCAGCGTCGCGCGGTAGCCGGTCAGCATCGCGAGCGCGGGGATCGCGGTGAGCATGTCGGTGGTGTAGTCCCTGCGCACGCGGGGCACCGACCAGCCGAGCCGCAGCGCTGGCTCTGCCGCGCGGATCTGCGCGAGCCCGGCCGGGAACATGCCGCTGACCAGCGTGCGCGCGACGAGGCCCTGCTCGCGCAGCGCATCGAGCACGCGCAGCTCGTAGCCCGGGAGCTTGATGTCCACGTCGAGCTCCACGCCCGCAAACGCCGGGCCTGAGAGGTGCTCGAGCGCCCGCTCGAAGGGCAGTGGCGCGCGGCTGCGCGCGTCCTCGTGGTCGTGCGCGACGAGCAGCTCGCCGCCGCCGTCGGCGTGCTCGCTGAGGACATCGAGCTCGATCATGTCCACGTCGTGGCGCAGCGCCGCGTCGAAGCTCGCCAGCGTGTTACCCGGCTCGATGTGCGCGGCCCCCTTATGGCCGACGCGGCGCAGGCGCTTGGGCGGCGATGACTCGATCATCGCCGCCCACGATCGCAGAGTCTGCTCAGAGGGAGCGCAGCGGCTTGCGCGCGGCCTGGATCGCCTCCACCGCGGCCTTCGGCCCGACGTACGGGGCGAGCACCGTGAACGTGAGGTGATCGACCGCACACGGCAGGCGTCGCAGGCGGCGGCTCGAGACGTATGCGGAGATCATCGCCCACAGCGCCCCTGTGATCGCCTCCATCGCGACCGCGGGGCCGCGGCGCGGCGCGGGCCCCTCGTCGACGATGAGCTTCGTGAAGCCCTCGACCGAGCGCGTCATGCGACCGACCATCGCGGGCCCGACTTCGAACAGGTCGATGAACGCGATCCGCAGCAGCGCCTCGTGTGCGACGAGGTACTCCACGAACGCTGCCATCGCCTTGTAGACGCCTGCCTCCCACGACGGCGCGCCCTCGAAGCTGCCTGCGACCGAGTCGAGCGCTTCGTTGACGAATTCGTCGAGTACGGCCAGGAAGCACTCCTCCTTGCTGGCGAACTGCTTGTGAAACGCCTCCGTCGAGACCCCCGCGAAGCAGGCGATCTGCGGATCGGTAAGCGAAGCGTAGCCCTCGTCGAGCGTCAGGTGCACAACCGAGCCGAGCACGCGCGCGCGCCCGTCGTCACGCGCCAGGAAAGCCGCCGGCTCCAGCGGCTGATGATCCGAGGCGAAGCTTGCAGGCACGCCCAGCCTCGCCGCCGCTGGAATCCTGTAGGACTCCATCCAGTCGAGCACTTCGTCGGTCAGCGTCACCAGCTCCCGCTCACGGTGATCGAACACTCGCGCGAACAGGGCATGACGCACGCCGCCGACGATCCCGCGGGCGGCCGGCCCCGAGAAGCCGACGCCATCAGGCGCCGCCTGGAACGCACCCGCGACGAGCCGCTCAAACGCAAGCCCGGCGAGTTGCATGCGGCCCCTTGCGGCCGGCCCGACACCGAGCGAGTCCACCAGCACGAGCCTCGGTCCCTTGGGCTGCGCGGCGACGTCGTCGAGCAGCGCCTTACAGCCGGCGTGCAGCCGATTGGCCCACCCGCGCTCCTCCGTCCAGGCGTCGACCACACGCTTGCGAGCGCGCGCGACGATGATGTCGTACGTGGCCAGAAAGCACTCTTCCTTGTTCGCGAACAGCTCGTAGAACGCCCTGCGCGAGACACCCGCGAGGGCGATCACGTGCGCGACCGTCGTCGCCTGGTAGCCGCGCTGCGACACCGACTCGATCATGCCGCCGTACAGGCGGGTTCGTTGGTTTCTGGCAACGTCGTCGCGCTCCATGCCGCTCGGCCCGCGCGGCAGCCGATCGTACAGCGGATCGAGCCGGCTTCCGGTTCGATTTATCCCCATGGTTCTGAAATGTAGATCATGCGGCGTCTTGATGCAAGTTCTCTCGACTTTTAATAACAAGTCGAAAGTGGCCGGTCTACCGGTGTCTCCCATGAGACCAACCGTCTGACAGACAGTTGGATTCGAATCAGGCGGTGAGCGTCAGCCGACGGGGCCCAGAGTGGAACCCAAGCTCCACGAGCACGCCCGCCAGCCTCGAGGAGAGCGCCGACTCGCCGTCGATCCGCTCGAGCGCGAGCTTGCCGAGACGCCCCGCGCGCACCGCCTCGGCGAGCGCGACGAGCGCCTCGCGCACCGGGTCGAGCTCGCGCGCCGAGGGCGCCTCGCGTACCTCGGCGAGCGTCACGAGGCCGCGTCCGCCGCGCTCGACATACAGCACGGGCTGATCGTCGACGAGCACGACATGCGCGCCGGCGACGCGGGCCGGACGCGACTGTGAGCCCTCGCGTCTTGGCCATGGCAATGCGGCGCCATACGGCTGCGCCGGGTCTGCGGCGGCGATCACGAGCGTCCGCGGGCCCGCGCCCTCGTCCGCCTCGCCGCGCCCGCCCCGCAGCCGCTCGACGGCGCCGGCGAGCGCGAACTGGGCGCCGCCCATGCCCTCGATGAAGTAGCCGCGACGACAGACGCCGAGCGTCTCGAGGTTCGCGAAGGTGTCGTAGAGCATCGCGAAGCCACCTTTGATGCCCTCGGCGAGCACCTGCTCGCGAGTGACGATGCCGTAGCGCTCGAGCAACAGCTCGGCGAGCACACGGCGGCGCTCGGCCGCACCCGCCGGTCCCTCGCGCGCCGCGCCGCCGAAAACCGCATCGGTCAGCGACCAGCGACCCTGGACTTGCGAGTGCGGGCCGCCGCGCGAGCGCGCCGCAGAACGCCGTGCGCTGAAGCGCCGCTGGACGGATGCGCGATGCTCGGGAGCTCCACGGGCGAGCGCCAAGCGCGGTGCGCGCAGCGGCGCCCACGCGTCGTTGGTGACCTCGCCCGCCCAGACGAGGTCCCACAGCGCCTCGCGCAACGCCTCGGCAGGAGCGCCGAGCTCGGCGAGCAGGTCGGTAAAGAAGGCTGGGCCCTGTGCGAGCCGTGTGCGCAGGAGCTCGTGCTCCCGTCCGGCGGGCGGCTCGACGACGCCACGCGCCGCGGGGCGCCCGATCGCGGGGGCATCCTCGCGGAAGTAGAGCGCCACCCGCCCTGAGCGCCCCAGCGCGCCGGCGCCGACCCACACGATCTCACCGCTGGCGCAGAGGCTGTCGAGCCAGGATTGCGAGTAGGCGCCGGTGCGTCGCGGCAACACGTCGCGCTCCCAGATCTCCACCGGCAGGGCGAGCCCCTGCAGCGGCACGAGCACCTCGCGTAGGCGGTCGATGCCTGCACCGGCACCCGAGTGGCGATCGACGCCCTGCCACGAGGGCAGGAACTCGGCGAGACGCCGCTGGTCGGCAGGCTCGATTTCCTTGCGCAGCGCCGCTAGCGACGCGCGCCGCAGCCGCCGCAGCACCTCGACGTCACACCACTCGCGCTCGCTGCCACCTGGCCGCAGCTCGCCGCGGACGAGCGTGCCGGCTCGCTCGAGCTCGCGCAGGACCGCACCCACGTCGAGGCCGTAGCGGGCGTGCAGCTCGTCGGTGGTGAACGGGCCGTGGGTGCGGGCGTAGCGGGCGACGAGCTCGCTGAGCGCGTCGGGCACATCGGCGAGAAACGCCTCGGGCAGCCCGCCGGGAGGCATCGCGCCGAGCGCGTCGCGATAGAGGCCGGCCTCGTCGGCGGCGATGTAGCGCTCCCCGCCGGCGATGCGCAGGCGCACGGCGCGCCGTTCGCGTTCGAGCTCCGCCAGCAGCGCGTCGGCGTCGATGCCCGCGAACACACGCTCGGCGATCTCGTGGCGGTTCAGGTCGCCGACGTGGCGCAGCACGTCGTGGAGGCCGTCGCGGCCGGTGGCGCGCGTGATCTCGGAACGGTGCTGCAGGTCGTCTTCGACGCCCGCGAGCGCGCCGGGGTCGATCAGCTCGCGTAGCTCCTCCTGTCCGAGCAGCTCGCGCAGCAGGTCGCGGTCGAGCGATAGCGCGGCGGCGCGACGCTCGGCGTTGGGGGTGTCGCCCTCGTACATGTACGTGGCGACGTAGTCGAACAGCAGCGATGAGGCAAACGGCGAGGCGGTCTGCGTCTCGACCTCGACGAGCGAGATCTCGCGCGTTGAGAGGCCGCGCAGGAGCTCCTGCAGGCCGGGCACGTCGAGCACGTCCTTGAGGCACTCGCGGTACGTCTCGAGCACGATCGGGAAGTCGTCGTAGCGGCGCGCGACCTCGAGCAGGTTCTGCGACTTGAGGCGCTGCTGCCACAGGGGTGTGCGCCGCCCGGGGTAGGCGCGCGGGATCAACAGCGCGCGCGAAGCGTTCTCGCGAAAGCGCGCACCGAACAGCGCCGAGTCGCCGAGCTCGGCGGTGACCGCCTCCTCGACCTCGTCGGGCTCGAGCAGCACGAGCTCGGCGGCGGACGGCAACGCTTCAGCGTCGTCGGCGTCGAGGTCGGGGAGGTGCAGGACGATGCCGTCGTCGGAGGAGATCGCGTCCGCCTCGAGACCGAAGCGCTCACGGATGCGCGCCGACAGCGCGAGCCCCCACGCGGAGTGCACGCGCCCGCCATAGGGGGAGAGGACGCACAGGCGCCAGTCGCCGATCTCATCGCGGAAGCGCTCGAGCACGATCGTGCGCTCGCTGGGCAGCACGCGCGTTGCTGCCTGCTGCTCGTGCAGGTAGGCGAGCAGGTTGCGCGCGGCTCGCTCGTCGAGGTCGTAGTTGCGCTCCAGCGTGTCGGCGTCCTGCTCGACGGCCCAGCGCGAGAATGCGCCGATCGCCTTGCCGAGCTCGATCGGGCGCCCGACGGAGTCCCCCTTCCAGAACGGCACCGCGCCGGGGGCGCCGGGCGCCGGGGTGACGATCACGCGGTCGCGCCCGATCTCCTCGATCCGCCAGGTGGAGGCGCCGAGCAGGAACACCTGGCCGGGGCGCGCCTCGTAGACCATCTCCTCGTCGAGCTCGCCGACGCGCCTACCGTCGGGCAGCGTGACGGCGTAGAGCCCGCGATCGGGGATCGTGCCGGCGTTGGCGATCGCGAGCTGCCGCGATCCCTTACGCGCCCGGATCGTGCCGGCGACGCGATCCCAGACGATGCGCGCGCGTAGCTCGCCGAACTCCTTTGACGGGTAGCGCCCGTCGAGCATGTCGAGCACGTTCTCGAGCAGCTCCCGCGAGAGCTCGGCGTAGGAGTAGGTGCGCCGTACGAGCGCGTGCAGCTCCTCGACGGTGATCGAATCGGAGTCCCGGCCAGCCTCGGCCGACACGGCGATCGCGACGATCTGCTGGGCGAGCACGTCGAGCGCGTTGCGCGGCACGATCGTGGGCTCGATCAGGCCTTCGTGCATCCGCCGCGCGACGACCGCGCACTCGAGCAGGTCGCCGCGGAACTTGGGGAAGATGCGCCCGACGCTGACTTCATCGACACCGTGGCCGGCGCGCCCGATCCGCTGCAGCCCGCGGGCGACCGACTTCGGCGACTCGATCTGCAGGACGAGGTCGACAGCGCCCATGTCGATGCCGAGCTCGAGTGAGCTCGTGGCGACGAGGCAGGGAAGTTCTCCCCCCTTCAGCAGCTCCTCGACCTTGGTGCGCTCCTCTCGCGCGAGCGACCCGTGGTGCGCGCGCGCGATGTCCGCGGGCGCCGGCTCGGCCGGGGGTGTGCGGGACTCCAATTCCCCGCCGTCGTCCCCGCGCGCGGCCGCGTCCTGCTGTGCGGCTAGCTCGTTGAGGCGCAGCGCCACGCGCTCGGCGGAGCGGCGGTTGTTGACGAAGATGATCGTGGAGGTGTGCTCGCGCACGAGCCTCAGCAGCTCGGGATAGATCGCCGGCCAGATCGAACCGCGCGTGGCCTCGCCGCCGGGGAGCGGCTCGAGGGGATCTGCGTCCGGCGCCGGCGCACTTGCACCACCCGGTTCAGCCATCGACTCCACGGGCACCTCGATGCGCAGGTCGAGCTGCTTAGGCGCATCCACGTCGACGATCTCGACCTGGCGCTCGGGACCGACGAGGAAGCGGCCGATCTCCTCGAGCGGGGTCTGCGTGGCGCTCAGCCCGATCCGCTGGAGCTCACGCGGCGCTTCGCCGCGGTCCTCACGTGCGGCTGCTACCAGCGCCTCGAGCCGCTCGAGCGTGAGCGCGAGGTGCGAGCCGCGCTTGGAGTGCGCGACGGCGTGGATCTCATCGACGATCACGGCCTCGACGCCGCTGAGGATCTCGCGCGCCTGCGAGGTGAGCATCAGGTACAGGGACTCTGGCGTGGTGACGAGGATGTCAGGGGGGTTGCGCAGCATCGCGGCGCGCTCGCGCTGGGGCGTGTCGCCAGTGCGGATGCTGACGCGCACGCCCTCGGCGCCGATGCCACGCAGCGGCGCACGCAGGTTGCGCTCGATGTCGTAGGCGAGTGCCTTCAGCGGGCTGACGTACACGACGCGGGTGCGGCGGGCGCTGTCGCCGACAGCGTCTGCCGCTGCGTCTCCCGCGTCGTGAGCCTGGGCGTCTCGCTCAACGCTCAGCCGGTCGAGCGCCCACAGGAACGCCGCGAGCGTCTTGCCCGACCCGGTGGGCGCCGACAGGAGCACGTTCTTGCCCGCGGCGATCGCCGGCCACGCCTGCTCCTGGGCAGGCGTGGGCGCCGCGAAGGCCTGTTCGAACCACTCGCGCACGCGCGGACTGAAGCTTGATAGGGACATTTAGGAGAGGCTAGCGGGGGTGGGACCAATCGGTGAAGACGCCCTGGAAACGCGAGCCGGTAGTGACCGTTTCGACGGCCTGTCGCGGTCGCGCGCAGACATAGCACAGGACCTGGTAGCACAGCACCAGCACCCCACTATCTCAACGCCGGTGTGGCACGCTCGAAACTCCAGTGTTTCTGGTTGTCTGCACCCAACCGGCTGACTATCGTCTGTCCCTCGACCATTGAGCTTCTAGACCACGACGGTCTACTCCAGTCAAGACAGGGACCAGGTGCCAATGCCCAGAACGAGTTCAGCTGCATCCAAAGCCGACAACGGGCAGGAACCAGCCTGGTCGATCCCGAGCCTGCGCGAGCCGCGCTACTCGCAGTCGCTTGAGCGCGGTCTGGCGATCCTAGGCTGCTTCACCCCGAAGCGGCCAGTTCTGGGGATCGCTGACATCGCCGACGAGCTCGGCATGAGCCGCTCGACGACGCATCGCTACGTGATCACGCTGGTCGCGCTCGGTTACCTGGAGCAGGGCGCGTCGCGCAAGTACCGGCTTGGCCTGCGCGTGACCGATCTGGGGATGTCGGCGCTGAACTCGACTGGCCTGCGCGAGCATGCCCACCCGTACCTGGAGGAGCTGCGCCAGCGGACCTCCTACACGACGAGCCTCGGCGTGCTCGACGGGACGGACGTGTTGTACGTGGATCGTGTGCGTAGCTTCCGTCGCGGGCAGGGCAAGATCGACCTCAACCTGCACACCGGCTCGCGACTGCCGGCGTACTGCACCGCGATGGGCAAGCTGCTGCTGGCGAACCTCCCGGAGGGCGAGCAGCGTGACCTGATCGCCCAGATGAAGCTCACCAAGCGCGGCCCCAACACGATCACCAGCAAGAAAGCACTGCGCGACGAGCTCGACGAGATCGAGGCGGCGGGCTTTGCGGTCAACGACCAGGAGCTCGCGGCCGAGCTCTATGCGATCGCGGCGCCGGTGCGCAACGAGGCACGCGACGTCGTCGCGGCGATCAACCTCGCCGCGCCCAGCTCGATGATCTCGCTCGAGGAGCTTGTCGACGCACTCGGCCCCCACCTCGTCTCAACGGCTGACCGCATCTCGGCGCGACTTGGCTACAGACGCGACGACGAGACGAATTAGCCAATCGAATAGCCTTGCGGGCGATGCATCGCCCGCTCGCACTGCTCTGCCTGCCGCTGTCGGCGCTCGCGCTGACAGCCTGTGGCAACACGGTCTCGACGGCGAGCTTCAAAGGCGCTCAGCGCGAAGTCGCCCAGACGATCGCCAACTTCCAGGCCGCAGCAACGGCGGCTGAACAGAAGAAGATCTGCACCGAAGACCTAGCCGCCGCACTGGTGGCACGTCTCGGCGGTATCAAGGGCTGCGAAGCGGCCATCAAAAGCCAGCTGACCGAGGTCGACAGCCTCGAAGCGACCGTCGAGTCGGTGACACTCGCGCCTGGCGGAAAGACAGCTACCGCTCAGGTGAAGAGCGTCCGCGAAGGCAAGAAAGTCACCAGCCCGCTCGCCCTCGTGCACGAAGGCGGCAAATGGAAGATCTCAGGCCTGGGCTGAGGCGGACACGCCGCTCGAGCTGAAGCGTCCGGCCGGATCGCAGACGCTCAGCGGATTCCGTCGAGCAGGTCGCACGGCGAGGACAGCTCGAGTCCGCGCGCCAGCGTGACGAGCGTATCCAGGCGTGGTGAGCGCTCGCCACGCTCAAGCAGCCCGATCTCGGTGCGGTGCAGGTCGCACAACTCCGCGAGCCGTTCCTGGGAAAGCCCGGCCTCACGACGCCGGCGACGGAGGTTGCTGCCTAGCTGCTCACGTACCACGTCCACGCGCGCAACCATGCTGCAAAAGCAGACTTTTGTCTAGAGACAGTTGTCTATGGATTGCTGTCAGCAGGCAGCAAGAGCTCCATCCCAGGCGCGAATCAACTCAGCGAGCGACCGTACTGGCGTTCGTAGTAGGCGCGGTACTCGCCCGAGCGGATCGGCTCCCACCACCAGGCGTTCTCGCGATACCACGCGACCGTCTGCTCGAGGCCCTCGCCGAAGCGCACGCGCGGGCTCCAGCCGAGCGCGCGCACCTTCTCCGAAGACAGCGAATAGCGACGATCGTGTCCAGGGCGGTCGCTGATGTGCTCGATCTGGGACTCGCTCGCTCCCGTCAACGCGACGATGCGTGTGACGACCGCCATGTTCGTCTCCTCGTCGGGACCGCCCGCGTTGTAGACCTCGCCCAGCTCGCCGAGTTCGAGCACGCGGCCGATCGCAGCGGCGAAGTCGGTCGAGTGGATCCAGTTACGTACCTGCATCCCGTCGCCGTAGACGGGAAGCGGGTCGCCGTGCAGCGCGTTTAGGATCATCAGCGGGATCAGCTTCTCGGGATACTGGTATGGGCCGTAGTTGTTCGAGCCGCGGCAGATCAGCGCGGGCAGCCCGTAGGTGTGGAAATAGCTCTGCACCAGCAGGTCGGCGCCGGCCTTGGTGGCGGAGTACGGCGAGGAGGGAGCCAGCGGGCTCTCCTCCGTGAACGTGCCGTCCTCGATCGAGCCGTAGACCTCGTCGGTTGAGACCTGCAGGTAGCGCAGGCCGTGCTCGCCTGTGCCCCGATGGGTGCGCGCGGCCTCGAGCAGCACGTAGGTGCCGAGTGCGTGTGTGGAGACGAACGCGTCGGGCTCGGCGATCGAGCGATCGACGTGGGTCTCGGCGGCGAAGTTGACGATCGCCTCCGGTGCGCCAGCGTCGATCGCGGCGGCGACCGCGTCGCGATCCTCGATCGCGCCACGCACGAAACGGAAGCCGGGAGCGTCGAGCAGGTCCTGGAAGTTCTCCTCGCGCCCGGCGTAGGTGAGCTTGTCGAGCACCGTCACCTCGTCGCCGTGCTCGGTGACGCGCTGACGGGCGAACGTCGAGCCGATGAACCCCGCACCGCCACAGACGAGCAGTTTCATTCGCGCATCATCCCAGCCCGCGCCGCCAGGTAGCCGGCGAGGCCGTCCTGCCATGGCGGCAGCGGCAGCACATCCTCGCGCTGTGACTCGAGCACCGACCACGCGGGGCGGGGAGCAGGACGCTGCATGTCCGCCGTGGCGGCCGCCTCGACGCGACAGTCCACCTCGGCCTGACGAAAGATCTCGGCTGCGAAACCGTTCCAGGAGACACGACCGGCACCGGCGAGGTGCACGAGGCCACTGACGTCGCGCTCGATCAGGCCAAGCAGCGCCGGCGCGAGGTGGCCGGTCCAGGTCGGACAGCCAACCTGGTCGGTGACGACCTGAACGGCATCGCGCTCCTGCGCGAGTTTGAGCATCGTCTCGGCGAAGTTGCGTCCACCGATCCCGAACAGCCATGCGCTACGCACGACGCCGTGTCGTGGCGAGGCGTCGATCACCTGGTGCTCGCCGGCGAGCTTGCTCTGGCCGTAGACCGAGCGGGGCCCGGTCCGATCGGTCTCGAAGTACGCGCGCGGCGCGCCGCTTCGATCGACGCATGCCTCTCCATCGAAGACGTAGTCGGTGGAGATGTGCAGGAGCGGTATCTCTGCCTGCGCGGCGGCACGGGCGAGGTTGCCTGCGCCGTCGGCGTTGACGGCGTGCGCCTGCTCAACGTGGGTCTCGGCGCCATCGACGTCGGTCCACGCGGCGCAGTTGAGGACCGCGTCGGGCCCGACGCGATCGAGCGCGTCCTGCACTGCGACGGCGTCCGTGATGTCGAGCTCGGGCAGATCCACACCTATGAGCTCGTGCCCAGCGCGCTCGCCGGCGCGCAGCACGTCCAGCCCCAGCATCCCGGCGGCACCGACCACGAGCACCCTCAGGGGAGCCACCTCAGGGAATCGATATGTCGGAGTTGTCGCCAACCATGAAGCGGTAGGCGCGCGGTGAGCGCTCACCGCGACGGATCGTGACGTTGCGCCCGAGCAGCGAGGACTCCATGCGCCCGTCGAGATCGCACACGCTCGAGCCGGCGAGCAGGATCGAGTGCTCGACCTCCGAGCCCGAGATCGAGCAGCGCTCGCCGATTGCTGTGTACGGACCGATGTAGCAATCTCTGAGGCGTGCGTCTGCGCCGACGATCGCCGGGCCGCGGACGGTGGTGCGCTCGAGGCGTGCACCACGCTCGATCACGACGCGGCCGTCCACCTGCGAGTCGATCAGCTCGCCGTCGATGCGCTCGCTCAGGTTGTCGAGGATCAGGCGGTTGGCCTCGAGCATGTCCTCCAGGCGTCCGGTGTCCTTCCACCAGCCACGCACGATGTGCGGCTCGACGCGCAGGCCGGCGTCGACGACGTACTGGATCGCGTCGGTGATCTCGAGCTCGCCGCGCGCCGACGGCTCGATCGCACGCGCGGCGTCGTGAATGCCCGCGGTGAACATATAGACGCCCACGAGCGCCAGATCGGTGGCCGGCTCGGGCGGCTTCTCGACCAGCCGCACTATCCGGCCGATCTCGCCGGCGGGCGCGGGCGCGAGCTCGGCGACGCCGTAGTTCTGCGGGTCTGGAACCGGCGTGAGCAGGATCAGCGCGTCGGGCTGACTCTCGCGGAAGGCCGCGACGAGCTCGGCGATCCCGCCCTGGAGGAGGTTGTCGCCGAGGTACATGACGAACGGGCTCGTGCCGAGAAACTGCTCAGCGGTCAGCACGGCGTGCGCGAGCCCGAGCGGCTCGTCCTGGACGATGAACGTGATATGCACGCCGAAGCGCGAGCCGTCGCCGGCGGCGGCTTCGATCTCCGGGCCGGTCTCGGGGGCGATGATAATCCCGACCTCCTCGATCCCAGCCTCAGCCATCGCCTCGATGCCGTAGAACAGCACCGGCTTGTTCGCCACCGGCACGAGCTGCTTGGCGCTCGTGTGGGTGATCGGGCGCAGGCGCGTGCCCTTGCCCCCGGAGAGGATCAGTCCCTTGAGCGGCTCCATCGCGCGCTCACCCTAACGGTTCGCAGCGGGCGGAAAGCAGGAGCTCAGGCCGGCGCCGGGGCCGCGTCGGCCTCGCGCAGCTTCGCCACCGTCGCGCGCACCGCCTCGCGCGCGTCCTCCGGCTCGAGCACCGCGGCGTCGCCGGCTTCCCTGAGGACCTCGCGTACGAGCCAATCAACCCCGGCGAAGCTCAGCTCGACGATCACCGCACCGTCGCTCCACTCCTCGACCACCCGGCGCGCCTCGCGCGCCCAGCGCGCGCGCTCGGGAGAGACCCACACACGGGCGGTCGCCGAAGCGGGCACCTCGCCTGTGCGCAGCCAGCCGTCGACCTCGGCGGCGGGATCGACCTCCGGTCGCGGCTCGAACTTCTGGTCGGTGACGACGACGCGCTTGATGCGGTCGAGGCGGAAGTGGCGCACGCCACCGCGCTCGGGGTCGAACGACGCGACGTACCAACCCTCGCGGCCATTGGTGAGCGCATACGGCTCGACGGTCCGCGCTGCGAGCTCGTCCTCGTTCTCCTTGTAATAGTCGAGCTCGATCATCCTGCGCCCGACGATCGCCTTCGACACCAGGCGCGCGACATCTGAGTCATCGCCGGCCGTCGGCGCCACCTGCAGTCCCTGCTCCATCGGGTCCTCGCCAAGCGCGGCGACGATCTTGGTGCGCGCCGAGGTCAGCGAGCCCTCGGGGATGTGCTCGCCGATCAGGTCTATCGCGGCCACCAGCGCCTTCGCCTCCACCGGCAGCAGACGCGCGGGCCGGTCGAAGTTGTCGCTGTACGGCTCGGGATCGACCTCGATCTCTCCCTCCTCCTCCTTGATCTCCGCGTACAGCACATAGGAGCCGCCGCCGAAGTTGACGACGTTGAGGACGTTGACGTCCTCCCGCAGCTCCTCGTCGCTGATCTGAAGGCGCTCGCAGATCTCCGTCATCACTACACGCTCGCCCTCGCGCCCGGCCTTGATCAGGATGCTCGCGAGCGTCACCAGGCGCGCGAAGCGCTCGGGGCGGATCGCCGCTTCCGGGCGGGCGGAGCCCTCGCCGTCGGCTCGCGCCGCGTCCCGCCGCGCCGTGCGTGACCGCGGCGCTGCGATCCGCGACCTTCCGCCAGCGCCGGCGGCCTCGGCTGCGCGGCCGCGGGGACGCGTGGGCGGTGAATCGCCGTGGCGCTCTTCGAGCAGCTCGAGGCGCCGCTCGAGCTCGGCGGTGAGCTCCTCAGGGCCGAGCAGCCTGGCGTTCGCGCCCAGGCCGAGTACCCACGAGATCAGGCTGCGCGGGCTCGAGTAACCGGTCTCGAAGACCGTCTCACCGTCCTCCTCGCCGCCTGTACCCGTGAGGGTGATCTCGCCGTAGCGACCGAAGTGGCGTTCGACCTGCCAGGCGATGCGCTCGCAGATGAGTACCCGCGCTACGCCGAGCTCGTCGCCGAGCTGCCAGTCGGCGCGGTTGGCGTACGCTCGCGGATCGAAGTCCGCCGGCCGGTGGAAGTCGTGCTCGGCCTTGGTCGCGTAGGAGACCTTGCCGCGTATCCGCGAGAGCCGGAACACGCGCACCGCCTTGCGCTCGTGCGCGTAGCCGAGCAGGTAGAACTGCCCGCCCTGGAACAGCAGGTGGTACGGATCAACACGCCGCGCGCTGACCTCGTCGCGCTCCATTGTGTAGTAGTCGAACACGATCGTCTTGTTGCGGAAGATCGCCGTCTCGACCTTCGCCAGGCGCGCCGAGAGCTCGTGGCCGCCGGCCGACGCGGTGATGCCGAGTGCGACCGAGCGCTGCTCGGGCGCTCGCAGCGGGCTCGGACGTCCCCACGTGATCTGCTGCAGCGCCAAGCGCAGCGGCTCGGCGTAGGCGAATTCGCCGTCGAGCAGGCTGAGCGCCGTTTGCAGCGCAGCGAGCTCCTTGTCTGTGAAGGCGATCGGCGGCAGGTGGAAGTTCTCCGGCCGCAACGAGTAGTTCTCCTGCTCCGCTGCCCCGTCCGCCGGGCGGTCGACCGTGAGCTGGATGCGCAGCGATTCGAGCTCCGAGCGATCCGCGTAGAAGCGCCGCGCGAACGCGTCCTCGTTCATGCCGCTGTAACCCTCGACGTCGCGTCGAATCTCGAGCGCCGTGACGGGCCGGCGCTCGGCCATCAGGTACGAGATCAGCGACAGCTGACGAATCAGCTTCTCGGTGTCCTTTGCCATCGGCCTCCAAAGATAGAAGCCGACGGCGAGACGAGTGCGCCGCGCCTGAATCGGCGCCCCGCTATTTGCGGCGTTTCAGGCGGCTTCGCGCTGTGGCAGCGCCTGCTCGGCCGGCGCCCGCTCTCCTGCGGCGAGCGCCGCGGAGCGCTCGGCGAAGAATGCGCCGCCTCCGATCGCGCGGTCGAACGGCGACCAGCGCCGCCCGGGTGAGAGCTCCTTCTCGAGGCGATCGAAGCTTCCCAGGCGACCACCGAGGTTGTCGATCATGTGCACCAACGTCGCCTCGCGTGTGCACGGCACCACAGGGCTGCCGTGCTCGAGCGCGCCGTGATGGGAGAGGATGATGTGCCCGACGGCCTGCGCGAGCTCCGCGGGGAAGCCGTCAATGTCCTCGATCAGACGGCGGATGCGGTAGTAGCCGAGGGCGATCTCGCCGTGCAGCCTTCCCGCATCGGTGAGGTCGATGATCTGATCCCGCCCACCCTCAGCGTCTGTATAGGCGTCCAGCTTCCCGATGTCGTGCAACAGCGCGCCGGTGACCGCCACGTCGCGGTCGATCCCCGGAAACGTCGCGCTGATCGCGCTGACCGCCTGGGCGACGCCGAGGCAGTGCTCGAGCAGGCCGTGGGCGTAGGCCTGGTGGTAGTACTTCGCCGCCGGTGCCGTGCGGTACCCCGCCCACAGCTCGCGCTCCTCGCCGAACACGCGCTCCAACAGGATCTGCAGGTGCGGCTCCTGGACCGTGGCGAGCAGCTCCCGGATCTCGCCTTCCATCTGCTCGACGCTGCGTACGGGGCCGTCGCGCAGGTCCGCCGGATCGAAGCTCCCCGCCTCGGCTGGCGCGATCTCGCGCAGGTTGATCTGCGGGCCGAATCGCGGGTGCACGGTGTAGCGACCGCTGACCCGCACCGGCGTGCCCGCGGGGGCGAGCTCCTCGACCTCGGCGAGGGCCTCCCACACCATGCACGCGACCGCGCCCGTGCGGTCGCCCAGCTGCAGGCGCAGGTACTCGCCGCCGTCGCGGCGCTGACGGCGCTCCGCCTCGCGAACCAGCAGCACCTGGTCGATCTCGGTCCCGTCTGTCAGCTCGTTCAGGAGCATGGCATCAAGGTAGACCGGCCCGCGGACGGGACGCTGCGGGTGTCGAGCAGGCCTTAGCGAGCGCCGCGACCCGTGAAGCCCGCGACGCCCGCGGAGATCTGGCGCCGAGGAGACGCCTCGATCTCGCTCCCGAGCATCGTCGGAGGGGGAGGACGATGCTCAAGACCTCATTGCGGACTGTAGTTCCGCATACCCGACCCTCGCCAGCCGCGTCTCCGACTCCTGCCCGGTGGGCTCATACACTTGGCGGTCCATGTGCAAGCGAGCCCCGAAGTGACCACGGCACCCGTTTCGAGCGCCGACAGCGAGAACGCGGCGGCCGGCCTCGGCGTCGCGGCCGGAGTGCTACCCGCCCAGAGCTTGCGCGAGGCGGTGGCGCGCGAATGGATGGTCGCGGGACCGTGGCGGATTCCGGGCGAGTCGGTGCAGCCGGCGAGCGTCGACCTGCGCCTGGGCGAGCACGCGTGGGCGCTTCGCTGCAGCTTTCTGCCAGACAGCGACTCGACGGTCGAGCAGAAGATCGAGGACCTGGCCTTCGAACGGATCGACCTGCGCGACGGCGCCACGCTCGAGCGCGACCGGCCGTATCTGATCCCGCTGATCGAGGAGCTGCGACTGCCCGAGAACATCCGCGCGAAGGCCAACCCGAAGAGCTCGACGGGGCGCCTGGACGTGTTCACGCGGGTGCTCACCGACCGTAGCCATCGCTTCGACGAGATCGCCTCCGGCTACCACGGCAAGCTGTACCTGGAGGTCGTCCCGCGCACGTTCGCGATCCGCGTCGAGACCGGGCTCGCGCTCAACCAGGTGCGCTTGATGTGCGCCGACGCGCGGCTGAGCGACGAGCAGCTGCTTGCGCTGCACGCGCGCTCGCCGCTGCTTTACGTGGACTCCCAGCCGCTCCCCGAGTCTGAGCTGTCGATCGCCGACGGGCTGTTCCTGAGCCTCGACGTGTCCGGTTCGGCCGAGGCGATCGTCGGCTACCGTGCCAAGAAGAACAGCCTGCCGATCGACCTGACCAAGGTGGGGTCGCTGCGCTGGCGCGACTATTGGGAGCCTGTGCACCCGGAGGCCGGCGGGCGGATCGTGCTCGAGCCCGAGATCTTCTATCTGCTGCTTTCAGCCGAGGGCGTCAGCATCCCGCCGTCCTACGCCGCCGAGATGCTCGCCTACGACCCCACCGCCGGCGAGCTGCGCACGCACTACGCGGGCTTCTTCGACCCGGGCTTCGGCTACTCGCAGGACCCCGCCGCACGCGGCAGCCGCGCCGCGCTAGAGGTCAGGGCGCGCGATGTGTCGTTCATGGTCGAGCACCGCCAGCCGGTGTGCAAGCTCGCGTTCGAGCGCATGGCCGAGGAGCCCGACGTGCTCTACGGCGAGGACATCGGCTCCAACTACCAGGGACAGCTGACGATGCTCAGCAAGCACTTCGTCGAGCACCGACCAGCGAGCGCGCGCGATTGAGAAGGATTCCCGGCGTCTGGTCGGTTCAGCGTTTCGGGCCCCACGATTCAAAGATTGGCAACGCCGCCCAACGCACGGCCGCCTGGGCGCCGAACCCGGCGGCAACAGCGGTCAGATAGTCCGTCGGCGTGCCCCAGGTGTCGGTGTAGACCGGTAGGACGTACAGGAGGATCGCGCCGAGCGCCGCGATGATCGAGAGAACCAGATCTCGCCGCTGGGCCGCCGCGATCAGTTTCACCGGCTTTGTGGAGCTCGGAAGCAGACGGCGTAGCCTCATTCCAAGACCCGTCGCCGTGCGTTTGAGAGCAAGCGCGGGCTTGTGGGTTGCGGCCGCCTCGGTCGCAACCGGGAGCTCTTCGACGAACTCCGCCATCGGCGCCGCGGCATCGAGACCACCCGCCGGCAGCACCGCGACGAGGTCGGTCAGGAAGTCCGCCAGCTCGACGCGCAGATCGGTCCATTCTTCGGGCGTGCGGCGGCTGACGCCCACAGGCGGCGAGGCCACCGCTCGGAGCTCGGCGAGGAGCTGACCCAGGTCTGCGGGCGCCAGTTTTCCGGCGAGCTCCTCCCATGCGCCGGCAAGCTGCTGCCACGCGCCGGCGACCTCGCCGTACCACTGCGTCTGCTGCTGAAGCGCCGTGGCCTTTGCGGACACTTCACTCGCATCCGGCTCGTTATTTGCAACTTCGACCAGCAGGTGCTGGCTGTCAGACCGGGTTCCGGTGCTCGACCAGGGAGCACCGTCTATGTCGGGTATCGCGGTGCGCTGGATCGCGTCGAGTTCGGCAAGCTTGGGCTGAAGCGTCAGCCATCGTGCGATCCTCGACATCAGCGTTTCGACATCTTTTCCGACTTCGGTGAGTTCGGCTTCGCTTTGAGCCCAGTGGATCCGAGAGAACAGGCCGGCGGCGCCGCGCAACGCTGGTTCGGGCATCCATTCCGTCGACGTCCAGGGCCGTTCGTCGGCGCCAATCGAGTCGCTCAGGTCGACCCAACGCATGATCTTGTCGTCCTTCGCGACCGCGAAGTAGTCACTCAGGAGGCCCTCGAGCCGGGCGCGCAGTAGATCCCTCTGCCGAGCGAGCGCGCCGAGGAGCGGTAGCAGCCCGCCGAGAACGGTCCCCAGCGCGACCGCGGCCAGGGCCCAGACGATCGCATCCTTGCCGACGACCGTGACCGACAAGGTCGGCGCGCTCGCGCTCATGCTGATGGGCACCGTGCCCGTGTAGGTGCCCGCCTCCGGCCGCCCGAGCACGCGTACCAGAGGCTGGCGCACACCCCGGCCTTCGTCGCTGACTTCAACGCGGACCGTCAAGGTTTTGCCATCGTCGGAGTGGAGCAGCGCCCGCCCGTTGAGCAGACGCTCACCCGCCAACAGCGCGTCGGCCCCCAGTCCACGGAGCTCGAAAGCGGCTGTCTTGCCTGTCGCCGAGCTTCCCCACGGTATCCAGGTCGTCGTATGCAGTGTCACCGAGGCCGGTACGACCGACACCGCCGACAGGTCCAGGCCCGTCGCGGCGATCGGCAGTAGAACCGGCGAGTCGACAGGCTGGAGTGACGAGTTCACCGAACGCAGCACGAGCGTTCCGTCGACCGCGCCCGGGTAGCTCGGTGCGGGTACGTCCATCAGCAGCGAGACTCGCCCGACGCCCCCGGGGGCGATCGTGGGGACCTTGCCGACACTGTGCAGTTGCAGCAGTCCGGGGTGCGAGCCGAACAGGTGCAGGCGCAGCACTGGGTAGTTTCCAGCTGGGTCCAGGGTGAGCCGAGGGCGGAGTGCGACGGCGCCGCCATTGCGGACGAGTAGCGTGAACGACCCCTCTCGGGTTCGGCCTTCGACCGGCCCGAATTCGACGTGCACATTGGCCGCACCTTCGACCCGCAACCCATCCGCGTAGGCTTCGGGCCCGAACGCGGATCCGAGTGAGAGCACGGCCACGACGATCGACGCAACGAAAAGCGTGCCCGCGACCACGTCGCGCAGCCGTCCCGACCCCCCCGTGGGGAAGTAGTGCACGTTGCCCCCCTCTTAGCGGAAAACTTCGGTCAAGCGGAACTGCCGCCGACAGCATACCCACCGCCCGATGAGGTTGCAAAACCTCCGAATCACTGCAAAGAGCGCGACGCGAGCGCGTTCGCGCCAGCCTACGGCTCCAACCGGTGCGGCCCGCGGTACAGGAACGTCACCTCGCGCACGTTCTCCTGTCCGAGCATCTGCATCAGCAGGCGCGTCAGCCCGAAGCCGTAGCCTCCGTGCGGCGGCGCGCCAAAGCGGAAGAAGTCGAGGTAGTACTGGATCGACTCCACGTCAACGCCCTTGTCATCAGCCTGTGCGAGCAGTTGCTCGTAGCGGTGCTCACGCTGAGCGCCAGTCGTGAGCTCGATGCCCCGCCACAGCAGGTCAAAGCTCCTGGTCAAAGTCGGATCCTGGGGGTGGCGCATGTGGTAGAACGGCCGCACCGTCGTCGGGTAGTCGGTCACGAACGTGAACTCGTGTCCGTCGCGCTCGGAGATCAGCGCCGACAGCGCGCGCTCGCTCGGGGGGTCGAGGTCGTGGCCTGCGCCAGGCGCCTCGTGGCCGGCTTCACGCAGCAGCTCCTTGGCGTGCTCGAGCGTGACTTTCGGAAACGGCACGCTCGGCACCACCAGCTCGACGCCGAACGTCGAGGCGATCTGCTCGCCGTGGGCCTCCTTCACGGCCGCGAGCACGTGCGCCAGCCAGCGCTCCTCGAAGGCCATCACGTCCTCGTGCGAGTCGATCCACGAGATCTCGACGTCGACGCTCGTGAACTCGGTGTCGTGGCGTGAGGTGAACGAGGGGTTCGCGCGGAACACGGGCCCGACCTCGAACACCTTGCCGAAGCCGGCGGCCATCGCCATCTGCTTGTAGAACTGCGGCGACTGCGCCAGGTAGGCGGCGCTCTCGAAGTAGTCCACCTTGAACAGCTCCGCGCCCGACTCGCTCGCCGAACCCATCAGCTTCGGCGAGTGCAGCTCGATGAAACGCTCTTTCTGCCAGTACTCGCGCATCGCGTGCTCGACGGTCGTCTGCACCTCGAAGATCAGCTTGCGATCCGGCCGGCGCAGGTCGAGATAGCGCCAGTCGATGCGCTTGTCGAGCGCCGAGTCGGGCGCGATCGGCACCTCGGGCTCGGCCAGCGAGTCCACCTGCAGCTCCTCGAGCTTCACCTCGAGGCCGCCCAGTTTCACGCGCTCGTCCGCGACGACCGCGCCGGTGATCGTCACCGCCGACTCAACCGTCAGCGCGGAGACCGCCTCGTTGAGCGCGGTTGGCGGCTCCTCCTTGGGCAGCACGACCTGCACGAGTCCCGTTTCGTCGCGCACGATCACGAACTGCATCCGCTTCTGATCGCGAATCGCTTGAAGCCACCCACGGATCCTGACCTGCTCGCCGATCTTCTCGGGCAGTTCTTCGATCAGCGTTCGGGTCATGCCGGGGACCCTATCCCAGCCGTGCTCGAAGTCGCGCCTTGACGCGGTTACGCAGGGTTGGCGATGAGCGCCTCGCGTAGCTCGCGCACCAGCATCTCCGCCGCGATCTTGTGGGCGTCGCAGATTCCGCCAAGGTGCAGCAGCGAGTCCGTCTCGGCCGCAACCTCCCCGTCGCCCAGACGCAGGACAAGCGGAACGCCCGGCGCGAGGTCACTCGCCGCGAGCCCGACAGCGACGTTGACGAGGTCGTCGGATGTGACGGCCGCGATCGCCGCACAGCGACCGATGCCGACGCGTTCGAGTGTCTCGCGGTCATCGCCGCGCCCGATCGTGACGGGGATGCCCGCGGCCCTCGCGAGTCGCACGCACGGCGCGTCGGGGTCGCGCTCGACCCCGAGGATCGCGACGTTGCGGCGACGCAGCTCCTGCGCCAGGCGAAAGCCGACCTGTCCGAAGCCGACGAGCAGCACGTGGTGACGCGCCGGCGCTGCGCGGGCGCCGAACAGCGTCGTCAGGCGCGGACGGTTAATGCGCCTGACGAGTGCCGCGGTGAACACCGCCACGAGCGCCAGAGCGGCAAGCGTGTCCAGCACGGAGACAACCTTGTACCAGGCAGCCGCCGTCGCTGCGCCCGGCGTTCCCGCAACCGTGGCGACGGTTCTGGTGCTGTAGTACAGAGCGTCGAGGAGGCCCTCGTGCAGTGCGATCGCGCCGACAGCTGCCTCGATCAGCAGCGCGAGCAGGATCCCTGTACCGGCGCGCACCATCAGGCGGAGGGCGTCATCGACGAGCCGGGTGCCGGTGCGCCCACGCCTCAACGGCGGACCGACAGCCGCCACGAGCTGGGCTGCCACGTCGGCGGCCACCAGTTCTGAGGGCGATATCACCTGCACCGCCGGAACCACGTGGTGCAGCTCGCGCGCGATCGTCCTGTCGAACATCGTCACCCACAGCGGCAAGTCTGCCCGCAGATGCGCAACCAGAAGCGTCAGGCGTAGGGCGAGGACGTCTTCGCGCGTGATCACCACCACAGCCGCCCAGCGCGACTCGTTCAGCAGCTCCGACACCTCGCTGTCGGTGAGCGACATCCCCCGCTCGACACGCGTGCCTTGCTGCTCGAGCCTGCGCGAGAGCGCCTCGCCGAGGCCGCCTGATTCACCGAGGACCAGCACCGAGCGACCGTCCGCCTCCCCCACCTGGCTCACCGCACTCCCTCAGTCCGGGTTCTGCCCCTCGAGCTCCACCTCGACCGCGAACTCGCCGTCCTCGACCTTCTCGAGCGACTCGATCGCGCCCGCCGCCACCAGGTCGCCCTCGCCAAGCGCCAGCGCCGCCAGCCGCTCCGCAGTGTCGCGCACAAGCAACCGCCTGACGGGCGAACGCATCGAGACGCGCGCGTCGGACTTGGCCTTGCGCACCTCGCGCAGCACGTCAGCGGTCACGGCCAACGCCTCGTCCTCGCGACCGTGGCCGTTGCTCGCGGTGTCAGGGCCGCCCGCGCCACGCCGGGCGCCTGCCGCGTCTAGCAGCTCATTGGCGTCGGGCCACGGCGCGCGGTGTATCGACCCTTGCTGCCACCACGACCACACCTCCTCGCTCACGAACGGCAGGAACGGCGCGAACAGCCGCTGGAAGACCGACAGCGACATGCGCAGCGCGAGGCTCACCGACGCGCTGACGTGGTGGTCGGGGTCGTAGCGGCGGCCCTTGACGAGCTCGAGGTAGTTGTCGCAGTACCACCAGAAGAAGCTCTCGGCGCGCTCGAGCGCGCGCGCGTAGTCGTAGCCCTCGAAGCTGTCGCTCGCCTCGGCGACGACGGCCGCGAGTCGCGCGATCAGCGCGCGGTCGAGTGGGTGCGTGAGCTCCTGGCCGGCTGGCGGCAGCTCGGCGAGCGCGAACTTCGAGGCGTTCAGCAGCTTCACCGCCAGGCGGCGGCCGACTTTCATCTGCTGGGGATCGAAGGCGGTATCGGTGCCGGGACGTCCGCTGGCGGCCCAGTAGCGCGCCGCGTCGGCGCCGTGCTCCTCGAGTAGGTGCATCGGCGTGACCACGTTGCCCTTGGACTTGGACATCTTCTTGCGGTCCGGGTCGAGCACCCACCCGGAGATCGCGGCGTTGGCCCAGGGGAGCTCGTCGTAGTCGAGGTGCGAGCGCAGCACGGTGGTGAACAGCCACGTCCTGATGATGTCGTGAGCCTGCGGGCGCAGGTCCATCGGGAAGACGGTCCTGAACAGCTCGTCATCCTCGCCGGCGTGCCCGGCGATCTGGGGTGTGAGCGACGAGGTCGCCCACGTGTCCATGACGTCGGGGTCGCCGATGAAGCCACCAGGCTGCCCGCGCTGTGACGCTTCGTAGCCGTCGGGCACGTCGGTTGAGGGGTCGACTGGAAGCTCATCCGCGGTCGCGGCGATCGGCTGGTCGTACAGAGGCGCCCCGTCTGCATCGAGCGGGTACCACACAGGGAACGGCACGCCGAAGAAGCGCTGGCGGCTCACGCCCCAGTCGCCGGTCAAGCCGTTGACCCAGTCTTCGAAGCGCGCGCGCATGTACGGCGGATGCCATTTGAGCTGGCGGCCACGCTCGAGCAGCGCCTCGCGATGCTCGAGCGTACGGATGAACCACTGACGGCTCGTCAGGATCTCGATCGGCCGCTCGCCCTTCTCGTAGAACTTGACCGCCCTGTTCACCGGAGTGGGCTCGCCGATCAGCTCGCCGGACTCCCGCAGTTGCTCGACGATCCGTTTGCGCGCCTGGTTGATGGTGCGGCCCTGCAGCTCGCCGTAGACCGCGCGCGCCCGCTGGAGATCCTGCGACTCCCAACCGGGGCTACCCCATGGAACCTCGACGAGGCGACCGTCGGGCCCCAGGATCGATCGCACCGGCAGTCCGAGCTCGCGCCACCACATGACATCGGTCAGGTCGCCGAACGTGCACACCATCACAAGCCCCGTACCCTTCTCGCGCTCGACCTCCGGGTGCGTCATCACCGACACCCGCGTCCCGAACAGCGGTGTCAGCACGTCGCAGCCGACTAGCTCCGTATAACGGTCGTCGTCGGGGTGCGCGAGCAGCGCGACGCACGCCGGGATCAACTCCGGCCGGGTCGTCTCGATCAGCGCGAGCGGCTGGGGCCCAGCGCTATCGCCGGTGGGCTCGAAGCGCACGCGGTGCATCGCCCCGGGACGCTCGCGGTCCTCGAGCTCAGCCTGGGCCACGGCTGTCTGAAAGTCGACGTCCCACAGGGTCGGCGCCTCGAGCTGGTAGGCAGCGCCGCGCTCGAGCAGCCCGAGGAACGAGCGCTGGGAGATGCGCTGCGCCGGGCGGCCGATTGTCGTGTAGGTCATCGACCAGTCCACCGACAGGCCCAGCGTGCGCCACAGCTGCTCGAACGCCTGCTCGTCGCTCTCCGTCAATCGCAGGCACAGATCGACGAAGTTCGGGCGCGACACCGCAACCGTCTCGTTCGACTCCCGCACGTCCTCTGCGGGGGGCTCGAAGTCGGGGTCGTAGGGCACCGACGGATCGCACCGCACGCCGAAATGGTTCTGCACCCGCCGCTCGGTCGGCAGCCCGTTGTCATCCCAGCCCATCGGGTAGAAGACGTCCATCCCGCGCATGCGCTGGTAGCGCGCAACGACGTCGGTGTGGGTGTAGGAGAAGACATGCCCGACGTGCAGCGAACCGCTGACCGTCGGCGGCGGCGTGTCGATCGAGTACACGCGCTCGCGAGAGGAGGAACGCTCGAAGCGATACACGCCGTCGCGCTCCCAGACCGCGCTCCACTTCGCCTCGAGGCCGTCCAGCGTAGGGCGCTCCGGCACGCGCGGAGCGTCCTGGCGCTCGGATGCGCCGTTGGCGAGATCGGGCACCGATCGGTCAGCGGAGGACAAGTCGTTGATCGTATCCCGCCGAGGATTGGTGGTGGTGGCGCGCACCTGCCCGGCTGCGCGATCCGCTGCTGGAGCTTGGCGACGCCGCAAATAGCCCAACCTTCCATGAGAATCTGCTTAGAAAGGGTTTTTGGGGGTAGTCCCGAGCTAATAGGCACATATAGATTGCCCCTAAGGGCACGTGGGTGCCATGGGCCTTGAGGAGGGCGGTGTGGTTTCGATGACTGGTGACTGCGACGCTGGGTCGAGGGTGCTGTGAGCGTCTTTGCGCGCAAGCTCGTCGGCACGATCCTGGCGGTGGCTGCGCTCGGGGTGCTGATCGGCCTCTACGTCGCGGACTGGGCGACGAGCTTCCCCAAGGCCATTCCGGAGACGAGCCTTCCTGGAAACAGCCAGGGCGCCAGCTTGACACTCGAGACGGTCGCGGCGGTCGGATCAAAATACAGCCCGAGCCATCCCAGCTGGGTTTCCTACCTGATTCGAACCGGCGGCCAGTGGGTGCACAGCACCAACTACACGGTTCCAGCGAACTCCGTCGTCCACGTCACGATCTATCAGTTCGACACCCCCACCGGGCTGCGCAACCCGTTCCTCTCCCAGGTCCAGGGCACCGAAGGCGGCACCGCGACGATCGACGGCAAGACGGTCAACGCGATCGAACCCGAAGAAGCCTCGCACACCTTCGCGGTTCCCGAGCTCGGGGTGTTCGTGCCTCTCCCGGGAGTCAATGAAGAAGCGAAGAACCTCTGCGAAGAAGCCCCGTGCGAATTGAACATGGCCCACCGCACCGTCAGCTTCAGCTTCCACACGGGTAAGAAGGGCCGCTTCCGCTGGCAGTGCTTCGTCCCGTGCGGCGCCGGCTGGTACTTCGGCAACGGCGGCCCGATGCAGACCTTCGGCTACATGGACGGGTTCATCAATGTCGTCTAACCCCTCCGCCGCGCAACCCGCGCACATGGGAGACGAACCGAACCACTTCCGCCGCTTCGTGACGATCTGGATCGTCTCGAGCATCATCGCGGTGCCCCTCGTGATCCTGCTGCTGGGCCCGATCGTGCCGCCCGGCAACGGCAGCGAACAGGCCTCCGGCCAGGTGACCGACATGACGGTGCTACTGGCGATGGCGACGCCCGTGCTGCTGCTGATCGTCATCTACCTGTTCTACGCGATCATCAGCTTCCGCCAGCCAAAGGGCGCGGCGCTGGAAGGCCCGGCCGTGCGGGGGGATGTTCGCCTGCAGACCTGGTGGATCATCATCACCACGGCGCTTGTGCTCTCGCTCGCCGGCTATGGCACCGCGACACTGCTGGAAGGCAACGGCGCGGGGTCCGGCAGCGGCCCGAACCCGCTGACGGTTCCCAGCGGGCCGAAGCTCCCGGTGCAGGTGATCGCGCAGCAGTGGCAGTTCACCTACCGCTACCCGACCTACGGCGGGGTAGAGACTCCACATCTATGGCTCCCCAACAACGAGATGATCGAACTCCACGTCACCTCGCTCGACGTGATCCACTCCTTCTGGGCGATTCAGCTGGGCGTCAAGGCCGACGCCAACCCACAGGTCGACAACATCGCGTTCGTCAAGCCCACGGGCGTGAAATCGTTTGAAATCCGCTGTGCCGAGCTGTGCGGCATCTGGCACGGCGAGATGTTCGACACCGGCCACGTGGTCGAACCCCCGGTATTTGAACGCTGGATCCACGAACAGCAGGTCAAGTTCGCGCCGGCGACCAAGAACCTGCCTCCCTACAGCACGACCTACCAACCCGAACCAGCGAGGCGCGGCGGATGAGCACGACAGCGGCAGTCTCAACTCCCCAGCCGGCGAGCCAGCCCTTCTGGCGCAGGCTCATCGGCTTCAACCTCCTCACCGCGGTGCTGCTCGGCGTGGGCGGCTACTACCTCGGCTGGTTCATCGGCCACCAGATCAAAGGCTCGAGCTTTCATTACCAGGAAGAGACGAGCGAGAACGACGTCGCGCTCCTGCTCGCGTACGTCTTCGGCGTCATCGGCTTCCTGATCGGCCTCGGCTTCGCCAGCTACCCGGTCGCGCGCCTGCTCGGCCGACCGCCTTCGCTGCGTGAGAAGGAGGGACAAGGCTGGGGCCGGTACTTCGGGCTGTGCACCGACCACAAGGTCGTCGGCATCCAGTACCTGGTCGGCATCGGCCTGTTCTTCTTCATCGGCGGGCTCAACGCGATGCTGATCCGCACCGAGCTGCTGCACTCGACGCCGACGGTCGTCTCACCCAACACATACCTGTCCCTGGTCGGCATGCACGGCACGATCATGATGGGAATGATGACCTCGGGCGTCCTGGGCCCGTTCGCCAACTACTTCGTGCCGATCATGATCGGCGCGAGACGCATGGCCTTCCCGCGCATCGAGGCGCTCACCTTCTGGCTGCTGATGGCCGCCGGCTTCATTCTCGTCTCGACGATCTTCTTCGGCGGCTTTCCCACCGGCTGGACGGGCTATGAGCCGCTGAACGACCAGGCCGTCATGGGCATGGACTCCTACATCATGTTCTTCGCGCTCGTGGGGATCTCGATGTGCCTGCTGGGGCTGAACATGATCGCGACGATCATCACGCTGCGCGCCCCCGGCATGACCTGGACGCGGCTGCCGATCTTCGTGTGGTCGGTGTTCGCGACGGCGATCCTGATGGTGCTCGCCGCCCCGATGCTCGTCGCCACGCTGTCGATGGCGGCGCTGGACCGCACGATCAACACCTCGTTCTTCATCTCCGCGGGCGGCGGCAGCTCCTACCTGTTCGAGAACCTGTTCTGGTTCTTCGGACATCCCGAGGTGTATATCCTCGCGCTGCCCGGCTTCGGCATCGTCCTCGAGCTGCTGCCGGTGTTCACCCGCAAGCCGCTGTGGGGCTACCGCCTGGCGATCTCGGGGATGCTCGGGGTGACGCTGCTGAGCTTCTTCGTGTGGCAGCACCACCTGTTCGTCAGCGGCATCAACGCCGACCTGCGCCCGTTCTACATGCTCTCGACGGAGATCATCTCGATCCCGACGGGGTTCATCTTCCTGTGCGTGATGGGGACGCTGTGGAAGGGACGAATATCTTTCACCGTACCGATGCTGTTCTGCTTGGCGTGGACGTTCAACTTCCTGATCGGCGGGCTCTCGGGGGTCTTTATCTCAGACGCCCCGGCCGACACGACGCTGCACGGGAGCTTCTTCACGATGGCGCACTTCCACTACACGATCATGGGCGGGCTGATCTTCGCCTTCTTCGCCGGCATCTACTACTGGGTCCCGAAGATGGTCGGTTTCCAATTCAACGAGAAACTCGCCAAGTGGCATTTCTGGCTGATGTTCATCGCCTTCAACTCGACCTTCATGCCGCTGTTCGCGGTCGGCCTCGAGGGCCAGCCCCGACGGGTCAGCGAGTACTCGCCGAACCTCCACGGGCTGAACACATGGGTCTCGATCTCGGCCTTCGTGCTCGGCTTCTCGATGCTGATCTTCCTCTACAACACCGTCTACTCGCTGGTCTTCGTCAGGCGCAAGGCCGCGCAGAACCCGTGGCACTCGAAGTCGATCGAGTGGCAGATCCCGCACCCGGTCCCGGTCCACAACTTCGAGCAGATCCCCGTGTTCGACTCCGACCCCTATCCCTACGGTGTGCCCTTGCCCGTCGGCGGCACCCAGACCGCCTCTGCGGGAGCCTGAGCGATGGCTTCGGAAAGCGAAAAGCCCCCGCTCGGCATGGTGGTGCCGCCGGTTGCGAGCGGCGTTGAGATCGCTCCCGAGCCGCCGGAGGTCGGCGCACGCACGCTGTCCGTCGCGGCACGCTTGCTGGCGGGCGCGACGATCTTCTTCTTCCTCGCGTTCGTGTTCGCCTACTTCTATCTGCGCTCGATCAACCAGAACCACTTCTGGCTGCCATCGGCGGCGCAGCTCAAGGAACAGAAGCTGATCCACATCAGCCTCTCGCCCAATCAGGCGCTCGGCGGTGTGTTCGTCGCCTGCCTCGTGCTCAGTGTGCTCGCGGCGATCGCCGCCGGCAGGCAGATGAAACAGCACTCGCGTAGCTGGCTCGGGCCAGCTGCCGCCAGCCTCGTGCTCGGGATCGGCGCCGTCGCCGCCCAGTGCATCGAGTTCATCGTGCAGAAGTTCGGGCCGACCGACGGGGCCTTCGCGAGCGTCTTCTGCGCGTGGCTGGCCTTCTACCTGATCGCCGTGATGGGCACGATGTACTTGCTCGAGACCCAGGTCGCCACGGAGCTGCGGGCGCGCCGCGTGCCGGCGGGCGAGCTCGACGCCGAGACCGGCGGCGACATCGCCGACGCCGACCGCCTGATCGCGCCCGGGCTCGACGCGGCGGTGTTCTTCTGGTCGTTCCTCGGAACGATCGGCGTGCTCACCTACGTGATCCTGTATCTCCTCTAGTGCTCGCCACGGCGGCAGCTGCGCCTGGCTTCTGGGATTGGTCCTTCGACCCGCCCCTGGTGCTCGTGATCGACCTCGCCGTCTTCTACGTGATCGGCGCCAGGCACACGGTCACGCCGGAGCGCAAGCGCGTGGCGCAGCGCTGGCGCTGCGCCTGCTTCTGGACGGCCCTCGCGGTCCTCGCGATCGCGCTGGCCTCGCCGATCGAGCGACTGAGCGAGCAGCTCTTCTGGGTGCACATGGTCCAGCACGTGCTGCTGATCGCGGTCGCAGCGCCGCTGTTCGTGCTCGCCTCCCCCTGGATCCGCCTGTGGCGCTGCCTGCCGCTCGACGCTCGCCGCTGGCTCGCCGGCGGTCTCAGCCACGGGCGGCGTACGGCGCCGTTGCGCTTCCTCGCGCGGGAACTGGGCCGGCCGGCGGCGAGCTTCGTGGCGTTCTCGGTGGTGCTGCTGGGCTGGCACACGCCGGCGCTGTTCGACGCGACCCTCGAATCGAGCACGGTGCATGCACTCGAGCACACCCTCTTCTTCTTCACCGCGATTCTCTTCTGGAAGCAGGTGCTCCCCTCGCTGCCGTTGCGCATCCGCCTCGTGCCTGCACAGCGCGTGCTCTACCTGACCGGCGGCATGATCGTCTGCTGGGCGCTCGCCGTCGCGATCGCGGTTGCCCCGCACCCCCTCTACAGCTACTACGCGCACCTCACGAGCCGCCTGGGCGGCCTCTCGGCGATGGCCGATCAGCAGCTCGCGGCAGGAGTCATGTGGGTGCCCGGATCAGTCAGCTTCCTGATCGTCTTGTTCGTGTACGTCCACCGTTGGCTCGTCCCGCCGGACCCGGGCGCCGCCCGGAGCTCCCGACTGGCAAGCCAGCACTAGGAGGCTCCATGCCAGACGCCGCAATTCCGATCGCCTCGCACTTCCTGACCGGATCGATCCTCACGCTGGTGATCCCCCTCGGGGTGCTGATCTGCGTGGCGATCTGGTACGTGGTGGCGTGGCGACGTGGCGCGGGCGAACGCTGAGACGCGCCGCCTGTGCCAGGAGATCCGAGTCACTGCGTGGCGAGCCGCGGCACGTCGTGGACGATCTCGCTCGGTTCGAACGTCGCCGGGTACACGGTCGTCAGCCGGCCACTCGCGCTGACGCCGTACACGAGCGCCGAGTGTGACACGAGGTTGGGCTGACCGACCTCGCGCGTCGAGCCGACGCCCCACGCGCTCCAGGTGCGCGCGAGTTCAGCACCGGAGCCGATCAGGTACTGCATCCTGCCGATCATCCCGTGCGCGCGCACGAACCTCGCGACGTTCGCCGGCGTGTCCCCGCGCGGGTCGACCGACACCGCGATCACCTGCACGTGCGAGTCCTCGCGCCCGAGCATGTTCAGCGCGACCCGCAGGTTCGAGGCGATCAGCGGGCAGACGTCAGGGCAGTTGGCATACAGGAACGTGACCAGCACGGCCTTGCCGCGATAGGAGCTCAGGGCGACCGGCTGACCGAGGTAGTTGCGCAGATCGATCGGCGGCGCCGCCTTGGCGGGCAGCGCGAGCGTCCCGTAGAAGCCGCTGCCGGCCGCCGACTGCTGGGCTCCCCCGGGGAGAGCCGGCTTTGCCGGTCCCCTGGCGAGCAGGAAGGTGAGCGCCGCGACGAGCGCGAGCAACAGCGCCAGCGCCGGCAGTACTCTGCGCCACATCTGCTGAGGGGTTCTCGGGGCCGGAGTGCCGCTGTGCTCGCTCATCGACTGCTTCCCCTGACGAGTCTACAGCCCGCGGCATAGCCGGATTCAGCTCATTTCGACATATCCCGTCGCTTCGGTGGGGCTGCGCACGTTGGCGGCGACCTTGTTTTCGTAGTTGCCCTCGATCGTCTGGATCTGTCCATTCGGGAGCACGTCCCTGACGATCCCCACGTGTTCGTCTCCGAAGACGATCAGGTCGCCAGGCTTGGGCACGACGCCGGGACCGTTCGCGATCGCCCGCCCGGCGCTCTGCGCCCACGACCACACCTCCGAGACAGCGCCTGCCCCCTGGCCCTGTTCGCCGATCGGCTCGCCCGCCTGGCGCGCCACCCACGAGGCGAAGTACGCGCACCACGGCGCTCCGGGGACCGCGCCGGCGGTCGCGCTCCGGTACTGGGCGATCGTGGGCGATTCGTTGGAGCCGGGCGGCTGCTCGGTCTGGCCGAGCTGGCTTTCGGCGATCGCCACGATGCGCCCGCCGGGCGTGCTCTGATCGGCGGCGGACGTCGATGAGAGCGGCGAAGACCCGGCAACGCCGTCGAGCCCCGGCAGCGAGTAGGAAGATCCGACGCCCGGCGCGAGCGCCACGCTGGAGGGAGTGCTCAGCTCCGCGGCGTTGCTGAGAGGAGTGGTGGCGCTCGTTCCGGTCCCGGTGTTCAGCCCGGCGCTCGCCTGCGCCAGCTGCGCGGCGAACGCTGTTTCACCGGTCCCGGTGCCCGCGGCGGCGCTCGACGGACCCTGCGTCCCGCCGTTCAGCGCCGTGTTGGCGCCGACCATCGTCGCCGGATTGGCGAGCGCCTGCCTGATCGCCGAGACCCGCTCCAACGTTCCTTCGAGGGTCATCGCCCACGTAATCGGCAGAACCCGCCAGATGAGGAGCCCCGAAAAAGGAGACGGGCGGCCGTCGCCGCCCGTCTCGACCACCGTTCCCTCGATGAAGCGGCGGTATATGGCTTCTGTCGGCCTTTCCCGGACCGCCCGAAGCGTTATGACTCCTCTGCCCGCAAGCGGCCGCTGCAAAACACCGGCCAGCGGTCAGACGAGCTTCACTGCAGCGGTGGCGTCCTCTAGGCGCCACCGCTGAGGAAGTTCTTGGCTTATTCGAGCAGCTTCAGCGTCGCGTCAGGCAACTGGTTCGCCTGCGCGAGAATCGCCACACCAGCCTGCTGGAGAACCTGGTCCTTCGTGAAGTTGGTCATTTCCGTGGCCATGTTCACGTCGACGAGGGCGCTCACAGCCGAGGTGAGGTTCTGGCTGTAAACTTCCAGGTTGGACTGGGTGTACTGGATGCGGTCCTGGACGGCACCGAATTCACCGGCGAGGCCCGAGACCTTGGCGATGGCTTCGCTGATTTCCTTCAGGCCCGTGGGAGCGTGTTCTTCGTAGATTTTGGCGACTGCTTTTTCTACGACGCCGATGGCACGCCCAGCTTCGTTGATCGCTTTGACTTCAGCGCCAACTTTGGTTTCGATTTCCGTTTCGGTCTTGCCTTCGCCCTTGAATTTCGCTTCTTCTTTCTTCAGTTTGGTCCTCAGCGTTTCGAGGGCTTCACCTTTGGTTTTGATTTCGCCTTCTTTTGTTTCAATTTCGGTTTTTTCGGCCGCTTCCAGTTTGTTCGCGCCCGTTCCCGACAGCCTCGATCCGAGGGTCGAAATGTTGATCTGCGTTTCGATCGATTTGTACAGCTTGATCGTCGTGACGCTGACGCCTTCGCCGTCGTTCGCGCCGACCTGGAACCGAATTTCTTCGGAAGCGTTCAGCAGGTTCTTCCCGTTGAACTGCGTCGTTTCACCGACGCGCTTGATCTCAGAGACGAGCTGGCCCACCTCGGAGATGATCGCTTTCTGATCTTCTTCGGAGGTCGTGCCGTTCGAGTACTGGACGGCGAGCGACCGGATGCGCTGGAGCATCCCGTTGACGTCGTTCAGGGCACCCTGGGCGGTCTGCGCCAAGGCGACCGCGTCCTGGATGTTTTCACTGGCCTGGTTGAGGCCGTTGACCTGGCTCTTGAGGCTTTCGCTGATGGCGTAGCCCGCGACGTCTTCCGCCGCCGAGTTGATCTTCAGACCCGAGGACAGCCGCTGCATCGACTGCGAGAGCATGTTCTCGGTGTTGTTCAGGTTCCTGCTGGCGTCCATCGCCTCCAGGTTGCTGTTGATCGTGAGGCCCATGCGTTCATCTCCTTGATGACGTTTGTTTGGTTAGGTCCCGAGTCGACTCCGTGTCAACCCACGCCGATTATCGTCCGCGCAGCGGGAAACTTGAGGCGAGAATTCCTCTTGCCGACGAGATACCCCGTAACGCCAAGGATTCCTGCGTTTGCACGCGAGTTATCAGGCGCGCACGTCGACGTGCGGGTGCTCGCCATCGTCGGGGTCGCGCTCAGGCTCCGGCTCCGGCGGCGGCTCACGCCGGCGGCGCTCTTGCTGGTCCTTCGCGGGCCGATCGCGCTCGCGCGAGACCCGCTCGAGCGGCTGCACCGGCAGCCGCGGCGAGATCGACGGTGGTCCGGGCGTGATCGGATGTATCGGGTCCACCGTGGCTCCTCAGCCTAGGAGTCCGCCTTCGCGCGCGGAGGCTCGGGCGAGCCGGCCGACAGCGCGCGTCGCGGGCCGGCGGTCCGAGCGCCTCCCAGCAGCTGCTGCTCGCGGCCCTTGATCTCGAGCACCACGAGCCGGCGCCACACGAACACCGCGCCCGCCCATGTCGCGACGTAGCAGACGACGCCCGCGATCAGGGCTCGCAGGCCGGCGGCAGCGAGCGTGTTGGTCGGCAGCGACAGGTAGCCGGCGAGCGCGAAGCCGATCAGGCCACCCCAGCTCTTGGCGCGCGCGACTCCACGCGTGGCACGCGGGTGTGCGGCGATGTTGGGGCCGTCCGCGTCGGGCTCCTGCGCCGCGTCGACCTTCTTGCCCTTGCCCTTCTTCTCGGCCTTGCCGCCCTTCTCCTTGGCGGCCTTGCCCTTCCCCTCGCCCTTGGCGGCCTTCTTCGCCGGGGCCCTCGGCTCGGGCGAAGCCGCCACCGGGTCGGCGCGCTCCTCGTGGATCTCGGTCGGCGCCTCGGTCGGCGCCTCGACCGGTGCCTCAGGAGTCTCGGTCGGTGTCTCAGCCGCCATGAGGACCGTCCCGTTCCAGGCCGCGCTGGCGTTCCGCGCGCTGTAACTCGAAGAGGAAGCGGATCAGCCGGCGGCGGTCGAGCTCGGTGATCGAGTCGAATTCGACCGCGCGGCGACCCTGGCCATCGACACGCACGACCGTGCCGGTGCCGCTGATCAGCAGCACCCCGGGGGTGAGCGTCAGCTGAAACTGGACCTCGTCGCCGATCTTCAGCGAGTCCGGTCCTGCGAGCAGGAAGCCGCCGCCGCTGAGGTCGACGGTGTAGCTCTGGACTGGGATCTTGTCCGGCCCGCCGTATACGAGCGCCGGGCGCGCGGACTTGATGCGCACGTACTCGCGTTCCTGCAGGACCTCGACCGAGCGCGGCCCGTCGATCCGCAGGACGTCGGGCTCGGCGGGGTTCTCGATGCTGACCGTGCCGGTCAGCCGCACCCGTCCCTGGGGCGCGACGAACTCGAGCACGAGGCCGTCCATCTGGCGATTGGTGAGCGGCTCGGTGGGAACCATGATCGCCACCAGCAGCATGTCGGGCCCGCGCTCGAGCACGCGCGCCGGCAGCGCCTTGCCCCCGGCGGGCACCAGCGTCACGCTCTGCGAGCGCTCGGGCAGCGCCACCGGCGCGGACTTCGCGGCCTGGCCGCGCCCGAGTTTCACGGCAAGAGCCTTTCCGCGAGAGCCGTCGGGGAGATCTGGCGCACCCGCCAGCCACCCGCGCGGGCGCGTTCGAGCATGTATTCCGGTGCCAGGCCGAACCTGCACGCCGCCTCGACCGCGACGCCCAGCTGGTCTGTCTCGTCGGCGTGCGTCACCGCTAGCGTGTTGGCCCCGAGCGGCCGCAGCGCCTGCAGCAGCTGCGCGGCGGCGGTCGCGCCGAGCGTGGCGGGAAGCGCGACGACGACCCGCTCCGGTTTGAGCTCGGCGAACAGGCGCGCGAGCTCGCGGATTCCGGCGCGGTCGGACGGGGACACGCTCGGCGTATCGAGCACCGCCATGCCGTCGCCGCGGGTCCGGCGTAGCGCACGCAGGGCGCGGGGCGTGCGCGCGGGCGTCGGCTTCATGAGGTAGGGGCTGAGGGTCATCCGCAGCTCGCCGCCTTCGGGCTCGCACGTGATCGTGGCGAAGCTCGCCGGCAGAGAGCTGCTCTTGCGATAGGCGCTCAGCAGCGCCGCGCAGCACGTCGTCTTACCTGCGCCGCCCGCCCCCACGACCACGATCGCGGCGCCCTTCGTCGGCAGTGGCGGCGCCACCGGTATCCGCTGGGCGAGCGTCGCGCGCACCGCGTGTGCGAGGCCGGCGCGCGGCGAGAGCGCGAGCGCGTGAGCGCTGGCGCTGTCGATCAGCTCGCGTGCGAGCTCCTCGCCGATACCGCAGCGCTGCAGGCTCCTGGCCACGCCTGCGGCTGCACGGCTGTGCGAGCCAGGCGCCACCTCACGCCGCTCGCGCGTGGCCCACTGCTGCGTCGGCGGCCTCTCAGCGCGCGCTCTTTCGAGCGGCTGGCGCTCGGCGCCGGATCGCGCCGAAGCCGGTGGGAAGAGCTCGGACACGTCGGCTGGCTTCAGCTCCTGGAAATCACCGCTCCAGGGGGCGGGGTCGACGGCGCGCTCGGGCACCGCGCGCCGTGGCGAGACGGGCTTCGTGCGGTCGGCGCGCGCCAGCGCCGCCAGATGCGCGGTCACATAGGCGCTGCCCGCACTCGCGCCAGGCGCGACGGTCGCGCGCGCGAGGACTGGCGCGGGGGCGACCGGCTGGCCCGGCGCGGGAAATGAGTCCGGCGCGGGCCGCGGCTCGCCGGCGGGCTGTGCCGGGGCATACGGTGTCGCGTCGGGCGACGAGGCGGGCAGCGTCGGCGGCGGCTGTGGCTGTGGCGTCGCGGAGTGCACCGGACGGGGCTCGTACGGCGGCGGGGATTGATACTGCGGCGGGGCTGGCCGTTCGAGGGCAGGCGGCGGCGCGGCGGCCGCCGGCGCGACAGGCGGTTGCGTCGCGGACGCCGCAGGCGCTTGCGGCGCGGACGCGGCCGGCGCCGGCAGGACCGGCGGTTGCGGTGCGGGCTCGGCGCTGGCGGCTTCGTCGTACACGTCGACGCCGGGGGCGCCCGGCATCGCCTCGATCTCGACGAATGCGCGCTGGAAGAACCCGAGCACGCCGCCCGTGAGCCCCTCGCGGCGGCGCACGATGATCGCGTCCGAGCCCAGCTCGCGCTGGATCTGCGGGACGAGCTCGTCGACGGAGCGTCCGCGGAAGACGCGCGTGGTCGTCTCGCCGCCGGCGCCGAAGCGGGCACGGGCCTCGCGGCCGAGCGCTTCGAGCAGCTCGCCCGGTGTGCTCATGCGTGGATCACCCCGACGGTTTCGACGTCAATGCCGGGAGCGATCTCGTTATACGAGCACACGGCCAGATGTGGCTGAGCCTGCGCGATCAGGCGGCGCAGGTGGCGGCGGATGCGGGCCGAGCACAGGAGCACAGGTCCCCCGGGGTGGGCGCCGTTGCCGGCGCGAGCGGCGGCGTGCTCGACCTGGGTGCGCAGCGCGGTCACGATCGCCTGCGCGCGCGGGGGATCCATCGCGAGATACTCGCCGTCGGTGGTTTGGGTGATCGAGGTAGAGACCTCCTGCTCGATCGCGGGATCCAGGGTTATCGCTTGCAGTCGCAACCGCTCGTCCAGGTGAGGAGCCGTGATCGCCCGGCCCAGCGCCTGGCGAGCGTACTCCGATAGGAGGCTTGTGTCACGTGTTGTTCGCGCCTTGTCGCCGATCGCCTCCACGATCGTGCCGAGATCGCGGATCGGCACGCCTTCTGAGAGCAGCGACTGCAGCACCCGCTGGATCTCGCCCAGCGACAGCGCCTCGGGTACGACCTCATCGACAACCGCGGCGTTTGTCTCCTTGAGGCGGTCGAGCAGCGCGCGCACATCCTGACGCGTGAGCACCTCGGCGGCGTGGGTGCGAATCGTCTCTGTCAAGTGCGTGACGATCACCGACTCGGCGTCCACGACGGTATAGCCGAGCGACTCGGCCTCGCCGCGCGCGGACTCGGCGATCCACACGGCGTCCAGGCCGAAGGCCGGCTCGCGCGTGGGGATTCCCTGCAGCTTGCCGCTGGCGTCGCCGGGATCCATCGCGAGCAGGTGCCCCGGCATGATCCGCCCGCGCGTGACCTCCGAGCCACGCACCTTGACGACGTACTCGTGGGACTCCATGCCGAGCTCGTCGTGGATGCGCACCGGCGGGATCACGATGCCGAGGTCCGCGGCGAGCTGGCGACGGATCGCGCTCACCCGCCGCAGCAGCGAGCTGCCGCCGCCCGAGCCGGCGTCGACAAGCGGCACGAGGCCGAAGCCGATCGAGAGCTCGAGCGCGTCGACGCCCACCTCGGACATCGGTTCATCCGGCTTGGGCAGCGTCGCCTGGGCGGCGGCGCGGGCGGCGGCGTCGGCGTCGGTGGCCCCCGGCAGCCCTTTGCGCACCACCCAGGCGATCGTGCCGAAGATCCCCGCGATCAGCAGGAAGGGAAGCTTCGGCAGGCCGGGGATCAACGCGAACAGGCCGATCGCGCCGGCGGCGACCATCGGGGCCTTGCGCTGACCGAGGATCTGGCTGGCGATGTCCGAACCGAGGTCGCGATCGGAGGCGGCGCGCGTGACGATGATGCCGGTGGCGACCGAGATCAACAGCGCCGGGATCTGCGCGGCGAGACCGTCGCCGACGGTCAGCAGCGAGTACTGGTGGGTGGCTTCGCTGAAGCCGAGGTGGCGCTGGAGCATGCCGACGACGATCCCGCCGACGAGGTTGATGCCGGTGATGATCAGCGCCGCCATGGCGTCGCCTTTGACGAACTTGGAGGCACCGTCCATGGCGCCGTAGAAGTCCGCCTCGCGCGCGATGTCCGCGCGCCGTTCCCGCGCCTGCTGGTCGGTGATCAGCCCGGCGTTGAGATCGGCGTCGATCGCCATCTGCTTGCCGGGCATCGCGTCGAGCGTGAAGCGCGCGCCAACCTCGGCGACGCGCCCGGCGCCGTTGGTGACGACGATGAACTGGATCACGACGAGGATCAGGAAGATCACGAGGCCGACGATGACGTTGCCGCCGACGACGAATTCGCCGAAGGACTTGACGACGCTGCCGGCGTCGCCGGAGGTGAGGATCAGGCGCGTCACCGACACGTTGATCGCGAGCCGGAACATCGTGGTCAGCAGCAGCAGGCTCGGGAACGACGCGAAGTCGAGCGCCTTGCCGAGGTACATGGTGGCCGAGACGATCGTGAGCGCGCCGGCGATGTTGAGGGTGATCAGCAGGCTCAGCAGCGCCGAGGGCAGCGGCACGACGAGCATCGTCACGACCATCACGACCGACACGGCCGCGAGCAGGTCTGTGTGGCGCAGGAGCCTGCGCACGCCGGGACTGCTCACGATGCGATCCTCCTGTTGGCGAGCGCCGTGCGCCCGGCGAGCCGGTAGACGAATGCGAGCACGCGCGCGACCGCGGCGTAGAGCTCCTCGGGTATGACCTGGCCGATCTCCACCGACGTGTAGAGGGCGCGAGCGAGCGGCGGGTCGGCGATCACCGGCACGCCGCTCTCTTCGGCGATGCGCCTGATCTGCGCCGCGATCAGGTCCTTGCCCTTGGCGACCACCTCGGGTGCGGTGTGCGTGCCGTCGTAGGTGAGCGCCACCGCGAAGTGCGTGGGGTTGGTCACCACGACGTCGGCGTTGGGCACCGCGGCCATCATCCGCGCGCGTGCGGCCTGCATCTGGCGGCGGCGCAACGCGGCCCTGACCTCGGCCGAGATCCCCTCCTGACGAGTCTCGTCCTTGACCTGCTGCTTGGTCATCATCAGCTGTTTCTCATGACGCCGGCGCCGCCACGCGTAGTCGATCAGCCCGATCAGCAGGTAGGCGAAAGCGGCGTGCTCGGCGACTTCGAAGGCTTTGCCGGCGGACAGCGCGCCGAGCCCCAGCGCCGAGATCCCGACGACGGACGCGAGGCCGGTCAGCCCGGGGAGCAGAGCGAGCGTCGCCACAGCGCCGACCACGGCGACCTTGGCGACCGCCTTGAACGCCTCGAACACCGCGTTCACCCCCAGCAGGTTCTTCAGGCCGGAGGCTGGGTTGATGCGGCGGAAGTCGGGTTTGAGCGAATGCGCCGTGGGCCTGAAGCCGACCTGCGCGACGCCGCCGAGCAGGCCGGCGAGCATGCACGCGCCGGCGACGGGCGCGACGGCGAGCACGACGGTGGAGATAGCCGCGTGCATCAGGTCGCCCAGCCCGGCGGCACTCATCGCGGTGTCGGGATGCGCGATCTCGGCGAAGGCGTAGTGGGACGTTTCGGCGGCGGCGTTCACGATCCGCGAGCCCATCAGGCTGAGCGCAAACAGCCCGGCGACGACGACGACCGCCCCGCCGAGGTCGGGGCTGCGCGCCACCTCCCCCTTCTCCCGCGCGCGCTTGCGGTGTTTGGGTGTCGCCTTCTCGGTGCGGTCGTCGTTGGCCATGGCTCAGGCGACGTGCAGCGCGCCGAGGGCGTCGCCGACGCTGACGGACAGCTGATTGGATATCCAGTTGGCGGTGAAGGGCAGCGAGGCACCGACGACAAGCAGCGCGACGGCGACCTTGGTGGGAAAGCCGACGGCGAACACGTTCAGCTGCGGGACCACGCGCGAGACGACGCCAAAGGCGACGTCGGTGATCAGCAGCGCCACGACAACCGGCGCGGCGATCTCGAGGGCGGCGGTGAAGATCGTGGAGAAGACCTGCTCGGCGCCGCCGAGCAGCGAGGACAGCCGCGGCGCGCTCGTCAACGGCACTAGCTGAAACGTACGGTCGAGGCCGCGCAGCGTCCAGGCGTCGCCGCCGATCACGAGGAAGATCAGCGTTCCGACAAGCCCGTAGAAGCGGGTGATGACGGCGCTCTGCTGACCGTCCATCGGGTTGATCAGGGCGCCGTAGGAGAAGCCGGAGAGCACGTCGATCACCGAGCCGGCCGATTCCACGGCCCCCATCAGTACGCCGAGCGCGAAGGCGAAGCCGAGCCCGACGAGCATCCCCTCGATGACGAGTGCTCCGAGCGCGAGCGGTTCTGAGGGGACGTGCTGACCATGCAACGCGACCGGCGCGAGGCCGATCGAGATACCGACCGCGACAAGCCCGCGGATGTGCGGCGGGATGACGCGCGAGGAGAACAGCGGCGCGATGAAGAACAGCGGTGTCACGCGCGCCAGCACGAGGATGAAGCCAGCGAGCTCGTTGCCCGCGAGCTCTGAGAGGAGCTTCGTCACGAGCCGACCATCGACGGGATCGAGCTGTACAGCGCCGTCGTGTAGGTGACGAGCTGGCCGAGCATCCAGGGGCCGAGCAGCACGATCACGACGCCGACGGCGGCGATCTTGGGGATCAGCGAGAGGCTCTGCTCCTGGATCTGGGTGACGGCCTGGAAGACGCTGATGAGCAGGCCGACGACGAGCGCGACGAGCAGCAGCGGGCCCGCGATCTTCAGCGCGAGGCTCATGGCCTGCGTGGCGAGGTTGACGACGGTGTCCTGGTTCATCAGTGGAAGCTCTGCACCAGGGCCTTGATGACGAGATCCCAACCGTCCACCAGCACGAACAGCAAGATCTTGAAAGGCAGCGAGATGAACGTCGGCGGCAGCATGATCATGCCCATGCTCATCAGCACCGACGAGACGATCAGGTCGATCAGCAGGAACGGCAGGAAGATCAAGAAGCCGATCTGAAACGCGGTCTTCAGCTCGGAGACGATGAACGCCGGGATCAGGACCTCGGTCGGCACTTCAGCGCGTGTGTGCGGCTGCTTGGCGTGGGCGAGGCTCACGAACAACGAGATGTCCTCGACGCGCGTCTGGCGGAACATGAATTCGCGCAGCGGCTGCTCGGCGCGTTCGAGCGCGACCGTGGTGCTCAGCCTGTGCGCCTCGAGCGGTTCGACGGCGTCCTTCTTGATCGCGCCCACAGTCGGCGCCATCACGAAGATCGTCAGGAACAGCGCGATGCCGACGAGCACCTGGTTCGGGGGTGCGGTCGTGGTGCCGATCGCGCTGCGGATGAAGCCGAGCACGATCAGGATGCGACTGAAGCCCGTGACCGTGAACAGCACCGCCGGCACGAGCGTCAGGCCGCCGACGAGCAGCAGGATCTGCACCGCGTTGTTCGAGGTGACGGGCAGCGCGGAGGAAGCCGCGGCGACGGGCAGCACCGCGCCGAGGCTCATCGCCGAACCGTCATTTCGCGCAGACGCTCGAGCAGGCCCGAGGACGGGGAGGGCATCCGCATCGGGTCCGGACGCGAGTCCCAGCCAGCGGCGCGGGGGCTACGCGGGGCGTAGTCACTCTGGCCGGGGATGCCGCCGTCCTGATGAGGGCTCGGCAGGGCGCGCTGCGCCTCGCGCGCGCGTTGGCCGACGCCGCCGACGAGCTGGGTGGTGAGCGCCAGGAGGCGTGAGCGCTCGGCGGGCTGCTCGAGCACGACGCCGTCCTGCGGGAGCAGCCCGGCGTCGAGTGCCTGCTCCTCGGTGTAGCGGTGGATCGGCGCGACGCCGTGCTCGGTGGCGCCGAGCAGCACGTAGTCGTTGCCGGCGCGCACGAGGTGCACGGAGCGCCCGGAGCCGAGCGTCAGCGCCGCGACGCTCGCAAGCTCGGCGCTCGACTGATTCCCACCGCCTCCGCCCTCACGCGAGGACTTGACCTGGCGCATGATCCAGGCGAGCCCCCAGATCACGGCGAGCACGATCGCGAGGCCGACGATCGTGCGCACGATGCTCGCGCCGCCGGAGCTCGTCGAGTGGGTCGTGCCGGTCGCGCCGCCCAGGCTCAGCGGAGTGTTTTCGCCGCCTGCCTTGGTGGAGGGTGTGAACGCCGACGCGGGACCCGCGAACGCGAGCAGGCAGGCGCAGAACGCCGCGATCGCAGGGGCGACCGCACGGGAAAGCAGGATCGACTTGGTCATCGAGGGACGACTCCGAGGAAGAGTCGTCCTCGTTATCGGCCCGGAAGTGGCTGTCTTGAGCTACTGGAGCAGCTCGGCGACCTGCACGCCCCACGCGCCGTCGGCGGTGACGACGAGGCTCCCGTTGGCGAAGCACAGCCCGTTTGCGAACAGCTCGACCGGCGCGTCGACGCGCTGGTCGAGTTCGACGATCAGCCCCGGCGCCAGCTCGAGTGCCTGCCCGAGCGGCAGATGCGTTCTGCCGAGCTCAGCCCACACGCGGACAAAGATGCTGCGCAGGATCGCGCGGCCGTCGGGGCTGGTGCGCGTCTGCTCGAGATGCGCACGCGCACGTTCGAGCTCGGCGCGCCCGAGCTTTGCGTAGGTGTCCGCGCGGACGCTCGCTTCGCCCGTCGAGGACAGCTTGACCGCGCGCCGCGGGCCGCTGCGCCCGGGGCGCCCGCGTCCGAGCGAAATCCCCTCTGCGAACAGCAGGACCCCGTCCTCGGCGCTGCCGTCGAGCGCCAGTAGCGCTCCGGGCGTCAGCTGCAGCATGCGCTCGATCGGCATCTGTACGGAGCCGACCTCGGCGCGCAGCAGCACATGCGCGACGGACACGCCGCGGCGCAGCGCGTCGGCGCCCTGCAGGTCGGCGCTGGTCGACTCGCCACGACCGTCGCGGATACGCTCGACGATCGGCTCGATCGCGCCCCACGGGATCAGCAGGGACATCGCCGAGGTGAGCGTGTCGAGCTTGACCTCGAGCGTCACCGACAGCGTCGGTTCGCCGACCGGCGTGTGAACACCGGCGTCGCCCTCGACGTCGACGTCGCCGCGCACGAGCGGCGGGCCGCCGAGCTCTCCCCAAGCGATCGAGAGCTGGTGTACGACCGCGTCGAGCAGGCCGCGCGTCAGCACCCAGTCGATTTCAGTCATATGGCGCTCGGCCGGGGCTGTGGCAGCTTCGCCCCCGAGCAGACATTCGAGCGCCTGCAGGACGAAGGGCCGCTCGACGCTCATCAGCATGTGTCGGTCGATGCCGTCGGCCTCGACGGCCACCGCGATCGAGTCCGCCGGGAGCTGGGACTTGGCCGCCGCCCAGGTGTGCTGGCTTATGTCCGTCAGCACGACCTCGACTTCGGCGTTCAGCTCACCCGCCAGCGAACCGCCCAGCGCCTCGCAGAAGGGATCCAGCGCGCGGACTATCCGGCGCCTGAGCTCGGTGGTGAACTTGGTCGGCTGGGAGAAGTCGAGCGTGCGTATCTGCTCAGCCTGCCCGCGCTCGCCGCCGCCATGCTCGGGCGGCTCGGCCTCCGCAACCCCGCCCTGCTTGTCGTCCTCGCTCTCGCTCATGCGAAGCTCAGGCCTCGTCGGCGGAGACGTCCGCGTCCGCGCTGGCGGGCGTCGCCGCTGCAGGCACCGCGGCGCCCGGCGGCGGCTCGGCCTCGGCGGCGGCGCCGTTGCCGCCGTCAGCGTCCGTGGAGGTCGGCGGCTGGGCAATGCCGTGCTCGGACTCGGCGTCGAGGATCTCGGTGATGCGCAGGCCGTACTGCTCGTCGATGACGACCACCTCACCGCGCGCGATCGCGCTGCCGTTGACCAGCAGGTCGGCCGTCTCGCCCGCAAGGCGCTCGAGCGTCACGACCGACCCGACGCGCAGGTCGAGCGTCTCGCCGACCGTCATGTGCGTGCGCCCGATCTCGACGCTCAGCTCCATCGGAATGTCGCTGAGGCGGCTTAGGTCGGTGCCGGCGGCCGAATCGGGGTCCGGTGAGCTTCCGTGGCCGTTCTGCTCGAACTGCTCGTACTCGATCGTCTCGGTCACGCTGTCTCCTATTGCACGGTGAGGTCGGGGAACAGCACGGCTTCGACCTTGACGTCGGTCTGCGCGTCGATCGTCTGCAGGATGTGGTGCTTGACCGCGTTGCGTCCATCCGTGCTGACGAGCGATTCCCCGTTCTGGTTGGTCACGGCGTTGGTCACGATTTCCCGGACGAGCGGTTCCTCGGGAAGCGTCCCGGCGGCGTTTTCGCCGCTTGCGGCCGCGGCGGTGGCGGAGGCGCCGTCGCTCTGTCCCGGCGCGAGCTCGAGCGCGACCGTCAGCTTCGCGAAGCGGCCCTGTTGCAGGTTGAGCAGGAACGGCGCCGGCATCACATAGATCGTCCCCTTGATCTTGTCCTTGTTCACGGGCTTTGGCTTGGTCATCGTGTAGCCGACTCCCAGTATGAGAATCGGCAGGGCCACCGCGAGCATTAGCTTTTTGTTCTTGAGCATGGGTGTGTCGTCCTTGACTAAGGGTTGTGTCTTCCTTGACTAAGGGGCGCCTTCACCTTCTTCTTCGGCACCGTGGAGCCTTCGCATTACTATCTCGACCCGCCGGTTGCGCGCCCGACCTGCCGCCGTGGCGTTGCTGTCGTACGGGCGCTGTTCGGCATTACCCGAAGCCGTGAGCCTGCTGGAACCGACGCCGTGCGCGATCAGGAAGCGCACAACGGTGCTTGCGCGCGCAGTCGAAAGCTCCCAGTTGCTCGGGAACTGGCTGGAGTGGATCGGCACGTTGTCCGTGTTGCCTTCGACCGAGATCGGATGCGTCTGGTCGACGTTCAGCAGCTGGGCGATCTCGGCGAGCAGCCCGTCGGCCCTGCCTTCGAGCGCCGCCTGGCCCGAGGCGAACAGCAGGTCGTCGGTCAGGACCCTGATGACCAGGCCGCGCGCTTCGATCGTGGCCTTCACGCTCTTGGCGAAGCCGTGCGAGGCTGCATACGCTTCGAGCTCCTGCTTGATCCGCGCGAACTCGGCCGCCTGATTTTGGGCGGCCCTACTGGCGGCGGCAGCCGCGGCACTCGTCGCGCTGCTCGCTGTGGAGCTGCTCGCTGTGGCGCCGCTCGCGCCATGCCCGGTGCTGTTCTGCAGGCTGGTGGAGCCTTCGGTGGCGACCGGCTCGATCGCCTGCAGTTCGACGCTGCTGGGTGTTTGCGCCGCATTGTCGGTCTTGCCAGGCTGGGCGACGGACTTCCCACCGGGGAGGATGTTGCCCGAGAAGGCCGCCTTCAACGACTTCTGCAGCGTCTCGTACTTGGAGACGTTGACCGAGGAGATCGAGAACAGCACCATGAACAGGGCCATCAGCAGCGTGATCATGTCCGCGTAGGTCAGCAGCCAACGCTCGTTGCTGCCCTCCTCCTTGGCTCCGTGACGGCGGCGGCGGCCGTGCCCGCGCGCCATGATCAGGCTGCCCTGGCCTCGTCGAGGCGCGCGACGTTCTGCTCCTCGCCGACAGTGCGTTCGGCGGGCGGCAGGTAGGACATCAGCTTTTCGGAGACCAGCCGCGGGTTGTCGCCGGCCTGGATCGAGAGGATCCCCTCGAGCGTCATCATCCGCAGCTCCATCTCTTCGGCGGAGATCGCTTTGAGGCGGTTGGCGATCGGCAGGAAGATCACGTTGGCCGAGCCGACCCCCATCAACGTCGCGATGAACGCCGCTGAGATCGACGGCCCCAGCGTCGCGGGCGCGGCCAGGTTCTGCAGGACGTGCACGAGGCCGAGCACCGTGCCGATGATCCCCATCGTCGGGGCGAAGCCGCCGGCCTTCTCAAACGGCGCGGCGGAGGCCTCGTGGCGCGCTGCCATGCCGTCGACCTCGGCCTCGAGGATCGCGTGGACCATCTCCGGGTCGGTGCCGTCGACGACCAGCTGCAGCGCGTTGCGCGTGAACGCGTCGTCGATCTCTGTGAGCATCGCATCCAGCGCCAGGAGCCCCTCGCGGCGGGCCTTGTCGGCCAACGACACGAGCCGGTCGAGCTGAGCGCGCATGTCCGGCGGTTCGGCGGAGAAGACCAGCTTGTACAGGCTCGGCACGCGCTTCATCGAGGTCATCCCGACGCTGGCGAGCGTGACGCCACCGGTCCCGCCGATGATGATCATCAGCGCTGGGATGTCGATGAACGACGCGGGACTCGTCCCGTTCATCATCGAGCTCAGCATTAGGGAGCCGAAGGCCACACCAATACCGATGGCCGTTGAAGCCTTCATTGCTTGCCTACATCGGCGTTCGCAGAAAATCCTTCAGTTTTGCCCGCCGGGCATGCACGAACGGCGTATAGGACGACGCGAACTGCCCTTTTAGGACGACGTCGGGTCGTCGTCGACCGCGGCGAGATGGGCCGGCTCGCGGGAGCCGGACGTGCCAGACGCCTGACGCTGGGGTGCCCGGCGCCGGAAGGCCTCGGCGAGCACTTCGGCGCGGTAGAAGTGGACGGCGGCGGCGACGTCGGCGGGCGTCTCGGCCACCACAACCTTGGCGCCGGTCGCCAGCGTGATCACGGTGTCGGGCGTGGACTCGATCGTCACGATCATGTCCGGATTCAAATGGAACGGCTCGTCGCTGTGACCGAGCCGGTTGAGCGTGATCATCGGGTTGCACACCCCCTTCAACAAAGCATAGCCACAGGGTGGAACGGCTGCGTAAGCCGCCCCACCCCGGGCTCCTCGGAGTTGTCCCTGCTCGCTGCCGTCCTTTCCGTCGATCGTCGTAGGTTGGGTTGGCAGGGCCGCATGCGGCCCTGCTGGGGCCGCACATGTGCGGCCCCTCCGGGGGGCGCATGCGCCTCCCGGCCAGCCGGCATATGTGCCGGCTGGAAAAACAGCTCGAGCGTCTCGTGGAAGTTCTGCGGCTAGTGCATCGTCACGAGCGTTTCCAGCATTGCGTCCGCGGTGGAGATCACGCGCGAGTTGGCCTGGTAGCCGCGCTCGGCGGTGATCATGTTCGTCATCTCGGTCGCGAGATCGACGTTCGACTGCTCGAGCTCGCCGCCCACAGTCGAGCCGAAGCCGGGCGTGTCCGGCGTGCCGACGATCGGGGCGCCCGAGTCCGAGGTCCGGGCCCAGAGCGATCCGCCGAGCCGTTCGAGGCCGCTTTCGTTGGCGAACGTCGCGAGCGACAGGTATCCGGCTGTGACCCGCTGCAGGTACTGTTTCGATTTTTCGTTCTCGTCGGTGTAGCTGATCGACCCGTCCTGGCCGATTGACACGTTGCTCGATCCCGGCGGGATCAGCAGGTAGCTGTCTTCTTTGCCGGGTACGTAGGTGTCGCCGGTTTCGGATTCGGCCGAGATCGTGGCGTTGCGCCCGATCACGTATTCGCCGCCCTGCGTCGTCAGGTAGCCCGTCGTGTTCGTCGTCAGATCACCGGCGCGGCTGTAGGAGACGTTCGCGGGGATGCCTTTTGTCAATTCTGCTTCTTTAGGCGCTCCGGGTCCGACACGCAGGAAGCCGGGACCCTCGATCGCGATGTCGAGCGGGTCGTTGGTGGACTGGAACGCCCCCTCGGACATTTCGTTGATGGTCGCCTGGACCTGCACGCCGAGCCCGATCTGCGCGGGGTTGGTTCCTCCGTTGGTGGGTGTCACGCCGGAGGAGCCGTGAAGCACCTGCGTGAGCGAGTTCGCGAACGTCACGCTGACCGCCTTGTAGCCAACCGTGTTGACGTTCGCGAGATCGTTCGCGGTCGCGTTGAGCATCGTCTGGTTCGCATCGAGGCCGCTGATCGCGGCGTACATTCCTGCCATCATCCTGACCGCCCTGCCTTTCGCGGCCTCCTCGAAGAGGTCCGGCCGTTGTCGATTGTCGCCGCTCGCCTCATGCGATGACGGCACTGTCGATGTTGGTGAACACGTTGTCCTTCATGTGTTCGGATCCCACGGCCGTGATCACCGTGCGGTTGCTGACGGACACGACGAAGGCCGTGCCGTCGACAAGTACGAGGGAGTCGCGCGAGCCCTTGCTCGCGGCGCGCTGCACGCCGTGTGAAAGCCGCCCGAGGGTGTTCGCGTCGAGGTCGATGCCCCGGCGTTCAACCCTCGCCAGCGCGTGCTTTGAGAAGTTCAGTTGCTGGCCCTGGCCGGCCTGCGTAAGCGCGTCCGCGAACGTGCCGGCCTGACCGGGTGCTGCGGGTACGCTGGGCGCGCCGGGCGTCGGGCTCTTGCCGCCCTGACGGACGGGCGTAGCCGGGGCTGCGAGGCCGCCGGGCGGAACGAGCGCCGGGTTTGAGATCGGGCTCAATTGACGTCCGTGATGCTCGCGAGGGTCACGCCGGGGACGCCTTCGACGGTCACCGTCGTGCCAGAGGCGTCTGACTGCACGCTCTGCACGACACCGGTCGCCGGGACGCCTGCGGCGCTGTTGTAGGAGACGGTACGCCCGATCAGCTGGACAGCGCCGGAGAGCTCGCTGGCGTTTGCGAGGTTCGTCGTCTGCTCGACCTGGGTCAGCTGCGCGAGCTCGTTGACGAATTCGTTTGGGTTGCCGGGTTCCAGGGGGTTCTGGGCCTGCAGCTGGGCGACCATCAGTTTCAGGAAGTCGTTCTGACCGAGGATGCTGCTCGAGCTTCCGCTCGCCGTCGGGGCGGGGGCGCTTGCAGAGGCGGCGGTTGCGATTGGACTTGTCATGGCGGTGGTCCTTTCGTGGGGTCTCAGGCGAGCACGTCGACGAGCGCGCCGCCGGTCGGCGGAGCCGACGGCGCCGCGGCGTCGGACGACTGAACCGTCGCGTCGGGGCTGTCGGGCTCTTCGAGGGTTGATGACGCGCGCGAGCTTGACGCGCCCGGCGAGTTCGGGTTGCCGGCGAAGGGGCCTTCGTGATCGCCGGATTCAGGCTGACCGGAGCCGATGTCCAACCGCAGCACCGACACGCCGAGCGAGCTCAGCGACTGATGCAGCTCCGCGCGACCGGCTGCGAGCGCCTGTGCGGCCGCCGGCGTCTCGGCGCTGACGCGCGCCAGCAGCCCCTGGCTGGTCTGGGTGAGGCGGATGTTGATCTGGCCGAGCTCTTCGGGGTGCAGCGCGATTCGCGCCTGGGTGGCGCCCTGGCGGACGGCGATCTGAATCGTGGCGTTGATCGACTCGATCAGCTCGTGCATACCCACGCCGGACGCGCTCGGTGCGTTCGCGGCGGCACCCCCGGAGGGCGCGCTCGCCGGTGCCTGCGTGCCCGCGTCGAGCACCTGCACCGGACCAGCTGCAGTCGCGCCCGGGGCTGCGCCCGTGACGGACGGCGCAGCTGCCTGTGCCGTGGCGGTCGTCGCGGCCGGCCGCGAGCGGCTCGCCGTGCTCGCAGCGGACGTCCTCGCGGCCGCACCGCCGGCGCCGGCGTTGGCGGGCGCTCCTGCGCTGGCCTGAGCTCCACCACGGTCGCTCGCCTGACGGTTGCCGGCGGCGTCGCCGTTGCCCGAGCCCTGAGTGCTCGCACCGGCGGTCTGGCCGGCGGCGGGCGCAGAGGAGCTCGCCGTGCCCGCGCCTCCCGTACCGCGCGTCGCCGCTGAGCTGAGGGGTGGCTGCACGGATGGCGTGCCCGTGCTACTCGCAGGCGATCCTGGGCTATCGCTGGAAATGGCGTTGTCCGCAACCGACTCCTTGCCGGGGAGCGTCTGGCCCGTCTGGACGGCTGTCCGGGCGGCGCCCGACGCGGCGGCTCTCAAGGACCCCGCTGCCGGCACGCCAGTCGCGGATGCCGAGCCCGACGGCAGAGGCCCAGCAGCGGTGGTCTTGGCAGCGCCTGCGGGCGCGACGGCCGGCTGTGCCGAGCTCGAGCCGGACGCGCCAGCCCCAGCAGCGGAGCTCGTCGCAGATCTGGCCGGAGGGGCCGGGGTGCTCGTCAGGGGGGCCGCCGCGGCGTCAGGGGCGCCCGTCGCGGTCCGCGAGGGGTCTGTGGCCGTGGGAATCGCGATGTCGCGCAGGTTCACGCCGGCGGCGCCCGTCGTGGAAGCGATCTTCGCGCCTGGCTCGTACGGCGCCCGCGAGGAGCCGCCGGGCGCGGCCGGGCTTGCGCCGGACGCCGAGGATCCGACGAGCGTGTCGGTGCCCGTCGAGCTCAAACGCGACGCGTGGAGCGCTACGGCCCCATCCTCCGAGGCGAGCTTCGCCGGAGCGCCCGTGCCTGCGCCGCTGTTCGCGCGCGGCGACGGCGACACAGACGACGACGGGGCACCGGTCGAGCTGCTCTTGGCCTGCGTCGCTGCTGGCGGCGACGCAGTGGCCCCCAGCGCGTCGGCTTCGGCGAGAGCGCTCGCGTCGCTTGCCTGCGTGCGGTGGCCTTCTTCGGGCCTTTCGCCGCGGTTCGCCTCGCTGCTCTTCTGTTCCTGGCCTTCCGCGTTTGCGGTCCGGGCCGAATGTTCGTCGAGCGCGCTCTGGAAGAGCTTCCCGCCCGGTGGGGCGGCGCCCGGGGGCGCGCCGGAGCTCGGTGGCGGCGCCTGCGGCGCCAACAGGAGCGTTGGTTCGACGCTCATGCCAGCGTCCCGGCTGTGCTCGTCGGATGCGACTGGCGGAAGGCTTCGGCGTTGGCGAGCACTTTGGCGACGTAGCTCTGCGTTTCCGAGTACGGCGGCACGCCGCCGTACTGCTGCACGGCGCCGGGGCCGGCGTTGTATGCGGCGAGCGCGTCTTCGGCGTTCCCTCCGAACTGCGCCATCAGGCCGCCGAGGTAGCGCGCACCGCCTTCGATCGATTCCGCGGGGTCGAGCGGGTTGGCGACGCCCAACGAGGAGGCGGTGCCAGGCATCAGCTGCGTAAGACCGGACGCGCCGGCGCTGCTCGTGGCGCTGGGGTCGAAGCCCGACTCCTGCTGGATCAGCCCGTGCAGCACGGCTGGGTCAAGGCCGTTGCGCGCGGCGGCCTGGTCGATCAAAGCTTCGTATTCGCCGCCTTCGCTGCTGGTGCCGGCGCCCTGCAGGGGCTGGGAGGCGACCCCGGTGGCGCTGCCGGCGAGGGCAGGCGCCTGCGCGCTCGCCACGTCGGCACTCGTCGCCGCCTGCAGCGCCGAGGCGAAGTTGGTGCCGGCGCTCTGCGGGGCGCTGTAGGCGGTGCCACCGGTCGAGATGAGACCACCGTTCGCGACCTGGCGCGCCGATTCGATCAGCGCCTGCAGTTGTTGTATCCGCGCGAGGATCGCCGTCTCGCCGGCGGGGACACCGGCCGTCGCGGCGCTCACCGCTTGGGCGCTCATGCCGGGCTCCGACGAAAGCGGGTGGAGCCGATCTCGTCGAGCACGCCCTGCTCGCGGCGAGCCGTCTCGCGATCGTGCTCACTACGATGGCGCTCCTTGAGCCGGACGAGCATCTCGTGCTCGCTCGCTGCCTGCGCCAGCTCGGCGTCGCGCTCGGCGACCTCGCGCTCGCGCTGCTCGAGCTCGCGGGCGCGCAGCCTGCGCTGCGACTCGACGCGCTCGAGAAACGCTTGACGCGCGAGCAGGTCCGTCGCGCTCACGGCCTCGCGCTCGGTGGCGACGCTGCGCTGTTCCTCCACGGCATGTTCAAGGTTGGCGTCGGCCGAGCGCAGCTCGGCGACGCTGCTCGAGCGCCGCGAGAGCGCAGCTGCGAGCTCGCCCTGGGCGAGCTGCTCTTTACGCTCACGCACGGCGCGAACGCGCTCGAGACGGAAGCGGAATGCAGATCGGGCCACGGCCTGGTTATCGGTCGAGCGATCGGGTACTTGAGCGGCGGCGGGAGCTCATCCTCAAATCCCCAATCCAAGCGCCGGGATCGCTGGCGGCCCGGCGTCGTATGCAGGCGCGGCCGCCGCGCCGGCGTCCCCGGGGGAGACCTCCTCGGCGTCGGGTATCTCGCCGCTGGCACGCTCGAGCTCGCTCGCGAGCGAGGTGCCCAGCTCGAGCAGCTGGGCATCGGTCCGCAGCGGGTCGCTTTGCTCGTGTACCGGCTGGCGCAGGAAGCGCTCGATGCGCGACCGATGCGCGAGCGCGACGTCGAGCGCGGGGTCGCTGCCGGGCTGGTAAGCGCCGATCGAGACGAGGTCTTCCTTGTCGCGCAGCACCGCGAGCGCGGCGCGCAGACGCTGCCCGGCCTGAGCGATCTCCGGCGAGACGATCTCGCCGATCAGGCGCGAGACGCTCTGCAGCACGTCGATCGCCGGGTAGTGCCCGGCGTGGGCGAGCGAGCGGGTCAGCACGACATGCCCGTCGAGGATCGAGCGCACCGCGTCCGCGATCGGCTCATTCATGTCATCGCCATCGACGAGCACGGTGTAGAGCCCGGTGATCGAACCGCCCGCGCTGGTACCGGCGCGCTCGAGCAGGCGTGGAAGCAGCGCAAACACACTCGGGGTGTAGCCACGCGTGGCTGGCGGCTCACCGATCGCAAGACCGACCTCGCGCTGCGCCATTGCAAAGCGCGTCACCGAGTCCATCATCAGCATCACGTCGTGGCCCTGATCGCGGAAGTACTCGGCGATCGTCGTAGCGGTGAACGCAGCCTTGATGCGCACGAGCGCGGGCTGGTCGGAGGTCGCGACGACCACGACCGAGCGCTCCAGCGCATCACCGAGGTCCCGCTCGATGAACTCGCGCACCTCGCGGCCACGCTCGCCGACGAGCGCAATCACGTTGATTGAGGCGCTGGTCGAGCGCGCGATCATGCCCAGCAGCGAGGACTTCCCGACACCCGAGCCGGCGAAGATCCCGAGGCGCTGCCCGAGTCCGCACGGCACGAGGCCGTCGAGCGCACGTACGCCCAGCCCGACGCGCTCGCGGATGCGCGGCCGCGAGAGCGCGTTCGGGGGCGCGGCGATCGTGGAGCGCGCGAGCATCGGAGCGCCACCCGGCCACGCGGGATCGGCCCGGGCCGGGTCGTCGGTGATGCCCAGGCCGACGTCGGCGACGCCGAGGCCGTCTATGACCGTGCCGAGCAGCGCGTTGCCGACGGCGATCCGAAACGGCGCGCCGGTCGCCAGCACGCGCGTCCCGGGCCCGATTCCATGCAACTCGCCGAGCGGCATCAGCAGCGTACGGCCGTCGCGGAAGCCGACCACCTCGGCGGCGACGGCGGCGCGGTTGCGGTCGGTGCCCACGAGGCACACCTCGCCGACCTCGGCCTGGAGGCCGGTCGCCTCGATGATCAGGCCGATCAGGTTGCTGACGAAGCCGTGCCGCCTGGCGAGGTCGGCCTCGCGGATCGCCTCGGCCGCTCGCCCGAGCAGATTTGGAGGGGCTGGCTCGATCAAGCGTCGCTCGCCGGTGCGGCCCGTTCGCGGGTCTCCAGGGTGGTGCGCGCGACCTCTCGCGCTCGCTCCAGCTGCGTGCCGACGCTCGCGTCCACCTCGCCCTCGGCGGTGCGCACGATCGCGCTGCCGACCCCGACGCGCTCGTCGGACTGCAGGTCGCAGACTTCGACGCCGCTGCCCTGCGCCGTCAGCTCGCCCAGCGCGCCACGCACGACGTCGAGATCCGCGGGGTTCACCAGGACGGTGATGCGCCGGCGATCGCTGATCCGCCGCAATGCGCCCTGCACGATCTCGACGACCAGCTCCGGTCGCGCGTGGAAGGCACCCGCGAGGATCTTGCCGGCGAGCGTGAGCGCCAGCTCGATCGCGTCCTCCTCGACGGCCTCGGCCACCTCGACGCGCAGCGCGTCGATGCCTTGCGCGGCCTCGTCGAGCGCGCTGGCCGCCCGGACGATCTCTGCAAGTCCGTGCTCGTGTCCGGCAACGCGGCCCTGCTCGTAGCCCTCGCTGCGCGCGCGCTCACGGATCTGCTCGGCCTCCGCGCTTGCCTGCGCGAGCAGCCGCGCCGCCGCGTCGCGGGGCGGTGCCTGCGAGGGCTCGAGGTGCTCGTAGGCGTAGCTGACGGGCGCCTCAGACAACTGCTTCACTCTCGTCCTCGCTGTCGCTCGCGATCACGATCGTGCCCGCCTCCTCGAGCTGGCGCACGACCGCCACGATGCGGCTCTGCGCCGCGTCGATGTCTCGCTTGCGCTGCGGCGGCTGGATCTCCATCTCTTCCTTGATCATCTCGGCGCCGCGCTCAGACATGTTCTTCAGCACGACCTCCTTGACGTTCTCGGGCGCTCCGCGGAGCGCCAGCACGAGGTCCTTCTGGTCGGCCTCGCGCAGGACCTGCTGAACTGCGCGCTCTTCGAGCTTGACGATGTCCTCGAAGACGAACAGCATGCTGCGCACCTCCTCGGCGAGCTCCTTGTCGGTCGTCGAGAGCTTCTCGAGCACCGCGCGCTCAGTGGTGCGGTCTGAGTGGTTGAGGATCTCGGCGAGCGTCTTGGTGCCGCCGGCGGCGGAGTACTCGCGCTCGGCGACGGCCGTGAGCTTATGGCGGATCACGTCCTCCACCTGCTGGACGACCTGGGCGCTCGTCTCGCCCATGCGCGCGATCCGCAGCGCGATGTCCGGCTGCTGGCGCTCGGGAAGGCGCGCGAGCACCTGCGCCGCGCTCGAGGTCTGCAGGCTCGCCAGGATCAGCGCGATTGTCTGCGGCGACTCGCTGCGCAGCAGCGCCGCCGTGCGGTCCGGGGGAACGCGCTGCAGGAACTCGAACGGCGGCGTCTCGGCGCGCGCTGACATGCGGCCGAGCAGTTCAGCGGCGCGCTCAGGTCCAAGCGCGCGTTCGATCACGCCGCGAGCGAATTCCATCCCTCCGGACGCGCCTTGCCCGCGACCGGCCAGGTCGGCGAGCTCGGAGAAGATCGAATCGGTCGTCTCGGGGCCGACGGCGCTCAGGGTAGCCATCTCCAGCGACAGGTTCTCGATCTCTTCCTCACCCATCCGCTGCAATACGTTGGCGGCGCGCTCGGAGCCGAGCGCCGCCATCAGGACCGCCGCCTTGCGGGTCCCCGGCAGATCGGCGATGGTCGCTGGCAGACGCTCGCCGGGAGCGGGCGCCAGCGCCGGCAGTATCTCGGCTGGCGCGTCGCCCGCCATCGCCGCTAGCTCTCCTGCATCCAGCTGCGCAGCTGCTGGGCGACGCGGTCAGGGTTGCTGTCGACGAGCTGCTCGACCTGCCTGCGGATGCTGTCGTCGGAGTCGTCGGCGATCCCGTTGGCGGCGCCCGGCCTGCTCGCCGGGCCGACGCCCGCCAGCACGGCGGCCGGCCTCGGGGTGGTCTCGCGTTCGAGCTCTGACAGGCGCATCGGACCCTCGAGCTCGCGCAGCCACTTGGGCTCGTCGATCGTCTCCCTTTCACGCTTGCGCAGCGAGCGCGTCGTGAAGAACAGGAAGATCAACGCTCCGAGCCCGAGCAGCACGTACTTGGCGGCGCTCAGCGGACTGCTCGCCGGCGCCGACGTGGTCGACTTGGCAAACGCCACCTGGCCGATCGAGATCGTGTCGCCGCGTTTCGTCTGCACACCCGCGGCGTTGGTGACCGCTTCGCGAATCGCCGGCAGCGCGGCCGCGGGCACAGATTTGTCGAGCAGCACCGAAACGTGCTGGCTTTCGACCGCGCCGGGGGCGATCGTCGAGTGCGTGACCGTCCTATTGACCCCGAGCGTCGAGGTGGTCGTTTCGTGCTTGAAGTTGGATTTCCCGCCGGCGCCCCCCGCAGCCGCGGTGAGGTTGGCGGTGCCCGTCACGCCGCCCGCGCCGGTGCCGGTGCCGGTGAGCGTTTCGATCTCTTTGCTCTGCTGGGTCGGCGTGCCGGTCTTGCCGTATTCGAGCGATTCCTTGCTCGTCTTGTTGACGTTCATGTTGGCGTAGACGAGCACCTGAGCCTTGCCCACGCCGAGCGTCTGGGCGAGCATCGCGTCGAGGCTCGCCGCCATGCTCTGGTCATAGCGCTGCTGCGCTTCCTGGACTTCGCTGCCGCCCGCGCCGCCGGCGCCGCCGGCGGCCGGCCACAGCAACTGGCCGGTGGAGTCGGTGATCGTGACCTTGTTCAGCTGCAGTCCGGGCACGCTCGAGGCGACCAGCTGCGCGATCCCGCGCACGGAGCCCGCGTCGAGCGAGCTCGTGCCCGACAGCAGCACGGCGGCCGAGGACGTGTTCTGGCTTTCGCCAAAGATCTGGTTCTGGGAGCTCGGCAGCACGAGCTCGACCTGGGCGCCGGAGACGCCCTGGACGCTGTCGATCGTTTCAGCCAGCTGTCCCTGCAGAGCACGCTGGTAGGTCACCTGCTGCTGGAAGTTGCTTTCGCCCAGTTTTCCTTTTTCGAACAGCGAGAAGCCCGGCTGGCTGTTGCCGAGCAGGTTCGCGCCGGCCAGCGCCACGCGCGCCTTGGCGACCTCGTTGGACTGCACGGCGATCGCCGTGCCGTTGTTCTGGAGTTCGTAGCTGATCCCCTGGGCGCTCAGCGTGCTCGTGATCTTGCCCGTCTGGGACGGTTCGACGCCGCTGGCCAACGTCGAGTAGCTCGGCTGTGAGACCGTGTGCACGAACAGGTACATGAACAGGATCGCCGCGACGGCCACGCCGCCGGCGACCATCCATCCGCGGGGAGTGAGCCTGGAGGCGAGCTGGGCGAACGGCATCGATCAGACCTGGGTGTTGAAGATGCTGGTGGTGGCTTCGGTGGCCTTGTTGCGGAGCTGCGAGGCGAGTTCCATCGCCAGCTGCGCGTCCTGGACCGTGACGACCGCGGCCTCCGGGTCCGCGACGTTGCCCGTGGCGAGGGCCTGCGAGGCCGTCGAGGCGCTGTTCTGGCTCTGCTCCAGCGAGGAGATCGCTTCGGTGAGCTGGCCGCCGAAGCCGCCTGCTTCGCCACCGGCATTGACTGCGCCGGCTTCACCACCGGCGCCGACTGCGCCGGCTTCCGCGCCGGCGCCCACCGCGCCGGTCGCTTGGCCGCTTTGCGCGAGGCCTTCGGCCGGGTTGACCGACACTCCAGCACCCAGTCCTCCGATCGGCGGGATGATCACTTGAGCAGCCCGAGCGTCGAGGAGAACATCGACTTGGCCGTCTGCATCGCGGTCACGTCGGACTGGTAGGCCTGGGACTCGGCGATCAGGTCCGTCATTTCCGTGACCGTGCTGACGTTCGGCATCGTCACATAACCCTGCGCGTTGGCTTCCGGATTGCCTGGGTCGTAGACCCGCTGGCCGGGCGTGGCGTCGGCGACGATGCCCGTGACCTGGACGCCGCCGGGCTGTGGAGCGCCCTGCTGGACAGCGTTGGAGAGTGCGCCACCGAAGTCGCTCGCCCCGACCTGCGCCAGCTCGACCTCCTGGCGTTTGTAGGGCAGGCCGTTGGCTGCCTTGGTGGTGTCGGCGTTCGCGAGGTTCTCGGACGTCACGTCCATGCGGATCCGGTCGGCGGTCAGGCCGCTGCCGGCGATGCCGATCGCATCGAAGAGGCCCATCAGGCGGGGGGCGCGCCCAGCGCCGAGCGAATGATGCCGTCGCGGGCGCCGATGACCTTCGTCAGCGCCTCGTAGTCGAGGGCGTTTTCGGCGAGCTTCGCGGCTTCGGCGTCGACGCTGACCCCGGTGCCGTTCGGACCCGCTTCCTGTGGCCGCGTGACCGTCTGGAACTGCATTTCACCGGGCGCCACACCGCCGTTGATCGCACCCTGCAACGCGGACTCGAAGTTGACTTCCTGGGGCTGATAGCCGGGGGTGTCGGCGTTGGCGACGTTGTTCGTCAACGCCGTCTCGCGCTGCCAGGAGCCGCGCATGGCAGCCTCCAGCAACTGCTGGGTCGAATCGACGAGAGCCATTGGAATGGTGTCCTTTCCGCCCTCCCTGGGCTGAAAAAACCGACGCTCTCCCTGAGGTCGTTGACTGCTTGGCCATCGAGGGGCCGCTCTCTTGATCGGCCGACGGCGGTGGATCTTTAGGGTTAGGCGCTGCGGTCTAGACGCGGCCGGCGGGCCAGCTGCCCGGCGTAGCCGTGGGCTGTCCGGCGCCCGCGCCTGGTGGTTGCGAGCTCGTCGAGCAGCGCCTCGCGCAGGCGGCTTAGCTCGATGCGCGTACGCTCGTGGATCAGCTGCGCCCGCTGGAGCAGCTCCGCGGCACCGGCGGGGGGCTGCGCGGGCATGCCGGCGATCAGCTCGTCCCAGCGCGCACCCAGCGCGGCCAGGCTGTCCATCTCGCCTCTGCCGGCGAGCTCGAGCTCGAGCTCGGCGTGGGAGCAGAGCGCCTCGTAGGGCGCCAGCTTCGGCTCGCGGCCGCCGTCGAGCGCCTCGGCGCTCACGCCCGCTCCAGCTGCGATCCGCCGACCATCACCGAGGAGGCGCCCTGCGCCTCGCTGGCGATCTGATTCCAGGCGTCGCGTAGCTCACCCAGGAGCTCTGAGACCTCTTCGAGCTTCGCCGGTTCCTGTCGCAGCCGCGCCGCGCGCAGGTGCGAGAGGTAGAACTGGTAGATGGAGTGCAGCCGCTGCGGCAGCTCGCCCTGGTCGAAGTCGAGCGTCCCGTCGAGGTGGCTGATGATCCGTTCCGCGTAGCGCAGAGCGGTGTGCGCGCGCTCGATCTCGCCTTCGCCCATCGCGACGGCCGCCTGGCGCAGGAAGCGGCGAGCGCCGTCGTAGAGCAGCACGACCTGCTGCGCCGGGGTCGCCGCCATCACCGTGCCGCGACGGTAGGCGGTGTGGGAAGAGGCGGTGAGGCTGCGCATCTCACGCCCATCATCGGCGCGAGTCAGAGAATGTTGAGTCCGGCGAGCTACGGTGTGGCCTTGATCATGGCTTCCGCCTGGGTCGCCAGCCACGAGCTCTGCGCGGAGTTGCGCGAGAGCACTCCTTCCAGCGTGGCGTACGTGGCCTGCAACCCTTTTTCGCGGACCGCGAGCATTTCGTTCATCGTGCTGATCTGGCGCGTCAGTTGCGAGATCTGTTCACCGTCACCGGTGATCCTCGACGCGAGCGAGCCGCCTGCGTTCGCGGCGACTTCGATCTGGGTCTGCAGCTGCCCTGACCACGTCTGCAGCATCTTCTGCGCGCCCGTGGGGTTGGCTGCGACGGCTTCTGCGAGCTTGGCCGGATCGAGCGTCAGGAGCCCCTCCAGCGATGACTGCGAGCTCATCGCTTCGCCGGTCGGCGCGCCGGTGCTGATGCCGATGTCGAGCGGGCTCGACATGCCTGCTTCGAGCCCGGAGATCGGTTCGTACATCGACACGCGCATGTTGTCGAGCACGCTCGTGAGTTCGATATCGCCGAACAGCGCGCCGACTCCCGGTTCAGCGGTCTTGGGATTCGCGGGGGCCTTCGTGGCGAGCTCCGTCTGGATCAGTTCGACCGTCGAGTTGTACGCGCCGACGAATGCCTTGACCTGAGCTTCGATCGCGCTGACGTTGGCCCCGGGGGCGTGCACGTCGATCGTCACGGGCCCCTGCGGAGTGAGGCCGCCGAGCGTCAGCGTGACGCCGGCGATCGCGTTGGTGACCGTGTTCGAGCTCGACTTGCCTTCGACACCGTTGACGGTGAATTCGGCTTCCTTGCCTTCGCGTGCGCTCCCGGCCTTTTCTTTGAGCGCTTCGCCCGTGACTTTGATGAATTCCGCGCCTGTCTTGCCGGTGGCCCGGTTCGACAGCACGACTTCACCTTCGACCACGGCCGCGTAGACCGTCGCGGTCTTGTTGGAGTTGATCGCGCTGGCGAATTCCTTGGCGCCCTCGCCCGCCCGCAGCGTGAATTCGTGGCCGTCGATCGTCACGGTCTGTTCGCTCGCCGGACTGGTGAACGCGAACGTTCGCTGCGCGGAGTTGGCGAGCTGCTTGACTTCCACCTCGTAACCTCCTACGCCGGCTCCGCCGCTGACGACGGCGTTGACCCGCGCCGGTTCGTTCGATGTGGCCGTCTGCGAGCTTTCGAACAGCGACGGCGCGCTGAATTCGGAGGCCACGCTCGCGAGCCGCTGCAGGCTGGACTGGATGCTCTGCAGCTGGCTCTGCTCCGCCTGCAGCTTCTGCTGCTCGTTGTTCAGGTGCGTCAGGGGCTCGCGTTCGACCCCCATCAGCGCCGCGATTATCTTGCTCGTTTCAAGGCCCGAGGCGAGGCCCGAGACGCTGATCGGCGCACCGCTCGTCGCGGGGTTGAGGCCAAGCGATGAGGTCGACATCGCCGGCCCCTACTCCAGCGGCCTTCCGGCCGCGATGTCCAGCGTCTCGGCGATCGAGAGGCTGCGCAGCGGGTTGCCGTCGGGGTCGTGGATCTCGATCGAGGTGCGCCCGTCAGCGGCAGTCAGGAAGCGCACGCTGCGTCCGCCGTCGCGCAGCTCGTCGTGGATCGTACCGGCGGTCGTGATCTGCTCGAGCACGTAGGGCGGCGGGCCGCCCCTGCTCGCGACGACGTCCTGCGGGCTCTCGCCGGCCGCGAAACCGGAGATCGACGCATCGATCTGCTCGGCGCTCTCCTCGGCTGGCGTCTGCGTGCTCGACGGGCTCAAAGTACTCGACAGGCTCAAGTTGCCCTCGACGGGCAGGATGGGCGAGCTCATATGGCGTTTTCTCCCTGAAAACGTGGTTACGCGGTCCAATCCATGGGCCGCCTCGCTCTTGCATTCAACGTGTTCATCGACGTCGTTCGCGGAAACTTGAAGTATCTCCTCCAACTGCGACATGCCTTGCTCGAATCGCACTCTGAGACCTCCGTCGACTAGCTGATGACAGCCTGCGAGAGCAGGCTCGTCGCGTCGTCGTTGCCGGGATCGTGGGACAGCGCCGCCGCGGCGAAGTGGCTCGCCTCGCGCCGCATGCCGCGGGCCACGGCGATGCGCGCGAGCGCCAGCAGCGCGCGCGCGTCGGGCTCCTGCCGGCACACCGCCATCCACTCCTGCGCCGCCGAGGCCACGAAGCCGCGACGGGTATACATCTCGGCGAGCAACTCGTGGCGCTCGCGCTGCGTGACAGGCGCGCGCTGCAGCAGCCCGAGCAGCGTTTCGAAGGTCTCGAAGTCATGAACGCGCAGCAACGCCTCGAGCATCACCGCCAGCGGCGCCACGGCGCCTGCCACGAGCTCGATGTCGGTCTCGTTGCGGGTGGCGAGCTGCAACCACGCGGTGAACAGGTCGAGCTCAGCGCGCTCCATCCCGGCGGCGTGGGCACGCTCGAGCGCCAGCGCCGCGCCGGCGGAGTCGGCGCCGGCGATGCGTGCGAACAGCTCGCTGCGACGCGCGATCACTGCAAGCGAATCGTCGTCGCCGAGCGCCGCCGCGGCGTCGGCGGCTTCACCGTAGCGCCGCTGCGCGAGCAGCGTCTCGGCGAGCGCCACGCGCGCACGGCCCGAGCGCGGCTGACGCTCGAGCACCGCCCTGAACTGCGCCTCGCCGGCGCTCGTCGCGCCGGCCTCGTACAGCGCCGTGGCGAGCATGAACCGAGCAGCCGGCGTCGGCTCGGGCATGCGACGTTCGAGCTCGCGCACGACCGCGTCGGGAGCCAGGCCGTTTGCCAGGAGCGCGCTCGAGTAGGGCAGCACGGAGCCGACGAACTGCGGATGTTCGCGCACGCAGTGCTCGAGCTGCTCGATCGCGCGCTCGAGGTCTCCCTCGGCGCGCCGCAGCTCGGCGAGGCGGATTCTCGCCAGGTAGCTGCCGGAGCCGACGGTCGCGGTATACGACGGCGGTGCGTCACCCATCTCGATACACCGCTCAAACAGCTCGACCGCGCGGTCATGCTCGCCGAGCGCAACCGCGGCCAGCGCCTGCTCGAGCACGAGGTCGGTGAGACCGGGGAAGCGCTCGAGCCCCTCCTCGGCACACGCGATCGCCTCCAGCGGGCGCCCGCACGCGCGTCGCGCCTTCGACAGGCGGACCGCCAGCGCGGGGGCGAACTTGTGGGTGTCGCTGTCCGGTGCCGCTTCCAGCAGCTCCCAAGAGCGCTCGAGCTCTGCCAGAGCGTCTGCGTACTCGCCCGCGGCGGCATACTCGCAGCCGAGGTTGTAGTGCAGGAACGGACTCGGGGGGCTCTCGAGCTGTTGCAGGCGCAACAGCTCGACATTGCGCTGAGACTTCTGGCGGGTATCGCGTACGACGCCCAGGTAGCCGTAGTGCTCGACGCGAATGCTCGTCGCCTCGATGCGCTCCGGCACGTAGCCCGGGAGGCGGTGCGCGATCTGCTCGTGCAGGCGACCCTCGAAGCGATACTCGGGGCGGTTGCGAAACACTCGCAGCGCGTTGTGCGTGACAGCTGTGCCGTCTTCCAGCTCGCCCGTGTAGTTGGTCTCAGACAGGCTGAAGGCCTCGCGCCAGGTGCGAGTGGTCAAGGCGCGCAGCAGCTCGGCGTCCTCGCGCACGAGCACCTCGTCGGCGTCGAGATACATCAGCCAGTCGCCGCGCGCCGCGTCGAACGACACGTTGCGCGCGAGCGCGAACGAGCCAGACCACTCGTGCTCGATCACCCGCGCCCCGAAGGACCGCGCGATCTCGATAGTCGCGTCGCTTGAGCCGGTGTCGACCACGACGAGCTCGTCCACCGCGCCGGCGACCGCCGACAGGCAGCGAGGGAGCATGTGTTCCTCGTCGCGGACGATCATGCACAGGCTCAGGCGCAGGCCCTCAGCCGGCTGGGCGCGTTCGCCGATCTCGAGCGCGCGCCTGGCCAGCGCGGGCAATGCAGCACGCAATGGCGAGCCGCCGCCCTGCGTGCGCTCGAGCCGACGTCGACGAGCGAGCTCGCACAGCTGGCGCTCGATGCCATCGAGCTGCGGGTCCAGGCGCCTTGCGGCCTCGAACAGCGCCTGCGCCGCATCGAGACTCCACAGCTCGAACAGAGCCGTCCCGGCGTGGCTCAGCAGTCGCGGCTCGCTCGGGTTCGGCTCGAGCAGGTCCAGCGCACCGGTGGCGAGCGCGACGAGCAGCGCCGGCAGGCGCGCCGCGGTGGTGCTCGCGCGCGCCACGAGCCCCTGCTCGAGCACGCTGACACCCGCCCAGTAGCGGCGCTGGTGCTCCTCGATCGCGTCGATCCGCTCGAACAGCCGGCGATAGCCGCTCACGTCGTCGTCAGCGAGCAGCTGCCGCGCGAGCGCAGGCAGCTCGCTGACGGTCACGGAGCAATCGCGGCGCGCCGAGCGTGTGGAGCGAAGGACCATCCCTGGCCCGGTCATCGACCGGTCGGCGTTATGTCTGAGCGCGAGGCCCAGCCGCGATCGCGCGCGCCCGCGGCTCGCGCCCGCGTATGGGCGCCAGCCGCGGGCCGGCAGGGAATCTCAACGCCGCCGCGAATCCAATGCCCGTCAGACCACTTCCCTCGACACCAGAGCAGGAGAATGGAAATAATCGGAAAGCGCGCATCCAGGGTGCCCGCGGCGGAGGTGCTGGCGCTCTGGCACGAATATCGCCGCAGCGAAGACGGCGAGCTGAGGGACCGGCTGATCTTCATGTTCATGCCGATGGTCCGCTATATCGTCTACCGCAAGGTGCGCGAGGTGCCCGCGCAGTGCGAGGTGGACGATTTCCTGTCGTGCGGGCTGGAGGCGCTGATCCGCTCGATCGAGCGCTACGACCCCGACAAGGGCGCCACGCTCGAGCAGTATGCGTGGACGCGCATTCACGGTGCAGTGCTCGACGAGCTGCGCCGTCACGACTGGGCGCCGCGCTCGCTGCGTCGCGACGAGCGGACGATCAACACCGCCCGTGAGCGCTTCCTCTCGATGCACGAGCGCCAGCCAAGCCGCGAGGAGCTCGCGGCCGAGGTCGGCATGACGCCGAGCGAGCTCACCAGCCGACTCGACCAGGTCGCGCTCGCGGAGGTCGGCTCGCTGAACCGGATCGTTCGCTCGGATGAGAGCGCCACGATCGAGCGCATTGACACGCTCGAGAGCACCGACGAAGCATGGGACCCGATCGTGCAAGCCGAACGCGGCGAAGCCAAGGAGCGCTTCCGCAGGGCATTCGCGCGCCTGTCCAAGCAGGAGCGAGAAGTCGCCGTCCTGCTCTACGTGGAGGATTGGACGCTGCGCGACATCGGTGTGCGCATGGGCGTGTCCGAGAGCCGCATCTCGCAGATCCACACACGGCTGCGCTCGCGCCTGTACGAACAGCTCTCGAGCGAGCTGCCGCTGTTCAGCTCGGTGCGCTGAGCGGCTCAAGAACTCCCGCGGCCGGTCGAACACCGAGGGAGATGGATCTCGGTCTTGACATCGCCGCATCGGGCATGGTCGCCGAGCAGATTCGCCAGGACCAGCTGTCCAACGACCTCGCCAACGCCGCCACTCCGGGCTTCAAGCCCGACGAAACGCCGCAACACAGCTTCGGCTCGGTGCTGATGGCGAACACCGAGGGCGGTGCCGCGGTCGGCTCGGTCAACCAGGGCGTCGCGCTCGGCAAGACCTACACCAATATGACGCCCGGCACGATGCAGGAAACCGGCGAACCGCTCGACTTCGCGATCGAGGGCAGCGGATTCTTCGCGGTCAGGACGGCCCAAGGTACCCGCTACACGCGCGACGGCCAGTTCACTAGCTCGGCCGCGGGCGTGCTCACCGACGCCAACGGCAATCCGGTGCTCAGCGCCAAAGGAGCGCAGATCAAAGTCAGCGCCGCCGGCACGGTGGCGCCCGGCGAAGTCGGCGTCTTCGAAGTGCCCGGCGCGGCCAAGCAGGGGGAAAACCTGTACACGGGCGCCGCCGCCGGCAAACCCACCGGCACGGTACGCCAGGGATCCCTGGAGGGCTCGGGGGTCGACGCCGCCAAGGTGATGGTCGAGATGATCACCTCGCTGCGCAGCTTCCAGTCGGGTCAGCAGGCGATCCAGGCGATCGGCCAGACGCTGCAAGAGGCCGCCTCGCAGGTCGGCTCACTGCCGTAGGCGAGCACCTTCCCGAGGCTCAAGTCCGTGCAGCGGCGGCCGATCACGGGAAAGAAGAGCCCTCGAGCCGGCTGGACCGCCACGCGGAAGCCGGGCTCGCCGACCACGAACAGGATGGACTGATGCTCGAAGGTCTGTATTCCGCAGCAGCAGGCATGTCTGCCCAGCAGGAACAGCTCAACGCGATCAGCAACGACCTCGCGAACGTCTCCACGAACGGCTACCAGGCCGAGCGCGTCGCCTTCAGCGACCTGCTCTACAGCCCCGTGAACATCGCGGGCACCGTCAGCACCGACGGTGCCGGCGCGAGCGCGAGGACGCTCGGCCGCAGCCCCACCCAGGGATCGATCACGGAAACCGGCGACCCGCTCGACCTCGCGATCGAAGGCCAGGGCTACTTCGAAACCACGCGCGCAAACGGCCAGAAGGCGCTCACGCGCGACGGCAGCTTCGGCGTCGACGCGAGCGGCACGATCGTCAACGCAAAAGGCAACAGGCTGGTACCGCCCATCAAACTTCCCCCGGGCGTCTCGGCGAAGGAAGTCAGCGTCGCCCCCGATGGCACCGTCAGCGCCGGAACACGCACCATCGGCAAGATCAAGCTCGTCACCGTGACCTCGCCCGACCATCTGCTGGCCGACGGCAGCGGCGATCTGACGACGACCGCGGCCAGCGGCGCGCCGCACGCCGCCAGCGGCAGGATCCACCAGGGCGCGCTCGAGGCCTCCAACGTCAACATCGCGAGCCAGATGGCGCTGATGGTCACGACCCAGCGCGACTACCAGATGAATAGCAGCGCGATCCAGACCGAGAGCCAGATGATGGCGATCGCCAACCAGCTGCGGCCGGGCGCATGAGTCTCGCCGCGACCACGGGCTCCGGCCTGCCGCCCGTCAACCAGGCGCTCGAGCCCGCATCGGTGCGCCACGGCTCGCCCGCGACGCAGAAGGCTTACGAAAGCGCGCTCGCGTTCGAACAGACGCTCGTCGAACAGCTCTCGCAGTCGCTCACGAGCACGAGCGGGCTCGGCGGCGAAGGCTCACAGGTTGGCGAATCGGGCTCCGAAGAAGGCGGCTCCTCCGAAACTGGCGCCAGCGACCCGCAGATCTCCTCGACGCTGCCCCAGGCGCTGACCGCGAGCGTCATGCACGGCGGCGGCCTCGGACTCGCCGCCCAGCTGACGAGCCAGCTCGATGCCGCGAGCGGCGCCGCGAACGCCGCCACCCAGGCGCGGCCGAGCGGCGGGACCGCGCCTCTTGCAACCGCCACGGGCGCTACGCCCGCGAGCCCCACGACGAGCTCGGGCGGAGGCACCCCCGCATGAGCCCGACGGCGCTCGTCCCGCACGCAGGCGGACAGCAAGACAGAGCGCTCGTCGATGACGTGCTGGCGCACCTCGACGCACAGATCGCCTCGGCGCGAAGCTTGCTCGAGGTCGTGCTCGAGCAGGGTGCCGCGATCCGCGCGCGCGACGTCCACACGGTCGTGCGCCTGGCGGGCATCCTGCGTGGCGAGATCGTCCGCCGCCAGCTGCTCGAGGAGGATCGCGCGCGGCTGCTCACCCGCTGCGGCGAGCGACTGGGCGTGCCAGCCGAGGCCGTCACGCTGGCGTCGCTGAGCACGCTGATGGACGGCGCCGGCAGCGAGCGCGCGAGCGCGCGCAGCGCCGAGCTGAGCGGCCTGCTCCACGAGCTGCAGCGCGAACACTCATGCAATCGTGCGCTGATGCAGATCGAGCTCGGCTTTCTCGATCACCTGATGGGGATGCTCGCGCTCGACGGGACCAACGGCTACGACACGCAGGGCTCCTCCAAGTCCATCACGCAGGGCCGACCAAACGGCAACCTGCACGTCCTCGACCTGCACGCCTAGGCCATGCCGATTCCGAGCTTGCTAGGCCTGCAGACAGCGCTCAGCGGCCTGATCGCCGAGCAGTCGGCACTCGACACGGCCGGCAGCAACATCGCCAACGCGAACACCGAAGGCTACTCGCGCGAGACCGCGGTGCTGGAACCCAGCACGCCGCTTCCGATCCCGGCGATCTCCGATGTGACGGGCAAGGGCGCGCAGCTGGGCACGGGCGTCACGGTCGCAACGATCACGCGCATCCGCAACACGTATCTCGACGCCCAGTACCGCACGCAGAACAGCGCACTGGGCGCCGCCACCACGCAGGCGGAAGTGCTCGAACAGGCACAGAGCGCGTTCAACGAACCGTCGAGCGCCGGCATCGCGAGCCAGCTGTCGAACTTCTGGAACGCCTGGAACAACCTCGCCGCCTCGCCCACCAGCGAAGCGGCCAAAGAGGCCGTCGTGTCGGCCGGCAACCAGCTGACGAGCACGGTCAAAGCGCTCAGCTCACAGCTCGCGACGATCTCGACCCAGGCGGGCGCCCAGTACACCGCGCTCACGGGGCCCAACGGCGAAGTCGAAAGCTACGCCAAGCAGATCGCCCAGCTCAACGGTCAGATCAAGCTCTCCGAAGAAGCCGGCCAGCCCCCCAACTCGATGCTGGACCGCCGCGACGAGCTGCTCGACAAACTCTCCGGGCTCGCGAACATCACCGTCAGCGAAGAACCCGACCACATGGTCACTGTCGGCTTCGGTGAAGCGGCCAAACCGCTGGTCAAGGGGACGACCGTCAACTGGCCTCAGGAACTCAAAGAATCCGCTGGCGGCAAGCTCGGGGCGCTGCTCAGCCTGACGGGCGCCAAAGGAGCGCTCACCGAACTGCAGACCGGGCTCGACGGCGTCGCCGAAGCGCTCGCGACCACGGTCAACGAACACCTCGAAAAACCATTCTTCTCGGGCAAAGGCGCCGCGGCGCTCGCGGTCGCGGTGGCACCGGCCGAAGTCCAGGCTTCCGGCACCAAAGCGGTCGGCGGCAACGCAGTCGCCCAGCAGATCGCGGCGCTGCGCGGCGGCGTCGCCGAACAGGACTACGCGGCGCTCGTCGAGAAGGTCGGCGGCGACGTACGCACGGCGACCAGCGACCAGACCAACCTGAAAACGACGCTCACCGCGATCGGCGACCAGCGCCAGAGCGTCTCCGGCGTGTCGCTGGATGAAGAAATGACCAACCTGATCGCCTACCAGCGCGGCTACCAGGCGTCAGCGCGCACACTGTCGGTGATGAGCGAAATGCTCGAAACGCTGATCATGCGGACCGGGTTTTAGGCATGACCGAGCGAATCACCCCCGCCATGGTCAACAGCGCGACGCTCAACGACCTCAACGCCTCGCTGGCGACGATGCAGCGCACGACCAACGAACTGTCCTCCGGCAGGACGATCCTCGAACCCTCGGACAACCCATACGGCGCCAGCCAGGTGATCAACCTGCAGAGCCAGCTCGAAGGGCTGAGCTCCTACGAAAGCAACGCCCAGGACGGCATCTCTTGGGAGAACACCGCCAGCACGGCGATGTCGAGCATCGCCAGCGTCACCCAGCGCGTACGCGAACTGCTCGTGCAGGGGGCCAACGGCACCTACAACCAGGCAGATCTGGAAACGATGGCGCTGCAGGTCGAACAGCTGACCGAAGGCGTCAAGCAGGACGCCAACACCCAGTACGCCGGCCAGTACCTCTTCTCCGGGACCGCGACGACGACGGCGCCCTACGAACAGGGCAAAGGCGACGCGTACAAAGGCAACGAAGAAACCGTCAGCCGCACGGTCGGGCCCGGCGCGTCGGTGACGATCACGACGAACATCTCGACGCTGCTCGGCAACGGCGAAGAAGCCAAAGACGGCAAGCTGCTCGACACGCTGCGCACGATCGCCAAGAACCTCCGTGCCGGCACCCCCGAAGCCCGTGAAGCGCTCGCCACGACCGACCTCCAAAGCCTCGACGGCAACATGGAAACGCTCACGCAGCTGCAGGCGACGGCTGGCGGCGCGACCGATCAGCTCCAGACGGCGCTGTCGCGCAACGAAGACCTGCAGACGTCGATCTCGAAGGCGCTCTCCAACACGGACGACACGAACGTCGCCGAAGCGTCCGTCGCGTACGCGAACGAGCAGGCGGCGTACGAGGCCGCGCTGCGGGCGGCCGCGAACATCGTCCAGGAATCGCTGCTCAACTTCCTCAAGTAGACCGAACGCCAAGGAGACCCGCACCATGCACGTCACATTCGAGAGCATCCGCTTCGGCACCGTCGAGATCGCCGCTGAGGACGTGATCGAGTTCCCCTTCGGTCTGATCGGTCTCGGGGGGCTGCGCTACACGCTGCTCGACCGCAACCCCGGCTCAGGGTTCCTGTGGCTGCACGCCGTCGATAACCCCGCACTGGCGCTGCCGGTTGTCAGCCCCCACCAGTTCTTCTCGACGTTCACGCTCGAGATCGCGCCCGAGGATCGCGAGCGCACCGGCATCGAGGACGCCACCGGAGCCCAGCTGTACGTGACCGTGCGGGCGACGCCCGACCCGGCGGACATCACCGCCAACCTGCGCGCCCCGCTGCTGATCCTCGCCAGCCGCGGATATCAGGTGCTCAACACGCACGAGGACGCTCCGCTGCAGGCGCCGCTGTTCACGCTGCCCGCGCAGTCGCGAATTGCTTCATAATCAGCCTCGATGCTGATCCTGACGCGTCGTCCCGGAGAGCGCGTCGTCATCGGCGACGACATCCTCGTCACCGTCATGGGCGTGAGCGGCCACACGGTGCGCCTCGGGATCGCGGCGCCGAGCGGCGTGCCGATCTACCGCGAGGAGATCTGGCTCGCGGTCAAGGAGGAGAACCGCGCCGCCGCCGCCGCATCCGTCGAGGCGCTGCCCGCCAAGGCGCCCGTCGATGGCGGCGACGCCGACCCGCCCGTTGAGGGGTCCTGAGGCCGTTGCTCTGAGCGAAGGCCGGCTGTAGACTGAGCCGCGGACGCCCCCCTCCACGCGAGCCGAAGAGGAGGAGACGAATGCGAGTTTCGCTGAGATCGTCGAGCTCGCGAGCGGCGAGGACCTCGCTACTCGCGCCCGTGATCGTTGCCGCGGTTCTTGGCGTTGGTGCCGGCACCGCGCTCGCCGCCAGGGTCAACGTCGTCAGCAAGGCGCCGCCACCCCCCGGGCGGATTCCGCCGAGCACCGCCTACTTCACCACGATCCAGGCGGCAGTGGACGCCGCGACGTGGGGTGACTGGGTGCTGATCGAGCCAGGCACCTACGACGAAGAAGTCAAGGTCTCGGCTGCACACGCGGGCATCTGGATCCGGGGCATGAACCGCAATGCGGTGGTGATCGACGGCAACCACGAACCCTGCAAACACTGGCCCTGCCCGGAAGGCGCCAACGGCATCGAAGTCGTCAAGGCCAACGACGTGTGGATCGAAAACCTGACCGTCGCGAACTTCGACCGCGAAACGCTCAACGGCGCGGGCGGCAACGAGATCTGGTGGAACGGCGGCGCCAACTCGGGCAAGATCGGCGCGCACGGCTGGTACGGGCGCTACCTGACCGCCTACGACACGGGCTTCAACGGGGGCTACGGGATCTTCACCGGCAACGAGACCGACGGCCTCTGGGAAAAGATCTACGCGTCGGGCTTCAACGACTCGGGCATGTACATCGGCGCCTGCCAGGAATGCCGCGCGCGGGTCAGCGAAGCGGTCATGGAAAACAACGCGCTCGGCTACTCCGGCTCAAACGCCGGCGGCTCGCTGGTGATCGAAAAGTCGAAGTTCGTGCACAACACCGACGGCGTCGCCCCCAACTCGGAAAACCCGGGCGACCCACCGCCGCCACAGGACGGTGAATGTGACCGCTCGAACGTCGAACATCCCAACCCCACGCCGCGGATCTACACGACCAGGATCAAACGCTGCACGGTCATCCGCGAGGACTTGATCAGCGAAAACGACAACCTCACCGTGCCGGCCAACTCGTCGGCCGCTGCCGCGCCGTGGGGCGTCGGGGTCGAGCTTCCCGGTGTCTATGCCGACCTGATCGAAGGCAACGCGATCGAACACAACCCCAGCGACGGCGTGCTCGCGTTCGAGTACCCCAACCCGTTCCCACCCGGCCCCGAAACGATCTACTTCCAGCTCGCCGGCAACGAGATCGCGGGTAACCGCTTCGTCGGCAATGGCTACGGCGGAGGGCGTTTCGCGGGCGACGTGATGCTCGAGGGCGGCCTTTTCGGCACGCACACCTCGACCAACAACTGCCTCACTGACAACACGTTCGGCGACCCCGTTTATCCGACCGACATCGAAGGTAAGTGGGGCTGCCAGCACGCGACCACGCCGAACCCCAACACCGGCTATGAACATCCGCTGCAGCTGCTCGCGTACCTGCTCTACCTGCAGTACGTCTCCGAACACCGCGGCGAATTCGCCGAAGTCAAAGGGCAGCCGGCGCCGGCTCCGCAGGAAACGATGCCCGACGCCTGTGCCGGCGTGCCCAGGAACCCGCTCTGCCCGTAGCGGCTTGACTCCAGCGCTCGGTCAGGTATAGGGTGGCCATTGGTCCAGGGATCAACCTTGGACCGATGGCATTGCGCCCGCCCGGGTGAGGCGGACCAGGCTCCGGTTGAGAAGCCAGCGCCGGACGCTCGCGCCCGCACCTCCCTCGGACCGCGTAGGCCACCACTCGAGGGAGGGAATGTATGCGATCCATGCGAAGGTCCAAGGAGGGGCGGCAGGTGCGTCCGCGGTTCGTGCTCGCAGTGCTGGTGCTCGTCGCCGCCACGCTCGGAGCCGGCGCCGCCAGCGCGCTCGCGGCGCAAGTCAACATCGTGCGCCAGGGCGAACCGCCGGCGGGCAAGATCCCGAAGAAGACCGCCTATTTCACGACGATCCAGGCCGCCGTCAACGACGCGACCAAGGGCGACTGGGTACTGATCGAACCGGGCGTCTATGACGAAGAAGTCAAGGTCACGGCGGCCCATTCGGGGATCTGGATCCGGGGCATGAATCGCAACACGGTGATCCTCGACGGCAAAAACGAACCGTGCAAACACTCGCCCTGCCCCGAAGGGAGCAACGGCATCGAAGTCGTCAAGGCGAGCGACGTGTATATCGAAAACCTGACCGTGCGGAACTTCGACCGCGAAGGGATCAACGGCCCGGGCGGTAACGAGATCTGGTGGAACGGCGGCGCAGAGTCACACAAAATCGGGGCCTCGGGCTGGTACGGGAGCTACCTGACCGCGTACGACACCGGCTTCGACGGCGGCTACGGGATCTTCACCAACAACGAGATCAACGGCTCGTGGGAAAAGATCTACGCCTCCGGCTTCAACGACTCGGGCATGTACCTCGGCGCCTGCCAGGAATGCAAGGCGCGGATCAGCGAAGCGGTGATGGAAAACAATGCGCTCGGCTACTCCGGCTCGAACTCGGGCGGCAAGCTCGTGATCGAAAAGTCGACGTTCGTGCACAACACAGACGGCATCGCGCCGAACTCCGAAAACCCGGGAGACGGACCGCCGCCACAGGACGGTGAATGCCACCGGGAAAACATCGAAAACCCGAACCCGACGCCGACGATCGCGAAGACGAACATCAAACGCTGCACCGTCTTCCGCGAAGACCTCGTCAGCGAAAACGACAACCTGACGGTGCCGGCCAACACGTCGGCCGCGGCCGCGCCGTGGGGCGTCGGGATCGAGCTCCCGGGTGTGTACGCGGACCTGCTCGAAAACGACCAGATCACGAGCAACGCAACCAACGGCGTGCTGGCGTTCGAGTACCCCAACCCGTTCCCGCCGGTCGCCGAAACGATCTACTTCCAGCTGTCAGGGAACAAGATCGCGGACAACGTCTTCTCCGGCAACGGCTTCGTCGGCGGCAAATTCGCCGGCGACGTGATGATGACGGGCGGATTGTTCGGGAGCCAAGAATCGACGAACAACTGCCTCAGCGGCAACTCGTTCGCCGACGCCACCTACCCGGCGAACATCGAAGGGACATGGGGCTGCAAGAACAAGACGACCCCCAATCCCGACGTCGGCTACAGCGAACCGTTTGAAGCGATCGAATACCTGCTCGAACTGCAGTACGTCTCAGAACACAGGGAAGAATTCGCAGAAGTCAAAGGCCAGCCGGCCCCGCCGGCACAGGAAACGATGCCCAACCCGTGCCAAGGGGTCCCCGGAAACTCCTGCAAGTGACGCGGCACCTCGGCGGATAAAGCAGCCGCACAGCTGATCACGCCGCCGCCCTCCCAAAAGGGGGCGGCGGCGCTCAGCTGCCGCTCGGCGGCGTGCCGGTGGCCAGCGCTCGAAAGCGCTCGCCGCGCTGCTCGAAGTCGCGGTAGTTGTCGTAGCTCGGCGCCGCCGGTGAAAGCAGGACGGTCGCGCCCGGTTGAGCCAGTGCACGCGCGATCTCGACCGCCTCGCCCATATCGCCTGCGGCGATCGTGCGGGCCGGCGGGACGCCCGCGGCGCGGGCGGCCGCCAGCAGTCGCTCGCCGGTAGACGGCAGGCCGATCACCGTCGCCCCCACGCCCGCGAGGAGGTACGCGAGCTGGGTGTAGTCCTGACCGCGGTCCTGGCCGCCGCCGATCAGGATCAGCGCGCGGTCGGGAAAGCTCGCGAGCGCCGCGATCGCCGACTCGGGCGTCGTGGAGATGCTGTCGTTCACCCACGAGACGCCGTCCTGCTCGATCACCGTCTCGAGCCGGTGCGGCAACGGCTCGAAGCCCTCGAGCGAGCCGGGAAGCGGCGCGGGCGCCACGCCGAGAGCTTCCAGCCCGGTGAGCGCTGCGCAGAGGTTGAGCACGTTGTGCTCACCGCGCAGCGGCAGCTCGGCCTCGGCGGCGAGGAGCTCGCCCCGAAAGGCGATGCCGCCGTCGAGGACGTCCCAGCCGTCGGGCAGGCCGAAGCGCAGGGTCTCCACCTCGACGTCGACCTCCGCCAGGCGCACGTCACGCGCGCTCAGCACCGCGGTGCGCACGCCCGGAAGGCCCAACAGGCGCAGCTTGTCCGCGCGATAGGCCTGCTCGCTACCGTGCCAGTCGGTGTGCTCGCGGTAGAGGTTCGTCACGAGCGCGACCTCAGGCCCGAGCTCGAGGTCGGCCGTGTGGTAGCTCGAGAGCTCGAGCACCGTCACCTGCGCCGGCTCCTGGTCGAGGAGGTCGGGTGCCGGCAAGCCGATGTTGCCCGCCAGGCGCGCCGTGCGCCCGGCCGCCCTGGCGAGATGCAAGGCGAGCGCCGCGGTCGTGCTCTTGCCCTTCGTGCCAGTCACGCCGAGCACGCCATCGGGGCCGTGCTCGGCGAGCCACAGGGAGGTCGCCGTCGTCACCGGAGTGCCCGCCGCGCGTACCGCCTGCAGCTCAGGCCGGTGGATCGACACGCCGGGTGAGCGCACCACCACGTCGCATCCGCTCAGCGCCGCGACGAGCTCGTCGCCCGCGCCGCCGTCGGCGTCTGGGTCAGCGTCGGAGTAGGCGCCGTCGTCGGGGGGACGGGTGGAGGCGCAGGCAAGCACGATCCGCGCCCCAGGCGAGCGCAGGGTCTCGCGCACGTCATCGTCAGGGGGCGCGTCGAAGGCCGCGACGACGATTCGCGCCGAGGGCAACCTCCGCGCCAGCTGATCGGCAAACGACGAGATCTCACGACCGGCGCCCCATACGCCGACGCTCGCTCCGTCAAGCTCCGAGAACCGCACGGACCTCCGCCAGCAACGCCGCTGGCACGGCGTGCTCGTCGCTGAGCGCGAGCACCGCGTCGGGGTCGCCCACCTGCGCAGGGAACTGCGGCAGCACCTCCGCCACCAGCCGCGCCACCACGCGCCGCTCGCGCCAGCGCTCGTCCTGCGCGAGCAGGCGGATCGCGGCGACGCTCTCCTGCTCCTCGCCCACGCACTCGAACGGCTTGTGCCCACCGGTCGCCGTCAGTAGCGCGAAGCCCTCGAACTGGCCGTCTTCGTCGAGCAGATCGCGCCCGAAGATCGCGCGCAGGCGCGCCGGCTCGCTGAACGGCGCGAGCGCGAGGAACACGAAGCGGCACTTGGGGCACTGGCAGCACCACGACGCCGCGCGCAGCGCCGGGTCGAGCCGGAAGATCGCGTTGCAGCTCGTGAACGCGGCGTGGTAGCGCTGCATGCGCGCGAACGCGCGCGCGATCGCCAGCTCGGACGCGGGACGCAGGACCGAGAACAGCTGGAGCCCCGCAGCGGACTCGGCGAGCGCCGCGCGCAGCAGCCGCTCGGCGCGCAGCCCCTTGCTGAACTGGTGGTTGACCTCGACGCCGTCCCACACCACGTTGCCCGCCGACGCCGAGCGCTCGTTGGCCATCGCCACCGCATCGAAGCCGTTCAGTGCCGCGGTCAGCAAAGCCACGCATGAGACGATCGCCGTGATCGGCACGTGTCCGTTGAGCGCGCCGGCCGCGTTCAACCCCGACAGGCCCGGGTCCAGCTTGCGCGTGGCGAGCAGGCGCGGCAGCTCAGCGACCGCGACGGTGCGCGCGATCGGCGGCGCGTCGCCAATCGAGAACAGCGCGCACTCGCAACCCGAGGCGCGCACTATCTCCAACGCCACCGCCGAGTCCTTGCCGCCGCCCACTGGGACGAGCACGCGGCCAAGCGGCGCATCTGCAGGCCCCGCGCCGTGCGCGTCGGATAGCTGCGGAGCCGGCGAAAACCTCGGGCGCGGTAGGCCTGCGAGGCCATTCGTGTAGGCCAGCTCCGCGAGGCCCTCCGAGTACAGCGCCTCGAGCAAGCTCGCCACCGCCGGCGGCGGGTCCCCCGTCTCGAAGAGCACGTTCGGCGGGAGCGCGGTCTTGAAGTAACTCACGCCCGCCACCCAATGCAGCAGCGCGAGCAGCCCGTCCACGCGCCGGCGCTCGGCTTCGTCCAACCGCCGATCGGGATCGCCGAGCGGGAGGTCGAACACCTCCGCGAACGAGATCTCCTCGTCCAGGGCGTAACGCAACGTCACGCGGCCCTGCTCGTCGAGCTCGCGGGCAGTGAAGCGAAAACTCTCGAAGGTGCCGGCGTCGAACTTCGCTCGCGCTGGTCTGATCTCGGTTGCCACGGTCATCTCAGCGTAGAGCCGGCGCGGACGGCACGCGAGTGTCCGGCGCTTTGTCATTCAGGCTATTGCCCGCCGACGCCGACTAATCGTTGGCGGTGACAGCCTCGAGCAGGTCGCGGAAGCGCTCGCGCGCGTCCTCACGGCGCGTCGGCAGGTGCTCGCTCGGGACGCCGTCCGGCGGCGGCGCGTAGCCGCGCAGGAGGTGACGGGCGACCGATTGGCGATGGACCTCGTCGGGGCCGTCGTAGATGCGCGCCGCGCGTGCGAAGCGGTACATCTGCTCGAGCGGCAGGTCCGTCGAGTAGCCGAGCGAGCCGTGCACCTGCACGGCGCGGTCGACCACGTCGTGCAAGACCTTCGCACCGTAGAACTTGATCAGGGCCACATCGGTGCGCGCCGCGCTCGCGCCCTGCGTGTCCATCACCCACGCCGCGTGCAGCGTCATCAGCCGCGCCGCCTGCATCTCTGCGGCGCTGTCGGCGATCCAGTTCTGCACAGTCTGCTTCTCCGCCAGCAACGAGCCGTGCGCGTGACGGTAGGTGGCGCGCTCGCACAGCATGTCGAACGCCCGTTTCGCGACCCCCAGCCAGCGCATGCAGTGGTGGATCCGCCCCGGCACAAGGCGGTGCTGCGCGAGCAGGAAGCCCTCGCCCACGCCGCCCAGCAGCGACTCCGCCGGCACGCGCGCGCCCTCGTAGGCGATTTCCGCGTGCCCGCCGTAGCCGCCGAACTGCTCCCACGGATGCTCCATCGTCGGCACGTCGCGCACGATCTCAACGCCCGGCGTGTCCGTCGGAACGATGAACATCGACGCCCGCTGCGCCGGGCGCGCATCGGGGTCGGTGACCGCCATCACGATCAGGAAGTCTGCGATCGAGCCGTTCGAGGAGAACCACTTGAGCCCGTCGATCACCCACTCCTCGCCATCGCGCACCGCGCGCGTGCGCAGCTGTGTCGGATCCGAGCCAGGGGTGTCCGGCTCGGTCATGCTGAACGCGCTGCGCAGGTCGCCCGCCAGCAGTGGGTGCAGCCAACGGTCCTTCTGCTCCGGCGTGCCCGCCAGCGCGAGGATCTCCGAGTTGCCCGAGTCCGGCGCCGCGTTGCCGAACGCCAGCGGCGCGATCGGCGAGCTGCCCACGATCTCGTGCATCAGGCCGAGGCGCACCTGGCCCATGCCCTGACCGCCCAGCTCCGGCGGCAGGTGCGTAGCCCACAGACCGCGCTCCTTGACCTGCTCCTGCAGCGGCGTGATCGCGCGGCGCAGGCCGTCGAGTCCCAGCTCGTGCCAGATCGACTCCAGCGGCCAGATCTCCTCGCGCACAAAGGTAGCCATCCAGTCGAGCTGTTGCTGGAAGTCGGGGTCGGTCGAGAAGTCCCAGGCCATACGCGACACGTAGCCTACGCCTTGCGCGATGGCTTGCCGTGCGCCATGTGACGAGCGTGGCCGCGGAGGTGGTGCTTGGGCTCGCGCCGGGCTCGGTGCGTCGTGCACCTCCACACCGCGATCGTGGGCGTTCGTTTGATCACCGCGCCGTTCTGCGCCGTGATCGTGATCGCCATCGGCAGGCGCTGCCGGCACATGCTCCGCCGCGCGCTCGCCGGGAGATCGGCCGCGAGCAGCGAGTGCGGACCTTCGTCGAGCACCAGGTCGAACGAGGAGATCGGCACGTCGGGAAGCGCTTCGAACGCGGCGGCGATCACGCCGCGCCTGATCGTCGTGTGGCCGACAACGTCAATCGTCACGCCTTCGCCCTGCAGCACCAGCTCGAGCTCGGGGGACGCGGAGCCGCCGTGGGAGACCACGTAGGCGGGGCCCACGAGCGGCCCTTGCAGGACCGGGCTGATGACCGTCGCCGTGCCCACAATTGAGGCCGCCGGGCACTCTGCTGGGTTCGTTTCGAGGACCGCCGCAACGCACGCGTGCTGCAGCGTGCTCAGCCTGCTCGGCAGCTGCCTGGGCAGATCGACCTTCAGCTTCGCGACGTTCGCCTGACCCGGCTGGGTCACGAGGCGCACGTGCAGGTACGCGCCGTTGGCTTTGCTCGTCCTCGAATGCGTCAACGCCGTGAGCTTTGGCTTGAAGGCGAGCTGCGCGCAGTCCGCTGCCTGAAAGCGCGAGGACACACGCGCAGACGCGCCGCCGGTGCTCGTCAGCGTGCCTTCGATCGCCAGCGGCTCACAACTGGTCGGGTTCAGGACGAACCCCGGGCGGTCGATGTTCAGGTTGACCGTCTTGAGTTGCAGCGGAATGCCGTCGAGGCTCTGCGGCAGCGGGTCGCTTACGATGCTCAGCGCCGACGTGCTCGAGCTCACCTCGATCCGCGCACCAAGGGCGATCGTGCCGAGGTTGAATGGACCCGCCACCGCCGGCACCACGATCGACAGCCCGAACGGCGCGCCCTCGTACGGACCGGTCAGGTAGATGTGCCCGTGTTCGAGGAACAGCGGGTCTGCGCCGGGGCCGGCGCCCACCGTCGCTGTGCCGATTTGACTCTGTGGGGCGCACGCGCCGGCGCGCGCCTGCGCGTCAGAGCACTGCTGGACCTTGGAGAGCACCGCCAGCAGACCCGGCGGCAGGCGCACGCTGACACCGTCGAGCTCCTCGTCCTGGTCTGCGCGCGAGAGCGTCACCGTCAGCGGGCTCGCTGCGCCGGCCTCGTTGTCGGTCGTCCCGGCGACGAACGACGGTTGGAACCGGGGCGCCGTACAGCCGCTCAGCTGGAACGGTTCGCTCGTGGGCCGGGCGGCCGATTCGCTGCTGTACGGCGTCAGCGACGAGCTCGCGGCCAAAGCGTCCGCGCAGTCCTGCCCGTTGGCCAGCGGCGCTCGCGGTCCGCCGTTGAGGGTCAGTTGGATCTGTTCAAAGGGGAGCTGCGGGAGCTCGCTGAACCGCGCGGTCAGCTGACCCGTGCTCTGATCGATCGAAGTCGCGCCTTCGAGCTTGACCGTCACGCCGGAACCCTGCGCCTGCACCAGCAGCCGCAGCAACCTGCCCTCCTGCGCGTCGCTCGGCGTGCAGGGAGCACATTCGGGCTGCCCCACGAACACCGCGCCTTCCAGCGGGCTGGACAGTAGCGGCGTCGCGATCTTCACCGTGCCGATCTGCGCCTGGGGCGGACACGTCGCCGGCGCGAGCGAGCGCACGGCGAACTGGGCCGGTGTGCATGCCTGCAAGCCGTTTGCCACCGACGGCGAGAGCACGACCCCCGCCGGCAGGCTGACCGTCGCGTCGCGCAGATCGGGCGTCGCCAGCGCCGTCGGGCTTTCGTTCTGGGGAACGTGCAGCGCCACCGTGTAGGCGCTCGGCGCGCCCGCCTGGGTGGTTTCCGGGGCGAGCGCGAGCGACGCTGCGAAGGAGAGGTGTTCACAGCCTGTTCTCGCTTCGGTAAGCGCAGCCTTCGTGGAAGGCGCCGGGTGGTTCCGGTTCGGCGGGTTCAGCTGTTCCGGGCTCTGCCACGAGTCTCGGCGCACTGCCACTTTCGGCTTGAGCTCGCCGCCCGCGCAGCTGCTCGGGAGGGTGAGGAATGGCGTCGCCGGCGAGTCGCTCGGACATCGCCTTTGCGTTTCCACGCCACCGGACACTTCGACTAACGGCTTACAGACTTCGCTTTCGCGCTGTCCGCCTTCTCCGAGCGTGCCTTCGCGTTCGAGGTCGTGGCTCGCTTCCGCCGGCACGCCCCACAGCGTCAGGATCGCCCCCTGCAGCGGGCCGGTCTCGGGGATCTCGTTCAGCTGCGCGGTCAATCCGTAGTCGTTGTTGGCGCGAACGTGGAAGAACAGCGGGATGTGCCCGATCCCGGCGACCGAGAAGCCGAGCTCAGCGGGCTGGCCAGGAGGCGGGACGATGTCGAACACAGGGAAGACCGCCGATGGAAAGCTCCCATAGAAGAGCGGCTTCACCGTCCCGACCTGCGTGTCGACCGGGCAGTTGAGCTTTTCGTGTTCCAGGAACGCCTGCTGGCTGCAGCGCGGCAGCCGCGTTCGTCGCCGACCAGCCCAGCGGCAGCGCGACTTCGAGATCCCTTGGGGCCTCGCTGGCGAGCGGGAATTCGGCGCCGCCGTTGTCGTGGAGGGTGATTCACGCGAGCTGACGGTGAACGCGAGCTCAGTGGTCAGCTCGAAGGGGTGCGAGCCGGCCTGCTCGTCCGCTGCACCGCCTTCCCCCACGCTTCGAGGTCGAAGAACGACAGTCCGAACGGACGGGGTTCGTTCGTCCATAGCGTCGTTTCACTCGTTGACGCGCTCGCCGCGCCTCCGCCGGAGACCGTTGCGGAGTTCTTCAGAGCTTCTGGTTATCTTCGCGCGGGGGATCGACACGGTGATCGTCAACACGATCGTCGCCCCCGGCAATATCCGCCCTGGTCCAAGCCGTGTTCGTTGACGCCTTCTTCGTAGGTGCACTGACGGCCCCCACGACCGGACCGTGAGGGCAAGTCATTTCATACCTCGGCGAGCCGATCGCCGTTCGCGCCTTCGCCTTCGGCGGTGATCTTCGTGGCGGTGACGTCGGCAGGCAGGGTGTCTGTGACGTCGCGGTGCTCCCGTGCGCTGTCTCGGCAGCCCCCGTCGTTTCGAACGATCAGCACGTAGGCGTCCGCCGATCGCCCGCATGGAAGAAGGCGGGCTCGGACTCCGAGACGATCTCCCAGTGCGGGCTCGTGGGCTCGCCGCCGACGGAGTCGCGCCCAGCAGCCGGCGACGAACAGGACGACGAGCGCCGGGGCCAAGCACCCGATCCTCCAGCGGAACGCGCCCTCGCGCGCACGCTCATCCGGATCGCCCGAGGGAGCCGCGGCGCCTCGCCAGCTCCCGCGATGCTCCAGGCCTTGACCCCGTAACGTCGGTTCGCGGCCGCGATACATGCCGATTGCTTCTTCCCGTTCTTCAGCTTCCTGCACTTGGCGAGCGCGCGCGCGAGGAGCTGCTTGCGCGTCAGCTTCGCCGGCACTGGCACCGGTAGGAGATTCCCCTGGCCCGCGAACTCAGCAGAGATCGGCGCGGAGAACGAAGGCGGCGGACCGATGGTTCCTGACAGGCGCTGCCCTGGCAGGGCGTCGGGGCGTCGGCACCGAGACGCCGCCGTCGACGCGCGCGTCGTAGACGTCGAGCAGTGCGTCGGTGTCGATCGGCGCCAGCCGTTCGCGGGTCGCGAAGAAGACGTCGCCGCCGCTCGCGCTCGCATCGAGGAACACCGCTTCGCCGCCGCCTTCGCCACCGGAGATGAGCTGCGCCGCGCCGTTCTCGTACTCGAAGACCTTGTCGCTGCCTCCCTGCAGTCCCGGGACGAGCGGGTCGGGGGAAGAGAAGAACAGGCGGCCGCCGTCGTTGCTCAGGCTCCGCGGCTGGTGGAAGGCCGTGCTCGTCCGTTCACCGAGCTTGGCGCCGATGAACGCACTGCCGAGCGGGGGCGCGTCGCCCGCGTCGCATGACGCGCACGCGAGCTCGCCGGTTTCGGCGTTGTACTCGTACACCTCGTGGTCTGCCTTGCCGGTCCCCTGGTCGATGTTGTCGTACCCGGTCAACGGGTTCACCGACATGAACGCAAGATGCTCGCCGTTCGGTGTCACGTATGTCTGTGACTCGTCGGGCGCCTCGTCCAGTCCTCCACATCGCTTTCGTAGGGAAAACCGTCACCCTGGGCTGCTCTTTCGACGTCTTCTTCTTCTGGCTTGTCTGGTGCCTTCAACGTGGCAACGAACGTGGGGGTTGGGGGCACCGTCCCACAGGTAGAGGTTCGTTGGCCGCTCACGGCTCCGTCGGCGAGCTTTCCCTGCGCCACGAAGTACACGTGGGACCCGTCGCTCGATGCGCCCACGACGCCGAGCACTTCGGCGCCGTTCGGCGCTGCGGCATCGACAGTCAGGTCGGTCAGGGTCCCCGTGTCCACGTCGTAGCGATAGAGATCGATGCCGGGATTCTGGGCTTCCGATTCGGGAACTCCTTCTTCTTCGCGTTCACGCGCTTCTTCCAGTTCCCGCGTGGAGCGCACTTCGCTGCCGGTGTTCGATTCCTTCGTCAACGCCGCTTTGCTCGTGAAGTAGACGAGCAAGCCGTCTGCGGATGCCGTCCAGAACCGCGCGGGCTCGGCGTCACAGATCCCTTCTTGGTTTCGCATTTTTCCGGCTGGGCTCCTGGCGCCGGCGCCGAGATCTCGACCGTCGAGCTCGCGCCGATGCGGTCGTAGAGCTCGGTCTTCCCAGCTGCTGGGGGTCCGGGGCGCCGGCGTCGGCCTTCGCCTCGAAGACGACGTGCGACCATCTTCGGAGATCGCATGCTCGAGCTCGCCCGTGGCTTCGTCGATCGCGTTGATCCCGCCGCCGGCCTGGGCGCCCTGCGCAGGGATTTCGCGGTCAGGGAGCATCTCGACGAGCTGTACACGTCCGGCGACCGTTTCGTAGAGGTTCTCGACGCCCTTGCCGGGGCATCCTGGACGAGGCTGTCGTTGGCCTCGAAGATGACGTGAGCGAAGTCGCTCGACGCGCCGGCGAAGGCGGGCACATCTTCGTGTTCGAAGCAGCGGCCGCACCCGGCAAGCGGCGGTTCAGGCGGGCTGTTCGGCGTAAGCAGCGAGAGCCACCCCCCGCCTGCCGCACGAACAGGTTGTAGACACCGGCAGGGGTACTTTCGGTGAGCTGCTGCAGCGGCACGCGCAGGATCGCCTCCGAGAGATCGCCCGAGAAGGCGTAGCCGACCGTGGCGAGCTGTTCGCCGGGTCCTGCGGCGTGGGCGGCGACAGCGGTGTCGTCTGCCAGCCCGCGATGCCCCTGGTCGCGAGATACGCATTGTCGATCTCGTTTCCCCGTGCGCCGCCAAACGCGGCTCCGACATTCATGTATGCGAGCGTACATGGCGCGCCGCCTTCGACGCCGAACTCTCGGCCGGCTGTAGCGGCCGGAGCGTGACGGCGTCGAGACCGCCCTTTTCAACGGGCGAAACCTGCTCGAAGGCGCGGCAGTCGGGCAGCTGTTCGGAGGGGCCGGCATGAACTGGGCGTTAGGGCACGCCGCGGCGACCGCCGGCGCGGTCGCGATGCTCCCCAGCCATATTGCGGCAAACACGACAACGCATGCCCCGAGCACGTGGAGTCGGCTGCTCGTCGATACCCGCGGGGCGGCGTTCCGCGCATTCGCACCTCCTCTGCGCGCCGCAGTCTACCCCCGCACTACGCCTGCCTGCGCCACCAAGCCGGGGGCCGCGCTGTCCGTCGGCTCCCGGCCTTGCGTCCTTCCCCGGGCGCTACACCTGCGGCGAGGCTATTTCCATCGATCGTGCCACCTTCGAGTTCTGCCTCTATACTGCCGCTGTAGGAGCAGCCGCCCATTTCTTTTGTACCGCATTTCCCGCCGGTCGGTAGCGAGTGAATGCCGGAGACCGTCCGCCGACGCGAACACCTTCCCCGAGCTGTCGTGGACGCCACGCTTTCAGCGTCTGCGGCTGGAGACCAGATCACAGGTAAGGCTCTTCCGACGAGACGGCTTCTTTTTTCGCGGCAGCGTTTCGTTGGCGTTGTATCCCAAGTCAGCCGACTTCGATGTTGAGGGCGAACCGAAGCCGGAGGAGCCGATGTAGGTGAGGGCTTCTTCGTCGTCGTAGAATTCAGTGGGGGTTCTATTCTGCTTGTCCCCGTGACGTGGTACTTCGATTGTGCCCGCCCTGGTTTTGAATATCTTGTGCTGGTCGTCCATTTGCTGGCGGTCTGCCGGTTCTGCTGGCGACGAATTCATGTTCCAAAAAAGGATAGAATGGGACACTGTGCTGGCGCCCGCGATCGTGGAATGCTGCGAGCAGGAGCGAGCCCAGCATCGTGATGTACTGCATGGCTCTCATGCGCCGCATGACGTCCCACTGCTCCTTCGTCGATGAATCAACGAGCCGCAGGCGGCTAGGCTTGTCGATCACCAACAACTACCGTACTATATTGTCATAGGCCTGGGATAGTTTGGATCTCCGGCCATACCCCCATTACGACGAATCCCAGCTGTCTACTCGCTTCTGTCAAACCGAACCCCGGGCACCATGAACATCGTTTGCAACAATATGGGGCCTCTGACTTCGGGGCGCGGAATCGCACGCACTGGCCGAGACATCGGCACCATGACGACGCGGTGCAACAGCTCCGTAACCGGCAGGCGGCGCGGCGTGCCTGTAAGATCTGGCTTCATAGGCCAGGGAGAGCACGCGATGCGCTGGAGGTGACGCTGCTCCCGGGCGCGCGCGAGCTGCTCGCGTGCACGCGCGCGAGCTGCCCCAGCGCGACGACCTGTGCGGCGCCTTCTGCGGCGCGCTCGCGCTGCGCGCCGCGGGCATCGAGCGCGCCACGGCGAGCCGCTCGACCAGGACGCCGTGGCGCTGGCCGCGGGCAGCGTCGTGTCCGGCGACGCGAAGCCGGGCACGCTGCCGCACGGCGAAACCGGGCCGGCGCGACTACCGCCTGTCGCATCCCGTCGATCGAGGACGCCGCGCGTGTCCGGCACGACCGCCGCCGGGCTCGTGCGACGCGGTCGAGCAGGCTGTCGGCGGGCGCGCTCGCGGCGATCCCCTTCGGCGGCCCGTGGAGCGCCGTCACGCTCGACGGCCTGTTCGACCTCGCGGCCGCGCTCGAGCGTCCGGTCACGCTGGTCGCAAACCACGCCACGCGCCACCTCTGGGGCGCGGCGCCCGCGCGTGGACCAGCTGCTCGACTACCTGCTCGACGGCGAGCTCGACGGGCCCGCCGCCGGACTGGGACGTCGGGCACTTCGCGTGCGTCGTCGGCGCGCGTGCAGCGGCCCGCGGCGGGAGCCTGTACGCGCTCGCCGACACCTACCCCGCGCTCGGCGCGGCGGCGTCCACGTGCAGCCGCGCGAGCGCCTGGCGGCGGCGCTCGAGCGGCGCGACATGCCGGCCGGCGGGATGATCGTCGTCGTCCGCGCGAGGACGCCGCGAGCGTGCGCGCCGGCGCGCGCGGCGCTGGGGCTGAGGAGGGCATCTGGGACAACGGCACGCGTCACGCGCGAGACGCTGAGGTGAGCGCGAGCGAGCTGGTCGCGCTCGTGTGCTGCGATCTCGGCGCGATCGTGCGCGGGCGCTCGGTGCTCGCCGACGCGAGCTCGCCGAGCACTCCGGGCGGGCGTCGGCTGGGTGCCGGCCAACCACGCGCTCACGCCGCTCGGCCCGCTCGCCGAGCCGAACCCGTTCGGCTCGACCGGCGACCTGCGCCTGCTGCCCGACCCGGACACGCGCATGCGCGTCGGCCGGCGATGCCGAGCGCAGCGCCGCTGGAGCTGGTGCTGTGCGACATCGTGGAGACCGACGGGCAGCCGTGGGAGTGCTGCCCGCGGCAGCTTCCTGCGCGAGGCGCTGGCGGAGCTCGAGCGCGAGCTCGGCGCGCGCGTGCTGGCGAGCTTCGAGCACGAGTTCCAGCTGCTCGGTCGGCGAGCGAGCGCGCCCCGCGCGGCGCTGCCGTTCTCGCTCGAGGCGCAGCGGCGCGCCGAGCCGTTCGCCGGCGACGTGATGGGCGCGCTCGTCGAAGCGGGCGTCGAGCCCGAGCGCTTCTTCGCCGAGTACGCCCCGCACCAGTTCGAGATCCCGGTGGCGCCCGCCGAGGGCCTCGCGAGCGCCGACCGCAGCGTCGTGCTCAGGGAGGTCGTGCGCGAGATCGCCCGCCGCGCACGGGCATGCGCGCGAGCTTCGCGCCGCTGCTCGATCCCGCGCAGGCGGGCAACGGCGTGCACATCCACCTCAACCTGCTCGACGCCGCCGGCGCCTCGCTGCTCTACGACGCCGCCCGCCCGGCGTGCCTGAGCGAGCTCGGCGAGCGCTTCGCCGCCGGCATCCTGCGCCACGCGCGCGCGCTCAGCGCGCTCACCGCGCCGAGCCCGGTCTCGGGCGCGCGCCTGCAGCCCCACCGCTGGAGCGCCGGCGCGGTGTGCCTGGCGCAGCGCAACCGCGAGGCGCTGCTGCGCATCCCGCCGCTGGTCGACGCTCGCCGCGCGGAGCCGCGCCGCAGCTGCACCTCGAGTACCGCGGCGCGGACGCCAGCCGCCAACCCCTACCTGGCGCTCGGCGCGATCGTGCGCGCGGGCCTCGACGGGGTGCGCGAGCAGCTGCCCGCGCCGCCGATCCTCGAGCGCGACCCCGCGCAGCTCGACGCGCGAGGAGGCCGAGCGCTTCGGCGTCGGCGCGCTGCCGGCTCGCTCGAGGACGTCGCTGCAGGCGCTCGCCGAGGACAACGCGTCCGCGGATGGCTGGCGCCGCTGCTGTACGACGCCTACGTGAGCGTCAAGCGCGCCGAGCTCGAGGCGGCCGCGGACGCTGGAGCTCGGCGAGCTGTGCGGGCGCTATGCCGCCATCTACTGAACGACGCTGCTCGCGGCGCTGCTCGGCGGGATCGAGCGCGAGCTGCCGCGCGCGGTCGCGCTGCGCCAGCGCCTGCACGCGACCCCGAGCTGGCGCACGCCGAGCAGCGGACCGCCGCGAGCGTCGCGCGCGAGCTGCCGGTCGCGTGCGACGCGGTCGCCGGGACCGGGCGGCTCGCGCGCGTCGGGCCGCGACGCGGCGGCGCGCCGGGCCGTGGGCCGTGCGTGCGCGCCGAGCTCGACGGGCTGCCGATGGAGGAGCGCACCGGCGCGCCGTTCGCGCGCCGCGGCGAGGCGATGCACGCCTGCGGGCACGATGTGCACATGGCGGCGCTCGTGGCGCTCGCGCGCGCCGCGCACGCGCTCGCGCGAGCGCTGCCCGCGCCGCTGCTGGCGGTCTTCCAGCCGAGCGAGGAGGCCTACCCGTCCGGCGCCGAGCAGCTCGCGCGCGGCGAGCTCGCGCTCGCGCCGGCCGCGGTCGTCGCCGCGCACGTGCATCCCGAGCTGCCTGGGGCACCGTCGCGCTCGATCCCGGCGCGGTCAACGCCTCGTGCGACGCGGTCGAGATCACCGTCGAGGGCGCAGCCCTCGCACGGCGCCTACCCCCACCTCGGGCGCGACCCGATCCTGGCGATCGCGCAGATCGTGGTCGCGCTCCACGCCCAGGCTCGGCCGGCGGATCGACCCGCTGAGCGCCGGCGTCGCTGACGCGTCGGCGTGCTCGAGGGCGGCAGCGCCGAGAACGTGATCCCCGCGCACGCGCGCGCGCGCGGGGCGCTGCGCGCGCACCGGCCCGAGGACCGGCGCGCGCTGCGCGAGCTGGTCGAGCAGGTCGCCGCCGGGGTCGCCGCCGCGCACGGCTGCCGCGCGCAGCGTCGAGCTCGTGCCGGGCGAGCCGGCGCTCGAGAACGACCCGCGGCATCGTCGCGCGCGCGCGCGAGCTGCTCGCGCGGCGCCGGCCTCGGGCCGCGCCGCGAGTGGCGCTCGTGCGGATCGGACGACTTCGCCTTCTTCGGCGCGCTCGCGCCGGTCGCGATGGCGTTCGTGGGCCTCGACGGCGCCGAGGGCTTCACGCGCGCCCGCTGCACCACCCCGAGCTGCTGGTGCCCGACGCGGCCGTCGGCGCGGTCGCGCGCGCGCAGGCGGTGCTGTACCTCGCCGCCGCGGCTGGGGCCGATCCCGGGGCGCGGGCTTCGGTCGAAATGGCTCGAACCGAGCGCCGGTAGGATTGGGCCGTGCCCGATCGCCTGTACTTCACCGACTCCGACGAGGCCAACACGCTGATCGCCTCCGACCCGATGGCGCTGCTGATCGGATTCGCCCTCGATCAGCAAGTAACCGTGGAAAAAGCCTTCGCCGGCCCGCTGGCATCCACGAGCGCGTCGGGTCGCTCGACCCGGCGCTCGCCGCAGCCGACCTCGAGCCCATGTTCCGCGAGAAACCCGCGATCCACCGCTTCCCCGCGAGATGGCCAAGCGGGTGCACGATCTCGCCGTCCACATCCGGGACGAGTACGACGGCGACGCCGCGCGAGTCTGGACCGACGCCAAGGACGCCGCCAGCTGCGCGCGAACCTCGCGGCCCTGCCCGGCTTCGGCGAGATGAAGGTCAAGTCGCTCGGGGCGGTGCTCGCCAAGCGCTACGGGATCAAGCGCCAAGAGGCTCGTGCCACCCCACCCCACGCTCGGCGACGTCGACTCGCCGCAGGCGCTCACCGACTACCAGGCGGCGAAGAAGGCGCACAAAGCGGAGTGGACGAAGATGAAGGCCAGGCGGTAGCGGGCGTTCGACGGTGACGGGCAATTACCGCTAGCCTCGATTCGTCATCAAGGTGAATCGCGTGGTTTTTGGATGAGATTGGGGGAAGTGGCGGTCGGCGGGCGGTGGTGGGGTGCGCGGTGGGCGTTTGGTGCTGGTGCGGTCGCCGGCTCGCGTTTTCGGGTAGCGGCGGCGGGGGTGTCCGGCTTGGTGTGGGCTCGGCGAAGGGCGGGCTCGGCGTTTAGCCGTAGGCGGGGAGCGCTTGCAGGCGCTTGAATGCGTGAGCATTGCGGCCGCCCAGGGCCAGTCGGCGGGGAGGTGCAATGTGGTGCGTCGGGCGTGGCGGGTGATTTGTCCGGCGACGTGCAGGATGCGGTAGCGCAACCGCTTTGGTTCGCTGATGGCGTGCTCGCCGTCGAGGAGTAGCTGCTGTGTCCAGACGAGGATGTCGTGGGCGAGCATCGCGAGCTCGAACCACGCGGCGTTCGCCTGGAAGGACTGGAAGGGGAGGTGCCCGGCGCCGGTTGCCTTGAGTGTCTTGACGCGATCCTCGACTTCGGCGTGCTGGCGGTGGGCAGCCTCGAGCGCCGCGATGTCCGGGCCGGGCTGGTCGGTGATGAAGCACTGAAAGCGGTGCCCGTCCACGTCGGTGAATGTGAGCTGCGCGCCGGGGTGGGGACGCTCGCGTCTGCAGATCAGCCGGGTTCCCTCCGGCCAGGGATCCAGGTCGACCCGGCCGGTGAGCTCGGTGACCCATGCCCCCTGGCGCGGCTGCCCGTCCTGGTTGATCGCGGGCGTCCATGCCGCCTGGCCCAGCGCGAGGATCTGCTCGCGCACGGTCGGGTTGATCGCATAGCCCAGCGAGAAACAGATCCGGGTCTCCCGGCATCCAAGACGCGAAATCATGGCTCGCGCCGGCTGAGTCCGAGCGCGCGAGGATCTCCCCCTCAAGGGCGCTCTGGGGGAGCTGCTCCAGCGCGAGCTCCAGCACCTCCAGATGATCCTCTGCGTTGTTCGCGCCGGCGTTCCCGGGCCGCAGCACCCCAGCGAGCACCTCCCGTCCGCAGGACACGAGCAGCGGGTTGAAACCGAAGCCGCCCTTGTAGTGCCCGGCCGCCAGCTCCTTCTCGGAATGCACACTGATGGGGGTCGCGTCGAAGTCGAGGACCACACGCTCAGGCGCGCCACCCGCCTCCCAAGCCCGGGCACGCGCGAGCGCACGGACCTGACGGACCCGGTCGATCTCCGCCCTGTCCGATCGAGAGCAGCACCCGCCTGGCTGTCGCCACCGAGGCGAGGTTCCCGAACAGCGCGGGCTGCCCCGCGAGCGCCGCCAGATCCGACACGCAACGCCCGCCGTCAGCGGCCATCACCGCCAGATCACAGAGAACCCGGCCCGGATCATGCGCGGAGCGCCGCTCACGAGTGCCCGCCAACGCCCGACAAGCCGTCCGTCAGCCCAAGCCGCTGCGCCGTCAACGCCAGCAGCGCAGTCCCCGCGCGAGACGACAAGCCCATGCCGTCCGCAACCACATCTAGCGTTCCGAACGTCGCATTTCCGATCACCTTCAAGGTGAACCTCCTGAGCGGGTGGATTGCAGGCTTCGACAACCGCAATCCTCCCCGCCCAGGCGGACGTTTCAGCCCTCCCGCAACCCCACCCCCCGCACCGCTACTGACGAATGCGGGCTAGTCAGCGCACGAGCGAGCGCAAGCCGCACGGCTGGGCGGCGTAGCACCGACCAGTGGCTGCTAGCAGACCTCGACGTCATCGGACTCCTGGGTCCCTGCGGAATACGCCGACTAGGCCTTCTTGGGCTTCGGCCGCGGCGCTAGAGCGACTTGTGGAGAGCGACCGCCCGGCCGAGGTGGTGGCCGTTACCTCGTTGACTTCAGTGCTGGCACAGTCCGCATATGTGACTCGTTTCACATACGCGGGCTTACGGTCGCTGTAAATTGCGGCTGCGGTTACATAATCAAGATCGCCTCGCAAAGGCGGAGAGGAATTCTGTCATGGCAACATTTCCAACCCTCACCCAAACTGGTGGTCCACTAACCTGGGCCGTGTGGGGAGGGAGCATAACGAACCACGAGGTGTTCGCGTTCACCCTTCAGTCAGCGGGCCGGAACACCGGCGCGCTGGTCGACGACGTCACCGTGTTCCGGAACACTGACATTGTGCCGGCCCAGACCAGCTACGAGATGGAACTCACCGCGGTCAATGAGGGTCTAAGGCCGACGGCGGCAGCGATCACTGGCAACTTCGAGAGCAACGGCGTATAGGAGCAGAACGATGAAACTGAATGTCATAAAGGATGAGGATGGCAATGTCGTCGCGACCTTCGAGAATCCTGCGGGCGACGATCGCTCGGTCAGGCCGATCCTGAAGCCTGGCCACACGATCCACGAGGTCGAGGCCGAGGAGAATTACACCGACGATATCGCGAGCTTTTACGAGCACCATAGCCGCTAGGCGAGGTCGGGGCGTTCGAGTCGCCGGGCAGACATACAGGCCCGGCGACTCTGCTCTGCGGCGGCAAGCCGCAACATCACTTCTCATCCAGGCGGACTTCTTCGTCGTCTTGTTCCGCTTCTACTCGGCCTTCTCGCCGATAGCGCTTCGCGACTTCTCTTTCATGCTGTTCGCGCGCTTCCGCTTCGCTTTCTCCATAGCGTGATGCATGGCACACACAAACGGCGCCGACGCTGTCACAGTCAGCCCATCAGAACTGGGCGAGCGCATGGGGGTGCTGAGGTGCGCAGAATCGGTAGGGCTCTACGACTCGGGGCCGGCGTAACGGTCGCGGTCTTGACGTCGATACTCGCTCTACCGGCGCTGGCACTCGGCGCAGAGGCAGACCCGAAACGCTGGATCGCCGATCTCACACCGGGGACGACTGGCCCGTTCCTCCTGATCGTCGTCCTGATCGTCATGTTCTTCCTGTTCCGGTCGATCGTCGACCGCTAGGGCGCAAGCGGTGGTAGCGAGCCCGGCGCTAAACGACCGGCGGCGGCGGGCCCTCGGCGCTGCGCGGCCAGCGCCGGGTCCCAGTCGCAGACCGCGCAGGCGTGGCGGAACGCCGAGCGCGCGAACTCGAGCGCCGCGCGCGTGCGGGTCCGGGCTCGCGCGGACGTCGTCCCAGTCGAGGACGTACTCGCCGAGCGTCGGCTCCCAGCGTGCCGCCGGCGGGCGAGCGTCGCGTCGGCGAAGCCGTCGGGCGCCGGGTGGGCGTAGGCGTAGAAGGCGGCCTTGCCGTAGCGCGCGTCGCCGGGCCACCAGCCGACGGCGACCTCCTGCGCGTCCATCGCGTTGCGCATGATGAAGTCGTCCGACGGCGGCTCGGCCGGGCGGCCGGAGAAGAGGTTGACGGCGAGGTCGAACGAGCCCCACCACGCGTTGACCGGCGTCGAGCGGCCGCGGTAGGGCGCGCGGAACGCGGCCAGCACGAGCGCGGCGCGGGTCGCGGCGGCGAAGTACGCGCTCGACCTGCGCCGGTGTCGTAGCGCGCGTGCTCCTCGTCCTCGTCGAGCGGCACGCTCCACGGCACCTCCTGCGGCGTCGGGTCGATCTCGACCGGCGCCGGCGAGCGTCGCGCACCGCCGCCGAGCAGCTCGCGCGTGACCTCGCCGACCGGCCGGTCGGGCGTGAGCGCGACGCGCGCGACGCGCCCGTCGCTGTGCTCGACGACCGCCTCGTGGGCGCGCAGGTCGAGCGCGACGACGAGCGCGCCCGAGCCGTCGGGCGCCGGCAGCGGCAGCGTCTCCCAGCCGCGCGCGGTCAGCCGCAGCGCGGCGTGCTGGAGCTGCGGCTCGGGCGGCGCGAGCGCCACCGCGAGCTTGCCGAGCACCTGGGTGTGCGCGTGCAGCGTGTCGCAGGTCGCGCTCCACGCCTCGTAGGGGGCAGCCGGCCAGCCGGCGGGCATGCGGCAAGCGTAGCGGTCGCCCGTCCACCTTTCAGCTTTCTTTCACATTCGCCCGTCAGCATCGCGCCATGCGCCTGCTGGTCGTCGACGACGACCCCTCCGTGCGCGAAGCGCTCGCGCTCGTGCTCGAGCTCAACGGCTTCGAGGTGAGCACGGCGGGCGACGGGCGCGAGGCGATTCGCACGCTCGCGCTCGACTCTCCCGACGCGGTGATCCTCGACGTGCTGATGCCCGGGCTCGACGGGCTCGAGGTGTGCCGGCGGATCCGCGCCGAGCGGCGATCGCACGCCCGTGCTGATGCTCACCGCGCGCACCGAGGTGAGCGAGCGGGTGGCCGGACTGGAGGCCGGCGCCGACGACTACCTGGCCAAGCCGTTCGCGCGCGAGGAGCTGATCGCGCGCCTGCGCGCGCTGCTGCGGCGCACCGGCTGGGAGGGCGACGAGCAGCTGCTGCGCTTCGAGGATCTCGAGCTCGATCCGCTCGCACACGAGGCGCGCCGCGGCGGGCGCCTGCTCGAGCTGACGCGCACCGAGTTCCTGCTGCTCGAACTGCTGATGCGCCATCCCCGCCAGGTGCTCACGCGCGCGACGATCTTCGACCGCGTGTGGGGCTATGACTTCGGGCCCGCCTCGAACTCGCTGGAGGTCTACATCGGCTACCTGCGCCGCAAGACCGAGGCCGGCGGAGAGCCGCGCCTGGTGCACACCGTGCGCGGCGTCGGATACGTGCTGAGGGCTCGCGCGATGAGCTTCCGCCGGCGCATGGTGCTGCTCGCCGCCGGGGCGGTCGCCGCGGCGGTGGTGCTCGCGTCGGTGGTGGTGTACGTGCGTCACGCGCAACGAGCTGCGCGGCCAGATCGACGCCAGCCTGCGCCAGAAGCTCACGCCCGGGCTGCCGCAGGCGGTCCAGATCCAGACGCGCCTTGGCTGCGCGCCGAGCTGGCGAAGCTCAAGCGGGAAGGGAAGCTGCCGCCACTGCGCGTCCGCGCAGATCGGCGCTCGGCGCCAGTCGAGCGGCGTCAGCGGCGGGCGTCGTGGCTCCTCGCGCGCGGCAGCCGGCGCCGGTCGCCGGCGGCAAGGGCTCGGCCGCGGGCGAAGAAGTCGTCGATCGAACGCAGGGTCACGGCCGCGCCGGCGGCGCGCACGTGCAGCGATCGTCGTTCAGCGGACCGCCAGGCGAGTCGCGAGGCTGGTGCTGCCCGCGCCGAGGCTGGGCGGCGCCAGCGGGTACGTGCAGCTCCTCCAATCCAACGGCAAGGTCGCTGCGCTCCGAAGGCACGGGATCGCTGCTCCCGGTCACCGCCGCCACGCGTGCGGTCGCCGCCGGCCGGCGCGACGCCTTCTTCAGCGACGCCACCGTCGCCGGCACGCACGTGCGGATACTGACCGAGCGCGCTCCGCCGGAGGACGGGGTGTGGCAGGTGGCCCTGCCGCTGACCGACGTGACAACACGCTCACGCACCTGCAGCTCGTGCTCGCGCTCGTGAGCCTCGGCGGCATCGCGCTCGCGGCCGCGCTCGGGCTGCTCGTCTCGCGGGCGGCGCTCGTGCCCGTGCGCCGCCTGACCGGCGCCGCCGAGCGCGTCGCGCGCACGCAGGACCTCGGCCACCGCATCGACGCCGACGAGGACGACGAGCTCGGCCGCCTGGCGGCGAGCTTCAACACGATGCTCGCTGCGCTCGAGCGCTCGCGCCTGGCCCAGCGCCAGCTCGTCTCCGACGCCTCGCACGAGCTGCGCACGCCGCTGACGAGCGTGCAGGCCAACCTCGACGCGCTCGCGCTCGGGCGAGCGTCTGCCGGCGCGCGAGCGCGCGCGCGATCCTGGCCGCCGCGCAGCCAGCTGCGCGAGCTCACCGTGCTCGTGGGCGACCTGGTCGACCTCTCCAAGACCGATGTCGAGGAGGTCGAGCTCGAGGACGTGCGCCTCGACCTCGCCGCCGCCGGCGCCCTCGAGCGCGCGCGGCTGCACGCGCCGCAGCTGCCGCTTCGTGCTGGACGCCGAGCCCTGCCTCGTGCGCGCCGCGCCCGCGCGCCTGGACCGCGCGATCGCCAACCTGCTCGACAACGCGTGCAAATGGAACCCGCCGCGCCGCCGGCCCGGTCGAGGTGCGGGTGCGCGACGGCGCGCTCGAGGTGCGCGACCATGGTCCCGGGATCGCCGCCGAGGATCTGCCGCGCGTGTTCGACCGCTTCTACCGCGCGCCCGCCGCGCGCGCGCGTCCCGGCTCGGGCCTCGGCCTGGCGATCGTGCGCCAGATGGCCGAGACCCACGGCGGCGCGGTGCACGCAGCCAACGACCCCGGCGGCGGCGCGCGCGCTGACGCTCGAGCTGCCGCCGCTGACGATGACGCGACGCCGAGCTCGCCGCGGCCAGAGCGCGACGCGTCCGCCGACGCTCCGACGCGCCGTTCAGCAAGTTCCTCGCTCCTCTAAGGCGATTCTCAGGTTGCGGGCGGCTTGATGTGCGACCGCCGCTCGCCGACCGACACGAGCCGGCGGCGCCACCGATCGCCGACCCGCAAAGGAGCGCCCATGTCCCGCCGTCCCAGCCGCCTGCCCCGCTGCGCCATCGCTGGCGCGTCGCTCGCCGTGCGCGCCGCTGCTCGCTGGCCGCCTGCGGCGGCTCCTCGCCGTCCAACGACGTCCGCTGCACGCCAAGGAACAGCAGGCCGAAACGAAGTTCGCGGACTTCGCCAGGTGCCTGCGCGAACACGGCGTCAACGCCGAAACCGCGACTCGCCCCCGGCGGCGGTCACGGCCTGAAGGTCAGCGCCCGGCACCGGGCGGACCCGCAACAGATGGAAGCGGCGCAGAAGGCCTGCGAGCGCTACCAGCCCGAACCGCAGAAGCTGAACCTCTCGCCGCAGCAGAAGGTCGAACGCGAAGAAGCCGTCGCAGAAGTTCGCCAAGTGCATGCGCGAACACGGGATCAAAGTCGAAGCCTCGACCGCCGGCGGCGGCGTCGAGATCCGGATCCACGCCACGCCGGCGCCGGCGGCGCGCCGAACCCCGAAAGCCCCGCCTTCCAGCAGCGCAGAGCGCCTGCCAGAGGCTGCTGCCCGCCAAGGGTAAGCGGCCCGCCCGGCGCGCGCACCGGCAGCCGGGCCCGGGCAGCTCCGGCAAGGCGGCAGCTTCGCGACCGGCGGCTGAGCCGTGGATCGCCGCGGCGAGTCGAAGGGCCGTCCGGCGCGGCGCCTGCGGCCGACGACGCCGCCAGGCGCCTGCCACGCTCGCTCGACGGTCGACGCGGGCGATCGGCGACGGCCTGCCCGCGAGCGAGCGCTCGCCGCGGCGCGGCGCCGGCGCTGGCCGCGCCGGCGGCGCTGCTCGCTGGTCGTCGCGGCGCCGTCGCTGGCGATCGTGCTGCTCGGCTCCGGCTCGCGCGGCGCATGCCCAGCGCGGCCACCGGCGTGCCGCCGGGCGAGACGACGCCACCGTCACGCGCCGCACGCTGACCGAAAGCTCGACGGTCGACGGCACGCTCGGCTACGGCGCGACGCTGGAACTGTACGACCGGCTGTCGGGGACGTTCACCTGGCTGCCGGCCGTGGGCGCGGTGATCGCCCGCGGCGGCACGCTGTTCCGCGTCAACAACCTGCCGGTGGTGCTGATGTACGGCTCCGTGCCCGCCTATCGCACGCTGAAGCAGGGCGTCAGCGACGGCCCCGACGTGGCCGAGCTGAACGAGAACCTGATCGACCTCGGCTTCGACCCCTACGGCGCGATCACCGACGATGAAGCGCTTCGGCGAAGCCACCGCCGCCGCCGTGCGGCGCTGGCAGAAGGCCGAGGGCCTGCCCGAAACGGGCGAGGTCGAACTCGGCCGGGTCATCTTCGCCCCCGGCGCACGGCGCGTCACCGCCGTGCACGTCGCGCTCGGCCAGGACCCGCCCGGCGCCGACGGGCACCGAAACGACCCCGACAACGCCCGTCCGCCACGACGCCAGCAACGAGCCCGGCGCGAGCAAACGCCGGCGAAAAACCCGCCGAGCAAATCGCCCGGCCAGGCAAAGGCTCGCCCGCCAAAGACAAAGCAGCCCGCAAAGAACCGCCGGCGAAAGAAGCGCCGCCAAAGACAGAGCCGGCGAACGAAGCCGCCAAAGAAGAACCGGCCGAAGACGACCCGGCAAAGAATCGCCGGCGGAGATCGGGCGCCGGCGCCGGCAAGGTCGTGCTCACCACCACCTCGACCCAGCAGATCGTGCAGCTGAAGCTCAAGGCCGAACAGCAGCAGCTCGCCCGCGTCGGCGAGACGGGCCCCGGTGACGCTGCCCGGCGGTGACGTGGTGCAGGGCGCATCGTCGAAGTCGGCACGGTGGCGAGCGAAGCCAAGCGGCAAGGCGAAACGAAGGAAAAGGCGGCCAGGCGGGGAAAGCGGGAAGCGAATCGCACGATCCCGGTGACGCTCGCGCTCGAGCACCCCGTGCCGCACCTGGACCAGGCGCCCGTCAGCGTGGAACTGGTCAAGAGCGTCCGCCGCGACGTGCTCGCGGTGCCGGCGACCGCGCTGATCGCGACCGCCGGCGGCGGCTATGCGATCGAGGTCGCTGCGAAGGCGGCCGCCGCGTCCAGCTGGCGGTGACGCCCGGCATGTTCGCCGACGGCTACGTGCAGGTGGAAGGCGCGGGCGTGCACGAAGGGCATGACCGTGATCGAGTCCGAATGAGCGCCGACGGTCCTGCGAGCTGCCGACGTCGTCAAGCGCTACCCCGGCGGCGTGCAGGCGCTGCGCGGCGTCGACCTGCGTGTGCAGGAGGGCGAGCTGTGCGCGATCGTCGGCCCGTCGGGCTCGGGCAAGTCGACGCTGCTGCACATCATGGGCACGCTCGAACGGGCCAGCAGCGGGCTCGTGCGGATCGCCGGCGTGGACGTCGCCGAGGCCTCCGACCGCGAGCTCGCCGCGCTGCGCGCGCGGCGGATCGGCTTCGTCTTCCAGCAGTTCCACCTGCTCGAGGCGCACAGCGCGCTCGAGAACGTCGCCAACGGGCTGCTCTACACGGGCACCCCCGCGCGCGAGCGCCGGCGCGCGGCGGCCGGCGGCGCTCGAGCGCGTCGGGCTCGGCCACCGTGCGCGGCAGACCTCGGCGCTGCTCTCCGGCGGCGAGCGCCAGCGCGTAGCGATCGCCCGGGCGCTCGTCAGCTGCGCCGGCGATCGTGCTCGCGGACGAGCCGACCGGCAACCTCGACACGCGCCACCGGCGCCGAGATCATCGAGCTGCTGCGCGACGCTCAACGAGCAGGGGACGACCGTCTCGTGATCACCCACGACCGCGAGATCGCCGCCACGCTGCCCCGGCGCGTGGAGCTGCGCGACGGGCGGCTGATCCACGACGAGGCGCCGTCGCCGTGAGGGCCGCCGGCTCGAGCCGAGCGCGCCGGCCGAGCGCCGCCCGGGCTGCCGCTCGCGCCGCGGCTCCGGCGACGCCGGCGCCCGGCGCAGCGGCGGCCTCGACGATCGCGCCGCAGCCGCCTGCTGCCGGCGGACGTGCTGCGGGTCGCGAGCGTCGGGCTGCGCACGCGCCGCCTGCGCGCCGCGCTGTCGGCGCTCGGCGTGGCGATCGGCATCGCCGCGATGGTCGCCGTGCTGGGGATCTCCGACTCGAGCAAGGCGGGCCTGGTGGCCGAGCTCAACGAGCTCGGCACCAACCTGCTGACGGTGGCGCCCGGCCAGACCTTCCTCGGCGAACGCGCCAAGCTGCCGGAAGCGCCGTCAGGGCGGTGCGCAACCTGCCCAGCGTGCGCTCCGCGGCGGCCGTGACGAGCGTGTCGGGCGCGAGCGTGCGGCGCAACCCCTACATCGAAGCGGCCGAAACCGGCGGCATCAGCGTCGATGCCGCCGAACCGCAGCTGCTCGGGACGCTCGGCGGGCAGGATGGTCGCGGGCGCTTCCTGGACGCCGGCAACGAACGCTATCCCGCTGGTCGTGCTCGGGCTCGTCGCCGCCCAGCGCCTGGGCGTCGACCGGCTGACCGTCGACGGACGGCCGGTGCAGGTCTACCTCGGCGACACCTGGTTCACGGTCGCCGGCGTGCTCGGCCCGCTGCCGCTCGCGCCGGAAATCGAACGGGCGGCGCTGATCGGCTACCCGGTCGCCCAGCGGCTGTTCGGCACCACCCGCCACGCCAGCATGCTGTACGTGCGCGCCGACCCCGAACGGGTGCCCGAAGCGGACTCGCTGCTCGGCGCCACCGCCGACCCGCAGAACCCCGAACAGACCCAGGTCAGCCGGCCCTCGGACGCGCTGCAGGCGCGCGCCGACGCCCAGAGCACGCTGACCGCGGTGTTCCTCGGCGCTCGGCGCCGTCGCGCTGCTGGTGGGTGGCGTGGGGATCGCCAACGTGATGGTCATCTCGGTGCTCGAGCGCCGCCCCGAGATCGGCCTGCGCCGCGCGCTCGGCGCGCGCGCGGTGCACATCGGCGTGCAGTTCCTCGGCGAGTCGGTGCTGCTGTCGCTGATCGGCGGCTGCGCCGGGATCGCGCTCGGCGCCGGCGCGACCGCCGGCTACGCCTCGACCCAGGGCTGGATCGTGGTCGTGCCCGTGCTCGCGGTCGCCGGAGCGGTCGCGATCGCACTTGTGCTCGGCGCGCTCGCCGGCCTGTATCCCGCGGTGCGCGCTGCGCGGCTCGCGCCGGCCGCGGCGCTGCGCAGCGTCTGACGACGCTTGAGCCGATCGACAGGCGGGCTAGATTGATTGATGTGGCAAAGACATGGATCCTGGACACCGAGACGAAGGGCACCGGAGCGCACATCGCGCCGCTCAAAGAGGAGCGCCCGCGTCCCGAGCGCGAGCTCTCAACGGTGACGTTCGACCGTCCGGCAAGGCCTGTCGCGGAGCCAGAGCCACCGGCCCCGCGCGCGTTCAAGGTGGTCGACGTGATGAGCGCCCGAGTGCTCGCGGAGGGTGCCGACACGCGCGAGACACTCGACCTGCTCGCCGGGATGAAAAGCGTGGTCGACGCGCGCATTTACGTGTGGGCGCCGGGCGGCGAGCGCTGGCGCCTTTTGAGCGTTGCCGAGCAGCGAGCGTTGTGGCAGCTCCGCGGCCGCGCACCCAGTGCGGATGAGGGCGCAGCCGACCCCGAGAAGATAGTTGCATAGACAACTACTTGTTGGTATGCTCGGCTGATGGAACTCGGCGTCGCAACGTTCGCGGATCTGGCAAGCGGGGTCACGCCGCGCCGGCGCATGCGGGAGCTGATGGAGGAGATCGAGCTGGCCGATCAGCTCGGGCTCGACGTGTTCGGCGTCGGCGAGCACCACCGCCCTGATTTCCTGGTGTCCTCGCCGGCGGTGGTGCTGGGGGCGGCGGCGGTCGTGACCGAGCACATTCGCCTGTCGAGCGCAGTCACGGTGCTGAGCTCCGATGACCCGGTGCGCGTCTTCCAGGAGTTCGCGGAGGTTGACCTCTTGTCGAACGGCCGTGCCGAGATCATGGCCGGCCGCGGGTCGTTCATCGAGTCCTTCCCGCTGTTCGGCTACGACCTCGACGACTATGACGAGCTTTACGCCGAGAAGCTCGAACTGTTGCTGGCGCTCCGCGAACAGACCAACGTGACCTGGTCCGGGCGCCATCGCCCGGACCTCGTCGATGCAGGCGTGTGGCCGCGCCCGGTGCAGGAGCGCCTGCCGGTATGGGTAGCTGTCGGCGGCTCTCCGCAGTCGGTCGTGAGAGCGGGCACGCTCGGCCTGCCACTCACGCTCGCGATCATCGGCGGTCAACCCGTGCGCTTCGCCCCGCTCGTCGAGCTCTACAGAGAGGCCGCCGCGAAAGCCGGTCACGATCCATCCGCGACACGCGTCGCGATCAATACTCACGCGTTCGTCGGCGCGAGCAGCGCGGAGGCCCATTCGGCGTTCGCCGCTCCGTATCTGGCGATGATGAACCGGATCGGACGCGAGCGCGGGTGGCCGCCATCAGGGCGTCCGGAGTACGAAGCGCTGCGCTCACCCAGCGGAGCGTTGGCGGTCGGCTCGCCCGAGCAGGTCGCCGAGAAGCTCCTTTACGAGCACGATCTGTTCAAGCACCACCGCTACATCGCCCAGATGAGCGTCGGCGCCGTCGCCCACCGTGACGTGCTGCGCTCGATGGAGCTGTTTGGCACCAAGGTCGCTCCGCTCGTGCGCGAGGAGATCGCGCGCCGCGAGGCCGCACGCGCGGAGTCGCCCGCGCCGGCGGCCGCTGCGAGCGTTGGCACGGACTAGCGACAAGCCGAGCACCGGTCGTCGATTCACCTGACGTCCCTTGTAGGCGATATTTGAGATACTTAATGTGTGTTGTTTTTAATAATTAGAGAACAGTGTGAAGTAGCGTTATAAACAATGCAACTTATATAGGAGATTTCACGCTGCTATACGCTTCGCGGCGCGATAGACCGCTGCGCGAGCCGACGGATGACGCAAACGTTGGAACACACATGAACAAGAGCGGCTGGCGCGTGATCGCCGCGTACGGACTCGTGTGTGCGGCGACGCAGATCCTGTGGCTCACCTATGCGGCGATCACGACTGAGACGGCGCGGAGATACGGCGTCTCGGTCAGCGCGGTGGGCTGGCTCGCGGAGATCTTCCCGCTGCTGTACGTGGCTCTGGCGATCCCCGCAGGGATCCTGCTCGACCGCTGGTTTCGTCCCACGCTGGCGGCCGGCGGCGGCCTGGTGGCGCTCGGCGGGCTGGTGCGCCTGGGCGGCGAGACCTTCGCGTGGGCGATGGCCGGCCAGGTGCTCGTCGCCGTCGCGCAGCCGCTCGTTCTCAGCGCCGTCAGCAAGCTCGCCGGCGAGTACCTGCCAGCCGATCAGCGCGCCAGCGGTATCGCGATCGCCTCGGCGGGCAGCTTCGTTGGGATGGTGCTGGCGCTACTGCTGGGGCCAACGCTCGGCGGCCACGGCCAGCTCGAGCGTCTGCTTGTAGTGGAGGCAGTGCTCGCCGTCATCCCGGCGTTGGCGTTGGCGATCGTGCTGCGCCGCCCCGGGCACGCCAGCGATGAGCACGCGGCGATCGAGGGAAGCGCCGCGCGAGCGCTGTGGCGCCTGGAGCCGATGCGCACGCTGTGCGGCCTCGTGTTCCTCGGCTTCGGCATCTTCGTCGCACTGGCGACGTGGCTGCAGACGCTGCTGCACCCTGCGGGGGTCTCGGAAACGGCGGCCGGCGCTCTCCTGGTGGGAATGGTGATCGCCGGGATCGTCGGCTGCGCGATCCTGCCACCGCTTGTAGCAAGACGCCACGCCGAGCGCCGCTTCATGCGCACGACCGTGCTCGTTGCATGTGCGGGCTGTGTGGTTCTCGGCGCGTCGCCGTGGCTTGGCGTACGCGCGCTCGCGCTAGTGGCGATGGGCTTCGTGCTACTGCCCGCGCTGCCGGTGATCCTCACCGCCGCGGAGCTGCTCGCGGGCGCGGCAGCCGGCACCGCCGGCGCGATCGTGTGGATGGCGGGAAACCTGGGCGGTCTCATGGTCGCGTTGCTCGTACAGGTGCTCGTTCACCACCCGCTCGCCGCGTTCCTGGCGATGGCGGCGGTGTCGCTCCTCGGGCTGCCGCTGGCCGCTCGTCTGAGCTCGCCGGAGACCGTGGAGCGCGCCGGCGAGGCCGCCACGGCCGGCGCCGGCTGACGCCCCGCGCGCACGGCCGGCGCCGGCTAGGACGCTTGCGCGCGGCTGATCGGCAGGACGTCGGCGCGGTCAGCGAGGCTGGCGTCGACGAGGCTGTGGTGGTCGAGCCGCATGAACGCCTCCACACCTGCGGGTCGAACTGGCTGGCGCTGCAGCGTTTGATCTCGGCGACGCGTGCTCGACGGATAGCGCGCCCTTGTACGGCCGTGCGTGCGTCATGGCGTCGAACGCGTCGGCCACGGCGACGATCCGTCCCGAGATCGGGATTCCCTCTCCGAGACAGACCGCTCGGGTAACCGGACCCGTCCCAGCGCTCGTGGTGAGTGAACGCGATCTCCATGGCCATGCGCACCACCGGGAAGACGGCTTTCGCAGAGGATCCGCCCACCGATGATCGTGTGGGTCTTCATCACGTCGAACTCCTCCGCTGTGAGCTTGCCGGGCTTCAGCAGGATCTCGTCGGAGATGCCAACCTTGCCGACGTCGTGCAGAGGCGCCGCGCGGTCGATCGTCGCGACGAGCTCGCTGTCCAGTCCCAGCTCCGTCGCCAGCAGCGTCGCCGTGCGTGCAACCCGCTCGGTGTGTTTGTTGGTGTCGTCGTCGCGGTACTCGGCCATTAACGCCAGCCGCCTGAGGTCCTCGAACCTGGCTTCGTGTAGTTCGGCCAGGGTGCGGCGCTGCTCGGTGATGTCAGTGAACGAGGCGACGGTCGCGTATGGCTCACCCGCGTCGGGGCACGCGAGCGGGTAGCAGTTGACCGAGATCCAGCGGGTAGCCGGACCGGGACCGTCGACGCCCATGACGACGCCCCGCTGCGGCCTGCCCGTCCGCAGGCACACCATCGATGGGTGCTCGTCCACTCGAAACGGAGTGCCGTCCTCGTGGATCAGCGACTTGCGCGGCTGGTGCGTGGAGTTGGCGACGAGCTCGTCCGCCGAGAGCCCGAGGATGCGTTCGGCGCTCGTGTTGAAGGCGAGGATATGTCCGCCGCGATCCTGCATCACCACTCCCTCGTTGAGCGCTTCGACCACCGAGTGGTAGCGGCGCTCGCTCGCGCGCAGGGCCTCTTCGGTGCCGCGTTGCGCGCTGAGATCGCGGTAGATGCCCACGAAGCCGACACATTCGCCGTCGTCGCCCAACATCGGGGCCGCCGAGATCAAGACGTTGAGCGCCCTGCCGTCCTTCGTGATCCGCTCGGTCTCGATGCGATCGACCCGCGCGCCCGCGCGCATCCGCTCGAGCAGCTTGTCGGCCTCCAGTCGACGATCGTCCGGAGCGAGCATGGATATGTGCTGGCCGACCATCTCCTGCGGCGCGTAGCCGAACAGTCGCGTGGCTCCCACACCCCAGTTCGTGAGCAGCCCCATCGGGGTGCCGGCGACGACGGCGTCGTTCGTCGAGACGACCAGCGCCGCGAGCTCAAACGCCCGCGCGAGATCGGGCGAGCCATCGCTCGAGCGGCGAGCTGCCGACCCGACCTTGCCGCCACGGGTTCGCGCGGGACTGCGACGCGAGTGCGGATCCTGCTGCGAGACCTCGCGGGCCATGCTGCGTCATCGACCTCACGGCGGCGCCGGCTTGAGCCCCGGATTGCCGTATGCACGAATAGTTGGGGCGTGCCGAGCGCCCCATCACGGGGCGACGGGCTCCAATGCCTGGGACTCGTCCACGAACGCTTCGCGCAGCGCACCTGCGAGCGGCGCGCCTGCGCGCAAAGCGTCCTCGGCTCCGTACCACCAGAAATAGCCTCCCACGTAGTAGGGAAGCCCGGGCCGTAGCGAGTACGCCCAGCTCATGATCTGCGCCGCCTTGGTGACTTTGCGCTTCACCGCACGCGGGAGACCAACCTCGCCGAAGCCGAGCGCGGCGTTTGGGAAGAGCGCGTGCAACTGCTGCATGTAGCTGGCGACTTCCTGGGATGTCGGCTCCCTGTGATGACATTGGGTCGGGTAGTAGGAGAGGAAGACGTAGTTGAGACCGTCGGCGACGGCGGCGGGAATGTACTGTCGAGAGAACTGCACGGGGGTCAGCTCCGATTCACCGTCACCGCAGTGGTCGGGGCCGAAGTTGTTGGCGTAGAGCGTGAGCGCGCTCTTTGCACCGACTGCAGCGACATCGTCGAATGCCTCGGTGAGCTTTGCGGCGACCGTCGGGTAACTGCCCGTCCAATTGCCGTTCACCTCGTTGCCGACCTCCCAGATATTCACGTCGGAGCCGAGCGTCTGCAGGTATGACTCGGTGCGCGCCTGGAAGGCTTCGGTCGAGATCGAGGTCTCGTCCGAGGAATCCAGCAGCTCGCCCATCACGGCGGTGACCGGGTCGAGCTGTGTCAGCGCCCGAGCGTAGTAGGACGCGGGCTCGCGAACGTCGAAGTAGACCCGGGTGGTCGGTCGATCGGGCAGCGCCGCGAGCGCGCTGACGAAGCTTTCGACGTGAGCGATTTCATCGATGGTCACGCCGTACACGGGTGCGTCACCGCCGGCAGGCGCCGCGGGGGTGCTCGCAGGTGCTTCTGCGGCACGCCCCGGCGACGCCGGCAGCGTCACGGCAAGAGCAATCGCGAGCGCCGCCGATATCGACCACCGCCACGCCGCGCGGGTGACTGGAGCTCGAAGTGAAGATGGCGTCATCGGCGACCCAGCAACGTATCTACGCAGCCCCTACGGTATGTAGGACCGATGCCCGCCTCGATCCTGCCGCCCGCCGCCGACTGGCCCTCCCTGGCTCCACACCCGGGGACGATCACATGGCGTCGCGCCGGCGACGCGCGCGTGCTGATCGCGGCGGGGTATGCGCTGCTCCTGCAGGTCTCCCATCCGACCGTCGGCGCTGGCGTGAGCGAGCACTCTCAGTTCCAGCACGATCCGTGGGGACGCCTGCTGCGGACGCTCGACTACGCGTGCACGATCGTCTACGGCGGACCGCAGGCCGCCGGTGAGATGGGCCGCCGCATCCGCGCGTTCCACACACAGATCAAGGGCACGCGAGCAGACGGCCAGCGCTACCACGCGCTGGAGCCCGGCGCCTACGCATGGGTTCACGCGACGCTCGCGGAGGGTATCTTCGCGGCCCACGCGCGGTTCGGCCGGCCGTTCACCGACGGACAGCGACACGAGCTGTGGAGCGAGTGGCGCTCGCTCGGGCGCCTGCTGGGCATACGCGACGGCGACCTGCCGCCCGATTGGACTGGCTTTCGCGCATACGTCGAGGACATGATCGAGACACAGCTCGAGCGCACGGCGGCTGTTGAGGAGGTATGGGCGGCGCTGTCGAGGCCAGCTGCCCCGCCTACTCCCACGCTCGCGCGTCCGGCGTGGCCGATCCTCAGCGCGCCGCTCGCGCACTTCCTTCGCGTCAGCACCGCCGGGCTGCTGCCGGCGAGATTGCGCCGGCGCCTGGGGGTCGGCTGGACGCGAGCCGACGAGCTCGAGCTGCGGGTGCTCGGCGCGACGCTGCGTGGCGCCACGCCGCTGATGCCGCCGTCACTGCGCAACACCGGACCCGGTTACCTGCGCTGGCGCCGCGAGGCGATCGCGCGTGGCGACGTGGCGTCGCCGGGACGGTTCGATCGCCCGGCCCCCGGCGGTCGAGCGCCTGGGCGGGATGTAGAGTCGATCAAGTCATGAACGGCGCCGCTACAGCCTCGCAAGCGTCGGTCGATTGGCGCGCGTGGCACGCCGGCTACGAGACCCCCGACTCGGATCTCGGACGTCGTCTCGCGCTTGTTCAGGCGCAGCTGCGTGACGTCCTCGACCACGCCGCGCCCGGCCCGATCAGGGCGATCAGCGTGTGCGCAGGGCAGGGCCACGACCTGATCGGCGTCCTGGCCGAGCATCCGCGCCGGGGCGACGTGAGCGCGCGCCTCGTGGAGCTCGACGCGCAGAACGTGGATCTGGCCCGGCGCGCCGCTGCTGCCGCCGGGCTCGACGCGGTCGAGGCGGTCGCCGCCGATGCGTCACTCACCGACGCCTACGTGGGCGCCGTCCCGGCGGACGTGATCCTCGTGTGTGGCGTCTTCGGAAACGTCTCCGAGCCGGACATCGTCAACACGATCGAGCAGCTGGGGCAGCTGTGCGCGGCGGCCGCCACCGTCATCTGGACGCGCCACCGCCGCTCACCAGACCTCGTCCCGCGCATTCGCGAGACGTTCGAGCGCTGTGGCTTCAGCGAGCTCTCCTTCTCGCAAGCCGGCCCGTTTGGCGTCGGCGTCAATCGCCTGGAGGCGCCTCCACAGCAACTGCAGCGCGGCACGAGGCTGTTCGAGTTCATCGGCTACGAGGCGTTGTGGCCTCACCTCGGCGGCGCTCAGCGCGCCGCGCTGGGCGCACTGTTTCGCCAGGACTGCTCGCTCGTCGAGCTCGTCGAAGCCGTCCGTGCGCTGCCTCGCGGGCTCCCGAGCGAGCCGACCGTCGAGTGCATGCTGCTCGAGGCACGGGGCACCTCCGCAACCAAGCATCTGTTCCTCGGAGGAGTGCTCGCGCGGCGCTTCCCCGAGACCGAGCCGGCGCTCGTCCACAGGGTCTACCGACTCGATCGAACCCGAGCGCTCGAGCTGTACGGCCCAGCGGTCGCCGAGACGATTCCAGCCGACGGGCTCGTCGACGTGCACCGCTACCTCGCGGTCACGCTGGATGAGCGTCGCATGAGCCTCGACGCTACGCTCCCGGGGGCGCCGTGGGACGGTCGCGCGGAGCTCGAGCCGGCATGCGGGCCGGGCTCTGACTTCGCCGCCGGCGCTGACCCGGACGGTGCGATGCGAGCACTCGAACGCGGGCATTGCGACGCCGCCGCGCGGGCGCCGTTCCTGGCGGCGCTGGCGGAGGCGGCGGCTCCAACAGCGAGCGCCTGAAGGCGCAGCGGCTGTGCTGCTCCCGTTTTGGTACCATTTTGGGATGAGCAAGCAGATCGCAGTTAGACTCCCGGATGAGCTTGTCGAGTTCGTCGATGTCGTCGTCGAGTCGGGGGGCGGGCGCAGCCGCGCTACCGTCGTGGCCAAGGCGCTCGAGCACGAGCGCCGGCGCATGATCGCCGCAAGGGACGCCGAAATACTCGCCAGTCACGGCCCGGATCCTGCGTTGGCTGAGCTTGCCGAGTATGCGGCCGGGCTGCCGTCTCCGCTCGACTAGTGCGACCGATCCACGTCGCCGCACTCGACAAGGCCCGGCCGGTCGTCGTTCTCACGCGCGAGCTCGTGCGCCCGCACCTGACGACCGTGACCGTTGCGCCAATCACGACCACGATCCGGGGGCTTTCAACCGAGGTACCAGTCGATGCCGCCAACGGGCTCAGCGGACCGTCCGTCATCAGCTGCGACAACGTCACGACGGTCCCCGTCACCACTCTGGGGGCGCAAATCGGGGTTCTGCTCGATCGTCAAGAGCCGGCGCTGAGCGACGCGATCCGTGCGGCATTCGACCTCGAGCCCTGATTTCTCCCATGCCGTATGCTGGTGGACGGCCGGAGCACATATTCCTCTGGCTGGCACGGTGTTCAGCGAAGCCGGTGTGATTCCGGCGCTGTCCCGCAACTGTGATGGCTCCTTCAGGGCCTAGCCAGGTCGCCTGACTCGTGTCTGCGGATCAACCCTCGGAGGAAGGGTGGTTTGTCGAGGCCACCGGGGTCTGGCGAGCTGACTTTTCCTCCGCCTAAGTGCGGAGGTTTTTTTGTGTTCATACGTTCTTCTGTGGGCCTTGCCGGGGTCCTCGCGGTGATCGCTGTAGCGGCGGCCGGTTGCGGCTCGAGCTCGAAGGTGGGCGCATTGTCGACGGCGGCGAGCACCGCTCCTCGTCGCATCGTCTCACTGTCGCCTACCTCGACGGAAGACCTGTACGCGATCGGCGCGGGCTCGCAGGTCGTGGCAGTGGATGACGAGTCCGACTACCCCTCGGATGCGCCGCGGACGAAGCTGTCGGGCTTTCAGCCCAACGTCGAAGCGATCGCGGGCTATCGCCCGAACCTCGTGGTGATCTCCGACGAGAGCCCCTCGTCGCTCGCTCCCGCCCTGCGCAAGCTCGGCATTCCCGTGCTCGTCAACCCCGCCGCTCGGTCGCTGGGCAAGGCTTACTCGGAGATAGAAGAGCTGGGCGTCGCCACCGGACACGACACACAGGCGCGCAACTTGGTGAAACGTCTAAAAGGGCAGATCGCCGCGAGCGTCCGGTCGGCGAATGGCTGGGGTCGTGGCCTCGCCGTTTACGACGAGATCAGCCAGGAATACTACGCGGCGGCATCTGGGACGATGGCCGGCCAGCTGTTCGGACTATTCGGGTTGCGCGACATCGCCGATGAGGCGCCCGACCCGCAGGGGCTCGGCTATCCGCAGCTCTCCGCGGAGTACGTGCTGGCGGCCAACCCGGACATCGTGCTGCTCAACGACACGGTCTGTTGCGGTCAGAGCGCCGCGTCGGTGGCTCGCAGACCGGGGTGGTCGAACATGACCGCTGTGCGTAAGCACGCGATTGTCGCGCTGAACGAAGACGTCGCCTCGCGTTGGGGGCCGCGGACGCCGAGCCTGGCTGCGGAAATCGCTCGCGCCATAGAGACCGCGCACTCGGCGGGCCTGTGACCCCGGCATCCAAGACAGTCAGCGCCGCACCCACGCCCGCGGCGCACCCTGGGCGAATCACAGGACGGCGCCGCAGCTCGGAGCTGGGGGTCGGGCTGCGGGCGCGGTGGGGGCTGCTCGGGGCAGCGGTGCTGACCGCCTCGCTTCTGGCCGGCCTGGCGATCGGCCCGGCTTCGTTGAGCGTCCACGCGATTCTCGCCGATGTCGCCTCGCGCCTTCCGGGCTTGCACGTCGGGCATCGCCTCGATCCGCTCGACGCTGCCGTTCTGTGGCAGATACGTGCCCCGCGGGTGATCCTCGGCGCGATCGTCGGTGGCACCCTCGCGAGCGCCGGCGCCGGCTACCAGGCCGTGTTTCGCAACCCGCTCGCCGAACCGTACCTGCTCGGAGTCGCCGCGGGAGCCGGCCTGGGCGCGACCGCCGAGATCGTCTACGGGCCCCCCGGCGCGAGGAGCCTGCTGATCGCCGCGGCGTTCGCAGGAGCGCTTCTGGCCGTCGCCGCAGCCTATGCGCTGGGACGCTCGATGAGTGGCCGCGACGTCTCGACGCTGATCCTCGCGGGGATCGCGGTGAGCCTGTTCCTGACCGCCGTGCAGACGTTTCTGCTGCAGCAGCACACGCAGAGCACAACGGCCGTCTACTCCTGGCTACTCGGCAGCTTGAACACCTCTGGCTGGAGCGACGTGCTGCTGGTCATCCCCTATGTCGCATTCAGCTTGGTCGTCCTCCTGGCCCACCGGCGCGTGCTCGACGTCCTGCGCCTCGGCGACGAAGAGGCTGAAGCGCTCGGCGTGAACGTCGGGCGAGTGCGGCTCATGGTTGTGCTGGCAGCCACCCTGGGGACCGCCGCCGTGGTGGCGGTTAGCGGGCTGATCGGCTTCGTGGGCGTCGTGCTTCCGCACACCGTGCGGCTCCTGATCGGCGCGAGCTACCGTGTGATCATCCCGCTCGCGGCGGCCTTCGGTGCGTCGTTTCTGGTGCTTGCCGACATCGTCTCCCGCACCGCGCTGTCGCCGGCGGAAGTCCCGGTCGGCGTGATGACGGCCTTCATCGGGGCGCCCTGCTTCGCGCTCGTGCTACGCGCCACGCGCTCGGAGGCGCTGTGATCGAGGCTACGGCGCTCACCGTCACGCTCGGCGAGCACCGCGCCGTCGATCGCGTGTCCTTCGGTGTGCGTCGCGGCGGCTGGCTGATGCTGATCGGCCCGAACGGCGCCGGCAAGAGCACCGCGTTGCGCGCACTGGCCGGTCTCGTTCCCTACCAGGGGTCGCTGACGATCGAGGGGCAGCCCCTCACGGGCATCGGCGGGCGCGAGCTCGCCCGTTGCGTCGCCTATGTGCCGCAGAGCCCGCAGCTACCGGCCGAGATGAGCGTGTGGGAGTACGCCTGCCTGGGTCGCACACCGCACCTGGGCTATCTCGGCCGCAGCGGCTCCGAGGACGAGCACGCCGTGCGGTCCGCGCTCGCCAGGCTCGAGCTCTCAGATATGGCAGCCAGACGACTCGGAACGCTGAGCGGCGGTGAGCGACAGCGCGTGGTGCTCGCGCGGGCGCTCACGCAGCAGGCGCGCGTCCTGCTGCTTGACGAGCCGACGAGCGCCCTCGACGTCGGCCGCCAGCAGGACGTCCTTGACCTCGTCGGGGAGCTCCGACGCGACCGCTCGCTGACCGTTGTGGGAGCACTGCACGATCTGACGCTGGCGGGCCAGTACGCCGAGGAGCTGCTGTTGCTCGACCATGGCCGGACAGCAGCGTCGGGGCCTCCCGGGACGGTGCTGCGCGAGTCGTTGCTCAACAGCCACTACCGCGCGCGACTGCGGGTCGGCGCGCCCGCGGGACACGGCCTGATCGTGACCCCGCGTCCCCCGGTGGACTCGTCCGCGTATTCGGCCTCGCCTCCTGCGGTGCTCGGAGAGCTACCGACGGTGCTGCGATGAGGGCGCTGATGGTTCAGGGCTGCACGAGCTCGGCGGGCAAGAGCCTGATCGCGACCGTGCTGTGCCGGCACTTCTCGCGTCTCGGTGTGCGCGTCGCACCGTTCAAGGGCCAGAACATGTCAAACCACGCGCGCGTCGGCGAGGGTGGCGAGATGGGGGCGGCACAGTACTTCCAGGCGCTCGCCGCCGGTGCGGCGCCGGACGTCCGCATGAACCCTGTGTTGGTCAAGCCCGAAGGGGATCGCGAAAGCCAGGTCGTAGTGCTCGGCTCTGCCCACGAGGCGCTGAGTCGCACCCCCTGGCGTGAGCGCAGCTCCCGGCTTCGCCCCTCCGTTCTGGACGCCCTCGACTCTCTCGCGGAGGAGTATGAGCTGCTCGTGATCGAGGGCGCCGGCAGTCCAGCCGAGATCAACCTCGCCGACTGCGACCTGGCGAACCTCGCGGTTGCCCGCCACGCCGACCCGCGGGTGCTGCTCGTCGCCGACATCGACAGGGGCGGCGCGTTCGCGCACCTGTACGGGACGTGGCAGCTGTCGGCGAAGTGCGATCGCAGACGAATCGCAGGCTGGATTCTCAATCGCTTCCGCGGCGAGCGCGAGCTGCTGGCCCCAGGCCCGCAGCTCCTCCAGGAGCTGACCGGCGTTCCCACCCTCGGCGTCGTGCGGCAGATCAGCCACGGCCTGCCCGAGGAGGACGGCGCTGCGCGCGTCCCGCGTGCGGGAATCGCAGCGGCGCGCGTGGCGGTTCTGCGCTACCCAACGGCGTCGAACCTCGACGAGCTCAGCCTGATCGAGCAGGTCGCCACGCTCGAGTGGACCACCACGCCCGCGGCGATCGAGTCCGCCGACCTGGTTGTGCTGCCCGGGTCCAAGCACGTCAGCGCCGACCTGCAATGGGTGCGTGAGCGCGGTCTTGCCGGCGCGCTCGCGCGGCGCGTGTCCGCCGGTGGGCGCGTGCTCGCGATCTGCGGCGGCATGCAGATCGCCGGGCGCCACCTACGCGACTGCGGGGCGGGAGAGCGCCACGCCGCGGGCCTCGACCTGCTGGCGCTGGAGACGACGTTCGCGGCGAGCAAGCGGGTCGGCCGCATCGAGGCGCGCTTTGCCACGCTGCCGGCTCCTTGGCAGGCACTTTCGGGTCTACCCGCGCGCGGCTATGAGATCCGCCACGGGTCGAGCCGGGCCATCGACGGCAACGGGGGCGCGAGCGCCGGCGGGACGGCCGGTTCGCTAATCGAAGTGTTGCCCGACCGCCTGGGCTTCGTGGATGGGCCGGTGCTCGCCGTCTACCCGCACGGGCTGCTGGAGGACCCTGCGATCGTGCGCGCACTGCTCGGCCAGACGCCCCGCCAGAGCGTCGAGCAGGCGATCGACGAGCTGACCGACGCGGTACTGGCGGACCTCGACCTCGATCAGATCAACGCGTTGGCGGGCGTCGGATGAGCTGCCGCCCCGATGACCCCGCCCGAGCGCCGCGCGAGCGTCCTTCCTACGCGCGCCAGCGCTCGCTCGTGCTGATCAACACCGGCGACGGGAAGGGTAAGTCGACCGCCGCGTTCGGGGTGGTCATGCGCGGTGTCGCGCGCGGGTGGCGGGTGAGCGTGATCCAGTTCATCAAGTCGGGCAAGTGGAAGGTCGGCGAGGAGAAGGTCGCACTCCAGCTCGGGGTGGACTGGGCCAAGACCGGAGATGGGTTCACCTGGCTGAGTGACGATCTCGAGCGCAGCCGCGCGCGTGCGTGCGCGGCTTGGGATCTCGCGGCCGCCACGCTTGCGGCCGGTGAGCACCAGCTGGTGGTGCTCGACGAGATCACCTACCCGCTGAACTGGGGGTGGATCGAGACCGCGGCCGTCGTGCAGGCGATCCGCGAGCGACCCGAGCACGTGAACGTGATCCTCACAGGGCGCGATGCTCCCGCCGAGTTGATCGATGCCGCCGACACCGTCACCGAGATGGTGAAGGTGCGCCACGCCTACGACCGCGGGGTGCGCGCCAAACGGGGGCTCGACTTCTGATGGCGCTCTCGGTTCTGCTCGGCGGCGCGCGCAGCGGCAAGTCGACGCTCGCCGTCCGTTGCGGCGCCGCCCACCGCGGGCCGGTCTGCTTCATCGCCACCGCCACCGCCGGGGATCAGGAGATGGCCGCGCGGATCGCCCAACACCGCGCGCAACGGCCGGCCGCGTGGCAGACGGTGGAGGAGCCGCTCGAGCTCGAGGCGGCGCTCGCCCGCGCGGACGAGGACGCGCTCGTGATCGTCGATTGCCTGACGCTGTGGGTCAGCAACCAGCTCGGGGCGGGCACTGGCGAAGAGGACATCGCTGAGCACGCCGCTCGAGCAGCGAGACGAGCGGCCGGGAGAGCGGCGCCGGTGATCGCGGTCAGCAACGAGGTCGGGATGGGGATCGTGCCGGCCGACTCGCTCGTGCGCCGCTTCCGCGATATCCACGGCCGTGTGAACGCGATCTGGGTCGCCGAGGCCGCGCAGGCGAGTCTCGTCGTCGCCGGCGCGCTGCTCGCACTCGCCGCCCCCGATCCCTTGCGCATTTCCGATCCACCCGCGCCGCCCGCCGGAGGGGCCCGATGAGGGCCGGCGAGCGGGACGCGATCGCACTCGCGATCGGCTTCGCGCTTGACCGCGCGCTCGGTGACCCCGCCCACGGACATCCCGTCGCCGGCTTCGGTGCGCTCGCCACGGCGCTCGAGCGCCGCACCTGGCGTCCTGAGCGCCGCGCCGGAATCATCCACGTCGCGCTGCTGCTCGGCGTGGCCGCATGGCTCGGCCGCCGCGCCAGCGGGAGCGCTGCTTCCTCAGCATTGGTGGTGTGGGTCGCGCTCGGGGGACGCTCGCTCGAGCGTGCCGCCGTGACGATGGCGGAGCTGCTGCAGACGAGCGAGCTGCCGGCAGCGCGCGCGCACGCTCCGATGCTCGTCGGACGCGACCCGCGGGAGCTGGACGCACACGAGCTGTGCCGAGCGACGATCGAGTCGGTCGCGGAGAACACTGGCGACGCGCTGGTAGGAGCGCTGCTGTGGGGCGCGCTCGCCGGCGCGCCCGGCGTGGCTGTGTACCGTGCCGCCAACACGCTCGACGCGATGATCGGGCACCGCAGTCCGCGCTACGAACAGTTCGGCTGGGCGGCCGCCCGGCTGGACGACGTGCTGAATTGGCCCGCGGCGCGGCTGACCGCGCTGCTGACCGTACTGATCGCGCCGCTGGCGGGCGCCGACGCGCGCGGGGCGCTGCGGGTCATGCGCCGTGACGGCGCTTCCCATCCAAGCCCCAACGCCGGCTTGATCGAGGCCGCGTTCGCCGGCGCGCTAGGTGTCGGCCTCGGCGGCACCAACCACTACGCCACCCACACCGAGCATCGCCCGCTGCTCGGCGACGGTCCGCCTCCGAGCACCGAGGACATCGCGAGGGCGGTGCTCCTGTCACGGCTCCTCGGGCGCGCAAGCGTCGTCGTCTGCGCGCTGCTCGCCCTCACCCGAACCCGTATGAAGCCGGGGGGCCGGACACCCTCATGAGCGATGGCCGAACAGACTCCCTGCGCGTGCACGGCGACCGCTTCGCCCGCACTGGGATGCTCGACTTTGCCGTCAACGTCTGGCCGACGCCGCGCCCGCCGCGTTTGAACGAGGCGCTGATCGAGTCCCTGCAGTGCACCTCCTACCCCGACGAATCGGCCGCACGCGTGGCGATCGCCCAGCGGCACGGGCGGACGGTCGCCGAGACACTCGCGCTCGACGGCGCGTGCGAGGCGTTCTGGCTGCTGGCCCACGCCCTGCCCGTCCGCCACGCAGTCTGCGTTCACCCCTCCTTCACCGAGGCCGAGGCGGCGCTGCGGGCAGCCGGTAGAACGGTGACGCAGCTCATGCGCCCCGCTGAGGACTGGGCGCTCGAGCCGGATCGGGTGCCCGAGGACGCCGACCTCGTCGTGCTCGCCAACCCCAACAACCCCACCGGCAACCTCGACCCGCCTGACCGGATCGCGCGACTCGCACGCCCTGGGCGGACGCTCGTGGTGGACGAGTCGTTCATCGACTTCGTGCCAGGCGATCACTCGAGCCTCGCGCCCCGGGACGAGCTACCGGGGCTAGTCGTGCTGCGAAGCCTCACCAAGATCTGGGGTCTGGCCGGCCTGCGAGCCGGCTACCTCCTCGCTCCAGCCGATCTTGTCGAGCGCCTAGCCGCCCACCGCCAGCCGTGGAGCGTCAGCACTCCGGCGCTCACGGCGATCGAGACGTGCCTTCCCGAACACGAAACGCTCGCCCGGGTAGCGGCCGACGTCACCGCCGCCCGCGAGGACCTCCGCCAGCGGCTCGCCGGGATACCCGGCATAAAGACATGGCCCGCCCGCGCGAACTTCGTGCTGATCGAGGTGCCCGGCGGCGAGCGCGTCATCGCTCGTCTCGCCGCCGAGGGGATCGCGGCGCGCCCGTGCGACTCGTTTCCCGGCCTCGGCACAGACCACGTCCGCCTCGCCGTGCGCACACCGTCAGAGCACGCCCTGGTCGTCGATGCCATCGCTCGCGCGCTCGATCGCCCTGGCGCTGCGCCGCGCGTCCCCGAGCACGATCCGCCAGTCTTGCGTTCATGAGCGACGCACCACCGTTCTCCCGGCCGCCGACGCCCGCCGGATTCGACCCGTCGCGAGCGAGCCAGCGAGCCGCCGACCCCGCCGGCTGGGCCTACCCCGACGAGCACCGAGCCGCCGTCCACCGCGTGATCGAAGAGCGCCGCGACGTACGCCGCTTCCGCGCGGAGGAGGTCCCCGACGAGGTGCTCGGGCGCGTGCTCGCAGCGGGCCACCGCGCGCCGTCGGTCGGGTTGATGCAGCCTTGGCGGCTGATCGTGATCCGCGACATCGCCACGCGTACAGAGGTGCGACGCCTCGCCCAGCGCGAGCGGCTGCGCCAGGCGGCTCGCTTCGACGAGCGCGCCAGCGAGTTCCTCGACAAGAAGATCGAGGGCGTCGTGGAGGCACCGGTCGGTATCTGCGTCTGCTGCGACCACGGCCGACCCGAGGCAGAGATCCTGGGCCGCGGCACGATCCCCGACACCGACATCTACAGCACCGCCTGCGCGATCGAGAACATCTGGCTCGCCGCCCGCGCGGAGGGGCTCGGGGTGGGCTGGGTCAGCTTCTACCGACCGCCCGACCTGCGCGCGCTGCTCGGGATCCCCGACCGCGTCGACCCGATCGCGTACCTATGCGTCGGCTGGCCCGACGAGCGCCCGGTCCGGCCGAACCTGGAGGTCGCGGGCTGGTCGAGCCGCCTGCCGCTGGATGCGGTGCTCATGCACGAGCGCTGGCTCGAGTCTCAAGCCGACGAGGCGGCCGGCGAGGCAACGAGCGAACGGGCGGACGCTCGGCCGGGGAGGGTACCCACCGGACCCGACCGTGCGGCGGCGATCGCCGCGCGCGACCGGCTCGATCAGCTCGTCAAGCCGGCCGGGAGCCTCGGCGCGCTCGAGACCGCGATCGAGCGCTGGGCCGCGGTCACCGGCCGCCCGCCAGCGAGCCGCCTACGCGCCGGGGTGCTCGTGTGCGCCGCCGACCACGGCCACGTGCGGCATGGGACGAGCCTGTTCGACGGCGCCGTGTCGGCGCAGGTCGCCGCCGCCGCCGCCCGCGGGGAGACCGCGGTTGGCGTCCTCGCGCGCCGCGGCGGGCACGAGCTGCTCGTGGCGGACGTCGGGCTCGGCGTTCCGACGCCTCCTGGCGTGCGCGACGCGAAGATCGCTCCCGGGAGCGCCGACATGACGGCTGGCCCCGCGCTCTCGCAGGCACAGGTGAGCGCAGCCCTGGAGGTGGGCGCCACGCTCGCCGGCGAGCTCGCGCAGCGCGACGTCGACTGCCTGATCCTGGGAGAGATCGGGATCGGGAACACGACGACCGCGGCCGCCCTCGCGTGCGCTCTCATCGGCGCCGCGCCGCGGGACATGGTCGGCCTCGGCACCGGGATGGACGCCGCCGGCCTGGAGCGCAAGCGCGCGATCGTGGCGGCCGCGCTCGAGCGCCACGGTTCGCCGTTGCGGGCGCACGAGGCGCTGCTCGCCGTCGGCGGCCTCGAGTTCGCAGCGCTCGCTGGAGCCATGCGCGAGGCTGCGCGCCTGCGCCTGCCGGTGCTCCTCGACGGCTACGCGGTGGCCGCGAGCGCGCTCGCCGCCGTGCGGATCGAGGCGACGGTCGCCGAGACGCTGATTGCTGGACATCGCTCGGCCGAGCCGGGGCACGACCGCGTACTGGCGGAGCTGGGCTTGGAGCCCTTGCTGGACCTGCGCCTGCGTCTCGGCGAGGCGTCAGGCGCGCTGCTGGCGCTACCGCTGATCGAGGCGGCAGGCGCGCTGCACGAGGAGATGGGGACCTTCGAGGAGTCGCGCGTTGCACGCGCACGCTGACAGCGAAGTGCCCGCACAGGATGCCGCGGGGGCGACCCGCCCCCGGCGCGCGCCGTTGAGCGGTCTTCATGACGCGATCGCGTTCCTCACGATCGTCCCGATCCCCGGGGCCACCGGCACACGACTCGCTGTCGCGGCCGGCTGGTTCCCGCTCGTGGGGGCGGCCGTCGGCGCATTTGCCGGCGGGGTGCGCGTCGGGGCGCAGCAGCTTCTCGGGCGCACACCGGCGACCGTGCTAGCGATGGTCGCGCTGGTGGTGGTGACAGGCGCGCTGCACCAGGATGGCCTCGCCGACACCGCCGACGGGCTCGGTGCTCGCAGGGATCGCAGCCGGCGCCTTGAGGTGATGCGCGACTCGGCCACGGGGGTCTTCGGTACGCTCGCGCTGATCGGCTGGGCGCTGCTGCTGGTGAGCACGCTCACCTCACTCGATGCGTGGCACGCGTTCATAGCGCTCGTCGTCGCGTCCGCGCTGGCGCGCTGGGCAGCACTGGTGCACGCGATCGCCACGCCTGCTGCCCGCAGTGATGGTCTCGGGGCCGCGCTGCGCGTGAGCCGCGTCGCATTCGCCGCTGCGACCGGGACTGCGATCGCGCTCGCACTCGCGCTCTGCGGACTCGCCGCGGGTGCGCTGGCGACCGGTTCGGCGTTGCTCGTCGCCGCGCTCTCGGCAGTGTTCGCCCTGCGGACGCTCGGTGGTCACACCGGGGACACCCTCGGCGCAAGCGTCTCGATCACAGAGCTCGCCGTGTGCGCAACGCTGTTGGCGATCTGGCATGGATGAGCGCCGCCGTGCGCCTTGTCCTCGAAGCGCTCCAGGCCGATCTCAGGCGAGCGCCGTCCTCTCGCTCATGCCGGCCTCGGAGTCATCGGCCGCTTCCGTGTCCTGCTGCACCCCCGCACGCAGGCTGGTGAGAGCGACGATCGCCGCGGCGGCCATGATCGCGGCCATGACGTACAGCACCGAGCGCGTGGCGTAGGCGAAGTCGAGGCGCACGTAGTGTGGAATCGCCGCAGCGCTGCCGCTGCGCGACTCGGAGAGATGCGCTGCGATCGCGTGCGCATGCGCGTGTGTGAGGCCGCGCGCCACCAGCGAGCTCGTCAGCCTGGAGCGCATCTGCGAGACGAGGATCGTCCCGAGGATCGCGAGCCCGAGGCTGGCGGCGTAGTTGCGGACGGTCTGCGTGATCCCCGTCGCCTCGCCGTAGGAGAGCCGCGAGGCGCGGTTGACGGCGTCGGTGTTGGCCGGACCGAGCATCAGCCCCATGCCGGCGCCGGCGATGATGATGTCCCAGTGCTGGGAGCTGAAGTCCAGACCGGTGACCTTGCCCGCCCACAGGTAGAAGCCGACCGCGCCGAGAGCGCACCCGAGGACCACCGGCGGCTTCGCGCCGCGCCGGTCGAGCATGCGCCCGCCGACCTGCGCGGCGATGACAAAGCCGATGAAGAAGTACAGCAGCAGCAGACCGGATTCCGAGGGCGTCTTGCCGAGCGCGATCTGCGCGTACTCGCTGGCAAAGAAGAACACGGGAATGAACACGAGCATCGCGATCCCAAGCACGACGTTCTCGACGAGGAACGGACGGACACGGAAGATGCTCACCTTTATCAGCGGCGAGGTGGTGTGCATCTCGACGCGGTAGAAGACGACGAGCAGCACCGCGCCGGCGGCCACGCAGGCGCCGGTCGCGGGGTCGCCCCAGCCCCACACAGCCGACTGCTGAAACCCGAACACGCTCAACGCGACGCCGCTCGCGATCAGGACCAGGCCGCGGTAGTCCATGCGCGCCGGCCGGTGCAGCGTGTGCGGTTTGGAGATGGCGATCAGGATCAGCGCAACGATCGCCACGGGGATGTTCACCCAGAAGATCGCCCGCCAGGTCCACTGCGTCAGATAGCCACCGAGGATCGGGCCGATGGCGGTGAGGCCACCGGCAATGCCGAAGAAGATCGCGAGCGCGCGCCCGCGTTCACGCAGCGCGAACGTCTGCACCACGATCGCCAGCGCCGCCGGGAACATGATCGCCCCGCCGGCGCCCTGGACCACGCGAAAGACGACGATCCAGGCCTCTGCGAGGCTGCCTTTCGGCGTGAGCCCGCACATCGCGGACGCCGCCGCAAAGATGACGACGCCGAGCGTCACCATGCGGCGGTGGCCGACGGTGTCGGCGAGCCGCCCTCCGAAGGCGAACAGCGCCGCCAGCGAGAGCAGGTATGCGTTGATCGCCCACTGCACACCCGTGCTCGTGAGGCCGAGCTGCTTCTGCACTTCGGGCGCCGCGATCGAGACGATCGTCTGGTCGATGAAGGTCATCGCGACGGCGAAGATCATCGCCGCGAGAATCAGGTTGCGAGATCCCTGTGGCGGCGCTCCCGCGCTCGCGCTCGCGGCGGCCGTCCCGGAGCCGCCGTTCATGATTGCGTCCGCCCAGCTGCGGAAGGCGCAGCTGCCGCCTCGGCCGCGAGGGCATCTAGCAGCATCGCCATCTGCGCGAGCGTCTGCGCATGCGCCGAGACGTCATAGGAGCGTGCGAGCTCGCGGGGGTCGGTGTGGCCGAGCAGCACCTGCTCCCCGTCTCGCCATATGAGCATCCGCAGTGGCAGCTCGATGCCGATCCTGGGGTCATCCTGCATCAGCGGCGTTCCGCTGCGGGCATTGCCGAACAGCACGACCTCCTCGTCGGCGAGCTCCATGCCTGCCTCGCGGGCGCCGGCGGCGTGATCGACCCGGGCGAAGACGGTCAGCCCGCGCCGCTCGATCGCTGCGACGAGCGATCTCGTCGTCTCGGCGTAGCCAACGTCGCTGCGCACGACGATCATCGCATGCATTTTGCTCTCTTCGACGCTACGAGGGAGTCTGGCGTCATGTCGTTGACATGCTCCGCTCGCACCAATACGGTGACCCAGGGATGTCCGCCATTCTCGACGCCTCGGCAGGCCACGTCGGCTCACTGCCACCCGGGCCCCGCACGCCACGCGCAGTGCAGGCAATGCAGCGGGTCTGGCGCTATGCGGAGCTCAGCGACCGCGGCCACAAGCGCTTCGGGGACACCTTCACGGTGCGCATTGGCAGCTCTCCCCCGGCGGTGCTGACGCGCGACCGGGACGTGATCCGGCGCTTGTACACCGGCGACCCGCTCGGCAAGCGCCACGGAAACGACCTGCTGAGCACGTTCCTCGGCGCGCAGTCGGTGCTGATGCTGGAGCCGGCCGAGCACCTGACACGGCGCAAGATGCTGCTGCCGCCGTTTCACGGCGAGCGTGTCCAGTCCTACGCACGCCTGATGGAACGCCTCGCCGCGACCGAGCTGGACCGCCTGCGCCCGGGTGAAGTGGTGAAGGTCCAACCGATCGCGCAGGCGCTGACACTCGACGTGATCCTGCAGGCGGTGCTAGGGATCTCCGACGTGGCCATGCGCAGACGGCTGCGAAGCATCTTCGACCAACTGAACACGCCGCTGAACAGCTTCGCGCTGTTTGTGCCACAGCTGACGCGCCGGGCGCGCTGGAACCTGCTCTCGAGACGTCCCTGGCGCCTGAAAGGCGAACTCGACTCGCTCTTGTTCGAGCACATCGCGGCGACTCGCGCCGACCCGCTGCTGAGCGAGCGCGAGGACATCCTCGCGATGATGGTCGGCGCGCGCGACGAGGACGGCGCCGGGCTGAGCGACGCTCAGCTGCGCGACGAACTGATCACACTGATCGCAGCCGGCCACGAGACGACCGCGACAGCGACGGCGTGGGGCGTTGAACTGCTCGTGCACAACCAGGCCGTGCTCGCGCGGGCGCGCGAGGGCGAGGATGCGTATCTCGAGGCGCTCGTCAAGGAGATCCTGCGGATTCGCTCGCCGATTCCGATCACGAGCGCTCGCCGTATGCTCGAGCCGTTCACGATCGGAGCGTGGACGATCCCGCAGGAGGTGGCGATCCTCGTCGACGCCTACGGGGTGCACCACGACCCGCGGACCTACCCGGACCCGCAGGCCTTTCGCCCCGAGCGCTTCCTCGCCGAGCCGCCGGACGGCTACTCGTTCCTGCCGTTCGGGGGCGGCGCGCACCGCTGCCTCGGTGCGTCGCTGGCGCTGCTGGAGATGAAGATCGTGTTGCGAGAGATGCTCGCGCGCGTCGAGCTCGAGCCGACATCCACGGCCCTCGCGCGACCGGTGCCGGGCGGGCCCACGCTCAGACCACGCGGCGGCGCGCGCGTTCGCGTGCTCGCCAGGCGCGCTCCGACGCGTGCCAGCGCGCTGCCTGCGGCAGCCGTTTAAGCCTACGGCAGGATGCGAGGAAGCAGGGCGGCGACGTCCGCGATCGAGTCGACGACCGCGGTCGGCGTGACGTCGGCTTTGAGAGCGTCCTGGCGGTACTTGCCGGTGCGCACGAGCACGCCGGGCAGGCCGGCGGCCATCGCCCCGCCGACGTCCGCCTCGAGGTCATCGCCGACCATCACGCCGCGCTCCAGCCCCATGTCCTCCATCGCCGCCAAGAAGAACTCACGCGCCGGCTTGCCGACGGTCACCGCCTCCGCGCCGCTTGCGTACTCGAGGGCGGCGACATAGGCGCCCACGTCCAGCGCGAGCCCGTCGGCTCGACGCCAGTAGCGGTTGTGCTGCAGCGCCACGAGCTCGGCTCCGTCCATCATCGCGCGAAAGACGCCGTTGAGGAGGGCGGGCGTGAATCCCTCGCCGAGATCGCCGAGGATCACCGCGTCCGCCGGCGCGCCCGCCATGGCGCTGTCGAGCGCGTCCAGATCCTCACGCAACCCGTCGCTGACGAGCACCCTCACCGCCGCGTACCCGCGTTCGCGGCAGTGGCGCTCAGCCATCGCCGCGGGCGTGAGCACCTCCTCGAGTGAGACATCGAAGCCCATCCGCAGCAGATGCTCCAGCACCGACCGCCGCGAGCGCGAAGTCGTGTTCGTCAGCAATCGCACACCGGCGCTCAGCGAGCGCAGCTCCGAGAGAGCGTCGATCGCGTCCGCGATCGGCTCGTCGCCCACGTACAGCACCCCGTCGATGTCGAGCAGCACTCCAATTGCGCCAGCAGTGACGGCGGGCATCGTGGGACTTTAGAGCGAGTGCTCCCGCGCCGCCCATCCAGACCAGCGTTGTACATCGATCGCGAGCACCGGCCCCTGCGCGCGCTGCTGCGGGTAGCGCTGCGCGAGCAGCTCGACCGCGCGCGCGGCCTCCGGCTCGTCCAGGCTCAGCACCCGCGCGCTCCCGTCTGCGCGCACCCACCACAGCGCGTCCCAGTTGCTGTCGTCGTATTGGTCGACCAGGACGGACGCCAGCGGATTGGACTCCACGTTTCGCAGCCGCCGCAACTCGGTGCTCCGCTTGGGCTTGGCGTCCACGACGCTGTAGATCGTCTCGTCCGCCACCGCGAAGACGATCGGCACGAGGTGCGGCTGGCGGTCGGCGCCGGCTGTTGCAAGACGCGCCACCGCCGCTGACGCGAAGCGCCGTCGCGCCTCCTGCGGCGTCACTCGCCGTTCAGCTCGGCGATCGCGGTCTCCCAGCGATCCAGCGCGGCTTCGACCGGTGCGCGCCCCGCCGATGGGATCCAACGCACGACACGTCGCACACCGGCCTTCGCGAACTCGTCGAGCACCGCGGGTTTCGCCGGCGCACCCATCACGATCACCTCGATCGGGCGATCGGCTCGGGCCCACAGCTCCCGCGCACGCGAGAGCAGGTCTTCGCCTGTGTAGTTCGGCATCCATCCATCACCGAAGCGCAGAACACGATCGAGCACCGTCGGACCATTGCCGCCGACAAGCACCGGTGGATGGGGCCGCTGGGCCGGCTTGGGCCAGGACCAGATGCGCTCGAAGTCGACGTAGGAGCCGTGGTAGCTCGCCTCCTCCTGCGTCCAGATCGCCTTCATCGCCTCGACGCGCTCGGCCATCAGCGTCATACGGGTCCGCGGATCGGTGCCGTGGTTGCGCAGCTCCTCGCGGTTCCAGCCGGCTCCGACGCCGAACTCCATACGTCCGCCGGAGAGGTCGTCGACGCTCGCCACCTCCTTCGCGGTGACGATCGGATCGCGCTCGGTCACCAGGCAGATACCACTGCCGACACGCAGCTTGCTCGTCGCCGCAGCGGCCGCGGTCAATGCGACGAACAGGTCATAGGTGTGGAAGTATTTGCGCGGCAGCTCGCCGCCAGCCGGGTACGGAGTCTCGCGACTCGCCGGGATGTGCGTGTGCTCGGGAAAGAACAGCGACTCCTGCCCGCGCTCCTCGACCAGGCGCGCAAACGCGCCCGGACTGACGCCGTCGTGCGTGGCGAAATAGCCGACTCCGAAGTCCACAGCCCGTGAGTCTAGATGCGTTGATGGGCCTCATCGATCGCGCTCTGAGGCGGGCGCATCCGATCGTTTGTTAAAGTGAACGGAGCGTTCCATATGGTAGACGACCGCCACAACGGCGTGCAAGATGTGCTGAGAAGAAACCTGCGCCGGCTGCGGATCGCGCGCCACCTCTCGCTCTCCGAGCTTGCGCGGGCGACGGGGATGAGCAAGGCGACCCTCTCGGGGATCGAGAACGGGCGCGCGAATCCGACGCTCGAGACGCTCGCAGCGCTCGCCGACGCGCTGCGTGTTCCCGTGGCCGAACTGCTCGAAGAGGCACCGCTGGGTGAGGTGCGCGTCGTTCGCGCAGACCGGAGCGCCCGGGCTCAACCCGACGGCGTTCGCCGGCGAGCGCTCGACGTCATCGCCCCCGGGGAGGGCGTCGAGATCGTGGAGATCGCCTTGGACGCGCGCCAGATCCAGGAGCAGCCACCCGCAGCGGACGGCGCGCGCGCACAGGTCTACGTCCTGCAGGGCCAGCTGATCGCCGGTCCCGTCGAGCGCATCACCGAGCTCGCTGCCGGCGACTACGCATCCTTCCCGGCCGACGTGCCGCACGTGTACGAGGCGGGGCGGAATGCCGCCCGCGCCCTGGTGCTCACACGCGCGCCGCGCTGAGATGCCGTGTCACTCGAAGTAATCGGGGTGCTGCTGCTGTAGAAGCGGGAGTTTGGAGGGGACCATGCGCAGGTGGTGACGCAGTGCTGCCTCGGCCGCCGGTCCGTCGCCCTCGGCGACGGCGTCGACGATCTGCTGATGCTCGGTGAGCATCTCGCTGATGTAGCTCGGGTCGGGGAGGCTCAGCCGCCGGATGCGATCGAGATGGCCATTGGCGCGCCGGCTCAGGGCCCACGCGATCGAGTGGCCGCTGTAGTCGCAGAGGCGGTGGTGGAGATCTTCATCCAAGCGGTCGAATGTGCCCTCGTTTCCCGACGCGCGTGCCTGGTCCTGTGCGGTGAGGTTCCAACGCAGCTCCTCGACCGCCTCCGTATCAACGCGGTACACCGCGCGCGATATCGCTGCGCACTCGAGCGCCTCGCGCACGAACGCAGCGTCGCCGACGGCGCCCGGGCTGATCAGCGTCACGAATGTTCCGAGCTGGGGAACGATTGCCACGAGCCGCTCGTCGCGCAGGCGGGCCAGAGCCTCACGGACTGGTGTCCGGCTCACGCCGAGCTCTCCCGCGAGCTCGTTCTCGGAGAGCTTCAGCCCCGGTCGCAGCTCCGCGCTGACGATCGCCTCGCGGAGCGCGAGGTAGACCTGCTCGCTCGTCGTGCTCCCGCTCGTGCGGTCGACGGTCTCGATGCGCACGGCGCTCATCGGCGCGAGCGAGGCAGGTCGGTGATCGTGCCGTCGGCGATCTCGGCGGCCATCGCAATCGTCTCGGACAGGGTTGGGTGCGCGTGCACGGTCAAGGCGATGTCCTGGCTATCGGTTTCGAGCTCGAGCGCGAGGCCTGGCTCCGCGATCAGCTCGCCCGCATTATTCCCGACTATGCCAGCTCCCAGGATACGGCTGGTCGCAGGGTCGAGAATCAGCTTGGTGATGCCATCCTGCGCGTCGCTGGCCAGAGCCCGCCCAGAGGCGGACCAGGGAAAGCTCGCACTCCGGTAAGCCACCCCGGTGAGGTTTGCTGCTGTCTCGGTCAGGCCGACCCACGCGACTTCGGGGTCGGTGTAGGCGACCGACGGGATCCCGCGGATGTCGAGCTCGACGTCGTGGCCCGCGATCACCTCCGCCGCGACCTTGGCTTCGCGAGCTGCCTTGTGGGCAAGCAGCGGAGGTCCGACCAGGTCGCCGATCGCGTGGATGTGCGGCGTGCTCGTGCGCTGCTGCGCGTCGACCGTGACGAAGCCGCGCTCGTCGACCGCCACACCTGCGTTCTCGAGGCCGAGGGACTCGCTGTTGGGCACACGTCCGACAGCGACGAGCACCCTGTCGAAGACGGCCGGCTTCAACGCCGGCGAGGACCCTTGCGCCGGCGCGTCGATCGAGGCGAACCTCGCGAGCAGCCCGGCGTCGCTCGCCTCGACGGACTCCACGCGCGTGCACAGGTGCACGCCCGCGTAGCGCTCGCACAGGCGTCGATGCAACGGCGCGATGAGGTCGGGGTCGCAGCCTGGCATCAGCTGGACGGAGAGCTCGACCACGGTCACGCTCGATCCGAGCGCGTCGTAGACGCCCGCGAGCTCGAGCCCGACGATTCCGCCGCCAACCACCAGCAGCCGGTCCGGGATGTCGGCGAGCGCCAGTGCGTCGGTCGAGCTCATTACGCGGCGGTCATCTGACGGGATCCCCTCAAGTGGGATCGCGCGCGAGCCCGTCGCGAGCACCGCGTGGTCGAACGTCACGGTCGTGCCGGCGACTGTGAGCGTGTGCGGCCCGCTCAGATGGCCCTCGCCGCGAACCACCCGGACCTTGCGCTGCTTGGCGAGGCCGGCGAGTCCGGTGGTCAGCCTTCCGATGACCCCGTCCTTCCAGCTGCGAAGCTGCTCGAGTTCGATCCGCGGAGCTCCGAACGAGACGCCGTGCGCGGCCGAGCGCTCGGCGTCGGCGATCACCTTCGCGATGTGCAGCAGCGCCTTGGACGGGATGCAGCCGACGTTCAGGCAGACGCCACCGAGGGTCTCCTCGCGCTCGACGAGAACCACCTCGAGACCGAGGTCGGCGGCACGGAAGGCCGCGGTGTAGCCGCCCGGCCCCGAGCCGAGGACGAGGAGCTGAGCATGAATCTCGGCGTCAGTCTCCGTGCCCGGCTCACCGGGCTGAGCCTTCGCGGCGCTCATAGCAGCACCCGGCGGATGTCGCCCAGCAGCCCGGCGAGATGGGCGCAGAATCGGGCCGCGAGGGCGCCGTCGATGACGCGATGATCGTAGGAGAGCGAGAGCGGGAGCATGAGTCGGGGCTGGAACTGATGTCCGTCCCACACCGGCCTCATGACCGCGCGCACCACCCCGAGGATCGCAACCTCGGGCGCGTTGACGATCGGCGTGAAGGAGGTGCCGCCGATGCCGCCGAGGCTCGAGATCGTGAACGTGCTCCCGCTCATCTCCGCCGGCATCAGACGGCCGACGCGGGCCTTCTGCGAGAGCTCAGCGAGCTCGATCGCGATCTCCAGCAGCCCCTTGCTCTCGACATCGCGGACCACCGGAACGACCAGTCCCTGCGGAGTGTCCGCCGCGAAGCCCAGGTGGTAGTAGCGCTTCAGCACGAGCTCATCCCCGTCCAGCGACGAGTTCAGCTGGGGATACGCCGCCAGCGCCGCCGCAGCCGCCTTCAGCAGGATCGCGACCATCGTCATCTTGACCTCGGACTGCTCAGCGTTCAGCCGCTTGCGGAATGCCTCCAGCTCGGTGATGTCCGCGTCCTCGTTGTGGGTGACGTGCGGGATCACGACCCAGTTGCGGGCGAGGTTGGCGCCCGAGAGCTTCTGGATCCGCGTCAGCGGGACGCGCTCGATCTCGCCGTGCTTGGAGAAGTCGACGCTAGGCCACGGAGCCAGCCCGATTGAGCCCAGGCCCGCGCTGCTCGGCTCACCGACGGGTGTGGCCGGCGCGTGATCGAGATCCTCGGCGAGGATCCGCCCCCGCCGTCCGCTGCCCGTCACCGTGCGCAGGTCGATCCCGCGTTCACGGGCGAGACGACGCACCACGGGACCCGCGTACACAGAGCTCCAGTCACGGGCTGGCTCCGGACCGGCCCGGTTGGGGACATGCTCGGGCGCGGGGGGGCGCTGCGACTCGGGCGTGGGGGCGCGCTGCGACTCCGCCGCGCTCGCTGAGGGCCCGGACGCGTGAGCTGTCTGCTCACGCTCCGCGGCGTCGCCCGCGCCCGGCCGATCGGCGGCCGCGACCCTGACGATCGGGGTGCCCTCGGAGACCTTCTCGCCGACGGCGACGAGGATCTCGCAGACGGTTCCCGCAACCGTCGCGGGAATCTCCATCGTCGCCTTGTCGGACTCGATCGCCACGAGCGGGTCCTCCACGGCGATCACATCCCCGGCCGCGACGAGGATTTCGATGACCGGTACGTCGGCGAAGTCTCCGATGTCCGGGACGGCGATCTCCGTCAAAGCGTCCATGGAGCTGCGGCCTCCCGGTCGATCTCGTACATGCCGATCGCCCGCTCGGCGTCCTCGAGGCGACCGAGGGCCTGCAGGGCGGCGACGGCTACGTGGTGGCGGTCGACCTCGAAGAAGCGGCGCAGCGCGCGGCGGTAGTCGCTGCGTCCGAAGCCGTCGGTGCCGAGGGTGGTGTACGACGCGCCAACCCACGGGCGGATCTGCTCGCCGACCGAGCGCACATAGTCCGTGGCGGCGATGACCGGAGCGCCACCCGACCCCAGGCATTCCTCGACGTAGCTGAGCTGCGACTCTCGAGACGGGTGCAGGCGATTGGCGCGGTCAACCCCGATCCCATTGCGCTGCAGCTCCGAGAACGACGTCACGCTCCAGACCTCCGCGTCAATCGCGAAGTCCGCGAGCAGCAGCTCGGCGGCAGCGAGCGCCTCCCGCAGGATCGCACCGGACCCCAGCAGGCGTACGCAGTCGTCTCCTGAGCCCTCATGGATCCTGTGCATGCCTCTCAGGATCCCCTCCTCGGCGCCTTCGGGGATCGGCGGCTGGGGGTAGTTCTCGTTCATCACGGTCAGGTAGTAGAAGGCGTCCTCCTGCTCCTCCAGGAGGCGGCGCAGGCCGTCCTGGATGATCACCGCGAGCTCATATCCGAACGCGGGGTCATAGGCGCGACAGTTAGGGATCGCGGAGGCGAGCAGGTGGCTGTGGCCGTCCTCGTGCTGGAGGCCCTCACCGTTGAGGGTCGTGCGCCCGGAGGTTCCGCCGATCAGGAAGCCGCGGGCACGGCTGTCGCCGGCGGCCCACGCCAGATCCCCTATGCGTTGGAATCCGAACATCGAGTAGAACATGTAAAAGGGGACCATCGGGAATGCGTGGTTGGAGTAGGAGGTCGCAGCGGCGATCCACGAGGAGAACGCACCGGGCTCGTTGATCCCCTCCTGCAGGATCTGCCCACCGCGGTCTTCCCTGTAGGACATGAGCTGCTCTGAGTCCTCCGGCTGATAGAGCTGACCTACCTGGGAGAAGATCCCGAGCTGGCGAAACATCCCCTCCATCCCGAACGTGCGGGACTCGTCGGGCACGATCGGAACGACGCGCCGGCCGATCTGCTTGTCGCGAATCAGCGATGCGAGGATCCGCACGAAGACCATCGTGGTCGAGACCTCGCGCGCACCCGTCCCCTCCAGCTGCGACTGGAAGCTCGAGAGCGCCGGCGCAGGCAGGCGCTCGGCTTGGCGGCGACGGCTCGGGAGGGCTCCGCCGAGCTGCTCGCGGTGCTCTCGCAGGTAGGTGAGCTCGGGACTGTCTGGCGCGGGGATGTACAGGTCGCCCGCCCTGGCCTCGTCGTCGCTGAGCGGCAGCTCGAACCGGTCGCGGAACGCGAGCAGCGCGTCCTCGGGCATCTTCTTCTGCTGGTGCGTGATGTTCTGGCCCTCCCCCGCGGCGCCCATGCCGTAGCCCTTGATTGTCTTGGCCAGGATCACGGTGGGCTGACCCGCATGAGCGACGGCTGCGCTGAACGCGGCGAACACCTTTCGCGGATCGTGACCGCCGCGGTCCAGCGCCCAGACCTGCTCGTCGCTGAGATCTGCCACGAGCGCGCGCAACTGTGGGGATGACCCGAAGAAGTGCTCGCGCACGTAGGCGCCGTCGCGCGACTTGTAGGTCTGGTAGTCGCCGTCGAGGGCCTCCTCCATGCGCCGCACGAGGGCTCCTTCGGAGTCGGCTGCAAGCAGGGGATCCCAATGCGAGCCCCAGATCACCTTGATGACGTTCCAGCCGGCCCCGCGGAAGTTCGTCTCGAGCTCCTGGATTATCTTGCCGTTGCCGCGAACCGGGCCGTCGAGGCGCTGCAGGTTGCAGTTGACGACGAAGATCAGGTTGTCGAGGTGTTCGCGAGCGGCGAGCGAGATCGCACCCATCGACTCGGGCTCGTCCATCTCGCCGTCACCCATGAACGCCCACACCTTGCGGTCCGTGGTCTCCTGCAGGCCGCGCCCCTCGAGGTACTTCATGAACCGTGCCTGATAGATCGCCATCAGCGGACCGAGCCCCATCGAGACGGTGGGGAACTGCCAGAAGTCGGGCATCAGCCACGGGTGCGGGTAGGACGACAGGCCCTCGCCGCTGATCTCCTGGCGAAAGCCGCGCACGCGTCGTTCGCCCAGGCGGCCTTCGAGCAACGCGCGCGCGTAGATCCCGGGAGCCGAGTGACCCTGGATGAACACGAGGTCGCCTCCGCAGTGCTCGCCGGGGGCGCGCCAGAAGTGGTTGAAGCCGACCTCATAGAGAGTCGCCGCGGACTGATAGCTGGCGATGTGACCGCCCAGCTCGGAGGACTCGAGGTTGGCCTGCAGGACCATCGCCATCGCGTTCCAGCAGACGAGCGCGCGCAAGCGCGCTTCCAGCTCGGCGTCGCCTCCCGGAGCGGGCTGGTCCGCCGCGGCGATCGAGTTGACATATGGGGTGTTCAGATCGCCGCGCGGGTGCAGACCCTCGCGCTTCGCGCGCTCGAGCAGTGCATCCAACAGCTCCACTCCGCGCCCACGGCCCTCGTGACGAAGTACATCGTCGAGCGCGGACAGCCACTCCGATGTCTCGACGTCGACGTCTGCGTCATCGGACATGGACGCAGTATACTAGTATTTCACTGTGCCTTTGACGGGAACGCGTAAAATCCAACGCGCCAGTATACTTGTATACAGATAGGGTTTTCGCTCGCCGAGCACTTGAGAGGTGCGCTCGGCGGAGGGTACTGCCGGCCTCATATCCCGCCGGTAGCAGTAGTACCTCTCCTCCCCTCAGGCGTGCGAGGTGATCGTGAGGTCGCCTCGCACGCCTCCTTATCGTCCACCTCTTTCCCGAGGCCCCCGAAGTCGTTGCCAGGCATGGTCGGTCTTGCATCGCCGAGCTCCCGATCCCAGTCGCTAGAGCTTCTTGCCGGGGTTCATGAGGCCCTTTGGGTCGATTGCTCGCTTGACCGCGTGCTGCACGGCGAGCGTCGCGGGGCTGCACTGCACCGCGAGCTGGCCGTGCCTGACCCAGCCGAGCCCGTGCTCGCCCGAGATCGATCCGCCGTATCCAACGGCGACCGAGTAGAGCCGGTGCGCGGCCTCTCGGGCCCGGCCGACCTCAGCGTGGTCGCGGGGATCCACCATGAACGTGGAGTGCAGGTTGCCGTCACCGGCATGACCCCAGCTGCACGCCTCGAGCCCGTGCTCACGAGCGATCTCGAGCGTTGCCTCGATCGCGTCGGCGAGCCGGTCGAGTGGCACGACGATGTCCTCGCTGATCTTGCCTCCCCGCACGGCCTCGATCGCGAGCGACACGCCCTCACGCCACCGCCACAACGTCGCGATCTCCCCTGGGCTCACCGGCGACTCGACGTGCAATGCACGCTCCGCGAGCACCTCATGCAGCTCGCTCACAACCGCCTGGGTCTCCGACAGCGAGCCATCGGCCTCCGCCAAGACCATGAAGCGCGCATCCTCGGCCAGCTCGAACGGATACGCACCACGCGCCGCGTCCAGCGCGCCTGCATCGAGATACTCGAGCGCGGCCGGCACCACGCCATTGGCGAGCACCGCCAGGATCGCCTCACACCCATCCGCGGCGCTCCCATAGACAGCGATCACCGGAGCGCGAGCAGCCGGGGCGGGCGTCAAACGCAACCACACAGAGGTGACGATCCCGAGCGTGCCCTCGGAGCCGACCAGCAGGCCTTTGAGGTCATAGCCCGCGACGTCCTTGCGGATCGCGCCACCGACGGCGATCACCTCACCCGGGGGCACGACCGCCTCCAGCCCCGTCACCCAATGGCCCGTGACGCCGTACTTGAACGCGTGCGGCCCACCTGCATTGGTAGCGACGTTCCCCCCGATCTGCGACTGCTCGGCAGCGCCCGGGTCCGGTGGGAAGAGCAGCCCACTCTCGCGCGCCAGGCGACGCACCTCGCTCGTGCGCAATCCCGCCTCGACATGCATGCGCCACAGCTGCGGGTCGAACGCGAGCAGACGGCTCATCCGTTGCAGGTCGACCACGACCCCGCCGTCCACCGGCACACTGCCGCCGGCGAAGCCAGTGCCGCCGCCGCGGGGCACGATCGCGATGTTGCGCTCATAACACCAGCGCACGACCGCAGCGACCTCCGCTGTAGTCGCTGGGAGCACCACCGCGCTTGGGGTTCCGCTGAGGCCCTGCGCCTCGGTGGCGTCTCGATGGAAGCGCGGGTCCTCCACCGATGCGACCCCGACCTCACCCACGATGCCCCGCAGGCTGCACTCGAGCGTGGAGCTCATCAGCCCAGCTCGACAACCGGATTGCGCAACGTGCCGATCCGCTCGACCTCGACCTCCACAACATCACCCGCCCGCAGCGAACGCACCGGGGACATGAACTCGCCGCACCCCCACGGCGTGCCGGTCAGCAGGACGTCCCCGGGCTCCAGCACGAAGCTGTGCGAGCAGAACGACAGGAGCTCGGCAACCCCGAAGATCATCTCCGAGGTGTTGGAGCTCTGCACTGTCTCGCCGTTGACGCGCGTGCACAGCGCCAGCCGCTGCGGGTCTGCGATCTCCTCGGCGGTGACGATCACCGGACCGAGCGGGCAGAACGTGTCGAGGCTCTTGGCGCGCACCCACTGGCCGTCGCTGAACTGCAAATCGCGGGCTGAGACGTCGTTGGCGACCGTGTAGCCGAAGACGTGATCCAGGGCATCCCGCGTGCTCACGCGGGACATCCGCCTACCAATCACCACCGCCAGCTCGACCTCCCAGTCGACGCGGGCGCTCAGCTGGCGGTCGATGACGATCTCATCCCCGTCGCCGATCACGCTCGTGGTGAACTTGGTGAACACGAGCGGCCGCGTTGGCATCTCGAGTTTGGTCTCGCGGATGTGGTCGAGGTAGTTCAGCCCGATGGCGACGATCTTGGGCGGGCGCAGAGGCGCCAGCAGACGGGCGTCCTCGAGAGCCCCGGCGCCGCGGTCGATCGATGGTGCTCGCCCCCCGACGATCACGTCGAGCAGCGTCGAGCCCGCAGATGCGTCCAGTGCCACTGGCCCGCCGTCGAGGAGGGCGACGGGGCGCGGGACGCCCGCGAGCGATGCCAGCCCTAGACGCACGCTGCCTGCCTCCGCCCTGGGTGGCTCACCGCACGGCCCCGCGGCCGCTGACCGGCCACCAGCCAACTGGCGCTCCACTGCGGTGGACGAGCACCCTCGGCTGCATGTAGGTCGTGCCGCAGGCATGGTTGGGCACGATGCTCACGGTCTCGCCCAGCTTGAGTGGCGGTTCCTCGGGCGAGAGCTCGACCCGCGCATGCTCCTCGAAGAGCTCGTCTATCGTCGCGCGCGGTCGCTCCAGGAGCAGGCCGTACCCCTGGACTCCAGCCGCCTCCACGGCGTCTGTGGTGAGCACCTTGGACCCAGCGTCGAGGATCGCTCGCCCGGCGGTCGGCCGGCTCACGACGGTGGCGTGAACGTGCAGCGCGCAGTCCTCGAGCGCGACGCTGCCATTGGCGATGCAGGCGCGGTCGCCGAACACATAGGTGCCCGTCCGAAGCTCTGTCAAGTCCGCCAGCTCGTGCGTGCGGAAGGCGAGCTCCGTTCCACCTCCGCTGAGGGTTCGCACCTCGAGGCCCGCCCGCTCGATCAGCTCACGAGCCGCGGTGAAGAACGGCGCCGTGAGCGACCCTGTGGGATAGGTCATCAGCCCGGCGAAGCGCAGGCCGGGCAGGTCGTCTACCAGGCGCGCGAGCTCCAACGCCTGCTCCGGCGTCTGCACGCCGGTCCTCCCGAGGCCCGTGTCGCACTCGACCAGGAAGTCGAGCTCCTGTCCTCTGCGCGCGAGGGCCCGGGAGACACCCGAGGCGACCTCCGCGGAATCGGCGGCGAGCGAGATCCGCGCGAGCGATGCGAGGCCGCAGAGGCGCTCGAGCTTCGCATCGCCGAGCACCGGGTAGGCGACGAGCACATCCTGGATACCGGCGGCCACCATCACCGCCGCTTCGCTCACCTTCTGGCAGGTGACGCCAACGGCGCCGGCTCGGAGCTGCTCGTGGGCGATCGCGGGCAGCCGGTGGGTCTTGACGTGTGGGCGCAGCGAGAGGCCATGGCTGTCGCAGTAGTCCTGCATCCGCTGGATGTTCCGGGTGACCGCGTCGAGGTCCACGCTCGCATACGGCGTGTCCGCGCCACCCGGTGGGAGCCCCTCAGCGGTCAAGCAGCACTACCGCGTCGGCCTCGACGTCGAAGCCGACGATGTCGGACTGGATCGTGGTGCGCGCCGGGCGCGGCTCGCCGAAGATCTCGCGATAGACGCGATCCATCGCGTCGAAGTGCTTCAGGTCGCTCAGGTAGACGCCGACGCGCACCGCCTGCGAAAGCGAGGCGCCGGCGGCCTCGGCCACCGCCTGGAGGTTCGCGAACACCTGGCGCACCTGTGCCTCGATCGATCCGTCCACGAGCTCGCCCGCCGCGTCGAAGGGGCCCTGCCCGGAAAGGAACAGGAAGCCCCCGGCGAGGATCCCCTGCGAGTAGCCGCCCGACGGCGCCGGTGCGCCCGAGCTGTGAATCGGGCTGATGCTCATGGCAGCGCCGCCTCGTGTCCGTGGCGGGGCAGCCAGTAGCTCTCGTACTTGGCCGCATGGTCGGGGCTGCAGAAGATGCGCGGCTCTCCGGCCGCCGTCTGCAGCCAGTAGCGGCCCGGGACCAGCTGGCCGCAGAGCTCGCACACGACCCTGTAGGGCTCGAGGTATCCGATCTCGCTTTCTCGCCATTCACCCATCTGAGCCCTCCTGCTCGGACCGATAGCCATAGTGCTCGCGGGCTGCCTCGACGCTGACGAAGCCCTCGTGGAGATCGCGCTCGATGAGCGCGCGATCGCGCTCGAGCGGGTCGCCGTAGCCGCCGCCACCGGGCATCAGGATCTTCACCTGGTCGCCGTCGTGCAGCATCACCCCAGAGAACTTCGACGGCGACGCCGTGCCGAACTCCTCCACGAACGTGCGCCACTCTCCGTTGCCGCCACGACGTACCCACAGTCCTCCTCTGGCGCCGGCTCCACCTCCGAGGATGCCCCATGGATCGGCACGCATGCGGTTCAGCAGCGCACCGACCGTGACCTCCTCGACGGTGACCGTGAAGATCCGCTCGCCGCCGAGACCGCCGCGGAACGTCCCCGGGCCGCCCGAGTCGGTTGTCAGGCGGTAGGACTCGATACGAAACGCCGGATAGCGGGTCTCGAACACCTCGACGGGAGTGTTGCGGCAGTTGCCGTTGATGGTCACGATCATGTCGTTGCCGTCGGCGTCGTGACGGCCACCCCAGCCGACGCCCTCGAAGTGGAAGTGCGCATACGGTTCGCCGCCGCTGGCGTTGCGACCGCCGAACAGGAACGGCGAGGAGGTGCCGCCGCAGGAGGCCACCACCCGCTCGGGGATCGCATCGGCGAGCGCGCCGAAGACCATGTCGGTGATCCGCGGGCTCGTCTCGGTGTTGCCGCCGGCCACCGGCGCCGGAAACTCGCAGTTGACGATCGTCCCGCGCGGGGCGACGATCGTGAACGGTCGGTAGCAGCCCTCGTTGCGGGGGATTGTCGAGTCGGTGAGGTGCAGGAAGGCGTTGTAGATCGCGGAGGCGGTGACGGCGTAGATGGCGTTGACCGGTCCCACCGCCTGGCGCGCGGAGCCGGTGAAGTCGGCGATCACCTCGCTGCCGGCGATCGTCAGCTCGAGCTTCATCGGGAACGATCCCTCGCCGATGCCGTCGTCCTCGATCGCGTCTTCGAACGTGTAGACGCCGTCTGGTATCTCCTCGATCTCGGCCCGCATACGCCGCTCGGCGATCGCGATCAGCTCATCCCCTCCGGCGATGAACGTCTCCACCCCGTGGTCGGCAATGAGCGAGTGCAGGCGCCGCTCGGCGAGCTCGAGTGAGGCCATCATCGCGCGGAAGTCGCCGTAGGTGACACGCGGCGTGCGGTGATTGGCTAGCACCATCTTCCATATGTCCTGGACATCCTCGCCGCGGCGCCTGAGCTTGACCGGCGGGATCAGCAGCCCCTCCTGGAAGATCTCGGTGGCGTCGCCGGACAGCCCACCGGGAGTCTTGGCGCCGACCTCGGACATGTGCGCGACGTTGGCCACAAACGCGACCAGCTCGCCCTCCCAGAAGACCGGCCGCAGGAGCATGTGCTCGGGCACGTGCCCCGACCCTCGATAGGGGTCGTTGTGGATCACCACGTCACCCTGCTCGAAGGCCTCGACGCCGAGCTCGGCGATCGTCCACTCGACGGTGAACTTGATCGTCCCGATCTGCGACGGGCAGAACTCCGCCTGGGCGAGCATCTGGCCGCGGGGGTCGAAGATCACGCACGAGAAGTCCAGCGACTCGTTGAAGATCGGCGAGTAGGCCGTCGTCATCATCGTCACGCCCATGTCGCGGCAGGTGCTCGTGAGGTAGTTGTCGAGCACCGTTAGGGTGACCGGGTCGAGCGCGACCGGTGCTGTGGTAGCGCGGGAGGGCGTCATGGCCGGACCTCGACCAGCAGGCTGCCGCTCTCGGTGCGCTCGACGGTCATGTCGGGTGGCACGAGCGTTGTGGAGCTGTCCTCCTGCACCAGCGCCGGTCCGCGCAGGGCCTTCCCCGGCTCGAGACTCGAGCGGTGCACGAGCGCGGTGTCCACGAATCCCAGGCCACGAAAGTAGACCTCTCGGCGGGCGGGCTCGCGCAGGTGCTCGGGCGGAGTGTCAACGAGTCGCACCGGCGGGCGAGCGCCGATCGCCGTGACCTTGAAGCTGACGAGCTCAATCGTCTCGCCCTCGATCGCATAGCCGTAGCGCTCCTCGTGCATCGCGGCGAAGCGCGCGAAGGAATCGGCCAGCGTCTGCTCGGTCACCTCGCCGTCGGGCAGCTCGAGCTCGTGCTCGTAGTTCTGCCCCAGGTAGCGCATATTGATCGAGCGGCGGCTCTGCGGCTCGCCGCTGAAGCCCTCCTGGCGCAGCTCGGCGATTGCTCGCTCGGTGATCACGCCGAACTGCCGCTGCACTTCGCTGGCATCCACGTCGGTGGAGCGAAACGCCTTCGTCCACACCTTGTCCACACGTAGGTCGGCGAGCAGTAGCCCGACGGCCGAGAACACCCCGGGCAACGGCGGGATCAGAACGCGCGGGATCTCGAGCGAGCGGGCGACCGCGGCCGCGTGCAGCGGGCCGGCGCCGCCGAACCCGAGCAGCGTGAAGCGGCGGGGATCGTGACCCCGCTCGAGCGAGACCATCTTGATCGCGTTGGCGGTGTTCTCGTTGGCGATCTCCACGATCGAGGCGGCCAGCTCCAACGGCTCCATGTCGAGCTGCCCGGCGAGACTCTCGATCGCGGCCCGCGCGAGGTCGAGGTCGAGGCTCATGCGCCCACCGAGGAAGTAGCCCGGATCGAGGCGTCCGAGCAACAGGTTCGCGTCGGTCACCGTCGCCTCCTCGCCACCGCGCCCGTAGCAGGCGGGACCCGGCTGGGCACCAGCGCTGCGCGGGCCCACTCGCAGGAAGCCGCCACGGTCGACCCACGCGACCGACCCACCGCCGGCTCCGATCGACTTTATGTCGATCACCGGCACCGAGGCGGGCAGCCCCCACTCGATCTCGTACTCGGTTGTGTGTCGCTGCTGGCCATCGACGATCAAACCGACGTCGGCGCTGGTGCCGCCCATGTCGAAGGTGATCACGTTGGCGATGCCCTCCCGCGCGGCGACACGCTCGGCCGCGATCATGCCCCCGGCCGGCCCGGACATCACCGTCTGGATCGGCGACGTGGCCGCAGCCGACGACAGCATGGCGCCGCCGTTGGACTTCATGATCGTCCACGAGCGCGTCATGCCGTAGCGGACGAGCTCCTCGTTGAGGCTGGTCACGTAGCGGCGCATCAGGGGCTTCAGGTAGGCATCCGCGACGGTCGTGTTCGAGCGCTCGTACTCGCGCCAGATCGGGGCGACCTCGTGCGAGACCGAGACGGGGATCTCTCCGAGCTCCTCTTCGATGATCCGCTTGACGATCTGCTCGTGCTCGGTATGCGCATAGGAGAACAGCAGGCAGATCGCCACCGCGTCGATGTCGTGCTCGCGCAGCTCTGCGCAGAGCTCGCGCACCTGGTCCTCGTCGACCGCACGGACGACCTCCCCGCCTGCGGAGAGCCGCTCAATCACTCCCAGGCAGGCGCGGCGGGTGGCAACAAGCGGCTTGGGCTTCGTCCAGCTCAGGTCGTAGAGCACCTTGCGGTTGATCCGCTGGATGTAGGGCATGTCCTCGAAGCCCTGCGTGGTGAGCAGCCCGACGCGGCACCCCGTCCGCTCGATCAGCGTGTTGGTGGCGACGGTCGTCCCGTGCGTGAAGCGCACGAGCTCCTCACCCGAGATGCCGGCGTCGGCCAGCGCGGTCGTGATCGCCCGCCCCGGCTTGTCGGGGCGGGAGGAGGTCTTGAGTGCCCGCAACGTTCCCTCGCTGGCGTCCAGCGCCACGAGGTCGGTGAAGGTCCCTCCAGTGTCTATGCCAGCGTGCAGTTCCATTCTCGTCCGTTCGACAGCCGCGCCGCGTGACCGCGCTATTGCTCCGGCGGAAAGTGGCCGATGTCCATCGTCGAGGCAGCCTTGAGATGATCTTCCATCGCACGCGACGCGGCCGCGGCGTCTCGACGCACGACCGCGTCTGCGATTGCCAGGTGCTGTTCGCCGACGTCGCGGAGTTCCTGCTCGCCCAGGTGGGACTCGAGCCACACGACCGACAACGCCTCCCAGAAGCTGCGACTGACGGCCGCGAGCACGACATTGCTGGAGGCCTGGGCGATCAGCCGGTGGAAGGCCTGGTCGGCGGCGAGCACCCGGCTGGTATTGGCGATGTCCTCGGCGAGCACCCGCATCTCGGCGGCGAGCGCCGAGAGCTGAGCCAACTCACGGTCGGAGCCCCGCTCGGCCATCCAGGACGCCGCCGGGGGCTCGATCAGCAGACGGAAGTCGTAGAGGTCATGCCACAGCGGCTGCAGGCGGTCCTCCCGCCGCAGCGCCTCCTGCAGTACCGGCGTGAGGACGTTCCAATCGTCCGATGGGCGTACGTCAGAGCGCTTGCCGTGGTGGACTCGCACCATGCCGATCATCGACAGCGTCTGGACCGTCTCGCGAGCCACGGTGCGCGAGACCCCGAACCGCTCGACGATCTCATCCGCGGACGGGAAGTGATCTCCCGGCGCCAGGCTGCCATTGACGACATCGCACGCCAGCGCCACCGCCACTCGCTCGTGCAGGCGCGGCTCACGCAGCCCGGCGGCGGGAGGCTCGGCGAATTGCTCGCGCGCGCTCAACGGGCCAACCTCGAGGCGCCCGCAATCCGGTGCAGGCGGTCTGATTTCGCGCTACGGGCGATAAAAGACATCATCTCAGCATCAGAGTATACAGCCGGCGATCGTGAATGGCAAGCGGGGTGTAAAGCAGGTGATCGCCCGCGTGACATTTTAGACGGCCGGGCCGATGTAGTTGCACTTTGCATCTCTGTCGCTTATCATCACTGATGTTATGTCGAGAATGCAGGCGCTGGTCTTCAAGGGAACGGGCCACATGGCCGTTGAAAGCCGGCCGTATCCCGAGCCACGCGACGACGAGGTGCTCGTTCGTGTTTCGGCCGCGGGCATCTGCGGCTCGGAGCTCACGAGCTTTACCGGGGACAGCACCCGCCGGGCGCCCGGGCGCATCTTCGGGCATGAGCTCGCCGGCGTGGTCGTCGCGTGCGGCCCGAACGCCGACGCGCAGCTGCTGGGACAGCGGGTGGCGGTCAACCCGCTGCATCCGTGTGGTCGCTGTCCGCAGTGCCGATGCGGACGCTCCAACGTCTGTCCCGAGCGCGTGCTGCTGGGGATGCAGGTCGACGGAGGCTTCGCCGAGCTGGTGGCGGTCCCGCAGGCGGGTGTAACGCCGCTCGGTCTTCTCGATGATGTGGCAGGCGCGATGGCCGAGCCACTCGCCAACGCGGTTCATGTCGCGGCGCTGCTGCCGAGCACGCTCGGGCGTCGCGTGGCGGTGCTGGGCGCGGGGGCGATCGGGCTGAGTGTCGTCGCGGTTCTGAGGGTCGCCGGCGCTGCCAACATCACGATCATCGATCCGGTGGCCACGCGGCGAGACGCAGGCCTCGACAGCGGCGCGGACTCCGCCCTGGCACCGGACGACGTGAGCTTGCGCGATGCGCTGTTCGATCACGTGATCGACGCCGCGGGCACCACGTCCTCTCGCAACAGCGCGATCGAGCGCTGCGACGCGGGCGGTTGCGTCGTGCTGCTCGGCCTTCACACCGCGACCAGCGAGCTCGCGGTCAACGCGGCGGTCGCCAAGGAGCTGCGACTCCAGTGCTCATACGCATACACCCAAGCCGACTTCGACTCCGCCCTGGAGCTGCTGCGGGCCGATCTGGTGCCTTACCGACACTGGATCACGGTGCGTCCGTTGGACGAAGGGCAGGCGGCGTTCCAGACGCTCGTGGAGCGCCCCGAGGAGGCGACCAAGATCGTGCTGCGGCCGCCGGCCCCCTGATGGACCTCGCTCGCTTCGATGGCCGGTAAAGCGAGCGGCGCAGCCGACGAGCACGTGCCGGCGGGTGCCACGACCAGGCGCCTGGACGGGCGTACCGCCGTGGTGACCGGCGCCACCGGCGGGATCGGACGCGCGGTGGTCAGGCGGCTCCTGGCGGAGGGGGCCAACGTGCTCACGACGCAGCGCTCGATCGCCGCCGGCGAGGCGCTGCAGGCCGAGCTCGCGGACGAGCATCCCGACCGCATCGCCTTTCACGCCGCCGACATCCGCGACGCGGCCTCCGTGACCGGGCTTGTGCGCGCGGCGGTCGAGCGATTCGGCGCGCTCGACATCCTTTGCAACAACGCCGGTACCGGCCTGCTGCGAGCAGTGCACGAGACGAGCGACGAGGAGTACGAGCTGGTGATGGACACCAACGTCCGCGGGGTCTTCCTGGCCTGCCGCGAGGCGATCCCACAGATGCTCGAGCAGGGCGGCGGAAACATCGTCAACATCGGCTCGGTCGCCGGGTGGGTGGGCTTCGAGCGCGACGCCGCCTACTGCGCCTCCAAGGGCGCGGTGCTTGCGCTCACCCGCCAGATGGCGCTCGACTACTCGGCCCGCGGCATCCGCGTCAACTGCGTGTGTCCGGGCTTCGTGGAGACCGAGATGATGCTGCGGTTCATCGACAGCCACGACGAGCCGGGGCCGGTGCGCGAGCAGATCGTCGCACTGCATCCGATCGGCAGGGTCGGACGGCCCGAGGAGGTCGCCGGCGCCGTCGCGTTCCTGGCCTCCGAGGACGCGTCGTTCGTGACGGGCGCATCGCTGGCCGTTGATGGCGGGCTGCTCGCCCGTTAGCGCTGAGCAGATCTGATCTCGCCATCGCCCGCTGGGCTGGCGCTCAGCGGGAGCACCACACAGCGGACATGGCGGCCATCGCCGCAGTCGGTCAGCTGCTGGGCCTGCATGCAGCGCTCCTCGGCATATGGGCAGCGTGTGTGAAAGCGACAGCCACGCGGCATGTCCATCGGCGAGGGGATGTCGCCGGCTACCGCAGGCGCGCCGCGCCGCCTCTCCGCGTCAGGCTCCGGATGGGCGTCCAACAGCGCACGGGTATACGGATGGCGTGGAGAGCGGAAGACCTCCGCCGTCGGGCCCTGCTCGACGACTTGGCCGAGGTACATGACGGCCACCGAGTCGGATATCTGAGCGATCACGGCGAGTTGATGGGCGATGAACAGCGTGGCCAGTCCGAGCTCGTCGGTGAGTTTGCGCAGCAGAGCCAGGATTTGGGCCTGGATCGAGACGTCCAGCGCGGAGACGGCCTCGTCCGCGATCAGCACGTCCGGTTTGAGCGCGAGCGCCCGCGCGATCACGGCGCGTTGGCGCTGACCCCCGCTGAGCGCCTTTGGCGGACGTCCGTAGGCGGAGCTCGGCAGTCCGACGAGATCGAGCAGCTCCTCGACATATCGGCGCTCGCCGGCGGCGTCGACGAGCCGGTGCACGCGCGCGGCTTCCCCGATCGCCGCGCCGATTGTCATACGCGGGTTGAGGGAGGCGTAGGGATCCTGGAAGACCATCTGCACTCGCTTGCGCATGGAGCGAAGCTCGGCGCGGCCAAGCGCGAGCAGGTCGCTGTCCTCGAGGCGAATGCTGCCCTCGTCGGGCTCGACCAGGCGCAACATGCAGCGAGCGAGGGTGGTCTTGCCGCAGCCCGACTCACCGACCACGCCGAGCACTTGCCCCCGATGCAACTCGAGCGAGACCCCGTCCACCGCGATCAGCTCACGCGCGGGCTGGCGGCGCGCCCACTGCAGCGGAGAGCGTGACACGGCGAAGCGCTTGCACAGCCCCTCGACCGTCATGATCGGGGCCGTATCGGATCGCGCGCCTGCCGTCGCGCTCACGATTGCACCATCACGGTCTCGGCGAACGGGCAGGCCGTGTCGTGGCCCGCCCCCACCGTGACCCGCGTCATGTCCACCCCTTGGCAGGCGTCCGTGACGTATCCGCAGCGCGGCGCAAACGGACAACCCGGGGGCAGGTCGTCGAGCGACGGCGGCTGACCCGGGATCGGCTCGGGGATTTTTCGCGGCTCCTCCACGTGGATCGACGGCAGCGCCTGGATCAGGGCGGCTGTGTACGGGTGGCGCGTGGCGGAGAAGATCTGGCGGGTCGGCGCGGTCTCGACGATCGAGCCGCTGTACATCACCGCCACCGAGTCTGCGTTCTGCGCGATCACCCCCAGGTCGTGAGACACGAGCACCATGCTCATGCCGTACTCCTCGCGCAGCTCGGCCAGCAGTCCGAGGATCTGGTCCTGGATCGTCACGTCGAGGCTGGTCGTCGGCTCGTCGGCGAGCATGAGCTCCGGCTTGCACGAGATCGCGATCGCGATCATCGCGCGCTGGCGCATGCCGCCGCTGAGATGATGCGGGTAGGCGTTGACGCGCTCTCGGGGGGAGGGTATTCCCACGCGTCCCAGCAGCTCGACCGCCTCCTTCTCGGCGCTCGAGCGAGAAAGCCCGCGGTGCGCCCGCAGCGGCTCGGCTATCTGATCGCCGATCGTGAAGAGGGGGTCCAACGCGCTGCCGGGGTCCTGGAAGATCATCGCGATCTCGCGCCCGCGAACGCGGCGCAGCGCGCTCGGCTGCGCGCTCACGAGATCGCGCCCGCGCCAGCGGATCTCGCCGGCGAGGATCGCCCCGGGCCGGGGCACGAGGCCGAGTATGGCGCGACAGATCATCGTCTTGCCCGAACCCGACTCGCCGACGATCCCGGTGACGTGGCCGGGCTCGACGGTCAGCGACACGTTGTTCACGGCGACCGCCAGGCCGGCGCGCGTCGGGAACGCGACCGTCAGACCCCGCAGCTCGAGCGTGCTTGCCGCGCCGTCCGCCTCGGCCTTGGCCGGGGCGTCACTGCTGTGCTCGAGCGTCGTCAACGCGGAAGCTCCAAGCGCCGCCCGAAGCGATCCGCGAGCGCGTCACCCACCAGCGAGAAGCCCGATCCGAGGATCACGAGCACGAGGCCGGGCAGCGTCGCGATCCACCACGCGCTGAGCAGGTACTGCCCGCCTTCCGCGATCATCGCACCGAGCTCGGGGGTCGGCGGTTGAACGCCCACTCCCAAAAACGACAGCGAGGCGAGCACGAGGATGTTGAGGACGATGTCAGCCATCGAGAAGACGAGGTTAGGACGGATCAGGTGGGGCAGCGCGTGCTTGAAGATGATGCGCGGCGTCGAGTAACCGAGAGCCTGCGCCGCGACGATGAACTGCTGCTCGCGCTGCACGAGCATCTCGGCGCGCGTGAGCCGCGCGTACAGGGCCCATGAGACAGCGATCTCGCCGATGTATACCCCCTTGAGACCTGGTCCCACGATCGCCACGATCGCGAGGATCAGCACGATGAACGGAAGTGCGATCGTCACGTCGGTGACGCGCATGATCACCGTCTCGCGCCATCCGCGGTAGTAGCCCGCTATCGCGCCGAGCGCCATCCCGATCACGAGCGGCACGTAGGTTGCGACGAGCCCGAGCAGGAGGTCGACACGCAGACCGTAGAGAGCGCGCGAGAAGATGTCACGGCCGAAGGCATCTGTCCCGAACAGGTGCGATGTGGACGGATGCAGGAAGCCTTCGGTCAGGTGTTGGGTGTTCGGAGGGTATGGCGCGATCACGCTGGCGAACACCGCGGCGAGGACCAGCAGGGTCAGGATCCCCGCGCCCGTCCACAGCGTCACATCGGCCCACCGGTTCTGACGATCCACCTGGCGACGCAGCACGCGGGCGCCCGAAAGGACCATCTCCTGGCGAGCGACAGGTGTCATGTCGTGGCGGCCTGACGCACGCGCGGGTCGATCGCGGCGTAGGCGAGGTCGGCCAGAAGGTTGACGATGATGACGAACGCGCCGAAGATCAGCGTCAGTGACTGCACGACCGGAAAGTCGCGCGACTGGACTGCGGTGACGATCAGCGAGCCGAGGCCCGGAATGTCGAATACGACCTCGATCACGACGGTTCCGCTGATGAGGAAGCCGAGGTTGACCGCGAGCACGGTCACGGTGGCGATGCTCGCGTTGCGAAGCACGTGCTTGAGAACCACGCGCCGCTCCGAGAGGCCACGCGCGCGAGCCGCCTCGATGAAGTCACTGTCGAGCACGTCGAGGACGCTGCTGCGCAGCGTCCTGATGAGCATCGGCGCGAGGTACAGGGCGATCGTCAACGCGGGAAGCACGAGGTCCTTCAGCTTTTCCTCAAAGCTCCCGCCGTATCCGGACACGGGCAGCAGATGTGCTCGCAGGCTGAGAAGCTCCACCAGCACGAGCCCAAGCCAGAAGGCCGGCATCGCAAAGGTGACCATCGTCACGATCCTGATCACGTGGTCGGGCAGGCGATCGCGCTTCAGCGCTGACACCAAGCCGAGGGGAACCGCCAGCAGGACCGCGAGCACCGTCGAGAAACCGACCAGCAGGACGCTCGGCAGGATGCGGTTGCCGACCAAGCTGCCGACGCTCGCCCGCTGCTGGATCGAGTAGCCGAGATTGCCCTGCAAGGCACCCGTGACGAAGTCCAGGTACTGGGTCAGGAGGGGCTTGTCCAGGCCCAGGGTGTGACGTGCCTCGCTGACGGCGGTCAGCGAGGCACGCGGGCCGAGCGCGATGCGCGCGGGATCTCCCGGCACGAGGTGAATCAGGGCGAACGAGACTATAGAGACGCCGATCAACACCAACAGCGATTGGAGTGCACGCCGACTTGCCCTGGCACTCATCACCGCTCTGCCACTCCAGCCATGTTCACTTCAGCCAGGTTTCAGCCAGTTCCCACCAACCGGTCCGCAGCGTCTGGAAATGCGCGACGTTGCTCCGCACGGCGGTCAGCTCCGGAGGGAACACGACCGGTACCCATGGAGCGTCGGCCATCGACTTTTCTTGAATTTCCGGCCAAAGCGTGGCCTGTTCAGCTTCACTCGTGGACTTGTCGGCCTTGAGCACGAGCGCCTCGACCGCCGGATCCTTGTACTGCGTGAAGTAGCTCTGGTAGCTAGGCGTGTAGACGAGCCACGCCAGCGCGAGCTCGTTGGGCACGAGCACGTCGCTCGTGGTTGCCGGCTGGGGGATCGCAGCCTGGTAGTTGCCAGCCGAGTATTCGCTGAACAGAGTGTTGGTTTCCACCGGCTCGATCGTTACTTTGACGCCGATCTGGCTCCACTCTTCCTTGGCGATCAACGCAAGCGCCCCGTACACGGTGTCGCCGGCGGGGACTTTCAACGAGAGACTGAAGCCGTTCGGGTATTTCGAGGCCGCCATCAGTTCCTTGGCCTTTGCCAAGTTATATGGGTACCCCGCCACCTTTGACGACCAGAACTTCGTCTGGGCGAGGGTGCTGTTGTTCACTTCGGCCTTGCCCGCATAGACCGACTGGTTGATCGCGGGCTTGTTCAAAGCGTAGTTCAGCGCCTGGCGGACCTTTACTTCCGAGAGTGGGGCGTAGCTGTTGTTCAGCCAGAAGGCGTCGTACGCGACGATCGGCGCGCTCTGAACGCTCACGCCGGACTGCGCGGACAGCTCTGATACCTGCGTGTAGGGGATCGACTCCGCCACCTCGGCCTGCCCGGAGGTGACCTGCAGCACCCTCGTGTTGTCATTCGGCACGTAGTTGATCGTGACGCTGTTGAGATACGGCAGACCCGAGCGCCAGTAGTAGGGGTTGCGCGCGAGCTTGACGTACTGTCCGCGTACCCAACTGGACAGCACGAACGGGCCACTGCCCACCGGATGGCTGCTGAATTCGCTGCCCTCGCGTTCCACGACCGCCTTGGGAACGATCGAAGCGACGGGGACGGCGAGTGCGGCCAGGAAGCCCGTGTCAGGATGCTTCAGTTCGACCACGAAGGTTTCGGGGTTCGGGATCGAGCTCGACTTGTACGCCGCGGCGAGGAATTCCGCGTATGCCGCGTCGGTCTTGGGGCTGGCGAAGCGGTCGACCGAGAACTTGATGTCCTGCGCCGTCACCGGTTCGCCATTCGAGAAGCGCGCCTTGCGCAGCTTGAACGTGTAGACGAGACCATTGGGGGAGATCGTCCACGAGCTCGCCAGCCCTGGCTGGACGTTGAGGGTGCCGGGCCTGTACTCCACGAGCTGGTCGTAGATCTGCATCATGTCCCACAGTGAGCCGTTGTCGCCCTGTGTCTTCAGCGGATCGAAGGTGATCGGCTCGTAGGCCCGCGCGAACACGAGGTTGCCGCCTCGGTGCGGCGCTTCCGAGGTCGCGCTCGAGGACGACGTGCTCGTCGAGGAGCTTCCTCCGCATGCGGCGAGCAGCAACGCGATCGCGGCGGCTGCCAGGATCACGACGAAGTATCGGGTGTTTCTCATTGTCTCTCTCTCCCCTTAGAGGCTGGTGCTGCTTGTTTCAACGATCAGCAAGCATAGATAATGATATGCAGAGATGTCAAGTAGGTGGTCGAGGTTGGAGGCCGATCGCGGAAAAGCCCTTGATTTTCGGCCCGAGTACGTGTAGGTTAGGCGCTGACCATCTCAAATGGTCATAATAAGACTATGCCCGATACCAAACAATCACCGGCCTGGCGGGGGATCTTTCCAAGCCTCCCCACGCCGTTCACAGACACCGGCGACATCGACCTCGCGGCACAGCGGCAGGTCACGAGATTCGCCCTCGACCACGGTTCGCACGGCCTCATCTGCTTCGGGCTCGCCGGCGAGGTCTTCCGCCTCACGCCCGACGAGCGCATCGAGTTGCTTCGCGCGATCGTCGAGGAGACGAGCGGAGCGGTCCCAGTGCTTGCCGGCGTGGGAACCGAGGCCACCCACAGCTCGGTGCACGTCGCCCGGGCGGCCGCGGAGGCAGGCGCCGATGGGCTGGTCATTCCACCGCCGCTCACGGCCCCCGCGTCAAAGCCGGCGCTGATCCGCTATTTCCAGGAGATCGCAGCCGCGACGGACCTGCCGGTGATGATCCAGGACGCCCCGGAGTACCTCACCGTGGAGCTCGGTCCAAAGGTCGTTGGGGAGATGCTCGAGAGCATTCCCAACCTTGTCGCAGTGAAGCTCGAGGTGGGCGCGAACGGGCTTGCCAGCTGGGTGTCGGAGTTTGGTGGGCGCGTCAAGCTGTTCTGCGGCAGCGGTGGCCTGTACCTGCTCGACTGCCTCGAGCAGGGCGCCGCCGGCGTGGCTCCCGGCGTCGACCTCGTGGATCTGCTCGTCGACATCTACGAGCTCTGGAGCAGCGACAGGCGCTCCGAGGCACGCGAGCGCATGAGCGCGGTGCTGTCGATGCTCGTCTTCCAGATGCAGAGCATCGATCACTACAACGCCACCGCCAAGTACGTCCTTTGCCGGCGTGGGGTGCTGTCCGTCGGTCACTTGCGGGAGCCGGCTGTCCAGCTCGACGCCGTCTGCAAGAGCCTCCTCGATCGCCATATGGCTGAGCTCGGCCTGATCGCTGTCGCTTCTTCGTGAATCGGCTTCGCTGACACGAGCCGCCGCCGGGGCGGATCAGCAGGATCGGACGGCGGGTGGTGCGTCGGGCCACGCTGCGTTGCCACGAACGTGCACCGACCTATCTAACGGACTGGAAGCTCTTGGCGAGCCGTCGCGTTCCTGAGGAGAGTGATCATGGCTGAGCGTGTCGCCGATGTTCTGTGGTCGATGCTCGCGGGCGCCGGCGTGAAGCGCTGTTACGGGATCGTGGGTGACGCGTTGAACCCCACGATCGACGGCCTGCACCGCAACGGTCACGTCGAGTTCATCCACGTACGCCATGAGGAGGCCGGCACGTTCGCGGCGGTCGCCGAGGCGTCTCTGACGGAAGCTCCGGTGGCCGTGTGCGGCACGGCCGGTCCGGGTGTGACGCACCTGCTCAACGGCCTGATGGACGCGCAACGCGAGCGCGCACCGGTAATTGCGATCGCGGGTGATGTCGTCTCATCGCTCGTCGACACCGGCACGTTGGAGGAGCTCAATCCGTATGCCACATTCGCTGTCGCCTCGCTCTACACCGGACGCATCGTCAACCCGGCTCAGACGCGCGCGGTCGTGCAGACGGCGATTCGGACCGCCCTCGGCGAGCGCGGTCCGACGGTGATCTCGCTCCCCGGGGATGCTGCTGCCAGCGAGGTGCCAGATGACACCTACCGGGCGATCGTCGCCAACCGGCCGCTGCTGCGCCCCAGCGACGCCGATCTGAAAACACTGGCGGAGCTGATCGACAGCGCAGGCTCGGTCACGATCTTCGGCGGCGACGGCTGCCGCCACGCGCACGACGAGGTCGTGGCGCTGGCGGAGCGGCTGCACGCGCCGGTCGGCTATGCGTTCCGCGGCAAGCAGTGGCTGGAGTGGGGCAACCCGAACGCGGTCGGTATGAGCGGGCTGCTCGGATGGGGCGGCGCCTACCAGGCGATGCACGACTGCGAGCTGTGTCTGCTGCTCGGGACGAACTTCCCGTTCGTCGACTTCTATCCGCACACCCCGAAGAAGGTGCAGATCGACCGTAGCGCGTCGATGCTCGGACGGCGGACGGACCTGGAGCTCGGCCTCGTCGGCGACATCAAGGACACCGTCACAGCCCTGCTTCCGCTGGTCGAGCAAAAGACGGACAGGAACCACCTCGACCGCGCGCTCGCGACGACCGAGAGGTGGCGCAAGCGCATCAGCCACTACGTCACTCGCGGACCAGAGCTGACCCCGATCAGGCCGGAGTACCTGACCTCAACGATCGACGAGCTCGCGAGCGACGACGCTGCCGTGTGCTTCGACACGGGCACCGCGTGCATCTGGGCCGCGCGCTACATCACGGCCAAGCGCGACCGCCGCCTCTTCGGTTCGCTGTCTTGGGCATCGATGGCGAACGCGATGCCCAACGCCCTCGGGGTCGCGCTCGCGTATCCGGGGCGCCAGGTGATCGCGCTCTGCGGCGACGGTGGCCTGACGATGCTGATGGGTGACATGCTGACGATCGCCGAGCGCAAACTGCCGGTGAAGCTCGTCGTGCTCAACAACGGAGGGCTCGAGTTCGTGCACATCGAGATGGAGGAGGCCGGGATCGAGCCGTTCGGCACCGGCTTCCAGAACCCCGACTTCTCCAAGCTCGCCGACGCGGTCGGCTTCACGGGTATCCGCGTGGAGGATCCGCGCGAGGTGCACGGCGCCGTGTCGCTGCTGCTTTCCACCCCGGGTCCCGCGCTGCTCGACGCGGTCGTCGATCCCCACGCGCTCAGCCTCCCGCCCCACATCACGATCGGTATGGCCGAGGGCTTCTCGCTGAGCCTCGCCAAGCAGGCGATCCACGGCAACCTCGACGAGGTGGTCGAGACCGTCAAGCACAACGTCAGCCTCGTATAGAAGCTCACCGTGCCCCCGCAGCCCGCGCCACCGCGCCCGCGTGGCCTGAACCGCTCCGCCGTACGAAGCGCAATACCCTCTAGGGCGCGTGAGCCGCATCGATATCGACCCAGCCGAGATGGATGCAGGCGCCTTCTATTTCTTCCTGAACTCCGTGGTGATCCCGCGGCCGATCGCGTGGGTCTCCTCGCGCTCGGCGGGCGGCGTGGACAACCTCGCGCCGCATTCGTTCTTCACCGTCTCCTCCGTCGACCCACCGATCGTGCAGTTCACCTCGGTGGGGCGCAAGGACTCGCTGAACAACGTCGAGGAGACCCGCGAGTTCGTCGTCTGTCTCACCCCCGCCAACCTGCTCGAGCAGGTGAACGCAACCGCCACCAACTTCCCACCGCAGATCAGCGAGTTCGACGCCGTCGGGTTGGAACGCGAGCCGAGCGAGCGCGTCGCGCCGCCGCGTGTGGCCGGGTCACCGGTGGCACTCGAGTGCGTGCTGCACGAGACCATCTCCTTCGGCGCGAGCACCGTCGTCATGGGGCGAGTGGTGCTCGCGGCGGTGAGCGAGGAGGTGATGCGCGACGGCCGTCCCGCGGTCGAGCTGCTGCGCCCGACTTCGCGGCTCGGAGGCAATCAGTGGGCCGACGTCGGTCCGCTCACCGAGATCACCCGCATCGGCTACCACGAGTGGCCGGGGCACTACCGCGCCGCGAACAGCGCGAAGGAGGCCGGGTAATGCGCGATGCGCCCGATGCTCGGCCTGTTCTCTAGGTCCAGGAGCAACGCGGGACGGGCGAACGGCGGTGTCCGCTTCCGTCTCTTGATCAGCTGAACTTGGTCTTCGGCTGCTCCTGCAGGATTCCATCGACCTCGATCTCGACCTTCTCGTTGTAAAAGGCGATCAGCCCTGCGATCTTCTGGCTCTCGGGCAACGGTGCGGGATAGGACCACGCTAGGTCCGCATGCAGCGTGTCTCCCGCACGGACGCTCCAGGTCTGGGCCTGGCCCTTGTACGGGCAGTGGGTGACAGTGGGTGAGTGCTCGAGAAGATCCATCCGCACGTGCGTGCGGGGCAGGTAGTAGCGCACCGGAAGGCCCGTCTCGAACAACAGCCTCGGGCTGCTGGACTGGGCGACCTCGAGACCGGCCACCCGCACTCTCACCTTCCGGGAGCTTGCGAGGACGTCGACACGCGTGTAAGGGTCACGCGCGTGCGTGTAGACCTCCTCATCCTCCTCGAACCACGCTTCCATCGCGTCCCACTGCAGGCGCACTGTTCCACGCAGCTCCTCGATCGGAGAGTCCTGGTAGCGCAGCGCTCCAGCAGGGGCGCGTGAGGCGCCTGCGGCGACGGTGAGCGCCGTCGCCTCACCGCGGCTTGGCGAGTGCACAGCGCCGGCGCCCTCGTCGAGCAGTTCAGCGGCGACGTCGGCGGAGGGGAAGTAGTAGGTGGGGTAGTACGGAACCTCCCACACCAGCAGCGGGACGATCGTGTCGGCCACTAGCTCGCCGCCGAGATACGCACGTATGCGCTTTCCGGCGCGCTCGACCTTCGCCTGTGCTCGCCGATCGCTCACAATTTGCCGCCCCTCGTGAGGTTGGATTGGTTGGTCTGCGCGTTCGACGGACATCCTAGGCGCTCATGTCCGGCTCTTGGTCGAGCACCCGCTGGATTGCCTGTCCTAGGACCAAGAGGACCGTCCCGATCACGATGGCGGCAAGCGCTCCCGCGAGCTCGTCGGTGGCGCCAATCCCCGCCTGCCCCGAGGTGGCGCCGAGGAGAGCGGAGGCGACCCCGAGCAGGCCGCAAAGCAGCCCCAATACGCTGCGCAGCCGCCAGCAGACCACGCAAGTGACAGGCCGGCCGCGCCGAGCACGACTGCGGCCACTAACACGAACGTGGGCATCTCAACAGCCACTGGGCGCACTGATCAGTGCGCGTCTGCTCGGCTTCATTGTCTTCATGTTTTTTCGACCGGCTTCCGAGCGAATCGATTGCTCGGGGATCGTGGCTTTAGCGCCTTCTTAAGTTGTGGACTGTATAGTCCATCTCTCCGCGCGAGGTCCGATGACCCGGTCCTCGCGGCACAAGTCAGAGCACATGAAGGCCGACTCCGCGGCAGCTTTCATCCGCTGGCGATCAAGTCCAACGAAATGCGAGGTCTCAATGTCCAAGCCCGGTAACGTCATCCGTTTCACAACAACCCCCGAGGGTGCTGACGAGTTCGCCGGCATCCTCGAACGTGCCATCGAGCACGTCCAGGCCGAGAGCGGCACGATGACCTGGATGGCGAGCCGCTCCGAGGACGACCCCACCTGCTTCTTCATCGTCGATCTGTTCGGTGACGCGGCGGCTCGCTCGGCCCACTTCGAAGGCAGCGCCGCTGCGCTGATTCTGGGCGAGGGCGGGCCGCTTCTCGCCGGCCAGCCCGATATCTCAACTGTCGAGCTACTCGCCGGAAAGAACGTCTAGGCCTCGCGTGCGCTGGTCTGGGTGACCTGCGAACTCTGCTGATGCAGTGTCCGCAGGTCTCGCCAAGAATCGTCATTGCCGGTCCTCATCCGCGCAGAGCACGCAGCGACGGAGTAGGCGAGCGGTCGAATAGCAACGCGTACGACGTGCTATCGAACTATGACGTACTATCGAATTCGGGCATCCGATCCAGCGACGGACCTGACCCACATGAACGAAAAGCTCACTCTCAACGACGTGCTTGCCGCCGACTCCCGAGACCCTGGGTGTGAGGCAGAGTTTGGGCTCATCGCCCGGTACGTCGAGTTCGAGCTGGCCGGGGAGGACGCCGCCGCCAACCTTCCCGGGCTCGCGGCACACCTGCGCTCGTGTCCCGCGTGCCGAACCGATCACGATGGAATTCTCGAGGCGGCCCGCGTCGCGCCCTGAGCGGCGCCGGTTTACGTCAGCCCGTTAGCCGGGGTTGTGGACGAATCGGAGCGTTTGCGCGTGAGCCTTCTCGGCCGCGATCACAAAGCACACGCGGTCGGGGCCTCGGCTCGGGAACCGGGCGCCCGTGTACTTGATCGAGATCGGGTCCATGTAGCGGCACCCCTGATCCGGACGCATCTCGACCACGCGACCCTGGATCGCGGCCATCCGGTACGGGTTGCTCAGATCGGAGACGGACAGACCGACACGCGCGTCGCGACGCATGTCCTTGGCCTTCCAAACCGTGTCGGACGTGCAAACGAGGATGAGGTCCGCCTCCAGCCCAACCCACACGACCCAGTTGCGCGGAGAGCCATCCGCCCGCACAGTCGAGAGATGCACGTAGTTGGGAGCCTCGAGCAGCCCACGAACCTCGTCGGGCAAGGGAACCGTCATGCGCAGGTCCTTTCTGATCGAGCGTGGCGATCTGGAGAGGAGGCGGAAGTGGTTGGAGAGATGTGGTAGCCGGCCGCTTCCAGGGAGGCGCGCAGTTTGCGTCTCGTGTCGAACAGCGTCTTGTAGACGGCGCCACGATTCGAGCCGAGTCGCACCGCCAGCTCGTCGATCGGCGCTTCGTTGAGTGCCACAGCGATGAACACCTGTCGCTGACGCGCTGTGAGCTCCTGTTCGACAGCGTCATGTAGCGCGTGCATGATTTCGCGCGACTCCGCGGATGTGTGTGGGTCGCTCGAGAGACGATCGGGCAGCCGCTGCCAGGCCTCGTCGTCCATCGTAAGCGGAAGCGGTCGGCGGGTCCAGCGGGCGAGCTTTGTCGCGGTCGTGTTGATCGCGAACGCGTAAGCCCAAGTCGTAAAGCGACTCTCGCCTCGATAGCTGCCGATCTTCGCGACGACCGCCAGCAGGGCGTCGCCGGCGATCTCCTCGGCCAGATCGTCGCGATCCTTGCCGCCGACGCCGCTCCCGCCGGCGCGGCGGCGCGCCAGCTCGTGCCGGGCGGCCCGCAGCAGCAGCCCATGTAGCTCAGCGAGCTTCTGCACACCACGGATGCCTGGGGCGCGAAGGCCATCAAGCCATGCGCGTGAGGCTGGGTCGAGGTCGTGAGGTCGCGGCGAGGGGGGCTCGGCGAGCGCGGTAACAACCATGAAAGCGAGTTGTAGTCGGCTACCGTTACAAACGCGCAACGAGCACAGCTGAGCCCGGACTGGTATGCTCGGTCCAAAATTTGGGGGGTTGCAGCGTGCCTGACAACCAGTGGCTTGCGATCGACGCGACAACGCGACCGCTGAAGCGAGCCCGAGAGCTGCGTCGAGCGTGGGAGCACTTCGTCGGCGCCGGCGAGACCGCGGCCGACGAGGCCGTGGCAGTACAGCGGGCCGGCGGCCCGCGCGAGCCGATCGCCGCGTCCTGGCGGCGCTCGCGACAGGCGGGCGTCGACCCGTTCGTAGATGAAGGCGCGCGCGTGGTCGCCGACGACGACGAGGTTTCGGCGCGGTGGAACATCCATCCGCTGTCTGCCGCAGTACCCCTGATCCGCGAATGCGTCGGCACGATCGCCGACGAGGCCGGATACCTCATCGTGGTCAGCGACGCCGATGCCGTGCTGCTCTGGATCGACGGTGATCCACGCCTGCGGCTCGCTGCCGCCGACATGATGAACTTCGCGGAGGGCGCGACCTGGAACGAGGCGAGCACTGGAACCAACGCGATCGGCACGGCGATCGCCGCCGAGCATGCCGTCCAAGTGTTCGCAGCCGAGCACTTCAACGAGGCCGCCCAGGCGTGGACCTGCGCGGGAGCGCCGATCCACGACCCCGAGAGTGAGGAGCTACTCGGCGTCATCAACATTTCAAACCGGATGGCGACGGCGCACCCACACAACTTCGCCTGCACCGTTGCCACCGCGCAGGCGGTCGAGGCGCATCTCCGCTGCGCAATGCACGAGCGCGACGGGCGATTGCGCTCACGTTACGGGGAGCTGCTCGCGCGCGGAGGACATCGGGCGCTCGTCAGCGCGACGGGGCGCGTGCTGAGCGAGGGCCCCCGCGACTGGCTCGTCGGGGGGCGGGTCTCGCTGCCTGAGCTCGGCGGCGAGCTGGTGTTGCCCTCCGGGGTGCACGCCTATGCAGAGCCGATCGGCCGTGGGCAGGGCTACCTCCTGCGTTCCACCGACGACACGGACGCGCGCGCCCGTCCGCTACTCAAGCTGTGTGTTCTCGGGCAAGACCGTGCAACGGTCCAACTGCGCGGTCGAACTATCCAGCTCAGCCGTCGGGACACGGAGGTTCTCGCGCTACTGGCCTCGCATCCTGCAGGAATGACGAGCGAAGAGCTCGCCGCCGATCTGTATGGCGATATAGGCCAGCCTGCCGCCGCCCGCGTCCAGGTATCCCGGCTGCGCAAGGCGCTGGGCGGCGGGATCGATCCAGAGTCACACCGTCTCGCGATGGTCGTCGAGTCCGACTCTGCCCGCGTGCGCCAGCTTCTCGACCGCGGCGACGTCCGCGGTGCAGCCGAACAGTATGTCGGCCCGCTGCTCCCCCACTCAGACGCGCCGGGCATCGTCCGCGACCGTGACGCGCTCGAGAGCTGGCTGCGACACGCGGCGATGACGGCGGACGATCGCGAGGCTCTGTGGGCGTGGGCGCAATGCCCGTCGGGCCACGACGACCTTCCAGCATGGAAGCAGCTGCTCGCACAGCTCGAGTTCCGCGATCCGCGTCGTAGCTTCGCGGCTGCGCAAGTTCAAGCGCTGCGCTCAGCGTACGCGATCACCTGATCGCCTCTATCGAACCGAAGAGCGACGTCGCTAGCTGACTTTGCTGCAGTGTGCGAGTGCCTGCTGCTTGGGCACAGGCACGGGCGCGTCGCTGACGATGCCGACACACGCTTCACGAGCGACTTGCTCGAGCGTTGCCGGGTTGCCGCTGGCGGCTCTGTTGCATATGAGTTCGAGCTTGGTCCTCGCGATCGCCGTGATCTCCTGCTGTTCCTTGATGCTGTGCTTACACGTTGCGACAGCCCGCTGACCGACTGCGGCGCGTCCAGCTGACGCTGGCGCGCCAGCCGAGCTGCCGCCACAGGCCGCGAGCGGCGCTGCGCCGGCGAGTGCAACGAGCAGCCATCTGGATGGCTTTGAAGTCATCGATCGCTCCTTTATGACCGGCGGACGCCGTGTGGGACTCGCGGCTGAGGTCCAGCAAACTTGTGGTGTCTGTGCGAGCACCCGCGGACGCTGGGGGCAGTGTCCGCGGGTGTCGCTTGTGCTGTCATGTCATCGCTGGTCTAGGGACAGGGACCTGCGTGACGCTCGCGGTCTCCCTACCTCGGCGGGAACTGCGAGTTGGGGACCACTTCCTCGAGTGCTTCTGTCGGGGCTTGGTTGGTGTAGCCGAGGACGGCGCAGTTGATGTCGACACCGACTGATCCGTACGGCTCGGGTTCACCCGTCGCGGGATTGACTCCCGTCAACAGGTCGGGGTGCTGCTCTGCGAGGTTGAGCACCGTGTTCTCGTCGATCTGGCGCTTGTTGAGCCCCAGTGCGATCGCCTTCGGGGTCCACAGCCCGAGCTGCGCATCCCACAAGGGGCTGTACGCATCAGCGTGACGTGGCGAGGCCAGAGTCGGGAAATCGCCGAAGACGTTCAGCAGATCGCCGCCTCTGCGCAGCCCGTTGATGAACTCGTTGTTTTCCTGCGAGGCGTTTTCACCGACACCTCCGTCGAGCCCGAGGTGCTGGAAGCCCTGCGCTTGCGGGTTGTTCGGACCGGTCTGCCCGTTGATGAAGCCGAACAGACGCTCGCGGGCGGACCCGAGGAAGTCATCGCCGCCGTTGTAGGACACGTTGTTCAGAGCAGGGACGTAGGTCGAACGCTCGAGCACCGCGGTCAGTGGCTGCCCGGCGTCCGTGCTGAGATACACGATCGGCTGGCCGGAGTCGAAGCCCTTCACGAACAGCAGATCGGCCCAGGACTCACCAAACTGCCCCGACGGCGCGTGCTGTTCCGTGCCGATGTGAACGCCGAGTACGCGATCCTCGGTGTTGGTGTGCTTAGTGACATCGAAGGGGCCTTCACCGACCGCGACGATCGGCGCGTTGTAGATGACATCCGACCCTGCGATGCGAATGAATGGGCTGTACGGATCACCGGCGGGTGCTTCGGCCCCCGGTTTGAACGACTTCAGCGGGAAGCCGGTCGGTCCCGGCACCGCTTCGCGTTCGGGGCTGAAGTCCGGTGCGCCCGCGAAGTGAATGACCGCCGGACCGAAATGGTTGTTTTCCGGGCTCGGGTTTTCCTCGGTCACCGTCTGCACACATTCCGGACAGCTGATGCCGATATCGGCGAGCTTCGGGGCATAGTTGACGCCCAAATCGTCCGCCAGACCCTTGTCGGACGCGTCCTCCAGGATGTACCAGACTTTCTCAGTCTGACTCGGGTCTTTTGGGTTGGGCGCGATGCCCGGATAGATCGGCAGGCGCGCGTACTCCTTGCTGAGATTGATTTCGATCGCGCTTTCCAGGGTGAGCTTGCTCCGAGGCAGCACACCGTTCAACTGGCCGAGGCCTGTCGCGGAACCGGTGTTTTGGAGCCATTCCTGTGAGCCGAAATCCTGCTTGTGTGCGCGAAAGTGCTTGCTGTTCCTATGCGTTGCACTGCTGCGATGCGTAGGAACGGCGGCCACTGCGGGCGTGGCAGCCAGCGCGGCGAGAGCCCCTAGCACCCCAATCAGCTTGAAATATCGACTTTTGATGAATCCTCGGCACATGCCAAAAACCTCCTGCTTGATTGTCGGGCGCCGCGCGACGCCGGGGTTGCGATGCCCCGAGCGATGCGACACGCGTTTGACCTACCTCTTGGTTGGTGTTTGCGCGCCGCCGCTTCTTACGTCAAAGAGGTGCGGCGCTACCAAGTAGTGCGCCGAGCGCGCCCAGCGTTACGGCGACGGCTGAAAGCGGCCCGATCTGACGAGCGAGGAGCCGCCAATGCATAGGACGACCTCACCGTCTCCCTGCTCGCGGACGAAGCTACGGACCCCGGCCGCCTCAAACTCGCGCCCGGTAGAGCGATGCTGGGACACGACATCGCTGCCGCTAACGAACACCACCCCACCCGCTGATGGTTGGCCGGCGGCGGTTTCGGCGTCGTCGGCCTGCGTGTGGCGGCTCGCGACCGCTGGTTTGGTGCCGGCAGGCGGCAGGCGGCAGAATGTCAAGCCGCTGCGGCCCCCGGTAGAAACAGCTGGATCGCCTCGTATGCACGGTCCTGGATCTCCGGGTCGCGAAAGTCGGGAACGATCTCGGCCTGGTCGATGACCGGTCCGGTGATCGTGCTGGCGGCGCTTGCGTAGAAGACGCCGCTCTGCAGTGACGCGTCCGTGACGGCGTTGACGAGTCGCTTGGCCCCAACGTCCAGCTTGTGCCCAATGCGAAGGGCAGGCGCGAGGTACGGGAGCAGGATCCGGCTGGCGATGATCCGGACGAGCGCGGGCTGGTCGCGCAGCGCCTCGGTTCCCGCGGTGTTTCCCGGCGACATCGTGATGAACCTGAGCTCGGGGTGCATGCGTGCCATCGCGCCCATCCACAGCGCGCCGAGATACTTGACCTGGCCGTAGGCGAGCATCACGTCGAAGCTGGCGCCCTGGAAGAACGAGCCGTCGATCACCGACGCGAACTCCTCTGAGCTGTGATCGGTGAACGTCGGCCGCGCGATCCGCAGCTTCGGGACTCCGCGCGCCGCCTCGCTGCCAACGAGGACCGCGACATCCGTGAGCAGGCCCGCTGCCAGCAGCTCCTCGAGCAGAACCACATGACCGAGCACGTTCTGGGCGAATATGTGAGTCACCCCATCTTGCGTCAACGATGCTGGCGTGGGGCCGCCGGTGCCGCCAGCGTTCATCGCCAGGGCGTTCAACGGAGCGCCGATCGCGGACGCCGCAGCTCGAACCGATGCGAGGTCTGCCAGGTCGATGATCACTACCTCGAAGATCGCGCGCCCGCTGACCGTCTCCAAGTCGTCCTTGGCGCGCGCCGCCTTCTCCGGATTGCGGCAGCCGAGATAGATCCGCTCGAAATCCCCGCGCAGCGCCAGCTGCCTCGCCATCTCCTTCCCGAGACCGGTATTGGCGCCCGTAATGAGGATTGTCTTTCCCTGATTCTGTGTCATGCGTTCAGAGGTCAATCCGCTTCGCTTTGCCAGCGCCCGAAGAGGCTCGTCAACTCCCCGAGCATCTCGCTGGTGAGATCGTCGGCGCGGAGTTGGCCCGTGGATGCGATCGTCGTGCGCATCTGCTCGAGGTACTCGGTGCAGTTCTCACAGCCGGCGAGGTGCCGTGCGAAACGCCTTCTCTGTTTGCGCGGCAGCGCGTTCTCTAGGTACTCGGTGATGAGCTCCACTAGCTCCTGGCAGTCAATCTGGCCGCTTGTGAAACTGGGCATGGTCATGCGCCCGCCAGCTGGGTTTCGATTGCCTGGCGCAGGCTACTTCGGCCTCGGTGGAGCAGCACGCGCTGGTTGGCCTCGCTGATCTCGAGCAGCTCGCAGGCCTCACGGCCGCTCAGCCCTTCGACGTCGCGGAGCAGCACAACCTGGCGCTGGTGCAACGGCAGCTCCTCGAGCGCGGTCTTGAGCGGCGCCGAGAGCGTCTCGGCAAACAGGCGGTCGTCGCTGTCCTCCACCCAGTGTTGCGGGGGCGAGAGCCAGTTTCCCGAAGAATCGAAGCGCGAGGTCTCCACTGCGGGGCCCGGGGCTCCGATCGCGACGCTTCGATGCTCACGAACGCCAGTGCTGCTCGCACGGTTGAAGAGAATGCTCAAAAGCCAAGTCCTGAACGTAGAGCGTTCAGCGAAGCCGTCCAGGCCGCGTAGAACGCCGAGCCACGTATCCTGGGCCACCTCCTCGGCGACCTCGCGACTCGCCACATAAGGGCGGGCGAGCCGCAGCAGCGAGCCGTGATACCGGCCGACGAGCTCCACAAACGCCTGCTCCTCGCCCGCTCTCACCCTCGCGAGCAGCTCGCTGTCCGGACAGCCGTTCGCGGGCGCCGAGTCGCTAGGGGTGGGATGGAGGTGTGGACCGATGCGCTGCGGGTCCAGCCTGTCTCGCGACGGCGCCGGCGTGACTGTGGAAATGGATGTGCGCGGGCTGCGTCGTCCGTGCTTCATCAGCTGAACTTGGTGTGCGGGCGCTCCTGCAGCTCGCCGTCCACCTCGATATCCAGCTTCTCGTTGTAAAAGGCGATCAGGCCCGCGACCTTCTGGCTCTCCGGGAACGGCGCCGGGTAGGACCACGCGAGATCCTCGTGCAGCGTCGCACCGACGCGAACGCTCCAGGTCTGCGCCCGGCCCTTGTATGGGCAGTGCGTCACGGTCGGCGACAGCGCGAGCAGATCCATTCGCACATGTGTGCGCGGCAGGTAGTAGCGCACCGGAAGGCCCGTCTCGAACAGCAGCCTCGGGCTGCTCGACTCGGCGATCTCCAGGCCATCCACGTGCACCCTGATCCTCCTGGAGCTCGCGAGGATGTCAACACGGGTGTAGGGGTCGCGCGCGTGCGTGTAGACCTCCTCGTCCTCCTCGAACCACGCTTCCATCGCATCCCACTTCAGGCGCACCGCTCCGCGAAGCTCCTCGATCGGGCTGTCCGGATAGCGGAGCGCCGCACCCGGAGCGCGCGAGGCACCGGCCGCGACGGTGAACGTCGCGCCGTCCCCGCGGCTTGGCGAGTGGACCGTCGCTGCCCCCTCGTCGAGCAGCTCGGCGCGGACGTCAACGGCGGGGAAGTAGTAGGTCGGGTAGTACGGGACCTCCCACACAAGCAGAGGTGAGATCGTGTCGGCAACGAGCTCGCCGCCGAGATAGACGCGCACGCGCTTGCTCCCGCGCTCGACTTTCACCTGTCCCCGCTGCTCGCTCACAGCGCGCCGTCGATAATGGGAGCAGAGGTGTTACCCGCACCGGCCAGACGCTCGAGTGCGCCGAGGATCGCCTGAACCTCGGTGCGCTGCGCGTAGTCCGCGCAGGGGTCGACGAACCGCACGGTCCGCTCGGAGTCAATGACCAGGACCGTCGGCAGCGGCAGGTCCACCGTGGCGTTGACCTTCGTCAGGTCTAGCCCGAGCGCTCGCTGAGCCTGAAGCACCTCCGGTGTAGGCGTGTAGCCGATCCCGAGACGGTAGGCGAGGGCCGCCCCGGGGTCCGACAGCACCGTGAAGCTCAGCCCGGCCATCTCGCTCGTGCTGAGCGACTGGTCAGGATTCTGGGGGCTGATGGCGACAAGTCGCGCACCGAAGCGCGCCAGCTCAGGGATGAGCTCGGCCTCGTAGGTGCGCAACGCCAAGTTGCAGTAAGGGCACCAGTCACCGCGGTAGAAAACGACCACCACCGGACCGTCGGCCACGAGCTCGGCGAGCGTGACAGGCGAGCCCGTTGCGTCCGGGAGCGTGAAATCCGCGACCCGCTCACCCCGGCCGACGATCCCGTCGGGCTCGCCACGCTCGCGCCATCCACGCTGCTCTTCGGCGAACACACGGGCGAGCGCGGGCGGTAGGTGGCTCGCCGTAGCTGCAGAGATCTCTGCCGATCGCGCGGCAATAGTCGTCACGCGCAGCGCTTCCAGGATTGGATTGTACGGTCCATTCGTAGGGGCCATCCAACCACACCCCCATTGGATTGTCAAGTCCAACCGCCTAGAATGTCCCTATGAGCGCAAAGGCAGCGAGCACCGCGAAGGGTCAAAAGACCCGCGAACGCATCGTGCAGGCGGCTGCCGAGCTCGTCGCGGAAAAGGGAGCGATGGCGGTGAGCCTCGACGATGTGGGCACGCGCGCGGCGGCGAGCCGCAGCCAGCTCTACCACTACTTCGAGAACAGGGCCGACCTCATTCGGGCCGTCGTGAACGCAACCTCCGACGGGATAGTCGGGGGGCAGGACGAGCTGCTCCTCGATGTGGCGGACTGGTCGGGACTCGAACGATGGATGGACGCGCTCGTGGCGATCCAGGTTCAACGGCAAGCCCGCGGAGGCTGTCCGCTCGGCTCGCTGGCCGGGCAACTCGCCGAGCGCGACCCGCAGGCGCGCGTCGCCCTAGCCGAGGGACTCGGGCGCTGGCAGGACAGCATCCGCAGGACCCTGGAGGCCCTCCACGAGCGGGGCGAGCTGCGTGACGACGCGGACCCGGCCGCACTTGCCGCAACGACGATGACGCTGATCCAGGGCGGGCTGCTGCTCACCCAGGTCCGACGCGACCCGCAACAGCTCCGCGCCGCGCTCGACACCGCGCTCACTCTTCTGCGCACACACGCCAACTGAGCGGCCCGCTGGTCGGGGTCCCCCAGCCCGCGGTGCGGAGCTCAGAGGCCACTCGATCGCGAAGGCGAGGACGCGGCATGGCTGGTTCAGGGGGCTGTCGCCCGGTCGTCCATCACACCGCGACCCGCCCGCCGTCTGCGGGAAGCACCGCCCCGTAGATGAAGCTCGCCTCATCCGAGGCAAGGAACGCGACCGCAGCGGCGATCTCCTGCGCCTCGGCTGGCCGTCGCGCGGGCAGCGTGGACGCCATCTCGTCGAGCGCGCCGCCCATCGGCTCGGTGCCGGGCGTGCGTGTGGGACCGGGAGCTACGGCGTTGACCCGGACGCCGTGCGGCCCGTACTCGTCCGCCCATGCCTTCGTGAGGAGCTCGATCGCGGCCTTCGAGGCGCCGTAGGCCGCCATCCCGTTCATGCCGATCGTCGCGACCATCGTCGAGATGTTGATGATCGCGCCGTCACCGCGGGCGGCCATCTTCGGTGCGATCGCCGCCGTCAGGAAGAACGGCGCCTTGACGTTCACGTCGAAGGCGAGGTCGAAGGCCTCCTCGCCAGTCTCCTGCGTGGCGCCGAATGGGAACACGCCGGCGTTGTTGACGAGCACATCGACCTCGCTGGCCGCCGCGGCCAATCGCTTTACGTCGTCGAACTGGGCAAGGTCCGCCTGGACGAAGTGCGCCGTCCCGCCGCCGGCGAGGATCGCTGCGACGACCTGTTCACCGCGGGCCTCGTCGCGTCCGGAGACGATCACGTCGGCGCCTTCACTGGCGAGCCGCTCGGCTACTGCGCGTCCGATGCCTGATGTGGCGCCCGTGACGAGCGCCGTCTTACCATGTAGCGACATTTCCATTCTCCTTTTGTTCGACGGGCCCGCTGGGAGCCCAGATCGAGATGAGCGGGCCGCCGGTCTCGGCGTGATCCCGATTGGCTGACCTACGAGCCGCCAGCAGGCGATGGCTGGGGTTCGAGCTCGGCGAGCGCCGAGAGGATGACTGGGACCTCGGTACGAGTGGCGTAGTCCGGGTGGACGTCGACGAATCGCACAATGCGCTCGCGATCGACCACCAAGACAGTCGGCATGGGGAGGTCCGTCGAACTCTCGGCGTTGCCCTGGCTGACGTCCAGGCCGAGCTTGAGTTGGGCCTCGCGTGTCTCCGGGGAGGGCTCGAAGGCGATGCCGAGGCGGTGCGCCAGGCGCAGGCCGGCATCCGTGAGGACTGGGAACTGCAGTCCGTGCTTCTCGGCGGTGCTCAGCGACTCGTCGGGCTTCTGTGGGGTGATCGCGACCAGCGCGGCGCCGTGGCGGGGCAGCTCGGGAACGAGCTCTGACTGGTAGTGGCGCAGCGTGAGGTTGCAGTAGGGGCACCAGCCACCGCGATAGAAGACGAGCACCGCGGGCCCATCGGCGAGGAGCCCCGACAGCGACACCTCGCCGCCGGCTGCGTCCGGGAGCGTGAAGTCCTCGAGCGCATCCCCGGCGGTAACGGCGTCTGGCGCGCCCCGGGCGATCAGGGCTTCACGATCGCGTGCGAACGTCTCGCCGACCTCGGCGGGCAACCGTTGCGACGCGGCGGCCTGCATCTCTTCTGACTGCTGCTGAATGGTGCGGCTCATCCCTTGGTCCTCGCGATCGCGGTCTTGGACTATGCAGTCCATTAAGTAAGGTAGAGTAAAGCAGGCGCACGGTGGACTGTCAAGTCCAATCGGTCTAGACTGTGGCGCTACAGCGCCGCGGGACTCCAACCTGTGGCGGAGGCGATCAACCGAATCGACACCGGCTGGGTCAAACTCGACTAAGCCCCCCTACGCCATGTCGCGCTACTCCCACGTCAACCCGAGCCTTCCGCAGCCCTATCGTCTGCGCGACCAGCACACCGGACGCGAGCTCGCGATCGCTGCCCGACCGGACCTTCTGCACGTCGACGAGGTGACAGGCGAGCCGCTCGAGGTGGTCGGCGAGCTCTTGCCGCTGAGCCCCTCGGTGCAGCGACCCGAGGAAGAGCCCGACTGATGCGACTGCGAGGACGCAACGATGATCACGCATGGTCTCAGCAGCACCTCTCGCATTATGTGGAGGGTGATCTGAGCTGGCTCGCCCGCCGACGCCTGGAGCTCCATGCTCAGGAGTGCCCCGACTGCAGCCGTGGGATTCGCGCCGTGCGCAGTCTCCTGCGTCTTCTGCGCGGCTCCGAGGAGCCCCGCGACGAGCCCGCACCGGCAGTCATCTTCGACCGCGTCCGGGCCGACGCCGCACACACGAACAGCGGCGCCGATCGGGCAAACGAGGCGTGACCCGCCTGCGCGGGAACGCCCGCGCCGCCCAGACCCCGGAGCCCGAGCTCATCCGTCGCGCCCAGGCCGGCGATCTGGCGGCGTTCGAAGAGCTGGTCGGGGTGCACGCCGACCACCTGTATACGGTCGTGCTGCGTCTGGTCCGGGATCGCGGAGAAGCCGAAGACGTCGTCCAGGAGACGCTGCTGCGGGCGTGGCGGGGCATCCAGCGCTTTCAGGGGCGAGCAATGATCTTCACCTGGCTCTACCGAATCGCGGTCAACGAGTCCAACCGTGCACTGGAGAGGCGCGCGCGGCGCGAGAGAACCGTTCCGATCGACGATGACGCCGTTCAGATCCCGGCCCCGGCGCGCGAGGGACCGGCCAAGCGAACAGAACAGCGCGAGCTGCGCGCCGCGCTCGAGCTCGCGATCGCCGATCTTGCCCCGCCGTATCGCATCGCGCTCGTGTTGCGCGATATCGAGGGCCTCTCCACGCGCGAGGCGGCACAGATCACGGGCATCGGCGAGGCGGCCTTCAAGAGCCGGCTGCACCAGGCGCGACTGAAGGTGCGCGCATCGTTGGGCGATGCGGCCCTCCTGGCCGCTTCCTGACGCGGCCTGCGCGAGATCAGCGCAGCGTGACGGCGCACGCGGCGCGGCCCTGCTTCTCGAAGTAGCGCTGGTGATAGTCCTCGGCGCGATAGAACGCTGATGCGGGGACGATCTCGGTCACGATCGGCTTACGCAACGAGCCCTGTGCGTTATCGCGTGAGCTCATCGCCAGCGCCTGTTGCTCGGCGTCATGGCAGAAGATGGCCGACCGGTACTGACTGCCGACGTCCCAGCCCTGGCGGTTGCGCGTGGTGGGGTTGTGGATGCGCCAGAAGGTCTCGAGCAGCTGCTCGTAGCTCACCTGCCCGGGATCGAACCAAACATCGACGGCCTCTGCGTGGCCGGTACCGCCGCGGCAGACCCGCTTGTAGCTGGGATCGGCGACGCCGCCACCGGTGTAGCCGACGGCGGTTTCGAGCACCCCGTCGACGTCCCGGAACGCGGCCTCCACGCCCCAGAAGCATCCGGCCGCGAAGGTCACTCGCTCGGCTCCCTGCGGCCCCTGGGTTTCAAGTGGACGATGCGAGGTCGGGGGGTGTTGCGTGGGCTTGGCGAAGATGCGATCTCTGAGCTTCGGCATGTCGATCCTTTCAGTTCATTCGGTAGCGACGGATGATCAGTCGGAGAGGGGCGTCAGCTCACGCGGCGAGCGCCAGCGACGCGCGCTCGGTGCGCTCGCGCGCCAGCTCGGCCTCGCGCTTCTCGAGCAGCTTCAGCCAGACCTCGCTGCGAGTCGGAAACGCAGGTATGGCCTCCCAGAGGCGGTCGACGGGCACCTCGGCGACGATTGCGATGGTTGCGGCGTGCAACCACTCGGCCACGTCGGTCCCGGTGAACGTCGCGCCGAGAACCAAGCCGCTGTCCTCGTCGATCACCAGCCGCGCGGTCCCAGGCGTGTTGCGCCCATGGAAGCTCGCGCCCGCGGTGCCTGAGCTCGGCACGTCATACGCCCGGGCGTTGAACCGCCGCTCACGGGCCCCCTGCAGGGTGAGGCCGACCGCCGCGATCTGCGGATCGGTGAAGACCACGCGCGCGACAGGCGGGTCGCCGCGCATCGGCGCCTCGGCGCCTTCGATCACATCGGCGGCGACGTGCGCCTGGTACTTGCCCATGTGTGTGAGCAGGGAGCGCCCGTTCACGTCTCCGATCGCAAACAGCCATGTGCGTCCGGATACTCGAAGCGTGTCGTCGACGGCGAGAAACCCTCCGGGCTCGAGCCCGACAGTCTCCAGCCCGATCTCCTCGGTGAGGGGGCGACGCCCGACCGCTACGAGAAGCTCGTCGCCGGCGAGGAGCTGGCCATCGCTCAACTGAACCGTGACACCCGTCTCATCGCGCTCGACGGCCTGCGCTCTGACCCCAACGTGAACATCCACGCCGCGCTCGACGAGCGCATCGCGCAGCTCCCCGCCGGCGAATGGCTCCTCGCGGGGCAGCAGACGCGCTTCGGCCTCGACGAGTGTCACCTTCGAGCCGAGCGAGCGGTAGGCCTGCGCCATCTCCACGCCGACGGGGCCGCCGCCGAGCACGATCAACCTGCCAGGGATCTCGTGTGCGGTCGTCACCTCTCGGTTCGTCCACGGCCTTGCATCGGCGAGACCGGGGATCGGCGGCAGCGCGGCCCCGCTGCCTACAGCGACGACAACCGCCATGCGCGCCTCGTAGAGGTCCTCGCCGACCCGCACGCGGCGCTCGCCCTCGAGGCGACCATGGCCGCGAATCAACGTGATACCACGCGCCTGCAGCCAAGGTAGCTGCTGGGAGTCATCCAGATCGTTCACGATCTGGTCGCGACGCGCCAAGACGGCTTGCACGTCGAGCTCGCCGCTGACCGCCTCCGCGGCACCAGGAACACGGCGCACCTCGGCAAGCTCCTGCGCCGGGCGCAGGAGCGCCTTCGACGGCATACACGCGTAGAAGGAGCATTCACCGCCCACGAGCTCGGACTCGACGACCGCGACCTCGCGGCCGTGTTCCGCGAGACGCCCCGCCAACACCTCGCCGGCGGGGCCCGCGCCGATCACCATCACATCGAACGTTGCCGTGTTCGCTCTGCTTTCGCTGTTGTTATCGATGATGTTCATGACTATTCGACCGCTGATTCGCGCAAACGGTTGCTCTCTGCGTGTCGGCTGTACCCACCCGATCACGCCGCCCAGGGCCCGGGCTCCGCGCTCGCGGCGGCGTCAAACGTGGGCGGCGCCGGTTCGGCCAGGAGACGCTTGATGACTCGCTCGGTCTGCCCGTAGCCGCCCTCACCGATGTGGCGATGGGCGATCGCTCCCTGTCGGTTCACCACGAACACCGTGGGCCAGAACTCCACGCCATACGCGTCCCAGCTCGCGTAGGAGTTGTCGAGTCCGACTTTGTAGTGGAGCCCATGATGTGCGAGCGCCTGGACGACGGCGTGCACGCGGGTTTCGTGAGGGAACTCCGGCGTGTGAACTCCCAGAACCGCAAGCCCCCGGCGGCGGTAGCGCGAGTCCATCTTGACCATGAATGGGAGCGTGCGAACGCAGTTGATGCATCCGAACGTCCAGAACTCGATCAGAACGACCTCCCCGTAAAGCCGATACAGGCCGACGGGGCCGTCACTGTTGAGCCACATGCTCACGCCCGCGAACTCCGGCGCAGGCGGCAACGCAGCGTCCTGCGCGTGCGCCGCCCGTGACTGCACCAGTTTCACTGGCCTGGGCCCTCTGCAGGCTGGAACGACAGAGCAGCCGAGTTGATGCAGTAGCGCTCACCGCTCGGACCGGGTCCATCGGGGAAGACGTGGCCGAGATGGCCGCCACAGCGCCGGCAGACGACCTCCGTGCGCCGCATGAACAGGCTCTTATCAGAGCGCAGCTCGACCGCGGCGGCGAGCGCCGGCTCGGTGAAGCTCGGCCAACCGGTGCCGGAATCGAACTTGGCGTCTGAGGCGAACAGCTCGCTGGCGCAGGCGGCGCAGCGGTACGCACCGGTCTCGTGGTTGTAGACGTACTCGCCGCTGAACGGGGGCTCGGTGCCCTTGCGACGCAGGATGTCGTACTGCCCGGGTGTTAGCTCGGCCCTCCACTCTGCCTCGGACTTCTGGACCTCCGCTGTCGAAGCGTTGTGGGTCTTTGGACTGCTCATGGACGTTCCTTCCTTCGTGGCTGTCAGTGGGTCTGACCCGCGAGACGGCAGAACGGTTGCGGGGCGGGGCGCTCGCGTCCTCACCGACCGGCGGAGCGCCGCCGCCCGGGCTCCCGCCCGGGCAAGCGACGCTCGGCATCGTCAGTCGGCGACAATGCCCGAGGCGACTGCGCCGACGGGCAGCGGCGTTGGTGAGCTCGGGAGCTGGGTGAGTTCTCCACCGTTGACCGCGAATGCGACGACAACGTCGGCCTTGCTTCCGTTCACCAACAGCGTCCTGCCGTCCGGAGTCAAACGTGCGTCGACTGCGCCGGTTCCCGCGGGACCTGCCGAGACGCTGCCGAGCAGCTTCAAAGAGCCGCTGGCGTCGATCGCGTAGCTCGACACCTCTCCGGATCCGGTGTTCACCGTGAACAAGAACCGGCCGTCGTGGCTGATCTCGACCCAGCAGGGGGCCGTCTGTTCGTCGGCGAACGGGGATGCACCGATCGATGTCAGTTCACCGGAGAAGCTCACGTTGAACGCCGAGATCGTCCCGGTGCCCGTGCCGCCGTTGTGAGCGTTGCTGACGAACAGCTGCGATGGATTCGTCGGACGGAACTCCGCACCGAACGGCCCCACGCCCTGAGCCGCGAAGGGCGAACCAGGCGCGGCGACGAGGTGGCCGTCGCCACGGATGTCGAAGCTCCCGATCGTCGAGGAATCGATGAGAGTCACAACGAGTTTCTGGCCGGTCGAGTTGAACAGCACGTCACCGGGAGCCGAGCCTTCCGGCAACGCGACGGTCGAGCCCGGCAGCCGGAAGAGCTGACCCGACGGGGTGAGGAAGAAGCCCGTGACGTTCGTGCCACCGGCACCGGCGTTGGCGACGTAGACAAGATTGCCAGAGACGGCGATGCTGACGGGATCTGCGCCGCCGGAGGATACGGGCGACCCGACTGGCTGGGGCACACCGTTGAAGCCCAGCCGTGAAACGGAGATCTGGTTGCTTCCCGCGTCAACCGCCAGCACGTACCGTCCGTTCCCCGAGACCTGGAGTGCGCCCTGCGAACTCAGGCCTTTGCCGGATCCAGCTCCGCCGAGCGCGAACGGCGAGCCGGGGATGGGGGTCAGCGAGCCGTCGGCGTGGCGTTCGAAACCGGCCAGCGTGTTCACGCCGGTCGTGTTGTCGTTGACATAGGCGTAGCCGACCGCCGGGGCGTGGAAGGGGTTCGCCAGCGCGCTCGTGGCCGAGCCGGCGAGCGTCGCAGCGAGCATTGCCACTGAGCAGCCGCTGATGCTTAGGACGCGTTTCCTATTCATTTACTTGTCTCCTATCGGGGTTGAGGACATGCGCGAGCGCTGCGTGCGACCGCCGACGAGACGCGCTGTTCAGCCAGGCCGGCCCGAGCGGAAGCGACGCGGGAATGCTCGCTAGCGCTTAGTCCTGCGGACGCCTGCCGCGTTACAGGTCTCGCCAAGATCGACTTCTACGCGGCGTCGTAGATCGGGAAGGTTCGACGGGAGTCGGCGTCTCTCCAACTAACCACCGAAAAAAGCGCAGCGTCGCCACGCACGGCGTATTCGCGACCGGAACCCTTACTTAAGAAGGAGCAAACCCATGAATCGCACCCGTCTCACCACATACGGCGTTGCCATGCTCATCGTCGCCGCGGTCGCACTCACCATCGCCGTGAGCGGCGGGAGCGCGAGCAAGATCAAATCGACGCCACTCAATGCCGGAACCGCCTTGGGCGTCAAGCACACTGGGCTCGGTGACACGCTCGTCGACGCCAACGGCCGTACGCTCTATCTCTTTCAAGCCGACAAGCAGAACCACAGCACCCTCTCACACGCGGGCTTCGCGGTCTGGCCTGCATTTACCGCTGCGGGCAAACCACAGGCTAGGAGCGGCGTCAGCGCTACACATGTCGCGACGATCAAAACCGGCGGTAAACTCCAGGTCACCTACTACGGTCACCCCCTCTACTACTACGTCGGGGACACCGTGTCGGGCGAAACCAAGGGGCAGGGCCTCAAGGAGTTCGGAGCGCTCTGGTACGTGCTCTCGCCGAAAGGCAACGCAGTGACCACTGTCGCCAGCACACCCGCTCCGGCGGCCGCAGAATCGCCGGGCTACAGTTACTGATCTCCGTGCCAGCCGAAGCGCCCTCGCGACAGACCGGCGTATGAGCGCAGCGGCGCCTGCGCCGTGTCGTCGCGAGCGCCGCTCGGTGCTACTGGTCGCGTGAGCTCGGGGGGTGCGGAGCACCGTCCAGCTGCATCCTCACCCACCGCCCAGATGCCGAGAGCTCTTCGACTCCCATCGCCGCCGCGACGTTGAGCCACATCCCCTGGCGGATGAAGTCATCGACGCGCTCGGGCTCGGCGCCGGAGATCTCTCCGACGTGCGCGACCAGGCGCGCGTAGCACGCGCGTACCCGCGCTCGGATCTCCGGCTCGTCGCACGCGGCGTACGCCTGGTGCTGGAGCATCAGGTAGTCACGGTGTGAATCGAGCAGCTCGATGTAGGCCTTGCCCATCGCGTGCAGGACCTCGTCCTCGGGCGGCCCAGCCGTCGGATCGCGCTCGGCTGCGGCCCGGGTGAAGGTCTCTTCGGTGAGCTGGAAGTCGCGCTCGACCGCCGCCAGGAACAGCTCACGCTTGCTGGCGAAGAGGCTGAACACGTAGGGCTGTGCGACCCCCACGCGGCTGGCTATGCGCTCGACCGGCGTCCCGTGCAGGCCGCCGTGAGCGAACTCGTGGATCGCCGCCTCGATCAGCGCGTCGCGCCGCTCGGCGGCCGGCACCCGCCGGCGCGATGGCTGATCGGAGGATGTGGACGTTGTTGGCATGGGCCGATCGCGATGCTGGAAAAACCCTCAGGCGGCGCGAGCGATCTCGACGTCCCGCCGCTGAGTCTGATCGCCGAGCTGCTCCGTCGCTGCTTGCGCCGCGGCGGAGGTGCGTGTGCTGAACGGGAGCACCGCCGCGACGAGCGCACCGGCCGCAAGCACGCCCGCGCCGACCCACATCGCTGGGACCAGGCCGTTGACGAAGGCCTGCGGCGAGGCGTAGCTGCCATGGCTGGTGAACACGGTCGCGAGTATGGCGATCCCGAGCACTCCGCCGAGCTCACGAATCGCGGTGGCGGCACCGGATGCCTGTCCGGCCTGATCGGCGTGGACGGAGGCGAGCACCGCATTGGCGGCGGGCGCGAACACGAGCGCCATGCCGGCGCCGGCGAGGATGAAGGGGACGATCATGCTGGCGTAACTCTGATCCACGGCGGTGAGGGTCGCGAGCCAGCCGAGCGCGGTCGCCTGCAACCCCAGGCCGGCGACCATGAACAGCCGGCTCCCGTAACGCTCGGAGAAGATCCCGGCGAGCGGTGAGACGATCATCGTCGCCCCTGTCCAGACGAGCAGCTTCTCGCCGGCGTGTAGCGGCGTGTTGTGCAGGACGTTCTGCAGGAACTGGCTGAGGAAGAAGATCGAGCCGAACATCCCGAAGTACATCGCCATCGACACGACGTTCGTGACCGCGAAGCCGCGGTTGGCGAAGAAGCCCAGCGGCAGCATCGGCTCGAGCGCGCGCCGCTCGTAGAGCACGAACGCCACTACGAGCACGATGCCCGCGGCGAGTGCGATCACGACCTCGGCGCTGCCCCAGCCCTGCGACTGCGAGCGCACCAGCCCGAACACGATCCCGAACAGACCGCTGGAGGCGAGCGCCACGCCCGGCAGGTCGAGCCGCCGCGAGGGCCCGTAGCTCTCTGTGAGGCGCCTCCAGGAGAGCGGGACCAGGACGAGCCCGATCGGCACATTGATCCAGAAGATCCAGTGCCACGAGCCGGCCTGGATCACGGCGCCGCCGACGAGCGGTCCGAGCGCGACTGCGATGCCGCTGATGCCCGACCAGACGCCGAGAGCGATCCCACGCTTGTCGGCTGGGAAGGCGTCCGCGATCAGCGTGAGCGTGAGCGGCGTCACGATCGCGGCGCCGACACCCTGCGAGGCGCGCGCGGCGATCAACAGAGCGGTCGACGGCGCGAGCGCGCCGGCAGCCGAGGAAAGCGTGAAGAGAGCGATGCCCGCGATGAACATTCGCTTGCGCCCGAAGCGGTCGCCGAGCGCCGCCCCGGTGAGAAGCAGAACCGCGTAGGCGAGCACGTATGCGCTGACGGTCCACTCGAGCGCCTGGATCGAACCCCCGAGATCGCGGTGGATGCTCGGCAGCGCGACGTTCACGACGAGATTGTCGAGCACCACCATGAACAGGCCAATCGACACGATCGCGAGCGTCCAGCCTTTGCTGCGGGGGGTCGCGGTGTGCGCACTGGGCGGGGTTGTCATTGCGCCTTCCCTTTCTTAGTGAGTACTAACTAAGAGCCAGAGTAGCACGGCCCGGGCGGGTGTCAAGACCCACAGGAGCAGCTACGCTCGCCGCGGCGCAGGCAGCGCTCGAAACTGTCGCGGGCGGGTAGCTAAGCTGAGAGCAACCGATGATGACCACCGATGAGATGACCGCGCGCGGCGCCCACTACACCGCGCTGCTTGAGACGATCGACCGCCAGGGTGCTACGAAGCTGCACGCGAAAGAGCGCGAGCAGCTGCTCGAGGCGGCCGATGCGCTGCTGTTCGGCGAGCCCGAAAGCCGTCGCCAGCTCCGCTCGGCGGAGGACCTGATCGAGTCGTTGGAGACCAGCGAGCGCTGGTCGGCCGAGCGCTGCGACCAACTGCGCGAACACCTGTACGGCTGCGACGCGGCAGCCGCCTAGCTCATTCGTAGACGTATTTATCGGCGGGCACGACCGCGCTGTTGGCGCCGTTGACGGTCACCTGGACGTCGACTTTCCCGGCGGAGCCCGCAGGCGCCGTGACGACGCATTCGGTGCTCGAGGCGCAATTCACAGCGCTACCAGCGGCTTTGGCGAACTTGATCGTGGTGGCCGTGGTGCCAGGCGCGAAGCCCACACCCTTGACGGTGATGACATTGCCGCCTTTGGCCGGTCCCGTGCTCGGCGAGATACTCGTGATTTCGGGAGCGTAGGTGAAGTGGTCCTTCGACGAGGTCGCGCTCGTACCGCCGGGGGTCGTCACCGTCACGTCCACGATTCCCGCCGGCTCGGGGGGTGCTGTCGCCGTGAGCGACCCGACGGAGTTCACTTTGACGTTGGTCGCAGCATGTTCGCCGAACTGCACGGTCGTCGCGCCCGCGACGAAGGCCGTGCCTTCGATCGTGATCGTGGTGGCGCCTTGCACCGAGACCTTGCCCGGTGTGGCGTTCGTCACGGTAGGTCGCGCGACGTAGGTGAAGCGATCGGCGGCGCCCGTCGCACTCGTGCCGTAGGGCGTGGTGACCGTGACGTCGACCGATTCGGCCTGGCTGCTGGCCGGGGCAGTTGCTTCGAGCTCCGTCGGCGAGACCCGTTTGAGGTTCGTAGCGGTCGCCGAGCCAAAGTGCACGGCCGACGCTTCACCAAGGTTCTGACCGGAGATCGTCACCACGGTCCCCGCTTCCTCCGGGCCGGCCGCCGGCGAAAGCGCGGTGACGCTCGGCGGGGACATGTAAGTGAAGTGATCAGCGCTGCTGGTCGCGCTCGTGCCATAGACGCTTTTGACGGTTACGTCGACCGTGCCGGCGCCCGGAGGTGCCGTAGCCCGGAGGGTCGTGCCCGAGATCACTTCGAGCTGTGTCGCGCCGACCGAGCCGAATTGCACGCCAGATGCTTCGCCGAGGTTCTGACCGGAGATCGTGACGACTGTTCCTCCGCCGAGCGGCCCCGCCGCCGGCGACAGGCCGGTGACGCTTGGCGGCGGCACGTAAGTGAAGCGATCTGCCGGAACGGTCGGGCTGACGCCCCACGGGCTCGTGATCGTAACGTCGACCGTTCCGGCACCGGGGGGCGCAAACGCTTCAATCGAGGTCGGGGACAGAACGCGGACGGAGAGCGCCCCGGTCAGGCCGAAGTCGACCCCGGTGGCGGAGCCGAGATTGGTGCCGGTCATGGTGACCGCGGTGCCGCCTTCGGTCGGTCCCGATGCCGGCGCGATGGCGCTGATGCTCGGTGATTCCTCGTATGTGAACTGATCGGCGGGGGTCGCTGCGCTTGTCCCGAAGGGCGTGGTCACGGTGACGTTCACGCTGCCACTTCCCGCCGGCGCGTTTGCCTTCAATGTGGATTCCGAGATTCGTTCGATGTGCGTGGCGCTGTTCGAGCCGAATTGCACAGCCGTCGCTTCCCCGATGTACTGTCCGGTGATCGTGACGCTCGTGCCGCCACCGGCCGGACCGACCGCAGGTTCGATGCTCGTGACACTTGGGGTCGGATAGCTGACGGGGGCGGTCGCCGCGGAGCTCGCGGCTTCCCACACGCCTTCATCGATCGCCCTCACTTCGACCGCCAGCTCGTGGCCGACGTCGGCGGCAGCGGGCGTATAGGTCTGCGCCGAGGCGCCGGCGATCGCGGTGCAGCCGCCGCCCGAGGATTCACAACGCAGCCATTGGTAGGAGTAGCTGACGGATTCGGGAGTCCATGCGCCCGGCTGCGCGGGCAGCGGGCTGCCTTTCTCGGGCGGGACGCTGCCGGTGATCGTGGGAGGTTCTGTGTTGCTCGGCGGCAGCGGCACGACGACCTGGGAGGGAGCGGACACAGCGAGCGAGCCTGCGCCGGTGGCATTGGAGGCCGCCTCGCGCACGCGCAGCGTCTTGCCGGTGTCGAGCGAGCTCACGACGTAATCCTGTTCGTTCGCCCCCAGGATTTCGATGCATTCGGCACCTGAACGGCTGCACCGCAGCCACTGGTAGGTGTAACCGGTCGAGTAGGGCTGGTTGGTCCACTCGCCGTGTCCCTCGGCGAGCGCCTGGCCCTGCAGGGCGTCACCGGTCAGCGTCGGAGGGGTGACATCGACGGGCACGGCCCCGGCGATCACCGCTGTCGGCGCGGATTCGACGGTCGTGGAACCACCTGAGTTGACGGCGCGTTCGGTTACGACGATGCGCTCCCCCACGTCGGCGGTTTCAGGGACATATGCTTCTTCGTTGTTTGCTCCCTGAATCTTCGTGCATTCACCGGCGGCACTGCAGCGGTCCCACACGATCGTCGGGCTGCTGCCGGGGCTCAGGTTCGCCCAGGTGCCGCGGGCAATCCGGAGCGTCGCGCCCTGGATGGCCGGGCCTTCGACCGACGGCAGGGTCTTGCTTTCGGGCTTGGCGCCTTCTTTGGGAACCGTCACGGTCGGTTCGGAGATAGCCTGGGCGCTACCGACGCTCCCTTCCACCCCGTAGAGATTTTCGACGCGTTCTCTGACCTCGAGCGTGTGGCCGACGTCGGCTGAGCCAACCTTGTAGGTCCGTTTCGACCCCGCTTCGACACAGCGGCTGCCTTCGCACCGGAACCACTCCCACGTGGGGTTTTCCGCACTGTTGGTCCACGTGCCTTCTTCGGCCTTCAGCGTCTGTCCCTTTTCGATTACGCCCTCGATCTTCGGAGGCGTGAGGTTCGTCGGAGGGGCCGCCGGTCTGACCGGCAGCGCGACCGACGTCTTCTCGTTGGTGCCGCCCGCGTTGCGAGCGTGCTCCTCGATCTCGACCCACTTGCCGATCGCCGATTCGCCCGGAGTGAACGATTCTCCTACGGCTACCGCCGGCCCGCAGGAGCCGCCGGTTTCGTTGGCGGCTTCCTGTTCGGGGTCTTCGATCTGGTTCTTACACAGGAACCAGTTGTCCGTCAGTACCGGCTCGGCCGAGGGCGGGGCCTGTGGTTCCCATTCGCCGTGTTTGGCGGTGAGAGTGCTGCCCACCACCGGGCTGCCCGTGATCGAGGGCGATTTGGTGTTGGCCGGGAACGAGGGCGGTTCTTCTTCTTCTGAGCCCAGGATCAGTTCCGGCTGTGACACCGCGGCGCTCGACCCGCTCGCATTGCTGGCGATCACCTCGACGGCGACCGTTGCGCCTGTTTCCGCCGAGCTCGGTTCGTATTCCTCGCCCGTCGAGACGAGCGTGCATTCTCCACCCGTCGCTTCTTCCGAGCCTTCCGAGCCGAGGCCCCTGCAGCTCAGCCACCGATATTCATAGCTCGTGGCGGCCGGCGACCAGCTCCCCGGCTGAGCGGTGAGCCTCTGCCCGACGCGAAACCATTCGCTGAGGAGCGACGGCGTCGCCGTGAAAGAGGGCGCGGAGACATTCTCGGGAGCGTTTGGCGCCGGCCTTGGCGTTGCAATGATTTTGCGGAGCGGCTTCAGCCTGACGAGTGTGCCCTGCTCACTCTTCTCAGCGGCGAACACGACCTCGTACGGTGTCGCCTTCAGCCCTGTGTAGCGGCGTTCACTGCATTCCGGTCCGACATAGCAACTTTCCCACGGTGAGTACTTTTCGGATCCCACTTCCCGGTAGCGGATCGCGACGGCTTCGTAGGGCACGTGCCAGGCCACCCGGAGTTCTTCGGACCCGGACGAGGCTTCGACTAGCGGTGGTGGAGCTTCTCCTTCAAGGAGCGCGACTCCTGTCGTGGAGCTCAGCGCGACTCCCGCGATCGAGGGCAGACCTGTGATCTCCGTTGGCGCGACGGACTTCTGTTCGTTCAGCCCCAGTCCGAGCAGACCGTACCTGCCGTTGTTGCCGAATGCGTAGAGCACCTTTTCGCGGTTGGCTTCTTCCTTGAGCGCGAGGCTGTTCCCGTATCCGGCAGCGAGCGCGACGACGTGTTCGAGCGAGGGGACGCGCTCGGGGATCGTGACGTCCGATTCGCTGCCCGGCGGGATGCCGATCTGGTCGCCGCCGTCTGCGCCCCAGCCGTAAACCGTGCCGTTGGCGAGGCGCGCCAGCGCGAATTCACCGTCTGCGGATACTTCGGCGATGCGTGAAGTCGGGCTCAGCTCGACACGGACCGGTGTCGCGCTGTTTTCGGTCCCACCGTCGCCGAGCTGGCCCTTGCCGTTGATCCCCCACGAGAGCACTTCCTTGCCTTCGTCCCTGACCGCGTATGTGGTGCTTTCGCCCGCCGCGATCCGTTCGATCCCAGTGAGGCCGGGCAGTGGCTCAGGAGTCTTGACACAGGCCGACGGTTCGAAGGGGTGGAGTTCACCGATGCATTTGCCCTGTTTTTCAGGTTCGGGCACGTCGAGGATGCCAGCGTGGTCGTCTCCCCACCCCAGCACTTCCCCGTCGGCGAGCACTACGTAGTCGCGTTTGCCACCGGCGGCTACCTGCCTGACGGTCGTCTGCTTGCTCTGCGCGTAAGTGCGTACGGCTTCGACTTCGGCCGGTTCGGTACGCGGCCTGGCGATCGACGGTTCGCTCTGCCTGGCGCTCCGTTCCCAGCCGCTTTCGCCGTTGCCCCGCTCGCCGAATTCCGACGCGCCCCAGGTCCAGACCGTCCCGTTGTAGAGGAGCGCGATGACGTGCGGACCGGCCACCGCGACTTCCTTGACGTCGGCGAAGGGCCCGGCTTCGGTCACGACCTCCTGGGGGTGGCCCGTTCTCCCGTGGTTGCCGTCGCCGAGCTGGCCCTGGCGGTTGCTGCCCCATGCCATCAAAGTGCATTCAGCCGTGAGCGCGAGGGTGAATTCGAAGCCGGCCTCAACTTGGCGAACATGCTCGAGACCGACGACCGTGCCGGGCGTGCTTTCGTATCCGCCGAGGAAGCCAAGGCCTAGCTGTTCGCTCAGGTTGTGACCCCAGTCCATGACGGCGCCGCCCGGAGCGCCGCTCGGGCACGCTTCTTCGGAAGCGGCGGCCGTGGCAGGGTCGAGCGCCAGGCCGATGTTGGCGACGGCGCACGCGCAGAGCGCCACCAGCGCAGCCGACGCGTAGTGACCGGCGGCCCGCCAAGCAGCCTGCCTCGTCCACCCGCACACCCGCACGTCCACCCCCCAAAGCTCTTGCGGCGCTCAGCGTCTCCTGCAGCGGAGGTATACACCGACGGGTAGCGAGCTGTCAACCCAAGGGGATTCCGGCCGAAATTCGCGGCCCGGGCCTACGCGACCGCTTGTGAGCCGCCCGTCGCGTCTCCCTTGCCGTAGGAGTGCGCACCGGCTCCAGCTAGCGCTCCCGCGTCGACGATCAGGTACTCCTCGCGAATGGGACGGTCGTCGAGCCAGCATTCGAGGATCTCGCGGACACCCGCCGCATATCTCGTTTGCGCGGAGAGGGTGGTTCCCGATATGTGAGGAGTCATGCCGTTGTGGGGCATCGTGCGCCAAGGGTGGGTCTTGGGCGCCGGCTGGGGGAACCATACGTCGCCGGCATAGCCGGCGAGCTGTCCGCTGGCGCACGCGTCGGCCACGGCATCGCGATCGCAGATCTTGCCGCGCGCGGTGTTGATGAGATAGGAGCCGCGCTTCATCTTGGCGATCAACTCGGCGTCGAACAGGCCTTCGGTCTCGGGATACAGGGGCGCGTTTATCGTCACCACGTCGCAAACCGAGACGAGTGACTCGACGTCAGCGTGGAACGTGACGCCGAGGCGATCCTCGTCCTCGGCGGGGAGCCGGTGGCGGTCGGTGTAGTGCAGTCCGACGTCAAACGGCTGCAGGCGGCGCAGGACCGCCGATCCGATGCGGCCCGCCGCGACCGAACCGACCTGCATGCCCTCGAGGTCATAGGAACGCGAAACGCAGTCAGCGATGTTCCAGCCGCCATCGACCGACCACTGGTGCCCAGTCAGGTAATCGCGCACCAGGTTCAAGATCAGCATCACGACGTGCTCGGCGACGCTGATGCTGTTCGAGTAGGTGACCTCCGCGACCGTGATGTTGCGCTCCATCGCCGCCTGGAGATTGACGTGGTCGGACCCGATGCCCGCCGTGATGGCGAGCTTCAGGTTCGGGGCCATCGCGATTCGCTCCTCCGTCAGATACGCAGGCCAGAAGGGTTGCGAGATCACGACGTCGGCGTCCGGCAGATGACGCTCGAAGGCTGAACCCGAGCCATCCTTGTCGGAGGTGACGATGAAGGTGTGCCCTTGGTCCTCGAGAAACGTCCGCAGGCCGAGCTCCCCCGACACGCTTCCCAGGAGCTCGCCTGGCTTGAAGTCGATCCGCGCAGGATCAGGAGTGCTTTGCCCGTCTGGATAGCGTTCGATTGTCGGGATGGTGTCGCGCGCATACGCGGGTGGATACCCGGTCACCGGGTCGTCGTAGAGCACGCACAGGATGTTTGCCATGGGAAGCCTCCTAGTTGACTGGTGTCATTGTGCCTGTTAGGCCTCGACGCGCCCAACAAGCCTTCAGGAGTGCTTCGGCGTGGCGCGCTGACGGTAGGTTCGAACCTTCTGGCGGTTGCCGCAGACCGCCATGTCGCACCATGTCCCGGAGTGGTTGCGGGAGAAGTCGTAGAAGGCCCATTGGCAGTCGTCGGCTCGACAAGCCTTGGCGCGCTGCCAGGAACCGTCCGACATGGACTCGGCGACCGGGGCGAGCAGCGCGGCAAGCGCACCCGGAAGACCCTCCGCGCGCGCTGCCACGCGCGCACCGCCGCCCTCGAAGCGAATGCTCAACTGGCCCCGCCGGGCAGTCTCCTCGAGCAGCGCGCCGTCGGCGTCTGCTGCCCGGCCGCTGCTGTGCGCAAGCATGAGCCGGCGCAGCGACTCACGCAGTTCGATCGCAGCAGACAGGTCAGCACCGTCCAGCTCCGCGCCGGCAGACAAGAGGCCCCGTCCGGACAGCCAGCGGGCAAGGCCCGCGGGTTCGCTCAAGGCGTCCTTTCCGGCCTCGAGGTCGGCGGTGTTGACGAAGTCCAAGACGAGGTCCAGGTCATGCGGCGCAGATGGCTTGTTGGTCATTTCACAGCTGCTCTCGTAACCAGCGTAGGAGTTTGATAGGTTATAGACACCTGCTAAGCGATTTTGGAGGTGTCAGTGCCATGATACTGCGAGAGGGTTCGTTGCCGCCCATCGCCGCGGAGTGGAGCAGCCCAACTAAGCCGGGGGCGGCGGCCCGGCTGCTGGCGCGACTTCGCTGGTTCTCGTTGAACGAGCGCCTGATCGCCGGCGAGGACCCGGCTGGATCCATGCTGCTTACTGCGCATGCATCGCGGCTCACAGGCTCGAGACGCCGCGAGACGGTGGCCCGCGCTTTGGAGGGCTTGGTGACGGCGGCGGCCCAGCCGCGGCGTATGAGCCGCGTCGGGCTGGACCGCGCGGCCGTGCAGGCGAATGAGCCTGCAATCCGCGCGGCGGCACGCCGCCTCGAGATGCGCGGACCCCTTTATGCCCGCGGCGTGGCCCGGCTCGAGCGTTTGGTCACCGATGCGCGGGGACCGGCCTTCTGCGGAGGCGTCGCCGCGCTGGCGCGGGAGCTCGCGACGGCTGAGGCGGAGCTGTGCGGCGCCGCATCGCTGGGCGCCGCACTCCGCACCGGACGAACCGGTCGGCTGCGGCCACGCCGTCGCGCTACGCCACGATGGATCGCTCGACGACGCCTCAGCGCGGGCCACAGCTCGGCACGCTCTGGGCCCCGCGACGCCCCGAACCCCCCAGGCTTCTACGGCGATTCGTTCGTCCTACCAAACGGTTCGTGGTTCCACGGTCGCCGGGACTCCGCTTGAGAGCGCCTCACCGTCGGCCGACTTCGCGGCAATGTCGGCCGACGCCAGACAGGACGAGGAGTCTGCCGCGAGGAACGTGGGAGTTTCTGCGGATGCCACAGCGATCTCGCTGATCTACGGTCGTGGTGAGTTGGCCGAGACGGCTCGCGCCGGACTTCGGGAACCAGCCGGCTGCGCTATTCGCGTAGCTACAGATCAGACCAAGATCCTGGAAGGGGTGGAGCTGATGCCTGAGACAAAGACCCAACACCGCTCGGCGGCGAAAACGCAACGTCGCCCGGCGGCGAAGAAAGCGGTGGCTACTCGCAAACCTCGCCCGACCCGTGGTGAGGGTCGTGCGCGGATCGCAGTCGAGCGTAGCGAGGAGCTATCCGAGGATGTGCTCAAGTCGCTCGACGATGGTGCGCGGAGCGCAATCGAGGCGGTGCGCAACTTCGCCGACACCGTCGACCGCGTCCTGCCGCCGCGCGGCGAGGGCCCATCCAGGAGGGAGGAGATCACCGACTCCGCCCTGGAGTTGGCGCAGCGGCTGATCCACACGCAGGCTGACTTCCTGCGCAAGGTTGTGGACAGCGCCGGCAAGTCACTGACCCGATCAGACAACGCGAAGTCGAAGTAGCACGCGTCAAGAAGGAAGTCGTGCAGAGCCTCAGCCCTCAAGACGCGTCGTTCCTGCACCTCGAGGACGCGGTGAGCCACATGCACATTGGCTCGCTGGCGATCCTCGAGGGGCCGCCACCCGAGTATGAGGCGCTATCGCGGATGGTGCGGGCGCATCTGCCGCGCGTCCCGCGCTACCGACAGAGGGTCCACTTCGTGCCGCTCGCGCTTGGCCGGCCGGTGTGGGTGGATGATCCGCACTTCAACCTGGGCTATCACCTGCGTCGCACCGCGCTCCCGCCGCCGGGCGGCGATGAGGAGGTGCGCAACCTAATCGGGCGCATCATGTCCCAGCAGCTCGACCGTGGCAAGCCGCTGTGGGAGATGTGGATCATCGAGGGGCTCAGCGAGGGGCGGTGGGGAGTCCTCACGAAGGTTCATCACTGCATGGTCGACGGAGTCGCGGGCACGGAGCTCCTGACCGTGATCCTCGATACCGAGCGCGATCCCAAGCTTCCTGCACCCGACGATTGGCATCCCGAGCGCCAACCGTCGGGAGCGGTGTTGGGGGTCCACGCGCTTGCCCGACGGGCGGCGAGTCCGTATGAGCAGCTGCGCACGCTGCGGTCGGCGGCGCGCTCGCCTGGTCGGGCGGCCAAGACCGCCGCCGCGACGGCACGCGGGCTGTGGAGCATGACCGGCGTGGTTGCGCCGCCACCGCCATCGTCGCTCAACGGAGCTATAGGCCCCCACCGCCGCTGGACGTGGACACGATCACAGCTGTCGGACGTCAAGCGCATACGGGCAGCGTTCGGCGGCACCATCAACGATGTCGTTCTGACGGCCATCGCTGGCGGCTTCCGTGCGCTGCTCGCCGCGCGCGGAGAGTCGACACAGCGCGAGGTGCGAACGCTTGTACCGGTATCCGTACGCTCCGACGAGGAGCACGGCGAGTACAACAACCGCGTCTCCGCGATCTTCGCCAACCTCCCGGTAGGGATCGAGGATCCGATTGAGCGCCTCGCGACGATGCGGGCGCAGATGGAACATCTCAAGGAGTCCGGCGAAGCCGTCGCGGGTGACGTCCTGGTCGGTCTCAGTGGGTTTGCGCCCGCGATGTTGCTCGCGCTCGGGCTGCGCGCCGCCACGCGTATGCCGCAGCACAGCGTCAACACGGTGACGACAAACGTGCCCGGCCCTCAAAGGCCGCTGTACGCCGCCGGGCGCAGGATGCTCGAGTGCCTGCCCTATGTTCCGATCGCGGGACATGTCCGCATCGGAGTGGCCATCTTCTCCTACGACGGCGGGCTGACATTCGGCGTCACGGGTGACTATGACGAGGCCCTCGATATCGACGTGCTGTGTCGGGGAATCGAGGAGTCCATACGCGAACTCGTGGTGGCGGCGGAGCGCGACGGTTCCACAGCTCACGTCCACCGGCCGCATGCCGTCGGATCGACCGACAGCTCGGTCCGGACGTAGTCTGCCGGCGACGACGGGGAGTTTCTTCGGATGGCACGGCCATTGGGCTGGCCTACGGTCGTCGGCATAGGCGGAGGAAGTAGGAGTCCGACCTGTGAAGCGCAGCGGGTTTGGGGGCTATGCCTTCTTCGCGAAGCACGCAAGGTGACTACGAGTCCAAGGGGTGGTGGAGCTGATGACCGAGACGAAGATCCAACGCCGTCCGGCGGCGAAGAAAAACGTGGCTGCTCACAAGCGTCGCGCGGTCCATGAGACTGCCCAGAACCACAGCCATTCGAGCACGAGCTACGAGTTCGTCGATCGAATGATGGAGCTGAACAGAACGGGTGAGTTGCGCTCGCCGGTCTCGCAGACTCTTGATATGCACCTGCTGGAGTTCGCGCGCGGTGAGGCGATCTATGAGATGCCCGCGGGCGAGCAGCTCGGCAATCCACTAGGGGTGATACAGGGCGGGGTGGCCACGGCGCTCGCGGATGCCGCGATGGCCGCGGCGACGACGACCATCCTCAACGATCAGGAGATCCAGACGAGCGCGATCACCACGATCGACATCTTTGCCCGCTTCATCCGACCGGTGAACGCGAAGAAGGTCGAGCGGCTGCGCGCCGAGGCGAAGGTCGTGCGCGCCGGTGGGCGGCTGGTCTGGACCGAGGCCGACGTGCTGGCCGACGGCGAACTTGTGGGCAAGTTCGCCTCGACCGGGATCCGGGTCGCCTTCGACCCGCAGGCCTACATCTCAGGGAAGTGAGGCACCGATGAGTGAACCCGGCCCTAAGGTGATGGCGCGCTTCGTGGGCGCGGAGAACGTCGAGCGCGGGCGCAACTACCTCGAGCAGCTCGATCCGCAGCTGCATAGCTACATCCTTGACTTCGTCTACGGCGAGGTCTACGCCGGCGAGATCCTGGACCCCAAGACGCGCGCGCTGTGCACCGTGGCGATGCTCGCCGCGCTCGACCAGCAGCTGCAGCTCGGCGTCTACGTCCAGGCCGCTCGCCGACAGGGCGCCTCCGAGCAGGAGATCCGCGAGGTGCTGCGCCAAGTCGCTGTGTACGCCGGGTTCCCAAGCGCCTGGAACGCCCTGGCGACGATGAAGGCCGCGCTCGAGCGCTTCGACGATGCAGACCATGAGTGAGCACCTGACAGCCCTAGACGCAACGTTCCTCGAGCTCGAGCAGGCCGACGACAGCGCGCACATGCACATAGGCGGGGTCCTGGTCTTCGATCCTCTGCCGGACGGCGGGCCACCCTCGCGCGAGCAGCTGGGCCAGCACCTTGCGAGCCGGCTCCGACAGCTGCCACGCTATCGACAGCGCCTGTCCGATCCGCACACCGGAGGGCTGTCGTGGCCCGAGTGGGAGGAGGATCCAGCATTCGACATTTCTCGGCACCTCACCCGCGCGGCACTCCCCGCCCCGGGAGGTTATGAGGAGCTCCAGGAGTGGGCATCGGGCTTCTTCTCCCAGCGCTTGGATCGTCATCGTCCGCTGTGGGAGATGGCGCTCGTCGAGGGGCTCGCCGACGGTCGCTGGGCCCTCGTACACAAGACGCACCACTCCATGGTCGATGGTGTCGGCTCGGTCGATGTGGGCCACCTGATGCTCGACGCTACAGCGGACGCGGGGCCGGCCGCTCCGTCGGCGTCATCCTCCGTGAGTGGCCGGGGTGGCGGCCACACGCCTCCCTCTCTCGGTGCCGATCGCCAGCCGTCCGCCGGCCACCCGACCGCTCCCGGCCTGCTGGCCTCCTTGGCACACGCGTGGGCGGGGCTCTTGCCGGTTGAAACGATCGTCCACGGGACCCAGATGGGAGCCCGTGGCGTGCTTCACCCGCGTGATGCGCTGCGCAGCGCCCGCTCGGCGCTCGCCATGATCGTCAGCGAGGAGCTGCACGCGGCGCCGCACACGAGTCTCAACGTGCCGATCGGTACCAGACGCCGTTTCGACGTCGTGCGGGTCCCGCTGGCGGACCTGAGGGAGATCAAGAGCTCTCTCGGCGGCACGCTCAACGACGTCGTGCTCACGGTCACGGCAAGCGGGCTGAGGGCGCTGCTTCAGTCCCGCGACGAGCCACTGCCGGCCGGGGGCCTGCGAGCGATGGTCCCGATGAACGTCCGCGTCGCCAGCGAGCACCTCGCGCTGGGGAATCGGATCTCCTCGCTCTTCTTGGAACTGCCCGTGGCACAGGCGGATCCAGTGCGCCGATATCACGAAACCGTGGCCCGCTCGGAGGCGCTGAAGTCCGATGGCCAGCAAGCTGCGGGTACCACCGCCGTGATCGCGATTGCGGGACTGGCGCCACCGGTGCTCCATGCAACCATCGCACAGGCTCTCTACGCCACGCGGCTGTTCAACGTGACCATCACGAACGTGCCCGGTCCCAAGCGGACGCTGTACGCCTTCGGGGCGCCGCTGCGTGAGGTCCATCCGCTCGTGCCGCTCGCCGCCGAGCACGCCGTCGGCGTTGCCGCACTGAGCTATGACGGCAACCTGTTCTTCGGCGTGGTCGCCGACCCCGACACCGTGCCGGACCTTGAGGTGCTGCTGAGCGCCCTGGGTGCCTCGGTCAAGGAGCTTCTGTCTGCGGCCCGCGCGGAGGCAGTCGCCCCCACGCATGGCGCCCCTCGCGGGCGACGCGCCCGCCGCCCACCCATGCCTCGCAAGGTGGATGGCGCGCGATAAATCCTGCCTCCCTTCAGCCGTACGCCTCTTCCCGCGGGGACTGAAGCAGTCGCTCGGGTGGCACGAGCAGCACCGAGCAGTCCCCGTGGTGAACCACCCGTCGACTGACGCTCCCAAGCACGCTCAGACCCGAGCGTCGGCGGCTGCTCATCACCACCAGCGAAGCACCGGTTCTTGCGCATGCGGCGATGATGGCGTCATCGGGACTGCCGGACTCGATCACAGCCTTCTCGCCATCGATGCCCTCCGGCTGGATGTTCTGCACCTGCGCGTCTATCCGCGATCCGCGTGAGATCGAACGCCGTCCGGGCGCGTGGACCAGCGTCAGCGCCGAGCGTCCGTCTCCGGCCACGCGGCAGGCGAAGGCCACCAGCTCGTCCGAGCCGCGCAGGCCGTCGCTGGCGACAAGCATGCGCTCGCCGAAGCGCGCGCCCGCGCCCACGGGACGCGCGACGAGCAGCGGAATGGGGAGCGAGCGCATTGCGGTGTCGGTGACGCCGCTGAACAGCATCCCCGCGAGGAGCGACTTGGGCGGCGCGCCGATCGCGAGCAGATCGTGGCTGCTCGCCCAGCTGCTGACGACCTCGTGCACCCGCCCAGCCGGGTCGACCTCGATCCTGCACGAAACCCCCGCCTGGTCGGCGAGCATGTTCGCGTGATCGACGATCTCCGCGGCACTGCCCCCCGACATCTGGCCGGTGCTGGTGCGCAACGAAGTGACGATCAGGACGGTCAGGCGTCCGCCGGGCCCCACCAGCTTCGCCGCCTGCTCCACAGCGGCGAAGCCCCCCTCGCCTCCGTCCACGCCGCACAGCGCCTCGCTGAACACCCGCTCACCGCTGCTCGACGACAGCCCTCCGTCAGCCGGCTCGTAGCAGGCCGGGTGGTACATCGCCGCTCCTGCGGCCGGCGGCTGCGATGCGATCGCCAACGTGCTGCGCTGGACCCCGTTACCGTCGACGATCACCAGCGGCTCGTGCCTGCCGATGGATGCCCCACATCTCGTGCACGTCACCGCCTGGATCTCCCTCTGGGCCCTCATGAGCAACATCCTCAACCTCGAGACCCCTGCGGCGCAACCGCAATAGTCCGCGGCAAGCGAGGGTTTCACCGCAAGCAAACGGCGTGAAACGGAGCAGCCGCTGAATGGCGAGACCCAGATTCGAACTGGGGACACCACGATTTTCAGTCGTGTGCTCTACCAACTGAGCTATCTCGCCGCTGATCGACCTTCGATCGGGGATCCGATGCTACTGCTTCTCGAATTCCTCGACCAGCGCTTCGTATGTCAGCCGCAGCCCCTCCTGGATCGGCACCTGGGGGCGCCAACCCAGCTCGCGTTCGGCGCGGCTGATGTCCAGGCGGCTGTGGGTGAGCTCGCCCGGGCGCAGGTCCGCGAGCTCCGGCTGGATGTGCTTGCCCGCGACCTCGCTCAGCTGGGTCCAGATGCTGAGCACGTCCGTCTCGACGGCTGTGGCGATGTTGTAGGTGCCCGAGCGCCCCGACGCGGCGAGCAGCGCGCTGACCACGTCGCCGACGTACACGTAGTCACGCGTGGGAGTGCCGTGGCCGTAGAGCTTGGGCGCCCTGTCGGTGTAAAGGTGGTCCGTGAAGATCGCCACCACGCCCGCCTCGCCGTGGGGGCTCTGGCGGGGGCCGTAGACGTTGCCGAGCCGGCACACCGCGTGCGGGATGCCCGACGACAGTGACCACGTGTTGACGTACGCCTCGGCGGCCCACTTGGATGCCCCGTACGGGGACAGCGGCGCCGGGATGCGGTCCTCCGGCGTGGGCATCGGCGCGTCGTCGCCGTAAAGCGCTCCGCCCGTCGAGGTGAAGGCCACGGGCGCCCCTGCGCGCCCGGCGGCCTCGAGCACGTTCAGCGTGCCCTCGACGTTGACCTCGCAATCACGCACCGGGTTCTCGACCGATACGACCACGCTCGCCTGCGCAGCCAGGTGGAACACCGCGACGGGCTTGACCTCGTCGAAGACGGCCTGCACCCCGGCGGCGTCGACGATGTCGAGCTCCACGAGCCTTGCATCATCGGCGACCCTCGCGGGGTCGCCCGCGGAGAGGTCGTCGATCACGGTCACCTCATCGCCCCGGGCGAGCAGCGCGTCGACGACGTGCGAGCCGATGAAGCCGGCGCCGCCGGTCACGATCGCGGGAGCTCCCATGGAGGGGAAATCTATACAGGCGCGGTCGAGGCGGCGGTGGCGAGCAGGTCTTCGACCGCTTCCACCGACTCGTCGATGCGCTCGAGCACGCGCATGCCGCCGCGCTCGCGCGGCAGGCTGCCGCCGACTGCAGGGCCGCCGAGCACAATCGGCAGGTCCGGACGCTGCGAGCGCAGGTCGCGCAGCGCCACCTCGAAGGACTCGGCTGCGGTGGGCACCGTCGCGCCAACCACGATCAGGTCCGGGGACTGGCTGTCGACCATCTCGAGCAGCCGGCCCGCCGACAGATCGGTGTCGAAGATCGTGTGGAAGCCCGCGGCGGCGAGCTGGTCGTGCACCATCTGCAAGCCCAGCGTGTGATCGTCGCCCTCGACGCCCGCGAGCAGCACGCGCTCGCGCGTGGGCTCGGTGGTGCCGGTCATGTAGCGGTACAGCGTCGCCAGCACACGCCTCGTGATCGTCGTCGCGCGATGCTCGCGCTCGCCGTCGATCTGCCCGGCCTCAGAGAGCACGCTGATGCGCCGCAGCGCCGGTCCGATGACCTCCGCGTGCAGCGTCGTCGGCGTGATGCCGTCCTCGATCGCACTCGCGATCGCGCCCTCGGCCATCTCCGCGTCGCCGCGTTCGAGTGCCGTGGCAAAGGTCTCGAGCGTGCTCTCCACCAACGCGACCGGGTCTGAGCGCAGCTGTTCGCGCGCGTCCGGGCCGGTCCGTCCGAGCACTTCCATGAACGCATCCAGCAGCACCGGGTCGAAGTGGCGCCCGCGCTGTTCGCGCATCATCTGAACCGCGTCCTCGATCGAGAACGCCTTGCGGTACACGCGGTCGCTGGTCAGCGCGTCGAACACGTCCGCGACCGCGACGATCCGTCCCTCGATCGGGATCGCCTCGCCCTTGAGCCCGCGGGGGTAGCCGCTCCCGTCCCACTTCTCCTGGTGGCTCAGCGCGATCGTCGCCGCCATGTCGAGGATCGAAGACGACGATCCGCGCACCAGTCGATGACCCTCCTCCGCGTGCGTCTCGACGATCGCTCGCTCCTCGGGCGTCAGCGGCCCGGGCTTCAGCAGGATCGCGTCGGGGATCGCCACCTTGCCGACGTCGTGCAGTGGCGCCGCGTGCCTGAGGCGCTCGCAGAAGTCGGAGTCCATGCCGATGTGTTCAGCCAGCAGCACCGAGAAGCGCCCGATCCGCTCGATGTGGGCGCCGGTGTCCTCATCTCTGAACTCGACGGCCATCGACAGGCGCTGAACGGTCTCCGCCTGGGCGATCTCGAGCTCGGACAGCGCCCGTTTGAGCTCGGTCGTGCGATGGTCGATCTCATCCTCGAGTGCAAGCCTGCTGCTCTCGCCGAAGTACCAACCGAGGCCGACAGCCGCGCCTGCAAGAACGACGAGGCAGCCGGCGACGGTCGCCGAGGCCCCTGCCAACAGAGCGCCGACAACGGCTGCGACGCCGAGCAGCGCCCACGGCAGGAGGGCGACGGCCTTGCGCCGACGCTTGTGCCTGCGGGGGCGGCGCCGGCGCTCTGGCGGTTGGTGATCGGCTCCGGCGAGCTTACGCATGCGAGCACCAACCCTCAGCCACCGAGACTGCCCTGTTCCGTGATCCTCCGAATCCGCTCCCGGGTCTGCCGGTCGCTGAAGGAGGCTGGCTTGGAGTGCGCTGCTCACTGACAGATCTCGCGTTGTGTTCCGAGCCTGAACGCCCGATGCACGTTGCCTGCACGTTCGACGTGCGCCATACGAGGCTTGACCGGTTCCGTGCGCCGATAGACATATGAGCCAGGGCTTCTAGCCGCGCGGCTGCAGCTGATTGAGGTTAACCGGATTCGGTGGCACGGCGAGCGAAACGGGCTGGTTCCATCGGTCGAAGACGAGCCTGCCGGCGCCGACTCCGCGTTTGACGATCTCCAGCGGATAGGGGGTGCCGGTGCTCGCGACGTACAGCGTGCCACCGCCGGCCGCGTCGGTCACACCGACGGCGTTGCGCCCGTCGACGGTGGTGGTCGCGGTGCGCGAGAGCCCGCTGTGAGCGGCGAGCGTGCCGCTCAGCAGCTTGCGCAGTTCGGTGAGCGAGGTGAACGAGGCGAGCGGTCCGCTCACGGCGGAGCCCCACACCCACTTGCCCTGCAGGACGCCTGCAGCGGCGGGCCCGGCGAAGCGGCTGTAGAAGGCGCGCCCCGCCTTGACGTAGATGGAGCGATCTACGTTCACGACATCGATGCTGAGATCGCCCAGCGTGACCTGGCCCTGCCCGCCCTTCTCCGCGTCGAGCTCCATATTGAGAGATATCGGCTTGCCTTCGCTGAGAATTGAGCCCGCGACGTGAACGCTCGCCGCGGCGGTGGCAGCGGCGGTCGCGATCGCGACGATTCGTGCCGGAGGCTTCGACGCGACGCCGTTGCCCTCCGCGGCGGACCCGCCGCAGCCGGCTAGCGCCGCCGCGAGCGCGAGCGCGGAGGCCACCAGGACGCGGGCGCCGCTCCGCATCCGTGCCGCGCAGGCATCGACCGCCATGCGCGGAGGATAGCCCTACGGATGGGAGCCGTTGCGTCCGTTCGAGGACGCGTGATCGAACTCGGGCTGCGTGCGCTCGCCCGTGCGGGCATGCAGCAGGAGCTCACCGAAGAAGCCCCTGCCGAGAACGCTCATGCTGAGCAGCGAGCCGAACAGAACCACGGCATCGATGCTCTCGCGGCCTTGCTTGTTCCAGTAGTCATCGGCGAGGTTCAGCCACAGGGCGAACTCGTCGAGCGTCAGCGCGGCGCCGCTTCCGAAGGCCATCGATGTCAGTCGCGACGCTCGGCGGCGCTCGTCGGTGCCGATCTCGAGCAACCACAGATACCCCACGGTGAGCAGGCCCGCGATCCCGAACGTCATGTGGTGGATGTGGCGCCCCCCTGGGGTGATGTTCTTGAACGGTCCGCGTTCGGCCCTGATCGCGTGGGTGATGCCGCGCACCGCCGCGAACGTCACGAAGAACGATGCCGTGGAGATCAGCTGGCGCTCCTTGCGTCGATCTTTGAAGTGCTTGCGGTAGAGCGCGCGGACCTCGCCCGGTGGTAGCGGCGCCGAGAACGGGCGTCGCGCGTTGCCCGGCGGTTTGGTGGACGGTTCGGAGGACACGGCGAGATACACCCTAGTCCTCACTCGCGGCGGTCGTCGCATCCGCGATGCCGCACTCGCGTGGCGTGGCAAGGGCTTTGCAAGAACGCGTGCATCGCGCGCTTCACCGTAAACAATGGTCGGCTTTTCGTCGAGATGGACGCAGGATGCAGATCGTTCGCCCAAGTCGAGCTCGATCAAGCCAGGACAGCGCGCGGCCAGCCGCTGCCCGCACACGAGACCGCAATGCCTGAGAGTGAAATCCCTCAAGAGAATCCGGGGAGTGACGGCGCAGCCGCCCCCGTCGCACCGGAGCCCGTAGGGAGCTCGCCCGAGCCGAGTGCTCAGGCACCCGCGCCGTCGAGCCCGGGATCGCGCAAGCTCGTGTGGGCGGGAGTGGCGCTGCTGTGCACGGCGGCTGGCGCCGTCGGATCGGTGCTCGGTGCGCACGCGGTCGCGAACAGCGACTCGAGCAAGGGGCGCCAGAACGCTCAGCAGAGCGCCGCGGCGATAGCCTCCACCGTCAAGCAATCCCTTCGCCACGAGGAAGACATAGCTGTCGGCGCGGCGACCTACTTCGCGGGTAACTCGAACACCTCCCCGACGGAATTCGCCACCTGGGTCAAATGGGCGCGCACGCTGCGACGCTTCCCGGAGCTCGACGGACTCAGCCTCCTGACGCTGGTGCACCCCAACGAACTCGCCGCCTTCAAGGCTCGGATCACCGGTCAGAAGCTCCCGCCCACGACGTCCAAGCCCGCGACGCACGCCTCAGCGACCGCGACCTCGACCTCGACCGCGACCGCGACTGTGGCGCCGACGTCGACCGCGACGCCGGCAAAGCCGGCGCGTCCCGCCCTGCGAGTGGTACCGGCGAGCAACCACGGCTACTACTGCCTCGCAATCGCGAACCTGGTGCGCCCACCCGCCAAGAGCGCGCGGGCCGGGACCGACTACTGCGCACTCACGCCAGGGCTGCTGCTGACACGCGACTCAGGGCAGAGCACCTACGCGATGGTCAGCGTGGACGGCATCCAGGCCGTAATCGACGTGCCCGTATACAGGGGCAACGTAACGCCGCGCACGGTCTTCGGGCGCACCGCGGCGTCGGTTGGCTGGCTGCGCGAGGTGCTCGCGCCGGAAGTGATGCTGCGCGAAGCGCTGCGCGGCCACGCAGCGTCTGCGGTGAACATCGCCTACCACGCCGGCTCGACGAATCTCAGGTTCGCGAGCGGCACCCCACAGGCCGGCTCGCAGAGCACCACGCTTGTGCTGCCCAATGGCTGGACCGTGCAGAGCTTCGCCGCCGTTGCAGGAGCGAGCGTCCTCAGCGACGGCCCCGCGCTGGCGCTGCTGATCGTCGGTTGCGTGCTGAGCGCGATGCTCGGCGTCTTGATCTTCGTGCTGGGCGGTGGCCGCACTCCCCTGCTGGTGCGCGTGCGGGTGCCACGGGCGCCGGCGAGCGGCGCGCCCGCCGAAGAGCTGCACGACCCGCTCACGGGGCTGCCGAACCGCCCGCTGATGCTCGACCGCGCCGAGTGCATGCTCGCGCGGGCGGGCCGCCAATCGGGGTTGCTGGTCGGCGCGCTGTTCATCGACATCGACTGGTTCAAAGACGTCAACGAGCGACTCGGCCAGGCCGCCGGCGATCAGATTCTCAAGATCGTCGCCGAGCGGCTCGAGGGCGTCGTGCGCGCGGGCGACACGGTCGGTCGTCTCGGCGACGACGAGTTCGTGATCCTCGTCGAGTCTGCCGCTCGCGGCGCTCGCCTGGACTCGCTCGCCCGGCGTGTCGTCGAGACGTTGCACAAGCCCTTCGACCTGGACGACTTCGCGCCCAACTTCTTCCTGACGGCGAGCATCGGCCTCGCCTTCGGGCGCTATGCCACCGCCGACGACCTCCTGCGCGACGCGCAGCTGGCGCTGTTTGCGGCCAAGACTGCGGGCAAGGATCGCTACACGCTCTTCAACGCGAACATGCGCTCCGTGATCGAGGGGCGCGGTGTGCTGGAGACCGAGCTCAACACGGCGCTTAGCGAGAACCAGTTCTTCGTGCTGTACGAGCCGATCTACGACCTCAGCACCGGCAGGGTCGCGGGCCTCGAGGCGCTGGTCCGCTGGATGCACCCCAAGCGCGGCGTGGTGCTCCCGGATGACTTCATGGGGCTGGCCGAGGAGACCGGTCTGAGCGTGCCGATCGGACGGATGGTGCTCGAAGAGGCGTGCACCCACGCTGCCGGGTGGATCGTCGCCGGCCACCGCGTGGACATCACGGTGGAGGTCGCGCCACACCAGTTGAACCGCGAGGGCTTCGTCACGGACGTGCGCCGCGCGCTGCAGCAGTCGGGAATCGAACCCGGGATGCTCACGCTCGCGATCGCCGAGACGACCGTGATGAACGACGTCAACGCAGCCGTCGAGCGCCTCGAGGAGCTCAAGCACCTCGGAGTGCGCATCGCGATCGACGAATTCGGCGGCAGCGGCTACGCCTACCACTCGGATCTGCGGCGCCTGCCGCTGGACTTCCTGAAGGTCGATCGCGGCTCGCTCGCCGCCTCCGAGGACGAGGACTACCGGACGTGGCTGCTGGAGGCGATCCTGATCGTCGGACGCGACCTGTCGCTGACGGTGATCGCCAAGGGCATCGAAAGCTACGAGCAGATGGCCGCGCTGCAGTCGATGGGTTGCACCATGGCGCAGGGAGCGCTGATGGGCAAACCGGTGACGGCGAACCTGATCGAGAACGTGCTCACGGCGAGCATCCCCACTGTGCACGCCGACTCGCAGAGCGCGGCCCGCACGGACCCGCAGAGCCTGTAGCGCGCCAGCGTCTAGCATTGCGCTCCAGTTTCGGCTAAAGCGAAAGGAGTGCGGATGGCTATCAGCGCGAGCATGCCCAAGGCTGTCGCCCACGGGATCGAGGGCCTGGAGGCACTCAAGGACCAGGTCGTCGGGCCGAGCGAGTGGCGCGAAGTGACGCAGGAGATGGTCAACCAGTTCGCCGAGCTGACCGGCGATGACCAGTGGATCCACACCGACGTCGAGCGCGCGAAGACGGAGAGCCCGTACGGAACGACGATCGCGCACGGCAACCTCACGCTGTCGCTGATCGACGGCATGCGCAAAGACCTGAGCGAGTCGAGTGGCTTCGTGATGGGCGTCAACTACGGCTGGAACAAGGTCCGCTTCCCGGCGCCCGTGCCGGTCGGTTCGCGAATTCGCGGCTATTCGCAGATCGTGGAGGTCTCCGACCTCGGCGGCGGCTGGCACCAGGTCGTGACGCGTTTCACCGTGGAGATCGAGGGGGGCGAGAAGCCGGTCTGCGTCGCCGACAGCGTTGGGCGCGTGCTCGTCGAAACGTGACCGCGTTCGTCGCCGCAGGCGCGGGGTTCCTGCTGGCGGTCCTGTGGTTCGACTTGATGTTCGACGTGCAGGTGATCGGTCAGCCGTCGGCCGAGCTGCCCGAGGCGGTGCTCGACTCGATCGGGCGTTATTACGCGCGCGTGACGACGAACGCGCGACCGATGAACCGCCTCGTCGCCGCGGTGATGCTCGCAACGCTCGGCTCGATCGTCGCCGAGGTCGTCAAGGGCAAGCCCTCGAGCGCGGTCGCCTACACGTCGCTCGCGCTGGCAGCCGTTCCGATCCTGCTGGCCGGCCTGCGCACCGTGCCGAGCGCGGTGCGGCTGGGGAGCGGGCGCGACGACCCAGCGCGACAGAGCGCGCTCGCAAGAGCGATCCTGCGCCAGCATCTGCTGTGCTTCGCGGCAATCGCCGCCGTGCTGGTGCTCCAGCTCGCGAGCAGCTGAAGCGTCCCGGAGCTCTCGCTTCGGACGGCTGCTCGTCGGCACGCCCAACGGAGGACCTGACGTGCGATGGCAGCTCGGCGTAGTCTTTGCCGCGAACCGGGGTTGATCGACACCCCGAAAACGACATGGGGGGCTGTACATGAAACGCCTGCAGATTGCGGGACTGTGCCTCGTCGTCGCGTTCGCGTTGAGCGCCATGGTCGGCGCGTCGGTGGCGGAGGCGGGCCAATACGGTCAATGCGTAGCGAAGAAGAAAGGCAAATACTCCGAAGGGAACTGCCAGACCGTCGACGAACGGAAGGGCCTGCCGAAGGGTAAATTCGAATGGGCGCCAGGGCCGAGCCCGACCTGCGTGGAACACAAGAAAGGCGGCTACCTCGACCCGGAATGCAAGACCCTCTCTGAAAGGAGAGGTATGCCAAGCCACAAAGGCAAATTCGAAAAGGCGCCCGGTCCGGGATACACCTCGGCGACCGGCAATGCCACGCTGGCGATCGCGGTATGCACGGCGAGTACCGCGGTGGGTGAAGTGACGGGCTTGAAAGCAGGCACCGAGACGGTGACGTTCACGGGCTGCAGCTCGCTGGGGGCGAAATGCACGAGCGCAGGTCAGGCGGAAGGCACCATCCAGACCTACTCACTCGAAAGCACACTGATCGACCATGGTGAAAAAGGCCCGGGTGGACATGAACCCGTGTCGGGCGAAGTGTGGATCGCGTTCGCAGGCACCGCCGCCAGCGAACGCTACAGCTCCGAGTTCTACTGCACGGGCAAGGGCTACTTCAGGACGAAGGGCTCGATCAGCGGCGTGCAGACCGGAGACATCAACGTCACCAGCTCGACAAGCACGACCACGTTTGCGAGCTCTGCGGGCGAACAGGATCTCATAACCGAAACCTCGGAAAACGGGACAGAATGGAGTGGCGGTACGAGCGGCGGACCGAACGAATTCGGCGCGTTTGGAGAATTCCGCACGAAGGAGGAAACGGTCGCGACCAACACGGCCGCGGCGCAGACCCAGATCAGAGACTAGTTCGCAGATCGATTGGAAGCGGACGTGCGTGGGGCTTCGCTCGCCCCACGCACGCGCCGCGGACCTGGCGCGTTAGGCGTGGGTCGGGCGCGCTCGCTACTCCCCCTCAGATCCCCATCGCCACGTACTTAACCTCCAAGTACTCGTCGATACCCTCAAAACCGCCCTCGCGACCGAAGCCGGACTGCTTGACGCCGCCGAAGGGGGCGGCGGGGTTCGAGACGACGCCCTGGTTTAGCCCGACCATGCCGGACTCGAGTCGCTCGCAGACGCGGAACGCGCGCTCGAGGTCGCGCGTGTAGACGTAGGCGACGAGCCCGTACTCGGTGCGGTTGGCGGCGTCGAGCGCCTGCTCGTCGGTGGCGAAGGTGGCGATCGGAGCGACCGGCCCGAAGATCTCCTCACGCAGCAGCCGCGCGTCGTCGGGAACGTCGACGATGACGGTCGGCTCGAAGAAGTAGCCGGGGCCGTCGACGGGATGGCCGCCGAGCAGCAGGCGCGCGCCGCGGTCGACGGCGTCCTCGACGAGCTCGGTGACCTTGGCGCGCTGGGCCTCGTCGATCAGAGGGCCGACGTCGACGCCGGGCTCGGTGCCGCGACCGAGCTTCAGCGCAGCCATTTTCTCGGCGAGTCCCCGCGCGAACTCCTCGGCGAGCGACTCGTGCACGTGGAAGCGGTTGGCTGCGGTGCAGGCCTCGCCGATGTTGCGCATCTTCGCGGTGAAAGCGCCCTCGAGCGCGGCGCCGAGGTCGGCGTCGTCGAACAGCAGGAACGGCGCGTTGCCGCCGAGCTCCATCGAGACTCGCAGGACCTGCTGCGCGGACTGTTCGATCAGCGAGCGCCCGACCTCTGTGGAGCCGGTGAAGGACAGCTTGCGGGTGCGCGAGTCCTTCAGCAGCGGTTCGATCACCTCGCCGGCGTGCTGGGCGGTGATCACGTTGAGGACGCCGGCGGGAAGGCCGGCCTCCTCCAGTAGCTTCGTGAGCGCGAGCATCGACAGCGGCGTCTGCTTGGCCGGCTTGACGACCATCGTGCAGCCGGCGGCGATCGCCGGCGCGAGCTTGCGGGTGCCCATCGCGGTGGGGAAGTTCCACGGCGTGATGAACACGCACGGCCCCACCGGCTGGTGCATCGTCAGGATGCGCCCCTTGCCGGTCGTGTTGACCATGTAGCGGCCGTGTATGCGCACGGCCTCCTCGGAGAACCAGCGGAAGAACTCGGCCGCATAGCCGATCTCGGCGCGCGATTCGGCGACCGACTTGCCCATCTCGAGCGTCATCAGCAGCGCGAGCTCGTCGGTGCGCTCGACGATCGCCTGGTAGGCGCGGCGCAGGATCTCGCCGCGCTCACGCGGCGCATACGCCGCCCACTCCGGCTGCGCGTCCGCGGCGGCCGCGAGCGCCGCCAGCGCGTCGTCCTCGTGAGCGTCGGCCACCTCGACGAGCACGTCTGTGGTCGCCGGGTCCTCGACTGCGAGCGTCCCGCCGGCGCTCGCGGCCCGCCACTCCCCGGCGATGAACAGCTCGGTGGGGACCCACTCGAGCACCGCGCGCTCGGCCTCCAAACCGATCGCGTGAGGAACAGCGCTCATGCACTCAACCTACCACCGTGCCGGCGTATGCAAACCGCCTCAGCGCTCCGCAAAGCGGGACGTCTCGTGCAGCGCTCAGGCGCCGTGCCCGCGCACCCGACCGAATGGGCATGGAACTCTCGTCCTCCTCGCGCGACCGCGGGCGCGCACGCGTGTTGCAGCAGTCAATCGTGACGCCAACCGGCACCGATCGACCCCTGCGCGGCCGCACCGCTGCCGTTCGTCGGCGCGCTGGTGCGGCGGCCGCGCTGCTGGCCCAGACGCTGGCGGCGCTGGCGCTGTCGGCGGCGCCCGCGAGCGCGTCGACGCTCGTGATCGAAGGCGCCGGCGAAGGCCACGGTGTGGGCATGAGCCAGGACGGGGCGCTGGGTTACGCCGAGCACGGCTGGAGCGACGCGGCGATCCTCGCGCACTACTACACCGGCACCACGCTCGGCCAGGCGCCGGCCGGCTATCAGGTGAAGGTGCTCGTGGGTGCCAAGGTCGTGAAGGTTCCGCTCGAACGCTACGTGCGCGGCGTGGTCTCGGCAGAGATGCCTTCGAGCTGGCCGGCGGCGGCGCTCGAGGCGCAGGCGATCGCGAGCCGCACCTATGCGCTGACCGCACACGCCGGCGGCTCGCGCTTTGACGTGTACTCGGACACGCGCTCGCAGATGTATCGCGGCGTGGCCGCCGAAACCGCCACGACGAACGCCGCCGTGGCGGCGACGGCGGGCCAGGTGGTGCTGTACGCGGGCCAGCCGGCCGCCACGTACTACTTCGCGAGCTCCGGGGGAATGACCGAGGACATCCAGAACTCGTTCCTCGGCTCGACGCCCGAGCCATGGCTGCTGGGCGTCGCCGACGCATACGAAACGAAGTCCTCAGACTGGAAGCTCAGCTTCAGCTTCGCTTCCGCTGCCGCTCGCCTACGCGGTCTCGTCAAGGGGTCCTTCCGTGGCATCGAGGTGCTCACGCGCGGCGTCTCGCCGCGGATCGTCTCCGCTGAGGTGCTCGGCTCGCGCGGCGCGAGCCCGGTGAGCGGGCCCGAACTGGCGGCCCGCCTCGGGCTGAGCAGCACGTGGGCGTACTTCGCCGTGAAGAGCGGCACGCGCCTCACACGCGAGCCAGACCGCAGCGGACACCAGCCGTTCACGCCTCCCGCACCGGAAAGTCCGCCGGTGACAGCCCCCGCGCCGGCACCCGGCCGGCAGGGCGGCTCACCGGCGCCGGCTAGCGCTGCGTCAAACAGCGTCTCCTCGGCCGCCACCGGCGGCGCCGAGGCCCGCTAGCGCCGCCTGCTCGGCGCCTACGATATGCGTCCGTTGCCAGCCGCCACCGCCCTACCCACGGCGAAGATATGCGCATGAGCATTCGCTCGACGCTCACCACGCTCGCATGCGCGGTCTCGCTGACCGCGCCAGCAGCCCTGATGCCGACGAGCGCGTCGGCCGCGCACTCGGTCGGCACGCCCGGCCAGATCGCCTGGGTGCGCAGCGCGGCGAGCAGGTTCGTCACCGCTGAGCTCGCCGGCGATGGTGCGAGCGCGTGCGGGATCCTGAACGCACCGCTGCGCGCCACAGAGCACGGTCGCAGCTGCAGGCAGCGCTGGGACGCACGGCTCGCCAAGCTGCTCCACGAAGCGGGTGCCCGCGCGCGGCTGCGCTCGCAGATGCACGCGATCTCCTCGGCGGTGGTGGTCGTCCGCGGCAACTGGGCGACGATCGCGCTGTCGGCGCCGCTGATGGGCAACCCGTCGAACCGCTTCTACTGGACTGAAAACTGCTGGATGCTCGCCGGCTGAGCACGCTCGCGAGCGCGGGGTCGGCTCGACGCATACGCTGAGCGCAGTGCCCGCACCGCTGCTGATCGCCGACGTCCCGTGGCTGCTGTACCGCTCGTACTTCGCGCTGCCCAAATCGATCGTCGGCAGCGACGGGCAGCCCGTGAACGCGCTGCTCGGAACGGTCAACGCGATCTTGAGTTTTTATGATGCGCGCCTACCGGCGCGAGGCCCGGATGGCGTGGTGGCGTGCATGGGCGCAGAGCAGGCGGACTACCGCGTGCGGCTCTACCCGCCCTACCACGCCCACCGCGACCCAATGCCGCCGGAGCTGGCGGCGCAGTGGCTAAAGGCGCCGGCGCTGCTGGAGAGACTCGGCTGGACATACGCCACGAGCGAGCAGCTCGAGGCGGACGACGTGATGTTCTCGCACGCGCGCGCCGAGGAGCAGCGCGGCGGGCGGGCGCTGCTGCTGACTGGCGACCGCGACCTGTACGGCGCGGTCACCGACCGCGTGGCCGTTGCCGAGCTGAAAAAGAGCCCCACCCACCCCGCGCACGGCGAGATCGGCCCGGCAGAGGTGCGCGAGCGCTACGGCGTCGAGCCCGAGCAGGTCCCAGACTTCATCGCGCTGCGCGGCGACCCCTCCGACGGCCTGCCCGGCGCGCCGGGCATCGGCGCCAAGACCGCCGCCGAGCTGCTGCGCGCGCACGGCTCACTCGAGGCGCTGCTGAGCGCCGCCGGCGCAGACGCGCCCGCGGACGACGCCGACGCGGCCGCGGTCAGAGCCAGCCGGGTGATGCGCCCGCGGGTCGCCGCAGCGCTGTGCGAGAACGCCGAGCTGCTGCGAAAGTTCAAGCAGATCGCGACGCTGCAGCGGATCGACGTCGAGCCGCCAGGCAGCCGCGGGACGGACTTCGCGGGCGGCGCTGTTGCTGCCCGACAGCTCGGCATGCAGCGACTGGCCACACGGTTGGACGGGATGCTCGAAGCAGGGTGATCTGGGGCAGGTCCGGCACTGCGTCGTTCGACTCTGTGAGACAGTATTTGCATGCGGAGCCCGGCGCCGCCCTTGCCGACACGCTCGCGCGGCGCGCATCTAGGGGGTGAACTTGACGGTGATCACGTCCCCGTCCTGCATCACGTAGTCGCGGCCCTCCAGGCGCAGCGTGCCGCGTTCGCGCGCGCCCGCGTAGCCGCCCGCGTCGACCAGCTCTTTCCAGCCGATCACCTCGGCGCGCACGAAGCCCTTCTGGATATCCGTGTGGATCTCGCCCGCCGCGTGCCACGCGGTGAGGCCGCGGCGCAGGTGCCACGACTGGGCGATCGTGCCCTCGCCCGCGGTGAAGAACGAGATCAGCTCCAGCAGGGCGAACGCCTCGCGCACCACGCGCTGGAGGCCTGACTCGCTCACCCCGAGCTCCTCTCGCATTGCCGCCGCGTCCTCGTCGTCGAGCTCCGCCAGCTCCGACTCGATCCGCGAGGAGACCGCCACCGCGCGCGCGCCCTGCGCGGCCGCGTGCTCGGCGACCGCCGCAGGGACAACCTCTGAGCCCTCGTCGACGTTCGCCACGAACAGCACCGGCTTGCTCGTCAGCGAGCCCAGGTCGCGGGCCGCGTTTGGCGCCTCCTCCGGCACCGGCACCGTTCGCGCCGGGCGGCCCGCCTGCAAAGCCGCGATCACCTCGCGCAGCCACGCCTCCTCCGCGATGGCTACGCGATCGCCCCCGCGCGCCTGTTTGCCGACTTTGTCCACCCGGCGTTCCGCGGCCTCGAGGTCAGCCATCACCAACTCCGTCTCAATAGTCTCTATATCCGCCAGCGGATCCACGCGACCCTCCGGATGGATCACGTTCTCGTCGTTGTGCGCGCGCACCACGTGCACGATCGCGTGCGTCTCGCGGATGTTCGCCAGGAAGCGGTTGCCAAGACCCTCGCCCTGGTGCGCCCCGGCCACGAGACCGGCGATGTCGTGGAAGTCGACCGTGTCCCAAACGATCTCCGACGCGCCCACCGTCTTCGCCACCTCCTCCATGCGCTCGTCCCGGACCGGCACCACCGCCACGTTCGGCTCGATCGTCGTGAACGGGTAGTTCGCCGCCTCCGCCCCCGCTTTCGTCAGCGCGTTGAACAGCGATGACTTGCCCGCGTTGGGCATGCCCACGATTCCTATGCGGGTGCTCACGGCGAGTCCATCTCCAGAATGCCCTCCTCGCTGAGCCAGGCGGCACATCGGTCAACGTAGCGATCGAGCTCCGCCAGGAGGATCTGTACGCCCTCGTGCAACGCTCTCCAGCCTGCGGGCGGATAGGCGTGCGCAAGGGCGTCGCGGAGCTCCTTTGCCTCCTGCAGGCGCGCTGCCGAGCCTTGCGAGATGACCCCCAATGCGGCGAGCCGCTCCCACGGATGACCGTCGGCCTTCTCGAGAATGCCGAGTCGCTGTCCCTCGGCCAACGCGCGCGCGGCGAGCTCGTGCAGCCAGTTGAGCAGCACCTCGTACTCGCGCTCGACCACAGCGACCTTGTTGCGCTCGTGCGCATCCGGCGAGTCTGCAGACGCAAGGAACGCATCCGCATCGAAATCCGGATCGAACTCCTCGACCGCCACAAGCAGCTGCTCGCGAGCGCGAGGGATGGCCTGGAAGATCGTGTTGAGCCGCCGCTGTCCCTTGGAGAGCGCCGTCATCAGCATCCGGTTGCTGCGATCCGGTCCCTTGCGGCCGCGACCGTCTCGCGTGCGCGCCTCGCAGTTGCCTGTTCTTCGTCCTGGGCAGCCTCGAGGATCTGGTGTCGACGCGCAAGTAGGCCTTGCCACAGCCCGTCCCGGTCCACGAGCACTCGGCCCTCGCGCAGGACGTCAGCGAGCAGCGTCGGCATCGTCTCGGCTTGCTCGAGATCCACGACATCGACCGGCCTGCCGAGCGCCGCACGCAGGCGCATACGCAGCCCCGCGAGAGCGCGTGGCGCAGGGTTGCGATGGATGACAAGGACGTCGACGTCAGAGGAGTCTTCGTCCTGCCCAGCGGCGACCGAGCCAAATAGCACCGCGAGGCGAACCGCCGACTCGGTGCGCAACGCCATCCTCAATCTGCTTAGGAGCTCCCAGTGACGAGCCAGATACTCCTCCTCAGCCTGCGACAGCTCCAGCCGGCTCCGCGCCAGCCTGCGCCCCCGCAGCAGCCCGTCGTTCATGTAGCGACGCAGGGTGCGCTCGCTGCAACCCAGTCGCCGGGCGGACACCGAAAGCGCTCGGCTCATGCGTCCAATATATGCGCTCGTGTGTCCAAGTGCAACCTCGGTGCGCGCACCGCTCCGACCAACGTGCCGAGTAGGGCACCGGCAAGCACATCGGAGGGATAGTGGACGCCCAGGTAAAGGCGTGACAGCGCAAGTCCCGTCGCCAACACGTACAGCGGCGTCGCCGGCAGCCCCATCCGCGCGTACACGCGCGCACCCGCGAACGACGTCGACGCATGCGCGCTCGGAAAGCTCAGCGGCGTCGGCGTGCCCGTCAGCGGCGGTAGGTCCGGGAGTTGGGGACGCCGGCGACGCACTACCTGCTTGATCGCGGTGTTCAGCACGTACACGCCCGCGACCGTCGCCGTCGCGCGACGCCACTCCCCTCTGCGCTCACCGTCCAGCGCCGCCCCTAGGCCTCCGATCGCCAGCCACACGCCCGCGTGCTCCCCCAGCCGCGAGAACCGCGCCACCGCCCGCTCCGCCCGCGGCGTGTGCCCGCGCTTGCGCGCCAACCGCAGCAACCGCTCGTCGAGGGTCGCGCCCGACGCGGCTCTAGCCAAAACCTACGTGCGGCTCGCTGCTGTCTGCGCTGATATAGACGAGCTGTGCGACTTCGACGCGCACCGGCCCCTCCTCGCTGTCGAGCTCGTACCAGCCGGTGCCGCCGAGCGCCCCGTAAAGGCCGTCCAGTTGCTTTGCGCTGACGCGTAGCGCAAGCACCTGGCCGCCCTGGAAGCCGAGCGTCACACGGCGTAGTGCGGCGGGCATCAGTGACCCTCCGTGCCGGCGGCCGGCTCCACGATCTCGGTCAACACGCCCGCGGTCGCGCGCGGGTGCATGAACGCCACGCGTGAGCCACGGATGCCAGTTCGTGGCTGCTGGTCGATCAGCTGCAGGCCCGCCTGGCGCAGGCGCTCGAGCGTCGCGTCGATGTCCTTCACCTGGTAGGCCACGTGGTGCAGCCCCGGGCCCTGCTTGGCGAGGAACCTGCCCACGGGCGTGTCCGCGCCGAGCGGCGCCAGCAGCTCCACGTGGTTCTCGCCAACGTCCAGCAGCACCGCCTCCACGCCCTGCTCCTCGACCACCTCGCGGTGCGCCAGCGTCAGCTCGAAGCTGTCGCGGTACAGCTCGAGCGCGGGCTCGATCTCCTCGACGGCGACGCCGATGTGGTCGATGCGGCTGAACACCAGCCGCAGTCTATATGCGTCCCGGCTCGTCCCCGCCGCCGACGTCCGGCAGGCGGATCGGAGCGGGTGCGGGCGGCGGGTCGTGCGGCGTGGCAGCCACCACGCGCAGCCCCACGCCCGGCGCGCGCTCCATTCTCGGCACGCCCGCCATGATCCTGTCGATCGCCTCGCGCTCGAGCACCTCGCGCTCCAGCAGCTCGTGCGCCAGCGCGTCGAGTTGCGGGCGGTGGGCCACGAGCAGTTTCTGCGCGGCCCGGCGCGCCTCCTCGATCAGAGCCTGTCGCTCCTCATCGCGCAGGCGCAACGTCCGCTCCGACAGCCGCACGTCGCCTTCCGGCGAGCGTCCCACACCGGCGGTGCCCATCGCGAAGTCGTGGACCATCGAGTGCGAGATCTCAGCAACGCGCTTCAGGTCGTCTGACGCGCCCGTCGTGATCGCGCCGAACACCACCGCCTCCGCGACGCGACCGCCGAGCAGCACCGTCATGTAGTCGAGCAGCTCCTCGCGCGTCTTCAGGTAGCGGTCCTCGGCCGGCAGGTTGAGCGTGTAGCCGAGCGCTCGCCCGCGCGGCACGATCGAGATTCGGTGCACGCGGTCGACCGACGGCAGCAGCTCCCCGCACAGCGCGTGCCCCGCCTCGTGGAAGGCCACCACGCGCTTCTCGTGCTCGTTCAGCACGCGCTTGGACTGCACCCCCGCGATCACCCGCTCGAGCGCCGAGTCGAAGTCCACCATCGCGATCGCCTTCGCGCCGCGCCTGGTGGCGAAGATCGCCGCCTCGTTGCAGATGTTCGCCAGGTCCGCGCCAGTCAGCCCGCTCGTCTGCTGCGCCACCAGCCCCAGGTCGACGTCCTCCAGCGGCTTTTCGCGCGTGTGCACTTCCAGCACGCCCACGCGGCCCTTGACGTCCGGCGGCACCACGAACACCTGCCGATCGAAGCGGCCCGGGCGCAGCAGCGCCGGGTCGAGCTTCTCGAGCAGGTTCGACGCCGCGATCACCACCACGCGACCGCTGGAGGAGAAGCCGTCCATCTCGACCAGCAGCTGGTTGAGCGTCTGGTCCTTCTCGCCCGAGATGTCCATGCCCCGCCGTCCGCCCACTGCGTCGAGCTCGTCGATGAAGATGATCGCCGGTTCGTGCTTGCGGGCAATCGCGAACAGGCGGCGGATGCGCGCCGCGCCGAGCCCCGCGAACATCTCCACGAACGACGCCGCCGACTGCGCGAAGAACTGCGCGCCCGACTCGTTCGCCACGGCCTTCGCCAGCAGCGTCTTGCCCGTGCCCGGCGGTCCGTGCAGCAGGATCCCCTTGGGGACCTTCGCCCCCAGCGCGTGGAAGGACTTCGGCTCGCGCAGAAACTCCACTATCTCCGCCAGCTCCGCCTTGGCCTCGTCGACGCCCGCAATGTCCGCGAACGTGACCGACTGATCTGACGTCGGCTTGATGCGCTGCGGCTTGATCCGCGGCATCACCTTCAGCATCCGCCACATCATGAAAATCAGCGCCGTGAAGAACAGGATCGCGATCACTGGCTCCCAGTTGACCGCGAAGTTCTGGATTTCCTGAGCGAAGGACACCTGCGGCGCCGCGATCTGCACCGGCACCGTGTGCACCACCGCCGCGTGCACCGTCGCCGCGTGCACGAGCGGGCCGTGCGCAGCGGCGCGCTGCGCCGCTTCTGACTGCGCGCTCATCCCTCGATCCTCTCCAGCAAAGCCACCATCCTTGGCATCACTTCCATTATGCGCACTTGTCAAGCGGTTGTCGAGCGCCGCACGCCCGTTTCGGCGACCGAGCTAGCCGAGAATGCGCAGCGCCAGATCCGTGTACAGCTCCGCCGCGAACGACAGATCGCGTACGTCGATCCGCTCGTCAGCTCCGTGGATCAGCGGCGCGCCCTGCAGCAGCGACTGGTGGCGCTGCGGGAAGAAGCCGTATGCGACGCACTCGGGGAACGCCAGGCGGAAGTGACGCGAGTCGGTGAAGCCGGGAAGCACCACCGGCACGACCTCCGCGCCGGGGTCGCGCTCGGAGATCAACGTGGAGATCGTGTCCATCAGCTGCGATGCCACCGGCGAGCGGTTGCCCACCACCTGCTCGGTGAACTCGATCTGCCAGCTCGCGTCGGCTTCCTCGCCCAGCACCTCAGCGATGCCCGCGCGCACCTCCTGCTCCCCCAGCCCAGGCGGCACGCGGCAGTCGACTTTCAGCTCCGCGCGACTCGGGATCACGTTGATCTTCTGCGACGCACTGATCCGCGTCGGCGTGAACGTCACGCCGAGCATCGGCTCGAACATGATCGCCAGCCGCGGGTCGGCAGCGCGCAGGCGCGCCACCGCGCCCTGCGGGTCCGCGGGGTCCTCGCCGACGCCGCGCAGGAACTCGAGTGGCTCGTCGGTCAGCTGATATGACGGCTGGCGCGCCGCCAGGCGCTCCAGCACCGGACCCATCTTCAGCAGCGCGTTCACTCCCATCGCCGGCATCGACGCGTGACCCGCGACGCCCTCGGTGATGACCGTGAAGCGGAACACGCCCTTCTCCGCGCAGCACGCGCCGTAGAAGCGCCGGGCCGGCCTGGTGGGTGGGCTTCCATATTCAAACACCGCGCCGCCGCCCTCGTTGATCAACAGGTCGCAGCGGACCTTCTCAGGATGGGTCTTGGTGATCCATTCCGCGCCCAGCGACCCGCCTGTCTCCTCGTCGACGACCGCCACGATCAACAGCTCGCCGCGCGCCGGACGCCAGCCCGAGCGCGCCAGCGTCGCCGCCGCCGCGATCTCTGCGGCGACCTGCGACTTCATATCCAGCGCGCCGCGACCCCACAGGAAGCCGTCGGCGATGTCTCCCGACCAGGGATCGTGCGTCCACTCATCCGCGTTGGCGAGCACCGTGTCGACGTGGCCGAGGTAGCACAGCGTCGGGCCGGCCTCCGCGTCCGGGTCCCGGGCGCGCAGCCGCGCGACGAGGTTGGGGCGAGCGGGCTCGGCGCCGAGCAGCTCGCACTCGAATCCCGCCTGGCTCAGATGCCCGGCCAGGTACTCCTGCGCCGCGAGCTCGTTACCGGGCGGGTTGACCGTGTTGAAGCGGATCAAGCGCGCGAGCAGCTCCTCGGCCTCCGCGCCCGGCCCATCGACCGTCGGCTGGGCCGGCTCGGTCGGCGATGGGTTCGAGCTCATCGCGCAGATCGTACGCCCATCTCCGTCACCTCCTCGTGGCTGAGCGGGAAGTGGCAGGCCACGAGCGTCGCCGAGCCCTTGTCCTCTAGCAGCGGCTCGCGTTCGGCGCACAGCGCCTGCGCCTTCGGGCAGCGCGTGTGGAAGCGGCAGCCGCTCGGCGGGTTCGCGGGACTCGGCACGTCACCGCCGAGCGGACGGCGCTGCTGCCCGCGCAGGGCCGGATCGGCGACCGGGACCGCCGCCAACAGCGCGCCCGTGTAGGGGTGGCGCGGGAAGCTGTACAGCGCCTCGTTGGGGCCGATCTCGACGATCTTGCCCAAGTACATGACGGCGACGCGATCGCACATGTGGCGCACGACCGACAGGTCGTGCGCGATGAACACGATCGTCAGCCCCAGTCGCCGCTGCAGGTCGCGCAGCAGGTTCAACACCTGTGCCTGGATCGACACGTCCAGTGCCGAGACGGGCTCGTCGGCGATCAGCAGCTTGGGGTTCAGCGCGAGCGCGCGCGCCACGCCGATCCGCTGGCGCTGGCCGCCGGAGAACTCGTGCGGATAGCGGTTGTAGTGCTCCGGGTTGAGCCCGACCGTCTCCATCAGCCGCTGCACCTCGCGTCTGCGCTCGCCCCTGTCCTTCAGCAGACCGTGGATCGCAAACGGCTCGCCGATGATCGAGCCGATCGTCTTACGCGGGTTCAGCGAGGACTGCGGGTCCTGGAAGACCATCTGCATCTCCCGTCTGATCGCCTTCAGCGCCGCGCCCTTCAGCCGTGTGATGTCGCGTCCGTCGAACACGATCTGCCCGGCGGTGGACTCGAGCAGCCGCATGATCAGGCGCGCGGTTGTGCTCTTGCCGCAGCCCGTCTCGCCGACGATCCCCAGCGTTTCGCCGCGCTCGATATCCAGCTCGATGTCATCCACCGCCTTGACCGCGCCGATCGTGCGCCCGAAGATGATTCCCCGCCTGATCGGAAAGTGCTTGACCAGCCCGCGCACGCGCACGATCGGGCCACCCGAGCTCCCGTCCCCTTCGCCGTCGATGACGCCGCTCGAGGAAGGCCCGAAGGCGGAGTCCCCAGTGCTCATGCCGGCGCCGCCGGCAGATCGACCTCGGCGAGCGCCTGCTCGGGCGTCGCGCCAGCGGCGAGCTGCTCCCACAGGCGCTGTCGCACCTGCGCCTCCAGCAGGCATGCGACGTGATGGCTCGGCTCGCCGGGCACCGGCTCCAGTCGCGGGTCGATGCGCGCATGGTCCGGTTGCGCATAGCGGCAGCGCGGGTGGAAGTGGCAGCCGGAGGGTGGGTTGATGAGGCTCGGAGGAGTGCCCGGAATCGGCACCAGATCCTCGTCGCGCGGCGCGTCAAGCCGAGGGATTGACTTCAGCAGGCCCCACGTATACGGATGTTCCGGCGCGGCGAAGATGCCCGCCGCTGAGGTCGTCTCGACGATCCTGCCCGCGTACATCACCGCGATGTCGTCGGCCATCTCGGCGACCACGCCGAGATCGTGGGTGATGATCACGATCGCCATCCCCAGCTCGCGCTGCAGGCGTTCCATCAGCGCCAGGATCTGCGCCTGCACCGTCACATCGAGCGCCGTCGTGGGCTCATCCGCGATCAGCAGCTTCGGCTCGTTGGCGAGCGCCATCGCGATCATCGCACGCTGGCGCATGCCACCGGAGAACTCGTGCGGGTACTCATCGACGCGACGGGACGGATCGGGGATGCCGACGAGCCCGAGCAGCTCGATCGCGCGCTCGCGCGCCTGTGCCGTGGAGACCTGCTGGTGCGCCCGCACGGCCTCGGTCAGCTGCCTTCCCACCCTGTACAGGGGGTGCAGCGAGGACAGCGGATCCTGGAAGATCATCGCGATGTCGTTGCCCCGGATCGCTCGCAGCCGGTCTTCCGGCAGCGTCAGCAGATCCTCGCCGTCGAACAGGATCCGCCCGGAAACGCGCGCACCCTGGCGACGGGTGAGGCCCAGCGTGGTCAACGACGAGACCGTCTTGCCAGATCCGGACTCACCGACGATCCCCAGAGTGCGGCCCGCGAACACCTGGTAGGTGATCCCGTCGACCGCGTGCACCACGCCGTCTTCGGTCGGAAACTCGACACGCAGGTCCTCCACGCGCAGCAGCGGCTCCGCGGCGCTCATGAGTAGCGCACCCTCGGGTCGAGATACGCATAGGCGATATCGACGACGATGTTCGCGAAGATGATGAACGCCGCGGCGACGAGGACCGTTCCCTGCACCACCGGAAAATCTGACGACTGGATCGCTTTGTAGTTCAGTGAGCCGATCCCGGGAATGTTGAACACGGTTTCGACGATCACCGCAGTCCCTAGCAGCACACCGATTTCCAAGCCAAGCAACGTAGCGATCGGATTGATGGCTGAGCGCACCCCCTGGCGCACCACCGCCCGCTCACGTAGTCCCTTCGCTCGCGCTGTGCGTATGTAGTCCTCGCGCATGGTCTCGCTCAAACTGCTGCGCATCAGCCGCGCGTACACCGCCGCCGAGCCCGCCGCCAGCACGATCCAAGGCAGGATCAGCGAAGTGAACCATTTCCACGGGTCGTAGGTGAGCCCCACATAACTCCCCGCTCCGGGGAAGATCTTGAACTTGCCGATGTCGCTGGAGAACAGCAGCAGCAACACGAAGCCGAGCCAGAATTCCGGCACCGACAGGAGCAGCAGCGCTGTGCCCATCGACAGGCGATCCACGATCGTGTGCCGGCGCAGGGCCGAGATGATCCCGACGCTGAGACCCCCGACCACCCACAGCACCGCCGCTCCCACAGTCAGCGAGATCGAGGCCGGCAGCCGTTCGGCGATCAGCGAGCGCACCGACTCCTGGCTGTAGTAGCTGTAGCCGAGGTTGAAGTGCAGGAAGAATTCCTTCATGTAGTCCCAGAACTGCACGATCAGCGGTTTACCCAGCCCGAGGATCCCTTCGATCTCCTTGATCAGCTTTGGCTGCGGGTCACGTCCGGCGCGCAGCACTGCAGGGTTGCCGGTCGGCAGCACGCGGAAGAACACGAACGTGAGCGCGCAAACTGCGACGAGGATCAGCGCCCCCACGAGCAGGCGGCGGATGATGTAGCGGATCATCGAGTAACTGCCCCTACGGGTCGTTCGCCGTGGATCTTTGCGGTCGTCAAGGGATCGGTGTGCTGATCGGTGTCGGCGCGGCCGGCCGCTGGGGGAGGGCTCTCTGCGCGCCCTCCCCCAGCACCCCAGCCGGGGCCTACTTCAGCGAGGTGTAGCTGTAGTCCCACTCACCGACGTTCCAGAGGTCGCCGACGCCGTTGACGCCGCTGCCCTCGATGTTCGCCTGCTTGTCCCAGTCGAACGGGATCGCAGCGGCGTTTTCGACGAGTTCGTCGTCGATTTTCGCCCAGGCCTTGGCACGGGCTTCGGTGCCGATGACGTTTTCGGCGGCGGCCATCGCCGCGTTGATCTTTGGCACATTCGTCTGACCCCAGTTGACGTTCCCGGTCGTTGTGATCGTGGTGCCGTTGAACGTTATGTTGAGGACCGTCTGCGGATCGGCGAAGTCAGCGATCCAGCCCACGCTCGGGCAGATGGTGATCTCTTCTTTGGGGACGTTGCAGTACTTCGCGTACATGGTCGAGGTTTCCACAGCCGAGTACTTCACCGGGAAGCCGAGGTTCTTGAGCGTCTGCTGGACGATCTGCGAGACCTCTTCGAACGGGTCTCCGGTCGAGCCCACGATCGTCACCGTTTCGTGTCCGGTGTATTTCCCGCTCGGGTACCCGGCGAGCTTCAGGTACTTTTCGGCGACTTTGATGTTGCCTTCGGGATACTGGTTGAAGTCGAACTGCGCTCCCTGCGGTCCCTTGACGCCGCCGGCCTGTTCGAAGCCGTTGATCGTCGGGTAGATGTAGTGGGTCGCGACGGTGGTGACGAGTTCGCCGCCGCGCGCCTTGTTCATCGCTGTCCTGTTGAGCGCCGCCCACAGGGCCTTGCGCAGGTCGACGTTCTTGAACGGTCCGACCTTGTTGTTGATGCCGATGTAGTGCGAGCCGCCGCCGGGCGAGATCTCCAGCTGGGGTTTGTACTTTTCGGCGGCGAGCTTGACGATCGACTGGGCGACCGCCGATTCGTTCTGGACGATGTCGCTTCCTTCGAGCACCTGGCGTCCGAGCACGGCGCTCGTGCCGCCGAGCTTGACGTTGATTTCGTTCAGGTACGCCGGGCGATAGTCCGTCTTCGGGTTCCAGTTCGGGTTGCGCACCAACGTCGCGGATTTGCCTGGGACGTAGCCGATCCCGAGGACCTTGCCTTCGGCATTGTTCTTCAGCATGTAGGGCCCCGTGGCGACCTCGTAGGCGGCGTAGTTCGACGGCTTGTTCTTGTCGAACTTTTCGGCGTATTCCTTCGGCACCGCCGCCGTCAGCGGCAGTACCAGAGAGTCCGCGACGATCTGGCCTTTGGGTTCGGTCAGGTGAAAGACGATCTCGTACTTGTTCGGCGTTTCGATGCCCTTGACGGGTCCCCCTGTCGCCGCCGGTATGCCTTCTACGGATTTGAAATACGATTCGATGTAGGGGTTGGCGACGTTGGGGTTCTTGCCGCGCTCGATCGCGTAGGCCACGTCTTCGGAGGTGACTTCGCGGTTGACCGGCGGGCTGAAGCGGATGCCTTTCTTGATGTGCACCGTCACGGTCTTGCCGCCGTTGGTGATTTCCGGCATGCCTTCCGCCATGTCGGGGGTCGGTGAGTTCGAGTTCGGCTTCTGCGAGTACAGCGGCCGCTGCGTCGCGAACACGACCGCGTAATCGACCGAGAAATAGGAGATGCCCGGGTCGAGGTGTTCGAAGTCGGTTTCCTGCAGCACTGTCAGCGTCCCGCCCACCTTGCCGGTCTCCGGCTCGGTCAGCGTGCTTTTGTAGCCGCCCGTGCTGAGCGCGGCGTTCGCGCTTGTGGAGCTCGTGCTACTCGAGCTACTGGACCCGCACGCTGCAAGCAGCAGGGCGAGCCCCAGCGCCAGCATCGCGGCTCCGACCGCTTTGATCGACCTCATCAAGACGCCTCCTGTGTTTGTGTATCGATAGCCCTCATTGGGCGTTCCTTGGGTTCAGGGCGTCCTGCAGCCCGTCGCCGAGCAAGTTGAATGCCAGCACCGTCAGGACGAGCGCGATGCCGGGAAAGAGCAGGAACCACCACGCCGTGTTGAAGATCGGCGCCGCCTGCGCGATCATCGCCCCCCAGCTCGGGGTCGGCGGGCGGATGCCAACCCCCAGGAACGACAGGGCGGCCTCGAGCAGGATGTTCGTGGGGACCAGCAGGCTCGCGTAGACGATGATCGGGGCGGCCAGGTTGGGGAGGATCTCGCGGAACATGATCCGCAGATTCGAGGCCCCCAGGGCGCGCGAAGCGTCGACGAACTCGCGTTCGCGCATCGAGAGCACGAGTCCCCGCACGATCCGCGCGACGTAGGGCCAGGTCGCGATGGCAATAATGAAGATGATCGTCCCGAGACCCGGCTGGACGAGGCCTTTCACGCACCCCTTCACCTCACACGCGGCGCCCAGGCCGAGCCCCAGCAGCAGGATCGGGATCGAGAGCACGATGTCCATGAAGCGCGAGAGCAGCATGTCTACTGAACCCCGGTAGAAGCCGGCGAACATGCCCACGCTCACGCCGATCACCGTCGAGATGCCGGTGCCGATGATCGCGACCTCCAACGACACGCGCGTCCCGTAGATCACGCGCGACATCACGTCCTCGCCGAGCTGGTCGACCCCGAACGGGTGCGCCAGGCTCGGCCCCAGAGGAGAGCCGAAGGAGTCGGTCAGGTTGAGGTTCTGTACGTCCGGACCCGGCAGACCGAGCAGGCTGACGACCAACGGCGCGGCGATCGCAATCACGATCAGGAAGACGATGAAGCCGAGCGACACGAGCGCGATGCGATCCTGGCGCAGCCTGCGCCAGAACAGCTGCAGCGGCGAGCGCCCGACGACATCACCGCCGGCATCGAGGAATTCGAGCGCGTCCCCCCCGGACGACGGCAGCAGCTCAGCTGCGCCGCTGGCCATCTCGGCATCGACCTCCGGGTTGACTGTTACGGGCTTGTGACATTCGCATCGAATCTACACGTTCGACAAGCGCCGCGCGCGACCTCCCGCGCATGCGCGATGGCGGCGTCGGAACGCGAGCGATACTCATAGACATGGATACCCTTTTTAATGACGATCCGGATAGCGCTTTGGACAAAGATCCGGCCGCCGATGTGGCCAAGCGTCATAGTCCGAATGAGGGACTCGAGGGTCGTCCACTCGCGGTGCGCATGCGTCCCCGCGGCATCGAGGAGTTCGTCGGACAGGCGCACCTGCTGGGGGCAGGCTCGGCATTGCGGAGCGCGATCGAACAGGGCCGGCCCCACTCGATGGTGCTGTACGGCCCGCCCGGCTCGGGCAAGACGACGCTCGCACGGATCGTCGCCGAACGCTCCGGTGCGGCGTTTGAGGAGCTCAGCGCCGTCGCCGCCGGGCGCCCCGAGGTGCGCGCCGTGATCGAGCGGGCAGCACACCGGCGCGACACCGGCGCCGGGCAGACGGTGCTGTTCCTCGATGAGATCCACCGCTTCAACAAGGCGCAGCAGGACGCGCTGCTGCCAGCCGTCGAGGAGGGGCTCGTGACGTTGATCGGCGCCACCACCGAGAACCCCGCGTTCGAGGTCAACGGCGCGCTGCTCTCGCGCATGCGCGTGTACGCGTTGCAGGCGCTGACGCCCGAGGAGGTGGGCACGGTGCTGCGACGCGCGGCCGACGATGCCCTCCCGGTCGAGGAGGGAGCGCTCGATTTCCTCGCCGCGCGCAGCGAAGGCGATGCGCGCACAGCGCTCAACGCCCTCGAGCTGGCGCTCGCCACCGCCGCCGAGCTCTCCGAGCAGGAGGTGACGCTCGCGCGCGTCGAGGACGCCTTGCAGCGCCGGGCGGTGCTGTACGACAAAAAGGGCGACCGCCACTACGACTACATCTCGGCGTGGATCAAGGCCACGCGCGGCTCTGACCCGGATGCGTCGTTGTACTACCTCGCGGTGATGCTCGAGGGCGGCGAGGACCCGCGCTTCATCGTGCGGCGAATGATCATCCTCGCCTCCGAGGACATCGGCAACGCCGACCCGGCGGCGCTGTCGCTGGCGACCGCCGCCGCGCAGGCGGTCGAGCACGTGGGGCTGCCCGAGGCACGCTACGCGCTGGCCCAGACGGCGATCTACCTGGCGCTCGCGCCGAAGTCCGACGCAGCCGGCGTCGCGCTGTCGGCGGCCCAACGCCACGTGCGCGAGCACGGAGCCGGCGCGGTGCCCGGCTGGCTGCGCTCCGGCCCCCGGCCGGGGCAGGACCGCGGCGGTTATGAGAACCCCCACCGGCACCCCGGCCACCTCTCCCCGCAGGAGCTCGCGCCCGAGGGGGTCGTCGGCGAGCGCTTCTACGAGCCAGACGAGGCGGAGGCGGCGCTGGCCGAGCGCCTGGAGCGGATTCGCCGGGAACGCGCCGCGGAGCCGCGATAATCGCCCATGCCGATGAGCGCGTCCCAGAGCGAGACCTCCGCAGCGACGAGCGACGGCACGGCGCCGCCCCAGCTCGAGGCGCGCGACCCCGCCACCGGCGCGGCGCTCGGCGCGGTCGCGGTCACGCCCCCCGAGCGCGTCGAGCAGGTGGTCGAGGCGGTGGCGAAGGTGCAGCCGCTGTGGGCGCTGCTGCGGGTCAAGGATCGCGCGCGCTACATGGATCGGATGGCGCAGGCGGTGATCGACGACTTCGACGAGCTGCAGGAGCTGCTCGCCCGCGAGCAGGGCCGGCCGCGCGCGGAGATCGCCGCGCTCGAGCTGCTCACCGCGATCGACGCGCTGCGGTGGATCGCCGAGGACGGAGCGGACGTGCTCGGCGGGCGGCGCGTCGCGGTCAGCCGCTCGCTGGCGCTCGCCAAGCGCGCGCGGATCGCGTTCGAGCCATACGGCGTCGTCGGCGTGATCGGCGCCGGCAGCGCGCCGTTCGCGCAGCCACTCGGGCAGATCGCCGGCGCGCTGCTGGCGGGTAACGGCGTGATCTTCAAGCCGGCTGCGCGCGCGGCCCTGGCGGGCGAGCGGATCGCGCGCGTGGTTGCGCGCGCCGGGCTGCCGGAGGGGCTCGTGCGCGTCGTCCACGGCGAAGCGGATGTCGGCGTGGCGCTGGCGCAGGCGCCCGTCCACAAGATCCTGTTCACCGGCTCGCCCGCCGTCGGGCGCGTCGTCGCGCGTGCAAGCGTGTCGGGCGAGAAGGAGGTCGCCGTCGAGCTCGGCGGCAAGGACGCGATGCTGGTCCTCGCCGACGCGCACCTGCGCGGCGCGATCGCCGGCGCGCTGTGGGCCGGTTGCGCCGCCGCCGGGCAGGCACGCGGGTCGGTCGAGCGCGTGTACGTCGCGCGCGAGGTGTATGAGCGCTTCCTCGGGGGGCTCGTAAGCGGAGCGCGTGCGCTCACCGTCGGCGACCCCTCCGACCCGCGCGTGCAGATCGGGCCGCTGGCGTCCGCTCGCCGCGCCGAGCATGTCGGCGCGCTGGTCGAGGAGGCCGTCGCCAGGGGCGCGCGGCTGCACTGCGGCGGGCCGGTAAGCCCGCCGGGCTGCGCCGGAGCCTTCTACGCGCCCGCGGTGATCACCGAGGTGAGCGGCGATATGCGAATCGTGCGCGAGCCGATCGATGGACCGGTGCTGGTCGTGACGGCCGTCGACTCGGTCGATGCGGCGATCGCGGCCGCCAACGACGGCGAGTACGGCCTCGGCGCGTCCGTGTGGACGGCCGATCGTTACCAGGGAATCCGGATCGCTCGCGAGCTGCACGCCGGCATGGTCTGGCTCAACGACCACCTGCCCGGACCGACCGTCTCGCGCGGGCCGTGGGGCGCGACCGCCGGCAGCGGGCTCGGGCGCACGCTCGGACAGGCCGGGCTGCGCGCATGCGCGCAGGAGAAGCTGATCACGTGGGATCCGCCGGCGATGCGCGGCCTCTGGTGGGGGCCCTACGACGCCACCAGCGCCCGCGCCATGCGCACTGTCGCAAAGCTGCGCTCCGCGCGCGACTCCGATCGCGAGCACGCCTGGCGCGATGGCGCACTGGCGCTCGCGCGGGTCGGCGCGCGCGCGTTCGGGCGGGGGCTGCCCAGACCGTAGGCGAGGGCAGCGGCTGCACTACCCTTCAGTACATGCCCGCCCAGGCCTACGCCGGCAAGGAGTGCGTCTGCCAGCTGCGCAGAGGGATCTGCGACCAGAGCTGCGTGCAGGGGATGCTCGACACCCCCTTCTACATCGCCTGCCTGAAGCTCTCCGGCCGGCGCTGCGTGGTGGTCGGCGGCGGCGAGATCGGGCTGGAGAAGGTCGAGGGCCTGCTCGCCTGCGACGGGCAGGTCACGCTGATCGCGCCCGAGGCCGAGCCGGCACTCGAGGAGTACGCGCGCGAGGGCTCGATCCGCTGGGAGCAACGCGCGTACGCGGGCGCGAATGACCTGGAGGGCGTGTTCATGGTGATCGCCGCGACCGACGACACCGACGTGAACATCGCCGTCTACGCGGACGCCGAGCGTCGCGCGATGCTCGTCAACGTCGTCGATGTGCCGCCGCTGTGCAACTTCATCCTGCCGGCGATCGTCCGCATGAGCCCGCTCGCGATCGCAATCTCGACAGCGGGCGCCTCGCCCGCGCTGGCCAAGCGCATGAAGCGCGAGATCGAAGCTCAGTTCGGCGAGCCCTACGCGCAGCTGGCGGTGCTGCTCAACGAGGTGCGCGGCTGGGCGAAGGGCACGCTCGCCACCTACCAGGAGCGCAAGGACTTCTTCGAGGGAATCGTCAACGGCGACCCGGACCCGATTGCGCTGCTGCGCGACGACGGTGAGCAGGCCGTGCGCGAGCTGATCGCGCGAGCGCAGAGCGCGTACGCGCTGCAGGTCTAGAGAGCACACACGTGGCCGCGCTCGAGGTCGAGGGACTGGCTCGGCACTATGGCGAACGCGAGGCCCTCGCCGACGTCTCCCTTTCGCTGGACGCGGGCCAGACACTCGTCGTGTTCGGCCCCAACGGCGCCGGCAAGACGACGCTGCTGCGCGTGCTGGCGAGCCTGCTGCGTCCCCACGCCGGCAGCGTGCGGGTGCTCGGCTCGAGCCTCCCGGGCGAGGCGTGGGCGGTGCGCGCGCGCGTCGGCCTGCTCGGTCACGAGCCGCTGCTCTACCGCGAGCTCACCGCGCGCGAGAACCTGCGCTTCTACGCCCGCCTGTACGGCGTCGAGGACGAGCGCGTGCACGAGCTGCTCGAGTCGGTGGCGATGCAGGCGCGCGCCAACGAGCCGCTGCGGACGCTCTCGCGCGGCATGGTCCAGCGCGTGGCGGTCGCGCGCGCCGTGCTCCACGATCCCGAGCTGTTGCTGCTCGACGAGCCGCACGCCAACCTCGACCCGGCTGCGATCGAGCTGGTGGTGCCGCTGCTCGCCGCGGGGCCGGGGCCGGGCGGGCTGCGAACACGCGTGATCTGCAGCCACGACCCGGGCCGCGGCCTGGCAGAGGCGGACCTCGTGCTCGGCCTGCGCGCGGGGCGTCCGGCGCTGTTGCGCGCCGCCGCCGAGGTGGAGGCGGACGAGATCGCGGAGCTCTACCGATGAGCGGCGTGCAGGCGCCGGCGCGAGCGGTGCGGAGCGTGCGCCCCGCCACGCCGCCACGGCTTTGGCCGACGGTCCGCGCGCTGCTGCGCAAGGAGCTGCTGGTCGAGCTGCGCACGCTCGAGTCCGTGCCCGGCATGTCGCTGTTCGCCGTGGCGACGTTCGTGCTGTTCCACTTCGCGCTCAACCGCTCGAGCGTCGAAGGCGACCTCGCGGCCGGCATCCTGTGGGTGACGCTGCTGTTCGCCGCGATCCTCGGCGTCAACCGGCTGTTCGTCGCCGATGCCGACCAGGGCGGCTTCGACGGGTTCCTGCTCGCGCCCGTGGACCGCAGCGCGATGTTCATCTCCAAGGTGCTGACGCTGCTCGCGTTCCTGGTGGTGCTCGAGCTCGTCGCCGTACCGGCATTCGCGCTGCTGCTGCTCGGATCACCGCTCGGTCCAGCGCTGCCCGGTCTGCTGGCGACGCTCGCCTTGGGCGACATCGGCGTGGCGGTGATCGGCACGCTCGTCGCCGCGATGGCCGTCCAGACGCGCGCGCGCGACCTGCTCGGCCCGCTGCTGGCACTGCCGCTGTTCGTGCCGATCGTGATCGGCGGCGCGCGCGCGACCTCGCCGCTGCTCGTGGCCGCCCACGTGGGCGCACCGGCAGCGCGCTGGCTGCTTACGCTCGGGCTCTATGATCTCTTGTTCGGGCTGATCGCCTACGCCCTGTTCGACTTCCTCCTGGAGGATTAACTACGTGGAACGCACTCGACCGACCGTCTACGGCAAGGGCCTGCGGACGCTGAGCATCGCGACGGTTGTGGCGATGGCTGTATCGCTCAGCCTGGTGTTCTTCTACGCGCCGCTTGAAGCCGAACAGGGCTTCCTGCAGAAGATCTTCTACGTACACGTGCCGCTGGCGATCGTCGCGCTGTGCGGCTTCGTGCTCGGCGGCCTGCTCGCGATTCAGCACCTGCGCACACGCGATCCACGCTGGGACATGCGCTCCTACGTCGTGATCCACATGAGTCTGATCTTCGCGGTCGGCACGCTGATCACCGGCTCGATCTGGGCGAAGGGCTCGTGGGGGCACTGGTGGGTGTGGAGCGAGCCGACGCTCGTGTCGTTCCTGATCATCTTCCTGCTGTACGCCACCTATCAGCCGCTGCGTTTCGCGATCGAAGATCCCGAGCGCCAGGCACGCTACGCGTCGGTGTTCGCGATCACCGCCGGCGCGTTCGTGCCGATGAACTTCATCGCGGTGCGCCTGTCCACCGCCTACCTGCACCCGCGGGTCCTGGGCAGCACCTCCAACCTGCCCGGACCGATGGCGCTGACGTTCCTCGTCTCGCTGCTGGCGATCTCACTGCTGTTCGCGACCCTGTGCAAGTACGAGCTGACGGCCAAGCACACGCGCGCGCAGATCCGCGCGCTGCGCCGGCGCCTGTCCGGCGAGAGCGCGGCCGCGGCGCCGCGGGCACGCAGCGCCGCCCCCTCGCTGCAGCACGTCACGACCATGTCCGCGCCCGCGGCGGGAAGCTCGGCGCCGTAATGCTCGCCGCCGCGTTTGGAGAGGTGCCGGCGCTGCCGCTGAACACAGCCGGCAAGTACGTGGCCGGCGCCTACATCGTGCTGTTCGTGCTCGTGCTGATCTACGTTGCGATCATGTCGATCCGCCTCAGCCGCATCGAGCGCGATCTCGGCGAGCTGCTGAGCATGTCCGAGAACGCCGCGCCGCATAGCACCGCCGCGCCCGATGGCGAAACAGAGGCGAGTAGCGAGGATCCCGAAAGGGAGTCGGCGCCGGCATGAGCGAGCTTCTGGCACTGGGCATCTCGCACAAGACCGCGCCGGTGGCGCTGCGCGAGCGCCTCGCGTTCAGCGAGCGCGAAGCGGCAGACTTCGCCAGGCAGGCGACCGCCACCGCCGAGGTGCGCGAGGCGGTAGTGATCTCGACGTGCAACCGCACGGAGGTCTACCTGGTCGTCGGCGATCCTGTGCGCGCCGAGGGCGACGTGCTCGGGCTGCTCGCGCGGCGTGCCGAGATCCGCCCGACCGAGCTCGCCGAGGCGATCTACTCGCCGCGCAACTGCGACGCCGCCCGCCAGCTCTACCGCGTCACGGCGGGCCTCGAGTCGATGATCCTGGGCGAGGCCGAGATCCAGGGCCAGGTGAGACGCGCCCACGAGGTGGCGATGCGCGCGAACACCACCGGGCCGCTGTCGAACCGCCTGTTCGCAGCGGCGTTGACGACCGGCAAGCGCGTGCGCTCAGAGACCGGCATCGGCGCCAGTCGCGTGAGCGCGCCTTCGGTCGCGGTCGATCTGGCGCTCAGTGTGCTCGGCAGCCTCGAGGACCGGCACGTGGTGATCCTCGGCGCGGGCGAGACGAGCGAGCTGACCGCTCGCGCGCTCGCCGAGCAGGGCGCCGGCACGATCTTCGTCGCCAACCGCCACGCCGACCGTGCGCTCAGCCTCGCACAGCGCTTCGGCGGCTCCGTCGTCGGCCTGGACAAACTGCCCGACCAGCTGGTGCGTGCCGACATCGTCCTGTCCTCGACCGCATCGCCGCATCCGATCGTCGGACGCGAGGAGCTCGAGCTCGTGATGCGCGAGCGGGACGGGCAGGACGGGCGCGCTGGACGCGCGCTGCTGTTGATCGACATCGCCGTGCCGCGCGACATCGACCCCGCGTGCGGCGAGCTCGAGGGCGTCAGCCTGTACGACATCGACGACCTGCAGGCGGTCGTCGCGCGCAACCTCAGCACGCGCGCGGAGGAGACCCCGCGCGCCCTGGAGATCGTCGAGGAGGAGATCCACCGCTTCGCGCGCTGGCTCGGGCAGCTCGACTCGCTTCCCACCATCAGCGCGCTGCGCGCGCACGGCGACGAGCTCGTCGCGCAGGTGCTCGCCGAGAACTCCGGCCGCTGGGAGACCGCCTCCGAGCGCGACCTCGTGCGCATCGAGGCGATCGCCCGGTCGGTCATGAGCCGGCTGCTGCACGAGCCGACGATCCGCCTGCGCAGCCTCGGCGAAGACCGTGGCCACGCGAGCCTCGAGCTCGTGCGCGAGCTGTTTGCGCTGCGCGACGAGGAGCCCGTCGAGGAGCAGGGGGCAAGCGAGCTGGCCGAGGTCCACGACCTGCCTGCCCGCGCCGCCGAGGGTGTGCCGGGCAGCACGCGCCGACGCCGCCCCCGTTGATGGCCCGCCGGCCCCGCGCGCCCCGCTGATGCGGATCGGCACGCGGCGCAGCGCGCTCGCGCTCGCGCAGGCCAATCTGATCCTCGAGCAACTGACCGTCGCCGGGCACGAGGACTGCGAGCTAGTGCCGATGCTCGCCAGCGGCGACCGCGCGGACGGCGGGGCCGACGCGAGCGACAAGTCGCGCTGGGTGAGCGAGCTCGAGCATGCTCTCGCGACCGGCGAGATCGACCTCGCGGTGCACTCCGCCAAGGACGTCCCCGGCGAGCTGGCCGACGGGCTCGCGCTGCTCGGCGCGCCCGCCCGTGCCGGCGCAGAGGACGTCCTCTGTGGCGCCGGCGCACTCGAGGAGCTGCCCGCCGGCGCGCGTGTGGGCACGAGCAGCATCCGGCGCCTGGCGCAGCTGCGCGCCACACGCGAGGATCTCGACGTGGTGGCGATGCGGGGCAACGTCGACACACGACTGCGCAAGCTCGCCGATCGCGATCAGCAGCTCGACGCGATCGTGCTCGCTCGCGCCGGCCTGCAGCGGCTGGGGCGCGAGGCGGAGATCGGCTGCGTGCTCGACGCGGAGCGCTTCGCGCCGGCACCCGGTCAGGGCGTGATCGCGCTCGAGGCTCGCGCCGATGACGACGCCACTCGTAAGGCAGTCATCGCGGTAAACGACGAGGACGCTTTCGCCTGCCTGCTCGCCGAGCGCGCGCTCGCGCGCGAGCTCGACGCCAGCTGCCACACCCCGCTCGGTGCCTACGCGGTGCCGGCCGGCTGCGGCTGCCTGCAGCTGCGGGCGTGGGTCGGGCTGCCGGACGGCTCGGAGTGGGTGAGCGATGAGCTCGTCGGTGGCTTCTATGACCCCGAGGCGCTGGGGCGGCGCGTGGCGGAGCGGTTGCAGGTGGTGGGGGCCGGCGAGATGCTGCGGCGGGCTGAGGAGATGGCGGAGCTTACGCCGTGACCGGCCGCGTGTACCTCGTCGGCGCAGGACCGGGCGACCCCGGACTGCTGACGGCCCGAGCACTCGAGCTGATCGCGGACGCAGACGTGATCCTGTACGACCGCCTGATCCCGAGCGCCGCGCTCGACGGCGCCCGTGCGGAGGCGGAGCTGCTGTTCGTCGGCAAGGAGGGCGGCGGCGCCTCGGTTCCGCAGGAGCAGACCGAGGCGCTGATGGTGGCGCGCGCGCAGGCGGGACAAACGGTGGTGCGCCTGAAGGGCGGCGACCCATTCGTGTTCGGCCGCGGGGGCGAGGAGGCGTTGACGCTGCGGGCGGCGGGCATCCCCTTCGAGGTCGTCCCGGGCGTGACGGCGGGCGTCGCCGCGTCGGCGTATGCGGGCATCCCGGTCACGCACCGCGGCCTGGCGAGCGCGGTCGCACTGGTGACCGGCCACGCGCGTGAGGACGCCGTCGATGCCGCCGACGGGGAGGAGGGCGCGATCGACTGGCCGGCGCTCGCGAGCTTCCCAGGGACGCTGGTGCTGTACATGGGGGTGCGTCAGCTGCCGCAGATCACCGCCGCGCTGATCGCCGCCGGGCGGCCCGGCTCGCAGCCGGCGGCGGTCGTCGAAGCGGGCACGCTGCCCGAGCAGCGCACAGTGACGGCGACACTCGAGACGATTGCCGACATCGCGGCCAGCGAGGGGGTCCGCCCGCCCGCGATCACAATCGTCGGGCCGGTCGCGTCGCTGGCCGGTGAGTTGGCGTGGCTCCCCCCGCGCCCGCTTGCGGGCCTGAGCGTCGCGGTGACGCGCGCGCGCGCGCAGGCGAGCGGCCTCGCGCGGCGTCTGCAGGAGCTCGGCGCGAGCGTGATCCAGGCGCCGGTCATCCGCGTGGAGCAGCTGCCGGGCCCACCGCTCGATCCCTCGCCCTACGACCTGATCTGCCTCGCCAGCCCCAACGCGGTCACAGGGCTGTTCGAGCGCCTCGACGACGGCGTCCACCCCGTGGGGGACGCGCGTGCGCTCGCGGGCGCGAAGATCGCGGCGATCGGCCCCGGTACGGCGCGCGCGCTGGCCGAGCATGGCGTTCTCGCCGACGTCGTACCCCAGCGGTTCGTCGCAGAGGCCCTCGTCGAGGCGCTCGCGGAGCTGCCGGCAACGCGCGCGCTCGTCGCGCGCGCGCGCGTTGCGCGCGACGTCCTCCCCGACGCCCTGCGCGCGCGCGGAGTCGAGGTTGATGTGCTGGCGCTGTATGAGACGCTCGCCGAGCCGCTCTCCCCACGCGCGCTGAGCGCAGTCCGCGAGGCCGACTACGTCACCTTCACCTCGTCCTCGACCGTGCGCTTCTTCCTGCAGGCAGCCGGTGGCGCGCCCGGCCTGTCGCCTTCCACGCGGATCGTGTCGATCGGCCCGGTCACGAGCGAGACGCTGCGCGAGCACGGCCTCGAGCCTCATGTCGAGGCCGAGCGCCACGATGTCGAGGGCATCATCGAGGCGCTGCTCACGGACGCCGCTTCACGCTGAGCCGCACGACGCGGCGGGCCGCAGGGCGCGGGCCTGCACGCGCAGCAGCACGTCCAGCGCGAGGTAGGTGAGTGCGCCGAGGTCGCGTACGATCGCGTCGCGCTGGCCGTTGTCGGCCTCGTCGAGCTCGCTGAGCATGTCGGCATGAACGCTGATCTGATCCTGCAAAGCCGCGGCCAGCGCCCAGCCGTGGCGTTGCGGGTCGACCCGCGAGTCGCTCGGCGGCGCGCTCCAGCCGATCTCCTCGAGCAGCGCCCGCAGGGCATCGATGCAGCGGAGGGGGCCGTGGTAGCGCTCGGGATGCTCACGCGCGTCCAGCTCCCCCTCCGCGTTGCTGACACGCTGCGCGGCTAGGGCGATGCGGCTGCGCAGCCCGTCGCGCAGTAGCTCGACCGCCTGGGTTGGTATGTGGACTTCGTCCGCCATGAGGGCGCACGGGTACTCGGGGTATCGCGAGTCTGGCATAGGAAATCGCACCTTTCCTGTGTGGGCCACGGCGTGTAAGGACCAGCGCCTGGGTCGCGGATAGCGACTGGTAACGACCATAGAGGCGGAAAAGACCAAGATCCGGCTTTTTCACAGATTTGCGCGAGTCTTGACACAGACATGACACAAATTGCCTCGGCAGGGGCGCTGGGAACGATCGTGGCGCTCGCCGAGTCGCGGCCTCAGGCCGTCTTGCTCAACTCGCCGATGAGCTGGATCAGACTGCGCTTCCCGACCGGGCTGATCCCCGGTTGCGCGCGGATCGCGCCGCGAACGTCGTAGGGGGCCGGGTCGCGCCCGGTCAGCAGATAGTCGGTGCTGACCCCGAGCGCGCGGCACAGGTTGATCACCACATCCGGTGACGGGGCCGCCTGATCGGCCTCGAGCTTGGATATGTACTGCGGTTTTACGTTGACCTCTTCTGCGAGCTCGTGCTGTCCGAGCCCGAGATCCTTGCGAGTCTTGTGCAGTCGGCGACCGATCGTCATGCTCGCCGGAGCCTCCACCAAGATGCGAAGTTGCGCAAGTAGACAACTGTCAGTTGATTTCCGATACGCTGACTTGCTATGGCCATCGGAAGTCCGGGATCTCCCGTGCCAGCCCTTTCGCGCACAGCGCGTGCGCGGTCGCGATATCGCAAGCTCCAGCCCCGACCCAACGGGCTCAGCCACGACCAGGTCGTCGCGCATCAGCGCGCGCGCCTCTACGGAGCGATGGTCGAGATCGCCGCGACCCGCGGCTTTCCGGCGGCGACTATCAAGGCCGTGTGCGCGCTGGCTGGTGTGTCTCGGCAGACGTTCTATGACCTCTTCGGAGCCGACAAGGAAGCGTGCTTCCTCGGAGCTTATGACTACGTCGTCGCTCGCACCGTGGAGCGCATCAGGCTCGCGTACCGAAACGAGGAGAACCCTGCGCGACGCCTCTGTCGGGCGTTCGAGCAGTTCGGGCTCGAGGCCGCAAGCGAGCCGCAGGCGGCTCGATTCGTCCTGCTGGAGACGTTCGCCGCGGGGCCGGCGGCTTTCGCTCGGATGGACCGTGGGCGGGCGATGTTCGAAGAGCTGATCGCGGGGAGCATCAGCAACCCGGCGCAAGGCCTGACGCTTTCCCCGACGATCGCGAAGGGCATCGTCGGCGGTATCGAGCGGGTCTCCCGGGTGTATCTGGCCGCCGGCAAGATCGACGAGCTCTCCGCCACCGCCGACGAGCTATCCGCGTGGGTATCCAGCTATCGCGCGTGGTCGCGCTCGACGCCGGCCGGGACGCCGGAAGCGGCCCCGTGGCGCGCGGGGTTGCGGGGGACGGACGAGCGCTTGCGAATCCTGCGCGCCGCCGTCGCGATCGCGGCGAGCGATGGCTACGCCAATCTGAGCGCGGGGCGCATCGCTCGCTTTGCGGGGGTCGGCGAAGAGACGTTCAGACAGCTCTACGGTGAGACGGACGCGATCGAGACGTGCTTTCTTGCGGCCTTCGATCTTCTCGGCGTGGAAGCGCTGATGTCCGCAGCCAAGGCCTGGCGTGACGCTGAGACTTGGGCGGAGGGCTTGCGCCGCGGGATCACGGCGCTGCTGGAGCACGTTGCGAGCCGTCCGTTCGTCGGTCGCGTCGCGTTCGTCGAGATCTTCTCCGTCGGACCGTCGGCGATCGAGCGAAGGTCGAGGATGCTGCGCAGGTTCGCGGAGCTGTTCATCAACCGCATACCCGAGTCTCAGCGGCCGTCCGAGCTGATCGCCGACGCGATCGTGGGCGCGGTCTGGGCGATCGTCCACGACTACGTGGTACGAAGGGAGGAGCATCGGCTGCACGAGCTGGCCGACGATGCCAGCTATCTCGCCCTTACTCCCGTGATGGGGCACGAAGCTGCCGTCGAGCTCATTCTTGGTGATGCCGGGGGGAGATCCACACAGGGCTGGACGCAATCTCTGACTCCCTGGCCGATCAGGGATGCGGTTGCCGGTCGCTAAGCGGCGACGTCCCGGAGACGGCGCTGTCACAGATTGCGCGTTGGCGCATCTAGGGAGGTGATTGGGCACCGGCTGGGCGAGTTGCGCCCGTCATCTCCCGGCTGGTGGCCATGCGATCGGAGCGAGCCGAGGGGATCATGGCCCAAAGAGACCAGCTGGGATTGCGCGTGCTGCAACTGCTCGCCGAGGATTGGATGGTCTCGGTCCTGACCGGACTGGCTGAGGGCCCGATGCGTCCCGCGGAGCTCGAGCGTGCTCTGCCCCATGCCGGACACGCGGTCGTCATCCGGAGGTTGCGCCGTCTCCTCGAGGGTAAGCTCGTTACCCGTGAGCATCAAGCTGGCCTTCCTCCGCATCCGGGGAGCAGAGCGATTCCGCACCGCGCCTACTACAGCCTCACGGACCCAGGGCGGACGCTGCTCGAGGTCACGGCCGAGGCGGACCGCTGGGAGCAGGCGTGGTGCTCGCGACTCGACCGCGGCGATCCGCCCGGCATCCTCGCGATCGGGCTTAGCGCAAATCGACGGACGCGCCAGATCACGCTCGCGCTCGCCGACGGCCCGCTTGCCATCAGGGACGTCCATACGCGGCTACCCGAGTTGGCTAGCTCGACGCTCCGGCGCCGGCTGTCCAACCTCGTCCTTGGCGGCCTACTCGCGCGCCGGGAGCTCATCGGCATCCAGCGATACGGCCTGACGGCGCGAGCGCGTCAGCTCGCCATGGTGGCGATGCTCGCGGGACGCTGGGAATGGCAATGGTCCAGGCCGGAGGTGGCCGTGCCCGGCAGCGACCTCACCGACCTGCTACATGTGCTCGCGCCCATCGCTCAGATCCCGGAGCCGACAGCCGGTATCTGTCAGCTACATCTCGACGGCCATGACGCCGCCGCGCCGGACATCTACCTCGCGGCACGCGCAGGGAGCATCCTGGCCCTCCCGGCGCCCCCGGCGGCGCCCCCTGAGGCAGTGGCCTATGGGACCCCCGAAGCCTGGTGCGACGCGTTGTTGCTCCCCAATCGCCGGATCGCGGTCGACGGCAATCGCGCGTTGATGCGCGCTGTCGTCGGGGCATTGCGTACCGCGCTCGTGCTGAAACCTCCGAAAACCCCATATGCCACAAATCTTTAGAAACAATTTAGAGCCCGCGCGCCACCGGCTAAGCGGCGCGTCCCACTGACTGGACTTTCCCAGGATGCGGCAGTTTCTCTCCTGCGCACAATATCTGTCTGCGCAATTACAGGGACAGTTGTCCGCGCCTGCTCACACCACTCTGTAACACGAACCCTTCAACCTGTGCTAAACCCCGCTCTTACCCAATCGGCCGGCGGTCCGGTTTCCCGGCCGCTTGGGACCGCTGAAGTCGATCATGAGGAGGGCAGCAACCCGGATCAGATCACCACTTCTCAAGGCAGGCTCGCCCCGTTGCTCGATGCGGCGGAACACGACGGGTCCCCGAGGTCCCTCCCGCAGTGGCGTCGCGGTGTACGCCCGACATCCCCTACGAAGAGGCCGAATGAATCGCTCTGTGTGCCACAGCAGGGAACAGAACGCAATATGAGTCCTGGAGCGCATCTACCAAGAGGACGCCCCAGGACCCGATTCCTACGAAACAAAGGATACATCATGTCTCGAAGAATCCTGATCGTGCTGACGTCGGTTCTCGCCGTCGGGGCGATGGCCATCTCTTCGTCTGCGGCATCGGCCGCGCAAACCATTTACGAAGACGAAGCGAAAACCAAAGTGGTACCGGTGGGCACCAATTGGTCCGCGGCGGCGACAGGCGCCACGCTTACATCGGGCACTCTTGTCATCACTTGCCCGACGTCAAGTGTAGGCGGGACGATAACCGCGAACAGTGGTGCGCCGACGAGCAGCATTCAGTCGGCCGTGTTTGGAGGGAAATGCCATGACAATCATTCCCCCACGAACCGTTTCGTGCGAGTCAAGACGAACACGACCACGCCATGGACGCTTACGTGGATCGCGGCAAACAAATTCGAAGTGACCGGCATTGAAGCGACCATCGAAATCGAAAGTGGCCCTACATGCACGGTCAAAAACAAAACCGGCACGAAATTCGAACTCACGTGGGCAAACAAAGTTACCGACTCGACTCTTACAGCGACTAACGCGAAAGTGGCCCTCAGCGGAGGCGCGTGTGGGCTAACCGAAGGCTCAGAGAGCGTGACGTACTCGGTCAACGGGGCGCCTGACGAAGCTAACAACCTCTGGCTGTTCTAGTCAATCCGTGATCGAAGTGAAGTAGACGTTAGGTGAGGGCCGCCGGGTACCAGCTCCCTTGGCGACCCTCACCTGAGCACGGACCCGGAGGACCTAGAGCAGCTTCCTTTGGTCGCATTCACATATCCCGCTGCATACCCACATACAAGAAAGTAGGAGTCATGCTGAACATTAGCTCTCATATGACGACCGTGCGCAAGCTGTTGGGCGTCGCGACCGTGGCACTCGCGGCATCGCTCGCGACGCTCGCGGCGGCGTCGCCGGCACTGGCGACCCCCACAGGCGATTACGCCGTGTTCGCAGACTGTCCGCTCAGCACCGCGTCGGAGTGCGTCTGGGCAAAGACGGAAAGCGGCAAACTCGTCGTCGCGAAAGAAACGGTGCCGATCTTCAATGCCATCACGCTGCAGGGCGGCTTCACAGAAAGCGAAGAAATGCAGCACTTCGTCGGCGCCGCCGACGGCAACACGCTGTCGAAAAGCCCACAGAAAATCCCCGGGGGCCTCGCGGGCCTGGTTAGGTGCTACGAAATCAATAACGAACAAGAGCGCAAAGCCTGTGAAGCAATATTCGAAAACAAAGTCACGGGCGTGAACGCGACGACCGAACTCGCGGCACCCGCCAGCTCGATCGGGATCAGCACAACGAACTACTTCATCGGGAGCGGCGCTGCGCTGACCCTCCCCGTGAAGCTGCATCTGGAAAACCCGCTCTTAGGGAGCAGCTGCTACGTGGGCTCGAACGCGAGTCCGATCATCGTGGAACTCACGACGGGAACCAGCGGTGCGGTCACTGGCAGTACAGGGAACTTCGAAATCAAGGGCGAAGGCGAGATCATCGCCTTCTCGGACAACTCCCTTGTCAACAACACGTTCGCGGCGCCCGGGGCCAACGGCTGTGGCGCGTCCGGGCTGCTAGACCCGCTTGTGAATGGCAGGCTCGGCTTGCCGTCCGAAGCCGGACACAACACCGCCGTTCTCAACGGCACAATCGAGCAGACATCGGTGGAAGCCGTCAAAGCGCACGGATAGCGGTTGGGAGCGCCTTCGTGCCTTCTGGCAAGGCCCAGAGCCCGCCACGCACGTGGCGGGCTCTGCGTGCACGCGGTCGGCTGGAACACAGACCAAAGACACGCTCTTGATCACCTCCGGCTGCCTCAACCATGCTGGGGGGATGCAACGACATCTCTGCGTGGGCCTTGAGGGCTCACCCAAGAGGCCCCGCAGCTCGCGAAGGATGTCTCGCGCCCTCGGTGCGGGTCTCCTCGCCTGGCTTGCCGTCGCGGCCCTCGCCACCCCTGTCCTCGCCGCCGCATGCCCCAACGAACAGCTGCGCGCCGAAGACGAGTCGATCCAGCTTCCCGAATGCCGCGCCTACGAGCAGGTCTCGCCGCCCGGGGCCGGCGAGTACGACGTCACATTCGAGGGAATCGCGCCCGGCTCCTCGACAGTATTCTTCGATTCGAGCGGAGCGATCGCCGGCACCGAGGCGGGTGAAGACAAGCCCTCGGGAAGTCCGCGAATCTTCAGCAGCGCGCGTGGCGCGTATTACTGGGCGATCACCTCCCTGACCGGCTTCGAAGGTTTGGGGCAGCCAGAGAACTACGAATTCGTCGGGTCCTCGCCAGACGGATTGCGGATCTTCTTCGTGACGAGCGCGCTCGATGAAGCTCTCGAAAGCTACGGCCTGCACGCGGGGGTCCTTTATGAGAGTGTGGCCGGTGGGCCGCCGATCGTCCTCTCCCACAACCAGAATGCTGAACCAGAGCCGATCGGGAGGAGCGCCGAAGCACAGTACGGCACCGCGGTGGCCTCTGCTGACGGGACCCACGTCGTCTTCGAAACGAAAGTACCGCTTAACTCCACCGCCGCCGCCACACCGCCCTCCCAATTCTATGTGTATGAGTCCGACGCAGCGGGGAACGTGTCGCTCGTTTCGGTGTCCTCCGGAGGGACGCTGCCGGCCGCGGGCCACGGCGCGACGATCGGAGCCGTGCAGGGCAGACTCACTACCAACGCCGTGTCCTCGGACGGCGCGACGGTGTTCTTCAGCTCGATCGACCAGTATGAACCGTCCGCGCCGGACACCCAACTCCAGGTGTTCATGCGCCGTGGCGGCACGACGACCGACGTGTCGAAGTCCCAGACGGGTACGCCTGGGACCTCGGGCGCCGAATTCAACGACGCATCCAGCAGCGGCGACCAGGTGGTGTTCTCCGACCGCGACCAGTTGACCGCCGACGCTCCGAGCACCGGCACCCACCAGCAGATATATCGGTACGACGCAGAGACTCAGAGCTTGAGCCTCGTCTCCAAGGGAGATGAAGGCTTGAGCGACGGCGAACACGGAGCGACGTTCCTAACGATGTCCGCGGACGGCTCGCATGTGTTCTTTGCTAGTGAAGACCAGCTGGATCCGGCGGGCCCCGCTTTTGACCCGGCGAATCCCCGGCCGTTCCTATACGAGGAGGCCAATGGCCACGTGACCTATATCGCCACCCTGTCGCCAACGGATTTACTTCGCATGACGCAGGCCGGGCCTCACGGAAATTCTGGCACGTCGCCGCTTGGGCCGGTGCGTGCCACGCCGGACGGGACCCACCTCGTCTTCCAGTCAGAAGAACCGCTGACCCTAGACGATCACAACGCAGAACCTGGGCGTACCAACGTCTACGAGTGGAGCGAAGGCAAAGGCCTGGTGCGCGTCTCGCAGGGCAGCCTGCCGGGCAGCGGCGACGGCCCGTATGGCGCGACGATCGGCAGTCAGCGGCAACCAGTGAGCTTTGGCTTTTCTACTCTCGATACTGCAGACACCTACGGCGCCAGCCAGGCCGACGGTCGGGCGGTCTCCGAAGACGGCGATAAGGTGTTCTTCTCCTCACGCGAAGCGCTCACGGCAAACGCGACGAACGGCCCTTTGCATGTATACGAGTGGAATAACGGCCAGACGTATCTGATCTCACCCGCTGGACCTCAGGCGACCGACGCCCAATATCTCGAAAACAGCCCCGACGGTGCCGACGTCTATTTTGCCACGGGTCAGGACATCCTCCCGAGCGACACCGACGGCGAACGGGTCAAGATTTATGACGCCCGGGTCGATGGCGGCTTCCCAGCCGCGCGACCTGCGCCAGCCTGCACTGACAACGAATGTCCCGGGTCTGCTCCGCCCGCGCGGTCCACTCCGCTCTCGAGCCTGTTCTTCGGTCCCGGGAACGCGACGCCGAGCGCTTCCGCGCCTAGGACGCCCTCGACGGTGAGCACACCGAAGCCGCTGTCCAAGGCCCTGGAGGCGTGCAAGAAGGACAAGCCGAAGTCCAAGCGTAAGACGTGCGAAAAGACAGCCCGCAGGAGATACGGCACGGCGGCGACAAAGTCGAGGCACCGCAAGGGGCGGAAGTGAAAACGGGTGGGCCAGCGCATTCGGGAGCTTGCGGTGCCCGGTCGGGCGTGATAGCGCGCGGCGCACTGGCTGGCGCCTTCCTGTTCCTGGTGCGGTTCTGGTCGATGGGAGGCGCGATGATTCTTGTCAGCCTCAAGCTCTGTGTGGAAGTAGGTGCGGTTCCGGTGCTGTTGCTGATTTGGACGGCAGAGCGAAGGCGGAAATGATGAGTCGACGTTACCCCGTTTGTTTCACGCTCCTCGGCGCGTTCTCGATGTTCGCCGGCTCATCCGCTCGCGCGGCGAACGCTATGGAACCCCTCGCGATCGCGTCTTTTACGACGAGCGTGTCGACTACTCAGGCCGGTGCTCACCCTGACTACAGCACGTCGATTCGATTCGCGACTACGACGCGTACCACTGGCGTAGACGGCAAGCCGCTGCCCGCGGGGATAATAGGGCCGACGCAGGATCCGCGCAACCTCACCGTCAGTCTGCCGCCCGGCCTGCTTGGCAACCCAACGGCGGTGCCGCAATGCACTAAAGCCGAGTTTGAGCGGGAACTCGGTTGCCCCGACGACACCCAGGTCGGTGTTGCGGAAGAGCTCAACCAGGTGGTTGTCGACTTCGCGGAGCTTCCCGTTGTGAACCTCACCCATGGCTCCGATGAAGTCGCACGCCTGGGGATCGAGGGCGCCGTGGAGACTGAAATCGCGATCTCGATTCGCACGGGAGGCGACTATGGCGTCACGACGTCGGTGCCGGGCGGGCTTCTCGCGTCCGCACTGTTCTACGGGGTCAGCTTGACGCTATGGGGCGTGCCCGCCGCGCACGCACGTGGCTGTGAGACCTTCACGCAAGTCGGGGACACTTCGATTTGCATCCCAGGGACGCCGGCGGCGCCGGCCGGGCAGCGGCGACCGTTTATGACCAATCCGACCACGTGCGGCAGCGGGGCGGCGACTACGACGCTGAGCGCCAACAGCTATCAGGAACCGGGCCGATACGTCACCGCGACCGCGATCGAGCCGGCGCCGACCGGCTGTGAAGCGCTCGCGTTCAACCCGTCGATCGCAATTACGCCGGACTCCACACAGGCCGAGGCGCCGTCCGGCTACACGTTCGACCTGATGGCTCCGCAGAACGAAGACCCCAATGGCTTTGCGAGCTCCCAGTTGCGCACGGCAGTCGTGACGCTGCCGCCCGGCGTGACGCTCGACCCGAGCGTTGCGACAGGTCTTCAAGCCTGCACCAACGAACAGTTCGCGAAGGGCTCGATGAGCCCGCCCTCGTGCCCGGCTGCCTCGCAGATTGGGACCAGCGAAGTGATCTCTCCCGACCAGCCGAACGCTCTGCACGGCACGATCTACGTCGGCGAGCCCGAACCCGCCAACACATACCGCGTCTTTCAGAACATCGAAGGCGAAGGCCTCGACATCAAGCTCGAAGGCCGCGCATCGCCCAACCCTGTGACCGGGCAGATCACAGCGACCTTCGAAGAACTTCCCCAGCTGCCCTTCAACGAATTCAAGCTGCACTTCAAGGGCGGCAACACGGCGCCGCTGGCCAACCCGCCGACGTGCGGGAGTGAGACGACGACGAGCGAGCTGACGCCATGGTCGGGCAACGCCCCCGCGACACCCCCGAGCTCGTTCGGCGTTAGCTTCGACGGGCTCGGCGCATCCTGCCCGTCCACTATGCCGTTCGCGCCGTCGTTCTCCGCCGGGTCGAACTCGATCGTCGCGGGCGGCCCCACGACATTCTCATTGACGCTCGCACGCGCCGACCGCACGCAGTACCTCGGGGGCCTCAGCGCCCACCTGCCGCCCGGGCTGCTCGGGGATCTCGCGAGCGTGCCCCTATGTCCCCAAGCCTCGGCCGCCGGAGGCACGTGTCCCGCCACGAGCCAGATCGGCACGGTGAGCGCCGAGGCCGGCGTCGGCGAAGCACCGTTCTCCCTGGGCGGCACGGTCTACCTCGCCGCGCCGCAGATACCCAACTCGCCCGCGAGCCTCTCCTTCGTCGTGCCCGCGATTGCCGGGCCCTACAACCTCGGCGACGTCATCGTCGGCGCCAACGTCCTCGTCAACAACGACGGCAGCCTGACCGTGAGCAGCGACCCGCTGCCCACGATCCTCGAAGGCGTCCCGCTGCGGATCCGCCAGATCGGCGTGGATATCACCCGACCCGGCTTCATGCTCAACCCGACGTCTTGCGCGCCAATGAGGGTGAACGCGACGGTCCTCTCCACCCGGGGTCAGAGCGCCGGCGTCTCCTCGCCCTTCCAGCTGGCGGACTGTCAGAACCTCACGTTCTCACCGACGTTCACGGTCTCCACGCAGGCACAGACCAGCAAAGCGAACGGGGCGAGCCTCGACGTGAAGGTTGCGTCTGGGCCGGGTCAGGCGAACATCGCCAAAGTTGACGTAACGCTGCCCAAGCAACTCCCGTCGCGGCTCACGACCCTGCAGAAGGCGTGCACCGAGGCGGAGTTCGCCACGAACCCCGCCGACTGCCCAGCGGGCTCGGTGGTCGGGACTGCCATTGCTCACACCCCCTTGCTGAACGGGCCGCTGACGGGCCCGGCGATCCTCGTCTCCCACGGCGGCGCCGCGTTCCCCGACCTCGTGCTCGTCCTCCAGGGGCACGGCATCACGATCGACCTGACCGGCGAGACCGACATCAGGAACGGCGTCACCTACTCCAAATTCGAAACCGTCCCCGACGTCCCTGTGAGCGCATTCGAGCTGAAGCTGCCGCTGGGTCCGTACTCGATCCTGGGGACGAACATCCCGGCAAAGGCGAACGGCAGCATGTGCGGGCAGACGCTGACAATGCCCACCACAATCACGGCCCAGAACGGAGCGCAACGCGTCCAGCAGACGAAGATCGCGGTCACCGGATGCCCCAAGGCCAAGCCGTCGGTCAAGGTCACAAACGCGAGGCTTCTGGGCATGAACCTGCTAGTGACGATCAAGACGACCGCGGCAGGCGCCGTGACGCTCAGCGGCCGTGGTTTGAAGACGACAACCCGGAGCAACGTGAAGGCCGGCATCAGCCGGATCCACGTGCCGCTCAGCGATGCATTGAAGAGGCTGCAAGGCTCGCACGAGAGGCTTCGGGTGCGAGCACGGCTCACGGCCGCCAAGACAATCGTGGCAAGGACAACGACCGTGGCGCTTTAGAGCGGCGAGCTAATGAGACTGTCAGCCAATCTCCCGTCATCCTCATACTTGCGGAGCGGCCCTCGCGTCCGGAGCGCGTATGTCCTGGTCGTGGCCGTCGCTGCGTGCTGGCTCGGCCTCAACGCCTCTGCCCAGGCCGCGACCGGCTACATGCTCAAGGGACAATTCAACACGACCAGACTCAACGTCTACGGGGTGGCGGTGGACCAGTCGTCGAACGACGTATACGTCGCGACGGAATTCGGGTCCGGCTTCGGCCCGGGCGATGTGGAGCGCTTCGGATCCTCCGGCAGCCCGATCGACTCGTTCGGCGGCGGCGGAGGACCGAGCTTCACCGGCGTAGCGATCAACCCGAGCAGTCACGACGTATACGCCCTCGACAAAGCTCACCACGTGATCGATGCCTTCGAACCGTCTGGGAGTCCCCTCGAGGCATTCGACGGCGGCGCCGCTTCCTCGCTGCCCGTAGCGGAAGAAGATCGTGTGCTGATCGCGACCGACTCCGCGGGCGACATCTACTATCCGAACCAGCCTCTGGGCGAGCTGGAGGAGTTCCAACCCGACGGCACCCCGGGACCGCTGACGATCACCGGGCTGAGGAGCCCCGTGGCTGTCGCCGTGGCCTCCGGCGGCGACATCTATGTCGTCGACACCGAAGCCTCCACCGGCTCCAGCCAAGTGCAGAAGTTCAACTCCTCCGGTAATCCGCTCGGCGTGCTGGGAGCCGGCGTGCTGTCCGCCCCGGCGTCGATCGCGATCGACGCCAGCGGCGACGTGTTTGTCGCAGACCAGACAGCCGACGGCGCCGTCGTCGACGAGTTCGGCTCGAGTGGGAGCCTGCTTCGTACGTTCGGCGCGGGAATCCTGTCCAACCCGGGCGGCATCGCCGTCGACTCGGCGAGCGGCGACGTGTACATCGCCGAAGCCATCTTCGAATCTGAAGGTCCCGTGCAGATTTTCGGCCCGTCAGCAGTGACGGCGCCGACGGTGAGCACGGGGTCGGCGACGCCTCTCGCCCCGACCGAAGAGCAGGTGACCGGCGCTGTGAACCCGGATGGAACCGAAACGACATACCACTTCGAATACGGCACAACGACTACCTACGGTCAGAACGCCCCCGTGCCCGATGCACTGGCGGGCTCGGGAACCGCGGCAGTTGCGGTAAACACGACCCTGACCGGACTCGAGGCCGACAAGGCCTACCACTGTCGCCTCATCGCCACCAACGCGGAGGGCGACAGGGTCTTTGGCGCCGACGAGATGTTCACGACCCAACCGGCCGCCCCGAAAGTCGACGGCGAGTCAGCATCAGCCATCACCTCGACCGACGCGACGCTCGAAGCGCAGGTCAACCCGAACAACCAGCCGACGAACTACTACTTCCAGTACGGGACGAGTGCCACGCTGAGCGGCGCGAGCACTGTCCCGGCGCCACCCGGCGCCGAACTAGGCTCCGGCTTCGGCGACCAGGGGGCGCGCCAGGATATCGGCGGTGGGCTCTCTCCAGGCACCACCTACTACTACCGGGTGATCGCCACGAACGCCACGACGCCCCCGACCGAAGGAGCGATCGAATCGTTCACCACGCTCCCCCCGGCGCCCGTCGCCGATGCCGAAGCCGCCTCGTCCGTCACCCAGACCGGAGGCACGCTGAACGGGAGCGTCACGACGCAGGACGCCGAAACCACCTATCACTTCCAGTACGTAGACGACACCAGCTTTCACAGCACGGGCTGGTACACCGCCGTGAGCGTGCCGCAGCCCGAACCGAGCACCCCGGCGAGTCCGCAGCCGACCGCGGTGAGTACCGGGGTCGGCGGGCTCGCACCCGACACCGTGTACCACGGCCGTCTCGTCGCGACCAACGCTGGTGGGACCACCGAAGGCCCCGAAGAGACCTTCACGACCCGCTCCCCGAGGCCGAGCGTCACCACGGGGCTCCCGGTGAGCCTTGAAGCGACATCTGTCGTGGTTCAGGCAGGAGTGAACCCGAGCGGCGCGGGAACCACCTACCAGTTCCAGTACGGCACGACCACGGTGTACGGAGCGGCCACGCCGGCGGGTAACGCCGGGGGGAGCAGCGAACCCCAGCCGGTGGCGGCGACGCTGACCGGACTGGCCCCAGGGACGACCTACCACTACCGCGTGATCGCGACGAACTACAGCGGGATGACCGAAGGGCAGGACCAAACGTTCACGACGTCAGTGCCAACAGCCGCGCCCGGCGCGGGGAGCTCGCCTTTCGGGAGCGGAGCGGCGACCTCACCCCTGTCGATCATCTATCAGGATCTCTCGAACCTGAGCCCCGTGCCCGAAGTGAAGCTGCCGTCGACTCCCGGGACCATCAACACGCCCCTGACGCGAGCTGAGAAGCTAAAGAGGGCTGTCACGACGTGCAGGAAGAACAGGAGGAAAGCGAAGCGCCTGATGTGCGAACGGGAAGCACAGAGAAAATACGGAGTAAGAGGCAGGAAGAAGCAATAGGGATAGGTAAGAAGATTCCCCCCACTCCCAGGCCGCATTTTGGAGAGGGCGACCCCGCGGCGTGCCTCGCGCCTCATGCCTCGAACCTGTCGATCGCCTCGTCCAAGTGACCACTCTTCCTCAGAGCGCGCAGCGCGCGCGATGTGCGCGTTCGGACCGCGTCGTTCGAGACTCCCAGCTGTTGGGCGATCTCGTCGTAGCTGAGGTCATCGACAAAGCGCAAGCGGACCACCTCCCGTTGGTCGTCGGGCAGCACCTCGAGCGCGCGCCGTGTCTGCTCGCGAAGTTCCTCCGCAGCGATAAGCCGCTCGCCGTCCAGAACTTCCCCATCGCTCAGAGTGACCCGCTCGAGTCCGAGCCGCTCGACGGCGGCGAGCTCGGCGGACCTCGAGCGCCAGTGCTGCGCCAGCTCGTTCCGCGCGATTCGCCACAGCCAGGCGGCCGCCTGCTCGTCGCTCGCACCACGAAACTCCCGCCGATGCGCGAAAGCCTTCGCGAAGGTCTCGGCCGTGAGATCAACCGCCCGTTGGCGTTCACTGGTGCGTGTCACAAAGAAGCAGAGCACCTGGGCCGACATCTGCGCGTAGAAGTCGTCGAACGCGGGGGGAGATGCCCGCGACCGGGCAAGCAGGCCGGGCACGCGCTTCTTGAATCGGCGTCTCCTGCGCATCACGATCTGTTTCGGTAATCCATCGTGGCTCGGTTACTGGGGCGCGACCCACTTTCGTGAGCGTCGCCGCGGTCGCTGCCACATGTAGAATACACCAGATATCAGAACTTGCCGGATATGTGCGCAGATCAGGCTGCTCACGCCCTCGCGTCCCTCGCGCCGTCGCGGCAGACAGCGGGGCTGAGGTGACGGACCTACAGTGCGACCTTCCTCGCCCCTCCGTACGACGTCGAGGATATGATCGCCGCGCTGCTCGCCCACGCGGCAGCCCCGGCAAGCAATGGCCGATAGCCCTCCCGTCATCACCTTCCTCTCCGACTACGGGTTGCTCGATGAGTTCGTCGGCGTCTGTCACGGCGTGATGGCCCGTCGCTGCCCGAGCTCGCGCATAATCGACCTGACGCACGCGATTCCGCGCCACGACGTGCGCTCGGGCGCGATCGTGCTGCGCTCGGCGCTGCCCTTTCTGCCCGCGGGGGTGCACCTTGCGGTGGTCGACCCGGGGGTCAGCGCGATCGGCCGCCACGCGCGCCGGGCGGTGGCGATCCGCACGGTCGAAGAGGACCACGTGCTCGTGGGTCCGGACAACGGCCTCTTGATGCCGGCGGCCGAGCGGCTCGCAGGAGTCGCCGAGGCGGTCGACATCGGCGAATCGCCGGAGCGCCTGCGGCCGGTGTCGCGCACGTTCCACGGTCGCGACATCTTCGCGCCGGTCGCCGCGGCGCTGGCCGCGGGGGAGCCGCTGAGCGCTGTCGGGGAGGAGCTGGCCGTCGACCAGCTGCGCCGTATCGGTCTGTCCTCGGCGCAGATGGGAGACGGCGCCCTCACCATTCACGTCCTGCGCAGCGATACCTTCGGCAACCTGATCCTCGACGCGACCAATGAGCAGCTGATCGCGCTCGGCGCCATGCCCGGGGACACGCTCACCGTGAGCCACGCGGGCGCGGTGCGCCGTGCGCGCTACGCGGCGACCTTCGCCGAAGTGACCCCCGGCGAGCTCCTGATCTACGAGGACGCCACGCGGATGGTCGCGCTCGCCGTCAACCGCGGCTCGGCCGCGGAGCTGCTCGGCGCCGGCCCCGACGATGAGATGACTGTACGTCCGGTGTGAGCCTCGGTCGGCCGCGCGTGCATCTCAGGCGCACCGGCTCGACCAACGAGCGCGCGCGCGAGCTCGCCTTCGCGGGTGCGCCACACGGGACGCTCGTGACCGCCTCCGAGCAGACCGCCGGGCGCGGCCGGCAGGGACGGCGCTGGTCCGCCCCGCCAGGTAGCTCGCTGCTGATGTCGCTGCTGCTGCGCGACGTACCGCCGCTGCTGCCGCTCGCCGCTGCGGTGGCCGTGAGCGAGGTCGCCGGGGCGCAGGCCCGGATCAAGTGGCCCAACGACATCGTCGTCGAGTCGGCCGGCGCTGGGCGCGAGCTGGCAAAGCTCGCGGGCATCCTCATCGAGGGTCGCCCGCAAGAGGGCTGGGCCGTCCTCGGGATCGGGCTGAACGTCGGCGTCCGCCTCGATCAGCTGCCGCCGGAGCTACGTACCGGCGCGAGCGAGCGGCCGCACGGCGGCACCGGCCTACCGGCCGCCACGCTCGGGCTGGAACCTGGCGATGTCGAGCCGATGCTCGTGCGGGTACTGCAGGCGCTTACGGGGCGGCTCGCCGAGCCGGCGCAAGCGACGCTCGAGGCGTGGCGCGCCCGCGACGCACTGCGCGGCCGCGAGGTCGTGTGGAGCGCCGTCGGCGCCGAGAGCCAGCTCGGGCGCGGGCGCGCACAGGGCATCGACGGGACCGGACGGCTGCTCGTCGCGCTGGAGGGCGGCGGGCGCACCGCCATCGGCGCCGGCGAGGTGCATCTGCAGACCCTCGGCTAAGAACCTGAGGCGGTTAGCCCGAATGGTTGTCGAGCGCATCGCGTACGTCGCGGCGCAGCTCGTCGGTGAGCTCAGACTCCGGCTCGCGCCGCGAGTTCGACGAGGTGGCTGTGGCCGCTGTGGCCCTCAGCGCAGGCTCGGGCGTCGCGCCGTTGAGCACACGATCGGCGGCGGGCGTGGGCTGCGCGTCCGGCGCCGAGCCGTTGCTCGCGCCCTTGCCGCCTTTGCGCCTGCGCCTGGCGTTGCGCGCGCGGCGTTTGGGGAAGTTGCGTAGCAGCTCACGTGCCAGCGCCGGCGGCTTGCGGGCCATGCGCGTGCGCGCTCCGCGCAGCGCCTCCTCGGCCTCGGGCGTGTGCGCCAGCGCCGCGGCGAGCAGCGCGGCCGCGAGGCGGCGGTCCTGCTTGCGGGCTGCGTGGATCAGGCGGCGCGCGTTGCGCGCGTGGGCGCCTCCGGCCGAGTTGACGAGCAGGCCGAGCAGCCGCTTGGTCTCGGGCCAGCGCTGCACGGCGTACTCCTCGTGCACGTCGCGCGTGTACTCCGCCAGGCGCCAGATCCACGCGTTCGCCTGGTCGCGGCGGCCGATCCTGCGCTCCACCAGCGCGCGCAGCATGATCTTGGTCGCCTCCTTGCGCTCCTCGCGCGGCCAGCCGCCGATGATGTCGATCGCCTCGTCAAACGCGTCCGGGTCGCGCAACGCCGCGATGTCGGTGAGCGCACGCAAACGCAACTGCGCGTTCTTGTTGCGCTTGACAGCCGTAATCAAAAAGCGGCTCTTGAGCTCGCCCGTGCGGTCGAAGTGCAGCATCGCGCGCGCACGGCGCCAGCCGTTGGGGGCAACGCGCGCGCCCGCGAGCGCCGCCCACAGGTGCTGCTCGCCGTAGTCGAGGTGCTCGACCGCGATCCGCCAGAGCTCGCGCTCGAAGACCTGGAAGCGCCGCTCCTCCTCCGCGCACACCGGCAGCACGCGGCGCTCGACGCGCATCCGCCGGCCGCGGCCGCGGCGCACCGGGCCGACCACGATCGCGCCGCCGCGATACACGTCGCGGTCCAGCAGCGAGTGCAGCGTCACCACCGGGTCATCGTGCTTGGTGGCGGGATGGACGAAGTCGACGACCAGGCCCGCCTCCTTGCCGGGGTGGCGGCGGGTCACGCGCCCCACGCGCTGCTGGTAGATGCGCTTGGAGGCCGTCGGCGCCAGGTGCACGCAGACGGTCGCACGCGGGCTGTTCCAGCCCTCGGCCAGCAGCTGCGCGTTGATCAGCACGTCGATGTCGCCGCGCTCGTAGCGCGCGAGGATCTCCACCAGCTCGCGCTTGGGCGTCTCGCCGGAGACGCCTTCCGCCTTGATCCCCTCCGCGCGGAACGCTTCCGCGAGGTTGTACGCGTGGCGCACGCCGGCCGCGTACACGACCCCGGGGACGCCATTGAAGCGGGTTTTGTAGAGGTTCGCCACAGCGACGTTGAACGGCTGCTGGTCGAGCAGTTTCGCGAGCTCGTCCTGGTCGAACTCGGTGTCCACCTCACCGCGGCGCAGCGGCACCTTGGCGATCGTGCGCACGCCCACGCCGGGAGAGATGCGCACGCAGCGCAGTGGCGCGATCACTCCCCGCCGCGCCGCCTGCGCAAGGTCAAAGCGCGAGGTCTGGGTGGGGAACAGGTCCGTGACGTGGCGCGCGATCAGCGCGCCGGTGGCGGTCATGCCGATGAAGATCGGCCCCGTCCATTCGCGGATCGCGCCGCTCGTCTTCTCGCCCAGCGCCGTGTGCGCCTCGTCGCAGATCACGATCGTGTACGCGCTCGAGATCTTGCCCGCGTTGCGCACGAACCACTGATAGGTCTCCACCGTCACCGGACCCTTGACCGAGTCCTCGCCCTTCAGCAGCGGACGGCTGATGCGCTTCGAGTAGCCGCGGTCGCGCAGCTCGCCGAGGAACTGGTCGACCAGGTTGCGCCTGTGGGTGAGGATCAGCACACCGCCCGTGTGCGAGGCCTCGACGAAGCCCAGCGCCGCGACCGTCTTGCCGGCGCCGGTGGCGTGCTCGAACCAGAAGCGCTTGGCGGCGTTCGGATCCTCCGGCTGCTCCGCCAGCGACTCCTCCTCGCCCTCCTCGTCTTCGACCCAGTCGCGAGGCTCCTCCTCGGACTCGCTTTCCTGCTCCAGCTCCTCCTCTTCGTCCTCCTCCTCTTCGTCCTCGTCCGCCTCCTCCTCTTCATCCTCGTCCTCATCCTCGTCCGGAGCCGCGCGCTGCACTGGGCCGAGCTCGTCGTCGTCCTCGTCGGGCTCGTCCTCGTCGGGCTCGTCTTCGTCCTCGTCCTCGTCGTCCTCCTCGACAGCCTCCGGCTGATCGGCGAGCTGGCTCGACGCGGCCGGGCCGCCGTTTGTGGAGGAGCCGTCCGGGCCGAGGATGTCGGCGGAGGCGAGCAGCTCGGGAGACGCCGAGGCGGTGTGCCCGTTGCCGTCGGCGCTGCGTTGGGCCTCGGCCAGCAGCGCGGTGAGCGTCCCCGAGAGAGCATCCACCTGGTGGGCCGAGAGCACGGTGCCGTCCTCGAGCTTGGGCTCCTCGTCGGAGAGCAGCCGCTCGAGCCCCAGCAGCAGCGAGAATTCCCGCCGCCACGCCGTCGAGGGATTCTTGGTCTTGGGGTCAGCCTCGAGCTCGGCGAGCGCGCGGTCGAGCGCCCGCCGGCGGGGCGTGCCCGCTGCGAGCGCCACCGCAGGATCCTCGCCCGCGTGCACGAAGCGCTCGCGCACGAACTTCTCCGCGCGCGAAATGTCGGCGGAACTCGGAATGGTCGCGGCCGCGAGGGCCACTGAGGTGGACTCGGCCATTGAGGCTGTGGACTTCGAGACGGAGCCGCATCCGAAGCTGAGCTTCAGCGCGGCTCAGAAGGGTGGCGCCCCACGGCGCCCCTTCGTCAGGTGCTCGGACCTACCCGACTGACGTGCCTTCAGGATATAGCACGCAGAGGCACGAATGAAGTGCTGCGCGCTGAGGCACGGTTGAGCGGGCATACGATCTGGCACCCTTACGCCGATGACGCCGAAGCGCGTGTCGATCTGGGTGGCCGCCACGGCGGTCCTCGTGCTGCTCGTCGTGGGGCTGATCCAGCTCAGCGGCTCGTCCTCGCCGACGTCGCCCTCGACGCTCACGCTCGCCCAGATGCGCGAGCGTTTGAGCCCCTCGCCGCCGAAGCTGGCGGCGCTGCACGCACAGGCCAACGAGATCGTCGCCGGCGGCCTACCCGCAGTACGCGCGCGCCTGGCGGCGCTGCGCGGCACACCGGTGGTGATCAACAAGTGGGCATCCTGGTGCGAACCCTGCCGGGAAGAGTTCGGAGTGTTCCAGCGGGTCTCCGTCTCGGACGGTCGCAGGGTGGCGTTTCTGGGGATCGACTCCGAAGACACGGAGGCACACGCGCTGGCGTTCCTGCGCTCGTTCCCGGTCAGCTATCCGAGCTTCTCCGACCCGAGCGGGCAGGCCGGCGTCGCGATCACCGACTCGGCGTTCACGCCGGTCACCGTGTTCATCAATCACAGCGGCAGCAAGTTCATCCACCAGGGCCCCTTCTCGAGCGTGGCGAAGCTCGAACAGGCCGTCAAGCGCTACGCGCTGGACGCTTGACCTTGCGCGAGCTGCGGACCGACCCGCTGAGCGGGCACAGGACGATCATCGCCGGCGAGCGCTCGCGGCGTCCCGGCGGCGAGCCACGCTGCGATCCGCCTGAGGCGATCGACCCCGAGAAGGACCCGTTCGCGGAAGGCCATGAGGACCGCACGCCGCCCGAGCTCTACGCGGTGCGACCGGGCGGCGGGCCGCCGAACTCGCCCGGCTGGCTGGTGCGGGTCGTGCCGAACCTGTATCCCGCGTTGACGCCCCCGGACGAGGACGCGGCGGCGCCTGAGGCGACGCCGACCGAAACGCGCGGAGCGCCGGAGCTGTTCGTGTCGCGCGAGGCAACAGGCGCGCACGAGGTGATCATCAACGGGCCCCAGCCGGTGCTGTCGCTGGCGGAGCTGCCGCTCGAGCAGGTGGTGATCGCGGTGGAGACCTGGCGCGAGCGCATGCGCGTGCACGCCGACAGCCCCTGCGTGCAGCTGATCGTCAACGAGCGCCGCGAGGGGGGAGCCTCGCTGCCGCACACGCACGCGCAGCTGTACGCGCTCGACTTCGTGCCCGCCGCGGTCGCCCGCGAGCGCGAGCGCGCCGGCGCGTACACGACGCGCACGATGGGGCAGAACCTGGTGGGCGACCTCGTCGCCGAGGAGGTTCGCCGCCGCGAGCGGATCATCGCGATCGACGACGAGGCCGTGCTGATGGCGCCGTACGCGTCGCGCCTGCCGTTTCAGATGATGCTCGCGCCGCGCACGCCGCGTCCGCGCTTCGAGGACCCCGGGGCCTCGGGGGCGGCGCTGCTGCACGACGGCCTGTGCAGGCTGGCGCGCCACCTCGGCTCGAGCCCGCCGCTGAACCTGTGGGTGCGTACCGCCCCCTTCGGCACCACGGACTTCTGCTGGCGGATAGACGTGATGCCCAGGCTGACCCACATCGCGGGCCTGGAGCTCTCGACCGAGGTGAACCTCAACATCGTCGCGCCGGAGCACGCTGCGGCGGTGCTGCGGGACGCGTAGGCTGGCCGGCAGCCATGCCCCCCGAGCAACGCTTCGTACCCCGCTTCGCCGCCGAGCCGCCGCAGGAGGAGCTCCCGTACGGCCGATGGGAGGAGCGCCTGCGTCAGGAGTTCCTCAGCGCCGCGCTGAGGCTCGACCCCAGCGAGGAGGACCTCGGCGAGCCCACTGGGATCGCGTGGTATCCGGATCGCAGCTGGCACGGGCGCACGTATGTCCCAGCGACGACGCTGACCACGACCGGATACGAGCTGTTCGGCTACGTGCGCTTCCTCCCCGGTGACGATGAGACCGAGCCGAGCGACTTCTCCGCAAGCGCCGACTTCACCGACGAAACCGCCGAGCGCAATCCCGACTGGAAGCTCGACCTGTGCGACGAGATCATCGGCGCGTGGCGTGGAGAGGCGGGCGCAACAGCGATGATGACGCTCGTGTGGGGCCGTCCACTGCTCTCCGGCGGGCGCATCGCCACAGCCGAGCTAGCGGGCCTGACGGTCGATCAGTGTCCGCTTATCGAGGAGCGCTTCACGCTGATCGCCCCCGACGACTACCGCCAGGACCTGCTGGAGATCGCGCTGTACGACGGCCGCGCGCGCGAGCTCGCGCGGGAGTCGCTGTACGAGGACGACGAGGAGGACGACGACGAGGCCGAGGGCGAGGACGACGAGGACGACGAGGACGAGGCCATCGAGGACGCGGCCGAGGACGCGGGGGATTGACGCGGAGGCGTAGCGGCGTAGAGTCTTGCCTCAGTGGAGCAGTCGGCGGGCTACAGAAATGAAGGGATGTTCGGCTCGGTCGAGACCGTCGGCAACGCCGGCGTGTTCGGCCAGGTCATGGGGCTGGTGGCCGTCAACCTCGGCTTCTTCACGCTCGGCGCATACCTCGGGCGCAACATCACCGGGGGCGCGTCATTCATCTTCTTCATCGGCGGCTTCCTGTGCATCGTCGGGCTGAACTTCGCGCGTCGCTCCGAGGGCCTTTCGATCACGCTGCTGTTCGCCTCCGGGCTGCTGCTCGGACTGGGACTCGGCGGCGTCCTGAACAGCTACGCAGAAGCCGAGCCCGAAGCGCTCTGGCAGGCTGCCGGCGCGACGGCGCTGTTCGTGGCAGGGCTCGGCAGCGTCGGCTACGCGATCCGCCGAGACCTCTCGAGCCTGTATCGCTTCCTGTTCGTCGCGCTGCTCGCGCTGATCGTGTTCGGGCTGGTGACGATCTTCGTGTCGATACCGGGCGGCAACGTGATCTACGCGGTGCTCGGCCTCGTCATATTCGGCGGCTACACCGTGCTCGACTTCAACCGCATGCGGCGCGCCGGCATGGGCGAAACTGTCCCGCTCGCCGCGGGGATCTTCCTCGACGTGATCAACATCTTCCTGTTCTTCCTGAGGTTGTTCGGGGGCGGGCGGAACTGATCGGAGCGGTTGGCGGCTGAGGCGGACGGTTGACGCGCGTCAGCGATGCGTTCTGCGTTTCGAGGCGCGCCGGACCGGTCCTAGCCAGCGGGCTCGCCAGCGTGGGTTGCGGGGACCGGCGCCGGCCGCGTCGACTGAGAGCGCGCCGATCGCGAGCGCCGCGAGGAGCGCGGCGATCAGTACCAGCACCTCGCTCGCGGCGTGACTCGTGGGGGTGATCCCGAGGCCGGGTGCGCCGCTGCCCGTGGTCGCCGAGGAGCCGTAGCCGGGGGTCGTGTACGCATGCCACAGCTGACCTCCGCCGCCTTCGATCAGTTGCCGCTGCGCGGCTGACGGCGGTCGCAGCTGACTCGCCGGCTGCAGAGCGACGCGCTTCTGCCGTTGCGCCGGCGTCCCGCCGGAGCTCGATGGTGTGCCTCGACCGGCGTATGCGGCGTCGGCCTTGCGGTTCAGTGTCGATGCCGTCTGCGTCGCCCCTGGGCGCCTCGAGCCGCCTCTCGTATTCGCCCCGGCGAGACTGTTCACGGCCATAGTTGAGCTTCCTTGCGCTGATCCGCTCGCGCGCGTAGATGCTGCGGCGGACTTAGCAGGGGATTGGCTTGCGTTCGACGTCGGCGATGAGGTGCGCGTTGCTGTAACGCCCGCGACGTTGGTGCTAGTCGTCGATGTGGCGGCGGATTTCACGCTCGCCGTGGGGCTGGACGCCCCCGAGAGGACCTTGGCTGGGCTGGCGGGTGAGACGCTGGCGGCGGGAACGCTGAGCGCTGGGAGGCTCGATCCGATGTTTGTCGCGACCGCGGGCACCGTGTCGGACCTGACGAGCGGCACCGGCGGTGCGGGTGGCGACGCGACTCGTTCGAGGGTGGAAGTCGTCGCCGCGGCGGCTTTGCTCGTCGTGGACGCGACGGTCGTGGTCGCGGTGGAAACGACGGCTTTCGTCGTCGTCTCGACCGTCGACTTGGCGAGCGCGACCGTCGATGCCACGGAATGCGCGACCGGTACGCCTGGCAACCCCGCTCCCCACGACTGCGCCGGACAAAAGGCCGCAGCCATCATCACGCCTGCTGCAATCGGTCCGGCCAACGATCTCGTGTTGACGTATCTCATTGGACCCCCTTGGGCGTGTGTTCTTGGTTGGTGCCTGGTCTACCCCGCATCAGCGCTCCTATTCATGGATGCGTACGGCTTTGTTCGAATGCCCGTAGCTGGCCCATCTCTATCTGCAAACGCAAACAAAGCCAGATAGACGGCGCCCGGGCCCTTCCGCCCGTGCCCCCGCCAGGAGTCGAACCTGGATTTACCGCGGCGGTTCGGAGTTGAGGCCGATCGCCGGGGGAAAGCTCGACGTGCTTGGCCACAGAAAGCGCCGCGTAGATATCTGCAGACCGTAGTTGCACGCGAGGAACGTGCGGGGCTCAACGGATGCTGAGACGCGCGACTGGCGCGAGAATCTCTGCCTAGAGCCGGTAACAAAGGCGCCTTCGAGCGAAGGGAAAGAAGACAATGCGCAAATATCTTGAGATAGGGGGCATGATCGGAGCCGTTGTGCTGGTCGCTTTCGGCATCGCAGCGATCGTGCTCGGCATCAATGGTGTCAACGAAGTCAGCTCAAGCCTCAAGCAGCAGAAGATCACCGGCACGCCCAACATGACCCCCGCGGTCGAGACCGCGTTGGCTCAGAAGGCGGGGCTCAATCCGGCGGCGGCCAACATACCCTCGTGCTCGATCGTCGGCAAGGCGGTGACCAACGGCACCGATGCCCGCTGCTTCGCCAACTACATGCGCGTCGATGCGCTCATGGCAACCGGCGGTCTGTATTTCTCGCAGATGCCGCACTACGCGACTGCGAACGGCAAGGGCACTAACGTCGAAGCAGAAGCGCTCAAGAAGGAAGGCAAGGCCGTCGAAAACCCGGCTCGCCAAGTGTGGGTGGAGGGAACAGCCCTGTCGACGGCACTGAATGCCTCCGACATCGCCGAACAGACCGCGATCTTCGGGGTCGTCGTCGGCGTCGCACTGTTGCTCGCCGGTATCGGCTTCGCCGTGTTGACCGGCGCGGGTGCGCTGCGCAACCGCGAGGCCGCGCTCCGACTGCCACACAGGGACCGTACGGTCGTGTCACCCAGCAGCTCGAGCCTCGCGACCTAGCCCTACAAACAATCCCTCGACCAAAGCGGGCCGCTCCAATGCGGCCCGCTTTGCTGTCGGCGGGCCGGAACCTCGTACGACGAATGACAAGGAGGAGCCTGATCGCGGGGAACAGCTCCTCAGCCGTGTCGCCAGGTGACGGTGAATTCCGACCCGTCATCCGACAGGGGCGAGACCACGGCTTTGACTACCTTGTTCTTTGTCATTTCGTCAGCTTCGTTTGTGTGGTCCCAGACCGGTGTAGCCAGACCGTTGCTGCCGGTGGCCATGCATTGTTTGAAGGTGACCGACCCGAAATTCGTGAGCGGGAAGGCGAGGACAGCCGGTTGCTCCTCGATGCACTCCGCCGAGGCCGTCGGGGCGCCCGGATTGGATTCCGTCGCGGAGTAGCTCCAGCCTTGGTTACTGTCTGCGATTGTCAGTGTGAACAACCCCGGCGTCCCCGTGGCAGTGACGCTGGCTGTCATAAGGTCACCGGGCTTCACCGTGTCGCCGCCGACGAACCCGTTGAGCAACGAGCACCAGTCGATGCACTGGGGGCCACTTGGGACCATCTGCGACCAGGCCCAGTACCTTCCTTGCCCCGTGATGCAGTTCGAGTCGGTGCCGATCTGCTCCAGCGGCAGGCCCTGTCCGTTCCCGTCGAGCCCGACCCAGGTTGACGACTGCGCATCTTCGAGGAAGCCGCAGTTCGCCTTTGGCACGACCCAGCTTGCCGAGACGGCGCTGTATGTGCCTGCGGTGTCCACATAGCCTGCCCAGATTTCCGAGCTCCCGGCCGTGGATTTGACGAACACAGTCACGACAGTCGAAGCCGAGGACGGACCGTAGGCGGCGTTACCAAAGTACGAAGCATGCAGCTGATCTGTGCCCACCGGAAGGCTGGCGAGGCTGCAGCCAGAAGACGCCCCCGCCGTGTAGTAGCAGAAGAAGGCCCCGTTGACAGTGATCGTGATCGTCCCCGACATGACGACGGTAGATCCGGCATTGACGCTGGCCGGATTGACGGCAGTTGCTGTCCAAGCAGTGGATACCGTCGACGGAATCGACAGCGTCGTGGTTGTAGAGCAGGGCGGGCCAACCCAGGTAAACGGCTGACTCGCAGTCAGGCCGCTTGCGACATCGGTGTACTGAACCGTGCCGGCTGCGGTCGTGTCGCACGCAAGGCTGGCGTCTTCACGCGAAAAAGCATCCGTGAATTCTCCGCCAGGGTATTTGGTCCCACCGACATGGCGGCAGTACGAAAGTGGTCTTCCGTCTATTTCCCCCACCTTGGTGCACACCTCTTTTCCACCCACGTAGCCGCCACCGGACGCCCAAAATGAGTAAGACGCCAAGACAGCGGTACCTGCGTACTCCTTACGCTTCCATTCTCCGTCGGGCGTAAAGCCGCTCCCTGCGACGGTGCAATCGCTAGCAGCGCACGTCACGGTGATCTTGGGTGAGGCCGCCGCAGCCGAGGAGGCGAGAGGCCCGACAGCCGCCATCGAGCACACCCCAACGGACAGGAGCACAACGGTGCTCATCTTGAGTTTGAGGCGAGACATGGACGGTACTCCTTTGCCCGCATATCGTCTAAGCAGGAAATCTGCCTGCTCGGACAGCTGCCGTGTGTGCAGGCGGTCACAGGAACAGCGTGGGGTGCGTCACACTCGTGGAGCTCGAAGCGAGCGTGTGACCGACGGCCGCTCAGGTACTTCCCCATGCCCCCGCCAGGAGTCGAACCTGGATCTACCGCTTAGGAGGACACGGCGAAAGGGTCCGCAAAGTGCGTGCAACCCAGTGTTCATGCCGATTTCGCCGATTTGCCAGTTTCCACCGAATAGCCGCAATTTGCGGGCGGTTGGGGTTCGATTGGGCAGCAAGACGGGTTTGCTGCCCAATCGATTACGCGCCTCTCGCTTAGTCGAAACAGCCTCGGTGCCGACTGCCGGAACCACCCTTTGGCGAAGCTGATCGTCGACGGCCCTCAGCCGTTGAGGTGCAGAAGCTCGTGCGCCAGAACGGGCTTGAGGAGGCCGCTCTCGAGCAGTCCACGGGTGAGCACAATGGAGGGAGTGGCCGCGCGAAGGCAGCGTTGCTACTCGAGCGCTGCCGAGAACGCTGCTTCGTAGCCTTGCTGTCCCACGGAGTTCGGATGGAGACTGCCGGGGTCGGGTTCCGTCCCATTGACCGTCACAGGATTGAGCCATGATTGAGATGAGTCGCACAGGCCGTGTGAGAGAAAGCCGGTTGGAGATGCGTACCCGACCGGGATCTTGGCTTTCTTCGCTTGCTTGACAGCCTTTTTGATGATCGAGTCGAGCTTCAATCCTTCCGCATTCATCCACTGCGCGTCGCTGTAGTCGACTTCCAGAGGCCCAGCAAGGCTCGTGCCTACCGTGCATGTGCGCCCGCTCGGGGCTTTCGGTTCGACCCTGTAGCCCGCCTCGTCCGTGCCGAATAGCAGCGGGTAGCCGCCGATGACGATCCGCGCGTTGGGCGCTTCTTTGTGGATGGCTTCGAGTACCGACAGGTAGGAGTGGATCGGATGCCCGTCGATCGATTCCGGCGCTCCCCCAGATAGCGCGGTGAGGCGTCGTGAGACGCCGTCGCGCAGCGCCTGGCCTGTTGAGCAGCCGAAGCCGGCCTGGATTCCTACGTTTACGCAGTCGTTGACCACTTCGGGAAAGCCGGCATCATCGCCTCCGATCGTGAGTGTCACCGTCTTGGTCGCGGCACTGAGCGAGTCAAGTTGCCTCGGTTCGGTGGGATAGAGGTGGTTGGCGTTGAAGAAGTCGTCCGTGATAGCGCCGCTACATGCGGAGAACTTCGTCGCGCCTAGATTGAGCGCCTGGTCAAGCAATGGGCCGTAAGCGGCGTCCGACCGGTGGCATTTGTCGGCCTGTTCGTCTGTTCCGGGTGCGTAGGGCGGGTTGCCCTCGCCGGAGGAGTACGAGTCGCCCAACGCTACGTATGTAGGCTCCGGAGGCACAAAGTTGCCGAGTGGCTCACGAACGAGGCCACCTTGGCTGCCGACATAGCCGCGAAAGTAGATCGCGTCGCTAGTCGCCGCGATAAAGCTCGCGCCTACTTCGACCTCGCTTAGTTCCCCGGTTGGAGAGAGTCTGCCGAGGCCTGGTGTGTTGTTCGGACCTTGGAGCTCGTCGAACCACACCGCACCGTCCGGGCCTGCGGTCATCCACTCGAGTTTCCGTGGGGTGGGCAGCACGTATTCGGTTACCTCACCCGCGGGGTCAATCTTGGCGATTACTCCGGGTTCGGTCTGACTGACGTATATGTCGTTTCCGAGCGTCGCGATGCCGACGGGCAACCGTATCGCGTACTGGGCGATCACGCTCCCAGAGGCAGCTGACACCTCGTCGACATAGCTCGAGGTGTACACGGCTACCCATATATTGCCGTCGGGGCCGATCGTAAGCGTGTAGCAGTCGTCGCCGAGAGCCGTACTGCTCAGGAGCTTGCCCTTTTGCGTGACATGCACCAGATAGCAGCCGTGGGCGCGCGAAAGGAACCACACCGTGCCATCTGCGGACACGACGAGCGACTGGGGATTGCCGTCAGCAGCAGGGAGCATCTTGTTCTTCAGCTTTCCATTAGCCGTGATCTGCGAAAGCAGGCCTTCTTCAAAGGAGACAAAGAGCTCTTCACCGTGCAGCCCAGGGGTGATGCCCCATACCCAGCCGGGGCCCGGTGTGCTGGACTTCAGCGGAACGCGCTGCAACGCACCGAGCTCCGGTGTGTAATGGGCGAGATAAGGGACGGCCTTGCCTTGTTCGGGCTCGATGTCGTTGAACCACACGCCGTCGCCGCCATCAGAGGCAACGCCGTAGCCGCCTGCGTCGGGGAGTGACACGACCAGTTCGGGCGTCGCGATCGGCGGTCCCGGGAATGTGGGCACGGTCTCCGCCAAGGCGGGACATGCGACGCTCGCCATCACGAGGCTCAAAGCGAAGCACAACGCCACTAATCGTGATCCGAGTCGCATGCTTCTCCCCCGTAACCCGCCTAAGTTGGTCCGTTCCCCGACCAACAGTACAGGCATCGAGGGCCGAAGATCGCGACGCTGACGCGCTGCGCGCGACCCGGGGCTGTGCGGCCCGCTCCAGAAACGCGGGCGGAGGATCGCTCGGTCGCATCCCAAGATGAGGCGCCAGAACCGACCGGAGCACCGTCGCGCGTCCGCACCGGCCGTCTCACGCGTCGTTGCGGGCGATTGGGGTTCGATTGGGCAGCTAAGCGTGTGTGCTGCCCAATCGATAGGTGCCTCTCGCTTAGTAGAAATAGCCTGCGCGCCGACTGCGAGAATCGGTTTGGGGTGCCCGCGGCCGTTCGCGTGGCACCCGCCTCGATCATCATGACGGCATTCCCCGCAGCCCCTCATAGCCGCCCTTCCGGAGCAGCCGACGCTCTGCTGCGGCTGCTCTTATTCAGCGGAGGGCTGATCTGCCGCCGTTGTGGGCCGCCGTGCCTCGGCTTTGGGTTGTTGGCCGCTCGACAGCGGTTGCCGATCCGTCGGCAGATTTGTTTTCCGGGTGTTCGCCGCCGACAAGCTCTTGTAGGCGCTGGCGGGCGAGCGGGTCCCGTCGCATGCCGTGGCGGTAGACGCGCAGGGTGAATCCCGGATCTGCGTGGCCGAGCTGGTCCATGACGCTGCCGGGGTCAACTCCGTTAGCGACGAGAATGGACGCGAATGTGTGACGTAGCTTGTGGGGGGTGAGTCCTGCCGGAAGCGGCGCATGTCCGAGCGCTTCGAGCGTTTCGCTTGCGAGGTCGGCGGACTTCTCCAGCACGCGCTTGCGGATATTGGGTTGCTTGAGTTCGGTGCCGGTAGCCGAGGCGAAGACGTGTGCGTCCGGGGTCGCATCCGGTGCCCGTTCCTTGTGCGAGGTGAGCTCGAGGCGGAGCGCTGGTAGTAGATCGACTATGCGTATCCCAGCGTCGGTCTTGGATGCTCTGATCCAGAGGCGACTCCCGTCGAGGTCGACATCTCTCCAGCGCAGCGCCGTGAGCTCACTGATGCGTAGGCCGCTGAATACGAGCACTGCGAGCAGCGCCCGTCGGTATGCGGGGCCGCCGTGATGCTCGCGTCCTCCGCTCGCCAACGCCTGACGGTCGAGCTCGCCGGCGGCGTCGAGCAGCGCCTTGACCTGCTCGGCGCTGTCGAGCCAGATTGGGGCGGGTGGCGAGGCGCGTAGGCGCCGTCGGCGACCCCTCGCCGGGTTGGACTGGATGAGGCCGTACTCGACGGCCACCTCGAGGATCTGTCCTAGACGCGTGATTGTCTTGTTAATTGAGGTCGCTGAAAGGCCGCGATCCGGCCGCCGGCGCGTGACCCGGTTTCTGTCGATGTACTCCTCGATTCTCGGTCGGCCGGCCGCGGCCTCGGCGACGGCCGTCTGGGCTTCTGCGACCTTTTTCTGTCGGTAGCGGTCGACCTCGGCGATCGTGATCTGCGAGAGGTGGTGGTCCTTGAAGAATGGGAGCAGGTGACGCGTCAGCTGCCACTGGTAGTCGAGTCTTGTCTTCGCTCGCCATTCGTCCTTCGCTCCGTCGTACCATCGCGACGCGAACTCGTGGAAGCTCGGATCGCTAACGGCTTGAGGCGCCGGGGCCGGCTCGATTGGTCGCCAGATGCCGCGCCGCACATCGGCGAGCACGTTCTGCAACTCGAGCTCGGCTTTGGCCTTCGTCCATCCGTCGCTGTCGGAGCCGAGCGTGAGATAGCGACGTTTTCCGTAAGCGCGGAACCGCAGCGCGTAGATCCTCGATCGGCCTCGCTGATCGACGAGCACCTGCCCGGAAGCCGCCCTCGCCATCACGGCCTCCGAACGGTCCTGAGCATGCGGGCGAAGATGCCGCGCGAGCGAGGGCTGTGGACGGGAAGCAGGGGGATATCGGCGGCCGTAGGCTGTCGCCGACGCCGTGCGCGTGGGCTGTCCGGCGTGGAGGATGGGGCAAGGGCGCCGCGCCGGCGTGCCTGGAGCATCTGCTCGGCGATGGCGGGGTCGAACCGCAGCCGCGCCTTGGGTCCGTCGCCGAGCGCGACGGCTCCGAGCTCGGCGGCGTGCTCGTAGACCCACGCGCGAGTGACGCCGAGCCGCCGTCCGAGCTGTGCGGCATCGAGTAGTTGCCTGGCCTCAAGGGCCCCGCCCCTTCGCGGCGATTCGCCGCGTTGCAGCAGCTCGGCGACGCGGTGTGCGATCTGCTCGATCGTCTCGGGTGTGAGCTCGGCAGCGGAACGTCGAACCCGAGCCCACGCACCTTCTTGTCCTCTGGTGCTCATCGACCCGCCTCCTTTCCATGATCGGTCTGGCTGATGGTCGGCAGGGCTAGCCCTGCCGACCTGAGTGACTGTTCAGCGGAGGGGTCGGGTTCTGTCAAGGTCGGGCCCGTCAGGCCCCGCCGTAGGCGGCCCCGCAGGGGCGGTCTTGACGGGTTCCGACCCCGGAGCTACGAGCGCCGGCGGCGGATGCGCGGCTGCTCGGAGCCGGTCGATGCGCAGCTCGGTCGGCGGGTGGGTGTGTTCGCTGAGCCAGATGAAGGGGACGGGGTGGTCGTGGATCAGCGCGTGGACCTCGAGGAAGTCGGCGAGCTCCTCGGCCTGGCCGAGCCGGGCGGCGTACTGGTCGGCGGTGTACTCGCGTTGGCGCCAGTAGGCGCCCCAAGCGGGCGCGGTCAGGCGCAGCCCGAACCCGCCTTTGGCAAAGCTGACCGTGCGACGGATGATCCAGGCGACGGCGCGGACTCCAGAGATCGTTAGGACGACGCGGTCAGGTGCGAGCACAACCACGTCGCTGCGTCGGTCATACTCCTGCCGCTCGTGTTCGTCGGCTCTCGGTGGCGGGTGGATGATGAGGCGGTTGATCGCGGCGGTGAGCTTGCCGTCGGTGCTGGCGAGGTGCCCGAGCTCGTGCGCGAGCACCGCGGGGAGGTAGTCGCTTTCCAAGAGGCCGCGGGAGAGCATCAGCGTGTTCCCGCAGACCGCGGCGTCCGGCTGGGGGGTGTCGATCACGAACCACCTTGTGGGCTCGCGGATCGGCGCGCTCGCGTAGCTGCGCAGGAGCTCGAGCGCGTCGTCGTAGACGAGCCGCTCGCGCTCGGACGCTGCCCTGCCGCCCATGTTCTGTCGCCACCACCAGCCGCCACCGATCGGTGTGGCCAGCGCGAGGATCGCCCACAGGGTTGGGAGCATCCCGAGTTCGAGGAAGTGTTCGCTGTGCGCTACGGAGTGCCCAGTGATCAGCAGCGCGAGCACCACGACGACGAGCGCGATGATCATCCGCACGAACAGCACCGGCACTTCGGCGGCGAGCGCCAGCGCATAGAGCGCGAGCGCTGGCAGCGAGGGGAGCGAGAACGGCAGTCGAGGGCGCATCGCTACATCTCCTTTGAGCTAGAACCGAGGCCTCGCGGCCTACTCCGACCTAGAGATGTCGCGCGGGACACCTGCTTGACCCCCCCTCGAATCGAAGGGAGCATCAGCGCGTGAGACGCAGTTAGAGCACGGTCAGTGCACCGAGCTCATGGCGTGTACCCGGGCACCACTATCCCGGCGACGAACACCTTGGCCGCAATGAGCACCTCTCGATACATTCCGTTTGCGGTTGCTGCCGGACCGCGATCCCTGGTCGAGCTGAGCTTGAGGGCGAGAAACCAGGCTCGGACGGTGCGCACCGTCTCTTTCGCAAGGATGAGCTGGAAGATGTCGTGGGGCGCAACGCAGGTGCTGCTCGTGGTCGGCCCGTGGCCTCCGTTCGCCGCGCACTCACCGTCTGACCGCTCGTCAGAAACGCCAGCGATGTACACGACGAGTCCGTGACCCAGCACTTCCGGCATGTACCCGATGACGTTCTGGATCGTGGACCGAGCCGCCTTTCGCTCTGCCACCAGTGGCGCGAAGCCCCAGCTGGGCACAGTCCTCCGCTTGTTCGGGAGTCCACGCGCGCGCCCGAATGCTACGAATCTGCTGGCCGTATGGTCGGCAGATCCACGCAGCATTTCGACGCGCAGCGCACGAGCGGGGTCAACCAGCGTCTTACCTCGCGACGAACCGCCATGGCGCGACTGGCCACTCAGAACAGGCTTCGCTGCCGCCATCCAGTCGACACGTCCTGCTAGTGTACCCGTTTAGATCAATGATCGATAATTGACTTCCGGCAGCACGGACACGATCTAACCGGAAGCCGTCCGCAATGGGACGAACAACTATGCAACGAACGCAAAGGTACTCATGGCTCCTGTCAAGGAAGCGGCCCGCAAGGCAGCGAAGACGCCGCGCACCAAGAACTCGAATACACACTCTCCACAGACCGACGACTCAGCTCTCGACGCTTCGAATAGCCGCGTATCACGTCGGCGCCACCAGATCCTCGAGATCGAGAGGGACGAGCCACTGCAGCGCAAGATCCTCCGCGCTCTGGCCAAAACTCCGCAGACGCCGACTGACCTCGTCAAAGAGCTCAGTGCGACCAAAGAGGCGATCAGTCGCCTCTTGGCCCGACTTCAAGACGAGACTCTTGTCGAATATGAGCCTGTCGAAGGAGACGCGCGACGCAGGCTCTACCGGCTGACACCCGAGGGCGAACGTACCTTCGGGCGACACCTCGCCTACGGGAAACCAGACCCTCTGCCCTCGGCCCCCGATGACGAGCGGATCGTCGCGCTGATGAGAGCCGGCTTGGAGAACGCGCTCAGGATGCGACGTCAGGCTAATAGGCTCGACGACGCTGCCTCTCGTATGCGGATCGTGCTCGACCAGGCTCGTGAGCTAGGCGACAATGAGCTGCTCATTGACACGATGGCGGAGCTCGCGGCGACGCTCCGTCAAGCCCGCCGGTACGAGGAGCTCGACGGCCTCCTGCGCGAACTTGAGACGATGACCTTGGGAGAGCCTCCCGGTGGCGACCCGACTCTGGTTTTGCCGGCCGCGGCGCACCGCGAGTACGAGCTGGGACGGGCTCGGGAAGGCGGCATCACGGATGCGTCGGCGAGGGCTAGGCACCTCGATGCGGCGCAGTCGCTCTACTGCGAGCTGGGTCGCTTGGCTGAGCCTCGCCGTAAGGCGACGTGGACGCAACGCGAGGGCTGGAGCGTGCTGAGTCTCGCGAGCAATCTCCGAGAGCGCTCCCACTTCGAGCAGGCAGTGGAAAAGGCATCTTGGGCGATGTCGCGCTTTCAAGGCATCGACGACCACTACGGCCAGTCTCGCAGCCTCTTCATGATCGGGGTGTGCCTGCGCCTGATGGGCGACTTCCGCCATGCCTGGACTCACCTCGCGCAAGCTCTCGCGCTGGCACAGGAACATACCTTCGAGCGGTTTCAAGCCGACACCCTGCTGCAGATGGGAGATGTCCAGCGCTGTATGGGACACATCGAGCCCGCACGATTCCTGCTGTCCGAGGCTCTCGCCCAGGCCAATCGCATGGACATCGCGTTGATGCAAGCATTCGCCCTCTCGTCCCTGGGTGCGTGCGCTTACCAAGACGATGAATACGACCTTGCGCGCGCCGAACTGAACCGTGCACAGACTCTTTTCAAGGCTTGCGCTCATCGTGAAGGTCTAGCGCTCAACACGCGTCGTCAGGCGGTCGTGAAATACAGGCTCTGGGACGAGGCAGGCGTGAGCGCCCTCAAGACCCTCAAGCGTGCTGTCGGTTCAGCCCACAAGCAGTATGAAGACCTCCGTAGCCCCGCAGGCGCAGCGGCGTGCGACATCCAGCTAGGTCGCGTATGCCTGATCATCGGGGTCCAGCCCGAGCAGCCGATCGCGAGGCTTAAGGACCGCTTGGACGATCCTCGTCAGCGGGATCTCATCGAGCTCGATCCGTGGGTACCCAGCTATCTTCTCGAGTTCTCTGGACTCGCTGGAGACAAAGCCCTCCGGTCGAGCGCAAAAAACGTCGTCGCTGACGGACAACGACGCAGATGCGCGTGGTACTCCCAGGTCATTGGGCACCCTTCTCCGGATGATTGGCTGAATGACATCGGTAAAGGCGCCCTCGAAATGGGCGGGGAGTGTCGTCGCGCGACATATATCTCTCACCCCTCAGCCCAGCTGTCCGAGATCGCTACATCCACTGCAGCGCGGAGGCTAGCGGCAGATTTGGATCAAGCACTCCACGCGCCGCTGTTTGTGTCGGCGGAGGAAAGTATTCCTGCGACTGTTCGTTAGCTCCTGAGCGGGGGACTGCCGCGAGCACGACGAAGGGCGCCTGCGGCTCTCCCTCGAGTGGGTCGAGGATCGGATTTGCTACGACACATAGCGCTTGGCAGTTGGATGCGAGCAGGCACACCGCTCCATTGAACGCGCCCGGCTTATAGGTCAGCGAGGGTACGAGCAGCAGGTTCACACCGCATTCCTCGAGGGCCCGTGGTATCGAGCTGGTGTTGATGTCGGCGCAGATCACAACCGCCATGCGGGTCTTTTCTCCCGAGAGCAGGGTGATGTTGTCTTGGGCGGGTGCGAGATCCTCGCGGATCATATGAGGGAAACGCTGGTTGCCGACCTGACGTGTTTCCAGCGGGCGAATCTTCCTGTGGCTAAGCGCGGGCCCGCCTTCGATATACACGCGCGATTCGTTGATCGACGAGAGCACTCCGTTTTCGTCGATGCGCTCGTGTGCGCTGCCCGCTACGACGATCGGGGAGTAGAGCGACGGGTCTGACGCTAGAGCTTGTTCGAGCGCGTCCGGTGATGGGAGACACAGCTCGGGGAGCAGGACTATCTCCGCATACTTTACGGCTTTTAGATGATCTAGCGTCTCCTGGAGTGACCAGTCTTTTGGTTCAACGTCGAAGAGTTTGTTGCCGGTGAGCTTGTAGCTGAGTCGCCCGTTGTCGAGCCGGGGATGCACGGTGCCTACGTGAGGAAGCCGTTCGGCTGGCCAAGTGAGCGCGTCGAGCTTGTCACGACGGGAAAAATCGATGACAACCCGAATCTTTGGGTCGGATTCACGAAAGAGGTCGAAGCCTGTGCGTCCGAGAAGCTCCCTCGCTGTCACTGTCGGTTGATATGGCGTGCAGTGCACCCCGAACAGCTTCTGGACGGGCCGCGTGGCGTTCGGGAGCGGCACGCCTCTCTCCAGCTCTATGTGTCCTTCGAACTCGTCGAAGAACAGCACCAACGGGCCGGCACACAACCCTTGCAGGATTCCTAGATGACTCGCTGGATCGAGCGACTCGAGTTCATGTAGGGTCGCATGGACTTCGGGGGTGTCGAGGATGGCGACGAATCCGCCGGGCGGCGGTTCTTGCCATGCCGCTTGATCGGTCGCCCTGACGAGTGCCGCTAGATCGGCGACCGCCTCGCTCACCGCGGCGTTGCGCATGCTCGATTCGAGGTGCCGCTCTTCGTTCAGGCACGCCCACCCGAGTTCCCGTGCCAGCTCTATCAGCGATGTCGCCGCACCCACCACTCTTTCGAGGGCCGTCACGCCACAGCCCCAATGACCGTCAATTCGTCTCCTCCCGACTGTTGGTGACGGCAGACTAATGCATTGAGCCAGCGCGAGCTAGCCCTCTCCCGAGGACGTCAACGCGACGCCGTCTTTGGCGCACGTGAACGCCCGCGGATCGCCTCGGAGTCACCAAAAGCGCGGCACCCGCATTAAAATGGAAGGCTGCAGACTTCCGTCGCCCTTGCGGGCTGTGACGGAGGAGCTTTTTGAATCAACGACGAGTTGTGCAGCTCGCATAGCGTCTGGGTCAGAGCCGGGGCCAGCAGCACTTGGATCTTCGTCGCCCGGCCGCGGCTGATCACGTACGCGGCGCCTGGTGGTAGTGCCCGGACCTTGTTGGGGTCGATCTTGAACTGGTGCTGTATTCGGGCGGAGCCTTCGCCGGTGGCGCCTTCGGTGGCGTAGTGGGAGGAGTACTCCATCGTCTTGCGGGTTCCGGCCAAGGCAATGATCTCCTCGGGGGTGTTGACGCGGTGGCAGATCACGGTCTCGACCGAGCCGAGGATGCGTGCGGCTTCTTGCTCGTCTCCCATTCCAGCGACGACTTGTGGCGCGAGCACCAGGCTCGTGTTGAAGCCGCGGGCCTGCTCGATCCGCGCGGCCATGCCGGCGCCTTGTGCGAGCGAGGAGAACTCGTCGACGATCAGCACAGCGGACCGGTCACGGGGCTTGCGGGTGGTGAAGTAGTGCGCGAAGTCCTCGAAGATCATCCGTGCGAGGCCCGCTGTCTCCTCGCGTAGCGCGAGCGAGTCGAGCAGCAGGTACGCGGCGCCGGTGTCCTCCCATGCCCAGTCGCCGTCGAGCGCCCCGCGGGTTTGCCCGAAGAACGCCTCGTAGCGCAGCCGTACTTGCTTGACCTGCTGGGCAGTCAACGCGGCGAGCGCGCTTGAACCGTGGTGTGCCTTGGCGAGCGCGTCCGCGTCCATCCGCGCGAGCGTTTCGCTCGAAGAGCGTGGTGGGCCGTCGGGGTGCTCGCACACGAGCCGCAGCACGTTCTTCGCGACGTCGCGGTACCACGCGGCGGGCCCGTCGCTGGTGTAGTCGATGATCTCCATCAGCCGGCCGTGGATCTCGTGCGGCTGCCCGCGCCAGGCGTCGAACGGCTCGTTGGGGAACACCCGGGTCGCGCGTCCCGCGTCGGCCATCAGCCCGCAGAACCGTTCGGCGGTCTCCCGGTCGCCCTTCCCGTCGAGGTAGAACACGGGCGCGTCGCTTTCCTTCGCCACCGCCCACGCAAGCCGTAGCAGTGTCTCGGTCTTGCCCGAGCCGGTGGCGCCGCAGACCAGCAGGTGCCGGCACAGCCGCTGTGGGGAGAGCAGCACCATCCCCCGGTCCACCGGTAGCGCTCGCTCGCCCGCGAGGCGCATCGCGAGCGTGAACCCGCGCTCACCGTCAGCTTCACCGACCAACGCGCCACCAGAGGGTTGTGCGGTCGTGATCGCCTCGGCTGACGCCAAGGGGCCATGTCCAAACAGCGACCCGCGGGTCTGGCGGGAAAGGACGCCACGTCCCGTGGCGACGGCCGGCGTGCTCATCGCGTGCTCGTGCTCTGGCGGGGCAGCTCCCGCACGCCGAGCGTCCACCAGCGGCCGGTCTCCGCGAGCTGGGTGAGCTGACGGTGCGGCCCTGGGGCACAGAAGTAGAGGACGGCGTCGAAGCTCCCGGTGAGCTCGTCGAGGATCGCAGTGATGCGGCGTCGTGACTTGACGGTCAGCTCGACCTCGATCGCGACACGCCGCCCGTCGGTGATGACCACACCGTCGGGTAGATGCTCGCCTGCCTGGCGTTCGCGTGCGAGCAGCCGCTCAGGGATCCATTCGCTCTCCGGGGAACGGGCTTGTACATGCAGCCGCACGTCGTTGACGGCCGCGACGTGCGCCAGCAACCCGACGCGCGGCTGCGACGCGTTGAAGTGCTGGCCGGCGGCGCGCAGGCCGGAGGCGGTCGGGATGACCCACGCGGGCTCTCCGACGAGCAGCCGCCGCGTCGTGACCAACCCTGCGTCGCGTAGCCGTCCGGTGACACGCTGCGCTGTCCGCGGCCCGCAGTCGAGCAGGATCTCGAGCTGGTCGACGCGAGCGCTGTACTGCTCGCCAAGCCAGCCCAGCACATCGAGGTCACGGCGACGAAGCATCTCGTGACCTCCACCGCGCCCGGCGGGAGCGCCAGCAGCGACCCCGCGCCTCGCGGGCATCGGCTTGCGTTGGTCGACCAGTCCCCTCATCGCGTGCCCTTCGCGGGCTTTTCGCGGAGATACCAGCCGTCGCTGCGGCTCGCGAACCGGGTGGTCTTCGCGCGGTACAGGTGCGCGGAGACGCGCCCGGAGGACACGCCGAGGGCGTCTGCGATCTCCCCGGGCCGTGACCCGGGGTGCTCGGCGAGATACGACGCCACGTCATCCTGCGTGATCTGTCCGGTGAGGCTCTCCCCGAGCAGGGTCGATCTGGCCGCCCGCAGTCGGTTGCGTTCGGCTAGCAGTTGCTCGTGTGAGGCGAGTTGCTCATCAAGGCTCTTCAGGCGCTCGTCGATCTCGGCGATAACGCCCCGCGAAGCTCGGCCGATGACGCCACGCGAACGCTCAGACAAAACAAGCCTCCAAAATCAAAGAACACGACGACACTCGACACATCATACGCCGTAAGCCATGCCTGTCAAGAACACGCGTCAGCTACATATCATGTAGGAGGTAAGGCCGGTCCGAGCACAAGCGCAGGACCGCCTTACCCGCCTTGACAGCCCACCCACGGCAACCACCACGTCGCCATCCCGAGATCTTCTTTCTTTGTTTTTTCTATCTCCAGAACCATCCAGAACACCAACCACCAGCACCCTGCCCACAACAACCCTCTCCGCTCTGCCTGCCCCACCAACCCAGGTCAGGTCATTGACCACCGCATCAGAGCGAAGCGGAGAGGGGGTGGTCAATGACCTGAGCTCGCCCACCCCGGTCGAACCCGGGGCAGGCAGAGCGGCGTCACAAAGCCAAAAACAGGCTTTGCGAGCCGACACGAACCTGACGCGAAACCTGACGCCCGCAGCGACAACAACCGCGACAGCCATCAGGCGCTCCGGCGACGCCTACCACGTCTGCCGTCGCGGACGCCAGAGGACGGCGATCGGTGCCGCCTCACAAGAGCCCGTCCTTGGCTTCACGTGTCCGACCGATTAGCGCCGACGGCTTGATGCTCAGCGCGTGAGCGAGTGCCATCAGCAGCTCGAAATGGGGCTGTGCTGCGCCCTCCTCCAGCCGGACGATGAGACGCTTCCCGACACCGACCTTCTTCGCGAACTCGGCTTCGCTCAGGCCGAGGCGCTGGCGCTCTACACGGATCGCTCGCCCGAGATACACCAGGTCAGGGTCCGAGTCCCACAGCCGCGTGTTGCGCCGCCCCGCTCTGCGAGCACGACGCCTGGCGCGCTCCCTCGGATCCAACGCCCCATCGCCGGGGTCCGTGTAATGGTCGGCGTCGGCTCGGGCGTCGTCGGGCTCGCGCCACTCAGACAGGCAGTACGTCGCCGACGCGAGGCGCCTGCACTCCTGGTGCAGCCGCTCCGCCAACTCGAACCACACGTCCGAGTCCGGGCGTCCGGGCACGCACGGACAGCGGAGCAGATCGTGCGTGCGCTCCACGTCGTCCAACAGCGCCGTCCAGAACCCCTCGAGCCGCTGCTCCGCCAGCGCACGCGCGTCGCGCCACGCCCGATGCTGTGGTGATTCAGGCAGCTCCGGCAACTCGCCTTTCGCGCGCCGCCGCGAGAGACGGCGCTTCCCGGCACGCGTCAGTTCCCATGTCTCAACGCCGTGACGCTTGCCGCGCGTCAGCGACAAGCCGTCCAGCGTCGCGAGCTGTGCACGCAGGCACCGGCCGGCACGAGACCGGCTGGTTATCCCCAGGTGTTCGTAGAGCACCCAAACCGGTACCCCCCTCGGTGTGCCCATCCGGTCATGGCGGACGGCCCTGTCCACCGCGGCCAGCGTCAGTACTTCCGTGATCTCGAGTGTGCCCATTGGTTCCTCCATTCGATTGGGAGGCAACCGGGAGACAGCCGACGGCGAACACAGCCAGCGAACCCCAGCCGGGATACGCTGCCCACGCGCCGGGAGCTAGTACCTCTCGGTGCCACGCCCCCGGCCGTGTCAGCGGCGCGGGGGCACTATTTGTCTGTACGTACTGCCAGCTCTACATCTACGCTGTGCCCATGAGCCGGTACGAGAGATCGGCGGGGCGGGTCGCCCACACGAACTCATGGCAGAGATGCACCAGCCCTACCGCATGCAACCTCACCACGGCGTCAACCGCCGCCACCTCGCTGCCAATCTGCAGCCCCAGCACCCACACCGACCACGGGCCCGGCAGCCTCGACTCGAGCAGCAGCGCGAGCACTTCGTGCTCGAGCTCGTCATCCGCCCGGCCTACGTCCATCGCATTAGGCTGATCCTGCATGGGAAGGTCCGTCCTTTCCGTGCCACGGCCCCGGGCGGTTCCAGCCGCGCCGGGGCCAACTTTTCGCCGATCGCTCGACGCTATACCATGCGCGCCGCGAATTCCAGCAATCCGGGCAAAGCTGGCGCGAAAACGCTCCCCCGGCTAGGGTCACGGTCATAGTGACTACGCCCGCGATTCCTAGCTCCTTTCGAAGACGTGATCTCCAGGCGTCGGGGTTTGCTGGCTGGCGTACCTGGGATGAACTGCGCTCGAGGCAGCTTCGAGACGTTCCGGCGGGACCAGCCGCGTACGTGGCCTTCCGTCCATCTTCGGAGGAGCCAGCGTTCCTCGACGCGAACCCCGGTGGACGCTTCAAGGGCAAAGACCCCACCGTGGCTCCAGAGGTGCTGCGGGCGAAGTGGGTGCCGAGATCCCATGTCGTTTACATCGGCAAGGCGGACATCGCTAACCGTCGCCTGGCGCAGTTCGCGCACTTCGGCGCCGGTGAACCAGTGGGCCATTGGGGCGGGCGGTACATCTGGCAGCTCGACGATTCCGACGAGCTACTTGTGGCTTGGCACGCGATCTCGTGGAGCGAGCTCGCGCGGGAGTACGAGGTCCGGCTGCTCGCCCGCTTCGCCGAGCTTCATGCAGGCGCTCGTCCCTTTGCAAACCTGACCGGCTAAGCAATGTGTGCCCGGATCAATAAAGCAGCCTGCCGCGTGGCTCCTGGCGAGCCGAGGGCTCGTCAGCCACGCTCGGCGCGACTTCCGCGTCAACATCTTTGCCGACTGCGCAGGAGGCTCGCGTGTTCCTTGGCTCACAGCCGAGCTTGCATCTCATGATTGTCGGGTTGAGTGAACGGCTACATCGGGCATACTGATCACGCTTGGTGGCAGTTCCTCAAGGCGCGGCCGGATCTGCGCGAGGTTGACTTCTGGCGACCGGGTGGTGGGCGGCGGTTCTTGGCGCTGAAGCCGGGAGAGCCGTTCTTCTTCCGCCTGAAGGCACCCACCAACCGGATTGGAGGCTTTGGACTATTCGCGCGCAACGCAACCCTTCCCGTGTGGCGAGCCTGGGAGGTCTTTGGTCAGGCCAACGGGGTCGAGAACGAAGACGCGCTTTTGGTACGACTCGCCCGGCTCGCGCGACGGCCCGTCGGCATCTCGGACGAGATCGGTTGCATAGCCGTCGCCGAGTGTGTGTTCTTTGACGCTGCTGAATGGGTCGAGGTCCCGGACAGCTTCCGTCCCCAGAACGTATCGGGGTCGCTCATAGATCTTGGATCGCCCGAGGGGCGCCAACTGATGGGGGCGTGCCTCGAGCGGGCACTCACCCGTGGCGACGCTGGCTCGTGGGTTCATGAGTTGGTCAGGCGCGACCGCCGCGGTGAGCCGTATGTCATCCATCCCCGTCTGGGCCAGGGCTCATTTCGCCTGGCGGTTATGGACGCCTATGGAGGCGCCTGTGCTCTAACCGGCGAGCATTCACTACCAGCGCTTGAGGCAGGACACATCCGACCGTGGTCAGCTGGAGGCAGGCATGAGCTCCAGAATGGGCTTCCGCTTCGCCGCGACGTCCACCGCTTGTTCGATCTCGGATACGTGTCAGTTCGCCCGGATGGCCGATTCCTCGTCAGCCCGCGGCTACGCACTGAGTTCGCGAACGGAGAAACCTACTACGCGTTCGCCGGTGAGCACCTTCGTGCTCCTGTCGATGCACGCGCCAAGCCCGCACCAGAGCTGCTTGAGTGGCATTCGGAGACCGTGTATCTCTCCGCATGACGCAGCAAGGGCGTCGCGGCTGGAGAGCGACCGTTGCTGGGGCCAGGTCGAAATCTGCCCAACGCGCAACTTTGCTCTCGGGGGCGAACAGTAGGATGGGCGGCCGACTTCCGAACCCACTGCCCACCTTGGCCCGAACTCCACATACCCGCGCTCCGGGCGACTCGCTCCTCACTGGCATTGACTGGCAGCAGCTCGAGCGACGCGTGCGAGCGCAACAGCACAACCGGGAGATCTATACCCCACCGATCTCGCTTTTCCGGTGGTGGGCACGGCGGTCTCATGCGTTGATTGGCTCCCTCCTGGATGCTGCCGTCGATGCCGGAGGCGGCGCCAGTGTTGCTGTTTCGGACCCGTTCAGCGGGGGCGGGACCGTCGCGATTGAGGCTGCTCGTCGGGGCCTACCGGTATACGCCCAGGATCTGCACCCGTGGGCGGTCACCGGGATCGCGACGGCATTGGATTGCGTGGATCACGCCGAGTTCTCGGCAGCCGCCGACGCCCTCCTGGAGGAGCTTGCACCACTGCGGCGACAACTTTATGCCGTGCAATGTGAGAAGCATGGCCAGGATTCCGAGATGCTCACGACCTTCTGGGTTCGGAAGACTGCTTGTCCGCGATGCTCGTACGCGGTGTTCCTCTTCCCATACTCTCTCGTCACTCGAGCGAGTCGTGCTGTCGACGATCCGTACGGATGGTGGGGCTGCCGGGCGTGCGGGCATGTCACACACGCACACTTGCGTGGCCGTAGTCGGCGCTGCGACGGATGTGGTTGTTCACTCTCAACTGCGGCCACTCCACTGTTGCCCAAGCGGATGGCACGTTGTGTGAACCCCCGATGCGCCCACGAGTTCGCGGCCTTCGCCGACACACCCGCTTACGAGCCCGTTCTTGTCCAGCGCCACTGTCGGCATGAAGGTCGGACTATTACGCATTTCGCTCGACCAACGGAGGCCGATCGAGCTTCCACCGTGGTGGACGAGCCGACCATGCCTGCGGCACTAGTTGAGCCGATACCCGTCGGCCTTGAGAGCCAGGTGTTGCATCGCGCCGGCCTTTACAGATGGTGTGACCTATACCCGCCGCGTCAACTGACGGTGATGATGGCGGCGTCTCAAGCCCTAACGGATATGGATCTTCCGGCCGCTCACCGTAACCGGTTGCGGCTCGCGATTGTCGGGGCGTGCGAGATGGCCGGATACGTGAGTCGGTGGGACCGGTTCTATCCGAAGGCCTTCGAGGCGCTAGCCAACCACCGCTTCGCACTCGTCGGCCTGTCCGCGGAGACCAACCTGCTCGCGGATCGTGGCCGTGGCACGTTGCCTCGACGACTAAAGGCATCTGCGAAGGCAGCCGAGTGGGTCGCCCAGGAGGTGTCGAGTAGTGTAGCTCCCCGTTGGCTTCCGCCGCGGCACCGCCGAACCCGGCTCAGCGAGGGCATAACTGTAAGTGTTGGCTCCAGCGAGCGGCAGCGCTTGAGTGATGCCACCGTCGATCTGGTGCTCACCGACCCCCCATACTTCGACGACGTCCAGTATGGAGAGCTCGCGGCGATTTTCCTGGCGTGGTCACGCGCCCTGGGTTTGCTTCCGTCGAGCGTGGAGGTCGATCTACGCTCCGAAGTGGTCGTCAACAGCGTGCGCGGCACCGACGTCGCGTGCTACCGAAAGTTGCTGACGGCGATATTCCGAGAGTGTCGCCGCACATTGAAGGATGACGGCCGGATACTCCTCACCTTTCACAACAAGGACCTTCGTGCCTGGTGGGCGCTCGCTCGTGCGCTGCGAAGCGCCAACCTCCACGTACGGGGCCTGGCCGTCAGCGCCGCCGAGAACGACGCCGACCATTCCAAGCGCGGCCGTCTCGGGTTCACGAAGGACCTCGTGATCGAGTGTGGGATCGGGGAACGGACTTTGCAGCCGACGATCGCGTCATCGAGCACGGACCCTCAAGCAGCTGAGCTCCTCGCAGCTGGCCGCTGTCTCGCGCTCGGCGGAGCGGATTCCCTTGAGGGGTTCGGAGAGCGTTTTCAGACCCTGTGTGGTGAGTTCCGCCCGCGACGCATCTCGCCGGTCCCGGGCCCGCGCCGTGGCGCACAAAGTCCTGGGTGAGTTGACATCGTTTGAGCCGCGCAGCCAAGACAAGGCGCGCCTCGTGGCGATTCAGCGCGTGCGCTCGGCCTACCGGCGGGAGCGACCTTCCCAGGGGGGTTAGTCGGGGTCCCTGGCCCCCGAGGCCTCCTCGCGCTCGGCGCGCTGAGCGCGGCGGAGGTCAGACACGACACCGCGCACGAGTCGCCGCCGCGGGAGGTCGAGTGCGATGTAGTCGGCGAGGAGCGTCAGCGCCTCGTCGCGCTCGGCGCTAGCTGCACCGTGCTGCAGAAAGGCCCCGAGATGCGAACGTCCGATGCCGAAGGGTAGGGAGACCTGGTTCTGGGTGCTCCCTGCGCGCGCGGCTCGCATAGCAAGCTCCTCGAGGTCATCGTCGAGCTGCTCTACCAACGCTTCACCGACTGCGTCGCGACTCCATTCGAGAAGCGGCTGTCGAGCCTCGTCGCTAGTCAGCTCGTACCAGTCGGTGAGGTTGACGAGAAATTCAGCGTTCAGACCGTAGAAGCCAGCGAGCGAGTCGAGGGTGACGCGCCGGGGACGTCCCCCCTCGCCTTCCTCTAGGCGCCGGATCGTCCGTCCCGATACACCGACTACCGCGCCGACCTGCTCGGGTGAACGATTGAGCGTCTCGCGCGCTCGAGCGAGTATGCGACCAAGCAGCAGTGCGGTGAACGGGAGCTCGTCCATCGCGACGTCTATACGGCGAGATCCCGCAGCAGTCGCGCGCGACGCAAGACATCGATCAGCCACCACACCCGCTCGACGTCAACCTCGGCTAGCGGCACGCCGGCCTCGACGTGCTCGCCGAGCGCGGCGTTGGTGAGGTTGCCCGAGCCCAGATAGCCGGTGCGACCGCAGACGAGCTTGGCGTGAAAAAGAGCGTCGGGCCGGCTATCGGGTGCGACGAACTCGAGCGCTGTGACCGCGGCTCCCGCGGCGCTGAGGCGGCGAGCGAAACGCAGCATCGCTGCGCGGTGGTCGTATGCGAAGCTCGAGTCGGACTTTGCGCCGGCTAGCGTGACCGGCAGTCCGAGCGTGGTGGCGCGCTCCAGCGAGTCGTGGAGCTTCTCGGTGCCGGCATCCGACCAGAACGGCGACGCTAGAAGGACCCTCTCGGTTGCGGACAGGAGTGCTTCGGATACCCGGACGAACAGCGAGCGCTGCAGGTGCGCATCGTCGGTCGGCAGTGTAATCCCGGAGGGCACGGTGAACACGATTTGAGGACGCGCGGCGGGGATTCGCGCCTGCTCCTCCGCGCGTACGTGCGGAAGCAGCTCGACCGTCTGTTGCAGCTGGAACAGCCGCACCCTGTCCACGACGCCTGCGAGCGTGATCACCCCGGCGGAGCGCAGGAACTCCGCCAACACGGCGGCGAGGCCGGCGTCAAACCAGGCGGGGATCAGCGCCGATGTGGGCTGGTCTGCGCGCAGCGCGCGTGACCACGCCAGCAGGTCCGCCTCGGTGCCGAACAGATCGAGTGTCGCGTAGGCGACCTGCACCATTGTCTGTGCCGTCGCAGGGTCGGGCGCCGATGCCAGCTGCAAGTCGACGTCGCTCATTGCCAGAACCCCCGCTGCACCTCGCGGACGTGTCCGGCTGGCGAGCCGAACAGCACCGCACGGTCCAGGCGCTCATTGAAGTGGTCGCAGCCGAAGGAGAGGTGCAGACACCCCATGCAGGCGCCCTCGTCATGGCCGCACTGTGGGTCCCAGTCGCAGCGGGCGGCCTCGTTGAGCGTCGCATCCAGCCACTCGCTGAGCTTGTGCTCGACCAAGGACACGAGTGCTCCAAGCGTGTACTCCTGGTGAGTGTCGGCGAACAGCCCGAACGTCAGAAATCCGTTGGGATGCGGGCTGCCGTCGTGCTCGTCGGTCACCGGCAGGTACTCCGCCATCGTGTTCTCGGCAAAGCCCGAACGCTCGCCGAGATTGCGAATCAGCGCGTGGGCGAGCGTGTGCTGGAGGAGTTCCACCCACTCCGCGACCGCCGGGTCGCGGTGGCAGGCGACGAGGATCGCCGCCTTCGCGGCGATGCGGGCCCGCTTGAAATCCTGAGGAAGGGCCGGCTTGCTTAGCACCGCATTGGTGTCGAGCCAGTCCAGCACCCGCACCGCATCGAGCTCGAAGAACACGGCCTCGGTGTTCGTGCTGGCGGTGTAGATGGCGAGCTTGTCGGTCTCGTCGCTGCGCCCGCGTTTGGCATAGAACGGGCTCAGCAGCACCGACTCGGGTGAGCGTCCGAGCCGGGAGAATCCGTAGGCCACCAGCGAGACGGGGAAGTTCTCGACGACGAGCACATCAGAGAATCCGAGTTGCATGACTTTGGTGCGTGTCGCAGCCAGCAGGCGCTGGGAGGAGCGTCGGCCCATGTCCTGTGCCTCGCGTTCGAAGTCCGCAAGTCGGTGGGTCTTTAGCGCTGGAGCGGTGTAGCCGTCGGCAGCGGCGACGATGAGCGTGCGCTCGCGCGCACGCTGGTCGAGGCCGACGACGGCGACGACATCGTCGGGTACCAGCGCGGCGAGGCCGTCCATCGCCTCGGAGGTACCAGGGACCATGCGCTTGCGGGCAGCGAGGATGTCGGCCTCGGTCATCTCCCCCGCCTTGACCTTCTCGCGCATCATCGGCTCCATCTGCGTGCGAAACAGCTGCGCGAGGTGGGCGTCGGGCTCGTTGCCGACGTCGATGAGCGCCTGCTCGTAGTCGTCGAACAGACCTAGGTAATAGCCGACCACGACCCGGTCAGCGCCGGGCGTCTTTGACAGCGTCCGCAGTGTCGCCTGGTCGAAGTTCACGAACGGAAACAGGTGCGTGATGAAGCGGTCGTCCTGACGGACTGTGCGATGGACGAACCCGCCTCCCTGTCCGCAGGTGCACGGCCAGGCGCGCATGTTCTCGATGACGCGACCGCCGCAGCCTGCGCCCCGACAGCGCCAGGTTGACGTTTCGAAGGAGCCCTCATCCTTGAGGTAGAGGTGTTGGCGGTCGTGCCCGCGGTCACACGATGGAACGTTGAGCGTGTTATCGCGTCCGCATACGTGGACCTGAAGGTAGGGCATCTGCTCGCGCTTGCGCCCGCACTCGTGGCAAATAGCCGGCTGCTTGGTCTTGCCCCAGTCGTCCTCGTTCTTGAAGACCGCGACGCGCTCGCAGGCCTTGTTGGTGCAACGGAGGATTAGCGGCCAGGGCTTGTAGTAGACCTCTTTGGGATCCAGCAGCAGGTAGTCGTCGTTGTAGCGGTCGGGGTCGAGGTATCCGGGCGCTCGGTTGACGCCGCCGGGCCCGGCCTGGGGGCCACCCCAGCGCGCGAGCTTGCGCTTGAGGTTCTCGAACAGCAGGTCGCGGTTGGTGGCGTATGCGCGGTCGGCGTCGACGCTAATGCTCCTGACGATGTGCTCGTCCTGGTGCTGGAAGGTCTGCCCGGGAAGGTAGTTGCGCAGTACCTGGCTCTTTGAGCGGGTCATGGAATTCGCCATTGCTATCTCCTCCTACGCGAGCAGGTCGGCTTGGATGTCGCGGACTTTGGCAATCGCCTCGAATGAGATCGGCTCGTCGACGTTGCGAAACGACGTGAGCGGCGGTGGGCGGAACAGCCGCGGGGTCGAGCCTTGGCGGCCGGGGTCCTGCAGGTTTGTCCATTGCTTGTCGAACTCGTCCTTTGCCTCCTGCTCAAGCCACTGGCGCACCGATGTGGGAAACACCGGCTCCTGGTGCCAAGCGCCGTCGCGCAGCGTGTGCAGACGCACCTCCGCGCCCAACGCTTGCTGGACCAGCGCCCACAGCGCGGCGGGCTTGTCCTGCGGGTCCTCTGTGCCGCGAAGCCATCGTCGTAGCTCGGTGCCGATGTGCAGCGACATCGTCGGCTTGGTGGGGTCGAGCTTGAGTCGACGGCGCCCGAACACCTGGATCAGCAGGGCGCACATGATCCCGGGCATAGTCGCCGCCGGGGCAAACCGGGCGAACCGGTTCACCGGTACCGGAGCGATCATGCGGTCCAGGAACGGGTGAACGGTGAGGAAGTTGGTGAAGAACGCCCGCTGGCGGATGGAGCGCCGGTCGAAGCTGGTCAGCACCAGGCCAACGTGCGTGCGGCCCGAGCGCGAGGAGGACTGTACGTACATCGCGACCGTCGGCGTCATGCCGTTGACGATCATCACGTTGAGCGCGTCGAGGTCAACGCCGTGGGAGATGATGCTCGTCGCCACCAGCGCTCGTAGCCTGTCACCGGGGTTGCTGCTCACCAGCGGCTTGTACTGCGAGGAGATCTCGTCGATCACGTCCGCGAGCTCGGCGAGCGTTGTTCCGCCGCCAGCGCTCCCACCCTGCAACACCTCCACGCGCAGCTCGTCCGGTAGCTCGCCCGCGGCGTGTAGGCGGCGAAGCACATAGCTGATGCGGTCGCCGTGCTCCTTGCGGTTGACGTATCCGAGCGTCAGCTCGTAATGCAGGAGCAGACCGTCGAGCCAGTCTGCGTCATGGACGGCCTCCCAGCCGAGCGCTGTCAGCGCACCGGGGAGGTCGTGCTGCATGCGCGAGATCTCGTCGTGTATGTATCCCTGAGCCAGGGCGCCGAACTCGGTAACGTCGGGACGCTGCGGAAGAGCACCTACGTAGACGCGGCGCGGCACTTCGCGGTCGGTTCGCTGGTAGAAGGACTCCCACAGCGTCCAGCCGGGCGAGGGAAATACGCGAGCGTGGCGAGCGTAGAGCTGGTGGACCTGGCCTTCGAAGGACTCGATCGTCGCGGTCGCGGCCAGCAGCTTGGAGGGCTTCCCGTCGCCGAGCTCTCGCTGGAGGCTCGCCACGAGGGTCTCATAGTGCGCGGCGAACGTGCCCAGCTCCTCCTCCAGGAGGTGCAGCTCGTCCTGTACTTGGACGGCCGGGCAAGGATCCTTCGTGGCTCCGACTAGCTTGTAGTCCGTTGCCGGGCGCTTACACAGGCCGCCGGCGAGGCAGCGATCGCTGACCTTGGGTTTGTTGAACCGGTCGCGCTCTGCGCCGGGGGTGTGCCACGTGAAGTAGCCGTGGTCCGGGCACTCGAAGGCGGGGCCGGCGAGCACGTTGACGAACTGCTCGGCGCGGGCGACGTGAGCGATCTTGTCGACGGTGCACACGAGCACGGCGGGTAGATAGCGGTAAACCTCATCGTCGGTGACGAACACCGGAACGTCCTGCTCGCACTTTGTGCAGACGTGGCGCAGCCGCACGGCGTGCTTATCGGGGACAAGCGCGACGCGGCCACGGCAGTCCAGGTCGGGGCACACGGTGATGATCCGTCGGCGGTCGAGCTCGTCCGGATTGTCCTTGGCGAGCGTGACCCACCAGTCGATGTGCTCGGAGGGGTTTCCTTGGAAGGTCGAGGCGAGGCTGTTCGGGGTGTTCCGGGCGCCGACCCAGTAGCCGAGGGCGAACGCGTCCCCGTCCAGCGGCTCGCCGCTCAGCAGCTCTCGCCGGTGGTCCTCGGCGGCCCGCACGATGATCAGGATCCGCTGGAGCTGCTGGACCGAGAGCATCCGCAGCGGAAAGCGGAGCATGGCGGTGACGCCGCGTCGCTTGCCGCGCCAGCGGTCATAGAACATCGCGGTCAGGATCAGCCCGAAATACGCCTCGCTCTTGCCGCCGCCGGTCGGGAACCACAGCACGTCCACGGTGTCCATCTCGGCGCTCAGCTCGTCGCTGTCGGCCTCGCGGGCGCGCAGCGCCTGGAGCTGAATGACGATGTAGACGACCTGAAATAGGCGCCAGGAGCGGACTTGGGGGTCGCGCTTGGCGCCGACCGTGTCGAAGCAGTGGTTGGCCGCACGGAACGCCTTGGCCAGCAGCGGATCTGTCGTGATACACGCGATGCCACGGTCGAATACCGCCATCTCGCCTTGGAAGTCGGCGAGACCGTCGGTGCAATCCTGCTTCTGCTCGCGCTGCAGCTCGTTGCCTATCGGCATCGCGTCGATCGCTTGCTTCCAGCGACCCTCGAAGACCTTCATCGCGCCGAGCACTCGCGTGAGTGCCGCGACGCAGCTCGCCTCGTTCGCGAGCTCGGCGAACGTGACCTCGGTCCCCGCATCTTGCCTGTGGGCAAGGCGCGGCTGTACCCACCGGGGCCAGGTGTCGGTGATCAGTGGCTCGGCCGGGTCCTCCTGCGGTTCTGCGCGCCTGGCTACGCAGTTGCGCCCGGTTGCCCACACAGAGCCGAACTCGCCGTAGCGAAAGTCCTTCGGCTTGCGCGTGTACACCGTCTTTTCGAAGCTCCCGGCCGCGGGCAGGACGCGCACCCGGCAGTTGAACAGCTCCATGTCGCGCGTTAGTTCCCGCGGCGGCCGCTTTTTGCTCTTATCGCCCTGATCGACCTCGGGCTTGCGTTTGCGTTTAGAGCGGAGCTTCACGAGCGTGTCGTTGCGCAAGGTGACCTGAACGCGTAGGAGATCCTCGCCTTCGGCACGCCAGGAGACGTGGAGCTTGACGTCATGGGGCTCCAGAGGGCGACTCCGCGCGTCTCCCTCTGCCTCGCGGATAGCCGCCTCGAAGCCCGCCTGGTCGCCGTCGAGTGCCGAGACCGGCAGCGTCTGGGAGCGTCGCGCCGCGAACGGGTACACAGTCGCCTGGTCGACAAGCGCGTGGCCGAGTGCGGCGCTGAGCTCGAGGGCGAGTTTGAGCGTCGCCTCTCCGCGGTCCCCGTCGGGCTCCACGTCGCGGTCGCGTACCGGGACGTCAAAGCGCTCAAAGACCGGCCGCAGGCGCATATTCGAGTCATCAGCCTCGGCGTCGCGCTCATCCTCCTCGCCAGAGCGGTAATCCTCACCGCGGTAGAACTCCTCCTGCTCGTCACGGCTGGGGTAGCGCTGAACGTAGACCGCGAAGTCGGCCGAAAGCTTGATCGCGCAGCGTCCATCCTTGCGGGCCATGAGGAAGTCAAGGCCGATCGTCGATGGTGCCCGGTTGAGCTTCTTGGCCAGCTCCGCGGGCGTGATCGGCTCGGTAGCGTCAGGTTCGGGTAGCGCCGGCAGTATCCCCAGCTGCAGCACCCTGGAGGGGTAGCGCTTGTCGATGCGGGCGTGCTCGGCCCCATCGCCGGCAAAACGTGTGCGTAGCCGCTCGGCCAGGAACTCGACGAGATGCAGCTCCTCCTCCGGCGTGTACGAGATGACAGCCGCGGGTGCGGTGGTGGTTGTGCTCATGTGATTCCTCTCTCTCGTAGGAACGCGGCCATCGTGGGATCGTCAAGGTCGAGGTAGCGCCCACAGTGGCGCAACGGCAACTGTTCTGATGGACTGACACGGAGCACTTCAAGCTCTTCCACCTGGTCGAAGAGATCCTCGAGGTCGTTACGGCGTACGACCTCGCCGAGGCGTGCCAGAGCTGGTCGTGCGCCGTCGTCGCGCAGACCCTCAGCGATCGCCTTGCGCATCAGCCGACCGATGTAGCGGTGTACTCCCCGCTTGCGGGAGAGGTACTCCCAGATCGGGGCGCGCGCGCGCCAAGCGTCGTCGTCGCCGGACGCGCGCAGGAGCGCCTCGAATGCCGTCTTGGTCCCGGGCTTCGCGCGGTCCGCAAGCCAATCCCACACCGAGAACCTCTGACGCCCCACGATGGCGGCGAGGCCCTCTACACCATGCTCTGCGACGGCGAGGTCCAGCGCGCGTCGGTACAGCGGCTCGAGCATGCGTTGCTCGGCGGCCAGCCGCTCGTCGTGCGCCGCCATCAGGGTGTCCAGGAGCGAACGGCGACCCGCGCCGGGCAAGAACGCGATGCGATCGCCCCGTGCGAGCTCACCCGGTGGGCGGGCGACGATGTCCTCCTCCCCCTCATCGTCGACGCCGAGCACATCAACCTCGCCATCGTCACGGAACAGGACGCGCGAGCCATCGGTGAAGGTCACCTCGCGCGCGTAACCGCAGTAGGCGGTTACAGCAGCGGGGTAGTCGTCCCCGTCGCTGTCCGAGGCCTCGTCCGCCAGGTCCGTCCCCCAGAGCATGATGAGCTCCTGCCAAAGCCCGGTATCCAGCGGGGTCACCTCAGGGGAAACAGGCTCACAATCGCCCTTCACGCCCGAGCGCGTGAAGGTCATCCCGTGCGTGAGCGCCACTGGGGCAGCCTCGGGCTCAGCTGAATACGCACCTATGCGCCCATTGCGCGAAGAGACGCCGAGTGCATCGAGCGAGGCGCTGTTGGCCGCGGCGATCATGGCAGGGTCTGCGAGCGATCGGGCGATCGCTCGCAGACGGTCAACCTCGTGGCGATAGCAGAGCACCTCCAGCTGACCCGCCTCCCCCGTGAGCAGGATGTGGCCCTGCCACGGCGGCGGCGCCCCGACCAGTAGCGTCAGCTCGTGCTCGCGGCCGTCACCGTGGTGCAGCCGGCGGGAGAACGAGGCGACGGGAACATCGACGCCCAGCTCGGCGAGCGCCGCGCGCAACGCGAGCCGCTCGGTCTCGCTCTGGCAGAGCACTCGCACGCGCTCGCCGTGCCGCTCTGCGAGCGCGACGCGCTCGAACAGCGCCTCGTACTTCGCGCAACGCTCGCCCGCAGCGAGCTCCGAGAGGCGTCGGCACAACGAGACGACGAGCGTCCAATAACGATCGAAGGCCTCCTTCCAGTGGCGGCCGATGAACGCACTGCGCTGGGTCGCGTGCAACTCGCCAAGCAACTGCTCAAGCGTTCGTGCCCCTGGGCGGCGTCCGTACTCCGCCTCGTAATAGCTCGCCGGCGCCGCCATCCGAGACACCCGCGAGCACACCTCATACGCGACTTTGATCGCCGCCGGCCCGCGATCATCCCGTCCGCACCGACGGATCTTTCGCAGCATCTCATACAGCTCGCCGACAAGCTGGTCACGGTCGACATCCTCGACGACGTGGTAGACCAGCGACTGCCGATTCGCAGAGGAGCGCCGGCACATGCCGCTGGAGACAAGCGGTCCAGCACCACAGCCGTACTCGGTTGACGCGCAGGCGCTGATGAGCGGCCAGTCGAACCATACGACGGGGACCTCGCGATCAGCGCAGAAGACCTCAAAGTCGCGATCGCCCGTCTCGCCGAGCCATACCTGCTGGCGCCCAGCAGCATAGTTGTCCTCCCACGTCTGGGTCCAGGTATCGGGATAGTCGATGTCGGACTTCCCGTGCCAGGGCCGGCCCGCACCAATCGTGTCTACGACCATCGCCCAGACGACGTTGTTCGGCATCGGCGGCAACGCCATCGGCGGATGGAACAGGAGGTAGCCGTGGCGCTGGGACAGCAGCTCACGCCGCCCACCGGCGAGGGGCCGGAACGCCGCGCGCTTGCGCGGCGGCGTGGGGGTTCCGAAAATATCGGTGCCCGCGCTGTTCGGCACAACCTCGCGCACGAGTCGCCCGATCTTCAGCTCCTGAAATTTCTGGCCATCCAGTCGAACATCCTTGAGCTTCCTGACGAGATCGCCTTGCCGTGTCGCGACGCTCACCGAGCCGCACAAGCGCCCGGGCGCAGCGTGGCGCCAGAACGCGAGGTATAGACCGAGCAGCGCGGGATGCGGGCCGAGCCCGCGCGGAAAGGCGAGCGCGATCGCCCCGACCTTCTCGTCGAGCAGAGAGCGAGCCAGCGTGCAAGCCATTGCGTCGACTCCGGACGGGAATACCCGCGCGTCGCCCACTCGCATCAACCTCGAGCCGAGCACATCGCGCACTACTGGATCGGCGCGCGTCCGCGCAGCCAGCCGCGAGACCAGCGCCGCCGCTGTGACGGACTGACTCCCGTTCGATGTCGCGGTCACGGCCATCGTGGACTACCGTACACCTAACCATAGGCGTTTGACAAGACCTTTCGCTCAAAGTTGGCATTTGCCATGTGAGAGCCCAATTACCACCGCTCCGTAGCGACTCCTTCACGGAGTCAACCGGGATCGAAGCGGTGACCTCCTGCCCCAAAGAGTGCCGTCCTGAGCCCACCCAGGCGGTCTGGTTTGGGCAGCAATGGGCAGCAAGCTCGCCAGACAGGCGTTTGCGCTGGTGTAGGGCGCCCGTCTGCCCTGCTCAAAAGTCACCTGATAGCAGGCCTTTTCTCGAAGTGCCCCCGCCAGGAGTCGAACCTGGATCTACCGCTTAGGAGGCGGTCGTCTTATCCATTGGACTACGAGGGCGCTGCCCGGCGCGCGCGCGACGGGTTCGACGAAGGCTACCGTCGCTCGCCGATGAGCCCAGCCCTAGCTGGACTCCTCGACGAAACGCTCGAGCTCCTCCCCCACCAACCTGTGCGTGATCCATTCGCTCATCGTCGACGCGCCGATGCGCCGGTAGAAGCCGAGCGCGAGCTCGTTCCAGTCGAGGGCCGCCCATTCCAGGCGCCCGCCTCGCACGCGCGCGCGCGTTGCCACGGCCGCCAGGAGCGCGCGGCCGACGCCCGCGCCACGGTATGCCGGGCGCACGAACAGGTCCTCGAGCCACACGCCCTGGGTCGCCACGAAGCTCGAGAAGGTCGGAAAGAACAGCGCGTAGCCCGCGACCTCCGAGCCGCGTTCTGCGATCAGTGCCTCCGCGGCCGGGCTCTCGCCGAACAGCGCCTCGCGCAGCCGCTCCTCTGTCGCCACCAGCTCGTGCTCGAGGTGCTCGTACTCGGCGAGCTCGTGAAACAGCCCGAGCAGCAGCGCCACGTCTCCAGGCTCCGCGGCGCGGATCACCGTCGCGGTCGCGCCGGGCTGCTCGCGCTCGTCGGCCGCCACGCGCGTCAGCCGCCCACGCGGTCGAGCCGCTCCGGGTAGATGTCGTCGATCGTGGTGAGCGGGACGTACGGCGCGCCGGCCGCCTGCTCGATCGCCGCACCACCGCCTGCGAGCCGGTCGAGCACGCTGACCACGCCGCAGATCTCGAGGCCTGCCTCCTGCAGCGCGGCGATCGCCGCGAGCGTCGAGCCGCCTGTGGTGACCACGTCCTCGACCACCACGCAGCGATCCGAGCCATCCAGTGTCGGCCCCTCGATGCGGCGCTGCAGTCCGTGCGCCTTCGCGTCCTTGCGGACGAAGAACCCCTTCACACGCGCGCCACCGGCGAGCGCCGCGCACGCCACCGGGTCCGCGCCCATCGTCATGCCGCCCACCGCGGTGGCGCCCCACTCTGCGACCTGGGCCGCAAGCAGCACGCCCAGCGCCGCGAAGCCCTCTGGCCGCAGGATCGCGCGCTTGGCATCGACGTAGTACTCCGCGCGGGCGCCACTCGTCAGCGTCACCGCGCCGATCACCAGCGCGTGCTCGCGCAACTCCGCCACCAACTGTGCACGCGCAGCGGCCACCTCGCTCGTATATCCGCTCAGGGCATCCACGCAGGCACGTAATCTAGCGGCGTGGTCTCTTCGATCGTGCGCTTGCTTCGACTTGCCTCGCTTGTCGTCTGCGCGATCGTGATCGCGTCGTTCGCGATCTTCGCGCTCAACCAGACCAAAACCGCGTCCAAGCACCAGATCGCAGAGCTCACCACCGGTCCGGCCACGGCGTCCGCGAGCAGCGCCGCAACGAGCGCCGCCGCCAAGACCCACGAGAGCAGCCTGCACAAGACGATCGACGAAGCCTCCGAAGACTTCACCTCACCGTTCGCAGGCGCCGTCTCGAGTTCGAGCAGCGAATGGCTCACCCGCGGTGTGAAGCTGTTCCTCGCGCTGCTCGTCTACGGCGTCGGCGTCGGCTTCCTCGCGCGCGTGGTGCGAATCAGGCTGTAGCCTCGTGGACCACGAGCGCGGCGCGACGCGTGGGACTACGGCCCCGCGTGGGCGTTGACGTTGGTGCTGCCGCCGCCTTCCTCGTTGTACACGTCGACCGGCGTGCCTTCCTGGATCCATGCATAGATCGATGGGGCGTCGGGGATCGGGACGCGCAGGCAGCCGTGGCTCGCCGCATACGTCGGGACTTCCGCGTAGCCGTGGATCGCATAGCCGCGGATGAAGTAGTTGGAGTCGACCATGCCCTCGCTGTTTTCACCCGGCGTCTTCTCATACACGCGGAAACGCCCGACCACCGTCGGCGTCGAGGGCTTGCCGGAACTCATCATGTAGATCCTGCGCACGTGCCCGCCGGGTTCGATCTCCGCGAGCACCTGTTTTGTCAGGTTCGCCTCGACGTGGCGGCCGTCATGCCGGTAGCGCACGTGAAAGCCACCCTCCCCGCGCGCTAGCGCCGCGAACACCTGCGGGCCCGCATAGGCGATCCGTTCGAGGCCGACCATCTTGCGGAAGGCGACTAGCGCCTGGCCGGTGCCTTCGTCGAACGCGCCGCTCAGCGGCACCGCATAGTGCAACTCGTCGAGCTCTGACTGCAGCAGGCGCACCGACTGGTTGCGCGCGCCCGGGCCGAGATTCGTGTGCACCAGACGCACAGCGGCCGAGCGCGCGGTGAAAGCCGCCTGCTGCGCCGTCGCGCCGTGCACGGCGCGCGCCTGCAACAGCCCCGCGTAATGGCTGGAGAAACTGACACGGAACTTGCCCGTGGCCCCCGCTGACAGGACGGTCACCGAGTCGGCCGCGACTTTGCGACCTTCGAGGAAGAAGCCGACCACAATCGTCTGCCCGGCCACGTACGGCGTGACGCTGCCGCGCACCACGATCCGCCGGCCCACCACGGCGAACAGCGGATTGCCGCTGACGTCCTGCAGCGAGAGCCTCATCGCACCCGGAGCCGCGCCGGTCGGTGCGCCAGACGGAGCGGTGGGCGTGGTCGCGGCGAGGGCGCCGGCCGGAAGCGCGACCGCCCACGCCAGGGCTCCAAGCGCGACGAGCAGAAGGCGGCGCATTCACAGGATCCTATGCGCTCCGCCGGGCAGAGCCGGCTCCGGTGCGATCAGGCCCACGCGCTTGAACGCGAGCACGATCGCGCCGATTGCGCCGAGCGCGCAGACGATCAGCACGACCGCCTGCCAGCCCCAGTCCTCGAGGCCGGCGAACGCCACGCAGTTGTTCAGCGCGTGGGCGATCATGCACGGGTACAGCGAGCCCGTGTAGCGGTACAAAAGGCACAGGCCGAAGCCGAGCGCCGCGAGCGGCACGAGGTCGAGCGCCGGCGCCGAGCCGACGTGAACGCCGCCGAACACCAGCCCGGTGATGACCGCCGCTGGGAGCGTCCCGCACCAGTTGCGCAGCGAGGTGAAGATGAAGCCGCGAAACAGGAACTCCTCGCACATCGGAGCCACGACGCACGTCAGGCCCGCGCTCAATATCAACAGCCCCGCGCCTTCGTTGGAACCTAGCTGTTCGAGCGTCTTCTCTTTTTCCGGGTGCACGATTTCCGACCACGCGACGCTGAGGACGATGAACGCGACCAGCAGCACCAGGATCAGGCCGCCCGCCGTCCGCCAGCCGACGCTCGGGCGGCGCAGCCCAAACTGCCACGAGCGCACCGTGCGCCCGCCGAGCGACGCCAGGTACACGGCGACGATGACAAAGCCGATGTCCTGCACGACTGTGTCCGCGATCGACAGCCCGGGCGGGAGTTTGCTGCTCGTGACTTTCACCCCGAACAGCAGCGCCGCCGGGATGTCGAGCAGCAGCCCGCCGACGGCCGCGAGCGCGAGGCCGCCGAACAGCGCCGCGGGGGCCATCCACGGCGGCCAGTCCACGGTCGGGGAGCGGTAGCTGTCCGAGCCCGCGTCGATTGGCGTCTGCTCGGCCAATTTCTAGGCGACCCAATGCCAGGTTGCGAACTGGCCGAGGAAGAACACCATCAGCACACACGACAGCGCCAGCGTTGGACGTTGCAGGCGCGGGCGTTCGCTCAGCCATGCCCCGAGCCAGATGCCGAGCGGAAACAGCACCAGCAGGAAGCGCGGCAGCGACATCAGCGGCTCCTCCGTCACCGGATAGGACAGCGGCAGCGCGAGCGCCGCGAGCACGTAGGCGCCGTAGGCGAGCGGCAGCCGTCGCACGACCCCCACCACGATCGGGATCGCCGCCGCCAGGATCCCCAGCATCATCAGGTTGTGCCCCGCGATCACGAACGGGCTGTCTTTGCCGGTCGCGAAGTAGATGTGCTGTCGCTGCCCCGAAAGCAGCTGACGGGCTCCCTCGAATGCCGCGCGCAATCCGTCCCACACCCCGACGAACGGCCCTGCGAAGTGCCTGCTCCAGACTTCCTGGGCGTGCAGCGGGGCCAGCGGATCGCCGCCGGCGAGCGCGAGATAGCTGCCGTACAGCACGACGCCAACGGGCAGCACCCCGAGCCACAGGAAATCGCGCCGCAGCCTGTAGCGTGGACGCATCCTCAGGGGGACGGGCACGCGTGATCCGAGCCCTCCGGGATAATCCGGCGGACGGTCCTCGCGCGGGCCGTACAGATACAGGATCAGGGCCGGCAGCAGGAGCACGAGGCCGGCGCTGCGGGTGGCGCCGGCGAGCGCGCCGAGCACGCCGACCCACGCCCAGCGCCCGTGGCGCGCGCTCCAGAAGAGGCCGACCGACAGTGCCAGGTAGAGCGACTCCGAGTACACCGCCGAGAAGAAGAACGCCATCGGCGCGAACGCCGTGAGCATCACCGCCAACTGCGCGGCGCGGGCGAGCCGCTGGCCGTCGAGCGTGGGGCGCGCGTAGCGCGCCAGCTCGAGCGTGGCGAGGCGATGGATGCCGTAGAGCGCGAACCCAAAGGCGACCACCGACACGAGCACGCCGGCGAGGATCGGCGGCGGCCCTAGCCACGACACGCTGCGCAGCGCGAGCGGGTACAGCGGGAAGAACGCGTCTCGCGAGGTGATGCCGAGATCCGGGCGGTAGCCGTAACGCGCGATCACCAGGTACCAGACGCCGTCCCAGCGTGCGGCCGGAGCGGCGAGCAGGTTTCCGAGCCAGCCGAAGCCGCTGGTGATGCCCGGCGGGTTGAACGCTTTGCGCACCGGGCCGAAGCCGAACGCCAGCACCGTCCCGACGCCGGCTGTCCAAACGAGCAGCCGCGAGCTCCACAGGGCCCGCCACGTGTCGCGCACGGCGGTCATCCGCGCGGGATCGGCGCGCAGCCGCGCAAGCCATGTCGCGTGCTCGAGCGGAGCGATCAGCTCGCCCGGGTCCTGCGCGACGGCGAGCTCAGCGGTGTCGGGGTTCATGGTCTGGCAACGAGCCTAGGGACAGCGGCGCTTGCAGGTGGCAGCAAATCACACCCTGCACGGTAATCTCGAAACCCCGAGATGTCCCGACAAGCTCGAAAGCGCCGCCACCGCCGCGGTGGAAGCTCGCGCGCGATGATCGTGGGCGCGATCGCGATCGCGACGACACTGGCCGTCGGCGTGATCGCCGCCGTGGCGTTCGTGGCGCACGTCGCCGACGGCACCGCGAGCCTGCAATCGCGTCACGCGACGATCGGCGGCGGCACCTCGGAGGTCTACGCCGCCGACGGCGCGCGCCTCGGCGCGATCCAGTCCGACGAACTGCGCACACCCGTCGGCTGGAGCGAAATCCCGAGCGCGCTGAAGAACGCCACCGTCGCGATCGAGGACCAGCGCTTCTACAAAGACAACGGCATCGACGTCACCGGGATCTTCCGTGCCGCGATCAAGGACGTCGCGAACGGGCAGGCGCTGCAGGGAGCCTCGACGATCACGATGCAGCTGGTCCGCAACCTGTACCTGGGCGGCGACGAGCGCACGCTGCGCCAGAAGATCGCCGAGGCCAAGCTCGCGATCGAATACAACGAACGCCACAGCAAGCAGTCGATCCTCAACAGCTACCTCAACGACATCGCCTACGGCACGGTCGGTGGCCAGACGATGATCGGCGTGCAGGCCGCGGCGCGTATCTACTTCAACGAGCCCGTCTCGCATCTCGATCTCGAGCAGAGCGCGCTGCTCGCCGGCCTCCCGCAGGCGCCCTCGCAGTACAACCCGCTGCTCGACCCGGCCGCCGCGCGCCAGCGCCGCAACGAGGTGCTCGCGAAGATGGCCGAACTGCACTACATCAGCGAAGCGCAGGCGCAAGTGACAGAGCAGGCGCCGCTGGAGACCCACCGCGGCTACTTCTACTCAGAACGCAAGGAGCAGTTCTTCTTCGAATACGTACGTCAGCTGCTGATCGCTCGCTACGGCGCCAAAACCGTGGAAAAGGGCGGGCTCAGGGTCTACACGACGATCAACCTGAACATGCAGCGCCTGGCGCGCAAAGCGATCGCCGAAGTTCTCAACGAGCCCGAAGACCCGGCGTCGGCGATCGTCACGATCGACCCCCGCACCGGCGACATCGAGGCGATGGCCGAGTCCGAGAGCTACGAGAAGTCGCAGTACAACCTCGCCGCCGACGGTCACCGCCAGCCCGGCTCGACGTTCAAGGCGATCGATCTCGCCGACGCGCTCACCCGGGGCATCGACCCATACACCACCTATTACTTCTCGCACACCCTCGAGCCGGGCTGGCTCGCGACGGAACCGAACTACAAAGTCGAGACGTTCGAGGGCACCTCCCTGAACAAGTCGATCAGCCTCGTCCAGGCGACGCTCGCATCCGACAACACCGTCTACGCTCAGCTCGCCGCGGACCTGGGCGAGGAAACGATCACCCACACCGCGTATGAAATGGGTGTCAAAACGCACCTGTCGAGCTTCCCGGCAGAAGCGCTGGGGGGCCTGACACTCGGCGTCACACCGCTCGAAATGGCCGACGTGTACGCGACGCTCGCCGACGGCGGCTACCGCGACAGCCCGATCGCGATCACCAAGGTCGTCTTTCCCGACGGCCAGGTGGACGAAAACTGGGGCAAGCCCCACAGGGTGAGAGCGCTGAGCGAAGCGGTCACCTCGGTGGAGACGAGCATCCTCGAGCAGAACGTCCAGAGCGGCACCGCGACGCGCTCGGCGATCAACTGCCCGACCGCCGCCAAGACGGGCACGACGAGCGAACTGGTGGATGCGTGGCTCGACGGCTACACACCCGATTACTCGACGGTCGTGTGGATGGGCTACCCCAACCGGCGCGTGTCGATGACCGACGTCCACGGCGAGCCTCAGCAGGGTGGCTACCTGCCGGCGGAAATCTGGCATGCCTACATGGCTGCGGTCACCGAAGGCCAGCCGTGCGTGCCGTTCCCGCCGTCGAAGGAAGCGATCTCCTACCAGCCGTTCTACGGCAAATACGCGAGCACCGGGCTCTCGCAGGCCTCCGAAGAAAGCTCGCAGTCCCCCGAACGCGCCACCGCGAAACCGCACCACCACGCCAAAGGCCCGAGCGCACCGACCGGCCCCCGCGTGCCGATCGAAGAAGTACCTGAACCCGAACCGGCCCCTCACGGCCAGACTCCGAGCACGCCACCGACGCCGGGCTCCGGCGGCGCGGCCGAACGGCAGACCGGCGGGGCCGGCCCTCCCTGACCCGACCGTGCTGGTAGTTTGATTCCCGATATCCGGGAAACGAGAGAGGTCGTCGCGGTGATCCCGCAGACGACCGGATGAGGTGTGAAGGTGGCGAAGGAGGACAAGGTTGAATTCGAGGGAGAGGTGATCGAGGCCCTGCCCAACGCGATGTTCCGCGTGAAGCTCGACAACGACCACGTCGTCCTCGGTCACGTAGCGGGCAAGATGCGCCGCTTTCGGATCCGCATCCTTCCCGGGGACCGCGTTCGCTGCGAGCTCTCGCCGTATGACCTGGACCGCGCGCGGATCGTCTACCGACACCGCTGAACCACCGGCATCGCGACACGGCATCGCTGAGCGCTCCCTGATCGACTCTATTGCCGCCGAGCTGGCGCGCGCGCCCGCCAGCGCACAGGTCATCAGGGGGATGGGAGACGACGCGGCGGTGGTGCGCGCGCGGGCGGTGTGCGTGACCTCGATCGACGCGATGATCGAGGGCGTCCACTTCCGCCTCGGCGACGGCTGGGCGACCCCCGCCGAGGTCGGGCACCGGGCACTCGCCGGCGCGCTCTCTGATCTAGCCGCGATGGGCGCCGACCCCGGCGAGGCCTATCTGGTGCTGGGCCTGCCGGCCGGCTTCGGCTCAGAGCGTGCGCTCGAGCTCGTCCGTGCTGCAATCGCGCTGGCAACGCAGACGGGCACAGCGATCGCCGGCGGGGACGTCGTCAGCGCGCCGGCGCTGACCGTGGCAGTGACGGCGGTCGGTTGGGCCGATGACGCCGCGACGCTCGTCATGCGCGACGGCGCGCGCGCGGGAGACCTGATCGGTGTGACCGGGCGGCTGGGGGCCGCCGGAGCGGCGCTCGCGGTGCTGGAGGGCCGGGCAACGCGCACGCGCGCGGCCGGGGGCGCGCTCGCGCGCGCGCGTTGCCCGATGCCACGGCTGCGTGAGGGCCGGGCGCTCGCACAGGCGGGCGTCCACGCGATGATCGACCTGTCAGACGGCCTCGCGACCGACGCCGGGCACATCGGCCGCGCGAGCGGGGTGAGCCTCCACGTCGATCTCGCCGCGCTGCCGATCGACGCAGGCGTCGGCGAGGTCGCGGCAGAGCTCGGAGTCGCCCCCTGGGAGCTGGCGGCGGCGGGCGGCGAAGACTACGAGCTGTGCTTCTGCGCCGCCGCGGCGGACCGCACCGATGTGCAGGCGGCCGTGGCGGAGCTCCACACCGTAGAGGTCACCTGGGTCGGAGAAGTCCACGCCGGGGAGCCCGGCCTGCGACTGTCAGACGAGCGGGGAGACGCTATTAGGATCGAGGGATACGAGCATCGCTGGTAGCGCCCTCGCCGGCGCGGGCTTTGGCTGCGCTTCGATATCTCGGGGGATCGCTCCGCCGGGGAGCAGCCGTGCGGCCCCCACGGGCACTGTGCGCGTCAGGCGCGCGTATACGAGCAGCCGTTTTTCGGCGCTGAACACGGGTGTGCACGCGGACAGCACGAGCCTGCTGTAGCCGACGTTCGCGACCGCGGCCTGGACGTTCGTCGGCCACACGACCCGCTGGCCGATGACCGTGTAGGTGAAGTGGGCGTAGGGCATGTTGAGCAGGATGTGGTTGCCGGGTTTCAGCCGATTGATTTCGCGAAACGGCGCGAGGTAGGTGGTTCGGTGCCCGGCGATCGCGGTCGTGCCGGGGATGCCGGGGAAGTGCGTTTCTTTGTAGATCCCCGGCCCGCTGATCAGGTCTTCGGTATCGGTGCCGTTGACCGTCACGTAGTCGGCGCCGACGCGGGGGATGAGGATCCGCCCGACGGCCGCGCCGTTGTGCGCATGGCGTTCGAACTCGCGCGCCAGATAGGTGATGCGCGCCTGCTGATCGGTCAAGCTCGCGAGTGCGCGGGTCTCGACCGGCGTCGGCGGGGCGCGTTCGATCGTGCGCAGGTCGCCGCTGAGATGGTCCTGCATGATGCTCGCGTACAGCGCGCTCAGCGGCTCCTGCCAGACCACCGTGACCACCGCGTCCGCCAGAACCAACGTCCCGAGCACGATCAGCGTGATCGCAAGCGCGCGCATGGCCCGCGCCGAGCCCGAGCGGCCAGCCGAGCCCGAGCTCGGGTGCTGCGGCGCTCCTGCCAGCGCTGTGAGGGGCGCCGTGGTGGTGAGCGACTCCGACATCGCGTCCTTATCGTCGCAGAGCTGACTCCGTACCGCCAAGTGAACCAGGTCCTGCATAGGAAAGCGGCCCGCGGATCGTGACCTCGGCCTCCTCGGCGCTCGGCACACCGAGCGGCGCCGGCAGCGCATCCATGGCGACCATCCCGGCGGCGACGAGGCAGCCGAAGGCGCCGCTCCACAGGATCGCCGCGACCAGGCCGACGTGGCCTCCCGCGAGCAGCAGCACGCCCATCCATGCCACGTCCCCTGCTCCGAGGCCGAGCTCATGCGCGTAGAACAGGACCAGCAGCGCCAGGGGCGCGAATCCCAGCGCGACGACCGCCAGCGAGACGGCGCGGCGGGAGCGGTAGCCGATTTCCAGCCGGTCTCCCTGCGCGAGCAGCAGCCACAGGTGCAGCGCCGGCAGCGCGAGCAGCGCGGCCAGCGGGTTGCCGATCCAGGCGAGCAGGGCGACTGCGAGCAGCACCGACACGAGCGCCAGCGCCCCGACCTCGGGGTCCGGTCGCACCTCCAAGCCGAGCCGTCGGATGAGCATCCCCCGCAACAACCACGCGAACACGAAGGCGAGCACGAGCGCAGCGGCCGCGGTGGCAGCCCGCGCGCCGAAGGCAAGCGCTGACGGCAGAACGGCCCCGGCGGGTGTCGCGCCGAGTAATCCGAGCCAGCCGAGCAGGTATACGAACACGGCGCTGCAGAGGAACGGCAACGCGCAGCTGAGCGCCCACACGGTCGACGGCCCGACCGCGAGCCGACGCCGACGCGCGCGCGCGAGTCCGTCGAGGATGGTGATGAGCGCCGGCAACAGCAGCGTGAGCACGAGCAACCGCAGCACCCAGGCGGGCATCGTCTTGCGCCCCAGCACCAGGCCGGTTTCCAGCGACTGCGTCACGTCGGGTGCGGTGTCGAGCGCATCGACAGCGCTCAGCACGCCACGGCCGAAGACTTCGAGGCGTTCCCGGCCCACGGGCGTGACGCTCGAGGGACCGCGTTCGCCGGAGGCCTGGACGAGGACGGCGGGCACGCCGCGCGCGTCGAGCGCGCCCTGTTCGCCGATGCTCAGCGGAAATGCCAGATGCGCGAGCTGGCCGAGCGCGCTTGGCGCGCCCGGGTCGATGCCGACGTTCTGCATGATCGCGGCGGCGACGGTGCGCTGGAGCTCGAGCGGCGCGGAGCCGACCCCGTCGGAGTAGGGAACCACGATCGGCGTACGCGCGCGCGTTGCAGCCACGTCGCCGAGCACGATCGCCGCGTCCAGCGGCGCGCTCCCGGAGCCGCCCGCGGCCGCGACCAGCTCGCCACCGCTCGAGAGCAGGTGAACCACCCCGGCGTCGCCGCCTGAGCCGCCGCTGGTCGAGGCGAGGATGACGGTGCGCTTGGTCTCGCGCTCGGCGAACACGCGCGCGAGCTCGAGCAGCGCGGCGGTCCCGGACAGTTCCGCCTCAGAGCCGCGCGCGGCAGCGTCGCGATGCGCGAGGATCAGGATCGGCGAGGCGCTGGTGGATCCGGCGCGCTCGGCGACTACGTCGGTGAGCGTCTGGCGGCCGTCGATGGTCTGCGCCTCGAAGCGGTAGGTGTGCACAGAGAAGCCGCCGCCGGCGCTGCCGCCGAGCCCTTGGAGCTTCTGCGCGACATACCGCGCCAGCCCTTCGTCTCCCGGACTGCCGGGGCGCCGCCCGGGGAAGCTCGCGGCGAGCTGCTGCAGTTCGGAATACGCGGGCGCGCCTTCGAAGGCGTCGGGCGCGAGCGTCGAGGTGAGCGGCAGCGGCCGCGACCCCAGGGAGAAGGCGGCGATACCCAGTGCGCACAGGAAAGGCACGAATGCCGCGCGGTAGAGACGCCCGTTGAGCATGCCCCTAGACCTTAGTCCGCGGATCGGCTTGCCGTCCCCGCGAGGCTGGATTGCGGGGTTGACACCCCGGTTAGGTATCGTGCGGCCGCGTGCTGCAGCCTGTCGCCGTCGCTAACAAGACGCTCGCGGACTACACGCACATCTGCGGGCGCGAGCTGATTGCGGAAATCAAGGAGCTGGCGGAGCCGCTGCAGGGTCAGCGGGTGGTGCACATCTCCGCGACGGCGTTCGGCGGCGGCGTCTCGGAGATCCTCTACACGCTGGTGCCGCTGATGCGAGACGTCGGCCTGGACTGCGAGTGGCAGGTGATCTACGGACGCGAAGAGTTCTTCAACGCGACGAAGCTGATGCACAACGCGCTGCAGGGCGCGCCCCAGGACCTCGATGACGAGCAGTGGGCGACGTGGCTCAAGTACAACGAGATCAACGCGCGCGAGCTGACGGGCGACTGGGACGTGTGCCTGATCCACGACCCGCAGCCGGCGGCGCTGTTTCAGCTCGTGCCGGAGAAGGCCAAGGGCTGGATTTGGCGCTGCCACATCGACGTCTCGACGCCGAACCCCGACACGATCAGCCGCCTGCTGCCCTACATCCAGGACTATCCCCAGTCGCTGTTCCACATGCGCGAGTACGTGCCGGAGGGCATGAGGGGCAAAGTCAACGTGGTGCCGCCGGCGATCGACCCGCTGACGCCGAAGAACATGGCGCTCTCGCCGGAGGATGGCGCGTTCGTGTGCGGGCAGTTCGGAATCGACGTGGACAGGCCGCTGATCTGCCAGGTCTCGCGCTTTGACCCGTGGAAGGACCCGCTGGGCGTGATCGACGCGTACAGGGAGGTCAAGGAGGTGATGCCGGAGGTGCAGCTGGCGCTGGTCGGCTCGATGGCCAGCGACGACCCGGAGGGCTGGGACTTCTTCAACTCGACGATCGCCCACGCCGACGGCGACCCGGACATACACATCCTCAACAACTTCAACAACGTCGGCGCGATCGAGGTCAACGCCTTCCAGTCGCACTCGGACGTGCTGATCCAGAAGTCAACGCGCGAGGGCTTCGGGCTGACGGTCTCGGAGGCGATCTGGAAGGCCCGCCCGTTTATCGGCGGCAACGTCGGCGGCATCCCGCTCCAGATCGAGGACGGCGTTACGGGCTACCTGGTGTCGAGCGTCGATGAGTGCGCGCGACGCACGACCGACTTCCTGCGCGATCCCGAGCTCGGCCGCGCGCTCGGCAGGCGCGGCAAGGAGCACGTGCGCCAGCACTTCCTGACGCCGCGCTACCTGCGCGACTATCTAAAGATATTTAATGAATTGAACGAGTCATGAGAACGCAAGCCGTACGCCCAGTTCCGGAGGGACGTTTGTCATGAGCGAAGGGCCGGCACAGCGGGCTCCGCTGGTGCTGGTGAGCAACCGTGGGCCCGTCACGTTTCACGCGCATGGCGAGATCCAGCGCGGCTCGGGCGGTCTGGTGACCGCGTTGACGGGGCTGGCGTCGCACCGCGACGCGATCTGGATCGCCTCGGCGATGAACGAGTACGACGTGGAGGTCTCGCGCGAGCACGGCGGGTGCGCGTTCCCCGTGCGCTCCCCCGGCGGCGGCGAGTACCAGGTCCGCCTGGTGGTCAGCGACCCCGATGCGTATGACCGCTTCTACAACGTGTTCGCCAACCCGATGCTGTGGTTCATCCAGCACTACCTGTGGGATCTGTCGAACGCGCCGGACATCCGGCGCGAGGAGATCGAGGCCTTCGAGTTCGGCTACAACGTCGTCAACGAGGATCTCGCGCGTGCGGTGGTGGAGCAGCTCGAGGACGCGGAGGAGCCGGTGGTGATGGTCCACGACTACCACCTGTACACGCTGCCGGACCTCGTGCGCCGCGCTCGTCCGGATGTCTTTCTGCATCACTTCATCCACATCCCTTGGACGCAGCCGGACGCGTGGCGGGTGCTGCCCTCGCGGATCCGCGAAGAGATCTACACGGGACTGCTGGCGAACGACATCATCGGCTTTCACACGCGCTCCTACCGCCACAACTTCCTGCAGTGCTGCCGCGACCTGATGGAGCTCGACGTCGACTTCGACCGCGGCGTGGTGCGCTTCCGCGACCGCGAGGTGTGGGTGCGGGCATACCCGCTGCCGATCGACCACAGGGCAACGCGCCAGATCGCGCAGAGCCCGCGCGTGAGCGAGTTCGAGGAGGAGCTCCTGCACCGCCGCAGGGACTTCCTGATCCTGCGCGTCGACCGGGCAGACCTGTCGAAGAACGTGCTGCGCGGGTTCTCGGCGTTCGACCTGTTCCTGGAGGAGCATCCGGAGTTCTCCGAGAGGGTCACGTTCGTGGCGCAGCTGATGCCCTCGCGTACGGACGTGCCGCAGTACGCGGAGTACCTCGAGCGAATCGAGGCGCTGGTGGCCGTCGTGAACCATCGCCACGGCACCCCCGACTGGATGCCGATCCAGCTGAAGCTGCGCGACGACCTCGAGGAGGCGATGGCCGCCTACAAGCACTACGACGTGCTGCTCGTCAACGCGATGTTCGACGGCATGAACCTGGTGGCCAAGGAGGGGCCGCTCGTGAACGAGCGCGAGGGCGTATCGATCCTCTCCGAGAACACCGGCGCGCACGAGGAGCTCGGCGAGTACGCGCTGTCGGTGAACCCGTTCGACATCCAAGAGCTCGCCAACTCGATCTACGCGGCGCTGACGATGGACCCGCGCGAGCGCAAGCGCCGCGCCGAGGGCCTGGCGCAGATCGTCACCTCGCGTGACCCGGGCGACTGGATCGACGAGCAGCTGGCGGACATCCGCGCCAAGGCGATAGACGGTCGATAGGCCCTCTCTCGGGCAAACACCCGCTACCCTGTGCGCTCGACGCCCGATGACGCTGCCGCCACCCCTATACGACCTGATGCTGCTGCTCGACCCGCAGGCCGACGACGCGGCGCGCGCGAAGATCGTCGCCGACACGCGCGCGGCGATCGAGGCACAGGGAGAGCTGGTCCGCTACGACCCGTGGGGCGAACGTCCGCTCGCCTACCCGATCGAGAAAAAAACGAGCGCCGAGTACCACCTGATGCAGTTCCATGTCGGCGAGCTCGAGCTGCTGAGCAGCCTCGCGCGCACGCTGCGGATCACCGACGGCGTTGTGCGCTTCCGGATCATCAGGCTCGCGCCGGGTGTGCCCGAGGCGCCGAACATGCGCTCCTCGGCCGCGACTGCCGCACCCCGCCCCGACAGCGAGCCGGCCCCGCCGGCGTCCGGCGAGGTCGAGGTCGAGGTCGAGCTCATCGCCGCCGAGCCGGCCTAGAGACCTTCTGGCGCGGCAGCTCGCGCGCCAGCACTTATGCGTGGGGCGCCGGCGTAATAACATCGGCGCATGAGCTGGGCCGAGGCCGAGGACATGAGCGATCGACCCACGACCAGGACGGACGTGCTGCGCGCGTCACCGCCGATGTTCGACTCGAAGCTGCTGGACGCCTTCTCGCGCGTGCACCCGATGGTGCCGGTGGTCATCTTCCTGCCGGCGATCGTGGCGCTCGCGGCATGGGGGCTGTCGCGCGTGAGCGTGCTCGCGACGCTCGGTCTGGTCGTAGCGGGCTACGCGCTGTGGACGCTGTTCGAGTACTGGCTGCACAGGATCGTGTTCCACTTCGAACCGGAGAACGGGTTCGGCGCGCGCCTGCACTGGATCATCCACGGTGTCCACCACGACCATCCCAACGACCCGATGCGCCTCGTGATGCCGCCCGCCGTGAGCGTGCCGCTCGCCGCGATCGTGTTCGGCGTGCTGTATCTGATCTTCGGCTCACGCTACGCGCCGGCGCTCGGCGCGGGCTTCTTCGCCGGCTACCTCGCGTATGACCTGACGCATTACTACCTGCACCACTTCCGCCCCCGAGGACCGCTCGGCCGAATGCTCCGCGAGCGACACATGCGCCACCACTTCCAGGACGACACCCGCGGCTTCGGCATCAGCGCTCCCTACTGGGACGAGGTGTTTGGCACCTCCACGCGGGCAAAGCGATCCTCGCAATGAGCGGCATCGACGTCTGCAGGCGCGAGAGTCGCGCCCGCAGGCCGCTCTAGACTCGAGGCTCTTAGACGGACGACAGATCCACTCCCCGCTGAGCGCGGGAGCAACAAGCTGAAAGGAAGGGCAGCCGTGGCCGCCACCAACATCAACCGTGTTGTGCTGACCGGAAACCTCACCGCAGACCCCGAGCTGCGCTCGCTGCCGAGCGGCAACTCGGTGTGCAAGCTGCGCGTCGCGTGCAACACGCGCCGCAAGAACGGCAGCACCGGTGAATGGGAGGACAAGCCCAACTACTTCGACGTCACGGTGTGGGGCGCCCAGGGCGAGAACGCGGCGCGCTACCTGTCCAAGGGACGCCCCGTGGCAGTCGACGGAAGGCTCGAATGGCGCGAGTGGGAGACCCAGGAGGGCGCGAAACGCCAGGCAATCGATATCATTGCCGACTCGGTGCAGTTCCTGGGCTCGCGCGACGATGCCTCAGGCGGGGGCGGCTTTTCCGGCAACGGGGCCGCCAAGGGCAGCGACATCCCGGTCGACGAAGGGGATTTCCAGCCCGCACCGGTCTCCGGCGCAGCCGGAGACGACGACATCCCGTTCTAGCCAGTACAGCGAGGTCTCAGTGGTTTCCAACGCAACGACGCCCAACCATCACCGCGCCAGCGGCGCAGGTCGCTGATGGCCAAAGCACGCGGTCGCGGCAAGCCGGTACGCCGGCGCGACAAGAAGGGCGGCCCCGGCAGCGGGCGGCGCAAGCCATGCCAGCACTGTCGCGACAAGGTCGAGCAGGTCGACTACAAGGACGTCGCCTCGCTGCGCAAGTTCATCTCCGAGAAGGGCAAGATCCGCTCGCGCAGGATCACCGGCTCGTGCCGGCGCCACCAGGTGCAGATCGCGCGCGCCGTCAAGCGTGCTCGTGAGCTGGCGCTGCTGCCCTACGTGAACGAGGGCGGCCGCGACGACAGCCCGCGACGCGAGCGCGGCGATCGCGACCGCGAACGCTAGGGGGCGGCATGCCGGAGGCGATACTCCTCAAGGACGTCGACACGCTCGGCGAGCAGGGCAACGTCGTGGAAGTCTCCAAGGGCTACCTGCGCAACTACCTGATTCCGCGCAAGCTCGCACAGCCAGCGACCAAGGGCGCGATCGAGACGGTGCGCCAACGACAGGCGGCTGCCGAGCGGGCGGCGCGCGAGGCGGTCGAGCGCGCGCAGGAGAACGTCAACCTGCTCAACCGCACCGTGCTGACGATCCCCCAGCAGGCCGGCGCCGACGGTCGCCTGTTCGGTTCGGTCACCGCTCAGGACATCGCCAGCGCCATCCGCGAAGCGCGCGGCATACGGATCGACAAACGCAACGTGCACATGCCTGAGCCGATCAAGAACGTCGGCACCTACATGGTCGTGGTCGACGTCGTCGAGGGCGTGCAGGCCACGCTTAAGACTATGGTCGTGGCCAAGAAGTAGACGCAGCGCTGCGCACGTGCGTCGATCGTCCCGACCGCTCCGCGGTAGGGGGACGAGTCGCCCCACGTGCTCCGCTTGGCCGAGGTGACGCGGGGGATGTCCGCTCGGGCATTACCGTGGAGCTCCAGCCGGTGTCCTCCTTGGGTCTGGGGCTTCGGCGCCGCCGAGCGTGGTTCGGATCCCTCGTATCGACGCGTAAACCTCGCTCTTTGCGGCAGTTTTTGCGCCGGCGACGCTCACAGGCTGGTGATCTCGAAAAATCGGCGTAGTCACGGCGCAGGGCCGTTATCAGCCGCTACTGCTCGGATCTCTCGCGCAGGCCGCGGCGGCATTACCCGCCGACCTCACGGGCCACTTCGTTTGTAGCGACGGAAACGCCGTCTGTCCCAGTAGGGCTCGCCCTGCTCACGAACTCCAAGGAGGCCCCGAATGGCGACCGCCTTAAAGACGACTAAGGACCAGGACCGCGCCGACACAAAGAGGCCGAGCACGGATCCTGCGGGTCCGACCGGCCGTCTGGTCACGTGGCTGGCGGACGTCACCCTCGACGATGTGCCAGCGTCGGTGCGAGAACACGCCAAGCACCTGCTGCTCGACGGTGTCGCGTGTGCGCTCGTTGGCGCCCAACTGCCAGTGTCACGGAAGGGCGTCGAAGCAATCACCACTCTGGATGACGCCGGGAGCGCGAAGCTCATCGGCTGGGATGGCCTCAGCACGAGCGCCCCGTCGGCGGCGATGCTCAACTCCAGCTTCATCCAGGGGTTCGAGCTCGACGACTACCACCCGCTGGCGCCGCTGCACAGCAACTCGCTGGTCATCCCCGCAATGCTCGCGGCGGCGCCGCACGTGGGCAAGGTGACAGGGTCGCAATTCCTGTTCGGCGCCATTCTCGGCTACGAGACAGGCCCACGCGTGGGCCAGGCGCTACACGGTCTGGAAATGATCTCCCGTGGCTGGCACTCAGGCGTCGTTTTCGGCACCCATTCCGCCGCCGCGGCCGCCGGCGCACTCTATGGCCTCGACGCGGCCGGCTTCGAGGACGCCCTCGGGATGGCCGGCACTCAGTCATGCGGTCTGATGTCGGCGCAGTTCGAGTCGATGGTCAAGCGGATGCAGCACGGGTTCGCCGCGCGCGCCGGCTTGACCGCAGCCGCGCTGGCGGCTTCGGGCTACGTCGGGATCAAGCGCGTGTTCGAGCGGGAATACGGCGGCTGGCTTCCGGTGTTCGGCGAGGGCCACCACCCCAACGCCAGCGAGATCAGCGCGGGCCTCGGAACGGTGTGGGAGACCGCGCGGATCGCGGTAAAGGCATACGCCGCGATGGGGCTGCTGCACGCCGGGATCGACGCCGCGCTCAAACTGCGCTCCGAAAACGTTCCGGTCGACCAGATCAAGCACATCGAGATCGACCTGGCCGAGGGCCCCTACCAGCACGGCGGCTGGCAGGCGGTCCGCCCACTCGAGCCGATCGGCGCGCAGATGAACATCGCCTACGTCGTCGCGGTCGCGCTCCTGGACGGCAACGTGCTGATCGACCAGTTCGCGGAAGACCGGATCAACCGCGACGACGTGTGGCGACTGATCGACCGCACCCAAGCCCATCACGAAGAGTCCTACGACAAACTCCCGACAGACGAGCAGCTCAGAACCAGAGTCCGTATTACGCTCGAAGGCGGCGACGTCCGAGAAGCGACCGTCACTCACCCCCGAGGGACCGGCGACCATCTGCTGAGCGACTCAGACATTGTCCAGAAGTACCGCAGCCTGACCCACTCGGTGATCTCACCTGAGCGCCAGGCGGCGATCGAGCAGACCGTTCTCGCGATCGACGAACTCGACGACATCGGAGAGCTGGTCGGCTACCTGACGCCCGCCGTCAAACCCCCCCTGGACTGACGAGAAGGAGATCTGTCGTCATGGCATCGAGCACGACAACTGTGAAACGCGATCCCTACGCCGACCTTCCATCTGCCCCGAGTTTTTCTCTCGAGAGCAGCCTTGTCGCCGACGGCGAGACTATGCCGATGGCGCAACGAGGTGGGATCTTCGGCGCCGGCGGCCAGGACACCTCGCCCGATCTCACCTGGTCGGAATTCCCGAACGAGACGCAGAGCTTCATCGTCACGATGTACGACCCGGACGCACCAACACCCAGCGGGTTTTGGCACTGGGCGGTCATCAACATTCCTGCCTCCGTCACCTCGCTGTCAGCAGGAGCAGGCGAAGGGGACCAGACATTGCCCGAAGGTTCAATGCATCTGCCTAACGACGCCACTTTGCGCCGCTATATCGGCGCAGGGCCGCCACGAGGCGATCCCCCACACCGATACTTCATCGCCGTATCGGCGCTGGACGTGCCCGAGGCGGGGGTCCCCGCTACGGCAACCCCTGCGCTAGCTCTGTTTCACACGCGAGCCAACATCGTCGCGCGGGCGATACTGGTTCCTGTCTACGGCATCTGAATGCGAGGGATGGACGGCGTCGCGAAAGCACGCTCGCCGGAGCGCGAGCCATATCGCTCGCGACGTAGGCACTGCGCGATACTGAGAGGCCATGTCGCAGGAGAACGTGGAGGCCGTGCGTCGCGCTATCGAGGTGTTCAACCGCGATGGACCGGAGGCCGCGACAGCGTTCATGGACTCGGAGATCGAATGGCACGATATGCCTGAGCAGCCGGATGCGGGTGTGCACCACGGCCGTGAAGGCTTCCTGGAGGCCGTGGACCAGTTCGCTGGAGGCTTTGAGGACTTCCGAGTCCTCGTCGATGAGATCTTCGATCACGGTGACCAGGTCATCTCCTACAACCGGACTTTTGGTCGAGGCAGCAGTAGCGGCGCGACGTTTGAGCAGCGAGGGGCATGCGTCTGGACCTTGCGAAATGGATCCATCGTTCGCGTGGAATGGTTCGGAACGCAGCCAGAGGCCCTCAAAGCCGTCGGCCTGGAGGAGTAGACGTGGCGAGTTTGGTGTCGGCGGCGAACCGTTCGGCGCCCTCGCGTCCGCGGTAGCCGCTGCCATCGAGGGCCCTGACGATTCCCGGGTACCACTCAAAGTCGGGGGTCGCGAGCTCGGCGAACACGCCATCGACATCGCGGCGGTTGTAGGCCTCAACCATCGATACCTGTCGCCTAGCTGTGCGAACATATGTTCGCACACACGGGCCTGCGGTCTATCCATCCCGCGTATTCCGAAAAACGCCGGTGGCCCGATGAGCCATCGACCCTAAACTCGGCCAACCCATGAACGCCGTCTCCCAAACCAACGGCGCCTCCGGCGCCAACGCGGGCATGATCGCCCCGCCGCACAACCTCGACGCCGAGCAGTCGGTGCTCGGGGCGATCCTGCTGTCGGATCGGTCGCTGTACGCGCTCGTAATCGAAGAGGGGCTGCGCGCGGAGGACTTCTACCGCGAGCGCCACGGCAGGGTGTACGAGGCGATGCTCGCGCTGTACAACGAAAGCGAGCCGGTGGACGTGCTGACGGTCATCGACCGCCTGCGCCAGATGGGCAAGCTCGAGGAGATCGGCGGGCCGGCGACCGTGGACGAGCTCACGGGTGTCGTGCCGGCGGCCGGGCATGCGCGCCGCTACGCGCAGATCGTGCGCGAGAACGCGCTGCTGCGGCGTCTGCTCAAGAGCACCTATGAGATCCAGGAGAGCGTGCTTGGACACGACGCGCCGCCGCGCGAGCTCGTGGAGCAGGCCGAGAAGGCGATGCTCGAGGTCGCACGCGACGACCGCCAGCAGGACTTCCGCGCGATCGAGGAGGTGCTGCACGAGGAGCTCGACAAGCTGCACCGGCTGTCGCTCGAGGGCACGTCGTTGACTGGCACGCCGTCCGGGTTCAAAGACCTCGACGAGATCACCGGCGGCTTTCAGGCGGGCAACCTGATCATCATCGCCGCGCGCCCCGCCATGGGCAAGAGCGCGCTCGTATGCAACATCGCCGAGAACGCCGCGGTCGAGCACGGCAAGCCCGTGGCGCTGTTCTCGCTCGAGATGGCCGAGGCCGAGCTCGCGCAGCGGTTCGTGGCCTCGCAGGCGCGCATCAAGGGGGAGGAGCTGCGCAAGGGGCGTGTGGCCGAGCAGCGCTGGCCGAAGATCCTGAAGGCCAGCCAGCGCCTCGCGCGTGCGCCCTTGTGGGTGGACGACTCGAGCGACGTGGGGATGCTGGAGATCCGCGCGAAGGCACGCCGGCTGCACAGCCAGTGTGAGGGCGGGCTCGGCCTGATCATCATCGACTACCTGCAGCTGATGCGCACCGACAGCCGCTATGACAGCCGCGTGACCGCCGTCGGCGAGCTCAGCCGCGGGCTGAAGATCCTGGCGCGCGAGCTGGGCGTGCCGGTGATCGCGCTGTCGCAGCTCAGCCGCGCGGTGGAGACGCGCCCCGACAAGAAACCGCAGCTGTCTGACCTGCGTGAGAGTGGAAACCTTGAGCAGGACTCCGACCTGGTTATGTTCATCTACCGCGACGAGTACTACAACGAGGAGTCCGAGCGCCCCGGAGAGGCCGACCTGATCATCGCCAAGCACCGCAACGGCGCCGTCGGCAAAGTCACGCTGACCTTCCAGAAGGAGTACCCGAAGTTCATGAACTACGCCGGCGAGCGCTACGCGGAATGAGCGACCCGCTGTTCGACCCCAACGAGCCACTCGAGCTGACAGCGCGCCGCGGCGGAGCCGGCGGCGGCTGCCCGCTTGGCGTGTGCGACGGCAGTGGCTTCGTGGTCGACGAGGCGACGAACACTGCCAGCGACTGCGACTGCCGTGCCGGGCGCATCGCCGCGGCGCGCACCGCCCGCCTGGAGGGGCGGATTCCCAAGCTCTACAGAGGCGTGTCATTCGAGCGCCCACCGGTCAGCGACATGGCCAGGACCGCCTCGGACCAGATCCGCGAGGTTCGGCGCTACGTGCAGTCGATCGACGCGAACATCGACGCCGGGCGCGGACTGTGGTTCCAGGGCCGTGTCGGCACCGGCAAGACTACGCTCGCGATGCTGGTGTCCAAAGCGGCGCTCGATGCGGGGCGCTCTGTGGCGATCTACTCGTTGCCGCGTCTGCTCAACCTGCTGCGCGAGTCGATGGAGTCCGAGGGAGGGCTGCTCGAGCTGCTCGACCGGCTGACCGCTGTGGATCTGCTGCACATCGACGACCTCGGCGCCGAGAACCGCACCGACTGGGTGCTCGAGCAGCTGTACTCGATCGTCAACGCGCGCTACGAGTCCGAGCGCGCGATCGTCGCGACGACCAACCTGATGCCCGACGAGCTGTCTGACCGACTGGGCGCACGCACGGTCTCGCGCCTGGTGGAGATCTGCGGCGACCTGATCCCGCTCGACGGCGAGGACAAGCGCCGGGAGTATCGCGCCGGGCGCGCCGAGATCGGCCAGCCCTCCGTGTGAGATCAGGGCGATCCGACGCCGCGCGAGCGGTCGGATTCGACGCCGCAGACCGAGAGCGGGCCGGTGCCTCCCTAAACTCCACTGGTCATGCCAGGCATCGTGATAGTTGGCGCCCAGTGGGGCGACGAGGGCAAGGGCAAGATCACCGATCTGCTCGCCGAGCACAGCGACGCGGTCGTGCGCTTCCAGGGCGGCAACAACGCCGGGCACACGATCGTCAGGGGCGATCAGGAGTGGAAGCTGCACCTGATTCCCTCCGGCATCCTGTATCCGGGCAAGCGCTGCGTGATCGGAAACGGCGTCGTGATCGACCCGAAGGTGCTGATCGATGAGCTCGACGCGCTGCGCGCGCGCAGGGTCGACGTCAGCGGCCTGCGCATCTCCGCCAACGCGCACCTGATCATGCCCTACCACCTGCTGCTCGACTCCGCCGGCGAGGCGAAACTGGGCAGCCTGCAGATCGGCACCACGCGCAGGGGCATTGGGCCGTGCTACGCCGACAAGGCAGCGCGGCTGGGCATCCGCGTGCAGGACCTGTTGGACGAGAAGATCCTCAAGAAGAAGATCGTCGCGGCGATGGAGCCCAAGCGGTTGTCGCTGCGGCCGTTCGAGAAGGACCCCGCGCTCGACCTGCACACGATGACCGAGGAGTACCTGACCTACGGCCACCGCCTGGAGCAGCACATCGCCGACACCTCGAAGCTGATGTGGGAGATGCTCGACGCGGGCGACGCGGTGATCCTCGAGGGCGCACAGGGGGCGATGCTCGACATCGATCACGGCACCTATCCGTTCGTGACCTCCTCGAACCCGCTGGCGGGCGCGGCGTGCGTGGGCACCGGCATCGGCCCGAAGGCGATCGAGGAAATCTGGGGCATCTCAAAGGCCTACACGACCCGTGTCGGCGCCGGCCCGTTCCCGAGCGAGCTGCACGACGAGATGGGCGAGACGATCCGCCAGCGCGGCGGCGAGTTCGGGACGACCACCGGCCGCCCGCGGCGCACCGGCTGGCTGGACCTCGTCGCGTTGCGCTACGCGGCCCGTCTGAACACGCTCACGGCACTCGTGGTGACCAAGCTGGACGTGCTCTCAGGACTCGACCGCATCGGAGTCTGCACGAGCTATCTGGGCGCCGACGGCGCCGAGTTCGAGGACTTCCCCTACCACCAGACGGTGCTGCACCACACGACCGCCAAGCTGACAGAGCTTCCCGGCTGGAAGGAGGATCTGGGCGAGTGCCGCACGATCTCTGACCTACCGGAGGGAGCCCGCGAGTACCTGGACTTCATCGCTGAGCACACCGGCACCCCCGTCGCGATGATCGGCGTAGGGCCCGGTCGCGAGCAGGTGGTGTGGACGCAGACGGGACGCGACACGATCATCGCCGGCAACGCGAAGCCCGCCACCGAGGAGCCGGCGCACAGCGCCGCCTGAGCCGGACCCCGGCGCCTGCCGGACCCGGGCCGATCGATCAACCCGGGCGGCGCGGCCAGCGCGAGCGATGCGGCGGCACCTTCGGTGGGCGCACAGAGGAGCGCTTACGCGTGCGCCGCTGCTCGTCGTCCTGTGCGAGCTGTCGTTCCTCGTCGAGCCCGATTTCCAGGAAGATCAGCAATAGACCGCCGCAGAGACCCGCGGAGATCAGCACGATCGTCAGCACTTCCCCGGTCACGCCGCCGACCAGCGCCGCACAGGCCCCGCCGGCGACCACCAGCGCCGCGGCAAACCCGAAGGACAGGACGCGCCCACGTTTGGACACGCCCTCAACGGTACACCTCCCCGGTCCAGCGCTCGGCTTTCTAGTCTGAAGGCAACCGAGTCCAACTGCAACGGCCCATGCGGTGCGTGATTCTTATGCGCGCAACGGGCAATGAGGTGTGTGATGCGACGCGGCGACGGTGGAACGTGACGGTGCTCTCGCCCGCCAGCTTCGAGGTCGAGCGCTTCGAGCTGGCCGGCGACGCGTGCATCGAAGTACGCGGTCGGTGGTCCGGGGTCCGCGGGCGTCGCTTCATGCGACCCACCCTCACGGCCGTTGCCGACGGGCGTGAGCAGCGCATTCTGGCGCTGCTCGACGACAAGCCATGGATCGCCGAAGAGGGCGAGATCTGGCGCGCGGCCTTTCCCTGCTCGACCGATCCGGCCGCTTTGCTCGACGCCGAATTGACGGTCGCCCCAGATGTGACCGTGCCGCTCGCGCCACCGTCCGAGCCCGCGCGCGCGAGCCGTCGACGCCCAGTCCGCCCGCCGCGCGCCGCCGGCTCGGAGAGCAGGGCGACGCTTGAAATCGAGGTCCCGCCCGAGCTCGGGGAGCTCGAGCGCCGGTGCGAGCACCTAAGCAGCGAACGCGATGAGGCGCGCGCCGCGCGCGATGAGGCGGCGCGCGAACGCGACGCAGTGCGCGCCGAACGCGACAGCGCCGTTCAGGACCGTAACCGCATGCTGGCCGAGCGCGACACGGCCCACACCCGAATCGAGGAGCTCGCCAGGCAATGGGAGCTGACAGCGGCGCTCGGCACACGCCGCACGCTCGAGCGGGACACAGTCACAGTCGAACGTGACCGCCTCGCACGCGACCGCGACGCCGCGCTCGAGGAACGCGACCGCACGGCGGAGGAGCGCGAGCTCGCCGCGGAGGAGCGCGACCGCACGGCGGAGGAACGCGACGCCGCTCTCGCGGAGCTCGACAGCGCGGCCCGCGAGACGACGATCTCCCTGATGCAAATCGAGGAGACGAGGGAGTCGCGCCCGCTGGTCCTGAGCGACCACGATCTCGGCCCGCCCGATCTGCAAATGCGCTGTGGCGAGGCTGAGAGCTCACAGGCATGGCGCGCGCGCGTGCTTGCCCTATCCGCGTTGCTGCTCGCCGCGATCGTGCTGCTGGTCCTGGTACTCGCCAAGTGAGCCTGCGGCGTGGAGGCTGGCGCTCGGCCGACTAGGACTTCTGCCCGCGTCGCGCAAGCGCCGTGAGGACGCCCGTCCCCGACACCGCGAGGTACGCGACGAGGACGGCTATCGCGACAGGCGCGATCTGCAACGTCCCGATCTGCGTCGTCAGCGCAGCCAGGAGAATCAGGCTGAACGGAGCCGCCACGAGCGACCCCGGTAGCGCCGCAAACAGCGTCGTGAACGTGAGCGCGACCGGCAGCCCCGGGATCAGGTCGTGGAGGGCGACTCCAGCCGTCCCACCGATGAAGAGCATCGGGAAGAAGGGACCTCCGATGAAGCCGGTCGCCTGGCAGATCGCGAAGACGACGATCTTCGCGAACACCACTGCGACCAACAGGCCGGCACCGAGCGTCGCTCCGTCGGCGATCACCGTCGTGAGCTGAGAGGAGCCGGTGAAGAGCGTCAGCGGCAGCGCGACGCCGACCAGTCCAAAGAAGATCCCGCCGAGGCTCGCCAGCAGAACGGTGCGATGCGCCAGCGGAGCCAGGAGTTTGCTGGCACCTGCGATCGCGATGGCCGTGACCAGTGCGAGGAATCCGGCGAGGAGTCCTAGTGGGACGGCCTCGAGCAGCTGGCGGTCCTCGAAGGTGTAGGACGGCAGCGTGTAGATCCCGAGAAACGTCGCGCCGGCGATCGGGAAGAACACCGCGAACGACACGGAGGAGGCGAGGAGCCCCGATACCAGTGCATTCGTGGCGCGTTCCCCCTTGGGCCGCGCGATCTCCAGCACGAGCATCGTTGCCACATAGGGAGCCGCCAGGAGCCCGCCGTAGGCGCCGGAGATCCCGCTGAGGGTGTTCGTCTTGCGCACATCCTCCTCGAGCTGCCGCCGCTCGGAGACCCAGGTGCCCAGACCGCCGCCGAGCATCCCCAAAGCCGCCTCCGGCCCGAGACTCGCGCCAGCGATCAGCGACACCACCGAAACGATCACCCCCCCAGGCACGTGCGCGGGCTCGACGCGCTCGTCTTCCATCTCCTTGAGCGTTCCCGGGAGCTTGCCCGGGAGCCGGAAGGCGCGCCGCAGCACGCCGACGAGCACCCCGGCCGCCGCTGTCACCGCTACCCACCACAGTTTCCCGTCGAGCCAGCCGGGGTCGCCGGGGAGCGTGAACCACTTGCCCCCGCCCTTGGTCGCCCCCAGGAAAGCGAGGCTGGCAAAGGCCAGGATCACCCCGAACGCCAGCGCGTAGCGAATCAGCAGCCAGAAACCTGGTGACCGGGTCAGCGCCACCGAAACGAAGGATTCGGGCTGGCCCTCGTCGGTCACGGGAACTTCCCGCGTGTCTGCCGGCCCGGCCACGATGCCACTCAACCGTCGCCGCTCTCTTCGCGCATCGGCCAGATCGGTTGAAATCCACGGGCGGCGGTTGTGACGCGAGCTCGCGATTTCAACCTCTCCGGATGATGCGCCAGCTCCGCGTCCCTGTTCAACTCCAGCTTGATGCGCTCGACGGTCCAGTCCAGCACGAGGCTGCCCGCTGACCGTTGCCGGCGAACATTCTCGAGCTGACTGGAGACACCATGAGCAACAGGCCCGTTTTTATCTACGCGGCGACGTATTCCGACCCCGCCGGTGCCGAGGCCGACTATGACGCGCTGCTCGAATTGCACGCGGCAAAGCTCGTGGGCACCTATGACGTTGCGCTGGTGACGAAGGACGCCGACGGCAAGGTCCACGTCGAGAAGCACGAGAAGCCCACCCAGCACGGCGCCTGGGGCGGCCTCGCGGTAGGCGCCGCCGTGGGCGTGCTGGCCGCGCCGGCGGTCATACCGGCCGCGCTGGTCGGCGGCGTGATCGGCGGCCTCGGCGGGCACTTCAAACGGGGCATCTCGAGAGGCGACGCCAAGGAGCTGGGCGACATGATTGACGAGGGCCAGGCGACGCTGTTCGTGATCGGCGAGTCACGCCTGCAGGAGCAGCTCGACAAGTGGCTGACCAGCGCAGAAAAGTCCGTCGAGAAGGAAATCGACGTGGACAACAAGGAGTTCAAGCGCGAACTAGACGAGGCCGCGAAGACGGCCGCGGTCCCCATCTGAGCGTTCGGGCCTTGCGCGCGGCGCCGCATGCCTCCCGGCGCCGCGCAGCGAGGCCAGCTCAGGCTGCGACGGTGCCGGCCGTAGTGTCCATCGCACGCGAGAGCGACGCGATACGGCCGCCGGCTCGACTCCATGGCGCGTATTGTGGTCCGCATGGCCGGGGTGCCGGACTCACCCACGTCGATGCCCGAGACGCGGTATGCGCGCAACGGTGACGTGCACATCGCATACCAGGTGTTGGGCGAGGGCGAGCTCACCTTCGTCGGCCTGCCGGGGATCGTCTCGAATATCGACGTGGCGTGGGAGGATCCCGAGGCGCGTCAATACCTGACCGAGCTTGCGTCGTTCTCGCGGCTCGTCCAGTTCGACAAGCGGGGTCAGGGCATGTCTGACCGCGACGCCGGCGTTCCGACCCTCGATGACCGGCTCGGCGATCTCACGGCGGTGCTCGACGCGGTCGGCGCGGATCGCGTCGCGCTGGGGGGAATCTCCGAAGGCGGGACGACTGCCGCCATGTTCGCGGCGACCTATCCCGAGCGCGTAAGCCACCTGTGTCTCTTCGGGGCGTTCGCGAACGTCGACGTGGGCCGTGGTGACGTCTTCATGACCCGATGGGCGGAGAGCTGGGGGACGCCGGAGACTTTCAGCGTTCAGGCGATCGTGCCGAGCAAGGTCGGCGACCGCGACTTTCTGCGTTGGATCAACCGCTTCGAGCGTCACACCACCACCCCGGGAGGGTTGCTCGCCGCCTGGCGTTGGATCCGGGAGATGGACCTGCGTCCGGTCCTCGACTCGATCCAGTGTCCCACGATCGTCATGCACCGCACGGGCGACCGGCTCATTCCTCTGTCATTTGGCCGTTATCTCGCCGAACACATTCCCGGGGCGCAGATGGTGGAGCTCGACGGCGACGCTCATGCACCACAGTGGGGCGACGTCGAGACACCCCTGTCGCTCCTGGAGGAGTTCCTCACCGGTCATCACGCGTCCCCGAACAAGACCGAGAGGGTGCTCGCCACGGTCCTGTTCACCGACATCGTCGACTCGACCTCGCGGGCGGCGGCCCTCGGCGACAGGGCCTGGAGGCAGGTGCTCGACCGGCACGACAGGATCTCCCAGAGCACGGTCGCCCACTGCGGCGGGCGCTTGGTGAAGGGGACCGGCGATGGCGTGCTCGCGACCTTCGACGCGCCGGCGCGCGGTCTCGGGTGCGCTGACACACTGCGCTCCTCGCTCGCGGACGCAGGAATCGCGATCCGGGCGGGTGTGCACACGGGCGAAATTGAGCTCCGTGGCGACGACGTCTCTGGGATCGGGGTCCATATAGCCGCTAGAGTCGCCGCGCTGGCGGGTTCGGGAGAGCTGCTCGCGTCTCGAACCGTCAAGGATCTGGTCGCCGGATCGGGTTACGCTTTCACCAGCCGCGGCCTTCACAGCTTGAAGGGAGTGCCCGACGAGTGGGAGCTGCTGGCAGTCGCCTGAGCGCGGGCGCAAGACGCCCGAGCCCCGGGCTCTCCTGCAAGTGGGCCGTCCGGGAATCGAACCCGGAACCTTGGGCTTAAGAGGCCCCTGCTCTGCCGGTTGAGCTAACGGCCCGTGCTCACGCTCGCCGGCCGGCGAGATGTGCCGGCTGGAGCGATGATTCTACTTGCTCTTGGTGGTGGTCGAGGTGCTCGCAGGGACACTCGTCGTCTTGACTTCGGTGCCCTTGAGTTCGCCTTTGGAGTTGAGCTTGCCGACGTAGGTTTTGCCGTTGGTTGTGGTGGTGTAGGTCTTTTCGCCGGAGGGGTTGGCCTTGGCTTCGGCGAGCTCCGTTTTGACCCGCGTGCGATCGGCGCTGGGCGAGAGCGCGACGGCCTTTTCAGAGGCGAGGTCGCCTACGCGCGCGTTGTGGGCTTTGTAGGCGTACTCGGCAAGCGCTGCATATAGGGCGGCATCCGTCGGCCGCGAGACGACGGCGATCTGCAGGACTTCGACCTCCTTGGCGGGTTCGTTGAGGCCCGCTTCCCCGTAGACCGCCTCCATCAGCTGCGCGAGTTCTGCGTTGGGCTTGGGCGGGTTCAGCGCGATGTAGCTGCTCCAGGCCTGGGCGGCTTCGCGGAAGATCGTCTTGCCCTGGCTCGTGGGCGTGCCTGCGGCTGTGGCGTACTTTTCGTTGCCGGCTTCGTGCACGAGGCTTTTCGTGAGGTTTTCCCAAGCGCTGAGGTTGGTCGGCTGCGTCTGGGTGAGCTTGCGGTATTTGGCGATCTGGCCGGAGTAGCTGGCGCCGCTCGAGCCTTCGCTGCCGGTGAACGCGCTGAAGATGCCGCCGCTGCCGAAGCCGCCGCCGACTCCGAGGCCGACGAAGCCGAGCAGGAAGATCAGCGCAAGCCCGATGTAGATCACCCGCACGAGGCGGCGACGGTGCCGGCCTCTGGTGTCGAACAGCATCTAGCTCTGCAGCCTTGGGTCGGTGTGGTCGATCAGCTCCTGCACGGTCGGCTCTCCTGGGTCATCCGGTGGTGGCGGCGCCGGATCCGTACCCGGATCTCCGGAGCCCGCCGTGGTCGTCGCGCTGCCCTCCTGTGGGCCCACGCGCTGCGCGCGCCCGACAAGCGCAGCGATCAGAATACTCGCCTCGTAGAGGAGGTACAGCGGTAGGGTCTCGAGTAGCAGCGTGATCACGTCGCCTGGCAGGAACGCGGCGACGGCAGCACAAGCCACGATCGCGTAGCGACGGCCCTTGCGCAGCTGTCGCGGTGTCACGAGCCCGAGGCGCGTGGCGCCGATGATCACGACGGGAACCTGGAAGATGAGCCCCATTGCGAGCAGGATCGTGGCGGCGAAGTTGTAGTACGGGTTCGCCTGCACGAGCGTGTTGAACTCGCTGGCGTTGAAGTTCACGAAGAAGCGGATGGCAGCGGGCAGCACGACGAAATATCCGAACGCGACGCCGGCCGCGAACAGGAACGGAACGGCGAGCAGCAGCGGCATCGCCACCCGGCGCTCGTGCGGCGAGAGCGCCGGCAGGATGAAGCCGTAGAGCTCGAACAGGATCACGGGCAGCGAGACGATCAGCGCGAAGTACAGCGTCACGGTGATCGTCGTCGTGAACGGTTCGCCGATGCCCAGCGTGGCGGGGTTGTCGCCGACGGGGTTGCGCGGGATCTGGGCGACGTCGGCCTTGAGTTTTGCGATCAGCGGCGCGAGTTCGGCGCGGGTCGCAGCGGGGAGGCCGCTGTGGGGCTTGGTCAGCACGCCGACCACCGCCTGCGTGCTGCCGGCCACGTTCAACACCCCGCGCTGGGCGAGCACCGCCTGCCCGACCGTTCCCTCGCCTTTGGCGACCTGTTTCTGGGTCTCGGCCTTCAGCGGTTGGTTGATGACGCGCAGCAGCGCGTGGTTCTGCCAGAGGCAGATACCGAACGCGACGGCGAGCACGGCGGCGCTGACGATCAGGCGCGTGCGCAGCTCTTCGAGGTGGTCCACGAGGCTGAGGCGATCCTCGTGGCCGATGGTGCGAATCGCACTGGCCATGGCCTTTGAACCTACCACCGAGCCAGTCTCAGCCCCCGCAGCTAAAGGCACTGGCGTGACGCGTCGATGACGACCCAGAGTAAGAATGGATTCCGAGAAGAACCCCGACATCCAGCGCCGCCCGCCCGAGCCCGCGACCCACCGAACGCCCGCCGTCTACGGCGCGCCGGGCACCAACGGGACCGACGGCGCCTGCGCACCGGCGCAGCTTCACATCTGCTTTCACTGCGCCGGCGAGCTCGTATATCCGCTCGACTGGTCCGAGGAGGGCCCGCGCCATTGGCGCATCGTGCTGCGCTGTCCGGAGTGCGAGTCCAGGCGCGAAGGCGTCTTTGATCAGACCGCTGTAGAACGCCTGGACGACGAGCTCGACCGCGGATCGAGCGCCCTGCTCGGCGACCTCAGGCGGATGACGCACGCGAACATGTCCGAGGAAATCGAGTTCTTCGCGCGCGCGCTCGACGCCGACCTGATCCTCCCGAGCGACTTCTGATCGCCTGACGCCGCGCCAGCAGGCCGCTAGCGATAGCGCTCGACGACCGCGTCCGCGACCAGCTCAAGCAGCGCGGAGCGCCCGCCGGGCAGGATCCCCGGCAGCGCCGCCTTGGCCTCGGCGACGACCGCGAGCGCCTGCTCGCGCGCCTCATCCAGAGCTCCGGTGGCGGCGATCCGCTCGCACAGCGCCTCGGCTTCTTGTGTCCCGCCCACCCCGTCCACCCCGCCCAGCGATTCCAGGTCGAACGCGGCGAGCTCCGGCTCCCGCTCGCGAGCGAGGATGAACGGCAGCGTGACGGTGCCATCGAGCAGGTCGGTGCCGCGTGACTTGCCGGTGCGCTCCACCGGACCGGACACGTCGAGCACGTCGTCGAGCATCTGGAAGGCAAGGCCGATGCGCCGTGCGAACGCGCCGAGCGCGTCGGCGAGCTCGGGGGAGCCGTCCACGGCCGTCAGCGCGCCGAGCCTGCAGGCGGCCTCGAACAGCGCCGCTGTCTTCAGCTCGCAGCGCCTGAGGTAGCGCTCCACGGCCACGTGGCCGGCATATGCGTCCTCGCGCTGCAGCAGCTCGCCTTCTGCGAGCGCGGAGCTGGCCTCCGACAGGGCGCACAGCTGTGCGATGTCGTCGTTCAGCGCGAGCTCGGCGAACGCGCGTGAGAACAGCAGATCACCGGTCGCAATGGCCATCTGACGGCCGGCGACGGCCGCCACCGTCGGGTGCCCGCGCCGCAGCAGAGCTCCGTCTATCAGGTCGTCGTGGACGAGCGTCGCGGAGTGCACGAGCTCGACCGCGACAGCGGCACGCACCAGGCGCTCCTCGCCCAGCAGGGTCGGGGACGGCCCCCCGGCCGATTCGGCCGCGAGCACGACGAGCAACGGGCGTAGGCGCTTGCCGCCGGCGATCACCGTGGCGTTGGCGTGCGAGGCGAGCGGCGTCCCGGCCTGCGCGGTGACGCGTCCGAGGTGGCGCTCGGTGCGCTCCATCCGAGCGCGCAGGCTCTCGCCGCCGCGCCGCATGATCGCGTCGAGTCCGTCCACCTCCCCGGAGGGGACGCTGGCCGCCGTGGTGCTCACCGGCGTCATGATGCCCCACCAACGCTTTCAGCGTCGGTGCCGGCGCCTGCGGCGGCGGCGCCCCTGGGGACGGTGCCGGCGTGGATCGCGACGATGCCGCCGGCGGTGATCAGGTAGCGGATCTCCGATAGGCCCGCGCGCTCGAGCTCGCGCGCCAGCGCTGCGGGCCCTGGAAAGCGCTTGACCGAGTTGGGCAGGTAGGTGTAGGCAGCGGCGATAGTCGCGTCGGGGCTTGCGCCGCGCGAGCGCGACAACGCTGCGCCTGCACCGGCCACGCGCCCCAGCGCAGGGACGATCCGATCGAACCACAGCCCGTAGAACAGCGACAGCGGCGCGCGCGTCGGGGTGGTGATCTCGAGCACCACGACCCGCCCCCCGGGGCGCACCACACGCGTCATCTCGGCGAGGCCGCGTGAGAGCTCGTCGAAGTTGCGCGCGCCGAAGCCGACGGTCGCGGCGTCGAAGGAGTCGTCGGCGTAGGGCAGCTCCATCGCGTCGGCCCACTCGAAGCGCGGACGCACAGCCGCGTCATCGGCAGCGGCGGCCTTGGCGCGGGCGCGCTCGAGCATGCCCTCGGCAAAGTCGCTGCCGATCACCTCGCCGTCCGGCGAGACGCGGCGCGCGAGCTCGAGCGCCAGATCGCCGGTGCCGGTGGCGACGTCGAGCACGCGGCTGCCCGGGCCGACGCGCGCCTCCTCGGCGGCGCGTGCGCGCCAGCGGTGGTGCAGCCCGGCCGTCATCAGCGTGTTCAGCGGGTCATACACGCCGGCGATGCGGTCGAACATCGCGCGCACCTCGCCAGCCTGCAGCTTTCCGGCGCCCTCGCGCGAACGAGCGGGCACGGAGCGCTTTCTACTTCAGCGTCGAGAGGAAGTACACGATCGCTTCGAACTTCTTCGCCGGCAGGTCCTTGAAGGACGGCATCGGCGCCGTCGGGTTGACGAGCGTGCGTTCGATCCCCCCGCGCGGCAACCGGTCGGCGATGTGCGTGAGCGGCGGCCCGGGGCCGAGGTTTCCGTTGTGCGCGATCGTGTGACAGGCCTCGCAGCCGGACTGTGCGACGGCGAGGCGGCCGGCGTTCCACAGCGCCACCGCCGCGGGGCCGTTCTGGACGACCGCCTTCGATGGCTGGAGTTCCAGGGCGTCGGGCGTGCCGGCCTCCGATCCCTGCCAGGTCAGGAACGCCATCGCGAAGATCACCGTGATCGCTGTGATCGTGCCGATCGGCCGGCGCTCTGGTCGGCGCTCCGGCCCGCGGTCGTAGAACGGCAGCAGGAACAGCAGGATCATCGCGATCGTCGGCACCCCGATCGTCGCCAGCTGCGTGAAGCTCGGCGACTTGACGAGGCGCAGGATGTCGAACAGGAAGAAGAAGTACCAGTCCGGACGCGCGTCGTAGCTGGTGCTGGCGGCGTTGACCTTGGCGCCGAGGCCATCGCCGAAGAACACCGCCAGGAAGATGATGATCGCCATCACCAGGCACGCCATCCCGGCGTCCTTGCCGACGGCATAGGGGAAGAACGGCTTGCCTTTCGACTTCAGGACCGCGTACTCGCGGAGGTACTCCTCCTTCTCCTGGTGGTTCATCGCGGGGCCCCGACTGCAAGTCGAACGCCTGAGTGGGTTGGAGTCCGCACGGGGCCTAGACCTCGGCCTCGCGCAGCTCGTCCCGCTTCTCGGCTTTGGTCCATGGCGGCGCGGTCGTGCCGAGCTTGGCCACCAGGTAGAGGTGCGCGCCGATCAGCGCGGCCATCAGCCCCGGGATCAGCAGCATGTGGATCGCATAGAAGCGCGACAGCGTGGTCGCGCCGATCTCTGGGCCGCCGCGCAGGAAGTCAGACAGGTAGGGCCCGATCAGCGGCCCGGTGCCGTTGATGTTCACGCCGACGATCGTCGCCCAGTAGGCGCGCTGGTCGAATGGCAGCAGGTAGCCGGTGAAGCCCATCGCCATCGTCAGGATCAGCAGCACCACGCCGATCACCCAGTTGAGCTCGCGCGGATACTTGTAGGCGCCGAAGAAGAACGTGCGGCCCATGTGCAGGAACACGAGCACCACCATCACGCTCGCGCCCCATTTGTGCATGCTGCGCACGAGCTGGCCGAGGAACACTTCGTTGGTGATGTGGCGCACCGATTCGTAGGCGCCGCCGCTCGGATCGGGGCGGTAGTACATCGCCAGGAACACGCCGGTGACCGCCTGGTTGAGGAACGCGAACATCGTCGCGGAGCCGAGCGTGTAGAACCAGTTGGTGCCCTTGGGCACCTTGCGGAACATCAGCCAGCGCGCCGCGCCGCTGAGCGACGTGCGCTCGTCGACCCAGTCGACGACCGCGATGCCGGCCTCGCCGAGCTCCTCGAGCGGACCGCTCTTGCCGTTGTTCTCCCCGGGACGCGGGGGTGGCGTCTTCAGCGCGGAGGGTAGCGGGGGGGCGGGTAGCTTGGGCACGTTTCTCGCGGGCTCTCAGCCGCTCAGAGTTTTTGCGCGTCGGGTCGCGACGGGTATAGGTATTGGCCGATGCCGTCGAGTGGCTCGCCGGGGTCACGCGGGGAGAAGCGGCGCAGCTGGCTGTTGACGCTGAAGCGCGGACCGAGTTCCACGACTTCTCCGTTGACGCGCGACTCGAAGCGGTCGAGCGGGCGCGGTGGTGGTCCCGAGACGCGGCGGCCGAGCAGGTCGTAGACACCACCGTGGCATGGGCACACGAAGCGCTCGGAGGCGGACACCCAGCGCACGGGACAGCCCAGGTGAGCGCAACGGTCGGAGATCGCGATGTAGGAGGTGTCGCGGTCGTATGGGTCGGTGTCGATCGCGGGGTTTTTCTTGCGCACGTACGCTGTGGTCTTGCCGGCGTCGCCGACGTCGGGGACGATCGTGAAGATGACCGGGACGTAGTTGTCTTCGGAGAAGTCGTCCACCGTGCCTACCGCTTCCCAGTGTTCGACGTTGCGCTTGAAGATCGGCCCGATGGCGAAGCCGATCGACGGCAGCACGAAGGCCGCGGCGGCGACCGCTCCAGCCCCGTGGGCGGTCCCGGTCATGAATCTGCGGCGCGTGACCGTCTCGCCCTCGAACGCCCCCGGGATGGCGCGGTCGAGCGTGTACTTGGACTTCTGCTTTGCGCGCTTGTTGGCCACGAGCCGGAAAGAATACCGACGCGGGATTCAGGACGGCGCGGCACCCCCGGCGACACTTGTGCGCATCGCCTCGATCGCGTGCGGCGCACCGGCGAGCACCAGCTCCTTGGCACGGGCGTGCTCTTCGCTGGATCCCCAGCCGACTGCGCGCGCCCCTGCCGCCCACACGGCGTCGGCGAGCTGGCCGCTTCCGGCGCCCTGCGCGAGGGCGCTCAGCGTGATCGTGTCGGCGAGCTCGCAGACGGCTGCCGTGTCGCCGAGCGCAACCAGACGCGCGAGCCCGATCGCGTACAGCCGGTCGCCGGCGAGCAGGCGCAGATCTGCCTCTGGAACGTGGATGACGCGCGGCGTGCCGTAGTGCAGGAGGTAGCCCTCGTAGATCGCCTCGACCAGCAGCTGGTACTCACTACGGCTGCCGGTGGCGCGCGGTCCTTGGGCGGCGATGCTCGCCGGGCTATGAGACTCGCTCGAGCGCTCTACGCGCGCGGGCGCGACGAGCGTTGCGATCAACCCGCCTTCGCGGCGCAGCAGCGCGCGCAGCGACTCCAGCGCACCCCCATTCGCGGACCCCCCTGCGGCGCTCATCGTTGACCCGCGGGCTGCGGGAGGCAGGAGAAGGCCGCGGCGGCGGCCTCGACGGTCCGCTCGATCTGCTCCGCAGTGTGGGCCAGCGAGGGAAACCACGCCTCGAACTGCGACGCCGGCGGATAGACGCCGCGCGCGAGCAGCTCCCGGCACCACGCGCCGTACGCGTCCAGATCGCAGTTCTGCGCGTCCGCAAAGCAGGCGACGGGCCGCTCGCTGAAGAACACGGTCATCAGTCCGGGCATTGTGGCGATTTGGATGGGATACCCGCCCGCCCCACCCGGCCCGGCGGCATCCCTGGCCGCCTCGCGCAGGCCGTCGGCGAGACGCTCGGTGATCGCCGCCAGGCGCAGGTAGGCGGGCTCGTCGAGCAGCTCGAGTGTCGCCAGGCCGGCGGCGACGGCGACCGGGTTGCCCGACAGCGTGCCGGCCTGGTAGACCTCGCCGCTGGGGGCGAGCATCCGCATCAGCTCGGCGCGCCCGCCGAGCGCAGCCGCCGGCAGGCCGCCGCCGATGATCTTGCCGAGGATCACGAGGTCGCCGTTCACCCCCAGCAGCTCCTGCGCGCCGCCGCGGGCGACGCGGAAGCCGCTGATGACCTCGTCGAGCACGAGCACCGCGCCGTTGGCGTCGGCGCGCTCGCGCAGCAGTGCCAGGAAGCCGACGTCCGGCGCGACGACGCCCATGTTGGCGGGTACCGGCTCGGCGAGGATCGCGGCGAGCTCGTGGCGTTCGGTGGCGGCGACGAGCGCATCGCGGTCGTTCCAGGGCACGACGATCGTCGCGGCGGCCGCGCTCGCCGGCACTCCTGGGCTCGCGGGCAGCGCCTGCGTCGCCATGCCCGAGCCGGCCTGCGCGAGCAGCCCGTCGGAGTGCCCGTGGTAGGCGCCTGCGAACTTGAGGATCGGCTCGCGTCCGGTGGCGGCGCGCGCCAGCCGGATGGCGGTCATCGCGGCCTCGGTGCCGGACGAGGTCATACGCAGCATCTCGACGCTTTCCATCCTGCGCACGACCTCGCTCGCCAGCTCGACCTCGCCGGGCGTGGGCGCTCCAAAGCTCGTGCCGTTGGCGGCCGCGGCGGTGACGGCGGCGAGGATGTGTGGGTGAGCATGCCCGTGGATCAGCGGTCCCCAAGAGCAGACATAGTCGATGAAGCGGTTGGCGTCGACGTCGATCAGTTCGGCGCCCTCCCCGCGCGCCATGAAGATCGGGTCGCGCCCGATCGATCGCATCGCGCGCACCGGCGAGTTGACGCCGCCGGGAATGACCTCGAGCGCGCGGCGGTAGAGCTCCGAGGAGCGAGTGTCCTTGAGCGACGCGGTCAACTCGATCGCGCGCTCAGGCGCCGGCGTGCGCGCGCTCCCAGTCCTTGAAGTCCTCGGTGAAGTACAGCAGCCGGATCTTCTTGAACTCGGTCGAGGAGTAGAGCGTCGCCCGCTCGTGGATGCCGGTGCGCTCGGCGATCGAGTCAAGGACGGCGTCGCACTGCTCCTTGGAGCGCCCGTGCGCCATGGTGAAGACGGAGTAGGGCCAGTCCTCGTAGGTGGGCCGCTGGTAGCAGTGGGAGACGCCGCGCACGGCCGCCATGCGGCAGCCGATGTCGAAGATCTGCTCGTGCGGCACCTTCCACACGCCCATGCCGTTGGCGGAGAAGCCGGCGCGGCGGTGGTAGAGGATCGCGGCGACGCGGCGCAGGATGCCGCGCTCCTGCATGCCGGAGAGGTGGTCGAGGAGGCGCTCGTGGGGCATGCCGAGCTCGGCGGCGGCAGGAGCGTAGGGCTCCTCGACGACTGGCATGTCGCCCTGCAGGGCGCGGATGACGGCGATGTCGAGCTCGTCGTATGGCTGGGGCTCGAGCTCGATCGGCTCCTTGACCTCGGCGGCGCTCGAGAGCGCGTCGGTGTCGCCCTCCATCTCGAGGTCCATGCGGATCTTGAACAGCCGCAGCGTGGGCAGCTGGCGCACGGACTCGGCGCCGGCCTCCCGAGCGAGCACCTCTAGCGTGCCGTCGAGGCCGAGCTTGGAGTCGGGCTCGGTGGCGATCGTGAACCACAGGTTGAACTCGTGGTTGCGCAGGTAGTTGTGCGACACGCCGGGGTGTTCGTTGATGACCTGCGCGGCGCGATGCGGGTGCTCGGGATCGACCTTGGCGGCGACGAGCATCGAGGAGTAGCCCAGTGCGCGCGTGTCGAAGATCGGCGTGACCTGGCGGATGATGCGCTTGTCGAGCAGCCGCTGCACGCGCTGCATGACCTCGAGCTCGGAGACGCCGCCCTGCTCGGCCACGTGCCGGTAGGGCCGGGGCGCGATGGGGAAGCTGCCCTGCATGAGGTTGAGCAGCCGGCGGTCGAGCTCGTCGAGGGCGATCGCGGCGCCGTCCTTGCGGCTGCGTGTCTTAGGTCCCGCCCGCCCCGCGGTGCTCGGCCGCGTCGGGTCGGCGACGTCGGCGAGCGGCGCCACGACGGCGTCCTGCGGCTCGGCGGTCATGTCTGCTCTCGAAGCCATCGGGCGGCGTCCTTTGCGTGGTAGGTGATGATCGTGTCGGCGCCGGCGCGGCGTAGCGAGGTGAGGATCTCGAGCACGGTGGCGCGCTCGTCTAGATAGCCGGCGGCGGCTGCGGCCTTGACCATCGCATACTCGCCGCTGACGTTGTAGGCGGCGACGGGCAGGCGCGTGGCGCGCTTGACGGCGCGGATCAGGTCGCCGTAGGCGAGCGCGGGCTTGACCATGACCATGTCGGCGCCCTCTTGGACGTCGAGCAGCGCCTCGCGCACGGCCTCGCGCCCGTTGGCTGGATCCATCTGGTAACCGCGCCGGTCGCCGAAGGCTGGAGCCGAGTCGGCGGCGTCGCGGAAGGGACCGTAGAAGGCGGAGGCGAACTTGGCGGAGTAGGCGAGGATCGGCGTGTCGGCGAAGCCCTCGCTGTCGAGCTCCTCGCGGATCGCGCCGACGCGGCCGTCCATCATGTCCGACGGCGCAACGATGTCGGCGCCGGCGCGCGCGTGGCTGACGGCGGTCCGGGCGAGCAGCTCGAGCGAGGCGTCGTTGTCGACGGAGCTGTCATCGCGCAGCACGCCGCAGTGTCCGTGTGAGGTGTACTCGCACAGGCATACGTCGGTGATCACGAGCAGCTCGGGCAGCGCCTGCTTCAGCGCGCGCGTGGCGAGCTGCACGACTCCGTCCTGATCCCACGCGCCGGAGCCCTGCTCGTCCTTCTCGGCTGGCAGCCCGAACAGCATCACGGCGGGAATCCCCAGTGCGGCGGCGTCCTGCGCCTCCTCGACGAGCGCCGCCAGCGACAGTCGATCGACACCGGGCATCGTGGCGATCGGCTCGCGGGCGGAGGCGGACTCCGAGACGAACAGCGGCAGCACGAGCTGTCCGGCTCGCAGGTCGGTCTCGCGCACGAGGCCACGCAGGCCGGCCGTGGCGCGCAGTCTGCGCATGCGCGTCTGTGGAAAGGCCATGGCCTCCGAGGATACCCCGCAGGGAAAAGATTGAGTGAGCGCCTGCGGCGCTCGCGCGGCGTGCGCAGTGGGGCTACTCGGCGTGTCGCAGTCCGAGGCGTGCGAGCGCTGCGAACGCGAGGGTGAGCACGGCGAGGTGCACGAGCGAGAGGCCGATCGCGGGAGAGGCGCCGTTGACGGCGGCGTCGAGCGCCTGCAGCGCGGCCTTGAACGGGAACACGAACGAGATCACGGCGATCGCGTCGTAGAAGCCGCTGGACACCGCGCCGGCTGGCACGAGCGCGAGGAAGGCCAGCGGCAGTGACAGCGCGAAGGCGAGCAGCGAGGCGGCGCGGACCTCGCGCGCGAGCGCGCCGATCGCGACGCCGAGCGCGCCGAACGCGACCGCGCCGAACGCCAGCGCGGCGAGCCACAGTCCGACGCGGCTCCAATCGAGCGCCACGAACGCGCCGATGCCGGCGAGCATCGCAAACGCGATCACGAAGGCGCAGCCGGCGGCGAGCAGCGTCTTCTCGGTGAGCAGCGCCTCACGCGAGATGAGCGCGCGGGCGGGTCCTGCGGCGCCGGGCGGGCGGCGGATGAGGCGCGCGAGCGTGTGCTCTTCGCGCTCGAGCGCGACGCTGCCGGCGGCGAGCAGCACGCATACGAACATCAGCGAGACGCTCACGGCGACGACCACGGCGAAGGCATTGAGCGGCGTGCGGCGGCCGTGCAGCAGCACGCTCTTGACACGGATCGGCTGGCTGATGGTCGAGAGCACGCGCTTGGCGAGCGTCAGGTTCTGGGCGGCGAACGCGGCGAACGCGTCGATCCGTTCCAGCTGCGCGCGGACGCGGCCGCGTGGCTGGCGCGCGATGATCCCGCCGAGCGTCGAGGGGATCTGGCTGAGGCCGATGAGGTTTTCGGGGGCGCCGATGCTGCCGAGGTTGCCGCCCGTGAGCAGCGCCCCGATGGCGACGCCGGCGGCCTTCTGGATCTGTTCGGAGAAGGCGAGATTCGCCTGGGCGATCGCCGCGTTGAGCGTGGACTGCACGAGCGACTGCTCGAGCGCGTTGCCGTTGTAGATGATTTCCAGCTCGGCGGGCTGGACGTCCGAGGCGAGCCGCGCGGCGATGTCGGGAGGGATCACGACGGCGGCGAGCACCGCGCCGGACTGCACCTTGGCGATCGCCTGCGCGCGCGTGGCCACGGGAACGGCCTGCACCTGGTTGAAGAGCTGTTGTGTGTACTGGCTGACGGCGACACGTTGGTTGCCGACCTGCAAGGTCTCTCCGGGCGGACTCTGATCGACGATCGCCACGCGTGGGCGCGACGGGCTGCGGGAGATCGCAAAGCCGATCAGCAGCGCGATCGCCACGGGATAGACGACGAGCAGCAGCAGCAGCAGCCGCGAGCGGCGCAGGATCAGCAGGTCCTTGTGCAGCAGCGCGCTCACGGTGTGCCCCGTGGGTATGTGCCGGCGCGCGCGCCCAGGAACCTTACGAGCGCGCGCTCGAGGTCGCCGCCGGCGGGCTCGCCGGCCTGCTCGAGCAGCGCCGCGGGCGCGCCGTCGAACAGCAGTCGCCCGTCGGCGAGCACGAGCACGCGGCCGGCGTAGCGCTGGACCTCGCTGACGTTGTGGGTGGAGAACAGCACGGTGGTGCCCTGCGCGACGCGACGCGCGAGGAACTCCCACAGGCGCTCGCGCTGGCCGGGGTCGAGCGCTGCGGATGGCTCGTCGAGCGCGAGCACTGGCGGATCGCCGATCAGCCCCAGCGCGACGTTCACCCGCTGGCGGTTGCCCCCCGAAAGCCGCCCGACCAGCTCCTGTGCGCGCTCGCTGAGTCCCGTTTGCTCGAGCATTTGCGCGACCGCGGCGTGCGGGTCGCCGAGCCGCTCCAGGCGCGCGAACAGCTCGAGGTTCTCGCTGACGGAGAGCCTCGTGTAGAGCGCTGGCTCCTGAGGCGCCCAGCCGACCCGCCACGCAGCCGGGCCTTGCGCGCCGGCGCCCTGGCTGACGCTGCCGGCGCTCGCCGGCTGGATGCCGGCGATGATCGACAGCAGCGTCGTCTTGCCGGCGCCGTTGGGCCCGATCACGGCCAGGAGCTCGCCGGCGCGCACCTCGAAGCTGACGTCGCTCAAAGCCTCGAGCTCGCCGTAGCGCTTGGCGAGCCGCTCGACGGTCAGCACGGCGCTCACAGCAGTGGGCGGCTGCGATCCCAGCGCTCGAACGTCAGGTGGCGGTTGAGGTACACGACGGTCTCGCGCAGGACGGCGATGATCGGCAGTGCCAGCAGGGCGCCGAAGATCCCGTCGAATTGGAGCCCGAGCAGCAGCGCGAGGATCACCAGTAGCGGGTTGATGCGCAGCGTGTGCCCGAAGACCTGCGGTGCGACGACGTGCCCCTCGAGCTGCTGCAGGCCGATGAACAGCAGCACCAGCCACAGAGCTGTGATCGGTTTGGTGAACAGCGCGACGATCACCGGGGGAATCGCGCCGAGGATCGGGCCCACGTACGGGACGAGCTCCATGGTCCCGTAGAAGACCCCGAACGCGACCGCATAGGTGCGCCCGTCGGGGAAGATGCCGATCACTCCAAATATGTACAGGGCGAGGCCGGCGGAGGCGCCCATGATGGTGCTGAACAGCGCCTGACCACCGACGTAGCGGGAGACTGCGCGCTGGACGAGATGGGGGTAGTCATCCGCCTTCGAGCCGTTACCGTCGGGCATCAGACGCCGCACCAGCGTGCCGATCTGCCGACCGTAGACGAGCATGTACACCGACAGCACGAACACCAGCACAAGATCGAAGATCGCGCTGGCGGCTTCGGTTGCGAGCGCGCCGCCGAACGACGCGAGCTTGCTCGCTTCTTTGGCGACTTTGCCCTCGATGCTCTGCAGCGCGGTTTTGCCCTGTTTGACGAGTTTCAGGTGGATGCCGTGACGGTCGAGTTCGGTCTGCACGGTGGCGATCGTTTTGTTGGCTTCGTTGACGATGCTTGGGAGGTTGTGGATGAACGTCCGCACCTGATTGGAGATAGGGTTGGCCAACAGGAAGCCGATGCCGGTCAGCGCCAGGAAGAACGCGAGGTATACGGCGAGCACCGCGAGCCCGCGGGGAACGCGCGCGCGGTGCACGAAGGCTACGGCCGGATTGAGGATCAGCGCGATGAGCGCGGCGATGATGAATATGACCAGCACTTTGCCCGCGGCTTTCGCCAGCGCCCACAGCGCGAGCAGCGCTAGCGGCAGCAACACGAGCTGCACCCAGCGCGGTACGACCACGCGCGGCGGGTCGGCCGCCGCGACGGGTGCGGCGTCGGTCAGCTCGTGCTCGGCGGGCGGCTCGGCCGGCTCGGCCGCCGAGTCGGTCAGCTCGCGCTCGCCTTCGGTGGGCGACGCGGCCGGCTCAGCACCAGCCGCGGGCGCTTTCGCGAAGACGCCTTTCACCTGCCTCCCACCATCGCCAGAGTATGGCTGAGCGCGAGGCGTCGGCCGGACACGCGGGCGCCGCACGGATCCTGTTCGTGGGCGACGTCGTTGGCGGCATCGGGCGCAACACGCTGCTCGACTGCCTGCCGGTGCTGCGCGAGCGCCTGCAGCCGACGTTCGTGGTCGTCAACGGCGAGAACGCAGCTGGCGGCCTTGGGATCACGCCGAAGAACGCCGACCAGATGTTCGCGGCTGGCGTCGACGTGATCACGTTGGGAAACCACACCTATCACCGCCGCGAGATCTACCCGTATCTTGCGAGCCACGACCGCATCGTCAGGCCGGCGAACTTCCTGCGCAGCCAACCGGGCCGGGGCGTGTCCGTGGTCGAGCACGACGGCGTGCGCCTCGGCGTGGTGAACATGAGCGGCAACCTGTACCTGCGCGCAGGGCGCTCCGCCTTCACCGAGATCGAGGTCGCGCTCGGGGAACTGGGGGACGTCGAGCACATCCTCCTCGACATGCACGCCGAGGCGACCTCCGAGAAGGTGGCAATGGGCTGGCACCTCGATGGCCGCGTGACCGCGGTGGTGGGGACGCACACGCACGTGCCGACGGCCGACGCGCGCGTGCTCCCCGGCGGAACGGCGTACATCACCGACGTCGGCATGACCGGTCCTCGCGGCGGCGTGATCGGCGTCAAGCGCGAGCAGGCGATCGAGTCGTTGCTGACGATGATGCCGGTGCGCTTTGAGACCTCTGAGGAGGACCCGTGGCTGATGGGCGTGCTGATCAGCTGCTCACAGCCGCTGCGGGCAGACTCGATCGAGCAGGTGCTGATGCCGCGACCGGCTGCGGGCTCGGAGGATCGCTGAGGCGGCCGAGCAGCGCGAGGATCACGAGCGGGAAGAACCACGGGATGTACAGGTAGAACCAGTGTTCGATCCCCAGCTGCTCGGCGATGATCACGGCCGCGCAGGCGGCCGCGAGGCCGACGATGTCGGGGCGCCGCGGCACGACGGCCAGCAGGACGGCGAGTACGACGGCTGCCACCTCGACGAGGCGCTCGGCGCCGTGCCAGCCGTACAGGCCCCACACCGAGAACGGCGACTGGCGATTGGACTGGTAGGCGATCGTGCGCTCGTAGAAGGTGTGCAGCGAGTTGTGGGCGAGCATCGGCAGTGACACGAACACGGCGGTGGCGAGGAACGCGAGCGCATACAGGGCGAGCGCGCGCCCGCGCTGGTCGCGCGGGGTCTCCGAAAGCCCGTGGGTCGCGAACAGCGGCGCGAGCGCGAGCGGCGCGAACTTGGTCAGGCCGGCGAGCGCCGCCAGCGCGCCGCGACCGGCGAGCGCCAGCTGCGAGCGGTAGCTCGCGGCGAGCACCGCTGCCAGCACGAGCGCGGCGACGAGGCTGTCGTTGGAGTTGCTCTCGAGCGCGAACAGCGTGAACGGATAGGAGACCCAGGCGTATGCGAGCGCGACCCCGAGCGTCGGTCCGCGCATGCGCCGGCCGATCAGGAACAGCAGCGCCGTGGCGAGCAGGTCGAAGAAGATCGCCGCGGCGTGCGCGGCCGGCAGGTCATCCCACTTGCCGCTCCAGCCGAAGATCTGCTGGAACGGAACATAGGCCTCGTAGTTGACCGGTCCGTAGGTGTCGCCGTGTTCGTTGTCGGCGGTGAACTCGCCGTAGAGCGGTTTGCCTGTGGTGAGCCGCTGCGCGCCGATGACGCCCGCATAACCGACGTCGATGACGTTCGAGTCGGTCACGTTGAGGGCAATGCGAAAGCCGATCAGGAAGACGACGCCGAGCGCGAGCCAGCGGGGCGAGACGAGCAGCCGCAGCTGCGGCGGCGCGCGATGCGGCGCCCCAGCTCCTCGTCTCCGCGAGCGCCGCAGCAGCGCGAGCATGCGCGCGAGCAGGTAGAGCAGCGGCGGGTAGGCCAACGGCACCGACTGGTAGATACGGGCGTGGTTGAAGAACGCGAGCGAGACCGAGAACGACAGCAGCACGAGCAGGTCGAGGTGCAGCAGCGAGAACGGCCGGCGGAAGTTGACGAACGGCAGCACGAACAGCACGCACAGCGGCAGCCATATATAGAGCGCGTTGACGTGCCTGCCGAACGCGCCCGGGTAGCCGCGCGCCATCGTCCACGCGACCTGGAAGCCGGTCCACTGTTCGACCACACGGCCGGAGACATCGTTGATGATGACCAGGCCGATCTCCTTCTTGCCGCCGAAGGTGAAGTAGCTGACCTGCCATTGGAACGCGCCCTTCAGGTAGACATCGCCGAAAGAGCCGCGATTGTGGCTGCGCAGCGCGCGCATCTCGGGGAGGCGGTTGGCGATCGCGAGAACCTTTTCCGCGGACAGCCTGTGCGCGGCCGGGGGCACGTTGGTGATCGCGACCGGCACGGGTGTTTCCGAGTTGGTGGTAGCGGCAAGCGTCGAGGTGCGCGTGCTTCCCGCATGGGAGCTCGCCGGTTGCGAGCTCGCCGCCTGCGTCTGCACCGCGGTCGTGCTCGCGCCGTGCGTGGCCGGGCTGGCGCTGTGCGTGGCCGTGCTCGCGGCGGCGGGGATGGCCGCGTACAGCGCAATCGCTGCGGCTACTGCGCTGCCTGAAAGCGTTGCGCGAAAACGCATTGGGCGAGATTAACGGGGTCGGCGTGGTGGGCCTACCGTTCCCGTGCCGCCGGCGTCACCGATCACGTCTGGACGCTCAAGGAAATCGCGGCCGGCTCGATGGCCGATCGCGGCTATCGCACAATCAAGGTCAAACTCGTGGAGTCGATCACACGAGCGACTCGGGCCGGGCGCGATCGAGTCCGAAGTGACGCAGCACGATCGGCGCGACGTCGCGGATCGCCCACTGCGCTGGCTCGGGCTGCGGCAGCTCCACACCGTTGAGCACGAGCGCACCGAGCGAGTCCGAGGCGTGCAGCGAGCCGTGGCTGCCGCCGCCGACGTGGGCCTGGCGACCCCAGTCGACGAACTCGAAGCCCGGGGCGGCGGACAGCAGGACCTCGCCGGAGGTGGGACAGGCGAGCGCGCTCCACGCACGGGCGAGCGCGTCTGGATAGGACGGGCTGAGCAGACGCCCGTCGTTGAGGGTGGCCTCGATTACGGTGAGCGTGCCGTCGATCCGCCAGCGCTGCCCGCGGGGATCGAGCACGTTCGCGTCCACCCCGCCTGGGGCGAAGCGCAGCTCACCGTGGCGCGGGCTCGCGATAACGCCCTCGCGCGGCGCATCGCTGGCGTCGCGCTCGAGCCAAAGCACGAGGTCGACGCCTTCGATCGCGAGCGCGCGCGTGACCACGGATGCGCGCATCGCATCGCGCTCGTCCTCGTTGAGCGCGTAGACCATCGCGGCGCGCTGTGACGGGCACACGGCGATGCGCGGCTCAGTCGAGGGCGATCCGCCGCCCTCGGAGGCGCGCACCGGGCCCAGCACGCCCAGCTCGGCGAGCTCGTCCTGCAGCGCGATCGTGGCGGTGACGGGGGCCTGTGAGTGGTCGGCCATCGCGATCACGGCGTGCTCGGCGAGGAACTCCTCGACGCCGCCGGCGGCGTTCATCACGCGCGCGAGTTGCAGATCGGCCTGGCCGATCGAGTGGATCTGCGCGTCGGGGCCGCGCTTGTGGGAGTGCCAGTCGTTGTCCGGCAGCGACAGCAGCAGGAAGTCGAACAGGTCGTGCTCGACCAGGTAGGCGGAGACGCATCCGGAGTGCCTGTCGCGAACCCCCGGCATGCCCAGGCCGGAGCGGCAGCCGGTGCGCCGCGAGGCGAAGATGTCGGCGTAGAAGAGCTCGCGGGGACCCATCACCGCATGGCGCATCAGCGCCGAGGCGACGCGCGTCAGGGCGGTGTCGCGCTGTGGCTCATGGCGGTGGCGCCCGCGGTACATCAAGTAGGTGGTCCCCGCGGTGCGCACGTCAGCGTCGTCGAGCGTCTCGAATACCGTCGGCGTCTGCGAGGAGAGATGCGCGCGGTTCATGTTGTAGACCGTGTCGGTGAGCTGGCGCGCGATGCCGAAGCGCTGCGCCGCGCGGAAGCTCGAGCCGTACTCGACGTAGCGGTGCTCCTCGCGGTGAAACCAGTTCATGCCGGGGATGTGGTGCTCGTCCTGGCTCACGCCGGTGACGATCGACGCCGCGCAAACGGGTGTCACCGACGGGAACGCGGCGACGCAGTCGGGTACGTAGTGGCCCCCTTGCACCAGCCGCTCGAGCACGGGCGCCGCGCCGGCGTCGATCGCGCGCTCCAGCATCTCGGGAGCCATCGCGTCGATCACGCACAGCACGAGCTTGGACCTGGGGGAGCTCACGGCCGCGCTATCAGCGGCGCAGGATGCGCAGCCCGGCGTACTTTTCATCGCCGCGCGCGCGTCCGCGCCAGGCGAACCAAGCGAGCAGTGCGAGCGCGACGTAGCCGAGCGGATGCAGCAGCGCCACGAACGCCGCCAGCACCGCCGCCGCCGCGTCGAGGTAGACGGTCAGCGCGTCGCGAGCGGCGCGGTCGCTCAGACGCGAGCGCGCGCGCAGAATCACCGGCCAGGACGCGCGCTGCGCGAGACCTGCGATCAGGACGCCGCCCACAAGGCCAGGCCACCACGCGTCGCCGTGCGCGGCGAGCGTGCCGGCGAACAGCACAGCGCCGGCGCCGATCCCGAGCCCCGTGAGCGACGCGGCGAGGGGGTCGGTGCTTTGCCTGCCGGCACGCGGATCGGCGACCGGCGCGAGCCTCAACAGGATCTGCAACGCGTAGGAGAGCACCAGCGCGACTGTCACCGCGAGCAACCACCAGCTTTCCTGTAGGAAGTGAAACTGGTTGGCGGCGAAGCTCACGCCGAGCGCGTTTGAAGAGGCGAGCGCGCCTGCGAGGAGCACCGGCAGGAACGGTCGCAGCCCGCACGCGGCCGCCAATCCGACGCCGAGACCGATGTAGAAGAAGATGCCGTTCATGCGCGCGTGCGTGCGGAGGTGCGATACCGTGGGTGGCGGCCGATCTCCGGTCGGCCAGGACGATAGACGACCCGTCCGGCGGTCAGACGGTCGCGACGCAGGAACCGGGCGGCGCGGCGGCGAATCGAGGCTACACGCACATGGAGCGATCGACCAGCGCAGGGGGCGGCGGGCGGCGGGGCCGTCGAGCGGCACACGAGCTCGCACGATACGAGGAGCTGTTCGCGGCGCGCACCGGGGGCATGAAGAGCTCGGCGATGCGCGAGATGATGGCGCTTACCGAGCGCCCCGAGGTGATCTCGCTCGCCGGCGGCCTGCCTGACACGAGCACGTTCCCGCCGGAGCTCTTTGCGAAGCTGATGGCCCAGGTGGCCGACGAGTCGACCGCACGCGCCCTGCAGTACGGGCCCACCGAGGGGATGGCCGCGACGGTCGGCTGCATCGTCGAAGTGATGGCGCTCGAGGGCACGCGCGTCGACCCCGCCGATGTGATCGTCACGACCGGCGGCCAGCAGGTGATCGACCTCGTGTGCAAGACGCTGATCGATCCCGGCGATGTGATCGTCGCCGAGGCGCCCACCTATCCAGGCGCGGTGCCGACGTTCAGCGCGTATCAGGCGGAGGTCGAGCAGATCGAGATCGACGCCGACGGGATGCCGATCGACGCGCTCGAGAGCGCGCTCGACCGCCTGCAGGGGGAGGGTCGCCGGCCGAAGTTCATCTACACGATCCCCAACTTCCAGAACCCGGGCGGCGTGACGATGTCGCTGGCGCGGCGGCGGCGGCTGGTCGAGGTGGCACGCGAGCGCGAGCTGCTGGTGCTCGAGGACAACCCCTACGGCCTACTGCGCTACGAGGGCGAGCCGCTACCGACGCTGTACTCGCTCGACGCCGAGGCCGTCGGACGTGGCGGCGCCTCGGACCTCGTCATCTACCTGGGCACCTTCTCCAAGATCCTCTCGCCGGGACTGCGCCTGGGGTGGGCGGTGGCGCCGCGGCCGGTGGTGGAGAAGCTGAACCTCGGCAAACAGGGAACAGACCTCTGCTCCTCGCCGGTGACGCAGATGTTCGTGGCGGCGTACTTCGCCGAGCGGGGAGCGGAAGGCCACCCTCCGGGGCCGGCGTGGATCGAGTATGTGGAGCGGCTCAAGCACCTGTATCGACGCAGGCGCGACGTCATGTTCGAGGCGCTGGAGGAGCACTTTGGCAGCCGCGCGAGCTGGACGCGCCCGGAGGGCGGGTTGTTCATCTGGGCGAGCCTCGACGGCGGCGTGGACACGACCGACCTGTTGGCGCGCAGCGAGGGCGTGGCGTTCGTGCCGGGCCGCGCCGCATACATGGACGGACGCAGCGGCAGCTCATCGATGCGCTTGAACTTCGCGGGCGTTCCCGACGAGGACATCCGCGAGGGAATCCGTCGGATCGGCAAGATCATGCGCGGCGACACGGGCCTGCTGGGAACCTTGACGGGCTCCTCCTCCGCGCGCCCTCCCGCGCCGGCTGCGCCAAAGCCCGAGCCGCCGGCCGAGGAGGGCACGCCGCTCGCCGACGTGGTCGCACTGCCTCGCCGCGACGCTGAGTCCTCGCGCCCGGCACGCCGGCGAAGGGATCGATGAACGCCGCTGGCAAGGTGGCGGTGCTCAAGGGCGGGGGGTCTCTGGAGCGGACAGTGTCGCTGCGCTCTGGCGCGCGCGTCCAGCAGGCGCTCAGCCGCCTTGGACATGAGGTGATCGCGATCGATGCCGGCCCGGAGCTCGTTGCGCAGGTGCACGAGTGCCAGCCCGATGCGGCGTTCGTGGCGCTGCACGGGGGCGACGGCGAGGACGGAACCGTGCAGGGCCTGCTGGAGCTGATCGGCGTGCCGTACACGGGCTCAGGGCCGGCGGCGTGCGTGCGCTGCACCGACAAGGCCTTGGCCAAGTACCTGATGCGAGAGGCCGGCATTCCCACTCCGGAGTTCACCGCGATCAAGGAGAGCGCCATCAAAGAGTTGGGCGTCGGTGCGGCGCTTACCGACGTCGAGCGCGTGCTCGGGTTCCCGCTGGTTGTCAAGCCGGCGAGCCAGGGCTCCGCGCTCGGGGTCAAGTTCGCGCGCTCGAGCGACGAGTTGCCAGCGGCGATCGTGGGCGCACTCTCCTACGACCGCAAGGTGGTGATCGAGCGCTACGTCAAGGGCCGCGACCTGGCGGTGTCGGTGCTCGAATCCGAGGGGGACGACGCCGAGCCGGTGGCGCTGCCGGTGGTCGAGGCGATCCCTCGCGAAGAGGAGTTCTACAACTACGAGTCGCGCTATGAGATCGGCATGACGACGTTCGTCTGCCCGGCAGAGCTGCCTGGGGACACGGGCGAGCGGGCGCGCGAGCTGGCGCTCGAGACCTACCAGCTGCTCGGCTGCCACGGCGCCGCGCGGGTCGATCTGATGCTCGACGCCGCCAGCGGCGAGCTCTCGGTACTCGAGACCAACGTCGGCCCCGGCCTGACCGAAACGAGCCTGCTACCGCTCGCGGCCGACGCCGCCGGCATCGGCTTCGACGAACTGGTGGAGCGGATCCTGTCGAGCGCGTTCACACGCTGAGTCCTCCGTGCCGTTCGTGGGTCGCGCATGCGCGACCCCGCGGGCCGGCGCATGCGCCGGCCCGATCGTGGTGCATGCACCACGATCCCGCACTCCATATCTGAATGGAATAGCTGGCCGTTGACCAAGCAGCTCAAGGACGCAGGGAGCGTGGCGTGCTTCGCACGCGAGCGACCGAGGACGCAGAGATGCGCCGCGTCAACGGTCAGCTATCGCCTGCGGCGAAGTCCTCTGGTGATACCTGGTCGAGAAACTCCTTGAACTTCTCGACGACGTCCTCGGACTCCTCGACGTCGTGCTCGAACTCGATCGCGGACTCTGAGATGACCTCCTCGGCGGCGTAGATCGGGGCGCCGGAGCGGACGGCGAGCGCGATCGCGTCGCTCGGGCGCGAGTCGATCTCCAGCTCGCGGCCGGCGACGTTGAGGGTGATCGAGGCGAAGAACGTGTTCTCGCGCAGCTCGGTGACGGACACCTGCGTGCATTTGACGTCGAGCTCTCCGAGGATGTCGCAGAGGAGGTCGTGCGTCATCGGTCGCGGGGTGCCGGCGCCCTGCAGCTTCATCAGAATCGACGCCGCCTCGGGATGCCCGATCCAGATCGGCAGGAACTTGTTGCCATCGACGGTCTTCAAGAGCACGATCGGCTGCTTGCCAACCATGTCGAAGCTGACGCCGTAAATCACCATCTCCTGCACAAAGGTCCTCCGAGAGGGGGGAAGTCAGAGTATAGGTAGCCGTTGGTGCGCCGGCGAGCCGCCGGGCGAGGTCTGCGGGGGCTCAACGGGGGGAGCAGCTCGAGCTCGTCAGCGGAAGCTCCAGAGCTTGTTTCCGAGGAAGTTCAACGGCATCGAGCCGGCCACGGCGAGCGCCTGGGCGGGCACCTTCGCCACGCCGGCGACCTCGACGAACAGCGTCAGCAGCGCCAGGCTGAAGGCCTCGGCAATGAGGCTGACGAGCAGGAAGCGAATCGCCTGCGAGCGTGCGCGACCGCCCCGCGCGTCAAACGTCCAGTGGCGGTTGAGCACGAAGTTGTTGAGCACCGCTACCAGCCACGCGACGACGTTTGCGAGCCGGTAGTCGACCCCCACGGAGTGCACGAACAGCGTGTACACGGCGACGTTGACGACGAACCCGACCCCACCGACGAGTCCGAAGCGAACGAGCTGCAGCCAGTTCGCTGGCCGGCGCATGCCATGGAGCAGGCGAACATGTGGCCGAATTTCGACGGCCGTTACCTCCTCGGGCATCGCTTAAGGTTAGCGGCACTTCCCAGCGGACGGGCTCGCTAGCCTAGACGGATGCGCTCGAAGTGGAAGGGGATCGCGGTGCTCGGCTGCGTACTGGTCCCAGTCGCGCTCGCCGGCTGCGGCGAAACGACCGTTGGCTCCGCCGTGAGGACGTCGGCGCCAAGCGCAAAGGCCGACCCTCCGAGCACGCCAAAGCCGCATCAAACCGGCGCTGCGAGCAGTGGTGTCGTGGCCGCCCGCTCGTCCAAGGGCGGCGCAGCCGGCGTCGCCAAGGAGGTCGCCGACCCGCTGGAAGCCGACAGCTACCCGGCACCTGCCTCGGTCCAGCACGCGAGCGCCGCCACGCCCGCCAAGGCCGGCGCGGCGATCGTCGCCGCCGGCGCCCCGTCCGATGCGGAAATCCGCAGCGAGCTGAAACAGATGCAGGCGGTTGAACGCAGCGCCAGGCAGTCCCAGAAGCTACGGCTGACGCCTGTCGCGGGCGGCGAGTCGATCGGCGGCAACGGCACGATTCCGATCCCGACGAACGTCCCGGAAGTCATCCAGAAGGTGATCGCCGGCGCCAACGAGATCGCGGACTTCCCCTACGTGTACGGAGGCGGGCACGCCTCGTTCGTCGACAACGCCTATGACTGCTCGGGATCCGTCAGCTACGCGCTCGCTGCAGGGGGGCTGCTGAGCGCGCCGGAGACCTCGGGGCAGCTCGAGAGCTGGGGGGCTGCGGGGCCGGGCAAGTACATCACCGTGCTCGCCAACGCGGGTCACACCTACATGTATGTGGATGGAATCTTGTACGACACGGCGGGACGCAGCGGCGTGTACGCGTCACGCTGGCAGGTGCAACCGACGAACAACGAAGGCTACGTCGTGCGCCACTGGCCTGGGCTGTAGCGGTGGCGCCGGCGCTCGCGCAGCTCGCCGGTGTCGCCCTGTCGCTGCCGATGGCGCTCGGCGGCGAAGCCGAAACGTCGAACAACACAGGCATCGGCGTGATCTCAGTGGCGTCGATCGTGCTCGGCTACGTCGGGCTATTCGCCCTCTGGTACTTCGTGTTCCGCGACAAGTCGCGCTCGAAGCGCAACAAGGACCGTTCAGACTGATCGGCGCATCCTCGCGGCGCAGGGGCTGTGAGACGCGAGGATCGCCGGTGCGGCTGGGAGGGCTCAGCCGGAGAGCGTGCTGCTGCTGAGCACGGTCGTGGTGAGCGGGTCGCTGGACGCGGCGTTGCGCACGACCAGACGCAGCATCAGCGACACCTTGTGGGCGCGTTGCAGGCGCGCCGCGGTGCGCTTGGAGAACTGAATGTGCACCGCACTGCCGCCGCCCTTGGTCGTGACCAGGATCGCTTTTGCGATCACGAGCTCAGAGGGGGAGCCGGCGGGCAGCCCCACGGCCGGCGCTCCGGAGATGCCAAGGCGGCGCGCGACCGCGCGGCTGAGCAGCACCTCGAAGTGTCCCGCGACCTGCTCGCTGACCGAGTAGCGCACCACGAGGCCCTTGCGCGTGGCGCCGCTCAGGCTCTGCTTGACGATCGAGGCAGCAGCTCTCGGGGCGGGCAGGAGCGGTGTCACACCCTTCGAGCCAGCGCCCGCCGAGGCGGAGGACGTGCTGGAGGCGGTCGTGGAGCCCGCTGGCGATTCGCCGCCGGGCCGCGGAGGTCCGTTGACGACGACCTTGTGTGTCACGTGGGAGACATTGCCGTCAATGTCTGTGACCGTCAGCGTCACATTGTAGGTGCCGCCGTACTGATAGATGTGAAAGGCGCTCGCGGCGCACGGGCTGAGCCACGGGAATTCACACGTGGGCGCGCCGGGCGCAAAGCCTGTCACTTCGGGGGTGCCGTCGCCGAAGTTCCAGCTGAAGTTCGCATACGTCGGCGTCGGAGGGCCGGACGCGCCGAAGGCCAGGGTGGAAAGCAGGCTCACTTCCGACTCCATGCCGTCGACACCGATCGTTTCGCCCGCGTTGACCGGGTTGGGCGCTGTGAACGCGGCGATTAGGCCGAGGCCGCCCGAGCAGGAGCCTTCGGCGAGGCTGAAGATGTTGTTGACGTAGTAGCGGTTGGGCCCGACGGTCACGTTCGAAAGGGACCCGGCCTGCGTGAGCGGGCTCGCCTGGGCCGAGCCGCCAATTTCACCACCGCTGCCGTCTTCACCCGCCGTCGAGGAGAAGACGTCGCGACAGATGTCGGTCGCCTCATTGCCTTTTTTGTCCAGCCAGGAGGCGAGCAGGGGGTCGGTGACAGTGTTCATCTCCTCCTCGGAGATCTGGTTCACCAGCACGTCGCTGAGCGCCTGCGAGTAGTTTTCGCCCCCCTGGTTGGGCTCCTCGATGTGAGGGCCTTCCAGCCGTTCCTTTTCTTCTTCTTCTTCTTTCTGCTTCGCCGGAGCTTCTTCGAAGGCTTCCTGTTCCTTGGTGCTGCGGCCCTTGGCCACCTCGGGTTTCTCCAGGTGTTTTTCGGGGTTCCAGCCGCCGTCCTGGCAGTCGTAGGCCGACGTATACCCCGTCCACGGGATCGCCGCGTACAGGATCGTGCTCGCGTCTCCCTCCGCGGCGCTGTCCAGGTTGATGTCGCCGTGATAGCTGCAGAAGCTTTCCTTGTAGCTCGTGCTTTTGCGTTCGTGTTTGGTTTCTTCTGTTGGGGTGAGGCTGTAGTCCGAGCAGCGAGCGGACGTTTCGTCCAGGCACACGGTGAATCCGGGCGGCGTCAGCAGGTAGTAGATCGTGTTCATTCCCGTTGGCAGGGAGTGCGTTGCGATGAATGACTGCAGCTGTTCGCGCAGCTGTTTGTCGGTGAGGCATCTCGTGGCGGGATTTTTCGGATCGGTGCATTTCCCGGCGGGGAATTTCGTGGTGTCCGAGTAGGCCCCCTTGAAGAGCGCCTGAAACGGCGCGACGGCGTTACCGCGGTCGCGGTACTGCGCGAGCACGCCGAACGGCGTCTCGAGACCCGCTTCACCCAGTGCCTGGAAGAACCCGTCGAGGTTGGCGACCCATTCATGGTGGAATTCGGTCGGCTTGTTCGGGTCCCAGTAGATCGCGTACTCACTCGTCGCGCCGTGCAGCACGACGTTGCCGAGTTCGTTCGAGAACGTCGCCGGTTCTGCGCCGACCGTGCCGAGCGCTGCGCTGCGCGGCTGCAGCCCGATTTTGTTCGAGCCGGCTTCCGCGACGACGGCGTGCGCCGGCGCCGCGATCAGCGTCAACGTGGCGGCGAGGCTCGCCGCGAAGGCCGTCGCGAGCATGCGCCCCCGGGCGGTCGCTGAGTGCGTATGGGACAGCAGGGAGAGCGAGCGCGCAAAGATCGTCACGAGGCTCTCATCGGCACGGTGGAGCTGTTGCCTTAGTCCGCTGGACAGCGTCTCGCCGACGGCTCACGAGTGCGTCGGGTAATCCGTCCAGGCGCTCGCTCGGTCCGACAGCTGGCCCCATGCTCGGCCGATTACTGCTCCAGGGCGCGGCGGGGCGCTTACGTCAACCGAGGTAAGGGGAGACCGTATGTCCGATGGCCGAAGCCCCAACCCAGCAGGGGCACTGCTGCGCGGACATCGCCGCATGTGGGCGGGCATCGCTGTTGCGATCGTGCTGGCCGGAACGCTCGCGTCGGTGCTCGGCGCGCACGCCGTCGCCCGCTCGGGCGCCGACAAGGCGCGCCTGGCGTTTCACCTGACCTCGGCTGCGGTCGCCTCGACGCTGACGCTCGCGATCCAGCACGAGGAAGATCTGGTCGTCAGTGCGGGCGCGTTTGTCGCCGGGAACCCGCACGCCTCGCCCGCGGCGTTCGACAGGTGGGCTGAATCGGTGCACGCGATGCAGCGCTACCCCGAGCTGCGCAATTTCGGCTTCGTCGAGCTGGTGCCCGCGTCGCGACTGCCTGGCTTCATGGCGCGCCTCGCTGGGAAACCGGTGCTGCCGTTCGGAGCGGGCGCGGTCGCGCCGTCGGCGTCGCTCGAGATCCTGCCGGCGGGCAGCCGCGCCTACTACTGCCTGGCCGTCGCGGGGCTCGCCCGCAACGCCGCCAGCTACATCCCTGCGGGTATGGACTACTGCGCGCTCGCACCGACGCTGATCACCGCCAGGGAAACGGGACAGGCCAACTACGCGCCGTTTGGCAAGGGCACGGCGGTGTCGCTGGGGATCCAGACGCCGATCTATCGCGGCGGCTTCACGCCGTCCACGCCCGCCGCGCGTCGGCACGCCTTCCTCGGCTGGCTCGGCGAGTTGGTCGTCCCGGGCATCGTGCTCCAGCGGGCGCTCGACGGTCGTCCCACCCTCGCCGTGCGCTTCCGCTACGGGGCGGCGCAGTCGCACGCGGTGTTCTCGAGCGGCGCAATCCCCAGCGGTGCGCAGAGCACCGAAATCAGGCTCGGCAACGGCTGGACGGTGCTGACCTTCGCGGCCGGCGTCTCCGGCGGCATTCTCGACAACTCGCACGCGCTCATGCTGCTCGTCGGGGGGGTGCTGCTGAGCCTGCTGCTCGGCCTGCTGCTGCTCGTGCTCGCGACGGGGCGCGTGCGCGCGCTGTCACTCGTGCATGAGAAGACACGGGAGCTCTCGCACCTCGCGCTGCACGATCCGCTGACCGGCCTGCCCAACCGCGCACTGGTGCTCGACCGCGCGGAGCAGATGCTGGCTCGCGCTGCGCGTAACCCCGGCACGGTGGCAGGGGCGCTGTACATCGACATCGACGGCTTCAAGCACGTCAACGACAACCTCGGCCACGCCGCCGGTGACCGGCTGCTGACGGTCGCCGGTGAAAGGTTGCAGAGCGCCGTTCGCGAGCAGGACACGGTGGGACGTCTCGGAGGAGACGAGTTCGTGGTGCTCGTCGAGGCGACGCCGCAGGAGGTTTCACCCGACGTGCTGGCGGACCGCCTGACCGAGACCCTGCGCGAGCCGGTCGAGCTGGGTGACGCCGGCAAGCTGTTCTCGGTCACAGCCAGCATCGGCGTCGCGGTCGGGAGCTACTCGACACCGGACGATCTGCTGCGCGACGCCGACCTCGCGCTGTACGCGGCGAAGGCCGCCGGCAAGGACCGCTACGCGCTGTTCGATGCCGGCTTGCACGCCGACGCCGAAGGGCGCCTGGCGCTGCAGTCCGACCTCGGCGCAGCGGTGAACGACGACCAGCTGTTCCTGCACTACCAGCCGATCTTCGATCTAGCCAGCCGGCAGATCGTCGGCGTCGAGGCGCTCGTGCGCTGGCGTCACCCGCAGCGCGGCATCGTGGGTCCCGCCAGCTTCATCCCGCTCGCCGAGGAGAGCAGGCTGATCGTGCCGATCGGGCGCTGGGTCCTCGATGAGGCCTGCCGCCAGGCCGCCGCGTGGAGCGCCTGCGGCCTCGACCTCGGGATCTCGGTGAACGTGTCCGCATACCAGCTCGGACGCCGGGAATTCGCAGAGGACGTGCACCGCGCGCTCGAGCGCTCCCGGATCGCGCCGTCGTCGCTGACGCTCGAGATCACCGAGACCACGCTCGTGCGCGACGTGCCCGCGGCGCGCGAGCGCCTGGAAGAAGTCAAGGCCCTGGGGGTGCGCGTCGCGATCGACGACTTCGGCACCGGCTACGCGTCGCTGTCGCACCTGCAGCGGATGCCAGTCGACATCCTCAAGATCGACCGCAGCTTCGTCTCGGCGCTCAACGACGGGCCACAGAGTCGCGAGCTGCTCGCCGCGATCCTCGGCGTCGGGCAGTCGCTGTCGCTGAGCGTGGTCGCCGAGGGGATCGAGGACGCGAGCCAGCGAACCACACTCGAAGAGATGGGCTGCGAGATGGCGCAGGGCTTCCTGCTCGGCCATCCCGGACCGGCGCGCGAGATCGAGGTTCTGCTCGAACGCGGCGCCTGGCGAGGCACCGTCAGCTCCTCCAACTGACGCATATACTTCGCCGCCCTGACCTGTGGGGGGTCATCTGCAACTCGACTGAGGGAGGATCCGATGAGCAAGCTGGTCGCCCGCCTCTGGGTACCCGCGCTCACCGTGCTCGCGCTCGCGGGCTGCGGCAGCAGCAGCACAAGCAGCAGCTCGACTGCTACGTCGACCGTTGCGAAGACGCCGACCGTGTACAACGCGACCATCGCGGCGCAGGTGCCGGCCGCGATCAAATCGAAACACACGCTGAACGTCGCGACCGAAGCGCAGTACGCGCCGAACGAGTTCATCGCGCCCGACGGTCACACGGTGATCGGCATGGACCCGGACCTCATGCACGCGCTGGGGGCGGTCATGGGGCTTGGCGTCAACATGGTCAACTCGAACTTCGAAACGATCATCCCGGGCCTCGCCGCCGGCCGCTACGACCTCGGGGCGTCCTCCTTCACGGACACCAAGGAACGTCAGAAGACTGTCGACTTCGTCGACTACTTCAAAGCGGGCATCTCCTTCTACGCGCTCAGCTCAACCAACCCCGGCGTCAGCAAGCTCGCCGACCTGTGCGGCAAGACCGTCGCCGTGGAGAAGGGAACCGTCGAGCTGGAAGAAGCCACCAAGCAGAGCTCGGCCTGCACGAAAGAAGGCAAGACGGCCGTGACGGTGCTGAGCTTCCCCGGTCAGAACCCCGTCAACCTGGCCATCGCGAGCGGCCGCGCCCAGCTCGGGATGGCCGACTCGCCGGTCGTCGCCTACCAGATCAAGCAGGGCGCCGGTCGCTTCAAGCTGATCGGCGAAAGCTACAACTTCGCCCCCTACGGGATCGCCGTGCCGAAGAACTCGGGCATGGCGGCGCCGCTCCTCGCCGCGCTGAAGCAGCTGATGCAGAATGGCACCTACCTGCAGATCCTCACCAAGTGGGGAATCCAGTCGGGCGCGATCAGCGAAGCGAAGATCAACGGCGCCACGAGCTGATCGGGATTACCGGTGTCCTCCGTAGAGGCCACCGACGAGCAGGGACGGCCCGAGGACATCCGGGCCGTCCCCGTGCGGCGCCCCGGCCGCTGGCTGGCCGGCGCAGTGGTCCTGGTTCTCGCCGTCGCGATCGTGCGCTCGATCGCGACCAACCCGCACTTCGAATGGAGCGTCGTCGGCAACTACCTGTTCGACGAACGCATCCTCGAAGGCCTGCGCGTGACGCTCGAGCTGACCGTCATCGCGATGGCGATCGGCGTCGCGCTCGGACTCGTGCTGTCGGTCATGCGCCTGTCACCCAATCCGCTGGTGTCCGGCGGCAGCTGGCTGTACATCTGGTTCTTCCGCGGCACGCCCGTGCTCGTGCAGCTGCTGTTCTGGTACAACATCGCCGCGCTTTACCCGAAGATCGGGATCGGGATCCCGTTCGGTCCGGCCTTCCTCCACGCCGACGCCAACTCGCTGATCCCGCCGTACACCGCCGCGATCCTTGGCCTCGGTCTCAACGAGGGCGCCTACATGGCCGAGATCGTGCGCGCCGGGATCATCTCGGTGCCTGAGGGCCAGACCGAAGCGGCGCGCTCGCTCGGCATGACGCGCCTGCAGACGATGCGCCGCATCGTGCTGCCGCAGGCGATGCGCGTGATCATCCCACCCACCGGCAACGAGACGATCTCGATGCTGAAGACCACCTCGCTCGTCAGCGTGATCGCGGTCCCCGAGCTGCTGCTCGCGTCGCAGAACATCTACTCGCAGAACTTCAAAACGATCCCGCTTCTGATCGTGGCCAGCATCTGGTACATCGTGTGCACGAGCGTGCTCTACGTCGGTCAGTTCTACCTCGAGCGCTACTACGGGCGCGGCAGCGCGCGCGAACAGGGCGCGACGCTCGCCGGTCGCGTGCTCGGTGGGGTGATGTCCTTCAAGCTTCCCGGCGGCGCTCGGCCGAGCGGTGGTGAGCACAGGTGAGCGTGCCGATGGTAAGCGCCGAAAGCGTGCACAAGCGCTTCGGCCGACAGGAGGTGCTGCGTGGGATCTCGCTGCAGGTGAGCGGCGGCGAGGTGATGTGCCTGCTCGGTCCCTCCGGCTCGGGCAAGTCGACGTTCCTGCGTTGCATCAACCACCTCGAGAAGATCGACGCCGGGCGGCTGTCGGTCGACGGCGAGCTCGTCGGCTATCGCCAGACCGCCGACAAGCTGTACGAGCTGCGCGAAGCCGAGGTCGCGCGCAAGCGCGCCGAGATCGGCATGGTCTTCCAGCACTTCAACCTGTTCCCCAACATGACCGTCAGCGAGAACGTCGCCTGTGCGCCGATTCGCGTCAAGAGGGTCGCGCGCGCGACCGCCGAGCAGCGCGCACACGAGCTGCTCGCGCGGGTCGGCCTGCCCGACAAGCTCGACGCCTACCCCGCACAGCTCTCAGGCGGCCAGCAGCAGCGGGTCGCGATCGCTCGCGCGCTGGCCATGGATCCGAAGCTGATGCTGTTCGACGAGCCGACCTCGGCGCTCGACCCCGAGCTCGTCGGCGACGTGCTGCAGGTGATGCGCGAGCTCGCGCGCGAGGGCATGACGATGATCGTCGTGACGCACGAGATGGGCTTCGCGCGCGAGGTCGCCGACACGGTCGTGTTCATGGACGGCGGCGTCGTCGTCGAGGCCGGCGAGCCCGCCGCCGTGCTCGAGAGCCCCCAGCACGAGCGCACCCGCTCGTTCCTCTCAAAGGTCCTGTAGACCGCGCGATCCGGATCGGCGGCCAGCCTCGCCGCTCGGTCAGCCGAGGTATCCGTCCAGGCGCTCGATCGCCTGCTCGAGGTTGGCGCGGCCGAAGCCCATGCGCACGTGGCGCGGCTGGCCGTAGACGGTGCCCGGCAGCAGCAGCACGCCGGCGCGCTCGGCTACCTGCTCACACCACGGCTCGACGTCGACCTCGGCTCGCACCCGCGGGAAGCCGATCGGTCCGGCATTCGGCCTGATCCACTCGAACAGCTCCGCGCGGCGCGCCAGGAACCGCTCGAGCAACGGCAGGTTGGCCAGCACCAGCTCGCGCGAGCGCGTGATGAGCTCCTCGCCATGGCGCAGCGCGAGCGCCACCAGCAGCTCGCTCGGCGCCGGCGAGCAGATCGTCGTATAGAGCTTGATCTCCTTCGCGCGCTCGAGCAGCGCCGGATCGCGTGCGGCGAGCCACGCGACGCGCAGGCCCGGCAGGCCGTGGGCCTTCGACACCGCCCCCAGCGAGATCGCGCGCTCGTACGCGTCGACCGCGGCAGGCAGGCGGTCGCGGTCGTCGTGCTCGAGCCCCCTGTAGACCTCGTCGCTGAACAGCACCAGCGAGCGCTCGCGCGCGAGCTCGACCACGCGCGCGAAGACCTCCGCGGACATCGCTCGGCCCGTCGGGTTGTGCGGGCTGTTGATGTACAGCAGGCGCGTCTCAGGCCGCAGCAGCCGTTCGAGCTCCGCCACGTCGTGCGCCCAACCGTCCTCGTAGCGGCGACGCCACTCGCTGACCTCGGCGCCGGTGCTGCGCGCGAGCTCGAGCGCCGAGCCGTAGCAGGGCGTCTCGATCACGGCGTGCTCGCCGGCGCCCAGCAGCGCGTGATAGGCGACGAAGATCCCCTCCTCCGCCGCCGCCAACGCCAGCACGTCCGCGGGCTCGACGTGCTCGTAGCCGCCCGCGATCGCGTCGCGCAGCTCGGCCGAGCCAGACACCTCCGTGTAGCCGAGCTGCAGGCTCAGCAGGCGCTCGCCCGCGTCGGGCTCGAGCGCCAGCACGTCGGCGACCGCGAGCGACTCGCAGTCGCTGCTCGACAGCATCAGCTCCGCTCGAAACTCCCAGCGCTCGTAGAAGCGCTCGATCGCAAACGGCCTGATCTCCATGGCGGCATGCTAGGCGCCGGCGCACAAACAGGGCCCGCGCAGCCCTCGCGCCGGCGGGATCACGCCGGTGCCATGATGTCGATGAACGGGCGCAGTCCGAGCCCGGGGGCGACTGCGAAGCGGAGGGCACGACGATATGGCATCGGTCACCGACCACGAGGCGGCACAGATCGCAGACGCCAACGCCTCCGGGCGCACGCCTGTCGTCTTCATACACGGCCTCTGGCTGCTCCCGAGCAGCTGGGAGCCCTGGGCCGCGATGTTCGAGCAGGAGGGCTACGCCGCTCTCAGCCCCGGCTGGCCGGATGACCCGCAGACCGTCGAGCAGGCGCGGGCGCACCCCGAGGTGTTCGCAGGCAAGAGCATCGGGCAGGTCGTCGCGCACCTCGACGCGGTGCTCGGCGGGCTCGAGCGCAAGCCGGCGGTCATCGGGCACTCCTTCGGCGGCCTCTTCACCCAGATTCTCGCCGGCCAGGGCCTCGCGGAGGTGTCCGTCGCGATCGACCCCGCGCCCTTCCGCGGCGTGCTGCCGCTGCCGCTCTCGGCGCTGCGCGCCGCCATGCCCGTGCTCGCCAACCCGCTCAACCGCCGCCGCGCCGTGACCCTCTCCTACGCCCAGTTCCGCTACGCGTTCGCCAACGCAGTCAGCGAGGTCGAGGCCCGGAGCCTGTACGAGACGTACGCCGTTGCCGGCTCCGGCACGCCGTTGTTCGAGGCGGCAACCGCCAACCTGAACCCGCGAACCGAGGCGAAGGTCGACAGCCAGAACCCCAAGCGCGGTCCGCTGCTGATCATTTCCGGCGAGAAGGACCACACCGTGCCGTGGGCGCTCGCCAACGCCGCCTACAAGCACCAGGCGCGCAACACCGGCATCACCGAGATCACCGAGATCCCCGCCCGCGGCCACGCGCTGACGATCGACAGCGGCTGGCGCGAGGTCGCCGACAGAGCGCTCGAGTTCGTGAAGCGCTTCACCTGAGTCCCGTGGCCGGCGCCCAGAGGAAGGTCGCCGCGATCGGGGGCGGCGTCGTCGGCTGCGCCGTCGCGCACGCGCTCGCGCGCCACGGCGTCAGCGCGCAGGCCCTACGCGCCGCGGACCTCGTAGCCCGCGTCCGCCAGCGCCGCCAGCAGCTCGTCCGTGTGGCCCCGGCCCCGCGTCTCCAGCATCAGCTCGATGCCTGTCTCGCGCACGTGCAGCGGCACCGCTTCGCGCACGTGACCGACGCTCAGCAGGTTGACGCGGGCGCGCGCCACCACCGCGAGCAGCTCCGCCAGGCCGCCTGGGCGGTCCGGAACGCGGGTGAAGATGCGCACGCGCCGGCCCTCCTCGGTTTCGTGACGCAACAGCAGCCCCGCCAGCAGGCCGCTGTCGACGTTGCCGCCGGAGACGATCGCGACAGTCGTTCCCGCCACGGGTGCCAGGCGTCCGTCCAGCAGCGCCGCCACGGCCACCGCGCCGGCGCCCTCCGCGACGAGCTTCGCCTCTTCGGCGAGGAACACCATCGCCTCGGCGATCTGCTCCTCGGTGACCGTCTCGAGCCCGCTCAGGAGCTCGCGCAGGAGCACCAAGGTCAGCTCGCCCGGGCGCTTGATCGCGATGCCGTCGGCGATCGTCGCGCCCGCAGCGACCTCGAGCTCACCCGCGCCACCACTCAGCGCCTGCACGTACGGCGCGCACGTGCGGGCCTGCACGCCCACCAGCTCGACCTCAGCGCCCGCGCGGCGCAACGCGATCCCGATCCCGCTCGCAAGACCGCCACCGCCGACCGGCACCACCACGCGCGCCAGATCCGGGACGTCCTCGAGCAGCTCGAGCGCCAGCGTGCCCTGTCCCGCGATCACGTCGAGGTCGTCGAACGGATGCACCAGTGCGGCGCCGGTCTCCTGCGCTCGCTGTCGAGCCAGACCGAGCGCCTCCTCCACCGATACGCCATCCAACTCAACATTCGCACCCAGCCGCTGCACCGCCGCGACCTTCGACACCGACGCGTCTCGCGGCATGAACACCTCGCAGCCGACCCCCGCCAGACGTGCCGCGCGTGCGACCGCGCGGGCGTGGTTGCCCGCGCTCGCCGTGACCAGACCGGACGCCGACCGCTCGCCCAGCGCCGCCACCTTGCTCAGCGCGCCGCGCAGCTTGAACGAGCCCGTCTCCTGCAGGCACTCCGCCTTCAGCGCGACCGCCATGCCCGCCGCCTCCGACAGGCTCGGGCTCGCGATCGTCGGCGTGCGCACCGCATCGGCGAGCACCGCGCGTCGCGCGCCGTCGAGGTCGGCGCGCGCGATCAGCTCGGCCGGGTTCATGCTCGTGAAGGTATAGGTTGCATGCCTTATGGGGCAACGCTACGTTGCCGGCGTGACCCGGCTCGAGGAGATCCTGCAACGCCTGGAGCCTACGCTCGGCCCGCCCACCGGCGAGCCCGTGGCGCTCTCAGGCGGCATCACCAACCACAACTTCCGCGTCACGCTCGGCGAGGACGAGTACGTGATCCGCGTGCACGGTGTCCAGACCGGGCTGCTGGGGATCGACCGCCAGGCAGAGCGGCTGGCGAGCGAGGCCGCCGCCGAGCTCGGCATCGCGCCAGATGTGATCGCGGCGTTCGACGACTGCCTCGTCACACGCTTCGTCGCCAGCGAGCCCGTCGGCTCGCAGGACCTCATCGCGACGGACATCGAGCAGCTCGCGCGCGCGCTGCGACGCTTCCACGACTCGCGCACGCAGCTGCCGGCGCGGTTCTGGGTCCCCGACCTGCTCGACCAATACGCAAGCACCGTGCGCCAGCGCGGCGTGCGGCTGCCTTCCGATTACGCAGAGGCGATCGCGCTCGCCGGTTTGATCGGTGCGGCACTCGCGCCGTACGAGTCGCGCCCCTGTCACAACGACCTGCTCGCAGGCAACATCATCCGCCCGCGTGAGGGCGGCGCCGTGCTGATCGTCGACTGGGAGTACGCCGGCATGGGCCATCCCTGTTTCGACCTCGGCAACCTGTCCGTCAACAACGACTTCGACCAAGCCGCCGACGAGCGGCTCCTGCGGGCCTACCACGGCGAACCGCCGTCCGACGCGCGGCGCGCGACGCTCGCGCTGATGCGCATCCTGTCCGACGCGCGCGAGGCCGCCTGGGGTGTCGTGCAGGCCGAGATCTCCGAGGTCGACTTCGACTTCAGGCGCTACGCGCGCACGCACTTCGAGCGCCTGCACGCCGCCGCCGCCGCCGCCGAGCAGCCGCAACTGGAGGAATGGCTTGCCGCCGCGGGGCGAGACAGTGCCGCGGCGGCCGGCAACGCGCGCGCGCGCGAGGAGCACCATGGCCCGGCCACGTGAGCTCCCCGACCGCGCGCGCGTGGTCATCATCGGCGGCGGCGTCGGCGGCGCGTCCATCGCCCACCACCTCGCCAAGCTCGGCGAGCGCGATGTCGTGCTGCTCGACCGGGGCGAGCTCACCAGCGGCTCCACCTTCCACTCCGCCGGGCTCGTCGGCCAGCTCAGATCGAGCGTGTCGCTGACGCGCATGATGATGGACTCCGTCGAGCTCTACCGCACGCTCGACTGCGGCTGGGTGCAGTGCGGCGGCATCCGCCTCGCCTGCACGCCCGAGCGCGAGCAGGAGGTGCTGCGTCAGGTCGCCTGGGCCAAGACCTTCGGGCTGCCGCTCGAGCTGATCTCCGCCGATCAGGCATGCGAGCTGTTCCCGCTGATGAGCACCGACGGCGTGCGCTGCGCCTCCTACCTGCCCAGCGACGGCTACCTCGACCCCTCGCTGCTGACCACCGCGCTCGCCGACGGCGCGCGTGCCGGCGGCTGCCGCATCTTCACGCACACGCGCGTCACCGGCATCGACGTGGACTGCGGCGGGAGCGGGCGGGATCGCGTGCGCGGCGTGCAGACCGAGTGGGGTCCAATCGAGGCCGAGATCGTGGTCAACGCCGGTGGCATGTTCGCCGCCGAGCTCGGACGCCTCGCCGGTGTGCGCGTGCCGATCGTGCCGTTCGCACACGAGTACCTCGTCACGCAGCCGTTTCGTGAGCTCATCGGTGGCGAGCAGCGGGTGCACCTGCCCACGCTGCGCGATCCTGACCTGCTGATCTACTTCCGCGAGGAGGGCGGCGGCCTGATCATGGGCGGCTACGAGCGCGACTCCGCCCCCTGGGCGCTCGACGCGCACCTGCTCGACGCGATCCCGCAGGACTTCAACGGCCGCCTGCTCGAAGAGGACTGGCCGCGCTTCGAGGAGATCGCCGTCAACTCGCGCAAGCGCGTCCCCGTGATGGACGAGATCACCGTCACGCGCCTGATCAACGGGCCGGAGGCGTTCACTCCCGACAACGAGTTCTGCCTCGGCGAGAGCGAGGTGCGGGGGTTCTTCGTCGCGGCGGGGTTCTGCGCCCACGGGTTGGCCGGCGCCGGCGGCGTCGGCAGGGTGATGGCGGAGTGGATCCTCGAGGGCGAGCCCACGATGGACGTGTGGGAGATGGACATCCGCCGCTTCGGCGCGCACTTCCGCTCACCGAGCTACACGCTGAAGCGCACCAAGGAGGTCTACGAGACCTACTACGACATTCGCTACCCCGGCCACGAGCGGCTGGCCGGCCGGCCGCTGCGAACCTCGAGCGCCTATCCCTGGCACCGCGAGCATGACGCAGCCTTCGGCGAGAAGTCCGGCTGGGAGCGCGTCAACTGGTACGAGTCGAACGCCGGGGACGGAGACGAGTCGCTGCGCCCGCGAGGGTGGGCGGGGATGCACTGGTCGCCCGCGATCGGCGCCGAGCACCAGGCAACGCGCGCGCGCGCGGGCCTGTTCGACGAGTCCTCCTTCGCCAAGCTCGAGGTCGCCGGTCCGGGCGCCTCGGAGTTCCTGCAGCGGCTGTGCGACAACGACGTCGCGCGCGACGTCGGCGCGATCACCTACACGCAGATGCTCAACCGCCGCGGCGGCATCGAGTGCGACTTCACCGTCACGCGCGTCGAGGAGGAGCTGTTCTCGATCGTCACCGGCACCGCATTTGGCAACCACGACCTCAGCTGGATCCGCCGCCACGCACCATACGACGGCAGCGTGCGCTGCTCGGATGTGACCGCGCGCTGGGCGTGCTTCGCGCTGTGGGGACCGCGCGCGCGGGACATCCTCGCGCCGCTCACAGACGACCCGCTCGACTTCCCCTACATGCACATGCGCGAGCTAGCCGTCGGCGACGTCCCCGTGCGTGCCCTGCGCGTGACGTTCGTCGGCGAGCTCGGCTGGGAGCTGTACTGCCCCACCGAGTACGGCGCCGGCCTCTGGCGAACGCTGTGGCACGCCGGTCAGGAGCACGGGCTCGCCGCCGCCGGCTACCGCGCGATCGACTCGCTGCGCCTGGAGAAGGGCTACCGCGTGTGGGCCGCCGACATAACCCCCGACGAGAACCCATACGAGGCCGGCCTCGGCTTCTGCGTGCGCGAGCACGGTGGCTTCGTCGGCGCGCCCGCGCTGGGTCTCGGCGCGAACGGCAACGCCGGGACGCCACCCACGCCGCGCAAGCGGCTGCGCTGTCTGGTGCTCGAGGACCCCCGCTCGGTGGCGCTTGGCAACGAGCCCGTACGCGTCGACGGCGAGATCGTCGGGCGCGTCACCAGCGGCGGCTACGGCTACACCGTCGAGCGCTCCATCGCCTACGCCTATCTACCGCCCGACGTCGAGCTCGAGACCGTCGTGGAGGTCGACATCTTCGGCCAGTGGGTCGCCGGCGTCCTCGCGCGCGAGCCGCTGTATGACCCGCGCGGCGAGCGTGTCAGGAGCTAGTGTCGTTGGTCAGGCTGCTTCGGCTCAGTTGGCGCCAACGACCTTGAAGTCCTGGTTGACGAAGATGTGGTGCGGCCAGTTGACGCCGATGTTGTGGACCTCGTATTCGCCCGTGCTCAGCTTCACAACGCGGTCGACGATGCCTCCCGGGTAGGCGGCCAGTGCAGCTTCGGTGGCTTTGCTCGCCGTCGCTCCGCTGACGATCGTGCCCGATCCCTGGCTGTAGCTCGCCGGGATCTGACCGGCCTGCTTAGAGGTTGACTGCGTGCCGCGCTTGAAGGGCACGACTTCCGCCGCCGAGGGAGTCCCAGATCCGCCGACGCCGGTCGCTTGCACGACGACGTTGCCGGCAGTGATGGTGGTGCCGCTGGTCGTCCCGAGCACGAGCACGCTTGCGCCCTTCTTGATCGCGCTCGCCGAGCTCGGGCTGCTCCCCTTGCGGTACTTGGTCGCGGACGCCTTCTTGACGGTCACCTTCTGGCCCGCCGAGGTCAATATCGTGAAGCTCGACTTGGAAACGCTTGAGACCGTGCCCGACGATCCCCCTGCGGCCGGACCAGATCGAGCGTTCGAGCCCGGCTTGCCGGGCAGGCGTTGCGCTGATACCGCCGACGTGGCCGGCGCTGAGGTCGCAGTGGGAGAGCTGGTGCTGGCGGACGCGCTGACGATGCCGTATGCGCCGCCCCCGATCGCGATGGCTGCGGCGGCGATGGCGAGAGGCCTGGTGAGCCTTTGCGAGAACATGACTGGTCCCTTCTGTGGTCTGCTGATCGTGGATTAGCGGCGTAATCCAGGATGCGCGAACGCCCTAAGAGCCACGAAAGGCGGGCGTAAGAGGTTCCTCTGAGACGCGCGCTACACCGCACCACTGCTCGGCGCCTGCGATGCCTTGGCGGTCGCGTTGAGATCGTCGATCGTCAGGAGGTGGGTGGGCGCGTTCGGCAGGATCACGCGGCTGCTCACCCGCAGGGCGTCGTCGACGTGCACCAGCTCGCCCGATTCGAGCAGGCGCCAGCCGGGGTCGGCGTCCATCCGCTCGCTCGCGATCACAACGAGCGGACGCGCGGCACCAACGTCAGAGTGCACGCGGGTACCGAGGCCGCTCGCGTGCGCCAGAGGCTGCCCGGGCTCGCGCTCGAGCACGAACAGCGGGTGCGTGTCGGGGTAGCGAAGCGCCCACAGTCCGTCCGCTCGGGCGAGCACGAGGTTGATCGCGAACACCGGCAGGTTCGCCGCGACCCAGGCGGATGCCGCCTCGATCCCCGCGGCGACGTCCCCGTCGCGAGCGTCGATCTCGCGGGTGATCAGCGCGAAGAAGCGCTCCGAGTCCGTGTCGCCTTTGACGAGCTCGAGATCCGGCCCAAGATGCGCCTCGAGCGCCGGCAGGTCCTCGATCACGCCGTTGTGGGCGAACAGCCGCCGGCGCTGCTCGAAGGGATGGGTGTTGCGCACGTCGAGTCCGCCGGTCGAGGCGAAGCGGACGTGGGCGACGAACGTCGTCGAGCGGACCTCGCGCGCCTCGCGCGCGAACCTGCGGTCCTCGTAGGCGGCCAGCGGCTGCTTGCTCAGGTGCGGCGCGGCGCGGGCGTCGAACCAGCCGAGGCCGGTGCCGTCGGGCTCACGATGGCTCTGCTGGGAGAGGCTGTCGGGTGCGCCGAGCAGCCAGAACTTCGCCGTCGCGGGCTGATTCCCGGCGCTCATGCCAAACAGGCGACACACCTGCGACGATGGTGACATGAATACTGTGGAGCCAACGACCTTGTCGCTTCATGGTCGCGCCCTCAGCTACGTGGAGGCTGGCAGTGGGCCGGTGCTGCTCCTGATCCACGGCATGGCCGGGACGCTCGAGACCTGGCAGGCGGTGATCGAGCCGCTGGCGCAGCGACACACGGTGATCGCGGTGGACCTTCCCGGCCACGGCGCTTCCGAGGCCGGCGCCGGCGACTACTCACTTGGATCGCTTGCCGCCGGCCTACGCGACGTGCTGGTCAAGCTCGGGCACGAGCGCGCGACGCTCGTCGGTCACTCTCTCGGTGGCGGCATCGCGATGCAGTTCGCCTACCAGTTCCCCGAGATCACAGAGCGCCTGGTGCTGGTCTCGAGCGGGGGATTGGGTCCGGAGGTCAACCCCGTCCTGCGCGCCGCGGCGCTTCCCGGGGCCAACCTGTTCATCGCCGCCACGGCCGGGCCGGGGCGCGTCGCCGGGACGGCGCTGGCGCGCGGCCTGGCGAGCGTCGGGTTCCAGCCGAGCGCCGACGTCGCCGAGGTCGCGCGCGGGTATGCGTCGCTCGCCGACGCAGGCCGGCGCAACGCGTTCCTGGCGACGCTGCGCGCCGTCGTCGGCACCGACGGCCAGCGCGTCGAGGCCGGAGATCGGCTGTATCTGGCTGAAGGTATGCCCGTCCTGATCATCTGGGGGCGAGGAGACCGGATCATCCCCGTGGCCCACGCCGAGCACGCGCACGAGGCGATCCCTGACAGCCGGCTGGAGATCTTCGACGGCGCGGGGCACATGCCGCAACTGGAGGTGCCTGCGCGCTTCGTCGCGGTGCTCGAACGGTTCCTCGAGGAGACCGAGCCCGCACAGTGGAGCTCGGAGCAGTGGCGGTCGCGGCTTGACAGCCACAGGTGAGGCGTAGGCGTCGCGGGCTCATTCCCGGCGCTCATGCCAAACAGACGGCGCGCCAGCCCTCACGATCGCGGGTGTCGACGCCAGGCGTCTCGCTTCTCGACGTAGCCGGGCGGAAGTATCCCGTCGAGGCGTTCGATCACCTCGAGCCACTCCAGGGCAGAGTCGAAGTGGCCGTCGGCGCTGTCGCGCTCGGCGAACGTAAGCGCCAGCTCACGGGCCTCGTCGTGCATGCTCTGGACCCTCGCCGGATCCTCGCTCGCCGGCGGAAAATCGGCGAGCGTCTGCGCGTCGCCGAGCGGGTACTGGCCCGCCAGATACGGTGCTAGATAGCGCCCCGCGACCTTGCCAGGAGGCCACCACAGGGGGTTGGCGGCAGCCTCGAAGGAGTGCCCGGCCGTGCCCTCCAGCTGCGCCCGCAGGTACGCCGGCGCGATCCCCGTGAGGAGCATGCCGCGCAGCGTGGGCTGCAACGCTGCCGGTTTCAGCGCGTCGCCGAACTGCGCCGCGATCGCCTCCGCCGCGGCGTCGGCCTGTTGGGCAGCGATCCCGCCCTGCTTGATCGGGAACGTCGTTCCGTCACCGGCGGCGTATACGCCCACTAGCCCCTTGACGCGGCTGTGCTCATCGACCGGGATAAAGCCGCCCGCGTCGCACGGAAGCCCTTGCAGCGCGTGGCCTTCGGGCCGGGCGAGAGCGACGACCTGCTCGACCTCCATTGGAGCGCCCGCGTCGAAGTACAGGTTGCCGTCTTCGATCCTCTCGGCTCGCGCGTCCGTTCTCAGAGCTATCCCCCGATCGGCGAGCAGGTTCCGCAACATCCCGGAGGCAGCCGGCCCAAACACCGCCAGCGGATCCGTCTCGGGAGTCGCCACCGCCAGCTCGACGCCCGCGACGCCGGCGTCGGCCAGGTGCGAGGCGGTGAGCAGGGCCAGCTCGTACATCGGCAGCGTCCAGCTGGATCCCACCGGGGCGACGAAGCACAGCCGCTGCGCAGACCCGGCCACGAGCCGCTCGAGCACCGCCCCGAACGCCTTCACGTCAGCCGCCCCGCCGAAGTGCAGAGCCCCCTCGAGCCAATCCCCTCGCCACGCGCCCACGGCCAGGAGGAGCGCGTCGTAGGAGAGCGCCTCGCCGCTGGCGAGCTGCACACGGCGCTCGCTCGTGGCGACGCTCTCGAGTGCGTCCTCGTGGAGTCTCGCGCCTTGCTCGCGGCAGAGTCCCGCGAGCTCAAACAGGTGCGTCTCGGCGAGCTCGAACGGCTCCGCCACCGCCAGCGGCTGGTAGACGAACTGCCGGTTCGGAGCGACAAGGTGCAGCTCCACGCCGACCTGCAGAAGCACACGCAGCGCGAGCAGCGCCTCGACCGCGGCGACGCCGCCACCGCAGATGACGACTTGCCTCGGAGCCTGCGATCCCACGATGCTCTCAAGGCTACGTCTCGGGCTGGTGGCCGACCGCCGAGGAAACCCTCGGATCGGGGTGGGTAACTACGTAGCTACGTAGCGCTCTGCGTCGGCTGCGCCGATGTGAGCGCGCGCGCCACGACATCGCCGTGGCGGGGAAAGAACGACTCGATCGCGGCGACGTCCAGCGGGCGGGCGAACAGGAAGCCCTGCCCGTTGTCGCAGTCCTCGTGCTTCAACAGCGACAGCTCGTCCTGCTGCTCGATGCCCTCGGCGAAGGTCTCGAGCGACAGCGCCTTGCCGAGCTGCACGAGCGTGTGGATCAACGTCTCGCCTTCCTTGTTGCTGCGTAGCCCCGAGATGAACGAGCGGTCGATCTTGAGGGCGTCGACCGGGAATTGCTGCAGGTGCGCGAGCGACGAGTAGCCCGTGCCGAAATCGTCGATCGCGATGCGTACGCCGAGCCGCTTGATCTCGGTCAACCTGCGCGCGGTCTGCTCGATGTTTCGCATCAACGTCGTCTCGGTGATCTCGAGCGTCAGCTGGTCGGCCGGCATGCCGCTGTCGCTGAGCGCTTCTTCGATGTCGACGAGCAGCTCGTCGGTGTCGAGCTGGCGCCCGGAGACGTTGACAGCCATCGCGATGTCATAGCCGGCGTCGCGCCACGCCGCACCTTGACGGCATGCCTCGCGCAGCACCCACCGGCCGACCTGGGTGATCAGTCCCGTCTCCTCGAGCAGCGGGATGAAGGCGTCCGGTTGGACGATTCCGCGCGTCGGGTGCTTCCAGCGGATCAGCGCCTCGACTCCCGTCGGCGTCATGTCGCTGAGGGTGAACGTCGGCTGGTAGGCGAGGAAGAACTCGCCGCGGTCGAGCGCGTCGTGCAGATCCATGTCGAGCTCCATGCGGTTCTGCACCGTGTCCTGCATCGCGCTCTCGAACACCGCGTAGCGGTTCTTGCCGTCCCACTTGGCGCTGTACATCGCGATGTCGGCGTCGCGCAGCAGTTCCTCGGCGCAGTCACGCTTGCCCGCAGCGACGCCGACGCTGGCGGTGACCGTCAGTCGCGTCTCTTCGTTCTCGCCGAGCTTGAACGGGTGCTTGAGCGCCTCGAGCAGGCGCTCGGCGACGAGCTCGGGGCCGGCGTCGAGGGAGAGCTCCTCGGCGATCACCACGAACTCGTCCCCACCGAGGCGTCCCAACGCGTCGACGTTGCGCACGACGCCCCCGAGTCGCGCCGCGACGGCGCACAGCAGCTGATCGCCGACACCGTGGCCGAGCGTGTCGTTGATCGTCTTGAAGTTGTCGAGGTCGATGAACAGCGCCGCGACCGGCGTCTGGTTGCGGGCCGAGCGGGCGAGCATCTGCTCGACGCGGTCGAGGATCAGCGTGCGGTTGGGCAGGCCCGTGAGCGGATCGTGCGTCGCGAGAAACGCGAGCTCCTCCTCGCGGCGCGCGAGCTCCTCGTCGGCCCGCTGGCGCTCGGCTTCGAAGCACTCGCACATGCGCAGCAGGCTGAACTCGACGCTCAGCTGCACCATGTTCACCGCCTCGCTCAACGCCTGCTCGGATGCGTGTAGCTCCGCAGCGCTCTCGCGGAGCACGTTTGCCATCACGTTGCGCCACCACAGCGAGCGGCGCGTGACCTCGTTGAGTGACGCTGCGCGCCGGGCGGCGAGCTCACCGAAGATCTGCGAGGTCTCCTGCGCCGACGCGTTGGTGACCTCGATGCCCTCTCCCGCGATCCAGCGTGCGACCGCACTCGTCGAGCCCTGACAGATCCGCTCGAAGCGCTCCTGCACTTGCGCATCGACGACTTCGCCCGAGTCGATCGTGCGCGCGACCGTTTCGCTCAGCACGTCGTCGGCCCGCGCGAGCAGCGCCTCGCCGAGCAGGCGAAGCTCGTCCGTCGCATGCTCGGACGGAGGGTTTGACGGAGCCGGGACCCGGATATCGCCGCGTCCCTGACTCGTGCGCTTGGCGGCCATCTCACCCCAAGACATCGGCTGCCGGGGGGCCGGCCTAAAGGCTTTCTGTCAGACGCGTTCCTCGAACGCCGGCTCTGCGAGTGCGATTTCGCGGTCGATCGCGATGTGCGGCAGGCGGTGTTCCAGCCAGCTCGGCAGCGCCCAGGTGCGACGTCCGAGCAGCTGCAGAACCGACGGCAGCAGCAGTGAGCGAACGACGAACGCGTCGAGGAAGACTGCGCTCGCGAGGCTCAGCCCGAACAGCTCGAGCACCCGTTCCCCGCCGACGACAAACGACAGGAAGACGCAGATCATGATCGTCGCCGCTGCGGTGATGACACGGCCGGTCGAGGCCAGGCCCTGGCGCGTCGCCTGATGCGGGTCGCGGCTGTGCGTCCACTCCTCGTGGATGCGCGAGACGAGAAACACCTCGTAATCCATCGACAGCCCGAACACGATCGCGAACAGCATCACGGGAATGAACGCCTGGATCGGCGCGCCCTTGACGTTGAAGATCGAGCCGAGCCAGCCCCACTGGAAGATCGCGACGACCACGCCCAGGGACGCGCCGATCGAGAGCAGGTTCATGAACGCCGCCTGCAAAGGGATCACGAGCGAGCGGAAGACGATGAGCAGCAGCAGCGCCGAGAGCAGGACCACCACGCCGATGAACAGCGGCAGCTTGCTCGAGAGCACGTGCGTGAAGTCGATCGTCGCGGCCTCCGAGCCGCCGACGAGCAGCGTGGTCCCCGTAGCGGATGCCACCGGTGGCAGCACGCGCTGGCGCAGCGTGCTCACCAATTCGGTCGTCGCAAGCGCCTGCGGCGCCGACCGCGGGTAGACGTTGAACACCGCAGTCAGGCCCTTGGGGCTGATCCTGGGAGGCGCGACGGACGCGACGTCGGGCGTCGCGCGCAGCGCATTCGAGACGCTCGTCAGCGCGGCGCTGTCGCTGGCGTGAGGGAGCGTCGTAACCACCTGCAGCGGCCCGTTGAAGCCCGGCCCGAAGCCCTGCGCGAGCAGGTCATAGGCCTGACGGGTGGTCTGGTTGGGGGGGTTGTTGCCGGCGTCGCTGTTGCCGAGGCGCAGCGCCAGCGCCGGCGCACAGAGCGTGAGCATGATCGCCAGGCCCGCGATCGCGCCCTCCCACGGGTGGCGTTCGATGAAGGCGGACCAGCGCGTCCAGAAGCCTGCCGGGGCGGTGCTCGGCGTGGCGCCTGTGCCCCGCGCCCTACGACCACCGCGGCGGCCGCCCCGCGGACGTCCAATGCGCTCGCCGAAGCGCGCCAACAGCGCCGGCAGCACCGTCAGGCCGGCTAGCATCGTCATCAGCACCGCGAGCGCCGAGGCGACCGCCAGGCCGTAGAGGAATTCGACGCCCAGCGCGAACTGTCCCAGCAGCGCGATGATCACCGTCGTGCCGGCGAACAGGACGGCGCGCCCGGCGGTGTCCATCGCCGCGATGATCGAGCCGTGCACGTCACCGTCGATGAGGTAGTTCTCGCGAAAGCGGGTGACGATGAACAGGGCATAGTCGATTCCGACCCCGAGGCCGATCATCGCCGCGAGCTCCGTCGCGAACGTGGGCATGCCGATCAGACGCGAGCCGAGCCCCGCCAGGCCGATGCCGGTGCCGAGCCCCAGCAGTGCGGTGAGGATCGGCAGCCCCATCGCGACGAACGAGCCAAAGGTGATGAACAGGATCACCATCGCCGCGAGCAGCCCGATGCCGGTCGCCGCCCCAAGCGACGGTTTCTGCACCTGTTCGATCGCCTGTCCCCCGAGCGCCACCTGCAACTGCGGCGAGCCGGCGCCTTTGGCGACGCTGATCACACGTTCGGTGGCGGACGCCGGGAGCAGGTTCGCGCGCTCGTCGAAGGTCACCGTCGCGAACGCGATCCGGCCGTTGGGGGAGATCTCCTGCGCGCCCTTGGCCGAGTAGGGGCTGACGACGCCCGTGACGTGGGGCAGGCGCGCGACGGCTTCGAGCATCGGCACGACGCGGGCCCGCACTGGTGCTTCGGTGATCCGGCCGCTGTGTGTGGCGAAGACGATCTGGTCGGAGTCGCCCGCCTGCGCGGGGAAATCGCGCTTCAGCAGATCGGCGGCGCGCTGCGCGTCTGTGCCGGGAAGTGAGAAGTTGTTCGAGTATTCGGTCCCGATTGCGCCCGACAGCCCGAGCGAGCCGACGAGCAGGACCAGCCATGCGATCACGACCGTGCGACGGTGGCGGACCGCCCACTCGGCGCCGCGCGCGAGGAAGCCGGGGTTTGCGGGGGTGCTCTCAGCAGGGCTCATAGGGCATCTCCGGGTTTCACGGTATTCTTGTTAGGTCAAATGGTTTGGTGTCCAAACACTTCGATTCCGAAAGTAGCATAGTCGGGCGGCCATGTCAGCGAGTCCAGCGCGAGCACATCCACATCGGACCCTCGAGCAGGATCTCGACGAGCTCTTCGCGCTGCTCTGGGAGACGCTGGCAGGCGTCAAGCGCGCGAGCCCGCCACCTGAGGAGCTGCACGAAGTCGGAATGCGCGCGTCGCTGACAGCCCGCCACATGCCCGCGGTACTCGCCGTCGCCGCTGGGGGGCCGCTGAGCGTGAGCGAGCTGGCGCGGCGGCTGGGACTGAGCCTGTCGAGCACGAGCGCGATCGTCGGGGAGCTCAGCCGTGCGGGCCTGCTCGAGCGAGCCGAGGACGACGCTGACCGCCGGCGCACGATCGTGCGCCTGCACGAGGACTATCGGCAGCTGCTCACCGAGTGGCTCGCCGAGGCGCAGGCGCCACTGCGGGGAACGCTCGAGCGACTCCCGCCGAGCGCCCGTGCCCAGTTCATGGCCGGCTGGCGAATCCTGCACGAGGAAGCCACCCGCATGCCCGACGCGAGCGGTCCCAACGCCGACTGCTGAGCGGGGCCCCTCGATGCCATATGTTCCGGCGATCCCGACTGACGCCGCCGAGATCGCGGGGACCTGCGATGCAGGCTTCGCCGCCGTAGAGCAGGCGTTTCGCGAGAACGCCGCGCACAGGGGCGAGCTTGGCGCCGCCGTCGCCGTGCTCGTCGAAGGACGCCTCGTCGCCGAGCTGTGGTGCGGCTGGGCCGACGCGGATCGCTCTCGCGCTTGGCAACAGGACACGCTCGTGAACGTGTTCTCGGTCGGCAAGGCGCTCACAGCGCTGTGCGTGCTGCTGCTCGTCTCGCGCGGATCGCTCGAGCTCGACGAGCCGGTCGCGCGCCGCTGGCCGGAGTTCGGCGCAGAAGGTAAGCAGGACATCACTGTGCACGAGGTGCTCAGCCATCGGTCGGGGCTCGCCGCGGTCAGGCGGGAGCTGCCGGAGGGCGCGCTTTACGACTGGGACCAGGTAACGCGCGCGCTCGCAGAGCAGCAGCCGTGGTGGACGCCGGGATCAGCGCACGGCTACCACGTGCACACCTTCGGATACCTGGCAGGCGAGATCGTCCGCCGCGTCGCCGGCGAGCCCATCGGAGCGTTTCTGCGCCGCGAGGTCGCCGACAGGCTCGGCGTCGAGCTGGGCTACGGCCTCGCGCGCGGCGAGCGCCACCGGCGTGCCGAGTACGTGTTCGACTTCGAGCAGGCCGCGCGCGGCAGTCGACGCGCCACCTTCGACTCGGAGCTGCGCGAGCGCGCCTACCTCAACCCGCCCGGCGCGACGGGCATCGGGACGGTTAACACGGCCGCCTGGCAGGACGCGGAACTGCCGTCGGCCAACCTCCACGCGGGCGCGCTCGCGATCGCCCGCGTATACGACGCGCTGATCAGCGACAAGCAGCCGCTGCTCGACGCCGAGGTGCTCGCACAGGCGAGGACCGAGGCCGCCGCCGGCGAGGACCTCGTGCTTCGCCGTCCGTCGCGCTTCGGGCTCGGCTTCCAGCTCACCCAGCCCGAGCGCCCGCTCGGTCCCAACCCGCAGAGCTTCGGCCATTTCGGCACCGGCGGCTCGCTCGGGTTCGCCGACCCCGAGGCCGGGGTGGCGTTCGCGTACGTCATGAACCGCGGCGGGGGACAGTGGCAGGATCCGCGCAACCGGGTGCTGATCGACGCGGTGTATGCGTCGCTCGCCTAGGTGTCGAGCTTTCACCCTCCGCATGATCAAGACGGGGGGCGCCAGCCTCTGGCCAGGGTCGTTTGGCCCACCTCGATGATGTAGCCGTCGGGGTCGCGGATATAGCAGCGGATCTCGGTCTCGTGCTGCTTCGGCGGCGTCAGGAATTGGGCGCCGCGCGCGCTCCACTCGGCGTACACAGTCTGAATGTCCGCAACCCGGATGTTGAGGAAGCTGCTCACCCGATCTGGGTCCGGCGGCGTCTCGAGCGTGACTGTCGGCTTGTCGTCGGTCGGACCTCCGCCGACGTTGATGATGATCCAGCTGTTGGCCAGCGCGACGTAGGTCACTTCGTCACCGGCCTCGCCGCCGATCACCGTCTTACCGCCGAGTACCTCTGTGTAGAAGCGCCGGGAACGCTCCACATCATCTGAAACGATGAAGTGGGCCAAAACCATCTCTTCGTCGGCGGTGCTCATGCTGACCTCCGTTGTTGATAATTCGCTCGATGCTCGTGCGAGGGACTCATCCCACGAGGTAGGTCTCATAGATCACGCCTGTGGGCTGCCGGCCGCCGACGCTGATGAAGACGCCTTTGTTCAGCCAGTCGAGCTCGGGAGCTGCCGTTTCGATCTGGGTTGACGTGCGGAAGGTGTACTCGCTGGCGTCGACGTCCTCGCCGCGGGCGAGACGGGCGAGGACCTCGGCGCTGCCGTGGCGCACGCCTCGTGATTGAACGTAGAGCAGATCGCCGCCGTCGGTCTGCAGCGTGTAGCGAATGTCTGCGAATGAGGTGCCGTCGGGCATGACGATCTGCCAGTCTGCGCTGGCGCCGGGGAGCAGCTCGCCGTTGAGCTCAGGCCCGGTGAACCTTCCGCCAGTCTGGGGCACGACCCGCCGGTAGCCCTTGCCGACGTCGCCAAAATCGAGCGGTTCACCGAGCGTGGCCTCCAAGCGGTAGACCGGGATCAGGCGAGGTTCAGGCAGGGCGCCGCTCATCATGTTTCTCCTTGCCGGTGCCTGGTGAGTGGGCGATCCAGGACTCGAACCTGGGACCTCTTCCTTATCAGAGAAGCGCTCTAACCAACTGAGCTAATCGCCCGCGGTCGCCGATTCTAGCGGCCGTATTCGCTGGGCCAACTCACGCGCCTCCTCGGCCGTTGCGAACGACAGCTGTGCGCTGTAGCGGCCGTCGCTGGTCGCCTTGACCCGCACCTCGGAGCCTAGCGCCGCACCGAGCGTTTGTGCGATCTCGCGCGCGGCATGCTCCTGATCGGGGTGCATCCTCCGCCGTTTGCCATCTGGGCTCGTCGGGCGACTCCGCGACTCAGAATTGCTCTCGCGCGCACGCTCTTCGGTAACCCGTACCGACCATCCCTGCTCTGATGCCGCGCGCGCGAGGCTGCGCCGCTCGCTGTGGCCGTGGGCGAGCAGCAGCGCCCGCCCGTGGCCCTCGCTGAGCGCTCCGTCCTGAACGAGCTCGATCGCCTCATCAGGCAGGTCGAGCAGGCGCACGAGGTTGCTGACGGCCACCCGGCTGCGTCCAACGCGCCGCCCCACGGCCTCACGCGTCAAACCGAGCTCCTCAACGAGTGCGGCGCACGCACGCGCCTCCTCGATCGGGTTGAGGTCCTCGCGAGCCATGTTCTCGACGAGCGCAGCTTCAAGCGCCTGTGCGTCCTCGCGCTCGCGCACGATCGCGGGGATGCTCTCCAGGCCTGCAATGCGCGCGGCGCGCCAGCGCCGCTCGCCGGCGACGAGCTCGTAACCACCGCCGGCCCGCGGACGCACGAGCACCGGCTGCAGCACGCCGCGCTCGCCCAGCGACGCCGCGAGCACCTCCAGCGACTCCTGCTCAAAGCGCCGGCGCGGCTGCTTCGGGTTGGGAGAGATCAACTCCACGGGCAGCTCGCGGAGCTGATCCTCGCTGCGCTGCGCGCCCTCCGTCGAGACCGAGAGGATCGCGTCGAGGCCCCTCCCCATCCCGGGCCTCGGCTTAGCCACGCGCCGCCACCTCCTTCGCGAGCTCGAAATACGCCTCCGCGCCGGCGCTGTGGGGGTCGTGGTGGGTCACCGGCAGACCGTAGCTGGGCGCCTCGCCGACGCGCACGTTGCGCGGGATCACGGTGTTGAACACCAGATCGGGGAAGTGCGCGCGGACTTCACGCTCGACATCCTGGCCGAGCCTCGTGCGGCTGTCGTGCATCGTCAACAACATGCCCGCCACCGTCAGGCGGGGGTTCAGCTCCCGCTGCACCAGTGCCAGCGTCTCCAGCAGGCCGGCCAGTCCCTCGAGCGCGAAATACTCGGTCTGGACTGGCACGATCACACGATCCGCCGCCACCAGAGCGCTCACGGTAAGCGGCCCGAGCGACGGTGGGCAGTCGATCAGGATGTAGCGAAAGCCCTCCCGCAGGGGCTCCAGGCACTCGCGCAGGCGCTGCTCATAGCCCTCGATGCGCGGCAGCTCGATGTTCGCGCCCGCCAGGGCGGGACCGGCCGGCAGCGCGGTCAAACCCGGGATCGGCGAGGCCGTCAGCGCCTCCCGTGCCGTCGCCGCTCCCGACAGCACCTCGTACAGGCCCGGGACCTGGGCGCGCGGGATGCCCAGGCCGACCGTCGCGTTCGCCTGGGGGTCGGCGTCCACCAGCAACGTCTCGTACCCGGCCTCCGCGATGCAGGCCGCCACGTTGACCGCCGTCGTCGTCTTCCCGACGCCGCCCTTCTGGTTGGCGACCGCATAAACCGTGCCCATCTCGGGCACGCTACCGCCGATCGCCGACGCGTGGGTGCTCATCGACAGCATGTCCAGCCCGCCGGTGCGTAGCTACGCACCGAGCGGGCGCTTGCGCGCGACCCCCGCCCGCCGGGGAAACCGCGGCGGCGTCTCCGCTGCCTTCGTAAAGACGTGCAGGTGGCGGTCTGTCGCGCCTTCGAACGGGACCACCCTGCGCACCTCCTCCCTGGCCAGCCCCAACAACGCCGCCGCGCGATCCGCGCTGCGCTCGGTCGCCTCGTCGCGCCTGCCACGCCAGTCGATCAGCTTGCCGCCTAAGCGCAGCAGCGGTGCCGCGTACTCGAGCACGACGTTCTGCGGCGCGAGCGCTCTTGCCACCACGACGTCGTTTGCTGACAGGCCGGCGTCCCAGTCCTCGGCCCTCGTGCACACGATGCGCGCGTTCTCGACGCCTGCCGACGCGCGCAGGCGCTCGAGGAACTCGCACTTGCGTCGCTGGCTCTCGATCAGGCTGACCTCGGCTTCCGGCAGCGCCACCGCGAGTGCGAGGCCCGGAAACCCGGCGCCGCTGCCGAGATCGGCGATGTGCCGTGCCGTTATGAGCGGATCGACCTCCAGCGCCGCTAGCGAGTCGGCGATGTGCGCCTGGGCCGCCTGCGTTGGCTCTCGGATCGCCGTCGGGGCATGGTCATCGGCCTCGAGCGCGCGCAGAATGCAGTCGAGCTGGAGCTCCTGCGCCGGGGTCAGGCCTCCGATTGTTTCCCGTGAAACACTACGCCCGGTCATCGCCGGTCAGCGGCGTGACCACCAGATACCGCTCGGGCTCGTTGCCCTCGCTGTGGGTCTCGACGTCGCCGCGCTCGCGCAGGTACTCGTGGACGATGCGCCGCTCGAACGGGGGCAGCGGGTCGAGCTCGACCGGTTGACCCGAGCTGACGGCCTCCTCGGCCGCGTCGTCCGCCTCAGCCTGCAGCGCCTCTGCCCGTCGCGCTCTGTATCCGTTGGCGTCGATCACGATGCGAACCGCGGACGGGCCGTCCGGGAAGACGATCCGCTGCGCCAGGTGCTGTACGGCGTCGATCGTTTGCCCGTGCCTCCCGATGAACAGGCCCACATCCTCTCCGTCGAGCTGGCCGCTGAGCGCGCCGTCGCGCTCCAGAACCTCGACCTCCACCTCGAGCTTGAGCGCGTCGGCGATCTCTTCGAGCAGGTCTTCGAGCGCCTCGGCGGGCTCGAGATCGCCTGCAGCGAGGTCCGCGTCGTCGCGAGTGTCGTCGGGGCCGCTCATCGCCTTCTACCCGAGCGTTTCTTCTTCTTGCGCGGCGGCCGCGGAGGGGGCACCGACGACACGGCCGCGGGCGCGGCCTCGGGCTGCGGGGCGGGCCTCGCCGCCCCGCCCGCCGCGTCTGCGATCGCCTGGCGCAGCGAGCGGCTCGGTTTCCCGTTGCTCGTGGCGACGGGTTTGGGCGGCGGCGGCAAGCGTCGTCGCAGGATCGACTGCTGCCCGACCGTCCACAGGTTGGTGGTGATCCAGTAGACCAGCAGGCCCGCGGGGTAGCGGTAGAGGATCACCACGAACACGACCGGCAAAAGCACCATCAACCGCCGCTGGTTGGGGTCGGCGGTTGCGGTGGCGATCAACGTCGACGCCAGCTGCGAGCCGACGTAGAGCACGATCAGCACGATCAGCACGATCCCGGTCGCCTTGCTGGTGATGTCGGGGATGAAGAGGAACTTCGCCGAATGAGGCGCGACCGTGTTGCAGGTCGTTTCTTCGAGGAACTTCGACGGCAGGTGCGCGACCGATGAGATGGGCGTGGAGGCTTTGTACTTGCTGGCGAGGTCCGGGTGCGCGTTGTAGTAGCTGACGAGCTGCGGGCCGCAGATGTGCTTCTTCAGGTCCGTGCGCAGCATGTAGAACAGCGAGATGAATACAGGAAGCTGCAAAAGCAACGGCAGGCAGGATGCCAAAGGATTGATTTTGTGCTCCTGGTAGAATTTCATTATCTCCTGCTGCTGGCGCTGTTTGTCCTCCTTGTACTTCTCTTTCAGCTTGTTGATCTCCGGCGCGAGCCGCTGCATCTCCTGCATCGACTTCAGCTGCCGATAGGTCAGGGGCACGAGGATCGCGCGGATCAGCACCGTCAGCCCGACTATCGCCAGTCCCCAACTACCCCCCACGAGGTGGTTGTGGATGAACACCATGATTTCTTCGAACACGGTGATCAGGGGCGAAAAGGCGTCCTGAATCACGTTGGCGAGGATTGGCATTCTCTAGGTCTCGGCGTTCGGGGTGATGGGCACGGGGTGGGGCTGATGCGCTGCGGCTGGCTGCGGACCGGGGCGAGGCGTCCCGCGCCCGCTCAGCCGCCGGTGTCGGAACCGGTTCTGAACACTCGCTGGGCCTCCACCGGATCGTATCCGCCGTGACTCCACGGGTTGCACCTCAGCAGACGCCACCCCGCGAGCACCAGGCCCCTAAGTATGCCGTACTGACGTATCGCCTCGACCGCATAGCGCGAGCACGTCGGCTCGTACTTGCAACGACGCGGTAGCGCCGGCGAGATCAGGCGCTGATAGAGCACGATCGGCGTAACCGCAACCATCCGCGCCGCGCGCGCGAGCCGGTGCGGGGGCGGAGACGTTCGGTGTGACGCAGTTGAGCTCATCGCCTGGCGCTACCGTTCGCGCGCGGGACTCACGTGCAGGCCCGCCTTCGCAATCAGCTCCGCGAGCGACGCATCCACCCCCGCGAGACCCTCTCGCTCGGCGAGCTCGCCGGCGGCCGGGCGAGCCACGACGACCACGTCCTGACCCGCGAGCAGCTCGTTCTCGGCGTGTGAGAACGCCTCGCGCAGCAGGCGCTTGACCTTGTTGCGCTCCACCGCGCCGCCCACCTTGCGCGAAACCGACAACCCGAGCCTCGGCCTCTGGGTGGACGCGTTTGGGAACGTGTAGAGCACGAGGTGGCGGTTGGCCACCGAGCGGCCCTGCCGGTAGACACGCTCGAACTCGGCGCTACGCGAGAGCCGCCCGCGGGCCGATGGACGCGAGCTCATCTCCCGTCCGCCGAACTCAGGGCCCGCGCCATCACAGGCTTCAGGCCGACAGGCGCTTGCGCCCCTTGCCGCGACGGCGCTTGAGTGTGAGCCGTCCAGCACGCGAGGCCATGCGGGCGCGGAATCCGTGCGCTCGAGCCCGCTTGCGCTTCTTTGGCTGATAGGTGCGCTTCATGCCGGCTGCAGTATAGGACCGCGCGGCCGCGCAGCGCCCCGGCGATTTTTCGGCGATGTGTGACGTGACAAACCCACGGCAGCAGGTCGAGGTTATTGAGGTCGACGAGATCGAGCGCGAACTTCACGTCCGTGAAGCCGAGTTGCTTGATCTTGAGCAGGCTGAAACCGCGGCGCTGGATGCCCGCGGGCTGACGACGCGCCTAATGCAGAATGACCCCGACTTCGCTCGCTCTCGGTCCGTCTCGGTGGATTGTGGTCGCCGCCTTGGGTCCGTGAGCCGTCCAGACATCTCGGACGCGCACCTCCCGGCTGACGCCTGACAGGACGACGAGCACCGGCAGATCGAGTGCGAGGCGGCCGAAGTCGTGGACCATCGTCGTCAGTTCTTGGAGGGCGTCCGAAGCTTCGTCGAGCCGTTTTACCGAGAAGACGATCTCCTGTTCGTGACCCTCCGTCCGAAGTGCGTGGATTCGCTCGACAACCGGGTCCTCAACGACCTCAGCGTCCCACGCGCCATGGCCGACGTACCAATCGCCGTGTGCGATGTGGTTGCGCTCTTCGATGGCCTTGATGACCGCCGCGCGCATGACTTTTTCGACGCGCAGCTCGTTCTCGTCGAGATGCCCAACTCGGCGGCACATGCCGAAGAACGCTTTGGAGAGGGCTGCTGCCTCGGCGCCTGCGAGGGCGATCTGCGGCAGCGCTGGGTCTTCTTCGACCGATGGCGCCAGTCGCCGCTCCACCTGTTCGCGCATGATCCGCACGAGGTGCGAGAACGTCACGACGTAGCGTCCGATCGCACGGTACGCGTCGTCCGTCTGCCGCTGTCGCTCCTCGGCGGTCATCGGAGCCATCGTGCGCCAGCCTATAGCGGGGCTATCGTGTACGACAATGGCTGACGAGAAGCCCGATCCGAAGCCCCACGACCGCGACGAGCCGGTCAAGATCGACCTCGACCCCGAGGTCGCACTGCGCGCGCTGTCGAAGGTCGATCCCGACGCGCCAGTGCCGCAGGACGCGCCGCTGAAGGATCAGGGGGACGCGCTGGACGGCTAGCGCATCGGTCGGCGCCCGGGCGGCGGGGGCTGAAGCGAAAGGACGGCTTTACGCGGGTGTCCCGTCACGGCTGCCTTCCCGGCCGTCGCTGCGCGGTATTGCTCAAACGCTTCGACCAGTGGCGCCGGTCGCGTGGGCAGCGCGTGGAGAGCGACTGCGCTCACGACTTGTCGCCGGCTGGCTGGAAAGCCGCTGTCATGCAGCACCTGGACAAGGAGGTTGAGGCGCAGCGTGACGGGGCTCGGGAGGCGGACCATGAGCTGCTCCGTGCCCGATCCCCTTCTCCGGCGATAACGCCCCGCGGGGAGGTCCGCCACGCAGGCTTTGAGTTGCGGGTGCGGCTTCAGCATGAGCTGGCGCAGCTCTTTTGGGTCGTCGGGGGCGAAAACCAGGATCACGATGCCCAACACCTCTTGCATCCGGGCCGAGATTCCGGCGGCGCCCAGACCGCGAACGGCGTGCTCAAGGACGACCACAACGGGGCGAGGCAGCGTGTGGCTGGTGGGCCACTTCGGGCAGTCCCACAGGCTTTGATTCGCGGGTAGGAGCTTGGGTTTCGCCATCCGACCTAGCTGGAAAAATCAATATTGTTGCAATGTTGAAAACACGGTGTCTACCACTCTCAAGAAGCCCCGATGCAACTGTCGTTGCACGCGAGATTCGCGAAGGCCTCGGCCTCGGAGTCCAGCCGCTCGATATCCGGGCTTGCTGTGCAGCGGCTGACATCGAAATCGCCGATGCCCCGTTGGGTCGCGAGGGATGCGAGGCGATGCTCGTCTCATCCTCGCGACGGATCGTTATCAATAGCGACCGGCTTGCTCCGATCGCGTCACGAGATGTTCGCCGTCATCGCTGGCGCTTTCGTGTGGCGCATGAGCTGGCACACACGCTCTTTTACGCGAGCGATGGCGCCAGCCTGACGAGGCTTTCACGCCCCGGCACGGCGTCCGAAGAGCGATTCTGCGACGACTTCGCGCGCTGCCTCCTGGTGCCGCCTCCACCGTCGCCGGTCGACGCTGACGGGCTGTTGCGGCTTCAGCAGCGGTACGACGTCTCCCTCGAGCTGGCAGCTCGCTCAGTTGCGGCCTCCGTCGACGCGCCGCGCGTCGGGCTGTGGTGGTGGCAGAGCACGCACGACAACACCACTCCCGTGCTAGCGGAGCAATGGGCGACAGATGGCGAGCTTTCCGAGCTGCTCGGCGTGAGGCCGTTTCGCACGGCCCCGGCATCCGTTCCGGACCTACTCGTGGCGGCTCGCGCTCGGCTTGGGTCCGCTCTCACGACTGCGTGGCTGCCAAGCAGGCGCCAAGCACTCGCTGTGCTGGCGGCTATTTGAGTAGCTGCCGGTACTCCTCGGTCAGCGCAGAGAACGACGGTCGTCCCCCGGAGCCGCGATACGGAGTCTGCGAGTGCTCCTCGATCAGCTCTTCCGTTCGTTCGGGACCGAACGAAACGCCCTGTTCGTCCTCGATCGCCTTGAGCACGAGTCGGTGGGGCCACTCCCATGGCCGCGGCCCGAGGTCCTTCTCTAGTTCGCCAAGATGAAGATCCAGGTCGGCGGCCAAAGATGCCAGTACGCGCCTCCTTGCCGTCACGTTTTCTTTGACGGAGCGGTGGACGTAGATGCTCACCTCCCAGAGGTTCTTATGGGCCTCGTAGATGTCGAGTCCGCGCCGCCGTCCACCGTCCTCCGCCTCCCGCGTTGCGAAAGCCCGTATCTCTTTCCCGTCGTCCACGAGGACATCTGCCACCTTTAGGCGCATATCGGGAGAGGGCAGCCAAATCAGAACGTGCCAGGCGGGTTTCACTTCAGCGAACCGCGCCGCCGTCTGCTCCAACTCACGCCGAGTCTCGGGACGCCCGAACTTCTCGTAGAACTCCGTGCGGTCCAGGCGCGTGTGGCGCTGGCGCGCTATCCGCTTGTAGAGATCCCTGTCGAGCACCGCTTGCGCGAGCGCCGAAACGGCCTTGCGCCGCCTCTCGTCGCGGTGGTGCGTGTCTCGTCGCGGTGCGCGCGGAAGGTCGCGCAGGTATTCCAGAAGTCCATCATCACCGGACTTCGTCATTACACGTTCGATTTCGCCGCGCACCGTTTTCGCGATCTTCTTCGGCTTTCCGCCACCTCCGAGCTGATCGGCGAGAGCCTTGAGGTCCTCATCGACCTGTCCGGGAACGTCCGCCTCGGTGCCGTAGATCCGATCCGATGCGGTCTCTGCCCAAAGCGCGTCTCGCCACATCTCCAGGGCCTTGCCGATCATGCTGTCTGCCGCGAGCTTTGCGTGGTGCACGAGCGCTCGCTCGCTTAGCTCGTATCGGTAGCGCAGATGCTTGAGGATCTCGGTGACAGCATCGACCCGCTCATCGCCTCCGCGGTAGATGCGGAGCACAAGGCGTCCCTCATAGAGGGGATCACCATTGGGCAGCACGTAAAATCCAGCCTCAAAGCGGCGCCCAAGGGCGAGCGGCAGTCCAGTGTAGAGGTGATCGCGACGCAAGTAATCGAGCAGATCGGCGCAGATCGTGTTGCCAACGATGTCCGCGACGAATGGGTATTCGGACGTGGTCTCGCGCTTCCGTTTCGAGAGGATGAGCGGTATCAGCTCCCCTTCGAGGCGGTCGGCGGAGGCGATGGCGTTACGGACATCGGCGGGCAGTTTCTTCCAGAGTTCTCCGAAGCGCTCAAGGTTCTTGTCGTGCGCTTTCAAGATTCCAAGGTCGTCCTCGATGGAGTGCCCGAAGGGCACGTGGCAAAGGTCATGAAGGAGCGCGCCGAGTCGAGCCAGTACCGTGACCTCGGCGCAGCGTTTGTCGAGGCTCCGACGAGCGTCCACGGAGAGTTGGCCGCCGGGCTCGTCGGAGCCGGATGCCTGGCGTTCCCATTGGACGAATAGGTCGTCGCTCGGATCGCGGCCCGAGCGCTGATCGATGACGACGTCAACGAGGTCCTGGGCGACCTTGACGGCGCCGAGCGAGTGCGAGAACCGAGTGTGCGTTGCGCCGGGGTAGACGAGGTGTGTGTTTCCAAGCTGGCGTACGCGGCGCAGCCGCTGAAACGCCGGGCTGTCGATGATCGCGATCTCAAGCTTGGTGAAGTAAAGGTCCCCGTGCACGGGATCGGTGATGACCTTGCCCGGCCTTAGCCAGCTCTCTTCGAGCCCCCATGGCTGCGTCGCGCGCATCGCGGTGGTCAGTCCCCACTTCGGCATCGGGTTTCTCCTTCGGCGTCTGCCCCCCGGGCGAACGAGCCGCCTGGCTGAGGACGTAACGGTACAGCGCCGGTGTTGCGCAGGCCACCGGCCCGTGTCGCCGCTACGCCCGCGCGGGTTCCGAGTACATCAGGCTCCGTCCGCCGACACGGCTGACGAGTAGGTCGATCCGCTCGGTATCGGTGAGCTTGCGGGTGGTGTAGCGGAAGTCGAACTCGGCGAGGTAGCGGTGGAGGTGCTCGCGGCTGACGTGGTGGAACGTCCCGTCGAGCGATCGCTTGAGCTGCGAGAAGTACGTCTGCGCATGGTTCGTCGTGATGTCCTGGCGCACGTACTCTCCGGCTCGGTGATCGACCGTAGAGTGCGCGGCGAAGGGCTCTGCGAGCTTCTGGTACTGCATCCCGGAGTCGGTGTGGAGGTGTGTGCGGCGGGTGTTGACGTTCGCTTGGATCGCCGGTCGCAGCGTCGCGGCGGTGACGTTCGGCACGGCCTGCGAGCGGACCTCGCCCGTCTCGCGTGAGGCGAGGGCGAGGATCGGCGTCTTGTCGGTGTGGCCCTGTAGGCGGTCTTTCTTGGCGCGCTGGTGGCCGTGACGGTTCTTCGGCGTTCCGCCGTACCACGTCTCGTCCGCGATCACGCGCCCTGACAGCAGGGCGGCGATGGGTTCGCGCTTCATCGCCTCTCGGAGCCGGTGCATCAGGAACCACGCACTCTTGGCCGTCAGCCCGTACTTGCGCTCGACCTCGCGGGCGCTGATGCCGTTCTTGGCAGTGCAGGCGTCGTAGATCACGAGCAGCCAGATGCGCAGCGGGATTTTCGAGGCGTGGAAGATCGTGTCCGTGGTGGCCGTGAACTGCTTGCGGCAGTCCGCGCACTTCCAGACGCGGCGTTCGGACGCCGAGCCGGTACGCGTTTTGCGGCTGGTGCCGTTCTTCGGCGTCAGGAAGTAGTGCTTGCGCATGGAGCCGCAGTGCGGGCAGACCGGCGTCTCGCCCCAGCGCATTTCCTCAAGCACGCGGTAGGCGTCGCCTTCGGTGCGAAGCCTGTCGGCGAGCGATAGGAGGCTGATCTTGGCCATGAACAAACCCTACCGGATCGCTCTGGGTTTGTCAAGTCACACATCGCCGATTTTTCCCGCCAAATGCGGCGACCCCAATCGAGCCCCCGCAGGCGTTGGGTATAGTCGCCCGACCGGGCCCTCGGGCCCTCCTGTGAATAGCAACCAGCGTTCTCGCTTGGAGAGGAGCGGACCACCGCTGCCATGAGCCAGCAGCTCGAGCACATATGGTCGCGAGTGCAAGCCCAGCTCGCCCTCGTAGTCGACGAGCCGACCCATCGCATATGGCTCGAGCCGCTCCGGGCACTCGAGCTGGACGACCATCGCCTGATCGTGGACGCGCCGGCACACGCCCGCAGCTGGATCCGCGAGCGCTTCGGCCGGGTGATCCAGGCGAGCGTCGAGCTCGTGCTGGGCCCCGACGTGAGCGTCGAGATCATCGCCGCGGACGCACCCGCGGGTGGCGGCGGCGGCTCCCCGGGACCGCGCAGACCCCCAGCTGACCTCGGTGCCACCCCGAGGAGGCGCACGCGCTCGCGATCGTCGGCGCTCGCGCCTGCCGGCCCGCTGGCCAACCCCAAGCTGACATTCGATCAGTTCGTCATCGGCGATTGCAACCGCCTCGCTCACGCAGCTTCGCTCACCGTCGCCGAGATGCCAGCCCAGGCCTACAACCCGCTGTTCATCTGTGGCCCGCCAGGCGTCGGAAAGACCCACCTGCTCAGCTCGATTGCGATCCTGCTGCTTGCGCACAACCCCGGCCTGACGGTTCGTTGCACGACCGGCGAGGCGTTTACGAACGATTTCCTCGGAGCCCTCGGCGGCGGCAGCACCGACACGTTCAAGCTCCACTTCCGCGATGTCGACGTGCTGCTGCTCGACGACGTCCAGTTCCTCGAGCGCAAGACCAAGACCGAGGAGGAGTTCTTCCACACGTTCAACGCCCTGCACGACGCCGGGCGTCAGATCGTCCTGACCTCCGACCGGCCTCCACACGATCTTCAGGCGCTCGAGGACCGTCTTCGTGAGCGCTTCGAGGCTGGGCTCGTCGCCGACATTAAGGCACCCGAGCTGGCCACGCGGATCGCGATCCTGCGCAAGCGTGCCCAACATGACGACATCCAGCTCGCCGACACACAGGCGCTCCAAGTCATCGCCGAGCGCATTACCACCAACGTCCGCGCGCTCGAGGGCGCGCTGATTCGCGTCGTCGCTTTCAGCTCGCTAACAGGACGGGCACTTACGGCCGAGCTCGCGCGCGAGGTACTCGACGGCCTCTATCCACACACCGCCTCGCAGACCAACACACAACGCACGATCGCCGAGATCCAGGCCGCCGCCTGTGAACACTTCGGCCTCAGTTGCGAGGAGCTCCTGTCGAAGGCACGAGTCTCCCGCGTCGCATGGCCCCGCCAGGTGGCGATGTACCTTGCCCGCGAGCTCACAGGCGAATCGTTGCCCGCGATCGGGCGCGAGTTCGGCGGCCGCGACCACACCACCGTGCTCCACGCCTGGAGGCGCACATCGGCCCGAATCGCCGCCGATGCATCCTCCCGTGAAGCTGTGGAGAAGCTCTGTCGAGCGCTAGGGCAATCACCGCCGTGAGCCGCCCCGACACCGCCGACCGCCCATCCTGAGAGACTTCCACGAGCCCATCCACAGCTCCATCCACCGCCCTACAGTCGGAATCCCCCTATCCGTGCCATACCCACATGCACACAGCCCCTACTAACACTTCCCTCTATCTCACAGCGTCGTCATGAAGCTTTCTCTTTCGGCGAGCGACCTGCTCGCACAGCTGCAGACGACCACGCGCGTTGCCTCCTCGCGCAGCGCTGTGCAGGCGCTCTCTGGAGTGATGATCTCGGCTACCGCCGACTCGACGCCCGAGCTGCTCGCCACCGACATGGAGGTCGGTCTCCGCGTCCCGCTGCAGGCCGACGTTGTTCGACCAGGCTCGGCCGTCCTGCCCGCTCGGCTCCTACTCGATGTCGCCCGCTCGCTGCCTGCCGAGCGCCTTACGATGGAGCTGCGCAGCGCCGAGCAGGACGTCGAGCTGATCTGCGGGCCGACGACCTTTCACCTACGCACCTTGCGCGCCGAGGACTTCCCGTCACTGCCTTCCCCCTCATCAGAGACGCGGGTCGTGCTGCCCACAGAGGCGTTTGTCCAGACCGTCAGCCGTGTCGCGCGCTCGGCCTCACGAGACGAGACGCGCCCTGTGCTCACGGGCATCCTGATGTCCGCATCCGGGCAGGAGCTGCGGATGGTCGCGACCGACTCCTACAGGCTCAGCGTCAAGGAGACCGCGCTCGATGCGCCGCTCGACGGGAGTCTCGAGGCCAACGTTCCGGCCCGCGCCCTCCAAGAGCTCGTGCGCATCGCCCAGCAGGCCCCTAGCGACACGATCGCGGTCAGCGTCGGGCAGAACCAAGCCGTGTTCGAGCTCGGCGACGTGGTGCTCTCCTCCCGCCTGATCGATGGCCAGTTCCCCAACTACCGTCAGCTGCTGCCCGAGTCGGTCGAGCATGAGCTGCGGCTGTCGAGCGCGGAGGTGACCGATGTGGTGCGCCGGATCAGCCTGCTGGCACAGAAGAACGCGCCCTTGCGGCTGAGCTTCAGCGAGGGCACGCTGACGGTCTCCGCACAGACGCCCGACGTGGGCGAGGCGAGCGAGGCGATCCCCGTGCCGTTCCACGGGGAGCCGTTCGAGATCGGCTTCAACCCTGAGTTCCTGAGGGACGGCCTAGAGAGCGTGGAGTCCGACGAGCTCGTCTTGAAGCTGATCAGCCCGCTGCGCCCCGGATTGATCGAATCCCCCGACACAGGCGATTTTGTTTACCTGATCATGCCGATCCGCCTGAACGTGTGACGACGTGCTTGTTCGCAGCGTGCAGTTGCGCGACTTCCGTACCTATACGCGAGCGGACGCCCGCCTCGGCGATGGGCTGACGGTCGTTCACGGACCCAACGGGGCGGGCAAGTCGAACCTGCTCGAGGCGCTGTACTACGGCTGCACCGCGCGATCCCCGCGCACGCGCAATGAGCGCGAGCTCGTGCGCTTCGGGGCGCAGGCCGCACGCGTGTCGTTACGGCTGCGCGACGACGAGGGCGAGCACGAGCTGAGCGTCGGCTTCGGGACGCTTGGCGAGGGCGCGCAGCCGGTCAAGCGGATGACCGCCGACGGCGCGCCCGTCGAGCGACTCCTGGACGTCGAGTCGCGCCCGCTCGTGAGCGTGTTCCTGCCAGATCGACTCGAGCTCGTCAAGGGGCCGCCCGCGCTCCGCCGCGCCCACCTCGACCAGGTGGTTGCCGCGATCTGGCCGGCGCGCGCTCAGGTGCGCAGGGAGTACTCGCGGGTGCTGGCACAGCGCAACGCGCTGCTCGGGCGCATCCGCTCGGGCCGGGCGTCCGACGCGACGCTCGCCACCTGGGATCGTGAGCTCGCGGCCCGGGCGCTCGAGCTGCGCGCTCACCGCGACGCGGCCGTCGGGCTGCTGGCCGCGCCGTTCTCAGAGCGCGCTGCGCAGCTCGGTTGCGGCGGCGAGATCACGCTCGAGTACAGGCCACGCTCGCGCGCGGCAGACGAGGAGGAGTACATCGCCGAGCTGCGCGAGCGCCTGCCGGGAGATCTCGAGCGCGGCTTCTCCGGTCACGGCCCGCACCGCGATGAGCTCGCGATCGTGCGCGACCGGCGCGAGCTGCGGGTGTACGGATCGCAGGGTGAGCAGCGCCTGGCGTTGCTGGCATTGCTGCTGGCCGAGCGCGCCGTGCTCGCTGGCGCCCGCAGGCGCACGCCGCTGATGCTGCTGGATGACGTGATGAGCGAGCTCGACGCCGAACGCCGCGAGCTGCTCGCGCAGGAGCTGCGGTCGGGCGGCCAGAGCGTGATCGCGACGACCGACCTCGCCCACGTTCCCGGCGCGACGGATGCCTCGGTGACGCGCCTGCGGATCTCACCCGGGGCGATCCTGCAGGAGGCGATCGCCGCGTGAGCAGAGCCGCGCCACGGCCACTGTCAGACGCGCTCGAGCGCCTCACCGGCGCACTGGCGCCGGCGAGCACGCTCGCACGGGTGCAGGAGGTCTGGGACGGCGCCGTCGGGCCGGCGATCGCCGAGGCGGCGCGACCCACCGGCGAGCGTGACGGCGTGCTCACCGTGACCTGCGCCGCCGCCGTCTGGGCGCAGGAGCTGAACCTCATGGCCGAGGTCGTCCTCACGCGTTTGAACGCCGCGATGGGCGTGGAGCAGGTCCGCGAGCTGCGCTGTCGGACCGGTTGAGCGCGGCAGGGCTCGGTTCCGGCGATGTGTGCGCTGACAAACTAAAGAGCCCCGACGCCTGGGTCTAGCCGACCGCTTCCCTCTGCGTCGGGGTCTTGGCCTACGATGCTCCGCGTGGAGGGCGGGGGGCTCGAACTCGCAGCGATACTCTGGGCAACCGTTGGCGGCCTTTTCCTCGTCCTCGGCGCCGACGAATTGGCCGTGGGGCGGGGCGCCCGTGTGTGGCTCATCCTCGGTCTTGTGATGGTCGTTCCCTGCGCCGTAGCAGCAGGGCGCAGTCCTGTCCGGGCACTACGCTCCTATCGCGTGGAGCACGGTGCTCGGATCATACGAACGGCCGTTGTCGTGGTCCTGATGCTGCTCCTCGCCGCTGTACTGGCTGGCTGGCTCTACTCCCACCTTGAACCTCATCGGTTCGGCGAATGCAAGCAAATCGCGCTGAGCATTGGGAACCAGCCGACCGTGACGGAATGCCAGGCATACGGTGCGTCCGACTTCCTGGTGCCGTTCGTCGCAATCGCCCTCGCCCTCGTCGTAGTCGGTGAAGGCGACCTGGCGATCATCATCCCGTGGCTCGGGGAAATCAAGCGGACGAAGGAAGGCAAGGAAGCCGTCAAGTCGCGGAGCAACCCAACCGATCAAAGACTGCTACAGGAGAAGGGCGACACGCTTGTTGAGACGATCATCAAATAGGCGTTGCGGGGACGGGACGATCAGAGTAACGTCGCTACTCTAGGAGAGCAAAATGGCCGAACCTAGTGAGGACATCAGGGCTGCACGGGCACTTTTCGGCGAGGTGTACCTCTCCCTCGCTCGTGAGGTCGATCAAGCTGGGGCACTCTTGGCCGAAGCGCGCAGGGACCCTGCCCGGCTCGATGACCCCTGGGTCGACGCGCTCATCAGGTGGCGAGAGCTGTTTGACCGAGAGATCTCGGATGTCCAGAAGATTTACGCAGCGTCCGAGGCCGGGAAGCTCACCGCCGATGAAATCAGAGTTGGTCGCGAGACGGGCGAAGAACTGCTTAGGATCCTGAATCGGGCGCGCGAGCGCGTGCCCGAGCCCGCCTGAGGAGAGCCTGCGCGCGTGAACGGCGCGGCTTGGGTTTGCGAGCGCACACATCGCCTCGTTTCCCGCCATTTTGCAGGCATTTAGGCCCGTTTTAGGCCTGGGAGCGGGGTGTCCGCGTGCTATCATTTCTGTCATAGACAACCCGCCCCGGCCGTGGACCTCGCGCCCCGGAATCCGGGGCGTTCTCACGTCATCGGAGGGCCATTGGCAACAGGCAGCAACAGCTCTGGAGAGAGCGCAAAGAAGGGCGGCGTAAATGACCCGTCGATGACGGGCGGCTCCGCCAGCTACGACGCCCAGGACATCACCGTCCTCGAGGGACTGCAGGCGGTGCGCAAGCGTCCGGGTATGTACATCGGCTCGACCGGGCCCATGGGCCTGCACCACCTCGTCTACGAGGTTGTGGACAACTCCGTTGACGAGGCGCTAGCCGGCTTCTGCACCGAAGTCGCTGTGACGATCCACCCGGACAACTCCGTCACGGTCTTCGATAACGGGCGTGGCATACCGGTGGCGGAAATGGAGAAAGAGGGCAAGCCGGCGGTCGAAGTCGTGCTCACCGTGCTGCACTCCGGCGGCAAGTTCGGCGAGGGCGGCGGCTACAAGGTCTCCGGTGGCCTGCACGGCGTCGGCGTGTCGGTCGTCAACGCCCTGTCAGAGCTCCTGCAGGTCGAGATCCGCCGTGACGGCTACGTCTTCTCCCAGGAGTATTCACGTGGAGCGCCGCAGGGCGAGCTCGTCAGGGGCGAGCAGCTTGCGCCCGGAACGCCCACCAGCAACTCCGTCACCTTCCTCCCCGACGCGGAAATCTTCGAGACGCTCGAGCTCGACTTTCACACGCTCGAGGAGCGGCTGCGCGAGACCGCCTTCCTGACGCGCGGGCTCAAGATCGCGATCGTCGACGAGCGCGGCGAAGGCCACGCTGCCGAGTTCCAGTATGACGGCGGCATCGAGGATTTCGTGTCCTACCTCAACGAGAACAAGGACACGGTGCATCGCAAGGTCGTGTTCTTCGCCGGCGAGTCCGAGGAGGGCGCCGCGGAGGTGGCGATGCAGTGGAACACCTCCTACCAGGAGTCGATCCACTCTTTCGCCAACAACATCTCCACGCGCGAGGGCGGCTCGCACATGTCCGGCTTCCGCTCGGCGCTGACACGCACGCTGAACAAGTACGCGCGCGACCACAGCCTGCTCAAGGAGAAAGAGGACAACCTGACGGGTGAGGACGTCCGCGAGGGCCTGACCGCGGTGATCTCGGTCAAGTTGCGTGACCCGCAGTTCGAGGGACAGACCAAGACCAAGCTCGGCAACCCCGGCATGGCCGGCTTCGTCGAGTCGATCGTCAACACCGGTCTGGGGGAGTTCCTCGAGGAGAACCCCAGCGAGGCGCGCGCGGTGATCATGAAGTCGGTGCAGGCGCAGCGCGCCCGCGAGGCCGCGCGCAAGGCGCGCGATCTGACCAGGCGCAAGTCAGCACTCGAGAACTCGACGCTTCCCGGCAAGCTAGCCGACTGCTCGATCAAGGATCCTTCGCTCGCGGAGCTGTTCGTGGTCGAGGGCGACTCCGCCGGAGGCTCCGCCAAGCAGGGTCGCGACCGCGAAACGCAGGCCGTCCTGCCGCTGCGCGGCAAGATCCTCAACGTCGAGAAGTCGCGCATCGACAAGGTCCTCCAGAACACCGAGATACAGGCGCTGATCACCGCCATCGGCACCGGCGTGCGCGACGAGTTCAATATCGATAACGCGCGGTACCACAAGGTGGTTTTGATGACAGATGCAGACGTTGACGGCGCGCATATCAGGACGCTCGTCCTCACGCTGCTGTTCCGTGAGATGCAGGAGCTGATCGAGGCCGGCTACGTGTACATCGCAAAGCCGCCGCTATACAAGCTCAAGCAGGGCTCACGCGAGCGCTACATCGAGAAGGACTCAGAACTCGAGGAGATACTGCTGTCGGACAAGTGGGAGAAGATCGAGATCTTCGACCGCCACGCCACGCAGCTGAAGCTCACCGAGGCGCGCTGGCAGCGCTTCTCGAGGCTGCTCAAGCAGTACGAGGGCTGGTCGTCCTCGCTGCGCGCGGCGCATGGCCACGAGATGGTGCAGTTCCTCGAGGAGTCCTCGCTGCTGGGCGAGCAGGTGATGAGCGCCGAGGCGGCGATCGAGTTGCTCGCCAAGGCGAGCGTCGTCGGCGACACGCACCTCGCCGACGTCGTCGATCAGGACCCGCTGGAGATCCGCGTCAAGGCCGTCGAAGCCAAGACCGGCTTCGCTCGCACGCACCGGATCAAGCGCGCGCTGTTCGAATCCCAGGAGTACCGCCAGCTCGCTCGCGTCCACACGCAACTCGTGGAGCTCGTCGGTACGCCTCCGTTCGACGTGCGCCTCGCTGACGCCCGCGAGGAAGCGCCCACCTTCGAGGCGCTGCACGAAGCCGTCCTGACCGTCGCGCAGAAGGGCATCAAACTACAGCGCTTCAAGGGCCTCGGCGAGATGAACGCAGACCAGCTCGGCGAAACCACGATGTCGCCCACGACGCGCACGCTCGCGCAGGTGACGCTCGAGGACGCCTTCGCCGCCGACCGCATGTTCTCGATGCTGATGGGCGATCAGGTCGAGCCGCGACGCGCGTTCATCGAGGACAACGCCAGGGCCGTCGTCAACCTGGACGTGTGAGGGGGTGACAGATGGCATCAGCTGACGTCATAGGCGGGGGCAACATCGAACCGCGCGCGCTCGAGGAGGAGATGCGCACCGCGTACCTCGACTACGCCATGTCGGTGATCGTCGGGCGGGCGCTGCCCGATGTGCGCGACGGCCTGAAGCCTGTGCACCGGCGCGTGTTGTACGCGATGAACGAGCTCGGGCTCAGCCCGAACCGCTCGTATTCGAAGTGCGCTCTGATCGTCGGCGAGGTGATGGGCAAGTACCACCCGCACGGCGACTCCGCCATCTACGACACGCTCGTGCGCATGGCGCAGGAGTTCTCGATGCGCTACGAGCTCGTCGACGGGCAGGGCAACTTCGGTTCGATCGACGACGACCCGGCTGCCGCGATGAGGTACTGCGTTGCGGGGGATACGCGCGTTCGAACGGCGACGGGCACGGAGCGAATCGAGTCGCTCGTCCCCGACGCCGCGCCCAACTCGGATAACCCCGTGGACCTACAGGTGCTCGATCGTCTGGGCCGCCCCGTGCACGCATCAGTCCTGTTCCACTCGGGCGAGCACCAGACGCTCCGCCTGCGGACCGCCGAGGGTCATGAGCTGACGGGGACAGCCAACCACCCGGTCCTTTGCCTGGTCGACCTCGGCGGCGTGCCGCTGCTTCTATGGCGGCTCCTGGGTGAGCTGGAGCCCGGCGAGCGCGTGGCGATGAATGCCGGGGTGCTGGCTGAGCAGTACGCGGGCATCACTGGCCTCCACGCTGGCGATCAGATTTCTGCGAGAGGCGCTGCGGTGCTCGCGCAACTCGGCGGTGAAGTCCCGGCGCTGCTCGAGCCTGTGACCGGCGACTACTACTACGCAAAGGTCGCCTCGGTGACCGACGCCGGCGTACAGCCGGTGTACTCGCTCAGGGTTGACACCGACGATCACTCGTTCCTCACAAACGGCTTCGTCAGCCACAACACCGAGGCCCGCCTGGCCCGCATCGCCACCGAGATGCTGCGTGACCTCGACATGGACACGGTCGACTTCGTGCCCAACTACGACGGCTCAAAGCGCGAACCGCTGGTGCTCCCGTCGCGCTTCCCCAACCTGCTCGTCAACGGCTCCTCGGGCATCGCCGTGGGCATGGCGACGAATATCCCGCCGCACAACCTGCGCGAGGTGGTCGCGGCGACGATCGCCTACATCGACGATCCCGACCTCGAGGTGGAGGGCCTGATGCGCCACATCACGGGCCCGGACTTCCCGACCGGCGGGATCATCCTCGGCCGCGCCGGCATCAAAGACGCCTACGAGACCGGCCGCGGGCGGGTGCGGATCCAGGCGCGCGCTCACATCGAGCCTCTGAAACAGGGCAAGGAGGCGATCGTTGTCACCGAGCTGCCGTTCATGGTCAAGAAGGGCGGCCCGGGGAACCTGATCGAGAAAATCGCGGATCTCGTACGCGACAAACGCATCCCGGAGATCTCCGACCTCCGCGACGAGTCCGACAAGCGCGGCATGCGCCTTGTGATCGAGCTGAAGCGCGACGCGATCCCGAAGGTCGTGCTCAACAAGCTCTACAAGCACACCTCGATGCAGACGACCTTCGGGGTGAACATGGTCGCGCTCGTGGACAACGTGCCGCGGACGCTCGACCTGCGGGCGATGATCCACAATTACGTCGCGCACCAGCGCGAGGTGATCGTGCGCCGCACCAAGCACGAGCTCTCAGAGAAGGAGGCGCGCGCACACATCCTCGAGGGCCTACTCACGGCGCTCGAGCACCTGGACGAGATCATCGAGCTGATCCGGGGCTCGCGCGACCGTGACAGCGCGCGTGAGCAGCTGATCGCGCGCTTCGAGCTCAGCGCGATCCAGGCGAGCGCGATCCTTGACCTGCGTCTCTCGCAGCTCACCGCGCTGGAGGCCGACAGCATCAAACAGGAGCACGCCGATGTCACCGAGCGGATCGCCGAGCTGCGCGCGATCCTCGGCGATGAGAGCCGCGTGCTCGCGGTCATCAAGGAGGAGCTGGCGGAGATCGCGGAGCGCTTCGGCGACGAGCGCCGCTCGGAGATCACCCACTCCGAGGACGAGATCGACATCGAGGACCTGATCGCCGACCAGCAGATGGTGATCACGATCACCCAGAGCGGCTACATCAAGTCGCTGCCGCTGGCCACCTACCGTCAGCAGCAGCGCGGCGGGCGCGGCGTGACCGGCATGGACATGAAGGACGGCGACTTCATCGAGCACCTGTTCGTGACCTCCTCGCACGACTATCTGCTGTTCTTCTCCAACCGCGGCAAGGTCTACCGCTCGAAGGTCTACGAGCTCCCCGAGGCGCAGCGAACTGCCAAGGGGCGCGCGCTCGTGAACGTGCTGCCACTACGCGAGGGCGAGCGGATCCAGGCGGTGGTCTCCACGCGCGACTTCACCGAGGCGCAGTACCTCGTGTTCGCGACGCAGGGCGGCACCGTCAAGAAGACCGAGCTCCAGGCTTACAACACCCCGATCAAAGCTGACGGCATCATCGCGATCAACATCCGCGACGACGACGAGCTGCTCGCCGTTCGCGCGGTTGACCCGCAGGACGAGGTCATCATGGTCTCCCGCGCCGGGCTGACGGTGCGCTTCGCCGAGTCGGACGTGCGCGCGATGGGCCGCGACACGACGGGCGTCCGCGGCATGGACGTCGGCAAGGACGGGCGTGTCATCGCGATGGACGTCGCGCGCGATGACATGGATCTGCTGGTGGTCACCGAGAACGGCTACGGCAAGCGCACGCAGATCGGCCAGTACCGCAAGACCAACCGCGGAGCCAAAGGCGTCAAGACAATCGGTCTTACGGAGAAAAAGGGCGCCCTCGCGGGCGCGCTCGTCGTGCGCGAGCACCAGGAGCTGGTGTTCATCAGCGTCGGCGGCATGGTTCAGCGCACCGCCGCCGGCGGCATCTCCCAACAGGGCCGCTCGGCCACCGGGGTGCGCGTCATGAACCTCAAGGACGACGACGTCGTCAGTGCCGTCGCGCTCGTCGTCGACGCAGGCGATGACGTCGCCGCGGACGTCGAGGACGGCGCGCTTCCCGCTGGGCGCGAAGATGCAGCGCCCGAGCAGTGAGTCGCATCTGAGCCATACCTGCCGATAACGACGCTGTGGGCGGGAGTGCCCGGCGGCGTCTGTGCGGCCCGACTCCCAATCGTCCAGATTCACCCGCGCCGGCTCAGAGGGTTCCGATGAACGGCCGACAGGCTGAGGGTGCCCGCCCCCCGCAGTCTCCTAGTCACGGCCCTGTCGATCTTCTGCGCCACCTTCCTCGGTGCCGCCTGCGCCCTTCCGGCCGCTGCCTCGCAGACCGCCACGGCGGCCCGCGCGGACGCCGCTTGCGCACGCAACGCGGTGCACGCCACGAAGCGCTCGCGCGCTGCCGCCCGCCTGTGCCGCGCAGCCGCCCGCAGGGCGCGTAGGGCCACGCGCAAGAGCCACTCGCCGAAGCTCCACGCGCTCAAGCAGCGTACGACGCGCTCGCGCGCGGCGACCCCGGCCGAATCCACACCCGAACCCCAACCCGCCACGGCGGAAACGCAGTCCGCCAGCCAGCGCAACGCCGCGACGATCGCCGCTGTCCTGTCGACTCCCTGCCAGAACACCGAATTGACACCCGAAGCCGCCGACATCGGGCTCGTGCGGGCAGCCGTGCTGTGCCTGATCAACCGCAAGCGCGCAGAAGCCGGCGAGAGCCCGCTCGCGACCAACGCACAGCTCGAACGGGCCGCCGAAGAACACGGCCAGGAACTGGTCGCAGACGATTACTTCGCGCATGTCGCTCCCAGCGGCGAGACCCCGGTCGATCGCATCCGTGCCACCGGCTACATCCCGAACAGCACCGTCGGCTACGTGATCGGCGAGAACCTCGCCTGGGGCACCTACCAGCTGTCGACCCCTCAGGCGATCGTCTCGGCGTGGATCGCCTCACCGGGGCACCTGGCGAACATCCTCGAAGCGAAGTACCACGACACCGGGATCGGCATCACGCCGGCGGTGCCCCCTTCGCTCGCCCCCGGCGCCCCCGGCGCCACCTATGCGCAGGAGTTCGGCGTCATCGTCCAGTGAGCAATATGCGAGCGCTTTGTGTCTCGCACGTCATCTCCGTTCGCTAACCTGGCGAGACCAGAGAAAGGAGGTGGTCCAAACGTTGAGTGACAGTTCTTGCGGGACCCTGGAGGTGACCGGCCGGTAGGTCGGGAGGCTGGTCCGCCTAGCGGAATCCAACCCGGGACACCCCGAGACGACCGCCGGCCCTGGTCCCTCCGGCGACGTTCGTCGTTCTCGGTCTTTCCAGTCAGCGAAGTTCGCGAAGGGCGCCTCCAGGGGCGCCCTTCGTCGTTTCGGTCCACGCGCCTCTAGCGGCACGATGGTCAAGCCAGGCAAGGACGCAGGAAGCGCCGCGTGCTTCGCACGCAAGCGACCGAGGACGCCGCCTGGCGCCGTGCCAGCGAGCCGCTAGGCCGCTTGGGGGAGGTATTGGAGCCAGGCCGCGGGAATCGTCGGGCTGGCGACGTGAATGAAGATCTCGGCGCGCGGCGTGCGCGGAGCGTGGCGCGGGTGCATTCCGGCCTGGCGCGGCAGCCGGTCGCCCTTGCGACGATTGCACGGCGCGCACGAGGCGACGATGTTCTCCCAGCTCGAGGTGCCGCCCTTGGAGCGGGGGATCACGTGGTCGACCGTCAGGTTCGAGCGCGACCCGCAGTACTGGCAGGTCCAGCTGTCGCGGGCGAACACGGCTCGGCGCGTGATCTTGCGACGGTGGGCGTCGCGGGGAACCTTGACGTAGCTGACCAGCCGGATGACCACCGGTCGCGCCAGCGTCGAGCTCTCAGAGTGCAGCTCCCAGCGGCCGCGCTCCAGGAGCTCAGCCTTCTCCTTGAGCAGGAGCACGACCGCGCGGCGGACCGTGCAGACGTTGATCGGCTCATACGTGGCGTTCAAGACGAGCACCCGACCACCCATCGCCGTCGAGGGCGATGACGCAGGTCCGTGCCGCTGGTGCTCTGTGGGCGACACGGACCCCACCGGCTCGGGTGGGACAGTGCACTCCATCTTCAGGCCCGCAGTCTAGCGGGGGCGCCCAGGTGGCGCGTCGGCGCGCGAGCGCCGTCCTCAGCGTGCGGCGGCCGCCGCGTAGGAGCCGAGCACGAGCACCTCCTCGCAGTTGGCCTCGATCCGTGCGACCGCCTCCGCCACCTCCCGGTCCTCGGCGCGTCCGGCCAGATCGACGAAGAACATGTAGCTGCCAAGCCCCTCCCGGCGCGGACGCGACTCGATCTTCGTGAGGTTGATCTGCCTGCTCGCGAACTCATCCAGGCAACGCACGAGCCACCCCGGGCGCTCCGCGCCGGCCCCCCAAAACACGAGCGATGTCTTGTACCCGGCGCTTGCGCCGGCGTGCAGCGGCGGGCGCGCGATCTCAGCTCCGTCGGCGCCCGAGGCGGGCCGCACGAGCCACACGAACCGCGTTTCGTTGTCCTCGCGGTCCTCGACGCGCTCGCGGATCACCGCGCCGCCGTAGATCCTCGCCGCCAGCAGCGTGCCGATCGCCGCCCGCCCGTGCTCGCCGCCCGCCACCACCGTGCGCACCGCCTCGGCCGTCGAGCTCGCCGGCAGGATCCGTGCGTGCGCGAGCTCGCTGCGCAGGAACCGCGTGCACTGTCCCGGCACGTGCGGGTGCGTGATCACCGTGTCGATCTCCTCCAGCGTGGTGTCCGCGCCGGCGATCAGCGAATGGCGCACCCGCAGCAGCGTCTCGCCCACGATCTTCACGTCCGTGGCCTCGCCCGCGAGCAGGTCGAGCGTCACGTTGATCGAGCCCTCGAGCGAGTTCTCGATCGGCACGATCGCAAAGTCCACCTCCTCGCGCCGCAGCGCCGCCACCGTGTCGTAGATGCTCGCCAGCGCCACCGGCTCGATGGCATCCGGTGCCGCGCTGTCGAGCAGCGCCTCCTCGGTGAACGTTCCCGCCGGCCCGAGATAGCCGACGCGCGGCCGGCCGGCGGGGGTATCAGGCCGGCTGCTCATCGCCGGCTGCGGCGCCGCCGTCCACGCCGCCCGCCTGCGTGCGCCCAAGAGGCTGTGCCCCGGGGGGTGCGAGCGCCAGGCGCACCGCCTCCGCCTCCTCGGGAGAGAGCTCCAGTTCGCCGCGGCCGCCGCGTACCTGCTTGCCGTACACGCGCGCCTGGTCGCGGTGGTGGATGCAAGAGAGCACGATGCCCGATCGCTCGTCGTCCAGCAGCGCGATCGACATCGACTGCTGCCCGGACAGCTCGTTGTACGCGTCGTAGCGCACGAGCGCGCGGTGCGCGATCCGGCCCCGCAGGGCGTCCTCGACGCTCGCAAGCCGTGTGTCCAGGCGCGTGGCGGTGTCCTGCACATACGCGCTCACTTCGCCGAACGCCTGCTGCAGGGCGGCCGCGTGCGCGACCACGTCCTGTTCCTGATGCTCGCCGAGCAGAAGTCGCTGGGCGCGCCGCATGCGCCGCACGCTGACGCTCAGCGCCGCGCACGCAATCAGCGCCACTAGCGCAACCGCCCCGGCCGCGATCGCGACGATCCCCTGGGTGTCCGTGATTGATGCCGCCATCGGCACAAGGTAGCCGCTCTGCGCCGGCTCGACTATTCGCCGAAGATCGCCAGGTACGTCGCCTTGGTGCCTTCGTGGTTGGTTTCGCCGGGAACAGGCTCGACCTGGACTTCGATCTTCGCGGCCTCGCCGATCGGCACGCCCGTGATGGGAATTTCGACGTTCGCGCGCTTGCCCGGTTCGGTCTTCGGGATTACTCCTGAGGCTTTGTACTGCTTACCCCCTGCGGTGACCGTGACGTCGACCTTGACGTTCGGCTCGTTGAATTCCCCCGCGTTTTCGACCGTTGCGGTCAGCGTCGGGCTGCTGCCGCCGCTGATGTGGTTGATCGCGGGTTCAGGTTCGAGTTTCGTCGCTCCCGCGCTCACGCCGATCAGCGCGCTGCCGTGGTGGCCGGACAGGGTTTCCGTGCTCTGCGCCGAGCTGGTGCTTTCGCCGGCCAGTCGGGCTGCGACGGTGTTCGCTTCGAGCCAACCGATGTTCGGCAAGAAGCGGCTCGGCGCAGTGCTCAGTCCCGTGATCCCGGCGCTCGCGAGCGCCTCCTGGATCAGGGGCACGACCCGCTGCGAGTAGACCACGTCGGAGGCGAGGAAGATCTCCATCGCGCCCGCGATCTGCGGGCTCGTCTGTTTCGCCTTGCCGCCCAGCGCGGCCGGGACGAGCGTCGTCAGCTTGGTCATCCCTTCGACGCGCAGGTCGAAAGTGAGCAGCAGGTTCTGCTGTGCCGCGGCCATTTCGCCCGGCACGCTCAGCCCATGGGCGCGGTTGTTGAGGCTTCGTGCCTGCGTCAGCTGTTCGTCCAGCTGCTGCTCGACGTCGAGCGCGGACTTCCCGGCCGCGTTCGTCAACGTCATGAACAGCGGGTCGGCGACCTGCTTTTCGGATTCCTGGCCGAGCACGCTGACTTCGTGGTTATACGTCTTCAACGACTGCTGCTTTTCGCTTTTCAGGCAGCCGCTTATCAGCAGCACGACCACGATGATCAGCACGATCGCGACGCCCGCCGCGATCAGGCGGCGCGTCATCAGCGTCTGCTGGTCGATCCCTGCCGGGCCGCGGCCCTGCGGACGGCGCGGTCGCGGTCGCGGACTGCGCGCGGAAGGCGCGCCCCGAGTTCGCTCCCCCGACGGCGCCGGGCGCGGTGCTCGGGGTGCCGATCGCGGCGCAGTCTCCTCGTCATCGTCAAAGAACGACAAAAGCGAACCGCTCCTTTGCAGGGACTTTAGGAATGGCCCAGTATGACTGGCGCCCGCCCCGGTGGCGATACTGCAAGTTCTCGGTCAGTGCGGCTTTTGAGGACACCGACGGCAGGGACAGGAGCTGGATGCGGCGAACGCGGAGCCGGTGGAGTCGCCAGAGACCCTCGTTCAAGCATCCCCTGAGCGCCCCCGCACCGTGGCCGCACCCGCGGGGCGGCGCATCGTGCCTGCCAACGAGGGCCTCGCCCCGGACGAGCTGGTGCTGGAGCGCTATCGCCTACGCGAGCGGCTGGGCGCAGGCGGCTTCGGCGTGGTCTGGCGCGCTCGCGACGAGCTGCTGCACCGCGAGGTGGCCGTCAAGCGGGTTTGGCTGGGTCCGGGCGGGGGCTCAATCGACGCTGAGCGGGCCAGCCGCGAGGCGCTCGCCGCCGCGCGTCTGTCACACCCCGCGATCGTCGCGCTCTACGAGGCGTGCCCGCACGAGGGCGCGTTCTACCTGATCTCAGAGCTGGTCGACGGCGACACGCTCGCGCGGCTGATCGAGCAGGACGAGCTCGAGGACGAGGAGATCCTGGAGATCGGCGCGGCGCTCGCGAGCGCGCTCGCCCACGCGCATGCCCGCGGCGTGATCCACCGCGACATCAAGCCGCAGAACGTGCTCGTGCCGGCGCGCGCTGTCGAGCTCCCCGCGCAAGCGCCGGAGAATTTGCTGGCGGCGGCCAAGCTCACCGACTTCGGGGGGGCCAGCCTCGTCGGCGAGGAGGCGCTCACTCGCACCGGCGACGTGCTCGGCACGCTCGCCTACATGGCTCCGGAGCAGAGCGAAGGCAGCGAGGTCGGCGTCGAGGCCGACCTGTACTCGCTGGCGCTGGTGCTCTACGAGGCGCTGTGTGGCTTCAACCCGGTCCGCGGGGCCACCCCCGCGGCCACCGTGCGACGCATCGGTCAGCCGCTGCCGGCGCTGGCGCGCGCCCGTCGTGACCTGCCGGGCGAGCTCACCTTCGCGCTCGACCGTGCGCTCGCGCCCGCGCCCGGCGAGAGGGGAACGCTCGACGAGTTGCGTGACGCGATCGAGCACGCGCTCGAGCGCGGACTCAGACGCTCGCGCTGGCGCCTCACCACGATGACGCGGCGTGCCGAGGCTCGTGACACGCCCGCGCGAATCCTTCCCCGTGCCGAGGAGCCGCGCCCGCCCGCGCGGGGCCAGGAGGCTGTTACGCCCGCTGTCGCCGCGCTCGATCCCGAGCTCGATCCTGCTCCCGCGGCCCGGAACGCGATCTGGCTTCCTCGCGGCGTCTGGCTCGCAGCCGCGGGTGCCCTGGTCTGCTGGCAGGCGCTCGTGGGACGACCCGGCGTCGCGCTGCTGGCGCTCGCCGCACTGGCGCCCCCGTTGCTGATCGGCGCTGCGCGCCCGGACTCGCGCCTGGGCGTTGGCTGGCTCGCTGGCGCGCTCGCGCCGGCGCTCGGCGTGGTCGGTCTCGCCGGCGCCTTCCCCGCGCTCGCCGGACAGGCCTCGCGCTGGCGCGCTCGCGCAGCGCTCGGGGCGCTCGGATACTGGTGGCTGACGCTCGCCGGCCCGCTGCTGGGGCGCGAGCTGTGGCTCCGCGCCCCACCTGGAACGCCGCCGCGCTCGGCGTGGGAGGGCTCACTGAGCCTCGCCGCCGCCCACGTCGTCGCTCCCGTGCTGGCCCTCGGCGTCCTGCTCGGTGCGTTGCTATGGGGCGTTGCCGCGGTTGTGCTGCCCTTGATCGTGCGCGGCCACAGCGCCGTGCGCGACGTCGCCGCGGTCGCGCTGTGGTCGGCCGTGATGGTCGCCGCCACGCCCGAGCTGGATGCGGGCCTGACCGCTCATGTAGCGCACCCGAGCCCGCGCGGCGCGCTGCTCGGCGCCGTGCTCGGCGCGCTCGTCGCGGTTGTGGCGCGCGCGGTACGCGGCCCTGTCTGACCGCGGGTGCGTAGCATGGCTCCCGGTCGCCGGCCGATGCGCTGAGATTGACCAAGCCACGCGTCCATCCGTCTCCCGATGAACCCGCTCAAGAGCGTCGAGAACATGATCTCCAGCCTCGTCGAGGGCACCTTTGGACGCCTTTTTCGCACCGAGGTCCGCCCTATGGAGCTCGCGCGCAAGCTCGCGCGCGAGATGGACGCACACCGCACCGTGTCGGTCTCGCGTGTCTACGTACCCAACGAGTTCTCCGTGTGGCTCTCACCGGCCGACCGCGAGCGCTACGACGGCGTCGAGCACGAGGTCATCGACGAGCTCTGCGCCTACCTGCTCGAGCACGCACGGCGCGAGGATTTGATCATGGCCTCCTCGCCGCATATCTCCTTCCACACCGACGAGCGCCTATCGCTCGGCGAATTCGGCATTCAGGCGCGCCTCGCGCGGCCTCCCGCCGAGGAGGGCGAGCGCCGCCCCACACCTGCACCCGCACCGGCGCCAGCTGCCGCGGCCCCGCCAGCGCCGGCTGCCGCGGCTCCGCCGGCACCCGCACGGCCGCCTGCCGCGCCCGCGCCGGCCGCGCCGCAGCCGGTGGAGCGCGGCGAAACGATGATCTTCAGCAGCTCGGAGCGCCTGCGGGGGCCGGTCGAGGACGCGCAGGCCCGCCGTACGCCGCCGCGCGCGTTGCTCGCTGTGGGCGGTCGCCGGCTGCTGGTGCCGAGCGGCGGCGGCACGATCGGCCGCAGCCGCGAATGCGATGTGGTCCTAGACGACGCCGGAGTCTCGCGGCGCCACGCCGAGATCCGACCGGGACCAGACGGCTGGACGGTCGCGGACCTCGGCTCGACCAACGGCGTGCGGGTCAACGGCGCCGAGGTGCGCGGGGCCCACTCGCTCGTGCCCGGCGATCGTGTCGAGCTCGGCTCCACCGAGATCGTGTTCGAAATCTCATGAGCTCGCTCGCACCGGTGTCCGTCGCCCTGAAGTTCGGGTTCGTGGTGGTCATGTACCTGTTCCTGCTGTGGATCGCGCGCAGCGCCCGTCGCGACCTTCGCGGGAGTCCCGCGGCCGAGCGCGAAGCGGTCCCCGCTGCGGGCGAACCGCGCGAGGCGATCCCGCAGGATGCGACAGGCATGTACTCCGCGTCGAGGCTCGGCGGTGTGGCGCTCGTCGAGCGTGCGCCACGGCTCGTGATCGATCGGGCCCCCGGCCATGACCCCGGCATGATCTACGACCTCGACGGCGACATCGTGCTCGGCCGCGGCGAGCGCGCCGAGATCCGGCTCGAGGACCCGTTCGCCTCCTCGCGCCACGCGCGCGTGTACGAGCAGGGCAACATCGTCGTCATCGAAGACCTCGGCTCGACCAACGGCACCTACCTCAACGAGGAGCTGCTGCAGACGCCGAGGCCGCTGCACCCGGGTGACAGGGTGCGCATCGGTGACAGCGAGTTCACGTTCGAGGTCGACTGAGATGCTCCGCGTGGCAGAGCAGTACGCGGGCAGCGACACCGGGCGCCAGCGGCGCGCCAACGAGGACTCGCTGCTCGCGCGTTCGCCGCTGTTCGTGGTGGCCGACGGCATGGGCGGCGCGCAGGCAGGCGAGGTCGCATCGCGGATCGCGGTCGAGTCCTTCCAACAGGGGCTGCAGGAGGTCTCGCACCCTGAGCTCGAGCTGGCGCAGCTGGCGCGCGCCGCCAACGCGCGCATCCACGAGCTCTCGCACGCGAACGCCGAGCAGGCCGGCATGGGCACGACGCTCACCGCCGTCTACGTCGGCGAGCAGGAGGTCGCGATCGCGCACGTCGGCGACAGCCGCGCTTACTGCCTGCGCGACGGCGAGCTGCTGCGCCTGACCGACGACCACTCGCTCGTGGACGAGCTGCTGCGCCAGGGGAGGCTGACCCCGGAGGAGGCGGTCGAGCATCCGCAGCGCTCCGTGATCACGCGCGCCCTCGGGCCGGAGGGGATCGTCGAGGTCGACACGCGCTCCTTCCGCGCGCGCGCCGGTGACGTGTATCTGCTGTGCAGCGACGGGCTGACCACGATGATCGGAGAGGAGGAGATCGCGGCGACGCTACTCGCGCACGAGCGACTGCGCGACGCGGGCGAGGCGCTGATCGCCGCCGCCAACCAGGCCGGCGGGCGCGACAACATCACGGTCGTGCTGCTGCGCCTGGAGGAGGTGCAGCACGGGGCGCCGCCGCCGATCGAGGAGGGGGCGACGATCGTCGCGGCCCCAGCCGTCTCGGTGCCACAGCAGGCGGCCGACGGAGCGAGCGGCGCCGACGGCGCTGTGGCCACCGCGGCGCTCAACTCGGCGTCCGCGCCGCCGAGCACCCGCCGCACGCCGCGCGCGGCGGCCCCCGCCACATCGCGACCTCGCCGCCGCCTGCGGATCCGGCACGCGGGCGCGCTCGCGTTCACGCTCGTCGTGCTCGGGCTGCTCGGCGCGGGCGCCTACCTGGCGTTGCAGTCGGTCTACTTCATCGGCACCAACAACCGCGGCCTCGTGACGATGTTCGAGGGCCTGCCCTACCGCCTTCCGGGCAACCTCAACCTGTACACCAGCAGCTATGTCTCGGGCGTGAGCGCCTCGACGCTGAGCCCCGAAAAACGGCACACGCTGCTCGATCACTCGCTGCGCTCCGAAGGCGACGCCGCGGGGCTGATTCGCAGCCTCGAACTGGAACAGCTCGAATGAGGCGCACGCCGTGAACCGCCCGATCCTGCGCCTGTTCGGCTTCGTCGGCCTGCTGTTCGCGCTGCTCATCGCGTTCACCTCGCGCTGGACCGTCTTCGAAGCCTCCTCGCTGCGGGAAAACCCACTGAACAAACGCATGTTGCTCGAGCAGGAGCGGATCGAACGCGGCGCGATCACGGCCGCCAACGGACAGGTGCTCGCGCGCAGCGTGCGCGGCGCCGAAGGCGTCTATCAACGCGTCTATCCGACAGGTGAATTGTTCGCCGCGCCGATCGGCTTCGATTACCTCGACCCCGACCTCGGCAACACCGGCCTCGAGCGCTTTCGCAACAAGGAACTGACCGGCCAGAACGGCAACAACCTGCAGAGCGTGCTCGATCAGCTGCAGGGCAAGGAACCACGCGGCGAGAAGGTGGTCACGACGCTGAACCCGCGGGCGCAGCGCACCGCGCTCGCCGCGCTCGGTGAACACGAAGGCGCGGTCGTGGCGATCGAACCGAAAACCGGCGCCGTCGAGGTGATGGCGTCCAAGCCGAGCTATGACCCCAACGCGCTTCGCTCGCCGGCCGCGAAAGCCAAGCAGGCGGCCGAAATGACAGGCAGCCACCCGACCCGCTCGGAAGTCAACCGCGCCACCCAGTTCGGCTACGCGCCCGGCTCCACCTTCAAGATCGTGACCGCCACCGCCGCGATCGACACCGGCGCCTACACCCCGGAATCGACCGTCGATGGGCGCAACGAAGTGCTGATCTCAGGGGTGCCGCTGAAAAACGACAACAACGAGAGCTTCGGCCCGATCACGCTTACCGATGCGCTTGTGCACTCGGTCAACACCGTATACGCGCAGGTGGCCGAGCACGTCGGCAAGCGCGCGCTCGGCCGCTACATGGAACGCTTCGGCTTCGATCGCAAGCCGCAGCTCGACTACCCCCCCGAAGAGATGTCGGCTAGTGGCGAGCACGTGGGTGAACGCATAGTCGCGCCCACGAGCCCCCAGGTCGACCTCGGGCGGCTCGGCATCGGCCAGGACAAACTGGCGGTCACACCGCTGCAGATGGCCGAGGTCGCAGCCGCGGTGGCAAACCGCGGCAGGCTGATGGTGCCGCACCTGACGCGGCGCATCGTCGACGCCGAAGGCCGCACGGTACAGACGATCTCGCCGCGCGTGCAGTCGGTCGTGATGAAAACCTCGACGGCTGCGGCGGTCACCTCGATGATGGAAGCGGTCGTCAGAGAAGGGACCGGCACCGCGGCCCAGATCCCGGGCGTGCCGGTCGCCGGCAAGACCGGCACCGCGGAGACGCAGTTCGGCAACGCGATCAACAACGTGTGGTTCATCGCCTTCGCGCCCGCCAACGAACCCAGGGTGGCGGTCGCGGTGACGCTCAAGGCCGTGCCCGGCGAAGGCGCGACGTTCGCCGCGCCCGTCGCCAGAGCCGTGATCGAAAGCCTGATCAGATGATCGACCCGGAGACGATCATCGATGGCCGCTACCGGGTGATCTCGCGCCTGGGCTCGGGAGGCATGGCGGACGTCTACCTCGCCCAGGACCAGCTGCTCGGCAGGGAGGTCGCCGTCAAGGTCCTGCACCATCACTTCGCCGAAGACCACGAGTTCGTCGAGCGCTTCCGTCGCGAGGCCTCGAGCGCCGCCGGGCTCTCGCACCCGAACATCGTCGCGATCTTCGACCGCGGCGAGTGGAACGGCACCTACTACATCGCGATGGAGTACGTCGCCGGGAGGACCCTCAAGGCAATCGTGCGCGAGCAGGGGGCGCTCGACCCGGCCAGCGCGATCGACATCGTCGTGCAGATCCTGCGCGCCGCGCGCTTCGCGCACAAGCGCGGGGTCATCCACCGCGACCTGAAGCCCCACAACGTGATCCTCGACGAGGAGGGGCGCGCGCGCGTGACCGACTTCGGCATCGCCCGCGCCGGCGCCTCGGACATGACGCTCACCGGCTCGATCATGGGGACCGCCCAGTACCTCTCGCCCGAGCAGGCGCAGGGCCTCGCCGTCAGCGCGGCCTCTGATCTTTACTCGGTCGGGGTGATCCTCTACGAGCTGCTCACGGGGGTGGTCCCCTTCGAGGGCGAGACCGCCGTCGCGATCGCCTTCAAGCAGGTCTCAGCGGAGCCGCAGCCGCCGAGCGCGCTCAGGCAGGGCATTCCGGCCTCGCTCGACGCGGTCGTCCTGCGCGTGCTCGCCAAGGATCCCGCCCAGCGCTATGCCGACGCCGACGAGCTGATCGCGGCGCTCGAACGCGAGCGCCAGGCGCTGCCGGCGCTGTCCGCGACCACCGCGGTGCCCGACGGGTACGCGCAACACGCCGCTGGCGCCCACGCCGGCGCGGGGTGGCTGCTCGCGGCGCCCGCGACCGGCGAGTACGAGCTCGAGAGCGACTCTGCGGCGGCCCAGGAGCGGCGCAGGCGCCAGCGCCGGGGCATGCTGTGGGCGCTTGGGATCGCGCTGGTCGCGGGCCTCGTCGCGTTGGCGCTCGTGTTGACCAACTCCAACCAGACGGTGAGCGTGCCGACGGTGGCGGGTCAGACCGAACAGGCCGCGGGCGCGAAGCTGCGCGCCGTGGGCCTCGACCCGGTGCCGTCGCTGCGCTCGAGCGTCAATGTCTCCAGCGGGCTCGTGATCAGCCAGTCGCCGGCGGCTGGGAGCAAGGCCAAGAAGGGCTCGCACGTGAACATCGTCGTCTCCTCCGGCCCGGGGAGCTCTTCGCTGACCAACGTCGCCGGTCTGAGCGTCGCCAAGGCAGAGTCAAAGCTGCACGCTGCCGGCCTGAAGACGACGACCAAAAGCGAGCCGTCGAAGACGGTCGAAGCGGGTCGCGTGATCGCCACCGAACCGCCCGCCGAAACCGAGGTCCAGGAAGGCCACGTCGTCACGCTACTCGTCTCCAGCGGGCCGGCGCCGGTGCGCGTCCCTGACCTGGTCGGGCAGACGCTCGAAGCGGCCGAAGCGACGCTCACAAACGCCGAACTGGCGCTCGGCACCGTCGGCAAACGCGTGTCGAGCACGCAGGCCCCGGGGACCGTGGTCGCGCAGGTGCCCGCCGGCGGCGTCAGCGCGCATGCGGGCGACAAGGTCGACCTGACGGTGGCGCAGGCGCCAAAGGAAGTCGCCGTCCCGAGCGTCGTCGGAGCTGCGAAGGCCGCCGCCGCCGCCGCGCTGCGCCATGCCGGGTTCAAGGTCGCCACACAGCCGCACACGACCACCGAAGAGGCACAGGTGGGCGTCGTAGAGGAACAGAACCCGGTGGGCGGGACGCGTGCCCGCAAGGGCTCGACGGTCACGATCGCCGTCGGCGTGCTCGCCCCGCCGGCGACCACCACGACCACCACCACCACGCCGCCGACCACCACGACGACGACGCCACCCGCCCCAGCCGCGCCGTCGCCAGGATGAGCGGCGCCGTGCAGAGGGCAGGCTCCCTGCTCGGCCCGCCGCTCGCCGTCGCGGTTCTCGCCGGCGGGCGCTCCTCAGAGCACGATGTCTCGCTGTCCTCGGGCGCCGCCGTGCGCGAGGGGCTGAGCCTTGCCGGTCATGACGTCGTGTCTGTCGAGATCGGCCGCGACGGCATCTGGCGGCGCGACGGAAAGACGCTGCACGTGACGCCGGGGGAGGGCCTGCTCGGTGTCGATGTCGTCTTTCCCATGCTCCACGGGCCGTTCGGGGAGGACGGCACGGTGCAGGGCCTGCTCGAGACGCTCGACGTCGCCTACGTCGGCGCCGGCGTGACCGCGTCCGCGGTGTGCCTCGACAAGGTCCTGTTCAAGCAGCTGATGTCAGCCGTCGGCGTGCCTCAGGTCGACTACGTTGGGGTGCGCGCCGAGCGCCTGCAACGCGCGCGCGAGGCCGTCCTCGAGGAGATCCACCGCCTCGGGCTGCCCGTGTTCGTCAAGCCAGCGCACCTCGGCTCCTCGCTCGGGATCGTCAAGGTCCTCGCGGCGGACGCGCTCGAGGACGCGCTCGAGCAGGCCTTCGCGCACGACGCTCTCGTGATCGTCGAGGCGGCGGCGCCGGGCGTCGAGGTCGAGTGCGGCGTGCTCGGCTCCGAGCCGGCACTCGCGTCTGAGCCCGGGCAGATCGTGTTCCATGGAGACTTCTACGACTACGGCGCCAAGTACTCGCCGGACGCCATGGAGCTGCGGATCCCGGCGGACATCTCAGCCATCGCGCGCGAGGAGGTCAGACGGCTCGCGCTGAGCGCCTTCGAGGCCACCGGCTGCGAGGGCCTCGCGCGGGTGGACTTCTTCGTGGACGGCGAGCGCGTGCTGGTCAACGAGCTGAACACGATGCCGGGATTCACGCCGACGAGCGTCTATGCCAAGCTGCTCGCCGCCTCAGGCGTCGGCTACGCCCAGCTGCTCGACAGCCTCTGCCGGCTCGCGCTCGACAGCCACCAGCGGCGTCACGCCTACAGCTACTGAGGGGTCACTCCTACAGCTACCGAGCGCTACTTGAAGAGCGTCAGCTCGTCGATCGTCGCCGACTGCATCCCGGGCGGCAGCGTCGTCAGCCACACCAGGTAGTAGCGGTGCGGGTGGCCCGACAGCGACAGCGCGATCCGCTCGCCGCTGCGCACGTCGGTGCTCGCACCCACCGGCCCCTGCCAGCCCCGCGCGCCGAGCGGCGTCGGGTTGCCGTACGGCAGTTCCAGGTCGATCTGGTCGGCGACGTACACCTGGACGGAGAAGCCGGGCGTCGAGGTCTGCACTTCGAGTGCCTTCGCCAGCACGCGTGGCGCGGCATCCAGGTAGATCCCCAGGCCGACGCCTCCGGGCTTGCGCAGCGTCCCGTCGTAGTACTGCTCTGTGCTCCATGTGGTGTTGGGGTCGCCGTCGACGACGTTGCCGATCAGATCGCGGTTTTCGGGCCCGGTGCCGAACGGGTTGTAGTCGTGCGCGGACGCCTGGCCGAGCTGCACGGCTTCCAGGCCGGCGTGCGCGTCGGTCTCTGGTGGTACGCCCGCGCCGCGGTGCGCTTTGCCGGCGGCGATGATCAGCGCGATCGCGGCGATCGCCACGACCAGCGCGAGTGACGCGGCCCAGCGCGCGGGGTGGCGCATCCGCCACGGCAGCCGGCGCCGGGCGGAGCCGGGGAGCGTGCGCAGCACGCTCGTGACCTCGCCGGTCGCCTGCCCCGAGCGCGAGGCCTCGAGCGCGAGCACCTCCTCGAGGTCGGCGACCATGCTGGCGGCGTCGGGATAACGGCGCTCGAGGTCCTTCGAGACGGCACGATCGACGACGGCGGCGGTCGCCGCGGACAGCGCCGGCCGCAGCAGCAGCACGTCCGGCACTTCCTCACGCACGTGCTTCATCGCCACCGCGACGGGCGAGCTGCCCTCGAACGGGACCGAGCCGGTGAGCATCTCGAACAGCACCACGCCGAGCGAGTACAGGTCCGACTGCCCCGTGACCGCCTGCCCGAGCGCCTGCTCGGGGGACACGTAGTCGGTCGTCCCGAGTACGCGGCCGGCCATCGTCAGGCCTTCCTCGGTGAGCGTTCGGGCGATCCCGAAGTCGGTGATCTTCGCTCCGCCTTCCTCGCTGATCAGCACGTTGTGCGGCTTGACGTCGCGGTGCACGATCTGGTGTTCATGCGCGGCTCCGAGCGCGCGCGCGATCTCGATCGCGTAGGCGATCGCCTGCGGGATCTCCAGCGGACCCTCGTGGCGGATGACGTCCTTGAGCGTCTCGCCGTCGACGTACTCGAGCACGATGTAAGGGGTTCCGACGTCCGCCCGGTGCCCGTCCGGAGATAGCTCCTCGCCCGCGTCGATCACGGTGACCACGTGCGGGTGATTCAGCTGCGCCACCGAGCGCGCCTCCCTGCGAAAGCGCTCGAGCTGGTCGGTGTCAGCGGCGATCTCGCGGTGCATCAGCTTGATCGCGACCGTGCGTTCGAGCACCGTGTCGAACGCGCGGTACACCGTCGACATGCCTCCGCGCCCGATCTCGGCCTCGAGCCGATAGCGCCCGCCGACAACGGTTCCCAGTGCAGTCATGCCGCGTCTATTGTGCGCGCAAGCGCACGATGACGAGCGCGGCGAGCAGAGCGCGGTAGACGGCGTAGGGCCAGAGCGGCTGACCCTCGCGCAGCGGGCGCCTGAGCAGTCGCGCAACGGCGAGCGTCGAGGCGAACGCGCTGGCGGCGCCGGCGAGCTGCCTCACGCGATCCCGGTGCGTCACACCGCCGCCGCGCAGGCGCACGCCCTCGAGCACGCCAGCGCCGGCGATGACCGGCAGCCCCGCGTGCCACGAGAGTGCCTGGGCGGCCCCTCGGGAGAAGCCGCGAGCGCGAGCGGCCGTGAGCGTGGCCCCGTTTCGCGACACCCCCGGCATCAGCGCCAGCGCCTGTGCGAAGCCGAGCGCGAGCCCGTCGCTGAGCTTCGCGTCGTCCTGCGCGCGTGCTCGCCCCTGCGCGCCTACGCAGGGGCGCCCGTCGGCGATGGCCATCGCCGCGGCGCCGAGGCCGAGGCCCGCGGCAATCGAGCGCGGACCGCCCAGGCGCCGCGCGATCGGCTGCTCGAGCAGGTAGCCGACCAGCGCCGGTGGGGCGAGCGAGAGCGCAACCACGCCCAGGCGGCGCGCGTCCACCCGCGCGAGGTCGCCCAGCAGCTCACGGCGCAGATGGATCGCGAGCGCGGCGCCCGCGCCGGCGTGCAGCGCGACCTCGAAGGCCTTGCGCTGCTGTCCGTCCAGCCGCGCGTACGGCCAGTCGAGGAGCCACGGGATGAGCGTCGTGTGCGCCGAGGAGGAGATCGGCAGGAGCTCGGCCGGCCCGTGCAGAAGGCCCAGTGCCACGGCGTGGCGAAGCGGCGAGGCCTGCTCAGCCGGCTGCATTGGCCGCCGGGCGGCGGCGGGCGCGCCGCCGGCGCACGAGCGCGTAGACGATGCCTACGACGACCAGCGCGACGACCACGTAATCGGCGTACTCAAAGGCCTTGCGCACGCTCGTCCAGTCACCGCCGAGCGCGTAACCCGCGAGCGCGAGACCGAGCACGAACGGGATCGAGCCGAGCAGCGAGAACAGCGTGAAGCGCCCGAAGGGCATCTTCGCGATCCCGGCCGGCAGCGAGATGAACGCGCGCACGACCGGGATCACACGTCCCACCAGGACCGCCATCTCACCGTGTTGCTGGAACCACCGATCGCCGCGTTCTATCTGGGCCGGGCCCATATGCAGCTTGGCGCCGTGGCGTTCGAACAGCTCCAGGCGCCCGCCGCGCCCGACCGCGTAGGCGATCCACGAGCCGACTATCGTCCCCAGCAGCCCCGCGAGCACGACCCCAACCATCGTCAGGTGGTGATGCGTGGCGCTCTGGCTCGGGTCGGCGACAGCGAAGCCCGCGAACAGCATCACGACCTCGGACGGGATCGGGATGCAGGCGCTCGAGATCGCCATCAGCGCGAAGATCCCGGGCAGCCCGGCTTCGCGGACGAAGTGCGCCGTTTCGTTGACCAGCGTTTCCGATATCGAGGCAATGACGAGCATCAGCGACGCAACCATAGCGGCCGCCCCCGCCTGAGGACTCGGTTGGCCGTCGGGACGGCGGGGCGCGCCGCGCGTTAGCGTCCTCGGCCAGATGCGCGTCTGGATCGACCTGACGAACAGCCCGCACGTGCTGGTCATGCGCCCCGTGATCGCGCGCCTCCGGGCCGACGGCCATGACGTGCGGGTGACCGCACGCGACTTCGCCCAGACGATCGAGCTGTGCGAGCGCTTCGGCCTGGCGTACACCGCGATCGGGCGCCATCGCGGCGAGCGGCTCGCCGCCAAGGCCGCGGGGCTCGTGTCGCGATCGGCGGCGCTCGTGCGCTGGGCGCGCGCCGAGTCACGTGGAAATGACGGGCCCTTCGATCTGGCCCTCGGCCACGGCTCCAACGACGTGACCGTCGCCGCCGCCCTGCTGCGGATCCCGAGCGCGACGATGTTCGACTACGAGTGGGCGGCCGTCCAGCACAACGTCAACTGCCGGCTGGCACGGGCGGTCGTCGTGCCCGCCGCGATCCCGCCAGAGCGCCTCGCGCGCTACGGCGCAAAGGGCAAGCTACGACGCTACGAGGGCCTCAAGGAGGAGTACTACCTGGCGGACTTCGAGCCCGACGAGGGTGTGCTCGCGGAGCTGGGCCTCGACACGGGACGCGCGATCGTGGTCGTGCGAACGCCACCCGAGGTGTCGCTCTACCACCGCTTCGAGAACGACCTCTTCGCCGATGTGCTGCGACGCCTGCGCGAGGCCGCGGCGGAGCAGGGGCTACAGCCTGTGGTGCTGCCGCGCGTCGCCGCTCAACGCGACGAGCTCGCGCGTGTTCCCGGCTTCGTGGTCCCGGAGCACGCGATCGACGCGCAGTCGCTGATCGCCTATGCCGACCTCGTGATCTCGGCCGGTGGCACGATGAACCGCGAGGCGGTCGCGCTGGGTACCCCCGTCTACACCACCTTCCAGGGCCGCCTTGGAGCGGTCGACGAAGGCTTGATCGACGAAGGCCGGTTGCGCATGCTGGGCGCCGCCGCGGACCTCGACCTGGGCAGGCGCACGGCCGCCGAGGCGTCGCCGCGCGTGCGACGCGATCCGGGCGTGCTCGTCGAGCTGCTGCTCTCGCCCGTCCTACGCTAGGGATCTGACGCCCTCGGGTTGCCCCGGTATCGGGATTGGCGCTTACAATCCCTGCAATGCGCCGACGGATCCGCTCGGCGGCCCTACCCCTCCACCGTCACTCGCTGCCACAGCTCGTAGTGGACGGGGCGCTGGTCGCGCTCGCCTACTACCTGGCCTTCCAGCTGCGCTTCAGCGACGGGCCGCCCCACCACTACGCCCAGCTGCGTGAAGACACGATCTTGTGGGTCGCGCTCGGCAGCCTGCCGATCCTGATCCTTTGCCGCGTCTACCAGCGCCGCTGGCGCTACGCCGGCCAGCGCGACTACGAGGCCGTCGTCCGGGCGACCGTGTTGACGGTGCTGCTGACGTTCGTCGGCGTGGAGGCGGCGCGCCCGGTGTACCGCTACCCCCACAACGTCACGGTCGCGATCGGCCTGCCGATCGGCGTGACCGTGCTGTTCGCGCTGCTCTCGCTCGTGTTCCTCGTGGGCATCCGCGCGCTCGCGCGCAGCGCCTACGAGCGCCGTCCGCTCGCGGCCTTCCGCGGCGGGCGCAAGGGCGAGCGAACAGTTCTGATCGCGGGCGCCGGCGAGGGGGGGCGGATGGTGATCCGCGAGATCGTGCGCAACCGCGAGCTGGGGCTGCTGCCGGTGGGCTTCCTCGACGACGACCCGCTGAAGCTGCGCCTGCGAATCGACGGCGTGCGCGTGCGCGGGAACACCGAAGGCGATCTGCCGCGCATCCTCGACGAGGCGGAGCCGGACGAAGTCATCATCGCGATCCCCTCCGCCCCGGGCTCGACGCGCGCGCGGATCGTGCGCGAGTGCCGCACGCGCGGCATCCCCGTGCGCACGCTGCCGACGGTGTTCGAGCTGCTGCAGACCCGCGGCGCGCTCGCCCGGCAGGTGCGCGAGGTGCGCGTCGAGGACGTCCTTGGGCGGGAGCCGGTGCACATGGAGCTCGAGCGCGTCGGCGCCTATCTCGGCGGCGAGACCGTGCTCGTGACCGGTGCCGGCGGCTCGATCGGCTCGGAGCTGTGCCGCCAGATCGCGCGGGTGGAGCCGCATCGGATCGTGCTGGTCGACCACGCCGAGGACAACCTCTTCTCGATCCAGCGCGAGCTCGAGGACGAGCGCCACGTGCCGCCATCGATGCTCGCTGCAGTGCTCGCCGATTGCAAGGAGGAGGAGCGGATGCGCGAGGTGTTCGCCGAGCATCGGCCGACGATCGTGTTCCACGCCGCCGCCTACAAGCACGTAGGTCTGATGGAGGCGAACCCGGTCGAGGCGGTCCGCAACAACGCGATCGGCACGCGCGTCGTCGCCCACGTCGCGGGCGAGACCGAGGTCGCGCGCTTCGTGCTCGTCTCGACCGACAAGGCCGTCGCGCCGGCCACAGTGATGGGCGCCTCGAAGGCGCTCGCGGAGTTCGCGCTCGAGGCGGCCGCCGCGCGCTGGCACGATACCCGTTACAACGCGGTGCGCTTCGGCAACGTACTCGGATCCTCGGGCAGCGTCGTGCCGATCTTCCGCCGCCAGATCGAGCGCGGCGGGCCGGTGACCGTGACCGACGAGCGCATGACTCGCTACTTCATGACGATCCCCGAGGCGGTGCAGCTGATCATTCGCTCCGGCTCGCTCGCATCCGCTCGGGCGCGCGGCGAGGGCAGGCCGGTGGGCCAGCGCATCGTCGCGCCGGCGCGCACTCGGCACGGTGCCGAGGTGTTCGTGCTCGACATGGGCGAGCCGGTCCGCATCATCGATCTCGCGCGCGCGATGATCGACCTGTCAGGGTTGGACCCCGACCGCGACATCGACATCGAGGTCGTCGGGCGCCGGCCCGGCGAGAAGCTCCAGGAGGAGCTGTTCAACACATACGAGCGCCGGTGTGCGACCGCCGCCGAGAAGATCCTGCTCGCGGAACGCGAGCCGCTGGCGAGCGAGGCCGTGGAGTCGATGTTCGCGGAGATCGGCCTGCTGGTGCTCGAGGGCGACGCTGCCGGGCTCGCGGCGAAGGTCTCCGAGCTGGCGGCCGCGCGCAGGGAGCCGCCCGCGCCAGAGTCGCCAGAGTCGCCAGAGAATGGCGCAGCGCCGCCGAATGGCAGTGAACCGCACGTCGTGCATCGCGAGGCGCCTGCGCCCCTCGTAAACTCCCCCCATTCATGAGCTTCCTGCCGTTCGCGCTCTCGCTCTCGAGCACGTTCACCAAGATCGGCGCAATCGCCGCGTTTGCGGCGCTGGTCGGCATCGCGATGCTGTCGTTGCTGGTGTTCTCTCAGGCGCGAGAGCTCAAGCGCCTGCGTGAGTGGGCCGGACGCGCGCCCGAGCGCGCCGCCGACCTCGAGCAACGCGTCAGCGCCGCGTCCCTGCGCGTACCGCAGCAGGCGCCCCCCGGTCAGCCGCCGCGCGTCGCTCCGGCAGCTGGCGCGGCGGCCAGCGCGGGCGCCGCCGCCGGCGCGACGCGTGTGGTCGCGACCCCGATCGCGTCCGCAGGGGGAGCGGTCCCGGTCGCTCCGGCGGCGAGCGCGGCCACCGCGCCAGCCGCCGCACCGGCGCCCGGCGTACCGTTGCCCGCGCCCGCCACACCCGTGCCGGGGGTACCGTTGTCCGCACCCGCGCCGGGCGTAGCGTCGCCGGCGTCCGGTCAGCCGGCGACGACGCCACAGCCGCGCCCCGTCTCACCCGCTGCCCCGCCGCGCACGGCGCCACCCGCCGCGCAGCCATCGTCCGCCTCGGCCGTGTCGACGGCGCCCCCCGGCGTCCGTGCGCCGATGCCCGTCGGAGCGCCCGTGTCGGCGGCTGCGGCGGCACAGAGCAGGCCCGCTGCGGCGGTCCCCGTCGCGCCGAGTGCACCGGCAGGGGACCCGCGCGCGCCGGCTCCAGCCACCGCGGCGGCAGCCGCGGGCGTGGCACCGGTAGGCGCTCCGCGGTCCCCCACCCCACCACGCCCGCCCGGCGCGAACGCCGCCGCACCGTCGGCCCCGGTGCAGCAGCCACCTCGGCGTCCGCCGGCGCCGCCTGTCCCGATCGCGCCCGTTTCCGCCAATTCACGCGCGCCCGCAGCTGCCGGTCAGCCTCCTCGCGCTGGGGGCGTCTCGCCCTTGCAGGGCGGCCGCTCCGTGTACGCCGCCAAGCGCTCGCGGGGTCGGACTGCGGCGCTGATCGTCGGTGCGCTGGTGCTCGTCGGGGTCGTGGCTGCGCTTGCGCTGACGCTGCTCGGCGGGTCCTCGGCAAAGAAGACCCCGACCGCGTCGGTGGGGACGACGGCGGCGACCCAAACGACGGCCAGTCACTCCGCCCGAAAGTCGCACAAGACGGCGCACAAGGCGGCGACGATCAATCCGGCGGAAACGAGCGTCACGGTGCTCAACGCGACAGAAGTGGAAGGTCTCGCCCGCCGGACCGCCACGCAATTGCAGCAGGGTGGCTTCACGAAGGCCTCCGCGCTCCACGGCAAACCTCCCGGCACCGGCCAGGTGAGCGTCATTGAGTACACGGGCGGCCACCGGGCCGAAGCGGAAGCGGTCGCGCACTCGGTGTCGGTGACGCACGTGCTGCCGATCGAAGCGGCGGTGACGGCGCTCTCTGGATCGGCGAACGTCGTGGTGATCGTCGGCGCCGACAAAGCCTCGCCATAGAGGGCTTCCTCGATATCCCGGCGCGGTCGAGCAAGCCGCGCGAGCACGGCATCACGCACGTGATCGACAGGGGCCTTTCGGTCGCGGACGCGGCGGGGCTGCTGGAGGTCGCCGGCGCCAGCGTCGACATCGTCAAGCTCGGCTGGGGCACGGCGCTCGTGACCGCGAACCTGCAGCCGAAGCTCGAGCTCTACGGCGCACACGGGATTCCGGTGGTCCTCGGGGGCACGCTCACCGAGGTCGCGATCCGCCAGGGGCGCGTCGACGGCCTCGTCGCATGGCTGCGCGAGCTCGGACTGCGTCACGTCGAGATCTCCGACGGCACGATCACGCTCGACGCCGCCGTCAAGCGCGAGCTGATCGAACGCCTCTCCCGCGAGTTCGTCGTGCTGGCAGAGGTTGGCAGCAAGGACGCCGACTTCATCATGGCGCCGTACATCTGGGTCGAGCAGATCGAACGTGACCTGGAGGCCGGGGCGTGGAAGGTGATCGCCGAGGCGCGCGAGTCGGGCACGGCCGGCATCTACCGCGCGAACGGCGAAGTGCGCACAGGCCTGATCGATGAGATCGCGCACGCGATCGACCCCGAGCGCCTGATCTTCGACGCGCCGCTGCAGCGCCAGCAGGTGTGGCTGCTCAAGCGCTTCGGCACCGAGTGCAACCTCGGCAACATCGCGCCGGACGACGTGCTGTCGCTCGAGACGCTGCGGCTTGGGCTTCGCTCGGACACGGTCGAGCACTTCGCGCTGGGCGGCGAGGATTGACCGAGACAGCCGCCGGGGTCGATGGCGCGCCGAACCGTGCGCGATCACCCGCGGCGGGGAGCGACCCGGTTGCGGGCATCGTCTTTGCCGTGTTGGTCCTCGCCTGCTTCGCGGCGTTCCTGATCACACAGCGGCTTAAGCACACGCCGACGGCGGTGCACAGGTTCAAGCTGTCGACGGCCTTCTCTCCCTATCCCAAGAGTCACGCCAAGCTCGAGGAGATCTCCTTCGAGCTCGCAAACGCAGAAGCGGTGACCGTGACGATCATCGACTCAAACGGGAACACGGTCGCGACGCTCGTGCACGATTTCCCGGCGCCGCGCTACAAAGACGTCTCGCTGCGCTGGAACGGCCATCGCGGCACGGCGCACCGCTACGGCCACCTGATAACCCCGGGGGGGCGCAGCATCCCTGTGCCAGATAACGAAGGCCCGATCGCTCCCGTGGGCGAATACCGCGTCAGCCTCGATCTCCGCAACCACGGACAGGTGCTGCTGCCGCGCAGCTTCTCGCTGGTGAGGCCGTGAGCACGCTCGCGACGAGCCTCCCGAGCGCTGGCACGCTCGCGATCGGGCTGATCATCGCACTGCTCGTCATCGCCGCGCTCGTTTGGATGATGCGCCGCTACCCCGATGCGTTCCCGCTGCTGGCTGTCCTCGCGCTGCCATTCCGGCTGCCGATCTCCTCGGGCGGCAGGACGGTGAACCTGCTGATACCGCTCTACCTGGTGGTCGCGGCGGGAACCATCACCTACCTGCTGCCACGACTGCTGGGCCGAGCCGCGAGGCCAGAGCCCGCTCCGCGCCCACGGGCCGAGCCGACGCGCCTGGCCTTCTGGAGCTCGCCGCGCGGCGTCGAATGGCTGCTGTTCGCCGTCGTCGCCCTGTATGCGTTGCAGACGCTCTACTCGAGCGACCGTGCCAAGGCGGCCGAGAACATCGCCTTCTTCTACGTTCCGTTTGCGCTGCTTTTCCTGATCCTGCGCGACGTGCGCTGGACGCGCGAGCTGCTGCTGCGCTGTCTCGCCGTGGCGGTGGCGCTGGCGGTGCTCTTTGCCGGCGTCGGCTTCGTCGAGTACTACCGAAAGTCGCTGTTCCTGAATCCGAAGGTCGTGGCGGCCAACCAGTACGACAACTACTTCCGCGTCAACTCGGTGTTCTTCGACCCGAGCATCTACGGCCGTTTCCTGGCGCTCGTGATGGTGGCGCTCGTAGCGGCTGTGCTCGCGCGCGGCGCCGCCGCCTACGACCGTCTGCGCCGCCGCGACGTGCTGATCGGCGGCGCCCTGCTCCTGTGGCTGCTGGCCGGGCTCGTCACGAGCTTCTCCCAGTCGAGCATCGCCGCACTGGTGCTCGGGCTGTGGGTGCTCGGCGCGTGGTTCTGGGGCGTGCGAGGAGCCCTCTACGTGGGGCTCGTCGCACTGGTGCTCGCGGCCGCGTTCGTGCTGCTCGCCCCGGCGAGCTCGCATCTCGGCCTGAACGGCAGCGGCGGCAGCGCAAACAACGCGACCAGCGGCCGCGCCAGCCTGATCTCGGGAGGCCTGGAACTGTTCGCGCAACGCCCGCTCGAGGGCTACGGCCCGGGCTCCTTTGAAACCGAGTACAAACGCAAGCACAGCACCTCCGGCGCCGAGAACGCCGTGTCCGCCTCGCACACGATTCCCGTGACGGTCGCCGCCGAGCAGGGGATCCTCGGGCTCGCGCTGTACCTGGCGCTGCTCCTCAGCGCTTTCGTCGTCCTGTTCCGCGGCGCCGGCCGCTCGCCGCCGCGCATCGCGATCGCCGCCTGCTTCGCGGCGCTGGTGCTGCACACGTGGACGTACGCCGACTTCCTCGAAGACCCTTCGACATGGCTGCTGCTCGCGATCGGCCTGGCACTAGCCCGCGCGAGCTCGACGCGAGCGAGCGGCCGCGGCGCGCAGGACGCCGTCCCGGGGGCCAGCGAGCCGGCCAGTAGCTTCTGACCCGTGCTCGACTACCTGAAGCGCCTCGTCACGAGCGGCGCGGCGTACCAGTTCGGGGACATCCTTGCCAAGGGCCTGGCGCTGCTGACGCTGCCGCTGTACACGCGCCACCTGGATCCCAAAGCCTACGGCGCGGCGGAAACGCTGCTGACGGCGGTGATCCTCGCGAGCATCGTGCTGCGGCTGGGCGTCGGCGAAGCGTTCATCCGCTTCTACTTCGACGACGACGATCAGGCGCGGCGGGATCGGATCGCGCGCACGGCGACGGCGACGGTCGCGTGGACGACGACGCTCGCGTCGCTCGTCGCGCTGCTATTCGCCGGGCCGCTGTCGCGCCTCGTCCTGAAATTCGAAGACCCACTGCTGTTCGACTGCGCCGTGCTCGGGCTGTGGGCGTTCACCAACCTCGAGATGGCCTACGCGCAGCTGCGCGTGGACGAACGCAGGCGCGCGTACGTGTACGCGTCGGGCGCCAACGTCGCGATGACGGTGACCTTCACGATCGCGCTCGTCGTGTTCGCCGAACAGGGCGCGCGCGGTCTGCTGCTGGGAAACTTCGGCGCATCCGCGCTCGTCGTGCTCGGGCTGTGGTGGGTGCTGCGCCGGCGATTCTCGCTCCGGGTGCGCTTCGCCGACCTGCGCGCGATGCTGCGCTTCGGGCTGCCGACGGTGCTGGCCGACGCCAGCGTGTACGCGCTGCAGGTCGCGGACCGCTTCTACCTGTTCGGGGTGTACTCGCAGAGCGCCGCGGGGCAGTACGCGATCGCGATCAAGCTCGCGACGATCGTGTTCGTGGCGGTGCGCGGCTTTCAGTACGCGTGGCCGCCGCTGGCGTACTCGGTCGAGAGCGACGAGGAGGCCGGGCGCCTGTACTCGCTCGTCACGACCTACTACGCGCTCGCCACCGGGGTCGTCGTCTGCGCGGTGGCCCTGCTCGGGCGGTGGCTGGTGCGGCTGCTCGCCGCTCACGAGTACTTCGGCGCCTACCGCGCGCTGCCATGGCTTGCGTTGGGGTGGGCGCTGTACGGCCTGTACCTGGTGTTCGTCGCGATCTCGGCACGTGCGCGCAACACCTCGCGCAACCTGCCCGCGGGTCTCGCCGGCCTGGCGGTCAACGTCGTGCTGCTCGTCCTCCTCGTTCCGCACAGCGGCGCCGGCCTGGGCATCGCGGGCGCGGGCGTTGCACTGTGCGGCGCCTACATGACGATGCTCGCCGTCATGTACGTACTCACCCGCGGCCTTTTCCGCGTCGGCTTCGAATGGTCGCGGCTCGCCAAGCTCGCGGCGATCTTCGGCGGTGTCGCCGTCTCCGGCGAGCTGCTGCTGCCGACCCACGGCTTCGCCGGGCTCGCCCTGCGCGCGGCGTGGCTCGCGCTCGTGCCGGCGGCGCTCGCGATGACGCATTTCTTTCATCCGCACGAGCTCGCCCACGCGCGCAGGCTGCTCGCCGAAGTGCGCACGCGCGTGGACAGGTTCCGCTCCGGGCCCGGCGAGATCGAGGTGTACGTGGAGGACCCGCTGAAAGACGTCTGACTGCCATAAGCACCGGGCCAGCATTCACAGGCAGACCGGTATGTCTAGGAGACCGGTTATTGGCTCAAGAAAGCGACATTCACAACCGATGGGTGCCTTGCTATGGCAGAACTGACCGTCAAGCCGACCCGCCGTGCCGGCGCCAAGGAGCGCCAGCGCCGTGCCGAGGCGCTGCAGCGCTACCGCGCGGACGCACGCGTGAAGAGCATGGCGGTGACCGGCGAGGTGGCCTACCTGCGCGAGCAGCTGCGGCTCGCCGCAAGGCTCACCGCGCGGCTCGCGAGCAAGAGCGAGGTGGAGGAGCTGGCGCAGCTGGTCGTCGATGATCTGCACGAAACGTTCGCGTTCTACCTCGCCGCGATTCAGCGGCTCGACGAGGACGGCGTGCTACGGCTGGTAGCCGCGCGCGGTCCGCTGGCGGAGGTGATGACCGAGTTCCTGCTGACCGAGCAGCCCGTCTCGGAGGGCGTCAACGGGAAGGCGGCCCGTTCTCGGCAAGCGGTACTGGTGAACGACACGCGTGAGGATCGCGACTACATCGTGCGCGACCCCAAGACCGACCCGCGCTCGGAGCTGGCGGTGCCGGTGCTCGTCGACGGATCGGTGTGGGGCGTGCTCAACATCGAGGCCACCGAACCAGGGGCGCTCGCGGAGAGCGACGCGGTACTCGTCGAGGCGATCGCGACGAGCGTCGGCGCGGCGGTCCATCGCGCCCGTCTGGTGGCCGACCTCGAGGGTGCGTTCACGACCGCGCTGGCAGCGTTGACGAGCACCGTCGAGGCGAAGGACGACTACACGGCCTGCCACGGCGAGGACGTGGCGGTGCTCGCGGAGCAGGTTGCGCTGCGCCTGTCGCTGTCGAGTGCCGAGGCGCGCGACGTGCGCTACGCGGCGATGCTGCACGACCTCGGCAAGGTCGCCGTGCCCAGCGAGATCCTGCTGAAGCCCGGGCCGTTGACCGACGAGGAGTGGGTGACGATGCGCAGCCACGCAGCGATCGGCGGTGAGCTCGTCGGGCGGATCGATGCGTTCGCGCACCTGGCCTGCGCTGTGCGTGCCAGCCACGAGCGCTGGGACGGAGGCGGCTATCCCGACGGCCTGTCCGGCGAGCAGATTCCGCTCGCCGCGCGCATCATCGCCGCGTGCGACACCTACGACGCGATCATCACCGACCGTCCGTACCGCGCAGCGCGCTCACCGCGCGAGGCCTGCGAGGAGCTGCGTCGAGTCGCCGGAGCCCAGCTCGACACCGTCGTCGTCGATGCGCTCGTCGACGAGCTCGCCGGGCAGTGAGCGATCTGCCAGCGCTCAGTCCTTAGCCAGGGAGCGGTTGTACTCCTCGGCGGCCTCGCGCAGGCCGACGCCGCGCTCAGGGTGCAGCGCCGCCGTGACGTGGCGCCAGTAGCGGCGCGCATCGTGCCCCGGCATAGCCACCGCGGCGAGCGCACGCAGCGCGTAGCTCCACGCGGTCAGCCAGCGCACCGCCCGCGCAGCAGCGGCGGAGTGGTGCTTGCGCATGTACAGGTCGCGGTTGCGTGCCATTTCCACGATGCGCCGATCGGACCCGGCGCCCGTAGACAGCTGCTCGTGGTGAATTGCGCGCGCCGACGGCACATACAGCGACCGCCAACCCGCATCGCGGAGCCTGCGAGCGAAGTCCACCTCGTCGGAGTACACGAAGAAGTCCGGGTCGAGGTAGTCGACCTGCTCTGCGGCCTCGCGCCGGATGAGCAGCGCCGCGGACTGGCACCAGTCGACCTCGCGCGTACGCCCGCCGCGGCTCTGCACGGTGAACCAACGATGCAACATCACGGCGCCGGCGAGCGCGCTGGTGACGGACGGGAAGCGCCAGGCGCACGCCTGCGGCGTGCCGTCCGGGCGCAGCAGCTGCGCGCCTGCGCAGGCGGCCTTTGGACGCTGCTCGAGCGCCCGCCACAGCTCGAGCGTCGCGCCCGCCTGCAGCTCGGAGTCCTCGTTGAGCAGCAGCGCGTAGCGCCCGCGCGCGCGGCGCAGCAGCTCGGAGTCGTTGAGCGCCTTGCCGCAGCGCTGCGAGAGGGCGATTGTCTCATCTACCGCGGGGTGCTCGCGCGCGGCATCGGCGGATCCGTCGCGTGAACCGTTGTCGAGCACCAGCACCTCGGTCGCGAACGGGACGCTCGCGCGCTCGCGTGCGATCGCGTCGAGGCCACGCACCAGCAGCTCCCGCTGGGAGGTGTTTACCACGCAGTAGCTCAGCTCGATCTCAGGTGCCGTCAGCGTCGGTAAATCTACGCCACCGCGTTCAGTGTGCCGCGGCGCATACCCTCTAGCGCGTGCAAGCCCTCGAGCTTCTGCGTAGCCGCATGGCCGAGCTCTCGGATCTCAGCGCGATCGGCATGCTCAGCGAGTGGGACCAGCTGGTGATGATGCCGGCCGACGGCGCGCCGGCGCGCGCGCAGCAACTCGGGACCCTGGCCCGCTTGACCCACGAGCGCGCGACCGCCGAGGAGATCGGCGAGTGGCTGGACGAGATCGAGCGGGGCGAGGGCGCGGAGCTGGACGAGCTCGACCGCGACATCGTGCGCATCGCGCGGCGCGACTGGGAGCGCGCGCGGCGCGTCCCGGACGAGCTCGCTGTGGAACGCGCTCGCGCGAGCGCCGAGGGCCAGGAGCGCTGGCGCGAGGCCCGCGCGCGCGATGACTTCGCCGCGTTTGCGCCGGCGCTCGAGCGAAACGTGGAGCTCGCGCGCGCATACGGTGAATGCGTCGCCGAGAACGGCGAGAGCCGCTACGAGGGGCTGCTCGGCGATTATGACTTCGGACTGCGCACGGACGAGCTGCGACGCATTTTCGGAGCGCTGGCAAAGGAGCTGCCGCCGCTCGCAGAGCAGGCGCAGCTGCGCTCACCGCGCCGCTCGCTGGACGTGCCCGTAGACGCGCAGCAGGTAGCTGTCGCGGGCACGCTGCGCAGGCTCGGCGTCGATCAAGCGAGCTGGCGCGTGGATGTCTCCGCGCACCCGTTCACCGCGTGGGTCGGTCGTGACGACTCCCGCCTGACGACGCGCTACAGCGACGGCGAGGTCGAGTCGCTGCTGAGCTCGCTGCACGAGTACGGCCACGCGCTGTACGAGCGCCAGATCGACGCCGCGCTGGACCGCACGAACCTCGGCACGGGCACGTCGATGTCGGTGCACGAGTCACAGAGCAAGCTGTGGGAGAACCACGTCGCGCGCAACTCCGCGTTCGCGGAGGTGCTCGCGGCGGAGCTCCGGGCGGGTGGCTTCGAGGTGCAGGCGCCCGAGCTGCACGCGGCGCTGACCGGCGTCGAACCCTCGGCCGTGCGCGTGTCGGCCGATCCGCTCACCTACCCGCTGCACATCGTCGTGCGCTTCGAGCTCGAGCTCGCGCTGATCGACGGTCAGCTGGCGGTCGCCGACGTGCCCGACGCGTGGAACGAGCAGATGCTCCGCCTGCTCGGCGTGGAGGTCCCCTCCGACGCGCTTGGCTGCCTGCAGGACGTGCACTGGGGCGCCGGCGCCTTCGGCTACTTCCCGAGCTATGCGCTCGGCTGCCTGATCGCGGCACAGCTGTGGGAGACGCTGGAGGCGGATCTCGGCTCGCGCGAGGAGGAGCTGCGTCACGGCAACGTCGCCGCGATCCAGCGCTGGCTCGCCGAGCGCGTGCATCGCTACGGCCGTCGGCTGGACACGCTCCCGCTGCTCGAGCGCGCCACCGGACGAGCTCTCGAAATCGAGCCGTTCCTGCGCTACGTCGCGCCGCTCGCTGAGGGTTGACCGCACGAATTCTCCCGTGCAGCAAGGCTCAAGCATCACGCACATAAAGACGATCTATGCGCATGCGCCCCCGCGACCAGATTGCGCTGCAGGCACAGCTGCTCGACGAGGTCGATGCCGCAGTGGTCCTCACCGAGCAGTCGGGCGAACAGGGCGTCGTGCGCTTCTGGAGCGCCGGCGCGCAACGGCTTTTCGGCTACACCGCCGAGGAGGCCCTTGGCCGCCCGCTCCAGGATCTCGTGATGGCCGACAGCGGCCGTGCGGTCGCGTCGGCGCATCGTGCCGCGGTCTATGCCGGCGAGACGATCGAGGATGAGGCCAATGCGCGGGATAAGGATGGGCGGGTCTTCCCGGTCGACGTGCGTATCCGTCCCGTCCCGCTCGCCGCCGGGCTTGGACCGGGCTTGATCATCGCAGTCGCGGCTGAGATCTCCGTGCGGCGCGAGGCCGAAGCGGCGGCTGCTCGCCATGCACAAGGCCAGCAGGAGATCGTCGACCTCGGACGGGTGGCGCTCAGGGACGGGTGCACGCACGCGCTCCTCGAGCAGGCGGTCGAGGCCGCCGCGCGGGTCCTGTCCGCCGACTGCGCCGTGCTGGTGGAGCATCTCCCCGATACGGAGGGGCTTGTGCTCACGGCGGGGTTCGGGTGGGAGCACGAGCGTATCGGCAGCCGAATGGCTGCAGAGGAGTCCTCGGTGCTCGACAAGGTTCTGAGCCTGGACGGGCTGGTCATCGTCGAGGACTGGGAGTCCGAGGGGCGATTCACGCCGGCGCTCGAGGTCACGGAGGGCGGCGTTCGCAGCAGCGTTGCGGTGCTCGTCGGGGACCGGCAGGCTCCGATGGGGGTGCTATCGGTTCACTACAAGTGCGCCGGCGCGGTCCCAGCCGACTGCGCCCCGTTTCTGGACGCGCTCGCGAACGTGTTGGCCGACGCCATGCACAGCCGCGACGTACAGGAGCGGATGCGCCACCTGGCCTTGCACGACGAGCTGACCGATCTCCCGAACCGCACGCTGTTCCTCGACCGGGTCAACCATGCCCTGTTGCGGGCCGACCGCGACCCGCGGACCTCGGCGGTGTTCGTGGTCGACCTCGACCACTTCAAGCTGGTCAACGACAGTCTCGGCCACGAGGCCGGCGACGAGCTGCTGCGCAAGGTGGTGCCGCGTCTGTCGGGTGCGATGCGCCGCCAGGACACGCTGGCGCGGCTCGGCGGCGACGAGTTTGCGGTGCTGTGCGAGCAGGTCCCCTCAGAGGCCGCGGCGACACGCATCGCCGGCAAGATGGCGAGCGCGCTCGAGGAGCCGATCGGGCTCGGCGGCGACGAGCACGTGATCAGCGCGAGCATCGGCATCGCGCTCAGCAGCCCTGGCTCCTGTGCCGCCGATCTGCTGCGTGACGCCGACGCGGCGATGTTCCAGGCAAAGCAAGCCGGTCGCGGAGGCTTTGAGGTCTTCGACCGCGAGATGCACGAGCGCGTGCTCGGCAGGGTCCGCACCGAGTCGGCGCTGCGCGCGGCGCTCGCAGGCGAGGAGATCCACCTCCACTACCAGCCGTTGATCTCCCTGCAGGACGGGCGCATCGTCGGCGCCGAGGCGCTGGCGCGCTGGCGCCACGCCGAGTGGGGCCCCGTGTCCCCGGCGGAGTTCATCGCGGTCGCCGAGGAGAGCGGGCTGATCCACGCGCTCGGCGCGCAGATGCTGCGGCGCGCCGGGCGGGAGTGCGTCGGCTGGCGCGAGCATCCGGGGTTCGAAGGTGTGGCCGTCAACGTCTCGACCAGGCAGCTGCTGCACCCGGACGAGCTCGCCAGGGTCGTGCGCGAGGTGATCGCGGCGGAGGGTCTGGACCCGGACTTCCTCACGATCGAGATCACGGAGAGCGTGCTGATCGAGCAGCTCGAGGCAGCGCGCAACGCGCTCGAGGCGCTGAGCGGGCTCGGCGTGCGTCTGTCGCTCGATGACTTCGGCACCGGCTACAGCTCGTTGAGCTACCTGGCGAACCTGAACTTCCAGAGCGTCAAGATCGACCGCATGCTGATCGAGAAGATCGTCACCTCGCCGAAGGCCGAGGCGCTTGCCGCAGCGATCATCCGCATGGGCCACGCGCTCGGCCAGCAGGTGATCGCGGAGGGCGTGGAGACCTTGGAGCAGGCCACGCGCCTGCGCGAGCTCGACTGCGACATCGCCCAGGGCTTCTACTTCGCGATGCCGGTGGCGCCCGAGGCGTTCAAGGTTCTGCTGCAGGGCGGCCCTCCGAGCTGGGCGCACCTGTTCGCGCAGGACGGCGAGCCGGTGCGGGGCGCAAGTCGCTCCAGGCGCATACCCTCCAGCGTGTGACAGCCCCCGAGCCGCGCCGCTGATCGGTGCGCGTCCACATCGTCGACCCGTCGGCCTACACGCCGCCGTATGACCACGCGCTGTGTAGCGCACTCGCCGCCGCCGGCGGGGAGGTCGAGCTCTACACCAGCCACTTCGCCTATGGGCCGGTGGCAGCGCCGGAGGGCTACCGCCGCCGTGAGCTGTTCTATCCGTTGGCGGCACGTGTGGGCTCCGCGCGCGCGCGCCGCGCGTTGAAGCTGGCCGAGCACGTGCCCGACATGCTGCGCTACCGGCGCGCGGCGCGCGCGGCCGACGTCGTGCACTTCCAGTGGCTCGCGGTCCAGCACCTGGACGGGCTGCTGCTGCCGTCCCGCGCCGGCCCCAGCGCTGCGCCGGCGCCGCGCCGGCCGCTCGTGCTGACAGCACACGACATCCTGCCGCGGGAGGCGCGCCCGGGCCAGCGCGCGGCACAGCGGCGGCTGTATGACCGCTTTGACGCGATCGTGGTGCACTCCGAGCACGGGCGCCGGCGCCTGACGGGGGAGCTGGGCGTCGCTCCCGAGCGCGTCCACGTGATCCCGCACGGCGTGCTCGAGCACCTAGCCGGGAGCGCGCCCGAGGAGCGCGCGTCGGCGCGGCCCCCGTTCGCGACGGAGCTCCCGGTGGTCCTCTGCTTCGGGCTGATGCGCCCGTACAAGGGGATCGACCTGCTGCTCGATGCGTGGCGCGGGATCGATGACGCGGAGCTGTGGATCGCGGGCATGCCGCGCATGGACATCTCGGCGCTGCGCGCCGCAGCGCCGCCGAGCGTGCGCTTCGTGCCGCGCTTCATCGGCGACGACGAGCTGCCCGCGTACTTCCGCCGCGCGGACCTCGTGGTGCTGCCCTATCGCGAGATCGATCAGTCGGGCGTGCTGTTCACGGCGCTCGCCTTCGCCAAGCCGTTGCTGCTGAGCGACGTCGGCGGCTTCCCCGAGGTCGCGGCGACAGGTGCCGCGCGCAGCTTCCCCGCCGGCGATGCCGGCGCGTTGCACGCTGCGCTGCGCGAGCTGCTCGAGGATGAGCCAGCGCGCGCGGCACTCGCCCTGCGCGCGAAAGAGCTCGCGGCGGGCGAGTACTCGTGGCGGGCGATCGGACGGCGTACGCTCGCGCTGTATGAGTCGCTACTGGCGGCTGGACCGAGCCGATGAGGACCGCACTGGAGATCGTCTTCTGGGTATCTGCCGGGCTGATCGTTTGGACGCAGCTTGGCTATGCGGTGGTGCTGGCCGTGCTAGCGCGGGTGTTGCCGCCGGCCGGGGCGGCGGGAGGCGAACGCACGCGGCGGAGCCCCCCGGAGCTGTCGCTGATCGTGGCGGCCCACGACGAGGCGTCGGTGATCGCGACAAAGGTCGGCAACGCGCTGGCGCTCGACTATCCGCGCGAGCGCCTCGAGCTGATCGTGGCCTGTGACGGCTGCAGCGACGACACCGCGGCTCTGGCGCGGCGGGCGGGGGCGGACCTCGTGCTGGAGCTGCCGCGCGGTGGCAAGATCCGCGCGCAGGACGCGGCGGTGCAGCGTGCCCGTGGCGAGATCGTGGCGTTCTCGGACGCAAACGCGCTGTGGGAGCGCGACGCGGCGCGGGTGCTTGTGAGCGCGTTCGATGACCCGCGCGTGGGCTACGCGTGCGGCCAGGTGCGCTTCGGGCAGGGCGTGGAAGCGGACGGCGATGGCGCCAGCGCCGGCGCTGGCGCCGGCGCTACGCAGAACCAGGAGGGCGTGTACTGGCGCTACGAGCTGGCGGTGCGCGCGCTCGAGTCGCGGCTGTCGTCGATCACCGCCGGCAACGGCGCGATCTACGCGACCCGCCGAGCGTCCTACGTGGTCGTCGACCCGGTGATGGGCCACGACCTCTCGCTGCCGTTCAACACGGTCAAGCGCGGCCTGCGTGCGGTGTACGTTCCGAGCGCGCGGGCCAACGAGAAGATGGTTCCGTCGCTCTCGGGCGAGTTCGCGCGCAAGCGTCGCATGATGAGCCACACCTGGGCGATTGTGCTGCGCGGCGGCATGCTCTCGCCGCGCGGCTACCCGCCGGGCTACGCGTTGATGATCCTCTCGCACCGCCTGCTGCGCTACTCGACGGCCGCCCTCCACGTGCTCGCGCTGGCCGCGAACGTAGCGCTCGTGGCGTTGGGCGGGCCCGGCCAGAGCATCTACATCGTCACGCTTGCGCTACAGCTCGCGTTGCTGCTCGGAGCCGCGCTCGCGGGAGTCGTGCCGGTGCGTCCGCTGCTGATCGCCCGCTACTACGTGCTGACCACGGCGTCGCTCGCGGCGGGCCTGTGGGACTGGCTGCGCCATGGGACGGACGCGACTTGGGACGCGGCGGAGGGGACGCGCTGAGAGCGCGCTGCGAGAATCCCGCCCCGTGATTCGCCGCGCCGTCGATGTAGTCGTCTCCGCACTCGCGCTCGCCGTGAGCGCGCCGCTCCTCGCTGTCGCGGCCGTGGCGATCCGCCTCGAGTCCCCCGGCCCGGTGATCTACCGCCAGCGCCGCAGCGGGTTGCACGGCCGCGAGTTCGATGTGCTGAAGCTGCGCACGATGGTGGATGGCGCGGAGCACATGGGCGCGGGACTGGCGGTCAACGAGCACGACGCGCGGATCACGCGCGCGGGCGCGTTGCTGCGGCGCACATCGCTGGATGAGCTGCCGAACCTGGTGAACGTGCTGCGCGGCGACATGTCGCTGATTGGCCCGCGCCCGACGCTGCCGGTGCAGGTGGCGCAGTACAGCGAGCGCCAGCGAGGCCGCCTCCAGCTGAAGCCCGGCATCACGGGCTGGGCGCAGGTCAACGGTCGTGCATCGTTGCCCTGGTCGGAGCGGATCGAGCTCGACCTGTACTACATCGAGCACCGCTCGCTGGCGCTCGATGTGCGGATTGTGTGGCGTACGCTGACGATGGTGCTCGGCGGCTCGGGCCTGTACAAGGGGCAGGCGGGCGGCTGGGAGGGCGAGCTGTGAGCGCGGCGGCGCCCAAGCCGGACCGTCCGGCGATCCTGCTGACGGGAGCGGGCAAGCGCTACGACATCGTCTCGTGCTTCGCCGCGCTGACGAAGACGCTCGTCGCCGACCCCTCGCCACTGGCGCCGGCGCAGTACGCGGCACACGTGCGTGTGGCGGTCCCGCCGATGGGCGACCCCGGCTACGTCGACGCGCTGGCGGCGTTGTGCGAGCGCCACGACGTCGGCGCGGTGCTGCCGCTGACGGACCTCGATATAGAGATCCTGGCGCGCGCGCTGGAGGAGCAGCGGCTTCCTGCTCTCGTTCCGTCTGCCGAGGTTGCCCGTGCGACCTACGACAAGTACGAGGCGCATCTGCTGCTCAGACGCCTGGGCCTGCCCTCGCCTGCGACTGTCCTGCCGGAGGACGACCTCGATGCGCTCGACTATCCGGTGATGGTCAAGCCGCGCCGCGGCTCGGGAGCGCGCTCGATACATCTCGCGCACGATGCGGCGCAGGCGCGCTTCTTCATCGGGTACGTCCAGGACGCGCCGAGCGGCGTGCGCCCGCAGGGCTTGCCGGGAGGCGAGCCGGTGATGGTCCAGCGCGCGATGGGCGGCGATGAGCTCTCGATCGACTGCCTCGGCGACGGCGACGGGCGCTGCCTGAACGCGATCCCGCGGACGATGCTCGAGTCGCGCGGTGGCGAGTCGATCAAGGGCCAGGTGGTCCACGATGGGGAGCTGATCGAGCTCGGCAGGCGCGTGATGGAGGCGCTGCGCGTACGCGGCCCGGCGACGATCCAGGTGTTCCGTGACCCGGACGTCGGGCTCGGCATCACCGACGTCAACACGCGCTTCGGCGGCGCCTTCCCCGCGCCTGTGTACGCAGCGCTTCCGGGACGCAGCTATCCCGAGCTGATCGTGCGCATGGCTGCGGGCGAGCGCATCGAGCCGCATGTTGGCGAGTTCCGCGCGGGCATGACCTTCACGCGCTACTACTGGCAGCTCGAGCTCGACGAGCAGCTCGCGCCGACGGGTCGCGAGATCGTCCCCGGCGGTCCGCGCCCGCCCGGCGGCGCGCGCGGTTGAGGCCCCTGGTGGGGCTAGAATTGGCCGCCATGGCTACGTCGCTTGCAGATTCGCCGCCTGCCTCGCCGCCGAGCGGACAGGCGTCGCCGGATGGTCCCAACGGGGCTCCGCAGGAGCCAGCGGCGGGTGCTGCCCCGGTTGCTCCGCCAACGCGCGCGTGCGCGAACTGCGCGGCGCCGATGGCCGCCGGCCAGGAATGGTGCCTGGAGTGCGGCGCCGGGGCGCCGGGCAGTCTCGGCACGCGGAGCTGGCGCTCAGCGGCGACGATCGCCGGCGTCGTCACCGTGCTCGTGCTGGGCGCCGCGGCGGCAGCAGTGGCAGCGCTGACCAAAGGCCACGCCAAACCCGCGGTCGTGGTCCGGACGGTCGCGCGGGCGCCCGCCCCGACTACGACCGCGCCGACGACACCGGGGGCCACCGCGACGACGCCGGGCGCGCTGGGCACCGTGCCGGGCGCAAAAACGAAACTGCCGTTTGTCAAGCCGCCGAAGATCCCGCTCACGGCGGTGACGCCGAAAGCGTCTGAAAAACCGGCGACGACGCCTACCACGGAAGCCAAAGCGACCATCCCGGCGAGCACCACACCGAGTGGCTCGGGCACGGGCACGGGCAGCGAAAAAACGAGCGAAGAATCTCAGCAGGCGGCGATCCTGCTTGACACGAACGCCGCCTCCACCTACGACCCTTACGACTATCCAGCCGCGGGCTTCGGCGATCCGAGCCTCGCGATCGACGGCGACACCTCCACCGCTTGGACCGCCGCGGTCAACCCGAGCACCGCGCCGAAGATGGCGGTGGGCCTGCTGGTCGACCTGAAGGGCAAGTTCAAGCTCTCGGCGATCCAGCTCGTGACGGCGACGCCGGGCATCCACATCCAGGTCTACGGCGCCAACGTGCCGACTGCGCCCACGTCGATCACCGACCCCGCGTGGGTCAGGCTCAGCCCGCCGCGCACAGTCAAGAAGCGGCGTCTGCGCATGAGCCTGCGCGACTCAAGCAAGGCGTTTACGTTCGTCACAGTGTGGATCAGCCAGGCGCCGGCGTCGGCGATCGGCACGGCAGCAGCCCCCGGACACGTCGACCTCAACGAAGTCGAACTGTTCCAAGCGCACTAGTGGCGGCGCTCTAGCGCGCGGCGCGTTTGACGGCGCGCGCGGGCTTGGCGGCCGGTTTGGCCGAGCGCCGCGCTTTGGCGGAGCGTTTGGCGCGCGTGTTCCAGACCTCGTCCAGGAACTTGGCGATCTCGCCGGTCAGCCGCTCGGGATGCAGGCGTAGCTCCATCAGCGAGTTCGCCTCGAGCAGCCGCGCGTTGGGCATCTCCTTGGCGAGCATGCCGGCGTCCGAGAACGGGTGCACGGGGTCGCGCGGGTGCCCGAGCACGAGCGTCGGGGTGGTGAAGGTCGCGCGCTCACTGCGCCCCGGCGCGATGCGCCCGAAGAACAGGCCCTGCAGCAGCGCGCCGCCGGGCCCGGGCTCTTGGCGGACGAGGTCGAGCATCACGTTGCCGTAGTGCGGCAGCAGGGCGCGCGGCACGGCGCGGGTGGCGCGCGCCAGCAACTTCATGACGGGCTCGCCGAACGTCAGCGCGACGAGCAGCGGCGTGAACGTCAGCGCGCTCCACAGCAGCCCGTTGTCGAGCACGGGCATCTCGATCACCAGGCCGCGCAGGCGCTCGGGGCTGTGCGCGGCGACCTCGAGCGCGGCGTTCGCGCCGAGCGAGGTCCCCATCACGACCGCCTGCTCGATCTGCAGATGGTCCATCAGCGCGACCACCTGCTCGCCGTAGGTGGCCATCGAGTAGCGCCACATGTCGCGCGGGCGATCGGAACGTCCGTGGCCGAGCAGGTCGAGCGTGATCACCCGGTTGCCGCGCGCGGCGAGGTCCTTCGCGAGCGGCACGTGCATCTCCTGTGAGAGCAGCAGCCCGTGCAACAGGATCAGCGGGCGCGTGCTTGCGCCCGCGCTGCGCGCGGTCCTGCCGCGCCCGCCACCTGGCGTCACCTCGGCCGGCCCGCCGCCGAACTCCGTGTAGGCAATGCGCTGCCCCTCGTAGTTGAAGAACGGCATCGGTGCACACGATCATACCGTGGGGCTGGCTGCCTGGCCAAAGCGCTAGCTTTGGCCAGGATCACTTCATCGCCCGCCGCGTTCAGAAGGAGAACCATGGCCAAGCAGCCCCGCATCCTCGCCGGACAGACAGTCGCGATCACCGGTGCCGCACGCGGCATCGGGCGCGCCACCGCGACGGCGCTGCTGCGCCAGGGCATGCGCGTGGCGATCGGCGACGTGGACTTCGAGGCGGCCGCTCAGACGGCGGAGCAGCTCGGGGCGAGCGCGGTCGCGCTCGAGCTCGACGTGACCGATCGTGACTCGTTCAGCGCGTTCCTCGACGGCGCCGAGGAACAGCTCGGGCCGCTGGATGTGCTGATCAACAACGCCGGCATCATGCAGCTTGGGAGCTTCCTCGACGAGGACGACCTCACCGCGCGGCGGATGGTCGACATCAACCTGCACGGCGTGATCCTCGGCATGAAGCTCGCGCTCGCGCGCATGGTCGAGCGCGACCGCGGCCACATCGTCAACATCTCCTCACAGGCGGGCAAGTTCGGCGCGCCGGGCGGCGCCACCTACTCGGCGACCAAGCACGCAGTGGTCGGCCTCAGCGAGGCCGTGCGGGGCGAGCTGCGCCAGATGGGCGCCCACGTCGATGTCAGCTACGTGATGCCGTTCGTGGTCAACACTGAGCTCGGCTCCGGCCTGGGGTCCGCCCGCGGCATGAGCAACCTCGAGCCCGCGGACGTGGCTGAGGCGATCGTCGAGGCGCTGCAGCTGGGGACCGTCGACGTGTGGGTGCCGAAGTCCACCAAGCGCACCAGCGTGCTCGGAACGCTGCTGCCCAGGCCGCTCGCTGAGGGCATGGCGCGCGCGATGAAGGCCGACCGCGTCCTGACCGACACCGACGACGGCGTGCGTCGGGCCTACGAAGTGCGCGCGGCGCACTCAGAGCCGGGTCTCGAACCCGCGCCCGAGCGCCCGCGCATCACGCGCTGAGCCCCCGTCCAAGTGCGCGAGCCGCTCATCTCCGACCTAGCATACGGGGGGCCCATCGGCTAGGCTCGCGCCCGTGCATACGCTCGCCCTGCAGCTTGCGCCGGTCCTCGCGTCGGAGAAGAGCAAAGTCCCGTTCTACATTGCAGGCGGCCTGCTCGTCGTGTGGGCGCTGACGCTGTCGCTCGGGATCGGCATGCGCAAACCCGACTTCCCCGGCAGCGCAGCCGGCCAGCGCGCGGTGGTCGCGGTCTCGGCGGTGCTCGTGCTCGCCGCGGTCTCAACCGCGGTGCTCACCTCGAGCGTCCCTGCCAAGGGCACCGTGCCACCGGCACAGACACAGGAACTCCCGCCGGTGCCCTCGGTCTCGGCGCCGGTGGAGCAGAGCACGGGCGCCGCTGCCGCAGCGCCGGCCGCGACCGCGCCGGCCGCGACGACCGGCACCCCCGCGCCCGCGAGCTCGCCGTCGCCGGGCAAAGCCACCAGCAGGCTGGCGCTCGCGGCCAACCCGACGGGGCTGCTCGCCTACAACACCAAGCAGCTGAGCGCCAAGGCGGGCACGGTGACGATCACGATGGCGAACATGGCGCCGCTGGAACACGACGTGGCGGTCGCCGAAGGCTCCAAGGTGCTGGGCCAGACGCCGGTCTTCAAAGGCGGGACAATGACCTTGACGCTGAAACTGAAGCCTGGCAAATACGTGTTCTACTGCACGGTGCCGGGGCACCGCCAGGCGGGCATGGAAGGTACGCTTAACGTCTCGTGAAGCTGTACGTGTGCTGGGGTACCTTCCCGACGCTGAGACCCGGCGGCCACCCGTGCGCGAATGCCTACCACGCGCTCAAGGACGCCGGCCACGACCCAGAGGTGGTGAAGTCCTACGGCCTGGGGCTGCTGCCTGGGATCTTCAACCAGACGCCGGGGCGGCGCGAGGTCCAGGCGCTGACCGGCAACCGGTGGGTGCCCACCCTCGTCCTCGACGACGGCTCGGTGATCGACGACTCGCGCGCGATTGTCGACTGGGCTCGGGCGAACCCCGTATAGCGCTGCGCGGATGCGGTGATCGGCTGGTCGGCGTGGTGCTCGGCGAGCAGCCGCTCGGTGTCCTCGTCGGCGAGCGCCGCGACGCGGCCCAGGGCCACCGCCAGCACCGCGCCAAATGCAATTGCGCCGAGTGCCGAAGCGACGATGATGGTCACCCAACCCACCCCCTTTGCTCCTCCTGATCAACTCCCGCGAGGACCCTCGCACACCGGCCGGACAGCGGTCCAGTATCCGGCAGACGTTCACCCCGCTAACTCCGTAGCTTTCTGCACCGGGATGGCAATCTCCTTCCCGGGCCCACCACCAAGACCAAGAGAAGGGAACGCGCAATGGACGTTCTGGCCAGACTCGACGAGACCCGCAGCGCGATCAACGTGCTCGAGCACCCGTTCTATCAGCGCTGGAGCGCCGGCGAGCTGAGCGCCGGGGAGCTCGCCCGCTATGCCGGCGAGTACCGGCACGCGGTCGGCGCGCTCGCGCAGGCCTCGGAGCGCGCCGCCGAGTGTGCCGCGGCGAATCCACAGACCGCCGGGCACGCCGACGGGCTGCGCCGCCATGCCGAGGAGGAGGCGGCGCACGTGGCGCTGTGGGAGCAGTTCGAGCGGGCGCTCGCCGCGGAGCCGGCAGGCGCCGGTGTCGGCGTGGTCGAGTCCGAGCAGACGCGCGCATGCGTGCGCGCGTGGAACGCCGGCGAAGATCTGCTCGAGCACCTGGCGGTGCTGTATGCGATCGAGGCCGGCCAGCCGGAGATCTCCGCGACGAAGCTCGCCGGGCTGAGCGCCCACTACGGCCTGCGCGAGGAGGGCCCTGCGACCGAGTACTTCCGCGTCCACGAGCTACGCGACGTGGAGCACGCGCGCGAGGCGCGCGAGCTGATCGTGCAGTTGATCGCCGACACGGAGGACCCTGCGGGGCAGGCCGACAGGATGCTCGCGCGTGCAAGTGACGCGCTGCGCGGCAACTGGCTGCTGCTCGACGGCGTCGAAGGCCCGCGCTGAGGGTCAGGACAGCGGCTGGACCGGCCGTGCGGACAGCCGCCACGCGAACAGTACGGCGGCGACAGAGGTCGCGAGGTTGAGACTCGAGACGCCCGGGCGCATGGGAATGCTGATGCGCGCGTCGGCCCGCGCGAGCAGCTCGTCGCTGAGGCCGTGGCGCTCGGTGCCGAACGCGAGCAGCGCGCGCGGGGGGAGCTCCGCGGGGTCCAGCAGCGGCTCGCCGGCGGGGTCGATCGCGAGCAGCGGCCGGTCGCCCTGGGAAAGCTGATCGAGCGTCTCTAGCCGCGCGACCGGCACCGCGTAGTGCAGGCCGGCGGCGCCGCGCAGCGCGTCCGGATGCCACGGGTCGTGGCCGCCGGTGCTGAGCACGCCGGCGGCGTCGGCGGCGGCGGCGACCCGTACGCAGGCGCCCATGTTGCCGAGATCGCGCGGGTCCTCGAGCACCACGACAGGCGCTGCGGCACGGTCGGCGAGCACCGCGGCGGGGTCGACCGATGAGCGCTCGGCGAGCGCGATCACCCCCGTCGAGGGCGCCAGCGGCGCGAGCTGGTCGAAGACCGCCGGGTCGATCTCGCGCGCGAGTCCCGGCAGACGCTCAAGCAGATCCGGGGCGAGCGCCTGCGTCAGGCGCTCGAGCTCGCCAAGGTCGCGCGTGATCACCTCGAGCACGTTGGCGTCGAAGCGCAGCGCGTGCTTGAGCGGATGCAACCCTTCGAGCACCGCGAGCGTGGGATCGCGTCGCGCGCGGCCGAAGCGCGGAATGAGCGATCCATCTTGCACTCAGCGATAATGGCACCTCCGATGAAGCTCGAGGGCATACACCACATCAGCGCGATCACCGGCGACGCGCGCGCGAACGTCGAGTTCTACACGGGGGTGCTCGGACTGAGGATGGTCAAGCGGACCGTCAACCAGGACGAACCGAACATGTACCACCTGTTCTACGGCGACGAGCACGGCTCGCCGGGGATGGACCTGACGTTCTTCGAGTACCCGGGCGCGGCGCGCGGCGTGGCGGGGACGGGGATGGTGCATCGGATCGTGTGGCGGGTGTCCTCGCCGCAGGCGCTCGAGTTCTGGCGCGAGCGGCTGACAGCGGCCGGCGTCGACGCCGAGCTGACCGAGAACAGCCTGCTGTTCTCAGATCCGGAGGGCCTCGCACACGAGCTCGTGCTCAACACCAACGAGGACGAGCCGCTGAGCGCGCATGCTCCCGAGATCCCGTCGGAGCACGCGCTGCAGGGCTTCGAGGGCGTGCGCGCATACAGCAACGCGCCGTTTCGCAGCGAGCGGCTGCTGGGCGAGGCGATGGGCTTCGCGAAAGGCGAGGGCGAGCACTGGGAGGTGCGCGGGGATCGTCGCGGAAGCTTCTACGCCTACGATCCCTCGCCGCCGGAGATCAACCGCACGCAGGGCGCCGGCACGGTTCACCACGTGGCGTTCGCCGCCGTGATGGACGATCTCGAGACCTGGCGCACGCGCGTGTCGGAGGCGGGCGCACGTCCGACGCCGGTGATCGACCGCTTCTACTTCAAATCGGTGTACTTCCTGGAGCCGAGTGGCGTGCTGTTCGAGATCGCGACGATCGGCCCGGGCTTCGCGGTCGACGAGGACGAGCGCCATCTCGGCGAGAGCCTGTCGCTGCCGCCGCCGCTGCAGCCGTTGCGCGAGCGGCTCGAGAGCACGCTCAGCCCGCTGCCGTATCCGCCCGCGTGGCGGACCGCAGCCGGCGACTGATCGGCGTCCAGCGGGCCAGAAGATCGGTTCAGCTAGGCGCGTAGCGGCCCGATAGACAGGTATGTACAGCGAGGAGGATTGGGGCATCGTCGACCAATCGGCGGTTGCCATGCGTGTCGCGACGATCGCCGCGGGCATCTGGTTGAGCTACGCCGTGTGCGGCGCAAGCGCCGTGTACGTCGCGCTCACGTGGCAGCGCCCACACCGCGCCCTGATCGCGGCGATGTTCGCCGCGGGAATCCTCAGCGCTGCCGTGATCTCGCGGTTGCCGCGCGAGCGGATCGTGCGCAGCCGCCTGCGCGAGGCGTTCTTCCTCAGCTGGAGCCTCGGCGACCTCAGCCTGATGATCGCGGCGACGCTCGCCGACGGCGGCACGGGCAGCCCGATCGCGCTGTTCCTGTTCATCCCGGTGGTGTTCTCCGCGATGTCCTATCCACTGCGCTCGGTCCTCACGGTCGGCGGCCTCAGTGTCGCGGGCTTTTTGGCTGTAGCCGTGGTGGTCGGCGGCGCCGGCTGGGGGTATCAGGCGCTGTTTACGGTGATGTTGATGTGCACGGGCGCGATGAGCGCGTGGCAGGCACGCAACCACGATCGCCAGCGCGCGGCGCTGATCGAGGTCTCGCGCGCCGATCCGCTGACGGGCTGCCTGAACAGGCGCGGCTTCGAAGATCGAGCGGACGCGGTGCTCGCCACGGCTGCCCGCGATCTCGGCCAGGGCGCGGTGCTGGTGCTCGACCTCGACCACTTCAAGGAGGTCAACGACCGGCACGGGCACGCCGCCGGCGATGAGCTGTTGCGCTGGGTCGTGAGCACGCTCACGAGCTCGATACGGCCCGGCGACGCGATCGGCCGGATCGGCGGCGATGAGTTCGCCGCGCTGCTCGTGGACATCAGCCCCGCCGATGCGCTCGAGCGCACCTCGCGCCTGCTGGAGGCGCTGAGCGAGCGCGCACCGTGCTCGGTGGGACTCGCGAGCTTCCCGATCGACGGGCGTGAGCTCGAGGACCTGATGCGCCAGGCCGACGTCCGCCTGTACGCGTCACGTCACGGGCGCCCGGCGCGCGAGAGCGCCCCCGACGCAGAGCGGCTGAGCTGGGCGACGGCGCTCGCCGGCGCCGTCGACCTGCGCATGCACGCCGAGCATGGGCACTCGCGCGCGGTCGCCGAGCACGCGGTTGCGATCGCCTCGAGGCTCGGCTGGTCGCACGACCGGCTCGGCACGCTGCGGATCGCGGCGACGCTGCACGACGTCGGCAAGATGACGATTCCCGAGAGCATCCTGTGCAAGCCAGGCAGGCTCACCGAGGACGAGTTCGAGCAGATCAAGGCCCACAGCACCGCCGGCGCGCTGCTCGTCTCCGGCGTCGAGGGCCTCGAGCAGATCGTCCCGTGGATCCGCCACTCGCACGAGAGCTACGACGGCTCCGGCTACCCGGACGGGCTGCGCGGCGAGGCGATCCCGCAGGCCTCACGGATCATGCTGGTGGCGGACGCCTTCGACGCGATCACGAGCACCCGTCCGTATCGCGAGGGGCTCTCTGTCGCGCAGGCGCGTGACGAGCTCGAGCGTCATGCGGGCGGCCAGTTCGACCCGGAGTGCGTGGCCGCGCTGCTGGCATATCTGGATGACACGCTGGTCGTGCGCACCCGGCAGCTGACGGCCGCCTGATCCGTTTCTAGGCGGCGGCGGTGTCGCGCCGGCGCGAGCGCGGCGAGCGGCGTGCCAGTACGGCGCCCCAGTCGGCGTCGTCGATGCGCCCGGCCTCGGTCTGCTCGAGGAACTCGCGCAGTACCCGCGCGAGACCGTCGGGGTCTTCGAGGTGCGGGAAGTGCGCCGCGTCGGGGAGCGTGGTGAAGCGGCTGTGCGGGATCGCCTCGTGTGCGCGGCGGCCGTGCGCGAGCGGGATCGTGTGGTCGCGCTCGCCCCACACGATCAGTGTCGGCATCGTCTCAAGCAGGTACAGGCGATCGGTGGCGCTGACGCGCTGCCCGTGCACGTCGATCACGGAGCGCAGCGTGTTGAGGAACGCCTGGCGCGCGTCGGCGTTCTCGAGCGGACGCAGCGCCCGCGCGAGCGCCTGGAGATGCACGCCGCCGCCGAGTGCTCGCTGGCGCATGCGCCGTCCGGCTCCGGCTAGCGTGGCCAGCAGGCGCGGCTGGATCGTCAGCGACAGCAGTCCCGAGACGCCGGGGAGCGCGGCGGTGCGCAGCATCGGGCTGACCTCGTGGCCGAGGCCGCCGCTGGAGATCAGCACGAGGCGCTCGACGCGCTGTGGGAACTGGTAGAAGAACTGCATCGCGACGCCGCCGCCGAGCGAGTGCCCGACGATGCTCGCGCGCTCGACACCGATCGCGGCGAGCAGGTCGCGGATGCTGGCGGCGTGCGCTCCCAGGGAGTAGTCGCCGCGCGGCGCAGCCGAGTCGCCGTGCCCGATCAGGTCCGGGGCGATCACGGTGTGGTCGCGCGCGAGCATCAGCGCCACCGACTGCCAGTGGCTCGAGGAGTTGAGCATCCCGTGGATCAGCACGATCGGCGGTCCGCTGCCGGCGATCCTGTAGATGACCCTGCGTCCGTGCAGGGCGATCTGCCACTCCTCGAACTGGCCCTCGGGCGCGGGCACCCGAGCAAAGCGCCGCGCGCCTTCGGCGTCCCCCCCGGACGCAGGTGTTGCCTGGCTGGATGTCAGCGCGGCACCTCGTGGCCACCCTAGCAAAGCCCTTTTGACTCACGACATCAGCCGCGCGCGCCGTCGTCCCAGAGCAGGACGTTGCGCCGACCGGCACGGCGCGCGCGCCTCAGCTTCCGTTGCGCGGGGGCGAACAGCCGGTCGTCGGGCTCGAGGTGCGCATCGAGGTCTGCGCTTGCATCGTCGGGCTCGTTCCACTCGTACAGGCAGTGGCTCGCCGACGCGACCCGGCGGCAACCCCGCTGCAGCTCCTCGGCCAGCTCGAGCCATGCATCGGAGTGGGGCGGCGGATCCGCGTCGAGCAGCGCCGCGCCTTGTTGCAGGCGCTCGCGCAGCAGTCGGCGGAAGCGCTCCAGCTCCTGCGCTGCCGCCGTGCGCGCATTGCGCCACGCGCGGTGCTGCGGGGACTCGGGCAGCGCAGGCAGCTCATCGGCGCTTGCCGCGTGGCGCAACAGACGCCGGCCGGCGTGGCTGAGCTCCCACGTCGGGACGCCGCGGCGGCGCGCGCACTCGAGCGATCCGGCTGCCTGCAACGCGCGCAGGCGCGCGCGTACGTGGTGCGCGAGCGCCGAGCGCGGTCGCAGCTCCAGGTGTTCGAGGATCGCCCACACGGGCACCGCTGACCCGTGATGGGCCTGGTGGCGCCCGGCGCGCTCTACCGCCGCCAGCACCAGCTCGTCGGACGGTCGAGCGGAGCGTGTGGCGCGCGTACGTGCGGCTGGATCTGGCATCTCGCCTCCTGTCGTTGGGAGCGCCCGTCGCCCGCGCATCGACTCCGGCGGGTGCCCCTCCCGGCGCGACACGCCGCGCTCAGGGACAATCGGCGGGCATCGAGGGTGAGCGACTCGGTGCCGGGCCCGGGGTGTTGACGCACCGCCGGGCCGCTAGGTTTCAGTACCCGGCCGACGCTAGTACCAAGTCCGCTTGCAGGCAACCGAAAGTGCTAAGAAGTCTCAGTGTTGACACACATCGGTCTCACGGCGGACACAAATTGAGCGCCGCGTGACGAAAGAGCGCCAGCAGCAGACGCCTTACCTGGACGCATTGTGTGAGTACGCCCGGCGCCGCCCGGCGCGTCTGCACGTGCCGGGCCACAAGGGCGGCGCCGGCGCCGATCCGGGGCTGCTGGAGGCCTTGGGCGAGCGGGCGGTGAGCCTCGACATCCCGGCGCTCACGTACGGAATCGACCTGGGCGCCGAGCCGACGCCGTTCGAGCAGGCTCAGCGACTGGCGGCGGAGGCGTGGGGGGCCAAGCGCGCGTGGTTCCTGGTGAACGGCGCCTCGCAGGGCAATCTCGCGGCGGGCCTGGTGCTCGCCCACTACGGGCGCGACGTGGTCGTTCAGCGCAACGCGCACTCGAGCACGATCGACGCGCTCGTGCTGTCGGGCTTGCGCCCCACATTCGCGGCGCCGGAGGTCGACCCCGAGCTCGGCATCGCCCACTGTCTGACCCCGGAGACGCTCGAGCGGGCCCTCGCGCAGACGCCGGAGGCGGTGGGCGCGTGGGTGGTCTCGCCGACGTACTTCGGTGCGGTCGCGGACGTCGCTTCGCTGGCCGAGATAGCGCATGCTCGCGGCGTCCCGCTGGTCGTGGACGAGGCGTGGGGCGCACACATGGCCTTCCACGAGGAGCTCCCTGAGCACGCGTTGGCATTGGGCGCCGACCTGGTGATCTCGAGCACGCACAAGATCGTCGGCAGCCTCACGCAGTCGGCGATGCTGCACCTGGGCGAAGGCAGCGAGGAGCTGCTGATCGGCGCGGATGTGGTGGATCGCGCGGTCACGCTGACGGAGTCCACGAGCCCCAACTCGCTGCTGTGTGGGTCGCTCGACGCGGCGCGCAGGCAGGCGGCGGTTCACGGCCACGAGCTGCTCGCGCGCACGATGGCGGCGCTGACGCTGGCGCGCGAGGAAATCCGCGCGATCGAGGGCCTGGACGTGCTCGACGAGCGCATGGCCGGCCGGCCGGGCGTGTTCGCGTATGACCCCCTGCGCCTGGCGATCGATGTGCGGGGGGTTGCCGCGAGTGGCTACGAGCTGGCGCCGATGCTGCGCGAGATCGGCGACATCAACCTGGAGCTGTACGGGCAGAACGTGCTGGTGGCGGTGTTCGGCATGGGCGAGCGCAGCCTGCCCGAGGCGGCGCGGCTGGTGGAGGCGCTGCGCATCGCTGCCGAGCGCGTCGGCGTGGATCCAGATGCCGCGAGCACGAGCTTCGCGGCGCCGCCACCGTGGGGCGAGCTCGCGATGACCCCGCGCGAGGCCTATCTGGGGGCGCAGGAGGTGGTGCCGGCAGCTGAGGCCGCGGGACGCATCGCCGCCGAGTCGCTCGCGACCTATCCGCCGGGGATTCCAAACGTGCTGCCGGGCGAGCGCCTCACGGAGGAGACGCTCGCCTACGTGCAGCGCACGCTCGAGCTGGGTGGAAGCGTGCGCGGCGCGAGCGACCGGCTGCTGCACACGGTGCGAGTGGTCGTCGAGGACGGCGCGCGCCCGCGCTGATCGAAGTCCACGGGCGCGGGTGCCGTCTCTCTCAGGTACCTGCCTGCGCGGCCTGCGCGTAGCGCAGCGAGCCGGGCGTGGTGAGCGTCTCGCCGGTCTCGAGCAGCGTCTTCAGCCCCGAGAGGATCATCGGCCAGCCGCCGTAGAGCTCACTGTTGGCGTGCTCGTGCAGCTGGTCGTGGGTGAGCGTCAGCCGGCAGGAGTCGCCAACCGGTTCGATCTCCCACGTCACGCGCGAGGTCCCTTCGCCTTGGACCTCATCACTCCACAGCGCGGTGAAGCTGTGAACGAGCAGACGCGGCGGGTCGATCTCGAGGATCTCGCCCTCGCCGATAGGCGTCCCGGCCGCGGGGTGGAAGGTCTCGATGCGCGACCCGGGCGACCAATCGCTCCTGACGCCGACGCCGAAGGAGTACTTGCGCCGCATGCCGTCGTCGGTGATCGCCTCCCACAGGCGCTCCGGTGTGGTCTTGATGTAGACCTCGAACACCTTGTCCGCCGGCGCTGCTGTCCACGGCCGCTTTGCGCTGCTGGTTTGAGTGTCCATCTCGACTACCTCCTCGATTCGAGTCTTGAGGCCGCTGAGCGTCGCCGCCCACGGCTCTGCGTACTTGCTCACCCACCGGTCGTGGACGAGCCTGATCGGGACGGGGTTCAGAAAGTGCAGCTTCTCGCGGCCCCGGCGCCTGGTGGTCACGAGCCCGGCCTGCTCGAGCACCTTCAGGTGCTTCATCACGCCGAAGCGAGTCATCGGCAGCCGCTGCTCGAGCTCTCCCAGCGTCTGCCCGTCGCGCTCGAACAGCTCGTCGAGCAGGCTCCTGCGGGTGGGGTCTGCGAGGGCTTTGAACACCGAGTCCACGCCAACACCATATGTGACCGAATGGGGCGCCTATCCCCTCACGGCAGGTAGAATGCTGTCGTGACCATAGGCGGCGTGCTGGGGGGTACCGGGAGGTCCCGGCCGCTGTCGGAACTTTGTGCGAGCGTCGGATAGTCCCCTTCTATGGGGCTGGACGACACCGGACGATTGATCCTCGGCGGGCTCGGCACGGTGCTGGCCGCAACGGCGTCGCCCGTGCGTGTGGCGATCGGCTCCGTACTTGTCGTGCTCGCGCTCTGGCGGCGTCGCTAGGCGGTGCGCGGTGAGCCCGCTACGTGGTGAGCAGCGGTTCGATGGCGTCGAGTGCCGCTTCGGCGTCGGTCCGAATCTGGTTGAGGACGCGCACGCATGGCAGGCCGCGTGTGAGGGGGTGGTCGATGGCTACCGCCAGCACGACTACGGGGTACACACGCGCGTCCGGCTCGATGTTGGGGAGGGAGAAGCGAAGGATCACGTCGCCGTCTTCGAGGCGCTCGCGGGGGATGACTTCCATGTCGGGTGTCTTGACGAGCTGGCCGTTGACGAGGACGTGGTGCAAGTCTTCGACGGGCGCGATGGCGGCGGCGTGGACGACGCGGTGCCGGTACTCCCGCGCAAGCTCTTGGAGCATCCAGAGGCCCTGATTCTGTCCGTTGTACGGCTGTACCGCCTCGATGGCGCTCCTGTACTTGTCGGGGAGGTTCCGTATCCCGTTGTGGCCACGGAACTGCTTTCGACAGCGGACGATGGGGTATTCGATCTTCTCGGGCAGCAGGCGGTCCTTGCGCAGGATGTCGGGACCATTGAGGGATGGGTCCTCGCGGAGAGCGAGAAGCGCGAGTTGGTACGCGGCGTAGTTGAGCACCGCGCGGCCGTGGTCGAGAAAGGACCCGAGGTGGCGCGCGAGGTTGTCGAGCTGTTCTGCCTCGACGGTTGGATCGCAGAGGCGGCGGAACGTTGCCTGCCAGCGGTCACCCTCGTGCTCAACCCAGATGGCGTACGCGCCCGTCTCCACGAACCAGTTGCTGAGATCGTTGGCGGCCTTACCGTCGCTATTTGCCCACCGCAGACGGTGCCCCACATCGGCCAGGGGGTCGTCCCCGAGTTCGTGCCCTTCCGACGTAGAATGGACCGACATGGCAGACAAGCCCCCTCAGTCGCAACCGACGCAGACGACCAGCAAGGGCCTCACGATCCCGGTGCCGTCGCGTGATGAGTTCCTGCGGAACTTGGAGAAGGTCGCGCCGAAGCCTGAGCCGTCACGGCCGGACGACAGCGGCTCGTCCGAGTAGCGTCTCGAACATCGAGCGGCCATCGGAGTACCGATGGTTGTAGCGCCACACATACTCGTTGAGGTAGGACTGCAGCCACTTGGCGGACACGCCGTGGTAGTTCCCGGCGATCCCCGTCTTGACGTTCCCGAAGAAGCCCTCGATCGTCTGCGTGTGGACGTCTCCGCTCGCGTAGATGCGGTCGCCGTGGCGGATCATCCGGTGGTCGGGGTGCGTGGTGTGGAGGTTGCGGTATCCGGCCCACTCGTCGGTGTAGACGGTGGCCTTGGGGTCCACGTGCAGACTTACGGTGGCGAGCGCTCCGTCGCGCGGCTGGACGTAGGCGCGGACTCGGCCCTCGCGCTCGACCATCGCCATGACGCCGGTCTTGCGGGCCTTGGCGAACGTCTGAGCCTCGGGCATCGTCATCCCGCGCGTCATCGATGCCTTGGGGCGTCCGCCGTAGGCCGTCTCGTCTGCCTCGACGTGGCCGGTGAGCGGCGTGGTGTCGTCCTGCTCCATGAGGTGTGTGCGGATGAGGTTGCACATCCGCCACGCGGTCTTGTATCCGACGCCGATCTCGCGCTCGATCGCCTTGGCGGACACTCCGCAGCGAGTACTCGTCATGACGTACATGACGTAGAACCAGAGCTGCAGCGATGTGGGCGATTTGTGGAAGATCGTCCCGGCTGTGGGGTGGATGTGGTGTCCGCATGAGTCGCACGACCAGGACGGCCGGGACGCGATCTTGTGGAACTTCCGCTGCTGCTTGCAGTTGGGGCAGTCGGCGTGCGAGCCGTCCGGCGCGAACCGCGAGCGCCACAGGTGCTCTAGGCAGGCGGCGTCGTCGGGGAACTCGCGCGAGAACTCCATCAGCGAGTACGTGGACTCGGATGCCGTCGAGCGCTTCGGGTTGTTGCGGTCTACCTTCGCCATGCGTGGATCATCTCATACTTGGTACCTGCTGTCAAGGGATAATCGCCCCGAATGGTCACCTGTCAAGTGGATACGGCGCGGCTCGGTTCGGCGGGTGCGCGACTCATGCCGGCGGGCCACCAGTTCCAGCGCCCGAGCAGCATCACGGTTGACGGCACGAGCAGCGTTCGCACGATGAAGGTGTCCATCAGGATCCCGATTGCGAGGCCGGCACCGATCGCCCTGACCTGGCTGCCGGACGCGCTCGACCCGGCGACGACGGCGAGCACGCCGAAGGTGCCCGCGAGCACGACGCCGGCGGAGGTGACCGTCGTGCCGGTGCGGGCGACAGCGTGGACGACGGCCTCGTGGAGCGGCATGCTCCGCGCTTCCTCGCGGATGCGGGTCATGACGAGGATGTTGTAGTCCTCGCCGAGCGCGAGCAGGAAGATGAACATCAGGAATGGCAGGATGAACGTGAGCCCGCCTTCGCCGCCGATGTCGATGAACACGAGCGTGGCGACGCCGAGCGCGGCGAGATAGGACAGGGCGACGCTGGCGATCAGATACAGCGGCGCGACGAGGCTCCTGAGCACGACCGCGAGCAGCAGCGCGATCGCGACGATGGCAACCGGCACGATGTTGACCAGGTCGTTGTTGGAGGTTTCGCTGACGTCATACAGCGCGGCGGCCTCGCCGGCCACTCCGGAGGCGCTCGCCCCGGAGACGACGGCGGCGTGTTCGACCACCTTGCGGATCTCCGGCGTCGCGTTCAGCGCGGCGGTCGTCTGCTGATCGCCGGCGCGCAGGCTTGCCTCGAACTGGATCACATGGCCTTCCGGTCCGACGAAGGCGGCGCTCGAGCGATATGCGTTGTATTCCTGAGGCGATACGGCGCTGTCGGCCGCGGGGCGCGTCGGCGGCAGCGTCGCGGGGTTGCCGAGCAGCGCGTGCAGCCGCGAGTACTGGGCGGGGCTGAGCGTGGTGCCGTTGGGCGAGAGCGGGCCGAGCAGCGCGGTGAACCGCCCTGACGCTTGCAACGCAGTCTCGGCACGCGAGATCACGCGGGGTTCCTCCCACACCGGCGTCGGATAGCGGAAGACGAGGTTCGCGGGGTTCGAGCTCGACTGCGGGAAGTGGACCGCGAGCAGCGTGTTGCCGGTGGCTGCGTTGCTTCCCTTGGGCGCGCTCGCCGCGCCACCGAAGCCGCTCGAGTGGTAGCCGAGCGCGATAACGGCGAGGGCACCGAACAGCGCGACGCCGAGCGCGAGCGTCAGCGCCGGGCGACGGATGACGCGCGTGGCGATCGTGCCCCACGCCCCGTCGTGCTGCTCGCCTGGCGTGACGCGGGTGGGCCAGAAGGCCGCCTTGCCGAAAATCGCCAGCAGCGCCGGCAGCAGCGTCAGACCGGCGAGCAGGATCATGGCGACGCCGATCGCGAGCGGGACGCCGAGGTCGTGGTAGATGCCGAAGCTCGCGAGCAGCAGCGTCAGCAGGGCGATGATCACCGTCGCGGCTGACGCCGTGATCGACTCCCCGACGCGGACCAGGGCGTGTTCCACGGCTGCGCGACTGTCGAGGCCGCGGCGGATTTCCTCGCGGACGCGGAACACGAGGAACAGGCCGTAGTCGGTCCCGGCCCCGAGGATCAGGATGATCAACAGCAGCTCGGTGATCTCGGAGATCTTCAGCCCGTGGGCGCCCAGCTCGCCGATCAGCCGCATCGCGATCACCAGCGAGATGCCGGCGGGCAGCAGCGTCAGCAACGGCGCCAGCACCGAGCGAAAGATCAGGAGCAGCAGCACGATGATGAAGACGAACGTGAACGTCTGCGTTTCGCTACCTGTGCGCTGCGAGCTGGCCTGGTTGGCGACGTTGGTGGCGACGGCCCCGGCGAGCGCGAGCTCGACCCCAGGCGGCGGATGGGCTCCTACGAGCGCTCGTTCGATGTTGGCGATCAGCGTTTTCTGGTCGGTGATGTCGGCGGCGTTGATGTGCGCGCGCACGAGGATCTGGGCGGCCTTGCCGTCAGCGGAGATCGCGATCGCGCGCGCCGAGTCCACCTTCGGAACCGAACGCACCGCGGCGATCACGCGCGCGAGCGTCGCCAGCTCGGCCGCGCCGGTGAGGTTGCCCGTGCGGACCGCGACGATCGTGACGCGGGTGTTGTCGTTTTTCGAGCCGAGGATCGGTGCGGCGAGCGATACCGCCTGCGAGCTCGGCGTGCTCGAGGGGAGGAACTGGCTGTTGTCGTTGTTGATCTCGCTGGAAAGGCTCGGAAACGCGGCCGAGGTGATCACGGCCGCGCCGATCCAGAGCGCGACCACGAGCCAGCGAAAGCGCACGACGACGCGTGCGAGGCCCGTGAAGATGCGATCGCTCACGCGCGCGCGAACCGCGGCCGATCAGGCGCCGTCGGGGAACTGCATCACCGTGAACGAGGCACCCTGCGGATCGATCAGCCCGGCGAAACGTCCGATCGGCATGTCGATCGGCTCGTTCGTCACGGTCGCGCCGAGCGAGCGCGCCCTCTCGACGGTGGCATCGCAGTCGGCGACCGCGAAGCACACGCTCCAGTGCGGTGGAACCTCGGCGGGGAAGTACTCATCGCTCATCTGCATCATGCCGCCGATCATTTTGCCGTCGAGCTGCCAGATGGTGTAGCTCTCGGGCCCGCCCTCGAACGACGGGCGCGTGGCGTCCCAGCCGAACACCGCCGAATAGAAAGCCTTGTTGGCGTCCTCGTCGCGGGTGAGCACCTCGTTCCAGCAGAGCGAGTTGGGCTCATTGACGAGATCTGCGCCGGCGAACGCCTTCGGCTGCCAGACGCCGAACGCCGCACCGGTCGGGTCGGCGAAGAATGCCATCCGCCCGACATCCATCACGTCCATCGGCTCGATCATGACGGTGCCACCCGCGTCTGTCACCTTGGCTGCCGTCTCGTCGGCGTCGGCGACGCTCACGTACGTCGCCCAGGCGGTGGGCTGACCCTCCTGCATGTGTCCCATCAGGCCGGCGACTCGATTGCCGTCCTGCTGGAACATGCGGTAGCCGCCGGCCTCCGGCGGACCCTCGGGGGCAGTCCAACCCATCAGCTCGCCGTAGAATTGGGCGGCAGCAGCGGTGTCCGGTGAGGAGAGTTCGACCCACGACGGGGTTCCTGGCTGGTACTCGGGCATGGTTCTCCTTTGCGGTCGAGGGTCGCACGATCGTGGCACATCGGCCCACGCCGCGCTTGATGGCGTGGGCTCTCCCGATCCAGATGCGAGAATCCAACTGTGGCTTCACTCGCCCGAGAGCCTCGGCGCTACCGAGGGCTTACCGCGTCTGAGCGCCGAGACCGCAGGCGCGAGCAACTCCTAGACGCCGGTCTCGAGTTGTTCGGCACACAGGGCTACAGGGAAACGACGATTCGAGCGGTGAGCGCAGCCGCATCGGTGAACTCTCGGCACTTCTATGAGTCCTTCTCCTCTAGAGAGGATCTGCTCTACCACGTTTACGAACGGATCGTCCACGAGATAGTGCTCGCCGCGGCTGAGGAGACCGGCAAGGTCGACACGATCGAGGGAAAGGCGCGCGCGGGCCTGCGGGCTGGGTGGACGATTGTCACCGATGACCGGCGCAAGGCACGCATTGTCGCTCTCGAGGTCGTGGGAGTAAGCGATCGCCTGGATCGCTTACGACGCGACATCAGACATACGCTGGCGGACCTCACGGCGAAAAATGCGCTGTCGGTCACCGGTAGCGGGATGAAGTACCGCCTCGACCCGGTGCTGACGGCGCGTACGCTGATCGGCGGCGTCGTCGAGATATTGATCGACTGGATCAACGGCGACGTGGACGCGTCTGTCGACGAGGTCGTCGAGCACCTCACCGTGCTGTTCACGGCGGCCGCTGCCGCCGCTGTGGCACCGGATGCGACAGATCGCTCGCAGCGTCCCAAGCGCCGGAAATAGCCTCGACCGGCCGCCCGCGTCCCCGCGAAGGAGAAGCCCAACCGTGGGGTTGACTTCTTCTTGACAAAGCGGTGCTTCACCGCTACAGTTTCGCCGCAAAGTGGTGCGCGGGCGCTACTGTTGCGCGCCGGGCGGGGGTAGCATCAAGCGTAATCCAAGGGAGGGAAGCTGTGAGCAACGAGGCTTGGGGATATACCTGCAAGAAGGCTTTGACTACTTCGATCGCGGCCCTGGCGATGTTCTTCGCCCTGGCTATGGCGGCGGCCTCGGGTGCGGCCGCATTGCCAACGGTGACTGAAATTCCGGCGGCCAGCGGGTCGCACGGCTACGCCTATGACGCCGTCCCCCAGTCGCCCACGGTTCCGGGAGCTCCATTCCTGAACCTCACCGAAGCAGGCTACGTAGAACGTGAGTTCACCATGTCGGGCGGCGCGACGATCTACAGGCAGAGCGGCTTCTGGTCGTCGAACGGCAAATGGGCCGTGGCTCCCTCGCAGACCAACGTGCCCTACACGACCCGCCTGCTCGTGCGCTACCCGACGAGTCCGGCGAAGTTCAACGGGACCGTTGTCTTCGAGTGGCTGAACGACACCACGGGCGGCGACCAGGACCCGGTGTGGGCCGAGTTGCGTAACGAGCTGGTCAACAAGGGCTACGCATACGTTGGCGTGACCGCCCAGAGGCCCGGTATGAAAGATCTCGCTACCTGGGACCCTGCGCGCTACGGCAGCCTCGGTGACAGCAACGACGGCGAGTCCTATGACATCTTTACGCAGGCCGCGAACGTCATAAAGGCCGACAATGCGACGCTCCTCGGAGGGTTGACGCCCAAAGTACTGATCGGGGCAGGCGACTCGCAGTCCGCCTTCCGCATTGATACCTACGTCAACGCGATCCAGCCGGTGACGCATGCCTTCAACGGATTCATGGGTGTCGGTCGCGCTGTCACGGCGGCACCGATCGGCGAAGGGCTGGTCGCCACATCGCCGCTCCCGGCGCTGATCCGCACCGACAACACGGCGCCGTTCATCCAACTGAACACCCAAGGGGACATCGAAGAGCTCGACGCTGCGGCCGCGCGTCAGCCAGACAACAACGACCTGCGCACCTGGGAGCTCCCCGGCGCTTCGCACATCGACGCGCACGAGGCAGCGTATGAGACAGAGACGATCGCTCGCGAGGAGCCGACCGTGATACCCCCACACTGCGTGCTCGGCACGCCGATAGAGGGCACCGGGACGGCGCTCGACGGCGTCAACCAAACCGACAACATGCCGCTGTTCGAGGTCGAGGATGCGGCGCTGGCAGCCGAGCAGAACTGGATCACGAACGGGGTGGCGCCGGCGAAAAGCCCGCAGATCTCCACGTTCCCAGTGTTCTTCGGCCTGTACTACCTTGTGAACAAGAATCAATATGGCATCGGTCAGGGCGGGATCCAGATGCCGGACGCACAGGTACCGGCCGAGGACTACTCGGCGATCAACTTCGCAAGTGTGAGCGAAGAGAGCCTTAGCCCTCCGGCGATCCTCAGCGAGCTCGAAGGCGCGTTTACCGCACTCGAGACCGGTGGCATCGAAAATGAAACGCTACGCGACTCGGGTCTGTGCCTGCTGTCTGGGTACTTCACGGACTTGAGCAGCTCGAAGCTGAAATCCCTGTACCCCACGGCGGCAAGCTATGCGTCGAAGTTCGCCAGTGCCGTAAACACCGAGGTGGCTGCCGGGTTCATGACCCCCGAAGACGCCGCGGAAGCGATCGCCAACGCGAACGCCGGTATCGGACCGTTTCAGCAGCCGCCCCTCACGATTCCGTGAGCTAGCGTCGCGAGACAGGCCGCGCGCTGCCCGAGTCCCTCGCCGGGGGGCGCGCGGCCTGTGAGTTTCTCGTGAACTGAGGAAGGGAACGCCTGCGGCGGCGTCTTGCGTGATTAGTGGGCGGCACACTGGGGCTGGCCCACGAATCGCGCAGACGACGATCCCTGCAGAAGGAGGGTGTCTTGTGGGCAAGACAACCAAAAGCGCGCTGCCCGCGCTCGCCGGACTGGGTATCTTCGCGGCCCTGCTCATGTCAGCGACTGCGTTGGTCAAGAGCAGCGAAAGCGACGGCATGACCAGAGCCCAGCCTGCGCCGGCAAAGATTCTGGACGTGACGGTCAGGCCCGAATACAAGCTCGGTTCCGACGGCAAGAGGCACGACGCGTACTCCGACACTGAATTCGCGGTCAACGTCAATCAGCCGCTCACTCTGCGTATCGACAACACCGACACCCAGCCGCACAGCATCACCTCCAAGGCAGCGGGGGTCGACATCGTCGTGATGCCGGGCACGCACGATTACACGTTGATTGTCCACACCCCTGGGCGGTTCGCGTGGCGGTGCATGTTCAACTGCGACACCGGTGCGGCGGGATGGGCGATGACCCACCGTGGCTACATGAGCGGCTACATCACAGCGAGCTGAGCTCACAGCCGGACGCCGCCTGGGCGGCCGGCACGCGAGATCGAGGGAGGACGCGTTGGATTAGGATCGCCTGAATGCCAACTCGCATCGTCGTCCTTGGAGCAGGTTTCGGTGGCCTTGAGCTCTCGAGCATGTTGTCGGAGGAGCTCGGCGACGCGGTCGACGTGACGCTGATCGACAAGAACGATTCGTTCGTGTTCGGCTTCTCAAAGCTCGACGTGATGTTCGGTCGCACCACGGCCGACGCGGTCCGCTTGCCCTACCGCCAGATCGCCAAGCCCGGCGTGCGTGTGCTGCGGGAGACGATCACGGCGATCGACCCCGAGGCCCGACGTGTGAGGACCGACACGGCTGTCCACGAGGCCGATGTCCTCGTGATCGCGCTGGGCGCCGACTACGACATGGATGCCACGCCCGGGCTTGCGGAGGGCGGGAACGAGTTCTACTCCGTCGCCGGCGCCGCGCGCCTCGCGGCGATCATTCCGACGTTCTCGCAGGGGCACGCGGTGATCGGCGTCTGCGGCGCACCGTTCAAGTGTCCCCCCGCGCCGAGCGAGTGCGCACTACTGCTGGATGACGAGCTCTCAGCCCGCGGAGTCCGCGATGCCTGTCGGATCTCGTTCGTGATCCCGCTCGGCACCCCCGTCCCGCCTTCGCCGGAGACCTCCGCGGCCTTGGAAAGCGAGTTCGCCAAGCGCGATATCAACCTCATCGCGGGCCGTCGCGTCAGCGCGATCGATCCGGGACGTAGCGCGGCGATCCTCGACGACGGCGCGGAGCTGCCGTTCGATCTGTTTCTGGGCGTGCCCAGGCACCGCGCACCCGACGTGGTCATTGCAAGCGGGATGACCGAGGACGGCTACGTACCGGTCGACTTCGGCACGCTCCGGACGCGCTTCCCGGACGTGTACGCGCTCGGCGACGTCGCTACGGCAGGGGTGCCGAAGGCCGGCACGTTCGCCGAGGGGGCCGCGCGTGTGGTGGCTAAGACGCTGATCGCGAGCATTCGGGGCGGTGAGCCGCCGGGTCCGCACCTCGGGCGCGGGACGTGCTACATCGAGTTCGGCGCAGGACGGGTAGGGAGCGTGGACATCGACTTCCTTTCAGGTCCTTCGCGAACGGGGGTCTTCAACGCCCCGTCCGCCGCGCTCGTGGCCGACAAGGAGCGCTTCGGCTCGAGCCGCCGCGAGCGCTGGTTCGGCCTGTGACCCTGACTCAGGGCTGCGATCCCAGCCTGCGCAGGCGCTCTAGCCACGTCTGCGATGTCCCGGGACATCAGTCTCCGATGTCCCGACACATCACACGATGGAGCTAGGGGGACTCGAACCCCCGACCTCCTGGGTGCGATCCAGGCGCTCTCCCAACTGAGCTATAGCCCCGTGCGCGCCCCGTTGAGCGCGGCGCAGACGGCTGAGAAAGTGTAGTCGCATGAATCGCGAGCGGCGGGGCAGTATGGTTTCGGGGCGCGATGGGATTGCTCGACGAAGCCATACGCGAACACTTGGAGCTCAAGCGCCGCAGGGGGGGCGATCCGAGTGCGATCGCGCGCGAGGAGCGCGAGGCGCTGGCGCCTGGACTCGACGAAGCGCCGACCGACGAAGCTGCGTCTGCAGGCGACGAGGCGGCTGCGGACGACGAAAGCCTCTCCCCCGTCGCCGCTGCGCCGACTCCCGCCGCCGCATGGGACCACGACGCGCAGGAGGATCCCGTCGTAGACCTTTCGACCGTCGGCCAGGAGACGGCTGAGTTGGACATGCAGGCGGTGATGGAGGACGACCCTGACGCCGCCGATCCGGGGGCGCCGGAGCCCCCGCTCGTGGATGAGCCGCGCCTCGCTGGACACGGAGCTGAGGCGCCCGGGGACGATTCGTTGGAGTGGGAGGTCCCCGGCGAGGACGACCGCGAGGCCCCGCCGGCGGAAATCCCCGGTCAAGAGCGGCTGTCGTTCGAGTAGTCCGGCACGGCCGGTGCCCGCTTCTTGTCGGCTCCATATCGGCTGATCGGCGGACAGGGCTCGTCCGCACGCGCATTTAGAGGCAAGTTGCTTGATTTCGTCCCTCCAGCGGTCGATAGCTGGAGGATGAAACCGCAGCGTGGCGCGATCGCAGATCGGGACTCGCGAGCCGCGCAACGCACCTCGGCGTGGCGGCTCGCGCACGGCTGTTCGGGGCTGACCTCGCGACTGGTCCTCGCGCACGTAGAGCGCGAGGCCAACGCAAACACGGTGCAGGAGATGCTGGCCGCGCTTGGCATGGGGGAGCTGGAGGATCGGCTGCGCGATGAGAACAGCTGGTTCTCCTTTGACACCAAGCTCGCCCTGTTCAACGCCGCCGAGCGAACACTCGGGGATCCACACGTCGCCGAACACATCGGCGCCTCCGCGCTCGAGCTGTCCGTGGGGCTGGCCCTGAAGCGCACGCTGCGCGCGCTCGGTACGCCCACGCTCGTGTACAGCAATGTCGCGCGAGCGAACTCGAAGTTCAATTGGGCGCACGAGCTCGCGGTCGTCGACGAGGGGCCGGGGTGGATGCGCATGCGCTACGCCGACGTATCGGGGGCGGGTTACCATCGCCACGATTGCGAGTACACGAAGGGCTTGCTGGCGACGGTGCCGCAGCTGTTCGGGCTGCCGCTCGCGCGCGTCAAGCAGACCACCCCCGGCCTGGACGGGGATACCTGCGTCGAATTCGACATACGCTGGACGACGGGAACCCACGGTCTCAAGCGTGCGGCGATCGGGCTCGCGGCGGGAGCGGGTGTGGCCGCCACTGCAAGCGCGCTGCTCGACCCGGCGCTACTGACGGTCGTAGCGGGCGTACTGGCTGTGGGCGAGCTTGGGATCGCCGCGCGCGCGATGAGGTTCATGGGTCGACGGCTGTGCCTGCTCGAGCTGCGTGTGCGTGAGCAGGATGACGCGGCCGAGCGTCTGCTGTCCTCGCTTGAGGACCTGTCATCGGACCTGCGCCTGGACGACGTGCTCGACCAGATCACCGCCAAGGCGCAAACGGCAGTCGGCGGCAAGGAGTTCGTGCTACTCCTCGCGGACGGCATCAAGATGCGCGCCGACCGGCGCTCGGGGATCCCCGCGGCGTCGTTGCCGGCACTGGAGCTGTGGGCTGCCCAGCACCAGAAGCTCCTGCTCGAGCAGGGCGCCGTGGTGATTGACGACCTGCGGACGGAGGAGGCCCTGGTGAACGTGCCCCTCCACGAGGGCATGCCGTTCGGCTCGATGTGTGCCGCGCCACTTGTCTTCGGCGACGGGCTGCTCGGTGTGCTGGTTGCACTCGCGCACGGATCGACCGTTTTCCTGCCGGGGGACGCGGACGCCCTGTCGGCGTACGCTGCGCACGCGGCGATCGCGCTGACGAACGCACAGCTCGTGGATCGCCTCGAACACCAGGCCGCGGAGGACCCGCTGACCGGTCTTGCCAATAGGCGCGCCTTCTACGAGGCCTGCGCCGTCGAGTCCAGTCGCACCCAACGCTCGAGCAGCGAGCTGTCGATCATGGTGCTCGACCTCGACTATTTCAAGGCGATCAACGACGAGCACGGGCACCTCTACGGCGACCAGGTTCTAGTCGGGGTGGCAGACGCGCTGCGCTCGTCCATCCGCCGGCACGACACGGTCGCGCGCATGGGCGGGGAGGAGTTCGCGATCCTGATGCCCGAAGCGGACGCCGACGCCGCCTACCAGATGGCCGAGCGAGTCCGCGCCGCGATTGCGTGCGTCGACATCCAGGGCGGCAGCCTGTCGTGCTCCGCCGGTGTCGTCTCTGCGTCGGTCGCGCACGCGTTGCCATCCGATCTGCTGGATCTAGCGGACAAGGCGCTGTACGAAGCCAAGCGCGCCGGCCGAGATCGCACCGCGACGAATCCGGGCACGAGACACCCCGCAACGAAGGTCGCTTGAGCGCGAGAACCGCGCCGCAGGACGTATATTGAAGCTCCTGGGGCCATAGCTCAGCTGGGAGAGCGCCTGCTTTGCAAGCAGGAGGTCACCGGTTCGATCCCGGTTGGCTCCATACCGACCGTGTGTGCCGCCCGCCGATCGGCGGCTGTGAAGATCGCGTAGGTATGCCGAGGGACCCGGCGGCCCCTCATCGGCTGCCCGAATGGTGCTGAGCGCGCCGCGCGCCGTTCGTCCACTTCGGGGCTTGGCCACCCCGGCTCGCCACGACGGGTGCCGATTTCTTCAGAGTGGATGTCTCTGGGCCGACCAGAGCAAAGGATGTTCTCGCAGTCTCCGACGGCGTGCCGGCCGCGGTCGCGGTACTGGCTGGAACCGGCTCGGTCAAGCGTGCGACGAGAGCCTTCCTGGACAGGTTCGACGTGTGCGACGGATCATTCGCCCAGTGTCCGGCCGAGGTCGATGCCGTCGCCGCGGGAAAGGCCGACAGCCTGACGGCGGTGCTCGACGGCCTCGAGGCGAACCTTGTCGCAGCGGTCGACCGAGTCGGCCGGCGCGTGGTGGTGCTGACGATCCCCGCCGCGGACGACGCGGCCGATGGCGACCTGGTCAGTCCGGTGCTCGAGGAGCCGCTCGACGAGAGCCCGGCGATCGTTTGGCTGAAGGACCTGGACGGCCGCTACCTGCGCGTGAACCGCCGCTACGTCGACGAGCTTGGGACCGATCCAGAGCGGGTCTGCGGCCGGACCGACCCCGAACTCACTGCCACGTGGTCGATCGAAGGTATGCGACTGGAGGAAGAGGACAGTGCCGCCGGGCGGGAGCTCTTGGAGCTCGAGTACCGGATCGGCGCGTTCGAAGGGCGCCCCGCGTTCACTGTTCTGCGCTTTGCACTACGCAACGGCGAGGGGCAGCCTACGGCCACCTGCAGCGTCGCTGCACCGGTCACGGAAGAATCGGTGGCACGTTCGGAGTGCGAGCGCCTGATGAGGATCGACCGCTGGAGACAGCTCGACGCGTTCGCGATCCGTGAGGAGCTACTCGAGGAATGGGGGCTCACGCTGACCGACGGGAACATTGATCCGCCTGTCGACCGGCACGAGTCCACCCGGGCGCTGCTCATCGAGCGAGACCAGGCGCTCGCGGAAGCCGCGCGGCTGAAGGAGTTGGTGGAGGAACGTGAGCAGCCGGGCAGTCGTAACGACGGCTCGGAAGGGAGCGTAGACGAGCTCGAACGCACCATTGTCGCCGGGCAGGCCCGAGCGGGCGAGCTCGAGGAGTCGCTCGCCGTAGCGCAGGCACGCGTCGGCGAGCTCGAAAAGGATCTGACGACCGCCCAAGCGCAGCTCGAGGACCAAGGGCACGTCGACGAGCTCGAAACCGCAGTCGGTGCCGGGCAGGCCCGAGCGGGCGAGCTCGAGGAGTCGCTCGCCGTAGCGCAGGCACGCGTCGGCGAGCTCGAAAAGGATCTGACGACCGCCCAAGCGCAGCTCGTGGACCAAGGGCACGTCGACGAGCTCGAAACGGTAGTCGCAAAGCAGCAGACACGAGCCGAGGAGCTGGAAGGCGCGGTCTCGGCCGGGCAGGCCCGAGCGGGCGAGCTCGAGGAGTCGCTCGCCGTAGCGCAGGCACGCGTCGGCGAGCTCGAAAAGGATCTGACGACCGCCCAAGCGCAGCTCGTGGACCAAGGGCACGTCGACGAGCTCGAAACGGTAGTCGCAAAGCAGCAGACACGAGCCGAGGAGCTGGAAGGCGCGGTCTCGGCCGGGCAGGCCCGAGCGGGCGAGCTCGAGGAGTCGCTCGCCGTAGCGCAGGCACGCGTCGGCGAGCTCGAAAAGGATCTGACCGCCATCCAAGCTCAGCTAGAGGACCACCAGCACACCGACGAGCTCGAAACCGCAGTCGGTGCCGGGCAGGCCCGAGCGGGCGAGCTCGAGGAGTCGCTCGCCGTAGCGCAGGCACGCGTCGGCGAGCTCGAAAAGGATCTGACGACCGCCCAAGCGCAGCTCGAGGAGACGCACGCGTCGCGTGCTGAGGCGCCCGAGGCCCGTGCATCCGCGTCAGAGACCAGGAGCGGGGTCAGGTGGGACACGGGCTCGCAGCGCGCCCTCTCGGCTGTGCTCGTCGGACTCACCGAGTGGCGCTCGATACTCGACCACGCGGTTGACACGCTCGGCGCGGAGGGGGGATGGGATGCGGCCATCGCGTGGTACGTCGAGAAACCACGCCGGCCGATGACTTGCGCGGCTATATGGACATCAGACGGCGCTGGCCTGGCTTCGCTGGAGAGTCGGACCTGGAAGCACCGGGTGGACCCGTCGACCGCAGAGTTCGGTCGTGCTCGCAACCGAATGGCGGCAACCTGCTTGCTTGAGTTGCAGTCGGCCGAGGACCCACTGCTCAGGGTCGCAGCGGCGGAGGGCATGGGCTCGGCGTTGCTGGTACCGATCAGCGACGGTAGCGATGCGATTGCGATGATCGTGTTGTTCTCGCGAGCGGCCGCCGCTCCGAGCGCGGAGCTGATGGTCTCGCTCGACGCGATCGGTCTGCAACTCGGCGCGATCGCACAGCTCTGCAAACCGAGGTACTCCCCCGGGTGGGGGACGGCACGCCTTTGAGAGTCGGCGGTTCGGGCAGCCTCGCCCACCGCCTGCTCCAGGCAGCGATCGCCGACAGGGCAGTCGAGCCGATCTCTTGGTGTGTGGCCCTCGCCCAGGGCCAATCTTCATGCCGCCGCGACGACTCTCGCGCTAGCCGCTCAGTTCTTCAGCTGCTTCGCTCGCTTCTTCGGAGGCTTCTTTGGCTGCTTCGGAGGCTTCCTTGGCTTGTTCGCTCTGTTCAGCAGCTTCTTCGGCTCTTTCCTTGCCCGCTCCCGACGCTTCCTGGCTAGCTTGCGCTTCTTCGCTCTTTGCAACGGCTCGTTTTGGGATCGTCTTTGGCTTCTTCGCTCTCTTCCGCAGCTTATGGGGACGTTTCCTTGCCTTCTCCCGACGCTTCTTTGTACTTCTTGTTCCGCCATTCGGCAGTGCCTTGTTACTTGTCGCGGCAAGGCGGGCGACCGGGCTCGCCAATCCGACCCTCTGCGTTGTCGTCGCCTCAGCGCCATCTCCCCAGCTAGCCATACCGCCCGCCAGCGTCACGACAAGTAGGGCCCGGAGCGCCCACCGTCGGCTAAGTGTCATGGCACGAGTGTAAGCGCGGAGCTATGCACTGCCTAAAGGCGTGCGTCACAATCATGGAAAGCGACAGCGGCAACCGGGCCGCATCCTCAGCTCGCTGTCGTTTGCAAGAGACGGGACCGAGTGGTCATACTGTGGCCTCAGCCGTTGCGTGACTCGAGACACTCTCGCCAGAAGTGCATGGATCTACGATCATCGCCGATGAATCCGTGTTCATTCGCGTACCTCTCGGCACAAGGCCCGGCTCCTGAACCGCCCAGTTCTGCCAGCAGGAGGTCACCGGTTCGATCCCGGTTGGCTCCACTCGACACAGTGCATGCAAATCACTCGGACTCCTCGGCGGGCGTATTTGACAGCCACTGAGGGGGCGTCCAGTCCCCCGCTGGGTCCGTGGTTTGCCCCACCTCGATCAGATGACCGTCGGGATCGCGGATGTAGCAACGGATCTCGTACTGGTGCTGCTTTGGGGGCGTCAGGAATTGAGCACCACGGGCGCTCCATTCGGCGTATACGGCCCCGATGTCTTTGACCCGTATATTGAGGAAGCTGCTGACCCGGTCGAGGTCGCGTGACGTCTCCAGGGTGACCGCGGGCTTGTCGTCGGTCGGGCCTCCGCCCCGATTGATGACGATCCAGCTGTTGGCGAGCGCGACGTTGGTCGGCTCTCCCGAGCGGGCCACCGTCCCGCCGAGCACGTCGGTGTAAAAGCGGCGGGAACGCTCTACATCATCGGAGACGATGAAGTGGGTCAAGACCAGCTCCTGGTCGGGGGTGCTCATGTCGACCTCCCTTGTGAACTTGATTCCATGGTGGTGCCTTATGTCTCAGAGGCTTGGGCTGTCCACCTGAGGCGTCTCAAGGCGAGGGAGGCGTGGGCACTGGTCCAGATCTGGTCCGAGGAGCGACTCACCCAGCAAGGTCGGGGTAGTGCGGATCACGGGGATTCGAGGAGTTGCTTCGCGCGCGCTAGCGCCTCGGCCAAGCTGTGCGCGCTGACAACGACCGGGCCGCCATCGCTCCGCGGCTCGATCCTGAGAACCAGCTCGCCGTCCTCGAGCCGAGTGAAACCAAAGAGCCTGTCGCCCGCCCAGAACTCGGCGGTGCTGAACTCGGCCTCCTCAGGGCTCACGACGCTGACGTCGAGTTCGTGCGAAGGGTGCATCTTTTCCAGTCGGTCGGGTGCTGCTCATGAGCCTACTGCTGGCGGCCGGCCGGAGTCGCGAGCCCGCGGCGGCCGCGGTCGGCGAGCCCCCGACACGAGTGCTTCCGTACGGATGCGAGCGTCACGACGCACACCGCCTCGGCTCGCGAGATGGACGTCGCGCGCCGGGCGCCCTCCTCTTAAGGCCTCCGTCAGCCCCGCGGCGGTGCTTGGGGGCCGATGGCCAGCGGGCGCTCCGCGGTCATATCCTGCGGGAGCGGCCCGTGACGAAGTTCAGCGGAATTCGATTGGAGGCCCATTATGCGCGGCGACATTGAGGTCGGGGCACGCCTTCCCGACTACGAACTGCCCGACCAGGACGGCGTCCTGCGCCGTCTGTCGGACCTGCAGGGCTCAAACCCGATGGTGCTCCACCTCTCACGCGGCGGGTTTGACCCGAAGGAGCACCGTTTCCTTCACTATCTGGTCGACGCATACCTCGACTTCCGGGTCGGGTATACGCGCGTGGCCCTGATCTCGACGGACAACCAGCTCGAGATCAATGAGTTCCGCGATAGCGTCGGCGCTCAGTTCCCGTTCCTCTCTGACCCGGAGCGAACGGTGCGGAACGGTCTCGACATCGTCGAGTACACCGACCCCGTCCACGACCCGATGGTCCCGCACACGTTCGTGCTCGCCCCTGGGCTCGAGATCTCCGCTATCTACAACGGCTACTGGTACTGGGGGCGCCCCACGGTCGAAGAGCTCCACCGCGACTTGCGTGAGGTCATGCGCAACCTACGCCCCGACTTCGATCTGGGCGCACCAGGGCTGCGCGAGGCCTGGGATCGCGGCGAGCGCGAGCAGTTCCTGGTGAGTCCAGTCGAAGGAGAGGCGATTCGCTACACCGAGGGGACTGAGGTGGGAGTAAAGCGATGAGCGATGGTCAGCGTCGGTAAGCCGATCCGGGGCGAAGGGCCCGACCGAAGAGGTGCCCCCAGCCAGGGCTACGGAGCGATCAGGCCGCACGGGCCAATGACCGTGCCTCTGCAGGGCCGACCACGAGGTCGTGAAGATCCCCACCGACCTCGAGTCGACCCGACTGTTCGATACGGCCGGCCTTCACCGGCTCGAAGCCGGCTGTTCGGATCAACCGCTCGACGTCCTCGCCAGCACGATCGTCGTCGGTCACGAAGAAGAGGACCGCCGGCTCCGGTGAGCGCTTGCTAGCGGACTCCAAGATATCGGCCGACAGGGTTCCAAACGCCATGGCCAAGGGCGCCCCCGCCGGCAACCACCCGGCTACAACCTCTCCAGAGGCTTGCCCTTTCGGCAGCAGACGTGAGACGTTACCTTGTGCGTCGATGCCGAGCGGGTTGCTCGGAACGACCACGAGCTTGTCGGTTAGCCGGTCGGCGATCTCGTCTATGACGCCCTCCAGCGCGGTAAACCGAAGCGCGAGGACGACGGCATCGGCGCCCTGCAACGCGTCGCGGTTGCCGTCGGCGCCGACCGCAGCTGAGCCGATCTCTGCAGCGAGCATTCGTGCCGATTCACTGTGAGCGCTCGAGAGCCGCAGGGTCTCGCCGCCTGAGGCCAGCAGGCGTGCGATGACCGATCCGAGCGTCCCGGTGCCGATGACCGCGGTCGTCATGACTCCTCGGCGGACGTACTCGATAGCCACTCAGGGGGGGCCCAGTCCCCCTCTGGGTCGGTGGTTTGCCCCACCTCGATCAGATGGCCGTCAGGATCGCGGACGTAGCAACGGATCTCGTACTGGTGCTGCTTCGGCGGCGTCAGGAATTGAGCACCCCTAGCGCTCCATTCGGCGTACACGGCCTCAATGTCTTTGACCCGGATATTAAGGAAACTGCTGACCCTGCCGGAATCGCGTGGCGCCTCTAGGGTGACCTCCGGCTTGTCGTCAGTCGGGCCGCCGCCGACATTGATGATGATCCAGCTGTTGGATAGCGTGACATAGGTCAGCCCTCCCGGACCGGAAAAGGCCACCTTGCCGCCGAGCACGTCTGTGTAAAAGCGGCGAGAACGCTCCACATCGTCTGAAACGATGAAATGGGCCAAGACTATCTGCTCGTCGATGTTGCTCATGCTGACCTCCGCTGTTGGAATTGACTCCACGGTCGTGCGTTACACCACGCGTCGCGCCCACGGTCAGTGTCCGGCGCTCTGTCCGCCGTCGATGTGCAAGACCTCTCCGGTCACGAAAGGCGCCGACTCGAGATAGAGGATTCCCCCGACCACGTCCTCGATCTCGCCCACCCGACCGATGGGGTGCAGCGCCCCCATCCCCGCGTAGGAGCTCTCGTCGTGTATCGCCGTCTTGATCACGCCAAGCGACACGGCGTTTACCCGTAGACCACGGGAGGCGTACTCGATCGCAAGTGATTTGGTGGCCGCAACCAGGCCCCCCTTTGTCAGAACGGACAGCGCGGCTGGTGTGCCGCTGTCAGCCTGCTCGACGAGCGTCGTCGAGACGTTGACAACGTGCCCGGCGCCACGATCGAGCATGTGTTTGATCGCTCGCGTCGTCATGTGAAAGAAGCCCGCGACGTTGACGGCGACCAGGGCGTTGAAGTCCGCGAGGGTGTAATCCGTGAAGGGCTTTCCGATGTAGATCCCGGCGTTGTTGATCAACGTGTCGATCCGTCCAAACCGCTCGACAGCCTCCCCCACGACACGCTGCGCCGTCTCAGGGTCGGCGATGTCACCTCCGACGGTCACGATGCCGAAGTCCTCAGACGGCCCGATCGATCGAGCAGTCGCGATCACGGCGTATCCGAGCTCACGGTATGCCCTCGTTAGGCCCGCGCCAATGCCCTGCGAGGCGCCGGTGATGATGGCGACCTTCCCGTTGTTCTGCGCGGGCGGCGGGATCATCCGACTAGGTAGGTCTCGTAGATCACGCCTGCGAGCTGTCGGCCGCCTACGCTGATGAACACGCCCTTGTTCAGCCAGTCGAGCTGGGGCGCGGCGGTCTCGATCTGGGTTGATGCGCGGAAGGTGTACTCGCTGGCGTCGACGTCCTCGCCGCGCCCCAGACGCGCGAGAACCTCGGCGCTGCCATGGCGCACGCTTCGTGATTGGACGTAGAGCAGATCCCCGCCATCGGTCTGCAGCGTGTAGCGGATGTCGCCGAACGACGTGCCATCTGGCAGGACGATCTGCCAGTCGGCGCTGGCGCCGGGGAGCAGATTGCCGTTCATCTCGGGTCCGGTGAATGCTCCGCCGGTCAGGGGAACGATACGCCGGCGACCTCGCGCGGTGTCGCCGAGATCCAGTGGTCGTGCGAGGGTCGCCTCCAAGCGATAGACCTTGCGCGGGCGAGGATCTGGAAGTTCGTTGCTCATGGTTGCTCCTGTCAGCGGGGCCGTACCGTGGCTATGTGTCGAGCAAACGGTACGCCGCAGTGGGCCTGCTGTCTTCCCGGGGCCAGCTTCGAGATCTTGGGCTTGACTTCCACTCGGATGAGGGCAAGATGTCTGCGACCCGACGGGAGCGTCCTCGGTCATAGCACTGCCGGGGGCGACCAGGTGGTAGTGCGTTCAAAGGAGACGCTGATGGCGACGACGTATGAGTCCGTGGACGACCTGGCGGATGCGCTAAGGCGGGCGGAGGACGCACACGGCAAACATGAGCAGCAAACGGGTAAAGCTGACCCAAACTGGCCGGACTGGTACGCGCTCTACATGGTGCGCGAGCGCGCCGGCGAGGAGCTGCCGACATGAGCAGCGAGTACGACGTGATCGTGCTCGGCGGCGGCTCGCCGGGCGAGCACTGTGCGGGCGCCCTGGCGGAGGGCGGCCTGCGCGTGGCCGTCGTCGAGCGCGAGCTCGTGGGAGGTGAGTGCTCCTATTGGGCTTGCATCCCGTCAAAGACGCTGCTGCGGCCGGGCGAGGCGGTCCATGGGGCGCGCGCCGCCGCCGCGAGCGCCGAGGTCGACGTCGAGGCGGCGCTCGCCTGGCGTGACTTCATGGTCTCCGAGTACTCAGACGCCGGACAGGCGCGCTGGCTGGCTGAACGTGGCATCGAGTTGCTGCGCGGCACCGGGCGGCTCGCCGGCCCGGGGGTCGTCGAGGTGGACGGCGTGCGGCACACCGCAGACCACGTGGTGCTCGCAAACGGTGCGGATCCGGTCGCGCCGCCCGTAGCAGGCCTTCGCGAACTCGATGGCGTTTGGACCAACCGAGAGGTGACGTCCATGAAGGCCATTCCGCGCCGTCTGCTGATCCTCGGTGGAGGGCCGGTCGGCGTGGAGATGGCGCAGGCCGTCCATCGGCTCGGCGCCGAGACCGTGATCGTCGAGATGTCTGAGCACGTGCTCGCGCGCGAGCCGGCGCCGCTGGGTGAGGCGCTCGGAGAGGTTTTAGGCCGCGAGGGCATCGAGCTCGTGCTTTCTGCCAACGCGACCGCCGCACGTCGCAAGGGCAAGGACTACGTGCTCGAGATCGACGACGGGCGTGAGCTGCGCGGTGACCGGCTGCTCGTCGCCACCGGCCGGCGTCCACGCGTGCAGGGACTCGGCCTTGAGAGCGTAGGCGTCGAGGCAGACGCACACGGAGTTCCGGTCGACGCGCACCTGCGCGCGGCGGAGCACCTATGGGCAATCGGTGACGTAAACGGCCTCTGGCCACTGACCCACGTCGGCAAGTACCAAGGCGAGGTCGTCGCCGCGAACATCCTCGGCGAGCCGCGAAAGGCCAACTACGAGGCCGTTCCCCGCGTCGTTTACACCGACCCGCAAGCTGCGGCAGTGGGCGCTGGCGCTGGCCGTTTCAGCGCCATGGTCCCGGTGTCCGGGGTGGCGAAGACCGCCACCTACACACGCGCGTCAGCCGACAGCAACGGCTTTCTCACGCTTCTCAGCGACGGCGAGCGACTGACGGGCGCCTACGCGCTGGGTCCGGAGGCGGGCGAGTGGCTGCAGCAGGCCACGCTCGCGATCCGCGCCCACATTCAACTTGACGTCCTGGCTGACACGATCCAACCGTTCCCGACGTTCTCGGAGATCTACGTCGCCGCGCTGAAGGCGCTCCGCGGCGAGATCGCGGCGGCGTCCAAGACGGTCGGCGCGGGACCGCCGATGGCGAGCTGACGGAGACACTAAGACGACCGCACTGGCCGCTCCGACCACCGATCGGGTTCGTGGTTGGAGTGAGTGCCCCCGCGAGACGAAGTCTTGACCTGGGCGGGGGCTACAAGCGCGAGACGAGTTCGGCCACGATCTCTGCAGCGGGCTGTTGCTGTTTGGCGAGCGCGACGCTCTGTCCGGCCCAGAGTGATAGCGCCTCGATCTCGCCGGTTGTTCCAACGAGTGGGGGCGCGGGGGAATATCGAAGGATCGGTTCGCCTGACGCGAAGTGCGCTATCACCCCCTCTCCTGGTCGACTACCCAGTGGCGGCCGGCCCGCGGCCTCCCATTTCTCGGCGGTTGAGTTGTGGATGGCGCGGTGGGGGGCGTCCGGCCATCCCACCTCATAAAGGTTGGCGTACCACTCTGCATCGGTCTCGCTCGCAGCTATCAGGCGGCGCCGATACTCCTCGTGGACCGGCATCTCCTCGGCCAAGAGGAACCGGGTGCCCAGCAACGCGGCCTGCGCGCCGAGCGCGAGCACGGCCACGACTCCCCGAGCGTCGCCAATCCCACCGGCCGCAATGACCGGTACCGGTGCCACCGCGTCGACTACGGCCGGCACCAATGGGAGCGTTGCCACGCCACCCCATACGTGCCCGCCGGCCTCCCAGCCCTGAGCAACGATGATGTCCACTCCACATCCGACTGCGCGCCGCGCTTCCTCGACACTCCCGACCGTGTGCATGACAAGCCCTCCGGCGTCGTGCACCGAGTCGACATAGCCTTCCGGATCGCCTGCGAAGAGCAACACGATCCGCAGACCAGCGGAAAGGGCCTCATCGAGTCGGTGGTGCTGATCCGCGCGGCTAAGAACAAAATTGCCGGCAAAGGGCCGGTCGGTGAGCGCTACCGTTTCACGAACCAGGTCTCCGGCGTCATCGGCCCATGCGAGCGCCACGCTCCCGAGAGCGCCGGCATTAGCGACCGCGGCGGGCAGGCGGGGATCCGCAGAGATCGGCGCCTGGACGATCGGGTGCTCAATTCCCAGCAACTCACACACCGGCGTGTGGGAACTCATTGGGATAGCCCCCTTTCTAACGCCCGCGGCGCCGGTTGACTAGGCTCAATGTCGACCCGAAAGACTCCGATGGCGCCCAGGTTACGCTGGTCCACGCCCGTGCCGCGGACCGGGGTCCCACCCCCGCGGACCACCCGGCGTGAGTGGGCGGGACGGCCGGCCATCGTTCTCGTCATTCCTCGACCACGGACAGGAGCAGATCATGCGTAGCGACATTGTCCCAGGCGGCAAGTTCCCCGACTACGAGTTGCCCGATCACACCAAAACCGCCCGCCGGCTCAGCGAGCTACAAGGGGATGATCCCCTGATCCTGACGCTCGCCCGCGGCAACTACTGCCCGAAGGAGCACCAGCAGCACCTCGAACTCGCCGCCAACTACCCCAAGATCGCTGTCTCCTACACAAACGTGGCCACGATCTCGACCGACGCCGACCACGAGCTCAAAGAGTTCAGGGCGTCACTGGGTGCGGAGTGGACGTTCCTGTCGGACCCCGGGCGGATCGTCCAGAAGGACCTCGACATCCAGGAGTACACCGACCCTGAGCACGACCCGATGATCCCCCACACGCTGGTGCTGAAGCCCGGCCTGGTCATCGACAGCGTGTACAACGGCTATTGGTTCTGGGGACGCCCCTCGTTCGTCGATCTCTGGCACGACCTGCGGGTCGCGAGCAGCGAGATCCGCCCCGACTGGGATCTGAGCAAGTCCGGGCTGCGAGAAGCGTGGGATACGGGCAACTACACGCCATTTCACGGATGGGACAGGCGCTCCCCCGAGTCGACGCCGTCGTCTTACTCGTCTTGACACCGCGGGCGACGGGATCCCCGCGGCTCGCCTTACATAAACAGCGCTCTTTGCGGCAGATTCCGCAGCGACGCTGTTCGCAGCCCGTATAAACCCGCAGGGTAGGCGTAGCGTACACGCAGGACCGTTATCGGCCGCTTCTGCTCGGATCTCTCGCGGAGGCTCCTGGAGGTGCGACCTCCCGCCGACCTCACCGGGTGTTTCGTCCGTAGCGACAGTAACGCCATCTAGCCAGCGGGGCTCGTCCTGATCTCGGGGGTCTTGCGCCTATAGACCGATTCTCCTTCCGGCTGCGTTGCCGGTCCCCTCGATGCCTTCCCCCCTCACCAAAGCAAAGGAGCAGAGGCAATGAGCACGATCGCCACTCAACGTGATGATGTCGGGCAACAGATGAGCAGCGACCCGACCGCGATTCGTCCGTTTCAGAGGAGCTTTCCCGAGGCGGAGCTCAGCGAGTTGCGCAGGCGAGTAATGGCTACACGGTGGCCCGAGCGCGAGACTGTTGCGGACGACTCGCAGGGCGTGCCTCTTGCGACGATTCAGGAGCTCGCTCGCTACTGGGGGACCGATTACGACTGGTCCAAGTGCCAGGCGCGGCTGAACTCCCTGCCGCAGTTCATCACCGAGATCGATGGGCTGGACATTCATTTCATTCACGTTCGCTCAAAGCACGAGGATGCGTTGCCGCTGATCGTCACACACGGGTGGCCCGGCTCGATCATCGAGCAGCTGAAGATCATCGATCGGCTGACCGACCCGACAGCACACGGTGCGAGCGCACCAGATGCCTTCCATCTGGTGATCCCCTCACTGCCGGGCTACGGGTTCTCTGGCAAGCCCACCTCCACCGGGTGGGGTCCACCTCGCACCGCACGCGCATGGGTAGAGCTGATGAAGCGGCTTGGATACACGCGGTTTGTCGCGCAGGGCGGCGACTGGGGCGCGGCCGTCACGCAAGCGATGGGAGAACAGGCGGCTCCGGAGCTGCTCGGCATTCACTCCAACATGCCTGGTACCGCTCCGCTCGACCTCGCAAACGGGTTCCTGCACGGTGACCCGGCGCCGTCCGGTCTCTCGGACGACGAGGGGCGCGCGTATGCGGAGTTGAGCAACTTCTACGCGAAGCACGTCGCCTACGCGCTGATCATGACGACGCGCCCGCAAACGCTGTACGGGCTGGCGGATTCGCCCATCGACCTGGCGTCGTTCATTCTTGACCACGGTGACGGTAAAGGACAGCCCGGGCTCGTAGAACAGGTCGTTCAGGGCAACTCCTCGGGCGATCTGACGCTTGACGATGTCCTCGACAACATCACGCTCTACTGGCTGACGAACACGGGAGTGTCTTCGGCTCGTCTGTACTGGGAGAACGCGGCCGGCTTCTTCGAAGCCAAGGACGTCTCGATCCCGTTTGCCATAAGTGTCTTTCCCGATGAGCTCTATCAAGCGCCTCGCAGTTGGGCGGAACGCGCGTATCCCAACAACCTGATGTATTTCAACGAACTCGACCGAGGCGGCCACTTCGCGGCCTGGGAACAGCCGCAGCTCTTTGCTGACGAGATGCGAGCGGCGTTCAGATCGCTGCGCTAGCAAACCGAAATGAGTGGTGTACACGCCTTTGTGCGCCTCCTCATTCACCCAGTCGTGGCACCACTTGCAAGGAGGTTCCCCCACGAGCCGAACGCACCAGGCAGACCAAGCCGTCTTCAGGGCGGCTCTCACGGACGACGTACTCGCGTCCATCCGAGTGACTTCGCGCTAGAGAGCGCGCTCGAGCTCGTGAAGGCGGCGCAGTCGCGGGGACTTCACGGTGCGTCCGGTGAGCAGTGTGGCGAGCGCGCAGGCCAGGAAGCACGCGGCTCCGAGCGCAGTGTTCCAGTTCGCAGCGGCCAGGTCGATCATCGAGCCGGTTGAGGGAACGACGTGTCCGGCGACTGCCGAGATGCCGAAGAAGATGCATCCCAGCAGGTTGACGGACGGCTCCCACCATCCCGCAGCCCCACGCTCGGGCCACCAGCCGCGCCGCTGCGAGGCGCGATAGGCGATCGCGCCCGAGACTAGGAAGCAGATCGAGCCGAGGGCGTCCGGCCGCCACACCAGCTTGTTGTACTCGGGGCTGGAAAGGGCCGTGTGCACCGCCCGATAGGTGGTCAGGTTGAAGAACAAGGTTCCGGCCGACTGAATCGTCGCCGACTTCCACGCCGACTGCCCGCCGCCGGGTGAGTGGCGAGCGGGGAACGCCAGGAATGTCTGCAGCGCCCCACCGGCTGTGAACAGGATGGAGCCGACGAAGAACGTGACTGAGTCGGCGGTGTCGCCAACGAGGTTCGCGTAGCCCGGAAACGGGCCGACGAAGAAACACACGGACCCGGCGGCGAAGAGGAGCGCCATCCAGCGCTCGCGACTCATGGCCGACCTCCCACGCGACCTCGGCAACGACCCGTCATCGGCATCCACCTCGTCCGCGAGCTCGGGGCGGTAGCAGCAACCCGGTCGGTTGATAATCGTGCCCCCGACGGATGACCGGAACCTGCCAACGTCAGCTCCCCGGACCGATCGCCGAGGGACGCTCCGGCTTGACCGCGCCGTAGCGACGCCAGTGCTTCTCCGGGATCGCATCGGGATCCTTGTACCAGTGCCACACGCAGGGATCCTTGGCGTAATCGCCGGGGGGCTCGCACGGGTACAGCGGAAAGCCCGACCATTGGATAGGGAGGGACTCGTTCATGAAGCTGCAGTGCGTGCAGTAGAGGGGGAAGCCCTCGCGTCCAAACGACCAGTCGTGCGCCGCCCGCGTAACCCCGCCACCGGGAAGGCCCTCGTAGGCGCCGTTGCGGACGAGACGCTGCCCGGACCCGCAGGGGTGCATTGAGAAGGTCACCTTCTCCTCGTCCTCGGTGATTGTGAAGCTTCCCGGGTTGGGGCCGACGCCCGAGGTCGAATGGGCACGCCAGGTCGCGGCGAGCAGCTCGACGATGTCGCGGCGGTCCAGATCGAGGATTGCGTCGTGGTGACGGCGCCAGCCCCGGCTCATGCTCTCGCTCCAGGCCTCCGCCACCGCCTCGTCGCCGAGGCGCTGCTGGATGAAGGAGACGAGGTCGAGCAGACCCGAAGCCATCAGGTCGTGCAGCATCTGCCACTCGTGCTTCATCTCCCCGCAGAGTCGTCGCGCGGTCTCGAGCTCACCCGCATCGATCGCCTCGATCGCGCGGTCCATCGTCGGGCGGGAGAGCTCGGTGAGCTCCTCCTCGGAGTACCAGCGGTCTGTCATGGTTACCTCCTCGTGGTGGACGGGAGCCAATCATGACCGAGCCGCGCAGAGCGCTCGTGACCGGGGCTGCCCGGGGTATCGGCGCCGCAATCGCCGAGCGCCTTGCGGGCGAAGGTCTCGATGTGGTCACGCTCGACTGCGCTCCCGGCTGCGACATCTCCCTTGACGTGGCCCGCGACACCTTTCCCCCGCTCGCAGACATCGACGTGTGTGTCGCAAACGCCGCCCTGACGGCAACGATCGCTCCCGCACACCGTATGACCATCGAGCAGTGGGACGCGGACATCGCCGTGAACCTCACGGGCGCCTTCCGGACGGTGCAGGCCTGCTTGGCGGGAATGCGCGAGCGGAGGTCCGGCCGGATCATCGTGATCTCAAGCGTCGCCGCCGTCGCCGGGCTACCGGGCCAGGTCGCCTACGCGGCGTCCAAGGCGGGTCTCCTCGGGATGGTGAAGACTCTCGCCGCCGAGGGCGCCGCACTGGGCCTCACCGCGAACGCGATCCTCCCTGGGATGGTGGCTACCGAGCAGGTGCTCCGAATGCCCGAGGAGGTCCGGGAGCGCATCGTCAGGGCGCTCCCGAGTGGGCGGATGGTGCAGCCGGCTGAGATCGCGGCGGTGGCGGCGTTTCTCGCAGGCGAGGAGGCGGCCCAGGTCAACGGGCAGGAGATTGTCGTCGACGGGGGGGCGTCGCTGACGGCGCTCACGCTGGGGAGCGAGAGGACGAAACCGTGATCTCGCCGGACCTCGGCGGTGGCGAGCAGGCAATCACCGGCTCGATCCCGTCCGGCTCCATACGCGAAGCTCCTGGCACTACGCTTTCGCTGTGCTCGCGGCGCTCGCAATCAGATGGCTGTTCAACACGCTCGCCCTCTACGTGGCTACCTGGCTGCTGGCGGGTCTCAGCTACGGCGGAGACTGGTGGGTCCCGCTTGTCGCCGGGCTCGTCTTCACGCTCGTCAACTCGTTTGTGAAGCCCTTCCTCGCAATCCTCTCGATCCCGTTCATCGTGGTCACGCTGGGCATCTTCTACTTCCTCATCAACGTGTTGATGCTCTATCTGACGCACTGGATCGTTCCCCAGTTCGCAATCGACAGCTTCTGGTGGGCAGCGCTTGCCGCCGTCATCATCAGCATCGTCAATGGGATTCTGCACGCAGCCGTGGGGCGCCCCAGCGAGCTCGCGGCACGCTGACCGTTTGCGCGGCACGAGCGGGCGCCAGGATCCGCGATCCGCGCGTTCTTCGCCCCAGCGCCGCCCCTCAGCTCTGATCGGTCGACACGATGAGCACATTGCAGCTCGCCCTGTGGGAAACCTTGTTCGGCACGTTTCCCAAGACGAATCGCTTGGCACTGTGCATCCCCCGATTGCCGACGACGATTAGCCCCGCTCCGGCCTCGGCGGCGACCTCCAGCAGCGCATCAGCCGGGTCCTTTTGCACGGCGTGCGTCGTTACCTTCACGTCATGAACACGGACCGCGGCCGCGACCTCGCCGAGCGTCAGTTCAACCTCGGCATCCGGCAGCGGTGCCCACACCTTGGCAGCCCCTGCCGGCGCCCCCTCGATGCGCGCATCGCGCAACGGCTTATAGGCCGAAACGACATGGAGTTCGGCATCAAGGGCCTGGGCTAGACGGATCGCCTCGGCGACCGCTCGCCCAGCACTCTCAGAACCGTCGGTCCCCACCACGATCGCTTCACCCATCAGACACCCCTCCCTCGCCAACGCCACTCGATCAGATTCCACCGCGAGCCATTCGGCGTTACCCATGGCCGCGCCTCAAAGCTATGGCCGCGCCTCAAGGATCAGGTTGAACGGCGTCTCGGTTGCGCGGCGAACGCGCCCGAATCCTCCCTTTTCAAGAACCTCGGTCAGCCGCGCCTCGCCCGCCTGCGCTCCCAGCGCGAGGCCAACCTCTTGGGAGAGCGACGCCGGGGTGCAGATCACAGTAGAAGCGCCGTAGAAGACCCGACCCACTGGATTGAGGTTCTCCTCGACACGATCGTTCGCAAACGGCTCGACGATCATCCAGGTGCCGTCCGAATCAAGCGTCTCCAGGACGTGCCGAGAGGCGCCGACGGGGTCGCCCATGTCGTGCAGGCAGTCGAACACGCACACCAGGTCGTAGCCGTGGCCGGGATATTCCTTCGCCGCGTCTGTCGCGAACGTGATCCGATCATCGACGCTCGCTTCCTTGGCCGCCTCGTGTGCGCGCTCGATCGACGGAGCGTGGTAGTCGAAGCCGAAGAATTCCGAGTTGGGGAACGCCTCCGCCATGATGATCGTGGACGCCCCGTGGCCGCAGCCGACATCGGCGACCTTGGCACCCCGTTCGAGCTTCTCCTGCACTCCATCCAGAGCCGGTATCCACTCGCCGACCAGGTGGGCGCGATAGCCCGGGCGGAAGAACCGCTCGGTCCCCCGGAACAGCCGGTGATCGTGCTCGTGCCAGCCCATGCCTTTGCCGCTACGGAAGGCCTCGAGAATCTGATCTTCGTCGGCATACAACGACGCCACCGAGTCGTAGACGCCCAGGATGTAGAACGGGCTCTCTTCATCAGCGAGTGCGAGTGCTTGCTCATCGGGCAGTGTGTAGCGGTCATTCGCGGGGTCGTAGGTGACGTACCCGCCCGCCGCCTGGTTTCCAAGCCACTCGCGAACGTACCGCTCAGCCGCGCCAGAGCGCTCCGCCACCTCCTCTGAGGTCAGTGGACCGGCGTGAGCCATCGCCTTGTACAAGCCGAGCTTCTCGCCGATCAACATCAGCGGCGCGCTGATGATCGCCCCCATATCGGTTACCGCCTGCCCCATAAAGGCTTCGAGCTTGGTCTGGTCGATCTCCATTGCGCTCATTAGCGCCTCCCGTTTAGGCCTTAGACGACCGGAAATGAGCCGTCGTTTGAGGTATCTCAGCGTACACCTGGCGCTCAAGGATGTGTGTGGCATAGGGCACAAAGCTCAGGGGCGTCAAGGTGGGCGGGCTGCGCAAGTCCGATGCAAAAGATGCGGTCGTCTACGGACATGCAACCACGCATGATAAGATGCATACGTGTCGAAGACGATTCAGATTCGAGACATTGATGACGAGGTTTACGCCGGCCTCCGCAGGCGGGCCGCCGAGGAGGGCGTCAGCGTCCCTGAGCTGTTGCGCGCCGAGGCGACCCGCATGGCTGCCCGCCCCAGCATCGCGACCTGGCTCGCATCGACACGCAGGCGCTCGTCAGCCGTCGGGGCTAAAGATGTTCTAGAGGCTCTTGACGAGCTGCGTGATGCTCGTCGTTGACGCTTCGTGCGTGGCAGAGATTGTCGTCGCCGGATCCGATGCCGAGCCCGTGCGAGAACGCCTTGAAAGCGACCCGGAACAGGCGGCTCCGCATCTGGTGGACGCTGAGGTTCTCGGCGTCGTGCGACGGGCGCACCTGCGTGGTGAGCTTGACGGAACCGCAGCGCGACAGGCGATCGACGACCTGGAATCCTGGCCGGCTACACGCGTAGATCATCGGCCATTGCTCGAGCGCGCATGGCAGCTGCGCGACTCTCTGAGCGCGCCAGACGCCCTATATGTCGCGCTAGCGGAGGCGTTGAATGCCACACTGCTCACCTTCGACCGACGCCTCGCGCGAGCTGACGGGCCGCGCTGCCGGATTGACATCCCGTAGCCCGACCGCCCATCAGATACCGACACCCCTGCCGAGCGAGACGTCGACCGCGTCTTGCCCGTCGGCCGGGTCGGCTTACATCCAGGGTCGTGGGCGGGGGGGCTTGAGGGCCGAACGCCGCCGACCGGGAACGCCTCTTAACCCAGCGCCCCCTTGATGGAATCGATTGCCGCCTGCTCGGGCTCGCTCACCGGCTGTCCGCCCTCGGAGTGTGCCTCGGCAACGCGCTCGGAGAGGCTTACGATGAACGTCTTATAGTCCTCAACCTCCTGCGGCTCGGCCTTCTTCTGAAGGACAGCGACAGCTTCTCGAAGCCGCTCCACTACGTGCTCGGTCGACTCCTCGGGCGAGTGGAAGCGGGCGTGATCGACGTGGGGCCTAGCACCAACGAGCTCGTCGAGCAGCTCGCTCTTGCCATGCTGCTGGCGCGCCTCGGCGTACTCCTTTCCCATCGCCAACGTCTCGCGGAACGTCCCTCCCCGCTTAGACGTGATCACGAGCATCGCCGCACTGGTCGGACCCTCCTCCACGAGCTTCCACTCGTCCGGCTCGAAAGCCGCCTTGGCGGTCATCGGAACCTCCTTCCTAGGCTAGAGATCGCAGCGACGCTGAGTCTATTCCGCTTCGGTGCTCGCAGGTGTGCTCATCTTTCGGGAACGGCGTCGCATTGGGACCGCGCGACCCTGCCAGCGGCCGTCCTGGCCACCGGCAGGGTCGGGGTGATCGTTAGTTGATGTGAACGCTGGTCGTCGCCGTGTCGCCGGCTCCGTCCGTGATCGTCACGGACCCGTCCAGGTGCCTGCCATGCACAGCGACAGTCGTGCCGTCTGCGGTCCTTCCATCCGAGAACGTCCATTGGGCCGCCACCACGTTCCCCGTACCGCCCTCGGCCACAGCGGTGGCGATGACGGTCTTCCCACGCCCCGGTTCGTGCACCACAGCCGCGGTCAGCGGCCGGTCGATCTGCACCGGCTGGACCCAGCTGTAGGTCTTGCCGAGGTTGTCAGTGACGCTCGCCGTCACCTGGTACAGGCCAGGACCGGGGAACGTGTGCGTGAAGCGCGCTTCGTCGGGTTGGACTTCGGTCGTGCCGTCACCGAAGTTCCAGCTGATCGAGCCGTCGCCCTGCGTGCCGGCGCTCGAGCCGATCGTGGTCGATGCCGAGTGTGACGCCGCGTTCGCCGCGTGGGCCGAACCGTAGAAGCTCACCGTCGGCCCTGCGGTCTCGACCTGGTCGGGGTAGAACTGGACCCCGGGCTCCGAGAAGGCCTGCGCGTTGGTGATGTCCGCCGTCACCTGCTCGGGGCTTGGGTTCAGGCCGAGACTGTCGCCGGCCTGCACGACGGCGCTCATGTTGTCCTGCGCCACGTTCGGACCGACGTTGTTCGTGGTCAAGTCGCCCTGCATCTGTTCCGGCGGGTAAGCGGCATAGTCGCCGAAGTAGCCGAGCGTGTCGCTGCCCTCATCGATGACATGTGCGGCCTGGATGCCGGGCGATGCCGCGAATGAGCGCTCGATTGCTTCAGTCACCTCAGGGAACCCCTCGCCCGGCACCGTTGCGTACACCTGATCTCCGACGCGGGCGACCGTCGTCGACGAGCCCACGGTGCCGGCGGCAGCGTTGAAGTACGGCACGTTCAGCGAGCGGTTGATCGTGAAGATCCCGCCGACCGCTTCCCAGTTCCATGTGCCTTCACCGTTGTTGCTTGCGGGCTCGCTGAGCGGGCCCGGACAGCCGAGCGGGCCGCCGGGATGGTTGCAGGACATCGCCGCGAGCAGACCCATGTTCGTGGCTTCGGTCGTAAACGGCACGTTGTCGGCGCTCAGCGTGGTACCGGTGATCGGGCGCGCGTTGGTGAGCGCGCGGACGATCTCGTTTGTGATGAAACGCCCCTGCTCGACGACCTCGGCATAATGAGGATCAGAGCCGATCGACTCCTGCCGGCCAAGGGTGCCGACCGCGACCACCTCGGTGCCGCCAAACAGTTGGGCCAGACGTTCACGCACCCACCCGGGGTAGTCCGCACTCCACTGGTTGTTGCCGGACGCGGTCGGATCGTACTGATCGGCGTGGATCGGCACATCAGCGTACATGGCGATCGTTGCGCCGGTGCCGGGCTGGCGCGCCCACAGGATCGGCATCTGATCGTCGACCGAGAATCCAGCCGTCTGATCGGTCCCCTGCAACTGGGAGACCAGGCCGCGGATGGTTCCGGTCGCCGACCACAGTTCCGCCCGGCGCGTGTTCGACGCAGCCTCGACGACGGCCTGGACCGCCGCTTCCTTCACCTCGTGCAGGTACGCGGGGTCAGTGTGGCCCCACAGGCCCATGAGCGTTGGGGCGGCATGGTCATGCGTAGTCGACAGGACGATGTTCGACGCGGTGACTTTGTAACCCTCCGCGGCAAGGGCAGCGGCCGCGTCCGTTCGTGCGGCGTCGCCCCCATCGCCTTCGTTCGGTGACTGGTTTTCGGCAAACCAACCCTGGGAGTCCACCGTTACGAAGACGACAGCATGCTTGCCATGGCCGACGAAGAACGCCCGCACCTGCAGCGGATCGTGAACTCCGCCCGTGACGATGTAGTCCGAGCCGTAGCCACCATCGGGCATCGGCGTCTCGGGCGAGATGTCGACAATCGAGGTCCCCACCCGGAAAAGGCCCCCATCAGACTGAGACTTCGCCGCTCGGGGGGCTCGCGTGCCTGGGGTCAAGGCTCCCGACGCGGCGGATGCCCAGGACGGACCTGCAGCCGCTAGGAACAGCGCTGCCGAGGCAGCGGCGGCCGCGGCGGTCTTGGTTTTACGAGACAATGGTTTCTCCCTCATTAGATGACACGGTGAAACGCACGCGCGAACCGCGCGTGGGGACTGTTTGCGCGCCGGCGTTGGCGCAAGACGACTGCGGGTACGGCGCGCGGACGGCTAGCGCGAACGCCATCGACGGCCCAGGCCATCGAGCGATCTGCTTCGCGCTCGACACCGTACCCTTGGGCAGACGCCAGGCTGCCGCTAGGTTGCGATCCCAGCCGAAAGATCACCCCGTCGTACGAGGCGGGTGATGCGAGGGCTACCGATTCTCGATCTGAGCCGTCCTAGGTCTGGCGGCGGCAGACAAGGTTCTACGAATGAGGTACCGGTGCCGACGTTGGCGGCAAGGCCACTATATGGCGCTCTGCCAGCGCGATGGCCACTAGGTGCGCTCGGGTCCTAGCACTTAGCTTTGCCATGCTGTTTCTGACGTGGGTGCGCACAGTCCCCTCCGAGACACATAGCTTTTCGGCCATCTCGGGGCTGGTCAGCCCGAGCGCGACCAAGGAGACAACTTCGCGCTCGCGGCGAGTCAGCTCGCCGGCCTGCCCAGCAGGTGCGAACTCATGCGCTCGCTTCTGTCTGATGACCACGACGACCGCAACTCGCTGCCCGTCCACCACGGCAGTTCGGGCGGCATACTGCAGCCGGACGTGCGAGCCGTCTGCACGGGTGAAGACACGTACGCCAGACAGGTCGCGCTTAGCCCAGAGCTGGCGCCACTCGTCATCCAGCGTTGAGTGCTCCGCCGGTGTCAGCAGGTACCCGAGTTGTGACTGGTCAAACTCATCGCGCGACACGCCGAAGAACTCGCACGTCGCCGCATTCACGGCGAGGTGGGAGCCTCGCTTATCGAACACCGCGATCGGGTTCCCCGAGCGCTCCACGACACCCCAAAAGAGCCGCTCCCAACCAACCGGCTTTGAATACGAAGCCAACCCTGGACAAGCATCGCACAGATCTGGGCCGTCCGCCGCTGGTGCCCAATAGGGTGGTGTGTTGTGGTTGGCCACTATGAGAGCTTCTTCAGCGCAAGCGCGGGCGCGTCCGCTGCCATTTTGGGGTTGCTCGTCGTCGCCGTGTCGGTTGTCAACGCCGACGACGCGGACCCCACAACTCGGGAGTTGCGAACTGTGTTGGCCGGGAGCGCTTTTGTCGTCCTGGTAGATGTCTTCTTTGTTTCGATCGTGGCCTTGACCGGGGGCTCAGTCGTCTTCGGGCTATCAAGCATCGCAATGGCGACCGTCGGCCTCCTAGCCACCAGACGGCTGATACCGAGGGCACAGCGCGCTGGAAACTTCTCCTCCAGCTCTCGAAACAGAAAGCTCAATATTGCCTTCGCGTCGATTTCGGTTGTGGGCTACTCAGTGCAGCTCGGCCTCGCCGTAGCGCTCCTCGCGAACACTCAGAGTGCCGCACTGCAACGTGCTTTGGTTCTCGTCATCGTTGCCTTTTATGGCAGCGCCCTTGGCCGGGCATGGGAGGTCACCGGGATAACCCGGCGGGGATAAGAAGGACGGCTTGGCTACGACCGGGACCTAGCCGTCGGAACCTGACGCAGGACCGAAAGGCCCCGCGCGAGCCTTTCGTCAACCAATTCGTCGGGGTCCGGCCCATCCCGAGGCGGCAGGCAGGCTTCGTATCGTAGGTGCGATGCAGCCATGCGGTAGATCCGAGGACCGGAGGTGAGCGCGACGCTCAGGCTGGTCGCCGACCCGGCGGACGCACGCCCGCAGGCGGCGCTCGAGCCCGATGCAGGTTCCGGACCTGCGCGCGAAGCGGCGGCGCTCGACGCCTATTCGCGGACCGTCGTGGACGTCGTCGAGCGGCTCGGACCCAGCGTCGCTAATCTGCGCGTGCTCCGCGCCACCCGCCGTGGCCGCATCCCCGCCGGCGCGGGCAGCGCTGTTGTGCTCACACCGGACGGCTTCCTGCTCACGTCCGCCCACGTGGTGGCTGGCCGCGACCGGCTCGGACGGGCGACGTTCGTGGACGGGCGCGAGATCGGCTTCCGTGTCGCCGGCGCCGACCCGTTGTCGGATCTCGCGGTGCTGCGCAGCGACGCCGACGACCTGATCCCAGCGGCGCTTGGTGAGGCCGCGCACCTGCGCGTAGGGCAGCTCGTCGTTGCGATCGGCAACCCCCACGGCTTCGCAGGCTCGGTCACAGCCGGCGTCGTCTCGGCTCTCGGGCGCTCGTTGCCGGCCCAATCGGGGAGCACCGTGCGGATGATCGACAACGTGATCCAGACCGACGCCGCTCTCAATCCCGGCAACTCCGGCGGCGCGCTGGTCGACTCACGCGGCGAGCTCGTCGGAATCAACACCGCCGTCGCCGGCGTCGGGCTCGGCCTCGCGGTCCCGATCAACGAGGCCACGCGCAAGGTGATCGGCGACCTGATGAACCACGGCCGCGTGCGGCGCGCCTACCTGGGCATTGCCGGCGGGCCGCGTCCGCTGCCGGCACGCGCCCGCCGCGAGCGGGCTCAGGCGACCGGCGTGGAGATACTCGAGGTTATGACCGACAGCCCCGCGGAGGCGGCCGGCCTGCGCGCCGAGGATCTGATCGTCGAGCTCGGCGGAGAGCGCGTCGAGGGAGTCGACGACATCCAGCGGCTGATGGTCGCCGACATGATCGGCTCAGACGTGGACATCGTCGTGCTGCGCGCTGGTTCGCCTCGCCGGCTGCCACTCAGGGTCCGGGAGCTGAGCTCCTAGCCTCGCCCGCAAGTGCAAGTCAATAGGTTGTTTCGTCGCGCCGCGACTCGAGCGCTGCGGGCAGCTGCGACCTGGCGGTGATCCCGAGCTATAGGTGCGATCCGATCGTGCGGTGGGAGAGGAACAGCCGCTCGCCGATCTCGCGATTCGACAGGCCCGCCGACGTCGAGGTGCCTATGGCACCGCTTGCCTCGACAGCCGACTGATCTACCGCGAGAAGCAGTCGCATGACTCAAGAGAACGCGGACGCCCCTAGTCAGGCTCCCACTCGATTGCACACGTACTACCGAAAGGACGAGCATGTCCCCGCAGAGCAAGCCGAGCATCGTCTTCGCCCACGGCCTATGGGCGGACGGGTCGTGCTACAGCAAGCTGATCCCCACACTGCAGAGTGAGGGGCACGAAGTGGTGTCAACCCAGAACAGCCTCGACACAGTCGAGGGCGACGTCGCCGCCGTCAAACGTGCGCTGGGCCGGGTCAGCAGCCCGGCCATCCTCGTCGGCCACTCCTACGGCGGGACCGTCATCACCGCGGCGGGTACCGACGACCGCGTTGCTGGCCTCGTCTACATCGCCGCACTCGCTCCGGACGAGGACGAGACGTCACAGAGCCAGCAAGAAAAGTTCCCCACGACCGACGTCTTCGCGCACATCGAAATCGCAGACGGGCGCATCTGGCTGCTCCCGGACGGCATCGACTGCTTCGCGGGAGACCTGTCCGAGGAGGAGCAGAAGCTCGTCTGGTCGGCCCAAGGTGTGCCGGCTGTCGAGCTGTTCAACGAAAAGGTCGCAGGCACCGCCTGGAGGTCGAAGCCCAGCTGGTACATCGTGGCCAACAATGACCGAACCGTCAACCCCGAGCTCGAGCATTTCGTCGCGAACCGCATGGGAGCGACCACCCGCGACGTCGACAGCAGCCATGTCCCCATGCTCTCCAACCCAGGCTTCGTACTCGACGTCATCCGCGAAGCAGCCAGCGCGGTCCAAGAGATGTCTGCCGCAGTGATGTAGCGCGCTGGTTTCGGCGCTGAAGGCCCGATGGGCGAGGACGTGATCACCGGCTCCGACGGCAAGCCGCGAAGTGCTATCTTGTATCTACAAGATAGATCTCGGTGCTGTGCCTGTGGCGGCAGTGCGACTCGGGCGAAGGCTCCCGGCGAGGAGGAGTAGAAAATGCGTGAGCAAGTTGGCAGAGAGGTCGTGATCGTGGAGGCAGCGCGTACGCCGATCGGTCGCGGCAAGCGAGAGACGGGCTACTACGCCGACGTGCACCCGAACGAGCTGCTGGGTGCGTGCTACAGCGCGGTGATCGAGCGCGCCGGCATTGCGCCTGAGCTCGTCGAGGACGTGGTCTCCGGGTGCGTGACGCAGGTGGGTGAGCAGTCGCAGAACATCGCGCGCAACGCGTGGCTGCAGGCGGGTCTGCCGGTGACGACGCCCGCGACGACCGTGGATCGCCAGTGCGGCTCGGCCCAGCAGGCGGTGAACTTCGCCGCCGCGCAGATCGCGGCGGGCGTGCACGAGGTCGTGATCGGCGCGGGCGTCGAGCACATGGGACACGTGCCGATGGGCGCCAACGCGGCGCACGCGGAGGAGACGGGCGTGCCGTTCCCGCCGGAGCTGATGGATCGCTATGAGCTGATCCCCCAAGGGCTGAGCGCGGAGTTGATCGCGGAGCGCTGGGAGATCCCGCGCTCGGAGCTCGACGAGTTCGGCGTGCGCTCGCAGCAGCTCGCGGCGCGGGCGACCGACGAGGGGCGCTTCGAGCGCGAGATCGTGCCGATGCGCGTGAACGGCTCGACGTACGTGAGCGACCAGGGCATCCGTCCTGAGACCAGCCTCGAGACGCTCGCGACGCTGAGGCCCGCGTTCAAGCCCGACGGACGCATCACCGCAGCTACCTCCTCGCAGATCTCAGACGGAGCTGCCGCGGTGCTCTTGATGTCGCGCGAGAAGGCAGACGAGCTGGGCCTCAAACCGCGCGCCCGGATCGTCGACCAGGTGACCGCAGGGGTGGACCCGGTGATCATGCTCACCGGCCCGATACCCGCGACACAGATGATCCTCGAGCGCAACCAACTGGCCGTCGGGGATCTAGACCTGATTGAGATCAATGAGGCGTTCGCGTCGGTCGTGCTCGCGTGGAAGCGTGAGCTCCAGCCGGACATGGACAGGGTCAACGTCAACGGCGGAGCACTCGCGCTCGGCCACCCTCTCGGCTCCTCCGGCGCACGGCTGATCACCACGCTGCTACACGAGCTGGAGCGCTCGGACAAGGAGCTCGGCCTGGTCACGATGTGCACCGCCGGCGGAACCGGCCCGGCAACGCTGATCCAGCGGATCTGAGAATGGACACGGCACAGCGGCGAGGCGCGCGGGTCGCCAGTGAGATCGGACGCGACTGCCTGGCGGTCCGTCTGCGTCTGCTCAACCGAGCCGTCACGCGCATCTACGACATGGCGCTGCGACCACACCTGCTGACGATCGCACAGCTCAACCTGCTCACCTCGATCGCCAATCGACAGCCGGCGCCCGCCGGCGAGGTCGCGCAGCTTCTCTCGATGGAGATCTCCACGCTCTCACGAAACGCGCGGCTGCTCCAGGATGACGGTTTGATCCAGATCGAGCACGCAGAGCATGGCAACGGGCGCATGCTGAGCCTCACCGACGCAGGCGCGGAGAAGCTCGCCGAGCTGCGCCCCGCGTGGCGCGCTGCGCAGCGCCAGGCACAGGAGCTGCTCGGAGACGACGCGGCCCGTTCGATCAAACAACTCGTCGACCAGATGTTCGTTGATCGCACGCCCGGCGTGCTAGTCGAGCGGGATGAATCGCTTTAGCTTGCCGGTTGCAAGACGCGGAATGTCCGCGGCGGGCTCGACTACCACTCGTGGCTGCTGGATTCCGGACCTCCCGAGCGCGCTGGCGATCTCGCCGGCGATGCCATCGGTGTCGAGAGGGGCGGTAAGGCAGATGGTGATTTGGGCTCCTGTTGGGGTTTGCTGGATCTGGTACTCGCTGATCGCAGGGTGTTTCGCGAGGATCGAGCGGAAGAGGTGCGGGTGGACGCTGACGCCGGGCAGATAGTGGAAGGTGTCGTCGTTGCGACCTTGGATGTCGTGGATGCGCCGGTGGTTTGACCCGCACCGGCACGGCTCGTCGTCGAGGGTGATTTCGTCTGTGATCTCGTAGCGGATGAGCGGCATCAAAGGGTTGAAAAGGTTGGTGAGGTAGATCTTGTGTGATCGCACCCCGGCGGGTACAGGGTCGCCGTGCTCGTCGACGGGCTCGACGATGAGCAGGTCGTCGCTGAGGTGCATCCCCGGTCCTTGGAAGCAGCCGATGGCCGTCACTCCGCCCTCCGAGGTGCCCCACATGTTCGCGACGGGAGCGCTCCAGGTGTCTTCTGCGGCCTTGCGGGTCTCGGGCAGCAGGGGCTCTGCCATGGTCAGGATCCTGCGCGGCGCAATCGTGAGGCGGGCTGAGCGGGCCTCGCCGACGAGCCGGGCGAGCATCGAGGGGTAGGTCGCCAGGGTGTCGCCCGCTACCTCATTCAGCCCCGCGACTATCTGATCGATCGGCGCGCCAATACGGAACCGGTGGGTCTCGACGGCGCCGGTCGCAAACGTCTCTGATAGGGCACTGGTGAAGTGTGTCGCGTTTTCAGCGGCGACGATCATCGCGACGGGAGGCCGCGAGGCGAGTTCCGGGTCGTTGATACGGTCGAGCAGCGATCGGCGCAGGGCCGTCAGCTGGACGGTCGCCCACGCGTCCCAGCCCCAGACGAACACGCCGCGAACGCCCGATGAACCGCCGGAGGCGACGGCGTGAAGCTCACCGCGGAAGTATGCGTCCGAGTCCAGCCACGCGATATGCGTGTTCACGTCGGCAAGGCGGACTGCGCGGTCGGTGACGATCTCGTCGAAGCTGCCCATCAGGTCCTGCTTCGTCATCACGGGGAGCTCGCGCAGGGTGTCCTCGTCGAGTGTCGCGAGGTTCACGTCGCCGAGGCGGGCGCGGTGCCAGTGTGAGCGCTCGACGGCAACGCGAACAACGTCGCGAAGGCGCGCAGTCCGCTCCTCGCGCAGGCGTTCCGCAGACCAGCCTACGCGCTCGAAGTGCTCGGCGAACTGCGGCAGCAGATGCTCGATGTGACGCCGGCGGGTGTCATCGTAGAGGGTGCTCACGTTCCTCAATTCAGTCCCGCGCGGTGTGGGAGTCGACCGCCTTGGCGAGCCATTTCAGGCGTGCGCGGAGGCCGCTGAGCTCGAGATCGAGCAGCGAGGCTCCAAGTTCGCTCGCGCCGTCCGCCGGAACGATCGCCTCCAGCGAGCTGAGCGCATTGACTCGCTCTGCGGTGAGGTCGCGTTGCCGCTCGAGCTTTGCGCGGAGCTCCGACGCGGTCATATGAGGGGCGAAGAGGATCTTTACGAGCGGCTGGGTGACGAAGACCTCGTGTAATGGCACACCGCGCTCGTCGTCGTCCGAGACGAGCCATCGGCGGAACTCCTCCGCCCCTCGTGGCGTCACGGAGTAGACCCGGCGGCGTCGACCGTTCGCGCCCTGCTCCTCCGCGCTGTCGAGGAGGCCGTCGGCTTCGAGCTTCGCCAAGAGCGGGTAGAGGACGCCGTCGTTGATCAGCTGCTCGCGTGGCAGGCCTGGGGAGAGGCGCCGCTTCAGCGCGTAGGCGTGATCTGGCCCGTCGGTGAGAAGTCCGAGTAGAACGTGCTTGAGCGCCATACCTAGAAAGTAGGTATCATGACCTCGTGCGACACGCCGCTGAGTATGACCGCCTCGAGATCGACGAGCGCGGAGCCGTAACGGTGCTGCGGATGAACCACGATGAGAATCGCCTCCACCCGAACCTGCTCGATGCGCTGGAGGCGACCCTGGACCAAGTCGAGCGAGACGACGGCCCGGGTGCGCTCGTTCTGACGGGCGCCGGCAAGTTCTTCTCAAACGGTCTGGATCTCGAATACATGTCTGAGCACCCTGGAGAGGCAGACCAGCTGCTCGCCCGGGTCCATGCGCTGCTAGGCCGAATGCTCGGCATCGGAGTCCCGACCGTCGCGGCCATCAACGGCCACGCATTCGCGGCCGGGGCGATGCTCGCCCTCACCACTGACGAGGCAGTGATGCGATCCGATCGAGGGTTCTTCTGCCTGCCCGAGGCCGACCTCGGGCTCCCGTTCACGCCGGCCATGAGCGCGCTCATAACCTCGCGGCTGTCGCCGCCGGTGGCCCACCGGGCGATGGTCACCGCACAGCGCTACAGCGCAAGCGAAGCGCTGGCCGCCGGAATCGTGACCGACGTCGCGGCGGAGGAAGCCGTGCTCGAGCTGGCAGTGGCGCGTGCCCAAGCGCTGGCGAGCAAACCCCGCCACGTGATCGGCGCCATCAAGCGCGGCCTCTATGGCAACACCCTGGATCTACTAGGCACCCGTCGCAGTCTGTAGCGCGCTTCGAGCCGCCTGTACGATCACGTCGGCGACCACGGCAGGCTGCGAGACATAGATCGCGTGGCTGCCCGGAGCCTCGGAGGTCGTGGCGCCGGCGCGTTCCGCCATCGCCCGCTGGGCGGGCGGCGGGATCATGCGGTCGTCTGTCACGACGAGGTACCAGGTGGGCTTGCTGCGCCAGGCGGGATCGGTGACCGCGCCGCCTAGCGCCTCGAGCCCCCACGGGACCTGCGAGTCCGCCATGAAAGCGGCTTGACTAGTGCGTTTCCGCGAGCTGTGCGATCTCGAGTTCCTAGCGGTTCGACGCTTCTTATTGTGCGACCGCCTCGCCGGCCGGGTGAGGCGGTCGCAAGCCCGGCTGCCAATGCGGCAGCTAGATAGCGCCGGTCACGGGAACGTGACCGTCACCTTGGCGGCGGGTTCGAGCGTGCCCGTATCTTCGCCGAAGCGGGGCACCCCGATGAAGCAGATCTGGCTGGTCGGTTTTTTGCCCGGGGCTCCTTCTGGACAGAGCTGGACCTCGAATGAGCTAGTGAACTTTCCCTTGGCGTTCGTCTCGACAGTCTGCGCGTTTTCGGTGTCGCAGGGATCCTTTGGTGCAAGCCAGAACGTGGCGCCACACTCCTCGAGTCGGATCATCGTGTCCGCCGGGAACCCCTTGCCCTTGACAGTCGTGTCGGTGTTGACCATGACGCTCTTGGGCTTCGCCATGATCTTCTCTGAGTTCGCCTGCGCCACAGTGACAGGCGCAATGGCCAGACTCGCCGCGAGCGCTCCCGCTGCGTACGCCCACGTCTTCCGTCGCTTTCGCATGTTTACCCCTCAGGTGGAGATGGACTGGTGAGCCTCGGTCTCCGTTCCGGGACATAGAAAGTCTTACTCAGTGCGAGCGCCGTAGGTTTAAAGGCTGTTGACCTGACCCGTGGAGACGGCGGCGTGCGGCTAGCTGGCTGGACAGTTTTGTGGGCCTCCGTGGCGTCGGCGATGGTCCACATCGGATGCATGCGAGGTATCGTCCGACTGTGAGTTGGTGGCTGGCGATCGTTTACGACGGGACTCGGCGTGGCGCTGCGGCCTGCGCAGCCGCCGCGATGCTCCTCTCGGCGATCAGCTTGCTCGCAACGCAGCCTCCGAGTGCTCTCGCCGGAGTGCGCGGTCGCTGCAACGCCCTAAAAGGAAAGCGCCTGCTGCGCAACCGGTCCGTGATCGTGACCGCGCGAACGGAGGGAGAACGCCGCGAGTACGCGTTCATCTGCGTCCCGCCTGATGGGCGCGTCCACCTCGCCGGCTGGGCGTTCGACGAAACCATCGAGGCGCTCTACTCGGTGAAGGTCATCGCTTCGGCCGGCAGCTGGGTGGCGATCCAGTTCAGCAGCCAGGTCGACTTTCACGGCGGCGAAGAACTGGGCAAGATGTGCAACGCGCGTAACGGGCATTGCTTCCACTTCTTCCACGCGTTCACATACGGTGGCACGGAATTCGAAGAAGCGGCAGCCGAACAGCCCTTCCTCGCCGCGGTCGCCGTCAACCCCTTCGGCGAAATGCTGCTCGCGGAAACGCTGAAGGGCACAACGCACGTCGTGGGCGTCGGCTCTGACGGATCGGAGAGCATCCTCGACAGCTCGCCGGCGGCGAGCATCCCACCGTCGTCGCTGAAGCTCGTCGGGCGCGAAGCCTCATGGATCGACGGCGGGACGGTGAGGCGAGCGCGGCTCCCAGCCGGGCGATTAGTCTGATCGTCACCCGGAGTCTTAGTGGCGAGTTTCCCGACGAAGGAGAGCGATGAGATGCCTGAGCACGACGTTGGAACGCGCGAGGAATGGCAGACGGCCCGTGATGAGCTCGCGAAACTGGAGGCCGAGCACGCGGAGCGAAACCGGGAGATCAAGGAGAAGCGGCTGGCGCTGCCGTGGGTCCCGGTAGAGAGGGAGTACGAGTTCGACACCGAGAACGGACGCAAGACGCTGGCCGAGCTCTTCGACGGCCGCTCCCAGCTCCTCGCCTACAACATCATGTTCGGCCCCGACTACACCAACGGGGCATGTCCTGGGTGCACGTCTCTCGGTGACGGCCTCGACGGATCGCTCGTACACCTCAACCATCGCGACGTGACCCTGCTCTGCTTCTCGCGGGCCCCGATCGAGCGGCTTACCGCCTACAAGCAGCGGATGGGCTGGGAGTTCCCCTACGTATCGACCCACAACACCGAGTTCCCGTTCGACTTCGGGCTCGCGTTCACTCAGGAGCAGGCGCAGCAGATCCGCGAGATCAACGAGATGGTCGACAATCCCCCCGATTGGCTCGTCGAGTGGTCGCACCAGACCGGCGCCGAGCTGAAGGATGGGCTGCGCGAGTGCCCCGCCTGGATCGCATTCGCGCGCGAGAACGGGACCGTCTACCACACCTACACGGTGAGCGCGCCCGATCCGTTCGTCGCGCCGTACTTCAGCTTCCTGCTCGACCGCACGCCCAAGCCCGGCCCCGAGGAGCCTCGTACCTTCCGCAAGGACGAGTACCCGGACTGAGCGTCGGCCCGCGCCGGAGCGCCCGGCGGCATAACATCCGCGCGCCGATGTCCGAGCGCACCATCACGAGCAACGGGATCGAGCTGCATGTGCTCGAGCAGGGGCACGGTCCGCTGGTGGTGCTCTGCCACGGTTTCCCCGAGCTGGCCTACTCCTGGCGCCATCAGCTGCCAGCGATCGCGGGCGCGGGCTTCCGCGTCGTCGCTCCCGACATGCGCGGGTTCGGGCGCAGCAGCGCGCCTGGCAATACCGAGGCCTATGACGTGCTGACGCTGTGCGCCGACATGACCGGGCTGCTCGACGAGCTCGGCGAGGAGCAGGCGGTCTTCGTCGGTCACGACTGGGGCGCGAGCCTTGTCTGGCACCTCGCACTGACCCACCCCGAGCGGGTGCGCGCCGTTGCCGGTCTCAGCGTGCCTTTTACGCCGCGCGCGCCGGCACCCCCGGTCGAGATCCTGCGCGCGAACCTCGGCGAGGATTTCTACATCGTGTGGTTTCAGGAGCCCGGCGTGGCCGACGAGGCGCTCGCACGCGACGTGCGCAGGACGCTCACCACCTCACGGCAATGGACCTCCGACTGGGCGCAGGAGGACGACCGGCAGCCGACCCCGCCGCCATGGCTCTCCGAGGGGGATCTCGAGGTCTACGTCAGCGCGTTCGAACGCACGGGCTTCACCGGCGGCCTCAACTGGTATCGCAACATCGACCGCAACTGGCGGTTGCTCGAGCCCTACGCGGGACGCAAGATCGAGCCTCCCGCGATGTTCCTGACGGGCGAGCTCGACCCCGTGCGCACCTTCATGCCGGCGGAGACGATGAACGACTGGGTGCGTGACCTGCGCGCGAAGATCGTCGTCCCGGAGGCCGGCCACTGGGTGCAGCAGCAGGCACCGGACGCGGTCAACTCGGCGCTCACCGAGTTCCTCGCTGGCCTCTAGCTGACACTGACTGACGCCGCGCGAGGCGTAGGTTCCTCTCGCTGATCGCCGAGCGCCTCTCGAATGCCGAGATCGCCCTCGGACCGCGACGACATGGGACGATGTAGAGATGGCGTTGAGGATCGTCGCGCTCGGTGGCTCGCTTCGAGCGTCTTCACATAGTCGTGCAGCGCTTGCCGTGGCGCTCGACGGCGCAGGTGGCGCGGGGGCTACGGTCGAGATGCTTGACCTTCGGCGTCTGGAGTTGCCGATGTTCAACCCGGAAGCGGAAGCCAACGCACCCGCCGTCGTCCACACGCTGCTCGAGACCTGTTACGAGGCGGACGGGCTGTTGTGGAGCAGCCCGATGTACAACGGATCGGTCTCGGGTTCGTTCAAGAACGCGATCGACTGGCTGCACATGCTCGGGTCGCGCGATCCGGCATATCTTCACGACAAGGTGGTGGGCCTGATCAGCGCCGCCGGCGGCATACAGGGACTGCAAGTGATAAACACGATGGAGTTCTCGGCGCGCTCCCTCCGTGCCTGGACCGTGCCCTACGTGGTCCCCATTTCCAGGGCGGCGTTTGGAGACGACGGCACGGTCGAAGACGAGCTGACCGAGTCGCAATTGCGCGGTCTCGGCGAGGAGGTAGTGCGGGTTGCCGAGCGCTTCGCGCAGGATCCTGCGCTTCAGCGGGCGGCCGAATGTGAACGCGCTGCCGAACGTGTGGCCCAGGTCGGCTGACGCCGTCGTTACATCGGCGGCACCTGGTTGTCGACCTGCGGTCCGTGGTAGAGGTGGTCGTGACCCCGGCATGCCGCCGGAAAGCTGAACTGGACGCTGTCGCTGCGCACGCCGTTGTAGCTCGCGAACAGAGTCACACGGCCGATGGTTCCGACTTCGCAGCGCGGGTCGGTGCTGCTCCGGACGCGAACGACGATCTTCATGATGTTCCCGGGCACGCCCCACATCACTGCATAGTGCGAGTGATAGACCAGGTGCTGCTCGACCGTCATGATGATTAGACGGTCGGGCCGGCGCCGGACGCGGTCGACCTGGCAGAGGACTCCGGAGACGGTATCGGCGGCGAGATTGATGTCGCCGTGCCCGCGAGCGAAGCTGCCGGTCGTGCCGGTGATCGGCGAGCCCGTGTGGAAGCCCCACGGCGGAATCCCGCCGACTATGGGGATCTGGGCGCAGTACTGAACCGAATCTCCGGAGGCCGGGTAAGCCCTGCCGATCAGCGTCAGCGATGCCGTCAGCGCCACAACTGCGAGCCCGATACGCCACGCGCCGTGGTCGATGTGCATCCCCGCGGCTGCTAGGACGGCGAAGCCCGCCCCTCGTCCAGCGTTTGGCGCTGCTCGACGAGCGACCGCAGCTGGTCGTTGACCTCGGCGGAGATCCGCTTGAGATCCCATTTGCTGAGGGTGATCAGGCGCATTGGGGAAGTTGCGATGACATCGGCGGTGCGCTTGCCGCCGGAGAGCATCCCCATCTCCCCAAAGACATCTCCCGGCCCCAGCGACCCGATTACCTCCCCGCCCTTGATCACGTCGGCGGTGCCGGTCTCGATAACGATCAACTCGTATGAGTAATCGCCTTCGTGCACGAGGCGCTTGCCGGCAGAGACCGACGTCTCGCTCGAGAACACGCTCACGGTCTTGAGAGCTTGATCGGATAGTGACGAGAACAGCGGGATGGTCTTCAGGCGCTCCGGATCCATGATCTCAACCTACCATTTCAGAACTCCCGCCTGAGCGTCTCCTCGAGCTCGCGTCGAAGGATCCGGACGATGACCGCCTGGACGCTCATCGCATCTCTGGCGGCCCGCAGCCGCAGCTCGCGCCACTCACGCGGTGTCAGGGTCAGGCTGACCGCCTTCGTGTTCGGGTCGCCCCCCTTCGGGCGCGGCGCGCGTCCCTCCTGCTCGGGCATGTCGCCAAGCATGTCAGGGTACGCGAGGGTGTGTGCGCCCGTGCTGGCACAGGCCTTTGTCCTCGCGCGATTGAGGTGTATCTTCCGGGTGTGGCTCAAGCGGGGGTCCGGTCACCGCGGCGCGTGCGCCCCGTTCGGGCAGGCGTACGCTCGCTTCTGCGCGCGGTTCCCGCACTACGACCCTTCGTCGAGACGCTGCTCTGGCGGAGCTTCTACGAGCTCACCAGCCGCAGGGGAAACAAGAGCAGCGTGGCGCTGCTCAACTACGGCTACGCGGCGTTGGAGGAGAACGCGCCCGCCGGGGGTGAGGATGACCTCGGCATGGCGCTGTACGCCGCCGTCGCGGGCGCGGCTGAGCTCTCGGGCAAGCAGGCGCTCGAGGTGGGGTGCGGCCGGGGGGGCGGGGCGGCGTTCGTCTTCGAGCGTTTCGAGCCGAGCTCGCTTACGGGCGTGGACCTCGCCGGCACCGCGGTCGAGCGCTGCCGGCGACGTTACGGGCGTCCCGGGCTGACGTTCCGCACCGGCGATGCCCAGAACCTGCCGTTTGCGGCCGACGCGTTCGATGCGGTGATCAACGTCGAGTCATCGCACTGCTATTCAGACATGCCGCGTTTCCTGGGTGAGGTGCATCGCGTGCTCAGGCGCGGCGGGCTGTTCCTGTTCGCCGACTTCAGGCCGACCCATCCGTCGCCCGCCGACCCCTTCCCACGCGACGTTGAGGTGCTGCGCCGGCAGCTCGAGGAAGCCGGCCTGAGGACCGTCGAGGAGCAGGACATCACCGCCGAGGTGCTGCACGCAAGGTCGCTCGCGACGCCGGCAGTGCGTGCGAGGGTCGATCCTCGTTTGCCGAAAGCGTTTCGGCGCTACGCGTATGAGTACTGGGGGATCGAGGGCAGCGCCATCTTCCGCGGCCTCTCCGATGGCAGCCTGACTTATCGGCGCTTCGTGCTCGAGAACACCTGAGCGACCGTCGCCGCTACGCGGCGGCCGCGCTCACCTCGTAGGTATGTCCCGCGTTGCGCAGGCGCTCGACCAGTGTGGCCCCGAGGGCTGTCGCGGGCGTCAGGACGCCGGCGCGTGGAGGCAGTCGCTCTCCGTCGAAGGCGAGCGCGAGGGCGCTCTCGCCGAACATGACAGACGTGGCCTTGTAGCCCGGGTCGCCGTCGGCCGCGATGCGGCACACGTAGCGAGCGCCACCTGAGGTACGGGCGTGTGTCTCGATGCGGTAGTGGCCGCGGTCGCGGCTGCGCTCATCGGGCCCCTCTCCGGGGGACGGAAGCACGCGCTCGAGCAGCGCCTCGGTTGGTCCGAACTGCAGTCCCGCCAGGAGCGCCCCGATTCCCAGCGCCGTCGCGGCCGCGACCGCGGGGGCGAGCGGGCCGTCACCGAAGCCCATCACCTCGCGATAGCGCATGCGCCGTCCGTAATCCCATTTGCGCAACGCGTTGCTGCGGCGCACGACTCGCGTGTTCAGCGGTCCCATCACAAATGGCCCAACCCAGCCGCCGACGAGCTTGTCGCGCTCGATACCAACGAGGTCGCGCTCCGGCCCGAGGTCGGGCTCGGCGGCACGGTCCGGGCTCAGCGCGTAGGGATCGTCCATCAGCCGCGCAAGCGCAGGCTCGCGTTTGCCGTCCTCGATCATGCCCTTCATCGAGGCGAACGTGCCGCCGCTGAGGCCGCCCCGGAAGGACCGCACGACGAGCGTCGTCTCCTCGAGCTCGCCAGCGCCGTCAGCGGTTGCCGCCTCGTGGGTCAGGAGCACCCCGAGGTCCGACGGGATCGAGTCAAAGCCGCAGCTGTGGACAATCCGCGCGCCGGACTCTCGGGCGCAGGTGTCGAAGCGGTCGATCGACTCGCGCATGAAGACGACCTCTCCCGTCAGGTCTGCGTAGTGGGTCGCGGCTTGGGCGCAGGCGGCTACCACCGGCATCCCGTAGCGTCGGTAGGGCCCGACGGTGCTGGCCAGCACGCGGGTATTGGTTGCGAGCTCATCGAGCGAGGCCTCGTCGAACGAGTCCGCAACGAGGGCCGGCCAATCCTCCGCTCCGATCGAGGCCTTCAGCTGCGCGAGCCTCTCGGGCGAGCGACCCGCGAGGGCAATGCGGGCGCCGGCAGGAGCGGCTTGGCGCAGGTAAAGGGCCGTCAGGCGCCCGACGAAGCTGGTGGCCCCGAACAACACGAGGTCGAAGCGGCGCTCGCTCACGGTCGAACCCTAACCTAGGCGCAATGCCCGCGAGCGTTTCACGCGTCGACGGCGCGGGACCGCTCTCAGGCACCCCCTCGGGCGTTCTCGTCGTCGGCGCGATCGCCTCTGTCCAGTTCGGTTCGTCGCTGGCCGCGACCCTGTTCAAGCAGCTCACCCCCGGCGGCACGGTGTTCCTGCGCCTGGCCTCGGCCGCGATCATCCTGCTGGCGCTCTGGCGTCCGCGACTGAGGGGGCGCACCCGCGACGAGCTGCTGCTCGCGGGCGGATTCGGCCTCGTGCTCGCCGGCATGAACCTCAGCTTCTACGCGGCGCTCGACCGGATCCCGCTGGGGATCGCCGTGGCAATCGAGTTCGTCGGCCCGCTCGCCGTCGCCGTGGCGGGCTCACGCCGCCGACTCGACCTCTTGTGGGTCGTGATCGCCGCCGCGGGAATCTTGGCGCTGACTCATGGCTCCGCGCATGGTGTGGACGCCCTGGGCGTCGCGCTGGCGCTGATCGCCGGCTGCTTCTGGGGCGCCTACATCGTCCTGAACGCCAGGCTCGGGCGGGCGTTCGAGGGCTCGACCGGCCTCACGCTCGCGATGTGCGTCGCAGCCGTCGTGGCGCTTCCGATTGGTGTCTCCGAAGCGGGCAGCCAGCTTCTGAACCCCGGGTTGCTCGCGCTCGGGGCAGCCGTCGGGATCCTCTCGTCGGTGATCCCGTATTCGTGTGAGGTCGAGGCGCTTCGCCGGATCTCACCGCCCGTCTTCGGGGTGCTGATGAGCCTCGAGCCGGCGGTGGCGGCGCTCGCGGGCTTCCTCGTGCTCGGGCAGGCGCTGGGAGCCCGCGCGCTGCTCGGAATCGCCCTCGTTGTCATCGCCTCGGTGGGGGCGGCGCGCGGCAGCACCGAGGCACCCGTGGCGGTATAGGGGTCACAAACCGCTGCGAGATCGTCGCGAGAGCGCAGGCCGCCACTAAGCTGGCGGACGATGAGCGACGGTCCGGCAATCGAGGTGCAGGGGTTGGTCAAGCGCTTCGGCGACGTGTGCGCGCTCGACGGCGTCGACCTGATCGCGCCCCACGGCCAGATGGTCGGCCTGCTGGGCCCCAATGGCGCCGGCAAGACGACGCTCGTGCGCGTCCTCGCGACGCTGCTGCGGGCGGACGCCGGTACGGCGCGGGTGCTGGGCTTGGACGTCGAGCGCGACGCCGCCGCAGTGCGCGAACGGATCGGCCTGGCGGGCCAGTATGCGGCGGTCGATGAAAACCTCACCGGCCTCGAGAACCTCACGATGGTCGGACGGCTGTACGGGTTCAGCCGTAAGGTCGCCAAGGCCCGCGGCGTCGAGCTGCTCGAGCGCTTTGACCTCGTCGAGGCCGCCGGGCGCCCTACGAAGACCTACTCGGGTGGTATGCGCCGGCGTCTCGATCTCGCGGCCGCGCTCGTCGCGCGGCCGCCCGTGCTGTTCCTGGACGAGCCCACCACCGGCCTCGACCCGCGCAGCCGGCTGAGCCTATGGGACGTGCTCGAAGCGCTCGTCGCGGAAGGCACCACCGCGCTGCTGACGACGCAGTATCTGGACGAGGCCGACCGACTCGCCGACACGATCGCCGTCATCGACCACGGCCGCCTGATCGCCGAGGGGACCTCAGACGAGCTCAAGGACCGCCTCGGCGGGGAGCGCCTGGAGATCAGCCTCGAGCCGGGCGCCGACCCCGACGTGGCGGTCGGCGCGCTCGCGCCGATGTCCGACGATCCGCCGGTTCTCGACGCGGGAGCGATCATCAAAGTGAACGTGCGCGAGCGCACGGGGGCGATCGTCGAGGCGGTGCACCTGCTCAGCGACGCAGGGGTCGGGGTCGACGATCTGACGCTGCGCCGCCCGACGCTCGACGACGTGTTCCTCGCGTTGACCGGGCACGCCGCTGAACTCCCCGAGGACCAGGACGAGGAGCGAGAGCGGGAGCAGGTGGCGTGAGACGTCTCGTCACCGACACGCTGATCATCGCCGAGCGCAATCTGATTCGCCTGCCGCGCGCGCCGGAACTGCTGATCGGCTTCACCGTGCAGCCGATCATGTTCGTGCTGCTGTTCGCCTACGTGTTCGGTGGCGCGATCAGCACGCCGGGCTACACCTACATCGACTTCCTGATCCCGGGCATCATCGTCCAGAACACAGCCTTCGGCGGCTTCGCCACCGCGCTCGGCCTCAACGAGGACGTGCGCAAGGGCCTGATCGATCGCTTCCGCTCGCTGCCGATGTCACGCGCCGCCGTGCTCGGGGGACGCACGCTCTCCGACGTCGCGACCAACACCCTCTCGATGACGATCCTGCTGATCACCGGGCTGATCATCGGCTTCAGCTTCCACACGAGCTTCGCGCTCGCGGTGGCCGGGATCGCCCTGCTGCTGCTCTTCGGCTACGCCTTCTCATGGTTTCTCGCGTTCCTCGGCCTGCTCGTGTCCTCACCCGAATCGGTCAACTCGGTCGGCTTTATCGCGGTCTTTCCGCTGACGTTCATCTCCTCGGCGTTCGTGCCCGTCGCCTCGATGCCGGAAGGGCTGCGCCAGTTCGCCGAAGTCAACCCGTTCACAAACGTCGTCGATGCGATCCGCCACCTGTGGCTCGGCGCGCCGGCCGGCAACAGCGTCTGGGCAGCGAGCGCCTGGTCGCTGGCGATCATCGCGGTCTTCGCGCCGCTGGCGGTGGCGCGCTACCGCCGCGCTGCAGGGCAATAGGCCCACTAAACATCGGTTTGCGACCGCGGCGATGCTTCAAGCGCGCGAGCCCGAGGTCGATACGAAAACGAGATGTTCAAGACGCTCAACGGGCAGCGAGACGCCGGCGACGCGATCGGAAGCCGAGACGGGCTCTACCTGCTTCTGAAGATCCTCAGCGAACGCAATCCCGGCGTCCTCGAGGACCTCAACCGCGTCGCTCGCCTCGCTGTCTCCACCGCGGAAGGTCTGGGGCTGGACGAGGAGGACATCGAGCGCATCGAGCTGGCGGCGCGGCTGCACGACGTCGGCATGATCGCGATCCCTGAGGCGATCACGAACAAGCCGGGAGGGCTGGCCGAGGCGGAGTGGGCGATCATGCGCACGCATCCCGAAGTCGGCCAGCGGATCCTCGCGGCCGCGCCGGCGCTCGCGCCCGCGGCGCGGCTCGTGCGCTTCCACCACGAGCGCTACGACGGCCGCGGCTACCCGGACGGCCTCAAGGGCGATGACATCCCCATCGGAGCGAGGATCATCGCGGTGTGCTCCGCGTTCGTCGCGATGATGCGCCACAGACCGTTCAGCGACGCGATCACGGTCGAGGAGGCGCTCGCCGAGGTCGGCTCGTGCTCGGGATCGCAGTTCGACCCGCACGTCGCCGAGGTGTTCTGTGGACTCGTCCGCATTGCCAGCGGCTAGCGAGAGGTTGCGGACGAGCGCCGCGGTGTTGGACCGCGACCCGGACGCTAGAGTCGTGTTCGTCTGAGGAGTGGATATGAGTTGCGACCATGTGGAGAGGAACCGCGACGGCACATGGCACGTGCGCTCGCTCGTGCTGGTTCTGCTCTGCGCGCTCGCGACTCTGTGCGCCCTCGCAACTACTGCGCTTGCCGATGCGCCGCGCTGGGAACTGACCTCCACACTCGCGCCGACAAACATCCCACTCACCCCCACGGCCAACCAGGTTGAGTTTCTTAGTGTGACGGGCGAAAAACAAGCCAAACCGCCCACTACCGGGAAATTCAGCCTCGTGTTCGAAAACAACGCCGCCGAAATAGAGCGCACAAAGATGCTTCCCTATGCCGCTACTGCTGCCGAAGTGCAGGCTGCGCTCCAGGCGCTCCCGATCATCGGCGCGGGGAACGTCACGGTGACCGGCGGCCCCGCCGGTCAGCCGAGCTGGACCTATACGGTGACGTTCGTCGGCGCGCTCGGCGACCGCGAACTGGAAGAACTGGAAGTCGAGGAAAGCGAAGCGACTGCAGAAGAAGAAAAAGACGTGAAGCTTGCTGGTCGTATACCCAACGAAGGCACTGCGGAAGTGAACGTCGCGACCCCAGGGTTGGGCGACATCGTCGAATACGAACTCCTCGCCAGCAACGCCGGCGATGCTCCCACGAGCGGTACGGTCACCGTCGCCGACACGCTGCCGGCAGGGCTGAGTACGGTCATGACTCCCGAAGGCGACGGCTGGAGTTGTACGCCAGCCGGCGAAGGCCAGACGACGGTCACGTGCACGACGAGCTCGACGATCGAACCGGGAGCAGCCGCGGCACCGATCTACATCGAAGCGTATGTGAACACCAAAACACTGACGGAAGGCGAACAGCTGGTGAATAGCGCCACCGTCTCGGGGGGCGGGGCAGCGGCGAACAAAGTCACAGATCAGGCGCACGTCGGCGGCCCCGACCCGATCACGGAAACTGCCTCCGCCGTCGCGCGGACCTCGGCCACCCTGAACGCGACGGTCAACCCTGACGGCAAGACGATCGAAGTATGTGAGTTCGAATATGGGACGACCCGATCCTTCGGTTCGCTCGCAGCGTGTAGCCAGTCGCCAGGCGATGGTGAGAGCGCTGTGAGCGAGTCAGCGTCGCTCACGGGGCTGAACCCCGACACCAGCTACTACTTCCGCCTGCGGGCCTCCAACGCCGGCGGCGAAGGGTCGGGCGCGACGGGCATATTCAGGACGCTGCTGCCGAGTCCGCCGAGTGTCATAACCGGCGAAGCGTCGGACCTCGCGCAGACGTCGGCGACGTTGAACGCGACCGTAAACGCCAACGGCGGAGAGCTCAGTCAATGCCGGTTCGAATACGGCCGCTCCGACGTCTACGGCGCGAGCGTGCCGTGCGCCTCGACGCCAGCCGCAGGCGGCGCGCAGGCAGTCTCGGCGATGGTCAGCGGCCTTCCGCCCGGCTCCAGCTACCACTTCCGAATCGTCGCCGCCAATCAGGGAGGGTCGAGCCAGGGTGGCGATTTGATGTTCACAACGTTGCCGGCGCCGCAAGCGCTCGCGCCGGCGCAAGCGCCGACACCCCAGCAAGAAGTGGTGCCGTACACCGCGGCGCTCGCTCCGGCAAAGATCGTCACGGCACCCGCGGGCGCAGGCAAAGTAGCCGTGCTCAGCCCAGCCATCAAGGTGAATAGCCGGCACGTGGCGACGGTTGAGCTCGCGTGCGCAGGCGCCGCCGAGTGCATCGGCAGGCTGACGCTGTCTGCGACGAGCACCGTCGGGCACGGCAGCGCGAAACACACCAGAACCTCCGAGCTCGGCACCGGCGCCTTCGCGATCGCGCCAGGGACGACGCGCGCGATCAGACTCCCACTCGACAGCGCCGGCCGCGCGCTGCTGAGGGCAGCGCGCGGGCATCTGCGTGCCGTCCTGTCGATCCTCACGCAGTCGCCGGCGCCGAGCCGGACCCAGACCGCGAGCGTCCGCCTGAACATGCCGGCCGCGAAGGGCTAGCCCCGGCCTATTCGAGCGGCAGCACGTCCGGGTGCGCCGCGAGGTAGGCGATGCGGGCCTCCTCGGCGGCGACGATCGCTTCGATGCCGTGCAGGCCCTGAACGATCTGCGAGAACGGCGCGCCGTGCAGGACCCTCTCGCGCTGGCCCGGGCTCGCGTGGGCGGCTCGCGCAACCTCGCTGCGCATGCCCGCGAGCGTGATCCGATCCTGATGCAGGCGCGTCGCGAGCGAGGGCGCCGGCGGTCGCGGAAGGCTCCCGCCGGGACCGTTGGGCACGACCTCCGTAATCGTGCGCCCATCGCGCATCTCGACCGTCGCGGTGATCTCGCCGCCGAAGAACTGTCCGTCGTAGACGGCGATCATCACGTGCTCTGGCCCACTCGGGCGCAGTGTGCGGACGTCGCGAGGCGTGGCGAGCGTGACCGACGCCACGTCGGCGTCTGCGACCCCGGTGATGATCGTGCGGCCGGGCAACGTGCGTCGTTCGATCTCGGGGCGCGGCAGCGCTGTGGCCTGTTCTTCGAACGGGCCCTCTTCGGGGCCGCCGTTGCTATCGAAGCTGACGGGCGGCGGCCTGCGTGGAGCTGGACCGTTGCCGCCGCCGCTCCAGCCATCCGGTCCGTTATGCAGCGAGCCGTTGCGCGGGTCGATCACCGCGAAGCGTCCGTCGAGGATCCGTCCGTAGTCGGTCGAGTGATCGGCACCGGCCGCGAATCCCCAGGGCGCGCCGCCGTCGGGGTCGGGCGCGCGTGCCTGCGGCGTGGCCGGCGCCGGAGGGCCGGGGAAGGACTGGACCGCGCTACGGGTCACAGTCCTCCCGTCAATCACCGCCGAGATGCGCAGTGGCGCATCCCAGTAGCGGCCTGGCAGCACCGCGAACAGCGCGTGGTTGGCGTCGAGCGCCAGCGGTCGCGGCGCGCCCGCGCCGAGCAGCACCGGATGCGTGGCGTCGAGCCGCAGCATTCCCCAGACCACAGTTCGCAGCGGCCGCGGCGAATACGCGTACGGGTCATCGACGTAGCTGACCGCTTCGGCGAGCGGCCCGAAGCGCTGCAGGTCGCTCGGGGCGTTGCAGCCGCCGACGTCGGCTTCCAAGTCCGAGCCGACGCTCAGTGCAAGCGGCGCAAGACCGGGGCGCGGCTCGACGAGCCGGTGGTTCTCGACCGCCCCAACCTGTAGGCAGATCAACCGCTTCGGCTGATCGCCGGCGCCGAAGTTTGCACGCGGATTGGGCAGCCCCTGCCAGCTGCGCAGCGCCCATTCCGGCCCCCCGGCGGGATCCTTGGCGCGTAGCGTCTCGCGGACGGTACTCGCCACCGGGATGTCTATCGACGGGGGCGCGAGGAGGCGCGCGGGAAACGGATTGCGGTAGGCGGGAACCGGCGGTTCGCGTAGCGGTCGGCTGGTCCCGTTCCTGTGCGTGCCTGCGCTTTCGACCGTCGTGAACGGGGATTCGAGCAAGTTGGTCGAGCGCCGGTAGGAGACCGAGCCCCCATCGCGCAGGCGCGCGGTCAATGTCAGCGAGCGGGGATCGACATGCCCGTCGAGCACCGCGAGGAACACCCCGCCGTGCGGGTCGATCGCTAGCTGTCGCGGCGCGCCGGCGCCGGTCAGCGTCAGCGAGAGCACCCGCCGCGCCGCCGCACCGTAGACGAGCGTACGCGCCTGGTTGTTTCCCCAGGGAGTGCCGGCGTGCTGGCCCGATTCCGGGACGAAGCGACGCATCAGCACGAACAGGGGCTGCGTGCCGAGGCGCCCGCACACTTCCGGTGTCATCGGCGAGTTGAACCGGCTCGGATTGCTGCGGCCGAGCTCCTGCACGGCCTGCGCGCAGTTCTCATCCGGGTAGGCGCCCGGTCCAGTGTCCGCTCCGCCGCTGATTTCCCACGGCGAGTTGCCGTCGGGATCGGCGACTTCGAATGCCGAGGACTGCGCGAAGGCGACGGTGTGGCTGCTGCCGTCGCGCATCACCACGACGACGTGCGGGCGCACTTCTTCGACGTATCCGGGGTAGACGGTGATGAAGCTTCCCTGTGGCCCGAGGCGCAGAGCGCGCGGGCCTTCGGGCCCGTAGACGGTCACCGACCGTGCCCCGGCGCCGGCGACGCCGTTGACGACCGTGCGCGCTTCGCCGCTGCTCGTGCCGACGAACACCCGCGCACCCGCCAGCACCGGCCCGTTGGGTGCGTCCACGCCGCACGCGTCAACCCCACCGAGCGGCAACGCGCGGAACACGTGGTCAAGGCCAACGATGCCGAACTGACCGCCCAGCACCTGCCCGACCGCGGTGCACGTCTCGCCTGCGCGCGTGCGCGAGAGGCGGATGTCCCACGGCGGTTCGGTCGGGTTGGGGTCGGGCGCGTCGAGTCCGGCGAGCCGCACGGTCGCGGGCAGCGGCACGCCGCTCGACTGCAGGTCCTGCGCATTCGGGGCGGGCAGCGGCTTTCCCTCGGTGATCAGGATCGCCGCCGCCGCGACCCCAGCGAGCAGCAGCGTCAGCGCAAGCGCCAGCAGCACCGTCCGCCGGGTGAGGCCGCCGCGTCCTCTCGGCGGCTCGCCAAGGCGCCGGAACTCGCCGCCGAGCGCCTCGAGCACGGAAAGCGGCTGTTCGCTCATGGTCGCTCCCCCGCGAGCTGCACGTCCAGCGCCCGGCCCAGCGCACGTAGGCCGCGCGAGACGCGCGCGCGTGCGGCGAGCTCCGAGATGCCGAGGACGCTCGCTACCTCTGCATACGGTCGCTCCTGAACGATCCGCAGATCCAGCGCGCGCCGCTGCTGCGCGCTCAGGCGCACGAGCTCGCAGCTCAGCGCAGCGCGCAGCTCGGCAAGGCCCGCGCGCTGCTCGATCAGCGCCAGGTCGTCCTCGTGCGCCACGGGCGTCTGAATGCCGAGGCGCCGCAGCGCCCGCCGCTCGACTCGGCCACGGCGCAGGTAACGCGCCAGGCGCCGACGCGCGATCGTGTACAGCCAGGCCTGGCGCTCCTCGGAGGAGTCGCCGCGCAGTCCCCGCCACCCGAGATACGCGTGGCCGAACGTCTCGGCAGTCAGATCCACTGCCGTCTCCGGATCGAGCGTCCGACGCGCAAAGAACACGAGCACCGCCTCGCTCTCACGGCGATAGAAGCCATCGAACTCCTCCGCGTCGGCCATCACCCTCAATGTGCCAGCAGCCGCCGAAGCGTGACGCCGGCGTGGCACGTCGTACGCGTCAGGCGGTCGTCGGCTGGTCCTCGCCGGCGCGGTCATCGAGCTGACGCACAAGCGCCAGCGAGCGGGCGTCACGTTCGAGCTGCATGTCGCTGAGTGGGTTGACGATCCCGCGGAGCACCGAAACGGCCGCCCAGCGCCGAGGTCGGATGATGCGCGGGCTGCGGTGCTCGATCCCGGCCACGATCGCCGCCCCGGCCACCTCGGGTGAGACGCGCTTGCGCAGCGGTGGCGGGAACGTGCTCATCATCTCGCTCGCGAGCGGGTCCTGGTCGATCGCCCGGTGGACCATCTCCGTGTCGATGAAGCCGAAGTACGCGACGCTGACGCTCGCGCCGTGGGGCACGAGCTCTACACGCAGCGCGCGGCCCATCTGCTCGACGCCGGCCTTGCTCATCGCGTAGGGGATCGTGCCGACGCCGTTGACGAAGGCGTAGATCGAGGAGATCAGGACGATGTGACCTTTGCGAGCGACGATCTCCGGGAGCGCGGCGTCGACGCTTCGCCACACGCCGAGCAGGTTCGTGTCGAGAATCCGCTCGACGGTCTCGGGTGCCATCGCTCGCAGCGTCGCCGGGCGCGAGGCGATGCCGGCGTTGGCCACGAGTACGTCGAGCGCCCCGAAGCGCTCGACGGCGGTCGCGACCGCTCGCTGGATTGCACCGCGGTCCGCCACGTCGGCAGCGATCCCGGCAGCGCGCGTGTCGTGGATTTCGGCTGCGGCCGCGGCGGCCTTCTCCGCGTCGAGGTCGGCGATGAGCACCGATGCGCCCCGCGCTACGAGTGCGCGGGCCGTCGCAAAGCCGATGCCACGCGCCGCGCCTGTGACGAGTGCGGTCTTCCCCGACAACTCGAAGCTGGCCATGTGCGAACACTAACGCCACGGGCTGGCCGCGCCGATAGGAAGCTGGTGACGCGCCGTCTGCTCCCGCGGGCCTGTGCCCGCTTGCTGTTCCGCAGCGCCCTCGCGACGGCGCTCCTCGGCGGGGCCTGCACGACGCTCCCGGCGCCGGCCACGGCGAGCGCTGCGCCCGCGAGCGGCGGCTGGGACACGACCCAGCAGCGCCAGGTGCTCGCGGCGGGGCTGATGGAAGCGAGCGCCGGGTCCTTCGACGGCGCCGGGCAGCTGTCGGCGCCGCAAGCCAACGCCGCGATGGCGGCGCTCGCCGCGCGGCTCCAGGCCGAGTCGAACCAGCAGGCTGGCTCCGCTTCCCCGGGCTCCGGCGAGGAACCCGCCGCAGCCGCTGTGAGCGCGGTACCGGTCGCCCAAGCCACACAGAGCCCGGTCACCGTCGTCGGCTTCGATCGGATGCTCGTCGAACAGCTCGGACTGAGCGCTGCGGCGGCGCACGTGCAGTCGACCGCCGCGACGGCCGGCCTGCGCCCCCCGTCGTACTTCGGCTCCGAGGTTGTGGCGCGCTTCTTGGAACTGCGCTACGAGCACCCTGTCGGCGCGCAGCGACTCGATCTGTTCCCGCGCGATCCTCTCACCCGCGCCGAGGCGGCATGGTCGCTGGCCGCCGCGATGAACACGAGCACGTGGGCGATCTCCTCCGCGCGAGAAGCGCTGTCGGCCTTCGAACTTCCACAGCTGACTGCCGCGCAGATCCAGGCGCTGCAGATCGCGGTCTCGCGCATCGGCTACCCCTACGTGTGGGGTGGGACTACCGACACCACCGCCGACGGGCTCGAACACGGAGGCTTTGATTGCTCAGGCTTCGTGTGGCGTGTGTTCAAGGTCTCCGGGCTCCCGTGGGGCCAGGCGATTCGCGGCCGCACGGCGGCTGAACAGGCCGGCGAGATCCCGGCGTCGCAGCGACTGGGAATCGACCAGCTCGCGCCCGGCGACCTGCTGTTCTTCGGATCCGCTCACTTCAACAGCAAGGCCACCGAGCGCAACATCGTGCACGAGGGGATCTACATGGGGGACAACTGGGTGATCCACTCGTCCGGCCAGGGTGTCTACGTGCTGCCGCTCGCGGGGAGCTGGCTTGGAAGCTCGTTCGCGTGGGGCCGTCGCGTGATCCACTAGCGCCGCTAGCGTAGGCCCGGTGCGGGTTGCGACCTGGAATGTGAACTCGGCCAAGCAGCGGGTCCCGCGACTGCTGCCGTGGCTCGAGGAGCGCCGGCCGGACATCGTCTGCCTACAGGAGACCAAGCTCACCGACGAGGCGTTCGATGAGCTGCTCGGCGATGAGCTCACGAGCCGCGGCTACGCGTTCGCCCGACAGGGCGAGCCTCAGTGGAATGGCGTCGCGATCGCGTCTCGCGTAGGGCTCGAGGATGTGGCGAAGGGGGTCGAGCTCGAGGGGGGCGTCTGGCGCGCGGAGGCGCGCGCTCTCGCCGCGACGTGCGGCGGGATCCGCGTGCACTGCGTGTACGTCCCCAATGGCCGCGAGCCCGGCTCCGAGCATTACGACTACAAGCTCGCGTGGCTCGCGGCGCTGACCACGATGCTCGCCGCCGCCCCGCCAGAGACGATCGTCTGTGGGGACATGAACATCGCGCCGGCCGACATCGACGTGTTCGACCCGGCCGCATACGTGGGCCACACGCACGTCACACCGGCCGAGCGCGCGGCGCTTGCGGAGCTCGAGCGGCTTGGACTGCGCGATGTCGTGCGCGAGCGCTGGCCGACCGAGCGCGTCTTCACCTACTGGGACTACCGCGCCGGCATGTTCCACCAGGACCTCGGGATGCGGATCGACCTCGTGCTGGCGAGCGACACGGTCGCCGACAGGGTCCGCGCGGCGTGGGTCGACCGGGCGGCCCGCAAGGGGAGCAAACCGAGCGACCACGCACCCGTGATCGTCGACCTGGACGCAGCGCCCGACGGCGACATCGGACCCGTCGTGCCGCCGCCGTCCGCCCCAGCCGGCGGGCGCCGCTCGGTCAAGCTCCCCCAGTCGCCCTGACTAGGTTCCGAGCGTCGCGCACCGAGGCCGGGCGGGGTTTATGATCGGCTGCTGCGGGAAGCGCAAACAAGGACGAAGCGTGCTCGGCACTACCCAGAACCTCTCGACCAGGACCCTCGCCAAAGGTCTCCTCTGTGCGGGGCTGCTCGCCGTTGCATTGCTGCTCACACTCGCCGCCGGTGCGAGCGCCGCTGCGACGGCGGATGAACCCGCGGCTCCGCCGACGACCGCAGGCAGCCCCACGCCTGAACCCACGCCGGAATCGACGACGACGGCGCCAACGCCCGAAGCTCCCAGCGCCGAAGTGACGAACCCCATCCCCGTCGCGGAAGTCACACCGCCACCCTCGACGCCCGTGGCCGAAGAGACACAGCCACCTGCTCCGCCGATCTCGCCTGCGCCAGAACTGCAGCCCCCGGCTGAAGCCAAAGCGCCGGCGCCGCCGGCGAGCGAACCTGTGGAACCCACGCCGACGCCGAAAGCGGTTGCCGAAACGCCCACCGGGAATGCCGAACCGATCGCCGCGACGGCCGCCGAAGCCGCGCTGTCGGCCGCGACGCCGAGCATGGGACAGATCGCTGTCGGCCCGACTTCGATGCCCGCCGGCCCCCAGCAGAACGCCGCGCCCGTCGTCGCCGCGCCGGTCGAAGCGTCGAGCGTTCTGCTCCGCGGTCTCACGGTGGACGCAGGCGGACGCCCTCCGCGGCCGCCCAGCGGTCCCGGCGCAACTGCCGCCGCAGACGCTATCGCCGTCGTCGACTTGAGCCCCGCGCAGCGCGCAGCCGAGTTGAGCTGCGAACTCTCTGGAATGGCGGGGAGCGTCACCGGCAACTGTCGGGCCGAACTCAGCGGTGAAATCTCGCTCTCGGCGCCAACGGCTGGCTTCCGCGCCCCGGCCGGCTCGAGGACCGGTCCGCCGAACGACGGCTACGGCAACTCGATAGGTGGCAGCCACCCGGTCATCCCGGCGCCCGCGCCGGCACCGAGTGGCGCAGTGGGCGGCTCGGCCGCGGGAGGCTCGGGAGTCGCGCTGTCGGGATTCTTCACGCTCGCGGGCCTGTTGTTGCTCGCGGGCCCACGCGCCCTACGCCGCCTGCGGCTCTCATGCCAGCCGTGGCGCACCGCCTTTTTCGTTCTGATTCCAGAGCGCCCGGGCTAGCTCCTCCCGTCGCGTCGATTCGGCGCCGGATCTCGTGATCCCGCGTCTGGGAATCAATCCGAAGCTTCCTCGGAAGGAGCTGTATCTCATGGAAGGTCAACTAGCAACGTCGGCGGCGAGCACCGGTAGGAGAGCCGGGGGCGATGCAACCCCGAACCTCACCAGTCGCAACACCGCGCTCAATGCGAACACCACAACACATCCCGGCGCTGTCAAGCCCCGCTCGGCTGACAAGGGCGCCGGCGTCTGGGCGCATACCCTGGTTCTGACCGGCGAGCTGACGCGTCGCTCGGCTCACGCGCTTGAGGTCGAGCTCGAGAAGCTGTTTGCGAGAGGGGTCACGGCGATCACGCTCGATCTCCGTCAGCTCACGTACATCGACTCGGTTGGCGTCGCGGTGATCTCGTTTCGCTGTGGCCTGTGCCAGCGGCAGGGCTATGGCTTTTCGATGATTCCCGGGCCACGATTCGTGCACCACGCGTTCGAGCAGGCGGGCGTCGTCGATCTGCTGCCGTTCGCGGACGACGCAATCGAGGCGCGCCGGCTGTCCGCTTAGCTCAGCCGCCCACGTTCATGCGAGTGACAGCGCCTATGAGATTGCGCTGGAGGCGACGATCAAGCAGCGTCTCGCGGCCATCGCGGAGCACGTCGTTGAGCTCGCCCGTCAGCAGGCCGCTGTTCACGAGCAGGGCGTCGGTGGCACACACGAGATCCTCGGGCTCGCTGCCGCGCGCGACCTTGTCGAGATCGGCGAGATGCCGACCGAGGCCCGCGCCGCGCACGACGGCCAGGCGCGATATCTCCGAGGGAACGAGCTCCAGCACCCCGCCGCCGAAGCTTCGGCCCTCGAGCTCGACCATCAGCAGGGTGAGCGAGCAGTGAAAGCCGGCGACCAGATCAGCCACCGACAGTCGCCGCGGGCTAAGCACGTCGCCGCGATAGATCGTGTCAGTGGTGTGCACGGCCGCTGTGTTCATCAGCAGGCGGGGGTAGAGGTGCGAGCGCTTCGACAGCAGTAGCGATCCGTGCCGGATCGACGGCACCCGATACCACGGCTGCCTGATGCGGCACTTGTAGCGCTCGGCGAGGCCGTGCCGCGCGCCCGCCTCGAGATAGCCTCGCGCGCCTGGGCGCGTCTGCGGATTGGGAGCGTCCGCGTCGAAATCGAGTAGCCACGCGCGTGCGCCGCGCGCACGCGCCCTCGCGTGATCGCCGGCCTCGACGACCAATCCGGGAGCATGCCTAGCGCGCGCCAGGAGCGGCCTCGTCCAGGGGTGCAGGCCGTGCTCGGCACGTGTCTCCTCGTCGACGCAGAAGAAGTTATTCGCTCCCGTGACGGTGCTGACTTCCAGCCGCGCGACCCGGTCCAGTCGCGTCACCGTCTCGAGCGCGCAGGCCGCGTCGACGGCCTCGAGCTGGCGGGGCTCGATCAGCGATGGCGTCCAGTTGCGGTCCTCCGGCTTGGGCGTGTAGGACCAGCTGCGGCGGCTGCCGTCACGCCTGTGCTCGAAGATTCGCATGCTGCGATGCCGCGCGGCCTCGCAGGCCGCCCGCCGACCGCTGAGCACGGCGACCTCCTGTCGCACGTCGGGAAAGGAGCCGGGAGCGAACAGATCGAGCGTGAGCTGATCGACCTCGCCTGACAGCCACTCGCGCACGCTCGCCGCAGAACAGCCGGTGAAGCACTCGGTGGGCAACACCACCGCCAGTGCCCCGTCTGGCTTCAGCCGCGCGAGCGCGCCCAGCAGCACAGGGATCCACAGATTTGCGACGCCACGGAAGGTCAGTCCGAGGCGCGTGCCCAGGCGCGCGATCCTCGCCCTGTCGGCTGCGGTGACGAACTGGTAGCGAACGAACGGTGGGTTGCCGAGCACCAGCTCGAACCACTCGTCGGTGTCGGCGGCCCACTGCAGCACCGAGCGGCGCAACACCCGCCCCGGCACCCCGAGCGACCGCAGTGATTGCTCGGCCTTCGCCGCCTCCTCGGGCACGACCTCGACTGCGCACACCTCGGACACCCGCTCGCCGAGACCACAGCCGGTCCTGGTCAGACCGCGCAAGAACGCCCCATCGCCTGCGCTTGGCTCCAGCACCCGGATCGCGCCCGTGCCTTCGAGGAGCCCCGATGCTCGCTGCAGGCAGAGCTCGACCAGCGCCTCGGGAGTGTAGAAGCCGCCCCGCAGCTTGTTCACGTGCACCTGCGCCCGAGTCTTCAACCCGACCGCCGAGCTTCCCGATCACGATCGAGCACGCGGCGAGCATATGGCGAGGATCGGTCATTCGATCGCAGGAAGGAGTAGCCCGCGTTCGCTCGAATCCTGAAGCGATGATCTCTTCGGAGGTGCAGCGCACGCTGGTCAAGTCGCCGCCCGAGCTGTGGGCGGAGCTGAGCGATCCAGCCGCTCTGGCCCGTCATCTCGGCGAGCTCGGGGAGATTCGCATCGTGCGCACGGAGCCCGAACGCGTCGTCGAGTGGACCGCCGAGCACACGACGGGCGTCGTCTCGATCAAGCCGTCCGGGTGGGGAACCCGGGTGACGCTCACCGCCACCCGCGAGCCAACCGCGACCGCTCCAGCGTCCCAGGTCGAGGCCGAGGCTGAGCCCGAAGCTGAAGTTGAGCCAGAGGCTGAGACGGGAAAGAGTCAGGCCGAGCTGGCCGCGGAGCCGGAGCCGGAGCCGGAGCTGGCCGCGGAGCCGGAGACGGCCGCCGAGTCGGAAGTCGCGGCGGCGGAGCCCGAGACGCCACCCGCGGCCACGCTGGAGCCCGAGTCGGAGCCCGAGCCACGCCGCGGCTTTTTCGCGCGGCTCTTCCGTCGCCCCCCCAAGTCGGCGCCGACGGTTGTGGCGGAGCCTCCCGCTGAACGCCCCGACGCGTTCGCCGCGGTCAGGCAGGTTCTGGCGCCAGAGGTCTTCGCGGCCACACATCCCTTCGCCGCCCAGACCGGCGTCGACGCCTCGTCGGCGACGCCGATCGCACCGTCGACGGCTGGGGGCGCCCTCGAGACCGGCGGCGAGCCGGACCCGGACCCGGCGCCGCAGATGGTCGACGAGCCGAGCGCAGACATCTCGGCTGAGCTGATGGCGGCCGAGGACGTGACGGCCGATGAAGTGAGCGCAGCGGAAGTTACGGCGGTGTTGACGGCGGTCCTCGATCGCCTCGGCGCGGCTCACCACCGCCCGTTCTCGCGGGGCTGAGCGCGACGGTCGCGACCGCTACGGGTCTGGCACGTCGGCGAACGGCGAAGCGAGCGAGCCCGCGAGCACGGCTTCGGCGCCGAGCGGGCGGGCGGGGCTGATCTGCCACGAGAACGCCAGCATCGATGAGGCGGTCAGGTCGATCGCGGGCTCGGTAGTGGTGAAGGACTGCACGTTGTCCTCGTACACGGCCGCGTTGCCGAAGTGCGCAAACGCCTTGCCGCCCGCGGGCGGGCACGTGCGCATGCCCGGGAGCCGGCCCTTGCTCGTTTCGTTGCTCGGACCCTCCACGACCGCGCCGGCGAGGACGGGCGCCGACCCGTCCAGCGAACCGACGAGATTCGCGACCTGATGCTGCGGGCAGTCGGGGAAGGTGCTGCCGTCGCCGATGATGAACGAGGAGCCCCATGCGTTGGCCCCAAGCACGTTGCCCAGCCAGCGCGCAGCGTAGGCGCGGTAGGTTTCCTGGCCGGTGAGATCGTCGTACTCGGATGCCATCACCGACAGCCCATCGCCGTGGGAGGCCGTGTCCGGGCTGTCCCAGGGAAAGCCGAAGCCGAAGGGGTCGCGCTGTGACTGTGCGACCGCCGCTTCGAGCTCCTGGCCGAGGTTTGCGATCAGCTGTGCTTCGGTGACCGCCAGCCCGGCCGGGTCTTCCGCCTGGCGTATGGCGCGCACGAGCTCGAAATGCGCAAGGCCGCTGACGTCGTACAGGTTCAGCCCTTCGCCTTCGCCGCCGTTGCGGGTGATGTAGGAGCTGGCCCACTGCGCAGCCTGTTCCAGGTAGTAGCGCGACTGGGTATGCGGCAACCCGCTCGGCAGCTGTCCGCCGGAGGCGAGCGCGATGGCGAGCTCACTAGCCCCGAGCTCGAGGTCGTCGCGCCATTCGGTCTCTGGGTAGAAGCCGAACGGGATCGCCGTCAGCAGGTCACCCTGCGGCTGCGTGTTCGCCAGTTCGAAGATGTGCTCACCGGCGAGCAGGCAGCGCGAAGCGAGTTCGGGACGGGTGTGGGCGAAGACCTGGAAGCACAGCGCGAACGCGGCCGCGTCGCGCCCCGCGAGGTTGGGGCTGACCGGCGAGCCCGGCGCTCCGGCGCGAAATACGGGGCGGTGTCGAATGAACCGGTACAGCGGGTCCGTGCCGCCGTAGGTGTCGTCTTGCTGGGGTAGGCGCCAGATGTCGTGGTCGCTGATCGTGTCGGCGTTGCCGGCGCCGATGCCGACCTGGTAGTAGAGCGTGCGTGTCTCGTCGTTCCACATCCGCAGCAGCCATTCCACGCCGAAGCGTGCCTCTTCGGTGAAGTTCGAGCGTGGCGCCGAAGTGCCCATCTCGGCTGGGAAATCGCCCACTCCGATCAGCTGCAGGTCGACTGCGTAGCTGGTCGTCTGTACGAACTTCAGGTAGTCGCCGGCGTCCCACCAGCCGCCCGCGGCATCGATCGTTTCGCCGAGGCTCGTCAGTTCGCCCTCGAATTCGCCTTCCGCGTTGACCTTCGGCGTCAGGTAGGTCGTGGCGTTCTCGTCGTTGAGGTGCGCGGGGGCCGTTCGCAGCGATGAGGGTATGAATTCCGGGCCGTCGCGCTCGTTCTGGTAGAAGGACAGCGCGTTGGCGAGCGGCGTTTCGTACAGCGCCTGCGCTGTGGCGATCGCAAATGGCGGCGAGGTCGCGCGCGAGCGGCCTTCGAGTGAGATCGTGTAGGTGCCGGGAACCTCGACGGCGTCGAAGTCGAGCGCGTACACGTGCTTGAAGCGTGCGCTCCACGAGCCCACGGGCGCGCCGACCGTGCCGCTGAACGCGACCGCGCCTTCCGCTGAGCGCACCGTGAATGTCTCACCTGTCTCTTCGCGGGGCGCCATCAGGTAGGCGCGCTTGGGAGCTGTGGGCGAGTAGCCGAGCTGGTTGACGCGGATGAAAGCGGCGCCGCCGGCAGCGGCCACGCTGGCGAAGGGCCCGAGCGCGAGGGTGCCGGCGACGATCGTGGTCAGCGCGCTCGCCAGCCGTAAGGGGTGTTTGACGATGGCGGCAATCATCGCAACGGTGCAATCTCGCTCAGCGCGAACGCGCGAGCTCGGCCATCTGCTCGAACGCCGACAGCGGGTTGATCGGCTCCCGATCGCCGGCCAGCTCCTTGTAGATGTTGGCGATGTTGACGACCAGCCGCTCGCCCTCGCCCCAGTCCGCCCACCGCTGCAGCGAGATCGCGCGCGCGGCCTGCAGCGCGGTCATCCCCCGACCATGGCACTCACGTGCCTGCTGGTAGAGATATTCGAAGTACGCACGCAGCTCGCGCACCGCGTCGAGGCTCGCCAGGGGTCCATGTCCCGGTACGATCACAGCGACGTCCATCGCGAGGATCCGATCGCACGCGCTGATCCAGTTGGACACGGGACCGGCCCAGGCGATCGGGTGGGCCTCGGAGAAGAGGATGTCGCCCGAGAACAGCACGCGCTCGGCGGGTGCAAGCACGAGCGTGTCCCCTCGCGTGTGGGCGGGACCGACCTCGATCAGCCGGAGCTCGCGGTCGCCGACGCGCAGCGTGAGCTCGCCGGCAAACGTCTCCTGAGGGGGTGTCAGCTCGATGCCGCGGAAGTCGAACGCGCCGAAGCACTCCAGGAAGAACGCGCCGGTCTCGCCCATCGCCGGCGCCTGCTCGAGCAGCGCCGCCATCGCCGCCGGCGGGAGCTCGGTCATCTCCGCGGCGGTTCGCTCTGAGGCGACGATCCGCGCACCGCCGACGAGCTGGTTGCCGTAGCAGTGATCGCCGTTGGCGTGGGTATTGACCAGCGTGTCGATGTGCGCGGCCGCCGGCACGGCCCGGCGCATTGCCTGCAGCATCTGTCCTGTCAAATCGAGGTCGTACAGGGTGTCGACGAGCAGCGTGCTCTCGCCATCGACCACGAGGCCCGCGTTGCTCCAGCCCCAGCTTCCGTCCGGCTGCAGATACGCGAACAGGCCGTCGCCGACCTCGTACAGGCCCTTGTCGTAGCTCATCTCAGAGGCCATGCTCTCACAGTGCAATACTCGCTCCGATGCCATTCGATCCAGGGCGCGCCGTTCCCCTGTATCTGGCCGACACGGCCCGCTACGAGCGGATGCCCTACCGCCGCGTCGGCGCCAGCGGCATCCAGCTCCCTGCGATCTCGCTCGGGCTGTGGCAGAACTTCGGCGACGATCGTCCACTGCAGAACAGCCGTGCGATCCTGCGCCGTGCATTCGACCTCGGCATCACGCACTTCGATCTCGCCAACAACTACGGACCGCCCTACGGCGCCGCCGAGACCAACTTCGGCCGCATCTTCAAAGAAGACTTCCGCCCATATCGTGACGAGCTGATCATCTCGACCAAGGCCGGCTATGACCAGTGGCCGGGGCCCTATGGCGAGTGGGGGTCGCGCAAGTACCTGCTGGCGAGCCTCGACCAGAGCCTCGGGCGCATGGGGCTGGATCACGTCGACATCTTCTACTCCCACCGCTTCGACCCGCGCACGCCACTACGCGAGACGATGGGCGCGCTCGACACGGCGGTTCGCCAGGGCAAGGCGCTGTACGTCGGCATCAGCTCGTACTCGCCGCAGCGCACCGCCGAAGCGATCGAGATCCTGCACGACCTCGGAACGCCACTGTTCATTCACCAGCCCTCGTACTCGATGTTCAACCGCTGGATCGAGCGAGAGCTGCTCGACGTGCTCGAGAGCAATGGCGTCGGCGCGATCGTCTTCTCGCCGCTCGCCCAGGGCCTGCTCACAGATCGCTACCTGCACGGCATTCCCGAGGACTCGCGCGTGCGGCGCGGCGAGGCGTTCGACGAACACCTGCTCAGCGAGGAGAACCTCGCACGCGTGCGCGCGTTGAACGAGATCGCGACGCGACGCGGCCAGTCGCTCGCTCAACTCGCGATCGCGTGGGCGCTGCGCGACCCGCGCGTCAGCTCCGCGCTGATCGGCGCGAGCAGCGTCGCGCAGCTGGAGCAGAACGTGGCGGCGCTCGCGCACGCCGAGTTCACGCCCGAGGAACTTGCAGAGATAGATCGCTACGCCGTCGACGGCGGCATCAACGTGTGGGCGCCTTCGAGCGACGCCTGACGGCTCAGCCAATCTGCGAGCGCCAGCGGCGATAAAGGTCTGTGAACTCCTCGCGCATCGCCGGCGTGAGGTCCTCCGCGCGCAGCTGCCCGGTGAGCCTGATTGTGACGCGCATCTGCTCGAGGTACTCGGTGCAATGCTCGCAGCCGGCGATGTGCGACTCGAAGCGCCGGCGCTGTGACCGCGGCAACGCGCCATCGAGGTAGTCGGTGATCAGCTCGACCATCTCCTGGCATACGAGCCCGTTGTTTGACCAGAACATGCTCACGCGCTCCCCAAGGCGGTTTCCAACGCCTGACGCAGTTGACTACGTCCGCGGTGAAGCAGCACCCGCTGATTGGCCTCCGTGATCTCGAGCACGTCACAGACCTCGTGGCCGCTGAGGCCGTCGACGTCGCGCAGCACCACGACCTCGCGCTGGCGCGCTGGCAGCGCCTCGAGAGCCGCCTGGATCTCGTCCGAGAGGCCCTGCGCGAGGAGCCGGTCCTCGCTGTCCTCGACCCAGTGCTGTGGCGGCGACATCCACGCCCCCGACGCGTCGAATCGTGCCCGATCCACGACCGGCCCGGCGTCGCCGACGGCCACTGTTCGACGCTCACGCATGCCGGTGCTCATGGCGCGGTTGACGAGGATCCGCAACAGCCACGTGCGAAACGAGGAACGCCCGGCAAAACCGTCGATCCCGCGTAGCACGCCCATCCAGGTGTCCTGCACGACCTCCTCGGCGACGGCCGGGCTGGCAACATAGGAGCCGGCGAGGCGCACCATCGCGGCGTGGTGACGGGAGACGAGTGCCACGAACGCCTGCTCGTCGCCGGCGCGCAGCCGGGCGACGAGCTCGGCATCCTCGTCCACCGCAAGCGGCGATCGACCGCGGCGCCGCGGCAGGCCAAGGCCGACAACGGCGAGCACCGCGATCAACCCCATGCGCACGCCTGGAGGTCGGATACGTGGTCAGGAGCACAGTCCATGCCGTTCATACGCCGCGCTGCAGGCTACGGCGCCCCATAGGGCGCCGCAACCTGCAAGGCATGGCTTTCCTAGCCTGCGACGATCCCCTCGCCGCCCTGGGCGCCGGGGACCGTGACCGAGCCGATCTCCGTGAGTTCGCCCCTTGGCCCTACGGAGAACTCATCGACGTTGCCTTCCGCGCCGGTCTGCACGTAGAGGAACTGCCCGAAGTTGGTCGCCGTGGCGTCGACCGTGCCACCATCCGTTTTCGTGTCGCCGAGCAGCGTCAGCAGCTGCCCGCCGTGACTCGATTCGAACGCGCTCAGCGAAGCGCTTCCGGGGTTCGAGGTGTAGAAGTGCCCACGCGCTTCGACCACCCAGCACGTGGCGATCTGTTCAGACGGGACGACGTCGAGCTGCTCGATGTTGCCGTCTTCGCGCAGCTGGAACACCGCCAGGGCCCCCGCGCTCTCGGCCAGGACCAGATGTCCCTGCCGGTCGAACGTCACGGCGAACGGGACCGTGCCCGGCAGCGAGTTCACGACCGGGGCGGTCGACAGCGTTCCACCGGGCGCGACGCTGAACACATCCACGTCGTTACCGCTGGCCTTGGTCGTGACGATCAGCTGGGTGCCTTCCGGCGAGAACACGACCGTCCCAGGCGAGTGCGTGAACTGCGGGCTTTCCGAGCCGAGTTCGAGCGCGCGATTGGACCCCGGGATCGCGACAAGGCGTCCGCCCGCGACGGCAAACCCCTGCACGGATCCGCCCGCCAGGCCGTTGAGCACGTAGACGATGCCGTTGTGCGCGGCGATGCTCACGGGGAAGGTGCCGCCCGAGCTGATCACCTGGCGCAGCGCGAGCTTGTCACCGAAGACCGCGAACACCGAGACGGTGTTGCTGCCGGCGTTGACCGCATATAGGAGGCCATCCTGCCTGTCGTAGGCGAGCGAGCCCTGTGACGCGAGGTGATCGACGGCCGAGCCTTCGAGCTGCCCTCCGAGTCCGCCTGTGTTGTAGACCGCTGCCTGGGTGAGCTTGCCTTCTGGGGAACGGTCGTAGGCGACGACCTGGTTGCCTTTGAGGTTGTCCGTCTGGACGAAGACCGTGTGGTTGACACCGGTCGGGAACGCGAACGCAAACGCGGGTGCGCCGAGCACGCCGAGCGCAGCCGTGGCTGCGACCGCGGCGACGCCGAGGCGAATTGTCGCTTTCATTGCATAGTCTCCTAGGAGTTGGGGTGGACATGCAACGTTCAGTCCGCCCAGCGGTCGAAGCGTTACACCGCCTGCGCTCCCCGGCATCGGCGCCGGCGTGCTTCCCCGGGCGCTGGGAGTATCGTCGGTGCCAGGTGTACGGATGACATTCGACCAAGCAGGCACCCAGGTAGCCTCGGATGCGGAGGTGAGCGTCGGCGGGCGGGAGCCCGTCAGCGAGCACTCGGCGCTGCCCGTCGCCGCGATCGAGGACGAAACGATCGACCGCATCGCGAACATCGTGGTGATGGTCGTGCCGCTGGCGCTCGTGGGGTTTGCCGCATACCTCGCCTGGGGCGGCGCTCTGCGCTGGCCGGATCTGGTCGTCATGTCGATCACCTATCTGCTGACCGGCGCGGGTATCACCGTGGGCTTCCACCGCCTGCTGACGCACCGCAGCTTCAAGACGAGTCCAGCGCTACGTGGCGTGTTCGCCGCGCTGGGCTCGGCGGCGGTCGAGGGACCGGTGATCGAGTGGGTTGCCAACCACCGCAAGCACCACCAGTTCTCCGACGCTCCCGGCGACCCGCACAGCCCGCACGTCGACCGTCCGGGCGGCTGGCGCGGCGCCGTCAGCGGGCTGTTCCACGCACACGTCGGCTGGATCCTGAGCGGCGATGCAATGGCGGACGAGCAGCGCTACGCCAAGGACCTGCTGGCCGACCCGGTCGTGCGCTTCGTCGATCGCACGTTCCTGCTGTGGGTGGCGCTCGGGCTGGCGGTGCCGTTTGGCCTGGGCGTCGCGTTGACGGGGACAATCGTCGGAGGGCTGACGGCGATGCTGTGGGGCGGCGCTGTGCGGATGTTCTGCCTGCACCACGCGACCTTCTCGATCAACTCGCTGTGTCACTTCTTCGGCCGGCGCAGCTTCGACACTGGGGATGAGTCACGCAACGTGCTGTGGCTGGCGCTGCCGACGCTCGGCGAGGCGTGGCACAACAACCACCACGCATTCCCCACCTCCGCTCGCCACGGTCTGCGCTGGTGGCAGCTCGACCCATCGGGCTGGGTGATCGCGGGCATGGCGCGCGTTGGCCTGGCGTGGGACGTGATCCGCATCCCGCCCGAGCGTCAGCTCGCGAAGGCCGTAGCCGGCGGCTGAAGGTCCATCGCGCTTGTACGGGCGCGCTCGCCAGGCGTGGCCGGCGAGTGCGAGGAGTATCGTGGGCGCCAAGGAGAGGGCAAGCGGCGAAGGAGGAGCTCGGGATATGTACGACTACGTGATCGTGGGGGCGGGGTCGGCGGGCTGCGTGCTCGCCAACCGGTTGAGCGAGGACCCCGACGTACGGGTGCTGCTGCTCGAGGCTGGGCCGCCGGACGTCAACCAGAACATCCACGTGCCGCTCGGCTATCTGCAGCTGCCGCGCACGGAGGTCGACTGGGACTACTACACCGCGCCCGAGCCGGAATGCAACAGCAGGCGCATACCGCTGCCCCGCGGCAGGGTGCTCGGCGGCTCCTCCTCGATCAACGCCATGGTCTACATCCGCGGCAACCGCCGCGACTACGACGAATGGGGCGTGCCCGGGTGGGCCGCCGCGGATCTGATGCCCTACTTCCTAAAGGCGGAGGACAACGAGCGCGGCGCCTCGCGCTGGCACGGCGCCGGCGGCCCGCTGCCGGTCAGCGAAGGGCGCTCGCGTAACCCGATGGCGAGCGCGTTCGTCGAGGCCGCCGTGCAGGCCGGTCTCGCGCGCAACGACGACTTCAACGGCGAGGAGCAGGACGGCGTGGGTCTCTACCAGGTGACCCAGCGCGGCGGCACGCGCGCCAGCGCCGCCGTCGCCTACCTGCACCCCGTGAGCGAGCGGGCGAACCTGTCGGTCATGCCCTACATGCTCGTGCAGCGCGTGCTGTTCGAGGGCAATCGCGCGGTTGGGGTGCAGGCGAGTCAGCTCGGCCAGCTCCAGGAGCTGCGTGCCGAGCGCGAGGTGATCCTGTGCGGTGGCGCATACAACTCGCCGCAGCTGCTGATGCTCTCGGGGATCGGTCCCGCCGAGCACCTGGCGATGCGTGAAATCGAGGTGCTACTCGATCAGCCGGCCGTGGGCGAGAACCTGTCAGACCACGCGGGCGCCTACGCGGTGTGGACGACGCCCGAGGAAGTCAGCCTGCTGCGCTCGCTCGAGCCCGAGGCGCTGCAGGAGTACGAAGCCACGCAGACCGGCCCGTTCGCGTCGAACTTCGCCGAGGCCGGCGGCTTCGCGCGGGTCGCGCCGGACGCCCCGGCGCCCGACATCCAGTTCCACGTCGTGCCGCTCCAGCTCATCGACGAGGGCATGACCGACCCCGACGCCCACGGCATGCTCGTCTCGCCGTGCCTGCTCACGCCGCACAGCCGCGGCAACGTGCTCCTGGCCTCCAACGACCCGAGCGCCAAGCCGATCGTCCACCACTCCTTCTACACGGCCGGCGACGACATGCAGCGCATGATCGCCGGCATGCGCCTGACGCTTGAGATCTGCGCGCAGTCCGCGCTAGCGCCCTATTGCGTCGAGTCGTGCATCGGCGCCTCCGACGACAGCGACGAGGCGCTGCGCGATCTGATCGCGCGCACCACCTACTCCGTCTATCACCCCGTCGGCACCTGCCGCATGGGCGAGGACGACGCCGCAGTCGTTGACGCTGCGCTGCGCGTCAACGGCCTCGAGGGTCTGCGGGTGGTGGACGCGTCGGTGATGCCGACGGTCCCGCGCGGCAACACCAACGCGCCGACGATCGCGGTCGCCGAGCTTGCGGCCGACCTGATTCGCCACGGGCGCGCGCTCGCTGCGCCAGATGCAACGGCCGAGGCGGGCACGATCGCGTCGAGCAACGGCGTCGTTCCCCAGCCGGCGTCGGCCTAGCCGAGCTAGCCGGCGGCTGAGCGCGCGCCGCGCACGAGCCGGCGCATGCCCTTCATCCAGCGTTCCGGATCGGTGCCCTTGCGCGCCATGAACTCCGCGACGTTCTCGTGCGGGAGGATCAGGAAGCGCTCCTCGCGGATCCCCGCAACGACCGCGTCGGCGACCTGCTCCGGCTCGATCAGCCCGCCTGCTGAGAGCGCTGCCGCCGCGGCTGCCTCCTGCATCCCGCGTTCGAGCATCGGCGTGCGCACGCCCTGCGGGCAGATGCACGACACGCGCACGCCCTGGTCGAGGTATTCGATCGACATCCACTCAGCCAGCGACACGGCGGCGTGCTTGGTGACGCTGTAGATCAAGGAGGAGACCTGCGTGAGCAGGCCGGCGGCGGAGGCCGTATTGATCAGATAGCCCTCGCCGCGCGCGAGCATCTCTGGAAGCAGCGCACGCGACGCCCACACGTGCGCCATCACGTTCACCCGCCACGCTTCGTCCCAGGCCTCGTCGGTGGCCTCCACGGGGCCGCCGCCCATGCCACCGATACCGGCGTTTGAGATGAAGATGTCGATCGAGCCGTTGGCCTCCGAGGCGATCGTGATCAGCTCGCGCACGCTACTCTCCTCGCCCGCATCGAACCCCACCGCGAGCGCGGTGGCCCCCAGCTCCCGGGCCACCGCCTGCGCGCCCCGCAGGTCGCGGTCGGCGACCACAACCGCCCGTGCGCCCTCCTCGACGAAGCTGCGCACAAGCGCGCTGCCGATGCCGCCGGCGGCTCCCGTGACGACGATATGCCGCTCGGCGACCTCCATTGGGCGTACTCTATGCCAACGATGTTCGCGGAGGCGAGGGAGGCTGCGGCGCTGGAAGCGCCGGTGTGGGGAGAGCTGCGCTATGGCGGCGAGCTCGCCCGGCTGCTCAGCGACGCGCGGCTACGGTCGCCGAGACGACGCGAGGATGCAGGTCCGGTGATGCTGATTCCAGGCTTCATGGCCGGCGACCGCTCGCTGGGGGTGATGCGCCACTGGCTGCGGCGGCGCGGCCACAGCGTCGCGATGAGCGGCATGCGCGTCAACGTCGACTGTGCCGAGGAGATCGTCGGGCGCCTGGAGGCGCAGCTCGAGAGCTTCGCGGCCGAGCGCGGCGGCCGGGTTTCGCTCATCGGCCAGAGCCGCGGCGGCGCACTCGCGCGCGCACTCGCGGTGCGCCACCCGGAGCTCGTGTCCGAGCTCGTGATGCTGGGCTCGCCGGTGTGCGACGGCTTGGCCGTCTCGCAGCCCGTGCTCCGCACCGTGCGGCTGGTGGCGCGACTGGGCGATCTCGGGGTTCCGGGTGTGTTCTCGACCAGTTGCAAGGACGGCGCGTGCTGCGCCGCATTCGAAGCGGATCTCGCCGCCCCGCTCTCGCCTGACATCGAGGCCGTCGCGGTCTACTCGCGCAGCGACGGCATCGTCGACTGGCGCGCTTGCCTGGACCCCCACGCGGAGCTCGCCGAGGTCGACTCGAGCCACTGCGGCATGTCGGTTCACCCGCAGGTCTACCGGGTTCTCGAGCAGGTGCTCGATGGCGCCAGGGAGGTCGCATGGAGTGGATGAGTCCGATCGACTCGTCCTTCTTGCACGTGGAGAACGCCACCACGCCGATGCACATCGGCGCCGTCAGCATCTTTGAGGGACCGCCGCCGCCGTTTGAGGATCTGCGCGCGATGGTCGCCGGCAAGCTCGAGCTCGTGCCGCGATATCGACAGAAGGTTCGAAATGTCGCGCTCGCGATCAGCTCGCCCGCCTGGATCGACGATCCTCATTTCAGCCTCGACTACCACCTCCGTCACACGGCGATTCCGGCGCCGGGAAGCGAGCAGCAGCTGCGGGCGATGGCCAGCCGCGTCTTTTCCCAGCATCTCGACCGCGACAAGCCGCTGTGGGAGCTGTGGGTCGTCGAGCGGCTGCAGGGCGGGCGCTGGGCGCTCCTCTCGAAGGTGCACCACTGCATGGTCGACGGCGTCGCCGCGACCGACCTGATGTCGGTGATGTTCTCGGATACCACCGCCGGTGCCGCGCCGCGTGAGTGGGCGCCTGCGCCGGAGCCCTCCGCCATCGAGCTGTTCGCCCGCACGCTCGCCTACCGCGCCAGCCCGGACGGGCAGCTGCAGACGCTGCGCCGCGTGCTTGCCGCGCCGCGCGAGACGCTGCGCTCGCTCCTAGAGGCTGCGCGCGCGGCCGCGGCGGCGTCCTCGAGCATGCGCCCCGTCGCCGCTTCCTCGCTGACGGGTGCGATCGGACCGCACCGCCGCTGGAGTTGGGCGCAGACGCGCCTGTCCGACGTCAAGACCGTTCGCAGTGCGCTCGGCGGGACGGTCAACGACGTCGTGCTGACGCTCATCACCAACGGCTTCCGCGAGCTGCTGCTGTCTCGTGGCGAGGAGGTGCCCGAGGACCGTGTGGTCCGCACGATGGTGCCGGTGTCGGTGCGCAGCAAGGGCGAGCGCGGCGTGTACAACAACCGCGTCTCGGCCGTCTTCGCGGGACTGCCCGTCGGCCTCACCGAGCCCGCCCGGCGCCTGGAGCGGATCCGCGCGGAGATGGACGGGATCAAGGAGTCCAAGCAGGCCGTCGCCGGCGACGTCCTCACATCCATGTCGGGCTTCGCGCCGCCGCTGCTGCTCGCGCTCGGAAGCCGGCTGGTGACGCTCTCGCCGCGTCTGAACATGCACACGGCAACGACCAACGTGCCGGGCCCGCAGCAGCCGGTGCAGACGCTCGGGCGACGCATGCTGCAGTCCTACCCGTTCGTCCCGGTCGTCGGTTCGATCAGGATCGTCGTCGCGATCTTCTCCTACGACGGCGGCCTCTACTTCGGCGTCACCGGGGACTACGACGGCGCGCCCGACATCGACGTGCTGACAGCTGGCATCGAGCGCGGCATGGACGGCCTGCTGGCGCTCGTGCCGGCGCCGGCGCCGGCACGGCGCGCTCGTCGCAAGCCGCCCGTGCGGCTCGCCGGATAGGCTGCAGCGCCGCTCCGGGCGCACCGTCCTGGCGCCCTCTCATACGATCACAGCTGATGCCGAACGCCGACGAGATGCTCCATGCTGCGGCGGCGCGTGCGGACGAGCTCGCGGCTCCGGGGCTCAGCCCGCGCCCGCGCCGCAAGGTGGCTGTGCTCGCGTGCATGGACACGCGCATCGACCTGTTCCCGATGCTCGGCCTAAAGCGCGGCGACGCACACATCATCCGCAACGCGGGCGGCCTCGTCACCGACGACGCGATCCGCTCGCTGAGCGCCTCGCAGCGCCTGCTCGGGACCGACGAGATCGTCGTGGTGATGCACGACGGCTGCGGCCTGCATGGAGCCTCCGAGGACGAGTTCGCCCAGGCGCTCGCAGCCGACGGCGCACTGCCTACGTGGCGGCTGGGTGCGTTCGAGGACGTCGAGGACACGCTGCGCAATAGCCTCGAGCGCCTGCGGGCCAGCCCTGAGCTACCGGCGCGCGAGCACATCCGCGGGTTCGTCTTCGACCCCGAGACCGGGACGCTGCGCGAGGTGCGCGAGCCATATCGGTAGGCTGGCGTCCGCCAATGCGAGCCGTCACCTTCCAGGAACCCGGCGTGGTCAGCATCGAGGAGCGCCCCCCGCCCGAGCTGATCGATCCCGAAGACGCGATCGTGCGGATCGAGGCCACCGGCGTGTGTGGCTCGGACCTGCACATCTACCACGGCCGCGTGCAGATCGAGCCGGGCTTCACGATCGGCCACGAGTACGTCGGCACGGTCCTCGCGACCGGGGACGCGGTCACGCGGGTGGCCGTTGGCGATCGCGTGCTCGGCTGCTTCCAGACGGCGTGCGGTGTGTGCTTCTTCTGCCGGCGCGGTGACTACCACCGCTGCGTGCAGTCGCGCACGTTCGGGCACGGCGCGGCGCTCGGCGCGCTGCAGGGTACGCAGGCAGATGAAGCGCTCGTGCCGCATGCGAACCTCGTGCTGCGCCGCGTGCCCGAGGGCATGGGCAGCGATGTGGCGCTGTTCGCGGGCGACGTGATGGGCACCGGCTTTCACGCTGTCGTCGAAAGCGGCTTCCAGGCCGGGGACGTCGTCGCGGTGCTCGGACTCGGGCCGGTGGGGCTGTGCGCCGTCCAGGTTGCGAAGGCCCTCGGCGCGGCGCACGTGTTCGCTGTCGACACCGTCCCCGAGCGCCTGAGCGTGGCCGCGTCCTTCGGCGCCGAGGCGGTGCACCTCGGCGAGCAGGACGTCCGTGCGCTCGTGCGCGGAATCACCGAAGGCCGGGGCGTGGACGTGTGCATCGACGCGGTCGGCGACGCGAAGGTGCTCGACAGCGCGATCCGCCTCACGCGCGCGTGCGGGAACGTCCAGTGCGTCGGCGTGTACGCCGAGCGGACCGATGTCCACATGGGGTTGCTGTGGCTGAAGTCGCTGACGCTCCGCGGCGGCCAGGCGAACGTGATCAGGCACGTGGACCGCGTGCTGTCGCTGCTGTCGGAGGGCGTGCTCGACCCCACCGCGCTCGTCACGCGCCACATGAAGCTCGAAGAGGCGCCCGAGGCCTACGCCGTGTACGACCGCCGCGAAGCGCTGAAGATCGTCCTCACGCCGTAGCTCGCTGTTCGGCTCAGCGTGTGGGCTGTATCTTGGACCGGGTTGCGTGCTGCGCTCGTGATCCCGGCGCTGGCGGCATTGCTCGCTGGCGCGCTCGCCGGAATCGGCGGTGGCGGTCGGGCCGCCGGCGCGGGCAGAGACCGACCCGAACGGACGGCGGGCCGCAGCCTCGCGCCTGCGGCGCAGCCCGAGGTTCTGTACCGCGTGAGCGGCTGCCGCAGCTACGGCACTCAGGCGTATACGCACGGACCGGCTCGGCGGGAGCTCGCGATCGGGTTTGACGACGGCCCGGCCGCCGACACCTCGGCGTTCGTGACGATGCTCGAACGCGCTCACGCCCAGGCGACGTTCTTCATGATCGGCGAGCAGGTCAGCGCGAGCTACCACCAGACGCTGCTGCGCGAGCTGCGAAACGGAGACGTGCTCGGCGACCACACCTTCACGCACCCCGACCTGGTCGTGAGCGGCGGTGTGCGCGCGCAGCTGCAGAAGACGATCGCGGTGATCCGCGCACTGACGGGCTACACCCCGTGCATCTTTCGCCCGCCCTACGGCGACTACGACGCGTCCGTCATACAGAGCGCCCGTTCGCTGGGGCTGGCGACGGTGCTGTGGAACGTCGATCCCTCCGACTACACACAGCCTGGCGTGCGCGCGATCGAGCAGCGCGTTCTCGCCCAGATGCAGCCCGGCTCGATCATCATCTCCCACGACGGAGGCGGCCCGCGAGGGCAGACGCTCGCCGCCTACCCCGCGATCATCGCGACGCTGCGGGCGCGTGGCTACCGGATCGTCACGATCCCTCAGCTGCTCGGCTTTCACCCCACGTATGTGCCCTGCATCAAGCTGTGCGAGGGGATCGGCGTCCCGCGCTCGCAGCTGCCGGCGGGCGCGATCGTCGAACGCGCCCCGTGAGGGCTGCTTTAGAATATGGTGCTCGTCGTCCGATAGACATCCATAGCGCGCGCCCGTAGCTCAGTGGTCAACGGTTCTCTTCGGGGAGCCAAAGAGCAGCGGTCTTTCAAGCCGCAGGCCGAGGGTTCGATTCCCTCCGGGCGCACTCTTGTTGTGTCGCAGGACATCGGAGACTGATGTCTCGGGTGATGGTAGACGGGTTAGGCGGGTGTGAGGGGCTGGTAGTTGCGGGTGGGGTCGAGTGTGAGCTCGCGGATGAGCTGTCCTTGGAGGTCGATGACGCGGATGTGCTGGTCGGCGATCAGGAGCTTGATCGTGCGGCCTTTGTGGGCTCTTCCTAGCCCGATTTTGTAGAGCTTGCTGTGGTAGCGCAGGCTGACCTTGCCGGTTTCGTCGACCTTGTCTTGGCGGACCCTGAAGTGGGTTGGTGTGTGGGAGGCGCCGTTGGTGGGTTTGGCCTTGATGCGGGTGCTGTAGGCCTGTAGCGGTGTGCGCCCGTCGAGGGCTCTGTGGGGGCGGATGTCGTTGTAGTAGTGGACGAACGTGTCGAGCTGGCTCTGTAGCTCTGGGAGGTTCTCTGCGGCGGGCTGCTTGGCGAGGTAGCGCTTCAGGGTCTGGTGTAGGCGCTCGATCTTGCCGCAGGTTTGTGGGTGGTAGGGCCTTGAGTTCTTGGAGGCGATCCCGAGCCGTTGGAGCTCTGACTGGAGCAGCACCTTGCCGTGGCGGGGGCTGGCGGTGAAGACCGCGCCGTTGTCGCTGAGTAGCGATGCGGGTAGGCCGTGCAGGCTGGCTGCCTTGTGGAAGCTGTCGACGACGTCTTGGGCTTTGGTCGTCGGGTAGGCGTCGGAGGCGAGGAACAGGCGGGAGTGGTCGTCGATGAAGTTGAGGATCTCTGCGTGCTCGCCGTCGGCGAGCTGCCAGTGCGTGATGTCGGTCTGCCAGGTCTCGTTTGGTAGGTCTGCTTGGAAGCGGATCAGCGAGCAGCGGGGTCGCTTCTGTGGTTGAGGGACGATCAATCCCTCTCGTTTGAGGATTCGCCAGATCGTCGCCCTGGAAGGAACCTCATTGATGCGTTCGGCGAGGTGGTAGGCGATCGTCGCTGCGCCGCAGTCGTGGCCTTCCTGCGCGAGTTGGTGGCGCAGCGCCACGATCTCCTGCACGACTCTCTCAGGTGTCCCGTGCTTGCATGATCGCGGTCGTCTCGAGCGTGGCGCCAGCGCCTCGACGCCGCCTTCTCGGTAGCGGGCCAGGAGCTTGTAGATCCAGCTGCGATGCACGCCATGCGCAGCCGCAAGCTCACCGACCGGACGTCCCTCCAACACATGCGCCTCGACCAGATACCGCGCCATCTCCACAGAAGACCCCCATCACGTTGGTGTCTCCCATGTCCTGACACATGTGTCGCCGATCAGCAGCAACCACACACCCCCGGGCGCACTCTCTCGCAGGCCGCTTGGCAAACGAAGCCGGCCCCTACTCGCGTTGTCAACGACGAAACGTACGACTGGAATGCCGTCGTTTATGCGTCCAGTTGTCAATCTCGAGTCTAAAGTTGACAACCTGCGTAAAACCTGATTTATATGTCTGGAAGGAGATGCGCACGCCGGTCGATGGGAGGGATTTGGACGATGGGATGTCGGTCAAGCATGAGGCGAGACCAGTCGCAGGACGGAGGGTTGTGATGGAGATGCGAGTGGTCGCCTGTCACGAGCACCGAATGCTTCGAGCACTGCACGGACGCTGGCCGTACCGGCGGTCGCATTGTCGACACGATCTGCACTGGCTGGTTCGCGTGCAGGCGCAGGGGTGCTGGTGCGCGAGTGCACGGACGCACTCGGTGCTCGGCCTGCGCGCGTGCAGCCGCCGACCACAGGGGAGCTGAGGGATCAGCAGGGGCCGGGGCGGTGCCTGTCCCTACCTACCGGCCCGCCACGGGGGACGGGTCGGTAGGGGCAGGTTCACTGTCGTGCGCGGCCCCGTCGGCGCGCGAGGTGTGGGCCGCGATCCCGTCGATGATCTGCGGCCAGGCGGCGCGTGGCAGGTCGTGGCCCATGCCCTCGATCATCATCAGCTCGGCACCGGGGATCGCCCGCGCAGTCGCCCGCCCGCCCGAGGGCGCCACGAGCGGGTCGGCGGTGCCGTGGATCACGAGCGTCGGAGCGGTGATGCGAGCCACCTCAGCGGTGCGGTTGCCCGACGCGATGATCGCTGCGAGCTGACGCCCGGAGCCCTCCGGGTCGTGGTCGCGGTCGTAGCTCGTCTCCGCGATCACGCGGATGTCCGCGTCGTCGCGCGGCAGACCGGAGGAGCCGATCACCGCGAACAGGCGCGCCGTGTGGGCGATCGACGCCTCGCGGCCGCTGGGTGGATGGCGTAGGAAGATCGGATAGACGCGCAGCGAGGGCTGCCCGCTGCGCCGGCTGCCGGTGTTGGACATGATCGAGACGAGCGAGCGCACGGCCTGCGGGTGGCGCGCCGCGAGCGTCTGGGCGATCATGCCGCCCATCGAGGCGCCGATGACGTGCGCGGGCGCGAGCTCGAGCGCGCTCAGGAGCCCGGCGCTGTCGTCGGCCATGTCGGCGAGCGTGTACCGAGCGGCGCGGCCGGAGCGCCGCAGCAGCTCGCCGATGCTCGGCGGGCGCCCGCTGACGTGGGTCGAGCGCCCGATGTCGCGGTTGTCAAAGCGCACCACGTACAGGCCGCGGCCGGCGAGCTCGTTGCAGAAATCCTCGGGCCACGCGACCATCTGCGTGCCGAGCCCCATGATCAGCAGTGCGGTCGGATCCGACGCCTCGCCGAAGGTCTCATAGCAGAGGGTGATCCCTCGCCCGACGTCGCAAAATTGCTCGGACACGATCGTGTGACTCTATCGGTCCAGATCGGGGTAGGATCGACTGCAATGGCGACGTCAAGCGAGACAACCTTGCGCGCCGGCTCCTCCGCCCACGAGGACCCCGAGCTGCGCACGCTGTCGATTGACACGATCCGCGCGCTGTCGATGGATGCGGTGCAGAAGGCAAACGCCGGGCATCCCGGTACAGCCATGGCGCTGGCGCCGCTCGGCTACACGATCTTCCAGCGCTTCCTGCACGCCAACCCTGGCGACCCGCAGTGGCCGGACCGCGACCGCTTCGTTCTCAGTGCCGGGCACGCCTGCGTGCTGCAGTACTCGCTGCTGCATCTCGCGGGCTACGACCTCGGCCTCGAGGACCTGCAGCAGTTCCGCCAGTGGGGCTCGCGCACACCGGGGCACCCCGAGCGCGGCGACACGCCGGGCATCGAGATCACTACGGGGCCGCTGGGGCAGGGCGTCGCCAACGCAGTCGGCATGGCGATCGCCGAGCGCTTCCTGGCGGACCGCTTCAACCGCCCCGGGCGCGAGGTCGTCGATCACCGCGTGTACGCCATCTGCTCGGACGGCGACATGATGGAGGGCCTGAGCCAGGAAGCCGCGTCGATCGCTGGGAACTTCCGTCTTGGCAAGCTGATCGTCTGCTACGACGACAACCACATCACGATCGACGGCACGACGGCGCTGTCCTTCGATGAGGAGAGCCACCCGCGGCGGATGCAGGCAGAGGGCTGGCACGTACAGCGCGTGGAGGACTCCGAGGATCTCGACGCGCTCGAGGCGGCCTTGCGCGCCGCTCGCGATGAACTCGAGCGGCCGTCGTTCATCGCGATCCGCTCACACATCGCCTACCCCGCGCCGCACGCGGTCGACACGGCCAAGGCGCACGGCGCGCCGCTCGGCGAGGCCGAGGTGCGAGCTACCAAGGAAGTGATGGGCTTCGATCCCGATCGCTCGTTCTGGGTCGACGGACGCGTCTACGAGCACATGTCGCTGCGCGAGCGGGGCGCGGCCGCGGAGGGAGCCTGGACGGCGCGCTTCCAGCAATGGCGCGAGGACTTCCCCGAGATGGCGGCGGACTGGGATCTGGCCTGGTCGGGGCGTATGCGCGAGGGCTGGCGCGACTCGCTGCCCGAGTTCGAGGCCGGCACCGAACTTGCCACGCGCGTGGCCGGCCAGAAGGCGATGGCCGCGTTCGGCGAGTTCGCACCGACGATGATCGGCGGCGCGGCCGACCTGGTGGAGTCGACCAAGACCGTGTTCGACGGCGCCGGCGAGTTCGCGAACGTGCACGCCGGGCGCAACGTGCCGTTTGGCATCCGCGAGCACGCGATGGGCGCGATCGTCAACGGCGCCTGCGCGCACGGGGGGATCGTCAAGCCGTACGGCTCGACGTTCCTGACGTTCTCCGACTACATGCGCGGCGCGGTGCGCCTGGCCGCGGTGATGAGTCTGCCGGTGGTGTGGGTGTGGACGCACGACTCGATCGGCCTCGGGGAGGACGGCCCGACACACCAGCCGGTCGAGCACTACGCGGCGCTGCGCGCGATCCCACACCTGTGGGTGATCCGCCCAGGCGACCCGAACGAGACGACCGTCGCCTGGCAGGTGGCGCTCGAACGCGAGGACGGACCGGTGGCGCTGCTGCTCACGCGGCAGAACGTGCCGGTGCTCGACCGCAGCGAGGTCGCCTCCGCACGCGGGCTCGAGCGCGGCGGCTACGTGCTGTGGGACTCAGCCGCGACCGCGGGCGCCACGGGCCCCGACGCGGTCCCTGAGGTCGTGCTGATCGCCACCGGCTCGGAGGTGGCGCCGACGCTCGAGGCGGGGCGCGCCCTGGCGCAGCAGGGGCGAGCTGTGCGCGTCGTGTCGATGCCGTGCGTGGAGCTGTTCGAAGCACAGACCGAGGCCTACCGCGACGAGGTGCTGCCGCCCTCGGTCAGAGCTCGCCTGGCGGTGGAGCCGGGGGCGACGATCAGCTGGTGGAAGTGGGTGGGGCTCGATGGCGAGGTCCTCGGCCTCGACCGCTTCGGCGCATCCGCGCCGGGGGCTACCGTCCTCGAGAAGTTGGGGTTCACACCCGAGAACATCCTCGCGCGGGCGAGCGCTCTGCTTGAATCGAAACACTGACGGCTACCGACAAGGAGACCCGATGCCCTCCCACACACCTACGCCCCTCGAGCGCCTGTCAGCTCTCGCTCAGAGCGTGTGGGTCGACTTCCTATCGCGAGAATCGATCCGCGGCGGGCACCTGCAGGAGCTGATCGACAACGACTCGGTCGTCGGGGCGACTTCGAACCCGACGATCTTCGAGAAGGCGATGACCGCGGGGGATGCCTACGACGAGCAGATCCACGAGCTCGCGGCCAAGGCCGCGTCCGTCGAGGAGACCTTTTGGGCGCTGGCCGAACAGGACATCCGCGACGCATGCGATCTCTTCCGCCCGGTTTGGGAGGGCGGCGGCCACCGCGACGGGTACGTCTCCCTCGAGGTCGATCCGCGGCTCGCCTACGACACGCTTACGACCTTCCGTGAGGCGATGCGCATCCACGAAAGCGTCGACCGCCCCAACCTGATGGTGAAGATCCCCGCGACCAAGCCGGGGCTGGCGGCGATCGAGGACGTCATCTCCAAGGGCCGCTCGATCAACGTCACCCTGATCTTCTCGCTACGCCGCTACGCCGAGGTCGCCGAGTCCTACATCCGCGGCATCGAGCGGCTCGTGGCCGAGGGCGGCGACCCTCGCAGGGTCGCGTCGGTGGCGAGCTTCTTTGTCTCGCGCATCGACACCGAGACAGACAGGCGCCTTGAAGAATTGAATCCCGCCCAGCCCGCCCCGAAGGGGCTGTACGGCAAGCTCGCGATCGCCAACGCGAAGCTCGCGTACGCGCACTACCTCGAGGCGTTCAGCGGGCCGCGCTGGGAGTTCCTGGTGGGCAAGGGCGCCACGCCCCAGCGGGTGCTGTGGGCTTCCACGTCGGTCAAGAACCCGGCCTACCCCGACGTCATGTATGTAGAGGAGCTGATTGGACCGGACACCGTCAACACGATGCCCGAGGAGACGATCAAGGCATACCAGGATCACGGCGACCCGCAGCCGCGGCTGCAAAGCGGACTGGACGAGGCAAAGGCGGTGCTCGAGCAGCTCGCGCAGGCGGGTGTCGACTACGACGATGTCACCGACACGCTCGAGCGTGAGGGAGTCGAAAAATTCGCCGAGTCCTTCGATCAGCTCATGCGGTCGCTGCGGGAGAAGCAGTCGGCCCTCGCGCCGGCCTAGTGTTCTAAGTCGCGCGCTAGCGGTAGGGAATCGGGACCAGCACGCGGATCGTCAACGGGCCCGACGGGAACGCCGTGGCGTGGATCGTGAAGACGCGGAAGCTGCGCCCCCGGTACCGGTAGGTGCCGCTGGCGGGCACGCTTGCGAGCGCCGGGCCGGGCATCGGTCCGAGGCTGTCCTTGACGAGCTGCTGGGGTCCCGAGCTGAGGTTCATGTACATCAACACGGCGAGCCCAGCCAGGCGCCTGGTCAGGCGCAGGTAGCCTTCGTCATCCTGGATCGAGAGCACGACGCTTCCGATCGTGCGACCGCCCAGCCGTAGCGGCGCGCTGACGGGGGCGAGGACGTAGGGGCCGCCTACGTCGGCGAGCAGCTGGCCGCCGCTGCTGGCCCGCAGCCGCACGATGTGGTGGTTGAGCAGGGCGTGGATGGCGCGTTCGGTGGCTGCAGGTTCACGACGGGCGACCGCTTCCAGCAGCGCCCGGTCGCTCTGCACGCGCCGCAGCTGCTCGCGGGTGCTGCCCCCGGCGATCTCGTCGGTGTAGATTCGTTGGGCGATGCGGCGCAGCGTGTTGACCGTGGTGTCCTGCACGGTGTGCCCGCAGAGCGCCGCCGTCGCGCTCGTCGGGATCAGCAGATACACCCGCAGCGCACCCGACGGATACGCTTCCGCCGGGAACGAGGTGTAGCTGTAGGGGAGGCCTTGCAGTGTCAACGTGCCTTCACTCGGCAGCGTGCCCGCGCCGAGCGACGGCGAGCCGCCGGAGCTAGTTCCGCCAGCGGTGCGCAATGCGATGACCCCCTGGCTGATGCCCCGCGACTCGGCAAGGAAGCCGGAATCTGACCAGACGCTCGTGAGGTAGCTGGCGATCGGGGTTCCGTGCGCGCCCGTCAGCGTTCCATGTATCGGAGCCACCGCGGGAGAGCCCACGGCGACGAACGGCTGCCCGCCGCGCGTGACGCTCACATCGGTCAGGTGCCCGGTCGCCACGAGCGCTCGGGCGGCGGCGCGCGCGGCGGCCTGGTCTCCCCCTTCGACGGCTTTGCGCAGCGTCTGCGAATGCTCGATGAAGGACTCGGCGCTGCCGACGCGTTCGCTGTGGACACCCTCGCGATAGACACGTTCGAGCACGCTGGCGCGGGTGGCGAGCACCGCAGCGGAGCAGCTTTTCGGTTCGCTCGAGCTCCGCGGCTGCAGATCGGCGACCCCCGCCGCCGGCGCGCCGGTGTGCGTCGTTCCACAGCCAGCGAGTGCCGCAGCGACGGCGAGGACGGCGAGCGATGTGACCGCGATCGGCGCGCGTGCGCGCGACGAGTTCCCTGCAAGCGCGAGCATTTTCACGGGCTGAACCATCATCGGCCATCCTAAGCGCCGGCTAATCGCGCCGTGAGCCTGCTCACCCGCGCAGGGTCAGGTAGGGTCGCAGGACGATGCCGCTGGCATTGATCACGGGGGCATCCACGGGCATCGGGCGCGCGACGGCGCTGCGGCTCGTCGGCGGCGGCTGGACGGTGCTCGCGGGCGTGCGCGATCCTGCGGCGGGCGAGAGCCTGGTGGCGGCGGCAGACGCGTCGGCACGCCCGGGTGCGAACGGGCGGATGCTGCCGCTGAGCCTCGACGTGACGGATCCCGCCCAGGTGACTGCGGCGCGCGAGCGCGTCGACGTGGAGGCCAAAGGCGCCGCCTCCGCGCACAGCGGACTCGACGCGCTGGTCAACAACGCCGGCATCGGCATCGGCGGTCCGCTCGAGCTGATCTCGGCCGAGGACATGCGTCAGCAGTTCGAGGTCAACGTGTTCGCACAGATCGCCGTCACGCAGGCGCTGCTGCCGGCGCTGCGCCGCGCCGGCGGGCGCATTGTGTTCGTTTCCTCGATCGGTGGGCGCGTCTCGATGGCGTTCACCGCCCCGTACGCCGCGTCCAAGCACGCGATAGAGGCCTTCGGGGACGCGCTGCGCGTCGAGCTGCACAACTCGGGCGTCCAGGTCGCGCTCGTCGAGCCGGGCTCGGTGGCGACGCCGATCTGGGAGAAGGGCCGCGTCGAGGCCGAGCGTGTGAGCATCCCGGACGATCTGCAGCAGGCCTACGGCCACGTTCCCGCGGCGATGGAAAAGGTGATGGCAGACACCGCGCGCCGCGGCGTTCCCGCCGAGCGGGTCGCTGCGACGATCGAGCGCGCGCTCACATCGCCGCGCATGAACGCCCGCTACGTCGTCGGCACGGACGCCAAGGTGATGCTGCTCGCCAGGCGCCTGCTGCCGGACCTGGTGTTCGACAAAGTCGTCAGGCGCGTGCTCGGCGTGTGAGCATCGCTCACGCCGGAGGCTGGTAGACCGCCAGCCACGCGAACACGCTGGTGGTGGCGGCCTGCGTCTGCAGCATGCCCGGCTGGGCATCGAAGGCGGGCAGCGTTCCGCCGTTCCAGGAGAGCAGGTAGAGGCCCTGGCCGTTGGCGGCGCGCGTCTGCGCGTCGCGAGCGTTGTCGGCCGCGAGGTGGTACAGCGTGCTGTCGCCTTCGAGCGCGTACAGCGCGAGCATCCACTGCAGGTAGATGGCGTCGTATTGAGGTGAGAAGTCGAGCAGGTAGCCAAAGCGCGCGAGCGCCGCCGGCTGCAGTTCTTTGGCGCGAGCGCATTCCGAGCTCGCGCCCGTCAGATGGCACAGCAGCGCCTGCGCATAGATCAACGGCGCCTCGACGTAGTCGACAGGCGTTGCGCTGACGCTGCTGTCCACGTACAGGTCTTCGGCGCTGCTGAAGCCGTCCGTGTTGGCCCACGAGATGAACCTCCGCGCTTGCGCGAGCGCGAACGCGGAGTGGTCGCTCTGGTATAGGAGCGTCGCGAGCAGGCTGTCGGCGGCGAGCGCGGGACCTGACTTGAATGGGTGCTCGGTGTTCCACCAGATGCCCCCTGCGCCGCGAGCCCAGCCTGCGGCGGCGATGTAGTGCAGCGCGCGTTCGGCGTCGGTCAGATAACGGCTGGCTCCGGTCGCGCGGTAGGCGTTCACGAATGCCACGCCCCACCAGCCGTTGTCGTCGAACCACGTCTCCGTGTTGGCTTCACGGTCGCCGGGGTAAGGGGAGTAGCCCGGAACCGGGTGCAGGCCGCGATTGAGGTAACGCTCGGCTCCCGCGGCGAAGCTCGCGACGGCGTGCCGGTCGGCGGCATTCGGCTGCGCGATCGCGATCGCGTCGAGCGCCTCGAACAGCGGCACGCTGTCCCAGATGGTTGCCAGCGGATAGCGTTCGTGGTCGTCCAGGCGCGACTCATACCAGCCGAGCCTCGGGTCCCACCAGTACCGCCTGGCCTGCGCGACGCCGGCCTGTGCCAGGGCGAGGTAGTGCTGTTGCGAGGCGCCCAGCGCGGGGGCCGGCGCGGCCGCCTTCGCGGCAGGCGATCCCAGCGCCGGCGTCGCGAGTCCAGCGGCGAGGCAGACGGCGGCCGCGAATGTGGATAGGCAGAACGTTGGCGTGCGCATGTGAGTGCTAACCCGGCACCTGCATAATCGGCGCGGCGCCTGGCTAGGATGAGGGGCTGTGCCCGGGCATGGATTCGCCGCTCCGCCGGCGCCGCCGTCGGAACGGCGCGCGTGGCTGCTCGCCTGCGCGATCGCGGTGCTCGGGCTGACGGTGCTGGTGGTGGTCCTGACTGGCGTGGTCGGGGGCACGAGCAGCGTCGCTCCTGCGCCCGTGCTCGTGTCGGCGGCCACACCGACGCCGCCGAGGTCCACCGCCGCGGCGGACCCCGACGGCGCCGTCAGCGCGCCGATCGTCGCGCGCCCGTCGTCGGCACAGCAGCGCCTCGCCGCGAAAGGCGTGCTCGACGTCCCGCACATCCACATCTCGAAACGTTGGATGGAAGGCTTCTATCCGATCTATGCGACCGCCCAGAGCACATTCGGCGTCAACTGGCTGCTGCTCGCCTCGATCCACAGGCAGGAGAGCGCGTTCTCGACGGCGCCGGGCGTCTATCACGGCCTGAACTTCGCGCACTGCTGCGGCGGCCCGATGCAGTTCAACGTCACCGACGGGCGCGTCACGACGTGGGACCTGGTGAGCGACTCCTATCAGTACGCCAAACGTCCCTCGCGGTACAACCACATGACGAGCACGCACCCCTCGATCTACGACGACTTCGACTCGATCATGGCCGCCGCGCACCTGCTGTCGGCGGACGGCGCCGAATACGCACTGGACGAATCGGCGTGGGACGCCGCGTACGACTACTACGGTCACGACGCCACCGGCGTCACCTACGCGGACGAGGTGCTCGCGCGGGCGATCGGCTGGTCTCAGCACGGCTTCTGCATCAATTGCGGCGTCGAAGCCGGGATGGTGCATGCGGTCTACGCGGCCTACGGGGCGCCGGTCCTCGCCGCGCTGGAAGCGGCCGAGGCCCGACCGGTTGAAGCGCGCCGCAAGCCCAGGGCGCAGGCTGCAGAGCGTCGCGCGTCGGGCTAGCTCAGGCGGCCTGCGCGAGGAGCTCGCCGGCGACGCGGTCGGTCGCCTGGCCGGTGCCGCCGAGTAGCCGCCGCGAAAGCTGCGCGCGGCGGAAGTACAGCGGCGCGTCGTGCTCCCAGGTGGCGCCGATGCCGCCGTGCACGGAGATCATCGTGCGGGCGGCCTCGTCGAGCGCGCGGCTGCCGACGGAGCGTGCGGCGCTGGCGGCGAGCGCGAACTCGCCGGGGGCGCCGTTGCGCGCCCAGCCGGCGTAGTAGAGCAGCGAGCGCCCGTTCTCGAGTTGGCGCAGCACCTCGGTGAGCGCGTGCTTGACGGCCTGGTAGGAGCCGATCGCGCGACCGAAGGTGAAGCGCTCCTTGGCGTAGGCGACGGACACATCGAGCGCGGTTTCGACGCTGCCGAGCGACTCGGCGGCGATCAGCGCCTGCGCGAGGTACCAGGCGCCGACGAGCGACTCTTCAGGCGCGTCGAGCACCAACGCGGGGGCGTTCTCGAGCGTGACGTGCGCGAGCGAGCGGGTGGCGTCGTAGCGGCGGACGGGCTCGACCGACACGCCGGGCGCGTCGGCGGCGATGGCGACACCGACCGGCTTTCCGCCTGTGCCCTCCTGGGTATCGCGCAGCGCGACACCCACGAGCATGTCGGCGCCGGGGGCGTCGGGCACGAACGCGAACTTGCCCGTAACCGAAGTTCGCCCATCCTCGCCTGGTGCGCCGGCGCTCGCCAGCGGCACGCGCGCCGCTCCGCTTGCGGGGTCCGCGCTCCAGCGCTCTTCGAGCTCGCTGGGCGGCTGCGCGGGTAGGTAGGCGGCTCGCCGCTCACCGGTGGCGAGGTCACCCAGGAGCTCGGCTGCGTTGGCGGCGTCGCCGAGGATGGCGGTCGCGGGTAGGTGGCCGAGCAGGGGAATGCCGGCGAGCACCCGCCCGCACTCTCCGAGCACGAGCATCGCGTCGAAGGCGTCGAGGCCGGCGCCGCCGCTGGCTTCGTCGATCAGCAGGCCGGGCCAGCCGGCCTCTCTGGCGGTGGGCCACAGGTCGGGCAGGGCGTCCTCGTTGCCGTCGAGCGCCTCGCGCGCGGCGTGCAGCGTCTTGAAGCGCGAGAGCGCGCCGCGGGCGGCCTCGCGCAGGAACACCTGCTCGTCTGAAAGCGCGAGGTTCATACCGCCGCTCCTTCCTTGGAGCGCAGCTCCGAGAAGGGGATGCCCTTGTCCAGACGGGGCTCGGGAGGTAGCCCGAGGACGCGCTCGCCGACGGTGTTCTTGAGGATCTCTTCGGTGCCGCCGGCGGACTTGAGGCCTGGCAGGAACGAGATCATGTACGCCCACTCGCTGTCCTCCGCCAGCGCGTCGGGGCCGATCACGTCGGCGATCAGATCGCCTGCCTTGATCGCGCCACTGACGATGGTGACCTTCGCGAGTCCAGCCTCGGGGCCGGGGATCTGGCCTTTCTGCAGCGCGGTTAGCGTGCGGTAGCCGGTGAACCTGACGGCGAGCAGTTCGCTTGCGATCTCGCCGAGACGGTGCCGGACCTCGGGATCGCGGCGTGCGTGATGATCGGCGCCGATTGCGGCGGCGAACCGGGTCGAGTTGTAGCCCATGCCCTCGCTGCCGAGACCGATGGTGACGCGCTCGAACATCAGCGTGGTCAGGCCGGTGCCCCAGCCGTTGCCGACGCCGCCAACGACCGCCCCCTCCTCGAGCGTGACGTCGTCGAAGAAGACCTCGTTGAACTCGGCCTCGCCGGAAATCTGGCGCAGGCCGCGCACGGTGACGCCGTCGGCGTCCATCGGCACGACGAACATCGTCAGGCCCTTGTGCTTGGGCACGTCGGGGTCGGTGCGCGCGAGCAACAGCCCGTATGAGGCGAACTGCGCGTTGGTGGTCCAGACCTTCTGCCCGGAAAGGCGCCAGGTGCCGTCGTCCTGCTGGCGTGCGCGCGTTTGCACGGCGGCGAGGTCGGAGCCTGCGGCGGGCTCGGAGAACATCTGACACCAGACCTCGTCGCCGTGGAGCATCGGCCCGAGATAGCGCGACTTCTGCTCCTCGGAGCCGTGGGCGATGATCGTGGGCCCGAGCATGCCGACGCCGATCGCGTCGAGGATGCCGGGCACCTTGGCGCGCCCGATCTCCTGGTTGCAGATGACCTGCTCGATCGGACCGAGCCCCTGGCCGCCGTACTCCTTCGGCCACGTGACGCCCGCGAGCCCGGCCTCGGCGAGCTTGCCCTGCCAGACGCGCCGCGCGGCGACGATCTCATCCTCGTCCTCGATCGCTCCGGGGCCCTGCAAAACCGGGGCTTCGCCCTTGTGCTCGTCGAGCCAGCTGCGTACCTGTGCGCGGTAGGCGGCCTGCTCCGGTGTGTCATCGAGATCCACGGCGTCTCCTTTGGCTGACTGACCAGTCAATCTAGCGGACCTGGAACGGTACACCCCCGCACCTGGCCGTGTCGAGGCTCAGGCGCCGGGCGGGAACGGCGGCTCGGGCACGACGGGCTGGTGGTAGACGTCCTCGAAGCCGAGGTCGAGCAGCTCGCGCGCCTGGATGCCTGGTTCCTGCGAGTTGAGCACGACGACGCCGAGGCGCACTCCGTGGCGCTGGGCGGTCGCGACGAGGCAGCGTCCGGCGGCTTCGGTCTCGCCGGTCTTCATGCCGGTGACGCCGGGGTATTTGTAGATGAGCAGGGGGTTGTTGTTGTAGAGGTAGAGCTTGCCGCCCTTGATCGGGAAGGGGATCACGGCGGAGAAGGTCTTGACGACGCTGGCGATACGCGGCTGGCCCATGTCGACGTGGGCGAGCACGGCGAGGTCGGCGGCGCAGGAGAAGTTGTTGGCCTCGTAGTAGCCGGACGGCGAGGAGAAGCGCGTGCAGCCGAGACCGAGCCTGGCGGCTTCCTGGTTCATGCGCACGACGAAGCGCTTGACGCTGCCGGAGACGTGCTGTGCGAGCGCGACTGCGGCGTCGTTGCCGGACGGCAGCAGCAGGCCGTAGAGCAAGCTCTCGAGTGGCACGTGCCGGCCGAGCGGCAGCACGCCGACCTTGGAGCCGGGCATGTTGACGGCCTCGCGCGTGATGCGCACGCGCGCGTTGGGCGGTGCCGACTCAACGGTCACGAGCGCGGTCATCATCTTGGTCAGGCTGGCGATGGGCACGCGAGCGTAGGCGTTGTGCTGCCACAGCACCTGACCGGTCGAGAGGTTGAAGAGCAGCGCTGCGCGGGGCGGACGCGCAAAGGTGACGTGAACGGGGTTCTGCTGCGGCGTCGAGATTCCGCTGAGCGCGAGCGCGGGCATTGCGAGCGGCAGGCCGGACGGCGAGCGCGACGGGGCTGGGGCGCCCGCGCTGCGCGACGACGCGCCGCGCGCGCGAGCCTCGGGGCGCGGGTGCCGAGGTTGGCCCGAGCCGTTGGCGCCCGCCATCTCGACGAGCAGCGCGGCGAGCAGCACGAGCCCGAGCGCGCCGAGCGCGGCGAGCCTCCGTCGGCGCCTTCGTCTCTTGGCAAGCGCGCGGCGGCTGTGCCTGTGTCCGGGCGTGAGGAACGGCGAGGTGCTCATGGTCGGGGAGGATTGCGCAGCGTCCCGACGATCGCGCCGATGGTGCCAATCGAGAGCAGCGCGATGACGAGCGCGGAGACGACGGTCAAGACGTTGACGCCCTCCTTGATGATTGCCGCGACGGTCAGGAAGGCGAGCCCGGCGATGAAGAACAGCAACGCCCCGAATACGACCAGACGGGTCATGCGGTGAGTCGTCTCGCGGGCGGCGTCATTGCGGCTAGTACACCGGCAGCGACGGCGGCGCCGCCGGCCCCGGTGCCCGCCGCGCGACGAACAGCTTGATCGCGAGCAGGCCGAAAGCGAAGCCGCCGATGTGTGCGAAGTAGGCGACGCCTTCGCTGTTCGGTCCGCCGGCGAGACCGGCGAGGCCGAGATAGAGCTGGGAGAGGAACCAGAAGCCGAGCAGGAACACGGCGGGCACCTCAATGAGCGTGAAGAAGAACACGATGAACACCAGCGCGAGCACGCGCGCGCGGGGATACAGCAAGAGGTAGCCGCCGAGCACGGCGGCGATCGCGCCGGAGGCCCCCAGCGTGGGCCCGGTGGAGCCGGGGTCGGCGGCGACCTGCGCGCCAAGCGCGACGAGACCGCCGAGCAGGTAGAAGACGACGAACCGAACGCGCCCCATGGCGTCCTCGACGGTCGGCCCGAAGATCGCAAGGAAGATCATGTTGCCGAAGATGTGCAGGAAGCTGGCGTGCAGGAACATCGACGTGAACACGGTCTCCCACGTGGCCGGCTGCGGTGCGGGGTTGCCGGCGATGCCGGGCTGACCTTGGCAGGCGATCGATTCGCCTACGCCCGTGGGCGTGCGCAAAGTGATCAGTTCGCAGTGCTTGCCAGGGTGGGTGAGCTCGTACGGGATCGCCCCATAGTGAACCTCGACGCTGCCGCTGGGCCCGCCGAAAAAGCTGCCGCCGTGGCGGATCTCGAGCAGATACACGACGACGTTGATCGCGACCAGCACGACGGTGACGATCGGAAACCGCGCTAGCGGGACGTTGTCTTTGAGCGGGAATATCGGGCGAGCTTATCCCCGCCAATACAGCTGGCTAGCGTCTACGCCCCCGCCGCCACCGGCCCCACACCCGCGAGCGCCTGCGGCACATGCTGGTCGGCGTGGTAGGAGGAGCGCACCAGCGGCCCGGCGGCGACGTGGTCGAAGCCGAGCTCGTACGCGGCGGTCTCCAGCGCGGCGAACTCGTCGGGGTGCCAGTAGCGCACGACCGGCAGATGGCGCTCGGAGGGCCGCAGGTACTGCCCGACGGTGAGCACCTGCACGCCGTGCTCGCGCAGCGCGCCGAACGCGTCGACGAGCTCGTCGTGGGTCTCGCCGAGTCCGACCATCAGCCCGGACTTGGTCACGACCTCGCCACCGCCCAGCTCGTGCGCGAGGCGCAGCACCCGGCACGAGCGCGAGAACTGGGAGCCACGGCGCGCGACGGGATACAGGCGCGGGACGACCTCGACGTTGTGGTTGAACACGTCGGGGCGCTCGGCGATGACCTTCGCGAGCGGCATCTCGTGGCCCTGGAAGTCGGGCGTGAGCACCTCGATCTGGCAGCCGGGCGCCTGGCGGCGGACCTGACGGATGACGCCGACGAACGCGGAGGCGCCCTTGTCGGGGAGGTCGTCACGGTCGACGGACGTGATGACGGCATGGCGCAGGCCCATGCGCGCGATCGAGCGCGCCACGCGCGCCGGCTCGAGCGGGTCGTTCCAGGTCGGCTTGCCGGTCTTGACGTTGCAGAAGCCGCAGCGCCGCGTGCAGGTGTCGCCGAGGATCATGAACGTGGCGGTGCCGCGCTCCCAGCACTCGCCGACGTTCGGGCAGGCGGCCTCCTGGCAGACGGTGTGCAGGTTCTCCGAGCGAATCAGCTCGCTCAGCTCGCGGTAGCGCTGCCCGCCGGGTGGCGGCACCTTGAACCACGGCGGCTTGCGCTCGCGCAGCGGCCGCACGTCGGGGCCGAGCACCTCGAGCACGTCCATGCCGCCAGGGTTCGATCGGGATCGAGTCCCGCCCGCCCCGCTCACGCGAGCACCGGCTCAGCTCGCTCGGTCGCTCGCCTAGCAGCGTTCGCACTGTCGATGCCGAGCCGCGTCGGCGAGACCAGCCGCTGGCGCCTGCCGTGCGCTTCGGCAAAGCTGAACGCGACCCGCTTGCGAAAGCACCCGACTCCCTCGCCGCCGCTGCCGGTCTCGCGCTCGATCGATGTCATGGTCACGCCAGGCAGCCCGCAGGCGAGCACCCAGGAGAACGGCTCGAGGTCATTGCTGACGTTGACCGCGAATCCGTGCGTGGTGACGCCGCGCGCGACGTGCACGCCGATCGAGGCGATCTTGCGCTCCTGCACCCACACACCGGTGTAGTCCACGCCCTCGTCGTGGCGCGAGCGCGCGTGCACGCCGGCGTCGCCGAGCGCGACGACGATCGCGTCTTCGATCGTGCGCAGGTAGCGGTGGACGTCGTCGATGCGCATGATCGGATAGCCGACCAGCTGGCCGGGACCGTGGTAGGTGAGCTTGCCGCCGCGGTCGGTGGCGACGACGTCGATGCCCCTGTCGCGGTAGAAGTCCTCGCCGAGCGGCAGGTCCTCGGCGCCGGAGCGGCGCCCGCGTGTGTAGACCGGTGGATGCTCGAGCAGCAGCAGCGTGTCAGGCAGACGATCCGCTTGGCGCTGTGCGCGCAGCTGCTCTTGGATCGCGAGCGCGTCGCGGTAGGCGACGGTGCCCAGGTCGCACACCCACAACTCTCCGCGCGATCGATCGGCGACTGTCATCTCTTCTCATCAGCCTAGCGTCGCGGGCCCGCGCGCCCTTTTGCAGACTATGTTCGTTGCCCGAGGCGGCAGGCCGCGGCGTCCGGCCGCGTGGCGCGCCAGATCCGCGACCGGCTGGAAGTCGAGCGTGAACAGCGTGAAGCCGAGCTCGTCGAGCAGCTCCTGAACATCGGAGACGCTCTCGCCGCCCATCAAGATCCTCGGGTGGAGCTCGAGCATGATCACGTCGACCGAGCCGGCGAACGTCTCGGCTCCCCCTCGCAGCACCTCCAGCTCCATGCCCTCGACGTCGACCTTGACGAAGTCCGGCGTCAGCTCGTGGTCGGCCACGAAGCCGTCGAGCGTCTCGACGCTGATCGTCGTGGTGGCCGCGTCGGCGGAGCTGACACCGCGGAATTGGGTGCCTCGTGACTGCATCAGCTGGGTACCCGCCACCGAGCCGAAAGCGAGTTGGAATGGCTCGATCTCGAACGAGGGGTTCATCTCGATCAACGCGGTGAGACGCTCGTACATGGCGGGCGAGGGCTCGAACGCATACGCCTGCTTGGCGGTCAGGGCGCAGAACGCCGCCGCGAAGATGCCGGCGGCGGCGCCGATGTCCAAGAAACTAGAGTGCCCGGGCGCGAGCCGCTTGAAGGCGTCAAGCTCCTGCGTCCCCGCGCCGCGGTCCACCAAGTGTGACTTGACCGCATTCAAGGTGGAAGCGTGTAACACGATCGGAACCGGGGCACCGATGTCAAACGGCTCGTTGGCGCGATATTCAGGTGCGCCGCGCATCGCGCGCCGGTGCCACTTGCTGCGCAGATATCCGCCAAACCCCAGGCGCCGCAGCGCATAGCCCTCCGAACGCAATCCTCGCGGTGCATAACGCCGGAGAACGGACTTCACACCCGTGGCTCCCTCCATCGCCGGAACGTATCACCTCGTGGAAAGCGGCTCGCGGGCACGATCACGTCTGCCGCGTCGCAACGTGCGTGCGTGCTCCATCGCGATCCGCTCGATCAGGCTGTCGCCGGCGCGTCGCGTACTCGAGCGCGTCGTTCCCGCTGAATCGTGGCTGGCAGCGGGCGCACTCGCTCCGGAGGCGGCGGTGGATGGTGGAAGCCTTGTGTACCTTGGGGTTGTGCGAGGCATGATCGTCTCCGTGGTCGAGGTTGGTGCCTCCTGATGACAAGCCTCGCGCGTCTGCCTGAGCCGTGCGTAAAGCACGTGTAGGAGTCACGACTGGAAGGTCGTCACCCCTCTGCAATAGGTCCGGTTACAGGGTGAGCGCCGACGGGCGCTCCAGAAGCTCGCGCACACGGGCCAGGAACTGAGCCGCTTCGGCGCCGTAGAGGATGCGGTGGTCGCAAGCGAGCGTCAGGGTGAGCGTGTTGCGTGCGACCAGCTGCTCCTCGCGCACGACCGCGCGCGGGCTCAACGCGCCGACCGACAGGATGCCCGCCTGTGGCGGGTTGATGATCGCGGTGAAGCTGCGCACACCGTACATACCCAGGTTGGACACTGTGAAGGTGCCGCCGCCGAGCTCCGGGGGCGTGATCGTGCCAGCACGCACACGGTCGGCGAGCGTATGCGTCTCTCGCGCGATCTCTCCTAGTGACTTCTCATCGGCGTCGAACACAGTCGGCACCACGAGCGCGTTGTCCGCCGCCACGGCGACACCGACGTTGACGCGCGAGTGCAGCTGCAGGCGCGCGTCACGATAGCTGCCGTTCGCCGCCGGGTGCTCACGCAGCGCGAGTGCCGCCGCCTTCACCACCATGTCGTTATACGTCGGCGCCTTGTCGCTGTCGCCGTGTGAGATCTGCTTCAGCTCCGCGCGCAGCCGCACGCACTCCTCCATGTCCACGTCGATCAGCAGCGTGAAATCCGGGATCGTCGCCTTCGACTCCGCCATGCGCCGGGCGATCGTCTGCTGCATGCGCGACAGCTCGACCATCGTGGTGTCGCCCTTGGCGCTCGTCACACCCTCCACGCTCGCACCGGCGCCGGGAGCGGCGGCTGGCTGAGCACCCGCCGCGGGCGCGAGCACGTCCGCCTTGACGATCCGCCCGCCGGGGCCGCTGCCCGTTACTCCGCGCAGATCGATGCCGCTCTCGCCGGCGATTCGCCTCGCTAGCGGCGAGGCCTTGATCCGCTCGCCTGCGCCTGGCGCTGGGCCGGCGCCGGCGCCGTTCGGTTGTGACTCAGATGCTGCAGCGGGCTCTCGCGCGGCGCCTGCCGCGGGTGTCTCCACACGCGCTCGCTCGCTCGCCGGCCCGCCAGAGGCCGGCCCCTCATCGCTGTCGCCAGCGGCCACGCCGACGCGCGCGATCACCTCGCCGACCGCAAAGGTGGCCCCCTCGGCGGCGAGGATCTCGAGCGCGCCCGCCTGATCGGACTCGTAGATCATCGTCGCCTTGTCGGTCTCGATCTCAACGAGCTCCTCGCCGCGCGCCACCTGCTCGCCGTCGCCCTTCAGCCAACGCAGGATCGTGCCCTCCTCCATCGTGTCGGACAGGCGCGGCATCACGATCTCGGCCATCTAGGCGCCTCCCGCTGTCGGGGCCGGCGTCGGGCTGCGTTTCAGCGTCCTCAGCACCGCCGCCACGATCTGCGGCTCGTGCGGGTAGGCGAGGTCCTCGAGCGGCTTGGAGTACGGCATCGGCACGTCCGCTCCGGTCACGCGCTGGACGGGCGCGTCGAGATCGTCGAAGGCCTGTTCACCGATCAGCGCCGCCAGGTTCGCGCCGACGCCGCCGTGCGGCCAGCCCTCCTCGACGATCACGCAGTGGTTCGTCTTGCGCACCGACGCGAGGATCGTGTCGAGGTCGAGCGGTCGCAGCGTGCGCGGATCGATCACCTCTGCCTCCACGCCGTGCTCGGCCGCCAGCGTCTCCGCGGCGCGTTCCGCCGTCAGCGCCATGCGCGAGATGCCCACCAGCGTCACGTCCGAACCCTCGCGCGCGATCCGGGCCTGCCCGAAGCGCACCAGGTGCTCCTCGTCATCTGGCACCTCGCCGCGCACCCCGTAAAGCGACTCGTGCTCGATGAAGATCACCGGGTTCTCGTCGCGGATCGCGCTCTTCAGGAGTCCCTTCGCGTCGGCCGCCGTCGCCGGTACCGCCACCAGCAGCCCCGGTACGTGCAGGAACAGCGCCTCCAGGCAGTGCGAGTGGGTCGGCCCGAGCTGGTGGCCGGCGCCCTGGGGCATGCGCACCACCAGCGGCACGCGCGCCTGGCCGCCGAACATGTAGTGGATGTGTGCCGCGTGGTTCACGATCTGGTCGAACGCCAGCAGCGCGAAGTTGATCGTCATCAGCTCGACCACCGGGCGCAGGCCCGTCATCGCCGCGCCCACGCCGACGCCCACGATCGTGTTCTCCGAGATCGGCGTGTCGCGCACGCGGCTCTCGCCGAACTCCGCGAGCAAGCCGTTAGTCACCTTGAACGCGCCGCCGAACACGCCGATGTCCTCGCCCATCAGCACCACGCGCTCGTCGCGCGCCAGCTCCTCACGCAGGGCCGCGTTCAGCGCCTCCCGGTAGCGCATCTCTGCCATCAGTCAGCTCCGCCCGGGCCGCTAGGGCTGCCCGCGTTGGCGGCGGTGTCCGGGCGCTCGAGGCCGAACGTCTCGCGGCCGTCCTCACCGGCGGCCAACGCATCGGTCAGCTGCTGGGAGATCTCGTCGTTGGCCGCCGCCGGAGCGCCGTCGCCGGCATCGCCCTCCGTCGTCGCAACGGAGTACCAGCCGCGCACCTCGCGGTCGAGCACATACACGTCGTCGTACAGCGAGTCCGGTGTCGGGAACGGCGAAGCCTCCGCGAACTCCACCGCCGCGTCGACCCGCGCGATCGCCTGCTCGTCGATGCGCTCGCGCTCGAGCTCGTCGATCACGCCCTCGCGCACCAGCAGCTGGGCGAACGCGGGCAGCGGGTCGCGCTCGCGCCAGCGCGCGACCTCCTCCTTGGTGCGGTACTGCTCGGGGTCCGCCATCGAGTGGCCGCGAAAGCGGTACGTGATCGCCTCCACCAGCACCGGCTGGCGCTCCTCGCGCACGTGCCGGACAGCCTCCGTGAGCACCGCGTAGGTGTCGAGCACGTCCATGCCGTCGCAACGCATGCCCGGAACACCCAGGCTCTCGCCCTTGCGCTGCAGGTCCGTCACCGCCGAGTGGCGGCGTAGCGCCGTGCCCATCCCGAACTGGTTGTTGGTGACCATGAACACCACCGGCAGCTTCCACAGCGCGGCGATGTTGAGCGTCTCGCCGAACGTCCCCTGATTGGACGCGCCGTCGCCGAACGTGCACAGCGTCACCTCGTCGCTGCCCTTGTAGTCGCTCGCCAGCGCTATGCCCGCCGCGATCGGCAGGTTGCCGCCGACGATCCCGTAGCCGCCCATGAAGCGTCGCGCCAGATCGAACATGTGCATCGAGCCGCCGCGTCCGCCGGAGCAGCCGTCGACGCGGCCGAACAGCTCCGCCATAACGTTCTCCGGCGGCGTGCCGCGCACCAGCGCGTGACCGTGCGAACGGTACGTCGAGATCAGATAGTCGTCCTCGCGCAGCGCCCGGGCGCTGCCCACGATCGTTGCCTCCTCGCCGATCGACAGGTGCAGGAAACCGCCCACCTTCGCCCGCGCATACATCTCGCCGGCGCGTTCCTCAAAGCGCCGGATCAGCGTCATCGTCTCGAGCCACTCGCGCGCGCGCTCCGGCTCGGGCAGGCTGTGCGCGGGCGGGTCGGGCACGGAGGGGCTCGGCATCAGTGCTCCACGGTACTCCAGCGCGCCATGAACTCCTCCGCCTGCAGCTGCGCCAGATCTGCGCGCAGCGCCCGTGCGAGCTTCGACGCGGCCTGCGGCGGGCGATCCCAGAAGAGCACAACTTCGCCGCTGTCCACCTCCACCACCTCGATGTGGTCCACGCGCGTGGGGTCCGCCAGCGGTGCCGGCGTGAGCCCGCCGCGCGTCACGATCAAGCGGTACGCGTGGTTGGCCTTCATGCCGGTCCGCCCGGCGCCTCGGCAGCCGCGCTCGCCTCGTGCTCGTGCCCGTCCTTGCCGCGCATGTGCTCGGCCGCGCGCTCGAGCGCATGCTCGCCGACGAACGCGCGCTCACCGACCACCACCGCCGGTACATCCGTCACACCCGCGCCCGCCGCCTCGGCGCTCCTCGCCGCGAGCCGCTCGGCGGTCGAGCGCAGCTCCGCCGCGCGCAGCACCGCCGTCGGATGCATCTCGCACGCCGCCGCCGCGATCACCACGAAGTCCGGGTCCTCCAGCGAGTGCCCGCCCGCGAACGCCTGCCGGAACGCCGCCTGCGCGAACGGCACAGCGCGCCCGATTGAGGCCGCGTATGTCGCCACGCGCATCGCCAGCGAGCTGTCAAAGGGGAAGCGCGCCGGCCATACGAGCGGCTGCAAGCCCAGCTCCCGCGCTTCGCGCTCGATCTGCTCGCGAAAGGCGCGCTCCTCGTTCTCGCAGCGGAAGGCGCTGAACGTCTCCGCCTGTGGGCCCAGCGCGCGCGCGCGCACGGGGCGCCATTCGGCGGGGCCCGGCAGTACGTGCAGAATCCGCTCTGCCGCAAGGTAGGCGAGCGGGCTCGACAGATCGAAGTAGAAGGTCGCCGGAGTAGTCAAGTCGCCGAGATTAATCCTCTGCCGCGGGGCGGTCGGGCCGTGGATGGCAGACGACGCACGCGAGCGCAGCTTGAATGATTGCCCGCCCACCCGCACGTCGAGCATCGCGGGTGGCGTCTGACGCCGCTGGCCGACCGCCTCAGCCGTGGATCAGCCAGCCGTCGGCGGCACGGCCCGCTTCCATCACGGCCTCCGACAGCGTGGGGTGTCCGTGGATGATGCGCGCCAGCTCCGGGAAGCCGCCCTCGAGCGCGCGCACGTTGACGAGCTCCTGGATCAGCTCGGTGGCGCGCGCGCCGACGATATGCCCGCCGAGCAGCTCGCCGTACTTGCTCTCGCCGACCACCTTCACCAGGCCTGTGCGGTCGCCGTACACGGTGCCGCCGCCGACCGCGCCGTAGGGCACCTTGCCGACGACCACGTCGTAGCCCTGCTCGCGCGCCTGCTCCTCGGTCAGGCCGAACGAGCCGACGTTGGGCGTGCAGAAGGTTGCCCGCGGGATGTCCGCGTAGGCGATCGGATGCGTCTCGCGCCCGGCCAGCGTCTCGACCGCGATGATGCCCTCGTCGGAAGCCTTGTGCGCGAGCGCGGGGCCGGGGACGAGGTCGCCGATCGCGAACACTCCGGCACGCGTCGTGCGCATCGCGCCGTCCACCTGCACGAGCCCGCCCGCATCGAGCTGCACTCCCGCGTCGGCCAGGCCGAGCCCGTCGACATCCGCACCGCGCCCCGCGCAGATCACCAGGTAGTCGACCTCGGCGGACTCCGTGCCGTAGGAGAAGGTCACGCTCGCCTCGCTCGCGGCCACGTCAGCCACGGGTGTGCTCGTGTACACGCCGATACCCTGGCGCTTCAAGCCGCGCTCGACCAGGCGCGAGATGTCGGCGTCCTCCGTCGGCAGCAGGCGCTCGAGCGCCTCCAACATGAGCACCTCACTGCCCAGGCGCGCGAACGCCGAGGCGATCTCCGCACCTGACGCGCCCGCGCCCACGACCGCCAGGCGAGCCGGGACCTCCGGCAGCGCCCATGCCTCCTCGGTGCCGATCACGCGCCCGCCGAACGGCACTCCCGGGATTGCCCGCGGGGTGGAGCCCGTCGCCAGCACCACGCCGCCGGCGGCTATCTTCACCGGCTCCGCGTCGAACACGTCCACCAGCACGTCGCCGTCGGCGGCCAGCCGGGCGATACCCGCGATCACGTCGATGCCGTCTTTCTTGAAGAGGCCACCCACGCCCGAGGTCAGCGTCGTGACGACCTTCTCACGTCGCGCCTGCACCGCGGCGTAGTCGACCTCGACGCCACTCACCTTCAGCCCGAACTCCTCAGACTCGCGAATCTCCGACAGCAGGTCAGCCGAGCGCAGCACCGCCTTGGCGGGGATGCACGCATAGTTCAGGCAACGCCCACCGAGCTTGTCGCGCTCGACCACCGCGGTCTTCAGGCCGAGCTGCGCGGCACGGATCGCCGCCACATAGCCACCCGGCCCAGAGCCGATGACGATGCAGTCGTAGGAGCTCTCGGCCATCGCGGGGCTGAGCCTATCGAAGCCGCTGTTGTTCGCCGGCTTGGATGCGGCCCATAACGCGAACCAGCTTCCAGAACAGCCAGCCCCCGAGTCCGAGCGCGACCACGTACTCGCCGGCTGCGAGCAGCGATGAGGCGATGATCAGCGCGAGCGAGCTGAGGATGATCTGCAGGGCGAGCAGCGCCTCGAAGCCGAGCACCGCCAGATAGCGCCGCCGGTACATGCCGAGCGCCAGCGCCGCCAGGATCGCCGACAGGAAGATCGCGCCCGGCAGCGAGCCGCCGTGACTCGAGAGGTCGTGGATGGTGAGACCGCCGACGAGCACCGCTGCCGCCAGCAGCGCGGCCACCGCGACCGCGACCAGCAGCGCGGGTGGGCGCTCGTTCGGCCCGAGCGGCTGCAGCGCCGCACGCGCGCGCTCGTCGCGCGCGGCGCTCACGATTCCACGAGGCGGCCGTCGAGCTGCTCGCGCAGCGCCTGCGCCGCGCTCTGCGGATCCTCCGCGGCGGCGATCGCACGCAACACGCACACGCGTGTGGCGCCCGCGTTGAGCGCCTCTGCGAGGTTGCTCACGTCGAGCCCGCCGATCGCGAAGAATGGCACCGGCGCATGGGCTGCGGCGTAGCGAATCAGCTCGACGCCGACGGCCGGCCGGCCGGCCTTTGTCGGCGTCTCGTGGATCGGACCGACGCCGATGTAGTCGACGATGCTCGCGTCGACCGCGTCGATCTGCGCAGGCGTATGGGTGGACAGACCGATCAGCATGTCCGGGCCGACGAGCTCGCGGAGCTCGTCCACCGGGATGTCGTCCTGGCCGACGTGCACCCCGTCGGCTTCCGCCTCGCGCGCCACCCACGGGCGGTCGTTGACGATCAGCAGTGTCCCGAGCTGCTCGCACAGGATTCGCGCCGCTCTGGCGATCGATACGAGCTCCTCGTCAGGCAGGTGCTTCTCGCGCAGCTGGATGATGTCGACGCCGCCCGCGCTCGCTCCCCGCATCAGCGTGGGTAGCTCGCTGCCGTCGGGGTCGGCGCCGCAGACCATGTACAGGCGCGCACCGGCGAGGCGCTCGCGACGGTCGGAGCCTGGCTGCTGGACGGCGTCGTCGTCGGTGGGCATTGTGGGAGTCTGCCACGCGAGGTGCGACGTGGCTGTCGAGCGGTTGCGCTGGCGCTCGCGCGAGATCGGGCGCGGGCTAGCATCAGCAGCATGCCCCACACCCAGCGAGTGGATGTCGCGATCGTCGGCGGCGGCATCATCGGAATGGCGATCGCATGGCGCGCGCGGGAGCGCGGGATGTCCGTGACGGTGCTCGAGCGCGACAGCCCCGGGCGCGCGACCTCGCGCGTTGCAGCCGGCATGCTTGCACCGGTGGTCGAGGCCGAGTTCGGGCACGCGGGGCAGCGCCTGCTGGAGCTGGGATTGCGCTCGGCGCAGTTGTGGCCGACGTTCGCCTACGAGCTGGAGGCGCGCACGGGCGTCGAGATCGGGCTGATGCGCAGCGGCACGCTGCTGGTGGCCCGCGACGAGGACGACGCGCGCGAGCTCGAGCGCCAGCTCGCATTCCGCCAGTCGCTCGGCCTGGCGGTGGCACGCCTGCGCCCGAGCGAGACGCGCGAGCGCGAGCCCGCGCTGGCTCCGACGGTACGCCTGGCCCTGGAAGCACCGGATGACCACTCGGTCGATCCGCGGCTGGTGCTCGACGCGCTGACGCGGGCATGTGACTCCGCCGGAGTTGAGATGCGCGCGCACGCGCCGGTCGCGAGCGTCGAGCTCGACGGCGCCGACGAAGGAGGGCGCGTGACGGGCGTGACGCTCGCTGATGGCGAGCGTGTGTCCGCCGGGCACGTGGTGGTCGCTGCCGGTCCCTGGAGCGGGCAGATCGACGGTGTACCGCCGGCGGCGCGCGTGCCGGTGCGTCCCGTCAAGGGTCAGATCCTGCGGCTGCGCGACCCGGCAGGGGCGGGGCTGTTGCAGCGGGTGGTGCGCTTTCGCCATGGCTATCTGGTCCCACGCGCCGACGGCCGGTACGTCCTCGGCGCAACGGTCGAGGAGCGGGGGTTCGAGCTCTCGGCGACCGCCGGCGGAGCGTATGAGCTGCTGCGCGATGCCCACGAGCTGGTGCCCGGCATCAGCGAGCTCGAGATCGAAGAGCTGTCGGTCGGGCTGCGTCCCGGGACGCCGGACAACGCGCCCGTGATCGGGCCGGGGGCGGTGGACGGCCTGATCTGGGCGACAGGGCACTACCGCAACGGAATCCTCCTCGCGCCACTGACGGCGGAGCTGATCATCGCCGTCATCGCCGGCGAGCACGAGCAGGGGCACGACGAGCTCTTGCAGGCGTGCGCGCCCGAGCGCTTCGAAAGGGTGGCAGCCGCCTCTTGATCGTGCTCAACGGCGAGACCTCAGAGGTGCGTCCCGGCGAGACGCTGGCCGAGCTGCTGCTCGGCATGGGGCTCGATGCAGACGCGCGCGGGGTCGCGGTGGCTGTCGACGGCGAGGTCGTCCCGCGAGCCAACTGGGGGTCGTTCGCACTCGAGCAGGACGCGCGCGTCGAGGTGCTGACGGCGATGCAGGGAGGATGATGCCGGTATGCGGGACACGGTGAACACGTTCACGAGGAGCACCCCTCCACAGGCCGGGGCTCGCGGCGGCGACGCCCGGGCGAGTGAGGCTGGCGACGCGCTGACGATCGCCGGTCGACGTATGCGCTCGCGGCTGCTGCTCGGCACCGGCGGGTTCCCGTCGCTCGAGCTGCTGGCGGAGGCGATCGCGGTCAGCGACTGCGAGCTCGTGACCGTGGCGCTGCGCCGGGTCGATCCGAGTCCAGCCCAGGCGGGCGCATCGTCGCTGCTCGACGTGCTGTCCGAGGCGGGCGTGGAGGTGCTGCCGAACACAGCCGGCTGCCACACGGCGCGGGACGCCGTGATCACCGCACGGATGGCGCGCGAGGCGTTCGCGACGGACTGGATCAAGCTGGAGGTGATCGGCGACGAGGACACTTTGCTGCCGGACGCGCCCGAGCTGCTCCGCGCCGCCGAGGAGCTGATCGACGAGGGCTTCGTGGTGCTCCCCTACACGACCGACGACCCCGTGCTGGCACGCCGGCTAGCCGATCTGGGCTGTGCGGCGGTGATGCCGCTGGGCTCGCCGATCGGCAGCGGCATGGGGATCCGCAACCCGTACAACATCGCCTTGATCCGCGACGCGGTGGACGTCCCGGTGGTGCTCGACGCAGGCATCGGCACCGCCTCCGACGCGGCGCTCGCGATGGAGCTGGGCTGTGACGCGGTGATGGCCGCCTCGGCGATCGCGCGGGCGCAGGATCCGGTGGCGATGGCACGCGCGATGCGAGCCGCGGTGGAGGCCGGGCGTCTGGCGCGCGGTGCGGGGCGAATCCCGCGCCGGTCCTACGCCAAGGCGTCGACGCCGGACGAGGGCCTGCCGCAGTTCTGAGCCGGCTCCCTCATCCCAGCACTTCGATCGCCCCGTTCATCGTCACCGGGTAGAGCGTGCACTCGTAGTGGATCACGCCGGGCTTGGTCAGCTTGACCTCGTACGTGCCACCTTCGCCGAACTTCGCTGAAGCAAAGCGCTGCGGCCCGCTTACACTGACGACGTTGGCCTGCACGGAGTCGTAGTTGGTCCACCTGATCGTGCTGCCGAGCTTGACCCTGACCGTGTCGGGCGCGATCGAGATGTTGCGGTAGGCGATCTGCACGAGCCCGCTCTGCACGGGTGCCGATTTGGATGGCGAGGCGAACTTGGGCGTGGTGTCAACCTTGATCGACGACCCGCCGTTGGACGTGGCTGCTTTCGCCGAGGTGGCGTTCGTGCCCGTGCTGTTGGCGGCGGGTTTGCTCGACGAGCCGCAGCCTGCGGCGAGCAATAGCGCCAGGCAGGCGAACGCGGCGGCGATGCCTGTTCTCATCCTCGGCGATCCTTTCCTGGGGGTTGGTGCGCTCGCAACGATGAGGCGGACCATCGCACATGGGCGTGCCGGCGGTCACCGGTCGTCCCTGACTCGTGTCAGCAGCGCCTACACTGGCCGACTCCATGACGCCACGCCATTTCATCACCGGTGCAGAGCTGACAGCGGCGGAGCTGGACGCGCTGCTGGACCGTGCGCTCGAGCTCAAGCGCGCGCCGCTCTCCTCGCAGGCGCTGGCGGGCCGCAGCGTGGCGTTGATCTTCGAGAAGCCCTCGACGCGGACGCGCGTGTCGTTTGAGGTGGGCATCGACGAGCTGGGCGGCCATGCGGTGGTGCTGCGCGCGGACGAGCTGCAGCTCTCGCGCGGAGAGGCGCCGCGCGACACCGCGCTGGTGCTCTCGCGGCACGTCGTGGCGGTGGGGATGCGCACCGGCGCAGAGGCGGTCCTCGAAGAGCTCGCGGAGTACAGCGACGTGCCGATCGTGAACATGCTCAGCGCCCGACACCATCCGTGTCAGGTGCTCGCCGACCTGCTGACGATGCGGGAGGCGTGCGGGCAGCTCGAGGGGCTGCGCATCGCCTACGTCGGCGACGGCAACAACGTCGCCCGCTCGCTCGCCGTGCTGGGAGCGCTCGCGGGCCTGCACGTCGCGCTCGCCTCGCCGCCCGGCTACACCCTGGAGGAGGACCTCGAGCTGCCCGCCGGCGCCCGCGGGACGGTCACGCACCACGCGGATCCGCGCGAGGCGGTGCGGGACGCGGCAGCGGTCTATACCGACGTGTGGGTGAGCATGGGGGATGAGAGCACCGCAGCCGAGCGCCGCCGCGACCTGGCCGACTACCGCGTCGATGACGCGCTGCTGGATGCAGCCGCGCCGGGCGCGTTCGCGATGCACGACCTCCCTGCGCACCCCGGTGAGGAGATCTCCGCGGAGGTGCTGTACGGGACGCGCCAACGCATCTGGGACCAAGCTGAGAACCGCAGGCACGCGCAGAAGGCGCTGCTCGAGCTGCTCGTCGCGGGCGCCGAATGACAAACACGGACACCGACACCCAGGCCCCGCCGGCTGCCGCCACGAGCCCAGTGCCCGCTGCTTCTGAGGCACCTGCGGGACCCCGTCCGCAGCGCGGCGACGAGCTGGAGCTGACGATCGAGTCGCTGGCCTTCGGCGGCGAGGGCGTGGCGCGGCTGGGTGACGGCGGCTATGTAGTGTTCGTGGCAGGCGCGATTCCAGGCGATCGCGTCCGCGCGGTGGTGCACAAGCGCAAGCGCAGCTATGCGCATGCGCGCACGCTCGAGGTGCTCGAGTCGAGCCCCGAGCGCATCGCGCCGACGGCCCAGCACCCGGGCGTGCCGTGGCAGGTGATCCCGTACGAGCGCCAGCTCGAGATCAAGCGCGCCCAGGTCGACGAGGCGTTGCGGCGGATCGGCCGGCTCGACGGCTTCGAGCTGCGCGAGATCGTGCCGGCGCTCGAGCCGTGGCGCTATCGCAACAAGCTCGAGTACTCCTTTGGCGGGGGCGCTGACGCGGATGGCGGCGAGCTGGTGTGCGGCTTTCACGCGCCCGCGGGCGGCAATCACGTGACAGCGATCGAGGACTGCCTGCTCGCGTCCGAGCGCGGCAACCTCGCTCGCGTGGCGGCCCTGAACTGGTGCCGTGGCGAGGGCCTCGGCGCCTGGGAGCGCAGTGGCGGCGCCCGCGGGGAGCGTGGAGCGCCGGGCGGGCGTCACGGGCGCGACGAGCGGGTGGCGGCGGCCCCCGACGGGCGCGCGCGGCTGCGCAACCTGGTCGTGCGCGAGGGCCGGCACACGGGCAAGCTGCAGGTGCGGCTGGTGAGCACCGACGGCGAGCTCGAGGCGGGCGCCTTCGCGGCGGCGCTCAGCGAGGCGCTCGGCGAGAGCCTGTCTGGGGTGCTGTGGACGCGCTCACGGAGTCTCGCCGAGACGACGGCGGGCGGCGAGACGGAGCTCGTGTGGGGCGACAGCGAGCTGCCCGAGCGGCTGGGGCAGCTCGACCTGCGGATCTCCGCGGAGGCGTTCTTTCAGACGAACACCGAGATGGCGGAGCTGCTGTACGGGATCGTGAGCGAGTATGCGGCACTCGAGGGCTGGGAGCGCGTGTACGACCTGTACTCGGGGATCGGCACGATCGCGCTGACGCTCGCGCCGCGCGCGGGCGAGCTGTGGGGCATCGAGCTCGTTGAGCAGGCCGTCGCCGACGCAATCGCGGGCGCGCAGCGCAACGAGATCACCAACGTCCACTTCTTCGCCGGCGACACCCGCACAGCGCTCCCCGAGCTGCTCGAGCGCGCCGGACGCCCCGACGTCCTCGTCGTCGACCCGCCGCGCGCGGGCTTGTCGAAGAAGGTCGTACATCGCATCATCGACGCGTCGCCCAAACGCATCGTCTACGTCTCGTGCAACCCCACCACGCTCGCGCCAAACGCCGCCGAACTGGTGGACGCCGGCTGGGTGCTGCGCGAGGTCACGCCCGTGGACATGTTTCCACAGACCCACCACATCGAGTGCGTCGCCCTGCTCGAGCGGGACGATGGCCGGCGCAGCTCCCTGCGTCCTTGATCTGCTTGGCCCTCGTCCCGCTCGGGGGCGCCGAAAGCCCGTCGTAGCTGGCTGCGAAGATCCGCGGCGCACGATGCACATACGTTCATACGCTCAAATTGAGCCGTTCACGACGCTGGACGGCTCGCAGATCAGGGAGTGGGCTGGCCGGGTGTCGGCGCCGGCGCAGAACCAGAGCCTCGCCGAGGCGACGATCCCGGTAGATGGCGCCACCACCGAACACCTGCACCTCCTCAGCGAGGAGCTCTACCTGGTCACGGCGGGCCACGGCAGGCTGCTGATCGACGGCGAGGAGCGGCTCATCGAGCAGGGCGACTGTGCGCTGATCCCGCCCGGTGCCAGACACAAGGTGTTCAACGTCGGGGAGGAGCCGCTGCGGATCGTGTGTGCGTGCGCGCCGGCCTACTCCGACCAGGACACCCGGCTGCTGGAGTGAGCGAATGCCGTTGAGGACGATCGTGATGACGGCGCCCGCCCGCGTGCGTGCGGTCGCGGGACCCGCGCTGGAGGCGGCGGTCGCTGCTGGCGTAGCGTGGTACATCGCACACAACCTGCTGGGGCACTCCCAGCCGTTCTTCGCGCCGCTCGCAGCGGCGGTTGCGCTGAGCACCAGCCATGTGCAGCGCTTGCGGCGCACGGTGCAGATGCTGGTCGCGGTGCTGCTCGGGATCGGGGTGGCAGAGCTGTTGCAGCCACTCGTCGGCAACGGCGCGATAGCGATCGGCGTAGTGGTGCTGGTGACGCTGCTGCTGGCGGTGACCGTCGGCGTCGGCTTCGTAGGGGAAGGCATGATGTTCTTCAACCAGGCCGCCGCTTCGGCGATCCTGGTGATCGCGCTGCACAGGGCGGGGACGGGAGGGGAGCGGGCGATAGACGCGCTTGTGGGCGGCGCCGTGGCGCTGATCATCGGGATCGGCCTGTTCCCGGCGGATCCGCTGAAGCTGCTGTGGAAAGCCGAGCGCGACGTGCTGGCTTCGTTGCTGCGCATCCTCGAGGGGCGTCCACGGCCGGCGCGCGCGAACGGCGGGAGCGCTGCAGACGTCGATCCCGACACGGACTGGGCGCTCGCCGCGAGCCACCAGGCGCACCGACAGCTCACCGCGCTGACGCAGGCGCGCGGCACCGCGCGCGCGTCGGTGCGCGTGGCGCCGCGGCGGATGCCGATGCGCGCCGTCGTCGAGAACGAGGAGCGGCGGGTGGCGCGCATGTACCTGCTTGCCAGCGCGACGCTCGACCTTGTCCGCACGATCGTCGATCTGGGCGCCCGCGGAGCCGATCGCTCGGCGGAACGCTCGTCCGAAATCAGTGAGCTCGCGGATGCGATGCGCGCGCTTGTCAACGCCCCGCGACCGTGGCCGCGGCGGACAGTCGAGGCGATCGGCGAGCGCATGGGTGAGCTCGAGCGCCGGTCGCTTCCGCGCGACTCGCCCGAGGACGCGATCATCGCCCTCGCCGCGCGGAAGGTCGCGCGGGACATCGTGCAGATGCTCCCGAGCGACATGCCGGCGCGCACGAGCGTTTGAACATAGGCTTGCTCGATGCGCGCCGCCACCATCCGCGAGCAGGAGATCGTGATCGAGGAGCACGCCGACCCGGTGGCGCAGGGCGAAGAGGTGCTCGTGCGCGTCCACGCGGCGGGTTTGAACGGCGCCGACATGATGCAGCGACGCGGCCTGTATCCGGCCCCGCCCGGTTGTCCGCAGGACATCCCCGGCATGGAGCTCGCGGGCGAGGTCGCCGCTCTGGGACCGAAGGCCGAACGGTTCGAGGTGGGCGAGCGCGTGATGGCGATCGTCGGCGGAGGCGCCCAGGCGGAGCTCGCGACCGTGCACGAGCGCCAGCTGATGCCCGTTCCCGAGAGCTTGGACTGGGCCGCCGCGGGCGGGCTGCCGGAGGTCTTCGTCACCGCGCACGACGCGCTGTTCACGCAGGCGGAGCTGCGCTCGGGCGAGCGCCTGCTCGTCCACGGCGGCGCGGGGGGCGTGGGCACCGCGGCGATTCAGCTCGCGTGCGCCGCCGGCGCGCGCGCCACGGCGAGCGTTCGCAACGAGGAGCTGCGCGGGCAGGTGGGAGAGCTGGGCGCCGACGTGATCCCGTGCGAGGACTTCGTCGAGCGCGGCCCGTTCGACGTGATCCTCGAGCTCGTCGGCGCGCCGAACATGCCGGAGAACCTCCTGGCGCTCGCTACGGGAGGGCGCATCACGGTCATCGGCGTCGCCGCAGGGGTCAAGGCTGAGCTGAACCTACTGGCGCTGATGGGCAAGCGCGCGCGCATCTTCGGCTCCACCCTGCGTGCGCGTCCGCTCGAGGAGAAAGCGCTCGCCGCGCGCCGCCTCGAACACGACGTGCTGCCCCTGTTCGACACCGGAGCGCTGCGCATTCCGATCGCAGCGACGTTCCCGCTCGAGCAGGCCGCGGCTGCCTACGAGCGCTTCGCCGCCGGTGGCAAGCTCGGCAAGATCGTGTTGACGATGTAGCGGTCCGCCCGCCGGCCCATGCCGCGAATCGGCAGATCAGGAAGGCGCGGGCACGGTGCGGGCCGACGGCGATTGTCAATAGGGAGGCTGGGCCGCGTACCAGTCGCCCAGCACGCGAAACGCAGCCCAGAACCCGCGCTTGGCGTCCTGCTCGTCGAGCGAGTCATCGATGCTGGGCACATACAGCACGTCGATCATGGGGGTCAGCTGCTGGATCTCGCCGAGGCCTTCGTGCAGCTCCCGTGCGAGCGGGATCTCCATCTCGCCGAGCGCCGCGAGCGCGTCGGCTCCCATCACGACAATGATCTTCGGCTGCACGATCGCGATCTCCTCGACCACCCGCGAGACGCAGGCGAAGTCGGCCAGCGAGGCGTCGCTCAGCGGGCACTTCACGCACAGCGTGCCGTACACCGTCAGCGGATCGATCGACAGGCGCTTGAGCGACTTCATCAGCGCTCCTCCTGCCCGCCCGTAGAAGGCGACGCCCTCCTCGACCTCCGAGGGCAGCGCGGAGTACTTCAGCAGCATGATGTCCGCCTGCGGGTGGCCGGAGCCGAGCACCGGCATCAGGTTGCCTCGGGGACAGTGCGGGCACGCCTGCAGCTCGCGCGTGAGCGTGTTCAGCTCGCGGATGGCGCGCTCGAGGTACTTCTCGCGGATCTCGTCATCGGTCACCGGCATCGACCCCGAGGGATTTGACGAGGCGTCGTCTTGTCCTTGACGGTGCATCAGTAGTTGCGCGGCGAGCGCGCTCAGCTAGCTCCTCCCGCCGCTGCCGTGGGACCGGTTCAGGCGCTTCAGGCGCCGTTCCTTGCTCGCGCGCCGCGCCGCGCGCGGCGTTGCGCGGGTCTGCAGGAACTTCAGCGCCTGCACGTACAGCAGCGACGAGGGTCGCGTCAGGATCTGCGCGTCGCGCAGCGACTGCATGAACTCGACCGGGCCGTCGAAATCGCGCATCTGGATCCGCACCGAGCCCAGCCCCTGGGCGACGTGGGAGTCCGAGCCGGCGCCCGCGGGGATGCGGTACTTGGCAGCGAAGCGGGCGGCCTCTTCGTTGAACGCGCTGATCGCCACCCTTGGGTTGAACACCTCGATCGCGTCGACCTCGTCGAGGATCTCGAGCAGGTGCTCGTAGTCCGGCACCGAGTGCATGCGGTCGAATGGATGCGGCACGTACACGACGCCGTTCTGGCGGTGGATCTCGGCGATCGTCTCGCGCAGGCTCAGCCCGCGCGGGATCTTCTCCTCGATGAACAGGCCGATCACCTCGCCTTCGCCGGCCGTCTTGACCTCCTCGCCGACGATCACCTTGACCGAGGGGTGGGGACCGAGCTCGGCGGCTTGCGCGCGCGCCTCGAGCGCCCCCGAGATCTCGTTGTGATCGGTCACAGCGATCGCCCCCAGGCCCTGCTCGCGCGCGCTCGCCAGCAGCACCTCCACCGGGGTCGCGCAGTCATAGGAGTGGTCGGTGTGCATGTGCAGGTCCACGTCGATCAGCGGCCGCGCCGACAGCCGCCGGGCGAGCTCGGGTTCGCCATCGGTGGCGTGCCGTCTGGCTGCCAGCGTCTGGTAGATCTGCTCGAGTTCGCCCGCCGCGCCGTTCTCGTCGCGGACCAAGCGGTAGTCAGCGGGGAAATGGTGCGCCATCAGCTCAGCCGTCGCGGGCAGGCTCGCGGTGCGCGCGTCGAGACGGCCGAAGAAGCTCTCGACGAAGCGGCGCGCGACGAGCGTCGAGAGCAGCCGCTCGGTGGAGGAATGGAAGGAGCCGACATTCAGCGCCCGCGAGTGGCGCAGCGCGGCGTTGGAGGTGCTCGGCGCGAACGGCTCGTGCACGTGGACGAAGTCCAGCTGCACCGTGCTCAGGAGTTCCTCGATCGTGCGCGCGACGTCGATCGGCAGCGCCGACGGTCGCCGCGTGCCATCCCCGACCCGCGCAGATCCGCGAAAGTCGAGCACCTCCCCGACCGCGATCACGCGAGGCGTCCCCTCGTCGGTGCCATCGAGCAGCGCGCTCGCGCCCTTCGCCCCGGCGCGTGCCGCGCGCAGCGCCTTGCGCGAGGCGCGCACCCGCTCCTGCGAGCGCGACGGAGCGAGCACCAGCACGCGATGTCCCCGCCGGGAGAGCTCCGTCGCGACGCGCTCGATGTGCCGGTTGACCTCGTTGCCCTCCGCCTCCCACGGGTACGGCGTGACGTGGGCTATCGAGAACGAAGCGGTCATCGGCTACACGATTATCCCGCCTGCGCCGCCAACGTCGGCTGCTCGCGGCCCTTGGCTACTTCGCGGCGCGCGCTTTGAGGGGCCGCGCCTTCGCGGCGCGCGACGGTGGCTTCGTCGTGCCGCCGGCTCGCGCGCCTTTCGCGCGCGTGCCAGGGCGCCCCGCGTACCGGGCGATGAAGCTCTCGGTATCGGCGCGCGCCTGCTCGTCCGGACGCTGGTTGTGCGGTGACTTCATCAGGTAGGACGACGGGCCGTCGAGCTGTCCGCTGATCCCGTGGTTGAGCGCGAGCTTGCAGCATCGCACCGCGTCGATGACGATGCCGGCGGAGTTCGGCGAGTCCCACACCTCGAGCTTCAGCTCGAGATTCAGGGGCACGTCCCCGAACGCCTGTCCCTCGACACGGATGTGCGCCCACTTGCGGTCGGTCAGCCACGGCACGTAGTCCGACGGTCCAACGTGGATGTCGTCCTTGGGCAGCTCGTGGTCCATGATCGAGGTCACGGCGTTGGTCTTTGAGATCTTCTTCGACTCCAGCCGCTCGCGCTCGAGCATGTTGTAGAAGTCCATGTTGCCGCCGACGTTCAGCTGTGAGGTGCGCTCGATCTCGACGCCGCGCTCGGCGAACAGGCGCGCGAGCGTGCGGTGCACGATCGTCGCGCCGACCTGCGACTTGATGTCGTCGCCGACGATCGGCAGCCCAGCCTTTTTGAAGCGCTTGTCCCAGTAGTCCTCGCGCGCGATGAACACGGGGATGCAGTTGACGAAGCCGCAGCCGGCGTCGAGCACCTGCTCGACGTACCACTTGGTGGCGTCCTCCGAGCCGACCGGCAGATAGGAGACGACCACGTCGGTGTGCGTGTCCTTGAGGATCTTGACGATGTCGGCGGTCTCTCCGGGAGCCTTGGTGATCTTCTCCTTGAGGTACTTGCCGAGGCCGTCGTGCGTCATGCCGCGGTGTACGCGGACGCCGAGCTTCTTCGGCACCGCGTGCGCGCCCTTGGCGAACTTGATCGTGTTGTTCTGGCCGGCCCAGATCGCTTCGCCGAGGTCCTTTCCGACCTTCGCGGAGTCGATGTCGAACGCGGCCGTGAACTCGATGTCGCGAACGTGGTAGCCGCCGAGGTCGACGTGCATCAGCCCGGGCACGCGCTTTTCGGAGTCGGCGTCGCGGTAGTAGTGAACGCCCTGCACGAACGACGACGCGCAGTTTCCGACGCCGACGATCGCGACGCGCACCTTCTCAGGCTGGTAGCGCGCGGCGCCGTTGGTTGAGGCGGCGCCGGTGCGGCGGGCGCGGCCGTTGCTGTGCTCCTTGATCACGAGTGACATGTCCTTTTCGCGGGGCGAGCGGTCGAGAGACTACTCCGCCGCGCCGCGAAGGTCACACCGACAGCTCGCGGCGTACGTGCCAGATGCGCTGAGCGACGGTCACGACGCTGAGCACGGCCAGCACGTACACCGCCGGCTGCAGCAGCTCGAAGTTCCCGAGCGAGGCGCCCTTCGCGAAGATCAGCCCGATCGCGAGGATCACCACGCGCACCGGCCGCGTGGCGATGCCGACCTTGCACTCGACCCCCAGCGCCTCGGCCCGCGCGCGGGTGTAGCTGACCATCAGCGACGCGAGCACCGCGACCACCACGGCGGCGGCCGCGACGCGGTTGGCCTGCAGCGCGAAGTAGCCCGCCACGGCCGCCAGCACGATCCCCTCCTCGATGCGGTCGAGCGTCGAGTCGAGGAACGCGCCGAACGGCGTGCCCTTGCCGGACATCCGCGAGTAGCGCCCGTCGAGCGTGTCCATGATCGAGCCGATCACGAACGCGACGCCGCCGAGGAAGAACAGCTCTTCCCATACGAGCACCGCAGCGACGAAGTTCAGCACGAAGCCGGTGAGCGAGATCGTGTTCGGCGTCAGCCGCGACTCGATCAGTCGGTTGCGAACGAGCTCGCGGCGTTCGCCTGCGCCGATCGGCGCGCGTGCGCGACGTCGCGTCGAGCGACTCGTGGCGCGCCTGGTGCGCGGCGACGGGGTGTGTTGCCTGGGTGGCGCCATCCTGCTCGAGCGGGCTAGCCGCTCGCGGTCAATCGCGCGCCGGTCACGGTCGAGAAGCGCCACGCGTTCGGCCGCGCCCGCGCGAGCCAGCCCGCGGCGTACGCGGATGCGGCTGCGGTCAGCGCGCCGAGCACGGCGTCGATGATGAAGTGGTTGGCGGTGACCACGATCACGAACGCCATCAGGAAGGGATACAGCAGCCACATGACCCGAACCACGCGCCAGCGCACGAGGCGCGCCAGCGGCCAGCCGACCATCAGCGCGAATGCGACGTGCATCGAGGGCACCGCGGCGTAGGGGTTGACCAGTGCGCTCATCGCTGCGCTCGTGTGCGAGACGTGCACGCCGGTGAGGTCGGCGACGCTGTCGCTGAAGCCCCATTCCGGCAGGAAGCGCGGCGGTGCCGTCGGGAAGATGACGTAGCCGAGCAGCGCGATCGCCATCGCGACCATGAACATGTTGCGCACGAAGTAGAAATTGCGGTTGTGGCGCAGGTACAGGTACACGAGCGCAGCGACCGTGACGCTCGTCTGCGCGTTCACGTACAGCCAGCTCGAGACGACCATCACGAAGTGGCTCCCCGACGCCCACGCTTGGATCGACGGCTCGACGAACACGTGCATCCCGCGCTCGAGCGAGATCACCTGGAGCGCGTGCACGAAGGCGGTGTTCGCATCCGCCGCCACCAGGCCGCGCACGAGTCGATACGCAAGGTAGGCAGCTCCGAAGAGTGTGACCTGCCGGAGCACATCCAGCCAACCGTGCGGCAAGAGGCGCGCCTGCAGCAGACGAGCGCGGGCGACCATCGCCGAGAAGCCTAGACGATGCTCGCGCGGACGTACACCGCGGCTCATGCGCAGCGCGGACGGTGCGAGAAAACGCGCGCGAGTGAGAAGCCGATCACCACGCGGAACGTCCCTCGGCGGCGTGCCTGCAGCTCGGTCCAGTCGCCCGGCGCGCGCCCGACGCAGCCGCTGCCGGCGGCGAGCTCCCAGTAGGGCGTGAAGTGCACCCGCACGGCGTAGGACCCGGGGCGCGGCACGTACACCGTGAGCGAGTCGGTGCTCGCGCCGCTGAGCACGGCCGGCGCCTGCGCTAGCGGGCTCGCGCCGAGCACCGCCCACAGTCGCCAGTGCGGCGAGCGCCAGACTTCGCGCAGGTAGGCGGTGCGCTTGCTCTTCAACAGCCGCTGCTCGGCGACCGAGGAGTAGTCGAGCGGCGCGTCCGGCAGCGCGACGTATGAGATCGCGTTCGCCGCCAGCCACGCGTGGTAGCGCGTGGCCGTCAGCGGCGTCGATTCTTTATAGAACAGCTTGTCGCGGTAGGTGTCGAGCTGGCGCTCCCAGCCACGCGCGATCATCACGTGGGGGGCCAGGAAGCGTGCATCCCAGTGGTCGGCCGTCGTCGCCACCTCGATGCGCGCGGGACGCGCGCCGTAGCCGATACCGAGCGTTCGCAGCTCCCTGATCAGCGGCGTGTAGAACGACGCGTTGACCGAGGGGTTGTTGCGCGTCGAGACGAAATCCGCGACGGGCGCGTTGACCTGCCAGTACAGCAGCAGCGGCGCCAATGCGAGCAGCGCGCGACGGCGTCCGCGCGAGGCGCATGCGAGCGCGAGCGCCGCCACCGGTCCCGCGGTCAGGGCGCCAAGGCGGTCGACGTTGCCGCCGACCGCGCTCGCCACGAAATATGAGCCCGTGAGCGCGAGCGCGTACAGCGCGAGGCCGATCCGCAGCGTCCGTTGCTGGCGTTCCACGAGCGCAATCAGTACGAGCACGCCCGCGAGCGCCGGGTAGAACGCCGAGGCCGCATACGGCTGCGTGCCGCCTTCGGGAAACAGCAGCGTGAGCAGCGCGACTGGAGCGAGTGCGGCAACGGTCAGCGCCGCCGGCCACGCGCGCGCGGGCCCGGCGAGCGCCCACGCGAGGAACGCCAGGGCGAGGAACGCGCCGGCTACCGGGCTGGCCAGCGCGGTGAGCACGCTCAGTGCCAGCGCGAGCCCCGGACGCCGGCGCCGCGCCGCCAGAGCTGCGCCGAGCCCGATCGCGAAGCCGAGGTCGTACGGCACGCGGCTCGAGAGCATCGCGATCGACGCGCCCAGAGCGAACCACGCGCCCGCGATTCGCGTGGCACGCGGCGGGAACCAGCCGTCGATCAGGACGACGAACAGCGCCGTTGCAGCGATCGTCGAGATAACGACGATCAGCCGCGGGCCGATCAGCGCGCCGAGCGCGGGCGCGATCAGCGAGTAGGCGGGCAGGTGGTGGCCGCCGTACCACGAGTTGTCCCACAGCGTGAACCCCACGCGCGAGAACAGGTCGCTGCGATAGCTGGCCGCCGACAGGTCCGGGCTGGCAGGGGCGAGAATCAGGTACACCACGGCCAGCGACGCGGTGATCGTCCAGGCCGGCGGCAGTCGCGCGAGCAACGGCGGCAGCCGCGCGGCTGGCGCAGGCGAGCCCCGCCCACTGGCGGGCGAGGTCGTGCCGGCTCGGGGAGCGCCCACGCTCACGTCGCGCTCAGGAAGTCCACCACGCGCTCGATGACCTCCGGCCGATCGAGCCACGGCCAGTGTCCGGCGTCGTCGATCTCGACGAGCTCGGCGTTCGCAAGCGCGGCCGCGTACTCGCGACCGAAGCGCGCGGGGATGTAGGGGTCGCGTCCCCCCCACACGACCAGCGCCGGCATCGTCAGCGTCGCCAACCGCGCGCCGCTCGCCGCGAGCACCTCCGGCGGCGAGCTCCTGTAGAGGCGCAGGATCGCGCGCTGCGTGCCCTGGTCGAAGTGCTCGAGCACGCTGTCCTGCCATGCGCCCGGCATCGGTCCCGGTGTCGCGTTGGCCTCGCTGGAGAGCACGCCCAGCGTGAAGCGAGACGTGGTGCCCATCACCAGCTCGCCGAGCACCGGCGTGCGCCACATGCGCGCGGTGCGGTGCCAGCGGTATCCCGGCAGGAACGGCACCGCGTTGATGATCACGAGGCGCTCGATGCGCGCCGGCAGTCGCTGCGCGAACGCAAGTCCCACAGCTCCCCAGTCGTGCATCACCAACTGGACGCGCTCCACGCCGAGCTCGTCCAGGAAGCGCTCGATGAAACGGTCGTACTCATCGATCGTGAAGCTGAGATAGCCCGGCTTGCCTGAGCGTCCAAAGCCGGGCAGGTCGACCGCGATGCCGCCGCTGCGCTCGAGGAACCCACGCTCGTAGGCAGGCGGCGTCGTCCATTCGTCGCCGGGGCGCTTGCCCCGCCACCAGCGCTGCCAGCGCGGGCGGCTGCCCTTGTGCGTGCGCGGCGCGACCCACTCGTCGGAGCTGTCCGGCACGCCGTGGATGTACAGCGGCACGGCCGCGCCAGCCTCGCCGTCGGACGGGGCGCTGCGCCAGAAGACGGGCAGGCCGTCGATCTCACCGGTGTGCTCGCTCACCTCGGGCATCGAGCGAGGATATAGGGGCGATACTCGCCGCCGCGCTCGTCCGCGGCGCCCCGCGCACTACGGTTCAGCCGTGTCACCGAGCGCCACCCCCCGTGCCTCGAGCAGCCGCGCAGCGTCGCCCGCGTTGGCGTGGTCGCCCCCAACACGCGCGCGCGTTGTCCGCATCCGCGAACGCCTGCGCGAGGTCTACGGGGTGCCGCTGATGCGCCCGCACGGGCACCCGATCGCCGAGCTGATCCTGACGGTCCTGTCGCAGTCGACCAACGACCGCAACCGCGACGTCGCCTTCCTGCGGCTGCGCGAGCGCCTTCCGACGTGGGAGCGGGTGCGCGACGCGCCTGCGGGCGAGGTCGAGGAGGCGATCCGGCCGGGCGGCATCTCGAAGGTGAAGTCGTCCCGCATCCAGGCGATCCTGCGGGCGATCACCGAGGACCCCGGCCCGATGGCCGATTCCCACGGCGGCGAGCTCTCGCTCGACTGGCTCGCCGACGCGCCCGTCGCGCGCTCACGCGACTATCTGGTGTCACTGCCGGGCGTCGGGCGCAAGACCGCCGCATGCGTGCTGCTGTTCGCCTACGGGCTGCGCGACGTGCCTGTCGATACGCACGTCTCGCGCGTCGGCATGCGGCTGGGCCTGCTGCGCACCGGCGCACCGTTCGAGCAGCTGCACGACGAGATGCTCGCCCTGACGCCCCCCGGCGAGGAGCTCGAGCTGCACGTCAACCTGCTGCGCCACGGGCGGCGCATCTGCCACGCGCGCTCCCCCGCCTGCACGGAATGCGCGCTCGCGCGGATGTGCCCGAGCCGCAAGCTCTTCGTCTAGCCCCGCGGCAGCACGGCGAAGGCGATCACCGCATACTGCAGCGCCGCCGCAGCCAGCACGAGCGCGTGGAAGATCTCGTGGTAGCCGAACACCTTGGGCCACGGGTTCGGGCGGCCGCTCGCGTAGACGATCGCGCCGAGGAGGTACAGCAGGCCGCCGAACGCCAGTCCGCCCGCGCCGAGCCAGCCAATCGCCGCGGGCAGTTCGCCGAAGACCGCCGCCGTCACCAGGCCCAGCGCCACATACACCGCCGCGAACAGCCACTTCGGCGCGTCGATCCACAGCAGCTTGAAGACGACGCCTCCGAGCGCGCCCGCCCACAGCACGATCAGGACGGTGTTCGCCACCGATCCCTTCAGCGCCAGTAGCGCCACCGGGGTGTAGGTCCCGGCGATCAGCACGAAGATCATCGAGTGGTCGAGACGCCGCATCCAGCGACGTGCCTGCGGTCGCCACGTCACGCGGTGATACAGCGCGCTCGTGCCGAGCAGGCCCGACACGGCCGCCGCGTAGATCGTCGCGGCCACGCGCGCCCTGCCGTCGGAGGCCGCGAGGATCAGCACCACGCCGCACACCAGCGACACGAAGAACCCGTACTCGTGGAGCACGCCACGGAGTCGAGGCTTGATTGGACCCCGCCCCGCCGGGATCATGTTCATACCTAGAAGGTACCGCTCCGCGCAGCGCGAGCGCGGTGGTCAGCTCGGCGCGGAAGCGGCGCCGCTCTGCAGCTTCGCGCGTGCGCGCTCGGGCGTCACCGTCACGACGTCCCACGCCAGGCCAACGCGCGCGAGCCCCAGGATCAGCCACCCGGAGGGGTCGAGCTCGTACCAGCGCAGCCCATGGAAGGCGGACTGGGGAAAGGCGTGATGGTTGTGGTGCCAGGCCTCGCCGAGCGAGGGCAGCGCCAGCCAGAAGACGTTCGTGGACTCGTCGTCGGTGTCGAAGCGCCTGCTGCCGAAGAAGTGGCAGATCGAGTTGATGCTCCACGTGATGTGGTGCACCAGGAAGATCCGCACCAGACCGGCCCACAGCAGGGCGCTGAGGCCGCCGCTCACGAGCGAGCCGCCGCTGAGCGCAAAGCCCAGCAGGAACGGTACCGCGAGCGAGCCCAGGGCGATCAGCGGGAAGCTCTTGTTGATGCGGCGCATCGTCGGGTCCTCGACGAGGTCGCGCGCGAAGCGTTTCGAGGAGGCCTGGCCGTGGGTCTCGAACAGCCAGCCCACGTGCGCGTGCCACAGGCCGGCGACCATCCCGCGCACACCCGCGCCCTGGCCGGCGTGGGGGCTGTGCGGGTCGCCCTCTTCGTCGGTGAACGTGTGATGCTTGCGGTGGTCTGCGACCCAGTCGATCACAGGGCCCTGCAGCGACATCGATCCCAGCACCGCGAGCGTGTAGCGCAGCCAGCGTCGCGTCTCGAAGGCGCGGTGCGTCAGCAGCCGGTGGAAGCCGACCGTGATGCCGAGCGCCGTCAGCAGGTACATGACCGCGAAGATCGCCAGGTCGCGCGGCCCGAGGAAGCTGTTCCACAGGACCACCGCGGCGCCCAGGACGCCGAGGAACGGGATCAGCACGGCGGCGATATTGACGTTGCGCTCGAGGCGGGTCACTTGTCTTAGGAGTACCCCGGACGCGGTACGCGCGTTACTGCGTTCACTGCCTTCCCCCCGTTTGGGGGGTGCGCGACTGCCGCTGTGCCGGCCGATCGTGATTTGCGCCCTGGCCGCACCAGCCCGCTCGGATCGTGCCGCGTCCGCAGGCTGCCTTGACGCCTCGTAGGAAATCTGCCATACTCACGCTCAGATTTATAAAGCTTATTAGAAGGAGTTTTTAGGAAATGGCCAAGACCATAGGCATCGACCTCGGCACGACCAACTCGTGCATGGCGGTGCTCGAGGGCGGCGAGCCGACCGTCATCGAGAACGCCGAGGGCGGCCGCACGACCCCGTCGGTCGTCGCGTTCACAGCGTCCGGCGAGCGCCTCGTCGGCACAGTCGCCAAGCGCCAGGCCGTCACCAACCCGCAGAACACCGTCTTCTCGATCAAGCGCTTCATGGGCCGCAAGGAGGCCGAGGTGCGCGAGGAGGAGTCGATCGTCCCCTACAAGGTCGTCTCCGGCCCCAACGGCGACGCGCGGGTTGAGGCGGGTGGCGAGCAGCACTCCCCGCCGGAGATCTCGGCGATGATCCTGCAGAAGCTGAAGACCGACGCCGAAGCCTATTTGGGCGAGTCCGTCGACGGCGCCGTGATCACCGTCCCCGCGTACTTCAACGACGACCAGCGGCAGGCCACCAAGGACGCCGGCAAGATCGCCGGGCTCGACGTCAAGCGCATCATCAACGAGCCCACCGCCGCATCGCTCGCGTACGGCCTCGACAAGGAGTCCGACCAGACGATTCTCGTGTTCGACCTCGGCGGCGGCACCTTCGACGTGTCCGTGCTCGAGATCGGCGACGGCGTCTTCGAGGTCAAGTCCACCGCCGGTGACAACCACCTCGGCGGCGACAACTTCGACAAGGCGATCGTCGACTGGCTCGTGTCCGAGTTCAAGAAGTCGCAGGGCATAGACCTCAGTGCCGACCCCATGGCGCTTCAGCGTCTCTACGAGGCCGCCGAGAAGGCCAAGATCGAGCTCTCGACGACGCAGGAGACCCAGATCAACCTGCCGTTCATCACCGCCGACGCCTCCGGGCCGAAGCACCTCGACACGCGCCTCACCCGCGCCAAGCTCGCCGAGCTCACCTCGGACCTGCTCGACCGCGTCGTCGCGCCCGTTCGCCAGGCGATGGACGACGCCAAGAACAAGGGCGTCAAGGAGATCGACCACATCGTGCTCGTCGGCGGCATGACGCGCTCGCCGGCCGTCCAGGAGAAGGTCAAAGAGCTGACCGGCAAAGAGCCACACCGTGGTGTCAATCCCGATGAGGTGGTCGCCGTCGGCGCCGCCATCCAGGCCGGCGTGCTCGCCGGCGACGTCAAGGATGTGCTGCTGCTCGACGTCACGCCGCTGACCCTCGGCATCGAGACCAAGGGCGGTGTCATGACCAAGCTGATCGAGCGCAACACCACCATCCCCACCCGCAAGGGCGAGGTCTTCTCGACGGCCGAGGACAACCAGCCGTCCGTCGAGATCCACGTGCTGCAGGGCGAGCGCGAGATGGCTCAGTACAACAAGTCGCTCGGCAAGTTCCAGCTCACCGGCATCCCGCCGGCGCCGCGGGGGATACCGCAGATCGAGGTCGCGTTCGACATCGACGCCAACGGCATCCTCAACGTCTCCGCCAAGGACCTCGGCACCAGTAAGGAGCAGAAGATCGAGATCAAGGCCGGTTCCGGGCTCTCCGACGAGGAGATCAAGAACATGGTCTCCGACGCCGAGTCCCACGCCGAGGAGGACCGCCGTGCACGCGAGCTCGCCGAGGCGCGCAACAACGGCGAGAACGCCGCCTACCAGGCCGAGCGCCAGCTCGCCGACCTCGGTGACCAGGTCGACGCGGACTCCAAGTCCCGCATCGAGGAGGCCATCAAGGAGCTTCGCGAGGTGCTCGAGTCCGATGACCCCGCGACCATCAACGCCAAGGCGGAGACGCTGCAGACAGCCTTCCACGCGGTCTCCGAGGCGATGTACCAGCGCGCACAGGAGCAGGCAGCGGCCTCCGGCAACGGAGCCTCCGCCGACGGCGACGGGGCAGACGGGGCGTCTTCCTCTGACGAGGAGGATGTCGTCGATGCCGAGGTAGTCGACGAGCCCAAGGCATAGGTCGCGATGACAGACGCAAAGCAGACGCTCGAGGACCAGGCCGAGCAGGCCAACGATGGGGAGGCGCCCGTGGATCGGGCGCCTCTCACGGACGGCGCCGCCGCGGTTCTGCCGGACGCCGAGGAGGCTGTCGACGCCTCGGAGATCGAGGGCGAGCTCGACGAGCTGGTCAAGACAGCCGCCCAGCGCGATCAGTACCTGGCGCTCGCCCAGCGCACGCAGGCGGACTTCGAGAACTACCGCAAGCGCGTAGCGCGCGAGGCGGCGGCGGCACACGAGCGGGGCGTTTGCTCGCTCGCCAAGGAGCTGCTGCCGGCGCTCGACAACCTCGACCGTGCGCTCGCGGCGGCGGCTCAAGACGATCCGCTGCTGCACGGCGTGCGCCTCGTCCGCTCGGAGCTGGCGGCGGCGTTGGCGCGTGCCGGCATCGAGTCGTTCTCGCCCGCCGGTGAACCATTCGATCCGGAGGTGCACGAGGCGGTCGCCACCGCCGCGCAGGCACCCGACGGGCCCCCCAGCGGGACCGTGGTGGAGGTTTACCAGCCGGGCTACCGCCTGGGCGCGAGCATCCTGCGCCCCGCGCGCGTGGTCGTCGCGGCGTAGGGCGGAGCTCTCGGATGGCGACGCGACCGGACTACTACAAGACGCTCGGGGTCGACAAGAAAGCGACCCCCGATGAGATCAAGAAGGCCTACCGCAAGCTCGCGCGCCAGTACCACCCTGACCGCAACCCAGGCGACAAGAACGCCGAGGCCCGCTTCAAGGAGATCTCCCAGGCGCACGACATCCTCGGCGACCCCGACAAGCGCAAGCAGTACGACAGCGGCTCGGGGCCGTTCGCCACCGGCGCCGGGCCTGCCGGCGGCTTCGGCGGCTTCGGCAACTTCGACTTCGACGCCTCCTCGATGGGCGACATCCTCTCGAACCTGTTCGGCGGCTCCGCCAGCGGCCGGCGGGTGCGCACCAAACCGCGTGCCGAAAAGGGCGCCGACCTCGAGGCGCAGGTCTCGATCACCTTCGACCAGGCCGTCGCCGGCGCGCAGGTGCCGCTGCAGGTGCCGATGCACGCCAGCTGCCCGACCTGTCACGGCACCGGCGCCAAGCCCGGCACCGCGCCGTCGGTCTGCCCGCGCTGCGAGGGGCGCGGCATCGAGACGCAGGGCCAGGGCATGTTCTCCATCTCCCAGCCGTGCTCGCTGTGCGGCGGCACCGGCACCGTGATCGAGGATCCCTGCCCGACGTGCCACGGCGCGGGCGCCGTGCGCACCGTCAAGCGTCTGCGCGTCAACATCCCACCGGGCGTGCGCGACGGCAGTCGCATCCGTCTCGCCGGCAAGGGCGAGCCGGGCCGCAACGGCGGTCCCGCCGGCGACCTGTACCTGATCACCAACGTGTCGGCCTCACCGCTGTTCACGCGCAAGGGAGACAACCTCGAGGTCGAGGTGCCGCTCAGCATCCCCGAGGCGCTGCGCGGCGCCGAGGTCACCGTGCCCACCCTCAACGGCACCAAGAAGCTGCGCGTCAAACCAGGCACCGCACACGGCACCTTGCAACGGCTGCGCGGCGAGGGACCGCCGAAGCTGGGACATCCCAGCGAAAAAGGCGACATCCACTACCGCTTCGTGATCGACGTACCGCAGAACCTGAGCGAGGAGCAGCAGAGCGCAGTCGAAGAGCTCTCCAAGACGCTCGACGGCGATCCGCGCGCGGGGCTGTTCGGAAACGGCGCCGGCGCCGGCGCCGGCTCCGGCGAGCCAGCGAGCAAGGAGGCGGGCGATGGCTCGTAAGGTGGCGCGCATCCAGGTCGAGACCGACCGCGGCGTGTTCATGATCTCCGTCGCGGCGCAGCTGGCGAACATGCACCCGCAGACGCTACGGATGTACGAGTCGCGTGGCCTGATCGAGCCGAAGCGCTCGCCCAAGGGCACGCGCCTGTACTCGCAGGACGACGTCGAGCAGCTGCAGCGTATCCAGAAGATGACAGCCGATCTCGGCCTCAACCTCGCCGGCGTCGAGCGTGTCCTGACGCTCGAGCGCGAGATCGAGAGCATGCAGGAGCGCATCGAAGCGATCGAGCTCCAAGCGCTGGAGGCGCAGGTCCGCCTCGCCAAGGAGCTCGAGGAGGTGCGACGCTCCTTCCGCGCGGAGCTCACCGTGCCATATCGCGGCGGCCTCGAGCTGGTGCGCGCGGCAGACGTGCGCTCACCATTTCGCAACCGTGCCAAAAGGTCCTAGAAGGTCTTAGAGAATGCAAGCCGATCGCTTCACCCTCAAGTCACAGGAGGCACTCGCGAGCGCCAGCCGGCTGGCCGAAGAGCGACGCAACCCGCAGGTCACGCCCCTGCATCTGCTCGCCGCGCTGCTCGCCGAGAACCCGTCGCGCCCCGGCGGTGCCGGTGCGGCTGCGCCCGTGCCGAGCGCGGACTCGCCCGGCGGCGTCGTGTTGCCGGTGCTCGGCAAGCTCGGCGCCCAGGTGGACGCGCTGCGCGCCACCGTCGAGCAGGGGCTCGGGCAGCTGCCGGTGATGGGCGCCGGCTCGGGCGCCGACGCGGGCGCGCAACCCGGCGCGGAGCTCATGTCGGTGCTGCGCAGCGCCGAGCGCGAGGCCGGCAAACTCTCCGACCAGTACATCTCCACCGAGCACCTGCTGTTGGCGCTGGCGGACGAAGACGGTGTCGCCGGGCGCGCGCTCGCCAGCGTCGGCTCCCCCCACCAGCGGCTGCTCGAGGCGCTCGCCGAGGTGCGCGGCTCGCACCGCGTCACCGACCAGTCGCCCGAGGAGAAGCTCGAGGCGCTCGAACGCTTCGGCACAGACCTGACGGCCGCCGCCGAGCAGGGCAAGCTCGACCCGGTCATCGGGCGCGACGAGGAGATCCGCCGCGTGATCCAGGTGCTATCGCGGCGCACCAAGAACAACCCCGTGCTGATCGGCGAGCCCGGCGTCGGCAAGACAGCGATCGTCGAGGGCCTCGCCCAGCGCATCGTCTCCGGTGACATCCCCGACTCGCTGCGCGAACGGCGCGTGATCGCGCTGGACATCGGCGCGCTGATCGCCGGCGCGAAGTATCGGGGTGAGTTTGAGGACCGGCTGAAGGCCGTGCTCGGCGAGGTCTCAGCGGCCCAGGGAAATGTGATCCTGTTCCTCGACGAGCTGCACACCATCGTTGGCGCCGGCGCCGCCGAAGGCGCCGTCGACGCGGCCAACCTGCTCAAGCCGATGCTCGCGCGCGGCGAACTGCGGGCCGTCGGCGCGACCACGCTCGACGAGTACCGCAAGTACATCGAGAAGGACGCCGCGCTCGAGCGGCGCTTCCAGCCGGTGATGGTCGGCGAGCCATCCGTCGCCGACGCAATCGCGATCCTGCGCGGGCTCAAGGAGCGCTACGAGGTGCACCACGGCGTGCGCATCCAGGACAGCGCGCTGATCGCCGCCGCGACGCTGTCGGACCGCTACATCGCCGACCGCTTCCTGCCGGACAAGGCGATCGACCTGATTGACGAGGCCGCCTCGCGCCTGCGCATCGAGATCGACTCGCTGCCGACCGAGATCGACGAGGTCGACCGTCGCGTCATGCAGCTGGAGATCGAGCTGACGTCGCTCAGCAAGGAGACCGACGAGGCCTCCGCCGAGCGCCGCTCGGCGATCGAACGCGAGCTCGCCGAGCTACGCGAGCGCTCCGCCGGGATGAAGGCGCAGTGGCAGAACGAGAAGCAGGCGATCCAGGGCGTCGGCGAGCTGAAGGCGCGGCTGGAGGAAGCTCGCACCGAGGCCGAGCGCGCCGAGCGCGATGCCGACCTGCAGCGCGCCGCCGAGCTCCGCTACGGCGAGATCCCGGAACTCGAGAAGCAGCTCGCCGAGCTCGAAGCCAGCGAGCACGAACGCGAGGCGGGCGCGGCACCAGTGTTCCTGAAAGAGGAGGTCGACGCCGACGACATCGCCGAGGTCGTCGCGCGTTGGACCGGCATCCCCGTCAGCCGCCTGCTCGAGGGCGAAACCGAGAAGCTGATCCACATGGAGGAGCGCCTGCACGAACGCGTCGTCGGACAGGACGAGGCAATCGAGGCCGTCGCGACCGCCCTGCGGCGCTCACGCGCCGGACTGCAGGATCCCGATCGGCCGATCGGCTCTTTCCTGTTCCTCGGGCCCACCGGCGTCGGCAAGACCGAGCTCGCCCGGGCGCTCGCCGAGTTCATGTTCGACTCGCAGGACGCGATGATCCGCATCGACATGTCGGAGTACATGGAGAAACACTCCGTGTCGCGGCTCGTCGGCGCGCCTCCCGGCTACGTCGGCTACGAAGAGGGCGGCCAGCTAACCGAGGCCGTGCGCCGGCGCCCCTACGCCGTGGTGCTGCTCGACGAGATCGAGAAGGCCCACCCCGACGTCTTCAACACGCTGCTGCAGGTGATGGACGACGGCCGCCTCACCGACGGCCAGGGGCGCACCGTCGACTTCAAGAACACCGTGCTGATCATGACCTCGAACCTCGCCGTGCCGGCGGATGCCGGCGACACCGCGCTGCGCGTGGCGCTGATCGAGCACTTCAAGCCCGAGTTCATCAACCGCCTCGATGACATCGTGCGCTTCGAAGCGCTCACCCGCGAACAGATCTCCGAGATCGTCGAGCTGCAGGTGGCGCGGGTCGTCGAGCGCGTCGCCGAGCGCGGTGTGCACATCACCCTCACACCCCAAGCGCTCGAGCTGCTCGGCAACATGGGCTATGACCCGACCTATGGCGCGCGCCCGCTGCGGCGCGTGATCCAGAAGCAGCTAACCGACCGTCTCGCGCTGGCGCTGCTCTCCGGCGAGATCCGCTCAGGCGACTCGGTCAAGGTGGACACGCGCGAAGGCGAACTCTCGCTGGAAAAGCAGGATGCCGTCACGGCGACGGACACGCCCGCCGCCGACGCGCCGGCGACCGCCTCCTAGATTGCGCGAGCGCTTCGCCGCCGTTGGGGGCAAGCGAGCCTTGTCGACGTAGTTTGGCTCGTGCATCGAGCCGGTGACGCTGGAAGATAGGCGCTCGGCCGGCGCCAACGCGCGAGCGCGCGCGCGTTCGACCCGTCGAGGGGACGCCGATCCCGACGATCCGCTAGAACCACCTTCGAGCTCAGCCGCAGCGCGCGTGCGCGCAGCGAGCAGCCCGCGAACGCCCAACCCACTGGAGGAGCCACCATGCCCACCTACGTCATGCTCACGACCCTCACCCCGGAGGGTGTGCAGACGGTCAAGAACAACCCGCAACGGATCATCGAGGTGAACAAGGAGGTCGAGCAGCTCGGCGCGACCGTCAAGGCGCAGTGGGCGACGCTCGGCCACGTCGACTTCATCTCCGTGGTCGAGGCTCCTGACGACGGCACCATCGCGCGCGTGTCGCTCGAGCTGGGCTCACGCGGCACCGCACGCTACGAGACGCTGTCGGCGATCCCCGTCGATGACTTCATCGCGTCTCTGTAACGTGCCCGCCATCGTCGCCGCCGAGCACACAGAGGAGCCCACTGGGCAGGAGAGCAGGCCGACGGGCGCGCCGGGCATATCGCTCGTGCCCAAGCCGATGGAGGAGTCCGAGGTCCAGGCTCAGCTCGACGACATCGACGTCGATGCGCCGCGTGTGGGCATCGTGATGGGCTCTAAGAGCGACATGGAGACGATGGAGAAGGCCGCCAAGGAGCTGGAAGAGCGCGGCATCCTGCACGAGATGCGGGTCATGTCAGCGCACCGCGAGCCCGATCTCGTCGCGGAATACGCCAAGAACGCACGCATGCGCGGGCTGCGCGTGATCATCGCCGGGGCCGGCATCTCCGCTGCCCTGCCCGGCGCGGTCGCCGCCCACACCGACCTGCCGGTGATCGGCGTGCCGCTGTCGGGGCGCCTCACCGCGGCGGGAGGCCTCGACGCGATCCTGTCGATCGTGCAGATGCCCCCCGGCGTGCCTGTCGCGTGCGTCGGGCTCGACAACCCGCGCAACGCCGCGATTCTCGCCGTCCAGATCCTCGAGGCATGAGGACGCGGCCGAATCGCTTGGCCGCCCGCACGGCGATAATCAACTGACGTGATCGCGCGCTACACCCGCCCCGAGCTCGGCAGCCTGTGGACCGACGAGGCGCGCATGGACGCCTGGCACCGGGTGGAGCTGGCGGCGAGCGAGGAGCTGCCGGGACTGCTCGGCGACGATGCGCCCACCGCCGAGGAGCTCGAGGCGATCCGCGGCGCGGCGTTCACCGTCGACGAGGTCAACGAGCGCGAGCTCGTCACCGAGCACGATCTCGCGGCGTTCGTCGACGTGCTCGCGTCCTCGGTTGGCGAGGCAGGGCGCTGGATTCACTTCGGCCTGACCTCCTCGGACGTGCTCGACACGGCGCTCGCGCTCCAGCTGCGTGCCGCCGGCGAGGTCATCGTCGCCGGTGCTCGTTCGCTGACGCAGGCGCTGGCCGAGCGCGCCCGCGAGCACGTCGGCACGCTCATCGTCGGCAGGACGCACGGCGTGCACGCCGAGCCCATGAGCTTCGGGATCAAGCTCGCGGGCTTCGCCTTCGAGGCCGATCGCAACGCCGCCCGCCTGCAGCGCGCCTTCACCCAGGTCGCCGTCGGAGTCATGTCCGGCGCCGTCGGCACCTATGCCGCCACCAGCCCCGAGTTCGAGGCGCGGGTGCTGGCGCGGCTGGGGCTCGCGTGCGAGACCGTCTCCACGCAGGTCGTTCCCCGCGACCGCCACGCCGAGCTGTTGAGCGCGATCGCCCTCGCCGGCGCGGGCCTCGAGCGCTTCGCCACCGAGGTCCGCCACCTGCAGCGCACGGAGGTGCGCGAGCTGCAGGAGCCGTTCCGCGCCGGACAGAAGGGCTCCTCGGCGATGCCGCACAAGCGCAACCCGATCAAGAGCGAGCAGATCGCGGGACTCGCGCGGGTGCTGCGCGGCAACGCCCAGGCGGCGCTCGAGAACGTCGCCCTGTGGCACGAGCGCGACATCTCCCACTCCTCCGTCGAGCGGGTGATCTTGCCGGACTCGACGATCCTCCTGGACTACATGCAGCACCGCACGATCGCACTCGTGCGGGGCATGACCGTCGACGCCGAGCGCATGCGCGCCAACCTCGAGCTCACCCACGGCGCGCTCTTCTCCCAGCGCGTGCTGCTCGCGCTGGTCGAGGCCGGGTCCTCGCGCGACGAGGCCTACCGCGTCGTGCAGGAGCTGGCCCAGCGCGCGTGGGACGAGGGCATTCCGCTACAGCAGCTGCTCGCCGCCAACGCGCGCGCGCGCGAGCTCGGCCTCGACCTGGACGCGATCTTCGACTACGCCCACTACGTCCGCTACGCCGAGGAGATCGTCGCGCGGCTGGACGCGATCGCCTGAGCGTTCGCTAGCATCGCGCCACGTGACCGAGACCCTCGCTGAACTGTCGCTCATCGCTCGCGGCAAGGTCCGTGAGATGTACGGCCTGGGGGAGGTCGGCGACTCCGCCGAGCACCCAACGGGTGCGCTGCTGATGGTCGCAAGCGACCGCATCTCCACCTACGACGCCGTGCATCCGACGCCGATCCCCGACAAGGGCAAGGTGCTGACGGGGCTGTCGGTGTTCTGGTTCGAACGGACCGCCGGGATCGTCGCCAACCATCTGATCTCGACCGTCGACGGCGTCCCCGAGGAGGTACTTGGCCGTGCGCTGGTCGTGCGCCGGCTGCAGATGCTGCCGGTCGAGTGCGTCGTGCGCGGCTACATCACCGGATCGGGCTGGAGGGACTACCAGGCGACCGGCGCCGTCTCGGGGATCGCGCTGCCAGAGGGGCTGCGCGAGTCCGAGCAGCTGCCCGAGCCGATTTTCACGCCGAGCACAAAGGCGGACGTGGGCCACGACGAGGCGGTCGACTTCGAGGGCGCAGTCGCGCTCGTCGGCGACCGCGCGCTGATGGAGCGCGTCAGGGACGCATCGCTCGCGCTGTACTCGTTCGCAGCCGAGCACGCGCGTGCGAGCGGCGTGATTCTCGCCGACACCAAGTTCGAGTTCGGCCTCGACGACAGTGGCCCGGGCGCCGGAGCGCCGACGCTGGTGCTCGGCGACGAGGTGCTGACGCCCGACTCCTCGCGCTACTGGCCGGCCGACGGCTACGAGGTGGGCCGCGGTCAGCCCAGCTTCGACAAGCAGTACGTGCGCGACTGGGCGTCCGCCAGCGGCTGGGACAAGAAGCCGCCCGCGCCGGCGATCCCGGAGGACGTGGTGAACGGAACGCGCGCACGCTACGTGGAGGCCTACGAGCGCATCACCGGCGAGCCGTTTCAGGCGTGGCTGGAGCGCACAGGCTCCGCCGGTGAGATGTGAGGGCGCGCGTCCTGATCCGTCCGAAGACGGGCATCCTCGACCCTCAGGGCGAGGCCGTCGAGCGCGCGCTGCCGGCGCTCGGCTTCGCGGGCGTGGGCAACGTCCACGTCGGGCGTCTGATCGAGCTCGACGTCGAGGACCCCGAGCAGCTCCAACCGATGTGCGAGAAGCTGCTCGCGAACCCGCTTGTCGAGGATTACGAGATCGTTCTCGACGAAAACGGCTGATGCCGGTCCTGTGTATGCACATGCTACCCTGTGCATGTGTCGTTGACGAGGCGCACCCAGATCCTGCTGGACGATGAGCTTCACGGTCGTCTACGCGAGCTCGCCGAGAGTCGCGGCATATCGATTGGCTCGCTTGTACGCGAGGCGATCGAGGAGAAGCTGTCCCTGGTCCGAGATACACGAGCGCAGGCAATCGACGAATTCCTCGCGCTCGAGCCGATGCCCGTGGATGATTGGCCTGTCATGAAGAAGGAACTGCTCGAGACCAGGTACGCGGCCGTCACGAGGGCCGACGACGACAGCGGGCGTTGACCCGCGGGTGCGGCGCTTCCTCTACGACACTCCGGTCTTTCTCTACGGTGCGGGTGGTGAGCATCCCTATCGCGACCCCTGCCGCGCGATCGTGGCTGAGTCACGTCGCGGAGGCATCGCAGGCGAGGCGAGCGTCGATCTGCTGCACGAGTTCGCGTATGTCCGCGAGCGGCGCTTGCGGGATCGGGCCGCTGCCGCCCACGCTGCGAGGATCATTGGCAGGTCGTGCCTGCTTCACCCCGTGGAGCCCAGCGATGTGGATCTCGCGCTGACGCTCTGGAGCGAGCACAAACGCCTCGATATGCGTGACGCGATCTTTGCCGCGCAGGCTCTGAACCGGGAGATCGACGCGATCCTCAGCCCCGATCGCGGCTTCGACGGGATTCCCGGGCTGGAGCGCATCGACCCGGCAGACACCAGCGCTGTGGCCACGCTCAGATGAAGTTCGGCGTCCTCCAGTTCCCCGGATCATGCGATGAGGTGGACGCGCTGCAGGCGGCCCGCAGGGTCGGCGAGGCGGAGCTGATCTGGCACGGCGACCGCGACCTCGGGGGCGCCGACGCGATTGTCGTGCCCGGCGGCTTCTCCTACGGGGACTACCTGCGCGCCGGCGCGATCGCGCGCTTCTCGCCGGCGATGGAGTCCGTGATCGAGTTCGCGGGCCGAGGCGGGCTCGTGCTGGGGATCTGCAACGGCTTTCAGGTGCTGTGCGAGGCGCGCCTGCTCCCCGGCGCTCTGCTGGCGAATGCCAACCTGCGCTTCACCTCGAGGCTCATCGAGCTCGACGTCGTCCGCACCGACACCTCCTTCACGCGCGCATGTGCGCCGGGAGCGGCGCCCGGCGGTGCCGATGAGGGGCGGCTCAGGCTGCGGATCCCGGCGAAGCACGCGTGGGGCCGCTACTACGCCGACGCCGACACGCTGGCGGCGATGGAGGACTCCGGCCAGGTCGTGCTCCGCTACGCGCCCGGCCAGAACTTCAACGGCTCGCTGCACGACATCGCCGGCGTGCGCAACGAGCGCGGGAACGTCTTCGGTCTGATGCCCCACCCCGAGCACGCCATCGCCGAGCTGACCGGCGGTTCGGCCGACGGGCTGATGATCTTCGAGTCGATGCGATCGACGATCGAGGCGGCGACGCTTGCATGACGCGCGCCGAGGCGTTGCCCACCGTCGAGGATGCGCTGGCGCTCGGGCTGACGCGCGCCGAGTACGAGCTCGTAAACGAGAAGCAGGGTCGTCCGCCGAACCGCGTCGAGCTGGCCATGTACTCGCTGTTGTGGAGCGAGCACTGCGCGTACAAGCACTCCAAGAAGCTGCTGCGCACGCTCCCCACCGAGGGCGAGCACGTGGTCATGGGCCCGGGCGAGAACGCCGGCGCGGTCGACGTCGGCGGTGGGCTCGTCTGCGCGTTCAAGGTCGAGTCCCACAACCACCCCAGCGCGGTCGAGCCGTTCCAGGGCGCGGCAACCGGCGTGGGAGGCATCCTGCGCGACATCTTCGCCGTCGGCGCGCGCCCGATCGCGGTGCTCGACTCGCTGCGCTTCGGCGGGGTCGACGAGATGACCGGAACCCACCCACCCGCGCGCTCGCGCTACCTGCTCGACGGCGCCGTCGCCGGGATCGGGCACTACGGCAACTCGATCGGTGTGCCGACCGTCGGCGGCGAGGTGTACTTCGAGGCGCCCTATGAGCACAACTGCCTGGTCAACGTGATGGCGCTCGGGCTCGCCGCACCCGGCCGGCTCATCGGCAGCGCGGCCTCGGGGCCGGGCAACGTGCTCGTCCTGTTCGGCGCCTCGACCGGGCGCGATGGCATCGGCGGCGCATCTGTGCTCGCCTCGGCGGAGCTGGGCGGGGAGGCCGACGGGGCGCAGGACAAGCGCCCGACCGTCCAGGTCGGCGACCCGTTCGAGGAGAAGAAGCTGCTCGAGTGCTCGCTCGAGCTGCTCGACCGGGGCCTGCTGGTCGCGCTGCAGGATCTCGGCGCTGCAGGCCTGACATCCTCCGCGGCTGAGATGGCGTCGAAGGGCGGCGTCGGCCTCGACCTGGACGTTGCGAAGGTGCCCCTGCGCGAGCCCGACATGGAGCCTTTCGAGGTGATGGTCAGCGAGTCCCAGGAGCGGATGCTGTGCGTGGTGGAGCCGGCGAACCTCGAGGCGGTGATGGAGCTGTGCGCGAAGTGGGAGGTCAACGGAGCTGCGATCGGCGAGGTCACCGCGAGCGGGCGACTGCGCGTGCAGCGCGACGGTGAGCTCGTGGGCGACATGCCGGTCGCCGGCCTGGTCGACGAATGCCCCCTGTATGACCTGCAGCCGCGCAAGCCCGCCGAGCCGATCTACCCGCCGCCGGCGGCCACGGCCGGGCTCACATACGCATCCGCGCCGAAGGAGCTCCTGCTGGCGCTGCTCTCGTCCCCGAACCTGTCCTCGCGCAGGCCGCTGTTCGAGCAGTACGACTCGATCGTGCAGTCGCGCACCGTGCGCGGGCCCGAGCAGGCAGACGCCGCGGTGCTGGTGCTTACCGACGCGAGCGCGCTCGCCGTGAGCGTCGACTGCAACGGGCGGCGCGTCGCGGCCGACCCCTACACGGGCACGGTCGCCGCCGTGCTCGAGTGCGCCTCCAACCTCGCGTGCGTCGGGGCCGAGCCGCTCGGCACGACCAACAACCTCAACTTCGGCAACCCCGAGAAGCCGCACATCGCCTGGCAGCTGACGGAGTCTGTCCGCGGTCTCGGCGACGCGTGTCGTGCGCTGCGCGCGCCGATTGTGGGCGGCAACGTGTCGCTTTACAACGAGGGCGCCGCCGGCCCGATCTACCCGACGCCGGTGATCGGCATGGTCGGCCGGCTGCCCGACGCGCGTCGCGCCGGGCGGCTCGGCTTCGCGCGCCCCGGCGATCAGATCGCGCTCGTGGGCCCGCTGCGCCCCTCGCTGGCGGCCAGCGAGCTCGCGAAGCTACTCGGCGAGGCGCTCCCCGACGGCCTTCCCGAGATCGATATCGAGGCCGTCCGTTCCGCCCAGCTCGCGGTGCGCGACGCGGTGCGTGCCGGGGCGCTGTCGAGCGCCCACGACGTCGCCGAGGGTGGCATCGCGGTCGCGCTCGCCGAGTGCTGCCTGAGCGGTGGTCTGGGCGCCGAGGTGGAGCTGCCGCAGGGCCTCTGGGAGGTGACCCCGCTCCCGCCACCGCCCGACCCGGCGTCGCGCGCCGCGGTGCCGACGCTGCTGACCGCCGCGCTGTTCGGCGAGGGCTCGGGCAACTTCCTCGTCAGCGGCGAGGCCGCCGCGGTGCGCGCGCTGGGGGAGCGCACGCCGATCGTGGCAATCGGCAGGGTCGGCGACGACCTGCTCAGCATCGTCGAGGCCGGCGCCCCCGCCGGGACGATGCTCACGCTCACGCTCGACGAGCTGGCGAGCGCGCACGGCGCCCTGAGGGAGCTGTTCGCTTGACCCCTGCTAGCTTGTGAACGTGATGCGTGAGGGACCGCGCGACGAGTGCGGAGTGTTCGGACTGTACGCGCCCGGTCACGAGGTGTCGCGTCTTTCGTACTTCGCTCTGTACGCCCTGCAGCACCGTGGCCAGGAGTCGGCGGGCATCGCCGCGGCCGACCGCGGTGGGCACATCATCACGCGGCGCGAGCTCGGCCTCGTCAGCCAGGTGTTCACCGAGAACGACCTGCGCACGCTCGCCGGCGAGCTCGCGATCGGGCACGTGCGCTACTCGACCACGGGCTCGAACGCGTGGGAGAACTCGCAGCCGGTGCAACGCTCGGAGGGCACCAACGGCTCCAGCCGCGAGATCGCGCTCGCGCACAACGGCAACCTGATCAACGCGCTGGAGCTGCACGAGGAGCTGCTCGAGCAGGGCGTCACGTTCAGCTCGACCTCAGACTCGGAGATCATCGCGGCGATGATCGCGACGCATCCCGCCGAGCTCGTCGAGGACGCGATCGCTGACGTGCTGCCACGCCTGCGCGGGGCGTTCTCGATCGTCGCCATGACCAAGGACCGCGTCGTCGCCTTCCGCGATCCCCACGGCCTGCGTCCGCTCGCGATCGGCGTGCTCGACCCCGGTCCCGAAGCGCCCGACGGTGGCGAGGGAGGCCCTCGCTACTGCGTGGCCAGCGAGTCGTGCGCGTTCGACATCATCGGCGCGAAATTCCTCCGCGACGTCGAGCCGGGTGAGGTGGTGACACTCGGGCAGGACGGCCTGCAGAGCCGCCTCGTCGCCCCCGGCCAGCGGCGCGCCTTCTGCGTGTTCGAGTACATCTACTTCGCTCGCCCGGACTCGCGCATGAACGATCAGGTGCTGCAGGTGGCGCGCGGTCGCATGGGCGAGATCCTGTGGCGCGAGGCGCCCGTCGAGGCGGACCTCGTGATCGCCGTGCCGGACTCCGGCAACCCGGCCGCTCGCGGTCTTGCACGCGCGGCAGGGCTGCCCCAGGACGACGGCTTCGTCAAGAACCGCTACGTGGCGCGCACGTTCATCCAGCCAGGGCAGGAGCTGCGCAAGCACGGGCTGCGGCTCAAGTTCAACCCGCTGCCGGAGGTGATCGCGGGCAAGCGGCTGGTGGTCGTCGACGACTCGATCGTGCGCGGCAACACCACGCGCCAGATCGTGCAGATGCTGCGCGACGCGGGCGCCGCGGAGATCCACATGCGCATCTCCGCGCCGCCGATCAAGCATCCCTGCCACTACGGCATCGACATGTCCACGCGCGAGGAGATGATCGCCCACGGGCGCAGCACCGAGGAGATCGCCGCCGAGCTCGGCTGCGACTCCCTGCACTACCTCTCGCTGGAGGGCGTCTACGAGGCGATCGGCGCGGGGGCGGGCGCGGCGGGCGGGCGCGCATCCCACTGCGACGCGTGCTTCACCGGCGACTACCCGCTCGCGGGCAGCGACGGCGCGGCGGGCAAGTACTCGCTCGAGGTGACCTCGCCCGCCGAGCAGGACGGCGACACGCCGCCGCTGCCGCTCGTGCGCGCTTAGCGTGACGGACGACGCGCGCTCGCCGGCGGCCCACGCCGGCCGGTCATCCGTCCAGGCGCGCCGGACCGGCCTCTAAGATTCGCGGCGACCCAGCCAAGGGGAGTGGTCCCCACATGGTGATCCTCTTGAAGGGCGGTACACGTGGGACGACCGGCAACGGCTCGATGGCTGTTCGTGAGCGTATTCCTGGGGCTGATCGCGACCCTGATCGCCGCCGCCGGCGCGGCTGGCGCTCCGATCGGCACCGTCGCCGAGTACGCGAAAGGCATCTCCCCGAAAGCGGAACCGTGGGGCATCACGGCCGGTCCCGATGGCAATGTGTGGTTCACCGAGAACGGATATGAATCCACGCCGGGCGCGATCGCGCGGATAACCCCGTCAGGGGTGGTGACACAGTTCACTAGCGGGCTCCCTGAATTCACGGGGCCGGAAGGGATCACCGGTGGCCCCGACGGCAACCTCTGGTTCACGGATTCGACCGGTGCGATCGGCCGCATCACACCGGCCGGCACGATCACGGAGTTCTCGAAAGGGATCACCCCGAGCAGTTACCCGGATGCGATCGTCGCGGGTCCTGACGGCAACCTCTGGTTCACGGAGTACTCCGGGCGGATCGGGCGGATCACGCCCGCGGGCACGGTGACGGAGTTCTCGACCGGGATTCCGGCCGAAGAAGACCCCGACGCGATCGCGGTTGGTCCGGACGGCAACCTCTGGTTCACCGAGGGTGGGCACTACTCCGTCTCCCTGAAAAAATACTTCGGGGGCGCCGTGGGTCGGATCACGCCGACCGGCGTGATCACCCAGTTCTCGACCGGAATCTCCCCCGAAGCCCGACCGGACGGGATCGCCCAGGGCCCGGATGGGAACATGTGGTTCACCGAGGGCGCCGGGCGCATCGGACGGATCACGCCCGCGGGCGCGATCACGGAGTTCTCGAAAGGGATCACGCTCGGCGCCGAACTGGAGGGAATTGCGACCGGCGCGGACGGCAACCTGTGGTTTGTCGAGTACGGCGGCAACCGCATCGGGCGTATCACCACCTCTGGAACGGTGACCGAGTTCTCGACTGGAATCAGCGCAAGCAGCCCGCGCTCGATCGCCGCGGGCCCCGACGGCAACCTGTGGTTCGCCCAGCTCGAAGCCTCGGCGAGCAGCAGCCCCGCGGAGGTCGGCTCGATCGTCTCTGGCGCGGCCCCGGCGCTGGTCACGGCGCCGACGTTCAGCGGCGGCTCCGTGGCCGGCGTGCCGCAACAGTGCTCGGGCGCACTGTGGTCCACGTGGGCGGGGCTGCAACCGGTGAGCAGCCTGTTCGCCCTGGACGGCTACAGATGGATGGTGGACGGCGCGCCCGCCGCCAGCGGCCAGACCTACACGCCAAGCACCGCCAGCGTCGGACACACCCTGTCGTGTTCGGTCACGGTCACCTACGCCTTGCAGGAGGTGACCGCTTCGGCCACCAGCGCCGCGGTCACGGTGCTCGCGCCGCCCGCGGCGTCCCCTCTGAGCAAACTCACGCCTCCCGTGCCGCCCGTGCTCTCCGGCGCCAGGCAGTTGGCCTCGACGTGGCGTGTGGGATCCAAGCTCGCTTCGATCTCACGCAAGCGCAGACCGCCGGTGGGCACCGTCTTCAGCTTCACGCTCAGCGAGCCCGCGAGGGTCATCTTCACGTTCACCCAGCCTGCTGCCGGACGCGAGGTCAAAGGCAGGTGCGTGGCCATGACCCACGGCAACCGTCACAGGCGCGCGTGCACCCGCTCGATCAAGCGCGGCACCATGTCCGTCGCGGGACATGCGGGCCTCGACCGCGTTCGCTTCCAGGGACGCTTGAACAGGTCGAGGAAGCTGGGACTCGGCAGCTACACCGTCACGATCGTCGCCGTCAACACCGCCGGTCAGCGCTCGCACGCCAGTACGCTCCACTTCACGATCATCAAATAGCTGGCGGGTCCACCGGGAGGCTCGGCCGTATCAGCTGAGGTGGTCCTCACGCGCCCCCGCAGCGTCGTTGTAGCGGTTGCTGTAGGGCCGGCGTGCGATCAGCCCTCCGCCACGCCCGGAGCGCAGCGCGTAGCCGAGCGAGCCGACGAGGATGAACGTGACAAGGATTGCGGTGAGCATCGGGTCACCCCTTTGTGGCGGTGTGGCACTGTGGAGGCCTGTTCGACCGTGACCCATTGAAGGCGATCGCGCCCGCGCTCTCTGTGACGTTGCTCACAGCTATCGTGACCGGCGCGTGAGCGACAGGCTTCCCATCGCGGTGCTGGTGTCGGGCGCCGGCACGAACCTGCAGGCGCTGCTGGACACGGTCCACGGTCGCGAGGCGCAGGTGGTGGCGGTGGCCTCGAGCGTCGCGGACGCGCCGGCACTGGAGCGCGCAGAGCGGCGCGGCGTTCCCACGGCGGTGTTTGCGCGCGACTCATACGGCGGCGATCGCGGCGCGCGCGACGCGGCCCTGGGCGACTGGCTGGCGGAGCGGTGCGTGCGCCTGGTGGTGTTGGCCGGCTACATGGATCTGCTGGGCGAGTCGTTCCTGGCGCGCTTCCCGCGCGCGGTCATCAACGTCCATCCCTCGCTGCTGCCGGCGTTCCCGGGCCTCGGCGCGATCGAGCAGGCGCTCGCCTACGGGGTGAAGGTGTTCGGCGTGACAGTGCATTTCGTCGACGCCGGCGTCGACACGGGAGCGGTGATCCTCCAGCGCGCGGTCGAGCTCCCGGACGCGCGCGAGCCCGACGAGGTGCTGGCGGCGCTGCGCCCGCTCGAGCACGAGCTGCTTCCCCGTGCCGTCGCGCTCTTCGCCTCTGGCACCCTGGGCACGGATCCTGAGAACCCGCGGCGGATACTGCTCGATCGCCAGGCGATCCAGACGGGCGAGGGGTAGGCTCCCTGCCAATGGCGGGCGAAGGCGACGTAATGACCGATCGAGCGTCCGGGATCGAGCGCGCCGAGCCGGGTGCGGTGCGCGTGCGCCGGGCCTTACTGTCGGTATCAGACAAGCGGGGCATCGTGGAGTTCGCACAGGGACTCGCCGAGTTGGGTGTCGAGCTGGTCTCTACCGGCGGCACCTCTCGTGAGCTGGCGGGCGCGGGAATCGCAGTGCGCGCGATCGAGGACTTCACGGGCTTCCCCGAGATCATGGACGGCCGCGTGAAGACGCTGCATCCGCGACTGTACGCGGGCCTGCTCGCACGGCGAGACCAGGACGCGCATCTGGCGGCCGCGGCGGAGCAGGAGATCGAGCAGGTCGACCTCGTGTGCGTGAACCTGTATCCGTTCGAGCAGACCGTCGCCCGCGGCGACGCCTCCGAGGAGGAGGTCATCGAGAACATCGATATCGGTGGCCCGACGATGATCCGCGCGGCGGCGAAGAACAGCGCGTTCGCAGCAGTGCTGGTCGACCCGGAGGACTACGAGCGCGTCCTCGGCGAGCTGCGCGAGTCGGGCGCCATGCTGTCGCTGCAGACCCGCAAAGCGCTCGCCGGCAAGGCGTTTGCCACGACCGCGCGCTATGACGCGGCGATCTCGACGTGGTTTGCGACGCGCAGCGGCGACGGCGCGTTCCCAGCGAGCTGGCGCGAGTCCTACGAGAAGGTCATGGACCTGCGCTACGGCGAGAACCCCCACCAGCAGGCGGCGTTCTACGCGCGTGTCGGCTCGCCCACGCACCTGCTCGACGGGGTGCAGCAGTTGCACGGCAAGGAGCTGTCGTTCAACAACCTGCTCGATCTCAGCTCCGCCCGCGAGCTCGTCGAGGAGTTCGATGAGCCCGCGTGCGTGATCGTCAAGCACAACAACCCCTGTGGCTGCGCCGTCGCCGACAGCGTCCGCGTCGCCTACGAAAGGGCGTTCGCGTGCGATCCGCAGAGCGCATACGGCGGGGTGATCGTGGTCAACCGCCCTGTCGATCTGGCATTCGCGCAGGAGCTCGGCAAGCAGTTCATCGAGGTGCTGCTCGCCCCCGGCTACGACGCCGCCGCGCTGGAGGCGCTGGAGGTCAAGAAAAACGTGCGCCTGCTCGAGCTCAGCGACTGGCCCGCGCCCCTGCGTGAGGTCGAATCCAAGCCCGTGATCGGCGGCCAGCTGGTGCAGACGCACGACGTCGTCTCTGAGACGCGCGAGCAGATGCGCACCATGAGCGCTCGCCAGCCGACTGAGGATGAGTGGCGCGACATGCTGTTCGCGTGGGTCGTCTGCCGGCACGTGCGCTCCAATGCGATCGTCATCGCCGCCGGCGGCGCCACGATCGGGATCGGCGCCGGGCAGATGAGCCGGGTTGACGCCGTGCGGATCGCAATCGAGAAGGCCCAGGCGTTTCGAGCGGACCAGCTAGCCGGCTCCGCCCTCGCCTCCGACGCCTACTTCCCCTTCGCCGACGGACCGCAGCTGGCGCTCGACGCCGGCGTCACCGCGGTCATCCAGCCGGGCGGCTCGGTGCGCGACGAGGAGGTAGTGGCGGCAGTGGACGCGGCTGGCGCCGCGATGGTTGCCACCGGAGTGCGCCACTTCAGGCATTGAGCCCCGCTACTGAGCGCGGTCAGCGATGGACGAACCGCGGGGCTGGCTCGAAGTCGCCATGCAACACGAGGGGGTCGAGGTCGGCACCGTTGGGCCAGACGACGGTCCCCAACTCGTCGTCTACCCGAACCTGCGCAAAGTACTCTGGGTCGGCGAGTGGCTCAAACACAGGGCCGTGCAACTCTCCTGTGAGATCGACATCTCGAGAGCTGGCATCGCTGAAGCTGATCCTCAGCCGATAGTGCCCAAGCACTTCTACGGACGTGACCCTCACGACATCCATCGCCTCATTTTACGGCAGCGGGTCGATCGGCTCGGGGGTACCGCCGTCTTTCGCGCGAGCCCAATCTGCCTCAAGCTCGCCGTGATGCAGCTCGGCGCTTGGGATGGTTTCGCGCTCGTTTCTACGGTCGCCGGTACGGCGTGTTGTCGCGCTAACGATGTGTGTCCAGCCGGCGCGTGCGCCGGCTGGCGGGCCGCACATGTGCGGCCCGGACCAGGCCGCATGCGGCCTGGTCATCAAGAACGGCTCGACTTTGGGCCGAGGGGTGGTTCGGCAAGTCGTTCAGGCGAGCGCCGAGCCGCTGCCAACTCCCAGCCAGCGGAGATCGTAGGCGACTCGTCTTGCCCGGCGCCGAAGGCGCTCGCAAGACGATCGGTTACGATCGGAGCATGTGTAGAAACATCCGCAACCTCCACAACTTCGAGCCACCCGCCAGCGAAGACGAGATACGTGCCTCGGCGCTGCAGTACGTGCGCAAGATCAGCGGTTTCACCAAGCCGTCGCAGGCCAACGTCGATGTCTTCGAGCGCGCCGTTGACGCCGTGACGGAGATCTCGGCGCGCCTGCTGGACGAGCTGGTCACCAACGCTCCGCCGAAGGACCGCGAGGTCGAGGCCGCCAAGGCCCGCGCCCGCTCCGCTCAGCGCTACGCCGCGTAGGCCGCGGCGAGTGGATGCGCGGATGTCCACGGAGGCCGGCATTGCCGCTGGTTGTTTGCACACGCGCTGGCCTCGTTCGCAGCGTCGCCTTCGGGGCGAAGCGCGAGCAGGCTGCCGTCTTCGCTGAGTGCTTGCTTTTCGTCCCGAGTGGTCGTCTCCAGCGGCCCTCGCGAGAGTGCTGCTTGTGGCGTCAAACGGCCGTCTCGGCGGAGCAGCGTGGGACTGCCCCTCAGGGCACGGTGCAAGGTCAAGGAGTAACGGCGAGCAATTGCCAGTCGCCCGGGACGCCCTTCAGCGTATGGCGTCCGCGGTCGACGAACTCGATGCCCGAACCGGTCACCAGATCACGAACCGTGCCTGTGACGAGCACCTCGCCGGGCTGGGCTAGACCGGCCACGCGCGCGCCGATGTGCACTGCCACGCCTGCGAAGTCATCGCCACGTGCGACGCACTCCCCAGAGTGCAGGCCTGACCGAACCTCAAGGCCGATGCTTTGGGTCTTCGCGCCAATCGCAGTGGCGCAGCGGATGGCCCTTGCCGGGCCGTCGAAGCAGGCAAGAAACCCGTCGCCAGTGCTCTTGACCTCTTGGCCCCGGTAGCGCTGGAGCTCTTGTCGAACAGCAGAGTCATGGGCCTCGAGCAACTCATGCCACCGTCGATCGCCCATCCGGACTGCTCGCTCGGTCGATTCCGCGATGTCGGTGAACAGCACCGTCTTTAGCACTCGATCGATCTCGTGGTCCTGCCGCGTGCCCGTGAGGAACTCCTCGATCTCATCGAGTATCTCTGTGTCCTTATCGAGATAGCTCTCGTGGAATTCGCCCGGGAACTCCTTTAGGCGCGCTCCCCGTATGCGGGCCGCGAGGTAGCGCGCATGCTCGACGCTGGTGAGCGGATCTTCGGTCCGATGCACGACGAGCGTCGGTGCCGAGATCGAACTCAGTACGTGACGGGCATCGACGAGCAGCGAGAAGCGGTTGGCTGCGCCCGCCATCGCCGGCGTGGCAGAGCTTCGCTCAAACCGAGCGAGATGGCGGCGGGTAGCATCGTCATCCGGAGCATCCTGCGTGGCGATCAGGGGCCAGATCATGCCGTGACCCCAGTGCTCTTCAATCTGGTCGCAAAAGCTGTGGCCGATTTGCGCGTCTATCCCTTGGGGGTAGTCAGGTGCCCACGTCACCCGCGCGAACGTCGCCCAAAGCACGACGGCCGCGACCCGCTCGGGGTAGGTGGCAGCGAAAAGCAGCGCCATAGGCCCTCCCTCAGAGATCCCGACGATCGCGGCCTTCTCACACTCGGCCGCATCCATCACCGCTCTGACGTCGTCCATGCGCTCCTCGAGCGTCGGCAGCTCAGCGCTTCGATCCGAGAGTCCGGTGCCGCGCTTATCGAACGTGATCATGCGTGAGAACTGCGAAAGGCGACGAAATATCTGCATCATGGGCGGCGTCTCCCAGCCGAGCTCGACGTGAGACAACGAGCCCGGGATGAACACTAGATCGGGCCCTTTCCCGCTCACCTGATAAGCGATACTCAGCTCGTCGCTCTTCGCGTAACGGGTCTCCCCGAGCGCGTCTCGCTGCTCGGGCAACTCTTGCCCACGTAGGTCCGCAGCGTGCGCCAGCTCGTCGCTGACGCTCGCCATCCGCGCCGCTAGATCCCCAGCAGGAACGCCCGACCTAGCCGCACTCTCGTCCGGCGCCATCAGCGGTCGCCTGGCTTGACTCGGTCCGACAGGTCGTCGCAGGAGCTCAGGTCGACTTCGCCGTCGCGCATTCGCATGGGGTACGCGTAGGAGTTCTTGTACGGCTTGCCCTCGGTGGCGACCCCTCTACCGTCCCAAAGCACGATCACCGCTTGCTCCTTCGCTCTATGCCGGTACGGAGCGCCATCAACGCCCTGGGCGGGCAATTCTGTAAAGACGGCGTTTCTCTCGCGTTGGACGAAGCAGCCCGTGAGCTCGACGGGAGGCATTCTTGCCTGGCGGGGAACCGCACGAGGGGTTCTGAACACCGCGGCCGATAACGGCCTACGGAAACGGTACTCCTCTTAACGCCTGCCCGCTGTCGAGATGCTGGGAGCGTACGCATCGTCGTCTCGGTTCGATGGGTCCGCCGCGAACTCAGCGAGTGGTCGGCAGAACCTTGACCTGTGCCTTGGACTGCTTGAAGGCGTGGGACGAGCGCGTGTGGATCATGACCGTCGCCGCCAGCACGATCGCTACCACGAGTCCGACGATGATCCAAGTCGAGGCTCCCCACGAGCCGCCAGCAGTCGCTCCGTGTGTTGAGGTCTTGTACCTGAGGGGCTCCATCTCCCCAACTGACCCCAAGGCGGGAGCCGCGACGGTCAACCACGCACCAACAGCGGCTAGGAGACCTGCACCGAGGGTCTTGTGACTGGTTACACGCATGGTGACCTCCAGGACGAGCTTTTGAACAATGACAAAATGAGCGTCGCACAGTCGACCCGCTTTGTCTGTGCGTTGCATCACGCCGATAACCGTGTATAGCGTCGCGTACCCTGGTGTAAGCATTGCCATCCAGAACAGGGGAGCTCACGCGACGAAGTGGTGGCACAAGCTGCTGCTCCGACGGCTAACCGAGAGCCTGAGCGGCACCGGTGCGCGCTACCGTCCTGGACGATCAGCAAGGGCGCGAAAGCCGTGATCGTGCGCGACTGCTTTCGCATGATGGCGGTCGTACGATGGTCGAGCCCGCATCGGATGAGGGGGCTATATCACTCCGTCCGAGGTGGGCATTGCCGCTGGCTGTCTGCGGGCGCAGGCGCTCGGACGTATTCCCAGCGTCGTCTTTGGCGGAAAGCGCTAGCAGGGGCGGCCCTCGATGAGTGCTGTTTGTCTTCCCCAGCGCCGGCGTAACGGTCGGTCACCGAGACGCCCGCTCGCGTCGGAGAGCACGACGTCAAAGATCTTGTGCTGCGTGACACATGTCACGCTGTCCTGGTGTCGCGGCCGCTACGCTCCCAGCGGAAGCGTGATCGGTTCAGTCGGCGCGCGGCTCGCCGGGCGCCCGTGCTAGCCAAACGAAGGGGGACGAAATCGTGCCACGCCTGCGTGCAGTTTCCGTTGCTGTGGTCGCCGCAGCCGCACTCGGAGGACCTGTGAGCTCCGGTGCGTCGGCTGTCGACGAGGCGTTCGCCGCGCCGAATCCGGCGACCCAACAGACCTACCAGTTCTACTTCGACGGAGAACGATTTGGTTCGGTCGTGGTCAACACCGCGACCCACAAGTGCACCTTTGCCGAACTACCGGAAATAGAACTAGAAACAAAGGCCGTATGCTTGCTGGGATCGGGCGAAAGCAGCATCTCGGCTTGGCTCCACATAGTTAACCTCAATCCTACCTTCCCCGGAGAAGAGACCTTTCTGTTCACGGTCCACCGACGGCTCGGTCCCGTCGCATACTCGGGACTGGGTCTGGAGTTTTTTCAGGACGAAGGAATCCGGCGGACGGTGCCAATTTGGGTCGAGTTGAAGCCCTGAGACGGCTCGTCCATTGGGAATGACGCCGCCGAAGCTCGCCCTCGTCGAGGTCGGCCCGGCCCAAGGGCCGGTAGTTCGCCGCCCAGGTTTCGACCATGGCATGGGAGCGCGCGACCGCCCAGCCATCCCACCGCCCCATCTCGGCGATCGGGTGACCAGTCGCATCCTCGTATGCCGCCAGGAAGACGTCGGCGACCCGCTCGTCGAACAGGAGGTAGAGATCCAGACGGCACCAGCCCACGTCAAAGCCACGCGGACCGCGCGCTGCGCCTGACCAGTCGACGATGCCTGTCAACGCTCCATCTCGCCAGACGACGTTGCCCGACCAGTAGTCGGAGTGCGTGAGCACCTCCCGGGAGGCGGTGATCTGCGACCAGTCAGACCGGATGCGCGTTGCGAGCGGGCCCTCCAAAACCTCACGAGACCCGCCTCTCTGGTCGAACACACTCGGCAGAGCAGACAGCAGGTCGCCGCGTACCGCGTGCACCGAGGCCAGCGCATGGCCGAGCTTCGTCGCCCAGGCGTCAGGGTCAGCGGGCGTGATGTCCGCCAGGCCGTCAAGCCAGCTGATCAGCGTCGTCGGACACTCCGACCACCGGCCGGCCAGGTCGCTGTCCAGCGGCACCGGCGCCAACCCTCCAAGCCCGTCAAGCGCCCGCAAGACCCGCGCCTCGCGCGCACCCGCCGAGTCGCCAACCGGGAACTGCCGAACGACGACCGTGAGCGCAGGGCTCGCAGTGTCCACCCTCCACGTGGCGGCGTGCTGGCCGCCCTCCAGTCTCACCACCGAGTCGATCCTGGCCGACGATCCGGCAAGGCGACGAACCTGCTCGAGGGCAGCCGCTGACGGCGACGGCTCTGGATGCACCATTTCAGAGATCCTATGGAGCGGCCGAACCCAGCCGGCGGGTTCCCTCTATCGACGTCCTTCGGGATCTATTTCGACGTTCATCAGCCCATCGCCGTGACGATGGATGACCTTCCAGGCGCCATCCTCTCGGCGGTAGATCGACGTTGCTCGGAGGCTCATTTCCTCAGTCTCCCCATCGACCTCGCGCGTCAGGTGCTCGAGCTCGACCGTGAAGCCGAGTTCATCGTCGAAGCCCGCGGCGAGGGTGTCGGCCTCCCACGTCTCGTAGTTGAGGGTCCTAGCTGCGGCCGTGAGCAGCTCGCTGACCGCGTCGATGCCGACTTGGTGGCCGCCGACGCCCCCCATCAACGAAACGTCATCGGCGCGCGACCACAGTTCGAGAAATGGTCGCGGGTTACCGCCGGTGTGCTGGCGGAGCGCCGCATGACACCGCTGCACGAACTCTGCGCCGTCGCCAGTCACTGTGGGTCTTGCACTCTGCATTGCTTGCTCCTGTTCGGTCATTGCGGCTGTAGCGTGCGGATAACGAGTTGCCAGCCACCAGCTGTCTCGCAGTCGTGTTGGTGGGCGAGCTTGAAACCATGATGGCCTGCGTGTGGTATCGGTGTCATCCGGACATCATTGCTGGAGACTCCATACCGCCGATCCGGGGAGACACGAGCGCGTACCCAAGCACGTACGCCGATTAGCATGGGTCGAATATGAGCCGCAGCGCAGAGCCGCGTCGCGCCTTGCGGACAGGATTGTCGCTCGTCACATGCGCGCTCGCGTGGATACTGCTCCCCGCCGCGGCCATAGCGGCACCGGTCGTGCCGGTGACGCTCGTGCCTTCGCTGGCGGAAGGAAGATTTGACTCGCTGTCGATCGGCGTGGGCGATCACGGCGATGTGGTGGCGAGCTGGCGCGTACCAGGGTTCGTGCGGGGCACTGTACGCGTGGCTCATGAGCGAGCGGGTCGATCTCGATGGGCCGTCAGCGCGCCGCTGGCCGCAGGCGAATCTCCGCGGTTGGCTGTCGATGGCCATGGGGACGCGGTCGCGATCTGGACCTCGAACCGCGAAGACACCGCCCCTGATGGGATCATTCGTCTGGAGGCCGCCGTCAGACCCGCGGCGCTCGGCCACTGGCGTACGCCAACTGTGATCGCCAGACTGCAACCCTGCGACGGGTGCGAAGCTATGCCGAGCGTTGTCATCGGCGCCGGTGGCGAAGTCTTGGTCGTGTGGTCAGAAGGCTCCGAGGAGGAACCAGATTCGCCGTTGGCCGAAGAGCCCGGTCAGGCCATCGAGGCCGTGAGTGGGTCGGCTCAGACGGGGCGCTTTGGAGCGGCGGTGGCGCTGTCGGGCACCACTGACTTCTCACGAGCGCCGCAGGCAGCGCTCGACGGACGTGGAGACGCGGTGGCGGTGTGGGAAGCGTTCGCACGAGGTGAAGGTCAGGCGATCGACGGTGCGTGGCGGCCGTCTGGCGGAGGATGGCGCCCCTCGATCACGCTCGCGCACGGCAACCAACGCCTGAGCAGTCCGCACGTGGCGATCGACGCCGACGGGCGTGCAGTCGCCGTTTGGGAACAGTCCGGCGAATACCCCAGCCCTCGAGGAGAATCGCGACCCTCGGCAATCCAATCGGCGTTCGGCGATGCGTCCGCAGCGAGTTGGGGAGTCGCGCAAGGCCTGTCCTCGCCGGGCGAATCTGTTAGCAACGTCCAGCTCGGCTCGGCCCCGACGGGCAGGATCGTTGCCGTGTGGGAACACGACAGCCGGACAAGTAACGCCATCGTTTCTGCCACCGGGTCCACCCCTTCCGGTACCTGGGGTCCGCGGACGACCGTCGCGACATGGGGGCACGTCGCGCCGGCCGTGTTCGTGTGTCGCGAGGGTGCCTGTCCTCTCACCGCGCGTGGAAGGCAGCTGCCCGCGGCGGCACCACAGGTGGCGATGAACGCACGTGGCGACGCTGCGGTGGTGTGGGAGCAGGCGGGTGCGTATCGACCGTTCGTTCGTCTCGCAAGGTTGCCGAGTTCAGCGCGCGACTGGCTGATGCCGGTGCGTGTGTCCGCACCTGGAGCCTCAGAAGCCAGCGTCGCGCTCGACACGTTTAATGATGCGTTCGTGATCTGGCAGACCGTTGGCACATGTCGTGCACCGTGCCAGAAGGGCCCAGCTCTGGAGGTGGCAAAGCTGGGGCAGCACCACGGTCGGTAGCGGCGGAGGACCGCCCGCCTTGTCGGGCTGGTTGGCCCGCTGCGGTTGATCGAGCGAGGCTCACACACCGCTGCTCCTCGCCGCACAACGCGCGCACGAAGTCCGCAACCTACGCGGCGAGGCTGAACGGGGGGTAGCGATCGGTGACCAGCACGTGGGCGTAGGCGACCACTCGGTTGGTCCAGCGGCCGACGCCCACGAGGAAGTCGAACATGCCCCTCGGGAAGCGACCCGTGAACAGGATCGCGAACCAGGCGGCGATCACGACGAAGAACGCTGCGATGTAGAGGAAGAACAACACCACGTAGTGCGGGATAGCCAGCAGCCACTTGACCAGCGGCAGCCAGCGGTTGAGGTCGTTGCGCGCGTCCGGGTAGGGGAACTCGAGATGCACCGCCTGGTGCTCGTCGGTGGAGGGATAGCGGTCCTCCATCAGCGCCAGGTAGACGCCGACCCGGGCGGAGAAGCGCATCAGCTCGATGTTCCAGTCAAACCACCAGCGCGGGTACTTCTGCCGGAACAGGATCAACAGCAGCGTCGGCAGCACGACGAGGCCCGCAGCACCGACCCCCCCGGCCGCTCTCCCTCCACCGTAGGCGTAGCCGCTGCCCTCGATCAGGGCCAGCACTATTGCGATCGGGATGACCATGAACAGACGAAAGAAGGTGGTCAGCCGGTTGAGCGGCCGGTCCGGGTAGTCGACCGAGTACTGGACGGGATACGGCGAGTCGGGGTTCATGAGGGTGACCTTTCTGTGAGGTGTACGGCGTACACTCGTGCGGGGTACTATAGGTGTACGGTGTACACTTGTCAAGGCCGATGACCAAACGCAAGATCGCGACCCGCAAGCCGCTGAGCCTCGCTCGCGTGCTGCAGGCCGCCGTCGCACTCGCAGACGAGGCCGGGCTCGAAGCGTTCAGCATGCGCGGGCTCGCACAGGAGCTCGATGTCGTGCCGATGGCGCTCTACAAGCACGTCGCGAACAAGGAGCAGCTACTCGACGGCATGGTCGACATCGTCTTCGGCGAGATCGAGCTCCCTTCTGGAGACCTCGACTGGAGGTCCGAGATGCGGCGCCGGGCGATCTCTACGCGCGAGGCGCTCAAGCGCCACAGCTGGGCGATAGGAATGATGGAGTCGCGGCATCCCGGGCCGGCGAACCTCCGAAACCACGACGCGGTGATGGGCTGCCTGCGCAAGGCGGGCTTCTCATTCAAGATGGCAATCCACGCCTACTCCGTCCAGGACGCCTATATCTACGGCTTCGCCCTGCAGGAACGGGATACAGGATTCGAGACTCCCGACAGCGCCGGCGACGCCGCCAAGAGGAGGGCGGAGACGGTCGGCGCGCTTGAGAGCTACCCGTACCTCCACGAGATCGCTGAGAAGCTACCCAAGTCCGGGTACGACAACCCTGTCGAGTTCGTCTGGGGGCTCGATCTCATCCTCGATGGCCTCGAGCGGCTTCGTCACGCTGGAGCCGCGCCGGCATGAGCGGCGGCGATGTCGCAACTCATCGCAGCGGGAGCGGGCCGAGCGCGACCCGTCGGCGCGGGTGCGTAGCATGCGCCCGGGCCGGGGAGGTCGGTCTCGTGCGCGAGTCGAATCCGTGACCCGTCACCCACTTCGCATAGGAAAGGTACGGTATGAGCTACCCCTTGGATCGAAAGCTGGCGGTCGAGTTCATTGGGATGTTCTTGTTCGTGTTTACGGTGGGGATGGCCACCGAGTCGGCGAACAAGTCCGGGGCCGTGCTCGCGCCGATAGCGATCGGCTCGTTGCTGATGGTGATCGTGTTCGCCGGCGGCCATGTCTCCGGCGGCCACTACAACCCCGCGGTCAGCACCGCCGTCTTCCTCAGAGGCAAGATCAAGGCCAACGAATACGCGGCGTACGTCCTCACGCAGTTCGTCGCGGCCGTGCTCGCGGGCCTGCTGGTGACGGCGGTCGGCGGCAAAGAGACGGCCGGCGCGACCGCTGCGACCGGCAAGATGCTGGTGGTCGAGTTCCTGTTCACCTTCGCGCTGGCATACGTCGTGTTGAACGTTGCAACAGCCAAGGGCACAGCGGGGAACTCGTTCTACGGGCTCGCGATCGGGTTCGTCGTGGTCGTCGGCGCGATATCTGTCGGTTGGGTCTCGGGCGCCGCGTTCAACCCGGCGATCGCGCTCGGGGCGAGCGTTCTTGGTGCGTTCAAATGGTCAAACATCTGGATCTACCTGCTCGCCGATTTCGCCGGCGGGGCGGTCGCGGCTGGAGCCTTCCTCTACATACAGGGGGAGCACGCCAAGGACGACTAGCGTGCCGGTCAGGTCTCGGTTCGGCTCGCGGCGCGCTGGTTGGCTGGGCGGGAGCGCGCTCGCTCGACGTAGGCGCGAACCCGCTCGGGCTCGTCGGTGAGTTCGGCGCGCTGGGTGATGCCGGCGACGCCTGCACAGATGACGTCCGCGACGCTAAAGGTCCCAAGGAGCCACTCGCGATCGGCGAGCGCACCGTCGAGCACGGCCGCGGCAGCGTGGTAGCGCTCGGCGGGCTCGGCCTGGTCGGTGTCCTCGCGCCTGGCCCGCATCCATTGAAATATGGGCGGCTCGAGCTCGGTCATCGCGAAGAAGGACCACTGATACACCAGGCCACGGTCCGGCGATCCGAGCGGCGGGATCAGGCCGGCCTCGGGATGCAGGTCGGCCAGCTGGATGCAGATCGCCGCCGACTCGAACAACAGGCGTCCATCGTCAAACTCGAACACCGGGACACGACCGAGCGGGTGGCGGGCGAGGTGCTCGGCGCTCTTGCGCTCCTCACGGGTCATGACGGTGAGCTCGTAGGGCGCGCCGATCTCCTCGAGCATCCAAAGGACGCGGGTCGAGCGGCTGCCGGGTACGTGATAGAGGCGCATTACGCAGCAGTCATAGCACTCTGCCCCAACGGCGGGGGGGCCTTGACAGAAGTGCTGTTACGATATATCGTGTAGTTACTTTGATGGCTCACGATAGGAAATAGATATGTTTGGTAATTCAGTTTATTCAACGGGCGCAAAGCCCGGGTGCCGCTCGGCCCGTCACGGTGGGCGTCATGGCCACGGCCAGGCTCACGGTTCCCGTGGCGAGTTCGGCGGCGGACCGTTCGCCGGCTTCGGCGCGGGTGGGGGTCAATTCGGCCCACGCGGCCGCGGCCGTAGAGCACGCCGCGGCGACATTCGCACGGCGGCCCTGTTGCTGCTCGCCGAGGAGCCTCGCAACGGCTACCAGATCATGCAAGAGGTCCAGGAGCGCAGCGGTGGCATCTGGAGCCCGAGCCCCGGCTCGGTCTACCCGGCCCTGCAGCAGCTCGAGGACGAGGGACTGATCCGTACGCAGGAGGACGACGGGCGCAAGCTGTTCGCGATCACCGACGCGGGCCGCGCGCTGCTCGAGGAGCGCGGCGCCGAGCGTCCCGCACCGTGGGAGCAGACGGGCGGCGCCGCCGGCGCGCACGAGCTCGGGCGGCTGATCCGCGAGGTCGCCTCTGCCTTCGCGCAGGTGATGCGGACAGGCAGCGAGACGCAGATCGCCAAGGCGAGCACCGTGCTCGCGGGAACGCGCCGCGAGCTCTACCGGATCCTCGCCGACGGCGATGACCCTGTCGCCGGGAGCGAGCCTGACACCGGCGGGGATGCCGGCACTGGGAGCTAAGAAAGAAGCGCCTGTGCACTCGCGTTCGAGTCGGACGCGAGTGCGCGGCGGCGCAGCTCGTAGTCCGTAGGCTCAAAGCGTCGTAGGCGCCGGCGGTAGGGCCACGTCGAGCCCGGCCAGATCGTCGTGTTCGTGCCGTGCTCGTTGAGGTACCAGTTGGCGCAGCCGCCCGAGTTCCAGACGGTGCCCTGCAGGCGACGCTGGAGCTTCGCGTTGTAGCGGCGCTGGACCGGCTCGCGCACCTCGATCACGTCCATCTCGCCGGCCTTCATGTAGCGCAGGCACTGCATCAGGTAGTGCAGCTGTGACTCGATCATGAACACGATCGAGTTGTGCCCGAGGCCGGTGTTCGGGCCGGCGAGCAGGAACAGGTTGGGGAACCCGGTCACGGCAGAGCCGAGGTAGGCCTGGGCGGTCCCGCTCCAGGTCTCCGCGAGCGAGCGCCCGTCGCCGCCGTAGATCCAGTTGGCGAACGGCATGTCGGTTACGTGGAAACCGGTGCCGAGGATGATCGTGTCGAGCTCGCGCTCGACGCCGTCGGCGGTGACGATCCCACGCGCTGTGATCGCGCGGATCGAGTCGGTTACGAGCTCGACGTTCGGTTGCACGAGCGCCGGGTAGTACTCGTCCGAGATCAGGATGCGCTTGCAGCCGATGCGGTAGTTCGGCGTCAAGCGCGCGCGCAGCGCAGGATCCTGCACCTGCGCGCGTAGTTGCTTCAGTGCCATGCGCTCCGGCGGTGAGCCTTCGCGCGGATGCATCATCGGCAGCACGAACAGCTCGCGCGCCGAGTACACGGCGCCGCGTACGAGCTTCTGCGCGGCGGGAACGGTGCGGAACAGTGCGCGCTCCCAGCCCGAGGTGGGCCTGTTGCGGTGCGGCACCACCCACGGTGGCGTGCGCTGAAACACGTGCAGCTTCTCGACCAGCGGCTGAATCCGAGGGACGATTTGGATCGAGGAGGCGCCCGTGCCGAGGACCGCGACGCGCTCGCCGTCGAGTCGGTGCTCATGGTCCCAGCGCGCCGAGTGGAAGATCGTGCCCTCGAAGCTGTCAATGCCCTCGATCTCGGGAAGCTTGGGGTCGCTCAATGGGCCGGGGCCCGCGACGAGCATGTCAGCCGTCAGCTCGCCCGCAGCGGTCTCGATCCGCCACAGCTCGGCCTCCGCGTCCCAGCGCGCCGCCGTGACCTCGTGGCCGTAGCGGATGTGCGGGTCGATTCCCTGCTCGGCGGAGACCCGTCGCAGGTAAGCCCAGATCTCCGGCTGCGGAGAGAAAGTCTGACTCCAGTTGGGATTGGGTGCGAACGAGAACGAGTAGAGGTTCGACGGCACGTCGCAGGCGCAGCCGGGGTAGGTGTTATCGCGCCACGTCCCGCCGAGGTCCTGCGCGCGCTCGAGCACCACGAAGTCCTCGCTGCCCTCCCGCTTGAGCCGGATCGCCATGCCCAGGCCCGAGAAACCGGAGCCAACGATCGCGACGCGGTGGTGCGGGATCGTTGACACCCGCCAAGCCTACCCTGGTAGGGTCGGCGCGATGGCTTCGCTCGATCCGTTCTCACCGGCTTGCGAGCTCGCCGACGCGCTGCGCCGGCGCGAGCTCTCGGCTGTGGAGCTGCTCGACGCGTGCATCGCCGCAATCGACGAGCGCAACCCCGAGTTGAACGCCGTGATCTGGCGCAACGACGAGGACGCACGCTCGGCCGCAGCCGAGTCCGATCGTCGCCTCGCGGCCGGTGAGCGCGCGCCGTTCCTGGGCGTGCCGGTGCCGATCAAGGACCTCACTCCGGTCGCTGGATGGCCCGTGACCTACGGCTCAAACGGAGCGCCCGGGGGCGCGAGCACGGAGAGTGAGCTGGTCATCGAGGCGCTCGAGCGAGCCGGCTTCGTGCTGTGCGGGCGCACCAACACTCCCGAGTTCGGCGTGATCACCGCGGCGGAGAACACCCGCTACGGGGCCAGCCGCAACCCCTGGGATCCGAGCCGTACGCCGGGTGGCTCCAGCGGCGGCGCCGCGGCGGCGGTCGCGGCCGGCATGTTCCCGATCGCGCACGCCAACGACGGTGGCGGCTCGATTCGCATTCCCGCCTCCTACTGCGGGCTCGTCGGCTTCAAGGCGAGCCGCGGACGCGTGCCGCGGCTGGCGCAGGGCTGGCTCGGCGCGATCGTCGAGGGCGTGGTGGCGCGCACGGTCGCCGACTCGGCCGCCGTGCTCGACGCAATTGCCTATCAGGACCCGCTCGCCTGGTACAACGCGCCGGCGCCCGCCCGTCCGTTCGCGCAGGAGCCGGGCTCGGCGCCGCCGCGGCTGCGCATTGGGCTGATGGCGCAGGCGCCGCTTGGCATCCCGACCGACCCGTCCTGCACGGCGGCCGCGCTCGCGGCCGCGGCGCTGCTCGAGGAGCTCGGCCACGAGGTGCACGAGGTCGAGGTCCCGACCATCTCCGAAGAGATGGTGCCGCCGTTCATCGCCCTCACACAGGGGGGCCTCGCCGACTACGACGGCGTCGACTGGTCAGCCGTCGAGCCGCACATCGCCCATCAGCGCAAGGCGAGCAGCGAGCTCGGCGCCTACGACTACGTGCTGGCGGCGCGCACGCTCGAGCTGCTGAGCCGTCGTGAGCTCACCCGCTGGGGTCGCGACTTCGACGTCCTGCTGACGCCCACCTCTGCGATCCTGCCGCCGCGTGCGGGCTCGATCCTCGAGACCCAGCACGCGGCGCCCGACCAGCCCGTTTTCGATGTCGTGGCGAGCGTCTCGTTCACCGCGTTCGGCAACATCACCGGGCTGCCCGCCGTGAGCCTGCCGCTGCACTGGAACGAGGACGGCCTTCCGGTGGGAGCCCAGCTCGTCGCAGGCCCGTGGCAGGACGGCCCGCTGCTCGCGCTCGCCGCACAGCTCGAGCTGGCGCGGCCGTGGGCCGAGCGCCGGCCGCCGCTGGCGCAGGCCGTTTGATCGGGCCGCCTGGCTGTCAGCTGCCGGTAAACCGCGGCGTCCGCCGCTCCGCCGCTGCGCTGACTCCCTCACGGAAGTCGCTGGTCGCGAACAGCTTGGCCTGCTCGGCGGCCTCGCGCGCGGTGGCCTCGCGGATCCCCTCGGCGAGGTGCCCGCGCATCGTCCGGCGGATCGCGCGGACCGCCAGCGGCGAGGAGGCGGCGATCTCCTCCGCCAGCGCCAGCGCCGCTTCGCGCAGTCGGTCGCTGCTCGCCAGCCGGTCGCACAGACCAAGCGCGTGGGCTTGCTCGCCGCCCACCCGCTCGCCGGTGTACAGCAGCTCGAGCGCGCGCTGGGGGCCAACGACGAGCGGCAGCGTCACCGTGACTCCGAAGCCGTGATGGATGCCCAGCCGCGCGAAATTGGCGCTGAAGCGCGAGTCGGGACTGGCTACGCGGAAATCGGCCGACAGCGCGACACCGAGCCCGCCCCCCACCGCCGCCCCTTGGACCGCGGCCACCACCGGTAGGCCGCCAGCGAACAACCTCACCGCCTGCTCGTACAGATCGCCCTCGGCCGGGTTCTCGGCGGCGAAGTTGGCGCCGGCGCAGAAATGCTTGCCCTCCGAGCACAACACGATCGCGCGGCATGAGCCTCCGCGCTCGAGCTCCTCGTAGGCGTCGGCGATCGCACCGATTAGCTCTCCGTCGAAGTAGTTGTGCGGTGGGCGGCTGAACTCGACGAGCGCGACATGCTCGCTGGCCTGGCGGGTCGAGACCTCTCCGCTCACCGTTTGCTCGGCAGCGAGCGAGCGTATGAGACCCCGCGCGCGACCCATCGCTCGAGCTGTCGCTTGGTCTGCAGGCCCTCGTCCTCGACGCGCAGCCACCCCTGCATCGCACGGCCGCGCATCTCAAACGGGTGCGCGTGCGGCTTGCCGAGCAGCGCGTCGGTCTCCGCAGGATCGACCCGCAGCAGCAGGCCGCCCCGACCGCTCGCGCTAACCGACATGTTGCCGTTGATCAGGAACGCCAGGCCGCCGAACATGCGCTGCTCGACGACGCCCGGTTCGCTGAGCACGAGCTCGCGAATGCGGTTTGCGAGGTCCTCGTCGTAGGCCACCCGCACATTATTCCGAGCGGCGCCCCTGGCCGCCGGGAGCCGCCCCGATCGACGGCTCGTGAACAAAGATCACAAAACTGGTTGAAATTATCTGGATTGTGTCCTAGGGTGCGCTGCGAGGGCCTGGAACCACATGGTTTTCAGCCTCGAATCGCACCCGAAATCTCGACAGAAGGAAGAACGACATGCTTCAGCTAACGTCCTCAAGCTCTCCACAAAGCGGCCTGCAAGGACGGCTCCAAAGGGTCATCGGTGCCGTCACGATTGTCATCGGAGCCGCAGCGATAGCGATCACCGGCCCCAGTGCCGCGCTGGCGGCGACGCCCACAGCGCCGCCGCCCGTAACGATCCTCACATCCTCGCCGTTCGTTGCGCAGGGCGGGGACTTCTTCATCTCCCCGGTCGGCGACCAGAGCACCTACGCCAACGGCCCCGAGATCGTCAACAGTCAGGGCGACGTTGTGTGGTTCCAAGCTGTACCCGCCGGCGAGGAGGCCAGTGACTTTCGAGTCCAGACCTACGATGGCCAGCCGGTCCTCACCTGGTGGCAGGGCACCGGCCTCGGCGGGCTCTCCAGCGGCACCGACTACATCTACAACGACCACTACCAGCAGATCGCCACGGTGAACGCCGGCAACGGCCTCAGCGCCGACGGCCACGAGTTCCTGATCACCCCCTGGAACACGGCGCTGATCCTGTCCTACACCACCGCCACGGCAAACCTCACCTCGATCGGTGGGCCGGCTGACCAGACGGTGATCAACGGCGTCGTGCAGGAGATCGATATCGCCACCGGCAAGGTGCTGTTCCAGTGGAACAGCGAGGACCACGTGCCGTTCAGCCAGAGCGAGCAGCCGCTGCCGGCCTCACCGAGCACGCCGTGGGACTGGTTCCACATCAATGCGGTCAAGGTGGACACCAACGGCAACCTGCTGATCGATGGTCGTAACACCTGGACCACATACGAGGTCAGCCCGCAGACGGGGAGCACCATCTGGCAGCTCGGCGGCAAGGACTCGAGCTTCAAGCTCGAGGCGGCGCCGGGACAGGTGCTCGACAGCGCGGGCGAGATCTTCGCCTGGCAGCACGACCCGGAGGCGTTGGGCAACGGCGAGTACACGTTCTTCGACAACGACTCGTCCGGAACGCCGCTACTGCCGTACACCCGCGCGGTGACGGTCAGGCTGGACCCGTCGCGCAAAGTCGCCACGCTGTTGGCATCCGACAACCAGCCCGAGGGACTCTCAGCGCCATCCCAGGGCGACGCGCAGACGACCTTCGACCGCAAACTCGTGGTCGGTTGGGGGTCGCTGCCGTACTTCTCGGAGTTCAACCCGTCCGGAAAGCTCGTCTTCAACGCCGAGTTCCCAGCTGGCGTGAACTCCTACCGCGCTTACCAGTTCCTGTGGCCTGCAAGCCACGGGTTTGGCGGGCCCCACGGTCTGTAGGAGGCCTGAGGTCCTGATGCACGCGGCACGGTCCGGGAGTGCGCGTCGGCGCACCCCCGGCCGTGCCGTGTCACGATCGGAAATGACCACGATTGCGACTGCCTGGTGGCGGTCTGGAAGGCCTGGCAATTTCGGGAATCTACGGGTCCCGAATGGGCGCAATTTGGGCGTTTTTTATTGCTAAATAGCTGACAAGCGCCTCCATCTGCGCGAAGCTAGTGCGGCTGGCTGGGGTCGGCCTCACCTGGCGGCCTCGTCCGGCCAAGCTTAAGCCGACCGAGGGCCTGGTGCGACTGGGCTAGCTCGGAGCATCGACCTACGGTCGCGCGTATTTCTCGAGCGTTAGGAGATGAAGATGACTGCTCCCACGGCAACCACTCCGGCCGCGGTCGGAGCCGACGCGCGATCGGCCACGAATGGTGCCATTCGCCCCTTCCGAGTTGAAACTCCCGAAGAGGCATTGGAGGACCTCCAGCGCCGCATCGCCGCGACCCGCTGGCCCCCCGAGGAGCTCGTCGAGGATCGGTCGCAGGGTGTGCAACTGGCGACGATCCAGGCGCTCGCCCGCTACTGGACCTCGGACTACGACTGGTATCGGTGCGAGGCGAGACTGAACGCGCTGCCGCAGTTCAAGACCGAGATCGACGGGGAGGACATCCACTTCGTCCACGTGAAGTCGCGTCACGAGGACGCCTTGCCGCTGATCATGACCCACGGCTGGCCGGGCTCAGTGATCGAGCTGCTCGAGACCGTGGGCCCGCTGACTGACCCGACCGCGCACGGCGGACGCGCCGAGGACGCGTTCCACCTGGTGCTGCCCTCCGTCCCTGGGTATGCCTTCTCGGACCAGCCGACGGAGCTCGGCTGGTACGCCGGCCGCGTCGCGGAGGCGTGGGGGAAGCTGATGCCCCGCCTCGGCTACAGCCGCTACGTCGCGCAGGGCGGCGACGTGGGCGCCGCCGTCACCGACGCGATGGGCCGCCAGGGGCCCGAGGGGTTGATCGGCATCCACACGAACCTGTTCGTGCCCGGGCTGGCGGGCGGCGACTTCCCGAAGGAAACCGAGGAGGAGCGCGCGGCTGCCGGGGCGGGGGCCACGTTCAGGGCGACCGGCTTTGGCTACTTCCTCGAGCAAACCACGCGGCCGCAGACGATCGGCTACGCCCTGCTGGATTCGCCTGTCGCCCTGGCGGCGTGGATGCTCGACCACGACACTGACAGCTACTACAAGATCTCCCGCGCCTTCGTCGACCGGGAGCCTGTTGGCGGTCTGACCCGAGACCACATCCTCGACAACATCAGCATCTACTGGCTGACCGGCACCGGAGCGTCGGCGGCCCGCTCGTACTGGGAGAGCGGACAAGCCACAGCTCGCGCGGCGGGTCAGGCCCCTCCGCCGGTCTCCGTCCCAGTCGGGTTCACCACGTTCCCGGGCGAGATCGTCGCGACGCCGCGAAGCTGGGTCGAGAAGGCCTACCCCACCCTCACCTACTTCAACAAGGTCGATAGGGGCGGCCACTTTGCGGCTTGGGAGGAGCCGGAGCTGTTCTCGGTCGAGCTCCGCGCCGCGTTTAATTCGCTGCGCTGAACGGCTCAAATGGGCGGCCCGCAGAGCCGCCGAGGACAGTCACCGCGGGAAACTCGGTCCAGCGCAGTCTTGTGTGGCTGGAGGCCTCCCGTTGCGCGCCCCTGTCTCGACCGAAAAGCAGGAGCGTATGTGCGCCTTGCGTGGCGGCCTGTAACGGGGGCCACAGTACGGCCCAATGCCCCGTGCGAGACTCGAACTCGCCCCACCGGATTAAAAGTCCGGCGCTCTACCAGATGAGCTAACGGGGCCCTGAAGGCGAACAGTCTCGCAGACCGTGACCTAGGGTTCTTCCGCAGCTGCCACCTGCAGCAGCTCCTCGATGCGCGTCAGCTTAACTCGCGGCCGGCCGGCCGGCTCGCCGAGCGCGCGCTCGTGGCGGTCGATTGCTTCCCAGCCGGAGTAGGTCACAAGCTCGGGCTGACGCGAGCGCAGCAGCGCCTCGATGGCGGCCGCGTCGGGGGTCTCGGGGACGTGTGCGCCCGCGTGGCCGCTGGAGGCGGCCGCGCCGTTGCTCGACGGCGCGAGGTCGACGAGCATCGCGTCGACGGTCTCCTGGGCGTCCTTCTTGTTCGTGCCGATCACGCCCGAGGGGCCTCGCTTGATCCAGCCGACGACATACTCGCCTGGAACGGGCGCCCGACTCTCGGCGTCCACCACGCGGCCGGCCTCGTTGGGGATCGTCGCCGAGCGCTCGTCGAAGGGCACGCCAGGCAGCGGGATGCCGCGGTAGCCGATCGCGCGGAACGCGAGCCCCGCCGGGATCGTCTCGCGCTGGTCGGTGGCGGCCGCGCGAAGGCCGCCCGCGGGTGCGGGCACGAGCTCGTTGCGCACGAGCTCCACCGCGCCCAGGCGGCCATGCTCGTCCGGCAGGAACGCGGTGGGCGAGAGCAGGAAGCGCAGCACGATGCGCCTGCGCTGGCCCTTGGCGGGACGCGCGGCGTAATCGCGCAGGATCTCCACGTTTCGCCTGCAGGTGATGTCCGCTTCGGCGTCCGGATCGGCGACCGCGAGCGCCTGCTCGAGCTCTGCCTCCTCGACGATCACATCCGCGTCAGCGAGCTCCCCCAGCTCGAGCAGCTCGGGGTTGGTGAACGCCGCCTGCGCGGGACCGCGCCGGCCGAGGATCACAACCTCCGAGACCCGGCTCGCGGCGAGCACCGCGAGCGCGTGGTCGGCGGTGTCCGTCGGCTCGAGCTCCTCGGGCGCGAGCACGAGCATGCGCGCGACGTCGAGCGCCACGTTGCCGTTGCCGATCACCACCGCGCGCTCGGCCGAAAGGAGATCGAACTCGAGCTCCGTGTGGTCGGGATGGCCGTTGTACCAGCCGACGAACTCGGTGGCCGCGTGCGACCCGGGCAGCTCTTCACCGGGAATGTCCAGCGGCCGGTCCGACGGCGAGCCTGTGGCATAGACGACCGCGTGGTAGTGCGCCAGCAGGTCCTCGCGCGAGACGTGCTCGCCGAAGGTGACGTTTCCGAAGTAGCGGAAGCGCGGGTGTGCGGCGGTCTTCTCGTACACGCGCGTGACCGACTTGATCTTCGGATGGTCTGGCGCGACGCCCGAGCGCACGAGGCCCCATGGCGTCGGCAGGCGCTCGAGCATGTCGACCTCGATGCGCCCGCGCGGGTCCTTCAGCAGGTGACCGGCGGCGTAGAAGCCGGCGGGGCCGGAGCCGACCACGGCGATGCGGATGGGAGGTTCGTCGGTCATGCGGGAGTGTCTGCTGGAAGGGTCCTGCGGGCGATGGGCGCGGCCCGACTCGAACGGGCGACCCCCTCGGTGTAAACGAGGTGCTCTAGCCAACTGAGCTACGCGCCCCGGTTGGGGACTCCAAGGCTAGCGAGCGAACCGGGCCGAGACCTGGGGCGCTGTGGGGGTTGGCGACCGTCGCCCACCAGTTCCTCCTCGCCAACGGTCTCGGCTAGCGCTCGGCCTCGGCCCGCAGGCCAACCGTCCACCCGCGCCGCGTCCCGTGCGAAGCTTGCACGGATGCGGCGAGGTGGCGGCGGTCGGACGAAGACGAGGCTTCTGCTCTCGCTCCTGGGAGGGCTGGCGCTGCTGTTCGCGCTCGCGCAAGTGCTGCTGCCACGAATCGCCGCGAGCAGGATCAGCTCGCGTGTGGGGCGCTACGGCAAGGTGCGCAGCGTCAGCGTCAGCGCGTGGCCGGCGGTGAAGCTGCTGTGGGGGCAGGCGGACTCGGTGCGCGTCAGCGCTGGCAGCCTCGCGCTCAGCCCCACGCAGCTCGGCAGCCTGCTGTGGGAAGGGCACGGCACGGGCAGCGTCGAGGTGAAAGCCGAAAGCGTGCGGCTCGGGCCATTGCTCGTCAGCGACGCGACCCTCGCCAAGCACGGCAGCGCGCTGAGCGCCGACGCGCTCGTCAGCGAATCCGACGCCAAGGCGGCGCTCCCGCCGGGCTTCGACGTGCGGCTGCTGCGAAGCGTTGGCGGCGAGGTCGAAGTCCAGGCGAGCGGCGGGCTGTTCGGCGTCGGTACGTCGGTCAACGCGGTCGCGGGCGCGAGCGAAGGCAAGCTCGTCGCGCACCCGCTCGGCTTCCTGATCGAAGGACTGCGCCTAACGCTCTTCTCCGATCCGCACGTCTACGTGGAGGGGGTCGGCGCGAGCGTCGCCGGTGAGCAGCCGCGCAGCTATCGCCTGAGCATGAGCGCGCGACTACGCTGAGTGCGCTCAGGCCGTCGCCTGCAGCTGGGCGGCGGCGATCGCGCTCCTCGGCATCACGCGCATCGGCAGGCCGTTCTTGGGGCTGATCGTCGGCATCTGGCGGATGCTCAGTTGGAAGTCCGCCGGCAGCGCCAGCGTGCAGCGGGACAGGATCATCGTGGCGATCGTGCGCACCTCGAGCTGGCCGAAGCGCATACCGATGCACGTGCGCGAGCCGCCGCCAAAGGGAACGTAGGCGCCTCTCGGCAGCGCCGCACGCGCCTCCGGCGCGAACCGCTGCGGGCGAAACTCCTCCGGGTCCTCGAACACGTCCGGGAGGTGGTGCGACGCCCACGAGCAGTAGTCCACGAACGCGCGGGCGGGCACCGTGTGGCCTTCGAACTCGAACGCCTCGAGCGCGCGGCGCGGGCCGATCCACGCGGGCGGGTACTTGCGCAGCGTCTCCTCGAGCACCAGCTCGAGCTCGCTCAGCTCGCCCGACATCAGCTGCGCGCTCGTCGGCCGGCCGTCCGCGAGCTGCGCATCCTGCTCGGCGAGCAGCCGCGCCACGAGCCGCGGCTGGCGGGCTAGCTCGTAGAACATGAACGACACCGTCGAGGTCGTCGTGTCGTGGCCCGCGAACAGCAACGTCATCACCTCGTCGCGGATCTGCAGGTCCGTGAGCGTGTTGCCGTCCTCGTCCCCGGCGTCCAGCAGCAGGCTGAGGATGTCCTGCCCGCGCTCACCGCTCGCGCGCCGGCGCGAGATCTCCGAGTAGATCAGCGTGTCCAGCGCGCGCGCGGCGCGCTGCATGCGCGCCCATGGCGAGAAGCGCCCGCGCAACACGCGCAGCACGTACTCCGACGCGTAGAACGACAGCGCCTCCTCGAACAGCGCCGCGGCGTCCAGCGAGCGGGCTTGATCGCCATCCGGGTCGACGCCGAACAGCGCGCGCATCGCCACGCGCACCGCCAGCCTGCGCGTCCACATGTACAGATCGATGCTCGCCCCGGGCTCGAGCGCGTCCAGCGCACGCGCCGTCTCGTCGATCACCGCCTCGGCGGATGCCGCGATGTGCTCGCGGTGGAACGCCGGCAGCATGATCATGCGCGAGCGGCGGTGGAAATCGCCGTCGATCGTCAGCAGACCGTCGCCCATCAGCCCGATCAGGTCGCGGAACTGCGACTCCCGCCACGAGAAGTTCGACGCGTGCGACACCGTCACGTAGTGGTTCGCAGCCGGGCCGAGCATGAACACGGTGTTGCTGTGGAAGATCCGCAGCGTGAAGATCGGGCCGAAGCGCTCGTATGCGTCGAGCAGCATCGGCAGCGGTTCCGTGGCGAAGCGACGCGTGCGCGCCAGCGACGCCCGCGTTTCGCCCGGCGGGTACGGAACGCTCGCCGCACGCTCTTCGCGGATGTCGCTCAGCATCACCGACAACGGTCGCGAGTTGAGCATCGGCGGAGGGCCCACGAGCGCCACATCGCCAGCCTAGACGAACGCTGGCCGGTCGGCCAGTTTGCGCTGGCGAGGGCACCGCGGCCCAGCCTTGGCATACTGGTCGAGCACGGAACGTCGCCCCGGCGTCTCCGAGCATCGCGGGGGCGTAGCTCAGCAGGTTAGAGCGCTGCCCTGTCACGGCAGAGGTCGCGGGTTCGAGTCCCGTCGCTCCCGTACTTTACGCCCCATTGATTCGGGGTCCCCCCGCTTGGCTGGTCGAGGATCGACCACGATCCAACGGGGGCTGACCGCGAGAAAGCGGTTCGTACAGCCAGGTCTCGGAGATGAGAAGAGATCGTCGAGCTGGGCTTGCGCTGTATTTGCTTGGACCGCAATCGGTCTGATCTTTGCCACTTCTGGCCTGGCTGTCCCGCTGGAGCGTCCTCCGCAGCAGGCGTCGCAGTGGCTAAAAAAGGCGTCGTCTGGTTCGATGAAGGACCTGTCTTCTTCGAGCGCTTCGGGTCCGAGAAGATGCGTCTCGGCCCGGTTCGTCTGCGGGTGCTCACCCGTGGACCGGTCATTTCCTCGGCCCGAGCTGTGGTCGTCGGCGGAGGGCAAAGGGAGAGCGCCGAGGAAGAAGACACTGTGGTCGTCGGCGGAGAGCAGCGGGAGGGCGCAAAGAAGCGTTCCGGCCGGCACCGCCCATCGTCCACGTGCAGCCAAGCCAGCCCCTCACAAACTGCGGGCCGCCGCCACCCTGACACACGCCTACTCGACCCACGGCGGCGGCGGCCGAGCTACTGCTCCTCGGCGTCTGAGCGCTTGAACCGCAGATTCAGGCGGTCGGCCGGGTCTTCGTCCGCCTTGGGCGGGTCGAACCGGCCTCGGGTCAGGGCGCGGATCGTGCCATCCTCGGGATACTCCACCAGCTCGGGCATCACCTTGTTGGACACCATCAGGTACCGCACCGGCTCGTCGGTTCGATTTGCCAGCGTGTGGCCGCCCCGGCGGCCCCGGGGGAAGGCGACGATATCCCCGGGCGCGAGCTCGGACTCGTCCTCGAGCGTCCGTAGCGTCGGCCGGCCGGAGATCACGATGGCCAGCTCCTCCATTCCATGGTGGATGTGCAGCGGGACGCCCTCGTGGCGCGGAGTCAGCTCGTACAGCGTCCCGCCGAGCAGCTCGCCCCCCGCGGCCTTCACCACCGGCTCGGCCCGCAGGCCGGAGTGCTCCCTGCTGAACCTCTCGGCGAAGACATTCGGTCGCGTGCCGCTCACGACAGCGATCATAAGGCGCTGTGACGGGAGGGGCGCTAGCGCTGTCCGAGAGAGGACATGATCCTAGGCGGATCGCTGCCTGCCGGTGCGGTCGCGGTGCTTGCACCCCGGCCAGCAGCAGGGCCGGCGCTGGCCTTCCTCCAACTCCTCCTGCGTCCGCCGAATGCGACGCTCTCGGGTGGTCTCCTGCTTGGCATCCTCGACCCAGCAGATGAACTCGTTGCGGGCCAAGGGCGTGATGTCCTTCCAGGCATCGAGGACCGTGGCGTTGGCGATCAGCGCCGTGCGCAGGTCCGCGGGCAGTTTATGCACCACCCCACCGGGCACCCTCTGGCCGTTCACAGGCCGATGATAGTGACCCGCAGGCAAGCGAAAGGCGGAGCCCCGCGGCCTAGAGCTGTCGTGTGCTAGCGGCGGGACAGGCGCAGCGCGACCCGCCGCCCGAAGCCCGAGCCGCCGTCCGAGCGCTCCGCGTGGACGGCCGCGGTCACACGCAGGCGCCTGCGCGCGCGCAGCGCCATGCGCGCGTGGGAGTCCAAGCGCACGGCCACGAGCGCTCGGTGCCCGGGGGCGATCGCGAACGCCCCGGAGCGCCCGGCGCCCACGCGCACCCTGCGCAGACGATGCCTGGCGTCGGCGACGCGCACGTCGGCGACGCGGGTGAGGGCGATTCGTCCGCGGCACGGACGCGCCAAACGCCCGGGGCAGGCGACGGTCACTCGCGCGACCCCCGCATCCGTCGCCGCCGCGCTCGTGCTCGTGATGGCCGCGCCGATGCCGAACGCGAGCACCGCCTTGTCCTTGCGCGTTACCACGTACACGTCGCTCCCGTCGTGGCTGACCGCCGCCGCTTCCACTTCGGACAGGTCCGGCAAGGGCGCGCAGCGAGAATCCGATTCGCTCGCGCACGCCGCCTCGGTGAGCGCCCCCGTGCTCGGGTTCCGCGAGAAGCTGACTGCTGAGTCCGAGCCGAACGCGTACACGGTGGCGCCGTCGCCGCTGATCGCGATCGTCTCGACGCTCTCGAGTCCGGGCACGCGCTCGCACGAGTCGGGCGTTTCGTGTTCCGGTTCCTTTTCCGCTTGTTCTTCTTCGCCTTCTTCACCCGGTTCAGGCTTGGGGGGTTCTGGCAGGAAGTCCACGCAGCTCGAATCCGTGAGCTGACCCGTGGTGGCATTGCGCGCGAGGATGTCGATCCGACCGCCGATGTCTGGGGAGGTGTCGGCCACGTAGGCGTTCTTTCCGTCGGGGCTGATTGCGAGCGCCGACGGTGACTGCAGCACGCTGCTCGCGCTGCACAGCCCCCCTGCCGCGCTCGAGGTCAGACAGCCGGTCTGCGCCAGCCCTTCCTTGCCGGCCGACGTGAACATATCGATCGCGTGACTGGCCGGCGCGACCGCATACAGCTGGTTGCCTTCGGGGCTCAGCGTGAGGTCGTTCACGCCGTTCATCGCCACGCCCACCGCGCACTCCCCTTCGTATCCGTTGACCGCGATGCATGGGTTGGCGGTAAACGGCCCTGGGGTGGGCGTGAACAGCGAGTCGAGTTCCGCAGGCGTCGTCTTTGAGCCGGATGCGGCTTCGGGGGACGGTGCGGAGGGGGGCGCGGCCGGCGCCGGCGCGGTGAAGGCCGAGATTGTGCCTTCCAGCGGTGACGCCACGTACAGCGCCGAGTCGTCAGCGCTCGTGAGCAGGTCGTCAGAGCCCGAGAACATCTTCGCCGGCGTGCACGGAGCGCCCGGCCGTGGGGTGGCCTGAAAGCAGCCGAGTCGCGTGAGCGCGCCGGTGGTCGTGTTGCGCGCGAACGCCACCACACTCCCGGATGCGTGGGAGCTGACGAACACGGTCTTGCCGTCGGAGCTCACGGTCACTCCATCGGCCCCGAGCAGCGAGTCCGTCTGCGCACAGCGCCCGCTATCCGTGTCGTGGCCGTCCGTCCCGTCCGAGCTGAGGCAGCCCGTGTCGGCGATTTCGCCGGTCGCCGGGTTGCGCTTGAGGATCGTAATCGTGCCGAAGCTTTCCGCGATGTTGTTACCCGATACTCCACCCACGACGTACACGTTCGCGCCGTCGGGGGACACCGCGATCGCCTTCGGATGAAAGATGCCTGCCGCCTCGCTGCAACCCGTCACACCTGAGGCGCCCGGTTCAAACAGGCACCCCCCGGGCCCATTGATCTCGCCGAACCCTGTCGCTGCGCTCGCCGACAGCGGCGTGCAGGCAACCGTCATTGTCACCACGACCATCACAGTCGCCGCGACCCATCCCGGATGTGAATTCGTGACCATTCCCCCGCGCCTCCCAAGTCCGTTCGTGCCGAAAAGGCCGATTCCTGCGTCTTTAACACAGGAGCGGAAGCTTCGGTGCGGCCGGCCTCCGCGTAACCGGCACGAGATCCCCTTACCCGCCCTCATCGCGGCGAGGCTCAGCGTCGTGGTTGTGCGCCGTACGGAATGCGCGGTGCTGGTGTGACGATGCTGGGCGTTACCGTGCCATCGCTCTCTCCGGGCGGACCACGTCTATGTGGAGGACGTGCCGAACAGCTCGATTTGTGCGCTGTGTCCGGGAGTTGACGCGAGGCGGGCGTCGCAGGTAATGAGCGGAGCGGCAAGAGCCTCGGCCAGCGCGATGAAAGTGGCGTCGTAGGCCGTGACGTTGTGGCGTAGCTCCCAGACTCGGTCGCTGAGGGGCTGGTGCTTGTAGCGGACAAGTGCGAGTTCGCCGAGGTCGCTGCGGGCGTCTTCGGCACGCTCGTTACTGATCTCGTCGTTGAGGCTCATCCGGCGGAGTGCGTGGAGCAACTCGGTATCTATGAGGTGCGGCCCGTGGAGGTCGCCGTCTTCGGCGAGCCGCTCGATCAATCCCGGCGGGGGGTCGAGCGCCACGATTGCCTCCAGAACTGCCGAGGTGTCAACTACAAGCATGCTCAGTCGCGGTCGCGACCCGCACGTATCGCGGCGACGATCGCAGTGCTCTGCGCGCCCCCCGCGCGTGCGCGTGCGCGTTGCAGTAGCTCGGCCACCGGCGGATGTTGGGCAACTCGCTCCAGCTCGCCAAGCGCGAAATCCGAGAGCGAGACGCCTGTTGCCGCGGCTCGAGCGCGCAATGCACGATGGACGTCGTCGGGCACATTGCGTACTTGGATCGTCTTCACAGCCGGCATAGTACCAAGTTGCATGTCTTACACCCAATCTGCACCATCGGCTTTGTGACTACGAGCCGCGCGGGTCGGCACTTGCTGCTGCTCTTGCGTCCGGACTTCGACGAGACGCATCCGCGGTGACCAACCCCGTCAGGTCGCGAACCACCGCGCCAGCCGCTCCTCGTTGAGCACCTGAGATGGCTCGACGCGACGGCTGTAGGAGTCGCGCAGGTCCTGTCCTGCATCTGCCTCTCTCGCCCATCCCCGGAACAGGTTCTCCGACTCCGCGCTCGGGAAGCGTCCCCACGCAAAGGACCACTCGTAGTGCTCGGCGGCGCGTTCATCGCGCCACTGCTGGTAGCCGTCGAGGCTGGGTTGCGTGCCGGAGAGCGCGTTCGCGACGTAGACGGCCTGCTCGACCGCGTCGCCGATACCTTGCGCGGTGCCCGGATGCTTGAAATGGCAAGCATCGCCGACCAGTGCCCAGCCCGGGCCGTGCGGAGCCCGGAAGAAGCCGCGCATGAGCGACTCGGGAGCGGCCACGACGTCGCTGATCATCTCGCCGCGGTCGAGCAGGCTTGACTCGATTACCTCTGGGAACCGGCGGAGCTGTCGCAGATACCGTGCGCGGCGCGCCTCTTTGGACCCGCGCGTGAACTCCGAGTCCCCGCACGTGACCAGCAAACACGTGCCGTCCTCGCCTGCCCAACGGTTGACGATTTCTGCCTCCCTTATCCCTAGCGCCGCAAACCCGTTGTCCGGGATGCCGCTCCAGTACGCGAACAGAAATGCGACCTCTCCTTGAATGGGGCGCGTCTTGTTGACGGCGAGCCGGCGTGCGACAGTCGAGGCGCGACCATCGCAGCCAAAGACCCATTTGGCGACTATCCGCTCGCCGCTCTCCAACACCACTCCGGCGACGGGGTCCTCAGCGGTGCCTGAGCCGATGAGATCGGCCACGCCCTCGCCGAAGCGCCCATCAGCTCCCGCCGCGAGCGCGGTGTCGAGGATCGCCTTATCGAGTGCTGTGCGCCGCGGCGCCGCACACCTGTCGAAGCCTGCGATCGGCGTGAACGAGCCACTGATCTCGTGCCCGAGCCCGACGATGCGGAACTCGAGCATCGGAACCTCGTGCGAGGCCAACAGCACGTTGAGCGCCCCGAGCTCGCTGAGGCGGGCGAGCGTGTTCGGGAAGATCAGGTGCGTCGACACCATTTCGCTCGGGAACGTGTCTCGGTCGACGAGAGCCACATCCCAACCGTGCTGGGCCAGGGCGAGCGCGAGGGTGGATCCGGCGCAGCGGGCGCCGACGACCACCGCGTCGACTTCCTTCATGGCTGGATGTTCTGGTTGATCCGGAATAGGTTCTCCGGGTCGTAGGAGCGCTTGATCTGCGCCAGCCGCTCGTAGTTGCCGCGATAGCTCGCGCGCACGCGCTCATCGCCCTCGTCCATCATCATGTTCACGTATGCGCCGCCTGCTGAGTACGGGCGCAGCGCCTCGTTGTATTCGATGCTCCAGCGACTGATCGCGTCGCGGTTGGAGGGATCGGGGTCGACACCGGCGAACACCGCGCCCCAGTTCGCGTCACGGTAGCCCCAGGCGGTCTCGGACTCGCCGACGTCGTGGGCGGCCCCGTCGATGGGGTAGAGGTGCATCGTCGACTTCATGCTCGGCAGCCGCGAGCCGAACCCGGCGTGAAGCTCGACCGCCGCGTCGGGGATCTGGTCTACGAAATCCGCGCGCCAGTACCACTCATCGCCGGGAGGGTAGAGCCCGTCGAACGCTGTCTGGAGCATCGCGTGCGGCATCGACTGGACGCCGTGCATGAGTGGCTCGGGCACCGCGTCCAGCAAGGGCGCCATTGCCGCTCGCGCGTCGCTCTCCGGACCGACGTAGCACCACACGACGCCGCACACGCTGCGGAGATGGATCTCCTCGGGGAACGGCGGCGCCGGCGGCACCGTGTGGAAGGCGAAGAACCCGTTCAGCTCGCGGGGGGCTGCCGGCATGAACTCGCGGTACGCGGACAGTACCGCTGCAGCGTCCTCGACGGGCCAGAAGGTCGGGCCGCCGAAGATCGTGCCGACCTCGTGCAGCCGGAACAGGAAGGAGGTCACGACACCGAAGTTGCCGCCGCCGCCCCTGATCGCCCAAAACAGGTCAGCGTTCGTGTCGGCGCTGGCCCGCACCGTCTCGCCGCTCGCGAGCACGAGCTCCGCCTCGAGCAGGTTGTCGATCGTCAGCCCGAAGCGTCGCGTGAGATGGCCGAGACCTCCGCCGAGGGTGAGCCCGCCGACGCCGGTGCTCGAGATGATCCCGCTGGGCGTCGCGAGGCCGTGCTCGCCGGTGGCGCTGTCGACTTCGCCCCAGGTGCAGCCGCCGCCAACGCGAACCGTGCGCGCCTCAGGGTCGACGTGGATGTCCTTCATCAGCGACAGGTCGATGACGACACCGTCGTCGCACGTGCCAAGGCCGGCTCCGTTGTGCCCGCCGCCGCGGATCGCGAGCGGGAGCTCGTGCGCTCGCGCAAAGGCGACCGTGTCGGCGACGTCCTGAACACCGGCGCAGCGTGCGATCAGCGCCGGGCGGCGGTCGATCATCGCGTTGTACACGGTCCGCGCCTGCTCGTAGTCACTGTCCTCGGGACCGATCAGACGCCCCCGGAACCCGGGCATCTCCTGACGAGCGGCGTGCGCTGCTGTGGTCGTGCTGGTCATCGTCTCCTCCTCTTGGTGAAGATCGTGAATTGCCTCATCAGCAGCACAAACGTACGGCGTTGCCGGTCCCTTGTCATGACGCAGACTGACTGACTTTGCCGCGAGCGGAAGGAGCCCTGGATTTGCACCCATGATCAGATCTGACTATCGTGCTCGCGGGGGTGTCAGTGCCCGAGCTACCTGCTCCACTTCGCGTTTCCTCTCCGTTTCCGTTCGTTGGCCGAGCCGCCGAGCTCGAGAAGCTGCGCATGTTGCTGCCGACGGCCGAGGGCGAGGGCCGCCGGGTGGTGCTGCTGGGGGGAGAGGCGGGTTCCGGCAAGAGCCGCCTCGTCCGCGAGTTCGCCGCCGAGGCGGCTGACTCTGGCGCGCTCGTGCTGCACGGGGCCTGCGATGCGGTCGTGCACGCGCCGTACGGGCCGTTCTCGCAGGCGCTCGAGCGCCTCGCGGCGGTGCTCGACGAGCACGAGCTGCGAACCGCGCTCGGCGGCTCCGGCGGCGAGCTGATTCGCCTGCTGCCCAACCTCGGTGAGCAGCTCGCGGGATTGTCGCCGCCTATGCCCGCCGACCCGGACACCGAGCGCCACCGGCTGCACGCGGCCGTGACGGATCTCCTCGAGCGCGTCGGCCGCCGGCGTCCCGTGGTCCTGGTGATCGAGGACTGGCATTGGGCGGACGCGGCAACGCTGCTGCTGCTGCGTCACCTCGCACAGACCGCTTGGGCTGGCCGTGTGCTGCTGTTCGCTACCTTCCGCGACACAGAAGAAGAGGTTCCGCAGCCGCTTGCGCAGACGCTCGCGGATCTCCGGCGCTCCGACGACGTCGTGCGCATGCGGCTGGAGGGCCTCTCCGGTCTGGAGGTGAGCGAGTTCGTACGGCGCGTCACCGAGGGCCGCGCCAGCGCCGAGCTGCCGGAGATCGCACGGGCGATCTCCAATCTCACCGGCGGTAACGCCTTCCTGATGTGCGAGCTGTGGCGCGCGTTTGCGGAGACGGACGTGATCGCGGGCGGCGAGGGCGAGCTCCGGCTCGCCGGCTCGCTCCTCGCACAGCTCGAAACTCCTGACAGCGTCCGCGAGGTCGTGAGCGCCCGTCTCGCACGGCTGGCGCCGGCGACCACCGAGCTGCTCGAGCTGGCGGCGATGGCGGGCGCTCAGTTCGAGCTCGCAATCGTCAGACGGGCCTCGAGCCTGGAAGAACGCGAGCTGATCGCAGCCGTTGACGAGGCGACACGCAGCGGCATCATCGTGGAGTTGCCTGGCCGCCAGCTCGCGTACAGGTTCAGTCACGAGCTCGTGCGCCGCGCCGTCTACGACCGCCTGTCCGGCGTACGCAGGGCCGAGCTGCACCTGCGCATCGGCGAAGCCATGGAGGCGGCAGAGGGGACCTCGGCGCGGATGCTCGCTGACCTCGCGTATCACTTCGCCGCGGCGACCGCGGTCGCCGGAGTCGAGCGGGCGATCCACTACAACGTCCTCGCCGCGCAGGCCGCCGCCGATGCCCTCGCGTTCGACGAGGCGGCGCAGATGCTCGTGACGGCGCATGGGCTGGGCATCGACGACCCCCGCGAGCGCGCCGCGGTGCTGCTCGAGCTCGGCATGGCCCGACACAAGGCCGGCAGTGCGCTTGATGCTCGGGAGGCCCTGGCGTCTGCTGCGCAGATCGGCCGCGAGCTGGGGGACGCCGAGCTGCTGGCGCGCGCCGCGGCCCGGTATGAGGAGGCGAGCTGGCGGCCGGGAATGGTGGGGGGCGCGGTCGAGCTGCTGGAAGAGGCCACGGCTGCGCTGGGCCAGCACGAATCGGACCTGCGCGTCGAGCTTCTCGGCGGCTTGGCGCGCGCTCTCGACGGACAGGGCGAGCACGAGCGCGGTGCGATCGTTCGGGCCAACGCGGTCGAGCTCGCCCGGCGCCTGGGCGACCGCGCCGGGCTTGCGACGGTGCTCGTGCGCTCCTACTGGTCACGCGGTGCGACTCCCATCGAGGAGATCCTCGAGATGCTCACCGAGGCGCTCGCCATCAGCGAGGAGCTGGGCGACACGGAGCTGCAGGCGGAAGCGATGTCCTGGCGAGTGCCTGCGTTCGTGGCGATCGCCGATATCCCCGCCGCGCGCAGCGAGGCGGCACAGCTCAGGCGGATCGCCGAGATCACGAGGCAGCCCTTCATCCTCCACGTGGTCGAGCACTATGGGGCCGCGATCGCCCTCTCGGACGGCCGGCTCGACGCGGCGGAGGCGATGGCGGGCCGCTCAGAGGCGGCGGGCCGCATGTTGACCGGGCGCGACGCCTCGGGCACGTACGGCATCCAGATGTTCAGCCTCCGCCGCGAGCAGGGGCGGTTGGCGGAGCTGGCATCGGTGATCAGGATCCTCGTCGCCGGTGACCGCGAGCGCAGTCCCTGGCGCCCCGGGCTCGCGTCGCTGCTGGTCGAGCTGGGAATGGAGTCAGCCGCCAAGCGCGAGCTGGCGCGGATCGCAAGCGAAGGCCTCGACGCGTTTCGGGAGTCGTTGTGGCTCGCATCGCTCACCTACCTCACCGACGCCTGCGTCGCGGTGGATGACGAGACGGTCGCGGCGCTCCTTTACCCGGAGCTCGCGCCACTCGCCGGGAACAACATCATGATCGGGCACATGGTCGCCTACTACGGCGCTGCCGATCGTTACCTGGGGATGCTCGCGGGGACGCTCGGCGAGTGGGAGCTGGCGGAAGAGCACTTCGAGCAGGCGCTCGCAGCCAACCTGGCCATGGACGCGAAGACCTGGCTCGCCCACACCAACTACGGCTACGCACGGATGCTGCTCGCTCGTGGGGACGAGAACTCCGAGCGCGCGCAGGGGCTGCTCCGGGAGGCAGACCGCCTCGCGCGCGTGATCGGGATGGCTAGCCTGCGCAGTCGGATCGCAGCGATGGAAGTCCCGTCCGCCCCGGGCGCCCCCCTCGCCGGCCTTCCCGACGCTCTGTCGGGGCGCGAGGCACAGATCCTACGACTCGTCGCACGTGGCCTCAGCAACCGTGAGATCGGCGCGGAGCTCTACATCAGCGAGCACACGGCCGCCAACCACGTGCGCAGCATCCTTCGCAAGACCGGCTGCGCGAACCGCACCGAGGCGGCCTCCTACGCGCACCGTCACGCGCTTGCCGACGCATAGGGGCGGGCGGAGAGTACGATCGGCTGGACATGCCGCTGTTCGTGATCGAGCGCAGGTTCGCGGATCAGCTTCAGCTGAGCGACGATGACGTCAAGTTGATCGAGGAGGTCAACGCCGACGAGGGCGTTCGCTGGCTGTTCTCGTTCCTCAGCGCGGACCGGCGGCGGACCTACTGCCTCTACGAGGCACCCTCCGCTGACTCGATCCTCGCGGCGGCGAAGCGGGCCAACATACCCGCCGACGAGGTCGTCGAGGTCGAGCGCGACGCGCTCGCAATGCCCGGTCGCCTGCGCGAGTGGGCACAGTCGCAGTAGGGCGGCTACGCGGCCGCGTTGTACTCCTCGTCGCTGACGTGCTCACCCCAGGTGACCGCGCTGCCGTGCTCGTCGACCTGTTGCATCGCGATGTGTGTCATGAAGCGGTCGGGGGCGGCGCCGTGCCAATGGCTCTCGTCCGGCTCGAAGAACACGCGGTCGCCGGGGCGAATGCCCTCGATCGGGCCGCCGGCGCGTTGACAGCGGCCGACGCCCTCCGTGACGTAGATCGTCTGGCCGTTGGGGTGCGTGTGCCACGCCGTTCTCGCGCCCGGGGTGAAATGCACGCTGGCAGCCTGCACCCGCGAGGGCTCTGACGGGGCGGCGACCGGGTCGATGTAAACGGCGCCGGTAAACCAGTCGCTGGGTCCGGGCGCGGTCGGGATTGAGCTTCGGGTGATCTGCACGGTCTTCTCCTTGGCTGTGGGGTGCCACTCGAGCGCATCCTGGCAAACGGGCTGAAGCGGCCAGATCCGGACGAGTCGCCGGCCCTGTCCGAATCCGTCCGACGAACCCTCCCACGTGAGTCCATCATTGACAGCGTGAGCGGATTCTCGGGCGTCGTCACCACAGGGATCTACTGCCGTCCCGGCTGTGGTGCGCGTCCGCACGAGCGCAACGTCCGGTCGTTTCCAACGGCGGCCGCCGCCGAGGCCGCGGGTTACAGGGCCTGCCTGCGCTGTCGCCCCTATCGGAGCGCGCCGTCCATCAGCTGGTCCGGTCCGGAGCTGGTCTGCCGAGCCGTGCAACTGGTGCTCGATGGAGCACTCGACGACGGCTCGACCGAGCACGACCTCGGCGCGAAGCTTGGCATTTCGGCCCGCCACCTAAGGCGACTGTTCGCAGTGCACGTTGGCGCGACTCCCGATCAGCTCGCCCGCTCCCGGCGGGCGCACTTCGCCCGGCGGCTGCTCGACGACACTGACCTGACGGTCACGGAGATTGCCTTCGCGTCCGGCTTCGGCAGCGTCCGTCAGCTCAACAGGACTTCACACGAGGTGTTCCGTGCGGCCCCCGGGGACCTCCGCGCACGCCGGCGCGCCGCCGATCGGCTCGCGGCGGACGGCGGACTCGCGCTACGACTGCCCTTTGCGCCGCCGCTCGACTGGGAGGTGATGCTCTCGTACTTCCGCGCCCGTGCGATCGCGGGCGTCGAGGACATCGCCGGCGGCGCCTACCGTCGCACGGTGGCGATCGACGGCGATCCCGGCGTGATCGAGCTGAGTCGTGGAGCCGAGGATCACCTGCTCCTGCGGGTGCATCTGCCGCATTGGGAGGGCCTCATCCACCACGTCCAACGGGCGAGACGGATCTTCAACCTCGACGCCGACGCCGTGGATGTCGTCGCCCGGCTTGGTGCCGACCCGCTGTTGGGGCCGCTCGTCCAAGCCCGCCCGGGTCTGCGCTCGCCAGGCGCCTGGGACCCCTTCGAGATCGGTGTCCGGGCGATCGTCGGCCAGCAGGTGAGCGTCGCGGCGGCCAACGGCATCATCGCCCGGCTGGTAGCGCGGATCGGCAGGGCGGTACCCGGGCTGGGGCAGCTGCGGTTGACGCATCTTTTTCCCGCCCCGTCGAAGCTTGCCGAAGCCGACCTCGGGCGCCTCGGCCTGACGCGGGCGCGCGCACGCGCCGTGACGGCCTTCGCGCGCGCGGTAGCCGACGGGCGCATCGATCTCGACAGAGGCAGGACGCTCGAAGAGCTCACGGACTCGATCACCGCCACCGTTGGGCTGGGGCCGTGGACGGCGCACTACCTCGCGCTGCGTCTTGGCGAGCCCGACGCTTTTCCGGCCGGCGACCTCGGACTCCGACGCGCGCTCCGGCGGCGGATCGGTCACAGCGTCAGCACCCGCGAGGCTGACGAGCTGGCAGAGCGGTGGCGACCGCACAGGGCGTACGCCGCAGCGCAGCTGTGGCTCGCGAACACGTAGCCGCGAGCCACACCTCGTGCGCTCACGATCTCCGCGGTGCCTTCCGATAAAGGGGATGTGAGATCTGCCGAGCGCGCAACCTCGAGCGCGGAGCCCCGCGCCACCGTCGCGCTGGACGCGACCACCGACGCGAGCGTCCTGCGCGTCGCGCGCCAGCCGATCCTCGACCCGCAGATGCGCCTGCTCGGCTACGAGCTCCTGTTCCGCGAACCGCCGGCTGAGCACGCGGACGTCATCGACGACCGGGCCGCCACGGCGACGGTCATCGTCGACGGACTCCTCGATGTCGGCATCTTCGACCTCGTCGGCGGGGCGCATGCCTATCTGAACGTCTCACGCGAGTTCCTGCTCAACTTCCGCCCACTACCGCTGCCGTCCGCGCACGTCGTGCTCGAGCTGCTCGAGGACGAGCGAGTCGACGACGAGTTGCACGACGTGCTGCGGGAGCTGGTAGCTGCGGGCTTCGCGATCGCGCTCGATGACTTTCGCCCGACTCCCGCGACGGAACAGCTGTTGGAGCATGCACAGATTGTCAAGCTGGACGTCCTCGAGCACACTCCTGCGGGCCTCGAGGAGCTCGTCGCCCGCCTGCGCGTCGAGCGCCCGTCTCTGACGCTGATCGCCGAGAAGGTGGAGAGCCGCGAGATGTTCGAGCAGTGCCGCGAGCTCGGGTTCCACGGCTTCCAGGGCTACTTCTTCGCGAGACCGTCGCTCGTCCAGCGCCAGCGCCTGCCGTCGCAGGGTTTCGCCGCGCTGGGCGCGATCGCCGACATGAGCGCCACCGAGGACTTCGATGAGCTGAATCGCATCATCACGCGCGACGCCGGGCTCAGCATGCGCCTGCTGCGCTACGCCAACTCGGCCTACGTATCTTTGCCCCGGCGCGTCAGCTCGGTTCACGAGGGTCTCCTGTGGCTCGGCGCGAGCACCGTGCGCCGCTTCGGCATGATGGTCGCGCTCGCGAGCGTCCGCGACGTCCCCGACGTGCTGCTCGTCACCGCGCTCGTACGGGCGAACATGTGCCAGCTCGTCTCGGGCGTCGGCGAGGGCCGCGTCGGGGACTCCTATTTCACGGTCGGTCTGTTCTCCGTTGCGGACGCGCTCGCGAACGCGCCGATGCAGGACGTGATCGCTCAGCTTCCGTTCCGCGAGGACGTCGGCGCCGCGCTGGTCCGCGGCAGCGGCGAGCTCGGCACGACGTTGACCGAGGTCATCGCGTATGAGCGTGGTGACTTCGACGCCGCCGGCGAGCTGATTCGCCGCCACCACAACATCCAGCAGATCTACCGCGAGACCGCCGCCTGGGCTGACCTGAGCATCAGAGGGCTCATCTGAGAGCGCCCGGCTGAACTGCCGAGCAAGTTGCCGACTAAGCCGTGGTCGTCGTGGCGAGGGGGAATCGCGTCCCGGTCAGCTCCTCCGAGACGTCCCACAGCCGGCGCGCGACCTCGGCGTCCTTCGCGGCGGCGGAGCGTCCGACGAGCTTCGCCGCGCCGCGCTGCTCCATGAACCCGCCGGGCCCCGCGTAGCTGTCGCCGGGGATGTCCTCGAGCGCGGCGTAGAGCGTGGGCAGCGCGCCGCCGTCCTCGTCCTGTGCGAGCAGCCGGTTGCCGACGCTGCTGAGCAGGTCGAGCACGCGCCGCCCGCTGTGGAACTGCAGGTTGGTGGCCGCGTAGCCGGGGTGGGCAGCCGTGGCCAGCACGGTTGAGCCCGCGGCGGTCAGCCGTCGCTGCAGCTCGGACGTGAACAGCAGGTTGGCCAGCTTCGACTGCCCGTAAGCGCGCCAGCCGCTATAGGGCTTGCGCTCCCAGTTGAGGTCGTCGAAGTCGATGCGCCCCGAGCGGTGGGCCATCGAGGACACGCTCACCACTCGACCGGTGACCTGCTCGAGCAGCAGGTTGGTGAGCGCGAAGTGGCCGAGGTGGTTGGTGCCGAACTGCAGCTCGAAACCCTCCGCGGTGCGACTCAGCGGCGGGATCATCACGCCGGCGTTGTTGATCAGCAGGTCGATCTCGCCATTGCAGCCGGCGGCGAAAGCCCGCACGGAGTCGAGGCTTGCGAGGTCCAGCTCGCGGACCTCGGTCTCGCCGGGCATACTCGCCGCGGCAGCCCTGCCCTTGTCGGTGTTGCGCACGGCGAGGGTGACGCGCGCGCCGGCACCCGCCAGTTGGTGCGCGGCGGCGCGGCCGATGCCGCTGTTGGCGCCGGTCACGATCACCTTGCGCCCGGTCAGGTCTGGGATTTGGGGGCTGCGGGAAGTAGTCATGGGCCACAATCTACGCGGGCTGCCCACTCGGCTGCTGCTCCACGAGTCCATCCACGACGAGGTGGCGAACAAGATTCGCCGTCTCGTCGACACCTTCAAGTCAGTGCGGAGAGGGGGGGGGCGCGGAGGGAAGAGGAAGCAGATGAGGTGGGGGGAGTGAATCGCACGTTCATGATGTGCTGTCGCTGGCGATAGCACAGGAGCATAGGAACGGTGCGGCGCGACGCGTTATGACTGCCCCAGGACGAGCAGTCGGATTGGGTGACGCCTAGGCTGAGCGCGGATCCGCCGACGGGGAGCAGGACGAGTCGAAAACGGGCGCCTGCGAGGCGAGCGGGAGAACCAGCGGTCGCCGAGAAGACAGCCATGCCAGCGGAGCCGGCACCTGCAAGCACCGGAATCGCCAGCATCAGCGCGATAAAGCGAGTGCGAATAAGGGGAGGGAAGGGGGCGCGCTGCTGCTGGAGATGTGTGTTACGTGAGGAGCGAGACAGAGTGGCAAAGATGATCGCAAACATCACGATGTTGAAAAGGCATGACGGTGAGGACATCAAAGCGGTTGTCCGCTGCTTTCTTTCGAGGCTTGATCGCTTCGATCGGCAAGCGGCTTTGGCCGGCTGCCGCCGCGGACTCATTGCGCATCTCCTCGACGCGATGAAGCGTCTGCCAAAAGAATAGGTAGGGCGAGATAGTGGTCCCAAGCACACCCACGAGAAGTGCCAGGTAGCTGCCGCTCGAGAGGCGCGGCAAGAAGGTCGCGGAGGCCACGCTCCCAATCCACGTGAACGATGAACAACATCGCGATGTAGCTGAGTAGGGCGATGCAGAGCAGCGAAAGGGGGGGGCGGTTACGACGAAGCTGTTAAGGAAAGAGGTGGGGGTGAGCAGATTATAGAGAACGGCGACGAGATGGCGGAGATGTTGAGGGCGTTGGCGACGATGAGGACGCCGATCAGCAGGGCGACAAACCAGCGGCCTTGGCCTGCAGGCGCTGCGGAGCCGCCAGTCCCCCCGTCGCGAGAGCGTGCGTCGCAGATCCCGCACGTCGCCATCAGCGAGAAGTCAGCAATGCCGCCACAAAAAGCGAAGCGAAGCCGCGCGCGTGAGTAGGTCGCATCGAGGGTCACGTCGGAGCCGGTGAGAGCGGGCCAAGTGCAGAAAGGCGCGCAAAGCGAGCGCGAGGGGGGGGTACGTGTAACGAGAAAAAGAGGGAGAGGGAAGGTGAGGGGAAGGAGAGAAGGGGGAGAGGTATTCCAGCGGCGGTGCTTACGGCGAGTCTCGGGACCCTGCCGTTCGTGGTTCTCTGGTTTGCGGTTCCGCTTCCTTTCTCCCCCTCCTCCCCCCGAGTTACAATGCTCGACGTGGCGGCCCCCGCTCTGGCAGGCCCGGCCCGCGCGGGCGCACCCGCGAGCAGCTGTACCAGGAGGCCCGAAATCTACGGATCAAAGGGCGCTCGCGCATGGACAAGGCCCAGTTGCAACGTGCAGTGGACAACAAGAAGTGATCGCGCCCGAAGCGCGGGCGATTTGTTGCGAGCGGGGTTCTTGTGAGTGGTGAGCATTAACACCCAGCACCGCCAGCGGCAAGTGCGATCATCGTCACCCGCGCTCGTGCTTTTGGCTCTTTACCGTCTCGGCGACCTTGTCTACGGCTTTCTTTAGTGAACCCTTCGCTTGGTCGGCGTGTCCTTCGCTCTTGAGGCGTCGATCCCCGGTCAAGGCGCCAGCAGCCTCCTTGGCGCGGCCCTTCGCTTGATCGATGTTCTTGTCGGTCATAGTCCCTCCTGGTTTGAGAGTTATTTTCCGGCACGCGATGCAATGAGCCCGCCGCCGAGCGGCCACCCAGCCGACGAGCGGCTTGATGGCGGCCGTGGCGACAGGCCCACCCCTGCGGTGCTAGACGCGCGGTTCTTCGTACGGTCCGTCGACTACCCGGCGTCGAGCGCTGGACATGTAGATCAGCGACAGCACGAGGCCGACAATGCCGGCGATGATCAGGATCAGCCCGATCACTGGGCGCGAAACGCCCGACACGCTAAAGCTCAGCGCGTAACGGATGATCGCGCCGACGGCGATGAGGAAGATCGATGTGCCAACAGTCATACCTAGACACTCCCGCCTCTGCGGTAGCCAAACCCGCCGCCCGTGAGAAAGACCACGAGGGCCACCACCAGCAGCAGCCAAAGCAACGGGCTTAGACCGATCCCGCCTGCGATGGCGGCGATTACTAGGACGATCAGAAGCAGCTCTATCAACCCCACAGGGGCCTCCTTTCCGTTGAATGCTCTGAGCAAACCCTTCAAGTGAAGAGAGAGAACGCTCTTTCTATCACAGAAAGAACGTTCTCACTCGTGGTACCCTTCTGCGGCGTGCTTGAAACCCACCGCCAACCGGCCGAGACGGGGCAGACCGCCCGCGAGCGGATTCTTGATGCTTCCTACGAGCTGTTCTCCCAGCGCGGCATCCAAGCGGTTGGGGTCAACGAGGTGACTGCGCGCGCGGGCGTCGCGACCGCGACGCTGTACCGGCACTTCCCCTCGAAGGACGAGCTCGTGCTCGCGTTTCTAGACCTCCGCGAACAGCGCTGGACCAAAGACTTCATTGAAGCGGGGGCCATGCGTCGCGGCTCGAACCCCGAGGAGCGACTGCTCGCCATCTTCGATGTACTCGACGAGTGGTTCCATCGCGACGACTTCGAGGCGGGCTCGTTCATCAAGGTACTGCTCGAACTCGGACCTGAGCACCCTGCAGGCGGCGCCAGCGTTCGGCATCTCGAGCAGATCCGCGCGATCGTACGTCGCTTAGCCGAGGAAGCCGGTCTGCGCGACACCGATTCGTTCGCGCGCTCGTGGCACATCCTGATGGAGGGCTCGATCGTCGTAGCAGCCGAGGGCGATGCGCAAGCCGCGCGGCGAGGCAAGTCGATGGCACGCCAGCTCATCGATCAGTACCGATAAGGCTTTCCCCCTCGAGTGGAATGACTCCCCGGAGTGGATAATCGACGCAAGCGCCGTATGGCGCAGAACGAGGCCCTGGCACGGCGCATAAACGACAAAATCGAGTATCAGCGTCCACGCAACGGAGAGTCGGCCGACACCTTCATATGCGAGTGTGTCCGCGTGGATTGTGGTGGGATGCTGGACCTCTCGATCGGGGAGTACTCACGCGTGCGATCCCATCCGCGCCGGTTCGTGGTGCTCCCAGGGCATGAGGAACCGGCCATCGAGTCGACAGTCGAGGTCTACTCCGGTTATGTCGTAGTCGAAAAGCGCGGCGAGGCAGGACGGATGGCGGAAGCCGAGGCGGGCGGCTAGCCACAGCTCGCACTCCTGGCATGCGAGAGTCCAGGCGGGCGGAGTTGGACGGCCCCCAGGCGAGCGATGCAGGCTCGGTCATTACGAGGAGAAGGATACGGGACAGAGAAGGGAACGCCTGCTGATGCGAGGTGGTAGGAGGAGCAGGCGGGAGGCCAGGGAAACGACAAACAGACTCGGGGTTAGGGAGGAGAGCTTCTCGAAGATCCGCCGGGCCCGTGCTGCGCGGTGAGGATCCCGAAGCGGCGAGGAACACCATCATGAGCACTCCGCGGTCAAGGCGGCCGGCGCCCAGCCGCGCCAAGAGGGTACACGGTGCAGCCGGCGAGAGAGGATAAACAGCGAGGAGACAGTCGACATCAGGGCAGTAGGAGAAGGAGTTGTGGATCTGAGCGTGCAAGAGAGATGAGACAAGGCTGGAACGAAGACTGGGAAGCCCAAGCTGGGGTACTGGCTGAAGATCGCTGCGCCGATCATGGCTGCGCGGCGAAGATGCCAGCCTGGGGTAATAGGTGGCGACGAGGAAAGGGGAGAGCGTAGGGCGACAGGCAAACGCCGTAGACATACGATAGCGACGAAAACAGCGAAGTTAGTGGTTAGCACCCACCCGCCCGCGCCGAGGCTCAAAGCGCTAAAAGGCTGAACGAGCGGGTAATAGCCCGGCGCAGCAGTCCGTCGATGAACCAGGCAGGTAGAAGGCGATGCCTCCGGCGAACGCGAGGATGAGCAGCGCGCAGTGCAAGCGCGAGTTGGGGACAACCAGACCAAGCAGTCCAGCTTGCGCGTCTCGGCTATCGGCTGAGGTCAGACCATCGGGCTGGTCGACCTTATAGGAGGGTGCTGCGAGCGACGGGTGGGGCGACTGAGTTCATTCGTTGGGCTCTCGGCGGCTTGATGTACGGGCGTAGCGTAACATCTGTTAGGCTACGCCCGTGACTATAAGTCTTCTGAGAACGGGAACCTCAAGACAGAGCGCCACCACCAAGCCAAGCCAGCCGAGGCGCAACAACCGACGCGGCGAGGGAAACGGCTACGAGAGCAGTTGCTCGCCGCCGCAGACGCGATCGTCACCGAGACCGGGGACGCGTCCGCGCTCTCGCTGCGCTCGGTGGCCGCCCGGGCCGGGGTGGCGCGACCTCGGTGTATCTGCACTTCGCCGACCTCGACGAGTTGAAGGCGGCCGTCGCGCAGCGATGCTTCGACGAGTTCGCGCCGCCGCGATCAGGCCGCCGCCGGCGCTGGCGATCCTGCGGCAACGCTAATCGCGGGATGTCAGGCCTACGTCCGGTACGCGCTCGATCACCCCGGCCAGTATCGCCTGATGTGCAGCGCAGATCTCCGGACCCCATCCTCGAGCATGTGGACGGGGCTCGCCTCGGCGATGGAGGGTTCGGGGTCCGAGCGCGCGAGCCGGAGGCCTCATCGAGCAATAGCGCCTTCGACCGGTCTGGTCAACTCGATTGAACGCTGCCAACACGCCGGCATCGCCTCTACCGACACCGACCGGACGACGCTGGCATGCTGGTGTGGACCGCCTGCACGGACAGGAGTCACTGCGCATCAACCGCACCGACTTCCCCTGGCCACCGCTCGAGCTCATGATCACCGAATAATAAAGTGACTCAAAGGTATTAGAGCGAGGTTGCAAGGCCTTGGACGACTAGGAGCACTCATCGAAGCTCGCCGCCCGGTAGCGCTTCCCCCAGAGGCGATGGCTGCGGACGCGGCGACCGCGCTGCCACAACATGCGGCGATGTCGTCGTCTGAGAACAGGTTCTAGGCCGTCGAGCTGGCGCTGCGCGCTCCACGCGCCCCGAGATGCGGCTCGAGCCAAGACTGCAGGCGCGCGAGCGGTGCGGCGCCGACGAGCCGGTCTACCTCTGAGCCGTCACGAATCACCACGAGTAGGGGAATGCCCTGGACCGCGAAGCGCGCCGCGATCGCGGGTGCGTCATCGACGTTGAGCTTGACGACCTTCAGCCGCCCGGCGTTCTCCTGGCCGAGGCGTTCCACCAGTGGCGAGACCATCCGGCACGGGCCGCACCAAGGGGCCCAGAAGTCCACCAGAACCGGCAGCGAGGACGTGATCTCCTCGTCGAAGCTCTCAGCGCTGGCTTCGACGATCCAAGGAAGCAGCGTGTGACACGCGCTGCAGCTCGGCGCACCCGTGGGCGTCGCGCGCACCCGGTTCTTGGTCGCGCAGTTGGGACAGACGACAATCGTGGCGGAACTGGCCATCGCCTTTACAGCGTAGGCGCCCAAGCGCCGGTTGAGGAGCCCCGTCCGGGCAGCTCGAAGCGCAGCGCGCACGCCACGAGCTGCTCGCTGAGCTCGGTCTCGGCGCGCACCTCGCAGACCGAGCCACCCTCCTCGGTGACGGTCTCGATCAGCTCATCGATCACGTCCGAGGTCTCACGCAGCTGTGCACCGCACACGGGGCAAAGCTCGCCCGAGGCGGCGAGCCAGCGAGAGCGATCGCACACGACCCCAGGGCGGATCACGCCCTCCTGCACGTACAGCGACTCTACGGCCGCCACCGAGCCCGCCCACAAGCACGCGTCGAGGCCCACCGCCGCGAGGTCGCCGGCCGCCGATCTGGCGAGCACGTTCGCCACCGACTGGCGTTGTTGGTCGAGCTCGTAGCGCTCGAGGATCGCCCCCGCTTGCTCAAGGACGCTGCCCGCGTTCGCGGTCGCGGCGGCGGTCGCGAAAGTGCCGGCGATCCGATCGCGCAGCGGCCGCGCCAACAACTCGAGGAAGCGAGACAGCTCGCTCTCGTGACCGCCGAGCGCCACCACCGCGCGGCGGTCGCTGCCCAGGAGGCCGTCGAGCGCCTCCGCGACCCGGCGGAAGTGGTGCCTTTCGCGTTCCTCTTCCCTGTGCTGTGCGCTGCTCTCGTCGCTCCCGTGCGGGCTCGCTCCACGCGGCTCGCGGCGCGCGAGCGGCCCGCGGTCGCGCACCTCGCCGAGGTACAGCTCCCACGCGTACGCCGTCTCGCTGTCGAGGACGACGGCAAAGCAGCGCGGGTGCTGCTCTAGCACGGCGAGCAGCGGGCGCACCCACGGCCTCTCGTCCACCATGATCCGATCGCGCAGCACCGTGCGTGGCAGGTGCACCACCTCGAGCGCCCCGGCCCCGCTGCACGAGATGATCGCAAGCGCGCCCGGAGCGTTGGCCGACTGCTCGACCAACGCTTCGATCGTCTCGATGTCGCCGCGCAGCGACAGGCGCGCCTCGTGATCGAACGCTCGATCCTCTTCCAGCGAACGAATCTCGTGCAGCAGGCTGTCGGCTTTGGTGAGGGCGCTGGCGTGCACGTCGCCGGGTTGCGGGGCGATGCCCAGGTACATCGAGACAACGGGCAGTCCCCCACTGCTCATTCCCTCGATGCGCCGGACGCGCTCGACGCTCAGGAACTCGTCCTGTTCTGGCACAGAAAGCTCTGGCCCACGCTTTGCGAAGCGTCGACGGTGCGGGGGTGTCCCGGTCGGGCGTGCCGACATCGTCGCTGTTGCTAGGCCAGCGGCCGAGCATGCCAAGCGGTGAAGCTTGAAGCCCCGGGGCAATGCCCTACACCACCAGAGACAGCCGCGTGGGCGTTGGAAAGGAGCTGGCATGGCAAAGGCGGTAGGCATCGATCTGGGCACAACCAACTCGGTGGTCGCAGCGACCCTGGAGGGCGGCCACGCTGAGGTCATCCCGAATGCAGAGGGCGCACGTGTGACGCCGTCTGTCGTCGCCTTTACGGAGGACGGCCAGCGGTTGGTCGGACAGGTGGCCAGGCGCCAGGCGATCCTCAACCCCGAAGCGACGATCTACTCGGCCAAGCGATTCATCGGGCGGCGGTGGGGCGAAGTCGATGAGGAGGCCAAGATCGTCTCCTACAAGGTCGTCAACGGCCCCAACGACGCGGTGCGCTTCGAAATCCGCGGGAAAGAGTACGCGCCGGAGGAGATCTCGGCGCTGGTCCTGCGAAAGCTCGCCGAGGACGCCGCGAAATTCCTCGGTGAGAAAGTCACCGAGGCCGTCATCACGGTGCCCGCTTACTTCAACGACGCGCAGCGCCAGGCGACGAAGGACGCCGGCACGATCGCCGGCCTGGAGGTCCTGAGGATCATCAACGAGCCGACCGCCGCGGCACTGGCCTACGGGTTGGACAAGAAGGGCCAGGAGACCGTGCTGGTCTTCGACCTCGGCGGCGGCACCTTCGACGTGTCGCTGCTCGACGTCGGCGACGGCGTCGTCGAGGTTCGGGCGACGAGCGGGGACGGGCACCTCGGCGGTGACGACTTCGACAAACGCATCGTCGACTGGCTCGCCGACGAGTTCAAGCGCGACCAGGGCATCGACCTGCGCTCCGACCCCCAGGCGCTGCAGCGCCTCTACGAGGCGGCCGAGCGCGCCAAGGTCGAGCTTTCGAGCACCACCCAGACGCAGATAAACCTGCCGTTCATCACGGCTGATGCCGCGGGCCCGAAGCACCTGAACACCTCACTCACGCGTTCGACGTTCGATCAGCTGACCAAAGACCTCGTCGAGCGCTGCCGGGGCCCGGTGGAACAGGCTCTAAAGGACGCGAAGCTGACCGCCGCCGAGATCGACGAGGTGATCCTCGTGGGTGGCTCCACGCGCATCCCCGCGGTGCAGACCCTCGTGCGCAGCCTGACCGGCGGCAAGGAGCCAAACATGACGGTCAACCCCGACGAGGTCGTCGCGATCGGCGCGGCGCTGCAGGCCGGCGTGCTCAAGGGCGAAGTCGAGGACGTCGTGCTGCTCGACGTCACCCCGCTGTCGCTTGGACTGGAGACACTCGGAGGCGTCAACACGAGGGTCATCGAACGCAACACCACAATCCCGGCGCGGCGCACGGAGACCTTCTCGACTGCCGAGGACAACCAGACGGCCGTGGATGTGTCCGTGCTCCAGGGCGAGCGTGAGCTCGCCTCCGACAATCGCCAGCTGGCGCGCTTCCGCCTCGAGGGCATCAAACCGGCGCCACGCGGCCAGCCGCAGGTCGAGGTCACCTTCGACATCGACGCCAACGGCATCCTCAACGTCTCAGCCCAGGACAAGGAGACGGGCAAGGAACAGCGGGTCACGATCTCGGAGAGCACCAACCTCGACAAGAGCGACATCGACCAGATGATCCGCGACGCCGAATCGCATTCCGACGAGGACCGCCGCCGTCGCGAGGAGATCGATGCGCGCAATGATCTCGATTCGCTGGCCTACCGCGTCGAGCATCTCCTGGGCGAACTGCAGGAGAGCCTGCCCGTCAACGACAAAGCGCGAGCCGAACAGCTCATCACGGACGCCCGTCAGGCGCTGCAGGACCAGGCCGGTCTCGACAGAGTGCGTCCCTTGATCGCAGACCTCCAGCAGCTCGTCCATGGCCTGCCCGCCAGCGCAGCCGCGCAGGGCGCCGCGCACGGCAACGGCGCGGGCGCCAACGGCGGCGACAGGGAGGGCCACGGTGACGGTACGGCGGGCGACGCCGAGGATGCGGAGGTCGTGGATGCCGAGTTCACGAGGGATTGACATCGACGACGGGCGTGATCAGCCCGCCGCGGAGGCGGACGACCTGAACGACGAGCTGGCGCGGATCGAGGATCGCTACAGGCGCGCCCTCGCTGACCTCGACAACTACCGCAAGCGTGCCGCGCGCGAAGTCGAGCGGCGAACGGCGGAGGTCTCCGAGGCGATGATCCTTGACTGGCTCGAGGTGGTCGACAGCGTCGAGCGCGCGATGCAGATGGAGACGGAAGGACCCTGTCAGGAGGGCCTGCTGGCGGTCATGCAGCAGATGGACTCAGTCCTGCAACGTCACGGTGTGACGCGGACGGGAGCGCCGGGCGAGGCGTTCGACCCCGAGCGCCACGACGCGGTCGCAACGCAGGCTGCTGGCGCGACACCGCCGCATACGGTTGTGGAGGTGCCACGCTCCGGGTTCGCGCTCGGCGATCGCGTGATTCGTCCTGCGCAGGTCGTGGTCGCGCGCGCACCAGAGCGCTCTGACTGATGGCAGTCGCCTACCAGGACTACTACGCGGCCCTGGGCGTTCCGCGCGACGCGACTGAGCAGGACATCCGTAGCGCCTACCGCAAACTCGCGCGGGAACATCATCCCGACGTCAACAAAGAGCCCGGCGCGGAGGATCGCTTCAAGGAGATCTCGGAGGCCTACGAGGTTCTCCGCGACAAAGACAAGCGCGAGCGCTACGACCGGCTGGGCGCCAACTGGAAAGCCGGCCAGGACGTATCCGGCGCGGGTGGCTACGAAGAGGCGTTTCGCGGCGGGGACGGCTTCTCCGACGTACGCGTCGACTTCGGCGGCGGCGACTTCAGCGATTTCTTCGAGAGCTTCTTCGCCCGCCAGCGGCCGCACGGCGCTGAACGCGCCGGCTTCAACGGCTTCTCGCGTCGCGGCGGCGATCAGGAGGCGACGCTCGAGCTCACGCTCGAGGAAGCCGCGGCGGGCGGCAAACGGCGGCTGTCGCTCGGGGACGGGCGCGACTTCGAGGTGAACATCCCGCGTGGCGTGCGCGCCGGGCAGCGAATCCGCCTGGCCGGGCAGGGCGAACCGGGAAGCGGCGGCGCTCCGGCCGGCGACCTGTTCCTGCGCGTGCGGGTGAAACGGCATCCGCTGTTCCGCGTCAAAGGTGATGATCTCTACGTCGATCTCCCGGTCTCGCCCTGGGAGGCGGCGCTCGGCGCCGAGGTTCCGGTCAGGACGCTGTCGGGCACGGCGCGCGTGCGCGTGCCGCCCGGCTCATCGTCGGGCCGGCGGCTGCGCCTGCGCGGTGAGGGGCTGCCGAACACGGGCGACTCCGCCGGCGATCTCCACGCGGTGGTCACGGTGCGCGTTCCCAAACGACTCAACGGAGAGGAACGCGAGCTGTTCGAGCAGCTGGCAGCGGTATCGAAATTCGACCCGCGCAAAGCGCGCTGATGGCGCACACGACGCGCACGCGCCACGCGCTGGCGCTGGTACGCGTGCGCAGCGGCGGCGAGCCGCTCGTAACGCTCGAGTCACTCTCGCGCGAGACCGGCCTGCACCCCGACCTCATCCGCCGCTTCGTGCAGTTCGGCCTGCTGGCGCCGCGCGGGGGCAGCGCGGCGGCACCGCTGTTCGCCGAGCAGGACGCGCCACTGCTCACGCGCGCGGCGCGATTGCGTCGCGATCTCGGCATCAACTACGCCGGCGCTGTGCTCGCCAGCGAACTACTCGCGCGAATCGAAGAGCTAGAGCCCTGACACCTGCGGCCTCATCTCATCGCCTCACCCCTGGCGTCAAGCTGCGCAACACTCCGGGCGCGGGGGCAGCGCTGAGGCGAATTTGCGCGAGGTACTGCTCGACCAGTGCGAGCTCGCGGCGCCGCGCCTGCCGAGCCTTGGCCATGGCTGCCAGGTGAGCGGCACGGCGGTCGTCGTCTAGACGTTGTTCACGCGCGCGGTTCATGACGCGAGCGCCTCTGTCGCGGAGCCTCCCGAGCCTCCCTCGGGCTGGCAGGCGACGCGCATCCTCTCGAGTGCGCTCTGCTCGATCTGGCGGGTCCGCTCGGCGCTTATGCCCAGCTCTTCGCCGAGCTCGCGCAGCGTGCGCTCGGGGCCAGCCAGGCCGTAGCGAGCGTCGATCACGCGGCGCTCGCGCTCGTTCAGGTGCGTGAGCAGCCGCGGAATCTCCTCGGCGGCCATCTGCGTCGCCAGGTCGTCGTAGGCTTCCTCGGCGCGCGGGTCGCGCACGGAGTCGCCGAACGTCGCGCCGGTCCCGCTCTCGTCGTCGAGCGGCTCCTCGAGGCCGCGGGGCCGGCGATCGGCAACGCTGAGCCGATGCAGCTGCTCGAATGTCAGACCGCTCTCGGCGGCGAGCTCGCTGAGGCTCGGCTCGCGGCTGTTGGCGCGGATGAACGCCCGCCGCGCGTCGCGCACTCGTGCGAGCTGGCGCAGCGCGCGGTCAGATAGGACGACGGGGCGCGAGAGCTCGGAAACCACCTGCTGCATCGCCTGGCGCACCCACCACGACGCGTATGCCCAGAAGGGCGTCCCGAGCTCCGGGTTGTAGCGCTCGAGTGCCCGCAGAACACCGACGACGCCCTCCTGGATCAGCTCGGCACGATCGACCGCCGGCACGTAGGCATAGATTCGAGCGACGCTTCCGATCAGCGGCATGAAGGACTCAACGAGCCGCGCTCGCGCGTGCGGACGGTTGAGACGGGCGGCCAGCACCAGCTCGGACTGCGTCTCGCGCATAGGCGCCAGCCGCAGTCCCGGGGGCTCCGGCGGTGCGGGGCATTCAGCGTGTTGGGGCGATTTGCCGTGCTCAGGCATAACCAACTCACCTCCCGTAGCGAGTGTCGCGTGGACCCGTGGATGGTCTTCTGGGGGCATCCGGACCGACCCGCGCCGTACGAGCGAGACTAGGGTCGCGCGGGTCGCGCTTTCTTGGTGCGTGCGACGAATCACCGCCGTCTTTAGTGACCTGTGCACAACAAACACCCGTCGGCTGACTGGACGAGGGTTCCGCGCCGCCTGGGTTGCGCCGGCGAGCGTCCGGCCTAGCGTTAACGAGGCTTCGATGACAGCCGACGATCAAAGATCGCCGTGATGGTCAGGGCCGGCGAGCATGCTTGCTGCCGATTTGCGCACGCCCTGGATCGCCGCCAGGTTGCGATCTCGTTCGTCCACGATGCGTTGGCGCGCTCGCACAAGGTGATCTACCTCTGCGAGCACGAGGATCTCGACGCGCTTGGGCGTGAACTGGCGGGTGATCGCGAGGGTGTCGCTCGGGCGCTCGAAGGCGGGCAGCTGGAGCTGCGCTCTGCGCCAAACGCCTACGCGCCCGACAGCAGCTTCGACATCGAGCGCGTCTTGGAGGCCATGCACGCCGATCGCGATCGAACGCTCGCTGAAGGCTACCCGGGGCTGAGCATCACCGGCGAGATGGGCTGGCTGCATCGCGACGTTCCAGGCTACGAGCAGCTACCGGAGTACGAGCGCAGGTTCGCCGACCTGATGGCCGGGGGTGATGTTGTTGCCCTGTGCCAGTACGCGCACGGCGAGTTCGAGCCGGCAACGCTCGCCGACGTCGCCGCCGCGCACACGGTCGACCTGGCCCCTGAGCTGGCAGCCCTGGTACGCACGGGCTGTCTGGCCGCGGCGCGCGTCGACGACGGCCGGATGCTGCGGCTCGCGGGTGAGCTGGACTTCGCCTGCGCCGATACGCTCGTGTCGGTGCTCGCCGGGCACTTCCATGGCCCGCTGCAGCTCGATCTCGCGGAACTGCGCTACGTCGATGTCGCCGGGATGCGTGCGATCCGCGGGCGCACCGGGCAGCGGCTGACGATCTCGGGAGCGTCGTCGTCGGTGCGGCGTCTGGTCGGGCTGCTCGGGTGGGACACAGACCCGGGCGTGGAGCTCCTCGGATGATTGCTCCCGCGATGGAGCACACGCTGTTCGTGTACGACGATGACCCCGAGCTGGCCGCGAGCGTGGGGCCGCTTCTGCGTCAGGGGCTCGAGCGGGGCAGTGCGACGATCATGGTGGTGGACAACCGCAAGTGCGAGCTCCTTCGCGACGTGCTCGGAACGGATGCAGCAGACGTGCAGTCCATCGACTGCGACACGCACTACACGCGCCCGGAGGCCGCGCTCGCCGACTACGACGCGACGTTGCGGCGGCTGCGGCGCGACGGGGCGGAATCGGTGTGCCTGTTCGGCGAGCTGCCGCGGCTGCGCGCCTGTGCCGAGTACGCGCGATGGGTTGCATACGAGGCGATCTTGAACCGGGCGCTGGCCCACCATCCGGTGTCGATCGTGTGCGGCTATGACACGCGCGTGGTGCCGGATGCGGTCGTCGAGGAGATGCAACGGACGCATCCGCGCCTGCTCGCAGACCGGGACGCCTTTGACGAGAGTCCCGCGTATGTCGAGCCGGCGGAGGTGGTGCGCGCATTGACACCCGCTCCTGAGCCCGTCGGAGAGCTCGAGCCGCTCGCGCTGGAGCGTGATGCATTCACGTTGCGCGCTCGACTGCGCGAGCGCATGCAAGACGCGTCTGTCCCCGACGGAGACTTCGAGGAGATGCTGCTTGCGACCGACGAGATCCTGGCAAACGCCGAGCGTCACGGCGGCGGCGTGAGGCAGCTGCGGACCGGTCGCGTGGGCGGGCACTTCGTGCTCGAGATCTCAGACTGGGGCGGTGGCTTGGAGGACCCGCTCGCGGGTTACCTGCCCCCCAAGCCGGACGCGGCGAAGGGAGTCGGGTTGTGGGTCGCGCGTCAGGTGACGCGGCGACTCGACGTCATCCCTGGCGCTGATGGTCTCACGGTTCGGCTCTCGATCTGACTCGCGCGGTGGTGGCGCCAGCGACGCTAGACCCTGGGGCCGACGGCTCGGACGATGATGCGGATCGGCGGGTCGAGCAGATAGGTCAGCGGGACCTCATCGACCTCGACGACTTGCACCTTCGCGGGGTCGGCGCCCGCGTGGATCGCCCGCGCGATCGCGTCCGCGCGCGCGGCTTCCATGGTCGTCGCGCGAACGCTCGCACGGTCTGCGCACACGCGGTCGGCCTGTCCGCCCGCGGGCGCGATCACGAGGCCGATCGCCCGCGCGACATCGCCGTCGCCCGGGACGATCGTTTCGCCGACGGCGATCAGGTGCTGGGCGACGGCGCTCGCGCCGCTGCCGACCACGACGAGCATCGGCAGCGGCTGCATGTGTCGGGCGGTGTCGAGCGCGGCCGCGAGCGCCACGCCTGCGGCCTCGCCGTCGGCGATCGGCAGGGTCACCACGTCGGGCACGCTGAAGTTGGCGCGTATGCCGGCGATCTCGGTCGGCGTTCTGCGCTCGCGGGGGCGACCGTTGACGAGCGCGCCCACCGTCGCGCTGGCCGCATCGAGCTCGAGCGTTACGCCGTCCATCACGCCGGTCAGCCAGCCGCCGCCGCGGATCGCGCTCGCGGGGCCGCTGCCGAGCATGTGGATCGGGAAGCGCAGCGCGTGCTCCGGCGTCATCACGGTACCGTCGCCCTGCGCGAAGAACAGCTCGGCGTTGATCAGTTGACTCTCCAGCGCTTGGCCGAGGCTCTCGAGGAGCCGCTCGACCACGCCGAGCAAAGTCGCGCTGAGCACGGTTGCGTTCTCGCGCTCGAGCAAGCCCACGGTGCCAAGCTCGTGGCTCAGCGAGACGGGGATCGTCGCGCCGAGCTCGCGGTGAACGATCTCCGCCGCCTCGAGCTCCTGGTCGGGCGCGACGGGCGAGAAGACGCTCGTCACGGCGATGCCCTCGGCCGCCTCGGCGACTCCTGCTGCGAAGCGTGAGATCGCTTCGCTTTCGAGGGGTTCGATCACGGTTCCGTCGTACTCCGCGCCGCCGCCGACGATCGCGTCGCCTGCGGACACCGCCTGCCGCAGCGACGGCGGCCAGCCGGCCAGTGGCGGGACGGCGAGTGTGAGCGGGCGGCCGATACGCAGCACGGCGATCCGTCGCAGCCCCTTGCGCTGCTCGATCGCATCGAGCGCGACGGTCGACCCCAGCACGGTGCGTGTGATGTCGCGCGGATCGACGTGGTCCTCGGCGGTGACGGCGCGCAGCAGGTTGCGCAGGGTGCCGTCCTGCACCTGGCCCGCTGCGACCTTGGCGCTGGCTATGACCCGGTTGGCCTCGTCGAGGACCACGCCCTCCGCGCGCCCGTGCGCGATCTCGAGCCCGAGTCGCAGCTCATTCATCGTGCGTCGCCCCCGGCAGGCATGCGGGCATGACCTCGTAGCCGAACGCGGCTGGTCCGACAATCGCGATGCCGGGCTCGGAGTGCCACTGAGGCGCTGACGGCGATGCGAGCACCGTCACCTGTTGTCCGCGGCGTAGCTGCTCGACGCCGATCGGAGCGAGCGTGTCGGCGCTCAGCACGCAGATCAGATCCGGAACCGTGGCGCACGCCGACCCTTCCTCGAGTGCGAGCAGGAACTCGCTCTGGAACTCGAGGCGCATCCTGCGCTCGACGTCGTGGCCGCCAGCGACGATTGTCGCCGCACCCCGAGCGAAGCCGACACTGGGCCGGTGCTCCACGTCCTGGACTCGTCCTTCGATCAGCACGGACGCTCCGAGGGCGGCGCGCACCGCAGCCAGCCGCTCGGCTATCTCGCTCTGCATCGCCTCACCGAGTCGCAGTGCGCGGGAAAGCGAGCCGGCGATCGTTGCCCGGCGGGCCTGCTCGCCGTCCATGCAGCAGAGCGCCGCCGCGCACACCCCGCCGAGGCCCGCGAGCGCGCCGCGAGCGAGATGCTCCGCCCAAGCGCCGTCGGAAGGATCGAGTTGCAGCGTGTTGCCGCGCCCGTCGGTGAGCACCACCGGACCCGGCGCTATGCCGCCAAGGCTCATCGTCTGTTGGTGCAGTTGCGGAAAGGCGCGTCCTGTCCCGTCTGCATCGAGCAGCGGCAGACCGAGGCGCGCGGCCCAGAGCACCGGTAGCAGACCGTTTGCACCGGCGATCTGCAAAGGCATGAGCGCGTCGATGGGGCGGCCGCGTACGGCTGCCACGGCATCGCACAGCTTGCGCCCCTCGTCGCCGTTCCACATGCGCTCTTCGGCGATCGTGGGAGATCCGATCGTCCCGCACGGCAGCACCTGGGCGTCCGCCTGGAGCTCGGCGACGTCGAGGATCGTGACGGGACCGTGCTGCTCAACTGCCATTCGTGCCATCAGCAGCGCCGCGGCGGGGTCGCCGCCGCCACCCGCACCGAGTAGCGCCGTGCCGAGAGCGAGCCGCGGGAGCTGCGCGGCGCCGAGTCGCATCCATGCATCATTCACCTTTACACTCTGCTCGTGGCTTCCCTGCGGAAGCTAGTTGAGTCGCCGGCGCTCGCGCCGATGATCGGCTACGTGTCCAAGCCACCCGCGGACCCGGTCGTGGAGAGCGTGATGTTGATCGAGGACCTGAGCCAGTTTGCCGAGGTTGGCAAGCACAGCATCGTGCTGCTGACGCGTGGCGCGTCCACGGCCATCAGCAGCTATCGCTTCGACATCGCGCTGCGGATCGCGCGCAGCCGCTCGGTCGCGGCGTTGGTGCTGACGGCGGCGGATGTGTGGCGCATACCGGCGACGGCGACGGCGATCGCGAGTCGCTCCGGCACGGCGATCCTCGGCACCCGCGACGACACCGAGCTGACCGCGCTCGCCCTGGCGATCGGCCGCGAGCTCGCGGGAGCCGCCGACGTCGCGCTCCTGCGCGCCTACGCGGCGGTGCGCGCGATCGAAGTCCATCCGCTCGACGGGAGCATCGACTCGCTGCTCGCTCACGTGGGCGCCGCGTTGGGTGTGCCGATCTCGATGCTCGCCTCTGAGCCGCAGGACCAGCCGCGGCGGGCTGTGCAAGTCGACGGTCATGCGGAGGGATGGATCACGGCACCTGCGCAGGAGGGCGACGCCGAGATGAGCGTGGAGATCGTGCTCCACGCGCTGGCGGCGGGAGTTGGCGAGGCGATGACGCGTGCCCGGCGCTCGCAGGAGATCCCGACGCAGTCGCGCGAGGAGGTGCTCACCGATCTGCTGTCGGCTCCCGCCAAGGCGAGAGACTCGGTCATCCAGCGCGCACGCGGCCTGGGACTCCCGATCGACGGCTGGCATGTTGCGGTGCGGCTCGACTTCGAGGGGCTGACCGATCCTGAGCCCGGGCAGGAGCTCGACGCCTATCACGCGCGAGCTCGTTTCGGTAGCTCCGCGCTGCAGGTGGCGCGCGCCGCCGGCGGAACGTGGCATCTGGCACGGACGGGTGAGGCGTTCGTGCTCGTCACCAGCTTCCGCAACGATCCCGGCCCGGCAGCCTCGGGTCGTGTGGCGAGCAGCATGGACGAGGTGCTCGCAGCCACCCGCGGCACGCTTCCCGATGTGGTGATTCGCTGCGGGGTTGGCACCGCGCGCGCCGGCGCGGGGGGGCTGGTCGCCTCGGCGGCAGAGGCCAAGGCAGCAGCGACCGCCGGGCGGACGTCGACGCAGGTGGGCAACGCGGTCGCCTTCGACAGCGTCGGCCTGCGGCGCGCACTCGTCGAGTGGTACGCCTCAGACACCGCCCGCGAAGCAGCCACGTCGGTGCTCCAACCGCTCACGGCGCTCGGCGGCATCCGTTCCGAGCGCCTGATCCAGACGCTGCACGTGTATCTCGACGAGCACGGCTCGCTGACGCGAACGGGCCAGCGCCTGAGCCTCCACCGCAACGCGGTCGCCTACCGCATCAACAGGATCTTCGAGTTGCTCGACGTCGACCAGGAGAACCCGGACGACCTGCTGCTGCTGCAGTTGGCGTGTCGCGCACGCGAGCTCGACTAGCGTCGTGAGGTCGCCCGGCGGGTGGGCGCTCACGACGCTGGGGCTAGACTGCCAGCCGTGAGCGGGCGACCCGGCGCATAGATGACGAGCGTCCGCGAGGCCGCGTTCGCGCTGCTGCGCGAGCGGGGGATGACGACGATCTTCGGGAACCCCGGCTCCACGGAGCTCCCGATGCTGGGCCCGCTGCCGGATGACTTCCGCTACGTGCTCGGTCTCCACGAGGCGGTGGCCGTGGGGATGGCGGACGGGTTCGCGCAGGCCAGCGGCAACGTGGCGCATGTGAACCTGCACACGGCCCCGGGCCTCGGCAACGGCGTGGGCGCGATCTTCAACGCGCGCGCGAACAAGGCTCCGCTGCTCGTCACGGCCGGCCAGCAGGCGCGGTCGCTGATGACGATGCAGGCGAACCTCACCAACCGGGATGCCGTGGAGGTGCCGAAGCCGTTCGTCAAGTGGAGCTATGAGCCGCCCCGCGCGGCAGACGTCCCGTATGCGCTCGCGCAGGCGATCCACCACGCGGCGCTGCCTCCGCAGGGTCCTGCGTTTGTTTCGATCCCGATGGACGACTGGACGCGGGAGCTCGAGCCGGTCGACTTCACCACCCAGATTGCGCGGTCGCTCGACGCGAGGACCCAGCCGCCACACTCACGCATCGCAGCACTCGCGCAGCGACTGCGCTCGGCGCGCAGCCCGGTGTTCGTGGCGGGCCCCGAGATCGATGCCAGCGGCGCCTGGGACGTGGCGGTCGAGCTCGTCGAGTCTCAGCGTCTGCCGGTGTGGGCAACACCTGCCACCGGCGGCGGACGCGTCGGCTTTCCCGAGAGCCATCCCGCCTTCCAAGGCGTATTGCCGCCGGCGGTGGGACCGCTGGCGCAGACGCTCGCCGGCCATGACCTGGTGCTCGTCGCGGGCTCGTCGGTATTTCCGTACTACCCGAACATCCCCGGCGACTTCCTGCCCGACGGCGCTGAGCTCGTCGCGATCACCAACGACCCGGACGAGGCCGCGCGCGCGCCGATGGGCGATGCGATCGTCGCGGACGTTGCGCTGACGCTGGGCGCGCTGGCGCGCGAGCTCAGCGAGCCGTCCGAACGCGAGGCGCCGCCGGCCCCATCGATACCAGCCGAGTTCGAGGCGCCCGCGCCGGCGCCGGGCGAGCAGCTCTCAGGCGGGGAGGTGCACGCGACGCTCGCCGCGGTGTTTCCCGCGGACGGGATCGTTGTGCTCGAGTCCCCCTCGAGCACCGCGGCACTGCGCAACAGGCTGCGTATCTCGCGTCCTGGCTCCTACTACTTCAGCGCGGGCGGCGGTCTCGGCTTCGGGCTGCCGGCGTCGCTTGGCGTGCAGCTGGCCGAGCCCGGGCGCCAGGTGGTGTGCGTCCTCGGCGAGGGCTCGGCGCAGTATGCGATTACAGCGTTCTGGACCGCTGCTGCCTACTCGATTCCGGTGAAGTTCCTTGTGCTGCGCAACAACGAGTACTCGATCCTGAAGTGGTTCGCGACGCTCGAGGACGTGACTGGTGCCCCCGCGCTCGAGCTGCCGCGGCTTGACGTCGCGGCCACTGCGAGCAGCTACGGGGTTGCCTCGACGACGGTCGCTGGGGGCGAGGAGCTTCGCGCTGCGCTCGCGGACGCGCTCGTGGCCGACGGGCCGCGGCTCGTTCAGGTCGACGTCGCGCCCGGCATGGCGCTGGTCTGAGCGCGCTGCGCTAGCCGGTGCGGGCGGCGATCGCTGCATCGAGACGCGCCGCCACGCTCGGCATCTCTCGCGCGAGGGCGCGCAGGTCACGCGCGGTCATGACGATCGCCGTCAGCTCGCTTGACGCTGTCACGGTGGCGTTGCGGCGTGCGTCGCGCATGACGCCGATCTCGCCGGCGAAGTCGCCGGGCCCGAGCTCGGCGAGCAGCCTGCCGTCGCGACGGACCTCGGCGGAGCCCGCCTCGATCAGAAGGAACTCGTGTGCGAAGGAGCCCTCGCTGATCAGCGTCGTGCCGGCCGGCACGACGACCTCGTCGGTGACGCGCGACAGCTGTCCCAGCTCCTCGGGCGAGACGCCGGAGAAGAGCTCCGTGGCGTTCAGCTTGGACTCCTCCATCGCACCAGCTAGCCCTCGTCGGGCCACGCGGCGGCGCCCATGACGCCGTCGCCCTCCTCGGGCTTGGGGCCGCCGATGGCGAGTATGTCCAGCCCGTCCGGGCCGCCCTCGAAGGCGCGCACGACGTCGGGAGCCACGCGCACGACGTCCCACTGGCGGATGTCGTGCACGTCGCCGTCGAGCAGGATCCGGCCGGAGCCGTCGACGACGACGTAGGCCTCCTCCTGCTCACGATGGCTGTGTGCGACCGGGCTGCGCACGCCTGCGCCGTAGCGGAAGAGGCTGACGCCGAGGTCGCGTGAGTCGAGATGCTTGCGCGCGAACCGACCTTCGATCCCCTCGGCGCGCTCGCCGACGGAGTCCTCAACCTCGAGCAGGTTCACGGTGGCGAATCGGGACATGCGTGTCTCCTTTGTGGGGGCGGTGGTCGTCGGGGCATGACCACCTTAATACCTCGCTACGGCCCGGCTCGGCCGCGGATCTTGGCGACTGCCTGCGTTCTGCTGGTGACGTCGAGCTGTGTGTAGATGTTCTGCAGATGCTTCTCGACGGTCCGTCTGCTGATGCCGAGGCTCGCTCCCACCTCCGCGTTCGAGGCACCGCCGACGACGCCGTGGATGATCTCGGTCTGGCGCTCTGATAGGCCGAGCGCCACCGCGTGCGCCGTGATCTCGTCATCTCTTGCCCCGTTGAGCAGGCTGATCAGCTGCTCGCGCTCCACCAGTCGCCGGTAGCACGCACGCAGGGGCCCGCGCAGCAACTCGAGCATCGCGGCCTCCTCGCCGGTGAAGTCGCGTCGCAGCCGGTTGAGGGCGACGCCGATGATCTCGCCGGGAGGGGCCGGCAGCACCAACGCGATCTGGTGCTCGACGCCGATCCAGGAGTAGAGCTCGTCGTAGAGCGGCAGCATGTGTAGCCGTCGACGCGAGATGAAGTCGGAGAATCGCACCGGCCGGCCGTCGCCGGTGCGTGCGTAGTACTCGATCAGGGGGTTTTCACCGGCGAGCCTCGAGAAGGTCTCGACGCTCTCCTCGGTGAGCCAATCGTCCGGGTCGGCAACGACGATCGCGTCAGAGCCCGGCTTGAGCTCGTTGTAGGAGACGCTCTCGCAGGGGACGAGCTCGTGCGCGAGCGCCGTTACGCCTGTGCGAAACTCCGCGAGGTCTCTGAACTCGGTCGCCTGCGCGGTGGCCCGCAGAAGCTTGTGCAGGCTCGACGCCGAGAGGCTCTCCATGGCAGGCAATCGTAGACCTGCTGGCGCGTGCGTGTAATTACGTATTGACCTTCTGGTCGGCCGTTTCTAAGCTCGCGGGCCGGCGCCGAGGGGGCGCCTCACCCACCAGCCAGGGGAGAAGTCAAAGTGAACACAAGAATCTTGCGGGCGGCGCTCGCCGTCAGCGCCTTGCTGACCGTCGCATCGAGCCTCGCGTCCGTGGTTGCGGCGCAGGCCTCGACACTTCCCACGCTCACGCTCGCCGTGACAAAGTCCTCGATCACCGTCGGCGGGGCGACGCAGTCAGGCGCGGTCAACGTCGTCTCGACTGCCTCGGGGATCAAGGAAGGGGAGGCGATCCTGTTCCAGCTGAAGCCCGGCTACACCGTCGCGGAAGTCGAAGCCGCGATGAAGGCGGGCGCGGGCAAGGACCCCAACAAGGCGACCAAGTACGGGTCGATCGTGTTCGACGCCGAAGTGCGCCCCGGTAAGACGAACGAAGCGCAGACGATCCTCGAACCTGGCCAGTACGTCGCGCTCGGCGGCTCGGGCGAAGAAGGCCCGAAACTCAAAGCCCCGTTCACGGTGACCGCGGCAAAAGCCCCGGCGACGCTGCCGGCGCCGCAGGCGACGATCCGCTCGATCGAGTTCGGCTTCCGCGGTCCGACGACGCTGCACGACGGCGAGCTGGTGCGCTTTGAAAACGAAGGCTTCCTGGTGCACATGGATATCGCGTTCCCGGCTAAGAGCCTGGCCGACGCCAAGCTGATCGTCAAGGGCCTGTTGACAGGCAAGGAAAAGGGATTGGAAAAGCTCGTCAGCGCAGAACCGTTCGGCTTCGCGGGGCCGCTCTCGCATGAAGCCTTCCAGCAGGAGACGATCACGGCCAAGCCCGGGTGGTACGTGCAGGCTTGCTTCATGGAAACCCAGGACGGACGCGACCACACGCGCCTGGGCATGGAGCGAATCTTCCAGATCGTCAAGTAGACGGGGGCGTCTAATCGGGCGGCTCGTCCCACCGCGCGCGGTCGTGGGGCGAGCCGTTCCGAGCAGGGGCGCCGATCTCCTATAATGCTTGCCGGCAAGCAATCATTTTTAATAGGAGCGGCGTTCGCGTGGCAACCGAGACGGTCAAGGCAATCCCAGGGCTCGCTGGGGACGTGCAGGAGGAGGACGCAAGCGAGCGTCTGCGCGCGGCGATCGGCAGGTTGTCGCGGCGGCTGCGCCCGACGGTGGCAGGCTCTGGGCTGACGCCGTCGCAGATCTCGGTCCTGTTCACGGTCGTGCGACTCGGCCCGATCCGGCTTTCGGAGCTGGCGGCGGTCGAGAGCGTGAACGCGACGATGCTCTCGCGCATCACGGCGCAGCTGTGCGATGCGGGCCTGCTGGCGCGCTCGGCCGACCCGCAGGACAGGCGCTCAGCGTTCGTGCGCGCGACCGCGGCCGGCAGGCGAATCCGCGAGCGGATCCATCGCGAGCGCGCGCGCGTGTTGAGCGCGCACGTTGAGCAGCTCGACGAACGCGAGCGCGAGGCGCTGTGGAACGCGCTGCCGGTGCTCGAGCAGCTGGCGCAGCGGCTGGCGGACGGGCGCCGGTGAAGCGCCTGACGGGCGTCGGGCGAGTCACCTTCGCGGCGCTGGCGATCCCCAACTACCGCCGTTACATCGCCGGGCAGTCGGTGTCGCTGATAGGCACGTGGATGCAGATGGCGGCACAGTCGTGGCTCGTCCTGAGTCTGACGGGCTCGGCCACCGCGCTCGGTGTGATCATCGCTCTGCAGACGCTTCCGGTGCTGGTGCTCGGCCCGTACGGCGGCGTTGTCGCCGATCGCGTCGACAAGCGCCGGCTGATGGTGATCCTGCAGAGCGCGATGGGCGTGCAGGCGTTGATCCTCGGGTTATTGACGGTGACAGGGATGGTGCGCCTATGGGAGATCGGGGCGCTGGCGGCGCTGCTCGGCCTGAACAACGCGTTCGAGAATCCCGCGCGCCAGGCGTTCATGCTCGAGCTGGTCGGCAGCGAGAGCCTGCGCAACGCGGTCAGCCTCAACTCGGTGCTCGTGAACGTCGCGCGCGTGATCGGCCCGGCGCTGGCGGGCGTGCTGATCGCGACGGTCGGCGAGGGGCCGTGCTTCCTGTTGAACGCGGCGAGCTTCGTGGCGGTGATCGGCTCGCTGGTGAGGCTCGAGCGCAGCGCGATCCACCCCAGCCCGCCCAGCGGCCGCCGGCCCGGACAGCTCCGCGACGGCCTTCGCTATGTGCGACGCACTCCCGAGCTCGGTGCCCCGCTGGCGATGATGGCGCTCGTGGGTGCGTTGGCGTACGAGTTCCAGGTGACGCTGCCTGTGATGGCCAAGCAGGGACTGCACGTTGGCGCGACGGGCTACGGCTTCATGACCGCAGCGATGGGCGTCGGCGCGGTCGTGGGCGGTCTGTTCGTCGCGACGAAGGGCAGGACGGGTCTGCCCACGCTGGTGCTCGCGGCAAGCGCGTTCGGTGTGGTGCTCGGGCTCGCGTGTGCAGCGCCGAACCTGACGACGGAGCTGCTGGCGCTCGCGCTCGCCGGGGGTGCGAGCGTCACGTTCATGGCAACCAGCAACTCGACGCTGCAGCTGAGCGCGGCGCCTGACATGCGCGGGCGCGTGATGTCGCTGTGGTTCGTCGCTTTCCAGGGCTCCACGCCGATCGGCGGCCCGATCGTGGGCTGGGTGATGGCGCAGGCGGGGGCGCGGGCCGGCCTGGGGCTGGGCGGCGCGACGTGTCTGCTGACGGCGCTGTTGGGACTGCTGGTGCTGCGCCGCCTGACTCCAGGGCCGGTCCGCACGGCGTTCGCCCTGGGCGCGCGTTGAGCAGAGCACGATGGACGACCGCGAGATACCGATGATTCGCTGGGCCGCGGGTCCCGAAGACGTCCGCGGCGCCTTCGCGCTCAGAGAGCGCGTGTTCTGCGAGGAGCAGGGTGTCCCGCGCGAGGATGAGCTCGACGAGCACGACGAGCACGCGCTGCACCTCGTTGCGCTCGACCCGGAGTCCGGCGGCGTGATCGGGACGCTGCGCCTGCTGATCGAGGAGGACCGCGCCAAAATCGGCCGCGTCGCCGTCGAGCGCGACTGGCGCCGTCGGGGTGTCGCGCTGCGAATGCTCCGGCTCGCTCTGGATGCGGCGCGCGAGCGCGGATCCAGTCAAGTGCGTCTCGCGGCGCAGCTCGAAGCGGTGGCACTCTACGAGCAGGCCGGCTTCGCGGTGGAGTCCGAGACGTTCGAGGAGGCGGGCATCGAGCACGTGTGGATGGGGCTGAGCTTGAATCGCTGAATTAGAGCCTCAAGCGACCGCTGCGCCGTGACGATGGGGTAGTGCGTCGCCGCCGCCCCGCGGTCGGTTAGCATCCATCGTGAGCTGGCTCGCTCGCGCGGGTGGCAAGCGGACGAACCAGAACAGAACCCGAGCCAAGAGAGCCGGGCATACCAGCAGGCAGTACCGCCGGGACGCGCTCGCGCGTACCGGTATGTGGCGGTCTGCAAGGAGATGAGCGCCATGAGCCAAGCAGCAGCCGCCGAGGGCGGGTCACTCCAGCCTCAGGGCGCGTACTGGCGGGAGTCGCTCGCTCCGTATGCCAAGCCGCATCTGGGACGCAGCCTGCTCGATCTGGCGACCTCCGTGCTGCCGTATCTCGCGCTGTCGGTCGCGATGTACGAGGCGCTCAAGGTGTCCTACTTGCTCGTGCTCGTGATCGCGGTCCCCACCGCCGGATTCCTGGTGCGTACGTTCGTCCTGTTTCACGACTGCTCGCACGGCTCGTTCCTGTCCTCGAGGCGAGCGAACCTGTGGCTCGGCACTGTGCTGGGCCTGTTCGTGTACTCGCCGTTCCTGCGCTGGCGCCACGATCACGCGATCCACCACGCGACCTCCGGCGACCTCGACCGTCGCGGTGGCGGAGACGTGCGCACGTTGACGGTGACCGAATATCAGGCGTTGGACCCACGCGCGCGCCTGGGATACCGGCTTTTTCGCAACCCGCTGGTGATGTTCGGCATCGGACCGATCGTCGCTTTGCTCGTGGGCCCGCGGATCGTCGCGAAGTCGGCGCGCCCGCGCATGCGACAGAGCGTGCTCGGCACGAACCTCGCGCTCGCCGTACTGGTCGCGGCGCTCTGCTGGCTGGTCGGATGGCGCGACTACCTGCTCTTGCAGGCGCCGACGCTGCTGCTCGCCGGCTCGGCGGGCATCTGGCTGTTCTACGTCCAGCACCAGTTCGAGGATGCCTACTGGGAGAGCGCCGAGACGTGGACGTATGCGGATGCGGCGCTGCGCGGCAGCTCCTATCTCAAGCTGCCGAAGCTGCTCCAGTTCTTCTCGGGCAACATCGGCCTGCATCACGTCCATCACTTGAGCGCGCGGATTCCCAACTACAACCTGCAGCGCGCGCATGACGAGAACGCCATATTCCACGAGGTGCCCACGTTGTCGCTGGGCGACGGGCTGCGTGCGGTGCGCCTGAAGCTGTGGGACGAGAAGGACCGGCGCATGGTGACTTTCGCGGAGGCGCGCCGCGGGGCGCTAACCTAAATATATGGTTACGCAGGCAGATCGTGCGGCCGAGAAGCGCCGGGCCAAGCTGGAGGATGTCCAGCGTCAGGTCGAGGAAGGGTCGCTGACGATCCGCAAGATGACGGCCGAGGAGAAAAAGCGCTTCCCGCCCAAACCTGCAGACCCTCGCCGCAAGCGGCGCGCGGGCTAGTAGCGCCCGCGCCTGGAACCTCTCATGCCGGCGTGGGCGCCGGCTCCTGCTGGTCGCGCTCGCGGAGCGGCACGCCGGCGGCCGCGTAGGCGTCGGGCGCGTCGAGCGTCTCGGCCTTGAGCAGCGCCTGCGCGAGGCCCTCGAGTTGGTCGCGATGCTCTTCGAGTAGGCGCGTGACCTCGTGGTGGGCTGTGTCGACGAGCGAGCGCACCTCCTCGTCGACCGTGCGCTGGGTCTCTTGGGAGGTCTCACTCGCGCCCGGGAGGAACGGTCCCTGGCTTTCGGAGGGCAGAACCGTGATCGGGCCGATCGCTTCGCTCATGCCCCAGCGGCCGACCATCTGGCGCGCGATCTGGGTCAGATGCTGGATGTCTGACTCGGCGCCTGTCGTGATTTTCCCGTAGACGACCTCCTCGGCCACGCGCCCGCCGAGCGAGACCCGGATCTGCGCGAGCAGCTCGTCCAGCGAGTAGGAGACGCGGTCTGAGTCGGGCGTCGACAGCGTCACGCCCAGCGCCATCCCTCTGGGGATGATCGAGACCTTGCGCACGGGATCGGCGCCCGGGGTGAGCATCCCGACGAGCGCGTGCCCGGACTCGTGGTAGGCGGTGCGCTCGCGGTCGGCCGGCTGCAGCACCAGCCCGCGGGGGGCGCCGAGCATGATCTTCTCGAGCGAGTCGGTCAGGTCTGACATCTGCACCTTCTTGTGCCCGCGGCGGGCGGCCAGCAGCGCGGCCTCGTTGGCGAGGTTGGCGATGTCCGCGCCGACCATGCCAGGCATGCTCGCGGCGAGCGCGTCGAGGTCGACGTCGTCGTCGAGCGGGATCGAGCGGGTGTGCACTTCGAGGATTTCCCGTCGTCCTTTGCGGTCGGGGGCCTGGACGGTGACCCGCCGGTCGAAGCGCCCGGCGCGCAGCAGCGCGGGGTCGAGCACGTCGGGGCGGTTGGTCGCGGCGAGCACGATCACGGCTTCGGAGGATTCGAAGCCATCGATTTCGGTCAGGATCTGGTCGAGTGTCTGCTCGCGCTCGTCGTTGGCGCCGGTGACCGACACCTGGCCCTGGCGGGAGCGCCCGATCGCGTCGAGCTCGTCGATGAAGATGATCGCCGGCGCGGCCTCCTTGGCCTTGGCGAACAGGTCGCGCACGCGCGAGGCGCCGACGCCGACGATCGCCTCGATGAACTCCGAGGCGGAGATCGAGAAGAACGCGGCGTGCGCCTCGCCGGCGACTGCGCGGGCGAGCAGCGTCTTGCCCGTCCCGGGCGCGCCCGAGAGCAGCACGCCGTGCGGCATGCGTCCGCCGAGGCTGCTGTAGCGCTCTGGATTTCGCAGGAAGTCGACGATCTCCGAGAGTTCGGCCTTGGCCTCGTCGATCCCGGCCACGTCGTCGAATGTCACGCGGATCTTTTCCGGATCGACACGCCGCGCCTGAGATTTGCCGAACGCGCCGAGCGCCCCCATGCCGCCGGCGCTTTTCGCGGCGCGTTTGTAGATCAGGACGAACAGGCCGACGATCAGCAGGGTCGGGCCGAAGCCGAGCAGGATCTCCGCCAGCAGTGACTGGCTCGTGGTCGTCGATTCGGCCTTGATCTGTACGCCCTTTTCCTGCAGCAGCGCGGACAGCTGGTTGCCGTTCCAGAAGCTCGGCACCTGCGTGTCGAACAGCTTCGTGGGTGTGGCCTTCGTGTCGCTCTCCGGGTAGCGTTCCTTGGCCTTGAACTTGCCCTGGATCGTGTCGCCCTTGGAGGCGATCGAGCTGACCTTGTCGCCTTTGACCTTTTCCAGGAAGTAGGGGCTGAACGGCACGGTCACCCGCTGTTCGCCCGTGGAGGGCTGGAAGAACAGCACCGACAGCCAGTTCAGCGCGATCAGCGCCAGCACGAAGTACCAGAAGCCGCGCAAGCGGTGCGGCGGCGGTCCGGGGTTGGCGTGTTCGGGCATGCCGCGGCCGTCCGGCGCCGGCGCTACCTGCCAGCCGCGCTTGTCGCGCGGCAGCGGTGGATGCGCTTCGGAGCGGTCGCCGTCTACGCGGTCGGGCGTGTTGGACGGATCGTCCGGCACCGACACAATGCTAGCCCTCCTTCGGGCTCCGCGGGTGGGAGCGAGCGCCTCACCATCCACAAGGACAAGGGGGCCCTCCGACGGAGGGCCCCCTTGCTACTCGAACCGGCCAGCGGCCGGGTGCGACGCTAGCCCACTATTGGAACCGGCCAGCGGCCGGGTGCAACGTGAGCCCCCCTACCAGTTGATCGGTGCCGGTGGCGCGGCCGTGATTTCGACCGTGTTGCCGGGTCCCGACGTGACGGACGAGATGATCGGCCCGAATAGCCCGCATTCGCCGAATTCCGGCACGGTCACTTCTGCCTTGAAGGCGAAGCTCCCCACGGACAGCGCGTTGGTCGGCTCTTTGATCGTCAGCGGCAGGTTGATCGGTTCGACCGTTTTGCAGCCGATCGGGAGGTTGAAGAACCCGATCTTCACGCCCTTGACGATCTCGTTGGCCTTGCCTTCCGCGCTCTCCGAGACTTCGTTGCCGCTTTCGCTGAAGGCGAACGTCCCCGTTGCCGGGCCGGTCGGCGTCAGCCCGCCGCTGAGCGTGACCGGAACCAGCCCGACCCAGAACGTCTGGTTGATCGGCGGGATGCTCAACGTCGAGGTGAGTTTGCCGTTCGTCGCGTCCGCTTCGGCGCTCAGCGTCGAGCCGGACGGGAGTTCCTCTGTGATGCCCGATTTCTCGGTCACCTTGCCTTTCAGCGACCAGTTGACGAGCTTGATGACCAAGTCGCCGGTCTGCGGTGTCAGGCGCGCGTTCGAAGGCAACGTCGCGCCTTCTTTGTGCTGCCCGCACGTGCTCGGAGCGGTCTTGCCGGCGACGCGTTCTTCGATCCACTTGATCGCGTCGGAGGCGCCGAGCGGATCGGTGAACAGGTGGTCGCCGGAGTACAGCTGGAAGTCGTCTGTGACGCCCAGCGAGCACCAGTGGTAATGCAGGTTCACGTCCTGGCTGACCGGCACGAACTCGTCTTCCAGGCCATGGAAGTGGTACACCGGCGCCGACACGGCTTTGTTGTCGAGCGACTGTTCTTCAAGGGCTTTCTTGAAGTTCGGTTCTGATTTTTCCAGTTCTTCGAGGTTCTTGTGTTCGGTGGTGAATTCGCGGAAGTTCGCCCCGCGCAGCGTCTCGATCAGCTGGACCGCGCACTGGCTCAATGCCACGCCGACGGCTTTTTCGCCCGCGGGCGTCAGTGCGCCGAGTTTGAGTTCGGGATAGGCGGACTCGAGCCCGATCGCCGACAGGATCTCAAAGCCCGACCCGACCGATTCGCCCGTGAAGGCGCCGAATTCCAGCAGGTTGGCGGGGACGCCCCCTGCGACGATTCCCGACAGCTTCACGTTGGACGCGTAGCTCGACTGCAGCTCGCCTGCCCAGCCCACGGCCTGGCCGCCCTGCGAGTAGCCCCAGGCGTACGTCGGGTCGCTTTCGGTCAGTTCCGAGCCGGGGAGCTGCCTGGCCGCGCGCACGATGTCGAGCACCGCCTGGCCCTCGGCCTTGCCCGCCGTGTAGGTCGGGATCGCGCCGTTGGTGTAGCCCTGGTAGTCGGTCAAATCGACCGCGTAGCCGGCCTTCAGCGAGTCGATGATCGCCGAGCCGTCGTACTCGGTGCCGGCGACGACCTGCTTGGACGGCGCGCACTTGGAGGCGATGCCCTGCGTGCCGATTCCGACGGTCACGACCGGCCGCGATCCTTTGCCGCTCCATTTGGCGGTGGGCACGATCACGGTGCCGGTCACGAAGTCCGGTTCGCCGCGCTGTCCTGTGGACTGATAGAGCACTGTCCATGCTTTGTTGGCAGGTAGCGGCACCTGCAGATTGACGGTCGCGGGCCGGTACCAGACCAGTTCGCCGGCGCTGCCGGCGGGAGTTGGCGACGGCGGCGTGTAGAACGCTTCGCCTGCGGGCCCTTCGACGGGCGCCGCCGAGGCCGTCGCGGCCATCGTCAACGCGAATACTGCGGCTAGCGCGAGCGTCGCTCGCGCGATTCCCCTGAGACTCGACATGCCTACCCCTCTCCTTGTTTGTAGCGCTGTCGCGCCAGTTCGGCGCCGAGGAATGTAGCACTGCCAGATCTCTTTGTACATACCGGCTCCGAAGTGTCAAACAACGTGTGTGTGCCACGGCGGGCGAGCTGCCGGCCGCGTCGAGCTGCGCCACGGCGCCGCGGCACCTCCGCTGGCCACCCAGCCGCCCTCTATCGTTGACCGTGCGAGATGCCGTCAGGGGAACCGTCTACACGAGCGCCGGCGGGGCGAGCGCCGCGCCGATACAGGGGCTTGAGCGTCGCCGAGCGACGCGAACAGCGCCGCGAGCGGCTGCTCGCGGCGGGCCTCGAGCTGTTCGGCACCGATGGCTACGCGGGCAGCTCGATTCGCGCGGTCAGCGCCGCGGCGTCTTTGAACTCGCGCTACTTCTACGAGTCCTTCACGAGCAGGGAGGACCTCCTCTACCACGTCTACCAGCGCGCCATCCGTGACATCGCGACGGCGGTGATCGAGGCGACGGCGAAGCTCGACACGGTCGACGATCAGGCACGCGAGGGGCTGCGGGCGGCATGGATGGTCCTCACCGGGGACCGCCGCACGGCGCGCGTGATCGTGATCGAGGTCGTCGGCGTGAGCGAGCGGCTGGAAAAGCTGCGCCGCGAGAACAGGCACGCCTTCGCCGACATCATCGTGAACAACGCGATGTCGATCGCGGGGGAGGGGATCAAGTTGCGCATGGACCCGGTCTTGACTGCCCGTTCGTTGGTGGGCGCCGCGATGGAGGTGCTGGCCGACTGGATCCACGGCGACGTGTCCGCATCCCCGGAGGAGATCGTCGAGCACCTGACGAGGATGTACACCGCGGTTGCTCGCGCAGCCGTGGCCGCGCCGGGCGCTGAGCACTGAGCGCTAGGCTTGCGTAGCGTGCGCACGCTGCCGACAGCCCCACTCGCGGCCGGCTCGCTGATCGCCAGCTATGGGGTCGTCGCGGCGAGCGGCTCGCGCCCGCTCGGTGGCGTCGTGCTCGCGGCCGGCGGCCTCTGGTGCGTGGGGATCTGGACGCGACGCCACGGCGTGCGTACAGCCGCGCAGCTGGCGGGCGTCGGCTTCGCCGCGTTCGTGATCTCGCATCTGCTCGCGCTGGCCGTCGGACCGTGGCCGGCCGTGCTGATCGTCGCGGCGGCGACCGCCGCGGCCACCTGGGAGCTGGCGGACGAGCGCGCGTTCGCGCCCGCGCGCGAGCTGGCATTCCGCCCGCCCGCCCGTTAGATTTGGCAGCATGGCCCACGCCGTCGCCTCCTCGCCCGGCGCCGCCGTCGCGGGACCGCCTGCGGCCGGGCTCGAGCGCCCGGACTTCCAGATCGTGCCGCGCGCGGGGCTGCCCATCGTCGCCGTGGTGCTCGCGCTGACGATCGCGGGCATCGCCTCCAACAAACTGTGGCCGCTGGAGTTCCTGCACGTCGTGGGCGGCGCCACGTGGACGATCATCGACCTGTTCCTTGGGTTCGTGCTCGGGCCGATCATCGGCAAGCTCTCGATCCCCGCGCGGATCGAGTTCACCACGCGGCTGATGCCGAAGATGGTGCTGATCATGCCGACGGTGGTGACAGTCACGCTCGCGGCGGGATGGCAGCTGTCGACGCACCTGGGGACGAACCAGACCTCCTACGCGCTACACGGCTGGGTGGTGGCGAGCTTCATCATCGTGGCTGTCATGGCGGTCATCGCCCTCGGACTGCTCGAGCCGGCGAACATCGCGGTCCTGACCGAGCTGAAGAAGCCCCAACCGAACCCCGCGGTGGTCGAGCGTCTAATGAAGCGGTTCATCTACTCGGCCGGGGCCACCGGCCTGATGCAGGTCGCCACCCTGGTGATCATGACCAAGCTGGCAGCCGGATGAGCAGCGAGCCTCATCACACCGACGGCGTCCGCATGCCCCCGGTGACGCAGCTCGGGATGCTGTCGCTCGCACTGGTGCTGGCCGCTGGCATCTATCTCTCGGCCCACCTCCCCCAGCACGTCTCGCTGGGACCGGCAGCCGCGCTGCTTGCCGCCTCCGTGGTGGTGCTGGCGGGCAATCTGCTGGCGCTCTCGAGGGTGGACGGATTCGCATGGCGACGCTTTGCGGAGGTCGGCAGGTGGGCGCTCCTCGCGTACGCGATCGTCGCCGGGATGATCGAGTATGTGTTCCTGCGCAACCACACCAGCGGCGGCCCGCTGGTGGTGCTGACGTTGTCGCTGGTCGTGTTCGCCCTGAACGTGCCGTTGCTGATCGGCTTCACCGTTGCGCGCTACGCGCAAGATTGAGTCGCACAGCCGGGGGTGTCTGTAACTTCCCTGTAGATGGGAGGTGACCCTCACCGGGGAGGTGGGTTCGCGGCGCGGGAGCTGACGGTTCGCTTTGGCGGCATCACTGCGCTGGACGATGTCTCGCTCGAGGTCGCGCCCGGAGAGGTGCTCGGCGTGATCGGCCCCAACGGAGCCGGCAAGACCACTCTCTTCAACGTCATCTGCGGGTTCGTCGAGCCGACATCGGGCACGATGCAATGGCAAGGCCGCACGCTGAGCCGGGTGCGCACGAACCGCCTCGCCGGGATGGGAATCGCGCGCACGCTGCAGGGGGTCGGCCTGTTTCCCGGTCTGAGCGTGCTCGAGAACGTGATGACCGGCGCCGAGCGATTCCGCAAGGCCGGCGTCGCGAGTGCGGCGTTCGGGCTGCCACGCTCGGATCGCGACGAGCGCGCGCTGCGTGACCGCGCGCTTGCTGTGTTGCGCGAGCTCAGGTGCGATGACGTCGCCGCGCGGCTGCCGCCGACGCTGCCGTACCCGGTGCAGAAGCGCGTGGCGCTCGCGCGCGCGCTTGTCTGCGAGCCGCAGCTGCTGCTGCTGGACGAGCCCGCGGGCGGCCTCGGCGCCGACGAGGTGCGCGAGCTCGGCGAGCGGATCCGCGCGCTACGCGGCTCGATGGCGGTGATGCTCGTCGAGCACCGCGTGGACCTCGTGATGTCGGTGTCCGATCGCGTTGTCGTGCTCGACTTCGGCCAGGTCATCGCTCAGGGCGATCCAACGACCGTGGGACGCGATCAGCGCGTGCTCGAGGCCTACCTGGGGCAGGACGCGGACGCCGGCTCGGGCGCCGGCTCCGACGCCAGCACACCCGACCTTCGGCACCCACGCGATAGCTCGGAGGGCGCGCAGCGATGAGCGCGCCGGCGGTACTCGAGGTCGAGCGGCTGACGACCGACTACGGGCCTGTGCGCGCGGTCGACGGCGTCTCGTTGACGGTCCGCGGCGGCAGCATCACCGCGGTGCTCGGCGCAAACGGCGCGGGTAAGACTTCGCTGCTGCGCACGATCTCGGGACTCGAGCACGCCAGCGCGGGCGTGGTGCGCCTCGACGGCGAGGACCTGCTCGGAGTCGCTGTCGAGGACATCGTACGTCGCGGGCTGGCGCATGTGCCTGAGGGTCGCGGCGTGATCGCTGAGCTCTCGACGGAGGAGAACCTGCGCCTCGGCGGCCTGTGGCGCGGCGCGGATGGGGCGGCGCTCGAGGAGACCTACGCGCTGTTTCCGCCGCTGCGAGAACGCCGTTCCCAGCTCGCCGCCTCGCTGTCCGGAGGCGAGCGTCAGATGCTCTCAATCGGGCGCGCTCTGATGGCCGGTCCGCGCGTGCTGCTGCTCGACGAGCCCTCGCTCGGTCTCGCGCCGATCGTCACCGCCCAGATGATGCAGCTGATCCGCACGCTCGCGACGGAGCGCGGGCTGGCGGTGCTGCTGGTCGAGCAGAACGCGCGCAGCGCCCTCTCGATCGCCGACCGCGGGATCGTGCTCAACCTCGGCAGGGTGGTCGCGGATGACGCGGCGGACGCGCTGGCGGCCGACGAGGACCTGCGACGGGCGTATCTGGGGTTCTGAGGATGACGCGATTCATCGACCTGACGCTCAACGGCATCTCCACCGGGGCCGTGTATGCGGCGGTGGCGCTCGCGCTGGTGATGATCTGGCGCGCGACACGGATCGTCAACTTCGCCCAGGGCGGCATGCTGATGATCACCACGTTCATCGCCTCGAGCGTGATCGGCTCGAGCGGCTCCTACTGGCTGGGCTTCGCCGTTGCGCTCGTGTGCGGACTCGTGCTCGGCGCGATCGTCGAGCGCGTGCTCATGCGTCGCGTCGAGGGTGGGCCGCCGCTGAACGCGGTGATCGTCGCGCTGGGGCTGTTGATCCTGCTGGAGGCGGGCGCAGGGATGATCTGGGGCAACACGCCGCGCTCGTTTCCCCCGGCGTTCTCGATCCGCGGCTACACGGTCGGCGGCACGACGCTGCTGTTCAGCCCCAACGACACATTCACCGTGCTCGTCGTGATCGCGGTCGCGATCGGCCTCGCGGTGCTGTTCCGCTACACCGCCGTTGGTCTGCGAATGCGCGCCTCGGCGCTCGCGCCGGAGGTGGCGCGGCTGCTCGGCGTGCGCGTCGGGCGCATGTTCACGCTCGGTTGGGCGCTTGCCGCGTTCGTCGGCTCGCTCGCCGGGCTGCTGGTCGCGCCGTCGGTGTTCGTCGGCCCCAACCAGTTCGACCCGCTCCTGATCTTCGGCTTCACCGCCGCCGTGCTCGGGGGCTTGGACAGCCCGCCGGGCGCGGTCGTCGGCGGAATCCTGCTCGGTCTGGTGCTTTCCTACGTGTCGGGTTACGAGGGCGCCTCGCTCGTCACGCTCGCGGCGCTCGTGGTGCTGATCGCCGTGCTGATGATCCGCCCCAGCGGGCTCTTCTCGACCCGCAGGGAGCGGCGCGTATGAGCGCGGCACTCGGCAGGCTGCGCGCGCCGCAGAGCACGCTCGTACGCTCGCTCGCGCTCGCGCTGCTCGCCGGCGTGGCGCTGTTCATCGCCAGCGAGCTGCTCAGCACCTACAACAACCTGCAGCTGGCAAGCGGCTGCTACTACTTCGCGGCGCTCGCCGGGCTCACGATGCTCACCGGGCTGAGCGGTCAGATCTCGCTCGGCCACGGGGCGCTGATGGCCGTGGGCGCCTACACGGTGGCCCTGCTCGTGGGCAACGAGCACTGGGCGCTCGTGCCCGCCCTGGTGGCGGCGATCTTGATTACCGCGCTCGTGGGGACGCTCGTCGGGGCCGCGGCGACGCGCCTGCGCGGCCCCTACCTCGCGGGCGCGACGCTCGCGTTTGCGATCGGCCTGCCGGCGCTCGCGGACAAGTACCCGAACACCTTCGGCGGCGAGAACGGCCTGATCATCAACCCACCGACACCGCCGTCGGGGTTGGGCGCGAGCTTCCCGCTCGAGCGCTGGGAGGCGTGGATCGCGGGAGCGGGAGCGCTGGTCGTCGTGTTCCTGATGCGCAATCTCACGCGCAGTGGCGTCGGGCGCTCGTTCCGTGCCGTGCGCGACGACGAGATCGCCGCGTCGCTGTGCGGCCTGCACGTCGGGCGCGTGCAGACGCTCGCGTTCGTCATCAGCGCCGCATGCGCGGGCCTCGGCGGGGGCCTGCTCGCGGTCGTGCTGCAGCTCGCGGCTCCCGGCGCATTCGAAGTGGGGCTGTCGCTGTCGCTGCTGACCGCGGTCGTGCTCGGCGGGCTGGGATCGCTCCTCGGCGCGGTCTGGGGTGCGGCGGTGCTCGTGCTGCTGCCCGGCTGGAGCAACGACCTAGCGCACTCGTTCTCGCTGTCGAACAACGTCTCGAACAACCTGCCGCTGGCGATTTACGGGCTCGTGCTGATCGTCGCAATGCTCGTGTGGCCGAGCGGCATCCAGGGTGGAGTGCGCAGGATCGTTGCGCTCACTCGTCGAATTCGGGCAGGCGAATCTCCAGCACGCCACAAGAACTTGCCAAGCACTCAACACCAGGATCAGGAGGAGCAAGCAAATGAGACCAGCTAGATACAAGGTCAGGCCCGTGGGGGCCGTCTGTGCGGTGCTCGTGGCGCTCGTCGTCGCGGGGTGCGGCTCGAGCAGCAGCAGTAGCAGCAGCGCCCCCGGGGTGACCGCCACAAGCATCACCTTCGGAACCCATCAGCCGCTCACCGGGCCCGCTGCGCCGGGCTACAGCGAGATCGCGCCGGCGTCGCAGGCGTTCTTCGAATACCTGAATGCCCAGGGTGGCATCTACGGGCGCAAGATCCACCTGATCGTCAAGAACGACGAATACAACCCGACTCAGACCGTCAGCGTCGTGCACCAGCTGGTGCTGCAGAACAACGTGTTCGGGATCTTCGAGGGGCTCGGCACGCCGACGCACACGAAGGTCGTGAGCTTCCTGAACAGCTCGAAAGTGCCCGACATGTTCGTCGCCTCAGGCTGCGCTTGCTGGGACGACGGGACCGCCCAGCCGTACACGTTCGGATGGCAGACCAACTACACGATCGAGGGCAAGATCCTCGGTCAGTACATCAAGCAGCACTTCGCGGGGAAGAAGATCGGCGTCTTCTACCAGGACGACGACTTCGGCACAGGCGGCTTGGCGGGCATCAAGGACGAGGTCCCGGCGAGCTTGATCGTCTCCGCGCAGCCGTACCAGCCGGGCGGGACGAACGTCGCGCCGCAGATCTCCGCGATCAAGGCGGCCGGCGCGGAAGTGCTGGTCGATTTCACCGTGCCGATCTACACAGCGCTGGGACAGCTGACGTCGTTCACGCTCGGCTACAAACCGCAGCTGGTCGTGTCCAACGTCGGCATCGACCCGACGACCGTCGGCGGCCTGTTGAAGACGTTCTCGAAAGGCAAGGCCGGCACCGAACTGATCGAAGGTGCGGTCACCGACGGCTACCTGCCGTCCTCCTCGGACCTGTCGAACCCGTGGATCGCGCTGTTCAAGAAAGTCCACGATCAGTACGACTCGAGCGCGCCGTTCGACGGCAACGTCGAGTACGGCATGGCCAACGCCTACACACTCGCGCAGGCGCTGCAGCTCGCGGGCAAGAGCCTCACCCGCGAAAAGCTGATCGAAGCGGTCAACGAAAAGGGCGCACAGCTGACCGGCCCCGGCCTCGTGCCCTTCCGCTACTCGAAGACCGATCACGGCGGCTACAGCGGAGTCGAGATGGGACAGGTCCGAAACGGCAAAATCGTGCTGTTCGGCGGCGCGCTGGTGACCGAACCGGGCGCGAGCTCGCCGATCACCCCGTACGCCACCGCGCAGCCGGCGCCTCCAAGCAGCGGGGTGAGCGTCCCCTAGCGCCACCTGGCGGCTGAGACGGTCAGCCACGACACAGTCGATCCCGGCCGGTCCGTTTGCGCGGGCCGGTCGGGATAGTGTTGAGCGGTGCGCGAGCAGGTTCACCACCCGATCTTCGCGCGAGTTTACGAGCGGCTCGCGCACTGCGCGGAAGGCCGCGGCGGGACAGATCACCGTCGCTCCCTGCTCGATGGCTGCTGCGGACGGGTGATCGAGCTTGGCGCCGGCAGCGGCGCCAACTTCGCGCATTATCCGACGAGCGTCAGCGAGGTGGTTGCGTTCGAGCCGGAGGCGCGCCTGCGCGAACGCGCCCGGACCACAGCCGCATGTGCCGCTGTGCCGGTCTCCGTGCGCGCCGGCGCCGCGGGAACCCTCGGGTGCGAGACGGCCAGCTTCGACGTCGGGATCGCCTCTCTGGTGCTTTGCAGCGTCCCTGATCAGGGCACCGCCCTCGCGGAGCTCTTCGACGCGATCCGCCCGGGCGGCGAGCTGCGCTTCTACGAGCACGTGCGCGCTGCGAGCGCCGCCGAGCTGCGGGTGCAGCGCTTCGCCGACGCCACGTTCTGGCCGCACGTGGCCGGAGGTTGTCACCTCGCTCGTGACACACAGGCAGCGATCGAGCAGGCGGGCTTCCAGATCGATCGCTGCGAGCGATTCGCGTTCAGCCCGGCGCCGTATCTGCCGGCGGCTCCGCACATTCTCGGCAGCGCGCGCAGACCGTGAGCTGACGGCGGATCCGCATGCACACGGCCCCGAAAGCCCGCCTCGGACATAATGGCGCCCGTGAAAGCCGTCCAGATCGTGGAGGAGACCGGCCCCGACAGCGCGCTCGCGCTCGTCGATCTGCCCGAGCCCGAGCCTTCGCACCCGTTCACGCCTGGAGCCGGCGTGGTGGTCGAGGTGCACGCCGCGGGCGTGTCCTTCCCCGAGCTGCTGCAGACGCGCGGGCAGTACCAGCTCAAACCGCCGCTTCCGTTCGTGCCTGGCAGCGAGGTGGCGGGGATCGTCCGCAGCGCACCCGCCGGCTCGCGCGTCCAGCCCGGTGACCGCGTGGCCGCGTTCTGCACGCTCGGCGGCTTCGCCGAGACGACCGTGGCGCCGGAGTTCTTCACGTTCGCGCTCTCATCCGAGCTCGACTTCGGCCAAGGCGCGGCGCTGATTCTCAACTACCACACGGCGTACTTCGCGCTGCTGCTGCGCGGCCGCTTGAAGCAGGGCGAGACGGTGCTGGTCCACGGCGCCGCCGGCGGCGTCGGCACCGCTGCGCTGCAGGTCGCCCGCGGTCTCGGGGCGAAGACGATCGCGCTGGTCTCGAGCGAGGCCAAGCGGGAGGTCGCGCAGCGCGCCGGCGCGGATCACACGCTGCTGCTGCAGGAGAACTGGAAGGACGAGGCGCGCGAGCTCTCGGGCGGTGGCGTCGATGTGGTGCTCGACCCAGTCGGCGGGGATCGCTTCACCGACAGCCTGCGCTCGCTCGGCGAGGGCGGCCGTGTCGTCGTCGTCGGCTTCACCGGCGGCTCGATCCCCGAAGTCCGCGTCAACCGCCTGCTGTTGAACAACACCGAGGTCGTCGGAGCGGGTTGGGGCGCCTACGTGATGAGCAAGCCCGAGCTGAACGTCGAGATCGGCGCCGCAATCAACCGCATGGTCGACGACGGCTTCGTCGCGCCGATCGTCGGCGAGCATTTCCCGCTGGAACGCGCCGCCGACGCGCTACGGACGCTCGACGAGCGTCGCGCAATCGGCAAGGTCGTGCTCGACGTGCGTCCGGCCTGACTTCGGGCTAGCCCCACCATCGACTGGGGGGTAAGCCCCCGCCGGGCCGGTGGCCCACCACATCGACAACTAGGCAGCGTCCGCTCAACATCAAGGGCCATGAGCGCCGCTCCGACAGAGCTCGCTGAGCGCGAGCCAGTTCCAGGGCGCTTCCCAGACGCTGCAGCCGCCAACGATCGTGGGCGTGGTCCAACTCCCCAGGAGATCCAGGAGCCGGTGCTCGAGACCCTCGACCGCGCGATCACGGGCGTGATCACGGTCGTCCCGCCGCTGCTGCTGGGCGTCGCGGCCTGGCAGATGTGGAATCACGAGCTGCATTGGCGCGATATTGCGATCTTCTTGATCATGTACGTGCCGGTGGGACTCGGGGTGACGGTCGGCTTTCACCGACTGCTCACACACCGCAGCTTCAAGACCTCGTCGCCGCTGCGGGGGCTCATGGCTGCGCTGGGCACGATGTCCGTCGAGGGCCCAGCGATCTCGTGGGTCGCCGATCACCGCAAGCACCACACATACTCGGATCGCTACGGCGACCCGCACAGCCCCCACGTCGACCACGGCGGCGGCTGGCGCGGGGCTCTGCGCGGACTCGCGCACGCGCACGTGGGCTGGCTGTTCGACCATAGCCAGCGCGGCTCGCGCGAGCGCTTCGCGCCCGACCTGCTGGGCGACCCGGTGGTGTCGTTCGTCGACAGGACGTTCCTCGTGTGGTCGCTGCTCGGGCTCGCGATCCCGTTCGGCCTCGGCATGCTGATCGGCGGCAGCGTCGCGGCGGGCCTCGAGGGGATGCTGTGGGGCGGCGCCGTGCGCATCCTCGTGCTGCACCACGTGACCTACAGCATCAACTCGCTGTGCCATTTCTTTGGTCGGCGGAGGTTCGCCACCGATGACCACTCGCGCAACCTGCTGTGGCTGGCGCCGCTGTCGCTCGGCGAGGCCTGGCACAACAACCACCACGCGTTTCCCACCTCTGCGTTTCACGGCATGGGCCGCCGCGAGCCAGACTTCTCGGGGCTGGTGATCGCGGGCCTCGAGCGGATCGGTCTGGTGTGGGACGTACAGCGGATCGGGGAGATCAGGCAGGCCGCGAAGGCGCTCTGACCGACAAATCGGCGCGGGGCGCGCTGTCGAGGCGACCGTCGCGCCGGGTAAGCTCCACTGCCGTGACCGAGCCGCCACGCCCGCTCCAGACGCTGGCCGAGCGCTTCGACAGCGACGTGTTCGAGCCGCGCGACGGACACGCCCGCGTGCGCCTTGTGCTCGACGGCGACCAGCCGTGGGACGCACTGCTGGAGCACGGCAGCGTGCGACTGGTGCCCGTTCGCGGCAGCGCGGATGCGACGCTCGCCGCCAACGCGCAGACCTGGCGTGCGATCGCGCGCGACGCGCGTGGTGGACTCGACGCCTACTTCCGCGGCCGTCTGAGCGTGCGGCGCAACCTGCACCTCGGCGTGGGCTTCCTCGCGGCGACCGTGCCGAGCGCCGGCGAGGACACGCGCCTGCGCTTTCGCATGGTCTCCACGCGCCGCGGGAGCCTGTCGACGCTCGAAGCCGGCAGCGGTCCCGCGCTGATCGCGATCCCCGGGCTGGGAGCTACGAAGCTGTCGTTTCTGACAACCGTCGCCGCGCTGGCCGCCCGCTTCCGTGTGATCGCAATCGACCTCCCCGGGTTCGGCGACTCCGACAAGCCGCTCGGCGCGAGCTACGACGCGCGCTTCTTCGCGCGCGCGGTGATCGCGCTGCTGGATGCGCTCGAGCTGGATCGCGCGCATCTCATCGGCAACAGCCTCGGCGGGCGTGTCGCGCTCGAGGTCGCGCTGAACGAACCGGGCCGCGTCGAGCGCCTGGCGCTACTGTGCCCGTCGCTCGCGTGGCGGCGCCAGCGGACGTGGGCACCGGTGGTACGGATGATGCGCCCGAAGCTCGGCCTGATGCAGATCGCGCCGCGGCCGCTCGTGGAGGGCGTCGTGCGCCGGTTGATCCCCGACGCGCAGGAGGGTTGGACCGCCGCGGGCGTCGACGAGTTCCTGCGCGCCTACCTGACGCCGTCCGGGAGGGCCGCGTTCTATGCGGCGGCGCGCCACATCTACCTCGAGTCGCCGCACGGCGAGGATGGCTTCTGGCCGCGTCTGGGCGAGCTCGAGCCCGACGCGCTGTTCGTGTGGGGCAAGCGCGACAGGCTCGTGCCGGTCGCCTTCTCGCGCCACGTCGCCGACGCGCTCCCCCACGCCAGTCAGCTCGAGCTCGACTGCGGCCACGTGCCACAGATCGAGCGGTCGCGCTTGACGCATGCCGCGGTCGCCGAGTTCCTCGAGCAGGGAGCGCCCGTGCGCGAGGCTCTCGCGGCGACCGGCTAGCGCGCTTTCAGGCCGGCGCCGCATTTGGCTCGCGCCTGCTGCTCATCGGCGTGAGACGATAGCGACGATGGCTGAGCGCGCGCACCTCCCGATCGACCTGTCGGTAGCTCGCGAGATGCGCCGTCGCCGATGGATGCCGCTGCTCGCCGCGGGGCTCTCGATCGGCGAGTACGCCCGCTCGCTCGTGCGACGTCTAGCGCTACTCAGCGCCGTGCTGCTCGCCGCGATCTGGGCGCTCGACGGGCAGGGGTACTTCTGGCCTGCATGGGCGTGGCTCGGGCTGGGCGACCTCGTACTGCTCGACCTCAGCGCCAGCTGGGCCTGGCGCCAGCCGCGTGGAGCGGTGCGTCGGGTGGCATGCGTGTGGGCGCTCGTCGGGGCGGCGGCGGTGATCCTGATCTTCACGTGGCTGCTCACGTGGCTGCTCGCGGGCGTGCACAGCTTCTGGCCGGCGTGGGCGCTGCTCGGGCTCGGGACGGCCGGCAGCGCGTACTCGCTGATCGCACTCCACGACCGCGTGCTGGTAGCCCACGGGCGGCGCGCGCTGCGCGCCCGGATCGACCTGCTCACCCGCACGCGCCGCCAAGCGGTCGATGCGCAGGCCGACGAGCTGAGGCGGATCGAGCGCGACCTGCACGACGGCGCGCAGGCGCGGCTGGTCGCGCTGACGCTGCAGCTCGGTCGCGCGGAGCTGCGCCTCCAGGACCAGCCCGAAGTGCGCGCTCTCGTTTGCGACGCGCAGCAGGAGGCCCGCCGTGCGATCGCCGAGTTGCGCGATCTCGCTCGCGGCATCGTGCCGCCGCTGCTCGCCGAGCGCGGCCTGGTCGCCGCAGTCGAATCGCTTGCCGCCCGCTACGGCCTAGGCACCTCGGTGGTCCTCGACACCGATCGGGAGCTCGCGCCATCGATCGAGCGCGCCGCCTACTTCGTGATCGCGGAGGCGCTCACCAACACCGCCAAGCACGCCCGTGCCGATCACAGCTGGGTACGGCTGCGAGACGAGCACCGGTCGTTGGCCGTCCTCGTCGGCGATGACGGTTGCGGCGGCGCCGACCCACACGGCTCGGGTCTCGCGGGGTTGCGCGCGAGGGTAGAGGCGCTCGACGGCAGGCTCGCCGTCCACAGCTCCGATGGCGCCGGCACGGTGCTCGAGGTGAAGCTTCCTTGCGGGTAGTGATCGCGGAGGACCTGGCGCTGCTGCGCGAAGGGCTTGTCGCGCTGCTGCGAGAGAACGAGATCGAGGTCGTGGCGCAGGTGCAGGAAGGGGGGGCGCTGTTGCGCGCCATCGCGGGACACCAGCCCGACCTGGTGATCGTCGACGTGCGCCTGCCACCGACGTTCAGCGACGAGGGCCTGCTCGCGGCCATCGAGGCCCGCCGACGCCAGCCCGCGCTCGGTGTGCTCGTGCTCTCCCAGCACGTCGAGACCGCCTATGCGAGCGAGCTGATCGGCGACGACACAGCCGGCATCGGCTATCTGCTCAAGGAGCGCGTCGGCGACGTGCGCGCGTTCCTGGACGCGCTGCACACCGTCGCAGCGGGCGGCACGGTGCTGGATCGTCAGGTCGTCGCCGAGCTGCTCGCTCCCCGCGACGGCCGGCGCGAGGCGCTGCTGGGACTGACCGCGCGCGAGCGCGACGTGCTCGCGCTGATGGCCGAGGGCCGCTCCAACACAGCCATCGCCGAGAGCCTCGTCGTGACGCCCGGCGCGGTCGAGAAGCACATCACCAACATCTTCGCCAAGCTCGATCTCCCCGCCTGCGACGAGGACCACAGGCGCGTGCTCGCGGTGCTCGCCTATCTGCGCGTCACGCGCTAGCTCCGCTCGGCCACTGCGCCGCCGAGCCGGCACGTGATAGAACGCTGCCACCGAATGAGCGTGCCCTCACGAAAGTCATCCGCGCCCGGGAAGCGCATGTGATGGCCGCTGATCTGCTCGAGCGCGTGCGCGCCGAAATCGACGCGCGGCTCGCGGAGCTGCGTCCCAGCGTCACCGAGTACCAGCGGCTGCTCGGTGCGACGGACATGCTCCGCGCCGGAGGTGCCGCGGACGGGTCCGGAGCGCTCGCCAAACCACGAGCTGCGGCGAAACCACGAGCTGCGGCGAAACCACGAGCTGCGGCGAAACCACGAGCTGCGGCGAAACCACGAGCTGCGGCGAAACCACGAGCTGCGGCGAAACCACGCGCTGCGGCCAAACCGCATACAGCAGCCAACTCGCGCCCGGCGGCCAAACGCCGCCCGGCAGCCAACGCGGCGCCTGTGCGCTTGGGCGCGGGCGAGCGCGCGATCGTGGCGGCGCTCGAGCATGGCTCGCACACGATCGGCGAGCTGGGGATCGTCACGGCTATGTCCGGCGCCGACATCCGCGACGGCGCGCGGCGCCTGCTGGCGGCCGGGAAGGTCGTGCGGGCCAAGCGTGAAGGCAGAGCGGCCTACGCGCTGTCGGGCAAGGCGTAGACAGAGGCCTACGCGCTGTCGGGCAGGGCGTAGCGCGCGGCCTTCGCGGGCCCCAGGAACGGCGCGAGCACGAAGTAGGTCAGCTGCGCCGCCGCGGCCGGCAGCTCGGCGACGCGATCGTGCTCGACGTAGTGGTGAAAGACCTGCCAGACGCCACCCACGACGGCCTCGGCGGCAATCGCGGGCACCTCGCCGTGTTCTCCCGGAAGCTCGTATCCCCGCGCCACGTATGTCGCGAAGGCCTGCATGATCGAGTTGCGGATCTCGATCGCCTCAGGACATGCCGCGAACGTGTCTACCAGGCTCAGGTGGGCGTGGGCAGGCTCGGAGGCGAGGTATTCGATCAGCGCGCTCAGACCGGCGCGCAGGGCGCGTGGCCAGTCGCGCTGCTCTGCCTCGTAGGCGGCGACGGCGATCCCAAGCGCCTGGTGCATGCCGACCTTCTGCGCGCCCAGGAACGCGTCGTGCTTTGAGCTGTAGATGTCGTAGAACGTCTGCAGCGAGACGTTGGCGCGGCGTGCGATCTCGGGAATCGTGAGCGCCGCGAGGCCCTTCTCGGCGACGATCGCCGCGGTGGCGTCGACGATCCGCTCGCGTTGGCTTTTGACGATGAACTGGCGTGGCAGATCGCTGCGACCGCTCGGCAGCCTGCCCTCCGCGCGCCGCGCACGCTTGGAGCTGGGCGTCTTTGTCGCCGGCGAGCGGCGGCGTCTCGCGGGCGGCACGGCGAGGCCGCTCGGCAACCGGCGCGGGTAGCTGCCAGCCCACGCCGCCAGTTCGTCCGCCAGCATCGGCAGCTCGCGCACGCGGCCCTCGCGCAGGCGCGTCGAGGTCACCTCGCGGATCCCGCCGAGGATCGCCTTGACCGTCAGGTCGGTCGGCTCCGCGCTCGGCGGTGCACCGTCGCGGCTGGCTTGGATGCTGCGCTCGAGCTCCTCGAGTGTCTGCCTGCGGCGCTCGAGCACCTTCGCGCCCGCGCCGAACGCGCCGAGCACGAGCAACGACGTCGCCTCGGGCTCCGCCGCCGCCAACTCGGCCCACGCCCACATCGCGACGGTCAGACGCTCCTCCCGCGGGGCGGCACGGTACGCGCTCAGAACCGTGCGCCCGCAGTGATCGGCGACCTCGTCATAGGCGCTCAGGAACAGGTCTTCCTTGTCCGCGTACAGCCTGTAGAAGGTCGGCTGGGAGACGTGCGCGAGCCTCGCCAGGTCGACGATGCGCACCGCCGGGTAGCCCTTCTGCGAGATCAGCTCGATCATCGCGTGCTCCAGCCGCTCCCGCTGGTCGCGCTTTACGAGCTCCGGGTCGAGGCCGTGGCTGCCGGTCGGCAGCGGCCGGTAGCGAGCTGCCTGCTCATCGCCTGCTTCCGTCGCGCTGCCGCGCCCCTTTGCCGGGCGCCGCACCCCACGCGGCGGCTTTTCTGTGACGTTGCGGGCCGCCATCCAGGCCTTCCTCCACTTTGCCTCTCCGAAAGTCAACATTATCAAACCGGGGCTCCGGATATGGCCGCAATATTGAGGCTTGTGGCTCGATCTGTCTCAAAAAATCAAGGCGCCGGACTCCCGCTCTGTGAGCCAGAAAAAAGGGGCTCGTGGCGAGCCGTTTGCCCGTTTGCTCAGCCGCCGATCGTGCGCGAGGCGCCGAGCACTTCACCCGCGGCCCCCAACGCAAGCACGGTCACATACGGCTGCGCGGTGGGCACCGCGATCGCGGTCTCGAAGCCGCTGCGCGGCGCGCTGGCGACTTCGCTGAGCTGCTGCGCGTTCGGCCCCCCGAGCACGCGCCAGCTGGCCGTGCGCGTGTCGCCGTTCCAGCTCGCGTACACCGTCAGCCCGCCGCCGCTGCTCGACGCGGCGATCGCCGGGGCTTCGGTCGGCGCCCCGGTCCACGGGAAGCGATACGTGCGATAGGACTGGTAGGAGCCGTGCATGTGGGCGTCGTAGAGGACCTGGCCGCTGGGGCTGAACTCCGAGAAGTACGGCTCGGCGCCCCAGCCGATGAAGACGTCGCCGTTTTCGAGGATCTGCATGTTCCCCTGGCTGCCGGCGGACAGCGGTATGCCCGGATGGTCGTACTGCGCGAGCAGCGTGTCGGTCTTCGCCTGCGGGTTCACAGCCAGGACGACGCCGCGCGACTGCGCGTGGACCTTCGGCACGGCGCCGTTGTCGAACACGCTGACCGTGCCGTTGGGGAGCACCGTGGCGTCGTGCTGGTAGGCGGTGGCGGCGCCCGCGGTGAGCTTGAAGTTGGACTGCTTGCCGCCGATGCTGGCCAGTACCTGGCCGGTGACGGTGTTCATTTCGTATAGCGCCGAGGTGTTGCGCGCCGACAGCAGCGTCCGCCCGTTGGCGAGCTGGTCGACCGAGTTGAGGTGGAAGAAGTCGAACGGCCAGATCGTGTTGGCGGTCGTGGGCGTTTGGTAGGAGTCGCTGAGCGCGACGTGGTCGAGGCTCGTCCATTCACGGCGCACGAGTCCGGTCGCGAGGTCGATTTCCTGGAAGAGGCTGTCGGTCACCGCGCCGCCGCTCGGGCCACCCAGCGAGGAGAGGTCGCACTGGACCGGGTTGAACACCGTCAGCACCGCGGTTCCCTGCGGGGTGATGTGGAATTCGTGCAGATCGGCCAGGTAGCCGTTGCCCGCGTGCACGTGATCGATTTCGCGGTAGGTGTCGTCGGCGATCACCTCTTCGCCCTGGCCGAAGCCCTGCGGCGGAATGTGGCCCTGCCACCAGGTCAACACCGGCTTCCCACCGAGCTGCTGCACCTGAAGGTTCGTCGATTCGACGCCTTTCGGGAGCGGGTGAAACCACACGAGGTTGCCCGATTCTTCGAAGATCATCGGGCCGCTCGGGCCCGGGCCCGCGTACGGCGCGGCGAACAGGTCGCCCGGGCTGGTCAGCGGCGAGCGCTCGCTTACGACGAGCTGCGGTGGCTCGAGGTCCGGGCGCGAGACGAAGTGCTGCATCTCGTTGTAGTCGTGCGGCACCGCGGCGGAGCTGACCGCCGCGTAGTCCACCGGGTCCTCGTGCGCGACCACGAAGTGGAAGGCGAACGGCACGGGCTTGGAATGCGTCCTGACGCTCCCGCGCACGGTGACGGTCTCGCCAGCCAGAAATGGCCTCGACGGCACCCAGCTTGCGCCGTCGCCCTGCGAGTAGCCCCGCAGCCGGCCGGAGTGCGATCCGGTCTGCGAGCCGCTGACTTGGACGATCTCGAGCTTGCTCGCGGGCGCGCCCAGCAGGCTGATCTGCGTCTGCGCCGAGGCGTCGTAGGAGTCGGGCAGCGGCGACACCGCAACCGTCGTGCCCGGCAGCACCGCCGAGATGTTGAGCGTCGAGGGCGTGCACCGCCCGACGCTCGGCGCGCTGTACGCGGCCTGCTCTGCGGAGATGCGCCTGGAGGCCAGCGCGAGCGTCGTCGCGCTGGCGAGGACGACAAGCAGCGCGCCACCAAGCAGGAGGCTGCGCAGTCGCGTCATCGCTGTCAGACGGTCCATCGAAGCTCCCACTTAGGTTGGGACGGCACGAGCGGAGGGCGCAATGCTATGGGTTGGATACGTCGGCAGCCGAACAAGTTGCGAAGCCCCAGCTAAGAGTTCGCGAAGCTCGCGGCACCCCCTGTTTGGGGGGTGCACCTCGCCCACGTGGCACCTGTGGGCGCATTCGTGGGATTCTGAGGCGCATGCCCGGCGCCGCTCCACTCAGCTCAGGCACTGTCGCCGACGAGGCCCGCGAGGGACACGCACGGAGCGGCGGGCACGGTCCGCGAGCTGGACACATAGAGGTGCTCGAGGTGATGTCCGACCTGCTCTCCGGCGTCGGCGAGGGCTCGCCGCCGGACGCGTTCTTTTCGAGCCTGTGCGAGGCGATCTGCCGCCTTGCCTCGATGAAGCGCGCCGTGCTCGTGCGCTACGACAGCGCTCGCCGGCGCGTGCGGGCGGTGGGGGCCCATGGCATCGAGCTCGAGTCATTTGCTGATCTGTTCGTGACGATCGACTCGGTCCCCGTGGCGCGGCGCGCGCTCGTCGAGGATCGCGTTCTGGAGGTCGTCGGCGCCGAGGACTTCAAAGTGCCGCCCGAGGTGCGGGAGCTGCTCGAGGGCGTGCGCATCGTCTGCACGCCGATGGCAGCCGCCGGACGCTTCGTCGGCGTCGTGCTGGCCGAGCGCGAACCCGGCGTGCCGGACATGGACGACGACGAGCGCCACCTGCTGTGGACGCTCGGCAAGGCGATCGCGATGGCCTCGGTCGCGCGCGAGGTCACCGCGTACGACGAGCAGAGCCGCCAGCTGCAGCAGCGGATCGATCTGGCGCGGGAGATCCACGAGGGGGTCGTGCAGCGGCTGTTCGGGATCTCGCTCGCGCTGTCGCGCGAGGAGCTGCTCGACGCCGACAGCCAACGTCGCTGCGCCGCGGAGGTGCAGACCGCGCTCGCCGACCTGCGCACGGCGCTCACCCGGCCGCTCGGCCACGCCTCGCGGCCGACCGCCGTCACCTTCACCGAAGAGCTCGAACGCGTCCGCGGGCTGTTCCCCGGCCTCGAGATAACCCTCGACGGCGAGGCCGAGACCGTGCCCGCGAGCCTCGAGGCGCTCGCGCAGTCGGTCCTCGTCGAGGCAGTGCGCAACGCGCACAAGCACGCGCACGCCTCTGCAGTGCGCGTCTCGCTGCGTCAGGACGCGGGCACGCTCGTGCTCGAGGTGCGTAACGACGGGGTTGCGGTCGCGACCGGCCAGCGCGAGGTCCCAGGCCGCGGCGGAGGAGCTCAGGCGCCCGCCGGCAGGCAGGGCGGCATGGGTCTGCGCCTGGCCTCGCTCGAGGCGCTCCAGCACCACGGCGTGCTCGAGTACGGAGAGTCCGAGGCAGGGTCCTGGCAGGTCCGTCTCGTGGTGCCGACCGGCCAGTGAGCGATCCCGCGCAGGACGCTCCCAAGGAGGAGCCCCAAAAGCGCCTGCGCGTGCTGGTGGTCGACGACCACGACGTCGTGCATTGGGGATTCAGGCTGATGCTCGGCCAGATGCCATGGGTGGAGCGCTGTCTCAGCGCGCGCACCGGAGCCGAGGCGCTCGCCGTCTGCCGGCGCTACGAGCCGCATGTCGCGCTCGTCGATCTGTTTCTCGGCAACGAGTCCGGACCGGAGATCTGCGAGCGCCTGCGCGCCGAGGCGCCGGCGCCGCGCGTGCTGCTGATGTCAGGCGCCGGCGGCATCTCGCCGCGCGCCGCGCGGGCCGCAGGCGCCGCGGGCTTCATCTCAAAGGACTGGCCCGCGCCCGAGATCGCCAAGCTCGTGCGCATGGTCGGCGACGGCCAGGAGGTGTTCAGGGACACCGGTCGCCCGACCCCCACGCTCACCGACCGCGAGAGCGAGATCCTCGCGCTGATCGCCGGCGGCGCCACAAACCGCGAGATCGCCGCCACGCTGTTCCTCTCGCCGCACACCGTCAAGGAGCACACCAGCACGCTCTATCGCAAGCTCGGCGCGCGCAACCGCGCCGACGCCGTTCAGCGCGCGCAGCGCCTCGGGCTACACCGCTAGCTTCGCTGCCCCCTCAGGCGCACGGGTCGCACCCCCCATTTGGGCGGTTTGGGCCTCGTCGGTCGTAACTGGTGAAGGCGCGCAGCGAATGTCTCGTTAGTGTCCAACGGCGTCATAGCCGGCCTGTTCCCCGGCCAGGGAAGCCAGACGAACTCTCTCAGCGAGCTCGTGTCGCGCGTCGTACCGCGGCTGGCGGACGAGTGCGTGGAGCTCGTCGGGGAGGACCCTTTCGCGCGCGTGGCCGACAGCACGCGCTTCGCCCAGCCCGCGATCTTCTGCGCGAGCCTCGCCGGCTGGAAGCAGCGCCCGCGCAACGTCTGGCCCGTGGCGCTCGCTGGGCACTCGCTCGGAGAGCTGAGCGCGCTCGTCGCCGCCGGGGCGCTCGAGGAGTCGGCCGGCCTGCGCCTCGCGGTCCGCCGTGGCGAGCTGATGGCGAGCGCGTCCGCCGGGCGCGAAGAGGGGATGCTCGCCGTGCTCGGGGCGGGCGAGCAGACAGTGACACGCCTCGCGCGCGAGCACCAGCTGGTTCTCGCCAACGACAACGCGCCCGGCCAGGTGGTGCTGGCCGGTCCCAGCGAGCGGTTGCGGGCCGCCGCGCAGGCCGCGCGCGCCGAACGCGTGCGGGCGATCGTGCTGAACGTCGCCGGGGCCTTTCACTCACCCTCCATGTCAGCCGCCGTCGAGCCGTTTCGCGCCGAGCTCGAGCAGGTCGACTTCGCGGCGCCCGCCATACCCGTCGTCTCCGGCGCGAGCGCGCGGCCGTTCGAGGACGTGCGCGCCGAGCTGGCAGCAGCGATCGTCACCCCCGTGCGCTGGCGTGCCACGATGCTCGCGCTCGCCGAGCTCGGCGCCGACACGTTCATCGACTTCGGTCCCGGCGCGGTGCTGGCGCGCCTCGTCTCGCGCAACCTCCCCGACGCGAGCGTCCTCGAGGTTCCCGAGGAGCCCGCCGCTCGCGAACAGGAGCCGAGCGGTGTCGCCTGAGACGCCCACGCTCGCCGGCCTGCGCGATCGCGTGTCGAGCTCGCCGACCGCCGCGCGCTCGCGCCGGCAACTGCGCCCGGCGGGGATCCTCGGGCTGGGAACCGCGCTGCCCGAGCGCGCCGTCGCCAACGACGAGATCGCCGCCCGCCTCGGCGTCACCGACCAGTGGATCGAGCGGCGCACCGGCATCGGCGAGCGCCGCTACGCCGCACCCGGGCAGCGCGTCACCGACCTCGCCTGCGTCGCAGGAGCCGCGGCCGTCGAGGACGCCGGCCTGGACGTCAGCGAGATCGACATGGTGCTCGTGGCGACGCTCGCGTCCGACGAGATCACACCCGCCGCCGCGCCGCTCGTCGCGCACGAGCTCGGTATGGGCAACGTCGCCGCGATCGACATCGGCGCCGCATGCGCCGGCTCGCTGGCCGCGCTCGCGCACGCGACCGCCTGGATCGAAGCGGGCCATGCGCGCAACGTCCTCGTGATCGGCGCCGAGGTCCTCACGCGTTTCGTCGATTTCGACGATCCCCGGACCGCGCCGCTGTTCGCCGACGGCGCCGGTGCGCTGGTCGTCTCAGCCGACTCCACCGGGGAGCTCGGGCCGTTCGTGCTCGGCAGCGACGGCGCCGCCGCGGGCGCGATCCGCGTCACGCGCGAGAAGGGCGTGCTCGAGATGCAAGGCCACGAGACGTTCCTGATGGCCGTGGAGAAGCTCTCGCAGAGCACGCGCGAGGTGCTCCAGCTCGCGGAGCTGACGCTCGATGACGTGGACCTGTTCGTCTACCACCAGGCCAACTCGCGGATCCTCGCGGCGGTAGCCGAGCGGCTGTCACTGCCGCGCGAGCGCGTGTTCGACTGCATCGCCGGCCTCGGCAACACGAGCGCCGCCAGCGTGCCGATAGCCCTCGGCGAGGCCGAGCGCGCCGGCGCACTCACACCCGGCGCGACGGTCGTGCTCGGTGCCGTCGGCGCCGGATTGGTGTGGGGCGCCACCGTGCTCACCTGGGGGACCAGATGAGCGCCGTCGAGCGGCCGTCCGTCGCCGTGGCGGAGAACGGCACACCCCGCCTGCGAGACGGTTGCGCGCTCGTGACCGGCGCCTCGCGCGGGATCGGGGCGGCGATCGCGTGCGCGCTCGCCGCCGACGGCTGGCCGGTCGCGGTCAACTTCCGCGCCGACGAGGACGCCGCCGAGGCGACAGTCGCGCGGATCGCCGACGGCGACGGTCGCGCGCTCGCGGTGCGCGCCGACGTGGGCATGCCCGGGCAGGTCGAGCAGCTCTTCGAGCAGACCGAGCGCGAGCTCGGCCGTGTGCTCGTGCTCGTCAACAACGCAGGCGTGCGCGCGGACGACCTCGCGCTGTCGCTCACCGACGGCGACTGGGACCGCGTCATCGACACCAATCTGTCAGCCGCCTTCCGCGCCACCAGGCGCGCGCTGCGCGCGATGATCCGCGAGCGCTTCGGCCGCGTCATCAACATCGCCTCGGTCGTCGGTCCGCGCGCCAACGCCGGGCAGGCCAACTACGCCGCCGCCAAGGCCGGGCTGATCGGTATGACCAAGACGATCGCCGTGGAGGTCGCCCGCCGCGGCGTGACCGTCAACGCGATCGCCCCCGGGCTGATCGCCACCGACATGACCGCCGACCTGGACGGCGAGCTGCTCGCCGCGGTGCCCGCGCGCCGCGCCGGCTCCCCCGAGGACGTCGCCGCCTGCGCGCGCTTCCTCGCCTCCGAGCAGGCCGGCTACGTCACCGGCTCGACGCTGTACGTAGACGGGGGGCTCAGTGCCTAGCGCGCCGCGGGCCCCACATGCCGCTAGCACGCTCCCACCGGCCCGCGAGGACCGGCGCGCCATCCCCACATATCCAACACATCAAAGACCGAAAGGATCCAGATGAGCACAGCTGTCACCACAGAGCAGATCGAGCAGGTCGTGACCGAGTCGTTGACCACCTTCGGCGCCGACCCCGCCCAGATCGCCCCCGACGCGACCTTCGAGGCGCTCGACATCGACTCGTTGGACCTCGCCGAGCTCTCCCAGATCGTGCACGAGCAGTTCGGCGTCGAGCTCAAGGGCTCCGACGTCGCGGAGGTCAAGACCGTCGATGACGCCGTCCAGCTGATCGCTTCGCGGCTGTAGCGATGGAGCCGATCGTCGTCACCGGAGTCGGTGCGGTCACGCCGCTCGGCGTCGGCGCACGCACGCTGCACGAGCGCTGGTGCGCGGGCGAGTGCGGCATCGCAGACGGCGAGGGCGCATGCGCAGACTTCCACGCGGCCGACTTCCTCTCCGCCAAGGAGGCGCGCCGCGCCGACCGCTTCACGCAGCTCGCAATCGCCGCCTGCGCCGAGGCGCTCGCTGACGCCGGCTGGCAGGACGGCCGCGACGGCGGCGATCGGGTGGGCGGGCATCCATACCCATCCGAGCGCGTCGGCTGCGTGCTCGGGACAGGCATCGGCGGCATTGCCACGCTCGTCGACGGCCAGGACGCCCTGCGCGAACGCGGCTCTCAGTACGTCTCGCCGCTGTCCGTGCCGCTGATGATGAGCAACGCCGGCGCCGGAGCGCTGTCGATGCGCCACGACCTGCGCGGCCCGTCATTCGCCGTCAGCTCCGCTTGCGCCTCGGGCGCGCACGCGATCGGCTCCGCCCTGCGGATGCTGCAGTCGGGCGAAGCCGACGCCGTCATCGCCGGCGGCTCCGAGGCCGGCCTCACGCCGCTCGCCCGCGCCGCCTTCAGCGCGCTCGACGCGCTCTCCCCGAGCGGCGTCTCGCGCCCGTTCGACGCGCGCCGCGACGGTTTCGTCATGGGCGAGGGCGCCGCCGTGCTCGTGCTCGAGCGCGCCGACGGCGCCAGCGCGCGCGGCGCGCGCGTGCTCGGCCGGATCCGCGGCTACGGCGCGAGCTCCGACGCCCACCACATCACCGCGCCCCGCGACGACGGCCAGGGCCAGGCCGCCGCCATGCGCGCCGCGCTCGCCGACGCCGGCGTAGCCGCCGAGCAGATCGACTACGTCAACGCCCACGGCACCTCCACACCGCTCAACGATCGCGCCGAGACGCATGCCATCAAGCTCGCGCTCGGCGAGCACGCCCAGCGGATCCCCGTGTCCTCCACCAAGTCCGCCATCGGTCACCTGCTCGGCGCCGCCGGCGCAGTCGAGGCCGTCGCCACGCTGCTCGCGCTGCGCGACCGCATCGCGCCACCCACGCTCGGCCTGTCCGAGCCCGACCATGAGCTCGACCTCGACTACGTGCCCGGCTCCGCGCGCCCGCTGGCGCACGGCGGTGATCGATCGAACGGGTCACCCGACGACGGCGCTCGCCCGGTGCTCGCGCTGTCGAACTCGTTCGGCTTCGGCGGGCACAACGCCGTGCTGTGCCTGGAGGCCGCATGACGGCGCGGGAGCTGAGCGCATGAGCCTGCAGCTGCTCGAGCGCCCCGACGAGCGCCTGGACCCGCTCGAGCGCCTCGAGGTGCTCGCCGATCCCGGCTCGCTGCAGCTGCTGCGCACGCAGGTGCGTTCGCGGCGCATGGGCGAGCGCGCGCGGGCCGGCGACGGTGTGCTCGCCGCGCACGCGCGCGTCGACGGGCGCCAGGTCTATTGCTACGCGCAGGACGCGTCTTTCGCCGGCGGCTCGCTCGGCGAAGCGCACGCACAGTCGATCATCGAAGTGCTGCGCCTCGCCGGCCGCGCGCGCGTGCCCGTGATCGGCTTCGTCGAGTCGGCCGGAGCGCGCATGCAGGAGGGGCTCGCCGCGCTCTCCGGCTACGGCGCCATCTTCCGCGAGCACGTGCGCCTGTCGGGCGTCGTGCCGCAGATCTCGATCGTCTGCGGGCCCGCCGCCGGCGGCTCCTCCTACGGTCCAGCGCTCAACGACTTCGTGATCATGACCGGGCGTGCGTCGATGTTCCTCACCGGCCCCGGCGTCGTCGCCGAGGTCACCGGCGAGGTGCTCGACATGGCCTCGCTCGGCGGACCCCGCGTGCACGAGCGAAACGGCGTCTGCCACTTCACCGCGCCCACCGAGGTCGACGGGGCGCTGATGGCGCGCGACCTGCTCGACTACCTGCCCCAGCACAACGCCGTCGCGCCGCAGCAGTGGCCGAGCGTCGCGCCGCCCGAGGTGCCGCCCGATCGGGCCCTGCCGGCACAGTCGCGTCAGGTCTATGACATGCGCCTGCTCGCCGCCGCGCTCGTCGACGGCGGTCGCCTGATGGAGGTCAGCCCGAGGTGGTCACGCAACGTCGTCTGCGCGTTCGCGCGCCTCGAGGGCCGCGCCATCGGGATCGTCGCAAACCAGCCCCGCCACCTCGGCGGCGTGCTCGACGCCAACGCCGCGCAGAAGGCCGCGCGCTTCGTGCGCACGTGCAACTCCTTCGGCCTGCCGTTGCTGGTGCTCGTCGACACGCCCGGCTTCCTGCCCGGGTCGCGCCAGGAGCGCGACGGCGTCATCCGCCACGGCGCCAAGCTCGTCCACGCCTTCGCCGAGGCGACCGTGCCGAGCGTCACCGTGATCGTGCGCAAGGCCTTCGGCGGCGCGTTCATCGCGATGAACTCCAAGGCGCTCGGCGCCGACTACGTGTTCGCATGGCCCGGCGCCGAGCTCGGGGTGATGGGCGCCGAGCAGGCGGTCGGGATCCTCAACCGCCGCGAGATCGCCGCCGCCGAGGACCCCGTCGCGCACCGGCGCCGGCTCGCCGGCGCCTACTCCGCCGAGCAGCTGCACCTCGACGGCGCCTGCGCCGACGGCTTCGTCGACGAGGTCATAACCCCCGACTCCACGCGCTCGCGCGTCGCCTCCTGCCTGGAGGCGCTCGCCGACGTTCACCGGCCGGAGTCCCGAACAGCCAACATCCCGCTCTAGCAGGAGGTAGCGATGCGCTGGTCAGATCCATTCGAGCGGCTCTCCGTGGGGCAGCAATTCGAGTCCGGCGAGCGCGCCGTACGCGACACCGACGTGATCGTCTTCTCTGCGCTCACCGGCGACTGGCACCCGCAGCACTGCGACCCCGAGTGGGCGGCCGCAAGTCCGTTCGGCGAGCGCATCGCGCACGGCATGCTCGTGCTGTCGCTGGCGGTCGGGCTCGTGCCGCTCGACCCCGCGCGCGTGCTCGCGCTGCGGCGCGTGTCAGACGTCGTCTTCAAGCGCCCCGTGCGCCTCGACGAGTCGATCTCCGTCGCCGGTGAGATCACCTCGCTACGTCCGATCGACGAGCGCAGCGGACTCGTCGACTTCGCCTGGCGCATCAACAACCAGGACGGCGCGCTAGTCGCGCGCGCCGGCGTGCAGGTGCTGTGGCGCGGCGGTGACGCCGTCGAGGAGCCCGACGCGGACAGCGCGCTCGGTGAGGGCGCCTCGACGTCCTGGTATGAGCCGATCGTCGGCGGCATCGCCCCCGGCGACTTCACCCCGCTGCCGCTGTGATGCTCGACGGCAGGCGCATCCTGATCACCGGCGTGCTCGACCGCCACTCGATCGCCTTCGCCACCGCCGCACGCGCCCAAGAGCTCGGCGCCGACGTGCTGCTGACGGGCTTCGGGCGGACCAGGCGCATGACTGAGCGCGCCGCCGGCCAGCTGCCTTCCCCCGTCGACGTGCTCGAGCTCGACGTCAACAACGGCGAGGACATCGAGCGCGTGCGCGCCGAGCTCGACGAGCGTTGGGGGGCACTCGACGGGCTGCTCCACGCGGTCGCCTACGCGCCGCCGGACGCGCTCGGCGGTGGCTTCCTCGAGACGTCGCTCGAGAGCGCCGTGATCGCCTACCAGACCAGCGCGTTCTCGCTGAAGGCGCTCGCCGCCGGGCTACTGCCGCTACTCGAGGCCGCGCCCGATGGCGCCGGCGTCGTCGGCCTGGACTTCGACGCGAGCAGCGCGTGGCCCGCTTACGACTGGATGGGCGTCGCCAAGGCCGCGCTCGAGGCGGTCGCGCGCTACCTCGCGCGCGAGCTCGGGCCGCGCGCGATCCGCGTCAACCTCGTCTCCGCCGGCCCGATCGAAACGCTCGCCGCCGGGGGCATCCCAGGCTTCTCGCAGCTGGCCGACGTCTGGTCGCAGACAGCGCCGCTCGCGTGGGACATCGAGGATCCCGGCCCGGTCGCCGACGCCGCCTGCTTCCTGCTCTCGCCGCTGGCTCGCGCCATCACCGCCGAGATCGTGCACGTCGACGGCGGCTACCACGCCATGGGCTGCGCCTTGCCCACTGCGGCCGGCGCGGCCCATGCGGCCGGTGAGCCCGCTGGTGTGGCGTCAGGCGCGGGTGAGGCATGAGCGGCGCAACGCTGCTGACCGGAGCCACCGGCTTTCTCGGCATGGACGCGCTCGCGCGCCTGATCGAGCGCGGCGGCGAGGGCGAGCCGATCGTCGTGCTGATTCGGGCGCGCGACGAGGCCGGCGCGCAGCAGCGACTGCGAGACGTGATCGCGCGTCTCTACGATGAGCCGCCCGCCGCCGCCAAGCGGGTGCGCGTAGTGCGCGGCGACCTGCTCGAGCCCGGACTCGGCCTCTCGACCGGCGACCGCCGGTGGCTGATCGGCTCGGTCGGGCAGATCGTGCACTGTGCCGCGTCGATCTCCTTTGAGCTGCCGCTCCTTCAGGCGCGCGAGATCAACGTGCGCGGCGTCGAACGGATGCTGGAGCTGGCGCGCGAGATCGCCGCCGGGGGGACGTTGCGACGCATGGTGCACGTCTCGACGGCGTACGTCAGCGGCCGCCACGCGGGACGCTTTGGCGAGCAGGACCTCGACGTCGGGCAGGAGTTCCGCAACACCTACGAGCGCTCCAAGCACGAGGCCGAGCGGCTGCTGCGCCGCGCGGAGGATCTGCCGCTCGCCGTGGCGCGGCCGAGCATCGTCGTCGGTCACAGCGCCAGTGGCTGGACCTCCGCCTTCAACGTCCTCTACTGGCCGATGCGCGCTTTCGAACGCGGCCTGCTCGAGGAGGTGCCCGCCCGCGAGGACTCGATCGTGGACTTCGTGCCCGTCGACTACGTCACCGACGGCATCCTCGCGCTGCTCGACGACGACGCGGCCACGGGCACCTACAACCTCGTCGCCGGCGAGGCCGCGCTGAGCGCAGGCGAGCTCGTCCAGCTGCACTCCGCCGTCACCGGGCGCGCCCCCGTGCGTTTCGTCGCGCAGGACGACGGCGCCGGCGGGGCGGGCGGGCTGCCGGCGGGGGCGGAGACGTTCGTGCCGTACTTCGACGTGCGCTGCCGCTTCGGCAACGCGCGCGCGCGTGAGCTGCTGACGCGTGCGGGCGTCGTGCGTCCCGATCCGGCCGACTACCTTGCCCGGCTGATCGGCTATGCGCGCGCCAGCGCGTGGGGCAAGCGGCCCATGACGCGGCAGGCTGCATTCAGCGCCGTTGCCGGCACCGCGGTGGCAGATGAGAATTCGGCGCTCGACTACGCCGGAATGTCTTGACGCCGCTGCCTCGGTGGGCACACAGCGTCGGCATATGAGCAGAACACGCAGCAGTCGCCCGGCTGCGGCTTGAGCATCTCTCCGCAGCCGGTGCATCGGTAGAAGTGCTGGCAGGCGTTCTCCGGCACGCTCTCGAGCGCCTGAGTTCCGCACGACGGGCAGGTGATCGTCGCCTCTATGGCTTGGAGCGTAGCGGCGCTCAAGCCGCGCGGCGCGAGGTTATAGTCGCGCGATGGGGGAGCCACGGCTCGAAGGGAAGGTCGCTCTGATCACTGGCGCGGCGGGCGGCATCGGCGCTGCTGCAGCGCGACGCATGGCGCGCGAGGGTGCGCGGCTGCTGCTGACCGACGCCGATGAGCAGGGTGTGGAGCGCCTTGCCGAGGAGCTCGGGCGCGAGCGCGCGGAGGCGCTCGGCCACGACGTCACGAGCGAGGAGCGCTGGCAGGCGGTCGTCGCGCACGCGCTCGACGCGCACGGGCGCATCGATGTGCTGCTCAACAACGCCGGCGTGTTCCTCGCTGCACCGTTGACCGACACCTTGGTCGAGGACTTCCGCCGCGTGATCGACATCAACGTCACGGGCGTGTTCCTCGGCATGCGCGCCGTGACGCCCGCCATGATCGAGCAGAGCGCCGGGTCGGTGATCAACCTCTCGTCGGTCGCCGGCCTGATGGGCTCGCCGTTCCTGATGGCGTATGCGGCGAGCAAGTGGGCGGTGCGCGGCATGAGCAAAGTCGCCGCCAAGGAGCTCGCGCAGTTCGGTGTCCGCGTCAACTCGCTCCACCCCGGGCAGATCGACACCGACATGAACACGCGCCAGCGCGAACAGACCCCCGAGCTGATCGACAAGCTGATCAGGGGGATCCCGTTGCGGCGCATCGGCACACCCGAGGAGGTCGCCGACGCGATCGTGTACCTCGCCAGCGACGAGAGCGTCTACATGACCGGCTCCGAGCTCGTGATCGACGGCGGCGTCACGGCATAGTGGTCTCGGCCGAAACCGCGACCGGCGCCTCGGCGCGGGCCAAGCGACTCGCCCGCGAAGTAGCCGCGCACTGGCCATATCTTCCGTTGGTCATCGCCTGCGCGTATCTGCTCGTGCTTCTCCTGCACCTGCACGCGATCGTCGTCTCGCTCGCCGGTGACGCGGATGTCGTCGTTCCGCACGAGCTCGCGAAGCTGATGTCGTCACACAGCGGCACGATCATTCTCGGCAACTCGGCCTGGTACTCGACGCTGCTGTTCGAGCGCGCGACGCGTTGGCTGCCGTTCTACCGGCCCCTATGGGACCTCGCGCCCTTCATCGCCACGGCGATCGCCTTCGGAGCGATCGCCTGGTCGGTGTGGCGCCTGGCCGGACGGTGGGCGGCTGCGCTCGCGCTGTCGTTGCTCGTGTGCGCCGGCGCGCCCCTGCTGATCCAGTACGGCCAGCTCGACAACCACGTGCCGACCTGGACGTCCGACAGCCTGCTGATCGCCGGGCTCGTGTGGATGCTGTATCCCGGCTCGCCGCGGCGCCGCTCGCGCTGGCTGGCGCCGGCGATCGCGCTCGGCCTGCTCGTCGCGCTCAACCTCGCCTCCGATCCGCTCCTGTACGCCGGCGGCATCGTGCCGGTGCTCGCGGGGGCGCTGGTCGCGTGGAGGCGCTCGCCGAGTGCCGCCACGCGTGAGGCCGTGTTCTACGCGCTAACGACGAGCGCGGTTGCCGTCGTCGGCGCGCTCTTGGTGGTCCACTTCATGCACCAGAACCAGATCACGGGGAACCCCATGTTCAAGATCACGTTCGCGGCGGCGGGCGCGTTGTCGGGGAACTTCGGCCTCTGGTGGCAGTCGCTGCTGCAGCTCGGCGGCAACTTCTCATCGAGGACGATCACGTTCGTGCCGGTGCTCTACGCATGTGCCGCCGGCCTGACGCTCGCGGCGGTGCTGCTGATCGCACGCGTGGCGCAGCTCGAGCTGCGCGGCGCGCACACGCCGCGCGAGCTGCGAGCGACCGACGCGCATGAGTCCCGCGTCGCCGCGCGCGACGCGTTCGTGGTTGCGTGGGGTTCCTCGGCGCTGCTCGTGTCGGCGGCGTTCATCCTCTCCAGCACGCCCGTCGGTCTAGGCACCAGCCGCTACCTCGTAGGGGTGCCGATGGCAGCCGCCGCGCTCGTGCCGCTGCTCGCGCGTCGCCCCGAGACGATGGCGCTCGTCGTCGTCGCCGCGAGCGTCTACTGCGTGGCCGGTCTCGTCTCGATCGCGCGCGGCGAAGCCTCGCCACCGAGCGCCGTGCCGCAGCAGGCCGTCGACAGGTTCGTGGCCTTGGCGCGCGAGGAGCGTGTCGATCACGGCTACACCGGCTACTGGGACGCCTCGCCGATCACCTGGAACAGCCGCTTTCACGTGCTCGCCTACCCCGCGCAACTGTGCGCCGCCGGCATCTGCCAGTTCGGTCTCGGCACCGACTCGAGCTGGTATCGGCCCAACGGCTCCAGGCGCAGCTTCCTGATCACCGACACCACAAAGCCCTACATGCGGTCCGCGCCCGCCTCGCTCGGTCCGCCCGCCGCGAGCTTCCACGTCGACGGCAACTACACGTTCCTCGTGTACGACTATGACGTTGCCACGAAGATCGCGCCGATCGCGCCGTGAGCGATCGGCTTCAGAAGACCGGCGTCTCTGAGTAGTCGCCGAAGACCTGCTGCAGCGACTCGATGATCTCGCCCTCGCTCGCGTGCGCGCGCGCGCAGGTGAGCAGGGGCTCCATCAGGTTGCGCTCCGCGTGCGCCGCGTCCTCGCGCAGCGCCGCCAGCGCGCGCTCGACAGCCGCGCCGTCGCGCTTGGCGCGCGCCGCCTGCAGGCGGCCGATCTGCTTGCGCTCGAGCTCCGGGTCGACACGCAGCGTCGGGATCGGCTGCTCGTCGGTCGCGACGTAGCTGTTGACGCCAACCACGATCCGTTCACGCGCGTCGATCTCCTGCTGCAGCGCGAACGCCGCGTCTGCGATCTCGCGCTGGGGATAGTTGAGCTTCACCGCTTCGACCATCCCGCCCAACTCGTCGATCTTCTTAAAATAGTCGTACGCTCGCCGCTCCATCTCGTCGGTGAGTGACTCCACGAAGTACGAGCCGCCGAGCGGGTCCACCGTGTTCGTCACGCCCGTCTCGTGCGCCAGCATCTGCTGCGTACGCAGCGCGATCGTCACCGCCTCCTCCGTCGGCAGCGCCAGCGCCTCGTCGTAGGAGTTCGTGTGCAGCGACTGCGTGCCGCCGAGCACCGCCGCCAGCGCCTCCACGGCCGTGCGCACGATGTTGTTCAGCGGCTGCTGCGCGGTGAGCGACACGCCCGCCGTCTGCGCGTGGAAGCGCATCTGCCACGAGCGCGGCTGCTTCGCGCCGAACGTCTCGCGCAGCTCGCGCGCCCAGATCCGCCGCGCCGCGCGGTACTTCGCGATCTCCTCGAAGAAGTCGATCTGTGCGTTGAAGAAGAACGAGAGCCGCGGCGCGAACTCGTCCACGTCGAGGCCGCGCGCGATCGCCTGCTCGACGTACGTCAGGCCGTCCTTCAGCGTAAACGCCAGCTCCTGCTGCGCCGTCGAGCCCGCCTCGCGGATGTGGTAGCCCGAGATCGAGATCGGGTGCCAGCGCGGCATCCTGCGCGTGCACCACTCGATCATGTCGCCGCACAGGCGCATCGCCGGGTCGATCGGGAAGCACCACTCCTTCTGCGCTATGTACTCCTTCAGGATGTCCGCCTGGATCGTCCCCGACAGTCGCTCCGGCGGCGTCGGATGCGCCGGATCGGACTCCGCCGCAGCGACATAGAACGCCAGCATCAACGCCGCCGGCGCATTGATCGTCATCGACACCGACACCTCGCCCAGATCGATGCCGCCGAACAGCGTCTGCATGTCATCCAGCGTGTCTACCGCCACGCCCTCGCGGCCAACCTCGCCCAGCGAGCGCGCGTGGTCGGAGTCGTGGCCCATCAAAGACGGCATGTCGAACGCCGTCGACAGCCCCGTCTGGCCGTGCTCCAGCAGGTAATGGAAGCGCTCGTTCGTCTCCTCGCTCGTGCCGAAGCCAGCGAACTGGCGCATCGTCCACAGCCGCCCGCGGTACATCGTCGGATGGATCCCGCGCGTGAACGGGTAGGAGCCCGGGCGGCCGATCGGGTCGTCAGCGCCTTCCGCTCCAGCGCCCGGCGCCAGGTCGGCGGCGGTGTACAGCTCGCGCACCGGCTCGTCCGAGAGGGTGCGGAAGCTGCGCTCGTCAGCTCCCGGCGCTGAGTCAGCGCCCGGCTGCGGGTCGACCGCCGGCTCGTGGGGCTGAGGTGTGACTGCCATGCGCTGTCAATGCTATCCGCGGCGAACGGAGTCGAGCGGCTGTATCACGCGTGATACACTGGGAGTATGGCCAATGTCAGCATTCGAGATCTGCGCAATCACGGTGGCGATGTCGTAGACCGTGCGGCGCGCGGCGAGCAGATAACAGTGACGCGCTCAGGGAAGGCCGTCGCGGAGCTGCGGGCAGTCTCGAGTCCCGCACTTTCCGCCGACACTCTGTTGAGCCGCTGGCGCGGCCTGCCGCCACTCGACCCCTACGCGTTGCGCGCCGACATCGATCAGGTTCTCAACGCCAGCATATGAGTGGCGCAGCGCCCACTCCCGAGCAGTCGCCGCCAGCTCCCCGGGGGATCCTTGACACCTCGACGGTGATCTTCTTGCGGCGTCTCGACGACGCAGCAGTGCTGCCACGTGAGCCGCTGATCACGGCCGTCACGCTTGCCGAGCTCTCGGTAGGCCCGCTGGTCACCGACGACGAGGACGAGCGCGCCACGCGCCAGGCACATCTCCAGCAGGCCGAGGCGGACTTCGATCCGCTTCCGTTTGATGCGGGGGCGGCCCGGGCGTTCGGACGTGTCGCTGCCTCGCTACGGCGCTCCGGTCGCAAGCCGAGCGCACGCGCCTACGACGCGATGATCGCCGCGACCGCTGTCGCGAACGAGCTGCCGGTCTACACGTGCAATCCCGCCGACTTCGCCGGCATCGACGGACTCGAGGTCGTCGCGGTGCCGGTGCCTGGAGTGCCGTAGCGCATGGAGGATCATCCCGGCATCGTGTTCAGAGATGGGCCGACCGGGCGCCGCGCGGCACTCGCCGGGGGTCCTGACGTGTGGGAGGTCATTGAGACGCTCAAGGACACCGGTCTGGCGGGCGAGGAGGCGATCGCAGCCACGGCCGAATGGGGCGCTCTTACGCATGCACAGGTACACGCCGCGGTGCGCTACTACGCGGACTTCCGCGACGAGGTGGACGCTCGGATCGTGCACAACAGCGAGGAGGCCGACCGTCAGCGCACGACATCAGCAATCGACGAGATCATCGATGCGCAATGAGCTCAGCCGACTGGTCGGCGCCGAGCACGTGCTCGAGGTGCCGGCGCGGTCGCCTTACAACCACGACAGCTCCAACCGCAGGGGCGTGGAGGGACGCGCCGACGCCGTCGTGCTGCCAGGCAGCGCGCAGGAGGTGGCGACGGTGGTGGCGTGGTGCTACCAGCACGACGTGCCAATCGTGCCGCGCGGTGGCGGCACCGGGCTCCTGGGAGGGGCCGTCGCGACGCAGGGTGGTGTCGTGTGCTCGGTCGAGCGGCTGCGTGGGATCCGCGAGCTCGAGCCCGGGCTGTGGCGCATGTTCCCCGAAGCGGGCGTCAGCACGCGCGACGTGCAGCGGCTCGCACGCGAGAACGGGCTGTTCTTCGCCCCCGACCCGGGTGCGGCTGAGCAGTCGCAGATCGGCGGCAACGTCGCCACGAACGCCGGCGGGCCGCACGCGCTCAAGTACGGCGTCACTGGCTCATGGGTCGCCGGTGTCGAGGCCGTGCTCGCGCCGGGGGAGCTCGTACAGGTCGGCGGTTGGGCGGGGAAGGACGTCGCCGGGTACGACCTCAAGAGCCTCCTGATCGGCTCAGAGGGCACGCTCGGGGTCATCACTGCGGTGCGGCTGCGGCTGCTGCCGGCTCCCGAGACAGCGATCCCCTTGATCGTCTTCCTGCCGACGCGCAAGGCTGGCTGTGCGGCGATCTGCGCCGTGTTCGCCGCCGGCCTGCGCCCGTCGGTGCTCGACTTCATGGACGCCGCCACGCTCGCGATCACCGCCGCTGCCTACCCGGGCGAGGTGCCGCCGCAGTCGGGCTTCGCGCTGATCTGCGAGGTGGACGGCTCGCAGGCGGAGGCACGTGTGCAGCGCGACGCGCTCGTGGAACTGCTCGGCGAAGGCGCGCTCGCCGTGCACGAGCCGCCGGACACGCGCGCGCTGTGGCGCTGGCGCGACGGCGCCAACCCTGCAGTGACGGCGGCGCGCGGGGCGAAGGTCAGCGAGGACGTCGTGTTCCCGCTCGAGCGCCTCACCGAGGGACTCGAGCGCTTCGAACGCATCGCCTCGGCGCACGGCCTCGACTCGTGCGCGTGGGGCCACGGCGGCGAGGGAAACGTGCACGCGACCGTGCTCGTGGACCCCTCGAGCGACGCCGAGCTTGACGCCGCAGAGGAAATCGGCGAGGAGCTGTTCACACTGGTGGTGGAGCTCGGGGGATCGATAGCTGGAGAGCACGGCGTAGGCTGGCTGAAGCGCGGGCGCCTGGCCTCTCAATGGGACCGTCGGGCGGTGGAACTGCACGAGCAGATCAAGCGCGCATTCGACCCCAAGGGCCTTCTCAACCCGGGAAAGAAGCTGGCGCGGTAGCCTGCGCGGCGCTGGGCACATCGCCGGCCACCTCTACTTGAAAGGGACCAACATGAACAAGTCGCAACTGATCGACGCGATCTCCAAGGACGCGGGTATGACCAAGGCGGACACGTCGCGCGCGCTGGAGTCGCTGCTTGACACCGTCACGAAGTCGCTCAAAAAAGGCGAGGAGGTCGCGATCACCGGGTTCGGCAAGTTCTCCGTCGTCAAACGAGCCGCGCGTCAGGGCGTCAACCCGCGCACCGGCGAGAAGGTCAAAATCAAGGCGTCCAAGGCGCCGAAGTTCTCACCCGGCGCGGCACTGAAGCACGCCGTCCACCCCAAAAAATAGAGCCGATGACGAGCGTCGTCAGCGAGCTGGAGCTGCCGGCGCTCGACTACACCGACCCGTCGCTGCGCGGTGAGCGCTTCCACGACGCGATGCGCGAGCTGCGCGCGCACGGGTGGCTCGCGCGCGGCCCGTTCGGGTACATGGTGCTCGATCGCGAGTCCGCGGAGTTCTTTCTGCGCACGCGCGCCGCCACGTTCCCCGGCATGAAGATCGCTGAGATCTTCGGCGTCAGCGAGGGTCCGCTGTACGAGCAGATGAAGCACAACATCCTGCACGTCAACGGGCCCGACCACTCGCGGCTGCGCAGCCTCGTCAACCCCGCGCTGTCGCCGCGCTCCGTCGAGCGCTACCGGCCGGCGATGCGCGGGTTTCTCGAGGCGCTGCTCGAGCAGGCCATCGCAACGTCCGCGCCTGACGAAGGAGGGCCGGCCACGAGCGTCGCGTGCGAGTTCGTCGAGGCGTTCGCCAAGCCGTACCCATCGCAGGTGATCGCGACCGTCATGGGCGCGCCACTCGCCGATGCGCCGCGGCTGCACCACTGGTCGAACTGGATCCAACGGCAGTTCGACGCCGTCAGCATGGCGAGCGAGCGTGACGAGATCGAGCGCGCCGTCGAGGAGTTCTACGGATACGCCGAAGCACTGCTCGCCGCGCGTCGCCAAGACCCGCGTGACGATCTCATCTCGATGCTCATCGAGGCCGAAGAGGCCGGTGAGCGGCTTTCGGACGTCGAGTGCATCAACCTCGTCTTCAACGTGCTCGCCGGCGGCGTCGACACGACGCAGAGCCAGCTCGCGCACGCGGTGCGGCTGCTCGCCGAAAACCCCGAGCAGTGGGCGCTGCTGGTCGAGAACCCGCAGCTCGCCGAGGCGGCCGCCGACGAGGCGCTGCGGTTCGAGCCCATCACCCCGTTCACCGCGCGCATCACCACCGAGGAGGTCGTCTTCCGGGACGTCAGCTTCCCTGAGGACACGATCGTGATCGTCTCCGCATTCAGCGGCAACCGCGACCTCGAGCAGGGCGAGCACGGGGGCGCAGGCGCCGACAGCTTCGACATCACCGCCGATCGCGGCAACGCGCGGGCGCTCACCTTCGGCGCCGGCGTGCACTACTGCGTCGGCGCCAACCTCGCCCGCCTCGAGCTCCGTGAGGCGCTGTCATTCCTCGCGCAGCGCGTCCGCAGCCTGGAGCTCGACGGAGAGCCCGTGTTCGACACCATTACCGGTATCTACGGGCTTTCCGAGCTGCCCGTCCGCCTGTCGCTCTAGGCGCACGCCAAAGCCCAAGAAGTGGAACAATTTGGGAAGGGGGTCACAACACACCCTGGCGACACGAGGTTGGAATGGTGGCTTTGTTCGAACGGATGTCCAAGTCGGGTCGTCGCATTGCCCGGTTGCTCGCGGCCGCCGCCGCCGCTGCAGTGCTCGTCGTCGCAGGCGCGGCGCTGACCCCCAGCGCGCTCGCCGGCCAGTACCACGTGTATTCCTGCCGGACGCCTTCCGGTGAAAGCGCGCCCGCTGATGGGTGGAGCGGGTCACTGCCATAGGCAGGCTGGACGATTGCCACCAACACCTGCGCGCAAGGCGGCGCATTGATAGCAGCGCTTGGCGATCAGACCGGGCACATCGCAAACACGGAGAGCGCGCTCGTGGGCATTTGAACCGCCGGCGGGGAGACGCTCGTGGCCGCGACGTTGTGGCGCGCGGGCTATCTTCACGGGGCGCCAACGAAAACGCGACCTATCAGTTCTGGCTTGCGGGTCCGGCCGCAACCGACGTCTTTGATGAATGCTTGTCTCGCTGAAGCACTGCGCCGGCCAAGGCGACCCAACGCAGCCGCTCTCGTGCCAGAATCGAGCTCGTCGTTGCCGCGCCAAACTTGGGTCCGTCCTTGATGTCGACGTGCATCGTGCGGCGGCTTGCCGCCGGCAGAATGCCGAAGGGGGCCTGCGGTGACCCCAACGGCTACGCCGCCGTCGTCTACCTCTACGCGGCCGACCTGACGCTCGAACAGAGCACGCCCCCGACCGCGTCGAATGTGAGCGGCGAACTGGCGAGTGCGCCGACGGTGAGCGGGACGAGCGATGTCGCGTTCAGCGCGGCCGACCCGGGCTCTGGCGTCTACGAGGCCGTGTTCAGCGTAGACGGCAAGGTGGTGCAGAGCACGGTGCTGAACGAAGACGGCGGTCGCTGCAAGGACGTCGGCCAGACGAGCGATGGGCTTGCCGCGTTCCTCTACGTGCAGCCGTGTCCGGCGTCGGTCAGCGCAGACGTGGGGTTCGACACGTGCGGCCGTGCCCAACGGACAGCACCACCTCGTGGTGAGCGTGATCGACGCGGCGGGTAACGCGGCGACGGTGCTGGACAGGAACGTGACGATCGACAACCCTCTGCCGCCGGGCGGCCCGAACGGCACGAACGCCTCTGCCCAGGCAGCGCTGTCGGTCCGCTGGACGGCGACCCAGCGGGCACGCCTGGCGGGCCGCTACGGCCACGCCGAGACGATCGTCGGCCGGCTGACGGGGACCGACGGGGTGCCGATCGTGGCGGCCCAGGTGAACGTGCTGTCGCGGGCGGAATACGCGGGGGCGCAGACCGCGGCAACGGCAAGCCTGCGCACCGACTCGGACGGCCGCTTCGCACTTCGCCTTCCCCCGAGCAGCGCCTCGCGCACCCTGAGCTTCGAGTACAGCGCCCAGCTCGGCTCGCCGCCGGTCGTCACGAAGACGCTCACGCTCAGCGTGCGCGCGGGCGGTGACGCCTGAGCATCGCGCCGCGAACGGCGACGTCGGCAGCAGCATCTACTTCTCCGGTGGCTTGCCCGGCGGGCCGATCCCGAAGGACGGCAAGCTGGTCGTGCTCGAGGCGCGCTCTCCTGGCGGCCCGTGGCTCGAGTTCAACGTGATCCGCAGCAGCGCCCGCGGTCGTTTCCACGCGAGCTACCGCTTCAAGTTCGCCGGGCCCGCCAAGTATCAGTTCCGGGTGCTGTGTGAAGCGGAGGCGGACTACCCCTACGCGACGGGTGCATCGCCCGTCGTGAGGGTGTTCGAGCGATGAATTGACCGAACGCCAGCCCAACATCGACGAGCCTTCGATCTGCTCTGCGTCGCCTGGCGCGGACGCTGGGGCATAGACTCACTCGCGTTCTTGACGGCATCTTCTGGCACCCGTCGCTACTGACGGCGGAAAGGTCGCGCAGCCCGGGTGTCGCTTTGCTGCCCACCTCCACTGAGCTGCCGCCAAACGGAAAATGTTCGTCCTGACCACATTGGTCTACCCAGTGGTGCTCGCGCTGCTGTGCATAGGCGCAGGTCTGCTGGTGGATCGTTGTAGCGGAGGATGGCTGCCCGGCCTGCTGCTACCGAGCGTCGGCGTCGCGGCTTTGATCGCACTCTCGCAGCTCACGACGTACGTGCCGCACCTCGCTCCAGCCACTCCCTACTTGATGGTCGCCGCCGCGGCCGTGGGGTTCGCCGTCGCTTGGCCAAGGGTGCGCGCACTCGCGCGGCGCTGGCGCGCGTGGCGCTGGCAGGTCGTGGCGCCTGTGCTCGCCTACGTCCTGGCGCTCGCCCCGGTCCTGCTCGCGGGCAGGCCCACGTTCTCCTCCTACCTCACGCTGTCGGACTCGGCCTTCCACATGATGGGCGCCGACTTCCTCATGCGTCACGGCCAGGACTTCGCGCACCTGGACCTGCGCAACTCCTACGGCGAGTACATCAACGACTACTACAACACCGGATATCCGTCCGGCGCGGACACGCTTTTCGGCGGTAGCGCGTATCTCCTCGGTCTCCCTCTGATCTGGGCCTTCCAGCCGTTCAACGCGTTCGTGCTCGCGACCGCCGCCGGTCCGGCGTGGCTGCTCCTGCGACGGATGGGCCTCGACGGCGCCTGGGCCGCGCTCGGCGCCCTCGCCGCGACCGTGCCGGCGCTCGTCTATGGCTACGAGCTGATCGGCTCGATCAAGGAGATCACGGCGCTGGGGTTGATCCTCACGCTGGGAGTCCTCGTCGTGATGCACGAGCGCTGGCTGCGAGGACGGCCCACGGGCGTCATCCCTTTCGCGCTCGTCGCGGCTGCCGGGGATCTCTGCGCTCGGAGTGGGTTTCGGCGCTTGGGTACTCGCGGCGGTGCTGATCCTCGCCGTGATCGCCGGTGCGGGCGTCGCGGCGGATCCGTCAGGTGGACGCCGTCTGCTTCGCCTGATCGCGGTCGGCGTGCCCGTGACGCTGCTCGCCGCCCTGCCGACGTGGGTCAACTTGTCGAAATCGCTGAACGTCGCCCAGAGCATCGCCGTTACGGGCGCGCCCGGCAACCTGGCCACGCCGCTGAAAGCAACGCAGGTGTTCGGCGTCTGGCTGTGGGAAAGCTACAAGCACCCACCTGCGGGTAGCGATCTGGCGATCACCGTGGTGCTCATCGCGATCACGGTGATCGCCGTGTTGCTGGGAGCTCTCCGCATCGTCCGCAGGCGCGACTATTCGCTGCTCGGCTGGGTCGCGCTGACGCTGGTCGCGTGGGGCGCGATCACCGCGTACAGCACGACGTGGGTCGACGCCAAGACGCTGATGCTCACGACTCCCGTTGTCGTGCTCGTCGCATGGGGAGGGGTCGCGGCCTTGCGCGGCTCGCGTCTTCGACTGGCGGCGCCGGTCTTCGCGCTCGTTCTGTTCGTCGGCGTGATCGCCTCCGATGCGATGCAGTACCACGTCTCCGACCTGGCGCCCACAGCGCGCTATGAAGAGCTCGAATCGATCGACCACCGCTTCGCCGGTCGTGGCCCGACGCTGTTCACGGACTTCGACGAATACTCGATGTACGCGCTGCGCGATCTCGACGTCGGCGGCCCGAACTTCATCTATGGGCCTCCCGTGTTCAACGGCACCTCAGCGCTCTACCGCTATCCAGTCGAACTCGATCGGCTACCGCCGGCGAGCTTGCGCTCCTACCCGCTGATCGTCACCCGTCGCGACCCTGCCCTCGCCCGTCCGCCGGCGTCCTATCGCCTGCTGTGGCAGGGCACCTACTACCAGGTGTGGGGTAGGAAGCCCGGCGCAGCGAGGTCGATCGCCGTTGTTCCGCTGTCGGGTCCTCCTGCGGCGCAGTGCGCCCGCATCGAACGCGTCGCTCGCCTCGCGCGTCAGCACGGCGGCCGCCTCGTCGCGGCCGCCTCGCCCGAGCTCGTTCGCGTCGTCCTTCCCCGCACGGCGCACCCGAGAAGCTGGGGCCGAGTACGCAAAGGCCTGCAATTGAGCACGCCTGGCGAGCTGTCCGCGACGTTCGAAATACCTCGCGCCGGCGTGTGGGACGTCTGGCTCGAGGGCCAGATCATGCCGACCGTCAGCCTGAGCGTGGACGGACATGAGCTCGCGTCGATCGGCGCCCAGCTAGGGGGCAACTCTGTCGTGCTGAATCCCATGACGCCCGTGCCCGTTGCCCTCTCCGCCGGGCGCCATCGCTTGACCCTGTCCCGCGGCGGCTTCACGCTCGCACCGGGCGACGGCGGCTCGGATTACCTGTACGGGCTGTTCCTCGTCCCCGCGGGCAACGCTGGGCTGCAGCCGCTGCGCTCGGCCTCGGCCAGTCGCTGGCGTTCGCTCTGCAGACGCTCCTCCGAGTGGATCGAAGCCGTGGGTTAGGGAGAGGAAGTAAAGCTCGGAGAGATAGCACTGTTCGACGCGATAGCGCTGCTAATGGCGCCAAGAGAGAGGAGAGGCGCGAGAGAGAAAGAACGAAGACGCACGAGAAAAAAAGATAAGACCTGGGTGTAACGCGAAAGAGATAGCAAAACACAAAGTGAAAGGCACGCGCAGCGGGCGCCGATGAGCCTCGAGTCCTACGTCAGCGCTGCCGGCGGGCCAGCCGGGGTGGGGGGTGGGGGGGGGTGGTGGGGGGTGAGGGGGGGGGGGGGAAGGTGTAGGGTAGTGGGGAGGTGTGTGGGGGGCGGGGAGTGTTGAGTGAGGAGGTGGAGAGATGATTAGGTGAGGGGTGTTGGTGATTGGAGTGAAATGAGAGGATTGTAGGGAGAGAGAGGGAGGGGTGTGAGTGGTGGAGGGAGGTGAGTGGGTGGGTGGAGGTGAGATTAAGCGTGTAAGGATGTAGTGTGGGGAAGGTAGGGGATGAGAATGTAGATAGGTAGGGGTGTTTAGTGTGCGTGAGTGATGTGAGGGGGTGGTGATGGTGTTGTAGGAGTATTGTGGGGAGATAAGAGGTTGTGATGTTAGAGTGGAGTTAGGTAGTGCTGAGTGACGCGGTGGAGCGGGAAAGAGTGGGATTTTATAATGATTTGATGGGTGAGGTGATTATTTGCGCAAGTGGGGGCTTGAGATGATCTCGGGTGATTGTGGGTTGGGGGCCGAGTTAGATGGGAGTGGCCGGCTGTGTGGCGCTGAATCCGCGGCGCGAGGGAGCTGAGATGATGAGGCGCACGCAGGAGCTGAGTCTGCGCGATGCGAGTGCTCGAGGAGCGGGCGCGTACGCTGTGGGCGAGGTCGCGGCGCGCGGGAGTAGGGCACGTGGTGCGCGTCAGGGGGGGGGAGAGGCAGTGTAGCGGGGGAGCAGGCGCAGGAGCGCGCGGGCGCGCGCGGCGGGGGGAGGGGGGGGGGGGGGGGGGCAGGGTGGGTGGCTGAGTCACTGAGAGCTGACATGCTCTGGCGGGTCCGTGCCGAGCGCAGCCTCGTAGATCTGCTCCATCCGCGCGACGTATGAGTCGAGCGCGAGATCCTTGCGCAGCCACGTGCGAGTCGTCTCAAGACCATTCCTACCTTCGCCCGAGCGCCAGCGTCGGATCGCGTCCGCCGTCGCGCGCGGATCCTCCGCCGGGACCACCTGCACCCCCGGGCGCCCAGCGAGAACGTCATAGACACCCGCGCCAGGCGTGAGGATCACCGGCGTTCCCGAGGCGATCGCCTCGAGCGGCGCGAGACCCCACGCATAGCGCTGGGTGAGAATCACGAAGACGTCGGCTGCGGCGTAGGTGTCCTTGAGCTCCGCGTCGGACAGCGAGCGGCGCGGCAGCGTCACCCGGTCAGCCACCTCGCGAGCGGTGATCTGAGCGGCGAGCCGATCCGCGTAGGCGGGGTCTTCGTGGTCTGAGCCGGCGATCAGCGCGTGGATCGACGGATCGTCCCGCAGCAACGACATGGCTTCGATGAGGTCCTCGAAGCGCCGGTGCTCGACGAGCGTGCCCATGCCCACGACCAGGAAGACGTCGTCGCCGACGCCGAGTCTGGCGCGGGCGGCGGCGCGCTCTGGTGGGTCGAAGAAGTGTGCCGGGGGCCCGATCGGCACGACCTGGGAATCCTTGCCGTAGCTGCGACGGACCATGTCGACCTGCTGCGCGCTGAGCACCGCGATCGCGCTCGCGCGGCGCGCGTCGAGCAGGTCCGGCCACGTCGTCGCCGCCACCACCGCCCGGCTCAGCGGCGAGCGTGCGCCCGTGATCGTCATCTGTGGCACGACCGCGCGCTCCCACAGCGATTCGTTGTTGCGGGTCCACACCAACGGCACCGACAGCCGCCCGGCGGCGATGCGCCCCGGTCGCAGACCGAGCCAGTCGTGCGCGTTGATGACGTCCACGTCGGCGGGGACGAGCCGAGCGACCTTCGGCATGTCAAGCCAGAAGCGACGCGCCAGCGCGGCGTTGCCGGCGGGCAGCTCGAAGGGGCCGCGCCTGACGGATCGGATCTCGAGCCGATCCGCCGCATAGGAGAACTCACTGCCCTCGAGGAAGTCGTGACACGCGACGGTCACACGGTGCCCGCGCCCCACGAGCCCGGCTCCGAGCTCGAGCATCAGCCGCACCCCGCCGCCGCCGCCGGCCTTTCCGCCGACGTGATTGTTGACGAGCGCGATGTGCATTGGCGACAGTCGGCGGGCCTACCAATGCCCGGGCGGCGATTTTCGCGCTGCGGCAGGGCGCCGGGGGACCAATATCCTCTGTCCGGCATGGTATCGACGCTCCCAGGCGATAGCGATCCGCCGCTGGCCGATCTGCCGCAGGGCGTTCCAATGGACATCCTCGACACCGCCGAGGCCGGCCCCAGCGTCATCCGCGGAAGCGCCCTGCGGCTCGGCGGCTACGTCCTCGGCGCGCTGGCGACACTGGCCTCCAGTGCCGTTGTCATCCGGCACCTCGGCGTGATCGACACCGGGCACTTCCTGACGGTCACCGCGCTGCTGTCGATCGTCGCGACGGTCAGCGACCTCGGGCTCACGGGGTATGCCGTGCGCGAATACTCCACGCGACAGAGATCCGAGCGCCACCTCTTCTTGCGCAACCTGCTCGGCATTCGGATCGCGCTCGCGTCGAGCGGCCTGGTGCTCGCCGTGCTGTTCGGCCTGCTGGTCGGCTACCCCGAAGTGATGGTGCTCGGCACGGTCATCGCCGGCTTCGGCATGGTCTTCCTGGTCACGCAGGACGGAACCGCGATCCCGCTGCAGGTCGGCCTGCGGCTGGGGTGGGTGTCGGGACTGCAGCTCGCCCTGCAGGTGGGGGTGGCGATCGAGGCGGTGCTGCTGGCGCTTGCCGGCGCGGGGCTGCTCCCGTTCTTTGCGCTGCAGATCCCGGTGGTAATCCCGGTGTTGGTGGCAACTGCTGTGGTCGGCGGGCACGACTCGCGCCTGATGCCCTCGCTCGACACCCGCGAGTGGCGTCGAATGGTCGGCCGCATCCTGCCGTACTCGGCCGCGGTCGTGCTGTCGGTCGTGTACTTCCAGATAGCTCAGGTCATGACGTCGCTGCTGTCCAGCCCCACGCAGACCGGATATTTCGGCGTGTCGTTCCGGGTGCTGCTGGCACTCACCACGCTCCCCTCGCTGCTCGTCTCCTCTGCCCTGCCACTCCTCGCCCGCGCCGCGCGCGACGACACGGAACGCTTCAACTACGCCACGCGAAGGCTCGTCGAGACGATGGTGCTCGCCGGCTGCGGCTTGGCCCTCTCACTGTTCCTCGGCGCCGGCTTTGCGATCCGGGTCGTCGCCGGGCCGGGCTACGGGCACTCGGTGGAAGTCCTGCGCATCCTGGCGCTGGCCCTCCTCGGCACCTACGTCATCGCTGCGCGAGGATACGCTCTGCTCTCACTCGACCGGCTGCGCGCGATGCTGGTGTCGACCGCGATCGCGCTTGCCGTCGTGGTCGGTGCCGGAGTGCCGCTGATCAGCGCATACGGGGCGAAAGGAGCCGCCATCGCCCTGGTCGCGGCCGAGCTGACGCTGGCCCTAGGCTACGAGCTGTCGCTGTCGCACAAGCGGCCCGAGTTGCGGCTTGCCCCCGGCTACGTGCTGCGGGCCGTAGCGGCGACTCTGGCTGCCGGTGCCGCCGCGCTCGCCTTGGACCTCAGCTCGGTCGTCTCGGCCGTGCTCGGATTGGCGCTGTACATCGCGGCTCTGTTGGCGCTCGGGATCATCCCCGCCGAGATCCACGAGGCGGTGTTCAGGCGCAGGCGCCTTGGCTAACGCCGATTGAGCCGCGGCCGCTAGGATCGACCGCCAGTGAGCACCTTCTCGGAGGACGACCAGCGGCGGATAGATCGGACCGTCGCCGTGCGCGACACCGATGTGATTCCCAAGGTCCCCGATGCCGGGGACGTGACCAAACGCGACGGCGTTTCGGTCCAGGTGATGCACAACGGCATCGTCGTGCGCGAGGCCTGCTACGGGGGCGCGTGGATGACCGAGATCATCCGGCGGCTGCGCGGGCACCACGAGCCACAGGAGGAGCTGGCATTTCATACGGTGCTGCAGCGTCTGGTGTCCGACACGCCGGAGCCGACGGTGGTGGAGCTGGGCAGCTTCTGGGCTTATTACTCGCTGTGGGCCAAGCACGCGATCCCCGCCGCTCGTCTCATACTGGTGGAGCCGGATGCGGAGAACCTGGCGGTCGGCCAACGAAACCTGGAGCTCAATGGCGTCGAGGCGAGCGCCACCCTGCACGCTGCGGTCGGGAGCGAGCACGACACGACCGCCACGCTGATCTGGGAGAGCGATGGCCTTCGCCACAAGAACCGGGTGGTCAGCATCGATGGGCTGATGCGCGAGTGCGCAATCGAGCGGATCGACCTACTCGTGTGCGACGTGCAGGGAGCCGAGGTCGATGCGCTTCACGGAGCCGCTCGCGCGCTGGCCGAAGGCCGCATTCGCTTTTTGGTCGTCTCGACTCACCATTACAAGATCTCGCGTGACCCGCTGACCCATCAGCGTTGTCTGCAGCTGTTGCAGGAGGCCGGCGTGCAGATCATCGCCGAGCATTCGGTGCAGGAGTCATGCAGCGGCGACGGGCTCATCGTCGCATCGACGGATCCCCGTGACGAGGATCTGCATGCCCCGGTCACGATCGCGCGCTCCCGCGACTCGCTGTTCGGCGAGCTGGAGTGGGATCTGGCCAGCGCCCGCAGCATGCGCCATCTGATACCGGACATCAGCACGATTCGAGCCGCGCTTTACAGGCGGAGCGGCGCGCGAATCGGGACACGCCGCTGAGCAGCTCACCTCATCGCGTCGGAGCGAACTCCTCGTAGGCGGCGACCGTCGCGCGCGCCGTCTCATCCCAGCTGAAGCTGGACACGACCTCCACGCCGCGGCCGACCAGCTCTTCTCGCAAGCCCGGCTCCGCGCCTAGCCGCCGCACCGCATCGCGCAACCCGTCGACGTCGTCGGGATCGACCAGTAGCGCCGCGCCGCGCGCGACCTCCGGAAGCGACGAGCTGGTGGAGGTGATCACCGGCGTGCGGCGCGCCATCGCCTCGAGCACGGGCAGCCCGAACCCCTCATAGTGGCTTGGAAAGACGAGTGCGGTCGCGTGCCGGTACAGCTCGATGAGCTCCTCCTCACTCACATAGCCGAGCCACTGCACGCCGCGCTGCTCGCGCCGCGCGTCGTGGACGGGCGAAGCGGTGTGTGCGCCGACCACGCGCAGCTGAAAGCCGTCGAGTGACGCGAACGCCTCCAGCACTGCGCCGAGGTTCTTGCGTTTCTCGGTGCCGCCGACGAACAGGAAGTACGGCTCCTTGGACGATGGCTCAGGGTCCAGCGGCGGGCCACCGAGGGGGATCACACGGATCTTCGCGCTCGAGATGCCAAGCACGCGCTCGATGTCCCTGCGCGCGCTCTCGGAGAGCGTCAGCAGGAGGTCGGCGCGGCCTACCGCACGCCGATCGAGCCAGTCGTATGGCAGCGGCAATCGATATCCCGGCACCACCCATGGGATCGCGTCCAGCAGGTTGATGATCACCGGGCAGCCCGGCGAGAACGGCGGAAAGGCGGTATGCAGATAGTGGACGACGTCGACCGGCTCGCGTGCAGCGGCGATCGCCGGCAGCGTCAGGTCCCAAGCAGTGAGCGCCGCCCGCGAACGCCGGGGGACGTGCGAGCGACGAATCTGAAAGCGCGGCCCGAGAGGCGGTACCTCGGCCCAAGTCGGCGTGTAGATGAAGTACTCGTGCTGGTCGTCGCGGCTGTCGAGGGCGCGCAGCAGGTTGACCGCGTAGGTGCCGAGGCCGATCGGTTCTCCCAGGAAGCGGGCGACCAGCCCGATCCTCACGCGCCTACGACCCGCACCTCTGGCAACGGCACGATGAACTTCCCGCCGGCCTGCAGGAACCCCTGCTCTCGTTCGAGGAACTCGTCGAGGAAATGCCAGGGCAGGGCGAGGTAGTAGTCCGGCTCCATCGCCCGTGAGTCCTCCTCGCTGATGATCGGGATCTTCGTGCCGATCGTCTCCGAGCCCCACTTGTCCGGATTGCGATCAGCGGCCGCCTCGATCAGGCTGCTGTCGATCCCCGCGTACTGGAGAATCGTGTTGCCCTTCGTCGAAGCGCCGTAGACGTGGAGCTTCTTGCCTTCGCCGTGCAGCTGCTTGCACATCGCGACGAGATCATCACGGACTCGTTCCGCGCCCAGCCGGAAAGCCTCGTATGGCTCCGGCGCGTCGAGCGCCAGCTCGAACTCCTTCACGCGTAGCGCCGTCAGTGCCTCGAGTTGCTCGGCCGTGCGTGTGTGCTGTCCGGCATGCCCTATGAACAGCCGGATCGAACCGCCGTTGATGTCGTTGAGCTCGGCTGAGATGACCTCGAGGCCCTCCTCGCCGATCAGTCGCTCGATCACTGCGAGCGAGTAGTACTCGAGGTGCTCGTGGACGATCGCGTCGAAGGCGTTGGCTTCGAGCATCATCGGCAGATAGTGCAGCTCGATCACCCACACGCCGCGCTCGGCGAGTACCTCGGCGATGTCGGCAACGAACGTTCGCGGGTGCTCTAGGTCGTAGAACATGGCGATGCTGGTAATCGCCCTGGCCTTCTGGTCGGGCCGACGCCGTTGCAGCGCCTGCGCCGAGTAGAAGTCGTTGACCACGTCGTAGCCCTTTGCGATCGCGTAGCGCGCAACGTCCGAGGGGTCGAAGCCGAGATACCGCAACCCCTCCGTCTGGTAGCCGTCCAGCAGCGTTCCGTCGTTGCAGCCGATGTCGACGATCAGGTCCCCCGACTCCAGCGACACGATCGCTTCGACGCCGCGCGCTATGCCGTGGAGGTTCTCGGTCATCGTGCGGTTGACGCCGCTGCGATACCAGTAGGAGCTGTACAGGATCGAGCCGGGGACCGTGTGCTTCGTCTGGATCAGCCCGCATGCTTCCTGGTCGCGCGTCATATCGCAGCGCACCAGCTCGAGCGGGATCGCGCGCTCGACAGGCTGATCGCCGCCCGGATCCGCGAACGCCCCGGCGATGCGCTGGTCACCGAGTGACAGCACGGGCGCGAGGTGCTCGCAGCCGCAGATGCGGCACGTGGTGCGCGTGATCAGACTGGTGCGTGGTGCAGGTTTGCGGTTGGTCACACGGTCCTCCGTCGAAGGCGATCGAGGGGGCACTATGCCACGGCGTCTCGACCGAACAGGTCGGGAAGGCTACACGCCGCGCGCGTCTGAGCTCAGCGACGCGCGTAGATACTCGTGCGCAACGCCAGCGAGTCGCCCATGCCGATCTCCGGGTCAAGCGCGTCTGCTGGCGCGCTACGAACTGCGAGGCCGCGCGCAGAGCGCCAGCCGGCGACTCGTCCGGACAGAGCCGCGAGGTCGCGCGAGAGGACCGCGTCGCCGACAACGACTGCCGCCTCGGTGATGAGCGCTCGTATCGCCTGACGGCTTCGCAGGACGCCGTAGCGACGCAGCAGATAGCCGCGCGCGAAGCCCGCGTGGCGTCGCTGCCAAGCCGTGCGGTGTCCGTGCGTGGCCGAGCCGAGGTGCGTCCCCACTGCCTCGGGCACCATGGATGCATCCCAGCCAGCGCCGCGCAGGCGCAGCGCCAGATCCAGGTCCTCCGCATAAGCGAAGATCGCCTCGTCGAGGCCGCCCACCTGTGCCCATGCGGTGCGCCGGTACGCCCCTGCGGCGCCTGCCGGCCCTGCCAGCCGAGGCCGCGCGTCGGCGGCCCTGGCGACCGGAAGGCCCGCCAGGCGCGGAAAGCCGGCGAGCGTGCTGTCGGCGCACAGCCCGACGCTGTCGATCACCTTTTCGCCGGGCTGCACCAGTAGGCACGCGACCGAGCCTGCCCGCGGCTCGGCCTCTAGCGGCGCGACGAGCTGCTCGAGCCAGTCCGGGCGGCAGTACACGTCGTTGTTCAGCAGGACCACCACCTCGCCGTCCCCGGCGTCAGCGCCGCGGTTGCACGCGGCGGCGAAGCTCAGCCTGTCCGCCGATCGGATCAGCCTGACTGCGGGCCATTCGCGGCTAACGCGCTCGGCGGTCTCGTCGCTGCCGCCGTTGTCGGAGACGATCACCGTGTGCGGGTGGGTCTGACGCGCAAGATGCGACAGGCAGTCTCTCGTGAGGTCATAGCGCCCCGAGGTCGGGATCACGATGTCGATTGTGAGCGGCAGGGCGGCCATGCTAACGGCAGGCGGCTCTGGCCTCGCGGATAACCTTGCACGCCCGTGGACTCCGGCAAGCCCACCCACGTCGGCCTGAACCTGATCTTCCTCGTACCGGGCGAGACCGGCGGCATGGAGGTCGCCGCGCGCGAGCTGATCCCGGCGCTCGTCGCCGAGGCTCCGCCCGGCATGCGCTTCACCGCGTTCGTCAACCGCGAGGCGGCCGCCGCCGGCGACGGCCCGTGGGGCGAGCTGCTGCCAGCTGTGACCGTGCCGGTGCACGCGCGCAACCGCGTGCAGTGGGTGCTCGGCGAGCAGGCGCTGCTGCCGCGACTGGCGGCGCGCGCTGGCGTGGATCTCGTGCACAGCCTCGCGAGCACGGCGCCGCTGTGGGGGCGCTTTCGTCGGGTGGTGACGGTGCACGATCTGATTTACGCCCGTTTCCCGGAGGCACACGCCGGCCTTCGCGACAAGGGCATGCGCGTGCTCGTGCCGGGGGCGGTCCGCCGCTCCGACCGCGTGATCGCGGACTCACGGAGCACGCGCGACGACCTCGTGACGTTGCTCGGCGTTCGCCCGGAGCGGATCGACGTCGTGCCCCTTGGGCTTGGGGCGGTGCGCCGGAGCGAGCCGTTGCCCGAGCGCGACGTCCGCGCACAGTTCGAGCTGGGCGAGCGCGCCGTCGTGCTGAGCCTGTCGGCAAAGCGGCCCCACAAGAACCTGCTTGCGCTCATCGGTGCGCTGGCACGGATCGTGCCCGAGCAGCGCCCGGTGCTCGTGATCCCCGGCTATCCGACAGCCCACGAGCTGGAGTTGCGCGCGCGTGCCGATGCGCTCGGGGTCGCAGCCGACGTGCGCTTTCCGGCGTGGCTGTCAAGCGCGGAGCTGGAGGGCCTCTGGTCGATAGCGCGTGCCTTCGTGTTCCCGTCGCTGTACGAGGGCTTCGGCCTGCCGGTGCTCGAGGCGATGGCGAGGGGCGTTCCTGTCGCCTGCTCGAACGCATCCTCGTTGCCGGAGGTTGCCGGCGACGCGGCGGTGCTGTTCGATCCGCGCGCTGAGGCGGCGATCGCCGAGGCGATCTCGCGCGTGCTCAGCGACGAGAGCCTGCGCGCGCGGTTGCGGGCGCTCGGCACGGCTCAGGTGCGGCGGTTCACGTGGGAGCGGACCGCGCGGCTGACGCTCGAAAGCTACGCGCGGGCGATGCAACACGTATAGGTGCCTCGATCGGGACCGACGACATACACCTGATCTGGTATATTTATTGCTATGAGTATCGGTGCGCTGGTCCGCTCGACGCGTGAGCGCCACGGTCTTACCCAGGCGCAACTCGCTCTGCGCGCGGGTACATCGCAGAACGCGATCAGTCGGGTGGAGCGTGATGAGATCTCCTCCTCGCTAGAAACGGTTCAGCGTCTGCTTGCCGCGATGGGCGAGCGGCTGGATCTGAACGTTCGACGAATCGACTGCGACTTCGACGCGGATCATCTCGCGGACTCAATGGCGCAGACGATGGGCGAGCGGCTCGAGCGCTCGCTGGCGTGGAATCGCTTCGCGGGAGAGCTGGCGGGTGTTGCACGCTTGGACGAGCCGTGAGCGAGCTGCGCCGTCCGCATCGGCCACTTGAGCCGAGCGCCACGGACGACCCGCCAAGCGATCCGGTCGAGGTCTTTCGCGCGCTGAACGGCCACGACGTCGACTACCTGATCATCGGCGGCGTCGCCGTTCAGGCATATGGGCACGTCCGCACCACACAGGACGTAGACGTGATCGTCGCGCCAGATACTCGCAACCTCGAACGCCTCGCCGCGGCTCTCAAGCACCTGCGCGCCCGCTTGAAGGGAGTTGACGCGCATCTGCTCGGTATCGATCCGACGGATGTGACGCATCTACGCGACGGCGCCAACTTTGGTCTCGCTACACGGGCTGGCGGACTCGACGTGTGGACCGACGCGGCCGAGCTGAAGGGCGCGCGATCGTGGGACGAGATGCGCGCGCGTGCGACCACCGCCGAGGTTGGTGGGCAGTCGCTTCGCTTCGTTGGCCTCGATGACCTGATCAGAATGAAGCTGGCGGCAGGGCGCGAGAGGGACCTTCAGGACATCGCCGCTCTGACGAGCTACGAGGCGCGGGGGAAGCTCACGGAGGAATAGCTCTCGAGCACCCTGCGCAGCGAGGACTCCAGCGAGAGCGAGTCCGCGTTCTCGGCAAACCACAGCGCGGTGCTCTCCCGCAGCATGATCCCGGCTTCGTGCACGCGCACGATCGCGTCGGCGACAGACTCTGGATCTGAGCGCTCGGCGACGAAGCCGTTGACTCCCTCGTCGATCAACTCCGTCGCGGCGTTGTCCTCGCCGGCGACGACCACGCTGGGTGTGCCCCGCGCCGCAGCCTCGACCACGACCAGGCCGTAGCCCTCGCGACGCGAGGTCACGAGCATGCACATCGCGCGGCGCATCTCCGCGTCGACAGTGTCGGCGTCGGTGAAGCCCCGTGCGGTGACGACGCCCTGCAGCCCCTGCGCGGAGATCGCGGCGTCGAGTGCGGAGCGCTCGGGCCCATCGCCGAGAAACTCGCCTTGCAGCCCCTCGATCCGCTTCGTGGCTAGCGCCATCGCGGCCACCGCCAGCGTCACCTGCTTCTCTGGTATCAGCCGTGCGGCGAAGAGAACCACGGGCTCGCCAGCCCGTGGCGTGGCCGGCGTGGTGCTGCCGGCGTAGAGGCCGCGCAGCACCGTGACCGCGCCGCGCAACCCCTCACGATGCAGGCGCACGGCGTGGAGCTCGGAGAAGCAGAACGCCCGTTGTGGCACGAGCGCGCACAGGCGCTGCACGAGCTCGCCGACCCGCCCGCCGGCCGGGCCGAGATATTCGCGCCAGTAGGAGCGACTCCAGACCTCGAACCAGTCGACCACGAGCGCGAAGCTCTTCAGCGGTCGAACGAGCGCCGCCGCGAGCAGCGAGAAGTAGGGGAATGCGCACGTATGCACGACGTCGTAGCGCCGGCCGTGGCGCAGCAGGTGAACAAGCACCCCCAGCCCGAACACGAGCGGCGGCAGGATCCGCCGCCGCCCGTCATCGGTATACAAAGCCATGCGTGGGCCGGCCGTCACGACACGCACCCGCGCGTCGATCTGGGCGTGCTCTCCCCGATCCCACTGGCGCAGGGTCAGGTAGGTGACCTCGTGCCCGTCGGCCGCGAGCCGCTCGGCGAGATTGCGATACCAGCGCTCCGCACCCCCGACCGTATGGGGGAACAGGCAGTCGTATACGAGGCACACGCGCATCCCGCTAGCATTCCATTTCACCGGCGCGGCCGGCTGCGTGCGCCACTTTCCGCCCTGCCAGGCGTTATAAACGCAGTGTCGGCCGCCCGACCTCTCGAATCGGCGCTCCGGCGACCATCAGCCTATGAGCACAATCGCCCCGACAAGCGACCTTCCTTCCACGTCCGGATCCGAGGACGAGGCGCCCCTCGTATCCGTGGTGATCCCGTGCCTGAACGAGGCCGAGAACATCGAGTCCTGCGTGAGCGCCGCCCTGGAGGCGATCGCGCGCATGGGCGTGGCGGGGGAGGTGGTGGTCGCAGACAACAACTCCGAGGATGACTCGGCGCAGATGGCGGAACGCGCCGGCGCGCGTGTCGTGGTCGAGCAGCGGCGCGGCTACGGCAGCGCCTACCTCGCCGGATTCGAGGCGTCTCGGGGCCGCTACATCGTGATGGCCGACGCTGACCTCACATACGACTTCAACGAGATCCCCCGCTTCGTCGCCGAGCTCGACGCAGGCGCGGAGCTCGTCATGGGTGACCGCATGGACAACATCCAGCCGGGCGCGATGCCGTGGCTGCACCGCTACATCGGCAACCCGATCCTGACGGGACTGCTGAATCTCTTGTTCCGGACCGGCATCAACGACGCGCACTGCGGCATGCGCGCGCTGCGCCGCGACGTGCTGCCCCGCCTGGACCTGCGCACGACCGGCATGGAGTTCGCGTCCGAGATGGTGATCAGGGCCTCCAAGGAGAAACTGCGGATCGCTGAGTTCCCGATCGAATATCACCCTCGTGGGGGTGAGAGCAAGCTCTCGAGCTTCCGCGACGGCTGGCGGCACCTGCGCTTCCTGCTCGTGCACAGCCCCAACTACCTGTTCATCCTGCCCGGCGCCGTGCTGGCCGGGATCGGTGGGCTGTTCCTCGTGCTGGTGGAGTCTGGGCTGGAGCTGTTCGGCCGCGCCTGGGGATTGCACGCGATCATCGGCGGGGCGCTGTTGATGATCGTCGGCACGCAGATCGTGGCGCTCGGGCTGTGCGCCCACGCCTACGGCACCTACTTCATGGGCGAGCGTGACCCATGGTTCGATCGCATGCGCGCGCGCTTCCGGCTCGAGCATGGGCTGCTGCTCGGTGGCGTGTTCGTGCTCGTGGGTGTCGCGCTCGGCGGCTTCATCCTCGCTACGTGGATCTCTCACGGCTTTGGCTCGCTCTCCGACGAACGCCTCGCCGTGGTGGCGGCGTCGGTGATCGTCGTCGGCATGCAGATCTTCTTCTCCTCGTTCCTGCTGTCGATCCTCGGGTTGCGCCGGCGCTGAATGTGAGATCTCTGCGACGGGTGCCGGCGATGCTGTTCGCCGGTGATCGCCGCGTATGGCTGACGGCCGCGACCTGCTTGGTGCCGCTGGCGCTCCTGATCAGCTTCTATTGCCTTCGCCCGCAGCCGTACTACACCGGCACGGACAGCGTCGAGGACCTCAGCTACACCGTGCCGGTAGCGCCCGGTGTGCCGGTGTGCGTGCCCGACCTGCAGCTGCCCGCAGGTACCGGAGACGTGCGCCTCAGCGTGCTCTCGCCGACGCGGCAGCGACCGCCCCTGCAGATGGCGCTGAGCGTGGGCGGCCGCACGATCTCCTCACAACTGGCGCCGATGAGCGTGCCGGTCGACCGAGCCAGCGGCGCCGACTTCCGCATACCGCTCACCCCCGCCTCACCGGAAAGCAGACCGGCGTCGCTGTGCGTGACCGCCGCCGGGCCCGTCACCTGGGGAGGCACGGCGCTGACGGCTCTCCCCAACAACCCGGTGAGCTCGGGAGGGACGCCGATTCCAGCGCGGCTCGCGATCTGGTACCTGCGCAGCAGCGGCGAGGAACGTAGCTATATCGCGCAGGCGGGCACGATCTTCGCCCGCGCAGCACGCTTTCGTCCCGGCCTGGTGGGGGCCTGGACCTACCCGCTGCTGCTGTTCCTGGTGCTGCCGGCGACGGCGCTGGCGGCGCTGCGTTGTCTCGCGCTTGCCTCCGCAGGGCGCGCGCGGCGCCTCGGCGCCTGGCTGTTCGCGATCGCCGCCGTCAACGCGCTCTGCTGGGCGCTGATCACGCCCGCGTTCCAGGCTCCCGACGAGGTCGACCACTTCGCCTACGTGCAATCGGTGGTCGAACGCGGCGAAGGTCCAAGTCACGAACGCACCTCGACGCTGCCGCGCTGGTCGAGCGAGGAGGCACTCGCGCTCGAAGACATGGACTTCGTCACCGATCACCAGGTCGGCGACAGCCGTCCGCCGTGGCTGGCGCTACAGCAGCGCGAATACGCTCAGCAGGCGGCGAAGGAGAAGCCGCCCGAGAGCAATGGCGGCGGCTACAGCACTTCGGCGCAGCACGGTCCGATCTACTACCTCGCGCTCGCGCCCGCCTATCTGGCGACGAGCGGCGCCTCGATCTTCTCGCAGCTGACGCTGATGCGGTTCGCCTCGGCGTTGATCGGCGCGCTGGTGGCGCTGTTCACATTCCTGCTCGCGCGCGAGCTGGCGCCGCGGCGACCGTGGCTGTGCGCACTCGCAGCCCTGCTGGTCGCCTATGAGCCGATGTACGGGTTCATCTCGGGGGCCGTCAACAATGACGTCGGCGTCAACGCCGCCGCGGCTGCGCTTGAGCTGCTGCTGATCCGGCTGCTGCGACGAGGGATCACGATCCCGTGGGGAGCGCTCACCGGCGTCGTGCTGGTCGCGCTGCCGATCGTCAAGGGCACCGGTCTCTCCCTGTATCCGGTCGCGGCGCTGGTGTTCGTGGGCGCGCTGTGGCGCTACCACAGCCGCCGCGCGCTGGCCGGCTGGGCGGCGCTGGCGCTCGGCGCGCTCGCGATGGGCGAGCTCTCGGCGCACGTCTTGAGCCTCGTGCAGCCGCCCTCCGCCAGCACGGGCGCCTCGACGATCTCGAGCAACGCCAACGCGGTCTCCGAAGCGTTCCACCACATCCCCGACTATCTCTCCTACCTGTGGCAGGCGCTGCTGCCGCGACTGCCGTTCATGACGCCGCATTTCCCCGTCAGCAACCCCTACTTCGTGATCTCCGTGGAACGCGGCTGGGGCGCGTTCGGCTGGTATGACGTTCTGTTCCCACACTGGGTCTACGAGGTGATCTTCATCGCGATGATCGTCACAGTCCCGCTCGCGGTATGGGCGGCGCGACGCGAGTGGACATGGCTGCGCGCGCACTGGATGGAAGCGCTGGCCGTGGTGCTGATGCCGGTGGCGGTGATCGCCGGCTTCGAGGCCGCCTACTACACCCCGGGCATACGACCGGCGATCGCTGAGTTCGGCCGCTACGCCTTCCCGGCGATCGCCCCGCTCGCGCTGCTCGTCGTCGGTGCCCTGCACGCCTTTGGCAGGCGTCGCATGTTGTTCGTGGGAACGGGCGTGGCGACGGCGATGATGGCGCTCAGCTACGCCTCGCAGCTGCTCGCGTTGACGAGGTTCTACACGTGACTCTTGCGCCAGAGGTGACGGTGGCGATTCCGGTGCGCGACGGTGGGCCGCTGCTTGCGGGCGTGCTCGAGGCGCTGAGCCGCCAGAGCGTGTCGCATGAGCTGCTTGTGTGCGACTCGGGCTCGAGCGACGGCTCGCTCGAGCTGGCCCGCGAGCACGGCGCCCGTGTGCTGCAGATGCCCGCCGCGGAGTTCGCGCACGGGCGGGCGCGCAACCTGCTGATGGCAGAGGCCCGCACGAGCCACGTCGCGTTGCTCACCCAGGACGCCGAGCCCGCCTCGGAGGACTGGCTGCAGCGACTGCTGGAGGGCTTCGAGCTCGCTCCCGACACGGCCCTCGTCTACGGTCCCTACCGGCCTCGCGCGAGCGCGTCGCTTGCCGTTCGTCTGGAACTCGAACGCTGGTTCGCCTCGCTGTCGCCTGGGGGCGCGCCGCGCATCGATCGCTTGGCCGCTGACGAGCGCACCGCAGCTGCTGTAAGGCTGGTGGGGCCTCGGGGATTCTTCACCGACGCCAACGCCTGCATCGCGCGCGAGGCGTGGGTGCGGGTGCCCTTCCGCGACGTCGCCTATGCGGAGGACCGTGCGCTGGCACTCGACATGCTCCGAGCGGGCTTCGCGAAGGTCTACATCCCCGGTGCGGCCGTCATCCACTCGCACGACTACAGCGCCGGCCAGGAGCTGCGACGCTGCTTCGACGAGTGGCGCGGACTGCTCGAGGTCTACGGCTGGCACGAGCCGGCGACGCCACTGCGCCTGGCGCAGCGCCTGCGGGGCGAGCTCGCCCAGGCTAACCGTGAGCTCGAGCGCAGGCCCATGCCGCGAGGCGAGCGCTGGACGGCACTGATCGCGCTCGCCCGTCACAATGTCGTGCGCCTGGTGGGCATGCTGCTCGGCTCCCATGCCAATGCGCTGCCCGCCGCCGTCAGGGGCCGCCTGTCGCTCGAGGGCCGCCCTGGCTTCGCGCCGCTCGCGGACGGCGGCGAGCCCGCAGCAGCACCCGACTATCCCCCGGACGATTCCACCTTGCCCGATGAGCACTAGCCCGATCGAGGGAAAACCACAGGGACCATTCTCGGCGCTGCGCCGACGGATCTACCTGACCTACAAGTACTTCGGCCTGCGCACGCTGCTGTTCAGGGCGCTGACGCTGCCGCTGCGCTTCACGCCGCTCCAGCGACGGATGCGACTACGCACCCACGCGCGCGACCAGGAACTGCGCAACGCCGTCGCGTGGTACCGCGAGCACGGCCGTCCCGTCGACGTGGTCGTCCCGAGCTACCGAGACGCCAAGCGCGTGAGCAAGCTCGTGGGCAGCATCCGCAAGACCGTGCGGCCCGGTATGGCGCGCGTGATCGTCTGCGACGACGCCAGCGGACGCGAGCATCTGGCGGCGCTGCACGCGATCGACGGAATCGATGTCGTGATCGAGGGTGAGCGCAACGCCGGCTTCGCCGCCAACGTCAATCGCGGCCTGCGCGCGAGCGATCCAGGACGGGACGTCGTCGTACTGAACTCGGACGTCGAGGCGCTGCCGAGATGGCTCGAGTGCCTGCAGTACGCCACACACCGCTACCCCTACGCCGGCATCGTCGGCGCGCAACTGCAGTACCCCGACGGACGCATCCAGTTCGGCGGCATCGTGCGAAACCGTGACCAGCCGGAGTGGTTCGACCACCGCTACCGCTTCAAGCCGAGCGATTGGGGCCCGGCCGGACGCGCCAGCGCGTCGCTCGCGGTGACCGGCGCCTGCATGTACGTGCGCCGGCAGGTGATCGAGCGGATCGGCCTGCTCGATGAGCGCTATGGGATGGCATACGAGGACGTGGATTGGTGCCTGCGCGCCTGGGAGGCCGGGTTCGGAGTGCTGTACTTTCCCGCCGCGCAGCTGGTGCACCACGAGTCGTTGACGCGAGGGACCGCAGTGGGCGAGCGCGAGCGCGACTCCCAGCGCGAGTTCTGGCAGCGCTGGTCGCGCCTGTTCGACGAGCGCTCAACGGTGCTCGACGGGGCGGCCGCACGAGAGCCGCGCTTACGCATCGCCTACGTGACGGAGGGGACGGGAGTCGGCGGGGGTCACCGCGACATCTTCGAGCACCTCAACCGACTTGCCGAGCGCGGCCACGATGTGTCGCTATATAGCCTCGACGGGCCACCGGACTGGTTCCCGCTGCACGTGCCTGTCCATAGCTTCGAGGACTACGACGCCCTGGCGGGCGCGCTCGCGGAGCTCGACGCGATCAAGGTGGCGACGTGGTGGATGACTGCCGATCCGGTGTGGCGCGCGAGCATCCTCAGAGGCCTGCCCGTCTACTTCGTGCAGGACATCGAGACCTCCTACTACCCCGATCACGAGCACGCGCGCCATGCCGTGCTCGACTCCTACCGGCCGGAGTTCCGTTACATGACGATCTCGTCGTGGAACCGCGAGCGGCTGCGAGAGCTCGGCCTCGACGCCGAGCTGATCGCGCCTGGGATCGACCTGCAGACGTTCCGCCCACGCGCAGATGTCACGCGCCGCCCCGACATGGTGCTGGCGCTCGGTCGTGCCAACCCGCTGAAGAACCTGCCGCTCACAGTCGCTGCGTGGAAGGCGCTCCGCCCCGTGGGTGATGGCGAGCGACCGGAGCTGTGCCTGTTCGGCGTCGAGCCGGAGCTGGTGCAGGGTGACGGGATGGCCGCTGCAGCGGGGGTGCGCTACGTCGAGTCGCCGGACGACGAGCGCGTCAACGAGCTGTTCTGCGAAGCGACGGTGTTCGTGCAGACCTCCGTGCACGAGGGCTTCGCGCTACCGCCGCTTGAGGCGATGGCCACGGGCGCGGCGGTGGTGTGCACCGATGCCCACGGCAACCGCGACTTCTGCCGCGACGAGGTCAACTGCCTGATGCCAGAGCCGAACACGGCCGCGGTGAGCACAGCGCTCGCGCGGCTGCTCGGCGATCGCGAGCTGCGCGACCAACTCGGCCGAGCGGGGATCGAAACGGCGCGCGACTATGCCTGGGAGCTGCGCATCGACGCGCTCGAGCGCTTCTTCGAGGGCGTCGCCACGAGCCGGCGGATGGCTGTGGCGGGCGAGGCACCGCCTCACGTGATCGCCTGAGCTCCCTCGCGCACCGTGCCAGCTGGTGACGTGCGGTCAGCTGGGGGCGACGATCTGGAAAAGATCGTAGCCCTGGTAAGTGCCAACGATGCTGAGCTCTTTCTCCCTGAGCCAGGTGGCCAGGCGCGGGTTCCACGACGTCGATTCGGGGCCGGCGATGATCATCGTGACGCCGTAGCGTCCGAGTACGTGGACGTTGGCGGGGAGCGTGACCTCGAGGATCCCCTGCTCCTTGAGGCGGTTGACATACAGCCCCTCTACCGTTGTGACGACGTTCGGTGCGAGCTCGGGGAAGCCGCCGTACGTCCCGCAGTAGTTGACGAGCTCCGGGGAGCAGGCGATGCTCTGACCGTTCGGTAGGACGCGCTTGGCGAGCTCACTTATGAGCATCGGCGGGCTCGCGGGGGTCGTGAAGCCAGCTGGGCGCTGCAGGTTCTTGTAGCTGTCGCGGTCGAGCGTGGAGAAGAAGAACAGGCTCGCAGCGCAGCCGATCACGACGGCCCCAGCTAGCGGGATGGCAGCACGACGTCTGTCCCTGATGGCACGATCAAGCGTGATCCCGGCGAAGAGCCCGACGATCGCCACTGGTGGCACCCAGAACTTGAAGACGTCGACGCTCGCGGTGTAGTAGCCGATCAGCGGGATCCCCAGGCCGATCGCGGTGATCGCGGCGGGAAAGGCGGAATGCGGCCAGGACCGTCCGAACACGAACGGCGCCAGTAGGACCGTCACCCCGCACGACAGGATCAGCGTGGACACGAAGTAGCTCGCGTTGCCCGTCATGCCGAACAGGCCGAAGGCAAACCCGTTCACAGGAGAGGCGAAGAGGATTCGCGTGAAACCTCCGAGTGCGAGGGCAATCGGCACGGCCACGGCGCCGGCGGCTAGGTATGCGCCCGCGAGAAGGCGGCTTGATGGCGAGGCGCGGCCGATGAACAGCACGCATCCGACGGCCGCGCCGAGCGCAAGGCCGCTCAGGCCGAAGGTGGCGATGTTCACGATGCTCAAGGCGCCGAGCAGGACGCCGCCGACCGCCGCGAGCCGTGCCGCAGCCAACCTCGTCATCGGCGGCTGCCGCGACGCGGCAACGAATAGAACCACGATCGCGATCAGCAGCGGCAAACCGAGCGGCCACTCGCGCTGGAAGAGGTAGCTGCCGGTCGGCGGATTGACACGGACGAACCCCTCGCAGTTTGCGAGCTTGCAGCCGGGTAGCCATTTCCACCACCCGAGCGTCGCCTGGATGCCGACGTAGAAGGGCAGGCCGCCGAACAGCGCAACTGCGATGGCGCTCACCGTCTGCCCGACTGCGCCGGCGCCGAGGAACGACGCGAGCTGGCGTGCCAGGACCATCAGCCAGATGAGCGCGAGCAGCGATACGGCGTTCGACGCCGCGTCGAGCGGAAACCGGGTGATCAGGGCGAACGCCGACACCGCCGCGTCGTAGCCGTAGTGGTAGATCAGCGGCTTGCCCGGCACGGAGAAATCGGGCGGCGGAAAGGCGCGGAACAGGATCGCATTCTGCATCGCAAAGCTGCCCTCCTCGCCGACGCGGTCCCAGACGTCGGGGAATTGCGTGGTCGGCCCGAAGAACACGGCGAACACGCCGGCCATCCCCAGACGCGGAGCCCATTTCGCGTAGCGCCCCTCGAGAACGGTGCCGCTCTTAACCCCGCGCAGCAGATGCGGAGCGTAGGCTGCGAGCAGGAAGCCGCCGGTGCCGATCGCGGCGAGCGCCAGGAATAGTCCCTGCGTGAACCGTGCGTATAGGGACGAGACGAGCAGCACCGCGACGAACGACGCAGTAAGCACGCAGACCAACGCGAGCGAGCGCCACGGCACGCCGAGGCGCCCGAGCGCGCGCTGCGCCGGATGCACGAGCAGCAGCACTCCGGCGAGCGGGATCAGGATCCACAGGAACGTCGATGGCGTGGGCAGGTCGGCGAACTCGTTGGTTCCCGGCGTGCTCGTATGCCCCCACCAACCGTTCCAGATCAACGAGCGCAGCAGTAGCGCCGCCGTGATCGCCGCACAGCCAAGCAGCGCGAGGCGCAACAGTACGAGCGCGACCGTTCTGGGGTCCGGAGGCCTGCGACCGGTGCCGGCTACAGCCAGCGGTAGAGGTGCGTGGGAGCTCTCGCGGGCGTGCACGTCGCGCCTAACCCTAGTTGAGCCCGCCGCGACCGGGCCTCCAGACGCCTAGCTCACCGAGGCGCGTCGACCGGCTGGCGGGCGTGGAAGATCCCGTGCCTGAAGACAACGAAGTTTGTGCCGATCACGATCACCACGGTCGCCAGGTATACGAACTCTGTTGACAGGCCGAGCGCGGCCGGCAGGATCGCAGTCGATGCGGCGGTGACTGCGTACTGGCAAAGGGTGACGAAGATGTAACGGCCCAGTTGATGGTGCAGGGGTAGCGCGAAGTCGTCATGATGGCTCCATACGAACAGTCGCTGGAGCGTGAAGTGAACGACCAGGGCACCACATAGGCCGATCGCCAGTGCTGCCTGGAAAGGCAGGCCCACGACGCTCGCCAGTATCGTGGTGAAGCCCACGTACAACACGGCGACTGTGCCGCCTGCAATCGCAAACCGCATGCCCTGACCACGCAATCCAGAGCTCGGCGATCGGAGGGTGCGCCAAGCCTGGAAGCCGCGCTGGAGAACGGGTGGGTGCTGAGGACGTCTCACACTCTCATCGTAGGGCCGGCGGTGCGGCGGCACACGCAGCTGCCTTGAGTGAAACGGATCGCAGCCATGAACGGCTCACGGAGTCCCAGCTCCTGCCAAGCGCCGGTACAGGCGATCGCACAGCTCAGTGACCGCGCGAGCCTCCGCCATCGTGGCAGGGTGCACTGGGCCGGAGCGCTGATCGCCGAGCCAGGCGTCCACGACGCACGTCAGCTCGTCGCTCAGACTGATGTTCTGGGCGCCGAAGTCCTGCCTGCTCTCCGTCTCACGCTGGCTCGCGGCGCCCGGGGCGTTCCATGCCCACCTGCTGCCGACGCGGAGCGACATCGATCCGTAGGTGCCGCCCCGTCCTTCGGCGAGCGCGTAGCCGTCCTCTCCGATGAGCTCCACTCTGAACGTGTTCACCCAGCGGATGTGCGAGCTGCGTACGGTCGCCAGCAACGCGTCGTCGCGGAACGTCGCGATCACGTCCTCCTCGATTCCAGTTCTCCAAAAGCCCCGGGTGGCTTGGATGTCTGTGCACTCGACGTTCGGCGCTATCGCGAGGAGCAGGTCGAGTAGGTGCACGCCGGGATCGAGCAGCACGCCGCCGCCGGCCTGCTGTGGGTCCAGCTTCCACCCCTTGTCGGAGTCTGGGTGTCCGCCGTGTCCGAGGAGCAGGTCGAGGTTCCGGAGCCTACCGAGCCTGCCCGAGTGCGCCAGCTCGAGCATTGCGCTGATCGCTGGGAGGAAGCGGTAGTTGTAGCCCACGAAGCTGGGATGGCGCAGCCCGTCTGCGAGCTGCTGCACACGCACTGCTTCATCCGCGGTGATGCCCAGCGGCTTCTCTATCAACACGGGGCGTCCGGCGCTCAGCACGGCTTCCGCGAGCTTCGCCGCGTGGTGATGCGGGACTGCGACGATCGCTGCGTCGTAGAGCTCGGGAGGAACGGCACCGACATCGAGGTAGTGGGGCGCGTCGCTGTGCGCCGAGAGATCTGTTGCGGCCGGGTCCACCGTACCCGCCACAGTGGCGCTTGGCAGCGCTCTCAACGCGGCGGCGCGCTGGCGTCCGATCAGCCCGTGCCCGACCACGAGGACCCGCAAGGGCGGGCGCTCGCTCGCTGCGGAGGACTCAATCACGTCACGCGGAAAATCGCATGGCTTCGCTTCTGCTGAAGCGATTGCTTACTGCTCATCGCTGCGTAGCTCCCGCCCAGCCTCACGAATGTTGGAATCGATGGAGTCGATCAATGCCTCCCGCGAACCGCGGGAGTGCCGCCAACCTCGTGCTTCCAGCTTGTCGCTGCTAAAGCGGACGATCGGAACGTCGCCCTTCCAGCCACGGTCACCACCCGTGTACCGATACTCGACTCCCTTCAGCCCCATGCGTTCGACCACCAAGTCGGCGATCTCGGTGACGGTCACATAGTCGCCCGTGCCGGCGTTGTAGACGTCAAACCCCGACCAGCCGCTGTCGGAAAGCAGGAGCATCGCGGCAACCACGTCGTCCACGTGAATGTATGACTTGCTCTGTGTACCGTCGCCGAGGATGCGCAGCTGGGTGGGGTCCTCGCCGAGGTAGCGCACGAAGTCGTAGGTGACGCCGTGCGTCTGTCCCGGCCCCACGACGTTGGCGAAGCGGAAGGCGACGGCGTCGATCCCGAACATGTGGGCATAGGACGCCAGCAGCGCCTCGCAGGCGAGCTTGCTCGCCCCGTATGTCGACACAGGCACTAGCGGCCCAAAGTCCTCGTCGAGGACTTCGTCGCGTCGGTCGCCGTAGACGCCGGAGCCAGATGCATAGGTTATGCGCGGAACCTGATTGACACGCATCGCGTCGATGACGTTGTTGGTGAGATAGGTGCCCTGCCAGAAGTCGATTGTGGGTTCGCTCACGGCGCGCGAAATGTCCGGGTTCGCCGCAAAGTGATACACGTGATCGCAACCGCGCATCGTGGCTGTGACCTCATCGATGGATTGCAGATCGCCGACAACCAGCGTCAGTCGCTCGTCGTCGAGCAGATCGGCCAGATGCGATCTATCACCCGAGGAGAGGTTGTCGAAAACGATCACTTGCTCGTCGGGGCGACGCAGCAGCTCGTGGACGATGTGGCTGCCGATGAAACCGGCACCGCCGGCGACGAACGAGCGACTCATCTCTGGGCTCTATCCGGCGGGAGGCTCGTAGGCGACGCCGACGATCTGCTTGCCCCACGTCGACCTCGGCAGGCTGATCGCTAGCAGCGGGTTGAATGCCATCATCGCAAGCCTCGCTGCGAGAGTCAGACTGCCGTCGCTGGCCACGACGTCGCTGATCACTTTCTGTCCTCTGCGAAGCACAAACCATCTGTAGAAGTTGAAAAAGGGAAAGCCCGCGCCGTTCGTCGCGGCCGTCAGCAGGCCCGCTTCGTCGAAGGTCTGTGCCAGAAGCTCGGGAGTGTAGTGTCTGCGGTGGCCGATGTGACGATCGAACGCTGACATCTCGCCGCCCGGGACCGTCACCACGAGACGCGCGCCCGGCCGCAGGTACCGGCGGGCGTTGCGAAGCAACGTCACGGGGTCGTCTACGTGCTCGAGCACCTCTGAGCAGACTGCGTGTGTCGCCCATGACGCGAAGCGCTCGTCCGGCACGGAATCTGTGACGAGATCCGCTTGCAGGAAATCGGCAGCTGGAACCTTCTCGCCGGCCAGCTGCACCCCCTGCGCGCTCATCTCGAGGCCGAGCAGCTCGGCGTCGGGCCAGCGACGGCTGGCATCGTGCAGCAGGTCGCCCGGGCCGCAGCCGAGGTCGACCAGCCGTCGAGGGGTCTCGCGCCGCTCGAGCAGCTGCAAGGTCAGCCGGCGACGGTAGATCTGTGCAGGGCTGTGCTCCGCTGCGGCTGCGTAGTCCACCCAGTGCGTCTCCCAGTCGTCGAAGTCAACCCGCTGGGGTTCCATGGTGTCTGTGGGCCTAGGCTGAGAGGGCATCTGAATCCGCGTGTGAGCGCAGGAAGCTGTCGGTTTCGCGCAGCGCCTGCGGTGACCCTATCTCGTAGAAGCGCTCGCTGACCTCGAACCCGAACAGTTCACCGTTCTCGGCGAGGCGCTGATAGAGCGGCGCGATGTCACTGGCCTCCCCGTCGCAGCGCGTGAGCGCCTCCTCGGTCAGGCCTCCCAGCCCGTAGTCGATCCATTGCATCTCCGGCGTCGGCTGGCGCTTGTCGTAGCGCACCACGAGCTCGTCGTGGAAGACCGCGTTCGAGGAGTCCCAGCGTCCTTCGTTCCTTAGCACCGCCATCATCGCCGGGCGACCGCTCTGCTGCCAGCGAAACCACGCCTGCCGGTAGTCGAGTCGCAGAAAGGTGTCGCCATAGAGCACCAGGAAGGGGCTTCCGAGCAGCGGAAGCGCCTGCCGAATCGCCCCGAGTGTACCGGCGGGGCGGGGTCCGTCGTAGCTGTAGTCGATGCTGATGCCGAATCGCTCGCGGCCGATAGTTTGCTCGATGAGCTCTCCCAGGTAGCCCACCGACAGCACCACCCGGCTGACGCCATGCCCGCTGAGGAGCCGAAGCTGATGCATCAGGAAGGGTTCGCCAGCGACCGGCAGCAGCGGCTTGGGCACCTCACTAACCAGCTCGCCCAGCCGCTGACCAAGCCCGCCGGCGAGGATGCACACCGCGGGAAGTTCATCCTCGCGATTCATGCTCAAGGTGCTGCTCGGTGTGTTCGACCTCGTGCTCAGCGCTCTTCAAGTCGACACCATATTGAGACTCCACGATGAACTTGGGGCGTTGGCGTACCTCATCGTAGATTCTGCCGACATACTCGCCCATCACGCCGAGCGACAGCATTTGGATGCCGCTGAAGAATGCGACGACGATCACGATTGTCGGGTTGCCGACGGGGAAGCCCACGCCGCCGAGCTTGAGTCCGAGGTACGCGATGGCAACCACGAAGGCCAGCCCGGCCAGCAGGATTCCCCCCATCGAGATCAGCTGGAGTGGATAGCGTGAAAAGCCAACGATCCCGTTCAGCCCGATCAAGAGCGAACCCCAGAAGCGGTTGTACTTGCTCGTGCCGGCTGCTCGGGGCGCGCGGTCGAACAGGACACTCGTCTGACGAAAGCCGACGAGGCCGACAAGCCCGCGGAGAAAGCCGTGGGTCTCCTTGAGAGCGATCACGTTCTTCACCACTCGTGCGCTCATCAGTCGGAAGTCGCCCGTATTCGGGGGAATGTCCACTTCGGCGATGCGTTTGATGATCCGATAGCCAATCGCGGCGACCATGCGTTTTGCAAACGTCTCACCCGCGCGAGTGCGGCGCCGTGCGTAGACGACGTCGTAGCCCTCTCTCCAGAGCGCCACCATCTCCACGATCAGCTCCGGCGGATCCTGGAGATCGCAGTCGATCACCACCACGGCGTCCCCCGAGGCGGCCTCCATGCCGGCGAGGATCGCCATCGGCTGGCCGAATCGCCGCGAAAACCGCAGCATCTTCACGCGGCCGTCTGCGCGGCGCAGCGCGAGAATGCGCTCCTCGGTACGGTCGGTCGAAGGATCGACACTGAAGATCAGCTCCCACTCCATCCCCAACCCCGACATCACCGCGCTCAGACGCCGGTAGGCGGTGTCGACGTTCTCCTCCTCGTTATAGGCGGGGATGACGATCGAGAGGGTCTGGTCCTTTACCCCAGACGGCGCGGTGCTCGGCTGTGCCGTCGCGATGGCGCGATCCGTATCCGTCATGTGGCCTCCACGGAAGTGAACAGCATGTCGTCGATCCGTCGTAGCGTCGCGAGGTCTGCGGTCTCGGCTGCGCGACCGCGGAAGGCGGGCTCGCGCCACGGATCCCACTGAGCGGAGATCAGCTTGCCGGTAAGTGGCGGGCTCGTGTCGTCTTCCAGCAAGGTGCAAACCAGCTCCGCCGACTCGCTCGCGGGAACACCACCACGGTCGAGTTCCCTCACTGTGCGCTCGAAGTACTCGGCCCCGACAAGCTCCGCGCCCGCGGCGAGCGTGCTCTTGTGAATCTCCGTCGCGACGAAACCCGGCGCAACGCAGTTGATGCGTACGCCGACCTCGGCAAGATCCGCAGCCATGTTCTCGGTGAGACGCGCGACCGCGGCCTTTGAGGCCGCATACGCGTCGAACCGTCGCAGCGGCGCGGTCGCGCCGCCGCCGCTGAAGGTAACGATCGCCCCGTGATGCTCACGCAGTTTCGGCAGGCACGTCTTGATCGCGTTGAGCGTCCCGAGCACGTTGACTTCAAGCGTCCGCAAGAACTCCCGGCCCGAGTAGCTGCCGATTGGACCGATCGGGCCGAGCACGGCCGCCGCGCACACAAGCCCCTGCAGATCCCCGACGGCCGCTGAGACATCCTCCCAGGCGCTCTCGTCGGCGACGTCGAGCGAGAGCGCCTGATGTCCCTCTCCGGGCAGCTCCGCGCGCGTAGCCGCGAGCGCCTCCGCATCACGCGCGAGCAACGTCACGCACCACCCTCGCTCTGCCAGCGCGAGCGCGACCGCTCGGCCGATACCCTTGGACCCGCCGGTGACGAGCGCGTTTCGCGGCCTCCTCTCAGGCATGCCGCGCCCGCTCGAGCGAGGACGGCATCACGCGTACTCTCCTGAGTACGCCCCATTGAACTCGAAATCAAAGGGCAGCTCGGTGGCGTCTGCCGCCGCCATCGCCTGTCTGGTGTCTTCCGGACGGCTCGCGTATACGAGCAGAAAGCCGCCGCCGCCGGCGCCCACGAGCTTGCCCCCCAGCACGCCGCTCCGTCGCGCGAGCGTATAGAGCGTGTCGATGCGCTCGTTGGACATTCCCGACGAGCGCTGGCGCTTGTGTTCCCAGTGCTCGTGCATCAATTCCGCGTATCGATCGAGGTCGCCTTCGACGAGCAACTCCCGGCTGTGCATGCCGAGCTCCTTGACGCGGTGGAGGTTCTCCATGATCTCTTGCTCGCCAGCCTTCGAGCGGACGTCCTGGTCGGCGAGGAGCTTCGAGGCCGAACGAGCTTCACCCGTGTAGAACAGCAGCATCTGATCGCGCAAGCGCCTGAGTACTCCTTGGTCGAGCTCCAGCGACTCGACCTCGACGGTACCGTCCGCGTTGAACGAGTAGGCGCATATTCCCCCGTGGGCCGCGACATACGGGTCCTGCTTGCCCACCGGCTCGCCGAGCACGTCAATCTCGATCTCACAGGCCGCCTCGGCGAGCGCCCCAGCCGTGATCGAGGTACTTCTGGCGTGTGCCAGGCCCTTGAGCAGGCAGACCGTGTATGCCCCTGAGGAGCCCAGCCCGGTCCCGGCGGGCACGTCCGCCACCGAGGCTATCTCCAGAGGGTCGCCGCGCCAGTGCCGCAGGAGTGTCTCGCGCAGGATCGGATGACGAATTTCGCTGACATCGTCGACCTCCTCGAGCGCGTTGTACTTCATGCGGTAACGCCGCTGAAAGACGGTGTGAGTGAGCATGTAGACGTACTTGTCGATTGCGCCGGCGACGAGAAAGCCTCCGTGCCCACGGAAGTAGGATGGGAGATCGGTGCCGCCTCCGCCGAGTGAGATTCTCAGCGGCGCGCGGCTGAAGATCATGCTCATCGGCGGCTCCTCGCGATCGGGGAAGGGCAAGCGGCGGTGACGTCGGCCGGGTGGCACCGAGCATCCGTAGCGCACCGAAGAGCGAGGCCAGCCGAAGCGCTGCCTGGAGAAGAGGAAGTCATGCGCTAGAGCGTAAAGCCCGCGGCCGCGGCGTCGCCGTGGAACATTCGCACCGTCTCGAGCGAGAACTGCTCGAGGTCTTTGCCAAGGCAGTCGAGCTTCTTGAGCAGATCGTGGGTCATCGTGATTATGTGGCAGCCGACTTGGTCTGCCTGCACGAGATTGAGAACCTCTCGCGGCGAGGCCCAGATCAGCTCGGCGCGCGGAGCACTCACCATGATGTCCACCGACCGCGCCATGATCGGCACGGGGTCGATGCCAGCGTCGGCGATCCTTCCGGCAAACACCGAGATGTAGGATGGCGCGCCGTCCTTGACGGCGGCTGTGATCAGCTCGACCTGGGCGGTCGTAAAGAGGGCGGTCACGTTGACCTTGATCCCATCCTCGGAGAGCTCGCGAATGAGCGGCACCATCGACTCGCCGGTCGTCGTCGTGACGGGGATCTTGACGTAGACGTTCTCACCCCATGAGGCGATCAGGCGCGCCTGGCGCCGCATTTCCTCATGGTCGTCCGCAAACACCTCAAAGGAGATTGGATGGCTGGTGATCCGCTCGAGAAGCCGTTGCGCAAACTCGGCGTAGTCCGTGAGCCCGGCCTTCCACATCAGCGTGGGGTTTGTCGTGAAGCCGGCGATTCGGGAGTCGGCCGCGAGTGCCAGGGTCCCGTCCAGGTCGGCTCCGTCGGCGAAGATACGCGTGGAGATCTGATCTAGCACTTGCTCACCATATCGACGGCCGCGGTCAAAGTAATCCTCGACCGGTTGCGGTTCTCGGGGGTTCGGAGGGTTTAATCGCGATCCTCCGCGAGAAGTTGCGCAACCCCATCCGCCAAGTCCTCAGCGTACACCGTCGGCGTCGCTGCATCCGCGCGCTTGTGGGCGCTTCCCGGGTACTCGATCAAGGCGGTGCGACAGCCCGCGGCGGCTCCGGCGATGACGTCTGAGTCGGTGTCGCCGAGCATCCACGAGCGAGACACGTCGAGTTCCAGAACCCGGGCTGCATCGAGCAGCATCCCCGACGCGGGCTTGCGACACGAGCACGGCCCCGAGAGCTCATCGACCACGCCGTCGGGATGATGCGGGCACAGACGGGAGGCATCGAGATGGATGCCCTCACGTTCCAGCAGCTCGAGCGCGCGCTCATGTATCGCGCGCAGCTCTCCGAGCGAGATCTTGCCCTTCGCTGCAGCCGGCTGGTTGGTGACACATACGAGTGCGTAGCCGGCGCCGGCCAGCGCGCGCAGGGCCGGCACGGCTCCTGGGAGCAGGCGTACGTCCTCGACGCGAAGCGGCGACTCCAGCATGCTTGTGTCGGGATCGGGCACGCCTTCGTTGATCACCCCGTCACGGTCGAGAAATGCAGCCGGAACGCCGCGCGCGGCCGTTGGGGTATCGAGGGCCAGCGGGCCGCGCCCGGGCGCAAGGCGCCAATGTCCCCTCACGATCGGGGCTGTGCGGCGAGCAGCGACTCCCAGTGACCGGTCTGCGCGGCCAGTTCCGGATGGGACACGAGCGCGTGCCATACGACCGCCTGCAACGACTCGACCAGCGGGGTGCGCAGGGCCGGTGGCGGCTCGATCAGGATCGCGACGTCGGCCAGACCGGCCAGGCTACCGCCCGGTGCGCCGACGACGCCGTATATCGCTGCACCGGCCGCGCGTGCGGCTTCCATCGCGCCGACGAGGTTGACAGAGACGTTGTGCTCGCGTGAGCCGCCGCCGACGGAGAACACGAGCAGCGCGTCGTGCTCGCCGAGTCTGGAGACCTCCAGCCAGGCGCTGAAGGAGGTCTCCCAGCCGTCGTCGTTGGTCCGCGCAGTGAGCTCCGAGACGTTGTCGGTTGGCGCATAGCTCTCGATGCGGCAGAGCTTGCGGAAGTCGTTGACGGCGTGCGAAGCGTGGCCGGCCCCGCCCCCCACCCCGATCACGAACAGGCGTCCGCCGCGCTCGCGCACCTGCGCGAGGCCGGCGACCATCGCGTCGATCCTGCTCGGGTCGATCGCCCGGGTCAACTCCGACGCGGCAGCAAGGTATTGCGCGCTGTGATCGCTGGCTGCCATAGCTCGAAGTCTCGCAGGTCGTGCTATCCGCTCGCTGGCGGGGCAAACCCAAGAAAGCTCAGCAGGATCGCCGCCGGACGCAGGTCTGGGGCCTTGAGCTGGATCGTTGCAGCGAAGCGCAGTTCGAGGCGTCGCGTTGAGCTCGATGCCGGCACCGGGACGCGTAGTTCGAACGGACCGGTAGCCACGGGCCGCGAGGCGAGGACCCGCCCATTGACGAGGGCAAGAAGGTGCTTGCCGGCCCCCGCCGGCACCTCACCGCGCACGACGAGATCCGCCGTGGGGCCACCGGCAAGCCGCACGAACGAGTCGCCACTCGCCCAGCCGTCCTCGTAGAGCCCGGAGTATTCGAGCTCATCGTCATTCAGATCGTCCGGGAAGCTCTTCAATGCCAGCGGAGGCTGAAGCTGCGCATACTGCTGGGCGCTGACTAGCGAGACATCGCGTACGTAACCAGCGAAGTAATTGGGATCGGTGGGAACCGAGCGGCCATAGAGACCCTGTAGCCCGGAGTGAGAGATGGACGGCAGGTGTGGGTTCACACCCATGTCGAGCAGCAGGTAGGGCACCCCGTTGATGAACTGCGGCGTGAGCGGTTGCGAGAAGACTCGAGCGGATCCGCGCCCCACCAGTGGTAGCGGTACGCGAATAGCACCGACGACATCCGCAGGAGGCAGTTGGTTGCTGCCGTTGTGTATCAGTGACTCGGTGAGCGACAGAGCGATGCGGCTGCCGGGCGTCCATCCGAGCACGCGGAACAGGGCGTAGCGCCCGAACCCGGCGATCGCCTGAGAGGTATCGAATGGATCTGGCTGCGGCTGGTTGTAGCTGACGTTCTGCCGCTTGTAGGGGAGATAGAAGCTTTCTCCAAGCTTCGAGCTGGTGAAGGCGAGCACATCATGGGGAGCGTCGCACGGCATCGTTACCAGATCGGGCGTCGACGCCGGCAGTGAATATCGGTTCAGCGGTTCCTCACCGCTGCCGGGTACAACCACCGTACACCGACCCGAAGCCAATGCCGCACTCGCCTTGGTCGCTTCTTCGAAGTCGTCCGCGCTGCCGGCGGAGGTCAGAAGGTTGAACGACCGTGCCGTCCACGCTTCTGATTTCAGCGCGTGTTCGGCCGCCGCGTCGCTCGCGTGGTGTTCCGCTTCCGTGTAGCGCTCCAGGAGGTTCAGGAACTCGTTTCGGCTCTGAAAGTAGAGAGGCCTGTCTTCCGCGCTTGCCGCCTCGAGCTTGATGAGCACGGGGTTGGTCGTGATAGACACCAGCGAAGAGGCGTGGGCAGCGCTTGCGCGGAAGGCCGGGATCAGGCCCGGGGAGGACAAATTGGGTACGTCGCCGGGGTCTCTGCTGTCGGTTACATATACGTGCTGCGTCGAGAGCTGGGCGGCGAGGACGATTCCGAGCGCGACAGCGCAGATGACTGCGAGCGCGTGCTGTTTGTGCTTCGCGACGGCCAGGGCGAGTGTCGTCACCCCCGCGGCCAGCAGCGCCGCCAGGAACGGCTGCACGTACATCGTGAGCTTGAAGATTCCGAAGTCACTGCTCTTGAGCGCCAGAGGGACCGCGAGCGCTCCCTCGACGAGCAGCACCACCGCGGCTGCGATGCCTTTGCGTGTACCCAGCAGACTCGCAACGAGGACGCCGGCGATCGCGATGAGCGCCACGACGATGGTGAGGTTCAAGTACGGAGCGCCGGGGTCGGGCGGAAGCGTTTGCAGGCCAAAGATCCCCGGCAATGCGCTCGGCACCAGCACATATCCGAACAGCGGTGGGTAGGGCGATGCGCTGAGCCCGTGTTCTGACTGCAACCTCACAAAGCTGACCTCTTTGAAGAAGTAGCCATTGAGGAGGATCACCACGAGTACGACAACCGGAAGCCATAGCCGCACGAGCGCCCCAAGGGCGAGCTCTTTGCGCGATCCGAGAAAGCCTAGATAGAGAAGGTAGGCCAGTCCCATCTCGGGCACCAGCTCGACATAACTGAACACGAGGCCTGCCGTCAACACAAAAATCGGGACGATGTCGCGGATGCGGGCGCCACGACCCATGTGGAGCTCTGGGCGCATCAACAATGCGAACAGGGCCGCCACAAGGCCGAGCCCGAACACTTGGGCAAGCAGCTGCTGGAGTACGCCGTAGGTAGCCATCGGTGAGATCAGGAACAGGCCGGCGGCGATAGGTGCAGCCCACCAGCGGCGCGTGAACTGGAGCGTCAGCGCTCCGACTGCGCTTGCCCCGCAGAGGTTGAACGCGACGATCACGGGCATGAACATCTCGTAGGCAGGATGTCCGGCGACAGACGAGGCGAAGGCGAGCAGCATGTCGCTGCCGGGACGCGCTCCTTCTCTGTGCAGATTCCCCAGGACCGTCGCGTAGTCATGTCCATGTAGGACGGCGTTCGTATCGACGGGCGTGAGCAACCCGTGTCGGAGCAGATCCTGCGCCGACAGCACGTAGTTGGCCATGTCGTCGTTGCCGTTCGCGAGCCATCCGAGGCCAAAACTGAGCATCGGTCCCGCGATCAGCAGCAGACCGCCGACACAGACGGCAGCGACGACGAGTGCCCCGGGGTGTACGCGGGGCCGGCGTATCGTGAGGATCAGCGCCGAGGCGGCCAGCAGGAAGATCGCGATCGGTCCGGCGCAATGTTCAACTGCCATTCCCGCCTCGCTGAACGGGAACACGAACAGGAGCGTCACGCAGCTCCCGAGTGCGGGGGCCGTGAGCGCGATACGCAGATCGGACGTGTCTGCACGGACGAGCGCGAGAAGCGCGAGACCGACCAGCGACCAGCCGGCGAACAGGGCGAGCACGAGCAGTAGCGCGGTCATGGCTTAGCGGGCGCGAACGATGGGCTGACGCTGAAAAACACCGCGGACGCGGCGAGTCTTAACAGCGTGCGGCGTCACCGCTATGTGCATCGGACGGGGGTATCCATGGCGAGCAGCGTGAGAGGATAGGTGACGGGCTTCGACCGCGCGTCGGGACCGAACTGGACGCCTTCTTGGCGCTCGGGGGGCGGACTCGTCGGCGTGCCGGGGCACTCGTGTGCTGCGTGGGAGCGCTTCGTGGGATCGCGGTAGACTCGGCTTCGTGGAGCTCTATGACAGCGACGCTGAGTCACGTCTACTCGTGAGGCTGGTTCCACATCTGGACCATCGTTCGATGATCGGGGTCGGGGCTCAGCCGGACGGCCAAGCGCGAGAGCTGCTGGAGGCGGGTATCGAAAACCTGCATTTGATCGATTCGAGAATCGATTTCGGGCAATCTCAGGGCACTCGTTTTGGGGCCGACGACCGCGTAACCGTTCACGAGAACGGCACGGCACTGGAGCGATCGCTGCAGTCGCGACTGGAGGCCGGTGAGATTCCGCAGCGGGTGGGAATCTTGACGCTTGCAGCCGAGCGAGACAATCTCGCGATCGCTCGTGGCATAGGCTCCCTCGAGCCCGAAATTGTTGCCGTCCACTATTGGAAAGACCTGCCCGGCGGGTTGGGCGTCTGTCCTTGGACCGCAGATGAGCTGATCGCCGAGCTGCGTCCTCGAGGCCTTCGTCACTTCGCCGCCATCGTCCGCGATGGAGAATTCACGACGCTCAAGTGGGATGAACCTCACGTCGAGAGGGGCGCGACTGGAAGCCTGGTGTTCCTGCACGAAAGCAGGCTCGAACGGATGCTGCCCGAGGTGCTCGAATACTCGGGGCTGGTGGCGGAGCGAGCCGTGCGCGTCGGGCAAGCTTATTTGCGCGCATGGAATGACCGCGAGGCGTTGGTGAAAGAGCTCAGGAAAGCAGCCGACGAGCGCTTGGCCTTGATAAATCAGCTCGAGCAGACTTGTCAGGAGCGCTTGGCTTTGATCAACGAGCTGACCGAAGTCGCAGAGACACGACTGCGGGCGCTCGAGTCCGTCAACGCACAGCCGCAGGGGCAGGGCTCGTAGCCGAGCAGCCGGTCTACCTGGCAGGCATACGCGTCGTTATCGTGCCACAGACTCGGCAGCGTCGTGCACCTGGATCATCGGGAGCTCTTCGGTGAGCAGCCGATTCTCGAGCGGATGCTGAGACGCGACGAAGACCGCACGTATGAGCGACTCCTCAGCGAGCTCAGGGAGCGACCAGTCGAGCGGGAACTCGCGGTGCCACGGCTGCGTCATTGGCACATACACGTGGGGATAATGAGACTTCAGCTCCCGTCTCACCCAACTCCTCGTCGGCCGGCAGCCGCGTCCCGTGACAGCGTTTTCCGGGTCTTCGGCGGTCTCAAAGAACGGATACACGTCGTCGTGCTCGGCCGCAGAGACGCACGTCTCGAGCAGGAGCAGGCTCTGTCCGCATCGGGCCATCCATGAGATCGCCACCGCGGGCCGCTCCAGGTGGTAGAGCAGACCGTAGCAATACACGATGTCCGCCTCGATCGGCTCTGGCGGTTCGTTGAGATCCAGCTGACGAACGTCCAGATCGGGGTAGCGTTCACGTAGGATCGAGAGGTTCTGCTCCTGCGCCTCGGTCACGGTCACGGCGCACCCTCGGTCCAGGAAGAAGCTCGTATGGTCGCCAATGCCGGCGCCGACCTCGAGCACGGTTTGGTCCGCCAGCGGCAGACTCAGCGACGCCAGGTGCTCTTGGCGTCGCTGGGTGTGGCGGAGGTAGTGGTTAGACCAAAAGATGTCTCTGGGATCCACGCGGACAGGCTACCCGACAGCTGCGGATCAGCTGGCCATCGCATGATCATCTGCCGTCAGGTGCTCGCGGAACCAGTCAACGGTGGTGCGCAGGCCATCCTCGAATGAGGTTGACGCCTCAAACCCGAACTCCCGGGCGGCTCGTGTCGTGTCCAAGACCCGGCGAGGCTGCCCATCCGGCTTGCTCGTGTCCCAAGCGATTTCCCCGTTGAAGTCCGTCACCTGAGCGATCAGCCCAACCAGCTCGCGGATCGTGATCTCCTTGCCGACGCCGATGTTTACCGGCTCAGGGTTGTCATAGCGCTCGGTGGCCGCGATGATCGCCCTCGCGCAATCGTCCACGTAGAGGAACTCGCGCGACGCGCTGCCGGTGCCCCAGCACGTGACGCTGGGCTCGCCTGCGAGTCTTGCTTCCTCGCACTTGCGGATCAACGCGGGGATCACGTGGCTCGACCGCGGGTCGAAGTTGTCGCGTGGTCCGTAGAGATTGGTGGGCATCAGGAAGATCCCGGGGAAGCCGTACTGTTCGCGGTAAGCGCCCAGCATGACGAGGAGTGCCTTCTTCGCGACGCCATAGGGCGCGTTGGTCTCCTCTGGGTATCCGTCCCACAGGCTCTCCTCGGAGAACGGCACCGGTGTGAACTTGGGATAGGAGCAGACGGTCCCGACCTGCACCAGCTTCTTCACGTCGTGCAGCCGCGCCTGCTCGACGACGTTCAGGCCCATCGCCATGTTGGCGTAGAAGAAGCGCCCCGGATTGTCGCGGTTCGCGCCGATCCCGCCGACCTCGGCCGCCAGATGAAGCACGACATCAGCGCGCGCAAGCCCGAACAGCCGAGCCGTTGCCGACGCGTCTGTGAGGTCGTATTCGGCGCGACGCGGAACGATCACCTCGGCCACGTCACGCTCACGCAGCAGCCGGCAGACGGGCGCTCCCAGAAAGCCCGACCCTCCAGTGACGAGCACGCGACTGCCTGCGAGATCCACGTCGGGCAGTATAGGCGGGCCGATCGCGGATGGTGGAGGTGCGTGCCAAGCTGGCTTCGTCGAGCTGTCCACACCCGTCAACGGCCGCCACCCTACTATGTCGATTCCATGAGGTCACACGCACAGAGCCACCTGGCACGGATCCTCGGCGACTGCGTTGAACGCCTCAAAGAGGGACTGGCGGAGCTCGACGTGGACGCGGCCGGCGCGACCCCCGCTCGGCGCGCCCCGGAGGAGGTGCTCGCCTCGCTCGATGCCGTGGCCAAGCGTGTGATGGATGTCGAGGCCGCTCTGAACGAAGATCTAGCTCGCCGCAGACGGCGGTCGCCGTTGAAGGCTCTGGGCCAATGGACCTCGCCACGTCTGGGAATCCTGAGCCACCATCTGCCCGAGCCATTGCGCGTGCCGTCCAGTTACCTGCGCACCATCCCGCCGTTGGACGCCCCGCGCATCTCGATCGTCACGCCGTCCTACGAACAAGGGCGCTATCTGGGTCGCACCCTCTACAGCGTCGTCAACCAGCGCTACCCGCAACTCGAGTACTTCGTGCAGGATGGTGGCTCCCAGGATGAGACGCGTCAGGTGCTCGAGCGTTTCGACGATGCGCTGAGCGGCTGGGTCTCCGAGCCGGACGACGGCCAGGCAGACGCGATCAACCGCGGCTTCGCGCACACGAGCGGCGAGATCATGGCCTACCTGAACTCGGACGATCTGCTGCTGCCAGGTTCGTTGGCCTACGTTGCGCGCTACTTCGCCGCTCACCCCGACGTGGACGCGGTGTATGGCCACCGCATCCTGATCGATGAGCACGATCGCCAGATCGGCGTATGGGTGATGCCGCCCCACGACGACGAGATGCTCACGCTGGCCGACTACGTCCCCCAGGAGACGTTGTTCTGGCGACGCGGTCTCTGGGAGCGCGCAGGCGGCGAGATCGACGTCAGCTTCAAGTTCGCGGTCGACTGGGACCTGCTGCTGCGCTTCCGCGAGGCCGGCGCGCGGATCGTGCGGTTGCCGCGCTTCCTTGGAGCGTTCCGCGTCCACGCCGAGCAGAAGACCGGACAGCAGCAACAACTGTGTGACGAAGAGTCGGAGCGGCTGCACCGACGCGTGCTCGGTCGCTCGATGGGCGACGAGGAGATCCATGTACGCGTGCAGCCGTATCTGCGCAGGCACGTCCTGCACCACACCATCCACCGGCTGGAATCCCGTCTGCCGCTGCCGCGCACCGACGTCCGCACCAGGACGCTCGAGGAAGCACGCGAGCTCGAAGCGATCTCCGCGTTCGACGCGCGCTGAGCGCGCGCTAGGCTCTCGGCGCCGTCCGGCTCACAGATCCTCGGCGATGCGGGGTGCCTCGCGATTGAAGTACCAGAAGCCCAAGATAAACAGCGCCGCGACGAGCGCGAGCGGCTCGAGCAGCGCCAGCCAGCTCCCCATGATCTGACCGGCGCTGAGGACGGCGGGGTTGATCATCGCGTGGCGGAACTGCTGGAAGACGGCGACCAGCGGATTGAGCGTGTAGATGTGGTAGAGGAACTGGTGGTGCGCGAGTTCGCGGCGGACCGTTTCGGCGGGGATGATCACGGGCGAGGCATAGAGGAGGATCTGGAGGACCACTTCCCAGATCGGCTGGATGTCGCGGAAGCGAACGAACAGCGCGGACAGCAGCATCGACATGCCGGTTGCGAGCACTGTGATCATCAACAGGATCAAGGGCAGCTCGAGCCAGCTAAGCATCGGCTCGACACCTGAGGCGACCGCGAAGATCATCACCACGACCAGGTTCAGAGCCAAATTGAACAGCGCGAGCATGACCATCGAGATCGGAATCACCAGTCGCGGGAACTGGATCTTGCGCACGAGGCTCTCGCGATCGACGACGCTGCGCACCGCGCCGCCCGTCGCTTCGTTGAAGAACGTGATCAGCACGATCGACGCGAGCAGCTGCACACCGTAGAAGCGGCCGGCGGCGCCGTGTGCACGGTCGACGTGGAAGATTTCGACGAAGAACAGATACAGCACGCCGAACAGCAGCAGCGGGCGCATCACCTGCCAGATGTAGCCGAGCGCCGAGCCGAAGAACTTCAGTTTGAATTCGCTGCGCGCAATGTTGTAGGCGAGCTGCCAGAAGCGCGACCAGCTGTCGCTCAGCGCGCGCGGCCCGCGGATCTCCTGTCCGAGCGCGGGGCTGACCTCCTGGCCGGGCGGCGCCTGTACGGCGGGAACGCTCACAGCTGGCCCTCGGTCGCTTGGATCTCGCTCGGCGGTGCGAGCTCCCACCGCATGACTCCGGTCTCGACCGGGATCTCGACCATGCCGCCGCTCGCGCTCAGCCCAGACACCACGAACGACAGGCCGCCGGCGTAGCGGTCGATCACGTCGAGGCCTTCGCCGCGGTGCGTGATCGTAATGACGGGAAAGTAGCGACCGGGGGCGAGCATGTTGTGAAACGAGAACGCGAACACTGCGCGCTCCCCGGCACTGAAGCCGCCGCTCTGCTCCTGCTGCGTGGCCGTCGTGGCGACGACGACCGACTGGCGCTGCTCGTTGAGCAGGTTCATGCTCACGGCCGGATCGACGACATCGTTGTTGAACGTGACTAGTGCCTTCAGCGTCAGCGGCTCGGATTGCGGCGCGACCGCGAGGCGTCGAAACGGATCGTCGCCGAGCCACACATCGCTAACGCGTGCGGTGCCATCGCCCATGCGCGCGCTGCCGATGTCCTCGTCATATCCCGCGGCCCGGCCGAAGGCGATCTCTAGGTAGCGGTCGGCCACGTCGCTCGGGTCGCCGGTGCATACGATCGCGCCGCGCTCGAGCAGCATCGCGCGATGGCAGAAGCGGGTGACGGCGCTCATGTCGTGCGTCACGAAGATGATCGTGCGGCCTTCCTCGCGCATGCGGTTGAAGACGTCGAAGCACTTCTGCTGGAAGGCGGCGTCGCCCACCGCGAGCACCTCGTCGATCAGCAGGATCTCGGCGTCCACCTGGATCGCGACGGAGAACGCCAGGCGCACGTGCATGCCTGAGGAGTAGTTCTTCAGCTTGAGGTCCTGGAACTCCTCGAGTTCGGCGAACTCGATCACGCGCTTGAAGCGCGAGCGCGCCTCGCGCGGCGAGAGCCCGAGCATGATCCCGTTCAAGGCGACGTTCTCGTAGGCCGCGAGGTCGGGGTTGAAGCCGACGCCGAGCTCGATGAACGTCGACATGCGGCCGTTGCAGAAGATGTGTCCTGCGTCGATGCCGTAGATGCCCGCGAGGCACTTCAGCAGCGTGCTCTTGCCGCTGCCGTTTCGACCGACGATTCCGAAGAATTCGCCCGGTGCGACGGTGAAGTCGATGTCCTTGAGCGCCTGCAGCTCCTGGTGTCGGGTGCGCCGCATTGGATGCAGCGCCCGCTCCTTCAGCGTGTGGCTGCGCTCCTCGGGGATCTTGAAGCTCTTGTGGACCCCCTCGGCGGCGATTGCGGGGCGTCCGTGAGAGGCTGTCTGCTCGGGTGTCATGTGTCTTGAGGGTATAGCCAGGGCGCGCGGCGATCGGCAGGTGATCGCTCAGCGCGCTGCGTCCGCCTGGCCGCTGGTCCTGCGGCCGAGCGCGCGCGCGACGATGAAGAGGCGGGATAGAAGGCCGAACAGCGGCCGGCTCAGCGTCGGGTGTGCGCTGAGCGCGAGCAGCGCCCGCTGCAGCCCCTCGGGCAGGCTCCCACGCGGTCCGATCAGGCTCAGTCCGAAGCCCACGTCGGCGTTGAGCTCGTCGTACATGCGTTTGGCGTGTTCGCGCTCGCGCAGCAGCCGTTGCACTTCGATCTCGTGCTCGACGCTCAGCCTGCCTTCGCGCTTGATCGCGTCTCGGCTGAGCGTCGCGCCATCGCGCACCGGAGCGAGCGCCGCCTGCCTGTATATCTCGACCATCCTGGCCGCCGCGGCCGCCCAGGTCAGCCCGCGTGCGGTCTCGGCCAGCGCGTCCACGTGGCGTTCGCGGGCGAGCGGCTCGGTGAGCAGCGCCAGCGTGCCGACGGCGCTCTCCCGGGCGTCCCACGGAACGATTGTGGCGGTCCCCTCGGGCGCCTCCTCGGCCAGGGAGGACCGCGACGCGAACACGCACGGCACCCCGCTGAGCGCCGACTCGAACGGCACCAGCCCGAAGCCCTCGTAAACTGACGGATAGACGACCGCGCTGGCGTGCGCGATCAGCCAGGTCTTCTCTTGCTCGCTGACCGGGCCGAGCTCCACAACCGCATCACGCAGGTCGGGGCGCTCGGCCAGGAACGCCTGCTCGAGCTCCAGCGACGATCCCAGCGGGATGTGCGTCCCGGCCAGAACGAGGCTCCCTCCCCACCCGTGTTCGTCGCGCAGCGACGCGAGCAGGCGCAGCGCGAAGACCCGGTTCTTGTGACGGAAGTCGGTGCCCAGGCAGAGGAGAAAGCCGTCGGCGAAGTGCTCCTCGGGGCCTCCGTCAAGCGCCGCAGGCGGGTGCGGCTCACCAGGTGACCGGTGATCCAGGCCGGGCGGCACCACCCTGATCCGGGCATCATCGACGAGCGCATCCTTAATCAGCTCCCGGCGGGTGTGCTCGGAGAAGACCACCACGCGCTCGGCGGCCGACAGCCCATGGCGGCTCGCGCGGCGGTAGTCCCCCCAGGCGTTTGCGTCTGCGAAGTAGCCAGGGTTGCGATAGGCGATCAGATCGAGCTGGCTGATGACGAATCGCTCCCCGAGCGACAGGGCCAGCGCGACGTCGCTGGGCGAGAACGTCTGCTGAGGGCGGTGAAAGATCGTGCTCCTCGGGGTGGACGGATCGAGGTCTTCGGCCGCGAGGATCTCGGTTTCCGGCAGAGCGCGAAGGAGCTCGAGCGTTCGCCGGTCGATCCGCTGCTCGCGGACGAGCACGCGCAGGCGCAGCTCCCCGGTCCTTGCGAGCGCGAGTATCAGCTCGAGCACGTGAACCTGCGTGCCGGTCACGGCGCCGTCGAGCGCGCGCGCGTCCAGCGTCACCCATACCCTCGGTTGAGGGCCGCGCGCCGCGTCCAGGGCGAGCCTGAGCACCGCCGAGTCGGCCAGCAAGGGCCCGCCGGCCAAGTGCGGATAACGCTCGGCAAGCACCAAGGGGACCCCCTCGGCGGCGTCCTCGCACGCGGGTCCGAGTCGCTGCACCAGCACGTCGTCGGCGGCGACGTGCTGCATACCCGACATCACGCAGCGCTGCGCGAAGTCGACCTCTAGCGACGAACGGAGGTCCAGCGCCTCGTCGAGCAGGCCTACGAGCTCAAGCGCCTCGCGGCGCACGTACACGCACGGCCCCACCGCTCGGCTCATACACGGGCGCAGCCTGAGCGTATGCTCGGCGAGATCGTCCGCCAGCGTCTTGAAGTCTCCGTTCGGGACACCCTGCTCTGACAGGGCGAGCGCGCCGCCCGTGTCCGCCAACGCGCTGGCGGTAGCCGTGTTGGTATCGCAGCGCGCCGCCCGGGCCAGACGCTCGAGCCAGCCCGCGCTCACGCCACACGGCTCGGTCAGCAGGACGATATCGGCGCGCCCCGGCTGCTGCAGCACGCCATTGACCGCGGCGGCGCTGGGCGGAACGCGAACGACGGGAACGCTCGCCTGAGTGTGCTCCCGCACGGATTGGAGGCATTCGAGCAGACGATCCTCGTTCTCGTTTGCGGCAATCACGACGCAGACGCTCTCCTGGGGGTCGGCTCGTTGCATGTGCGAAAGCTCGTTCATGACCATCCAAATCCCGGCCGCGGAGCGGTCAGCCTAAGTCGCTGCGGTGGTTGACGTCCGCCACTTCTCGCGGGCGCGGTCCCGTCGGAAGCGTGAGAAACGACCCCCGCCGAGGCGCGGTCCGGCCACGGGAGACGTGTGGGAGACTTAGCAGACATGGGATTCATGGGGTTCGGGCGCATCGCTCTGTTCGATGGGATTCGCGGTCGGCCACGTCCGGCGCAAAAACGGCTCCCAGCTGGCCTCGGATGAGCTCACTCGATCTCAAGGCAACCAGCCCGGAGATTCCTCGCCGAGCAAGCACGCGTCGGGACTCGCGTCACGCACCCCTGTCCCGGGTTGTAGCGCTTTCACTGGTGGCCCTGATGGTAGTTGTGTTCGTGTCGATCACACTCTGGTGGCAGAAAGCCGATCAGAGTCTGCCCAATGGAGATTACGCGAAGCACCTGGACATCGCGTTCGGCTACTACGACGAGCTCTCGCACGGCTACTTTGGCGCTCCGTTCAAGGCGTACAACCTGTACCCGCCTCTGACTCATCTGGTCGGCGCGTACTACTCACTTATCGCGGGCGGCCCGAGCATCCTTCGCATGGTTCTGGCAGAGAACCTGTTCTTCGTCCCAATGCTCGCTTTCGGATGCTATTGGACGGGCTCGATCGCGTTCGGTCGCGTTGCTGGAGTGCTCGCGGCGGCGTTCGCCCTCTCGACGCCCATGATAGTCAGTCTCTTTCACCTGTTCATGACGGATGGTCCAACCGCAGCTATGGTCGCCATCACCGTCGCGGCGATGCTCGCCACGGAGCGATTCTCCCGGACGCGGATGAGCGTTCTCGCCGGAGTGCTCGCGGGCGTCGGCGCGTACACACGTGCAACTTTCGTGCTGTTCATCCTGGGGTTGCTTCTCGTCATGATCTTGCGGGGGGGATGGCGCCAGCGAAAGGGTCTGGGACTCTTCGTCCTATCCGCGGTTGTGATCGCGGGACCGTGGTACGGATTGCACTTTCACGAAGTGTTCAGCCAGACGAACGGCGCGGTCAGCGCGCAGCAGCCCCTGTGGTACGGCGGCCATCCCTATCCCTCTGACACGCAGCTCTTGAAGTACACCTGGTACGCGTGGGACCTCGTCAACAACCAGCTCTACCTCCCGCTCGCGCTGTTCTTCCTGATCGGCCTCGTCACGTTGTCGGTTGACTGGATCCGCAACCGCAGCAGCGACTCGTTGCTGCCCGAGCTCGTGGTCGGCGGTTTCGTCGGATACCTGGCCACGAGCCTGTTGACCCTCGAGGATCCGCGCTACACGATCCCGGCGCTCGTCTACGTGGCCGTGATCTCGACCGGCTGGATCGTGCGGGTGCGCTGGCGCTCGGCGCAGGTCGCGCTCGGTGCGCTCCTCCTCGCCGTGGTGGTTTTCAACACACTGCAGATCAACGAGGCATGGCCAGGCGTCAATGCGAGCATAACCCTACCGGGAAAGGAAGAAGGCAGTCCGATCGGCCAGGGGACGCTGCAGGTCGCCGCCACGTCCGGTTATTTTGCGGGTCCGCCTATGCGCTCTCCCGCCAGGACGGTCCTGATCAGATTCCTGGAGCGCATCAGGCGCGACGGCGCGACGGCCGTCTCGTTCGACTCGCAGTCGCTCAACAGCGGCGGCTATAACCTCAATCAGCTGTCACTTTTGGCGACGTTGGCAGGGCTGAAGGTAGCCGGTTTCGCCGCTGACACCGTGACCAGCCCGTACACCTGGTGGATCTTTCGAGCGAGTCCGGGGACTGGGGGCACACCTCCCTGTATTCCCAGTCCGGCGATAAAAGACACCACCGGTTTCTACACGGTTCCAGGTCCGCTCGGGCCTGGCGCGCGCATTCGCTGTCCATAGCTCGGAGCGGGGTCCGCGACGACCCTCGACGTTCGGCGATAATCCACGCCAGCCGCGCCAATGACCACCGACGATGAGACCATGCCAGCGGCTCGCTCCGCTCAGCCGCTGAGAACGTTCCGCGGGCGCCTGCGTGCCCTCGCTCGAAGCGTGCTCTGGCGCGTCGCGCGGCCGTATGCCCGCCGCCGTGCGCGCCGGGTCGACGCATTTGCGAGGCTCGCGCGGGTGGAGACGGAGCTCGAGTTCGTGGGCGAGCGTCACGGCGAGCAGATCGAGCGTTTGGAGGACCTCGTTCGCGAGCTGATCCATACGGCCGAGTCCCTGCGACGGGGCGTTGCCGACGTCGACGGCGCGGCGAGAGCTTCGCGGCGGAAGATCGAGCTGATCGAATCGGAACTCAATGCCCTGCCCTACCTGACCGACAGCCCCTTTGAGCGCATGGATTCGCCGGTGGGGGAGGTCTTCGGGTATCGCTCGGCCACGTCGGTGCGCAGCGGAGGCTCGGATTACGTCGAGTTCGAGCAGCTCTTCCGCGGACCTGTCGCCCGCGTGGCCGAGCTCCAGCGCCCATACCTGGCGTTGGTCCGCGACCACGAGCCGGTGCTCGACGTCGGCTGTGGCCGGGGCGAGTTCCTCGCGCTGCTCGCAGGCGAGGGCATCTCCGCCCGCGGCGTGGACAGCGACCCCGGGATGATCGAGCTCTGCCAGGCGATCGGCGTCGAGGCAACGCTCGCCGACGCGAACGTCTATCTGGGTGGCCTGCAGGACGCAAGCGTGGGCACGGTCTTCTCCGCCCAGCTGATCGAGCACCTGCCGCACTCCGAGCTGCAGCAACTGCTCGGGCTCGCGCGCCGCAAGCTGCGGCCGGGTGGACTGTTCATCGCCGAGACGGTCAACCCGCACCGCGTCGCGTCGCTGAAGACCTTCTGGATCGATCCCAGCCATCAGCACCCAATCTTCCCCGAGGTCGCGCTGGCACTCACCGCCATCGCGGGCTTCGAGTCGGCCTACGTGTTCGCTCCCACGTTCGACAGCTTTGAGCGCGCCCGCTTCCAATCGCCCGCCTACGCTGTCGTCGCCTCGGCGCCGTCGGGGAACGGAGGCGGGGGCTGATGCAGGTCGTCACGCTGGCGACCCTCGCGACCATGCCGCAAGCGCGAGCCCTCGGCCGCTCGCTGCACCGCCACCAGCCCGACTGGCCGCTTGACGTGGTGCTGGTGGCCGGCGAGGATGTCGTCGCCCGGGCGCAGCGCGACGATTCGCTGCGGGTGCGCTCGGCCTCGCGGTTGCTCGATCTCGACGTCGAGACGCTGCTCGCTCGTTACTCGCACGAGGATCTGGTGATCCTGCTGCTTCCCGCCCTGTTGCGGCGCTACTCCGAGCGCACGTCGGGGCCGGTGCTTCACCTGCCGAGCTCAGCGTGGGTGCTCTCGGGATTGGAGCCGATCGAGTCCGCGCTGTGCAAGCACAGCGTCCTACTCGTTCCGCGGATGACGGCCGACGTCCCAAGCGACGGCCTCGAACCCTCATCACTCCAGATGGAGCGAGCCGGGCGTATCGAGGAGACGATCATGGCGGTTGACGGCACTGCGGCCGCGGACGGCTTCTTGGTGTGGTGGGGGGCGCGCGTCGAAGACACGCTCGGGTCGGTGGACGCTCGCCAGAGCGGTTCCCGGCCCGAGGACCGTCCCTGGATGGCGCGGTTTCTCGAGCTTGCCCCCGCGCGCTTCGCGACAGCTGTGCTGGACGACTCCGGATGCAACCTCAACATGTGGAACCTGCATCTCCACCATCTGCGCAGCACTCCGGATGGGGTGCTCGTGGACGGACGCGAGCCTCTCCGCTTCCTCAATCTTCCGGGTTTCGATCCGAGCAGGCCGTACCGTCTGAACGCGATGGCCAGCCGTACCCGGGTCAGTCGCTCACCCGTCTTGCACGAGCTGTGCGAACGCTATGCCGGTGAGCTGCTCGCGGCCGGCTGGCAGGACTCTGAGCATCGACGGGAGGTGGGCCGGCGCCTTGCCGACGGGCTGGTCTACGATGACTCGCTGCGGGCGCTCTACGGCTCGGCGCTCGCGCTGGGAGAGCATGATCTGGAGGACCTGTTCAGCGAGGACGGCGCGCGTGCATTCCTCGCATGGCTGCATGGGCCGGCCCCCCGAGGCAGCGCACACGGCATCAACCGCTATGTCTTCCATCGCGTCGCGCGCGAGCGCCCAGACGTGCTGTACGCCTATCCCGATATCGACGGTGCGGACGGCGCAGGGTATCTCGCCTGGTGCTGGGCCTTCGGGCGAGACGAGCTCGCCATCCCCGAGGGGTTCATGCCGCCCCGGCCCGGGCAACCACTGACCTCGGCGCCTGAGGCCGCGGAGCCGGCGTCGAAAGCAGAGGTCCCGGCGCAGGCCCCGCGAGCTTCGAGCGAGGATGGCCCCGTCGTCCGCCTGACCGGGTACCTCGGCCACATCCTCGGGCTTGGCGCGGCGGCTCGCGGCTATGTGCAGGCGCTCGAGGCCGCGGGGGTACCGGTGAGGACCGCGAGCGTACCCCTGCACCACCTGGCGCTGCCGGTGGAGCTCGAACCGGATTACGGGCGCCACGGGTTCGAGGACCTCGTTCACGATGGGCGGCACGGCTTCGAGATCATCGCGGTCAATGCCGACGAGCTACCCGGGTTCATCGAGCGTCTCGGCGAGCACTACTTCGAGGGACCGCGAATCGGTATTTGGGGGTGGGAGACCGATACGATCCCGCCTCGATGGCAACGCTCGTTCGCGCTCGTCGACGAGATCTGGGTCTACTCGCGGTTCATGGCGGAGAACATCGGCGCCGTGGCGCCCGTGCCGGTGATCGCGCTGCCTCCGCCGGTCGAGCCTCCGTCTGAGCCGGCCGCGCCGCTACGCCTGGAGGTACCCGAGGGCTTCCTGTTCCTGTTCGTCTTTGACTACCTCAGCACGACCCAGCGCAAGAATCCGGTTGGGCTGATCGAGGCGTTCAGACTCGCGTTCGCGCCGCAGGAGGGCCCGCAGCTTCTGATCAAGACGATCAATGCGCCGCTGCGTCCGCTGTCGGAGGAGGAGGTGCTGTGGGCGGCACAGGGACGCCCCGACATCCACGTGATCGACCGGTCCCTCAGCGGCAGAGAACTGGACGGCGTCATGGCCGCATGCGACTGCTACGTCTCGCTGCACCGTGCGGAGGGGTTCGGGCTGACGATGGCCGAGGCGATGGCCATCGGCAAGCCAGTCGTCGCGACCGGCTACTCGGGGAACGTAGATTTCATGAATGCCGAGAACAGCTATCTGGTCGACTATACGATCGGTCGAGTGGGGCCGGACTGCGAGATCTACCCGCCGGAGGGCGAGTGGGCGCAGCCGAGCATCGAGCACGCGGCGGAGTTGATGCGGCGGGTGGTGAGCGCGCCGGCAGAGGCCACGGCAAAGGGGGAAAGAGCACGAGCTGACATATCTCGTCTGCTGTCTCCGACGGCCACCGGGCGCAGCATGCGTGACCGTCTCGAGCATCTGGCTGATCGGCCTGGCACAGCGGCCGAGCACGCGGCCTGGCCGCGATGATCGGAGTCTTCCTGCTGGCCTGGGTCGGCTTCCCGGCCCTGATGCTCGTGCTGTCCGCAGGTGCCGGGCTGGCGGTGCGGCGCGCGACCGGTCCGTCGCCCGTCCCTGCGCTGCTGGTGGTGCCGGTGGGGCTGGCGGTGCTGGTCGTGGTCTGCGGATTACTCTGCTACTTCGCGCCTCTCGCGCCGCTGGCCGGCCCGGCGTGTGTGGTCGTGGGCGTGGCGGGACTGGTGCTCGGACGCCGGGAGATACGCCGCGTGATCGAGCGCCGGGCCGCGGGAGTCGACCTGTGGGCACTCGGCGCGGCCCTCGGCGCATGGGCGGTGGTCGCGGCGCCGGTCGTGCTCTCGGGCAAGCCCGGGTTCACCGGATACGCGCACATCGTCGATACCTCGTTCCAGTTCGATCTCGCGGCGCACTTTGCCAGTAGCGGGCGCAGCATCCCGACTGCGGCGAGCTCGGCCTACCAGGTGGTGCTGATGAAGTACCTCGGCACCGGTTACCCGGGCGGCGCGCAGTGGACGCTGGGGGCGCTGTCGAACCTAACACCGGTCGACCTGTCGTGGCTCTACCAGCCGTTCCTCGCGTTCCTGTCGGCGATGAGCGCCCTGTCGCTGTATGCGCTGCTTGGACGACTGGTCGAGCCGCGGCCGCTGCGCGCGCTCGGGGCGTTCGTGGCAGCGCAGGCGAACATCCTGCTCGGCTACGTCTACGCGGGCGGGATCAAGGAGCTCAGCACGAGCTGCTTCCTGCTGCTGCTGGCTGCGCTCATGGCCCAGGTGCTCCCGCGCGCGAGACCAGGGCGCTCGGTGCTGGCGATCCCGGTCGCGATTGCGGCCCTGTTCGCATCGCTGTCGCTGACCGTCGTTCCCTGGCTTGGCGTGCTCAGCGCCGGCACGCTGGTGATGGTGCTGGTGTTCCAGCGCGACCGTGTGATGGCGCTGCTGGCGACCGTGCAGATCGCGTGCGTCGCGGCGGTGCTTTCGCTGCCGACGCTTGCGGTCTCGTTCAAACTTGTGGGGCTGGCGACGGGCCCGGGGCTGCTGGAACTCGGCAATCTTTCCCAGCCGGTGCCGATGATCACGGCTGCTGGGGTGTGGATCAGCGGCGACTACCGCTACCCCCAGGACGCGCATCGCCTCCCAAGCGAGATACTCGCCGTCGTTGTCCTCGTGCTCGCGGCGTGCGGGCTCGTGTACGCGCTGCGCCGCCGTGCCTGGAGCGTTGCGTGGCTGGGCGCGGCAGGGTTGATCGCGGTCCTATATGTGGCTCACAGGTACGGGCCGTGGATCCAGTTCAAGTCCGACGCGCTCACCGCGCCGATCTCGCTGCTGTTGGCCTTCGCTGGCGTTGGCGCGCTGGTGAAGTTCCGGCGCACCAAGGCGTTGGGAGTGATGCTCGCGCTGGTAGTCGCCGCTGGCGTGCTCGCAGGCACTGCCCTGCTCTACCACGACACCACCCTCGCCCCGTACTCTCGTCTGCACGACTTGGAATACATAGGTGCGCGATTCGCTGGCCAGGGGCCAACACTCACCCCTGACTTCGAGGAGGACGCGGAGTACTACCTGCGCGACGACGACCAGGACAGCATGGTCAACGGCCCGAGGGTGGAACTCAGGCCGGGTGTCAACCGCGAAGCCGAACCGGGCAACATCTGGTCCTACGACCTCGACGAGTATCCGCTGAGCTTCGTCGAGTCGTTCCGGACGATTGTCATGCGCCGCGACCCGCTCGCGAGCCGCCCCCCGAGCAATTACCGGCTGGTCTACCTGTCCGGCTACTACGAGGTGTGGCAGCGCGACCGGCCTGCCGCGCGTATCTCCACGCTCGTGCCGGTGCCGGATCCACCGCACGGGCGCAACGTCGCCGTATGCGGGAGCCTCGCTGCCGAAGCACGCAAAGCAGGCCCCGGCGCGCGGATCGCCTACATGCCACAGCCCTCCGGCTATCTGCAGCTCGACGACAGCGACATGACGCTCAGCGGTGGCTTCGCGCCGTCCGGCGGGGTGATCGAGGCGACCGGCGCCGGACGGGCGGTGGCGCGGCAGCCGGTGCCGGTGGCGGGCCGCTATGACCTGTTCATGGAGGGCTCCTATGGCAGGCCGGTTGATGTGATGATCGACGGCAAGCACGTCGCGACGGCGGCCTACCAGGTGAGCTACCCGGCAGCGTGGATCGAGGTTGGCTCGGTCAGGCTCTCGGCGGGAGTGCATCGGATCGAACTCGTGCGGGGCGGTGTCAGCCTGCACGCGGGCAACGGCGACGGCGTGGATCCGTTCAACCGGACCGTCGGGCCGCTCGTCTTGATGCCTGCGAACTCCAGTATTCCCGCGCTGCGCTACACAAGCTTGGCGCAGCTGGGGCAGCTGTGCGCATCGAAGACGCCGCCGCGCTGGATCGAGGTGGAACGCGCGCCCGCATGAGGCGAGGCGCGTGCCCGCGCTCACGCATCTGAACTGCGACGCCAGGACCGGGCGTCTGTCTATAAAGGCGTCGGTGTCCTTGAGTTTCGCGCTGCTCTACCGATGCTTGTGTTGATGGTCCGACGCCTTACACCGCGAGCGCTGTGGCGCGTGCTTCAGCTCCCACCCGTGGCGGCGACGCTCACTGCGGCGATGGCGGCGTCGGCGATGCTCGCGCCGGCCTCCGCCGGCGCCGAGACGCTCGTCATCGGCAGTCCTCTGTCGGTGCCGGCGACGCTGAACACGGCACAGAACCTGAGCTACCAGGGCACGAACACGCAGGTGCCGGTAAGCCCCGAAGCCCCCAACGGCGTGTTTCACACATTTCACTTCGGTGCGGATACCGCCATCTGGAACGTGCCGTCCGCGGGCGGACCGGTACAGGCGGCGAGCACGAAAAGCGGCGCCCCCGTTCCCACGGCAGGGCAGATCCTGAAGATCCGCCTGAAGGGCTGCGCCGAGGCCGTCGCGGCTGACCCGACGCCGCTCACGCAGATCCACTTCCAGAGCCTGTCCCCGCTGCCCGGTGGCGGTGCGCGCGTGGAACTGACGTCGCAGAGCTTCGAAATCCCCGTGTGCGGCCAGGGTGGCGCCAGCGGCTCGACCGTCTCGAGCTACGAACCGACCAACCTATGCGTGAACCAGGGCGACTTCGTCGGCTTCAACGACGAGGGCGGCTACGTGCCCGGCGTGTACCACTCGGGTGTCCCCTACGAGGTGCTCGGGGCGATCCGTGGGGCGATGGCGGACTCATTCCTTCGCAACAACGGCACAGGCGACGGCGCGATCTTCTCTCCCACGGACACCTCCGCGATGGAAGGCTTCGCGTCGAACTACAGCGAGGAACTGATGATGCAGATGGTGCTCGGCACCGGGTCCGACGCCCGCTACGTGTGCCCAGGTGGCAGCAAGGATGCGCCGCCGGTCCTGCCGGCGATCGGCGTTCATGCGCAGACCGACGGAATCAACCACGAACGGATCGTGGCGGTGGCCATCTACTGCAGGCTCACGCCCGAATGCAAAGGAACCGCCACGCTGACGTTCGGTGGAAAGCAGGCGAGCACCGGCAGGCAGATCCCCCTCAGCCTGCCCGGCGGCTCGACCACGCATGTGGCGATTCGCCTGCTGCCGCAGCTGATGGGCCCGATCCGCAAGAACCACGGGATAGCTGCGACGCTCACCGCCGTGGTGGGCTCGACGACCGTCAGCCAGACGATCGTCGTAAAGATCATCTAGCTGGGCCACTGCCAGCAGTGGAGCTCACGCGCCCGGCGCTCGGCGGCGACCGCGCCCGCTGTGCCTGCGTGTCCGAGCTCGAGCTCAACGACCCAAAGCTTCGCCGCGCCAACGTCGGCTTGGGTCCCGCCGATGCCGACCCCCAGGCACTTCAGCGCGGCCTCGTGTCGAGCCCATGCGCGCAGGAACTCCCGCCGCCGCGTGTCCGGATCGAGGCCTTCGAGGCGCTCCGCCGTCGCGCAGCCGAGCGTACGGCGCGCGACCGCTACCTCGTCGATCGTTCGGCGGGCCGCCTCGACGTCGACGCCGATCTCGCCCGCGCCGGTGAACGCGTACAGAGCGATTGAGCCCGAATGCGAGGTGTTGAACGACACGCGATCATCGCCGTCCGGAATCAGCGCCGGCTTGCCATATTCGCCAAGTGCAAAGCGCAAGGAGCGCGGCTCCCGCCGGAGGTAACGCCCGAGCAGCTCTCGCAGCAGACCGCGTGAACGCCGCCACAGCTGTGCGCGCTCGGGGCTCACAATCCGCTCCGCGCGAGCGAGCTCCTGCTCGCAGAGGAGCTCTGCGAGCTCGTCGGCCGCGCAGGCCAGATCGGCTTGCCACACGTGCACGGCACTATCGGCCAGCTTCGGTCGGAGCGGCCCCGGCATCCATGCTGCCGCTTCACTAGGGGGCATCGATCAAGAAGCTCAATCGAAGAGCGCTTCGATTGCCGTCAGGAAGCGATCTGCGAGATTGATTGCTCGCTGCGCCTCCTCCGCCGGCGCTGACCAAGCGTCGTAGTCAGCCTGCTCGCGCTCGGGCTGAATCTTCTGCACCTCGGCAGCCAGCTCGGCATCTACTGCTCCGTCCTCGACGAATGCGCTCCGAAACTCATGCCACGTCCCCTTGTGGGTCTTGGCGGAAGAGTCCCGCTCACTGAGAGCGGCTCTGGCTCCGTACAGCATCGCGTAGTAGGCGGCGCTCAGCGCAGTCGAGGGATCCTCGTTGACAGCCACCTCGGCTGCGGCAAGGCGCCGTCGGGCCGCTTGCAGGAACTCACCAGAGCGCGGACTCACAGCTGCTCGTCCAAGACGACCTTGTCGCGGTCCACCTCAGCGATGAAGAAGGATCTGATCTCACGACGCTGCGCCAGCCACGCGTCGGTGTGCACGTGTATGGAGAACGACCACGTCAATGCGTCGAGGCCGAGGTCGCGGGCGGCGTCGTCCAGCAGGCTTCGCACGAGCATCCGGCCGTCCCACGATGCGTCGTCCACGAGGACCAGCATGTCCACGTCGGACTCTGCCGACGGTCGCTCGCCGCGCGCTCGCGAGCCGAACAGCCAGACTGCGTGCACCTGCGCCCCGAGGCGTGCGTGCAGCTCTTCGACAAAGCGCTCCACGAGTGCGCGCTCAGCCTTGGAAAGCGATGTTTGAGCGAGTGCAGTCATCGGTTGCTCCGATGCCAATCTAACGCTCCCGGCGCCCCCCTCGGCCGGTGATGGCTACCCTCTTGCGCCTATGCACGCCGCGTCTGTACACCTGCCAGGCCTCGTGATCCTCGAGCCGAGCGTCTACTCCGACGAGCGCGGCTTCTTCTGCGAGACATACAGGCAGGAATGGCACGCGTCCTCGGGGATCCCGGAGGACGAGGTGTTCATCCAGGACAACCACTCGCGCTCCACGCGCGGCGTGCTGCGTGGCATGCACTTCCACGTCGGCGATGGCGTCGCCAAGCTGGTGCGCTGCGCACGCGGGCGAATCCTCGACGTCGCCGTCGATCTGCGCAGGGGCTCGCCGACCTACGGGCAGTGGGAGGCGGTGGAGCTGGACGACGAGAGCATGCGCGAGCTGTATGTACCGATCGGCTTCGCGCACGGCTTCTGCGTGCTCAGCGACGTGGCGGACGTCCTCTACAAGCAGAGCGCCTACTACGACCCGGCCGTCGAGCGCGGCATCGCGTGGAACGACCCGGACATAGGCATCGACTGGCCGCTGCCGCTCGAGCAGCTGACGGTCTCCGAGCGCGACGCTGCGGCGCCGCGCCTGAGCGAGATCGCCGATGAGCTGCCGTTTGAATGGCATTCTTAGTAGGGATGGCCGGCCGACTACAGCACCTGCGCGAGCGCACCAACGGTTTCACGGTCACCCCGGAGCAGTACGTGCGTTTCGCATACGCCGGGCTGGGCGCGCTCACGCTGATCGTCCTGACCGGCGCGGCGGTGCGCCTGACGGGCTCCGGACTCGGCTGCCCGACTTGGCCGAAGTGCTATGGCAACGTCTATCCGCCGCTGAAGACACATGCGCTGATCGAGTTCTCAAACCGCGCGATCACCGCGCCCGTATCGATCGCCGCGGGCCTTGCGTGGCTGGCGGCCGTGCGTCGGCGCCCGTACAGACGCGATCTGGTCTGGCTGGCAGCGCTCCTGCCGCTGGGCGTCGTGGCGCAGGCGGTGCTCGGCGGCTTCACCGTCAAGGGTGCGCTCGACTACGGCTGGGTGATGGGTCACTTTGCGCTGTCGATGCTGATCCTGGTGGCCGCCGTGGTGCTCGTCTGGCGCGCAACCCACGAGCCCGCGCCCGAGCGGGTGGTGAGCGCCCCTGTGCTGACCGACCCGATGATCGTGCGCGCGCTGCGCTGGCTCGTGGCGCTCGGGGCGCTGACGATCTTCGCGGGCACCGCAGCCACCGCCGCCGGTCCGCACGCCGGCGGCTCGCCGGGGCAGAAGATCAATCGCCTGAGCTTTGACGGCAAGGGCACGATGGACTTCGTGATCCACCGCCATGCCGAGATCGCACTCGTCTTCAGCCTCGCGGCGGTGCTCGTATGGTGGCTCGCGCGCCGGCGCGAAGTGCGCCCTTCGGTGCAGCGGCCGTTGACGGTGCTGTGTGTGCTGCTCGCGCTGCAGGGCGTAGTCGGGCTGGATCAGTACGAGACGCACCTGCCCACCGAGCTCGTGTGGGTGCACGTGGCGCTTGCCTGCGGCGCCTGGTTGGGGGTCCTGTGGGCGGCCTGCGCGGCCGGTTCGCTGGCGCCCTTCAGGCTGCGCCGGAGCGCCGAGAGCCCCGTGGAAGGGGCGCTCAAGGCCTCACACGCCGTTAAGTTGCCCGGAAATTAGGGACTCTTCGGCCTGCTCATGGGCTCTGTGACGGTCTCGTCGTCCTCACCAGCGGTTAGCCTGCTCGCAGCAACGACACTCGAGAAGGGAGTGGCATGACCAAGAACGAGCTGGGCGAGCAGGTCGCGGAGCGCACCGGGCTGTCCGCCAGCCAGGCACGTCAGGTGGTAGAGGCGGCGATCGAGGTGGTCTCCGACGAGCTGGCCGCCGGGGGTGAGGTCGCGCTTGCCGGCTTCGGCAAGTTCAGCGTCAGCCACCGAGCGGCACGCCTAGGGCGTAACCCGTCGACTGGGGCGACGATCAACATCGCCGCCTCCAAGGCAGCGAAATTCTCCGCAGCCAGTGCCTTGAAGAAGCGCCTCAACGGCTGACAGGCCGGTCGCAGGGATCATGGGCTCCTAGAGGCCGTGATCCCTGCGGGTCGACCCGCAGGCGCGGGGGCTGGTAAATCGCCAGCGGCACGGCGCATGCAAGAAAAGTTGCATTAGCGGCTGTAGGTTTTCTCGACAAATCGATGAGCCTGCCGTATATTCCGCAGCTCGCGCGCACGGATGACGCGCAGACGGCGGTCATGTCGATTCGGGTCATGGCGGCGATCGTAACTCGGACCCAGGGGGGTAAGCCGCTATGACGGCAATGCTGAGAGTTTTCCGCGCTGAGCGCAGCGCACGTTCGACACGGCCGGTGAGGCTTCCGGCTCGCAACGCGGCGGTGACAGCGGTGGTGCTGGTTTGCCTATTTGTGTTGACGGTGACAGTCGCCTCGGCCGCCGCCGCGACGGCGACCTACTCGGCAACCGAGACGATTCCGGTTCCGCCGGCATCGAGCTTCCACGGCAACGGCGGGGGCGATGGCTGGGCCGTCGCGCTCTCCAAGACGGCCGTCTACAACGTCTTCCATCATCAGGACTCGATCCAGGTGGCCTGCCACTATCAGGAAACCGCGAAACCCTGCTACTCCCCTGAGACCATCACAGAACCGGGCACAAATGCCGAGTTCGCGTCTTCGGGGCAGCCGGGCCTATACCTCAACCAGGCGAACGGCAGGCTCTACGTGTACGCGACGCGGTTGGACGACAGCACGGCTGGTGTCGTGTGCATCAACACAGAAGAAGCCATGACCAACACCGATCCGTTCTGCGGGTTCACTGCACTCAGCGCGAAAGGCGATGCGCCGCTCCAGGGCGGAATCAGCGGTACCAGCAACCCGATGCTGGTCGGACGGCACTGGTATGCCTTTAGCTACGTGAGCGGTGCCGGGCAGGAAGGCACCAAGAACACGTTGCTCTGCTTCGACGTGAGCACAGGCGAACCGTGCTCGGGGCAGCCCTTCTCAGTGGACCTCGGCGGCGGCGTCGTCTCCGACGGCGGATTCCCGTCGCCGGCTACGGCAGCGATCGGCGACAAAGTCATCATCCCAATTGACATCGGCGGGGTTAATCGGCTCGCTTGCTTCGACGACTCGACGCAGACCAGCTGTGGCGGCGAGTGGCCCGCGACCCTGAGCTTCGCCTATGCCGGGGATTATGGGGCGCCGTTCCCGCTGATGGACGCGACCGGGAAGATCATTGGATTGTGCCTGCCGACGAGCACGGACCAGTGCTTCAACCTCGAAGGGGAAGCAACCGCCACCCCGTCGGGATTGACATCCGTGGTAACGGGCTCGACCCCGTGGAACGGTCCGGCATTCGTGCTCGGGCCCAGGGTCTACATCCCGAACGGCAACGCCGAGGCGGTCGAGTGCTTCGACTACTCGAAGGACGCGGGGTGCGAACACTTTCCCAAGACCTTCCCGCCGGGCGAATTCGATTACCTCTACACGGTCAACCCCGACCCGCAGCGTCCGACCTGCATCTGGGTGAACTCTGACGCCGATGGCGGTGAGCTTCCTGTGCAGATTGAGAGCTTCGACGCCTACACAGGCGAAGCCTGCGGGCAAGGCACGGTTCGTGTGCTCGCGTCGCAGTTCGTCGTGGCGGCGCCGCAGTGCACGCCGGCGAACTACGTCTCGCTGCAGGTTCTGGAACCAGCCCGGAGCGCCTACTCGACTGGATCCGTCGGATTCGACGACGGTGACGGGAACGCGATCCCAGGCTTGAGTCCGATCGCCCTCGACGCGACGGGGAGCGCGAGCCTTGCCGGACTGGCGCTGAACACGTCCACTGGCCTGCCGCAATTCCTCTTCACACTGGAAGGGGAGGCTGGCCCAGTCGGCAACGTCATGGTCAAGCTCACATGGGAAGGGAACTACGACGAAACCTGTGCCGCGGAAGGCAGGGCGCAGCCACCAAAAGTCGAACCGACGCCGACTGTCAAACCGGTGACCACAGCTCCTACGCCCACTCCGAAAGCCGGGGTCGCAGCGTTCGGGGTGGCCCACCTTGCCAGCCACGCACCAGCGTGCGTCGCCAGCAACGGGTATGTGGCGTCCGTGTCCGGAGGCCTGATCGCCTCGGTCACGTTCACGCTCAACGGCCACAAGGTGGCGACTGTGCACAAGCCGAACTCGCACGGCGCGTTCGCCGCTCGCATCAAGCTGGCCGCCGGCAGCAAAGGCAAACTCACGATCAATGTCGTGTTCACGTCAGCCAGCAAGGTGCATTCGACCACCATCCACCGGACGCTCGCGCGCTGTGCGGTCGTCCACCACGTAGCGACGCCGAGGTTCACCGGCTGAGCGCCGGAGGCGAGACGGATTTGCACGGGCGGGCGACAGTCGGTCGTAGACGTCGCCCGCCCGCTTGCGTGGTAGCCGCCTGTGCTGCGGCGATCCTGTGCGGGGCGGTCTTGCCCAACGCGGCCGGCGCGCAAAGCGCCGCCGGACAGCAGCGCGGAAGTGTCCCGGTGCCCGGCGAAGGGTCGGTTGCGCCGAGTGAGACTGGGCCGCAGACAGGAGCGCCGGAGCGCTTCGTCAGTCTCTCGAACGAACGCACGGTCACCACCTGGGCGCACCCGGAAAGCATCGGTGGGATCTACGCGCAACCCGTCAACGGTGCCGCTCGTATCGCCGAGATCCACCTGTTCAACGCCGACGGCTTTCCCGAGGTGTACATGCTGTTGATCAGCTACGTCGACGGCGAAGGCCGCGAATGGGTCCGAGTACGGGTTCCCGGCCGGCCGAACGGGCGTGTCGGCTGGATGCTCAGAGAGCGCCTCGGTAGCTTCCGTCACACGGGCTGGCGGATTGTCGTGAACCGCAGCCAGCGGCGCATGCGGGTCTACCGCGCGGGACGTCTGCTGCGGGTCTTCCCTGTCGGCGTCGGCAAGCTGAGCACGCCGACGCCGGTCGGGCACTTCTGGGTCGACGAGCGCTTCAAGCTGTCCAACCCGAGCAACCCGTACTGGCCGTACGCGCTCGGGACCTCCGACTACTCGACACTGCCCAACTGGGCAGGAGAAGGAGTGGTTGGCATCCACGGTCCGTTCGGGGAACCCCAGGAGATTCCCGGGGACCCCTCGCACGGCTGTATCCGCATGCTCGCGCCGGACATCGCGTGGCTCGGGCCGAGGGTCACGCTCGGCACGCCGGTCGACATCGTCGCGTAGGCGCCCGCGACGTGAGAATCCTTATGACCCGGTAACCCGTCGTTTAGACGGCAGGAGCAAGCTCGGTCGAGATCTGCTCCCTCTCGAAAGCGGTGACGGCGCATGACACGAGCTGACTCCCAGACTGACGGCGCGACGGATGAGCGCTATCACTCGCTGGCGAGCTTCTACAACGCAGACAAACGCCGCATACGCTCGCGCGAGCTCGATGTCGGGCTGTGGTGGCGCGAGGCGATCGACGGTCCGCTTCACCGCGCGGCATGGGTCAGCGAGACCGGCGAGCTGTACCTCGTCCGCCTCGGCCCCGCGGCCGACGGCGGCGGTCGCGTCGAGGTGCTGGCGAGCGTTGCCGACGGCGAGCAGCTGGAGCGGGCGCTCACCGGCTGGCGCGAGCACTGCGGACAGCCACAGTCACTGACGTGGCTGCGCGAGCGCGCCTCGCTCACGTCGCACGCGAGCGTGGATGACGCTCCAGCCTGTCCCGCGGAACCGGCTCCCAGGACGCGGCCGAGTCGAGGAACTGGCGGTACTGGGGCCGCACGCCTGGATCGCGGTCGAGTGTCCCAAGCCGCACTGCGACCTCCGGATCGGCTAGCGGGTCGCCGCTGAACAGCGCGGAGCCGCACGTTTCGCAGAACAGCTTCGGCACGCCGCCCGGGGGCTGGAAGGAGCGAAGCCGCTCCTGGCCCTGGAGCAGACGGAAGCCGGCCTGCGGCACGCGAGCGTTGGCGGAGGAGCCGGTGCCGGTACGCCGCTGGCAGTGCGTGCAGTGGCAGTAGCCGGCGGAGACGAACGGTGCACTGATCTCGAAACGCACCGCTCCGCACAGACAGCCGCCGTGTAGCGGCGCAGCGGGCGAGGGCGGGCTTGCGATCTCGTGGTTGGCGGCCATCCGGTAGCTCCCCATCGTAGGGTCACGGGCGAGTCGCTGGCGTGAGCACCGGGCCTCCTGGGGTTCCGCTGACGGCGAGGATCGATAGGATGCCGCCAAGCATGACCGGCGCATCACAGGCCCACGCGCACACGGCCCTCGCGAACACCAACCGGAGGATCGGATGAGCACCTACCCGGGCTGGGGCTCGTGGACGTTTCAGCCGATCGTGATCATCGCGCTGCTCGCGGCCGCCGCCGTCTACACGCGCCTCTACCGGCGCGCCAGGGCGCGCTCGACGACCTCGGCGCCCAACGCTGGGCACTGGGTGCCATATGCCGCAGGTCTGCTGACGATCGCGGTGGCGCTGCTCTCGCCGCTGGACCCGATCGGCGACAAGTACCTGCTCTCGGCGCACATGCTGCAGCACGTGCTCCTGTCGGACATCGCGCCCGCACTACTGATCCTCGGGCTGCGCTCACCGATCCTCCCGCTAGGCCTTTCGCGTGAGGCGCTGCTCGCGGTTGCGCCCGCAGGCGGCAGATCCGGGCGCGTGCTCGCGCGGCTGACATCGCCATGGCTGGCGGTCCCTCTGTGGGCGCTCGCCACGTGGATCTGGGCGATCCCGGCCGTGTTCGACTACGCCGCCCAGCACCAGGTCGTGCACGCGCTTGAGCACGCCACGCTCTTCTACACGGGCCTGGCGATGTGGTGGCTGATCATCGACCCGCTGCCCCGTGCCCGTCTGCGTCCGAACAGCCAGCGGCTCGCGCTGCTCGGTTTCACGCGCCTGGCGAGCGCCTGCGTGTGCCTACCGTTGACGTGGATCTCGAGTACGCAGTACTCGCTCTACGCGAGCGCACCGCGCGCCTACGGCCTCTCGGCGATCAACGACCAGCACCTCGCCGGCGCGAGCATGTGCTTCATCGAGGCGCTCGTGTTCGGCATCGCCTTCGCCGCCGTCTTCATCAGCATCCTCGGTCGCGACGACTCGCGTGTGACGCTCGGTGAATACGCCGCCGCCGGCTCGCGCGGCGAGCATCTGACGACCTGACGCGCGCGCGGCCGCGCTTACAAGGACCTGAACCAGGTGTCCGAGAAGCTGCCGGCGCTCAGTGCCGATGGTTCGGCCTTGACGGCGCCCGTTTTGGTGACCATCGTAAGCGGTTCGAGCCCCGGGGTCCCCGCCGTGACAGTCGACCCGTTCGCGCTGAAGCCGCTGAAGCCGACAGTTTCGAAGTCGGACAGCGGTAGCACGCCGAGAATGGACGATGGCGCCTCGGCGATCGCCTCCGCTGAGCCTAGCTTTGGCGTACGGATCCACGCGGTGACCGTGTGCGACCACCCCTGCGTGCTGTCGCTCAGGACAAGGCTGAACTCGGAGAAGAGCCCGAACAGGGCCTTGCCGACCAATGTCACGGAGGCGGAGAGCTGGTCCCCGTGCGCGACCGGCTCCGCGATCGTGACCGACCCTTTGGGGTAGAGCTCATACCAGGCGCCGTACCGCGCAGTCCCCCCTGAGCAGTCCGCTTCGGTGCCAGTCTGCTCGACGGTTTCAGTTGTGTCTCCGTCGATCCCCGTCCAGAACGCCGCGTAGCCGTTGCGAGTCCTCGCACAGTCGACTGCCGGTTGGGTCCAGCTCGCGGAGACGGTTTGGTAGGGACCGGCGCCGGTGACGGCGTATCCGGACCAGTTGGTGCTCGTGCCGTGCCTGACCCTGAGGTTCAGAGCGTGGTCGCCACCGTTGGCCAGGGCAGGTGCGGGCGCGCAAAGCGCGGCCAAGGCGGCGGCGCACACAACGCTTCGTAGAACACTCGAGCTCATCACTCCAAACCCCCCTGACATCCGTGCGGACCCCGTTGATCCGTCGTCCGCATCAAATCGTAATGGGTCGCGAGCCGGCGCGCCGACTATCCCGCCTCTGACCTGCGAGGGCCAAGCAGGTCAAGGACGCAGGGAGCGTGGCGTGCTGCGCACGCGAGCGACCGAGGACGCAGCGATGCGCCGGCCCTCGCGGGTCAGCCGCAGCCGGTGTTGTTGCCGCAGCTGGAGCACGTGTAGCAGCTGCCGGTCCGCTGCATCATGCCGCCGCACTGGCTGCAGGCGGGTCCAAGGTCGAGGCCCTGCAGACGCGCAGGCACCACAGGCGGTGAGTCGGTGAGCGACGCCGTGGCGGGAGTGGGCTGGGCGCTGCCGGGCGCGGATGCGTGCGGCGGGACGGGCGCAGCGGCGCCACCGGTGTCGCCGTTTGTGCCGTTGCCGCCGTGGCCGTTGCCCGCGTCGGCGGGCGCGGCCGGCCCTGCGGTATCGGACGCGCTCACCGCCTGAGCGGTCTCCTGCGCGATTTTGCGTGCGCGCACGGCCGGTGTGAGGATGCCGAGCTCCTCCTGGGCGTCGACGTCTAGGAAGCGCGAGGCGAGCCAGCGCATGATGTAGTCGGGCATCGACTTCGCGAACGGGATCTCCGGGTTGCCGGTCACGCCCTCGGGCTCGAAGCGCATGTAGCTGAACTTCTGCACCAGCGTTTCCAGCGGCACGCCGTACTGCAGCGCGATCGAGATCGCCGTCGCGAACGAGTTCATCATCCCGCGCAGCGTCGAGCCCTCCTTGCCGATGTCCGTCAGGAAGATCTCGCCGACCGTGCCGTCCTCGTACATGCCCGCGGTGATGTAGCCCTCGTGACCTGCGATCGCGAACTTGTGCGTGATCGACTGGCGCTCGCGCGGCATGCGCTTGCGACGTGGACCAGCCTCGGCGAGCGCCTTGCTAACGGCCTCCGCGACGATCGCGTCGATATCGGTTGGCTCCTTGACGCCGAGTTGGGCGTCGGTACGCAGCGCCTGTGCCGTCTTCGAGCCGTCGCGGTAGATCGCGAGCGCCTTGATGCCGAGGTGCCACGCCTGTGTGTAGGCGTCGGCGATGTCCTCGACGGTCGCCTCCTGCGGCAGGTTGACCGTCTTCGAGATCGCGCCCGAGATGAACGGCTGCACCGCTCCCATCATCTGCAGATGACCCATGTGCGAGATCGCGCGCTCGCCGACCGCCACGTCGAACACCGGCAGGTGCTCCTCGTTGAGGCCCGGGGCACCGATGATCGTGCCGTGCTCGGCCAGGTGCGCCTCGATCTGCTCGATCTGCGGCTCGGAGTACCCAAGCGTCTGCAGCGCCAGCGGCACCGTTTTGTTGACGATCGTCATCTGGCCGCCGCCGACTAGCTCCTTGAACTTGACCAGCGAGAAGTCTGGCTCTACGCCCGTCGTGTCGCAGTCCATCAGGAACGAGATCGTGCCCGTCGGCGCGAGCACCGTCGCCTGCGCGTTGCGGTAGCCGAAGCGCTCGCCCAGCTCGACCGCCTCATCCCACGAGCGGCGCGCCGCGGCGAGCAACTCGGTGTCGCGGCAGGCCGCGTCCGGGATCGCGTGGGAGGCGTCGCGGTGCATACGCATGACGTTGTTGTGCGGCTCGCGGTTCTCCGCGTAGTGCTCGTAGGGCTCGAGCGCACCGGCGACCTCCGCCGAGCGCCGGTAGGCCCGGCCGGTCATCAGCGCGGTGATCGCTGCTGCCGCGCCGCGGCCGTGGTCGGAGTCGTAGGGCATGCCGTTGCTCATCAGGTACGCGCCGAGGTTGGCGTAGCCAAGTCCCAGCTGGCGGAACGCGCGCGCGTTGACGCCGATCTCCACAGTCGGGTAGCTGGAGGGCCCGACGATGATCTCCTGGGCCAGCAGCATGATGTCGACGGTGTGCTCGAAGGCGGCCACGTCGAGCGTGCCGTCGGTACGGCGGAACTTCATCAAGTTCAACGAAGCCAGGTTGCACGCCGAGTTGTCGACGTGCATGTACTCCGAGCACGGGTTAGACGCGTTGATGCGCCCGCTGTTCGGCGAGGTGTGCCACTGGTTGATCGTGGTGTCGTACTGCACGCCTGGGTCTGCGCAGCGCCAAGCCGCCTCGGCGATCTCGCGCATCAGCTCGCGTGCCGGGATCGGCTCGCCGACGGGCTCGCCGGTCGTGCGCGCCGTGAGGCGCCACTCGCGGTCCTCCTCTACCGCGCGCATGAACTCGTCCGTCACGCGCACCGAGTTGTTCGCGTTCTGGTACTGGATCGACTTGAAGCCCTCGCCGTCGATCGACATGTCGAAGCCGGCCTCGCGCAGCGCTTCGGCCTTGTCCTCCTCCTTGGCCTTGCACCAGATGAACTCACGGATGTCAGGGTGATCGACGTCGAGCACGACCATCTTCGCGGCGCGACGCGTCTTGCCGCCGGACTTGATCGTGCCGGCCCACGAGTCGGCGCCACGCATGAACGAGACCGGGCCCGAGGCTGTGCCGCCCTTGGCCAGAGGCTCCATCGAACCGCGGATGTTCGACAGGTTGATGCCCGAGCCCGAGCCACCGCGGAAGATCATCCCCTCCTTGGTGTTCCAGTCGAGGATCGACTCCATCGTGTCGTCGACGCTGAGGATGAAGCAGGCCGAGCATTGTGGGCTCTCCTCGAAGCCGACGTTGAACCACACCGGCGAGTTGAACGCCGCCAGCTGGTTGAGAAGGATGTACGTCAGCTCGTGGTTGAACGCCTTCGCGTCCTCTTCGTCGGCGAAGTAGCCACCGGTGCGACCCCAGCCGGTGATCGTGCCAGCGACGCGGCTGATCATCTCCTTGACCGAGCTCTCGCGCTCGGGCGAGCCGAGCTGCCCGCGGAAGTACTTCTGCGCCACGATGTTTGTCGCGTTCTGCGACCAGCTCTTCGGGAACTCGACGTTCTCCTGCTCGAACGCGACGCGGTCGCCGTGGCCGATGCGCGCCTCGCGCAGCTCCCACTCGACGGTGTCGAACGGATGCGTTCCGGGGCTCGTGAACATGCGTTTGATCGACAGCGCCGTGCCGGCCTGGACAACTTCAGCTACTGAGCTCTGCGGGGCGCCATCCATCTAACTGATCTCCTCATCTCGGGCCGCTCGAAACCCCCAATTTGCGGCGCGTACACAGGGTTTTTGGGGGTAACAGAGGATGATCCGCCTCAGGTCGGACGGACCTTTTCGTAAGGCCGCCGGAGGTCTTGAATCACTCCCTACAGGATAGCGACCGGGGCCCTCTCAGCCGGCCTCGAGACGCTCCCAAAGAGCGGATTCAAGGCCGCCGCCAGGACCGCTCCCAGGGCGGCTAGGAGCTTGCGCGGGATTCAGTGTCCGAGCCGAGCCCAGTCGCTGAATTCATCCCACGTCGCCGATACGCGGAACGCCGCCTCGGCGAGCGCGTGGCGCAGCGACAGGGTCCAGCGCGGCTCGAGCGCGAACGTCCGGGCGATGCCCCAGACGAGGCACAGGACCACCACAAGCGCAGCCACGACGACGGCGGCGAGCCCGGCGTTGGAGAGCCCGCCGCTGTTGGCAGCGTGTTGGACGTGCGAGGAGACGACGGCGGCGGCGGGGCGCATCGAAGCGAATGCTAGTTGCGGGCGCTGTCGTGGAGTCGCAAATCGGCGAGCGCCGCGAGCGCGTCACGCAGCACGTGCTCTGGCGGCTGGTCGGCGTCGATCACGCGGATCCGCTCCGGCTCCGCGCGCGCGAGCTGCTCGTACGCGGAGGCGATCGCGGCGAAGAATTCGTCGTTCTCGCGTTCCAGGCGGTCCGGCTCCTGCGCGCGCTCGTACTGGCGCGCGCGCCCCGCCGCGGGGGCGATGCTCAGCAGCAGCGTGCGATCGGCGACGAGACCGCCCGTGGCGAACAGGTTGATCGCGCGCACCTCCTCGACTCCCAGCGAGCGCCCCGCGCCCTGGTACGCCAGCGAGGAGTCCACGAAACGATCCAGCAGCACGACCGCGCCGTCGCGCAGCAGCGGCTGCACTCGCTCCTCCACGAGCTGCGCGCGCGCGGCCGCATACAGAAGCGCCTCGGTGCGCGCCAGCACGTTCAGCGCCGGGTCCTTGACCAGCGCGCGGATCCGCTCTGAGACCTGCACGCCGCCCGGCTCGCGCAGCAGCTCTACGCGCGTGCCGCCGGTTGCGAGCTCATGCGCCAGCGCCAGCGCCAGCGTCGACTTGCCGGCGCCGTCGAGTCCCTCGATCGTGATCAGCGTGCCGTGGGCCACGCGCGCACCGTACACGGGCGACCCCCAGCGAGACTCCTCGCGCGCGCGGTACGCTCAACGTGGGCTACAAGGAGGCGGCAGTGGCGTCCGTAGTGGCGCGTGAAGGTCTCGTCCTGGCCGCACGGGAACTGATCATCCTGGTGCTCGTCGTGCTCTTCATGCTGTGGGGCGCGCGCGAGCTGGCGCGGCGCCGGTAGGGGTCTAGGATCCGCAGAGTGTCCGCCAGGTCCCAACATGTAGAGCTCGAGGGGCTCGAGGCACAGCCGCACGCGCGCGCCGTGCTGACGCCGGCGCTCGCGCCGGGAGCGAGCCCATCGCACGCCTACCTGTTCCACGGCCCCGCCGGTACCGGCAAGCGTGCGGTCGCGCAGGCGTTCGCCGCGGCGTTGCTCGAGGAGGGGGCGCGCAGTCCCGACACCGTCGCTGAAAGGGTCACGCGCAACAGCCACCCCGACCTCACGTGGGTGACGCCGTCGGGCGCCGCGGAAATGCTCGTCGCGGACATCGAGGAGCCGGTCGTGGCGGCCGCCACGCGCACGCCCTTCGAGTCCGCGAGGCGCGTGTTCGTGATCGAGGGCGCCGACACGATGAACGACCAGGCAGCCAACCGCATGCTCAAGACGCTCGAGGAGCCGCCCGCGTTCACGCACCTGCTGCTTTTGGCCGACCGTCGCGAGGACGTGCTCGCCACGATCGCCTCACGCTGCCAACCCGTGCGCTTCGACCCGCTGCCATCGGCACTGATCGCGCAGCGCCTCGCGGCAATCGGCGGCGCCGCCGAGGGCGCGGACGGCGGCGACGATGGAGATGGCGTAACGGGCGAGCGGGTGCAGGCATGCGCGCGCCTAGCGCTCGGCGACGCGGGCCTCGCCGCGCGGCTCGCAGGTGACGAGGGCGAGGCTCTGCGGGCGCGCGCGGAGGACTACGTGCGCTCGGCGCTCGCCGGTGAGACCGGACGGCGCCCCTGGCTCGAGCTGCTGGAGGTCGCCAAGGCGGCCGGAGTCGCCGCCGGCGAGCGCGCGCAGGCGCGCACCGACTCCGAGCTCGAGTTCGTGCCGAGCAAGGAGCGCAAACGCTATGAGAGAGAAGCCACCGAGGCGAGGCGCCGGGTCGAGCGGCGCGAGCGCACCGCCACGCTCGACCTCGGTCTGCGCCTGGCCGAGCTGTGGCTGCGCGACGTGCTGTGCGTGCGCGAAGGCGCCCCCGAGCTCGTCTATGCGGTCGACCGCCGCGCGCAACTCGAGCAGGACGCCGACGGTCGCGACGCTCTGGGGCTGCGCCGCGGCGTCGAGCTCGTCGCAGACGCGCGCCTCAGCCTGTCGCTGAACGTCTCCGAGGAGCTCGCGCTGGAGGCGCTCGCTTACCGGCTGCAGGCGTTGCTGGCCGCCTGAGTCCGTCAGGCGATCGGGCCGAGGTTCGGCTCGATGCCGAAGGTGTCGAACGCCATGAACTTCGAGAACTGCCGGTTTTCCGGGCCGTGAAAGTCGGCCGAGCCGGTGGTCAGCATTCCCAGCTCGGCGGCCCTCGTGGCGAGCAGGCGCGTCTGGCGCTCATCGTGGGTGATGTAGAACGCCTCCACGCCGTCGATCCCCAGCTCCGAGAACCGCTGGAGGCTCGCGAGGACTTCGCCATCGTCGGAGATGTCCCAGAAAGGGTGCGCCCAGACCGCCACGCCGCCCGCGTCGTGGATCGCCTGGATCGCCTCGGCGACCGTCGGCGTCTCGCGCAGTCGGAACGCCGACTTGCCCTCGATCAGGTAGCCGCGGATCAGCGAGCCGACGTCGTCGATGCCCTCGCTGCGTAGGCGCTCCGCGTTGGCCGGCGCGCGCAGCACCGCGCCTGCGAGGTGTGGGCGCCCGATCGGTTTGCCCTCCGCTATGCGCTGCTCGATCTCCGCTTCGTCGAGCTCGAAGCCGACCTCGCGCAGCGCGTCGCGCATGCGCAGCGTGCGCTTCTCGCGGTCCGCCAGGAAGTCGGCTAGGCGGGCCGTCATCACCGGCCTCGTGTGGTCGATGCGGTAGCCCAGGATGTGCAGTTCACGCGGGACCGTCGAGCCCGTGTCAACAGCCGAGATCTCGACCGCCGGCACGACGCGCACGCCCGTCTCCTCGCCCGCTGCCATCGCCTCGGACACGCCACTGATCGTGTCGTGGTCGGACAGGGCCAGCAGCTCCACGCCGGCGTCAGCCGCCCGCCGCACGACCTCTGCCGCGGGCAGAGCACCGTCGGAGTGCGTCGAATGCGACTGCAGGTCAAAGCGCGGCGCCACAGCCGCCAGCGTATGCGATCGCTTCAGGAGCTCGCGTGCTCGCGTGCGGGCGAGTCGCTGCGCAGGCCCGTGAGCGCCGCCACTCGGCGGCCGACCGCCGTGCGCAGTCGCCGCACCGCCGCGTGGTAGCGGCGTGCCTTCTCGCACAGGACCAGATCGCGACCGGCACCCGCGCTGTCGAGCGCCGCACGCGCCATGTCCGTCTCCACCGCGCGTTGGCACGCATCGATCCAGATGACCTCTAGATACGCGAGCGCCGCGCCCAGATGGTCCTCTCTCACGACGTCGCCACGCTCCAGCTGGCGCACAATCGGCACGACCTCTGAGGTCAACCACAGCTGCTCGCCGTGCGCGCGCAGAATCAGGCAGATGTCTGGAGGGTGGGAGGTGAGCAGGTGGTTCGTCATGGCCGATTTGGGGTCTCTGCGGCTCAGAATTGGCTTCGGCCGGGTGATATCGCTGCTTTAGATTCAGGGCCTCGACTCCACGCTTCGCTCTGCCCGCTCAGGCCGGGGCGGGCTTGCGCCGATGAGAGATGGGAGGCCCGCCCGCCCGCAACGACCGGAAAGCGAGATGCACCTCCTCGAGACCGACCCCACTCGCCGCACCGCCGGGCAGTACGCGCGGGCGACCGTCAGCCGGCTGCGCATACGCACGCTGGTCACGCTCGGCGTGCTCGCCGTGGCGACCGCGCTGTTGGGCAGGACGTTCGGGTTGCACAACATCTGGTTCCTCGCATCCGAGATAGCGCTGCTCGTCAGCATGTTCGTGATCTCCCGCTACGTGCTGCCGCTCGTAGACCGCCACGATCGCGGTGCCACCGGCGAGGAGCAGGTGGGTGGGCTGCTCGAGGTGCTGTCAGAGCGCGGCTGGCGTGTGATCCACGACGCGAGCCTCGGACGGGGGAACGTCGACCACATCCTCATCGGACCCCCGGGCATCTTCACGATCGAGACCAAGAGCCATCCCGGCCCGGTGACCGTGGCGCGTGTCCACGGCGAGATGCTCCGGCAGGCCCAGGCCCAGAGCAGGGCGATCGAGCGCGTGACCGGCGTCGAGGTTGAGCCGCTGATCGTCTTCAGCCGTGCCTGGGTTGACCGACCGATGGCGCGACGCAAGGGCGTGCGCGTCGTCCCCGCCCGGATGCTGCTCGGCCACCTCGGCAAGCTGCCCGAGATGCTCTCGGCGCAGGAGATCGACGGCGCGCACGAGCTCGTCGCCCAGGCCCTACTCGAGCATCACGCGCGCGGGCGCCCGCGCAGTGCAGGCGGGCATCGCGCCCGCGCCAGCCGGCTGCTGACGGTGCATGGGCGCGGCGGGCGGTAGCGTTGACTCCAGCCATGGCGATCTCACCCTTCAACGCTCGGCCCGCCTCCCCCGAGGGCGAGCGGCGCCGCGCGCGGCTCGCGGTTGCGATCGCGACTGTCGGAATCATCGCGATCCTGCTCGCCTATGCCGTCTCGCCGAGCGTCAGGCACGTCGTCAGCCACGCCACGCACAGCGTCAAACACGCCGTCGGCCACGTCCTCGACCCAGACAAGGGTAAGACCGACGACAAGGGCAACGCGCGGGTGAAGGCGGCGCCGGCGACAGCCGTGCCGACGAGGCCGGCAACGCGCGCGCACGCGAAGCCGTCCTCCAAATAGTTGGGCGTAGCGTCCCGCCCGAGCCGAGGGGTAGCTTCCCTGCCATGCACGCCACGACATTGACCGCGCCGATGCTCGGCGCTGAGGAAGGCCTGGGCGCCGCGTCCGCCCCAACGCCCGACGCCCTGCTGCGGCGCTTCGGGCTCGAGCAGTTCCGGCCCGGCCAGCGCGAGGCGGTGCAGGCGGCGCTCGATGGGCGCGACAGCCTCGTCGTGATGCCCACCGGAGGTGGCAAGTCGCTCTGCTACCAGCTACCCGCGCTCGCCGGCGAGCGCGACCCCGCCCAGCCCCTGGTCGTCGTCGTCAGTCCGCTGATCGCACTGATGTCCGACCAGTGGCACAGGCTCGAGAGTGCCGGTGTGCGCGCGGCGATGCTCGCGTCGGGCATGGCCGACGGCCACAACGAGCAGGCGCTGCGCGACGTCGAGACCGGCGTTGCCCAGCTGGTGCTCGCCGCCCCCGAGCGGTTCGCCTCAGGCGCGTTCAGAGCCGCGCTCGCACGCCGGCGGGTGGCGCTGTTCGTCGTCGATGAGGCGCATTGCGTGGCCGAGTGGGGCCACGACTTCAGGCCCGACTACCTACGCCTGCACGACGCCATCTCCTCGCTCAGAAACGGTGCTGACGGCGGCCGGCCGGCGGTCATGGCGGCGACCGCGACCGCCACCCCGCAGGTCGCGCAGGAGATCGCCGCGCGACTCGGCCTGCGCGACTGGCTCTCGATTCGCTCCGGCTTCGACCGCCCCAACCTCGCGTTCGACGTCGCCAGCGTCGAGGGCAAGGGCGCCGTCGCACGTAAGCGCGCCGCGCTGATACACGTCCTCACCGCCGGCACAAGCGGCGAGGCGGCACGACCTACGCTGCCGGCAATCGTCTACTGCGGCACGCGCAAGGACACCGAGGAGGTGGCTGCGAGCATCGCGCAGGCGGGCATCGACACCGTCACCTACCACGCCGGCATGAGCCCGCAGGCACGCCGCGACAGCCAGGCGACGTTCATGCAGGGAAGCGCCGAGGTGGTTGTGGCGACGAACGCGTTCGGCATGGGGGTCGACAAGGCGGACGTCCGCACCGTCGCACACTGGGCGCTGCCGACGAGCCTCGAGGCCTACTACCAGGAGGCCGGCAGGGGCGGGCGCGACGGCGCGCACGCGCGCGCGTTGCTGCTCGCGTCGCGCATGGACCTCGGACGGCTGATCAGGTTCATCAAGGAGCGCGAGATGACCGTCGAGGACGTCAAGCGCTACGTCGCCAGCCTGCGATCGCTGGCCGACGCGCAAGGCCAGCTGGCGATCGGTCACGGGGAGCTCGGCGAGCGCCAGCGCGTGCTGCTGTCGGTCGCCGAGCGCGCGGGCGCCGTGGAGCTCCAGCCGGGCGGTCGCGACGGGCTGCTGGTGGCGCTCACGGGCGCGGGCAGCCCGCGGCTCGCCCACACGGCGATCCAGGCGTCGCGAAATCGCGGCTGGGACGCCTACCGCTCCATCGAGCGCTACAGCTCAGACGCACAGACGTGCCGCAGGCGCCAGATCCTCGAGCATTTCGGCGACCCTGCCGCCGGTGCGCCCAGCGGGCGCTGCTGTGACGTGTGTGACCCCGACCCCGCGCTCGAGCATGCGATGCTCGCGGCGCCCTCGGGGTCACGGAAAAGGACTCGCAGAGCAGGCGTGGGCGCCGGGGCCGCGAGCACCGGAGCGCTTGCCGAGGACGAGCTCGACCCGGTCGACGAGCGCGCCTTCGATCAGCTGCGCGCTTGGCGGCTGCAGCGAGCGGACGGCAAGCCCGCGTTCACCGTCGCGAGCGACGCGACGCTGCGCGCGCTGCTGCGCGAGCGGCCGCGCGACACCGACGCGCTGCTCGAGGTCAAGGGAATCGGCCCGGCGTTCTGCGAGAAGCACGGGCAGTCGCTGCTCGAGGTGCTCGCCGGGATGGACGCCGGGTAACGCCGCCGGGCGACTTATCCGATACGGCGTGCGCGCGACTCAGAAGGGGTGCGTCGGTTTGTAGCGCGAGACCCGCAACGGTGGCGGTGTGACGGTCTTGAGCATGCACGGCAGAGCTGGTGAACAGCCTGGGTCTTGCTCGGTGGTGGGCCTTTGTGCCAGGAGCCCGTAGGTGATCGCGCCATCCTGGGCAAGCTCGACGATCGGGCTGGCGGATGTTCCGACGCGGAGGCTTCCTTCGCGGTACTGGATCAGGGCGGCGGTGAAAGTCGTGTAGCAGCCCCCGCGCTCGAGCTCGGGGAAGAGGGCGGACGAGCCCGAGAGGATCGGCGGTCCGGGCCATTCCTCTTCGACGACGTTTGCCTCGCCACCTGTGCAGGATTCGCTGCCGATCGGGCTGCCGACCAGCATGCCGCGGCGCTTGGCGAGCGAGTCGACGCGCTCTTCCCACGCGCCGTCTACGCCGACGCCTGGGCCCTCCGGCTTCCACACGAAGGCGACGATCTGCGCGTCAATCGACAGGGCCTGGACTTCTCCGCCCGGGGGGAATTCCCGACAGCCCTGCCTGTGGGGGCAGCCTTCCGGCACCGCGCCGTGCGGCAGCTCGACCAACTGCGAGCGATGGCGGGGCAAGGAGAGCATGATCTGCGAGACGCGGCCGTGCCCCGAGGCCTTGCGGGCGAAGGCGAGCGTGCCGCGCCACATGGCGGGCGTCGTGTCAGAGACGGCGCCGGGCTCCGGCACCCTGAGTGAGCTTTCCCTTCTGCTGTCCAGCTCGAGCACCCGCAGGCGGCAGCCAACGCCGGTGTTGGGCTCCGCCAATGTTCCGGTCCCTTGCACGTACAGGCCGGCGTCTTGCATCTTGGGCGTGACCCGGCAGCGCGAGAAGGTCACGACGGGAGCGCCGTCGGCGTCGGTGCCCACCTGAGCGTCGAACGGCTGGGGCCTGGGTGCCACGGGCAGGCTCACCACCCGGCCTTCGTGGAAGCCCTCGAGCGACCAGCCGGTGCCGCTGCGCGCGCTCCACACGAGCCATCCCTGGCCCGCCGAGATCGGGCTCTCGGCGCTCAGCGTCGCGATCGGCGTGGGGTTTGCCCGTGCCGCTGCGGGCGAGAGCAGCGCGCAACAGACCGCCGCGGCGCCAAGCATCCAGCTGCTCCCTTTGCCCCCCATGCTCTCGCAAACATCGCAGGTCGTTCGGAAGTTGCGCGCCGGCTTTCCACGTCGCTTAAGCAAGTCGGCGCCGCTAGCATCTCCAGGCGCGCCGACGTAGCTCAGCTGGTAGAGCACTTCACTCGTAATGAAGGGGTCCGGGGTTCGAGTCCCCGCGTCGGCTTGGATCATGCCTCGCTGCGGGCGGCTGCAAACGCCCGATCCCCCACGGCGCTCGAGGGCCGTGGGGGAGTCGAGCATCGCCCTGGCGAAAGGCCGCTAGAGGCCGAACCCGCCTGTGGCGATGTAGATCGACCCGATTCCGAGCGGGTTGATCAGCAGCGCCGGGGTCAGGCAGTTGGACGGCAGTTTCACCCGTTCGAGGATCAGTGCGTTCCCCTCCTCGGAGAGTGGGAACGTCTTTGTCATGAGTGCGGGTGTCGTTTCATCGCCGCAGTACAGCGCGGCGTCGACCGAGGTTACCGGCCCGGGCGTGCCGAGTTCAGGGATGATCAGTCCACGAATGCTCACCGTAAGGAAGCCGTCGATGTGCGTGGCAAAGCTGTTCTTCAGCGCCCACGGGGCCGAGCCGGCGGCAACACCGTGAAGCATCGGGTCGGTCGGGACGCTCTGCGTCAGTGACGTCGCAAACAGTGGTTCCAGCTCGTTCGAGGGGAACCCGTCTGTGGCGATGTAGATCGACCCGATTCCGAGCGGGTTGATCAGCAGCGCCGGGGTCAGGCAGTTGGACGGCAGTTTCACCCGTTCGAGGATCAGTGCGTTCCCCTCCTCGGAGAGTGGGAACGTCTTTGTCATGAGTGCGGGTGTCGTTTCATTGCCGCAGTACAGCGCGGCGTCGACCGAGGTTACCGGCCCGGGCGTGCCGAGTTCAGGGATGATCAGTCCCTGAATGCTGACCGAGAGCGAGCCTTCGTCGAGCTCGACAACGCTGTTCTTCACCACCCACGGCGCCGAGCCGGGCGTGACGCCGTGGAGGACAGGGGCGGTGGGCACGCTGGGGGCCACCGACGTCGTAAGGTCCGGAATCACCGAACTCGCGAGCGCACTCGACGCCGTCATCGCCGATCCAACGAGCATCGCCGTTGTGAGCAGCGCGAGAGCTATTCGTCGAGATCTGTGCATTTCATCTCTCCTAAATTGCGCTTGAGGAGCCGGCTGGCCACGCGTGATCACCGAGCTCTGCCGAGTCCTTGGTCCTCCTGTATGACGTCATTTGGTCACGGTTCTTCCTCGCGCGAACCGCTAGCTCATGAGCGCCTGCGAGCTGGCTGGCCAGCTAGGACGCGATGCGAAGCCCGCATCTGTAACATGCCGCACAAGTCCGCGTATGGACGCGGGGACCAAAGCGAGGGGATGGGTATGAGACGTCTGATCCAGGCCGCGACGGCCTGCGCTGTAACTGCTGCTCTTCTAGCAGCTCCCGGATCGGCATTGGCCTCCGGGCAAACGGTCTGTCACATGGGTTGCACGTACACGAGCATCCAGTCCGCGATCGCGGCCGCGTCGCCTGGCGCTACGATCACGATCGGAGCGGGTAACTACGACGAGAACGTCGTGGTGAACAAGCCGGTGACGTTGGAAGGCTCAGGTAAGCGCACGGTCATCTATCCGGCCGTCTCAAATCCGGTCTGCTCGTCGGGGTCGCTGTGTGGCGGTGCCGCCAGCAACATCATCCTCGTCGAAGCAAACAACGTCACGATCACGAACCTTCGCCTCAAGGGCGACAACCCGAGTCTGTCGGGCGTGATGGTCGGCGGCGAAAACATCTCCGCGCGCAATGGGATCATCGTCAACTACAACGCTGGAACCTTTAACAACCTGACCGTCTCGAACGTCAGCGTTACCGGGATCTACCTGCGAGGGATCTACGCCTCCTCTGAAGGGACGTTCAACTTCAACCACGACACGGTTGAAAACGTGCAGGGCAGTGAAGAATCGATCGCGATGTTCAACTTCGGAGGCTCGGGCGAAATGTCCGACAACAGCGTGAGCAAGGCGAGCGACGCGATTTCGGCCAACTGGTCCCGGGGAACGAAGTTCTTCGGCAACACGATCAGCGATTCCGCGAGCGGCATCCACACCGACAACAACGGCGGGTTCGGCGGAGTTGCCGACCTGATCCAGGGCAACACGGTCAAGGGCTGCACCTCGAACGGCTACGGGATTTGGGTCTTCGCGCCGTACGTTTCCGCAAAAGTCGAATCGAACACGGTGAAGGGGTGCTACATCGGCCTCGGTGCCTTCGGCGCCAACGTGTCGGGCCAGGGACCGACGTTCGCCGAGAACCGCGTCAGCGGCGCCGGCGCAACGACCACCGACCCGAACGGGACCTACGGTGCGTACCTGACAACCGACCAGCTCGGCTACGCGTTCGGGGACCTGACGGCCACGCTGACCGGCAACAGGCTCGAACACGCCACGACGGGCATGCTGGTGACGCAGACGAGCCCGACTCCCGGGCAGCCCGCGGGCGGCCAGGCGACGGTCAGCGCGTCCGGCAACCTGTTCCAGCACGACGGGACCGGCGCCAATGGCGAAGCGGGCACGGTCGTGAATGCACAGAACAACTGGTGGGGATGCACGCACGGCCCGAACATGGGCGGCAAATGCACCACCGCCGTCGGCACGGTCGCGTACTCGCCGTGGCTGACCGCTAAGCCCTAGCGGCACAGACGCCCTGGAAACGCACTTCGGCAGGAGGGCCGCGAAAGGCTCTCCTGCCGGGGCGTTCCTCAGGCGGCGCGGCGCTGGTCGAGCGCAGCGAGTCGGCGGCCCTGCTCGAGCCCTGCGTCTATCGCCGCCTGCCTGCGGCTCGAGTCCATCAGGTTGGCCCCCATCGCCGCGACGCTCGCATCGTCGGGGTTGATGGTGGTCACGGTGGCGCCGCGATTCTTCAACACCAACGCCTCGGCGCTCGCGATGCCTCGCGAGACGGGGCCGATTGCGCCCGCGAGCGCGCCGAGCGAAGGTCGCAGCGAGCCGGTCGGATTGAGACATAGCACGCGATCGCCCTCACCTGCAGCACTCGCGTCCATGTTCGTGGGACTCCACACGCCGCCGTCGACATAGGTGCGACCGCCCGCCGTGAGCGGGCGAAAGACGCCGGGTATCGCGCACGACGCCTGAACCGCGAAGGCGACTGGGACCTCGGGCGCGCCGGGCGCGCCGAACACGACCCGCCGGCCGCTGTCGCGCTCGAGTGCTGCGACCCGCAAACGGCCGTCCCAGCCGACGTGGGCGAGCTCGATATACCGCCCGAGCTCGGCGAGCGAACGCTGCCCGTCGGCAACGCGCTGTAGCAACGAACGCCGCAGCATTGCTCCGCCCGGTGCCGTCGAGGCGGACGCCCAAGCTGCGAGCGGAGCGGCGGCGGCACTGGCGAGGCCCGCGGCCGCTGCAAACGCCTGTCGCAGCGCCGTCAAAGGCTCCTCGTCGGCCGGCGGCGTTGCCGTCGGTTTCGCCAGCGGCCCCAAACGCGCTCCGGGCGCCATTCCGGCGACCAGCGAAGTGGCGACGATCGAACCCGCTGACGTGCCGACGTAGCCCGCGCAGGCCCGGGCGTCGAATTGTGTGCCCTCTTCGATCCCTGCAAGCAGCGCATTCATCCACGCCTCACCGACGGTTCCGCCGCCGCCGAGGACGAGTACGTTCGGGGTTCGCATCCGATCCAGGATAGGCCGCGCTGCGACCACCACGGCGTCGCTACCAGCGCGCGCGGGCGCTCGATACGGCCTGACGTATCGGCTCGCGGCGGTTTCCGAGCGGCGTTCGACTGGTATTCTCCTCCGGCCGGTTGGCAAGCCGAGCGATCGAGGAGCGCTCGCGACAGCGCTTTCAGCGGGTGACATGGGGGAGGGGCGGCGATGGCACGGATGACTGAGCGAGCGCACCGGACCATCCGGCTGCTCGTGTGGACCGTCGCGAGCGTGTGGCTCGTCGCCGCCTTCGTGGCGGGGCCCGCCGGTGCTCGCGTCGCCGGTGGGGTCACCCCCGCCAACGAGAACCCTCCCAGAGTCACGCGCGAGCCGACCAGCGTGACGGTCGAAGAAGGCGCCACGGTCTTTTTCGAAGCGACCGGCGCCGGCAACCCCGTGCCGACCGAGCAATGGGAACTCTCGACCGACGGCGGCGCCCAGTGGGCGCCGGTCGCGGGCGCCACCTCCACCGTGCTCGAGATCGCGAGCGCGAGGACCTCGGAAAGCGGGGACGAATATCGCGCGGTGTTCACAAACAGTCTTGGCACCGCGACGACCAAACCCGTAACGCTCACCGTGCGGCTGGCCCCCAAAGTGGCAAAACAGCCGGCGAGCGCGACCGTCGAAGAAGGCCAGAGCGTCGCCTTCGAAGTCGGGACGGCGGGCTTCCCGGCGCCGAGCGTGCAGTGGGAACTGTCGATCGACGGTGGCAGCACCTGGGCTCAGGTCAAAGGGGCGACCGCCGTCCAGCTCACGATCGCCAGCGCCAGAACCTCCGAAAACGGCGACGAGTATCGCGCGTTCCTCGTGAACGCAGCCGGATCCGCGTTTAGCCAAGCCGCGAAGCTGACCGTCCAAAACGTTCCGAAGTTGACAAAACAGCCGGCCAGCGTGGGCGTCGAAGAAGGCTACCCGGCGAGCTTCGAAGCGTCCGCGACGGGCTTCCCCGCGCCAACAGTGCAGTGGGAACTGTCGACCGACAGCGGCGCAAGCTGGACTCCCGTCGCGGGAGCCACCGCGAAGAAGCTGACGATCGCGAGCGCCAGCAGCTCGGAAAGCGGTGACGAGTACCGCGCCCTATTCACCAACCCGGCGGGCACCGCGACGAGCAACGCGGCCACGCTGACGGTGCGCGATTTCCCGTCGGTGACCGAGCAGCCGGTCGGCACGACCCTCGAAGCCGGGCAGAACGCCCAGTTCGAAGCCTCCGGTTCAGGAGTTCCCACGCCGAGCGTGCAATGGGAAGTCTCGACCGACGGCGGCGTCAGCTGGAGCGCCGTCGCCGGAGCCACCAGCGATAAGCTCACCGTCGAAGACGTGCAGGCATCGCAGAACGGCGACCGGTATCGGGTGGCGTTCACGAACACGGACGGCACGGCTTTCAGTGAAGCGGCGAAGTTGACGGTCGCGCTCCACCACTATCGCGTCGTCGGCTGGGGCGAGAACTCATCCGGTCAGCTCGGCGACGAAAGCTTCGCCCAGAGCGACACACCGGTGCTCGCGAACGGCCTGAACTTCGTCGAAGCGGTCGCCGCCGGCAAGAGTCACAGCCTCGCGCTGCTGAGCGACGGGAGCGTCGAGGCATGGGGAGCGAACACCTCCGGCCAGCTGGGCGACGGCGAAGAAGTGGGCAGCGACGTGCCGGAGCGCGTGACGGAATTGACCGAAGCCACGGCGATCGCCGCGGGCGCCGATCAGAGCCTCGCGCTGCTGAGCAACGGCACCGTCATGGCCTGGGGTGGAAACGAATTCGGAGAGCTCGGCGACGGCAACACGGCCGACAGCGAAGCGCCGGTGGCCGTCGACGGCCTGACGGGCGTCACCGCGATCGCCGCCGGCGGCAAACACGGCCTGGCGCTGCTCAGCAGCGGCACGGTGATGGCGTGGGGAGAAAACGAACTCGGCCAGCTCGGCAACGGCACCGCCAAAGACAGCGACGTGCCCGTGGCCGTGACCGGACTCACGGGCGTCGTCGCGATCGCCGCGGGCGAACAGTTCAGCCTGGCGCTACTCAGCGACGGTCAGGTGGTGGCGTGGGGGGCCGACGAATTCGGCGAGCTGGGCAACAGCAGCGTTGCGGCGAGGGGGCCGGAAGAAGAACGCTTCAGCAAGGCGCCGGTCGCGGTGGAAGGCCTCAGCGACGCGACCGCGATCGCGGCCGGTGCCCATCACAGCCTGGCGCTGTTGGCCAACGGCACGGTCGTCGCATGGGGCGCCGACGGCGCCGGGCAGCTCGGCGACGGCAGCATCACCGCGAGCGCCGAAGCACCCGTGCCGGTGAGCGGCCTCACGGGAGTCGCACAGATCGCAGCCGGGGGCGACCACAGCATGGCGCTGCTCGACGGCGGCACGGTCGACACGTGGGGCGAAAACAAGCGCGGCGAGCTCGGCGACGGCAGCTCCGGCGAAGCGAGCGACCTGCCGGTCGCGGTGTCGAGCCTCGGCGAGGTTCACGGAATCGCGGCGGGCGCGATGCACGACCTCGCCTACACAGAACCGCTCCCGGTGGTCAGCGCCGTGAGCCCCGCGCGTGGGGCGTCGGCGGGAGGCACGGAGGTGAGGATCACGGGCTCCTCCTTCGAAGGGGTCAGCGCTGTTCACTTCGGCGCGAGCGCCGCCACCAGCTTCAGCGTCGAATCCCCTGACAGCATCTCAGCGGTTGCACCGGCCGGGGCACTCGGCACCGTCGACGTGACGGTCACCACACGTGCGGGGACGAGCCCGATCGGGGTGGCTGACCGCTTCAGCTACGTCGCCTCGCCCAGCGTCGCGAAGCTGTCGGTCAAGGACGGCGCAGGCGCAGGCGGAACGTCGGTGACGATCACGGGTGCCAACCTCGAAGGAGCAACGTCGGTCCACTTCGGCGCGAACGCCGCAACCGGCGTCACCGTCGAATCCGCGACCTCGATCACCGCCGTCGCGCCCGCCGGGTCAGGCATCGTGAACGTCACCGTGACGACGCCCGGCGGCACCAGCGCGGGTAGCAAGCACACCCAGTTCGGCTACATACCGTCGGTCAACGGTGTCACGCCCGGAAGCGGCCCGGCGCTCGGCGGCACGCGCGTCACGATCACGGGCGCCGGCTTCGCACCGGGGGTGGGCACGACGCGCTTCAAGTTCGGCCGCAAGAAGGCAGGCAACGTCGAATGCGCGTCCAGCACGAGCTGCACGGCGACGACGCCGGCCAACGGCGCCGGAACCGTGACGGTGAGCGCGTCGGTGCCCAAGCTCAAGAGCGTAGCCGGCTCCCCCGGGGATACGTTCAAATACGAATAGCCCGCTCGCGCCACATGCGCGCGATCCGGTCGAAGAGCTCGTACGCCCGCGCCGGCGCTCCAGGTGCGGCGGCCGCCACCTGCCGGCGTAGGGCGGCCTGGTCGACGGCGCGCTCGACCAGGCTGCGCTGCGAGTCCTCGATCCACGCGTCGGCGAGCTCCGCGTCGACCTCCGGGTGAAATTGAACACCGACACTCCTGCCCTGAACGAAAGCGAGCGGGACCTCGCCCGTACGAGCGAGCTCGCGGGCGCCGGGAGGCACGGTGAGGATGTCTTCGTGCCAGCGAAGCCACGGGCCGGCTGAGATCAGCACGTCGTCGTTCCTCTCAAGCGCCGTCCAATCAAGGGCGATCTGTGGCGCGTGCGACACCTCGCCACCGAGTGCGCTCGCCAGCGCCTGGGCGCCGAAGCAGATGCCGAGCACGGGGACTTGGCGGTCGTGGACAGTGCGCAGGAACTCGATCTCCTGCGCGATCCAGGGCTCGCGCGACGACGGTATCGAGCGGTCCGAGCCGAGGCTCACGACGGCGTCGAGCGTGTCGGGGTCAGGCCAGCGTGACAGCTCCGGCACGGACACGGTTCGCAGCGTGTGACCCCGCGCGAGCGCCCACTCGCTGAACAGGGCCGCAGGCACCTCGCGCTCGTGCTCGAGCACAAGGATCTTCATCGATCTCATCAAACCTATACTTTCAGCACACTTGGCTCGCTTGCTCGCCCTGCTCGGTTCCGTCGCCGCTCTTCTCCTGACGGCCCAAGTCACGGCGGCCCGCAAACGTGCGCCGCGGGCACGAGCGGCCACGGTGCAGGCGAGCAGCGTCTCGGGCGCGTACCGGTTCCTCGATCAGATGATGGACCTGTACGCCGGTGGATCGGTGCCGCGGCTCGTGCAGAGCTTTTCCGGCGGGGTGCTCGGCAAGCGCCATTTCACGGCCTCTTTCACCTATGACGACGCGCTCGTCATCGACGCCTACCTCGCCGAGGGCACCCCCGAAGGTCTCTCCCGAGCCGAGACCATCGGCCGCGCGCTGCTGTACGTGCAGGCGAACGACCCCGCGCACGACGGACGGGTGCGGCCGGCGTACACTCCCACGCCGTTGCTGAGCCCCAGCGATGTGCAGCCGACCGAACTCGAAAGCGACGTCGGCAACATGGCCTGGGTAGGTCAGGCGCTCGTGCACCTCTACGAAGTCACGGCCGATCAGGAATATCTTGCCGGAGCGCAGGCGATCGGCGAATGGGTGCAGGCGAACTGCTACGACACGCGAGGAGCGGGCGGCTACACGGGTGGCCTGACCGCCCGCGGCAGGCGCATCGAGTGGAAGTCCACCGAGCACAACATCGATCTGTATTCACTGTTCACACTGCTCGCGCACGCGACCGGCGCATCGGTGTGGTCGACCCGAGCCGCGTGGGCCAGGGGTTTCGTCGAATCGATGTGGGAACCGCATGAAGAACGCTTCTACGTGGGCACCACCGAAGACGGCGTCACACCCGAAGACAGCGTGCAGCCCGAGGACGTCAACAGCTGGTCCTACCTCGCGCTCGAGAATCCAGCCTACGCGGCGTCTGTGAGCTGGGACGAGACGCACCTGGCGGTCGCCAAGCGCGGTTTCGCCGGCGTGAGCTTCTGCGCCGGCGCTAGGACCGGCGTGTGGTTCGAGGGCACCGCCCATCTTGCCGACGCGCTCGAGCTCCGCGACCGGGTGGGTGATCAGTCCCAGGCGCAGGCGTATCTGTCGGACGTCGAATTCGCGCAGACGCACGGGCTCAACAACGACGGTCTCGGCATCATTGCCAGCTCGAAGAAGAAGCTCAGCACTTGCGAAGGCGAATTCTATTTCGCCTCGCTGCACACCGGAGCGACCGCGTGGTATTTGCTCGCTGCAGCGAGCATCGACCCGTTCCGCGCGACCGCGCCTTAGTGCGAAAATTAAGCTGGCGCTGAGCAACGACCAAGCTGCGCTTCAGCAAACGCGAGCAAGCTGTGCTCGATGCTCATCATCCTCCTCCCTCTCATCTGGCTGGTCGTCGCGGCGCTCGTCGTGACGGCCTGTCGGATGGCCTCCCGTGCGGACGGCGCGGCGCAGGTCGAGCACGCCGACGGGGCGAGCTCACGCTGAGCCAATAGGCTCTGGTGCGTGAGAGCGCACCACGTGCACGTCGAGCACGACTTCGCCAAGCCGCCGCAGCCTATCTTCAGCTACCTGGCGGAGCACGAGAACCTGGCTGAGGTCTTCGGCGCCAAGGTCACGCGCCTGCGCGACGGCGAGGACGGGGAGCGCAACGGCGTCGGGTCGGTGCGCCAGCTGCAGATCGGACCGCTGCCGCCATTCGAGGAGACCGTCACGGAGTTCGTCCCGTTCGAGCGGATCGTCTACCGCATCAGCAAGGGCAGCCCGTTGCGCGGCCATCTCGGCGTGATGAGCTTCGCGCCAGCATCCACCGGAACGCGCTTCGTCTACGACATCCGCCTCGCCTCGCCGGTGCCAGGCCTAGCAATGCTCGTGCGCACGATGCTCACGCGCTCGATCACGCGCTCGCTCGCGAACGTCGAGCGCGGCGCCTGAGAACCTGTTTCAAGAACAGGTTCTGAGCCGAGCATCCCCCTCGGCGCCTATCGTGCCGTGCTCGATGTCCTCGGCTCCCTTCTCCGCAACCATGGCCCGCGACGAGGCTGTGCTGCGCTTCCCCTACGACGAGGAACTCCGCCAGCTTCTGCGCGCGATCCCTGGCCGGCGCTGGGATCCGGCGGAGCGCGCGTGGTGCATACCGCTCGGCCCTGAGCATGCCGAGGCGCTCGCGCAGCTGTTCTCCGCCCTGCCGCATCCGCCGCAGGTGAGCGACGAGCTCGAGCGCACGATCAGCCGGCGGCGCTCGAGGCGTCGCCGCGACGAGTGCCTGGTGGACCTCGCTCGTCCGGATGAGGACTGGTGGCTGAGCTTCGCCACCGACGGGCCGGCCGCGGCCGTGGAGAGCCTGCTCGAGCACCCGCAGGCGCGTGAGCTCCCCGCGATCGGACGCGCCGTCGTGCCCGTGGACGAGCGTTCGGTGGCGCTACTGGGAGAGGGGGACGCGGGGAGCGGCAAGCTGAGGCTCAGCGAGGAGACGCGACGCGCGCTGCATGCGCGGCGCGAGCGCGAGACGCCGAGCGCGGCGGCTGGCGCGAGCGAGCGGGGCTCGCGCGGCGTCCCTCAGACCTATGACGTCGAGTTCCGTCGCGACCGCCGCGGCGAGCACTGGATCCTGATCGCGCCGGAGCGCGCCAGCCTCGCGCGCGCGCTCGCGGCGCGCGCGCGGCTGCGCGCGTTGGATGGGCCCGCCGGTACCGTCGGCTTGGCGGCCGTCGAGCACGACGCGGAGGCTCTGGCGGAGCTGCTCGGGCACGTCGAGGACGTCACCGTGGACCCGCGTGTGACGGCGTGGCTGACGCGTGCCACGACGTGGAACGGCAACGTCGAGGTACAAGGCCCGCCCGCCCCGCGTGGCTCGCCCGAGTTCGTGCTGCTGGGTGACGAGCGGCGCCTGCCGAGGGCGTTGCGCGAGGCGGCGACGAGCGCTCCAGGCGGCGCGACGGTGCCGCTGACGCTGCTGTCCTGGCGGCAGATGTCCGGGCTCGACGCCTGGCTCAGCCCTGCGGCGAGACGCTGTGTCGCGGCGCTCGAGGACGGACGGCCGGCGCCGGCCGCGGTGCTCGAGCGCTCGAGCGTGCACGAGGAGCCGACGTTCGTCCTGGCTGAGGGCCACGATCCGGGGTGTGTGCGGCGCTTCGCGGAGATGCGCGGCGTGCTTGCGCCCGCGGCGCGTCGCGGTGGCGCGCGCGATCACGCCCTGCTTCCGGCGCTGCGTGCGGATCCGTTCTGCGTGCCGCAACTCGACCACTTCCTCGCGGACGGCGAGGTGTGGGTCGAGCCGGATGCGCTCGCGCTGCTGCAGGAGATCCGCGAGCAGCACGCGCGTGCGGCCGGTCTGGTGGCGCTGTCGAGTGCGACCGACGCGTCGCTGCACGTCGCGGGCCTCGGCGGCGAGCTGAAGCCGTTCCAGCGCGCCGGCGTGAGCTACCTGCTCGAGCGCCGGCGGGCGTTCCTGGCCGATGAGCAGGGCCTCGGCAAGACGATCGAGGCGCTCGCGGCGGTCGAGGCGGCGGGTGCCTACCCGGCGGTGGTGGTGTGCCCGGCGAGCCTCAAGCTCAACTGGATGCGCGAGCTCGAACGCTGGTTGCCACATCGCAGCGCGCGGGCTCTCTCCGGCAACGGCAACGGCGCGGTGGCTCCGGGCGCCGCGGACATCACGATCGTCAACTACGACATCGTGGCGGCGCGCCTGGAGGAGCTCTGCGCGCACGAGCCGGCGGCGCTCGTGCTCGACGAGTCGCATTACTGCAAGAACGCCGCGGCCAAGCGCACGCAGGCGGTCCAGCGCCTCTCTGCGGCTCTCCCGCGCGAGGGGCTGGTGCTCGCGCTGAGCGGGACGCCGATAACGAACCGGCCGGCGGAGCTGATCTCGCAGCTGAGGATCCTTGGACGGCTGGAGGAGTTCGGCTCGGGCGTGCGCTTCGGCGAGCGTTTCCGCGGCGCCGATGCGCATCTGCGCTTGCACTGGCACCTGCGCGCGCGCTGCTTCGTCCGCCGCCTGAAGGCCGATGTGCTTCCGCAACTGCCGGCCAAGACGCGCGCGGTCGTGCCGGTCGAGCTGGACAACGAAGGCGAGTACCGGCTCGCGGAGCGCGACCTGGTCGCATGGCTTCGCAGCCAGCCGCTCGACCTGCGCGAGCTCGACGCGAAGGTCGCCGCCGCGCTGCGCGCCGAGCGTCTCGTGCGCTGCAACGCGCTGAAGCTCCTGGCCGCGCGCGGCAAGCTCCATGCCGCGCTCGCCTGGATCCACGACTTCTGTTCCTCGGGCGAGCCGCTGGTCGTGTTCGCGGGCCACCGCGAGATCCAACGGGCGGTGCTCGATCGCTTCCCGGCGGCGCTGCACATCCTCGGCGAGGACAGCGCGGCGGCTCGGGACAGCGCGCTGCGGGCCTTCCAGGAGGCGCAGGCGAGCGAGGCCAACCAGCTGATCGTCTGCTCGATCGAGGTCGCCGGGCACGGCCTGACGCTGACGCGCTCCTCCAACGTCGCGTTCCTCGAGCTCGGCTGGACGCCCGCCAAGCACGATCAGGCGGAGGATCGCTGCCACCGCATCGGCCAGCAGGACGCCGTCAATGCTTACTACCTGCTCGCGGCGGACACCATCGACGAGACGATCTCCACGCTGCTCGAGCGCAAGCGGGCGGTCATCGGCGCCGTCACCGACGGTCTGGACGAGGACGACGAGGGCGTCCTCGAGGCGCTCGTGCGCGAGTTGCGATCAGCGCCCTACCGCCACCTGCGCGCGGTCGCGTGAGCCGCGCAAGTGCGCCGATCAGGGCCAGAGCTCGAGCGTGTCCATGATCGCGCCCCAATGTTCCACCGCGCGCGCTTCACCTTCGGTGAGCTGTTCTTCCAACGGCAGCGAGCGCCGGGCGAGCGTCCGCGCCGACGAGCTCTCGTAGCTCGCGAGCTGCGCCGGCAGATAGCCGAGCGCGACCCACGCGGGCATGAACTTGGCGACCAGCGTGACGGTGCTCGCGGGGAGCTTGGTGTACCCGCTCGCGGCCCACGCTTTGACGTCGCCGCACAGGTTCGGCGTCGGCAGGCTGAGGATCGTCTTCAGGTCGCCGACGTAGGCGTGGACCGCGCTCGTCAGGCCGTGGTTGCCCCAGCTCAGAGCGCTTGCAGCGGCGATGAACGTGCGGATCGCCGACAGGTCGGGCTTGTACGCGGACACCACCATCGCGGCGATCACCTCGTTGCTCATCTGCGTCGAATCTGGGTTCTGGGGCGAGCCGGCGCCGGCCTTCGGACATTCCGCGCGCACCTGCGCCAGGACATGCAGCGGTCCCGCTTCGGCGCTCGCCAGATGCGTCCTCGCGACCCGCACGAGCGCGTAGTTGTCCTGGACGTAGGCCTGGGTGCTGGACGTGTTCGAGCTCGCCAGCGCCGGCGAAGCGCTCAAAGCGAAAGCGCCGGCGAGGGCCAACAGGGCGACAGGCGCACGTAGCCTCATCGGCAAGAGCCTACGCCAAGCGCGCGTCGCGGGCGCCACGAAAAACTTGATAAGGATGAGTGGTAGCGGCGCATCTCCGCGGGTTGCCGCGGGGTTCCCCGGTATTGTCATGGCGTCGCGAGGGCTTCTTCGTCCGCACCCGGGGGAGGCTCCACGACAGAAGCCTGGGCATCGCTCGATTTCGCGCCGCCGGTCGTGATCGTCGCCGGTGTCTGGAACTCGGGCCTAAAGCAAACATGAGACGCAACGGGTACATCGTCCTGCTGGTCGCGCTCCTCGCATGGGTGGTGGCGGCGATCGCGAGCGGCTCGCCCGACCTCGGGCTCTCGAGCGGCAGCTCGGTCCTCACCGCGAAGACCGCGCCGGAGTGCCTGCCGAGCACGTTCGAACACAGCGCGAGCCTGCCCGGCGCCGGTGTAGTGGTCTCGCCCGAGCCGGACAGCGACACCGCCAACCCTGACACGCAGATCAGCTTCCTCGGCCCGAGCGTCGCCAAGATCGGCGAGGTAACAGTCGTCGGCTCGCAGTCAGGGCACCACGGCGGCCATCTGTCTGGCTACTCGCAGGGCGGCGGTGGCAGCTTCGTGCCCGACAGGCCGTTCGACGCCGGCGAGCGCGTGACGGTGGATGCGGTCATCGGTACGGGCGGCACGGGCAAGCGGGTCGAATTCGCCTTCCGCATCGACACCCCATACCCGACGGCCGCTGTGCCACCGTTTCCCAACCCGGCGGCCGCGCCGGCCGACTATCAGAGCTTCGACACGCTGCCCGCGGTCCAGGCGCCGGTGCTGAGTGTCAGCGTGCCGGATCGCGACCCTGGCGCAGGCGACATCCTCACCACCAACGGCCCCGGTCCCGGCCAGTACGGACCGCTGATCTACACGCCGCAGGGGCAGCTGGTGTGGTTCGACAAGCTGTCGGGAGGCGAAACCGCGGAGAACCTCAGCGAGCAGACATACGAAGGGCAGCGCAACCTGACGTGGTGGAAGGGACGCGTGCTCTCGCTGGGCTTCGGCCAGGGCGAAGACATCGTCATGAACTCCGCCTATAAGACGGTTGCGAGGGTCGCCGGCGGCAACGGCCTGCGGGCCGACCTGCACGACTTCCAACTGACTCCCGGCGACGTCGCCTACATCACGGCGTTCAACCCGATCCGCTGCAATCTGGAGGCGGTCAAGGGTGCGTCGAACGGCGCGATCATCGACACGGCGGTTCAGGAGATCGACATGAGGACGGGGCTGGTGCGCTGGGAATGGCACAGCCTCGATCACATCCGCGCCTCGGAGTCCGAGACCGAACCGGGCACGAGCTCCACGCCGTGGGACTGGTTTCACCTCAACTCGATCGACCTGGAGCCCAACGGCGACATCCTCATCTCGGCGCGCAGCACCTGGGCCGCCTACCAGCTGGAAGGGGGAAGTGGGAAGGTCCTCTGGCGACTCGGCGGCCTGAAGAGCTCCTTCAAGATGGGGCCGGGCACCGAAACGGCGTGGCAGCACGACGGGCGCATGCTCGGAGATGGCGAGGTCAGTCTCTTCGATGACGGGTCAAACCCGCCGATCCATCACGAATCGCGCGCCATTCGGATCGCGCTCGACTTCACCAGCCACGAAGCGCGGCTCGTGTCCGCGTACACCCACAAGAACCCGCCGCTGCTCGCCCCGAGCCAGGGCAACGCGCAGGCGCTTGCCGACGGGAACACGCTCGTTGGCTACGGCGGGGTGCCCGAGATCAGCGAGTTCGCGAGTGGCGGCTCGCTCCTGTTCGACGCCAACCTGCCGTACGACATGTCCTTCTACCGCGCCTTCCGTTTCCCCTGGAGCGGGCGACCGACGAGTCCGCCGGCGACGCTCGCAGCGCTGAACAACACCGGCGAAGAGACGATCGTGCACGCAAGCTGGAACGGCGCCACGGGGGTCGCCGCGTGGCGCGTGCTCGCGGGCGCCGGCACGGGCGCGTTGTCGGCGCGGGCCACGATCCCGGCGCGCGGCTTTGAAAGCTCAACGACGCTGCCCGTGAAGTACTCCCGCGTGGCGGTGCAGGCGCTCGACGGCGCTCACCACGTGCTGGGCACCTCGCACACGGTGCAGGTGGTCAGCTATGCCGATTCACTCCCCAGCGAGAAGTGACCGGGATGAGACTCAGTAGGCCGGTTTCGTGTTGTGCTTGTGCCCGGTCGTCGTCGTTTCGGTGGTCGGGGTGCTCGTCGTCTGCTTGGCGGTGGAGCTCGTGCCTTTGCCGCCGCATCCCGCTACCGCGACGCCGCTCGCCAGTACTGCCAGGCTCGTTAGCATGGCGGTCAGTGAAGATTTTCTCATCGGCCGGGCTCCAATCGTCGCTGAAGGGCTCGGGCGCTCACCCTACCAGGCGTTCGCAGGCCGGATCGCAGGGGCTACGGACCTCATGAGCGTCGAGACGACAGCGACCCCGGGCGTACCGAACACCCCTGCGGTCGGGGCCGGCGGCAAGGCTGGCTCGGCGTCGAGGTGGTTGCTGGTTGTGTGCTGCGTTGCGCAGTTCATGGTGATCCTCGACCTGAGCATCGTCAACGTGGCGCTGCCCTCGATCCAGTCGGCCCTCGGCTTCTCCTCGCCCGAACTGCAGTGGATCGTCGACGCCTATGCGATCACGTTCGCGGGCTTTCTGATGCTCGGTGGCCGCGTCGCAGACTACTTCGGCCAGCGCCGCACGTTCGTCGCGGCGCTGGTCCTGTTCGGGCTCGCCTCGCTCGTGGGCGGCGCCGCACAGAGTCGCGACATGCTCATCGGCGCGCGTGCGGTGCAGGGCCTCGGCGGCGCCTTCATGGCGGCCTGCTCGCTGGCGATCATCACGTCGTCGTTCCCGCCCGGCCCGAGGCTCCATCGCGCGATCGGCACGTGGGCGGCGATGAACGGGCTCGGCGGTGCCGCCGGGGTGCTGTTCGGAGGGATCATCACGCAGGAGCTGACGTGGCGCTGGGTCCTCTTGATCAACCCTCCGATCGCGATCGCGACCGCGCTCGTGGCGTACGCGGTCGTGAGCGAGCGCCGGCGGATGAAGGACGGCGCGAGCTTCGACCTGGCGGGCGCGGTGACGCTGACGCTGGGCCAGATAGTGCTGGTGTTCGGGGTGGTGGAAGCCGGCCTCAAGGGCTGGGACACGCTCGCGGCGCTGGGGCCGATCATCGGCGGCGTGGCGCTGCTCGCGGTGTTCGGCGTGATCGAGGCGCGCCTTGCGTCCAACCCGCTGATTCCCTTCAAGGAGCTCACCAAGCCCTTGCGGATCGCCAACAACATCGTGTTGCTGTTCAGCGCGTCGCTGTTCCCGATGTGGTTCGTGAGCTCTCTCTACCTGCAGCAGGTGCTGGGCCTCTCGCCGCTGCACACGGGGCTGATCTTCCTGCCGATGACGCTGATGATCATGCTGGTCGCCTCACGCGCGGGCAGGCTCGTGAGCGCCTTCGGCGTGCGCACGGTGCTCGGCGGCGGGCTGATCTTGTTGACGGCCGGCATGCTGCTGCTCGCGAAAATCGGGCCCAGCGGCAGTCCGATCGTGTACATCATGATCCCCGGCCTGCTCACGGCGGCGGGGATCGCAATGTCGATCGTGCCCTCGACGATCGCGGCCACGCAAGGGGCGAAGGAGGGGCAGGCGGGGCTCGCGTCCGGCCTTGTCAACACCTCTCGCCAGGTGGGTGGCGGGCTCGGGCTGGCGGTTCTCGTGACGCTGGCGACCCAGCGCTCGAGCCACCTGATCGGCGCCGGCCAGCAGGTTCCCCAGGCGCTCACCGACGGCTTTCGGCTCGCATTTCTGATCGGTGCCGGCCTGGCGGCGCTGGCGGGCCTGATGACGTTCACGCTGATGCCCAGGCCGACCGGCGAGCTCGTACCGGCGGCGCGACGCTTCGGGCTCGCGATCGCAGCGGTGCTCGCGGCCTTCGTGGTGGTCAGCGTCGCCCTGGCGGGCTCGCACGGACCCCCGATCGGCGCGTACAGCACGGACGACACCTACAGCTACGTCACGGCGCCGTCGCTGCATCCGCCGAGGATCCGCGCGGACAAGGAGTCAAACGCGGGCGAGCTGGCGCCTGGCTACATCTTGACCGCCAACTTCTTCGACCTCAACGAACCGCCGATCGTCGGCCAGAGCGGGCCGCTGATCCTCGATCACAACCTGCAGCCTGTGTGGTTCCAGCCCGTGCCGGAACACGTGGCCGCGGCGAACCTGAGCCTCCAGACCTACGCCGGCAAGCCCGCGCTGGCGTGGTGGCAGGGAGTCGTCACGAACACCGGCGCAACCGAGGCCGGCGAAGACGTGGTCGTCAACCAGCACTACCAGCCGGTGGCGAGGCTGAAGGGCCGCGACGGCTGGGTCCTGACGCTGCATGCCCTCGTGATCAACGGTGAAGACGCGTGGGTGACCGCGAACAAGAACATCCCGCTGGATCTGTCGAAGTACGGTGGCGCCTACAACGGCGCGCTGATCGACTCCGCGGTGCAGGAGTACAACATCAAGACCGGCAAGCTGCTGCGCACCTGGGACGCGCTTCAGCACATCCCACTGGGTGACTCCTACGCCACGCTGCCGACGAACGGCTTCCCCTGGGACGCATACCACGTCAACGCGCTCGAACTGGTCGGCAACGAAACGTTCCTCGTCTCGATGCGCAACACGTGGGGCGCTTACGCGGTGAACATCGACACGGGCAAGATCCAATGGACGCTCGGCGGCAAGCACTCGAGCTACAAGTTCGGCCCCGGCGCAGCCTTCCAATGGCAGCACGACGTGGCGCTCGGGCCGGAATCGACGGTCACGATGTTCGACGACCACTGCTGCCAGCAGACAGGCGGAGGCACCTCGGTGAAGGCGACGGGCCCGTCGCGTGGGCTCGTGCTGAAGCTCGACCAGGGCACGCATACCGCGACGCTGCTCGCCCAGTACGGCGCTCGCGGAGGCTTCGAATCTGAATACATGGGCGACACGCAGCTGCTGCCCGGCGGAAGCGCGTTCGTCGGATGGGGATCGGAACGGTACTTCTCCGAGTACAACCGCTCCGGTCAGCTGCTGCTGGAAGGCGAATTCCCGCAGCCGGACCTCACCTACCGCGCCGTGCTCGAGCAGTGGGTCGGGGAGCCGCTATCCCGGCCGCTGGGCGCCGCGCGCCACGGCAACGGCAGGAGCACTATCTATGCGAGCTGGAACGGCGCCACTCAGGTCGCGTCCTGGAGGATCCTGGCCGGATCGAGCGCGAGCGACGTGGTCGCCGTGCGCACGGTCGTCAAGGCCGGCTTTGAGACGGCAATTCCCCTCGGTACCGAATACAAGAGCTTCAAGCTGCAGGCGCTCAGCGCAAGCGGCACGGTGATCGGAACTTCCGGGGCCTTCTCGGGTTCGACGGCATAATGACTCGCGCGGCCGTGCTGGCCGATCTTCGACCGGTCGTGGCGCTGGCGATGTGCGTCGGCCTGTGCGCGTGCGGCAGCGCGGCCCCTGCCGCCTCGCCGCCATTCGAAGACACATCGGCGAGTCGCGCGGCGGCAACCCCGATCGCCGTCTCCCCGGAGCCGGGCACGCCCGATGCATCGCCGAGCACGCAGATCAGCTTCCTCGGCCCGCAGGGCACGCACGTCGCTGAAGTGCACGTCGTCGGCTCTCACAGCGGCGCCCACGCGGGCGTGCTGCGCGCCTACTCGACCGGCACCGGCGAAAGCTTCCTGCCGGCCCATCAGTTCGTCGCGGGTGAGCGAGTGAGCGTCAGCGCACGCGTGAGCGCCGGGACGGCCAGCTATATGGTGAGCACGAGCTTCACGGTCGCGCATCAGGCGAGCGTCAGCCAGAAAGAGTTCCCGCTGAATCCGGGCAACTCGAGCGAAGTGCAGCACTACAGCTCGGCGCCGACGCTGACGCCGTCGACCGTCCGCATCAGCACTCAGGCCGCGCCCGGCGGCGCGCCGGGCTACCTGCTGCTCGCGCCCTACCAGGGCAAGGGCAGCGCCGGACCGATGATCACAGAACAGAACGGCAACCTCGTGTGGTTCCATCCGCTGCCGGCCGGCGACGAGGCCACGAGCCCGAAAGTGCAGCAGTACGAGGGCGAGAACGTGCTCACGTGGTGGCAGGGCCGGATCCTGGAAGTGGGCTTCGGCGTGGGCGAAGACGTGATCTACGACTCCGCCTACCGGAAGGTCGCGAGCGTCAGGGCGGGCAACGGCTACCGCGCTGACCTGCACGAGTTCCGCCTCGACCCCGAAGGCACCGCATGGATCGACGCGTTCGACCCGATCGACGTGAACCTCGCGGCATACGGCGGCAAGGCGGCGGGGGTCATCAACGATTCGGTGGTCGAGGAGATCGACGTCAAGACCGGCCTGGTCATGTGGGAGTGGCACGCGCTCGGACACATCCCGATCAGCGAATCGCACAGCGAAGTGTCGAAATCAAGCTGGCCGTGGGACTACGTGCACATCAACTCGGTCGATCCGGGGAGCTCCGGCGACGTGCTGCTGTCCTCGCGCAACACGTGGGCGCTGTACGACGTCGACATCACCAGCGGCGCCGTGCGCTGGCGCCTCGGCGGGACGCACTCGAGCTTCAAGCTCGGGCCCGGAACCAACACGTACTGGCAGCACGACGCCGAGTGGCAGCCAGGAGGGCTGATCTCGGTGTTCGACAACGGCTCGGACCCGCCGAAGGAGAAGCAGTCGCGCGGGCTGCTGCTCGACCCCAACGTGGCCGCGCACACGGTCACCCTGGTCAAGCAGTTCGTCAATCCGTCAAGGACGCTGCTGGCGACGAGCCAGGGCAACCTGCTCAGCCTGCCCGGCAACGACTGGTTGATGGGCTACGGCGGACTGCCTAACTTCACCGAGTACGACGCCTCCGGGCACGTGCTGCTCGACGGCGCGCTCGGCAAGAACGTACAGAGCTTCAGGACCTACCTCGAGCCGTGGAACGGGCAGCCGGCGACGGCGCCGGCGGTGGTAGCACGGCCGGGCGTCGGCGGCACGATCGCAGTGTCGATGAGCTGGAACGGCGCCACCGAAGTCGCGTCCTGGCGCGTGCTCGAGGGCCCATCCCCGAACGCGCTGACGAACGCGGGCAGCGGCGCGAGGACGGGCTTTCAGACGTCCATCGCGGTACCCGGCGCGGGGGCGTACGTGGCCGCGCAGGCGCTCAACGCATCCGGCGCCGTGATTGGTACGTCACCAACGATCAAGGATTAGTGCCACCGCTCAGAAGAGCCTGGGTCTGAGCGGCGAGTTCGGCGGCAGGCCCTGCGGGGGTGCTTCCTGGGGTGCGCCACCGATTTCGCGTTCGGTGCGCCGTTTTCGGCGCGCGGCGGCGCTGACCGAGGCGTGTCTGGCGGTGGAGAAGTAGTCGGCGAAGCCACGCGCGTGCGCGCTCACGAGGCGCGGCGGCAGCGGTCCGCGGAGCTCTTGTTTGAACGCGAGGTCGTATTCCACGCGCAGGCCTTCCTCGATGAGGCTGTGGCCGGCGCTGTTGTGCAGCTCCATGCGCCCGCTCTGCGTGCTGTAGTCGTAGAGCTCGACTTCCTGTCCCAGCGTGAGCGGCGTGATCCCTTCATAGGGCCAGTTCGAGTAGGTCGCGAACTTGGCCTGCGGCGTGCGCATCGCGACGATGTGCAGCGGCGCGTTGGCGGCATAGGGCTCGATCGCGAACTCGGTGACGGTCTCATCGGTGGCGTGCAGCACGAACGGCCGTCCGGGGGCTTCGGGGTTGGCGAGGATGCTCGCCAGGTCGAGCCGCCCGGCGATGTGCGAGTAGTGGGGATCGCGGCGCCAGTGATCGGACCCGGTGGCGATCGTCAGCAGCAGCGGCGCGACGTCGACGCTCGAGGTGAGCTGCGTGCGCAGCTGTTCGGGCGCGGCCGTGAGCTGCCCGCGTAGGTCCTTCACGATCAGCGGCACGCGTGTGCCCTCCTCGTAGGCGCTTGCGCCCTTGCCGCGCAGCCCGTGCGAGGCACCGTACTCGCCGTGATCGGAGGTGAACACGATCACGGTGTTGGCCCACACCTCCGGACGGCTTTCGAGCGTGCGCATCACGTTGCCGATGTGCCGGTCCACCTCGAGCTGGAGGTGCATGTAGAGGTCGAGGAAGCTGAGCCATTTTTCGCTCGCTTCGGGGCCGCTGAACGGGACCGGCCCGAACGACGCGGCGGCGGTTTCCTGAAAGGAGAGCTGCAGCCGCGGCTTGCGGCGCTCGAGCAGCAGCTCGGGCGTCTCGAAGTTCGGGGGCAGTTGCGCCACGACACGCGCCGCGTCGGCCTCGCTTGGCACGCGGTCGCTCCACTTGTACCACCACGCGATGTCGTGGGGGTTCACGAACGAGACGGTCGTGCACCACGGCTCGGCGCCGCCCTCGTGGGCGAACCAGTCCGCGAACCGTCTCGCGATGTGCGGGTCCATCTTCCAGCCCTGGCCGGGAGCGCCGTCGGGCGAGGGGAAGACGCCGCCGTCGAAGCCGTAGCGCTCGAGTGCCGGTTCGCCGGTGAGCTCGGTCCAGTGGTTGTCGTCGTGGGTCAGGTGCCACTTGCCCAGCCAGCGCGTGCTGTAGCCGTGCTCGCGCACCATCGTGCCCCAGGTGGGGAAGCCCGGGTCCAGGGTGCTGCCGCCCGTGATCATGCAGCCGGTCTGATGGGTGTACAGGCCGGTCAGAAGGGTGGCGCGCGCGGGAGAGCAGTCGTTGGAGGCGGTGTAGTGCCTGGCGAAGGACACGGCCCCTTCGCGCAGGCGGCGCAGGTTGGGCGGCAGCCCCAAGCCGGAGGGATCCGGCGAGAACCACTGCGGGAAGCGCAGCTGGTCGACCACGATCACGAGGATGTTCGGTTTGTCCGATTTCGAGGTCGGCGTGGTGGGTGCCACAGCGGGGCCGGGGCGTGTGCCGGGGGCGGGCGAGCCGCCGGTGTCGGCAGCAGCACCGATCGCGAGACCCGCTCCTGCGAGCGCACCCCCGATCAGGGTGCCCTTCAGGAACGTCCGTCGATCAACTCTCCTATGCTCCGCTGCGTCGATGCGGTCCATACGCGCTCTCATCCTAGGGCCTGCGATGGCTGTGGGGTTGGGGCTCGTGCCCCAGCCCGCCCTCGCTGGCCAGACAGCCCCGACCTGTGCTCCGACAACGATCGACAACTCCGCGCTGCAGGCCGGCTCGGTGACGGTCTCGCCACTGGCGGGCAGCCGCGACGCTTCGCCCCAGACGCAGATCAGCTTTCTCGGGGCGCCGTCCCGGGATCTCAGCGCGATCAGCGTCGTCGGCTCCCGGACGGGCGCTCACAGCGGACGCCTGGCGCCCTACTCGCAAGGAGACGGCGCCAGCTTCCTGCCCTCGCGACCGTTTGCCGAAGGCGAGCGCGTGACGGTTCGTGCGCGGCTGCAGGCAGGTCGTTCGGCGCGGAGCCTGCTCGATGAGTTCGTGATCGCACACGAGGACCAGATCACCACGACACCGAAGAGCGCACATCCGGGCAGCGCCGCAGAAGTACAGGAGTTTCATTCGCGTCCGGACCTGCAACCGCCGGTCGTGACGGTCACGGCGCAGTCGCCGGCGGTCGCCGCCGGGGATCTGTTCGTCGCCCCCTACGCCGGTCCGGGGCAGGCCGGGCCGATGATCCTCGACCCGAGCGGGGGGCTGCTGTGGTTCAAGGCGCTGCCGACGAACACCTCTGCGACGGATCTGCAGGTTCAGCAATACGAGGGCAAACCTGTGCTCACGTGGTGGCAGGGAGACGTGACCGTACACGGGTTCGGGCTCGGCGAAGACGTGATCGCGGATGACACCTACACAGACATTGCGCACGTGCGCGCCGGCAACGGCCATCAGGTGGATCTGCACGAGTTCGAGCTGACCCCGCAGGGAACCGCGCTGGTCACGGCGTATGACCCGATCTTGTGCAACCTGTCGTCGGTTGGGGGGCCAAGCTACGCCGGGGTCACGGACAGTCTCTTCCAGGAGATCGACGTCGCGACGGGGCTGGTGATGTACGAATGGACGAGCATCGATCACGTTGCGCTCGCCGAATCCTACGAACCGGCGAGCCGCTCAAGCACCGCCACACCCTATGACTTCTTCCATCTGAACTCGGTCAACCCGGATCCTGACGGCAGCGTGATGATCTCGAGCCGCAACACGTGGACCGTGTACAAGCTCGACGGGCGCACCGGCCAGATCGAGTGGCAGCTCGGCGGGAAGCACTCGAGTTTCAAGATGGGCGCCGGCACGGGCACCGCGTGGCAGCACGATCCGCGTGAACTGCCCGACGGGTCGATCAGCCTCTTCGACAACGGCGCCTCGCCGAAGGCGCACAGCGAGTCGCGCGGCATCGTCGTGAGCCTCGGCGATCCGCCAGGGACCGCAACGCTCGTGACGCGCCTGACGCACCTGCCGGCGCTCTCGGCTGAAAGCCAGGGCAGCGTGCAGTCGCTCGCCAACGGTGACTGGTTCGTCGGGTGGGGGCAGGAACCGTTCTTCTCGGAGTTCGGTCCACAGGGACAGCTGCTGTTCGACGCGCACTTCCCCGCGTTCGACGAGTCCTATCGCGCCTTCCGCTTCACGTGGACCGGTACGCCCGCGCACCAGCCGGTGTTCGCTATCCAGGCCGGCGGCGCGACCGGCACGACGGTGTACGCCAGCTGGAATGGCGCGACGCTGGTGAGCGCCTGGCGGCTGCTCGCGGGCGCGAGCGCGTCGAGCCTGAGCGTCGTCGCGCAGGTGCCGCGCAGTGGCTTCGAGACCGCAATTCCAATACCGGCCGGGACCGTCGGCCCGTACATCGCGGTGCAGGCGCTGGGCGCCGAAGGGCAGGTGCTGGGTAGTTCTGCGACGACTGCTGAGGCGGGGCTGTAGCGCGGGAGCGGTCTTGATCAGCCACAACGACCTGGAGAGCCTCGAGGAAACACTCTCGATTCTGTCCGACCCGGCTCGAGCATCGTCATAGCAGTTCTGCTACGATTGGGCATGTGGCGACCATCCCTCAAGGCAAGCTGCGCAACGACATCGCCGCTGTGTTGCGCCGTGCTGAACAAGGTGAGCGCTTCACTGTGACCGTGGCAGGTCGTCCTGTCGCCGAACTCGGTCCGCTACCAGGCGCGCGCGCACTAGCAGCGCCAGAGCGTCTCGCGGCCATACTCACCGAGACCCCGCCCGACCCTGGCTTCGCCGAGGATCTACGCCGCATGCGCCAAGAGGACCGCGAAGCAGCGCGCGATCCATGGGCAGCCTGATCGACACAAGCGTCCTGGCGGGCGCACGCAACGTCGGAGAGCTCACCGAGGGTTGGGCTGTGAGCGTCGTCACCGTGGGTGAGCTTGAGGCGGGGATTTTGATCGCACAGGACGAGACCACTCGCGCACGCCGAGTAGCGCTGCTGGCAGCCGTGCTCGCCGAAGCACCGGCGCTGCCTGTCGACCGCAATATTGCTGCCCGTTACGGCGAGCTTCGTGCGAGCGCCGGTCGGCAGCCCAGCAACGACCTCTGGATCGCCGCGACTGCGCTGGCGCACGACTTCACGCTCGTGACCGCAGATGAGCGCCAGGCGACGCTGCCGCTCGTACGCTCGACACTGGTCGCCGGCTAGGTACCGATACGCGTCGCCCGATGGTCGGCCTCGGTTCGATCGGGCACGGTTTTTGGCGTCGACGTGACGACGTTAACCTTCAAAACGGAAGGGGGGAGATTCGAACTCCCGAGGCGGGGGTTACCCGCCTGCCGGTTTTCAAGACCGGTGCATTCAACCGCTCTGCCACCCTTCCACGGCCAGGACGAAGGCTATCGGTAGCGCTTCACAACCCGAACTGCCCCCTGTAGGCGTCTGGAACCAGCGTCTCGAACTCCCGATGACGTTCCATGAACGCTTTGACGAACGGACAGAACGGCAGCACCGCGAGACCTCGTGTGCGCGCGTCTTCCAGAGCAAACCGGATCAGCCGATCAGCCAGTCCGCGGCCCTGGAGACGCTCGTCGACTTCGGTGTGGAAGAACGCGATCAGGTCGGGGCGCGTTCGATAGGCGGTGAAGCCAACCACCTCGTCGTCGATCGAGAGCTCGTAGCGATCGCGCTCAGGGGCGTCAGCGACCTCGATGCGCTCCGCCACAGCCATGTCTGAAACATTAGAACGCCCAGAGCGACTAGGAGAGCCGGTGTGCGAGCTGGGTGCGTGACTTCACGTCGAGCTTGCGAAATGCCTTGCGTAGGTGGTACTCGACTGTGCTCTGGGTGATGAAGAGCTGAGTGGCGATCTCTCGGTTTGTGGCTCCCTTCGCCGCAAGGCGCGCGACCTGCCCCTCCTGTGGAGTGAGCTGGTCGAGCGTATCCACGGTCCGTTTTCGCGCGCGCTCGCCGGTCGCCAGCAGCTCGCGTTCGGCGCGGCCCGCGAACGCCTCGGTGCCCATGCTCCTGAACATGCCAAGGGCGGTGCGCAGCTGCTCTCGGGCGTCGAGGCGGCGGCGTTCGCGTCGCAGCCACTCCCCGTAGAGAAGGTGGGCCCGGGCGAGCTCGAGCCGTACACGGGTACGGGCGAGGTGCGTGATCGACTCGCGATACAGGCTCTCGGCGATCTCGCCCTCGCTCAGTAGCGCGCGCACGCGCGCTTCGATTCCGATCGCCCACTCTGACTTGATCACGCGGGTGCGTTCCGAGAGCCACTTCAGGGCGGACTCGAGCAGCGCTCGGTCGGCGGTCCTGGATGCTGCCTCGGCCAGCTCGGGCACCAAATACGATCCGTATCCGATCGGGTCGGGCTGGAATGCTTCCCAGGCCGCATCGCGCGCGGCGTCGTGACGGCCGAGGCCGTTGTACAGCACGGATCTGGCGTAGTTGTTGGACGTCCATCGCCGCGCGGCCGCCTCCTCCGAGGTGGCTTGGATCAGCTCAGACGCTTGCGCCTCGTGGCCGCGCCAAGCGGCGAGAATCATCGGGGCGTTCACGAGCGCTGGATTTCCGGTCGCCTCGGCGATCAAGCGGGCTTCGTCGATCATCAGAGTGGCCGCGGTCAAATCGCCGGCGAGCATGTGGCTCCTGGCCAGGAAGCTGAGCGCGAACTGCAGCTGCACGAGTGCTCCCGTTTCGCGGGCGGCCTGCACTTGGCGAACGGCGAGGCGATGCAAGGCATCGTCGTCCCACATCTCCAGTGCAACGATGTTGCTGTCTCTGCTCCTCGAGGCCGAGAGACGCCGGCCGACATTCTCGTTGGAGGCGTCCGCGAGCAGAAGCTCGAGAGCCCGAGCGAGCGTCGGCGCCGCGGCCGCATATCCGTCGGTCAAGCGGATCGCGAACGCGTCGAGCAGAAGGTCGACCGTCCGAGGCGGGGAAGTGCCGGTTGGCGCCGCCCGGGCGGCCTCCGCGACCGCCGGAGTGCCGCCGACGACTTCAACGTCGCTGGACATGGCGCCGGCGAGCGCCTCGAGGTAGGTCTCGCGCGCCAGCTCGGGGTCGAGTGGCTCGAGGCGTCTCGCCGCGCTCAAGAACAGGCGGCCGGCTTCGCCGCCTCGGCGCTGCTCCAACGCGATCTGGGCTCGCAACAGCTCGACGTGCGCCCGCCCGAGCTCGTCGATCAGTCCAGCATCGACACCTGCCAACAGCCCGAGCGCGGCCTCCAAAGCGCCCGCATCGCGCTTGGCGCCGGCCGCGGCGAGGAGGCGCTGTGCGCGGTGCGCGGGCTCAGGTGTGAGCGCGGCGGCGCGCTCGAGGAACGCAGCGACAGCCGCCAAACCGCCTCGCGCCTGTGCCCTCCCGGCGGAACGCTCGAGCTCTGCGGCGACGTCCTCGTCGGGCGTCGATGCCGCCTGCGCCCGGTGCCAGGCGCGGTGATCCGGATCGATCTCCGGATCGGTTGCTTCCGCCAGGGCGCGGTGGATGGCGCGGCGCTCCTTCAGCCCGGCTGCCCGATAGACGGCCGAGCGAACCAGTGGATGGCGGAAAACCACTCGGACACCAAACTCCAACAGGTCTTCCGCTTCGACGATCCCCGCCGTGGACTCGGGGATTCCGAGCTGCCGGGCCGCCCGCCACACGAGCGCCGGGTCGCCCATTGGATCGGCTGCGGCAATCAGCAACAGGCGACGCGCATCACCAGGAAGCCCGGCCAGGCGCCGCGTAAAGCTCTCCTCGATGCTCGCGGACAAGGGCACCGCCGCCGGGAGCCCGAATCCGCCCGCGAGCTGTGTCGGCGTCAGCCCGCGCGGCAGCTCCAACAAAGCTAGAGGATTCCCACGCGTCTCCACCACGATCCGATCCAGCACGCGCTCATCAAGCGGCGCGGGCAAGACCGACTCCAGCAGCGTCCGCGCATCACGGCGCCCGAGGGGCTCGACGCGAAGCTCCGGCAATCCTGCAAGCGCGTCGCCGAGCTCACGAGCCGCGAATACGAACGCGATCTTCTCCGCTAGTAGACGGCGAGCCACGAACCCGAGCGCACGCGCCGACGCACGATCGAGCCACTGTGCGTCATCGACGACACACAGCAGCGGCCGCTCCTGCGAACCCTCAGAGAGCAGGCCGAGGGCCGCCAGTCCGACCAGGAACGGATTTGGAGCCTCTCCGGCATTCAGCCCGAACGCGACCCCAAGCGCATCGCGCTGGGGAGCCGGCAGACGCTCTGACCGGTCGAGGACCGGCGCGCACAGCTGCTGAAGCGCCGCGAACGGGAGTTCCATCTCCCCCTCGACCCCGACGGTCCGGAGGACCCGGAACTGTCGCCCCTCCTCGACCGCCCAATCGAGCAGCGCAGTCTTGCCGACGCCTGGCTCTCCGTGCACCACCAAGACCCTGCCGTCGCCGCCGCGCGCAGTGTCCAGCAGGCGGCCGAGCACCTCCCGCTCGCGCTCCCGGCCGAGCAGTTGGGCTCCCGGCGACCTCGTGAGTATCCGAGCTGGTGGCGGCGAAGCCATCTCGGGTGACAGCATGACTGATGACGACACTCGGGTCGCGGACTAAGGAATTCAAGGATTCGATCGCCGGCTCGTCGCTTCACGATCGTCTACATGGGCACACCGGATATGACAACTGAGGCGCACGCGAACACCCGCCCGGGGAGCGTCGAGGACCTGCCCGACTATGCGCCGATCCCGCGGCCGGCGCTGGGCCCCGCCCTAAATGAGCAGGGCTACTACGTCGGACGTGTCGAGCAGAGCCTCTACTGGGTCACCGACGGCACCTACCAGGCAGCCTTCCTCACCACATCGGACGGCGTTGTCCTACTCGACGCGCCGCCGACCATCGGGCACAACATCCAGCGCGCCGTCGACGAGATCGCCGCGGCCAACGGCGTGAGCAACAAGGTCACGCACCTCATCTACTCCCACCACCACGCCGACCACGCCGGCGCATCATCGCTGTTTGACCGGAATGTCGCGCGCATCGGGCATGAGGAGACCCGGAAGCTCCTGTTGCGCGACGACGACCCCGCGAGGCCCGCACCGGAGGAGACCTTCCAGGACCGCCGCACTCTCGAGATCGGTGGCGAGCGCATCGAGCTGGCCTGGCACGGCACCAACCATTCGCCGGACAACATCTTCATCCACCTCCCGGACCACGACGCGCTGATGCTTGTTGACATCGTCAACCCGGGCTGGGCGCCTGTGTACCAGAGCAATCTCACCGAGGACATTCCCGGCTACCTCGAGGCTCCCGCCACGGCTCTCACCTACCCGTGGAAGCACTTCATCGGCGGCCACATGGGCCGGCTCGGGACGCGCGAGGACATCGCGGTGCACCAGCAGTACATGGCCGACATCGCCGCCAGCTCGCGCACGGCGCTGGACACCGTTGACCCGACGCCGTACTTCGTCAAGTACGGCGAGAACACCTGGGCAGGGGTCAGAGGCTACCTCGACGCGGTCGCCGCCGCCGCGGCGACGCCCGTGATCGAGAAGTACACGGGCGTGCTGGCGTCGGCCGACGTGTTCACCGCGAGCACGACGTTCCACGTCATGCAGTCGCTGCGTCTCGACCTGGGCTACGGCTCACAGGTTCACCCATGAGCTGGGACTAGAAGACGTGTCCGAGCGCTTCGCCAAGCGGTACCCCCAACCATAAGGCAGTGCGAAACAAGCAGTGGCAACTAAGGCAAGGAGACAGACCATGAACAGGGACCTAGGTGTGTGGACTCACGATGACTGCGCGCTGGTGTTGATCGACTATCAGAAAGAGCAGCTCGAATCGATCCGCTCGCAGACGCCCGCGGATCTGATCGAACTTCATGTCCGCTTCCTGATCAGGACCGCCAGGGCGTTCGGCGTGCCGATCGTGCTGTCGACCGTCGGGGTCGGGTACGGCTTCAACAGCCCGACGCAACCCGCGATCCTCGCCGAGCTGTCTGACATCGAACCGATCGACCGCTCGTCGATGGACTCGTTCGAGGATCAGGCGTTCCGCGAGGCTGTGGCGGCGACGGGACGCAAGCGGCTGATCTTCGGGGGACTGCAAACGGAGGTCTGTCTGGCGCTCGCAGTCGTCGAGGCGCTAAAGAGCGGTTACGAGGCACAGTTTGTGACCGACGCCGTCGGCAGTCGATCCCAGGTCGAGCACACCACCGCGATCGAGCGGCTGTCGTTCGCCGGCGCCGTGCCGAACACCGCGATCGGGGTGTTCTGCGAGCTCTTCCGCGACTGGGCGGGGCCGCTCGGCCCCGCAGCCCAGGAGCTCAGCGGGTGGTATTTCAGGGAAGTCCCGAAGGTGACCGACACCGTGGGTGTCGCCGAGGCGGAGGCGGACCGCGCCCAGGCAGCGGTGGCTGGGTAGATGTCCTCTCGGGTGGGCGCCCCTTCCCACCAATAGGCCTACGCATCGATCTGAAGGAGGAACCAGGTGACCAGTGGCCCCATCCGTGACCAGCTCGGCGACCATCTCATCACGCCGCAGAACGCGGCGCTTGTGGTGATCGACTACCAGCCCTCGCAGTTTGCGACGGTCCGCTCGATGGACCCGGAGCTGCTGCTGAAGAACATCGTCTCAACCGTCAGGGTAGCCAGGACGTTCGGGCTGCCGATCGTGCACTCGACCGTCAACGTCGCATCCGGCCAGCAACAGCCGACCGTCCCCGAGCTTGCCGAGCTGCTCGAGGGCAGCCCCCCGATCGATCGCACGAGCGTCAACTCGTGGGAGGACACCGACTTCGTGGCCGCCGTGCACGCCACCGGCCGACGCAAGCTGATCTTCTGTGCGCTCTGGACAGAGGTCTGCATGGCGTTCGCGGCGCTCGACGCGTTGAGGGAGGGCTACGAGGTCTATCCCGTCGTCGACTCGATCGGCGGCACATCGGTGGAGGCACACCGTGCCGGCATCGAGCGCGTCGTCCAGGCCGGAGGCGTCCCGATCGGCTGGGTCTCGCTCGCGTGCGAGCTGCAGCGCGACTGGAACCGGCTGGAGACGGTGCCGCAGCTCGTCGAGATCGTGCTGACCGACAGGTTGCTGAAGGAATGACACCGGGCTGACACTTAGGAGAGTGAAATGACCAGCACCAATGCAGAGACCCAGCATGGCGAGGCAACGAGCATCGGCTCTCGCACGCGCAGGGCAGCGGCCGATCTGAGCTCACAGCGAGGCAAGAACCTCGCTCTGGCGCTGTTGGCGATGACGCAGTTCATAGTGGTGATCGATGCGTCGATCGTCAACGTCGCGCTCCCGTCTATCGGCGCCCACCTGCACTTCTCTCGTGTTGACCTCTCGTGGGTCGTGAACGCCTACGCGCTGACCTTCGGAGGGTTCCTGCTGCTTGGCGGACGTCTGGCCGATCTGCTCGGGCGTCGGCGGATGCTGATGATCGGCCTTGTCGTCTTCTCGCTCGCCTCGCTGGCCGGCGGCCTTGCCCAGTCTGAGGCATGGCTGATCGCCGCGCGTGCGGTCCAGGGTCTCGGTGCGGCGATCGTCTCGCCGGCGGCGCTTTCGATCATCACGACTACATTTGCGGAAGGGGCTGAGCGCAACCGGGCGCTCGGTATCTGGGGTGCAGTCGCGGGTGCCGGCGCGGCCGCCGGCGTCCTGTTGGGCGGCATTCTCACTAGCGGGCTGAGCTGGCGGTGGGTGTTGTTCGTGAACGTACCGATCGGCATCGCACTGGCGACGGCCGCCCCTCGGCTGTTGCTCGAGAGCAAGGCGGAAGATGGCACGGACGGCTTTGACATCCCTGGCGCCGTGACGGTAACGGCGGGCCTCGCGCTGCTCGTGTACACGGTGATCGACGCTGTCAACGTCGGCTGGGGCTCGACGGGCACCGTGCTACGACTCGCCGGCTCGGCCATTCTGCTCGCGGCGTTCGTCGTGATCGAGCGCCGCGAGCGCCACCCGCTGCTGCCATTCTCGATCTTCCGGCTGCGAACGCTCCGGGGATCGGACATCGTCGGCCTGCTGGTTGGCATGTCGCTCTTGTCGATGTTCTTCTTCCTCTCGCTATACCTCCAGGACGTTCTGCACTTCTCCCCGATCAAGCCAGGGCTCGCCTATCTGCCCCTGGCCGTCGGGATAATCATCTCGGCCGGGGTCGGCTCACAGCTCGTGACACGTATCGGCTTCAAGCCGGTCCTGATCGCTGGTCTGCTGCTGATCGCGGGCGCTCTGGTGTGGTTCTCGAAAGTCCCCGCTCCGGGTGGGTCTTTCAGTGCGGATGTGTTGGGCCCGTCGTTGCTCGCCGCCTTCGGTCTCGGGTTCTCGTTCGTCTCGGTGACCATTGGCGCCGTGCTGGGGACTGAGCCGGGTGAGGCCGGCCTCGCCTCGGGACTGATCAATACCGCCGAGCAGGTCGGCGGTGCGCTCGGTCTGGCGATTCTCGCGACGGTCGCCAACAGCCGCACTCAGGCGCTGCTGAGTGGTGGCGCGCACCCTTCCGTCGCGCTCACAAAAGGGTTCGACCGTGCCTTTCTCGTGGGGGCCGGGTTCGCGATCTTCGGCGCGATTCTCGCCGCCGTCCTTATCTCGTCGCGTGATAGTCGCGAGCAGGCTGAGGCCGCGCGCCGCGGCGAGCTCGACGCTGGCGCGGTGTTGCGCGCTCCCTCACTCGTCGCGACCGGAGACGAGTGACTGATTGACATGGGATGGGCCTCCGGCGAACTCCTTGGTGAGCCGAGCGCAGAGCTCAGAGCGAAGATGGGCGGCGGCGGAGTCCGTCTCTTCACGCCCTACTGGTCGATGTAGACACGAAATGGAGCGATTCGATGAGCGAGATGCAAGGTAAGCAGCGAAGTGCGGTTGTGTTCGGAGCGCGCAATTTGGGTCGCGCGGTCATCGAGCTGTTGGTGAGCGAGGGCTGGGCGGTGACGGGGGTGGCGCGGTCGCAGAGCACCCTGGAGGGCGTCAGCGCTGCCGGCGCGCTCGCGCTGAAGGCGGACGTGACGGACTCCGCGAGCGTGTACGGCGTGCTTGAGCAGGCGGCCGCTGCTCACCGTGGAGTCGAGCTCATGCTGAACGCGGCCGCCGCATACGGTGGCGAGCGCACCGGTCCCTTCGGCGGCGGCCCAATTGCCGAGGCCGACCTAGACGGCTTTGAGTCGTGGGCTGCGGCTCCGGCCCGCGCGGCCTTCTCGTTCCTGTCCGCCAGCGGACGATTCGCGATCGCGCAGGGCCGGGCAGCGACTCTGGTACAGGTCACCGGCGGCTCGGCACGGCGCGCGATGCCGGGCCGCGGTCTGTGGGCGGCGGGATCGTTCGGCGTACGAGCGATCACCAACGCGGCCGCGCTCGAGCTGCGCCCCCACGGCATCCAGGTCGCGTTGCTAATCGTCGACGCGGGCATCCAGCCGCTCGACGGGTCCACGCGCGCGGGTGTCTCGCCGGAAGCGCTGGCCGACCCGCGCAGGATCGCCGATGCCGCCCTCTTCCTCGCCAACCAGGACGCGCGCTCCGCGACACACGAGCTCCAGCTCACCCCGCTCGCCGAGAACTGGACGCCCTGAACCCCGAGACCCGCACATCGTGTCCCTGGCGTTCGCGACGCACGGTCGGAGCGTAAGCTCGATCAATGTCGCGGCGCTCCTTTGGACCCCGACGCTCAGACTCCTTCGAGTCCTACCTACGTCAAACGCGCGCCGGCGCTGGGCTGGCGCTGTTCGCCCTGGCCGCGGCGATAGCGTCCGAACAGTTCGCTGAGCACCTTTGGGTGCGTCACCCGCTCCTCGCCGGCCTTGCCTCCAGCGCGATCGTCGTGCTGCTGTCAGTGGCGGTCGTGAACGAGGCGCTGGCGATCCGCGGGCGCCGGCGCTGGAGCGTTCTCGCGCAATACGTGATGCTCGAGCTGGTCCGCGACGCGCGCATGGTCTGGACGGGGGTGGTGGAGCTGGCTGGCCTGATGCCGGCCGCCGACGCGAACCCGCCGGCTGCGATCGACGCGGCCGCCCTCGTGGTGCGCGACACGCCGCGCCTGGCCACAGCCCTTCACGGCCTGCTCGCCGATGCTGATCGGCGCCGAGTCCTGCGAGACCAGGTCGTAAGACTGGTGGTTCACAACGACGAGGTGCTGGGACGATGGGCCGCCGTGATGCTCAACGCCGAAGCCTACGCAGAGGTGGTCGACCGTCACGTGGAGCTCGCGGGAAGCCTTGCGTGGCTCGGGAGCGTACTCGACCAGTCCGAGCCAAGCGATGGGGACCAGCTGCGTTGGCACAGGGCTCGAAGCAACCCTGCTGTTCAGATCAGGGGTGAAATGGACGATGACCGCCTCGCCCAGAGGCTCGTCGCGATTGCCCAGCTCGCCGAGCAGCTAGACAGGGGCACGCTCGACCTCGCCGTGAAGATCGTGCCGGTCGAATGGTGGGAAGCACGTCTCGCCACGGCCGCGGACGTAGGCGATGACGTGCCCGAAGCGAACGGCCGCGCCTCCCGGCAGCCGCAGCCCTTGACGTAAAGCGCTAGAGCTGGCGTCTCAGCCCGCGAGGAGTGCGTCGTTGGCGATACGTTCGGCCGCGACGCGATCGATCTGCTCTCCAACAGCCGGCAGGCGCTGACGCAGTTCGCGCATGAAGTGGGCGGTGAGCACGATTCCGCGGATGTCTGAGGTAGCCACCACCGATGCCGAGCGCGGATGCCCGTCTGACAGAACCGCGAGCTCGCCGAAGCAGTCACCGGGCCCAAGGGCATTGATGCGCACGCCGCCCTGGATCACGTCCGCGTTACCCTGCTCCAGCATCATGAACTCGTAGCCGGGGTCTCCTTCGCGCATGATGACCTCTCCGGCCTCAGCCGTGAGCTCGTCCGCCAACTCGGCCAGCTGACGCCGCGACCCGATCTGCAGATCACGAAGGACGTCGATATGGCCAAGCCGCTCTGCGCCGTCTCTTCCAAGTCGCTTGCGGTGCATGGTCCCCCAATCGATCGGTCTCGCTCGCCATCGATATGCCGAGCTTTGGGCACTGTCAAGGTCGTCGGCTGTCCATCTGGGAGCAATCGAGACGGGTGAGAAGTCTAACCGGATACGCGCTCGGACTGTCAGTCCTCACGTCGGCGTCCGCCAGCCTCTAAACTGCCCTGCCGACCTCAGGGAGAGGTGGCCGAGTGGCTGAAGGCACTCGCCTGCTAAGCGAGTATGGGGGTCAAACTCCATCGCGGGTTCGAATCCCGCCCTCTCCGCCATTTGTTCGTAGATCGAAACAGGGCTAGCGGAGTGCTCATTGGGAGCGCTCTCGGCCCTGTTTTGCGTGGGCGTGCTCGCCTTGACGGCGCGGGCCTCGGCCTCGGCTTGCTCGAACAGGCCCTCGGTCAGTAGCAGCGCGTACGGCTCGGTCAGCTCGACACCGCTGATCCACGCCGATGTTTCGTGCTGCTCGCCGTCCCACTCGGCCAGCACATAGAGCTTCTTGAAGAAGGCTTGGTTGTAGCCGCGTTTGGTCTGCTCGCCTGCTGCGATGTAGACGGCCTGCACGTCCTCCACCAGCTCCAGGGCCAGCTCCAAGTGCGCCCGGTCGATGCTCAGGCGTAGCTCCGTCTCGCCGAGCGATTCGCGCGCAGCGTCCAGTTCGGCTTGGAGCTGCGCCTGCTTGCGCTTGAACAGGCTCGGTGAGATGGACTTCTCAGAGAAGCGCATCTCGACCAGCTCGTCTTGGCGGGCTTCCAGCTTGGCGATGAGCGAAGTCTTGGCCCGCTTGACCTCGTTCATGGCCTGCTGACTGACCGCTGCTAGCGCGCGTATCGCCGCCCTGCCGCATGCCACTCGGGCGGGCGGCATCTCCACCGTGGCGTAGTGGCGCTCGATAGCTGTCTCGATAAGTCCAGGTCGGATGTTGGCTCGCTGAGAACAGGCCGTGCCGTTGATGCGACCGCTACAGAAGAAGTAGGGGTACTTGCCACCGTTACGGCCGGTCGAGATACCGAACGTCAGGCGGTTGCCGCACTCGCCGCAGTAGACGCTGCCGCGCAGGTAGTGCTGGCGGACCCTGGGGCGCTCCCCGGCGACACGCTTCTCATCGAGCAGCGTCTGCACCTTCTCGAACGTCTCGGGGTCGATCAGGGCGTCGTGCCGCCCGTCGAAAACCTGCTCATCTTTGGTGCCGCGTCGGTAGATGAGCTTGCCGACGTAGTAGCGGTTGCGCAGCAGGCGTTGCACGACGGTCGTGCCGAGCTGCTTGGGCACCCGTTTGGCCGTGGGCCGGGAGCGTAGACCCAGGCGCTCCAGTTCGGCGGCAAGCTGCGCGATTGAGTATTCCCCCGTGGCGTAGAGCTGGAAGGCAAAGGTGATGAGCGGCCCCCGGTCAGGGTCGATGACGGCGATTGCAACTCGACGCCCGTCCGGCAGTTCATCGACGCTGTTGAGATAGCCGAGTGGAGCGGGGCCGTAGGTGCCGCCGACGCTGGCCTTCTGCTTGAGGCCACGCTTGACGTGCTCGCTGGTCTGCATCGATTGGAACTGGTTTTGGGTGGCGATCATGCTCTCGTAGAGGAAGGCGGCGGCGCTATCGTCGCCGATCATCGGCTCGGTGATCGAGACGAGCTTGGCCCCGGCCTGGCGCACTAGCTCGCGGGTCTGCCAGTGGTCGCGCTGGTTGCGCGCCCACCGAGATAGGCTCCAAACGATCACGTAATCCACATGAGTCGCAGGGTGTTCGTTGAGGCGCTTCAACTCATCTAGCATCGTCAGAAAGCCGGTCCGCTTGTGCAAGTCAACGAAGGCGCTGCGGCCAGGGTCACTGAACTCACGCACAATCTCGGCTTCAAGGAGCGCAGATTTCTCTTCGGCGCCCTCTCGCTGAGCGTCAATGCTCAGGCCGTCATCGCTGTAATCGGTTCTGACTTGACCCTCCGACGACACGCGCAGGTAGGCAAAGGCACGCTTTGTACCTTGCACAACTGCGGCGTCGGCGGGTTCATTTCTATAGGTCGTTGGGGCTGATGACATGCATACCTCCTTAGCGTTGTTAACTTCACATTATATCATTGGCGTAATACTGCTGCCAAGACTGTTGTGGTCGTCTGAGTCGCTATCCGCGCCGGTCATGACCGCTAGGGCGTCCTCGAAGCGCTCCACCCTGAACAGCGCTTGCTCGGCTCCCGGCAGTCGCTGCACGCACGCCGCGATGACGCCGACTCGCTCGGCGGTGGTTGCCAGCCACAGCACGCACGGAAAGACGCCGCGCTGCCGCTGCTCGACGCCGCTCCGGTAGTAGGCGGCGTAGAGGCCAAGCTGGCGCGCAATGGTGCGACTGCCCTCGGTGCCCCGGTCGATCTCGATGAAGAAGCTGTCCTCATACGATCCGATCCCCAGGCGGACGTAGCTGTCCGGCTTGAGCCGCTGAGTGCCAAGTCCGTCCATTTCTCGCCAACAGAACGGCTCAGCACTCAGCGCCAGCAGCTCGAAGCGCTGGGCGCGCTCGCTCTCGATCAAGCGGGTGTGTAGCTCAGCGATCAGCAGGGTATGCCGCAGGAACAGACTGCCCGGGGCGAGCGAGCGCCGCCGACGCTGCTCGGGCTGCCAGCCGTGCAGGACCGCCAGCCGGTGGCCCTGAACCCCGAGGCGGTAGACGAAGCCAGCCGATCCAGCGCGGACGCCGCCGACCGGACGCGGCAAGCGGACCAGCACACCGAGGCGAGTCAAGCGCAGCAGAGCACGCCGGGCTGCGCGAGCGTTCTGCGTCGGATCAGGACTAGTCATGAAGCATTGCCGGGTCAGCTGGGAGCCGGTAAGGAAGCGCAGCTCGGACACGCTGCGGAGGACGGCCAGGTCGCGCTCGGCGAGACGGGAGGACAGCTCCCGCAGGCTGGCGGTCGGCATCTGACGGGCGCTCATGCGCAACTCGCTTTTGGATAGTTAGTCAGTGGCAGCGCACGCTGGTTTGGCCGATGAATCGGGGAGATTTGGCGGGTAGAACTCGACGCGACTGACCAGGCGACTGGCCACGTCATTTTGCGACCCTCGGTTTGCGGCCGATCGGGGCGGCGGGTGGTCGGGGGCCTGCTACCTGGCGGCGTAGCTCGGCTTCGACCTCCGAGATCGGGCGGGCGTAACGCTGACGCGAGGCGGCGTGCACCAGCTCGGCGCTGCCCTGCGGCGACGGTGGTGGTGGGGTGGTCAGCGTGACGGGACGGGCCGTGCCGCCGTCATCGAGAGCGACTATGGCAGCGACCCCGTGCGCGTCCAGGGCCTGCAGGTCGGCGGCCGTGAGGGCGGGAGCAAACAGGCGCTCCATGACTTTCGCGTCACTCGCGCTCAAGGCGAACACGGCCTTACTCCGGGCGTTGGCCAGCACGACCTCGCGCAGGTCTTTCGGGAGCTGGTCGAGGTTCTGATGCGCGACCGTTAGCGCCAGGCCGTACTTGCGGCCTTGGGCGAACATCTCATCCCAGGGGATCGGGGCGTCGGCGAAGTCCTGTACCTCATCGACGTACAGGCCAAACGGTGTTCGCTGGCTGAGTGGGAGGCGGGCGCGTTCAGTGGCGGCCTGCCAGAGCGAGGTCAGGATGAGGCAGCCCATGAGCTGGGCCGTCTCGCTGCCGATGAGACCCTTGGGCACGTAGACGAGCAGCACCTGGTGCTCGGCCATGAGGCGTTGCATCGAGAGAGCCGGTCGAGCTTGGCCCATGATTGCCCGGATCGAGCTGCGCGCGGTGAACTGGCGCACCTTGTTGAGCAAGGGCGCGATGACCGTGGCCTGCTCGCGGACGGGCAAGCTCTCATACCAGCGCCAGTCCGGCTCCAGGCCGACCGGATCATCGACGCCGCTTAGCACCCGGCCTCGGAATGCTTGATCGAGGAACAGGCGCGGTAGATCGAGCAGCGTGGAGCCGTCGCGGCGGGCCAGGGTCAAGAGGCCCATGTGGGCCAGTTGGCCGGTGCGTGGTCCCCAATAGGCACTCCAGAGGCGCTGGAACAGCTCCCCGAGCTGGTCAGCGATCAGCGAGGGGTCGGCAGCGCTGGCAAAGGGGTTGAAGCCAACGGCATGGCTGCGATCGGTCAGGTCGATGAGCACCACGTCTTTGATCCGCTCTGGCGGGATCAGGTCCAGCAGGTCACGCACCAGGTCGCCGTTTGTCTCGACCACTGCCAGGCCCCGACCGGCTACCAAGTCATCACGCACCAGGTTCTTGATGAGACTTGTCTTGCCGGTGCCCGTCGGCCCGAGGATGTACAGGCCACGCGTACCGGCGCTTGCGGTGATTGCCACTGGCCGGGTAACACCAGCCGCGTCGCTCAGGCCGAGCACCCGGCCTTTGTCGGGCAGAGCGAGGCTCGGCACCAGACGCTTGGCGGCGCCGAGTTCCAGACCAGGGAGATCAGGGCCGTCAATCGGCCAGCCGATGACGCTCATGAGCTCAGCCACACTGAGATAGCGGCCACGCTGGGCGAGCACGCGCAACAGTTGGCCGTACCAGTAAGGATCGGCTACCAGGCGACCAAAGGGAGTGCTGAGGCTCCACAAGCTGGCGGCCGTGCGCCGCATGAGTTGCGTGTTACGGGCCGAGGTCTTGGCTTGGACACTCAGTACGCCGTAGCCGTTCAGCCCCGGCAGCGTGAGCTTCGTCATAAGCACCCGTTGGCGGCCGTCACGCTGAATCTCGGGTGTGAGTGGCAGCGGTGGCCGCAGATGCGGGCGCATCGTCCAGGTCAGCGCTACGGCCTCATGCTCACGCAGCGGAAACAGGCTGGCGAGCAGGCCAGCAGCAATGGCCGCTGGTGCATCGGTACGGATCACGGCCGTGGGCGGTGACACCTGCCACAGTGCCCGCCGCGTGGGTTGGCGTCTTGGTGGTTCGGTCTGGTCAAGCCGCAGGCTGGGGATAGCCGCCCGCAAGCTACCCAGCACAGCCTCGGCTGCCTTGGGGCTGACGGCCAGGTGGTGGCTGATCCCGTCTCGGCTGGCGGCCAGATCAAAGGCCAGGCGTGTGCCACTCTCCACGCCGGAAAAGGCCGACAAGGCAGCCAGCACGGCTGGTCCTTCCAGATCGCGCGGGAAGCGCAGCCGATACCAGATCAGCTCGGTTCGCCTCACGGCTTGGGTTTGCCCTTCTTAGCTTGCGACAAGATGCGGGCGTGTTGCAAGAGCGCCCAGGCAAAGCGATCCCAGTCCGGTTCGCTTCTTTGCTCAGCACGAACAGAGACGCGCGCCAGTCTTTTACGGTTGGTCTTTCTCTTTCTCGGCATGACGTGACCTCCTTTCACTCTTACCTTTGCTGCCGGTCACGTCAGCTCTCGAACACGCGAACACACGAAACGTAACCTTCCATTGTCTCCCGGCATCAGCCGGGCGGTCAAGACGTTGAATTGACAATTGCCTCACCACTTCCGGGTGTGGAAAAGCACCAGGCGGACGATGACGAAGATCACGGTCAGCACTACCAGCGGCACCAGCAGTCGTGGCAGGACACTGGCCAGGATTTGCAAGCCGATCGCGCTGACCACCAGCCAGGCGATGATGCGCTCCCAGCTTGGCGGTTGATGACTGCTCATAGTTACTCCTTTGCTGGCGTTTGCCGCCTACAGCGACGGCCTCTGGAGCAAGCCTGCACCAGCGCTCAGTTATTTACCAACCTGTAATTGGGGGGCGATAGGCAGCGGTGGCCCTCCTCCGATCGGGGAAGCTGCAATCTTTGGGCGATGCCCCGACCCCAGCTTCCCCCGCATCTAGCACCCCGGCAGCCCAAGACCGTGCTGGCCTGGAGCATGCAGAAGCAACGCCTGGTCAACGGCGTGACCGGCAAGCAGGTGGCGCAGGAGTTCGGCTGCAGCCCGGCCCATATCTCACGCGTGGAGCAAGGCAGCACCAAACCCAGCCGGGAGCTGGTGCAGTTCTACGAGGATCGCTTCGAGGCCGACGGCATGCTGCTCAGCCTCTACGAGGTAGCCGTGCATGCCCCGGAGCAGGAACGTAGACGAGCGGGCGGCAAGCGCCCGAGGCTCAACCGAGCCATTCCGGGCGATGCGTCAACATTCGTCGGGGACACGATTCCTCACGGCACGCTCATGCAGCCGGGTCAGGTGTTCGAGAAGGTCTGGCGCGTCAGAAACAGCGGCACCGTAGCGTGGGAAGATCGCAAGCTCGAACGGCAAGGCCCCTTGACCGGGCCAGGGCTCATTACGTCTCTGCGCTACGTGGACATGCCGGATACCAAGCCAGGGAAGGTCGCAGAGATCAGGGCCGGGCTCAAGGCTCCGACCTACGATTGCACCAGCATCGCCTACTGGAAGATGATCGATGCCGAGGGCTTGGCTTGCTTCGCTGACTCCTACCAGCTCGGCTTGGATGTGCTCGTCAGGGTGGAGGGGCAGCGAGAGGATGAGGGCAGCGCTACGTAAAGATGCTGTCAACGGCGGGTGAATGTGAAGATTCTGCGACCACCACTTGGGGCTTGACGGCATCGTTCAATCGCGCTACAAACGAAGTCCAGCAGTAGGACGAACCAAGGAGAATGGGACAATGGGTTATGCAACTGACCTCGACAACTTTTTGGCAACGCATCCGCTGACCAGACCTGAGACTCAGCAGCGACGGGCCGCAGAAGAAATCAGCGACCCAGATATTGAGGTCACGCCAGACGGTGATCTTGTCAAGCGCCAGCAGGCATCAGTGGCTCCGAGAGTGGTCGAACCCCGCAAAACGGCCACCTGGGACTAGGACAAAGCTGAAAGCCTAACTCCTAACTCAGGGTGTCGCCGAGGTTGAGCCACGTTGCGTGGGGGTCTACTTGTTCTACGCCTAGTTCGGCAAGGGTAGCGTCGGACGGTACAGACCGGTTATCGAGTGTAAGCTCGCTCAGATTCCGATCACGAATATATGAAGTGACAAGTTCTAAATACTGCTCTACTGGTACGGCAACGGCTCGCACATTTGATTGGTCATCGCATAGACCGACAACGCTCTCATCCGAGGCTGTACCGCTCACGCGATCAAGCACATGCTGCATATGCTGGTCGGGACCGAGTGCCGTCGATAGCACCTTGTGGCCTAATCGTAGCCTTGGCCGTGGGTCACGTTCGTCGGTCTCCTCGGGTGTCAATGGCCCTTGCCTCTCTAGCCAGTCGTCTAATTCGCTCGCTTTGCCCATTGCGCTTGAGTCCTCATTGCATCTTCTAGTATCGACCGAAACCAAATACATGTCAACGCTCCTGACTCACAGCCAGCATGTCGGTTTTCCCCGATCCTTCTAGTCGTATCACTGGCCGTGTGAATCTAGCGCTGCTAGGACGTAAGCAGGTAGTGATCGTTGGCGTGGGCGCCGTTGGCTCGCAAGTGGCCGAGGAAATGGCCAACCACCATATTGGTCTGCTCCGACTCTTTGACGGAAAGCAGCTCCAGGTGCACCACTTGCCGCGCCATGTTCTACAGACAGAATATGTTGGCCAGAATAAGGCGGTGGGCATGGAGCAGTATCTTGGGCGAGAGGCACCGCAGACGAGGGTGGAGGCGCACCCATGGCAGATCGAGCGGTCAATTCCCGACGATGTGCTCGATGGGCTTCTCCACGACGCAGACGTGATCGTTGTAGCGACTGATGATCGTGAAATCCAGCGACTCGTTGGGCGACGAGCGCTCGCGCTCGATATTCCTGCTGTCTTCCCTGGTCTCTACGAACGAAACGGGGGTGAGATATTCATCCAGCGAAGCCCGCGTTGGCCGTGCTTCATGTGCCGCGACGGATTCAGGCCCGTCGATGAGGAATTGCGGGGAGTCGCTGCCAACAACGCAGATATTCTGAAAATCATCGCGCTAGCCAATCAGCTTACGCTGGGAATCCTGGATACCCAATCAGATTATCTTGCTCGCCTTATGAGGCCGAGTGCTGGCGAGACAACATCGCCACAGCTATTTGTAGATAATGGCTTGACCTTGGCTAGGAGGACTGTGCCGTGGCGGCGTCCTTGTCCTTCCTGCGAAGTCGGCCCCTCGCCGCTGCGCCCCGACGCAGTGGGCGCATGGCAGGAGGCTCAGAGGGTACGTGCTGATGCGATTGCGACGGCAGCACCGCGACCAGTGACACCACAGGTGTCACACGCTGCTACCGTTGCTCAGGCGACCCACCCAGCGGCGCGGCGCGGCTCAACTGCTGACCCGGGAGAGCTGGTCGGAAGCGGCTTGTGTGTGGCGGCCTGGTGGTTCTTCTTCACGGAGGGCTTCAACGGCTTTGCCGTGATTTGGAATCCTGCCGCGTGGATTCCTGTAATTGGCTGGTTCTTTTACGCTTTTTCGTCTCGCTAGGGTCGCGGCTCGGAAGCGCTATCACTCCCTACCCCTTCTGATACGCCGCCCGCAGCTTCGCGTCATCCGCCGGGATAATGAAATAACTCGCGAACTCCTTGGGCTGGCCTTGCAGCGGTGCGGGCGTTTGGAGGCTGCGCAGGTGTTCCCGTGCTTTGTCGTCCAGGGCGTCGTCACCGCTAAGTAGGCGACGAGTCGCGGCATGGGCGACGATCAGGCGGGCAATGTCAGCGCCGGCATGGTCACGGGGCAGGCTGACGTCGAGCAGCAACCCCCGAAAGGTCTTGATCGTGGGATCGAAGCTGCCGAAGCGGAGCTGGTCGCGGCCCAGCGGCGTACTGCGCGGCTTGAAGCCCACGCTCACCAGGCCCTGGTAAGGCACCTCGCCGACCAGCATCTTGCCGACTCGCCGTTTGGAGGCCCGGGCCTTGCTGACCGCGTTAGCGGCCAGGGCCACAGGTATGGCTCCCGGTGTCCAGGGTGCCCAACCGCCGCCCTTGTCGTACTTGGAGCAGGCCACAGTGATCCGCTTGTCAGTTGTCCTGAGCGCCGCCGTGATGTCCGGCAACCGCAGCAGCCGCTTGGGCAGGCCGCCCGGCGGTATCTCGTGCACGACCAGCTCATTGACCAGTAGCGGCGCCGAGGCTTGGCCGTCACCCTCGCCTAGCTCGATGCTGTCGGCCTGCTCGGCGGGGTCGGGATAGAGCGGGTCAGGGTGGGCGCCCAATTCGCGGACGGCCAGCAGGTTGAAACTCATGCCGTGGTCAGTTCCTTTCGCTCAGACAGGGGTCGAGGCACTACCAAAACCAGATGACCACCCGGCCGCCCCGGTAGAGGTAGCGGGCATAGGCACCGAACAGCACCAGCCCAGCCAGACCAGCGAGCTGGCCGGTGCACAGAGCGATGAAGCTCAGGCCAGCTAGGACCACGTAGTAGATCCAGGCTTTGGCGCGCGGCTTAGGCTCGATTGTCGGCTCGCTGGTCAATCCGGCTCCTTCGGGCTGGAGGCTCAGACAGAGAGCGGCACAGTATCAAGATGTAGACGCATGGGACGTAAGGGCATGGGATGCAGACGCTCTGGACATAGATAGTCGGGACGTATGGGCTTGGGGCTGCCATGCCCGAGCCAATCTCTCCGGCTACCCGAGCCTTTGGCGAACGAGTCCGTGAGCGGCGGGAAGCTCTGGGCCTCAGCCAAGAAGCCCTGGCCGCCAAAAGCGGCGTCCACTGGACCTTCCTGGGTCAGGTCGAGCGCGGTCGGCGCAACCTCAGCCTGCACAACCTGCTCAAGATTGCTCGGGGCCTCGGGGTCGATCCCGGCGAGCTGGTGCAAGGACTTGCCCCGCCTGAGGACGAATCCCAAGGCTGACCATGCCCAGCTCCGCACCTGATGCTGCTGCCCTCGGGCGAGCCCTGCAAGCCGTGCGGGCCGAGCGCGGCATCAGCCAGACGCAGCTCGCCGAGGCCACCGGTTTCATGCAGAGCTGGATCAGTCAGGTAGAGCGAGGGCGGCGTAACCCGAGCTGGAACAACGTTGCCCGGCTGGCCGAGGGCCTGGGCGTCAGCGTCTCAGAGCTGGCAACGCGGGCAGAAGACTTGGGCCTAGGTGCGCTTTAGATCGTGAAATCGATCTTGCATTTCTCGCATGAGCTTTTTTTATATGCGGACGCCGCCAAGGACGCAAGCGCAGCCCCAGCCGCGACACAGCTCGCGGCGGCAGAGATCCATTCAGGCGCGGTGTTAGCCACGGACAGCATCGACCGTAAGTCTCGCATAGTCGAGCCCGTCTGGACATTACGCCGATTAGCTAGTAGCCTGTAGCCTGAGTCGGACCCGAAGCCAATCAAGTGCCCCCGGCGACAGCTTGAACTGCCCCGGGGGCGTGACACAGGAGGTATCAGCTCCCATGCAGGATCAGCCTAACGAGCAGATGCAACGGTGGGACGTGCGGGAACGTGAGGCCCTCTACCTGCTGACCGACCCCGACCGCTATCCCCCAATCTGGTCGATTGCCGAGGTCGGACGGCAGATCGAATACTTCGACCCCGAGGCCGTTATCCGCCCCCTCTGCAACGCCGGTCTTGTCCACCGCACCAGCGACGGCTTTGTGTTCGCCTCGGTCGCGGCTTTCCGCATGGTGCAAATGGTCGGCCACGTCATCTGACACGCCGCAAGAGCGCCACGTCTGGGCATGGGCGTGGCGCTCCGTCAAGCGCGCCGCCTGACACACAGACGCAGAACGACGAAACCCCGGTCGCTGTTGGAAGGCTTCCGGGGCTGGCCTATCGTCGGACGGATTTCGTAGCGCTACTACGGATTTCGCCCCCCGGTACCCGGCCGTCACGAGCCTTGGGAGAACTAGGCAGGTGGTGGCCTCGTGGCTCCGGCGTGCCTCGGAAGCCACTCGCGACTTCCTGCCTGGCAAGGTAGCGGGCTGTCCGGCGGAAAAACCGCGCGGTTGACACGTCGCTGATCCTCGCGCATCATGGAGCGTGGCCGGGCAAGGATGCCTCGTCATTTCGTGCCGAACCGCTGGGCGTGCAGTTCGACGATGCGCTCCCAAACAGGGGTATGTTTCGACGGTCGTCCCCGCAGC
>CAVTRA010000002.1:0-825069 GCA_963737025.1 uncultured Solirubrobacteraceae bacterium
AGAGGCGACGACCGGAATCGAACCGGTGTAGACGGCTTTGCAGGCCAATAGGTCCTGTGCCATTTGGCTCTGCCACACGCTTTCCGTGCTGCTCAGTTGCGCTCAGTTACGCCCGAATCATCCCGGTTCGGGACACGGTTCGGGACACGCCCCGCGCTGAACGCTTCGCCGAGCTTCGCGCCTTCCTCGTGGCCGGGCTTGTAGTGGATGTACCGCTGCGTCGTGCTGATATGGGCATGGCCCATAAGCGCCTGGACATCTGTGACGGGGAGCACCTGCACGCCCTGCGTGCCGAACGTGTGGCGCAGGTCGTGGAAGCGCACCCGCCGCACCTTGGCCGCTTTCAGATCCTTGTACCACTGCCGGCGCACGGCCATATCGTCGAGGTAGCCGCCGCCCGGCGCGGGAAACACGAGATCGTCGGGGCCGTCCAGGTAGCCGCGGCGAGAGAGGCCGTCGAGCATCGCCATCACCTCGTCGGTCATCGGCACCGACCGGGCCTTTTTGCCCTTCGTCATTTTCAGGCGCTTGTCCGTCCAGTTCTCCTCGACCCGCAGGCGACCGACGGCGAAGTCGACGTGACGCCAGCGCAGCGCGAAGCACTCGCCCTCGCGTAGGCCCGTGAACGGCGCGAGCAGGTACAGCACCCGCGTCTGCTCGTCGGCTGCCTGCTCGGCGACTAGCCGTACCTCGTCGGGGTCGAGAACGTCAAAACTGCCGTCGTAGACGACGGGAGGCCGCTCGACGAGCTCGGCTGCCGCGGGGTTGGGCGGCAGGTGATCCCACTTCTGCCTCGCGCGCTTGAAGACGCTGTGACACACGATCAAGTGCCTCACGATCGTGCGGTTGCTGAGCTTGCCCTCGCGCTCCTCGCCGTCGGGCATCTTGCGCAGCGCGCGCCCTTTCTCTTTCAGTGCGTCCCGGTAGGCCGTGACATCGCGGTGTGTGATCGACTCGAGGGGCCGCTCGCCGAACCACGGCAGGAGGTAGCCGTGCACCACGCCCGCGTAATCGCGGACGGTCTGTGCGTCGCGCTCGCGGTCAACCTCGATGTATCGCAGATACTCCACGGCGGCATCCTGGAACGTCGCCCCGGCTGCCCGGTGCTCATAGGCACGTTCTCCGACCTTGCGCCGCTCATCGGCGAGTAGGTCAGCGAGAGCGTCCTGCGCCTGCCGTTTGGTCAGCGCGCCCGCCGGGGGCTTGCCGCCGGCCAGGTGTGCGGGGCCGAGCCGCCGGGTTGTCTGTTCGGGCGTCCTGCCGGGGACGCGGCTCTTGACGAACCACGCAGGACCGCTCGCCAGCCGGCGCAGCTGTAGGTGCCCGCTGACGCGCTGCGCGGTGCTTTGCTTCGTGGTCGTAATCTCCACTGTTGGCATGGGGGCTAACTCCTCGATGTCCGGCCCCGGGACGTCTCACCGTCGCCGGGGCGCTCTTTTATGAAGCCCTTGTCTTTGGCGGTCCTGATCCACCTGTGGACCGTCGATTCGGGAGCGCGGAACTCCTCCATGACCGCCTGAATGTGCCTGCCGGGATGCTCGCGCATCGCGCTCACGTAGGCACGCGCGACCGCCTTCCAGTGGTCATCCGGCCAGCCGCGTCGTCCGGGGCGTGCGCGCGGCACGGGCGCGTGCTGGAGGGGCGAAGGGCCTTCGGCAGGGACGCCTATGAACTCGATGATCCGCGACAGCGGCGAACCGGACAGGTCCGGCTGCCAGTCGTCTTCCGCGGACGTGCGTTCGCGGCCGTGCAGTTCGCGCGCTAGGCGCTTGTAGGTGCGTGTGTCGGCTGTTGCCGCGACGAATCCGGCTACGACCCGCGCGAGCGGCACTTGCGCTGCCCGCGTCGTCAACTCTTGGCTCTCATCGCCGAGCAGGAGGCCCGTAGCGATCGGCTGGCCGTCCGTGCCGTAGCCGAGCCGCACGAACACTGGGAAGGACAGCGTGCGGCCATTGACCTCCACGTCATCGGCGCGTATCCACGAGCTGCCCGGCGCCTGCGTCTCGCCGTTGGGAGGGACCGTAAACCTCATAACCGGAAGCGTACCACGTCTGTCGCCAGTGTGCGGCGAGACTCTCACTTTCCGCGCGCAGCCGACTGAAAGGATAGGGCTTGATTCTGTACCGATGACGTGCCCATACTGTCCGCGTGTCTCCCACCAGCACACCGACGGCAGAGCTGATCGACCAACTGCGGGCGGCGCGCAGACTGCCCACGCCGGCCGCCTGCCGAGCGATCCGGCTCGCCGCCGGCGCGACCCAGCTCCAGCTCGCGGACGCCCTCGGCGCCGATCGCGTTTCGATCGCCCGGTGGGAGACTGGCGAACGATCGCCGCGCGGTGAGATGAGGCTGCGCTACATCGCCCTGCTCGACGAGCTGCGCGACGCGGTGGCGGCGTGACCTGCCCTTCTATGAGCAGCGGCCCGGCGGGAGACCGAGCCGCTGCGAATCTGGTCGTTACGGGCGACCGCGATGAAGCGTACAAGCTCTAACGGCATTCCCCAGCCGAGGCGCATCGTGGCCCGTGCCTCGTGTGCCTCGCCGACGCTGACGCCAGCGCAGCGCCTCGCCGCATTCGGCGACTTGCCGACAGAGATGCGCGAGGGCGCGTGGCGCGGCCTGCGTGTGTTCGTCGAGCAGCGCGAGGCCCACGCTCGCGAGGACGTCGTGAAGTGACCGGCGCCCTCGCCTTCTCCCCGGCAGACGAGCCGCTCGTACGTCGCGCGATCCAGCAGGACCTCTCCAACGCGCGGGGCGTGGCCGAGGCCGTCGAACGCGCAGGCGGCGACTGGGACGACGTGCGCGACCTGGCGGCGCAGTGGGAGCGTCTCGCGACGGACGCGGACGGCCGACTCGCGCGGCTGCGCTACGACGCCGCGCATCCGCGGTGCACGTGCGTGGACGGCGGGGACCGCGGGCACGGTACCCGCTGCGGGCGCTGCCACGGCGTGCTGCCGCCGCCGCCATGTAGGCGCCAGTCAATGCCGTTCGTGTCAGCGAGCGTTGCGTGAGGACCAGCGAGCCATGCAAGGGCGCGCCGGAAAACCCGCGCACCGCGACCTACGGGAGCGCGCTGCGGGCACCCGACGGCAGCATTTGTCACCCGAAATGCGCCGAACGCGGACCGCGCGACGACGGGCGGCCAGCATGAGCGCATCGCCCTTCCGCGATCGGGTGCTGACAGGCAGGACGCGCCAGCAGGTCGTCACCGGCTCCGACTTCATCCTCACAGCACCCGACCACGTACCAGCGATCTTCGGCCGCGAACGAGAGGTCATCTGGGCCGAAGGTGAAAGCCTGCTGATCGTCGGGCCGCAAGGCACCGGCAAGACCTCACTGATGCAGCAGCTCGCGCTACGACGCGCGGGCGCGCTGCTCGACGAGCTGATCGGCTATCCCGTCACGGCGACGGAGCAGATAACGCTCTACTGCGCTCTGGACAGGCCGGCACAGATCGCCCGCAGCTTCAAACGCATGGTCAACGAGACACACGAGCTGGCTCGCCTGATCGTGTGGCGCGGTCCGCTGCCGTTCAACATCGTCAAGCAGCCCGAGCTGCTGCTGCAGTTCCTCGAGGAGATCGGCGAAGCAGCCGGTGGCACCGTTGACAGCACCTTCATCGACTCGCTCAAGGACGTCGCCTCACCACTCTCGAGCGACGAAGTCGGCGCCGCAGTCAACCGCGCGATCGGCGGCTGCATCGCCGCAGGCATCCAGGTCTGCGCGTCCCACCACGGCCGCAAGGCCACCACCGAGAACCGCAAGCCGAACAGCCTCGCCGACGTATACGGCAGCACATGGATCACAGCCGGCGCCGGCAGCGTCATCTCGCTATGGGGCGAGGCAGGCGATCCGATCGTCGAGATGACACACCTCAAGCAGCCAGCCGAGGAAGTAGGCCCACTCGAGCTCGCACACGACCACCAAGCCGGAATCACCACCCGTCGCGAGCACCTCGACGCCTGGACGGCCCTACAAAGCGCCACAGCCGGCGGCGTCACAGCAGGCGACGCGGCACTCGCCATCTACGGCGTCAAAGCCACCAAGGCACAGATCGAGAAGGCCCGCCGCAAACTCGAGCGCTACGTCGAACAAGGCCACGCAACCAAGGTCCCAGGACGCCAAATCACAGACCCCACCCTTTACCGCCCCGTGAGCGTGCGTGAGCGGTCACGTGAACAGTTCACGCCAAGCTCACACCCGTCCACGAATGGCTCTACAGAGCCACACGCACCGCTCACACCCCCACACGCTCACATTCCCCCCATAGGGAATGGGGGAAACGTGAGCAGGACAGACGACGAACTCCAGGCGCTCATCGACAGCGAGAAAACACGATGAGCACACAGACCCCACTCCGCCGCAACCCCCCCTTGCCTGCTCCTGCACGTCCTCACGATGCGCGCATGCCCACGCCGGCCGTGGCGCTGCGCCACTACCTGCTCGCCGTTGCCGGCCGGGCGCCCGCGTCAAGTCTGCTTGAGATCCGCTCGCGTCGGCTGACGGGTCACGGCATGGAGCAGGTGTTCACCCCTGCTCGTGAACTCGACCGAGCTGCCCGTGTGATCGTCAACCGCGGTCAGCTCAGCGACACCTATGTGGGTGTGGCACCGCGGGTGCGCCCGGAGGGCCACGTCGGCGCGATCGAGCACGTATGGCTGTTGTGGGTCGACTGCGACAGCGAGCAGAGCGTCGAACGGCTCGCACGTTTCGATCCCGGGCCGTCGATCGTCGTGCGCAGCGGGTCGGGTGGCGCGCACGGGTATTGGCCGCTGCTGGAGCCGTTGTCACCGTCACACGCGCAGCGCGCCAACCGGAGGCTCGCCCTCGCGGTCGGCGCCGACATGAACTGCACCGACGGGGCGCGGGTCCTGCGCCCACCGCAGACGTCCAACTTCAAGCATGCACCCGCGCGTGAGGTCGTCTGCACTCGTCTGCTGGGGCAGCGCTTCTCCGTCTCGGCGGTCGTCTCCGGCCTGCCGGACAGCCACCACTACCGTCCGGTGTGCCGTGTCCTGCGTGGGCAGCGTGCACCCGCTGCAGCACGCCCTGAGCGGGTCCTCGCGGGCCTCGAGCGCAGCGTGGCTCAGGCGAGGGAAGGCGGCCGTAACGCGACGCTCCACTGGGCGTGCTGCAGGGCAGTCGAACACGCGGACGCCGGCACGCTGGACGAACGCCAGGCGCTCGATGTGCTCTCGATGGCAGCGCTCGAGGCAGGGCTCGACGGGGCGGAGATCAGGGCCACGATCGGCTCGGCCCAGCGGGGCACCCGGAGGGCAGTGGCGTGAGCGCGGCACCCGTAGCGGTCACTGCACAGGCCGCTGAGCGGCTGCTGACAGCCGAGGAGCTCGCAGAGCGCTGGCAGGTAGCTGTCGCTCACGTCTACAGGCTCACACGGGAGGGCCGGCTGCCCACGGTACGGCTCGGCCGCTACTGCCGGTATCGCCAGGCTGCAGTCGAGGCATGGGAGCGCGAGGGGGGCACGACAGCGGATGACTAAGCCGTCTACATGCCCCGCCACTGCTGGCGTTCAGGCCGCTGTGTCCCGAGCCGTGTCCCCGTCGAGCTCCGCGGAGGGCCCGTCGACCACTGGGGGGCCGCTGCCCCTGCCGAGCGCCAGCAACGCCGGAGGGCTGAGGATTCTGACGACTTTTGTCTGCGGCAGGGCCAGGGTAACCCTTCTTCGCGGCGGCGACTTTTCAGGACGTCTGGGTGTAGCGCTGGCCCGTGCTGCGGCTGTGTTGTGGCGTGGGGCGTCTCGGAGCGCGCTGCGCAGCGTTGCGAGGTGTGTGTGATGCCGGTTCGCGTGCCGATTGATCCCGGGCTGCGTGCGAGGGCGTTGAAGCTCGCTGCTGAGCATGGTGCGGTTGAGGCTGGGCGTCTGACGGGTTTGCGGCCGGGGACGATTAGGGCTTGGCGGTCGCGTGATCGGCGGCGTTTGGAGCGGTCGCGTTTGCCTGCTCGTGGTTACAGCTGGCCGCCGTTTGAGAACGGGAATCGGGCGGCGATGAAGCATGGTGCGACGGTGCCGGAGCTGGTGGAGGGCCGTGCGGCTGAGTTGGCGCCGTTGATCTTGGGGGCCAACGTCCATCTTGATCGGGCGCGGGATGGGGCGGCGGTGTGGAGGTATTGCGTCGGGCTCGCGCGGATCGAGCGGGTGTATGCGTGGCTCGGCAAGCAGGCGGACCCGGTGTTCGCGAATGTCGCAACCGGCGAGGTTCACGGCGTGATGACGCGGCTGGGTCAGTGGGAGAAGGCGGCGGCGGCGGATGAGGAACGGCTGGCGATTGCTCCGCTGACTCGGGCGAAGCTGGGCCTCGACTCGCTGCGGGCGCGGTCGTTGCACACCGACGCGCTCCAATCGTTCATTGACGAGCAGGGAGGTGCAGGGTGAGTGAGCTGCGCGCTGGGCTGCTGCAGGCGTGCGAGGACGCGCGTCTGTTCGGATTTGAGCTGTGGCCGAAGCAGCGCGAGCTGCTCGAGGCTGTGGAGGCGGGTCCGCGTATTCATGCGTGGAGTATCGGGCGGCGTAGCGGTAAGAGCACGATCGCGGCGCTGGTGTGCTTGTGGGATGCGCTGTTGCGCCCCGAGTTGGACAAGCGGGTGCGCCCGGGTGAGACGCGATATGCGGTCGCGGTCGCTACGAACGTCAATCAGGGGCGGGTGATCGTGGCGGCTGCACGGTCGATCGTGGAGCGTTCCCCACTGCTCGCTGCTCTGGTTGACGGAGTGACCGACGATGAGATCAGGTTCCGACTGCCGTCGGGCGCGAGGACGACCCTGCGCGCGTTCCCTTGTTCGTCTCGCGGCGCTCGCGGTTGGCCGATCAGCACGCTGTGCATGGATGAGGCTGCGCACTTCATCACCGAAACCGAGGGCGATCGTGCCGCTGAGGGCGTATGGGGTGCGCTGGTCCCGTCCACCGCGCAGTTCGGGGACGCGGCGCGGATTATCTTGTCTTCCACGCCGTACGGCTCCTCGGGCTTGTTTCATGACATTTGGACTCGCGCGCAGGCGGGAGAGATCGGGGACGCGGTAGCGCAGCACGCGAGCACGGGTGAAGTGAATCCGACGATCACGGCGGAGTTCCTCGCGGCCGAGGAGGCTCGGGACGCTGACAGTTTCCGCAGCGAGTATCTCGCCGAGTTCACGAGCAGCGGCGATGCGTTCTTGGACTTCGGCAGGATTGACCTCTCCGAACCTGCTCGGGTCGCTCGCCCCGAGGACGCTTACCAGTGGGTCTGCGGGCTCGATCCAGCGTTCTCGAAAGACCCGTTCGGCGTTGCGCTGGTGGGGCGCGCGGAGGGCGGCGGCTATGTCGCGGGCCCGATAACTGCCCTGAAAGCGGAAGGTGACTTTTCGGGGCCCGTCGACACGGCTGCGGCGCTCGCGAAGGAATACGGCGCGTCGGTCGTCACCGATCAGTTCAGTCAGGCCGCCGTCGTCGAGCGGCTGCGCCACCATCACGCGCTGCAGGTGAAGGTGCTACCGATGACGGCGCAGTCAAAGACGGAGATTTTCCAAGACCTGCGTCGGGCCCTGCAGACGGGCACGCTTGTGCTGCCCGATCACCCGGCGTTGATCGCTGAGCTGCGCAGGCTGCGCACGAAGTACACGGCCGGCGCTGCCGGTGTCGTGAACCCGCGCGTGGGCAACAGTCACGGTGACATGGCGCAGGCGCTCGCCTTGGCCGTGAGCGAGGCCGGCGACTACGTCAAGGTGCAGGCGCCGCGCAACATCACGCGGCCCGGAGGATCGTGGCTCGCGCCGCTGCAGCAGCAGGCCGGCGGCGGCCGGCGCCCCAGGCGGCCCGGCGGGTTCGGCGTTGGCGGCTTCGGGGGTGCACGATGAGCGACGATCCGTCGCCGGAGCAGGTGGAGCGGGTGGTGCAGGCGATCCCGACGGACACCCGGCGCGCTGGCGACGATTCGCGAGACGAACGCGGCCCGCACCTCGCGGCCGGTGCGCTCTGGGGCACCGCCGACGACCAGGGCCACATCGTCGCCAACTTCACGGCCGCCGCCGAGCTGGTCGGGTGGATCGCGGCGTACGGCGACGTCGACGTGGACGACGTGGGGTGCCTGCGCATCCTGTACGACAACTGTGCCGTGCTGGCTCGCCTGCTCGCGGCGAACGAGATGGTGCTCAGTCGCCGTCTGCGTGAACTAGAGAACGCGGGCAAGGGCGGGCGATGAGCGCGAGCGTGGAACGGCCGCCGAAGGACGCGCCGCGCGTGGTGGAGCGCTGGCGCTGGGATGACAGCCGCGGCGAGCTCGTTCACGTCGGGGCGTGCGCGGCGCCCGTGCCGAGAGTTGCCGAGGACGCGCGCGTCGATCCGCTCGCGCAGCTTCGCCGTGAACCGGAGGACGATCAGCCGTCGTGGAGGGAGGCATCGTGAGCGCGGTGCGGCTGTCGCGGCTCGCGATTCACCCGCCCCCGTCGGCGCATCGGCAGGCGCGCGCACCCGCCGCCCCCGCCCGGACACGTTGGCAGGCTCGCTGCCGGCGATGCGGTCGGCTGGTCGGTACCGGCTCGGAGCGGCGCACTGTGAAACGCGAGGCAGAACAGGTGCTCGCGAGGCATCACTGCCCCACGGAGGCGTAGGGCGTCCACTGCACTAGTCACACTCCAATGAAAGGAAACACATGAGCACCGCAACCACAGACTCCGTGTCACCATCGACCGACCAGGCGCCGGAGCTGCCCGGCGCGCTCTGGCGTGCCTACCGTGCGGAGCGCCGTAGGGGCAGCAAAGCACGTCAGGCGTGTAGCGCCGCCTTTGAGGAGGTTCCCGGTTACACGAAAAGCGACACTCGGGAGACGCTCGCACAGGCCCTGCTCGCGAGAGAGGCCGAGCAGGGTCTGGCGATAAGCGAGGCTGAGCGCGAGCGTGAAATCCTCGCCGAAGCGCAGGCCGTCGATGATGCCGAGCCCGACTCGGGCTCGATGGAGGCGATCGAGCGCGATGCCGTCGCGCGGGTGCAGGAGCTGCGCGCGCAGATCGAGCGCATGGCGCCCGAGGCGTTGAAGGACGCCAAGGTCGCAGCCGAGCAGCGTGACGCGGAATCGCAGCTCGCCGACGCCGAGCGAGCCCTGGTGAACGTCGAGCGCGCTCGCAGGGAGACGGGGCGGCGCGACGTGGACGCGGCGGAGCGGGCCGAGCGGGAGCGCCGCGAGAGCGCGACCAGTGAGGCCGCCAAGCTAGAGCCCGTGATCGCCGCAGCCAAGGCCGACGTTGACGCGAAGGCGGCGGAGTGGGTGACGGCCGTAGTGAACCTGCGCGATGTGACCGAGCAGCGCGCGGCGCAAGTCGCCGCCGCGATGCCGAACGACAATATGGCGATCCGGGGCGCCCGGTTCCGCCCGGATGACGTGCTCGGAGCGCTCCGCGCGGCGCTGCGCGGACGTATTCACCTTGGCGACGGCTTGGGCGCCGGACGCCAAGACACGCTACTGGCTGCCGAGCCGGAAGGGGAGTGAAAATGCCTAGTCCAGTGACGGATGTCCACGTTCACAGGGTCAGCTTTGTGAAGCGCGCCAGTACCCGGGACCCCCGCGACCCGTCGCAGCCGCGCCGGGTGTTGTTGTGGAAGTCCGAGGATGCGGACGACGACGGGACGCCGCCGTATGTAGAGACTGCCGTCGACCGGCAGGCAAGGCGCCTGAGCAAAGCGTGTGACGTGATGCACGAACAGGTCGAGGCGATGCGCCGCGACGGTACGCCGACGGCGGTCATCCGGGCGCATGAACAGTCGTACGGGCGGATGCACGCGGAACTAGTTGCGCTGCACGACCCCGCAGCGGCCCGCCTGCTCAAAGGTGAAAACCCAAACGAAAGGGAAACGATGTCTGCAGCACTTGCAAAGCGCGCCATCGGCACTGAGGGCGCGAAACCCGCAGCGAGTGACGGACTGCTCACCCTGCAGGAGATCGAAGATCGCCAGCAGAACATGAGCCCTCTGCTCGCCGACCTCCACGACGACATTGCGCGGATGCGGAGGGCCCCGGAAACGCCGCCGCATGTGCTGGAACGTCACGAACGCGCACGCGCCGCCCTGCACCGCGAGTACCGCGGCTTGGACGAACAGCGCGGCCTGCACGAGGCGGCGCAGGCCCGGCGCGCAGAGTCCGGTGCGCCGGTCGCGGAGGCCGCGGCGCTGCGAAAGAGTGACTCGTCGCTGTCGCCTTTGGAGGCGCTCAAGGCGGCGATGCTCGCCGACCCGGACGCGTACTTCGCGCAGTCCGGCACGGCGCGACCCGCGCCCGCCGCGGGGGTCGTGAACGCCCCCGCGCGTGAGGTGAAACAGACGCCCACCGAGGGGCTCGACAAGGCCACTGACCTCGCGCGAGCGATTCAGCAGCGCGAGGGCGTGTCGAGCGCCGAGGCGTTCCGTCGCGCGATGCGTGACCCAGCCATCGCGGCCCAGTACGCCGCAGAGCGCGGTGGCGCGGCCGCGGCCTAAAGGCGTGCGCGTGCGGCGGCCGGGGTTCTCTTCCTCCCCCGGCCTGCCGGCGCCTGCGACAGGGGCGGACCCCGATCCGGCTATCCGTCCCGCCCGGCGGTCGCCGGCTGCCTTCGGGCGCCGCGGCCGTCGGGTTCACAACTTGCCTTGCGGAGCCTCATCCTTCCTCCGCTAAAGGGTTGGCCGTCGTGAACTGTCACCCTCGCCGCGCCCGCCTCGTCATCCGGCGGGCGCGCTGCGTTCTACGAGGAGGGTTTGGCGAAACGATTGGCGAAAGTCATATCGCCTCAGAGGGTCGCTTCGCCGTGCGACGGGGCGTAGGTAGCGTTCCCGGCGAACGAGCCGGTGAGCACCGCTAGCTGACCCGTGGGGACGCTGACTGCGGCGAAGCCGCACCCGGCGTAGGGAGCCACCGATTCGCCTGTGAAGGTGGTTTCGAGTTCGTTGGGGATTCCAAGCACGATGGTGCACGGATGCACTGGATTCGAGACGGCCGTGAAAGAGGCTAGCTGTTTGCCCGTGCTCTGATCGACGACCGCGTATGCGATCGGCACGCCGACGAGATCCCTCCCGCTGCCGCTCACCAGCCCGACCTCTCCAGAGACGACTTTCTCTCCGTCGCCGCCGAATACGGGTTCCGCAGTCACGAGGGTGAAGGTCTGTATGAGCTGGGCGCACACCGTCTCCTTGCGGCCCTTGACGTGCTCGACCTTCTTGATGTAGTGCGCCCGGCAGTGTTCGCGCGTCGGGTGTGGAAGGACGTACTGCTGGGCGCTCGCCGAGGCCGCGGCAGGGAAGGCCAGCGCGGCGAGTGCGAGGATTGGTGCCCTGCGAATCATCGCGTGAATCTTACGCTCACCCGGCGTAGTGGGCGGTGCGTGCGTCCTGAATGCGGTGCGTGAAACGGCCCTAGGAGGCTCTCTGAGCGCGAACACGCCCGGGGAACACCCGTTCGTAACGCTCAGGGGCTCAGATCGCGTTATTTGCACTCGGCGAGGGAGTACGATTTGACGCTGTGAGCACCCGCCCGCGACCCGAGGATTATCCGACGTGGTGGAGCTACCACCAGGCCAACCGGCTGTGGCGCAAGCGCACGGGCGGTTCGCTCATCACGACCGCGGCGCTTGCGCTGGTCGTCGGCGGCTTGTCCGGCTCCGCCGTGCTCGCGATGCTGACGCTGGTCGTCGCGCTAGGGGTGCACCTGTATCTGCGACGTACGCGGTGAGCGCGGGCCTGGCGCCTTGGCTAGTCGTTGCTAAGCAGTCCGCCGGTGGCCAATGGTTCGCGTGCGAGGGCAGCGACAACCGAAGGCCAGAGGAGGTCCTCGCGTCCCCACAGTGGATCGCAGATCGCCACGTAGTGGGAGGTCGCTAGGAGTGCCCAGGTGAGCGGGTGGCACCCGTCCCAGAGCGCGTCGGGCTCGTCGAACACGCCGCGCCCGCAGAGGCGAGTGAAGGCGCGCCCGTCACCTTGAGTGATGGGCAGCTCGAAGTCCGCTTCGGCGCCGGGGTGTTCGGTGATCACGATCAGCTCGCTCTCGAGCGAGAGCGCCGCGAGGCAGTCGGCCTGGGGATGAGCGCAATAGCCCGTGACGGCCGCCCGCTGTGACCACCCGCGACCGAGTTGGCCCGGCTGAGAAAAGTCCGTGGCGTACCCCGAGCGGTTCATGGCTGCGAGATAGGGCACGAGCGCGACGGTCTCATCGTCGGGGGGTGCGCCGTCGACATGCCACGGACCCCAGCCTTTCCCTTCCAGCCACAGCGCCGTGAGCTCGCCGAGCGCTGCTAGGTCGAGCGGCTGCGTCCATCGCTCGCTCCCGGCGGGTACGGTGTCAAGCTTACGCCGGGGCCGCACCTCGAGGTCAGGGCTGAGACGTCTGAGCAGGTTCGCTGCCACGCTTGTGATGTCGAGCATTTCGTCCGTGCGACCCGGATCTTCCCGGTTCAGGCTCTCCGCGCCAGCCGGTTTACTTCCGAGAACCAGCGCGTGGGAAGCGCCCGACACCTGCCGCTCAAGCAGTGCCCGAAGGCTCGCCCGCGTACCCTCTAGTGCCCACGGCGGCTGGTCACGGCCGAGGTCTTCGCTGGCCTTCAACAGCAGGGCTATGCCGGGCTCGCGGACAGCCATGTACGTGCGCGACTGGCCGGTCAGATCCTCCATGCCTCGGAGCGTCTCCTCGAGGCTGCCGAGCAGGATCGCCCGCTCGTCGGCGTTCACCTCGAGCTTCATAGCCAGAGCGCAGGGTCGCGGCTCGGCTGCGCTCCGGGGCTGTTCCCGGGGACACAATGGGGACACGTTGCGCAGGCAACCATATGAAGAAGGGGACAGAAGTACCTGCTAATGCGGTACTTCTGTCTAGAGGCGACGACCGGAATCGAACCGGTGTAGACGGCTTTGCAGGCCGCTGCGTAGCCACTCCGCCACGTCGCCAGAAGGCCTAACAGCGTACCGGGCGGCGGAGTCCGCCTCCGGATCGGCGAGCGATGGTGCGGCCGGTGGCGCCGATCGTCAGATCCGAAGGTCGCGATCTCCGTTATGAAGTTCTTCTCGCCCGCTTAGCGGTGCTTTCGCCCATCGTTAGCGTCCGCACAGCCCGCCGTCGCACGATGATCTCCCCCACAGAACTCAGAGGTGATCGCGTGAAACGGCTACTAGTACCAATGTTGATGGCGGCGCTCGTCGGAGCAGTCGTGGCGGGCGGAGCCGTACTTCTGTTCGGCGGCGCCAGCGGCGCTACGACAACGACGAGGACCGCGTCTACGGCGGTTGTCGCAACGGGCGCTCGCCGTGAGGCGGCCTCGACCACGCCATCCGCAACGCAGGTCTACCAGCGCGACTCGAAGGGAGTCGTGGCGATCAAGGCGATCACCGCGAACGGCGAGGACGAGGGCACCGGAATCGTGCTCAACGAAAAAGGCTTGATCCTCACCAATGACCACGTGATCGCGGGCGCGACGAGCGTCACGGTGGAGGCGAACGGCTCCTCGAGCACCACTCGAAGCGCCAAGATCGTCGGCGAAGAAGCCAACAAGGACCTTGCGCTGATCAGCGTCGATCCATCAGGTCTCGGTCTGAAAGCGCTGACGCTCGCGAGCTCGAGCCCGGTGCAGGTCGGTGACGCCGTCTACGCGATCGGCAACCCCTATGGCCTGGAAGAGACGCTGACGAAAGGGATCGTGTCGGCGCTCGGACGCGAAATCTCCGCGCCCGACGGGTCGAAGATCACTGGCGCGATCCAGACCGACGCGGCGCTCAACCCCGGCAACTCGGGTGGACCGCTGCTCAACGAAGAAGGCGACGTGATCGGCGTCAACTCTCAGATCGCCAGCGACGCCTCGACCGTCGGCGGCTCACAACCCGGCAGCACAGGCGTGGGCTTCGCGATCTCCTCGGACACGGTCACCGAAGTCGTCAAGAAGATCGAGGCAGGCCAAGGTGTTACGTATGCGTCGGTCCAGCAAGCCGCGCAAACACGGGTCAGCCCGTTTGGGCGCCGGGGCGCGGCCGGCGAAGAAGCCGAAGAAGCGAGCCCATACGGCCGACGCGGCGCCACCGGCGAAGAAGCCGAAGCCGCCCGCGCAGCGGCTGAATCGGCCTCCGGCCCCGAAGCGTTCGGCGAAGGGGGCAGAGAAGGTCGGGTCGTAATCGTGCCGTGACGGCGCATCAGACCCGGGCGCTGCTGGGAGGAGCTCCAACCGGCGCCCGGGTCTCATGCGCCCGAGGAGAGGCCTGATTCGCTGCATCGGCCTCCTGATCGAGCGGCGGCCGCGTTGATACCCTTGGCGATCCCAGGGCGATTAGCTCAGCTGGGAGAGCGCCGCCTCGACAAGGCGGAGGTCACTGGTTCGAGCCCAGTATCGCCCATTCGTCATACCTTTACAGGGGTCGTGGCATCGCTTCGCGAGGGCGCGCCGGCGACACTTGGGTGACGCGCGCTTCGACGGGTAAGCGGGAGCGCGGCTGGAGGGACGCCGAGACGCCCCCTCCTCGTCCAAACCGAGCGTCTGGTGTGACGGCGGTGAAACGCGCTCTCTTTCTGGTCCAAGACGGAAGTCCACTCTGACGCGCGTGAGTAACGCAACCGCAGGCACTTGCCGGCGAGCGGTTGAGCCGGATAGGGCAACCGAGAGGTGTCGCTTCGAGCGCCTCTCTCGTCATGACCGCCTCCCTAGAGGCCGGAGTAGGATCGATTAGGGCATGAGCTACGACCATGTCATCTCAGAAGTCGTCAAGGTCGTCGAGACGGTCGGGGCGGGGATCATGGTTTTCGGTGCACTCGGTGCGCTTCTCGTGTTCGCGTACCGGGCGCTCCGCGCGGGGACAGCGCACGAGTCCTACGACGAACTTCGCCGGAACCTCGGACGCGGCATTCTGGTGGGCCTCGAGGTCCTGATCGTGGCCGACATCGTCCGGACCATAATCGTTGACCCGACGATCGAAAGTGTCGGAGTGCTTGGCGTCATCGTGCTTATCCGGATTGCCCTCAGTTTCTCGCTTGAGGTGGAGATCGATGGTTTCTGGCCGTGGCGGCGGTGGCAGCTAACCCGCGACGGGGACGCCCCAGCGCCGCCCAAGAGCTCGTAGTCGGGACCGGCGCCGTGTTGCTGAGGCGGTCCAAACTCTCCTGTACCGCAATCCGCATCAACACCCCGGCCGACGCAAGCCGGTGCGCGGCGAAGTCGGCGGCCGGGCTAGTGGTGCCCACCAAGGTCAGTCAGGCCTGCTTCGATCACCTCCAGTCGCGCGCTGATCTGATCGAGCTTCACGGCTAGCGTGTCGGTCTCGGTGCCCTGGAGGCGGCGCCTGGCGGATTCGATGAACGCTGAGGTGATCGCGGCTGTGACGACTGTCAGGAAGCCGATTCCGACAACCATCACGAGCGCGGCGACGAGGCGTCCCACGGTACTCGTCGGCACGAGGTCCCCGTAGCCGACGGTCGTGACGGTCTGTATCGCCCACCACAGCCCGTCGCCGATATTGGGGTAGGTCTTCTTGTCAGTGAAGTGCATCAGCACGCCGCTGATGATCGTTATCGAGAGCGTGACCGAGGCGATGATTCGCGCCGCCCGCCGAGCCGTCAGCGGCTTCCCCTGCACGAGGTTCAATAGGCGAGGGTTGGCCGGAGGGGGACTGGCTGTGGTTCCTTCGGGTGTGGTCATGGCGTCGACCTCCTTACGATCGGCTGAGACAGGGCGTTGAAGGAGAAGCGGATCAGATCACGCTCGGGTGCGTGCCGAGCTCTTAGCTGGTCGCGCTGGAGGGCTCGTCGAGCGCGGAGCGAACCCAGTCGTGCTTGCTGCTGGGGTCCAGGCCAGCGAGGAACTGTGCGAGCGAGCCATGCCAGCTGTAGCGGCCGCGGTCGGCAGCTCGGGCGGCGACGGCCTGCCCCATCTCTGGGTCCTTGCAGCGCACGAGGGTGATGGCCGCGTTCGGGCCGGCTTCCGCCATGATCTCGTGGGCCCGCTGCTCATCAGATCCGACGTGCGATTCCCGCTTGTGGGCGGCTTGAGCCCCGGCTTTGACGCCTTTCAGGGTCGAGATCGTGCCCCAGAATCCCACCATCCACGACACGGAGATGCGCAGCAGCGTAGCCGTGAGATCGCTGGCCTCGAGGATCCGAGACTCGGTGAGCCTCAGCGAGCCGTCCTTGTTCCCGCTCACTACGAAGGCGGTCGCGCCGCCCTTGCGCGCCTTCTTGCGGAATCCGCGCCCGAGCGACAGCAGCATGTGCTCAGCGGCGTGGCGGTTGTCGAAGCTGGCGAGGAGGACAGACTCCTGCCCTGCCCCGTCCGCCGCATCTCCTTCGGATGCCATACGCGTAGCATCCTACGACGCGGGCGCGTGACGCTCCCTGCGGGACAGGAGTAGCGTCGGTGCGGGTCTTGGCGCTGAGGTCATTTACAAGGACGGGGTTCTCCGGCGCGCGAGGGACCCGCCCCGAGCCGCTCAAGCCGCGGATCCTCTTGGTGGGAAGCGCCCGACGCGCTGCCGACCGACGGCGCCATCCGTGGCCGCGACACGGTCCTCGAGCAGTAAGGTGGAACGATGGGAAGGCAGGCAGGCGTCGTGCTCTACGTGGTCGCGCTGGTAACCGTCGTGGTCAGTGTGGACGTCTTGTTCTTCAGGCATCGCTTCTGGGAGCGCCTGATGGTAAACGTCGGGATTGTCCTGGTGTTCGCGGCGTTCGGCTTGAGGTTCCTGAAGCGAGCATGAGCGGGACGCCCCCGATGAACGCCGCCAACGACGATGCCGCTCGGAAAGGTCTTCGCGGGTGGTGGGCATTTCCCCCCCGACCCGGCGCGCAGCGCATGATCAATCCATGGGTATACCGCCACCTCCGCGCCTTTGGGGTGACGCGTATTGCCGGTGGCTTTGTCGCGACCGCCGCGGGCGTCGTGTGCCTCTCGTACGCCGCCTACGGATGGGCAGCCTTCTTCCTGGTTGTTGGGGTGCTGAACCTCGCGGGTGGCTACTGGTACATCACTATCGCTCGCTCCAACGCGCGTCCCTGAGCCTGAGCCCGCCGCGGCGACATCGCGCCCATCGTTCGGGCGTGTCGCCAATCTGTCCGAATCCGGCGCGTCTCTTGTGGCTTGTTGGGGTACGCTGCGGCGATGGACGCGAAGGAGACGGTGAAGGCGCTCTACGCGGCCTACGCCACGGGAGACCCGGATCGTATCGCGGCGTTGCTGCATCCCGATGTCATCTGGGTGGCCCCTGCAGGCAACGCCACACAGGTCGCGCTCGGGCTGGGAAGTGCCGATGACGCAGGGCCGCCCCGCGATCTCAACGACCTTGACCGTGATGCGATCGTGGCGTTCATGGCCCATGACTACCCGCGATTCTTCGCCAATGTGGCGTTCGAGCCGCGGTCGATGGTTGGCGAGGGGAACGTGGTGCTGGCCGAGCACCGGATGTCGGCGACGCTTCCCAACGGTCGCCCGTACGTCAACGACTACTGCTTCGCCTACGAGGTCGCAGACGGCCGCGTCACGGCGATTCGCGAGTACATGGACACGCGCGGCGGCTGGTTGCAGGTCTTCGGCGCAGGCCCCCCGGAGGTCATGCTGGAAGCTACGCCGCCGGACTCGTGACGAGCAAGGCAGCGGCGGGTCACCGACCCCGAAGAGTCGGTGACCCGCGCCGTCACCTGGGTGCTTCGACCGCTGTCAGGCGGGTGCTTTGAACTTGAAGTGATCTTTTTTTGTGATTTCGCTCGTGCCGTTGGGCGTTGTCACCCTGATGTCCACGATTCCCGCCGGGTGTTGCGGGGACACTGCCGTGATCTGCGTTGAGGAGTGGACGACCACCGACGTCGCTTCGACGCCGCCGAACGTCACCTGCGTCGCGCCTTCGAAGTTGGCGCCCGTGATCGTGACCGAGGTGCCGCCTTCGGCGCTACCCGCTGTTGGCGCGCGGCCCGTGACGCGGGGTGGCAGCCCGGACGCCAGGGTTTTGAACGTCCGATCCGCGCCGAAGCTCGTGCCGAGCGCGTTCGTCGCCACGATCCGGAAGTGATACGTGGTGCTGTTGCTGAGACCGGACACAGGCGCCGACACGTCAACGCCTTTTTCGCCCGACCCCGGCAACGACGTGCAGGAGGCGGTGCTTCCGTAACCAAGGGAGGTGCCATATTCGAAGTAACAGCTGGTCACGTTCGACGCACGCGGGTTGACGGTCGCGTTGAGCGCCGCCGTCGTCGCCCCGATTGACGTGGCCGGTTCGGTCGTGACCTTCGGATCCCGCGGCAGCGTCGTGAGCGTCCTGTCCAAGCCGAAGCTCGTGCCCAGCGCGCTCGTCGCCACGATGCGGAAGTGGTACGTCGTGCTTTCGCTGAGTTCCGTGACAGGCGCGGACACTTCGACCGCTTTGTTACCCGCCCCTGGCAGCGATGTACACGGCACGCTCGTCCCGTAGGACAGCGTCGGGCCGTATTCGAAGTGACAGTCGGTCACGTTCGCTTCGTTCGGGTTGACCGTGGCGTTCAGGGTTGCTTCGGTCTTGCCGACCGGCGAAGCGTCTTCGGTCTCGACCGTAGGATCATGCGGAGGCGTCTTCAACGTACGGTCCGAACCGAAGCCCGTGCCGAGCGAGTTGGTCGCGACGATCCGGAAGTGGTACGTCGTGCTTTCGCTGAGGCCCGATACCGGAGCGGAGACGTCAACCGCACCTTCGCCAGACCCTGGCAGCGACGTGCACGAGACGCTGCTCCCATACGACAGCGAAGTCCCGTATTCGAAGCGGCAGCTCGTCACGTTCTTGCCGTGCGGGTTCACCGTGGCGTTCAACGTCGCCGAGCTCTTCGTGATCGAAGACGCCTTTTCGGTCGCGACCGTCGGAGCGTTCGGCAGGGTGGTGAATGTCCGATCCGAGCCATAGCTCGTGCCCAGTTCGTTCGTGGCGACGATTCGGAAGTGGTAGGTGGTGCTTTCGGTCAATCCTGCGATAGCTGCACTCACCCCGACTTCGTTGTCGCCGGACCCGGGCAGCGACGAGCACGCTACGGTCGTGCCGTACGCCACCGACGTCCCGTATTCGAACTCGCAGTCGGTGACGTTCTCGTCATTCGGGCTGACGACCGCGTTGAGGCTGGCCGTCGTGTTCGCGACGGCCGATGCCGCGTTGGTGACCACGCTCGGAAAGTTGGGCAGGGTGGTGAAGCGCCTGTCCGTCCCGAAGCTCGTTCCAAATTCATTCGTCGCGACGATCCGATAGTGGTAGGTCGTGCTTTCGCTGAGCCCGGTAATCGCCGCCGAGACACCCACTTCGTTTTCCCCGGACCCCGGCAGCGCCGAGCACGGTACGCTCGTGCCGTACGACAGCGTCGGGCCGTATTCGAAGTGACAATCGGTCACGTTCGCTTCGTTGGGGTCTACGGTCGCGTTCAAGGTTGCGGTGGTTTCCGTGACCAATGAAGTGCGTTCAGTCGTCACGCCCGGCGCAGACCCGGCGGCCCGCGCTACGTTTGGCAGCAGCGCTGCCAGCGCCAGCGCCAGCAGCGCCGCCGCGAACAGGACTCGCGGCGAAAGCGCCCTGGTCCTGTCGAGTGCGGCCCCGTCGTTCGCCGAGCCGCGTGTCGTGCCTCGCGCCCTGTCGATCGCTCCAAGCATGAACTCATCCCCTCCCTCGCAGGAGAGCGGCGCCTATGCACGCCTCGCCCGCCACGCCTAGCTCTCCTAGACCCGCGAGCAGAGACGCACCGCCGCCCCAGATGTCCTTCTCAACCAACGTTAACGAGATCGGGCGGGGAACGTTGGAAGCGGCGATGTGGCGTCCCAGGATCTTCACATTTGGCCCGCCGGCTCGATCGCCGCGGATCCCGCCCTTCGCTCTGGGACGGGACGGGGACCCATCCTGGTGCTCCGGGGGCTCGACTTCTGAATCTAGCCACCGCGGCGAGCCGTCCAAATGGCCTACCCAGACCCGTAACATCGTGAAGGTGAGCCGTGCCTAACGTACCGTCGACGGCAGGACTCCTCTTCCCTGTCGTTCCCGAACGGCAGGATGCCAAGCCAGGTGAGAGGCGCCCCAGGGGTTTGGGACGCCTCTCTTCCTGGAGGGATGAGACACATCCGTGTTCGTGGAACTTACCGAGTCGTCCGGTCGGTGGTTTTTGAACTAGACCGCGTTCGGCGCGGCCAAGGCCGCTGACCGACGCCAGACGCCGCCCGCACGCTCGAACTTTCGTCCAGATCTGGGCTCACGCCGAGCTGCAATGTTCGTCCAGAACCCCTCTGCGGGCGGGCCAAGCCGGCTGAGAATGACGTAGCTGTGGGTATGCGGACGCGACTCCGTGCCCTGCTCGCCATCGCTGGTCTTGCCCCCCTGATCGCCGCCGCCGCGTGTAGCTCGACGTTCGCCGCGAGCGGCACCTTCGTAGCCGCCAACTGTTCACCCGTCGCAGCCAGCAGCTCCGGCACGATGGTCTGGTACAGCAGGAACGCCGCGGGCGTCTGGGACGCCTACATCGGCAACGGAAACTGCCAGGGCACCCCGCTGCTGCCCTCCTACGACGGCAATCGTGGGCCCGCCGACATAACCGCCAACGGCCGCTACGTGTTGCTCACGACCGCGGTGGGCGTCGACAAGACGCTGCACTTCTCCGCCCCCGGCCAGGGCTCGGGCAACGCCATCGAACTGTACGACCGCCAGACCGGCAAGCTGTCGACGCTCCTGCCGGGGGGAACTGCATCCCAGCGCGGCGTTATCTGGCCGACGTTCAACTCCGACGCCAGCAAGATCGTCTGGTCGCAGATGATCAAGACGGCCGCCGAAGACCCCCCGGTCGGTCGGTGGGCGCTACACGTCGCCGACGTCGACCTCGCGGCCGGCACGCTCAGCAACAACGTCGAATGGCAGGACCCAAACGGCGAAGCCAACTTCTTCGAGGCCTACGGCTGGATCCCGAACACCGATCTCCTCGTGTTCATGTCCGGGGCGCCCGAAACGACCAGCGGGCTGCGCGCCGCCCAGCTCTTCACGCTCCCGGACGAACTCAACCCCAGCACCGCGCCGACGCGCATCAGCCCTCAGTTGGCGCCTGCGTGGCCCTGGCAGGAACCGACTGACGCCTTCCACGAGTTCGCGCACTTCGCCCCCGGTGACCCGAACACGCTGTACACCTCGATCGCGACCGACACCGTCGGCGGCGACGACCTCTTCTCCTACGACCTGCGCACCCAGCAAGCAAGCGGACTGCTCGGGCAGCCGACACGAATCAGCTACTTCGGCGGGGATCTGAACGCCAACATGGCCAGCCAGGCGATACCCGGCTGGCCGGCGCCCTCCTACACCGTTGTCACGACGATGGCCTGGGTCAACGGCGCCTGGGTGGTGAGCACGTGTCCAGACCTGCTCTGCGCGACGGTGAACGCCTGGCGCATCGAAGAACCGGGTGAACCCGCGACGAGCAAAGGGCGAGGCTCCAAAGGCGCCCATGGCGCGGCGCCGAGCACACCGGAACCGCCGAGCACCTCCGGCGGCAGCTTGACCGGCAGCACTACCGTCGCGCCAGGTCTCCTCGCGCTCCTCTCCACCAAGCTCAGGGTCTCCGGTGGACGCGTGACGATCGAGCTCCGCTGCGCCGGCGGCGGCCTCTGCGCTGGCACGCTGAAGCTCACCACCAAACACGCGAGCGCCCGCCATCGTCACAAGCGCCCCACGGACGAGACCATCGGGCAGGCCGACTTCACGATCCTGCCGGAAATGACCGCGAGCGTGAGCCTGCCGCTGAGCGCTGACGGCAGGGCGCTGCTCGCCGACCGGCACGGCAAGCTCGGCGCGCTGCTCGAGGTCCTCGGCTCCGCTTCGGGCTCGGGCTCTGCTGCGCTGCAATTCTCGCGGGCGGTGCGCCTCGGCGCCTGGGCGGGGGCCGCCAAGAGGTAGTCAGATCGTCGCGCCGGGCGCCTCCACCGGGCGCGTGTCGCGTGCTAGGATCGCCTGCGCTGGGGACCTATCGTTCGCCCGTCACGTGGCGGGGGAGCAGGGGAGGAAGGCATCGTGAGGCCTGTCGGCGTTCGGACCATGAGGGTTCGTAAGCGTGGATTCCCGCGGATCACGCTCACGGCGCTCGCCGTGCTCGTCACGATCACGCTCGCGACGTCCCCCGCAAGCGCCGACGACCAGTTCGGCGATCTCTCCGGCGGCGCCTTTCAGATCCTCGCCCCGGGCGAGGAAGGCAGCGTGCTCCTCAACGAATTCTCCACCGACCAGGGCGTCCTCTACAACGACCTCACGCCGCTACAGGGGAACGTCACCACCGCCGCGCTCGAAGAAGACTTCGTCTCGGAGAAGTTCGGCGTGCAGGGGCCGGTACTGCGCACGGAAGCGACGCCGCGCCTCGGCCTGCAGATCATCCGCGACAGCCACGACATCCCGCACATCTATGGGGCCACTCGCGCCGATGTGATGTACGGCTCCGGTTGGGTAGCCGCCAGGGATCGCGGGCTGCTGTTGCGGCTCGGCCTCGGCCCCGCCTATGTGGCCGCGCTCGGCATCCCGGGCATCAACGCCGAGAACCTGCTGCTGGAAGCGCGCGGCTTCACCCCGAGCGCCGAAGCGGTCAGCTTCGTCGCCGCGCAGAAGAAAGTGCTTGAAGCAGAGGGACCCAACGGCTTGCAGGTGATCGCCGACCTCGAAAACTGGGTCGAAGGCGTCAACGGCTACGAGGCGACGCTGCCGGCGCTTCTGCGCCTGCCGACCGTCAATCTCGCGGACGCGATCGCGGGCTTCTCACTGATCGGCACGATTTTCGGCAACGGCGGCGGCAACGAAGTCGTCGATTCCCAGTTCCTTGCGCGCCTGGAGCAGAAGTACAGCGCAGGCGTTGGCCTGAAGATCTTCCGCGATCTGAAGGAGGCTGAGGATCCCGAAGCGCCGACCACCGCCGCCAAGGCGTTCCCCTATGACACCGTGCCAACAGGACCGACACCGGGCGCGGCCGTCGTCGAACCCGGCTCGATCAGCCCCTCGGCCGACGCCGCCGCCGCCGCGGTGAAGGCCACGCGCCGAAAGGCCTCAAACTTCCTGCTGGTCGGCGCCGGCGACTCGCAAAGCGGGCACCCGATCGCCGTCATGGGTCCACAGCTCGGGTACTTCTATCCGGAGCTCGTCTTCCAGGCCGACCTGCACGGCCCCGGCATCGACGCCGAGGGCGCCGTTGCACCGATCTCGCCGTACGTGTTCATCGGGCGCGGCAAGGGCTTCGCCTGGAGCCTCACCAGCGCCGGCAGCGAGAACACGCAGCAGTTCCTCGAGAAGCTGTGCAACCCCGAAGGCGGTCCCGTCACCAGCGAATCCGATTACTACGAACACGACGGGCAGTGCCTGCAGTTTCACACCTTCGACGCCGGGCGCCTGGCGGCGGGCGGTGGCGAACCGGCACACGAGGTGTACTTCAAAGAAAGCATCCACGGCCCGATCAGCGGCACGGTGATGGTCGCCGGCGCCCCGTACGCGATCGCCAACGACCGCAGCACGCGCGGTCGTGAGCCGGCGGGCGAGGTCGCGTTCAGCATGCTCGACTCCGATCAGGTGAACAACCCGCAGCAGTTCTTCGAAGCTGCCAACCACCTCGAGACGACCTTCAACATGGCCTATCTCGACGGCAGGCACATCGCCTTCTTCTCGACCGGTCGGCTGCCGATCCTCGCGTCCGGCACCGACCCGAGCCTGCCGACGTTCGGCACGGGCGCATACGACTGGAAAGGCTTCCTCTCGCTCGAACAGCACCCCCACGAAGTGGATCCCGCGGGCAACACACTCCTGAACTGGAACAACAAGCCCGCCCCAGAATGGGGAGCGGCCTCCGACAACTTCTCCTACGGGCCGCTTTACAGGGTGCAGATGTTCAAAGGCTTCAAAGCCGGCATGGACGAGGCCGATGATGCGTCGATCATGAACCGGGCCGCCACGCAGGACTTCCGCGCGCTCACGGACTGGCCGCTGATCACACGCGTGCTCGCGGCGCAGCCTGCTCCGAGCAAACTCGCAGAAGAAGCGGTCAACGAGGTCACGAGCTGGTCGCAGGGCGGCGCCAGCCTGCTCGGCATCACGAGGCCCTACGCGCCGGCGGCGGCGGTGCTCGAGAAGGTCTTCACGCCGATCGGCGAAGCCGTCCTCAGTCCGGTGCTCGGGACGCTGCTTCCAGAATTCGAGTCGATCGACGCCCCCGACAACGGTCCCTCTTCACGCGGATCGTCATTCGACACCGGCTGGTATGGCTACATCTACAAGGATCTGCGCACGCTGCTCGGTGAAAAGGTCCTCCAGCCCTACAGCCGCGGCTACTGCGGCAGCGGCAGCCTCGACGCGTGCAGCACGTCGCTATGGCAGGCGATCCAAGCGGGCGTCGAAGCGCTCGCCACCGAACAGGGGCCCAACCCCTCGCTGTGGCGGGCGCCCAAGGTCAGGATCACGTTCCCGCCGGGCCTCTTGCCCTACTCGATGCGCTGGACGAACCGCTCGACGTTCCAGCAGGTCATCGAATTCACGGGCTCCTCGGAACACTGATCCGCCAGGCGTCCACCGTCGAGCACAGCAGGTCCGGGCACGTCGTCGCGAGCCACGCGCCCTTCACCCAAGCCATCGTCGTCACGACTGTGTAGGACGGCTTCGGCCAGCCCGGTACCGCCTTCGTCCCCAGGTTCGCGTTCAGATCGCCGCCGAAGTAGCTGATCCGGGTCGGCTGTCCCAGCAGCCCGTTCGCCTGCTGGCTGCGCATGTCGTACGAGAACAGGTCATCGCCGCCGACCGTGTCGGCTCCCACCGAGGTGTACAGCGTGTGCGGGTCGTTGGGCGTGAAATGCGCAAACTCGTGGAACGCGTCGAGCGCCGACTGCCATGGCCGCACGGGCGCGAGCGGGGGGCTGATCCGTGTCGGCGCGGTCTGACGGTCGAGATCTTCGGGGAGCGTGAAGAGCTGCGCGGCGCGGATGCCCGGCGTCCTCGAGCGAGTCCCCGACATGAAGATCAAGAGGTCTGTGTTCGGCACCCATCCATAGGCCTCGTAAAAGGTTGCCCCGCCGTCCGGATCCTGCCATTCGACGTTGTTGCTGAGCGTCCCGGTCGCGAGGTTTACATCGGCGACATGCAACGCCCACCGACCGACGGGCGGATCTTCAAGGGCGGTCTCGAGCATCTGCGACCACACGATCTTCGTGCCACGGGAGTTGAACGTGGGCCAGATCACGCCGCGCTGCGACGCGCTCGCGCCCGCGAGCAGGGTCGAGAGCCTGTGCGTCCTGCGGTCATAGAGCTGGATCGCGTTGCCCGCACCCCGCCCCGGGGAGGAGTCGCCCAGCGTCCTGTCCACGCCGACGGCGGTCGTCAGCAGCACATAGCGGCCGTCGGCGGTGATGTCAGAGGGGCCGCGATTGCCGGCGTATGCCGGGAGCAGTGGCTTACCGCGGCAGCCGCCGCTGCCGATATAGGCGTCCCATACGCCGGCGCCGTTGCGCCGGTAGAAGACCATCGTGCCGTTGCGGGTCGCCGCGACCGGAGCGCAGTTGCTGGCAACGAGCGCGTCGTGGGCACTCGTGTCGGCGCTCGCGACGAGCGTCTGGCCGCAACCCGAGAACGTGAGCAGCAGGACAAGGGATGCTAGGAGAAGACAGGGGCTGGAGCGGATACGCATTGGTGGAGCGCCACAGATTAGCTTCGCGGCGCGCCGGTGAGACACACGACGCGTCACCTGGGAGAGGGAAGCGCGGACCGACCCGGGCCGGCTCCCGGTATGTAACCTGCGCCGCCAGCGCGCGGATCACGCAGAGGACATGAGCAAATCGCTTCCCACACCGCTCGCCGGTCGCACCGCGGTCATCACCGGGGCGGGATCCGGCATCGGACGCAGCCTCGCACAGCGGCTTTCCGCCCGCGGCTGCCCGCTCGCGCTCCTCGATGCAGACGGCGAGACCGTCGCGCAGACCGCCGCCATGGTCGCGGGCCCCACGCTCGTGCGCACGCTGGACGTGCGTGACCGCGAGGGCCAACTCGAGTTCGCCGCCGACGTCCGCGACTGGTCGACGGCGCCGATCGGCGCCGTCTTCAACAACGCCGGTGTCGGCCTCGCAGCGCCGGTCGCGGACGGCTTGAGCGAGGACGCTGAGCGTCTGATGGCGATCAACTTCGACGGCGTGGTCAACGGCGTGCGCGCCTTCCTGCCGATTCTCCTGGAGCAACGCGACGGCGCGATCGTCAACACATCGAGCATCTATGGCCTCGTGGGCCTTCGGAATCAGGCCGCATACTGCGCATCCAAGTTCGCCGTGCGTGGGTTCACCGATTCGCTGCGCCAGGAGCTTGGTGGCACCGGCGTGCGCGCGATCACCGTTTACCCCGGAGGGGTCAAGACGAACATCGTGCGCAACGCGCGCGTGCACGCGGACCTCGATGACGGGCGCACTCCCGAGGAGCGCACCGCGGAGTTCCACGCGCGTGCCCGCACGACGCCCGAGCGGGCGGCGGAGATCATCCACCACGGCGTCGACCGCGGCAAGGCGCGGATCCTGGTCGGGCCCGATGCCCACCTCTTCGACGTACTCGAGCGGATCGCCCCGACCCACACAATGGACCTACTCGGGGCGCTCGAGCGCCTCGGGGCGAGGGCGGCGCGCGCCAGAGCGCGCGGCAGCGGCTGAACCTGTCCGGCCCGTGCGGCGGGAACGGGCTTCACGTGCGGATAGCGGCAAACCCCCCGATGGAGGGGTCAAGTGCGTCGCTGACCTTGACAGCCCCCTCCACCCGTGGTATCAACTCTCCTAAATAGCGGGGTCGCGCGCGCGCGCGTTCGCCCCAAACTCGAACATCGTGGCAATCAGGGGGGGCCTGGCTTGTCTTGTACCAATCAGACGCCTGATGGCTACGCCCAAGTAACACGATTGGCGACGTAGGATCGGATACTGCTGCTGTGATCACGGACGGCAAGGAAGCCACACTCATGAGCCCGGATCGGTCTGCGAGCGCGCTCAGACATCGCGGGCTTGCGCATGAGCGCGCCGGTCGGACCCTCGGACTCGGCCGCTCGCCGGTGCGCATCGTGAAGGTTCCGGTCGTCGATGCCGCGGGAGCCCCGACGCGCCGCTGCGACGTGCGGCTCGTGCGCTCGGTGCGTGACCCGTCGGCCGATCACGCATGGGACGCCGAGGGCAGCGAGATCACGGCCGTGGTGATCCTGCGGGACGTCACTCCTTCGCGTGTCGCGTCGTTCGTGCAGGCGGCGACCGACGGCGACGGGACGATCTCGCCCGAGCTCCTCGACCAGCTGCTCCCCGTGGGGCAGGGCAAACTCCAGGATCCCAACGAGCCGCCGCTGAGCGAACGCGAACACGAGGTGCTGCGGATGCTCGCGGAGGGCGAGAGCACACGTGGGATCGCCGAGCGGCTGAACTACTCGGAGCGAACAGTCAAGAACATCGTTCGCGATCTGCTCGTCAAGTTCGATTGCAAGACCAGGGCCCACGCCGTCGCGCTGGCCGTGCGCCAAGGGGTGATCTGAATCATCCCAGCGGAGGCCGTGTGAGCCGCAAGGTCGCGGTCATCGGCCTGGACTGCGCCGAGCCACGACTCGTGTTCGATCGTTGGCGCGAGCAGCTCCCCAACCTCAGCCGGCTGATGAGCGCCGGCACCTGGGGGCCGCTCGCGAGCGTCGATCCGCCGATCACCGTGCCGGCGTGGAGCTGCATGATGACCGGACGCGATCCCGGCGAGCTCGGCATCTACGGGTTTCGCAACCGCAGCGCCCACGACTATCGCTCGATGTCCGTCGCCGACTCGAGCGCGGTCGCGATCGATCGTGTCTGGGATCACCTCGGACGAGCGGGCAAGCACGTGATCCTGCTTGGCGTCCCGCAGACCTCGCCGCCGGTGCCGGTCAACGGCGAGCTCGTGTCGTGCTTCCTGACTGCTGACACGCGTACTGACCCGTATACCTACCCTGCCGAGCTGCGCGCCGAGATCGAGTCGCTCGTCGGTTCCTACCGCGTCGACGTGCGCAACTTCCGCAGCGACGACCGCGACCGGATCCTCGCCGAGATCTATGAGATGACCGAGCAGCGCTTCACGGTCGCCCGCCACCTGCTCGACACCCGGCCGTGGGACTTCTTCATGATGGTGGAGATCGGGCTCGACCGCATGCACCACGCGTTCTGGCGCTTCCTCGACGTCGAACACCCGCGCCACGAGCCCAACCACCGCTACGGCGAGGCGATTCGCAGCTACTACATCTACCTCGACGAAGAGATCGGCGAGCTGCTCGAGCGCTTCGACGAGGACACCACGGTGCTCGTGGTCTCCGACCACGGTGCGCGGCCGATGCAGGGGGCGATCTGCGTCAACGAATGGCTCGCCCAGGAGGGCTACCTGGTGCTCGAGGAGCCGCCGCACGGCCCGACGCCGTTCAGCGAGGCAAAGGTCGACTGGAGCAGGACCCGGGCGTGGGGGGAGGGCGGCTACTACTGCCGGCTGTGCGTCAACCTGGCCGGACGCGAGCCCAGCGGGATCGTGACGGGGGAGGCATACGACGCGCTGCTCGACGAGCTCGCCGACCGCCTCGAACGTCTGGGCGGGCCCGACGGTGAGACGATCGGCACGCGCGCCTTTCGCCCTCGCGAGCTCTGGCGTGAGCAGCGCGGCATCCCACCGGATCTGGTCGTCTACTTCGGCGACCTGGGCTGGCGCAGCAACGGCAGTCTCGGGCACGGTCGCCACTGGACATACGACAACGACACCGGCCCCGACGACGCCAACCACGACCGCAACGGGCTGTGCATCATCACCGGCCCGGGCGTGCCTGCGCAACGGCGCGATGACCTCGCTATCTACGACATCGCGCCGACGATCCTCGCACAGGCCGGCCTGGCGCCCGACGAGGGCATGCGCGGCCGCGTGCTCGCGAGCGCGCAGAACCCCGTCTAGTCGCTACTCCGCGCCCTCGCCAGGCCGCCGCGGTCCGGCTCAGCCGACCCGCAGCGAGGTCGTGTGCCCGCTGGCGTCGGTGAGCCGCACGCTCTCAGAGAGGTTGCCCGTCTTGTGTTGCTTGGCTTTGCCCTCGAGCGTCTTGCTCTCGCGCAGGAGCGGCCCGCGGGCCGCGAGCGACACGCTCGATACGGCGTGCGTGAACGTGATCGCCAGCCTGCCGCCCCCGAGGCGAGCGCTCTTGATGGCGGCGCCCGACAGCGACAGGCCCTTCACGACGCTCGAGCTGGTCAGCGCGTTGTGGCTGAAGCTCAGACCTGACGGCAGCCCGACCGACAGCGACACGAGCCCCGCGCCGCTGCCACCATGGGCGTGGATGCTCAGCCTCGGCTTGCCGCTCGCGAGCCCGCTCCACGACGCGGAGGCCTTGGCCTTGGCGCTCGCCGCCGAGCAGCCCACGTTCGTCACGGGGCCCGTCACCTTCACCGCAGGGTTCCCGTTCTGGGGAATGAGCGTCGCCGCGATCGTGGCGTGCTGACATTCGGTCGTGAACGCCGGGCCCGCCGGTACACCGGTGAACGTGTAGGTGAGCGTGCTCACCGGGATGTCGGGGAAGCTCAGGAACGTGATCGTGTGTTCGGTGAGGTTGAGCGGCCCGACCACCGAGAACTGGTATGGCGGCGGGAAGGACATCGTCACCGAGCCCGTGACCTGCTGCGTCAGCGACCCCGAGTTGATCGAGCCGGCCAGCGTGAGCATGCCGCTGCCAAGGGCCGTGGACGGCAGCACCGGAGAGCTGGCGGTCACCGTGCCGACAGTGCACGTCGCGCCTTTGAAGCACGGCGCGAGGACTTTGTTGATTTTCACCCCGTTCGGGTTGCCGAATGCGATCGCGCCGGTGGCGGATTCGTCGGTGCCGCTCTGGGTGATCGTCACGGCGACCTGGGCGCCGCCCGTCACCTTCGTGACGGTCGCGGCGACTTTCGGCGCGTACGGCAGGGTGTTACAACCGCTCACGGCCAAGGGTGCGCTCGCCGATGCGGTGCTATTCAATTCATAGGACAACGTCTGGATCGACACCGTCCGGCTCGCGCCGCAAGTGGTAGGGAGCCGTGGGCTCGCAAGCGTGAACTGCATTTCTTCGATGCCGATCGGAAAGTTGGTGAAGGAGACGTTCAAGGTGGAAGGGGAGGAGCTCGCGAGCGACAGCGGGCCGGTCACGGTCGCGCCGCCCTGAATCACGAAGGCGATGCCGCCGACGTCAGCCAGGCTCGGCGGCGCGACGAGGTACAGCGTCACCGGAGTCGCGACCCCTTTGGTGGTGTGGATCGTGCCCGTGCCCAGCACGCACAGTGGGCTCGGTGCAGGCGAGCCGACGCACGCGCCGCCGTTCATACCGAGGTTGAGCAGGAAGCCCGGCGGAAAGCCGATCGCCAGGTTTTTTACGGAGTCGACCCCCAGTCTCGGGTTGAAGTTGATGTTGAAGCCGGTGGCCGGGCTTGTGCCCGCAGTCGTGCCGGCGCCCTGTTCCAGTGTCAGCGTCGGTGTGAGCACGGCCTGTGCAACGGCCGGGCTGATCGCAGTCACGGCCGCTACGAGCAGCCCGGTCAGTGCAGTTCTGGCGAACATCAATTTATTCCTCCGTGTATTAGCCATTGCTCAGTTCCAGGGCCGACGGCCCGGCGATGGGCTGCATGTGCTGCTCGAACACCTCGACGGCGCATTTGATGCCGTCTTCCTCGCGAATGCGCCCGCCGAGCGCGGCCGCGCGCTCACGCATACCGACGTCTGTCACAGCCGCCGTGATCGCCTTGCCCAGGCGCTCGGACGAAAGCTTGCGCCGGCGGATCGGGGCAGGCCCCGCGCCGAGCGCGTGGATCGTCCGGCCCCACGCGACCTGGTCGATCATGTGCGGCACTATCACCGACGGCACGCCCGCCTTCAGCGCAGCTGCGGTCGTGCCCGCGCCGCCGTGATGCACGACAGCGCTACAGCGTTCGAACAGCCAGTCGTGGCTGATCGCCCCAACGGCGATCACGCTCTCCGGCAGGCGCGCCTCGCCGGACTCCTGCACGCCGCGAATCAGCACACCGCGCTGGCCGGCTCGCCGTAGCGCCTCAACCGCGAGCTCGCTCATGCCGGCCGGGTCAGCGTCGATCATGCTGCCGAAGCCCACGCACACGGGCGGCGGGCCCGCGGCGAGAAACTGCGCCAGCTCGTGCGGCGGCTCGGGGTCGACGTCGTTCTCGAGAAACCAGTAGCCGGTCACTCGCATCGAAGCGCTCGCCGACGGCGAATCCGGCACGACCGCCGGGCTGTATGCGCGCAGCTCGAGCGTCCGCCGGGCGGCGAGCTGACCCACCGGCTCGCGCCACGAGAGCGCCGGCAGCGCGGCCTCGCGTCGCGCCGCCGCCAGCCAACGGCGCATGATCAGCCACGCAGCCTGACGCACGGCGGGCGCGGCGGGACTCTCGGCCAGTCGCGGCGGCGGACACAACCGCGCGCGAACGAGCTCCGCGCCGGAGTGCTCGGAGGCCTGCCACCCGAGCAGCAGCGCGAGCTCGTTGGTGACGATCACGTCGGCCCCCTCGCACGCGGCAAGCGCGTCAGCCAGCCGCTGGCCGACGACCGAGCGCGCGTCCTTGACCAGCGCGACCAGCGCCGGCGTCTGGCGCGATCCGCGCTGCGCCACGCGTCGATCCTCCGCGGTCGCGCCGCGGCTGATCCGCCCCTCCGCCAGCGGCGCGAAGTCGAGACCCGCGCCCCTCACCTGCCGCTCGAAGCCCGGAAACGCGGCGACACGGACATCGTGTCCGGCCGCCGCCAGGGCCAGGCCGAAGCCGACCAGCGGCTGGACGTCGCCGCGCGAGCCGACACTCAGGAGCGTGATCCGCATCGCGCGCCCCCCGTCACCGTTCTCCCACGACGCTCGCATACTGGAGCGCCCGCTCGAGCCTGGTGGTGAGCGCCGCGAGCTCGCCGTTGGCACCGCTCGTCGCCTGCAGCCGCTGCAGATCCCTAAGCGCCTCGGCGCGCTCGCCCCGTGCTGACGCGGCCTGGGCGGCGTCGAGCAGGCGCTGCCCGAGTGATCGAGGCCCCACCCTCCCGACGCTCGCGATGCTCGCACGACCAAGCGGCGAGGACCCGAGCACACCGCGCACGGAGCCGAACGTCGCCGGTGGCTCCGGCGTGGGCATGATCTGGACGTTCGAGGGTTCCGACTTCTCGCCGGCCGCGTTCTCGGCGATCACCTCGTAGACCCGGTGCGCGTTCGTGTGCGCGACGAAGTACGCGCTGCTGGTCGTCCCGATCGCTTCGAACTGGCCCGGCACTGCAACGTTGACCGGCAGCGCGCCGGGCGTTTCGGGGCTGCTCAGGATCGGTTCGGCGCCTTCGTACTGGAAGCCGTGGGGGAGCGTCGGCTGTTCCTGGAGGTAGACGGTGAGGTTGACTTCGGAGGCTGCGAGGACCTCGTAGTGCTTCGCCATCGGCGACGGCTTCCACGAGAGCAGCGTGCCGGTCTTCCTGCCGAGGTCCTCGGCGATCATCGCGCTCGGCGCGGCCACCTTGTGTGGCCGGTTGATCAGCGACGAGCACATCGATTCGCGGTCCTCGAGGATCATCGTGCCCTGTGCGTGGTTGGCGCTGCCGATATACAGTTCGTCGGGACCGCCGGGCTGTAGCGTCCGGGCCCCGAAGTCGTATTCGCCGTCGCCGAAGGCGTCGCGCGTCACCGGGAACCAGTCTTCGCCGTCGCACGTCGACCACACCTGGTAGCCGGCGGCGCCGGCGAGCAGGTCACCCAGCCAGCCTCTGCCTTTGTAGCCTTTGACGAGCTCGGCCCAGCTGTTGGTGCCGACGTACAGGCCGCCGCCGAAGTCAGCCATCCGCCAGAAGTGGGCGTTGAAGAGGCTGTCGAACCCGTCGCTGAGGCCGCTCGTCGGGTAGGCGATCTGACCGCTGGGCAGCTTGCGGGGGTTGCCGACCACGAGCGTCCATTGCCCATCGGGCGCGATTCGGATCATCTCCGATTTCGGCAGCGTGTTCTGGTACCAACCGCTCGCTCCGACGTACAGGCGGTCCCGGTAGACGTGCATCGACACGACCGATGTGATTTCGGCGCCGCTGCCGGCGCCACCGGTGATGATCGGCACGAACGGCCGGTCTTCGCCGCTGGCCTCCCAAACCGAGTACCCGGAGGTAGCGCTGCCGCAGCCGAGATACAGGTCGCCGTGGAACGTCACGACTTCGAAGATGTCAAGGTTCGCCGGGCTCACCTGGATCAGCCCCGGATGCTGCGACCACGGCCGCGTGACCTCGAACAGCGACCCGTCGCCGGTCAGGTCGGGCGTCGCGGTCACGAACAGGTGGTGCTTCCACACGACCATCGCGCGGAAGCCCATCGGGCGCACCTTGCCGCCGGGATAGTGGACGGTCACGGCGGGCAGTTTCAGCGCTTCCCAGTGCACGCCGTCATAGCTGCGCAGGATCCGCGGCGGGTGGGTGCGCAGCAGCGACGGCAGGTACTCGTCGGGGCTGACACCGGCGGCGTAGAGGGCCGTCCTGCCGTCGCTTTCCTTGAAGGTGACCATCGAGCGATAGGCGATGTCGGTCGCGATCCGTAGGTTGGGTTCCGCCGGGTTGCGCACCGTGGGCGAGCGGTAGACGCGCTTCCAGAGACCGGTCTGAGGCGTGTACTGCCAGATCTCGGCGCGCAGCTTCAGGTCGTACGGGTTCGCCGGGCAGCGCACGTTAAGCGACGGGTTGATCGTGTACTTCTGCTCCAGCGGGACGAAGAACTGCGTCGTCTCGTTTTCGACGCACAGGACGTCGCGTCCGGTGCCGACATAGAGCTTGCCCTTGAACCAGCCCATCGCCCAGGCATATGAATTGGCGCGTTCGCCAAACCCGTTCTGGGCGATCACGCCGTGTCCGTATCCGTATTCGCCGGCCAAGCTGGTGCCGGCCGTCGCACCCGCGAAGGCCAGCAGCGCCAGCAGCGCAACCAGCACGCGCGACATCGTCCTTGCCCCTCTAGAAAGACTCACGACACGTTCCTTTCGATTGCTTCCCTAGCGCCCGGTGTCCCGGTCCCATTGACCCGTGCGCCCGCCACTGCGGCGCTGAGCCCATCCCCATCGGATCCCGTCTCCGAGGGCTTGTTGCTGCTCGCCCGCATCGCGATGTGGTGCGCGAAGCGCCCCGGTGGCAGCAGGTCATCGAAAATCTTGGCGATCGCCAGCTCTTCGAGCAGGTAGGCGGCTCGCGCCGGGCCCGGCGAGGCTGCCAGGCGCGCGGCGAGCAGTTGTGCCGCCTCCCGGTAGCGGGGCTCGCCGAGCACTCTGCGCAGCGCGGCGCGCAGCCTGGGCGCATCGAGGCGACGCGGCGAGAGGCGGATCCCGGCCCCTGCCTCGGTCACTCGCCGCGCGTTGTCGGGCTTGTCCCAGTTGTTCGGCACGAGCACCATCGGCACGCCCGCTTCGGCGGCGGCCAGGACCGTTGACTTGCCGCCGAGCGTCACCAGCGCGGCGCAGCGCGGCAGCAGCTCGTCGTGGCTGAGCCAGCGGGTGATGTGCACGTTCGCCGGCAGCGCGCCGCGGCCGAGGATCTGCGCGCCGCGGTGCTCGTCGGTCGTGATGATCACCTCGACGGGCTCCTCGGCGAGGGCCTCGACCGCCGTGCGCAGCAGGAACGGGTCGCCCGCGGCGAGCGTGCTTTCGGTGACGTGCACCCACGGGCGCTCGCTGGGGATCGTCTCGAGCCAGCGCGCGCTGTCGGCGCGCCGCGGGTACCAGATGCAGTTGCCGACGTAGTGGACGCTCGGGGGCAGATCGTCGCGGTCGTAGTCGAACTCGCGCACGTTGTTGACGATGTACAGCGGCAGCCGTGCGGTGAAGCGGTTGACCGATTCGCGCAGCGGCGGCAGGCCGTAGCCCGCGCGCACCTCGTTCACGCGCCGTCGCACCGGCAGCGCGAGCACCTCGGTGGCCCGCGTCAGCGCCGCCGTTCCCAGCCGCTCGAGCGACGTTCGCGGCGGGCGCAGGCCGAAGCCCAACGGCGGTGCTTGCGGCCCCGGAATCGGCGGACCCATCAGCGAGGAGCACAGCGCCACCGGCATCTGCTCGGACTCCCACAGCACGACGATCGGCCCCCACAGCGACATATCGGTGCCGATCACGTCCGCCGGCCAGCTCGCGAGCGTGCGACGGATGTCCGCGACCTGGCCGGGGATCGTCTCGACCAGCCAGTCACGCATCAACCCGAGCAGGCGCCCGCGGCCGGGCCGCCCGCGCCGGCCGCGACGCTCGACGGCGGCCAGCGTCCGGGACACGCGCTGCTCGTCGACGCACTCGAATCCGAACAGCTCGAAGCCCGCCTCCTCGACGCTCGCGCGCGCGCTCTCGCCGCTGTAGAAGGCGACCTCGTGGCCGCGTTCGCGCAGCGCGATCGCGATGCCGAGCTGCGGAAGGAGATGACCGGGGAACGGCCACGTGGTTAGTAGGAACCGACTCAACTCGCGCTCTCCACCATCGCGTAGCGCTCCGCGGGGGAGCCGGCGAGCTGTTCGACCCACGCCGCCGCGCCGGTCGGCCCGGGCGCCTGCTCGAGCAGCGTGGCGCAGCGCCGCGCCGCCAAGCGGTAGCTGGGCTCCGTGAGCACGCGCTCGACGGCCTCGCGCAGGGACGCGGGCGTGCAGCGCCGCGGCGAGAGCACGACGCCGGCGCCGGCGGCGGCAACGCGATGCGCGTTGTCGGGCTTATCCCAGGTGGTCGGCACGATCACCAGCGGCACGCCCGCGCGCAGGCCGGCGATCACCGTGCCGGCACCGCCGGTCGTGACGAGCGCCTGGCAGCGGGGCAGCAGCACGTCGTGGCTCAGCCACGGCGTCAGGTGGACGTTGGCCGCCGCGGTGTCGATCCCGAGCTCCTCCGGCTGGCGATCGCGCCCGTGCGTGATGATCGCCTCCAGCCGGGCGCCGGCGAGCCCGGTGGCGGCGGCCTGCAGCACGAACGGGTCCTGGAAGTGCGAGGTGCCCTCGGTCACGTGCACCCACGGCCGGTCCGCGGGAAGTCCTTCGAGCCACTCGCTCGTCCCCGCGGGCTCCGGCGGGTGCCACGTGCAGGCGCCGGCATAGCGGACGCTCGCCGGCAGGTCACGGCGGTTGAGGTCCAGCTCGGGGACGCTCAGCACCAGGTACAGCGCCACCCGTCCGAGGTACTCGTTGACCGGGGCGCCCATCGGCGGCAGGCCGCGCTCGGCGCGCAGCTCGTCGAGTCGCCCGCGCAGTCCGCGTGAGAGCAGCTGTGTCGCGCCTGTGATCGCCGACTCCAGCACGCGCGCGCGGACGGTACCTGCGGGCGCGCGCGGGAGGAACGCCGGGGGCGGCTTTTCCGGGCCGGGGATCGACGCCATGATCAGCGGCGCGGCGAGCGCCACGGGGATCGGCAGGGCCTCGTTCAAGATCAGGCTCGGACCCCACATCGAGGCGTCGGTGACGAGCACGTCGGGCTCCCACTCCTCGACGATCGTCGTTATGTCCTCGAGCTGGGCGGGGATCGTTTCGAGCAGCCAGTCGCGGGCCGCCCGGCGCAGGACCCGCAGCGACTGGCGGCGTCCCCCCACCTGCTTCTCGAGCCTCTGCACGCTCAGCCACGCCGAGTCGAGCCGCGCGAACGGGTACACGGTGATGTCCTCGGCCTCGAGCGTCCTCTGCAGCCGGCGCCCGGTGTAGAACGCGACCTCGCAACCGCGTTCGCGCAGCGCCAGCGCGATGCTCATCTGCGGGAACACGTGTCCCTCGAACGGCCAGCAGCAGAACAGCACGCGGGTCATCAGGCGGCGCTCTCCACGGTCGGGCGCGGCTCGCCGTCCTTCGCGCGGCGTTCGACGCGGCGGATGTGCCCGCCGAAGTAGAGCCGCTCGAACAGGCCCTGGGGCATGTGGCGGCGCAGCGCGATCACGATCGACGCGCCGCGACCGACGACGTAGCGCATTCGCGGCTGCTTGGCGGTCAGCGCCTGGGTGATCGTGCGGGCGACGTCCGCGGGACGGGTCGGCGAGCGCTCGACGATCTTGTCGGCGATCGCCTCGCTCTCCCGGAACAGCCCGTGATAGGGGCTGGAGGGGTCCTCTGCACGCGCCGCGGTACCGCGGTGGCGCGACCAGCGAGTGGTCTTGATGATCCCCGGCTCGATGATCACCGACTGGATCCCGAACGGCGCGAGCTCCTGCGCGAGGCCCTCGCCGAGGCCCTCCTGCGCGAACTTGGTCGCGCAGTACATCGTCACGCCGAAGCCGCACACCCGTCCGCCGACCGAGGTCACGGTCACGATCCGCCCGCAGCCCGCCGCGCGCATGTGCGGAATCACCGCCTGGGTGACCGCGATCGTGCCCAGCACGTTCGTGTCGAACAGGTGTCTGATCTCCTCCTCCGCGCAGTCCTCGGTGCAGCCACGCAGGCCCACGCCCGCGTTGTTGACCAGCGCGAAGATGCCGCCGGCCTGGTCGAGGACCGCTGCGAGCGCCTCGGCGATGCTGGTGCGGTCTGTCACGTCGAGCCTCAGCACCTCGAGCGCCACGCCGCGCTCGGACGCGGCGGCCTGGAGCTCGGGGCGCTGGTCGAGGTTGCGCACCGTCGCGAACACACGAAAGCCCGCCTCGGCGAGTTGCAGAGAGGTCTCGAGGCCGATGCCCGTGCCGCTGCCGGTGACGATCACGGCGTCTCCCGGCCGTCCGGGCCGGCCCTTGTCGATGCCGCGCATCACTTGCTCCTGATCTCGACGGGTTCGGTCGCGGGGAGCCGTTCGATGATCGCCCGTGCCACCAGCTCGGGCTGCTCCATCGGTCCGAAGTGCCCCCATTCGGACCTCGGCATCAGCACAGCGTGTGCGTTCGGGAGGTGCTCATCGAGAAACTCGAAGGTGTCTATGAACGCCGAGCGCTCGGTGTAGATCAGCACAACCGGCGTCTCGATCGAGCCGATGCGGTCGAGCGTCAGCGTGCCGATCTGGCGGTAGTCCTCCGGCAGCGTCGTCTCGTCGAGGAGTCGCAGCAGCGGCTTGGGGTTTCGCGGAAGTCCCCTGAGCGGTCCCCACTGCTTGGGGAGGTCGATCGTCGCTCGGATCATGTAGCGCATGTCCGAGCGCTTCTCCGGCGGTACTGGATGCCCGGCTTCCTCGAGCGCCCGCGCCCAGTAGGACCAGCCGACCCAGCCGTCCGGCCGGCGGCTCTCCTCGAGCGCCGGCAGCGCCGCCTCGATCGCGATCACCTCGCCGACGCGGTCGGGGTGAGCCAGCGCGTGGTAGAGGGCGATGTCAGCGCCGTAGCTGTGGCCGGCGATCAGCGGACGCTCGATCTCGAGCGCGTCGAGCAGCCCCAGCAGGTCGGCTGCCATCGCGTCGAGGGTGTAGCCCGAGGGCGGCGTGTCGCTGTGGCCGTGGCCTCGCAGGTCGTAGGTGAGCACGCGGAAGTGCTCGGCCAGCTCGGGAACCATCTGCAGATGCCAGACCGCGAGGTTGCCGGTGAGTCCGTGCACCATCACCAGGTCGGGCCCCTCGCCGATGAGCTGGTAGTGAATCTGTAGGCCGCTCTCGAGCGTCGTCTTCGGCATCAGCACATCTCCTCGCTGCTCACTCGACGTACCCCAGTGCACGCAGGCGCTCCATCAACGCGGCCTGCTCCTCGGGCGCGAGCTCGACGCCGGCCGCCGGGCTCGAGGAGAGCGCCGCCGGCGGTCCCGCGGGGACGCGACGGACGGGACGACGGTCGAGCTCCCCGGCCTCGAAGATCGCCTCCGGGACGGTGCCCGACATGTCTTCCGGAGCCGGCAGGCCGATCTGGTGGAGCAGCAACGGGGCGACGTCCACGATCGACAGTTCCTCGACGGCTGCGCCGGCGCGGATGCCTGGACCCGCGGCGAGGAAGATGCCCTCCCAGCGATGATGCCCGCGCGGCTGCGGGCGACGCGCGACGACCGTCTCAGACGGCAGGATCGAGATCGTGCCGCCGTCGGCGAGCACCAACGACAGGTCAGGGCCGAGTTGCTCGAAGGGGCCGGCGAAGGCCTGCTCGCGCGTCCATACCTCCTCGACCAACGCCCGGCCATCGGCGGGGCGCTGCACGTCGCGAAGCGCCTCGGCGATGTCCCGCGCGAGCTTCGCGCGGGCCTCCTCGGGCATCGGGTCCTCACTCCCCGGCAGCCGCTCGACGATGTTGATTCCCTGGCTGGAGGGCGTAGCCGCGTAGGCGACCGTGCGCGACCAGTCCAACGCGTGGACGTGGCGGGTCATCTCGGCGAACCCGACGTCTGTGTCTGCGCGGCCGTTGGTGCTCTGCGAGTGGCCGTTGGCGGCGTCCGTGTCGGCCCAGGTCAGGTAGCCCTGCTGCTCGAGCCACGAGTTGACGTGGAACACGTCCTGGGTCGGCCCGAAGCCGTGATCGGACGCGAGCACGACGGTCGTCTCTGGGCCGGCGAGCTCGACGATGCTCCTGATCTGCTCGTCCAGCGAGCGGAAGTAACGCTCGCAGCGCTCGATCATGTCCTGCTCCCAGGCGCTCGGCTGCTCGGGCCGGCAGGCAGGGTCGATGAAGCGCCAGCACAGGTGCTGGAGCTTGTCGACGCCGTCGAACATCACGGCCATCAGGTCGGCCGGCTCGGCCTCCATCAGGTAGCGCATCACCTCCGCCCAGCGCTGCTCGCGGCGGATGTGCAGCTCGACGAACTCCGCGTGCTCGTCCTCGGGGCAGCCGTCGATCGCCTTGATCTCGAGCTCCATGTCGAGCATCTCGCGTGGGTTGAAGCCGGGGAGGGCCTTCAGCCGGTCGAACAGCCCCGGCGGGTGGCAGCCGAGGCGCAGCTGACGCCACGGCATCATCCCGCCCGGCACGACGGCGCCCTCCACCGGCGGCGCGGGGAACATCAGCGGGAAGTTCAGCGAGATGACGCGGCGCTGCTGTTCGCTCGCGAGGCTCCAGATCGTCGCCGAGCGGACCTCCTGCGAGCTCGCGAAGGAGAAGTACACGCTGCCGGGCTCTTCCTTCTGGAAGAAGTCGAAGATGCCGTGCTGGCCGGGGTGCTTGCCGGTCACGAGCGACGTCCATGCGGGCGGCGTCAGCGGCGGCATGATCGAGCGCAGGACAGCACGGGTGCCGCGCGCCGAGAGCTCTGCCAGGAACGGCATCACACCGGACTCCATGTAGGGGTCGAGCACCGTGAACGTGGCTCCGTCGATTCCGATCAGCAGCGTCCCCATCTCAGACCTCCAGCGGGCTCGGTTGGCGGTGCTCGCACACGAACATCGCGAGTTCCGAGACGCTCAGGTCGCGCTCGTCGATCGGGCGCTGCCCGATCTCCTCGAAGAACTGGGGAAACGGCAGTCGTCCGTAGCGCTGCTGGACCATCGTCGAGAGCACGACGATCTCGAGTGACTCGAGACCGAGATCGGCGACGAACCGTGTCTGCGGCCCGATCTCGCCCGTGTGCTCCCAGTCGCCGCTGGCCTCGTTCAAGAGCGCGAGGATCCCCTGCATCACCTGTGGGTCGAGTGTCGTCATGGCATTGCCTCCGTGGCCTCGCGATCGCGCGCCGGGCCTGGATACAGGGCGGTGGCGGCGATGAGGTCCCCCTCGCGGAGTGTCCAAGCTAGCAACCGCCTACCCGCCACGTCCAGCTCTACAACCTCGCTGTCAAGCTCGATCGCGCACGCTTGCGGCGCACCAGACCACCCGTCCAGCCCTGCCCCGAGCGCCTTGCCGGCAGCCTCCTTCGCGCACCACAGGCGCAGCAGCCACTCCTCGGCGGCGTCCGCGGGCAACTGCTGGAGCAGCCGGCGCTCTGCCTCGCCGAGTGCTGCCTGCTCGAAGCCGGGTGCGCGCGACACGAGCGGCTCGATGTCGATGCCGACGCCCCTGCCTGCGTGCGGGGGCGCGAGCGATGCGAAAGCGGCCGCGTGACCCTGTGCGTGCGTGAGCGACACGAGCGGCAGCTCGGCGAGCCCCTCGAGGCCAGGCGCGACGACGACCGGCGCGCCTCGCTCGTCGGGCAGGATCTCAATTTCAGCCGGCAGCAGCTCGAGTCCGTAGGCGTCGCGCAGGAGCTCGGCCACGCACTCCTTGGCGGCGGTGCGCGCTGCGAGCCACTCGAGCTGCCTGTTCTCGGGCAGCGTCAGCGCGTCGAACAGCCGGCGCTCACGACGACCGAGCACGCGGCTCGCCCACACGGGCTTCCACAGCGCCCTGTCGGCGGGCATCCGCGCGTCGAGTAGCCGGCATGCGACGGGGCCGTCGCGGTGGGCGGACAGCGGCCCGGGCCACGGTGTCGACAGCGGTGTCAGCGCCGCTGGACGCGCCAGCGGGGCAAAGCGCTCCGGTACGTCGAAGCGCTTGTCGGCCCAGCCCGTCAGCCGCATCCAGCAGTGGCCGTCCGCGTCGAGCACGTCGATGTCCGAGCTCACAAGCTGATCTCCTTCAAGCCTGATCGCGGCCGAGCACGCGAGCTTTTCGCCCTGCGCCGGCGGCGGCCCGTACAGGTCGAGCGCCTCGAGCCGGAAGGGAAACACGACTCGCGCCTGCTCGAGCATCTCAGCGGCCCAGAATCCGATGACCTGGCCGGCCGCGTCCAGGGCCACAGGGTCCAGCACGAAGCTCGGCTCCGGCGTGTCGCGCAGTAGGCCAACGCGCGGCAGCACCTCGAGCTGCGCGCGCGCGCCCTCCGGTGCGACGACGTCGACACTGCTGACGCCCTGCCACAGCGGCTGGTGAAACATCGCCTCGTCGTAGAGCTGATCGCCTCTCCAGCGTGAGGGCCGGCCGCCGTCGAGCGCAAGCGCCCTGGGCGCGGGAGCCGCCGGGAAGTCCTCAGCCAGCAGCACAGTCGCCTCGAGGACCGGGTCGGCGGCCGCGGAGTCATCGCCGAGGTCACGCAGCTCGACGCGCACCCGCTCGCAGCCGCCTTCGGCGGCGAGGCGGCGAACCGCGACCTCGAGCGTCTTCGGCGCCTCGGCGAACGCCAGCCAGCGGTGCGCGCGCAGCTCGCGCAGCCCCGTGACCGTGAGGTCGGGCAGCAGGCACGACGCGCCCTCGGCGAGGATCTCGACGCTCATCGCCAGCGGCATCAGCGCGAGCGCGTGCAGGGCGGGGTCGCTGCGCGACACGGTGCGCCCGAGCGTGTGATCGAGCAGATAGCGGTCCTCGGCGGGGGCGACGAGCCGGCGTGCGATCAGCTCGACCCCGGGCTCCCACGCCACGACCGTCCCCACGAGCGGTCGGCGTGCCTGCTGCAGCGCGACGGCTGCGCCACCGCCGAGATACGCGCTCATCACCTGCTCGTTGGTCACCAGGAAGCGCTGCATCGTCTCGAGGTAGCCGTCGATCGCGCCGGCGAGCTCCTCCTGGCCGGTTGTGACGGCCACCGGTGAGGCGGCAAACGCGTGCTGCGGAGCGGGCACGTCGAAGCTCGCCAGGAGGTCCTCTGCGGGCTGCTCACGCGCGGGCGTATACGCGCGCGCGTTGCCGTTCCCGGCGCGGGCGGGCGGACGCAGCAGTGCGAGCGCCTCCTCCGGGAGGCGCAGCATCGGCCAGGTCGTCGCGAGTGCGATGTCGTGGCCGTCGCCACGGTCCGCGTTCGTGCTCGGGTGGCGCCAGTCGATGGCGTGCACGTCGCGCTGCCCGTACAGATAGCCGAGGTCGAGCTCGACGTCGTGCGCGGCCAGCATTCCCACGACGTGGCTCAGCTGCGCGGTACCGGAGCGGCGCATGACATCCGGAGCCACCATGCATGCAGGGCGCCCGCGCAAGATGTCCTGCATGAACGACGTCATGTTCCCCCGCGGCCCGACCTCGATGAACACGCGCGCGCCGTCGTCGTGCAGCGCCTCGATCGTCTCACGGAAGCGGACCGGCTGCGTCCAGTGCTCGACGAGCAGCTCGCGAATCGCGCTCGGGTCCTCCGGATAGCGCCCGGCAGTCGTGCAGGACCACAGCGGGGTCTTCGCGGCGCGCACCGGGAGCTCCGCGAAGATCGGGCGCAGATCCTCGGCAAACGGCGCGAACAGAGGCGTGTGCACGGCGCGGTCGTAGGGGAGCTGCTCGCACATCAGGCCCTCGTTGATCGCGATCTCTTTGGCGCGGGCCGCTGCTACCGCCTCGCCGACGAGCACGGCCTGGTGCGGGCAGTTGTCCATCGCCAGGTACAGCTCGCCGCCGGCCTCTTCGCCGATCCGCCGCGCGCTCGCCGCGTCGGCGCCGATCGCCAGCAGCACCGCGGCAGGAACCTCGTGGCGCTCGGCGGCGGCGGCATAGGACGCGTTCAGCCCGTGGGAGAAGGCTCCCAGCCGCTCGTCGGTCTCCACATCGAGCGCACCGGCGGCCATCGCGGCGGAATGCTCGCCGGAGCTGTGTCCGAGCATCGCATCGCAGCGTGGTACCAGCCTGCTGATCACCTCGTACACGGCGGCGTTGGCGGTGAGCACCGCCTCGACGGCGATGTCGAGCTCCATCAGCCGCGCCTCGGTGAAGGCCTGCTCCGCGTCCGAGAACGCCGGTCGCGGAAACACCCAGTCGCTGAGCAGGTGTCCGCGTGGATGTTCGGCATAGATCCTGTCGATGCGATCGAACACCGCGCGGGCCTCCTCGAACTGCAGGCACAGGTCCGAGAGCATGTTCGGGTACTGCGCGCCCTCGCCGGGGAACACATACACGACCTTGCCGCCGGGGCCGAGCGGCTCGGCCTCGTAGTAGATGCCGGACGTCGTCTTGATCCGCCGGCAGTCGGGGTCGCGCAGCTTCTCGATCGCCTGGCCGAGCTTGCCCAGCAGATCCTCCGGGGAGGAGGCGACGAGCGCCAGGCGCCTGGGTTCGGGCGTAGCGCCGAGTTCCTGGCTCAGCGTGAAAGCGAGGTCTGCCAGCGCGATCTCGGGGTCGCGCTCCAGTGCGGCCATCAGTTCGCTCGCCGAGTCCAGGAGCGCCTGCGGCGAATCGCCCTCGAGGATGCAGACCTCGGTGTCCCACGCGGGGCGGTGTGCGGGGCTGCGCACGCCTTCGAACTCCTCGAGCACCGCGTGGGCGTTGATGCCGCCGAAGCCGAACGCGTTGATCCCGGCGCGCCGCGGCTCGTCGCCGCCGTGGATCCACGGGCGCGTCTCGGTGTTGATATAGAAGGGGGTGCGCTCGAGTCCGAGCTCGGGGTTTGGCTCTTCACACGCGATCGTCGGCGGCAGCACGCGGTGGTGGAGCGCGAGCGCGGTCTTGATCAGGCCGGCGACTCCCGCGGCGGGAATCGTGTGGCCGATCATCGACTTGACCGTGCCGAGCGCGCAGCGCGGGAGCTCCCCGTCGCGCTCGCCGAACACGCGCGTCAGCGCCTGCACCTCGGTCGCGTCGCCAACGGGCGTGCCCGTGCCATGCGCCTCGATCAGGCCGATGCTCTCGGGCGATACCCCGGCGGCGGCGTATGCCCGCCGCAGCGCCAGCTCCTCGCCCTCGATGCGCGGCGCCATCACGCTCATCCCGCGCCCGTCGCTCGCGACGCCGACGCCGCGGATCACCGCATACACGCGGTCGCCGTCGCGGACCGCGTCCTCGGCGCGCTTCAGCACCACCGCGCCGATGCCCTCGCTCAGCAGCGTGCCGTCGGCGTCCTTGTCGAACGCACGCAGCTGCTCGCGGCGCGACAGGGCGCCCAGCCGGCAGAAGAGGTTGAGCGTCGCCACCGGCATCCACACCTGCGAGCCGCCCGCCAGCGCGAGGTCGTGGTCGCCTGCGAGCAGGCCGCGGACGGCGTGCTCGACCGCCACCAGCGAGGACGCACACGCGGCATCGATCGTGTAGGCGGGCCCCATCAGATCGAGCCGGTTGGCGATGCGACCGACGATGATGTTCGGGATCAACCCGGGAACGGTTTCGGGCCCGAGCGCCGGCAACACCCGCTGCAGCTCGCCGCGCAGCCGCTCGAGCTCCTCCTCGGAGCGCCACGGATCGAGCTGGCGCAGGAGATCCAGGGTCTGGCCGATCACGAGGCCGCGCTGCAGCGCCACGGCGTTGCCGCCGTTCAGGTAGGTGCCCTTGCCGAAGATGACCGCGGTGCGGGCGCGCACCTCCGCCGAGAGCTCCGTCGCGCCGGCGTCCGCGAGGGCGTCCGTCGCGACCTGCAGCGCGAGCCACTGGTCCGGCTCGCCGCCGACGGCGACGGGCGGGATACCGTGCGCCAGCGGGTCGAACCGCGCGAGCTTGCCGAGATATCCGCCGCGTTTGCAGTAGGTCTTGTCGGTGTCGGCGAAGTCGGGGTCGTAGTAGACCTCGGGGTCCCACGCCTCCGGCGGCGGGTCCGAGGTGGCGTCCAGCCCGCCGAGGATGTTCCGCCAGTAGGCGTCGAGGTCGCCGGCGCCGGGGAACAGGCATGCCATGCCGACGATCGCCACGCCGCGTTGCTCGCCCGTCTCGGCCATCATGCCTCGGCTCCCGCGAGGCGATTCAGCGCCTGCGTTCCCACGCCGACCACGTCCTGAAGCAGAGCCAACAGCCGCCCGTCGGCTGCATAGAACCAGTGGTCTGCGTGGCAGAGCGGCGGGTTGCTCGTGGGTCGGATCCGCAGCTCGTGGCGCACCGGCTCATCCGCGCCTGGCTCGCCCAGCTTGACGTAGGCCCCGATCTCTGCCGGCAGCAGCGTCACCTCCCATTGCAGACGCGCCCACAGCACCTGCATCTGCAGCGCGCTGTCGATCAGGACAGGGTCGAGCAGCCAGCGCAGGCCCTCGGCGCCGGCGACGCACTGCGCCGGCTGCGAGGGACGCAGCAGCGCGCTGGCCCCGCGTCCGTCCATCCCGTCGATTGCGACGATGCCTTGGAACAGCGGCCCGTGGAAAAGCAGGTCGCGGTAGGCGTCGGCGACCGCGAGTGGGAACGGCGCGAGCTCCTGAACCGGAGCCGGGCGCGCGGCGATGCCGGGCCTGCTCGGATCGTGCAGCCCCGGCAGATCGCGTGGGCCGAGCGGATCGCCGAGCTGCACCCGCGCGCGGTAGTGGGGGCGGCCCTCGGCCGGCGGCTTGATCGTGACCTCGATCTCTCCGTCGTCCTGCGGGGAGGCGTCGATCCTCACGCTCGCGGGACTGTCGTGCTCGAGCGCGAGGCCGCTCAGCAGACGGATCGTGCGCATCCCCGCGACCGGGTGCCCCGGTGCGGCGACAGCGGCGAGCTCCGCCATCAGCTCCATCGCGACCGCGAACGGGAGCACCGGGCGGCCGTCGATGCGGTGGTCGCCCAGGTAGAGGTCGCGCGCCAGGTCGAATGTGTAGAGCGCCTGCACCGAGCGCGCGCCGACGTCCGTGCCGGGGCCACGTGTGATCTCGCCGGCGCCGGCGAGCAGCGCCAGCCCGGCGCGCTCTGGCTCGACGGCGGTTGCGCTCGCCCCGTCCTGCGCGCCGTCGGCGTCCTGCGCGCCGTCGGCGTCCTGCGCGCCCGCGAGCCCGGTGGCAGCGCCGATCACGACCTCGGCCTCGCCCTTGCGCCCGAGGCTCAGCTCCTGCTCGAGCATCCGCGCGCCCTGGTCGAGCCCGATCAGCGCGACGCCGCGGCGGGTGAACTCGGCTTCGAGCCAGGGGGAGACCATGCCCGCCGCGCGCCACGGACCCCAGTCGACCGATACGACCCGGGCCGGCCAGCGGCGATCGAGCTCGTGCGCGAGCTTGCCGAGGACCTCGCTCGCGGCCGCATAGTCGGCCTGGCCGCGATTGCCGAAGCGACCGGAGACCGAGCTGAACAGCACCAGGAAACGCAGGCCCTCCGGCCGCAGCCGCTCGGCGAGCGTCTGGGCGGCCCCGGCCTTGGTGGCGAGCACCCGCTCGAGCGACGAGCGTTGCTTGTCGCGGATCAGGCTGTCCTCGATCACGCCGGCGCCGTGCACGACGCCATCGATGCGGCCATGGCGCGCGTAGACCGAGTCGATCAGCGCGCCGAACGCCTCGCCGTCGGAGACGTCGCAGACGAGGTACTCGACGTTGGCGCCGGTCGCGCGCAGACGCTCGAGGTTCTCGCGCACCTCGCGGGCGGCGAGGATGCGCCGGCAGTCCTGCTCGACGAGCGCCGGCTTCAGCTCTCGCTGCTCGCGCTTGCGCAGCTCGATCATCGCCGCTCGTAGCTCTGCGAGCTCGCCCAGCCCTGCCGTCTGCTCGCTCTCGGCTTCAAGCGGTGTGCGCCCCACGAGCACGAGCGTGGGGCGGCGGCGGCGCTTGGCCAGCGTCAATGCGACGTGCGCGGTGATACCGCGGGCGCCGCCGGTCACGAGCAGCACGCCGTCCGCGTCGAGCGTCGGTCCGAAGCGGCGCTCGGCAAGCGGCGCCGGCACGACGCCGAGCTGCACGCGCTCACCGTCGCGATATCCGACCTCGACCAGTCCGTCCGCCGCGGACAGCTCGGCGAGCAGGTGGGCGGCCGCCGCTGCAGCTGGCATCGCCTGTAGATCCACCGACTTGACGCGCACCGTGGGCCACTCCTGCGCGGCGGACTTGAGGAAGCCGTGGATCGCGCCCTGCGAAGCCGCGCCGAGCGGAGCGTCACCATCGACGCCGAAGGCGCCGCCCAGGCCAGTGGCGCCGAGAAGCACCGCGCCGCCTGCGCTCGCCGCCGTCTCGAGCTGCCCGCGCAGAGCCTGCGCGAACGCGAGCAGCGCGGTCAGCGCGCCGTACTCCGGCTGCGGCTCGGCGAGCGCCGCGAGGTGCACCAGCGCCTTGACGCCGCCATCGGCGCGCGTGCGCTCGGCCAGCGCGGACGCCCCCTCAGCGTCACGCGGCTGCTCGTTGCGCGCGATGCGGATGACCGTCTCGCCGCGAGCCGCGAGCGTCCGCTCGAGCTCCTCACCGACGCCCTGCTCGTCATCCACGATCACGACCGCCCCGGGACCTTTGAGCCCGGCGCTGTCGACGATCGCTGGAGCGCTCTGAGCCTGCACGACGAACCGACCGATGCGCTCCTCCTCGGCCGGCCCCTGTCTAAAAGGGCGTTGCGCCCCCGCCTGTTCCCCCGGCGGCGCCGCCGTCGCCGCGACGCCCGAGCCGCCGAGCGCAGCTTCGAGGATGTCGATGACCGCTGTAAGCGTGCGACTCGCGGTGAGCTCCTCGAGATCTATCGCGGAGCGCTCCTCGAGGCCCAGGCCCTGCGTCAGCGTGCCGGCGATCTCCACGCGCTTGATCGAGTCGATCCCGAGGTCTCCCTCGAGGTCGGCGTCGAGCGCGAGCATCTCCGCGGGATAGCCGGTGCGCTCGCTCACCACCGCGAGCAGCCGCTCCTGGATCTGCTCGCGCGTCATCGTCGCAGCGACGGCCGGAGCAGCCTCTGACGGCGCCGCCGCCTGCGCCTCGGCGGCGGCAGGCGCCGGGGCAGCGGTCGCTGCGGCTGCGACGGGAGCAGCCGAGGGCGCGCCGGGCGCCCGGACGGGCGGCACTGCCTCGACGGTCGCAGCCGGCGCAGGCGCGGCCGGGAGCGCCGCGGCGGCCGGGCGCGCCGGCGCGAGCGGGGGGCGCGATGGCGCGACGCCGGGCAGCGGCCCAACTCCGCGCGCCGCTCCGAGGTAGCCCAGCATCACGCTGCTCTGCGCCTCGAGGAACTGCTGCATGACCTGTTGATGGCGGAGCATCACCTCGGCGACGCGGTCTCCAGCCGCCGATGGCGCGGAGATCTCGCCTCCGGCCAGCGGACGCGGATCGGGATCAGCGGCTCCGGGAGAGCGACCTGGGTGGCCGTTGCTCGTCTCGAACTGCTCTGGCAGTGAGGCGGGGAGGACCGGGCCCCCGCCGTTGGCGCTCGTTTCGGTCACGGGTCTGTGCTCCTCTTGTTCGACGACAGGGATCGGCGCTGCCGGCGCACGCGTCGTGCCGGCGGGCCATGCACGGCCGCCGTCCACGAGCCAGGTGGCGCCCGGCTCCTTGGCGGCGTGGCCGTTGCCGCGCGGATCGACACGCGCGGCGGGACGTCCATTGAAGAGGCGCTCGGTCTGCACCGGCAGCCCCTCGGCGGCGAGTGCGGCGAGGCAGTGCAGCAGCGACAGCAGGCCCGAGCGGCCCGGCCTGTCCATCGGCACCGCGAGGTGCTCGCGGTCGCCGAGGATCTGCGGTACGAGCCCGGAAAGCACCGAGCGAGGCCCGACCTCGACGAAGACGCGCGCGCCGTCGCGGTACATCGCGTCGATCTCGTGCACGAACTCGACCGGGCGGATCAGGTGCTCGGACAGCAGCTCGGCGATCGCGCCGGTCTGCTGCGCGTGCGGCTCGCCCGTCGTGTTGGAGTAGACGGGGAGGCGGGGGACCCCCAGGCTCGTGTGCGCCAGCAGCCCAGCGAAGCGCTGCTGCGCCCCGGCGACGTGGGGTGAGTGAAACGCGCACGCGACCGGCAGCAGGCGCGCGCTGACGCCGCGCTCGCCGCACCACTCGACGGCGGCCTCGACGTGCTCTTGGGGCCCGGAGAGCACCGTCTGGCGTGGCGAGTTGAGGTTCGCGGCGACCACGCCCCCGCCCTCGAGCAGCGGTGCGAGCGCGTCGGGCGGCGCATCGACGGCCGCCATCGCCCCGGCCTCGGCCGCGCCGGCCTCCCGCATGAAGCGCCCTCGTGCCTCGGAGACCCGCAGCAGCTGCTGCGGGTCGATCCCGCCGGCGGCGGCAAGCGCCACGAACTCGCCGTAGCTGTGCCCCGCCGTCAGATCCGGGAGGACCCCCAGCGTCTCCAGCACTCGCAGGTAGGCGAGCTCCGTCGCGCCGAGCGCTGCCTGGGCGACGTGCGTATCGGTCAGCTCGGCCTGGCGGCGCCGTTGCTCCTCTGGTGTGAAGGACGGCGGCGGAAACACATAGCTGCTGAGCGGCTGTTCGTAGCTTTCGGCGAGCACCTTGTCGGCGAGCTCGAACTGCTCGCGCGCCTCGGGGAAGGCGATCGTCAGCTCGCGCCCCATGTTCACCATCTGCGACCCCTGCCCAGGGAACAGGAACGCCACGCGGCCCTCGGCGCCCAGCGGCTGCTCGGACCAGTGGATGCCACTCGGCTCGTGCACGCGCTCGCTGCCGGCGCCGAGCAGCTCCAGTGCGCGGGCGAGCTTCTCGCGCAGATCCTCGAGGGACTCGACGACGAGCGCGAGCGTCGGGTCTGTAGACGGCCGCTCGTGGAACTCGCCGGACAGCCTATGCGCGAGCACGTCCAGCCGCGGAGGCTCGGCCGCCGCGAGCTCGCCAGCGAGCTTGTCGAGCGCAGCGAGCACCTCGGAGCGGCTCCCGCGCCACAGCAGCAGCTCGCCCGGCCAGCGCGGCATCGCGGCCTCCGCGTCCTCGCGGTAGGCGCCGGTGTATTCCTCGAGCACGATGTGGAAATCGGTGCCGCCGAAGCCGAAGGCGCTGACCCCGGCTCGGCGTGGATGCTCGGCGCCGCCTGTCAGCCACGGTCGCGCTTCGCTGTTGACATAGAACGGACTCTCGGCGAACGCCGCCTTCGGGTTCGGCTCCTCGACGCCGATCGTCGGCGGCAGCACGCGATGGTGCAGCGCCAGCGCTGCCTTGACGATGCCCGCTACGCCGGCGGTTGCCTTGGTGTGGCCGATCATCGACTTGACCGATCCCACGGCGCACCACTGGCGGCGCTCGGAGTGCTCTGCGAACACCGTGCTGAGGGCCTTGATCTCGGCACCGTCGCCGGCGACGGTGCCCGTGCCGTGCGCCTCGACGAGGCCGACCGTCGCCGGCGAGAACCGCGCCTGCGCATAGGCCCGTCGCAGCGCGCGCATCTGGCCCTCGGGCCGCGGCGCTGTGAGGCTCCTGTCGCGGCCGTCGCTCGCGGCGCCGACGCCGCGGATCACGGCGTAGATGCGGTCGCCGTCGCGCTCGGCGTCGGCGAGGCGCTTGAGCACGACCGTCGCGAAGCCCTCGCTGATGGCGATCCCGTCGGCGCTTGCGTCGAACGGACGGCAGCGTCCCGTCGGCGACAGCGCGTGGGTCTTTGCGAAGCACAGGTAGGCAAACGGGTTCTGGATCGCATCGACGCCGCCTGCGAGGACCATGTCGCTGGTGCCGACCTGCAGCTCTCGGGCGCCGAGCCCGATCGCGCTCAGCGACGAGGCGCAGGCGGCATCGACGGTGTAGTTGGTCCCGCCGAAGTCGAGCCGGTTGGCGATGCGCCCCGCGGCGACGTTCATCAACAGCCCGGCGAAGCTGTCCTCGGTCCACTCGGGCAGCCGCTCGAACAGCTGCTCCTGCAGCCGCGGGTGCGCGTCTCCGAGCAGCGAGGGGATCGCCGAGCGCACGGTGTAGCCGACGGACGTGTCCGCGCCGCCGCCGCCGGCGCCGAGGATCACCGAGGTGCGCTCCCTGTCGAAGGGGCGCGTGGCATATCCGGCGTCGCGCAGCGCGGCCTGCGCGCACAGCAGCGCGAGCAGCTGGAACGGCTCGATCGAGGCGAGCGACTTGGGCGGCAGGCCGAGCGCCATCGGATCCAGCGCCACCGGGTCGATGAAGCCGCCCCAGCGCGAGTAGACCTTGTCACGCGCGGCAGGGTCCGGGTCATACATCCGCCGCCAGTCCCAGCGCTCCGCGGGCACCTCGCCGATCGCGTCGACCTTCTCGATGATGTTGGCCCAGAAGCTCGAGACGTCGGGCGCGCTCGGGAGGATGCACCCGAGGCCGACGATCGCGACATCCGCGGGCGGCGGCGCCTGCGGCTCGGGGCCGGTCTCCGGCGCGGGAAGCTCGCCGAGCAGCTCGCTGCTTCCCGAGCAGACCTCGCTGTGCAGCTCGGCGATGCTCGTCACGCTGTCGCGCAGCGCGGTGACCTGGCCGATCATGTACATGCCCCGCTGCCACTGCTCGGAGTCATCGACGGCGACGAGCTCGGACCCGGCGCGGTCAACGCCCTTGGACGCGACCCGCAGGCGGCCGATGTTCAGCTGCTCGAGACGGCCGCGCAGCTCCTCGGCGTCGATGCCGGCCGAGCGCAGGTCGCGCCGCTCGGCCTCGAACTGCTCGACGAAAGGGGAGGGCAGGCAGCGGGTGGCGTGGCCGGGCCCGCTCTCGAGCAGGGCGGTATCGGCCGCGGCGATCGCGGCCTCCTGGAACAGCGGCGTGATCGCGCCACACTCGGTGGCCTCGCGCGCGAACAGGTAGCCGGTGCCCATCAGCGCGCCGATCTGCGCTCCGCGCTGGCTCGCGGCTGCCGCCGTCGCGGCGGCCATTGCCGCAGAACGCGCGTCGTGGACGCCGCCGGCGAGCAGCACCTGGCAGTCGGAGGCGTCGTTCGGAAGCTCCTCGAGCAGGACACGAAGCATCGTGTCCCACAGCACGAAGCTCGTGCGGGGCCCGACATGCCCGCCGCACTCGCGCCCCTCGAACACGAAGCGGCGCGCACCATCGGCGAGGTACAGCTTCAACAGACCCGGTGAGGGCACGTGCAGGTAGGTCTCGATCCCGTCGGCTTCGAGCTCGTGTGCTTGATCGGGACGCCCACCGGCGATCAGCGCGAACGGCGGGCGATGCTCGCGCACGACCTCGAGCTGCTCGGCACGAAGCTCAGCGGGCACGAAGCCGAGCAGCCCGACCCCCCATGAGCGCTCTCCGAGGAGCACCGCGGTGCGCTCGAGCAGCTCCGCGGCTTCGCCCGCGCGCATCAGCGCGAGCGCGAGAAACGGGAGGCCGCCGCCGTCGGCGACGGCCGAAGCGAACTCGGCGCGGTCGCTGACGCGCGTCATCGGACCCTGGACGAGCGGATAGCGGGTGCGATGGGCTCGCGCGACGCCCGCGCCCTCCGCCAGCGGGTTGCCGTCGGCGAGCGTTTCGCAGGCACGCGCGATCGCGCCGCGCAGGCCGTCGATGATGCCGGCGACGTTGTCGAACCGCTGCGCAAGCTCGGCGGCGAAAGCGGCGTCCTGCCCGAGCGGGAGCACGGCGGCGCCTGTGCCGGAGCCTGCGACGTGAGCCCTGACGCCCGCTCGCCACGCGCCGCGGGCGTCGGCGCTCGCAAGCAGCTCCGCCTCGACGGCGCGCAGTTGCTCGAGGCTGTGCATGCCCGGCCGGCTGTATGCCCGGAACGGAGCGCCGAGCTCCGCGCCGAGCATCACGGTCTCGCTGCCGTCGAAGCCGGCGAGCGTCGCTCGCTGGCTGTCGGGGAGCGGCGACTCGCGCGCGAGCAGCAGCTGCGCGTCGAGCACCGCGCCGGCGGCGCCGGCGACGTACGCCGCGGCGACCGTGTGCCGGCCGATCCCGCCGTGGATGTAGACGGGGGTGCTGAGCGTTCCGAGCAGCCGCTGCGAGAGCACGAACGAGCCTTCCTCGCCGACCCAACCGCCGGCCTCGTGCCCCTTGGCGATGACGGCGTCGGCGCCGGCGTCCTGCGCCGCGACGCCCTGCTCCAGCGCGGTGGCGACTACATACGCCTCGAGGCCCGAGCCGTGTACGCGCTCGACGAGCGCTTGCAGCTCGTCGGCCGGCGTGTTCGCGAGCAGGACAGTGTCGAGACCGTCCGGTTGCGCGGCGAGCACGGCGGCGAGCGTGTCGGCGCCGTCGAGCAGGACGCCGCAACGACCGCGTCCCAGCTCGCACAACCGCCGAAGCTGCGCGAGCCCCGCGTCGAGGTCAACCGCATACTCGAGGTTGACGACGCCCAGCGCGCCCGCACGACTTCCGGCGATCGGAACAGTGGCGTCCGGCGAGCCGGACGGGCACAACGCGACGAATTGGAACAATCTGGGCCCTTCGTGTAGGTGTCTCCATCCGGTCGGAGAAGCATCCGAGACCGCGGACGTTGCGGACTTTGGCCCACGCAGAGAGAGTGGTCAAGCAGTGGCAGGCAATGTTGCACCAAGGTGCAAACCGCATTGACCATGCGGTGTGAGCGACCCTAACCTGCAGCCGGCTACCCCGCGTTGGGACGCCGGCCAGCTCCGCTGGAAGTCCGGAGCGACACGGGGCAGCAGCTCGCCACCACGTTCCGACAGCGCCCGGGGGGGCCCTCTCTTGTCCGTCCTGTCGCACTCTTCGTCTTCTTCGCAACCTTCGCAACTGGATCCCCCGCATCCGCGCGAACGTCTCGAGTGGCTGTGCGACCCGCGCAGCCTCGAGCCACTCGAGCCGGCCGCGCTGCCCGTCGGCACCGAGGTCGGGGTGCATGCGGCCTGGGGGCGCGTCGCCGGGCGCCCGATCATCTGCTACGCCCAGGACTCCACGATCGCGGCCGGCTCGGTCGGCGTGCCCGAGGCGGAGGTGATCGTTCGCGCGCTACGTCACAGCCGCCAGGCGGGAGTTCCGCTGATCGGCTTCATGGAGTCGGCGGGTGCGCGCCTGCAGGAGGGCGCCGCCGCGCTGGGCGGGTTCGGACGGATCTTCTTCGAGAACGTGGCGCTCTCCGGCCGCGCGCCCCAGATCTCCGTGATCACGGGCGTTTCGGCCGGCGGCGGCTGCTACTCCCCGGCGCTGACGGACTTCGTCGTGATGACCGACAAGGCCTCGATGTTCCTGACCGGTCCCCGGATCGTCAAGCGGGCGCTCGGCGAGGACGTCACGAGCGCGGCGCTCGGCGGGACGAAGGTGCACGCGCGCAACGGCGTGTGCGACTTCGTCGCGAGCGATGATCGCAGCGCGATGGCGCTGCTGCGCGAGCTGCTGGGCTATCTGCCTCAGAACGGGTCCGAGCCGCCGCCGATGGTCGCGCCCGAGCCCGCCACCGGCGAGGATCCCGCAGGCGTCCTGCCAGCGCGTAGCCGCAGCTACTACGACGTGCGCGACCTGATCGGGCGCCTGGTCGATGCCGGTCGCTTCCAGGAGGTCTGCGAGCGCTGGGCGCGGAACATGGTGGTCGGCTTCGCTCGGCTGGAAGGGCGCGCCGTTGCGATCATCGCCAACCAGGCGCGCCACCGCGGCGGCGTGATCGACGTCGCTGCCTCGCAGAAGGGCAGGAAGTTCGTGCGCACGTGCGATGCCTTCGGGATCCCGATGCTCGTGCTCGTGGACACACCCGGTTTCATGCCAGGGAGCCGCGAGGAGGCGGCCGGGGTCATCAGCCACGGGGCCGAACTGGTGCGTGCGTTCGCGGGCGCCAGCTCGCCGCGAGTGACGGTGATCGTGCGCAAGGCCTTCGGTGGCGCGTTCATCACGATGAACTCAAAGGACCTCGGCGCCGACGCGGCGTTCTGCTGGCCGAACGCAGAGATCGGGATCATGAGCCCGGAGGCCGCCGTCGAGATCATCCACGGGCGCCGGCTGCGGCGCATACGCGGCGCCGATGTGCGGCAACTGCTCGCACGTCGCTACGCGGAGGAGAGCCTGACCGCGCAGGCCGCGGTCGCCTGTGGCGCGGTCGACGCTGTGATCGACCCGGCAGAGACCCGTGAGCACGCGGTGCGCGCACTGCTCGTCGGGCGGCAGAGCGCGTTCGACGGCGACACCGATATCGTGAGCGAGCCGAGCGCCGGACCCGCACGGACGCCGGCCAGAGCGTCGCGGCAGACGCCCCGGCCGGCAGACGCCAAGAACATCTATCGCCTCAAAACCGCCCCGGAGGGAGCACAGTCATGAAGCTTGTACGCCGCACAACCACGCTCACACTGATCCTCCTCGCCACGTCCGCGGCGCTGGCGAGCGCGTCGAGCAGCCTGTCGGGCGAATATGTGACGACCGTGAAAACGGCGGGGAGCCTCAACGGCACCTACCACATCAGCTTCAGCCCGGGCCACTTCACCCTCCACGCCCCGTACGGCATCATCGGCCATGGCACGTACTCGATCTCCGGCTCGAAGATCACGATGCACGGGCCGTCGGCCACCTGCACGTCGGCCGGCACCTACGAATTCAGGATCTCCGGCAGTTACCTGTCATTCAAGAAGCTCCACGATCCGTGCCAGCGGTCTGAGATCCTCACGGCGCACGCGCTCAAGCGGTCCTGACGTCCACCTGGGCGCGCGCCAGATGCGAGCCGGGGGTCGGGCGCAGCCCGTCGCGGCGCTCGGCGCAGTAGCGCGCCGCGAGCTGCTCGGGGCCGATGTTCTCGATGAGCGCCATACCCGTGCCGCGCAGCTCCGCCTCAAGTCGCTCGGGATAGAAGCCCGAGACCCACGGCTCGCCGAGTGAGGCGACCTGGGAGCGCGCCTGCTGTATCGGGTCATCGGCGGCGTCGGAGTCGAGCACGCCCTGGTTGAGGTAGCTGAAGACGACCTCGCTGCCGGGCGGAGCGCAGGCGGCGATCGCGGTGAGCGTCGCGAGGTTCGCCTCGCGCGTGAGGTAGGGCGTCACCCCGAGCCACGCAAAGAACGCCGGGCGCTCACCGTCAAACGGAGAGCCGACAAGCGCATCGTCGAGTGGCGTCTCGCTCAAATCGGCGGGCACGAGGTGCAGGCCTGCCGGCATCGCGATCCCGCACGACTCGAGCCTCTGCGTCTTGAACTCCTGCGTGCTCGGATGGTCGACCTCGAAGATCTCGAGCTCCTCCGCGAACGCCGGGCGCCGCAGCGCGAAGCTGTCGAGGCCGGCGCCGACGATCACGTACTGGCGAACCCCGCGTTGGACGGCCTCGGCGAGACGGTCCTCGGTGTAGCGCGCACGCAGGATCACCGTCCCGTAGGAGGGGTGCGCTCGCAGATTGGCGTCCAGGTCCGGGCTCGCCCCACGCGCCTCGATTGCCTCGCGCTCGTTTGCGAAGCCGAGCCGATCGCCCCACGGATCCTCGATCAGCACTGGATCGTCCAGGCGCGTGTGCGCCGCTCGCATCAGCGCTGTGCCGATCGCCGTCGTGCTCGCTCTTCCATGCTCCACAGCACGATTCTCACAGAAGAGTCAGCCGGCGTCGGTGGGGCGCGCCACCGAGTGGGGGCCACGCAGCGCCGGCGGGGCGCCCTCGATTCGGGGCCGATGCGGCCTACACGTATCCACAGCACCTCGGCGCCCCGGTCGAGTCGCAGGTGAGTGCGCGCATCACCCCGTTTGAAAGCAGAGAGCGACTGGACGGGCGCGCCACCGGGGGCGTCATCGTCACGCGTCGAGGAGCGCTTCGGTGCGCGCGTCCGGGACGCCTTGGAAGTACCTCGCGAGGACCTGCTCGACAGCTGGCTCTCGGGCGCTGCACGCGCGAACAGCGTCATCGAGGAGCGCAGCTTGATCGCGTCGATGTCGCCGAAGACGTCCCTTGCGCCGGTATCGCCGAGCGCGAGCAGGATGCGCGCGCACTCGATCAGGCGCGGCCCGAGCACCGGATGCTCGAGATATGCGCTCGCTTCCGCGAGCGTGCGGATCGCATAGAGCTTCGACGTCGAGCTGTTCCCGAGGCCCGCGATCTGAGGGAACACGAACCACATCCAGTGGCTGCGCTTGGCGCCCGCGCGCAGCTCGCGGGTGGCCGTCTCATAGATGCCCGCCTCGTCTTGAGCGTGCGCGAAGCGCTCGAGTTCGAAGCCTCCGGTCATTGGTCGAGATGTCCAAGCACCGCTTGATGAGATTGGCCAGCGGGCCCTTTCGCGCCCGCGCCGCCGGCCCTCATAATTGCAACATGTCAGAGGATCCAGAGATCATTGGTGGGCCGACGCCGATCCCGGTCCCGCGCGAGGGTGATCTGTACCGCTGGAAGGTTCAGAATGGGCGCGCCGAACAGCACGTGTACGTGCAGATAGCCGGCTCGCTGCGAGCTGAGCGCTTCGAGGAGCCGCTGCGCTCGGGAATCGAGTCGAAGGGCAAGTCGGTGCTCGTCAAGCTGCTCGAGCGCGGCAACGTCCCGACGCGGATCAAGATCACCTCGGCGGGGATCACGGAAGTCGGCACGGACCGCCGCTCGCGTCCCTGCAGCCCCTAGCTGCGCGGCTCGCCTGAGCGCACGAAGCGCTCGGCGACGGCGAACGCGCGCTTGATCGTGCCCCAGTCGAGGTTCTCGGGCGTGTCACTCGGCCAGTGGTAGTTGGCCGGGAACTTGGTCGCATCGACCGACGCCAGCGTCGCGACGGAGTAGCCGCGGCGCAGCGCGACGAGCGCGTCGGTGGCGGCGACGGTGCGCAGCCCGCGCACGAGCTCCACGCCCACCGACGCGGCCGCGTCGGCGAGACGCCGGCGGGCCGCCTCGCTGTAGTGCCGCATCCGCAGCATGCCCTCGGCCTCGACCAGCGTCAGCTTCGGGCTGCCGACGCACTCGAGGCACAGGACCGTCGTGCGCTCGGGGTCGAGCGCGGCGCGATGGCGGCGCATGAAGCCCTGCATGCCCTCCATGAAGGACTCCTCCGAGCCGGTCGAGAGCAGCAGCACGCGCACGCCGGGGGACGGGCGTTCGGACAGCGCGCGGCCCAGCGCCACGAGCACGGCGACCGCGCTGAGATTGTCGTTTGCGCCGGGCACCACAACGCTTGAGCCGATGTCGAGCATCGCGCCCGCGGCGGCGCCGGCGAGCAGCGATCCCGCCCGCGAGAGACCGGCCCGCCCGAGCAGCGATCCGAGCGCCACCAGCACCGGGCCGAGCCACGTGGCGTACATGATCGGCACGCTCTGCTGTGCTCGCTCGTGCTGTGCGGGAAGGCGCTCGGCGAAGAGTCGCGGCAGCGCGGGATGGAATACCAGTCCGCTGTGCGCGGCGTCATGATGCGCGACCACCACGATCGTCTCCTCTCCGTCGAGATCGCCCGCCTCTGCCACGACGTTGAACGTGTCGCGATGTGGCAGCGCCGCGCGCCGGAACCACAGCGACCCGCCGCCGACGTCGTCCCAGATCGCGGCCGCGGCGCCGGCGCCGACCGTCGCGGCGAGCAGGCGCGCCGAGCGCGAGCGCCGGTGGCGGCGCGCCAGGAACCCGGCGAGCGCGGCGGCGCCGTTCAGCAGGCCGAGCGGCCACCAGTAGCCGCCATGGGCGCGCTCGACCTCGACCTCTGTGGGATGGCCGTGCTCGCGCATCCGCGTCGCGATCCACTCGGCCGCTCGGCGCTCCCCGTCGGAAGCCGACGGTCGCTCGATCGCCGCCAGCTCCTCGACGACGGCGCGCAGCTCATCATCCAGCCAGGGCGGCCGTGTCGCCTGCGTCGACTCGAAGGCGGTCTCGCTCGTCGTCTCGCCCGGGGTCGCGCTCATACGCAGACGCTAGCCGAGGAGCGTGCGTTGCGTGAGTCAAGTCGTCGGCGCCTGCCGTCGATAGAGGCAGCGCGATGACGCGCGTGCGGTCCTTCGTGTGCATAGCGGGTGTCGTGGCGCTGCTGGCTGGCGCCAGCGATGCCGCTGCCCGCACGCCCCAGCGGCCCCCGCCGCACGTACTTGCCCACGCAGCGATCATCGGCGGTGCACCGGCGGCGAGCGCCGCGTTCCCCTGGCTGGCGGAGGTGATCGACGTGCGCGGGAGCGAGTCGGTGGAGTGCACAGGCAGCGTCGTCGCTCCCCGCCTGATCCTGACGGCGGGCCACTGCGTCGAGAACCTGCGGACGGGCGCTCGGAACCCGGCATCCGGCTTCAGCGTGATGACGTTCGCGCCGTCCCCGACGGGCGGCGAACGGCAGGTCTCGACCGTGTCAGGCGTGATCGCATACGAAGGCTTCAAGCGCAGGGTTGACACGGGCGACGCCGCGCTGCTGGCGCTGTCCGCGCCGGTGCGCGCTCCCGCGATCACGCTCGCCACGAGCGCCGACACGGGCGAGCTGGCGCCGGGGACGACGGCGACGATCGTGGGGTGGGGCAAGACGCGCTTCAGCGAGCGCGAACCGAGCCAGACGCTGCGCTCGGCAGGGACCGTCCTCCAGGCGAGCGTCTGGTGCGCGCGCACCGCGCCGCCGTTCTTCGTGGACGGCGAGCTGTGCGCGCTGGACGCGCCGAGCTACGCCACCGGTGGCTGTAACGGGGACAGCGGCGGGCCGCTGCTGGTGGGGGGCACCAACGGGATACCGGTCGACATCGGCATCGCGGTCCACGTCTACGGGCGCTGCTCGACGCGACGGCCAACCGTGTTCACCCGCGTCGACACGATCGCCTCGTGGCTCGACAGCTGGATCGCCGCGTACGCGGTGGCCTCGACGGTCTAGGCTTCGGCGCGTGAGCGCCACGGCGAGCGTAGGGGGCCTGTCTTATCGGGAGGCAGGCGAGCGGACCGCCCCGGCGGTGCTGCTCGTCCACGGCTACCCCGAGTCCTCGTACATGTGGCACCGCGCGCTGCCGGCGCTGGCAGACGCCGGCTGGCGCGCGCTCGCCCCCGACCTGCCCGGATACGGCGACTCCGAGCCGGGACCGGAGTCCGGCTCCTGGGAGGCGCACGTGCGGGCGCTCGAGAGCTTCGTTGAGGAGCTGCAGCCGGGGCCGGTCGCGCTGGTGACGCACGACTGGGGCGTGATGATCGGCCTGCGCTGGGCGTGCGATCACCCGGGCGCGGTCAGCGCGCTCGTGATCTCCGACGGCGGCTTCTTCTCCGACCGGCGCTGGCACGACCTGGCGAACCTGATGCGCACGCCGGGCGAGGGCGAGCGCCTGATCGCCGGCTACACGCGCGAGGCCTTCGCGGCCGCGCTGCGGGCTGCCTCCGGCGGCATGGACGAGGAGGCGGTCGAGCAGTACTGGAAGGCGTTCGCCGACGAAACCCGTCGTCGCGGGCATCTCGAGCTCTACCGCTCGGGAGACTTCGACAAGCTCGTTCCCTACGAGGGCCGCCTCGCCGCGCTGGACGTACCGGCGCTGATCCTGTGGGGCGAGCGCGATCGCTTCGCTGGTGTCGAGCTGGCGCGGCGCTTCCACGAAGAGCTGGCCGGCTCGGAGCTCGAAGTCATCGAGGACGCCGGGCATTTCGTGTGGGACGACGAGCCCGCGCGCACGAGTGCCGCGCTCGTCGACTTCCTGCGTCGGCGCCTCGGCTGAGCCGCGCTTACTCGATCCGGATCGTCGGTTCGGTTGCGGAGAGCTGGTCGGGGAGGTTGATCTCGACCCCCTTAGGCGGATCCACGCGGCCGGCCAGCAGTGGGTCCTCGGTGTCGTGCATCCACGCCTCCAGGCGCCCGCGCAGGTCGGCGAGCACCGCCGCGTAGTCGGGATCCTCGAGCAGGTTGTTCGCCTCGTTGGGGTCGAACAGCAGGTCGTAGAGCTGTTCTTTTGGGATCACCCGCTCGGCCCAGCCGCCGCGCAGCAGCAGGTCCTTGCTGGGACCATCGTCGGTGTTCGCCAGCACCGGCGTCAGGCGCTCGCCCCAGCGGCGGATGTACTTGTGTCGATCGGTGCGGACCGCGCGCTGGGGCTCGTACGCGGCGTGCCAGGTCGAGCCGGCGAAGATCTCCTCGCGCGCGCTCGCCGTGTGCCCGTGCAGCAGTGCCATCAGTGAGACGCCCTGCAGGAACGGCGGGCGCGCGATCTCCAGGTACTCGCACACGGTCGGGTAGATGTCGATGTGGGAGACGAGCGCGTCGATCACACGACCGCCGTTGAACGGCTCGGGGCCGCGCAGGATCAGCGTCACTCCGAGCCCGCGGTCATACAGCGTTGCCTTCGCGCCTGGGAACGGCATCCCGTGGTCGGTGGTGAAGATAACCAGGGTGTCGTCCATCAGCCCCGACGCGTCGAGCTGGTTGAGCACCATCCCGACGCCGTGGTCGAGCGAGCGCGCGCTCGCCTTGAACGCCGCCACATCGGCGCGCACCTCGGGCGTGTCGGGGAGGTTGTTCGGCGGCTTGGAGTAGTGGACGTCGCGCAGCGAGCCGGGACCGAGAAATTCCCGGTGCGTCTCGAAGAAGCCGACCGACAGGAACAGCGGGCGCTCGCGCTCGCGGCGCAGCACCTCCATCGCCAGCGGCGCCACCGTCTCGACGTGCGTCGTCGGGATCTTCAGCACCTCGTCGTAGCCGATCACGCCCGGCTCCTTGGAGATGTGCTGCTCGCCGATCAGCGTCGAGGTATAGCCCACCTTGCGCAGCGTGTGCACGATGTGGTGGCGGTAGTCACGCAGCGACCAGCCGCGGTGAGCGAGACCGAGCATTCCGTTGCTCTGTCCGTACTGGCCCGTCAGCAGGCACGCGCGGCTGGCCGAGCAGGTCGGCGCGGCGCAGAAGGCCTCGCGGAAGAGCACGCCCTGGTCGGCCAGCGCCTGGACGTTCGGCATCGGCACCGGCTCGCCGTAGGGCTGCACGTAGCGGCCCGTGTCATGCGAATGCAGATAGAGGATGTTCGGGCGCTCGGTCACGGGGTATTGGAATGTGTCACCGGCGTATTGTTCACCAAGCCAGTGTGCTTGATTGGCCAGCGCGATGACGCCGATGCTCTCCTACCTCGTGTGCGCGACACCGCGAAGCGGCAGCACTCTACTGTGCCAGGCGCTCAGCCAGACGGGGGTCGCGGGCCAACCGGAGGAGTACTTCGAGGCACTGGTGCGCTCCGGCCGCCCACGCCGGCCGCACGAGTACTTCGACCGGGACCGCCACGCCAACATCGTCGAACGGCTCGCATTTCGCGAGATGCCCGACGGTGCGGCCAAGCCGAACCCACTGTGGCACCCGGAGACCTACGACCGCTACCTCGCGTGGGCGCTCCGCGAGGGCACCACCCCCAACGGCGTCTTCGGCGCGAAGATCATGTGGGGCTACCTCGGGGACTTCGCCGAGCTCCTGCGGGGCATCGAAGGCATGGGCGGCCGTCCGCTGCCGGAGCTGCTGGCCCGCGCGTTTCCCGGCCTGCGCTACATCCAGATCACCCGCGAGAACAAGATCCGCCAGGCGGTGTCGCTGTGGAAGGCCGTGCAGACCCAGGCGTGGAAGGCCGGCGACGAGGTCGAGCGCTCGGTCGAGCTCGTGTTCTCGTTTCGCGCCATCAACTACCTGGTGCGCCTGCTGACCGCGCACGACGCCTCCTGGGACGCGTACTTCCTCGGCCTCGGCTATGAGCCGTTGAAGCTCACCTACGAGGAGCTCGCGGAGAGCACCGATGCGGTCGTCCGCCGGGTGCTCGCGCACCTCGGCATCCCGGCCCCCGCCGATCTCCTCGTCGGCAGGCCACAGCTGTCGGTCCAGGCTGATGCGATCTCCGAGGAGTGGGTGCGGCGGGTGGACGAGCACCTGCGCGCGCTCGAGGCGCCTGAGCCGGCATGAGCCGCCCGGTGAGCGCCTGTCACAGCCGTGGCTTGGCGCGTTCGACCGCCTCGGCCAGCGAAGCCAGGCTGACCTCCAGGGCCACCGCGATCCGCCTCACGGTCGTCCATGTCGGGTTTGCGTGCCCACGCTCGATGCGTGCGTATGCCGCCACTGTCAGGCCGGCTCTGTGCGCCAGGTCCTCCTGCGTGTCCCCGCGCGCGAGGCGCATGCGCCGCACCGTGCTCGCGAGCGCGAGATCTGGCTGGCTGGGCGCCGACACAATCAGAAACATCGCACGTCGCGAGTAGCAAGATCCAGACAGCCAACTGCTGGTATCCCGCTGTCGCTACGGGGGGCTCGGCAGGCGGTACTTGCGCGTGCTCGCGGAGCGCTCGAGCAGGCCCAGCTCGACGAGCGTGGACGCGTACCTGTGTGCGGTGCTGGGGCTCATCCCCAGCTCGTGGGAGAGCTCCACGATTCCGCGCTCGGACCCGTCGGGCCCGAAATGCGTGAGCAGCGACAGTCCGCGCAGCAGCGATCTCGACATGCGCGGGTCGACGTCGTCGTCGGCCGGATCTCCGATCGGTGGGTGGCGGTCCTGGGCGTCCAAGCCGTCGGCGTCCGCGGGATCGACGCGCCGAGGCGCCCTCAGCGCGTTGCCGATCAGCGTCGAGACGCTGGGCGCGCGGCTGCGCGTCGCGGCGCGCACGACCGCGTCCACCTGGGCAGGGGAGAGCGCGATTGAGATCGATTGTGGATCGTCGTCGCTCATGCCTCCCAGGTTCGCATATTCAGACGATCGTCTGCAAGCGGTGTTTCTGAGTAGGCTCGCCCTCCTGGAAAACTGCTTGCGGGTGCAATCATTGACCGTGTGAGCACCCTCGAGGGCACAGGCAAGATCACGGTCACGCACTTCACCGACCCGGGTTGTCCGTTCGCCTACTCGGCGAGCCCCGCGCTCGCCGTGTTGCACTGGCGTTACGGTGACCAGCTCGACTGGCGACTCGTGACGATCGGCCTCGCCGAGGATCCGCAGCGCTACCTCGACGCCGGCTACACGCCCACGCGCTCGACGATCGGCCAGCAGAGCTACTTCAAGCGCTTCGGCATGCCGCTGTTGATGGAACCCCGCGCCCGCGTCACTGCGACCTCGCGCGCCTGCCGTGCGATCGTCGCCACGCGGCTCTTCTACCCCGGGCGCGAGGACGAGGTCCTGCGCGCGCTGCAGCTCGCGTGGTTCACGACGCCGCTGCTGCTCGACGAGGACGCCGACATCGCGCAGGCGCTCGCGCGGGTCGACGGGCTCGACGTCGAGGGCGTGGTCGCCGCGATCGACGACCCCGATACGCTCATCGCCTACGAGGACGACAAGGAACAGACCCGCAGCGCCGCCGGCGGCCCGACCGACTTCCAGGGCAAGGCGCGCCAGACCGACGGCCCCGTGCGCTACTCCGCGCCGTCGCTCGTCTTCCACAACGAGGCAGGGCTAAGGCTCGAGGCGGGCGGCTTTCAGACGATCGACGCCTACGACGTGCTGATCGCCAACCTCGACCCGACGCTCTTGCGCCAGGCCCCGCCCGAGCAGGCGATCGACGCGCTGCGAGCCTTCCCCGACGGGCTCGTCACCGCCGAGGTCGCTGCGATCCTCACCCAGAACAACCAGCTCCCGGACCGCGCCGCCGCGGAGCGCGCGCTGATCGAGCTCACCGGAGCCGGCGCCGTGCGCCGCGAAGCGCTCGCCGACGACGCGCTCTGGCAGATCGCCTGAGCCGGAACATCTCGAGCGCCCCACCACCGACACCGGCCACGGCCGGGTAGCCTCCGCAGCTGCGATGTCGATAACGGTCACACTCCCCGATGGCAACACCCTCGAGCTCCCCGACGGCGCCACCGGCGCCGACGCGGCGGCCGCCATCGGGCCGGGTCTGGCGCGTGCGGCGCTCGCCATCGAGGTCTCGACGGGCCCCGGGCAGGCCAACGACGGCGCCACCGGCGCGGGCCGGGAGGTGCGCGATCTCGCGCGCCCAATCACCGACGGCGCCCACATCGCGATCCTCACTAAAAATGACGGGCCGAAGGCCCTCGAGCTGATTCGACACGACGCCGCGCACGTGCTTGCGGCTGCCGTAACGGAACTCTACCCCGGCGTCAAGATCTCGATCGGACCGCCGATCGAGGACGGGTTCTACTACGACTTCGAGTTCCCCGAGGGGACGTCGGTCTCCGAGGCCGACTTCCCGCGGATCGAAGAGCTGATGCGCGCGCACGTGAAGGCCGCGGAGCCGTTCGTGCGCGAGGACGTGCCCGTCGGGCACGCCCGCGAGCGCTTCCTCGCCGAGCGCCAGGACTACAAGGTCGAGCTGATCGACGACCTCGTGACGGCGGCCGCCGAGAGCCTGCACCGCGAGCCGCTGCGCACCGTCTCGCTCTACACCAACGGCCCGTTCACCGATCTGTGCCGCGGCCCGCATGCGCCCAGCACCAAGACCGTCGGCGCCTTCAAGCTGAGCTCGCTGGCGGGCGCGTACTGGCGCGGGGACTCGAACAGGACGATGCTCACACGGGTCTACGGCACCGCGTTCTTCACCAAAGCAGAGCTCGAGGAGCACCTCGAGCGCCTCGAGCAGGCCAAGGCGCGCGACCACCGCAAGCTCGGGCGCGAGCTCGGACTGTTCACCTTCTCCGACGTCTCGCCCGGCGCCGCCTTCTGGACGCCCGCAGGCACGACCATCTTCAACTCGCTCGTCTCGCTTTCGCGCCAGATGGGCGCCGAGCGCGGCTACTCCGAGGTCAAGACCCCGCAGATCTTCGACGCCGAGCTGTGGCGCACGTCGGGGCACTGGGACAAGTACCGGGAGAACATGTTCACGCTCGAGGTTGAGGGCCGCGAGATGGCCGTCAAGCCGATGAACTGCCCCGGGCACTGCCACCTGTTCGCCCAGACCCGCCACTCCTATCGCGAGCTGCCCGTGCGCTACTTCGAGCCGGGCCTGTTGCACCGCAACGAGGCCTCCGGCGTGCTGCACGGACTCCTGCGCGTGCGGCACTTCGCGCAGGACGACGGGCACATCTTCTGCACCGAGGAGCAGGTGCAGGGCGAGGTCACCGCAGCGCTCGAGATGGCGTTCGCGACCTACGCGCTGTTCGACTTCGACGTGCGCCTCGAGCTCTCCACCCGCCCCGAGCAGCGCGTCGGGACCGACGAGATGTGGGACCGCGCCGAGGAGAAGCTCGCCCGCGCGCTCGAGGAGCTCGGCCTGGAGTACGAGCTGAACCTCGGTGACGGCGCCTTCTACGGCCCGAAGATCGACATGCACGTGACGGACTCGCTCGGGCGCTCCTGGCAGCTCGGCACGGTCCAGCTCGACTACTCGATGCCCGCGCGCTTCGGTCTCACCTACAGCGGCGCCGACAACCAGGAGCACACGCCCGTGATGATCCACCGCGCGATGCTCGGCTCCTACGAGCGCTTCATCGGCATCATGCTCGAGCACTTCGCGGGCGTGCTGCCGCTGTGGCTCGCGCCCGTGCAGGCGATCGTGCTGGCGGTGTCCGACCGCTTCAACGACTACGCCAACGAGGTCATCGACGCGCTCGCCGCCGAGGGGGCGCGCGTGGAGCTCGACCAGCGCAGCGAGTCGATCGCGCGCAAGATCCGCGACGCCGAGCTGAGGAAAGTGCCGTACATGCTGATCGTCGGAGAGCGCGAGCAGGGCGAACGCGCCGTGTCGGTCCGCGAGCACGGCGGCGAGGAGACCGGCAGCGTGCCGCTCAAAGACTTCACAACACGCCTCGCAGGCGAGCTATACTCGGCCGGGTTGAAGCCCCGCAAATCCTCACACAGCCACGCGTAGCGTTCGCTTGACGCGAGGCCACCACAGCTAGTGCCGGTTCCGCGCAGGTTCGACCGGCGCCCGCCCGAGCGGGACACGACCAGGATCAACGAGCGAATTCGCGTGCCCGAGGTGCGCCTGATCGACGATGAGGGGCAGCAGATCGGCGTCATGAAGACGCCCGACGCGCTCGTTTTCGCGCAGGAACGCGAACTCGACCTCGTGGAGGTCGCCCCCGAGGCGCGCCCGCCGGTGTGCCGCGTGCTCGACTACTCCAAGTACAAGTACGAGCAGGCCCAGAAGATCAAGCAGGCGCGCAAGCACCAGCAGCAGATAACCGTCAGGGAGATCAAGTTCCGCCCGAAGATCGCCGAGCACGACTACGACACCAAGAAGCACCACGTCGAGCGCTTCCTGCGCCACAAGGACAAGGTCAAGGTCACGATCATGTTCCGCGGGCGTGAGGTCACCCACCCGGAGCGCGGCACAGCGATCCTTGACCGGCTCGCCGAGGAGCTCTCCGAGCTGGGCGTCGTCGAGCAGCGCCCCATGCAGGAAGGGCGCAACATGACGATGATGATGGCGCCCTCCAAGGCCGTGCTTGCGGGCAAGGCCAGCAGCGGCGAGGCCGCCGACGAGGTCTTCCCCGCGGACGCCCAGGGCGACGTCGCCGAGGAGGCGCTCGAGTCGGCGCTCGAGTCCGGCTCCGCTGCCTCTGACCCGGTCGCCGAGCCGCCGCCCAACGCGCCCGCGCGCGCGAGCGGGGCGCCGCCCGAGCCCGAGGCAGCGCCTGTAGCCGACGGCGGAACCGCTGCCGCCGGCAGCACCGTGTCATAATCAGCGCCGCGAGGATGGCGCAGGCGACCGCAGGTCGTCAAGCCCGGCCCCTCGCTCCCTGATCCTATGCCAAAGATGAAGACACACTCGGGCGCCAAGAAGCGCTTCAAAGTGACCGCCAGCGGCAAGGTCCGTGCGCGGCACGCCTTCACGAGCCACATCCTCGAGAAGAAGTCGCCCAAACACAAGCGCCACCTCGGCCGCCCCGTGATCATCTCCGACGACGACACACCGCGCATCAAGCGCATGCTCGGAGTCGGAAAATGACCCGCGTCAAGCGCTCTGTGGGCGCGCGCAAGAAGCGCCGTGCGGTGCTCGAGCAGACGAAGGGCTTTCGCGGCGAGGCGCACTCGAACTACAAGCGCGCCAAGGAGGCACTGCTCAAGGCAGACGCCTACGCCTACCGGGACAGGCGCAACCGCAAGCGCGACTTCCGCAGGCTGTGGATCACCCGCATCAACGCCGCCGCGCGCGTCAACGGCATGAGCTACTCGCAGCTGATGCACGGCCTGAAGCTCGCCGGCGTCGAGCTCGACCGCAAGGTGCTCGCCGACATCGCCGTGCGCGACGCAGACACATTCCGACGTTTTGCCGAGGTCGCCCGCGAGGCGTCGGCTGCCTGACCCCGGATCCGCCGGGGAACCGGCAAACGACAGACAGCCTCCCGGGCGTCGCTCCTGAAAAGGACGGCGCTTTTTTTGTGACATGACCCAGATCCAATCCCCACACAATCCCCGCCTGAAGGCCGTGCGCCACCTGCACACCAAGCGCGGCCGCGCCCGCAGCGGCCTGTTCCTGGCCGAGGGCGAGGACCTGCTTGCCGCCGCCGAGCACGCCGGACGCCCGCTCGTCGAGGGCTACCGGCTGGCCGGGTCCGAGCTGGGCAACGACGACTTCCATGAAGTCGAGCGCTCCGCGCTCGCGAGCGTGTCCGCGCTCGGCTCCGGCACACGCGTGCTCGCCACCTACCGGCAGCGCTGGAGCACGCCCGCCGGACCCCTGTGCGTGTACCTGCACCGCGTCGGCGATCCCGGCAACGTCGGCACCGTGCTGCGCTCCGCCGAGGCCTTCGGCGCCTCGTCCGTAGCGCTCGGCCCCGGCTGCGCCGACCCGCACGGACCGAAGGCGGTGCGCGCGAGCATGGGCGCGATCTTCACCGTGGCGCTCGCGCACGTCAGCGACGTCGGCGAGCTGCCCGGCGAGCGGATCGCACTCGTCGCCGACGCCGGCGAGGAATCGGAGATCGGCCAGCTGTGCGGGCCAGGCGACGGCGCGCCGGTCACGCTGCTCGTCGGCTCAGAGCGCGACGGGCTGCCCGAGGAGCTCGTCGCCGCCTGCGATCGCGTTGCGCGCATCCCGATCGCCACCGACTCGCTGAACGCGGCGATGGCCGCGACGGTGGCGCTCTACGAGATGACCCGCCGACCGCATCGTTGTCTTGCCCGCCCCAACGATACGGTCCCCGCGTCATGATCGATCGCATCCAGGAGCTGCGCAGCGAGGCCGAGCGCGCGATCGCCGCCGCCGGCTCCAGCGCCGAGCTCGAGGAGCTGCGCGTGCGCTACCTCGGCCGCAAGGCCGAGCTGCCGCAGATGCTGCGCGGCGTCGCCGAGCTTCCCGCTGAGCAGCGTGGCCCGGTCGGCAAGGCCGCCAACCAGGCGCGCCAGGCGCTCGAGGCGCAGATCCAGGCGCGTTTGGATCAGCTCGCCGGCGGTGAGCTCGAGCGCCAGCTGCTGGACGATCGCGTCGACATCACGCTGCCGGGAGCCCCGCCGCAGCCGGTCGGGCGCCTGCACCTGCTCACCGCCACGCGCCGCGAGCTCGAAGACATCTTCCTCGGCCTCGGCTTCTCCGTCATGGAAGGCCCCGAGATCGAGACCGTGCACTACAACTTCGACGCGCTCAACCACAGCCCCACGCACCCCGCGCGGGCGCGCACCGACACCTTCTACATCTCCCAGGAGAACGCCGATCATGTGCCCGAGCCGCACGACGAGCTGGTGCTGCGCACGCACACCTCGCCGATGCAGGTGCGCGCCATGGAACTGCACCCGCCGCCGCTCTACGTGGTGATTCCCGGGCGTGTCTACAGGCCGGACTCCGACGCCACGCACACGCCGCAGTTCCACCAGATCGAGGGCCTCGCCGTGGACGAGGACATCACGCTCGCCGACCTCAAGGGAACGTTGCTGGAGTTCGCGCGCGCGGTGTTCGGTGGCACCCCCGAGGGCGCAAGCGAGCGCAACGTGCGCCTGCGCCCGCACTTCTTCCCGTTCACCGAGCCCAGCGTCGAGGTCGACGTGTCGTGCTTTCACTGCGGCGGACGCGGCTTCCTCCGAGACGGCTCGCGCTGCCCGCTGTGCAAGGGCGAGGGCTGGCTCGAGGTGCTCGGCGCGGGCGAGGTCGACCCCAACGTCTACTCCTACGTGCCCACCACCCAGCGCAACGCCCCCGGCTATGACCCCGAGAAGGTGCAGGGCTTCGCCTGGGGGCTCGGCGTCGAGCGCATCGCAATGCTCAAGCACGGCATCCCCGATTTGCGGCTCTACTACGAAAATGACCTTCGCTTCCTGGAGCAGTTCTGATGGGCACGCATGCCGGTGCCGGACGGAGTGATGTGTCATGAGGGTGCCGCTGCCGTGGCTGCGCGAATACTGCGATCCGCCGCTCAACGCGCGCGAGGTCGAGGAGCGCCTGACGATGACCGGCACCAAGGTCGAGGCGATCCACCACTACGGCGTTCCGGAGACGGACGGCTTCGTGGTGGGTCGCGTGCTGAGCGCCGAGCAGCACCCCGACGCCGACCGCCTGAAGGTTTGCAAGGTTGAGCTCGCCCCCGACAGCGAGGCAAACAACGACGGCGACGCGATAGCGACAATCGTGTGCGGCGCGCCGAACGTCGCGGCCGGCCAGACCGTCGCGGTGGCACGGCCCGGCGCGGTGATGCCCGACGGCACGAAGCTGAAGCAGGCGAAGCTGCGCGGGGTGGTCTCCGAAGGGATGATCCTGTCCGAGTCCGAGCTCGAGATCAGCGCGAGCTCGGAGGGGATCCTCGTGCTCGATGGTCAGCTGCTCGACGCCGAGCTCGCGCCCGGCACCCCGCTCGCGGAAGTGCTGCCGATCGCGATGGATGTGCTCGAGCTCGAGATCACCCCCAACCGGCCCGACTGCCTCGGCGTATACGGGGTGGCGCGCGAGCTGCACGCCGCGACCGGCGCTCCGCTCGCGCCCGCGCCCTGGAGCGAGGACCCCGGCAGCGACGGTCCGATATCGGGCGCCGAGGTGATCCTCGAGGCCACCGATCTGTGCCCGCGCTTCACCGCGCGCGTGTTCGAGAACGTCACCGTCGCGCCGTCCCCGCCGTGGCTGAAGGCGCGGCTCGCCGCCGCCGGGCAGCGCGCGATCAACAACGTCGTCGACATCACCAACTACGCGATGTTGCTGAGCGGGCAGCCGCTGCACGCGTTCGACCTCGATCGCGTTGCCGGCGCGCGACTCACGGTGCGTCGCGCCCGCGACGGCGAGCAGGTGCAAACGCTCGACGGCCAGACGCGCACGCTCGATCACGAGATGGTCGTGATCGAGGACGACCAGGGCCCCACTTCGATCGCAGGTCTGATGGGTGGCGCCCGCTCAGAGGTCGAGCCGGACACCACGCGCGTGCTGATGGAGGTCGCGACCTGGAACGGCCCCAACATCCACCGCAGCTCCTGGGCGCTCGGCCTGCGCAGCGAGGCCTCAGGGCGCTTCGAGAAGGGGCTGCAGCCGGAGCAGTGCCTGCACGCACAGGCGATCGCCGCGCAACTGATGATCGAGCTGTGCGGCGCGAGCGTCGCACAGGGCACGATCGACCTCGGCCTGAAGGGGGAGGGCTGGGTGCCCGCACGGCCGCAGATCGGCCTGCGCGAGGCGCGAGTGCAGGCGATCCTCGGCGTTCCCGTTGCGATCGAGCGCCAGGCGGAGATCCTGAACGCGCTCGACTTCAAGACCGAGCCGCGCTCCGGCGGCCTCGAGGTGACCGTGCCGGCGCTGCGCCGCGACGACGTCACGCGCGAGATCGACGTGATCGAGGAGGTCGCGCGGATCGACGGCCTCGAGCGCCTGCCAGCGACTCTGCCCGCGCGTCGGGGCGCGGCCGGAAGGCTCACGGACGCCCAGCGGGTGCGGCGCGCCGCCGAGGACGCGATGGTCGGCCGCGGCCTGTACGAGGTGGTGGGCTGGAGCTTCACAGACCCGTCGCTGCTCGACCGGCTGCTCCTGCCCGCCGACCATCCGATGCGGCGCGCGATCGCGCTCGAGAACCCGCTCTCTGAGGGGCAGTCGATCATGCGCCCGACGCTGCTCGGCTCGCTGCTCGACGCCGCCAGGCATAACGTCGCGCGCAACGGACCTGACATCGCGATCTTCGAGTCCGGAACCGTCTATCGCAAACCCGACGGCGCACAATCCAAGCCGAACACGCCCGCGGCCGATGCGCCCGACGTCCTGCCGGCCGAGATCCTGCCGGCGGATGAGCATCACGCGCTCGGCGTGCTCCTGAGCGGCAGCCTCGAGCCGCGCTCGTGGCGTGGCACTCATGGCGGCACATCCGGCGGCGCGCAGGCTGAGGGGCACAGCCAGGCGGGCGAGCGCCCCGCGGCGGACTTCTTCGCAGCCAAGGCGCTGCTGGGGGGGCTGCTCGAGCGCTTCGCGATCGACTGGTCTGTGGAGCCGGTCGCGCCGGCGCAGTGGCCGTTCCTTCACCCAGGGCGCAGCGCAGCGGTGCTGGCCGGCGATGGCGCGCGGCTGGGTTTCCTGGGTGAGCTGCACCCGCTCGTCGCCGGCGCGTGGGACCTCCCCCATTCGGGCACACCCCGTGGGGCGCACGCAGGCGGGCGCACCGCCGCGTTCGCGATCGACCTCGGCAAGCTCGCGTCGCTCGCCGCGCCGCTCCTCGAGTACGCGGACTTCGGGCCGTTCCCGGCGCTGCGCCAGGACCTCGCTGTGACGCTTCCCGAGTCGGTCCCTGCAGGCAACGCGCTCGCGCGCGTGCGCGTTGCCGGCGGCGAGCTGCTCGAGGAGGTGAGCGTGTTCGACGTGTACGCGGGCGAGCAGGTGGGGGAGGGCCGGCGCTCGCTCGCGCTCGCGCTGTCCTTCCGGGCGCTCGATCGGACGCTCACCGACGAGGACGTCGAGCCGCTGCGCGCGAGCATCGTCGCGGCGCTGCGTGAGATCGGTGGTGAGCTGCGTGGCTAGCGTCGCCCCCCAGCCGAGCGCTCCCGGTGGGCCGCGGGTGATCGTCGCCGGCGCCACCGGCTTCACCGGCGCGCTCGCCGCGCACTTGCTCTGGCGCCACCCGGACTTCGAGCTCGTCGCCGTGACGGGACGCTCCGAGCAGGGCAGGCCGCTGGGGGAGCTCTACCCGCGCTACCGCGTGCCCCTGGTCATCGAGCCGCTGGAGCTCGAGCGGCTCGAGGGCATCGACGCCGCAGTCGTCGCCTACCCGCACGCCGCCGCCGCGCCGACAGTCGGCGCGCTGCGCGAGCTCGGCGCGCGCGTGGTCGACCTGAGCGCAGACTTCCGCCTCGGCTCGCTGGCCACCTACGAACGCTGGTACGGCGAGCATCCGCGTCCAGACCTGCTCGAGCAGGCGGTCTACGGGCTGACCGAGCTTCATCGCGAGCGGATCGCCGGTGCCACGATCGTCGCCAACCCCGGCTGTTATCCGACCGCATCGCTGCTCGCGCTCGCGCCGCTCGCGCGCGCCGGCGTGATCGCCGATGTCGTGATCGATGCCAAGCAGGGAATCTCCGGCGCCGGGCGCGTGTTCGACGAGACCACGCACCTGTCGATGGCCGGCGAGAACATCGTTCCCTACAAGGTCGCCGCGCACCGGCACACGCCCGAGATCGAGGAGCAGCTGCACGCGCTGAATCCGGGTGCTCCCGAGCTGCGGGTGCAGTTCCAGGCCCACCTCGTGCCGCTCGACCAGGGCGAGATGGCCAGCTGCTACGTCACGACCACCCGTCCGATCGCGCCCGAGGAGCTGCGCGCGATGTACACCGCGGCCTACGCCCACGAGCCGTTCGTCGAGCTCGTCGGCGGCCCTCCGGGGGTGCTCGAGGTGCGCGAGACGAACTTCTGCCGCGTCTTCGCCGCCGCCGACGAGCACACCGGCAAGGTGATCGTGTTCGGGTCGATCGACAACCTCTGGAAGGGGACCTCCTCGCAGGCGCTGCAGAACCTCAACCTGATGTTCGGCTACCCCGAGACGCGAGGCCTGGCATGAACACGCATGCCGGCGCTGGACGGCGTCCTCGGTCGCTCGCGTGCAAAGCACGCCACGCTCCCTGCGTCCTTGTTCAGCTTGCCCTGCGTGCCCATGCCGGCGCCAGGTCTGTCGGGGCAGAGCGATGATTGAGGCACGGCCGTTCTTTCGCTCGCGCTGGACCCCCGCTCCCGCGCACGTGCGGGAGCTCGGGCTCGACGCCGGACTGCCCGCCGGGTTCCGCGCGGCGGGCGTGGTCGCCGGTATCAAGCCGAGCGGCCGGCCCGATGTCGGGCTGCTCGCTTGTGACACGCAAGCCGCGGTGAGCGCGGCGCGGTTCACCGCCAGCGCGACGCCGGCCGCTCCCGTGCTCGTCACCCGCGAGCGCTGTCGCCTGGACGCCCTGCGCGTGGTACTCGCGAACTCGGGCTGCGCCAACGCCGCCACTGGCCGGCGCGGGCTCGACGACGCCGCCAAGACGCAGGGGGCCGCGGCGCTCGCGGCGGGCGTCGATCCCGCGGCGGTGGCGCTCGCCTCGACCGGCGCGATCAGCCACGAGTTGCCCGTGGATGCCGTGTTGAAGGGCATCCTGCTGGCGCGCGAGCAGCTGAGCACCGACGGCGACGCCGCCTTTCAGCAGGCGATTCAGACGACCGACGCGTTCGAGAAGCGCGCCAACCTCGAGGTACGGCTGCCCTCCGGCACCGTGCGTCTCAGCGCCCAGTGCAAGGGCGCCGGCATGATCTCGCCGCGCTTCGCCACGATGCTGTGCTTCGTCGAGACCGATGCCGCGCTCAGCGCCGAGACCGCGGACCTGCTGCTCGGAGTGTGCGTCAAGCGCTCGTTCGATCGCGCTTCCGTCGACGGACAGCTCTCGACCAACGACACAGCGATCCTGATTTGCTCCGGCGCGAGCGGTGTCAGCGTCGCGCCCGAGAGCGACGACGAGCTGCGCTTCGGCGAGGCCCTGGACGCGCTGCTGCGGGCGCTCGCGATCATGATGGTCGCCGACGGCGAGGGGGCCGGACGCAGCGCACGCGTGATCGTGCGCGGCGGCGAGAGCGACGGCGCCGAGGTGGCCGCCCGCGCCGTCGCGAACTCCCCGCTCGTGAAGGCCGCGCTGCACGGCGGCGACCCCAACTGGGGACGGATCGTGCAGGCCGTCGGCGGCGCGCTCGGAGGGCGCCCCGGCTACGACGCACCGCTCGCTCTGGACGTCACGATCGAGGGGATCCAGGTCTGCGCGGGCGGGGCCGCGATCCCCTACGACGAGCCCGCGCTGGCACGCGCGGTGCAGATCGACGAGGTCGAGTACGAGGTGACACTGCCCGGCGACGGCGCAGAGACGGAGGTCTTCTTCTCCGATCTGTCACACGAGTACGTAACGGTCAACGCGGATTACACAACATGATCGCTCCGGGATTCATCGTTCAAATGCCGGCTTCGCGGGGCATCTGGACAATGAACCCTGCGCTCGGCTGGTCTGCGCCGTCGGCGGCCGCTGCTTCGTCTCAGGCACCGGCCGTCTCCCCGCTTCGGCAATCGAGGAGGTCGCAATGCGCGACGTAGGCACACTTCTCGAGGCGCTCCCTTACATCAGGGAGTTCCACGGCAGGACGGTGGTGATCAAGTACGGCGGCGCCGCGATGGAGGATGCCGCGCTGCGGGAGGAGTTCGCGCGCGACGTCGTCCTGCTCAAGTACGTGGGGCTCAACCCGATCGTCGTGCACGGCGGTGGCCCGGAGATCACCGGGTACATGCAGCGCCTTGGCCTGCCGGTCGAGTTCGTCGGCGGCCTGCGCGTGTCCGACGAGAGCACCGTGGAGGTGGCGAAGATGGTGCTCGTCGGCAAGGTCAACAAGGAGATCGTGCTGCGCCTGAGCCGCCACGGCCAGCCGGCCGTTGGCCTCTGCGGCGACGACGGCTCGCTGTTCCGCGTGGCGCGCCGCTCCGGACCGGGAGGCGAGGACATCGGCTTCGTCGGGCGCATCGAGCGGGTCAACGTCGGCGTCATCGAGCACGTCGCAAGCGATTACATCCCGGTGATCGCCTCGGTCGGAGCCGACCGCGACGGGCACTCCTACAACGTCAACGCCGACGAGGCCGCCGGTGCGGTGGCGGGCGCGCTCGGCGCCTACAAGGTGATCTTCCTGACAGACGTGCCGGGCTGGCTCGAGAATCCGGCCGATCCGGCGAGCCTGATCGGACAGGCGAGCGCCGAGCGTGTGCGCCGCGCCCTGTCTGAGCTGGAGGGCGGGATGCGCCCAAAGCTCGAGGCGTGCGTGGACGCGCTCGAGCAGGGCGTCAGCGCTGCGCACATCCTCGACGGACGTCTCCCGCACTCGCTGCTGCTCGAGCTGTTCACCGACGCCGGCATCGGCACCAAGATCGAGGCGGCTACATGAGCTTGGCGGAACTGCAAGAGATCGAGCGCGCGAGCGTGATCGGCACCTACGCGCGCATGCCGGTCGAGTTCGTGCGCGGCGAGGGCCCGTGGCTGTGGGATGTCGAGGGCAACGAGTACCTCGACTTCCTGTGCGGCATCGGTGTGACGAGCCTCGGCCACTGCCACCCGCGTGTGGTGGCCGCGGTGCGCGATCAGGTCGGACGGCTGATGCACGTGAGCAACCTGTTCTACACCGAGCCCGCGATGCGCCTCGCCGAGCGCCTGGCGCAGTCGAGCCTCGGCGGCAAGGTGTTCTTCTGCAACTCGGGTGCCGAGGCCAGCGAGGCGGCGATCAAGCTCGCGCGCAAGGCGCGGCCGGGCGGCGATGTCGTGGTCGTCCACGGGGCCTTTCACGGGCGCACCTACGGCGCCCTGTCGGCGACCCCGCAGGAGGCCAAGCAGGCACCGTTTGCGCCGCTCGTCCCGGGCTTTCGCGCGGTGGCCCCCGAGCCGCAGGAGCTCCGCGGCGCGGTCGACGCGGGCACCGCGGCGGTGCTGCTCGAGCCGATTCAGGGCGAGAGCGGCGTCAACGTCCTCTCTGTTGAGGTGCTGGCCGCCGCGCGCGAGGCCTGCGACGAGCATGGGGCGGCGCTGATATTCGACGAGGTCCAGTGCGGCATGGGCCGCACCGGCACGCTGTGGGCGTACGAGCAGACCGACGTGCGGCCCGATGCGATCACAGCCGCCAAGGCGCTCGGCGGCGGCCTGCCGATCGGCGCGCTGATCACCGGCGAGCGGCTCGCCGACGTGCTCGCGCCGGGCGACCACGCCTCGACCTTCGCGGGCGGACCGGTGGTCGCGAGCGCGGCGCTGGCGGCGCTCGAGGTGACAGACGACCCGGCGCTGCTGGAGCATGTGCGCGCGTCAGGCCAGCGCCTCGCCGCGGGGCTCGAGCGCCTCGCACATGTGCAATCGGTGCGAGGGCGCGGCCTGATGCTCGCGTGCGAGCTCGACATACCGGCGCCGGCGCTCGCGCGCCGCGCGCTGCTCGAGGAGCGGCTCATCCTCAACGCCACGGGACCGACTACGCTGCGGCTGCTGCCGCCGCTGATCGTCGGCGAGGGGGAGATCGACGACGCGCTCGCGCGGCTCGCACGCGCGCTCGAGGGCTGAGCGCTGCGCCGGGGGCTGCCAGGCGGCTTCGAGCTCGACGACGATCCCACTCGCGTCGACGTCGACGCCGTGCACGCGTTCATCAGCGGTGAGTCCTACTGGGGTCGGGGGCGACCGCGCGAGCTGGTCGAGCAGGCGATACGCGGCTCGGCGCGGGTCGTCGGGCTGTATCGCGGGCGCGAGCAGGTCGGCTTCGCGCGCGCCGTGTCCGACCGCACGATCGTCGCGTACCTCGCCGATGTGTACGTCCTCTCCGACTACCGCGGCCGGGGCCTCGGCGTGGAGCTCGTGCGGGAGATCGTCGACACCGACTTCGGGCCGAACGTGCGCTGGCTATTGCACACCGCCGACGCCCAGGACATGTACGCCAAACTCGGCTTCAGCGGCGACACAGCGACCTACAGGCTGATGCAACGCGGTCTAGGGCCCGGTGGGCGTGGCCGCGCGAGCGCGGGGCAGCCCGAGTAGCCTACGCCGCCGTGAACCGCGAGAGCGAAATCCCGACGCTGCGCAGCGCGTCCTACGAGGCCGACCCCGCACAGGTGCACCGCGTGCTCCTGCTCTACTCGGGTGGCCTCGACACGAGCGTGATGCTCAAGTGGATTCAGGACTCCTACGGCGCCGAGGTCGTGTGCCTGACGGTGAACCTCGGCCAGCCTGGCGAGGATTACGAGGTGATCAGGGGCAAGGCGATGCAGCTGGGTGCGCTCGAGTCTCACGTGGTCGACGCGCGTGAGCAGTTCGCACACGAATACGTGCTGCCGGCGATCAAGGCCAACGCGCTGTACGGCGGCGGCTACCCGCTGTTCACCGCGCTCGGGCGCCCGCTGATCGCCAAGCTCGCGGTCGAGCAGGCGCGCACGTCGGGCTGTGACACGATCGCCCACGGATGCACCGGCAAGGGCAACGACCAGGTCCGCATCGAGGCGACGATCGCGACGCTCGCGCCCGAGCTCAAGGTGATCGCGCCGGTGCGCTCCTGGCAGATGGGCCGCGAGGAGGAGATCGCCTACGCACGCGAGCATGGCATCCCCATCAAGGGCGGAGCCGAGGCGACGCCGTACTCGATCGACGACAACCTCTGGGGGCGCTCCTCGGAGGGCCGCTGGATCGAGGATCTCGAGCACGCCCCCGACGACGACGTCTTCCAGCTCGTCACGCGTCCCGAGCTCGCTCCCGACGAGCCGCAGGAGATCGAGCTGGGCTTCGAGCGCGGCGTCCCGGTCACGCTCGATGGCGAGCGCCTCGAGCTCGTCACGCTGATCGAACGCGTCGCCGAGATCGGAGCCCGCCACGGTGTTGGCATCGTCGACCACATCGAGGACCGCATCGTCGGGCTGAAGGTGCGCGACATCTACGAGGTGCCTGCAGCGGCGATCGTGTTGCTCGCCCACCAGGAGCTCGAGCGGCTCGTGGGGACGATCCATCAGAACCAGTTCAAGCCCGAGCTCGACCGCCAGTGGGCGTTCCTCGTCTACGCCGGCCTGTGGTGGGAGCCTCTGCGCGATGACCTCGACGCCTACATGGAGCGCGTCAACGAGCAGGTCACCGGCACTATCGGCTTGAAGCTCTACAAGGGCCACGTACGCGTGCAGACGCGCTCCTCCCCGAACGCCGTGTATGACGCCAGCCTCGCGTCGTTCTCGCAGTCCGGCGGCCTGTTCTCGCAGTCGGCCGCGCCGGGGTTCATCGAGCTGTGGTCGCTGCAGTCGCGGATGGCGTGGCGCCTGCGCAACAGCTAGCTCGGCTGAGTCGCCCCCGCAGCCGGCTCGACGGGCGTTCGCGCGAACCCACGGCGTCCGGTGGGACCCTTAAGTTGGCCGGCAACGTGATGGTGGACGGAAGCGAGACCCCGAACGGCGAACAGGGCTCCGGACCCGAGGGTCGCCCGCGGCGCAGCGAGGGCGATCTGCTGGCCGAACGACGCGCGCGGCGGGCCGCCGAGAGCGGCGAGGTCGCGCTGATGCGTCGGGCCGAGGCGGCCGAAGCCACCGTGCAGACGCTCGAACGGCACGTCGCGAGCCTGCAGCAGCGCCTGCGGGAGGCCGAGGAGGACCGCGTGCGGATCGACGAGCTGCTCGAGCGCGAGCGCGCCGAGACGCTCGAGCGCGAGAGCGAGCTCCGGCGGGTGAAGCAGCGCGAGTACGCCGAGCAGCAGTTGCGCGTCGAGGCGGAGGAGCGGATGCTCGGCCTCGACCGCGAGAGCCGCATCGAGATCGAGCGCCTCGAGCTGCGTCTCGGCGCCAGCGAGGATGACTCTCGCGAGCTCCTGCGGAGCCTCGAGGACCTGCAGCGCCAACTGGCCGAGGGCGAGCAGGCGGCCGCCGCGGACCGCGCGGCCGTGCTACGCGTCGAGCAGGGACTGCAGGAGCGGCTCACCGAACTGGAACGCAACGTCCGGGACGTTCAGCTCGGCCTCAACGCCGAGCGGGCGGCGCGAGCTCGCTCCGAGCGGCTGCTCGAGCGCATGCGCGAGGGCCACCGACGACTTGAGCTGCTGCTTGGGGAGATGAACGGCATCGTCGGGCGCGTGACAGCGGCGCTCGCGCGCGATGAGCGCCCGGCGGCCGCCGGTGAGCCGGCCCCGTTGGCGTCTCCGGAGCTACGTGGCGCGGAGATGGCCGACGCGCTGGCAGCCGCCGTCGAGCGCCTGCGCGCGCGTGCCGAGGCCGCCCCGCTCGAGCCGGAGACGGTCGTGGCGGAGCCGCCGAGGAGTGCCCCGACGATCGTCAGCGCCATCAGCGAGCCTCTCGTGCGTCCTGGAGCCCACAAGCACAGCATGTCGTGGTTCGCGCGCCGGAAGATGCGGCGCAAACTGCGGCGGGAACGGCGCAAGCAGTGAGCTTCTCCGCCGCGCCGACGCCTAGCATGCTGTGTCAGTGAGCAGCCACTCCTGCGCCCATCTGCACGTCCACTCCGAGTACTCGCTGCTCGATGGCGCGTGCAAGATCGACGCGCTCGCAGAGCGCGCCGCGGCTTTCGAGCAGCCGGCGCTGGCGCTCACCGACCACGGCGTGATGAACGGCGCGGTCGAGCTCTACAAGGCGTGCGCCAAGCACGGCGTCAAGCCGATCATCGGCTGCGAGATCTACCTCGTCGACGACCACAACGCCACCGGTAAGGTCGAGCGCAACCACCTGACGCTGCTCGCCGCGGACGACACCGGCTACCGCAACCTCGTGAAGCTCTCCTCGGCCGGCTTCCTCGAGGGGCTGCAGCGCGGCAAGCCGACGGTCGACCTCGCCCAGGTCGAGCGCCACTCCGCGGGGGTGATCGCGCTCACGGGCTGCCTGGCATCGCGTTTCTGCCAGCGGTTGCTCCAGGATCGCGAGCAGGAGGCTCGCGCCCATGCCGACGACCTGCTGCGCGTGTTCGGTGCCGAGAGCGTCTACTTCGAGGTACAGAAGAACGGGCTGGCGCCGCAGGACAAGTGCAACGCGGGCATCGTGCGGATCGCACGTGAGGTCGGCGGCAGCCTGGTCGGCACCGGCGATGTGCATTACCTGCGCCGCGAGGACTACGACCACCACACGGCGCTCCTGTGCGTGCAGACCAAGAGCACGATCGCAGCGCCGAAGCTGACGTTCGACACCAACGAGTTCTACCTGCGCGACAGCGAGGAAATGTCGCGCGCGTTCGCCGAGTGGCCCGAGGCGATCGCGAGCACGCTGGAGATCGCCGAGCGCTGCTCGGTCGAGCTCGAGCTCGGCAAGCAGCTGATCCCGCGCTACCCGACGCCCGACTCAAGCGACGAGCGCACCTACCTGCGCGCGCGTGTGCTCGAGGGCCTACGCCTGCGCTACGGCGACCCGCCGCCGGCTGGCGCCGTCGAGCGCATGGAGATGGAGCTCGACGTGATCGACAGGATGGGTTTCAACGCCTACTTCCTGATCGTGTGGGACTTCGTCAAGTTCGCCAAGGAGAACGGCATCGCGGTGGGGCCCGGACGTGGCTCGGCGGCGGGCTCGATCGTCTCCTACTGCCTGGCGATCACCGACGTCGACCCGCTGCGCTACGACCTGCTGTTCGAGCGCTTCCTGAACCCCGAGCGCGTGTCGATGCCGGACATCGACATCGACTTCTCGGTGCGCGGACGCGAGCGCGTGATGAAGTACGTGACCGACAAGTACGGACGCGAGTCGGTCGCGCAGATCGTCACCTTCGGCAAGATGTTCCCGCGCGCGGCGACGCGCGACGCGGCGCGGGTGCTCGGCTTCGACTACGGCGCCGGCGACCGCCTCGCGAAGCTGATCCCCGACCCGATCATGGGTCGCTCGCCGTCCTTCGAGGAGTGCTTGAAGCCCGGCCAGCCGCTGCGCAAGGCGTGCGACGAGGACCCGACCGCCAAGCAGATCGTCGAGGTCGCGCAGGGGCTCGAGGGGATCGTGCGCAACTCCTCGATCCACGCCGCCGCGGTCGTGATCGCCGATCGGCCGCTGACCGACATCGTGCCACTGCAGCTCGCCGACGCCGGCACCGACGAGCACGGCGAGCGCGTGTTCCGCACCGTGACGCAGTTCTCGATGAAGCCAATCGAGGAGATCGGCATCCTCAAGATGGACTTCCTGGGGTTGCGCAACCTCGACGTGATCGAGGACGCCCTCGACATCATCGAGCGCTCAAGCGGCGAGCGTCCCGACATGACGACGCTGCCGCTCGATGACCCCAAGACCTTCGAGATGCTCGCCCGCGGCGACTCCACCGGGGTCTTCCAGTTCGAGTCCGAGGGCATGCGCGAGGCGCTCAAGAAGGTGCGCCCTGATGAGTTCGAAGACCTCGTCGCGCTCAACGCGCTGTACCGCCCGGGCGCGATGGACCAGATCCCGGTGTATGCCAAGGGCAAGCACCACCCAGAGTCGATCGCCTACCCCGATGAGCGCCTGCGCCACATCCTTGAGTCCTCCAAGGGCGTGATCCTCTACCAGGAGCAGGCGATGCAGATCTCCAAGGAGCTGGCTGGCTTCTCGGGGGCCAAGGCGGACGATCTGCGCAAGGCGATTGGTAAGAAGAACCGCCAGGCGATGGCGGCGCTGAAGCCGGAGTTCGTCGAGGGCTGCCGCGCGTCGGGCACCAAGGCAGAGGTGATCGAGTTCCTGTGGAACACCAACGAAAAGTCCGCCGACTACTCGTTCAACAAGAGTCACGCGGCCTGCTACGGGCTGATCGGCTACCGCACCGCGTGGCTGAAGGCCAACCACACCGCCGAGTACATGGCGGCGCTGATCTCCTCGGTGATGTCCACGAAGGACAAGGTCCCGTACTTCGTCGCGCGCTGCGAGGACATGGGCATCGAGATCCTCCCTCCCGACGTCAACCTCTCAGACCACGAGTTCACCGTCAGCGCAGGTCCGGGGGACTCGCAAGAGGGCGGCCTCGGCAACATCCGCTTCGGGCTCGACGCCGTCAAGGGCGTCGGCTACCAGGCGGTCGAGGCGATCAAGCGCGCGCGCGAAGGATCCCCGTCCGCCCGCGCGTTCACATCGATCTGGGACTTCTGCGAGCGCGTCGACAGCCGCACCGTGAACAAGAAGGCGATCGAGGCGCTCGTCAAGTGCGGCGCGTTCGGCTCGACCGGCGCGACGCGCAAGGGCATGCTCGAAATCCTCGAGAAGGCGCAGGCCAAAGGTCAGCAGGTCCAGCAGGACGCCCAGATCGGCCAGGGCTCGATCTTCGATCTGCAGGAGCACAGCGCCGGGGGCGCTGGCGCGGCGCCCGGAGCGCCGCCCGTGAGTGCGCTGGCCGCGCCGGTGCATCCGCCGATCCCGAGCGCGGAGTTCGACCAGGCCGAGCTGCTCGCGGCGGAGAAGGAAGCGATCGGACTGTTCGTGTCCGCGCATCCGCTGAAGCCGCTGCGCGACGCGCTGCGTGCCCGTGTCGATTGCCCGATCTCGGCGCTCGAGGATCGCCGCGACAAGGATTGGGTGACGGTCGGAGGGATCATCACCGAGGCCAAGCGCATCCGCACGCGCAACGGCGATCACATGATGTTCGCGACGCTCGACGATCTAGGCGGGGCGGTCGAGGTGCTCGTGTTCGGCAAGGCGCTGGTCGAGCACGAGTCGGCGCTCGCGGTCGATGAGGTGGTGATCGTGAAGGGCCGCGTCGACCACAAGGAAGCCGGCAAGACCTGCGTGGTGGTGCAGAGCGTCGAGAAGTTCGCGCCGTCTGCCGAGGAGGTCGAGCGCGCGAACAATCAGGCACGCGCCGCCGCCCGGACGGCGACCGCACTCGCGCAGCCCGTCAAGCTGCGGATCGCGGCCGCGGATCTCAGCGAGAGCACGATCGAGGAGCTCAGGGATCGAATCGAAGACTGCCGCGGCACAGCCGAGGTGATCGTCGAGATCGAGGCCCGCGACGGGCGCACGCGCCGTCTGCGTCTCGGTGACGAGTACCGCGTGCGCCACACGGCGACGCTGCTCGCGGAGCTGAGCGCGGCCGTGCGAGCGCGCCCCGCCGAGACTGCGCCCGCGATCCAGCCGGACGCGCCGCTCGCCGCGGTCGCGAGCGCCTGAGCGCCCCCAGCTCAGCCGCTCTCGGCGAGCCCGCGCTCGCGCAGCTCGAACGCAAGCGCGACTTCCGCTGCCGACGGGCCCTTGCGATCCTCGCCGGGAGTCTCGAGGATGCAGGGCACTGCGGCCAGCGACCGCGGCGACAGGAACGCCGCGCAGCCATCCTCGCCGAGCTCGCCCTGGCCGATGTTGGCGTGGCGGTCGCGGTTCGCCCCGAGCGGAGTCTGCGAGTCATTGAGATGCAGTGAGCGCACGCGGCCGCGGCCGAGCTTGCGCGTGCACTCACGAAGCAGCCGCGCCATCTCGCCGGGGCTACGGATGTCATAGCCGGACGCGAACAGGTGGCAGGAGTCCAGGCAGACGCCGAGGCGGTCATCTCCGCCGGCGCCCTCCAACAACGCCGCCAGCTCATCGACCGAGCGCCCGAGCGTGCCGCCGGTGCCGGCGGTGTTCTCTAGATGCAGCTCGCAGCCCTCGCTCTCGTCGAGCGCCTCGCGGATCGTCGCGGCGGCTCGCTCGATCGCCTCGCCCACACTCCCCGCCTTGGCCGAGCCAGGATGCAGGACCACCCCCGCGGCGCCGATCGCCTGACCGGCCTGCAGCGAGTGAGTCAGGGAGGCGAGAGATTTCCCGCGAATCTCCGGATCGTCGCTCCCGCAGTTCACCAGATACACCGCGTGGATCAGCACGGCATCGATCTGGCTCGCGCTCATCGCCTCACGGAACGCGGCGACGTCGTCGTCGCGGTAGACCGTGGCCCTCCACATGCGCGGCGACTGGTTGAAGATCTGAATCGCGGTGCAGCCGCGTTCGACGCCACGCTCGATCGCCTTCGGCAGCCCGCCGGCGGGGGAGACGTGTGCTCCGATCAGCATCCGCGCCAGTCTACGGCGGTGCGCAGCCACAGACCATCTAGGAGCTGTGAGCCTAAAGCGAGGCGGTAGGGTCGAACCATGAGGGTTCGCTTCGCACCATCTCCAACGGGGGCGCTGCACATCGGCGGCGCGCGCACCGCCCTGTTCAACTGGTTGCTCGCCCGTCACAACGACGGCGAGCTGGTGCTGCGGATCGAGGACACGGACCGTGAGCGCTCGACGCCCGAGAACATCGAGCAGATCCTCGACGCCCTGCGCTGGCTGGAACTGGACTGGGACGAGGGGCCAATCCTGCAGACGGCCCGCTCCGAGCGCCACCAAGAGGCGCTGCAGGCGCTGCTGGAGTCCGGCCACGCATACCGCTCGCGCGCCACTGCGGACGACGTGAAAGCGTTCAAGGAGCTCTACGGAGCCGAGCGCGGGTTCCGCGGCGAAGCGGAAAGCGAGGGGGCGGTGCGCCTGCGCGTGCCGAGTGACGGCGCCACGGTCGTCCACGACGCGATCCGCGGCGACACCCGCTTCGAGCACGTGCACCTCGACGACCCCGTGATCGCGCGCGCCGACGGGTCGGTGCTATACAACTTCGCCGTCGCGATCGACGATCTCGACGCGGCCATCACGCACGTCGTGCGCGGCGAGGACCACCTGTCGAACACGCCCAAGCAGCTGCTCGTGCTCGAGGCGGCGCGCGCTGCCGGCTTCGGCCCCGACGCACCCGCGCCCGTCTACGCGCACCTGCCGCTGCTGCATGGCCCCGACGGCAAGAAGCTTTCGAAGCGCCACGGCGCCGCCTCGGTGCAGGAGCTCAGAGACGCCGGATACCTGCCCGAGGCCGTCAGGAACTACCTGGCGCTGCTCGGCTGGGGAGCCGGCGATGACGCGACTGTGCTTTCGACCGACGAGCTCGTCGAGCGCTTCACGCTCGAGCGCGTGAGTCGCAATCCGGCGCGCTTCGACGAGGTCAAGCTGCGCTGGCTCAACGGGCTGTACATCCGCAAACTGCCCGTCGCAGAGCTGGCGCGGCGCCTGGAACTGTTCACGGGACGGGAAGGGCTCGAGCAGGCTGCGCGGATCAGCCAGGAGAAGATCCAAACGCTCGCCGATTTCCTGCCGCTCGTGGGCTCGCTGCTCGACGGTCCCGCTGAGGACCCTGAGGCGCGCGAGCGCTGGCTCGACGACGGCGGGCGCGCGGCGCTCGCCGACGTACGCGACGCGCTCGCAGCGCTCGAGAGCTTCGACGAGGAGAGCATCGAGCAGGCCCTGACGGGAGTGATCGAGCGGCGAGCGGTCAAGCCGCGCGAGGTCTATCAGCCGCTGCGCGTGGCGCTCACCGGCGGCACCGTCTCTCCGGGCATCTTCGAGAGCGTCGCGCTGCTCGGGCGCGAGGAGACTCTCAGGCGGATAGATCGCGTCCCCGCGAGCAGCTAGTAATCGGCCAGACGGCCGATGCCCTAAATCCTTCGTCCGCCGCTGCCGATATGACAGCAACGTCGCAACCAATGGATTGAAGTACAGGCGAACCCAAGGAAGGGGTCGAAAAACGCATGCAGGCTACCGCCGCCGCACAGAAGCTGACGAAAGCACAGAAACCGGCCGCAGCCAAAAGGCTGGGTGTCGCGAAGAAGCGCACCGCGACGAAGGCGTCGGCGAAGACAAAGCAGTTGACGAAACCAAACTTGCAGCCACCGACCCAGGAGCGGCGTCCGGCCGCGCCCAACCCGGCCTCTGGCGAGCGTCACCAGAACGAGGGTCACGGGCGCCGGCTGACGATGGCATTCGAGGCGCTCGAGGGGTTTCCGGCCCTGGCAGAGTCGCGCGACCGCCTGCTGGCGGTCGTCTCCAAGGAGCATGTCGCGACCGCTGACGTGGTCGCCGCAGTCGAGTCCGATGTCGCGCTGCTGATCGCGGTTCTGCGCCTAGCAAACCGCGCGCAGGACGGCCGGGCACGCGTCGACACCGCCGTCGCCGCTGTGGAGGTTTTGAGCCCGCAGACCGTCCAGGCCGTCGCCAATCGGGTTCGCACGTTCGACTTCTTCGAGCGCGCCAGCGTGTGGGATGCCGCGCCGGAGCGCTTTAGGCTGCACGCGCTTGCAACCCAGCACGCCGCCGACCGCATCGCGATGGAGGTCGGCTACGAGAATCGCGACCGCCTGACGGTGACCAGCCTCATGCACGACGTCGGCAAGCTCGTGCTGCTGCACGCCTACCCGGGCTACCCCGCGCAGGTGCACCGCGGCGCGAGGACGCCCGAGGAGCGCCTGCATCAGGAGCGCCGGGAGCTCGGAGTCGACCATGCGCTCGTCGGGGGTGTCTTGATCCGCCGCTGGGGGCTGCCGGCCTCGTTGGCGACGCCGATCGAGCGCCACCACAACCCCGACGTCGAAGGCGAGGCCGCATTCATCCGCCTCGCCGACATGCTCGCCCACTACGAGCAGGGCGCACGCGTCTCGCCCACGGAAATGCTGCACACAGCGCGCAGCGTCGGCCTCGGGCCAGACGAGCTCAGGCGCGTGATGTATGAACTGCCCAGCCCCACCGCCCAGCGCCAGCGCCACGTCGACCCGTGCCCGCTGTCAGGCCGCGAGCTCGGCGTGCTGCAGCGCCTCGCCGAAGGCAAGGTCTACAAGCAGATCGCCCACGAGCTGACGCTCTCGACGAGCACCGTGCGCACGCACCTGCACAACATCTACGGCAAGCTCGGCGCCGTCGATCGCGCGCAGGCGGTGCTGATCGCGACCGAGCGCGGCTGGTTGTAGAGGCCCGTGGCTCCAGCCTCGGGCGGCGCCGGCCTGACGGCGTGGCGCCCCTGCGGGATACTGACGGCCGATGTCCCAGGAGAACGTCGAGATCATCAAGGCCGCCGTGGCGCACTTTGTCGCGACCGGCGAACCCTTGTGGAGCACCACGGCCGAGGACATCGAGGTTCACGATCACGACATCCCGGACGCGGGCGTGTACCGCGGCCATGCGGGCTACCTCCAGTGGCTCGAGGATTGGGCTGGGGCTTGGTCGGAGTTCTCGCTGGAGCCGGAGGAGTTCATCGACGTTGAAGACCGCGTGGTCGTCGTGTTGCGGATGCGGGCGACCGGACGTGGAAGTGGCGTCACGGTCGAGCGAAACGACGCGATGGTCGTGCAGGTGCGCGACGGCAGCGCGGTGCGTCTCGACTACTACAACAACCAAGAGCAGGCTCTCCAGCAGGTGGGCCTAAAGGGCCCGGAGCAGACCGCGCAGAGCACATGATCTCGATCACCAGCAAGTCTCCTTACGCGGTGCTTGCGCTGGCGGAGCTCGCCCGTAGCAGCGGCTCGGAGCCCGTGCCGATCGGTGAGCTGGCGCGCAGGCGTGATGTGCCGGTGCAGTTCCTCGAGCAGCTGTTCGCAGTGCTCCGCCGCGGCGGGGTGATCAGCTCCCAGCGCGGCGTCAAGGGTGGCTACCGGTTCGCGCGAGAGCCGTCGACGATCACCGTGCTCGAGGTCGTCGAGCTACTCGACGGCCCGCTCGGCCGCGATGCGGAGGGTGTGTTCGCCGATGCCGCCGACGCCGCGCGCAGAACCCTCGAGCAGATGACGATCGCCGACGTGCTGGAGCGCGAGCAGCGCGAAGCGGGCGCGAGCATGTACCACATCTAGAAGGTGGCCCATGCCTACTGGCGGTTTGGCTTGCCAGAGCGGTTTTCAACCGCTGGCGGACCGCTCAGGACCGCTCCCACAGGCATCCGACTGCAGCGCAACTGCAGCGCACGAGAGCGGCTGAATAGACACGACACTCGCGCGAGCCGACCTCGCGGCCTGGCCGATGACCGGACATTCCATGCCAAAGGTCGTGTCTATCGCGCAACTGTCGCACCAGCGTTCGACCGCGCGAAGCGTCTGGCCTATAACGCTCGGAGATGGCACGCTCGCCGAGCAGCGCCGCGCCGCGCACGCTGCCGAAGATCCTCAACGCCGAGCAGCTCGACGCGCTGCTCGCGCGACCGAACATCGGCTGCCCGACGGGACTGCGCAACCGGGCGATCCTCGAGCTGCTCGCGGGCGCCGGCCTGCGCGCGTCCGAGGTCTGCGGCGTCTACCTGCGCGACATCGACTGGAAGCGCAGCGAGCTACGCATCCGCGAGGAGGTCGGGAAGGGCGGGCGCGAAGCGGTGCTGCCGCTGGACGACCGCACGTTCGCCTGGCTTGAGCGCTGGAAGCCCGAGCGCCGTCATCACGCCGCCGGCGCGCCGTGGCTCTTTGTCACCCTCAAGGGCGGACAGCTCGACCGACGCTACGTGTGGGAAATGACCTCTCGCTATGCGCGCAAGGCGGGGATCGTCGAGCCGGTGTGGCCGCACCGACTGCGGCACACGTTCGGGACCGAGCTGCTGCGCGATGGCTTCGACCTTCGCGAGGTGCAGAGTCTCATGCGTCACGCCGACATCAGGACGACAGTCGTCTATACGCACGTTGCGCCCGAGCGCCTGGCCGCGAAGGTCCGCGATCGCCGTCGCTGATCCGGTCGGAGCCCGGATTATGGAAACCTGATTGCAGGCGCAACTGCCTTCGCTGGCAGGTGCTACGACGGGCAGCGTGAGCAGTCAGCAGCGTGCGATCAACAGGCGCCGTGAAAGTGCTGAGCACCAGGCGAAGCTCGATCTCATCCGAGAGCAGGTTGCGAGCGGCGCGCTCGTGATCCGCAAAGCGACCGCGGCCGAGCGGCGACAGTGGCAGCGAGAACGCGAGGAGCGCAGCAGGTGACACCGGAGCCTGTACGCCTGCCTGCTCGTGGTGGTGGCTACACGACCGCTCGCGATCGAGCCGTTGACGGTGTGGCAGGCGAAGTCGACGACGCCCTGCTCGATGTCTTCGGTGCCGATGCCCACGAGCGAGACGAGCAGCGGCGATGCGCCGAGCGAGCGCCGATCGCTGCGGCGGTCGATGGCGTTCTCACGGCGATGGTGCCAGTGACCGACCTGCTCGCCAGCACGAGTACGCCGGGCGTCGTCACGAAGGACATGCGCCGGCGAGCTCGCCGTGTGGCGCACGACTTGCACGAGTTGCGCCGCGACCTCGAAGCGCCTACAACGTAGACAAGTAGTCGAGCGCGATGGTCCCGCGGAGTGCAAAGCGGGACGCCTGCCAGCGGCACGGATTCGCGCTACTCGCTCTCGACATTCTCGCCCCACAGTCGCTCGCACACCGTTTCCCCGCGAGCGCACTACCGACGGAGGTTGCTGCTGTGACGACCGCTGCTGCTGACACGAGGACTGCGACTGCACCGATCTCAGCTCGGATCGATGCCGACGACGCCGCGACGCTGCGGGCGATCGCCGAGCGCAACCACTCGACGGTGAGCCGGCTTGTGGCCGTCTGCGTCCGCCAGGGCCTGCCAGCGTTGGGCGCTCGCTCCGATGTTCACGACACGGCACGGGCAGCGGCGTGAGGAAAGCTGTCCGACGCTGGCGGTGGGCGAGGCGACGTGTAAGAGAACTGGCAGCCGGGATGCCGCTGCTCATGTGGCGGGGGCGTCGATCGAAAAGCCCGGAATCCCCGACCGACGCATGTGGCCATTTCTCCGAGCACGGAAAAGGCCGCTGAACTTCGATGAGGCGAGCGCCAACGACGACTGAGCTCGGCTACGGCGTCCTGCACCAGCGCCGGCGCGCACGCGAAGCGAAACGCGTCGCCGCCGGCGAAGCGTTCTGCAGGGCGCCTCGGTGCAAGCACCCGCGCGGCCGCTGGATCGCGCCGAGCGAACCATGGGACCTGGGCCACGACCCCTTCGACCCGACGCGCCGGTCATACCTCGGGCCAATGCACACGGGCTGCAACCGCAACACGGTGCTCGAGCGCTCACTGCGCCGCTCGGCACGGCGCCCGCCGCGCGCGGTGCGTGCGCCGGCGGGGGCGTGGCTATGACGGTCGTCTTGACGCTCGCCGATCTCGCCAGGCTCGCGAAGCGCCGGCGCCCCGAGCCGGACTCGATGTTCCGCACGCCACCGCGGGCACCTGGGCCTTCCCGACGGCGGCTTCCCCGTCCCGAGCAGATCGCCGGGAACGGCGTTCGGACGCCGACCACGGGGCGCCTCACAGCCACGGGGCGCTTTACGCCCAGGGGCGACCCGCAGAGCTGTCCCGAACCATGACGACCAGGAGGCCAAGCCATGCCCGACGTTGAGTTCATCCCGGTCGCCACGCTCGCCGACGACGGCGGAGCGACCACGGCCGACTACGCGCGGAGCCGCGGTCGCTGGCAGGCCCTGCCCGACGGCTGGTTGTCCGCGAAGGCCATGTGCGAGGCGGTGATGCAGGTTTGCCGCATCCCGGATTACGACCTCGCGGGCGGCGAAGCGGCGATGGGGGCGCTGAGCGACTTCCTGGAGGTGCGCGGCTCTGGGCGTGCGCTGGAGTACCGGCGCGTGGAGACCCCGCCGGAGCCGATGAGCCCGGCAGAGATCCTCGAGCGGGAAACGACGCGGCGCGCTGGCGAAGAGCATGAGCGCTTCGAGCGTGAGATGCAGGCGAGGGAAGCAAGGCACCGCGAGATGGACAAGGCCGTGCTCGACGCCAACCGGCGGCTGTGGAATGAACTCTGCGACGAGTCCGTGACGCCACAGCTCGCGGCGCTGGAGGCGCGGATCGCAGAGCTTGAGGGTCAGCTCGCGCAGCACGGCGAGCTGGCGGCGGTAGGCGCAGCGAGCACGCCTGCGCCCACGGCGATAGAGGCGCCGGCGGCGGCCGAGTCGCGGCTGGCGCGGGTGCGGCGGTTCATGGTCGGCGACATGACCGAGGCCGACATTGACCGCGTGCTGGAGGAGGACGAGGACGAGTAGCGAGACGGCACAAGGCCGGCTCGGGACAACAAGGGCGCGCGGCTGAGGCCGGCGCCGGGAAAGGAACACGATGGACATCGAGAAGATCATCCGAAAGCAAGCGCTGGCGACCGTGGGGGAGCGTTCCGCGGGGCACGCGAAGGACTGCAGGTGCGATGACTGCGTCAAGCACGAGGCTCGGGTGCTTGACGAGTGCGACCGGATCGCGGAGAGGGTCGTGGCGGGGGTCCGCGAGGACAAGCACGCCGACGCCGAGTTCGAGGGCTACGTGGCTGGCCGCCAGGTGATCGGCGAGGCGCGCGAGGTCGCGGCCGGCGCCGTGGTGGTGCGCGGCAAGCTGCAGGCGAGCCTCGAAGGACACCTGCGCCGAGCCGCCGCGCTGGTAGACGGCGCCGGCGACGAGCGGATGAGCGATGAGCACTACCGCGCGTTCACGCGGGCCAGCACGCGCGCGGCCGAGCTCGCCGAAACCGACCGCGCGCTCGAGGGCCTCGAGGCCCGGGCGACCCTGATCGTCAACGAGGCCCGCGCCTACTCGCCGCAGTCGCCCGCGAGCTGGTTTCTCGACCTCGCCCTGCGCGCCGACCCCGACCCGCTGGTGAACGGGCCGGCGCGGGAGCGCCAGGCGCGCTACGCCGGCGAGCTTCGCTACGAGGCGCGCCGGGGGAGCCCGGAGGGCCGGCGCGTGGTGCTTGCGCTCCACGAAAAGGCGCGCTGCGATCGTGAGGAGCTTCACCGTGAAGCTGAGAGCCGGGCTGTGGGAACCGATGGGGGTATTTCAGCGTCGGCGGCGGGTGAAGCTGCCGCGCTCGTCTCCCCATTCTTCATTGATGAGGCGTGGGCACCGTACAGGGGCAAGGCGCGTTCGTTCGCTGACCAATGTGGCACGGCTCCGATGCCACCCTACGGGCTTAAACTGTACGTCCCCTATTTCAGCTCGGCCGCGTCCGCGAGTGAACAGACCGAGGGACAGGCCGTCTCGGAATCAAGCCCGACGACGGCGCTACAGGGCGCCACGCTGGAGACTGTCAGCGGCCAGGTGATCGTCTCTCAGCAGATGCACGACCGCGCGATGGCAGGCGGCGGCGCGTTTGACATCGCAGTCGGCAAGCAACTCAATCAGCAGCTTGAGGAAGCGCTCGACGTGTATGTGTTGAATACCGCGATCGGCAACGGCAAGTCCGTGAGCGGCCAGTCATCATTCTCGATAGCGAATCTCTATGAGGACATCGCGCTCGGGCGTGAGGAATTGACCGACACCGCCGGCACACGTCTGCGGCCGACTTGCTTCTTTTCGACCTCGGATTTCTACAGCTATGTGACAAGGCAGGTGGACGAACAGCACCGGCCGATCGTGGTCCCACAGTTCGCGGCGGGGTTCCCTATCTCGAATGGCGCGGATGACGGGCCGCAGGGCGACCGGCCGCGCCCGAAGTGGAGCCGATTCACCGGCTCGGTTTTGCCTGGTGGTGTTCTGTGGATCGAGGACGATAATGTTCCGACGGTCGGAACCACGAATCGAACGCAGCTCATCGTGTCCGCGCCGGATGAGGCGATCACGCTCTGCGAGTCCCCCGAGCCGATACTGACGAGTTCAGCTGAATACGGAGCAGCACACTTGCAAGTGCTGGTCAACTCGCGGAAGTACGTCGCCGCCGTCACACGTCACGCGAGCGGCACGGCGGCAGTCACTTCGGCTGCGTATACAACCTCGCTCGTCTAGGTGGTATGCGCGGCCTCACATCTTGCCGTTGTCCACGGCGGCAGGTTGCCGGCCCCGGCGCGTGCTCACTGCGTGCGCGCGTCGGGCCGGCGCAAAACTTTCGACCTGATCGGAGCGTGATTCATGCCTGGCTACATACGTCGCCCGATCGGCGCCGGATCGAGAGACGTGGCCATCAACGCGCTGGGGTTGATCACCCGCAAGGTCGCCGAGGTGCATCGCACAAGCGCCGCGAACGCGGCGGCCAGCACCGAATACGTGACCGAATGCCCGCAGCGTGAAGCGGGCGACAAACGGCCGGAATCAGAGCGCATCCAATCGACGGCGATCATCGGGAAGGTCACACACGACCACGCAGGCAACGAGACCGGGTTGGAGGGATTCGGCGTGGCCGTGCAGCAGCCCGTCGGCGAAGCCTGGGCGAAGCTCGCGCCCTCGACTGCGATGCAGTGGATTGCGCCGACACTGACGCATAGCTGGGCCAACGCAGGCGCCACGGCCGGATACATGATTGACGCGCTCGGATTTGTGCATATCAAGGGCACCGTGACCGGCGGGGAACTTCACCAGCCGATCTTCACCTTGCCAACTGGCTACATACCGAGTGCGCTCGCGGAATACGCGTGCTCGTCCAGCGGTGCGTTCGCGGCGGTGATCGTCAACTCCAGCGGCCAGGTGATCCTCGCCGCCGGCAGCAACGTCGATCTATCGCTCGCGGGCGTCGCTCCGTTCCTGGCCGAACGCTAACTGTCGAGCGTCTGCGGTTCGGATTCGGAGGCCGCCCAGCTAGGGCCGCCGTTGCCTTCGGCGACGATCGACCACGTTTCATCGGCTTCGGGCGTCCCGACCTCATACGTGGACTGGCCGCCACAGCCGGACACCGTGGGAGCAGCGGTCGGGTGGTAGCGGTCGACCGCTACCTCGGTCCACGTCGCAGCCGTGAGGGCGCAGGAGCCACCGTTGGCGATCGGCAGCGCGAGGGGACGGGCGCCGGCGCCGCGGCGACCGATCAGGAGCGTGAGCTGCTGTTCGGCCACGTTGGAGCTGGCTTCAACGGTGTAGGAGCAGCGGTGTTCGGTGATGCTCGCTTCGCGGTTGCCTTCGGTGGTCGATTCGGTCCAGCGTTCGGTCACATCTTCGGCGCAGCCGGTCTGCGTCACGCTCAGCGCGACGTGCGTGACGATCGGCGGGACGGCCGGGAACGCTTCGATCTGCTCGACGACCGTTTCCGACGCGTTCGCGCTGGTGGACGCGTAGGTGACGATGACCGTGTGCGCCCCATATTCGCTGTAGCTGACGGGGCACTCGCCGCCGCTCACCGTGCCGCCAACGTTCATCGAGCACGCCAAGAGCCCGTCGCTATAAAGCTCGAGCACGCCGGACGGTAGGCTCGGCGCGGCCTGCTTGGCGAGGTCCGGGCTTTCTTCGGTCGCGCTCGCAGAGTAGGCGTACGTGACCGCGAGCGCGTCCATTGGGCTCTGCATGAAGCTCGGGTCGAGATGGGCGTGCAGATGGACCGTGCGCGCGGGCGCGGGCGCCTGGCTCGCGATCGACGGCAGCACGCCTGTCGCTGGCTTCGGCTTCGGCGCGACGTACACGCACCACACCTGCTTGACCTTGCGACCGTGGACCTTGTGGTGCTCCACCTTGCGCACGTAGTCGACGCGGCAGTGCTGGTGCTTCGGGCGAGTGAGGCGGTAGGGCTTGTGCTCCGCGCCCTGCGCAGTGGCGGCCAGGGCGAGCACGAGGCTCGCGGGGATGAGGGCGGCTGCTCTGCGCATGGTTCGTGACCTCCTGTCGGGTGGCGCCGGTATACTGGACTATAGTGGACTCGACTAGACCTAGCAAGGCGAATGCGAAGCTAGTGTCCGCGCCCGTGGTTCGGGCGGTAGCTGATCGGGCGCTGACGACCGTCCTACAACGGCTGCGGCAAGAACGTGGCCTCACACGGGAGCAGCTCGCCCGCGCGGCGGGATTGACGACCTCGGGATACGTGCGGATCGAGCGGGGCTCGTCCGCGCCCGGCTGGTCAACTGTGCGCCGGCTCGCCGAGGCGTTGGGCGTGTCGATGGCCGAGCTGGGGAGGCTGGTCGAAGCCGAGCACTGAGAGGTCCGGCGCGCCGCAGAGCGCGTGCAGGCACCACTCAGAGCGCTGTGGCGGCCGGCGCTCGTACGCGTCCTGCCACGCCCCACCTGTCTCGCTCAACGCGCTGGCCCACTCGATCCGATTCTGTCCGCCCTGCACCGCACGTAGGGCAGCCTCGCGCGCATCAGGCCACGCCTCCTCGAAGCTCATTCCCGCGCGGCGGGCGGCGACCAGGTGCTCGAGCAGGACGGCGAGGACCACGCGACCGAGGCTAGTCGAGCAGCACGTGGTCATCCTCAACCGACGTGTGCGAGTAGATCACGCGCGAGACGGGCTTCCACGGCGGCAGGCCCTCCACGATGCGGACTTGGCGCGCCGCGTCGATGCGGGCGGCGCGCGCGTCGGCGGCGTAGACCTCGAGCACCCTGCCGGCAATGTGCCAGCGCGGCGCGATGTCGTGCTCGGCGATCGTCACCCGCCACGCACTCAAGCGTCGGCGCGCCACTGAATCTCTCGGATCAAATGCGCAGGGAGCGTGCGCCGCCGCGGCGGCCGGTACGTGTGCGCCAGCTCGCCGTCGATCAGGCAGGAGACGCGTAGGCGACCGTCCTCGATCGTGACGACGCGCCCGTGCCGGTCGTAGACCGTTCGGCCACAAAAAACGGTGCCGTTGCGAAGCGTGACGGTCGCCTGCCCGCTGAGGGCTGGGGAGGATAGGCGGCTGCTCATAGCGCGCGCTCGGCTTTCCGACGTTCGTCTGCACTACCATAGTAGTGTCAAGTGCCACTTGAGACTTTGAGGGAGCGCGATGTCGTCGTTGAAGACCGAGGCCCCGAAGCTCCTAAAGGCCGAGGAGGCCGTGAAAGCAGCGAGGGGCGTGCTCGAGCAGGCCGAGCGCGAGCGCGACAAGGCGCGCGAACGCTGCCGGCCGCTGCTGGCCACCGGCAAGACGACCGTCGCCGGCGACATCGCGATCACCGTGACCCCGTGCGTCTCGGCTGAGACGTTCCGGCTCGCGGAGTACAAGCGGCGCTACAAGGTCACTGACAGGATGGCGCCGTTCGTCGGCGAGGGCACGGAGTGGGAGCGCTGGACGTGCAAGCGCATCGCCGCTTGATCCGGGGGGTATCGGCCCGAATCAGCGATGCCCTGGCCACCGTCGCCGTGGCCCAACGTTTAATGCGTGGCCCTTAAGGGGATCACGTGATTCGCGCAGGCGATGGCCGAGGCGCCCTGACGCAAGCGGCGCGGCGCGGCGCTGTGCTCAGGCGCGCTCGACGACGGCCTCGACCTGCTCGGCCAGGCGCTCGGCCGACATGCACCGGCGCAGGCGCTCGCCGATGACCAGGGCGCCGTAGGAGACGCCTGAATCTCGATCGAGCGGTAGCTGGCCGACTGGGTAGTCATCCGGAGCACCAGCTGCCCGGGGTATAGGAGGTCGACCTCGCGCCAGGTCAAGCGGCGCCGAGATGTGGACGTCGAGCGGCGAGCGCGCCTGCGGCCTCCATGATGATGTCGTTGATCTCGCGCTTCATCGCGGGGTCCATGATCGCGCGAGGGACCAAAAAGACTGCGGTGGTTGCGTGATTGTTCGCGGCGCCGGCGAGCCCGTCGAGGCACTGTGTCGCGGGTGAGCCCTCCCCCCCCCCAAAAAAAAAAAAAAAAAAAAAAAAAAAAAAAAAAAAAAAAAAAAAAAAAAAAAAAAAAAAAAAAAAAAAAAAAAAAAAAAAAAAAAAAAAAAAAAAAAAAAAAAAAAAAAAAAAAAAAAAAAAAAAAAAAAAAAAAAAAAAAAAAAAAAAAAAAAAAAAAAAAAAAAAAAAATTTTTTTTTTTTTTTTTTTTTTTTTTTTTTTTTTTTTTTTTTTTTTTTTTTTTTTTTTTTTTTTTTTTTTTTTTTTTTTTTTTTTTTTTTTTTTTTTTTTTTTTTTTTTTTTTTTTTTTTTTTTTTTTTTTTTTTTTTTTTTTTTTTTTTTTTTTTTTTTTTTTTTTTTTTTTTTTTTTTTTTTTTTTTTTTTTTTTTTTTTTTTTTTTTTTTTTTTTTTTTTTTTTTTTTTTTTTTTTTTTTTTTTTTTTTTTTTTTTTTTTTTTTTTTTTTTTTTTTTTTTTTTTTTTTTTTTTTTTTTTTTTTTTTTTTTTTTTTTTTTTTTTTTTTTTTTTTTTTTTTTTTTTTTTTTTTTTTTTTTTTTTTTTTTTTTTTTTTTTTTTTTTTTTTTTTTTTTTTTTTTTTTTTTTTTTTTTTTTTTTTTTTTTTTTTTTTTTTTTTTTTTTTTTTTTTTTTTTTTTTTTTTTTTTTTTTTTTTTTTTTTTTTTTTTTTTTTTTTTTTTTTTTTTTTTTTTTTTTTTTTTTTTTTTTTTTTTTTTTTTTTTTTTTTTTTTTTTTTTTTTTTTTTTTTTTTTTTTTTTTTTTTTTTTTTTTTTTTTTTTTTTTTTTTTTTTTTTTTTTTTTTTTTTTTTTTTTTTTTTTTTTTTTTTTTTTTTTTTTTTTTTTTTTTTTTTTTTTTTTTTTTTTTTTTTTTTTTTTTTTTTTTTTTTTTTTTTTTTTTTTTTTTTTTTTTTTTTTTTTTTTTTTTTTTTTTTTTTTTTTTTTTTTTTTTTTTTTTTTTTTTTTTTTTTTTTTTTTTTTTTTTTTTTTTTAAAAAAAAAAAAAAAAAAAAAAAAAAAAAAAAATTCGCCGGGCGGGCGGCTTCGAGAGCTATGACGCGGGCAGATACTTCTGCGTCACGGGTGACCACCTGCCGGACACGCCGCTCGAGATCCACGATCGGCAGGCCGAGCTAGCGGCAGTCCGGGCGTCAATCTTCCCCGTCGAGCGCAAACCGCAGGCGCCGGCAACGCCCGCGGCCGTCAACAGCGCCGACGATCACGAGCTGTTGGAGCGCGCGTCGAACGCCAAGAACGGCCCCGACTTCGACCGGCTCTATCGCGGGAGCTGGGACGGGTACGACTCGCAGTCCGAGGCGGACCTGGCGCTCGCCAGCCTGATCGCCTTCTGGACCGGCCCCGACCCCCAGCGCGTGGATCGGCTGTTTCGAGCATCCGGGCTGATGCGCGAGAAGTGGGACACGCAGCACGGCCAGGCTACGTACGGCGAGCTGACGATCGGCCGGGCGCTGGAGGGCCGCACGGACTTCTACACGCGCCCATCGAAGCGCGCGCCCGAGCCGTCTGCAACGCCCGCCACGAACACGTACGAGATCTCGGAGGACAAGAAAGGGAAGCCGATCCTTCCGGACACGCCGGGGCGACAAGATGTCGCCGGCCAGTGCGCCTGGCTGACGGCCGTCCTCGCACTCGATCCGCAGTACCCGATCACGTCCGGCGAACGGCAGGGACAGCACGGGCCCGGTTGCCACGTCGAGCTGCGCCGCGCCGGCGCGCGGTCGATCCGCTTCGAGCCCGCGCTTGAGGATCAACAACCCCATGAAGTTGATCGAGAGTCTCACGTGGGGATCGCTTGCGGAGGATTCGGCCGCCCCCTCGTTCACGGCCGCGAACTGCCGGCTGATCGCCTACGTGGTCCGCATGTTGTGTGGCGCTGTCGAGCTGCTCTCGGACGCACAGGAGGCCGGTGGCATCGTCGGCACCTTCTTGTCCAGCGCCATCGAAGTAGAGGCCACCGTGACGACCTACGGCAACTCCGCGCAGCGGTACGAGGCCGCGATCGCGCTGCGCCGCGAGATCGACCAGACGTACGGCCGTCCGGTCGGTCCGATGCGTTACGCCCGAGACGCGAACACCGGCGAGCTGCTGATCGCCGTCGGCGACCTCGCAGACGCCGCTAGGCGCCACGTCGGCTCGAGCCTTGAACGGGGATGGCTGGACGCCCGCATGGAGGCGCTTCACTGGCAGCGGATCACGCTGGACGGCCACGTGCGACCTGGCCGCGATGGCCGCAAAGGGCCGCACGCAAGGATCGAGGTCTACCGGGGGCATCTCCCCGCCACCGACGGAGAGCCGGTGACCACGCTACGACACGAATCTGTATCTGCATGTGTGCGCGCGGAGCCGAAGCCTCGGTCTCGCGCGTAGGGAAGTGGAATCACGTGGTCACGTGGTCACGGCCAGCGTCCGGCAGGGCAGTGCGGCGGTGGTCAGCGTGACCCGGTGCCGCTCGATCGAGTTCGTTGACGACGACGGCCGCGCTGACGAGCGCGTAAGCCTCGCCGCGAGCGATCACGACCGATGGGCGGTCGCTGGCGACGACGGCGGGAGCTTGATTGAGGAGCTTCGCCAGCGCTGGGCCGCTGAAGGTGCGCGCCGCCGGCCGCGACAGCGAAGCCCGTGCACTCGACGGGCACGACGGGCCGGCCGATGGCGAGGATCTCGAGCTCGCCGCCTTTCGGCGCGACATCGAGCGGGAGTTCGTGCTCGTGCAACTGCATGAAGAATCCCACGGCGACGACACCTGGGGTCCGCGGGGTCCGCGATGAGCACGCCGAACAACAGCAACGTTCTCATCGGGGCCGTGCCGAGGGTCGCAGTGACTCGCGAGGAGGCTGCGGCGTCTCTTGCGATGAGCCTCGACAGCTTCGAGCGCTACGTCCAGCCGTCCATCCGCATGCTCCGCTGCGGCCGGATGCGGCTGGTACCGGTGGCTGAGGTCGTGCGGTGGGCAGACGAGCACGCTGAGCAGTCGGTGCCGTGACGCTGCAGTCTGAACATTGCCAGGGACGAAAGTGCCCCCGCGCTGTAGGCACAGCCGGGGGCGTGGCCCAACGAGAGGAACGTCTCGATGAGCAACAGCAGAGGTATCACAGAGAAGCACACGCGCTCGTGCTCGAAGCCGACCGGCGGACGCTGTAACTGCAAGCCGGCGTTCCAAGCGCAGGTGTGGGACGCGAAGGCTGAACGTCGACTCAGCAAGACATTCCCGAACAGGACTGCGGCGCGGCTGTGGCGGGAGGACGCGAAAGCGTCGATGCGCGCCGGGGAGCTGTCGGCTAACCGTGGCGAGCTGTTGAAGAACGCGATCGACGAGTGGCTCGATGGGCTACGTGCGGGCCACATCCGGAACCGCTCGGGCGATCCGTACAAGCCGGGTGCGATCCGTGGCTACGAACGTAACCTGCGCCTGCGCGTGACGCCAGTCCTGGGCGACAGGCGGCTGAGCGAGATCACGACGCAGGACGTGCAGAAGCTCATCGATGGGCTGGTCAAGAAGGAGCTTGAGCCTGCCACGATCGACTCTGCTCTGACGCCGCTCAAGGCGCTGTTCAGGCGTGCGCTCGCGCGTGGCGAGGTTCGCGTGAACCCGACTGTGGGCATCGAAAAGCCGGCGGTGCGCAGCAAGGCGAAGCCGATGGTGCTGGCGAAGGACGCCGCGGCGATGATCGGCGTGCTCGACGCTGGCGAACGCGCGCTGTGGGCGACGGCGCTCTACGCCGGTCTGCGGCGCGGTGAGCTGATCGGGCTACGCCGCGAGGACATTGACCTCGCCACCGGCATTCTGCACGTGCGGCGTGGCTGGGACATGTCCGACGGCGAGATCTCGCCCAAGAGCCGCCAGGGACGCCGAGACGTGCCGGTCGCAGGGATTCTGCGTGACTACCTAGACGAGCTGCTGCTCGGCGTCGAGGACGACTGGCACGTGTTCGGCAGGCCAGCATGGGTCGCGCGTGCCGGGCGCCGCGCACGCGAGCGCTGGGAGGCGCGTGGGATGCCCGTTCTTACGATGCACGAGTGCCGGCACGTGTACGCCTCCTACGCGATCGCTGCGGGCGTCAACGCCAAGACGCTCAGCACCTACATGGGCCACGCGAACATCGCGATCACGTTCGACCTCTACGGCCACCTGATGCCCGGCGATGAGGTGCAGGCGGTCAGCCTGCTCGACGCGTACTTCGCCCGCCAGGCCGGTGGCTCGACTGCAGCGCAAACTGCAGCGCACCCCATGAAGGTGGCAGCGTAGAGCCAATGTGCCCAGACGTACCACATCTAGAAAGCGGCTTTCCGAGAGCCGTATTTATGTCCTGCGAGCGATATCATTCCGCTCTATGGGACGTGCGGCGTTACTGCTGGGGGTGGCGGTGCTGTTCTTGGTGCGGTGGGCGCGCATGCCGGCCAGCCGGTGCGCACGGGCGGCGCATGTCACGTCCCCCGGCTTACCGGGCTCAGTCTGGCCGTTGCTCGTAACGGGCCGCGCATGCCAAATGCGCGCTGCGCGTGGAGGGCACCGCGCCCGAACGGCCCGAAGTCCAGCCATCGAGCGCCAGTCGCCGGCCCGCGGAGGCCGCTCCTCGAAGGTGACTGTGTGGCTCAACCTCGCCTGCCTCGGCTCGGCGGATTACGGCCCGGAATTGCACGAGCCGGTCATCACGCCCGGGCCGACCGAGCTCGTTAGCGCCTTCTATCTCGACGGGGGCCCTCTCGTCCATTTCTCTGACCCGGACTGCAAGCGCCCACCAGAGCCGCCCGGGGCGGGGACGGTGGAAGTCATGAACGCGAGTGGGGCCGTCGTGGCGACACGGAGCTCCATTGGCGGGCACCACGACGAAATCCCGCTGCCGCCCGGGTCTTACACGATCACGGGCACTTTTCTGAACGCCACGATCAACGGCGTACACCCGAAGGAATCCAAGTCAGTGGTCATCTCACCGGGCCACACCGTGCGCCAGGACTTCTTCCTCAGCATCCCCTAGCTGAGGCGTGTGGATCGATCATCGCGAACTCGCGTCCGTCAGGTACGAGATCGCCTACAGGCGCGACGCGGCAAGGCGTTCGGCGGCGCCACGGGCCTCGTCGATGTCGTTGTAGGAGGTGAGCTGCTCGACGACACCGTCGACGACTACGACAATGCGCCCTGAGCGCTGACGAATGTCGCCGGTGCTACCAGCCAGGCTGCCACGCTGCGTGACCACCTGAAACACGACGCCACTGCCGAGGTCGAGCACCTCGTCAAGTTCAGATGTGATCCCCGGGAAGGTCTCCCACCAACTGCTGAGTGCCGCGCGGATTGCAGCGTGACCCTTGTGAACCCCCATCTCGATAGGGGACATGTCCCATACGGCGTCAGCGGCGAAGAAGCTCATCACGCCATCCAAGTCCCGCCGGTTCACCGCCTCTAGGCGACGGTGGGAAAGCTCGACGAGGTCGGGGGTCGCGGACTCCTTGGACATCCCGCGGTGAGTATCCCGCAGGGTCATCCGGGAGGACAGCCCGGGCGGCCTGCTCCGCCAGCCCCACGTCCCTGAGCGCCCGCCTGGCGTCCGCGTAGATCTGCACGGGCATTACCTCGATGTTCTTCTGCGACATCGCTTGCGCAGTATCACTCAGGCGGCGATGCCGGCCGGTCGCCCACTATTGTCGTGGCCGATGTCTGAAATCCCGATCAACATTGCGGAGCTGGTGGGCGGCACGCCGCTGGTGGGGCTCCCGCGGATGCTCGAGGGCACGCCCGCGGCGGAGAACGGCGTCGAGCTGTTCGCGAAGCTCGAGGCGTTCAACCCGGGCGGCAGCGTCAAGGACCGCATCGGCGTGGCGATGATCGAGGCGGCCGAGGCCGAAGGCCGGATCGAGCCGGGCCGCACGACGATCGTCGAGGCGACGAGCGGCAACACCGGGATCGCGCTCGCGTTCGTGTGCGCGGCCAAGGGCTACGAGCTCGTGCTGACGCTGCCGCAGGGGATGAGCCGCGAGCGCGAGAGCCTGCTGCGGCTGTACGGCGCGCGCGTCGAGATCACCGAGTCGCTGGGCGGCATGGGCGAGGCGGTCGCGGCGGCGCGCGCGATGGCGCGCGAGCGCCGACGTGTTCCTGCCCGACCAGTTCTCCAACCCCGCCAACCCGGAGGTCCACCGGCGCACGACCGGACCGGAGATCGAGCGCGCGCTCGACGGGCGCGTCGACGTGCTCGTCGCGGGCGTCGGCACCGGCGGCACGATCACCGGCGTCGGCGAGTACCTGCGCGAGCACGCCAACCCGGATCTGCGGGTCGTGGCGGTCGAGCCGCGCGGCTCGGCGGTGCTGTCCGGCGGCGCGCCGGGCCCGCACCGCATCCAGGGCATCGGCGCCGGCTTCGTGCCGCCGGTGCTCAACCGCGAGCTGCTCGACGAGGTGATCGCCGTCAGCGACGACGACGCGATCCAGACCGCGTGGAGCTGCGCCAAGCGCGCGGGCCTGCTCGCGGGCATCTCCTGCGGCGCCGCGCTGTGGGCCGCCGCTGCAGGTCGCCGCGCGCCCCGAGTCCGGGGGCAAGCGGATCGTCGTCGATCATGCCCGACTCCGGCGAGCGCTACGTCTCGCAGGCCTTCTTCGCGCCCTGAGCCCGGCTCCGCAGGCAGGCCGTCGCGTGCGCGAGCGCGCTCGGGATCTGCCCGCTACGCTGTTGCCATGGCCGGCTTCGAGCGCGTTCGCACGGGTGGCCAAGGAGCTGCGTCGCGACGTGCTGGCGGCGCGCGACCGCGATCCGGCGGCGCGCGGCGTCTCGCCGGCCGAGATCCTCGCCACCTGGCCCGGCATCCACGCGCTGCTCGCCTACCGCGTCGCGCACGCGCTGCAGGCTCGCGGGCGTGCCGCTCCTGCCGCGCGCGATCTCGATGCTCACGCGCGCGCTCACCGGCATCGAGATCCATCCCGCCGCGCGGATCGGCGCAGGGCCTGTTCATCGACCACGGCGCCGGCGTCGTGATCGGCGAGACCGCCGACATCGGCAACGACGTGACGCTCTACCAGGGCGTGACGCTCGGCGGCACCGGCTTCGCCACCGGCAAGCGCCATCCGACCGTGCAGGACAACGTCACGATCGGCTCCGGCGCGAAGCTGCTCGGGCCGATCACGATCGGCCACGGCGCCAAGATCGGCGCCAACAGCGTCGTCATCACCGACGTGCCCGCCGAACTCGACCGTCGTCGGCAACCCGGGCCACCCGGTGCGCGTCGACGGCCGCCGCGTCGAGGGCCCGGACGCCGACTGGATCCACCTGCCCGACCCGATCGCCGAGGCGATCCAGGCGCTCTCCAGCCGCATCGTCGCGCTCGAACGGACGCTCGCCGAGCTCTCCGACGACGAGCCCGAGCACGATCGCCGAGGTCAGGCCGCTGCGCACGCGTGCGCGGACCCAGCCGGCGGCTGAGACGCGCTGCGCCCGGCGGCGCTCGAGCCGCGCGTCGGCGCGCGCTCACGCCGGCAGCCGACGCCGCGGCCCGCCGAGCGCGCATCTATGCTGGAGTTCGATGCCCGAGAACCCCCACGCCGCGCACCTCCAGGAGCTGCTGGAGGACCTCAACGAGCCCCAGCGCGAGGCCGTCACGCACGGCGAGGGGCCGCTGCTGATCCTCGCCGGCGCCGGCAGCGGCAAGACGCGCGTGCTGGCGCACCGGATCGCGTTCCTGATCTACACCGACCAGGCGCAGGCGGGGGAGATCCTCGCGATCACGTTCACCAACAAGGCCGCCAGCGAGATGCGCGAGCGCGTCGAGCGACTGCTCGGCCACGGCACGCGCGGCATGTGGGTGATGACCTTCCACGCCGCCTGCGCGCGCATCCTGCGCGCCGAGGCGCAGCGGCTCGGCTACACGCGCCAGTTCACGATCTACGACCAGGCCGACGCGCGCCGGCTGACCAAGCGCTCGGCCGACGCGGTCGGCGTGGACCCCAAGCGCTTCACGCCGGCGGCGCATCCACAACCAGATCTCCGCCGCCAAGAACCAGCTGATCGACGCCGCCGCCTATCGCCAGCGCGTCGGCTCGCAGTTCGAGGAGATGGTCGCCGACGTCTACGACATCTACGAGCGCGACCTGCACCGCATGAACGCGATGGACTTCGACGACCTGCTGTTCCGCACGTCAACCTGCTGGAGCTGTTCGAGGACGTCCGCGAGCGCTACCGCGACACCTTCCGCCACGTGCTCGTCGACGAGTACCAGGACACCAACCACGCGCAGTACCGGATGCTGCAGCTGCTCGTCGGCGGCGGGCGCCCGCCGCAGCGCGGCGACGCTCAGCCCGGGGACCGGCCGACCTATGCGGGCCCGATGGGGCACCGCAACCTGGCGGTTGTCGGCGACGACTGCGCAGTCGATCTATAGCTTCCGCCGAGCCGACATTCGCAACATCCTCGACTTCTAGGAGGACTTCCCCGACGCGCGCGTGGTCAAGCTCGAGCAGAACTACCGCTCGACCGAGACGATCCTGCGCGCCGCCAACGCCGTCATCGCGAACAACCGCGGCGGCATCGCCAAGCGGCTGTGGAGCGAACTGGGACAGGGCGAGCAGATCCAGCTGCGCGTGCTCGACGACGAGTACGCCGAGGCGCGCTTCGTCGTCGGCGAGATCCAGCGCCTGATCGACGAGGGCGCCTCGCGCGCGGAGATCGCGGTGCTCTACCGCACCAACGCGCTGTCGCGGGTGCTCGAGGAAGCGCTCACGCGCCAGGACATCGCCTACCAGGTGATCGGCGGCACCAAGTTCTTCGAACGCGCCGAGATCAAGGACGCGATCGCCTATCTGTCGCTGATCGCCAACCCGCCGACGTCGTCAGCTTCACGCGCGTGGTCAACTCGCCGCGGCGCGGAATCGGGCAGACCTCGCTCGCGCGCGTGCTCGCGCACGCCGACGCGCTCGGCATCCCCGTGTGGGAGGCCGCCGCGCAGCCCGAGCAGGTCCCCGGGCTCGGCTCCGCGGCGGTCAAGGCGCTCGGGCGCTTCATGGACACGATGGAGGAGCTGCGCAGCCTCGCGGGCATGGCTCCGCTCGGCACGAGCCGAAGCGCCGGCGGCGCCACGGACGGCGACGGCGAGGCGGGCCGAGAGCGTGCCCGTCGGCGACCTGCTCGAGGCGCTGCTCTCGCAGACCGGCTATATCGAGGCGCTCGAGGCCGAGCGCACGATCGAGTCCCAGGGGCGCATCGAGAACCTCGAGCAGCTGGTCGAGGGCGCGCGCACGTTCGACGCGCAGCCGCCGCGCGAGGGGCAGGACACGCTCGCCGCCTACCTGCAGGAGGTCGCGCTCGTCGCCGACGCGGACAGCCGCAGCGACGAGAGGGCCTCGTGACGCTGATGACGCTGCACAACGCCAAGGGGCTCGAGTACCCGACGGTGTTCATCGCCGGCTGCGAGGACGGCGTGTTCCCGCACTCGCGCGCGATCGAGGAGGGCGGCCTCGAGGAGGAGCGCCGGCTCTTCTACGTCGGCATCACGCGCGCCATGCGCCGGCTCTACCTCACCCACGCGCGCCGGCGGGCGGTTTTCGGCGCGCAGAGCTACGGCATGCGCAGCCGCTTCCTGGACGAGATTCCCAGCGACCTGCTGGAGGAGCCCCTGCAGAGCGCGTTTCGCCCCGGCGCCGGCTGGTCCGCAGGCGGCGGCGGGCTCACGCGTGACGGCGCGCCGCGGCTCCGGCCCGAGCAGCTGGGGCAGCGCCGCCGGCAGCGAGCGCGCGGCGGTGGGCGAGGCGCGGGCAGGCGTGTCGCTGGCGACCCAGTTCCGCCTCGGCGAGGACGTCGTGCATGCCGCGTTCGGCGACGGCGTCGTCACCGGGCGTCGAGCCCGGGGGCGTGATCGTCGTGCGTTTCGCCGACGACGGCTCCGAGCGCAAGCTCATGGCCGAGTACGCGCCCGTCAGCCGGCGCTGACGCGCGCGTTCCTTTCTCGCTGCAAACGCATAGCATCTGCTCATGAGCGCAACGATCATCGACGGCAGGGCGATCGCCGCTCGAGTGCGCGCCGACGTCGCTCGCGACGTCGAGGTGTTCACGCGCGAAGTCGGCCGCCCGCCGGGTCTCGCGACCGTGCTCGTCGGCGATGACCCCGCCTCGGCTGTGTATGTCGCCGGCAAGCAGCGCGCGTGCGTCGAGGTCGGCATGGTGCCCTTCGACCGGCGCCTGCCCGCCGACGCGTCCTTCGAGCAGGTAGCCGAAGAGCTCGAACGCCTCAACAGCGATCGCGCCGTCAGCGGCGTGCTGCTGCAGCTGCCCGTTCCCGAGCAACTCGACGGGCCGGCGCTGACCGCGATCATCAGCCCCGACAAGGACGTCGACGGGCTGACCCCGATCAACGCCGGGCTGCTGTCGCTCGGGCGTCCCGGCCTGCGCCCGCGCCACACCGTCCGGGGTGATGGAGATGCTCGACGACACCGGCGTCGAGCTCGAAGGCGCCGAGGCGGTCGTCATCGGCCGCTCGAACCTGTTCGGCAAGCCGATGGCCCAGATGCTGCTCGCGCGCGAACGCCACAGTCACCACCTGCCATTCGCGCACGCGCGACCTGCGCGAGGTGTGCGCGCGCGCCGACGTGCTGATCGCCGCCGTCGGGCGAGCGCGACTGGTGCAGCGGGACTTCGTGCGAGCCCGGCGCCGTCGTGATCGACGTCGGCATGAACCGGCTCACGCCCGAGGAGGCCGGCAACAACAGCGGCCTCGTCGGCGACGTCGACTTCGCCGCCGTCTCCGAGGTCGCCTCCGCGATCACACCCGTGCCCGGCGGCGTCGGTCCGATGACGATCGCGCTGCTGCTGCGCAACACGCTGCAGGCCGCGCGCTACCAGGCCGAGCTCGAGACGCTGCTCGGCGAAGTCGACCAGGACATGGTGTGAGCGGCGCGCGCGGGGGCCTGAGGCGACTTCGCTTCGGCGAGCTGCTGGCCCTCGCCGGCGCGATCTGCGTGATCGTGTCGCTGTTCGTGCGCTCGTATGAAACGCCGATCGGCAACCTCGACGCGTGGGACACGTTCGGCCCCGCCGTCGTGCTGCTGCTCGCCGCGGTGTGCGCGGCGCTCGCGATGGTCGATCAGCGCGCTCACCGAGCGCAGCCCAGCGCTCCCCGTCTCCACAGCCGTGTGGTGCGTCGCGCTCGGGCTGCTCGCGGTGATCGCCGCCATCGTCAGGGTGTTCGAGCGCCCCGACCACGCGAGCGGCGTCTGCATCGGCGTGTGGCTCGCGCTCGCCGGCGCCCTCGCGATCCTGCTCGGCGCCTGGCAGGCGCTGCGCGACGAACGGCCGTCGATGTATCGGCCCATGCGGCCCGAGCCGCGTCCGCGGCCCTAGAGCCCGGCTCCGCGCCCGCGCTGGCGCGAGCGGGCGCCCATAGAATGCGCGCACTGTGATCGGACGCGACGAGGTTCTGCACGTGGCGCAGCTTGCGCGGCTCGCGCTCGGCGAGGATGAGATCGAGCCGATGGCGCGCGAGCTCTCCGCCGTGCTCGACCACGTCGCGCGGATCGGCGAGCTCGACCTGCACGACGTCCCGCCGACCTCCCACGTCGTCGAGATCACCGGTGCGCTGCGTGCCGACGAGCCGCGTCCCTGCCTGCCGCAGGAGCTCGCACTCAGCCAGGCGCCAGCGGTCGCCGACGGCGGCTTCCTCGTCCCAAGCCCACAAGCATGAGCACCGCCGAGGTGCTGGAGCTGTCGGCCGCGCGGGCGGCGGACGCGATCGCCACGGGCTCGCTGTCCGCGGCGGAGCTGTTCGACGCCTACCGAGGACGAGCGGCGGCCGACCGCGCGGCGGGCGCCGACGGTCTCAACTGCTTCACCTGGGTCGCCGCGGACGCTCCGTCCGCCGGCGCGCCCGCGAGCATGCCGCTCGGCGGTGTGCCGCTGGCCGTCAAGGACCTGTTCTGCACCGAGGGCGTGCCCAGCCAGTCGGGCTCGCGGATCCTCGAGGGCTACCTGCCGCCCTACACCGCGAGCGTCGTCCAGCGGCTATACGACGCCGGCGCCACGCTGCTCGCGAAGACCAACCAGGACGAGTTCGCCATGGGCTCCTCCAACGAGAACTCCGCGTTCGGCGCCGTACGCAACCCGTGGGATCGCGCCCGCGTGCCCGGCGGCTCCTCCGGCGGTAGCGCCGCAGCGGTCGCCGCCGGGCTCGTCCCGTGGGCGCTCGGCACTGACACCGGCGGCTCGATCCGCCAGCCCGCGGCGTTGTGCGGCATCGTCGGGCTCAAACCCACCTACGGCTCGGTCTCCCGCTACGGCATGATCGCGTTTGCCTCCTCGCTCGACCAGGCCGGGCCGATCACGCGCGACGTGCGCGACGCAGCACTGCTGCTGCGCCACATGGTCGGACAGGATCCCTTCGACGCGACCTCGCTGCAGTTCCCGCACGAAATCGAGCTGCCCAGCGCCGAGCGCCTCGACGGGGTGCGCCTCGGCGTGCCTCAGGAGCTCAGCGGCGAGGGCATCGAAGCGGGCGTGCTCGACGCGTTCCACACGGCGCTCGAGCGCGCGCGCGAGCTCGGGGCCGAGGTGCGCGAGGTCGAGCTCCCGCACGCGCCGCACGCGCTGTCTGCGTACTACGTGCTCGCCCCCGCCGAGGCCTCGTCCAACCTCGCGCGCTTCGACGGCGTGCGCTACGGGCTGCGCGCCGAGAACGCCACGGACCTGCTCGACATGTACACCCGCACTCGCCACGACGGCTTCGGCCCCGAGGTCAAGCGACGCATCATGCTCGGCACCTACGCGCTCTCCTCCGGCTACTACGAGGCCTACTACGGTCGCGCTCAGCGCGTGCGCACGAAGATCGCCGAGGACTTCCGCGCGGCCTTCGAGCAGGTCGAGCTGATCGTCACGCCGACCGCTCCCAGCGTGGCGTTCAAGCTCGGCGAGAAGACCGCCGACCCGCTCGCCATGTACCTCAACGACTACTGCACCGTGCCGATGTCGCTCGCCGGCATCCCCGCGATCTCGATCCCCTGCGGGCTTTCCGCCGGGCTGCCCGTCGGCCTGCAGATCGCCGGACCCGCGTTCAGCGAGAACCGTCTGCTCGACGCCGCCTACGCGCTCGAGCAGAGCATCGGCTTCGACGGGACACCCGCCCGTGTCTGAGCCGCAGCAAACGCCGCCCCAGCCGCCGGAACCCTCTGGGGCACAGGCAGGCGGCTCTTCTGTAGATGTCGTCTACGAACCCGTCATCGGGCTGGAGATCCACGTGCAACTGGCAACCCGCACGAAGATGTTCTGCGGCTGTGAGCTGTCGTTCGGCGATCCCCCCAACACGCACACCTGCCCCGTCTGCCTCGGGCTTCCCGGCAGCCTGCCCGTCGCCAACGCCCGCGCCGTGCACTTCGGCCTGATGATCGGCCTCGCGCTCGGCTCCGAGCTCGCGCCGCGCTCGATCTTCCACCGCAAGAACTACTTCTATCCCGATCTGCCCAAGGGCTACCAGATCTCCCAGTACGACGAGCCCCTCTGTCGCGGCGGCGCGCTCGGCGAGGTGCGCATCCATCGCGTGCACCTCGAGGAGGACGCCGCCAAGCTGATCCACATCGGCTCCAGCGGACGCATCCACGGCTCCGACGCAAGCATCGTCGACTTCAACCGCGGCGGCACGCCGCTCGCCGAGATCGTCACCGAGCCCGACGTTCGCTCGCCCGAGCAGGCCAGCGACTGGCTCAAGCTGCTGCGCTCCACGCTGCGCCAGCTGGGCGTCTCGGACGTCAACATGGAGGAGGGCTCGCTCCGCTGCGACGCCAACATCTCGCTGCGGCCCGCCGGCAGCTCGGAGCTCGGCGTCAAGACCGAGCTCAAGAACATGAACTCCTTCCGCTTCATCGAGCGCGGCATCAGAGCCGAGATCGCACGCCAGGAGAAGATCCTGCAGGCGGGGGGGACCGTCGAGCAGGAGACGCTGCACTTCGACCCCGCCTCCGCCGCCATCACCTCGCTGCGCTCCAAGGAGGAAGCGCACGACTATCGCTACTTCCCCGAGCCCGACCTGCTGCCCGTCGCCATCAGCCAGCAGATGCTCGACGCCGCGCGTGCCGACATGACCGAGCTGCCCGCCGATCGCGCCGCGCGCTTCCAGCGCGAGCTCACGCTCAGCCCCCAGAGCGCACAGCAGCTCGCGTTCCGCGCCGGCCTCGCCGACTTCTTCGAGGCCGCGCTCGCCGTTCAGGTGGATGTGTCAGCACAGACCCTCGCGAACTGGGTCACCGTCGAGTTGGCAGGACGGCTCGACGACGGCGACCCCGCGGAGGCAAAGGTCACCCCTCGGGCGCTTGCCGAGCTGGCCGGGATGGTGGCCTCCAAGCAGATCAGCGTCGGCGCCGGGCGCCAGGTGCTCGACGCGCTCGTCGTCGACGGCGGCGACCCGCATGCGATCGTCCAGGCAGAGGGCCTCGCCGCGATCGGCGGCGATGACGAGCTCGCCGGGATCGTCGCATCCGCGCTCGAGGCCAACGCGGACGCGGCCGCGCGCGTGCGCGAGGGCAACGCCAAGGCGATCGGTCCGATCGTCGGGTACGTCATGCGCGAGACCAACGGCCGCGCCGACGGCACCGAGGTCGCACGGCTCGTTCACCAGCAGCTCGGCAGTTAGCAGAGCGCTCCAAGCCACATTTTGGACTTCGGGCCAAAGGCAAAACGCGCCCGCCGCGCCAATATGCCTGTCATGAACCGTTCAGCAGCCAACGCAAGCGTTTCATCTCCTCGGCGGTTCATCCTGCTGCCCGAGGAAACGGTGGATCCAGTGCACAACGGGCCGCGTATCCGCCGCTACCAGCTCGCGAGCATGGGGCACGGTGCGGGGCGCCGGCGTGCCGGCAGCAACAACGTCGATATCTCCTCGGCAAGGATCGCCCGCGGGGCACCGCACCGATAGGTGTGGTCCGTCGGCTAGGTCGCATGTAGTTGATCCCTCCGCAGCGACCAGCGTCGGCTTCCCTCGGCCGACGTTCTTGGTGGAGCGGCCGGGCAGGGGTAGGAGTTCCTGTCCGGCCGCAACACCGTCGCAGTCGGCGTTGCACGGCCGCCGCTCGCGCTACCATCCTGCTGGATCGAAATGAATGAGTCTTCCGCCAGCTCCCGTTCCATCGGCAAGACCGTTCTCGCCGGCCTCGTAGTCCTCATCGCGGGCTACATCGTCTTGAAGATCGTCGTCGGCATCGCCGTAGCGGTCGCCGGCACCGTCGCTCTGATCCTCGCGATCGTCGCGATCATCTGGGCCGTGCGCGTCCTGCTCTGAGCGCGCCACCATGGCCTACATCGTCATCGCCACCTGCTTCGGGCTCTCGGGTGGGATCGTCGGCAAGTACAAGGGCAGTTCGTTCTTCCTCTGGTTCCTGATCTCCGGCGCCGTCCCCTTCATCGGCCTGTTCGCCGCCGCCGCCTACCGCTCGGAGCGCAACGAGCTGCGCCGCCAGTGCCCCAAGTGCGGCCGCGTGACCAAGATCTACGACGCGCTGTGCACCCGCTGCGGCACCGAGCTCGAGTTCCCCGACGTCGTGCTCGCGTCCGAAGCAATGGAACGCGCGCCCGCCGCGCCCTCGCGCTGATTTCGGCTGCCCTAAGCGAAATTCGGCTGCCCTAACCGCCGCTTGCGCATACCCTGTCAGTGCCATGGGCACCGACGTCAAGACACCGCATGCCTCGCCAATAGCACCCCCACCGCACAACAGCCTGCTCGCCCGCTGGATCCACCGGGCCGGATTCGACGACGAGCGCGACTTCGTGCTGCGCGTCGTGCAGCCGGCGCTCGTCGGCATGATCGACGGCACCGTCTCCTCGCTCGCGCCGATCTTCGCCGCGGCGATCTACTCCAGCTCCGCCACCGCATTGCGCGTGGGCCTCGCCGTCGCCCTCGGCGCGGGGGTCAGCATGGGCTGGTCCGAGGCGCTGTCGGACACCGGCGAGCAGACCGGGCGCGGCTCCGCCGTCGTGCGCGGTTCCATCACTGGCGCCATGACCACGCTCGGCGGCATCTTCCACACGCTGCCCTTCCTGATCTCCAACGTCCACAAAGCGCTGCTCGTGGCAGGCTGCGTCGTCGCCTTCGAGCTCTTCGCCATCGCCTGGGTGCGCAAACGCTTTCTCGAGGTCTCCATGCGTTCCTCGCTGCTCGTCGTCACCGTCGGCGGTGCGATCGTGCTGGCAATCGGGATAGCGATCGGCTCCTCCTAGCGATCGCTGGCACGGCGCCAGTCTGCGTCCTTGCCTGGCTTGGCCAGCGACCCCTCGGAGCCGGGCGTAAACGTGCACGGGTCCGCGCTGAAACCCGCTGGTACACTGGTTTTTTGCCTATAGAGGGTGGCGCAGTCGGCCGCAGGCCGGCCAGCCGGGCCCCTCTTCACCAATAATAAAACGAAGGGAGGCGACGAATGCGCGCGGTTGATGCGTTGATGGAATGTTTGAAGGCGGAGGGCGTGGACGTTGTCTTCGGGCTGCCCGGAGGCGCCAATCTGCCCACCTACGACGCGTTCGTCAACGGCGGCATCCGTCACATCCTCGTCCGCCACGAGGCCGGCGGCGGGCACGCCGCCGAGGGCTACGCCAAGGCCACCGGCAAGGTCGGCGTGTCGTTCGCCACCAGCGGCCCCGGCGCCACCAACCTGCTGACGCCGATCACAGACGCCATGATGGACTCTGTGCCGGTCGTGTTCATCACCGGCCAGGTGCGCACCGAGCTGCTCGGAACAGACGGCTTCCAGGAGGCCGACACGATCGGCATCACGATGCCGGTGGTCAAGCACTCGTTCATGATCCAGCACCCGCAGGAGCTGCCGCGCGCGATCCACGAGGCGTTTCACATCGCGCGCAGCGGGCGTCCGGGACCGGTGCTGGTGGACATACCGCAGGACTTGTCCCGGGCGGAGATCGACTACGAGCCCGTCACCGACCTGCGTCTGCCGGGCTACCAGCCGAAGATCGACGGCAACCAGAAGCAGATCCGCCAGGCCGCAAAGGCGCTCGCAGCCGCGCAGCGCCCCGTGATCTACGCCGGCGGCGGCGTCGTCAACGCGAACGCGTCCGCCGAGCTGATCGAGTTCGCCACCGCCGATCGCTTCCCCGTCACCTGCACGCTGATGGGACTCGGAGCCTTCCCGGCGCCGCACCCGCAGTGGCTGGGGATGCTCGGCATGCACGGCACCAGGGCCGCCAACTACGCGATGGACGAGGCCGATCTGATCTGCGCCGTCGGCGCCCGCTTCGACGACCGCATCACCGGCAAGCTCTCCGAGTTCGCGCCGCGCGCCAAGTTCATCCACATCGACGTCGACCCCGCGGAGATCTCCAAGAACGTGCCCGCGCACATCCCGATCGTCGGCGACGCCAAGAACGTGCTCGCCAAGCTCGTCATCGAGTACCGCGCAATCGGCGCCGACCCCGCGCGCCTGGACGCGTGGTGGAACAGGATCGACGGCTGGAAAGCCAAGTACCCGCTCGCCTACGAGGACACCACCGACGCCGAGATCAAGCCGCAGTACATGATCCAGGCGCTGTACGAGGCCACCGGCGGCGAGGCCATCATCACGAGCGACGTCGGCCAGCACCAGATGTGGACGGCGCAGTTCTACGACTTCCCCGCGCCGCGTCGCTGGATCAACTCGGGCGGGCTCGGCACGATGGGCTTCGGGCTGCCCGCTGCGATGGGCGCAGCCGTCGGCTGCCCCGACCGAGTGGTCTGCTGCGTCGCCGGCGACGGTTCTGTGCAGATGAACGCGCAGGAGCTCGCCACGTGTGCGCAGAACGAGATCCCGATCAAGGTGTTCATCATGAACAACGGCTATCTCGGCATGGTCCGTCAGTGGCAGGAGCTGTTCTGGGACGGCAAATACAGCCACGTCGACATGGGCGAGTTCCCCGACTTCGTGAAGCTCGCCGAGGCCTACGGCGTGACCGGCATGCGCTTCTCCGACAAGAGCACGCTCGTCGAGGACATGAAGCGCGCCATCGCCACCGAGGGCCCCGTCCTCGTCGACGTGCGCGTCACCCGCGAGGAGAACACCTACCCGATGATCCCTGCCGGGCAGGCCGCGCGCGAGATGGTGGGGTGATGAGGATGCTTGCATTCTCATCCGCTCACGAGCGCCCGGAGGGCGGGCGTTCCAAACAGACGAGCCGGCCGGATGCCGGTTCGAGGTGACCCCCGTCATGGGTGAACCGGGAACCAAGGAGCCGCTCAGCCTCGAGGAGCTCGAAGCCTCCACGAACTTGCGCACCGGGCGCAAGCACGTGCTGTCGATCCTCGTTGAAAACAAGTCAGGCGTGCTCACACGCATCGCCGGGCTGTTCGCCCGTCGCGGCTTCAACATCGACACGCTCACCGTCGGCCCCACCGAGGACGATCAGATTTCGCGCGTGACGCTCACCGTCGATGGTGCGCTGCACCCGATCGACCAGGTCACCAAGCAGTTGCACAAGCTCATCAACGTCCTCAAGATCCGCGATCTCGAGCCGGCGGACACGGTCGCCCGCGAGCTCGCGCTATTCAAGGTCTCAGCCGATGGCGTCCAGCGCGGTGAGCTGATGCAGATCGCCGAGATCTTCCGCGGCAAGGTCGTCGACGTCACCAAGCGCGCAGTCATCGTCGAGGTGACCGGCACCACCGACAAGATCGAGGCGTTCGAGACAATGGTGCGGCCGTTCGGGCTGATCGAGATGATGCGCACCGGCGAGATCGCGATCTCGCGGGGGCGCAGCGAGACCTAAGGTCGGCGTGGGTCGCAGCGACGGCATTTCGCGGGATAAGCATGCAGCCCCGCCAGATGTCAAGGTCGACGCCGCCGATCAACCGTTTGCCCTCAACGAGCACGACCGCGCGCTGCTCGCGTCGCGGCTGACGCTCGCCGTCCGTCGCGCCCGGCGCAGCGGAGGGCAGGTGCTCGCAACGATCTCGCTGCGGGTCGCCGACGATGTCGATCCGTCGGCTGTCGTCTGCGCCTCACGGCGCCCCGGTGAGCGCTGGTTCGTGTTCGAGCAGCCCGAGCGCGCTCACGCCGCCGTGGCGGGACTCGGCGAGGCGACCAGCCTGCAGGCCAGCGGCCCGTCGCGCTTTCAGAGCGTCGCCGAGCGCTGGCGCACGCTGACGGCCGCTGCGATCGCCGATCCCGCAGAGGAGCTCGCCGGTGGCGGCCCGGTGGCGGTCGGCGGATTCGCCTTCGCTCCAGACGGCGGCGGCGCCCCTCATTGGCGGGGATTCGAGCCGGCGTCGCTGACCGTGCCGCAGCTCGCCCTCACGCGCCTGCAGCGCGGCGGTGTGTCGATCGTGCGGCTCACGCTCGCAGCCCTCGCGCATCCCGACGACGTCCCCGAGGAGCTGCTTGCTCACCTCGAACAGAGGCTGTCAGAGCTGCGCATCAGCTCGCTGCCCCTGCTCGATCCAGCGCCCACCGGTCGCTTCCAGGTGTCAAGTGCGATGCCGCCCGAGCACTACGAGCACGCCGTCGCTCACGCTGCCCAGCTGATCCGCGCAGGCGAGCTGGAGAAGATCGTGCTCGCGCGTGAAGTCCAGGTTCACGCACCCGCGCCGTACGATCCAGCCGCGCTGTTCGGCGTTCTGCGAGAGGAGTTCCCGTCGTGCTTCGTGTTCTGCGTCGGGTACGGCGACGCGACGCTGATCGCCGCCAGCCCCGAGCTGCTCGTGCGACGCGAAGGCCACCGCGTGAGCACGCTCGCGCTCGCCGGCTCGACGCGCCGCAGCGCCGACCCTGCGGTCGACGCGCACCTCGGCGAGCAGCTGCTGCGCAACGAGAGCTACCGCGAGGAGCACGCGATCGTCGCGCGACGGATCGAGCGCACGCTGCGCCCACACGCCGTCTGGGTCACCGCCGCGCGGGAGCCGGAGCTCGTCACGATCGCCAACATCCAGCACCTCGGCACGCCGATCCGCGCGCAGCTCATAGCGCCGATGGACGCGCTCGAGCTCGCGGGCCTGATGCACCCCACACCCGCCGTCGGCGGCGAGCCGCGCGACGCCGCAGCGAAGCTCATCCCTGCGCTCGAGGGTCTCGACCGCGGCTGGTACACCGGACCCGTCGGTTGGACCGACGCCACCGGCGACGGCGAATTCTGCGTCGCGCTGCGCTGTGCGCTGCTGCACGGGAACGTCGCCCGCTGCTACGCCGGCAACGGCCTCGTGCGCGACTCCGATCCCGCGCGAGAGCTCGCCGAGACGGAGGTCAAGCTGCAGGCGCTCTTGCCGCTGCTGGCGGGGTGAGTGCAAGCCGGCGCCTACCGTTACAAAATCGACACAAGCCTGGCCGAAGGCGGTCGGAGAATGGGGCCGCTCGCCGAGGCGGAACGCGCAGGCCTCGCCGGGCGTTTTCTATATCCATGGCAACGGGGGCATTTGGTGGAAGCGGGGGCGCGGGTCGGTCACGCGAGCGACGGGGAGCTGCTGGAGCGCGACGTCGCGCTCGACGCGATCGCCGATGCGCTCGAAGCCGTCTGCGCCGGCCGCGGTCAAGTCATGTTGCTCATTGGCGCCGCCGGCATCGGCAAGACCTCGCTGATTCGCAGGGCCATGCGCGCGGCGTCAGCGGCTGGCGTCAGAGTCGGCTCGGCGGTTGGCAGCCCGATGGAGTCGGGGCTTCCCTTTGGCCTGATCGGCCAGGCGCTCGTCTCGCTCGGCGGCTCCGATGTCGACGACGTGGTAGAGCTGCAACGCCTGGGCGATCCGTCGGCGCGCATGTACAGGATGTTCCGCTGGTTGGCTGGCGTAGCTGACGACTCGCCACTGCTGCTGGCGCTCGATGACCTGCACTGGGCCGATCCCGACTCGCTCGTGCTGCTCGGCTTCCTCGCCCGCCGCGTCAGAGATACGCGGATTCTCGTGGTCGGCACCCTGAGGCCTGAGCCAGAGGGCGCCGAGGCCGTGGCGCAAGAGCTCGTCGGCGGCGGCCAGGCGCGCATGCTGGGGCTCGAACCGCTGAGTCGTGACGCGTCGATCGCGCTGATTCGACGCCTGGTGGAGCACCAGCTGGACGAAGACGACTGCGACCGTGTGTGGCGAGCATGCGCCGGAACACCACTGCTGCTCGCCGAGGCCGCGCGAATGCTGGGCGGCGGCGGCTCACTGCCGCCGACCTCGGCGGCTGACAAGTTTGGACCGTCCTTGTTGCTAGAGCGCTTCGCCGGTGTCGACGGCGACGCACTCGCCTACATGCAGGCGGCCGCGACCCTGGGCGTGCGCTTCCGCTCGTCACTCGCCGGAGCCCTCGCCGGCCTCGACGACGCGCGTACCGAGCTCGCCCACCACCGTCTCGTGCGCGCCCACCTGCTGGAGGATCTCGGCAGTGGCGGGGCAGGGTTCGTGCATCCGCTGTTCGTACAGGCACTGCTGGACGCCCAGCCGCTATCGCAGCGCGAGCGGCGCCACGGCGAGGCGTTCCGACTACTGCTCGACCGTGGCGAATCGGACGCGATGGCCGCTGAGCATGCCGTCGCCGCTGGGCTCGTCGGCGACCCGGATGCGGTGGACGCGTGTACGCGTGCCGGTCGAGCAGCGCTGGCGCAGGGCGCGCTCGAGGCCGCGTCGGCGCATCTCGGAGACGCTGTTAGGCTCGCCGAGGACGCGGCTTCAGATGAGCTCCTCCTGGACTACGCGTCTACACTCGCCGCACGGGGCCTGGTCGACGCAGTAAGCCAGACATGCGGGCTGCTCACCCGGGACGATCGGGATCCAGCGATTCGAGCGCGCGCGCTCGCGCTGCAGGCACGCACAGCGATGATGGCGGGCCGTCCGTCTGAGGCCGAGCAGCTCTACGAGTCAGCGGCCGACGCAGCCGCCCTCGCCAACTCGGCGGTGGAGATCGCGATCCTTGCCGACGCCGCGTTCACGTGCCACGTCGTCTCGCCCGTGCCGAGCGCCCTGGCGATCGTCTCGCGGGCGCTGGCCATCCTTCCGCGCGAGGAGGTCGCTACGCGCCGGCCGCTCGAGACCTTCCATGCCTATCTCCTGGCGATGGGTGGCGACCCGTCGAGCGCCGAGCTGTTCGCGGGCGGGGCGCTCGAGGAGCATCAGCGCGAGAGCAACGACGACGGCTGGGGTTGGGGGTCCGCCGTTCACGCGATCAACGTCTTCAAAATGATCGAAGACTTCGCGGGTGCGACGAGGGTATTCGAGCGCGAGTTCGCGCGAGCCGTCGACAGTGGCGCGCCGCTCTTGATCAACGTGCTGGCGATCTCCTACGCGGACACCATGCACCGCCTGGGCCGGCCAGGGGAGGCGCTCGAACTGGTGCGCGGCGCTCTCGCCCTCACCGACCTGCCTCTCGCGCCATGGAGCGACCTCGCGCTGGCCGTGCTTCTCGCCGATCTCGGCCGAGACGAGGACGCCGCCCCGCACATCGACGCGTTGCGCTCGTTCCTGATCGCGATGCCGCCGCGGTACTACGCGCCGATCGCGATGCGAGTGGATCTGCTTGACGCCTCACGGCTCCTGGCTGTCGGCGAGCCCGGAGAAGCGTCCGAGAAGATGCTCCATGCTGCCGGTGTCGCAGAGCAAACCGGCTGGCGGGAGCCGTGCATCGTTCCCTGGGCGGGGATTGGGATCGAGGCCCATGTCGCCGCCGGACGACCCGACCGCGCACGCGCCCTGATCGGCGAACTCGAGGCGCTGACACCACACCTGACGTGCCGTTGGCCAGGCGCCGTGGTCGAACTCGGGCGCGCCCGCCTGACGGCCGTCGAAGGACGTTTCGAGTACGCCGACTGCCAGTTCCAGCGAGCGCTCGAGATCTTCGCCGCCCTGCCACTTCCGATCGCCTACGCCGAGGCACTCGTCGCCTACGGGCAGCACCTGCGCCACAGCGGCAGACCACGCGAGGCTCGCAAGCCGATCAGCGATGCTCTCGAGCTGTGCGAGCACACCGGCGCGGAGCGGGTCGCACGCCTCGCCCGCGCTGAGCTCGCAGCGGCCGGCGGCAGGCGCAGACGGCGCCACAGCAATCCCCGCGAGCTCACGCCGCAGGAGCAGCGCGTGGCCGAGTACGCGAGCGACGGCATGACGAACGCGCAGATCGCCGCCGCGCTTCAAGTCTCGCCCAAGACGGTCGGCCACCATCTGGAGCACATCTACGCGAAGCTCGAGATCCACTCTCGCCGCGAGCTGATCCGGCGCTCTCAGTAACCCGCTGACGCCTAAAGATGGGGCATTCACCCGATGCTAAGGGGCACGCTGACCCTTAGCGTGCCGACGCAAGGCGGACTCAATCTCGGGGGGCATCATGCTTGGACCGGCCGGCGGCGCTCGACGTACCAGGACAATAGGGCTGTGCCTGGGGATTTTGTTGGTCGTCGGTCTCGCCGTGGCCGCCTCGGCTTCGGCCAGCGGCAACGTGGTGGCATGGGGCGGCAACGGCAGCGGCGAACTCGGCAACGGCAGTACCACTCCGGGCAAGGTGCCAGTGGCGGTGAGCCTGACGCCGACCGGGGGCGAAACTGTGAGCCAGGTCTCAGCAGGATCTACGCAAAGCCTCGCGCTGCTGAGTGGCGGGTCGGTCCTCGCGTGGGGCTCGAACAGCTACGGCGAACTCGGCGATGGAGGCAGCAGCGGCCCGGAAAGCTGCTTCGGCGAGCCTTGCAGCACCAAACCCGCGTCTGTGAACTTCCCGGTCGGCGCGCGCGTCTTGCAGGTTTCGGCGGGGGAGTACGAGGGCCTGGCCGTGATGAGTCAGGACACCGTCATGGCGTGGGGGCTCAACGAGGTGGGACAGCTCGGAGACGGGAACAGCACGGGCCCTGACACATGTGCCGGCGGCAATCCCTGCGGCACCACGCCTGAACTGGTTTGCGCCGAAAAAGCCGCAGTGTTCCCCTGCTCTGTCGCCCACGGCGACGTCCTAGAAAACGCGATCCAGGTTTCTGCGGCAGCCGATCATAGCGTCGCCCTGCTCGCGGGGAACAAGGTGGTCGCCTGGGGCCAAAACGAACTCGGCGAGCTCGGCAACGGCGGCACCACGAACAGCGACGTGCCAGTGGCGGTGAGCATACCCTCCGGCGACACGGTCACCGAAGTCAAGGCCGGCAACTTCTACACGCTCGCCCGACTGAGCACTGGTGCCGTGTTGGCTTGGGGCGTAAACAACCGCGGCGAGCTGGGGGACGGTGGCAGTGCCGGGCCCGAAAAATGCTTCGGCACCGCGTGTAGCGAGACGCCAAGGCTCGTCAACCTGCCATCGGGCACCACGGTCACGGAAATCGCCGCCGGGTACCGAAGCGCACTCGCGCTCACGACGGGCGGCACGGTCCTAGGCTGGGGGGAAAATGCATCTGGGAATCTCGGCGATGGCACGAGCAGCGGACCAGAAACGTGCGGCACCGAAGCCTGCAGCCGGAACCCCGTCGCCGTCTGCGAAGAAAACAAGAGCTCCTGCACCCCGACCAGCGAAGAGCTGACAGGCGTAGCCGAGATCTCCGCCGGCAACGGCTACGGCATCGCCCGCTTGACGAACAAGACAGGCGTGGCCTGGGGCTACAACGGCAACTTTGGCCTCGGTGACGGAGCGCAAACCAACACCGACAGCCCGATCCCCGTCAGCTCACTGAGCAACACGCACGCAATCTCTGCAGGCGGCCACAGTCTCGCCCTCCTGAGCGGCACACCGTCGGCGGCGTGCTCGACTATCACAACGAGCCCAAATCCGTCGATCATCTCCAGCTCAAACCCCAATTTTCTTTCGTTTGCAGTCTCCGTAACCCTTCTCGAAGCCGACTGCAAAACCCCGGTCGTGGACGACACGATCACGACGCCAAACGGTAACCCGAACCTCCCAGCGCTCCAAGCCATCACCAACAGTCACGGCGAAGCGACAATCGGCTGGCAATGCAGCGGCGGCTACTGCAAAGCCGCAAACGACGAACTGAACGTCACCGTAACAGACGAACACGGCATACAGCTCACCTCCGGCACCGAGTATATCGGCTCGAGCGACACTTCCAACAACCCAAGTGTCCCCGCAGAAACGAGTGCGAGCAAACGCAACGGCGAAGAACTATTGGAGGCGAAGGCGAGCAACGGCGAGGGAAGCGTCTCGGTCGGCCGGTATCCGTCCAACCCCATCGGGACCCCGCCACCATTCGAAGCTGCCGGCCCTGGCGCGTTCTTCGACGTAGCGCTCACGGCGGGAACTCCTCCCTTCTCTGAACTGAAATTCACGGTCTGCACGATCGCGCCGCCCAAACTCGCTGAAGTGAAGTGGTACAACTCCATGACCGGCGTGTGGAAAACCGTGTCCATGGAGACGGCACCATCTCCCGGCGCTAGCCCAAACCCGAACGAAGAATGCATCACAGTTACAGTCAACAGCACGACAGAACCCAATCTCACGCAGATGGGCGGTACCGTGTTCGCTATGGGCAGCCCGTCAGCCGCGTATGGGACGTGCAAGAAGTCCGCGAAGGTCGCCAAACACTACACCGGCAAGTACGACGACAAGAACTGCACGGTCAAGGACGCCAATAGCCAGGGCAAGTACGAATGGCTACCGACGCCGATTGGCTCTCACATCAGCGCGACCGGGAAGACGAAGACAGTGACCCTGAAAGCCGGTAGCGTGAGTGTCGTATGCAGAGCCAGCGCCAGCGAAGGCGAAATCTCCGGCCCCGCGAGCGACACCGAGACGATCACCTACAGCGGCTGTGAATCATCCGGCCAGCTATGCACGAGCGCTGGGCAGGCAGCGGGTGTGATCAAGACGGCGCTTCTGAAGACCGCGCTGGTCCCACGTGAAGACGGCGAAGTGTGGACATCCTACGAAAGCGCCACGCCACCTTATCTCGACGAATTCCAATGTGGAGAAGTCAAATACCGGGTCAAGGGCAGCTTCGCGGCAGTAGCCGGCTGCAACGTCAACGTGATGTCGAAGAAGTTCTGCGAGACGCTTTCCGAAGCCGTCGGGGAACAGCACCTCGAACTAGAAGTTGTCGGAGGCTCGAGTCAACCGGCTACCGAGTCGACGGTCGTGACCGGCAAGAGTTCCGAAAAGCTCGAGATCAAGACCTGACCCGCCGGCCGGTCCCGATTCTGCCGCGCTAAAGCACCACACACGCAGTGTCGATGCGACCTGCGGCGCGGCACTTCGGCCGCCCACTCAACGATCTACAGCGACAGATGCCCATCCGCCGAACCACCATCGCCCTGCTCGCGTCGGCGGCGACGCTGCTGCTTCCCGGCGTCGCGCTCGCCTCGAGCCACCCCGGCGCCCTGCGTGCGTGCACGACGGGCAAGCTCAAGCTGCGCCTCGACGTCTCAGCCGCCGAGAAAGCCGCCGGCGGCGAGCCCGCGAGCACCGCCGCTGCGCTCGCCGGCACAGAGCTCGCGGAACTGCAGGCCGCCGCCGACGGCGTCTGCCCCGCAGCGCGCCGGCTGCGGGCCGCGCTCAGGCCAAGCACCTGCTTTCGCTCTACCGTCACGGCTCGCGCTCGCGTGCCCGAAGCGCGCTCAGGCACCTGCTCGCGGCGAACCGCGCGCACGCGCACAAGAGCGCGCGCGGCCCACTCGCGCGCGATCGCGAGCACCGGCTGCGAATTCGATGGAACGGTGCATGTGCACCCCCGTGAAGCACCCGGTGTCGCGGCTGACCTCGCGGCCGCGGCGGCAGCCCAGCAGGGCGGCGACGCGATGGGTGCCCGGGAAGCGATCAATGCCGCCGATCGCGCATACGAAAGATGGGTCACAGGCGGGGCGGGCGGAGCACAGAGCGCCGGCGACTGGCTCGCCGTCGCAGCCGCCGCGCAGATGCTCGGGCTCGAAGCCGTCGCCGAACAACGCGATTGCACGGGCGGACCGAATCGGCAAGGAAGCGCTCGAAGCGTGCGAGAAGCTCGACCGTTGCACGCTCACGCCCGCCAGCGCGCAGAGTCTGCTGCGGACCGTCGCGTTCGCGATGCTGCTCGGCGTCGAGACGGCAAGCGACGAACAAGTGCTCGCGCCACTGCTCGAAGCAGCACAGGAAGTTCTCGCGGGGCCAGACGCCCCCAACGGCTGCGAGCAGTGGTCGCTCACAGCGCGCCTCACCCTTCCGACGGCTGGGGCTTCAGCTGGGGGCCCGGCTCGTTCGAGGTCAACCGCAAGACAGGTGTGATCGCGGACGCGAGCGGCGTCGGCGCGGGTTGGCCGGGCGAAGTCGCCGCGTTCTCCGGCCCGTGCACCGAAAACGGCGTCGTCGTCGGAAACGGCTCCGTGCCCGCCACGCCGTTTCACTTCAACATCGCCGGCAGCGTCACATCCGGCGGCTTCCTGCTGACGCTGCGAAGCGCCGAAGCCAACGTGTCGATCAGCGTCATCGGCCCGCCGGCGTGCCACTTCCTGGGCGAACTCGGCCAGCAGTTCATCAACGCCTTCGTCAGCGATTTCGAGATGGAACTGCCCGTGACAACGGGCCAGACGACCGCCTCGCTGGTGCTGCCGCTCGAAGACGCGGCGATCACGCTCACCGCGACGCGCACGAGTTAGTACGAGGCTGCCAGCGCCTCCGAGACGGCGGCCCACACCTTGCGGTGGAGCTCTACGTTCTCGCCGCGCTCGCCGCGCACGTGCACGAGCATCGAGCCCTCCTCCGGTGAGAACGCGTGCTCGAGCGCTGCGCGAAGCTCGCCGGTGCTGGACACCAGACGGTGCTCGATCCCGTACAGCCCCGCCGCTCTTATGAAATCCAAGCCCGTCGGCGTCGCGATGTGGCGCGTGTAGAGGTCCTCGTCGACCGGCTCGCCTGATGGCACGGGAGCGCGTGCGATGCTCGCGCCCGCCACCGGCAGGAAGTCGAAGATCCCACCGCCGCCGTTGTCCAGCAACACGATCGTGAGCTTCAGGCGCAACCGAGACGCCGCCAGCAGGCCGCCGATGTCGTACGCGAGCGCGACGTCGCCGATCAGCAGAACCGTCGGTCCGGGCTCGTGGGCGGCCGCCCCGAATGCCGAGGAGACGGTCCCGTCGATGCCGTTGGCGCCGCGGTTGCAGAGGACGCGCGGCGGATCCGGCCGCACCGGCCAGAACGTCTCGATGTCGCGGACCGGCATCGAGGAGGCGACGAACAGGGTCGCCTCCGCCGGCAGAAGCACGCCGAGCTCCGCGGCGACACGCGGCTCGGTCAGCTGATCAGCTGCGAGCACGCCGACGATCGCCTCGGCGGCACGCTCGTCGGCGCTGCGCCAACTCGCCAACCAGTCCGCGTCGCTCCCCGCCGGCCCCCGCGGGGAGTCGGCGAGCGCGGCACCCAACCGTTCGAGAGCGCTCGCCGGCTCGAGCGCGAGCGAGTCGCAGAGCACCGAGGCCGGGTCCTGCCACGCGGCCTCCGGATCGAGCGCGACCTGACGGACGCCCACGAGGCCTGCGAGCCAGCCGCGCAGGGACTTCGACACCGGCAAATCGCCCACGCGCAGCACCAGATCCGGCACCATCGCCGACGCCCAGCGCTCGTCGCGCAGGAGCGCGTCGTAATGCGCGATCGCCGCCTGGCCGCGCCTCGCACCCGACAGCGGATCGGCCAGCAGCGGCCAGCCGACGACGCGTGCGAACTCGCCGGCCGCTTCGCCCAGCGGCGTCGCGCGCTCGTGGCGTCCCGCAACGAGCACACCGCGGCGGGCGCCAGCGACCTGTGAGAGCAGCGTCCGATCAGGCGGGTCGGTGTCGAGTCGCGGCAGCGCGCGGCGGACGTATGGCGCGCCGTCGCGACGGGCGCTCGCGTCCTCGGGCAGCTCCTCCTCGGTGACCAGCGGCTCGCGCAGCGGGAAGTTCAGGTGGACCGCTCCCGGGCGTCCTTCGAGCGCCGTCCAGTAGGCGCGGCACGCGAGCGTGCGAATCCAGCGCAGCTGCTCTGCACCGGCCTCGTGCGCGGCCACCTCGACGAACCACTTGGCCACACCGCCGTACAGCTTCAGCTGGTCGATCGCCTGCCCCGCACCGTTCTCGCGCAGCTCCGCCGGACGGTCGGCCGTCAGCAGCAGCAGCGGCACGCGCGCCTCGTGCGCCTCGACCGCGGCCGGCAGCAGCTCTGCCGCGGCAGTGCCGGAGGTGCACGCGACCGCGACCGGCAGCCCCGACGCCTTCGCCAGCCCCAGCGCGAAGAACCCCGCGCAGCGCTCGTCGATGTGCGAGTAGCAGCGCAGCCGCGGCTCGCGCGCCAGCGACAGCGCCAGCGGCGCGCTGCGCGAGCCCGGCGAGGTGCACGCCGCGCGCATGCCGCAGCGCGCCAGCTCGTCCACGAAGGCGCGCAGCAGCGTGTACATTTCGGTTGTCGGGGTCATAGGATCCTCAGATGCCGGAGAGCGTCGTCCTGCTGCACGGATTCGGCGCTACGCGCCGCGCGTGGGACGGCGTGATCGCGGCGCTCGATCAGGAACGCTACCGGCCGCTGGCGCTCGACCTGCCCGGCCACGGCGACACGACCGAGCACGCTGCCCCGGTGACGTTCGCCGCGTGCGTCGCGCACGTACTCGCGCACAGCCCCGAGCGCTTCACTCTGTGCGGGTACTCGATGGGTGGGCGCGTCGCGCTGCACGTCGCGCTCGCCGCCCCCGCGCGCATCGCCCGGCTCGTGCTCGTAGCAAGCACCGCCGGCATCGAGGACGAGGACGAGCGCACCGAGCGACGGCGTGCCGACCACGCGCTCGCCGACGAGCTCGAAAGTGTCCCGTACGAGCAGTTCATCGAGCGCTGGCGCACGCAGCCGCTGTTCGCAGCCGACCCAGTCGAGGTCAGCGCGCTTGCACGCGAGGATCAGCGCCGCAACCGGCCAGCAGCCCTCGCCGCGGTGCTGCGCGGCATCGGTACGGGGGAGATGGCGCCGCTGTGGGACCGGCTCGGAGAGCTGACCATGCCGGTCACCGTGATCGCCGGCGAGCGGGACGCCAAGTTTCGCGAGCTCGGGCAGCGCATGGTCGAAATACTGCCGAACGCGCAGATGCGCGTCGTCGCCGGTGGCCACGTACTGCCGTTGGAGAGCCCCGGTGCGCTGGCCAGCGCGCTTGAGTCCGGACTGCTGACAGACTAAGTCAATGACTAAGTCTGTTGGTGTGCACGAGGCCAAGACACACCTCTCGCGCCTGCTCGAGGAGGTGGCGGCCGGCGAGGAGGTGGTGATCACGAGACGAGGCGAAGCAGTCGCCAGTCTCGTGCCGATGCGCTCAGGCGCTACGCGACGTCTCGGGATCGACCGCGGCCGGTTCGTCGTACCCGACGACTTCGACGGGCCGCTCGCCGAGGAGATGCTGGCCGGCTTCGAGCAGTGAGGATCCTGCTCGACACTCACATCTTCCTCTGGCTGCAGACAGAGCCGGAGCGCCTGGGCGAGTTCCTGGCGACCGTCGAAGATCCTCGTACCCAGCTGGCGGTCTCGGCCGCGAGCTCTTGGGAGATCGCCGTCAAGTACGGCCTGGGCCGCCTTCCGCTCCCCGAACCACCGGAGCGCTACGTCCCGGAGCGCATTCGTGCACTCGCTGCCGAGGGACTCGCGATCGCGCACAGCCACGCGCTTGCCGTGGCTCGGCTTCTGCGGCTGCATCGTGACCCGTTCGACCGTCTGCTCGTTGCGCAGGCCGGTTTGCTCGACCTCGCCATCCTGACCGCCGACGCCGATGTCGCCCAATACCCTGTACGCAGCCTGGTCGTTGCGGGGACCGGCTCCTAGTTCGTCTGCAGCTTGCTGTCGAGCTCGACCGCCGGCAAGCCGTCGAGGCTCGTGCTGTTCTTCTCGCGCTGGTAGTCGAGCAGAGCCTCCGTACCCCCGACGCGCACTCTCTTCTCCGCCCACGCGTCGGCGTGCGGCCGCAGACCCTCGAAGCTCATCAGCGGCACCCCGTAGCCGCATGAGTCCGCGATCCGGGTGACATCCATTCGCACGATCGCGCGCCGCGCTGCCGCGACGCTCGGCTCTTGGAACGCGCAGCGCGCGACGAGCGGCTCAAAGCGCTCGTCCTCCGCGAGGATCACCTCGCCGCGCCCGTGCAGGCGCACGATCCGCGGCGGCCCGGAGAAGGCGCACAGCATGATCACCAGCCTGCCGTTCTCGCGAACGTGCGCGATCGTCTCCGCGCCGCTGCCGACGACGTCGAGGTAGGCCACGGTCCGCTCGTCGAGAACCCGCAGCGTCTCGATCGGGCCCTTCGGCGAGACGTTCACATGACCGTCGCCGTCGAGCGGCGCACTCGCCACGAAGAACAGCGCCTGCGCGGCGATCCACTTCGACAGCTGCTCGTCTATGCCGTCGAAGACCTTGCCCACCCGCTGAGGGTACCGCCGGCGGCCCAGCGGCTGTCCCGCAGCGGCTCGTCCAAAGCTCGCGTCGCACGAGCGGTGGCGTTCGCTACTGACCCACCGACCTCGCGATCGCTGACAGGGTCGTGAAGGACGGCCGCGGCGCGCCGTTGTCATCCATGAACCCGAAGTGGCCGGTGGGGTCGTCGTGGGACTGATACCACCAGATGCCGCGGACATGCGCATCACCGAGCAGCTCGGCGTAGGCGGCCCGCATCTCGCTCGACTGCTGGCCGACCGAGCACGCCCCAAGCGTGTCGCCGCAGCGAGCCAGGTCGAAGCCGATCTCCGTCACGTACACCGGGGGGACCGAACCCAGTACCGCGTGGGCGACCGATTCATCGGCAGCGACCGATGCAGTGCCCCAGTCATCGTGGGAGTTTTCTCCGACAGCACCATACGGGTGGATCGAAATGCCGTTGGCGAGAATCGCCGCGGCGAGGCCGGGAACGCCGTTGACGGCGTCGCGCAGCCAGCCGCCGCCGTGCGCGTCCTGCGACCACGCCGTGCGGTCGGCCCAGCTGCCGAGGGGGATGTCACCGGTCACGTTGAACAGCAACCGGGTGTGGATGCCCGCGGCGCGCATGTCTTCGACGGCGGCGAGGTACATCAGCCCGTACTGGACCGGTTCGGCCAGGCCGCCCTTCAGGTACATCTCGTTCCCGGCTTCGGCGATGCTGACGCCGGGGTGCGATCTCAGCTCGGCGAGGACTTCCCCACCCCAGCGGCGGGGGTTGATCGCGCCGAGCGGCGTTTCATCGTTGGGATTGTTGGCGATCGCGAGCACCTTGAAGCCCTCCCGCAGCGATTGGGCGACCGTGCTGTAGCGGGCGGTCAGTTCCACGCGATTCCAGGTGATGTGCCCGCGGAGGATCGTGCGCGCGGCCCGCGGCCCCCAACCTGTGGCGTCGTTGGTGCCGATGATCATCTGCGCGCTCGGCGCCCGCGAGGCTGCTCCGCCGCGGACAGAGCCGCCGTGCAACGCGAGCGCGGTGGATGGCGCCGGCAGCTCTGCCTGCAGAGCGTCAGCCGGCAGCTTCGCGCTCGAGCTCGGCAGCGCCAGCATGAGCATCGCTGCGAGTGAGACCGCGAGCACGCTGCGCCGCAGCCGATGTCGCGGCTGCCTTCGCCGCGCACGCGACCCGCGGCTGTCGGCGATGTTCATGGCAAGAGCCGCTTGCAAAACGACGCGATCCTCCCGTCGAGATCGTCAGACCCAGTGAGAGTGTGAGCCATGTTCACACGCTCGCGTCGCGGTCGCGTCCGCTCGAAGCCGGCGCGTCCACCGACCTGTCCAAGCGTCCGCTGCGCTCACAGGAATGCAACGCCCAGGCCAGGCGCGCTCGGAACGCTGATCCGTCCTGCCCTCGCCGGCAGCGGGTTCTCGATCCCGGCGAACATGCCGAGCGTCGCCAGGCCACAGTGCTCGACCGGACCGCGCGAGGCGAGCGCGGCGGCGGCGTGCAGCGCTGCGGCCACGCCGAGCGGCCCGTCGAGGCTCGACGCCAGATACACCTGCGCGCCGTGGGCGCGCACGAGCGTCGCTGCGACGAGCAGGGCGGCGATCCCGCCGCAGCGGGAGATCTTCAGGCAGACCGCGTCCGCAACCCCCGCGCCGAGCGCTCCTGGCTCGCCAGCCGTCTCGTCGATTGCGACCCTGACCGCCACGCGCTCGCGGACGGCGCGCATCGCGCGCAGGCCGTGGGTCGGCTCCTCGACGAGCTCGAGGCCGGCCGGCGACAGCGCCTCGATCGTCCGGACCGCCTCCTCGACGCCCCACGCCCCGTTCGCGTCCAGGCGCAGCTTCGCGGCGGGGCCCGCCGCGGCACGCGCCGCCGCGACGCGGCCCGCGTCATCGCCCACGCCGACCTTGAGCTTCACGCACTCGAAGCCTTCGCGCACCGCGCGAGCGGCTTGCTCAGCGACGCCTGCGCGGTCGAGCGCCGTGAGCGTCGCGTTGACGGGCACGCTCTCCGCGGGATCGTCGCTCAGCAGCGCCGCGACCGGCTTGCCCGCCCGTCGCCCGGCGCGATCCCATAGCGCGAGGTCGATCGCCGCGAGCGCGGCCGGCAGGTCCTCGACGCTCCTGCAGGCTTCGATCACCTGCGCGCCGTTCATATCCGCGGATCGCGCCAGCGCCGGGCGGTAGCTCTCCAGTACCCGTTCGACGCGTTCTACGCTCACGCCGTCATAGGCCTCCAGCGGCGCCGCTTCTCCGTAGCCCGTGACGCCGTCCTCGTCGCTCAGCGCGACGACCAACAACTCGCGCTCGCCGACGGCGCCGTAGGAGCTCTGCAGCGGCGTCGCAAGCGCCAGCGACCGCCGCTCGACCTCGAGCTTCACGAGCCGATGCCGCCGCTCGCCAGGATTCCGGCGGAGTACAGCAGGCAGAAGACGAGCTGCAGCGCTCCCGTACCAGCCAGTGCGCCGTTGAGCGCCGGTCCGTCGGTGCGCGTGCGCACGGTCCGCGTCAGGCGCACCGCCAGCGGGATCGCGGCCCACGGCAGAAGCAGCCACGCGCTCATCGATCCGAACAGCCACGGCAGCGGCGCCGTGACGAACGCACCGGCGAGCATCGCCGTGTACAACCACCGCGTTCGCGCGCGCCCCAGCCGCACTGCGAGCGTGCGCTTGCCCGCGCGCCGGTCGGTCTCCAGGTCACGAACGTTGTTGACGACGAGGATCGCACTCGCGAGCAGGCCGACCGGGATCGCGCAAACGAACGCCTGCCACGGGAGCTGCTGGACCTGCACGAAGTAGGAGCCGGCGACCGCTACCACGCCGAAGAACAGGAACACGAACACCTCGCCGAGGCCCTCGTAGCCGTACGGGCGCGGGCCGCCCGTGTAGAGGACCCCCGCGAGGATCGAAGCCGCGCCTACCGCGATCAGCTCCGGGCCCGCCACGGCGACCAGGTAGGCGCCGCAGGCGACGGCCAGGCCGAATGTGACGTAGGTCGCGATCAGCACTTGGCTCGGGGGCACGAGGCCGCCGGCCGTGACCCGCACAGGACCCAGGCGATCCTCGGTGTCGGCTCCGCGGCGCGCGTCTGAGTAGTCGTTCGAGAGGTTCGTGCCGACCTGGATGAACACCGCGCCGAACAGCGCTGCGACGAACGCCAGCGGCCGGAAGTGCCCGGCGCCGAGCGCCAGCGAGGTGCCGACCAGCACCGGCGCGACCGCCGCCGGCAGCGTGCGCACGCGCGCCGCCATCACCCAGATGCGGATCGCGCTCACGACGCCTAAGCGCGCTTGGGGAAGCGCGAGAAGTCCGGCTTGCGCTTCTGCCGGTACGCGTCCCGCCCCTCCTGCGCCTCCTCGCTGCCGTAGAAAAGGAGGTTCGCGTCGTGCGCGAGCTGCTGGATCCCCGACAGCCCGTCCTCTGACGCGTTGAAGCTGGCCTTCAACAACCGCAGCGCAAACGGCGAGAGCGCGAGCATCTCCTGGCACCACGCGACCGTCTCCGCCTCCAGGCGCTCGAGCGGCACGACCGTGTTCACGAGCCCCATCTCGCGCGCCTCCTCGGCGGAGTACTGGCGGCACAGAAACCAGATCTCCTTGGCCTTCTTCGGGCCGACGAGGTTGGCGAGCAGGCCCGCGCCGAAGCCCCCGTCGAAGGAGCCGACCTTCGGGCCGACCTGCCCGAAGCGCGCGTTGTCCGCCGCGATCGTCAGGTCGCACACGAGGTGCAGGACGTGCCCGCCGCCAATCGCATAGCCGGCGACCATCGCCACCACCGGCTTCGGCAGCCGGCGGATCTGGATGTGCAGGTCGGTCACATGGAAGCGGCCCACACCGGCGCTGGCGGGTGCGCTGAGCTGATCGTCGTCGAGGTAGCCCGAGTCGCCGCGCACGTTCTGGTCACCCCCCGAGCAGAACGCCTCGGTGCCCTCGCCGGTGAGGATGATCACGCCGATCTGGGTGTCCTCGCGCGCGTCCTCCAGCGCCTGGGAGATCTCGATCACGGTGCGGGGGCGGAACGCGTTTCTGACCTCGGGGCGCGCGATCGTGATCTTCGCGATCCCCTGCTCGGAGCCGGCCGACTTCTCGTAGCGGATGTCCGTGAACTCGCCTGCGGCGGGCGCCGGTGCCGGTGTCCAGGTGACGTTCACCGCGCGAAGGCTAGCCTGTGCGCCATGGAGGTCGAGGCATGGCTCGCTCGCGCCGCCGCGGCGCGGCCGGAGCGCGCGGCGCTCGAGACACCCCGCGGGGACTGGTCCTACGCCCGCCTAAACGCTGCCGCGCGCTTTGCAGCGGGGGAGCTGGCTGCCCGTGGTGCCGGTCGCGGCGTGCGCGTCGCGATCGCCCTGCCCGCCGGCCTGGACTTCGCCCAGACGTTGCACGCGTGCCTGCTGCTCGGCGCCGTCGCCGTGCCGATCGACCTGCGTCTCGCCGCGCGCGAGCAAGAGCGCATCGTCGACGGCGCTGGCGTGGTGGTTGCAGAGCCGTTGGGGGAGGGGCCCGCCCCCGGCTCGCTCCCCGTCGATCCGCGCCACGACCTCGACGCGATCGCCGTCGTGATCCACACCTCCGGCACGACCGCGTCGCCGAGGCCGGTGGAGCTCACCTACGGCAACCTGCTGTGGAGTGCCCTCGGCTCAGGCGTGGCGCTCGGAGTGGACGAGCAGGAGCGCTGGCTATGCGCGCTGACGCTGGCGCACGTGGGCGGGCTGTCCGTCCTCGTGCGCTCGGCCATCTATGCCACGACGGCGATCGTCCACGAGCGCTTCGAGGTCGATCGGGTACTGCACGACCTGAGCGCGCGACGAGCGACGGTGGTCAGCCTGGTGGCCACCACGCTCGCGCGCCTGCTCGATGCGGGGCTGCAGCGACCACGGGATCTGCGATGCGCGCTGACCGGCGGCGGCCCGGTTCCAGCGGCGCTCGTGGCGCGCGCCAGCGAGGTCGGTGTTCCCGTGGGGCTGACATACGGGCTCAGCCAGGCGGCATCGCAGGTCACCACCACCCCGGCGGCCGAGATCACGCCCGGGCTCGCCGAGCACCGGCAGCCAAGTGCCGGGCCACCGCTGTTTTGCACGCGCGTGCGGATCGCGCCGGACGACGAGATCCTCGTGCGCGGCCCCACCGTCGCCCCGGGCACGCTCGCCCCGGACGGGTGGCTGCACACGGGCGATGAGGGTGGACTCGACGACCGTGGCCGCCTGCTCGTGACGGGGCGCAAGCTCGACACGATCGTCAGCGGCGGCGAGAACATCGCACCCGCGGAGGTCGAGGCCGTGCTCGCGGCGCACCCGCAGGTGCTCGAGGCGGCGGTGCTCGCACGTTCGGATCCGCGTTGGGGCGAGGCCGTGACGGCGATCGTCGTTACACGGGCGGGCGCGGCCCCTGAGCCCGAGGCGCTGCGGGCGCACTGCGCCGCTGGGCTCGCCGCGTTCAAGGTCCCGAAGCGCTTCGTGTTCACCTCAGAGCCACTGCCGCGTACCGCCTGGGGCAAGCTGCTGCGCCGGGAGCTGCGGTGAGCTTCGACGCGAACGCCTACCGCCAGGCGAGCCTGGAAGGCTGGGAAGCGGCCGCGAGCGGCTGGGTGCGCCGCGGGGAGATGCTGCGTGCGTTCGCCGCACCGGTGTCGCACCGGATGATCGAAGTCGTGGGTCCGCAGCCGGGTGAGCGCGTGCTCGAGCTGGCCGCCGGCCTGGGGGAGACGGGGATGCTCGCCGCAGAGCTGGTCGCGCCGCTCGGCGGCGTGATCGTCTCCGACCAGGCCGAGGCGATGCTCGAGGGCGCCCGCGCGCGGTCGATCGCGCTCGGCCTCTCAAACGTCGAGTTCCAGGTGCTGAACGCCGAATGGATCGACCTGCCGCTCGCCAGCGTCGATGTCGTGCTGTGCCGCTGGGGGTTCATGCTGATGGCCGATCCCGCTGCCGCGCTCGCGGAGACGCGTCGCGTTCTGCGACCGGGCGGGCGCGTCGCGCTCGCGGTATGGGACTCGCTTGAACGCAACCCCTGGGCGCTCGAGCCGGCACAGGAGCTGATCACGCGTGGCCTGGCGCCGGCGGCCAGCGACGCGGCCGAGCCCACGCCAGGCCCGTTCGCACTCGGCGAGGCGTCGCGGGTGCAGGAGCTGCTCGAGCAGGCAGGGTTCGCCGAGATCGAGGTCGAGGCCATTGAGCTCAGCCGTCGGCACCCCGACTTCGATGAGCTGTGGGATACGACGCTCGATCTCTCGCGCAGCTTCCACGACGCCGTCCTCTCCCGTCCGCAGCGCGAGATCGAGCAGATCAGACAGTCGCTGGCCGAGCGCTTCGCCCCGTACACCGCCGCCGACGGAACGCTCGCGATCCCGGCGCGCACGCTGCTCGCCTACGCAAGCGCCTGAGGCCAAGCCGGAGAAGTTGGATAGCCTGCGGCCAATGATCTACGACGACGACGCCGACCTCACGCTCCTCGACGGCAAGACCGTCGCCATCATCGGCTACGGCTCGCAGGGCCACGCCCACGCGCTCAACCTCAAGGACTCCGGCGTCAAAGTCGTCGTCGGGCTGCGCGAGGACTCTGACTCGGTCGCCAAGGCGCGCGAGCAGGGCCTCGAGGTGCTGCCGGTCGTCGAGGCCGCCAGCCGCGGCGACCTCGTGATGATCCTGCTGCCCGACGAGCGCCACCACGACGTCTGGGAGCAGGAGATCCGCGACGGCATCGCTGAGGGCAACATGATCCTCTTCGGCCATGGCTTCTCGATCCACTACAACGAGATCGAGCCGCCGCCCGGCGTCGACGTCGCGATGGTCGCGCCGAAGGGCCCCGGCCACCTCGTGCGCCGCCAGTTCACCGAAGGCAGCGGCGTACCAGGGCTGATCGCCGTCGAGCAGGACGCGAGCGGCAACGCGCGCGCGCTTGCGCTCGCCTACGCAAAGGGCATCGGCTGCACGCGCGGCGGCGTGATCGAGACGAGCTTCAAGGACGAGACCGAGACCGACCTGTTCGGCGAGCAGGCGGTCCTCTGCGGCGGCGCCTCCGAGCTCGTCCAGGCCGGCTTCGAGACGCTCGTCAACGCCGGCTACGACCCCGAGATGGCCTACTTCGAGTGCCTGCACGAGCTCAAGCTGATCGCCGATCTGATGTACGAGAAGGGGCTGGCCGGGATGCGCTACTCGATCTCCAACACGGCCGAGTACGGCGACTACACGCGTGGCAAGCGCGTCATCACCGACGAGACGCGCGCGAGCATGCGCAAGATCCTCGAGGAGATCCAATCCGGTGACTTCGCGCGCGAGTGGATCGCGGAGAACCGCGCCGGCCAGGAGAACTTCAAGCGCATGCGCGCAGAACAGGCCGACACCCAGATCGAGCACGTCGGCACCGAGCTGCGCTCGCACATGGACTGGATCAAGCCCTCTTTCTAGAGGCCCACCCGCCAGGCCAGTGCTCGCATACGTCTTCTGGCACCGCCCGCGCGAAGACGCTCCGCCGGATGCGTACGAGCACGCCCAGCTCGCCTTCCATCGCTCGCTTGCCCGCGCACGCCCGATGGGGATGCGCTGCTCGGCGGTGTTCAAGCTCGACGAGGTTCCGTGGGCGGTCCATCGAGCCGACACCGAAGCCCTCGACTGGGGTCGGCCAGGCTACGAGGACTGGTATCTGCTCGAGGACTTCGCGGCGCTCGGGGTGCTGAACGAGGCGGCCGTCGGACGCGGGCACCGCACCACACACGACGACGCGGCACGGGGCTTCGGTGGCGGCGCCGGGGGGCTGTATGGGCTCGTCGAGGGCGGGCGCTCTGACACCGGCGAGCTCGCAACGCCGCTCGGCGAGGCCAACGTCGCGATCTGGGTCGCGCGGCCGGCGGGCGCGCCGCGCCGCGAGCTCGGCGAGCTGCTCGGTGACGGCATGGACCCGCAGCACGCAAGCCTCTGGCGACGCCAGCTCGTGCTCGGCCCGGCACCCGAGTTCTGCCTGCTCGTGAAGGCGGAGTCGGTGTTCGACGAGCCCGCCGGCGTGGCGCCGACACGGCTGCCCGAGGGCTGGAGCGCGACGGTCGTCAAGCGCGACGTCCTCTGGCATGGCTGACACACTGCTGGACCGCGAGCTCGCCGGTGGCAGCTTCGAGCGCCAGGAGAGCCGTTTCCGCGACTGGGTCGGGACCGACGCGGTGTCCGGCCGCGAGAGCGAGTTGCCGGTCGCGCCGGGCCGCTACCACCTGTACGTCTCGCTCGCCTGCCCCTGGAGCCACCGCACCGCGATCCTGCGTGAGCTCGCCGGTCTGCAGCAGGCAGTGGCGATCTCCTATGTCGCCCCGTTCCGCGACGAGCGCGGATGGGCGTTCACCGGGGAGCGTTTCGAGGACGGGCCCGGCGGCGAGTATGTGGACCGCCTGCACGGCTGGCGCTTCATGAGCGAGGCATACGACATCAGCGACCCGAGCTTCGACGGGCGGATCACGGTTCCCGTGCTGTGGGACACGGTGGGCGGGCGGATCGTCAACAACGAGTCGAGCGACATCGTGCGCATGATGTCCTTCGCTGAGTCGCTCGGCGGACTCGGGCACGGGGCCGAGCTGGAGCTCTATCCGCGAGCCCTGCGTGCCGAGATCGACGCGATCAACGTGCGCGTGTACGAGACCGTCAACAACGGCGTCTATCGTGCCGGCTTCGCGCGCAGCCAGCGCGCCTACGAGCACGCCTTCGCCAAGCTGTTCGCCAGCTTCGAGTGGCTCGAGCAGCTGCTCGCCGAGCGCCGTTACCTGCTCGGGGAGCGGCCCACCGAGGCCGACTGGCGGCTGTTCCCGACGCTCGTGCGCTTCGATGAGGTCTACAACCTGCACTTCCGCTGCAACCGCCGGCGGCTCGTCGACTACCCCAACCTGTGGGGTTACGCGCGTGAGCTCTACCAGCTCCCGGGCGTAGCGCAGACGGTGGCGATGGACCAGATCAAGCGCCACTACTACACCACCCACGACGAGCTCAACCCCAAGCACATCATTCCCGTTGGGCCCGGCTACGACTGGTCGCAGCCGCACGGGCGCGGACGCTGAGCGAGCCGGCGTCGTTCGCTACACTCGCGTCGTCGTCGCGACTGGCGCTCGGGTGGAGTTCACCACCGGGGAGCGACGACTCGGCACCGCCGCGCGCCTGGGCACCTCAGAGAAGCGATCATCCCCCGCGGGTAAGGACGAGCGAGGAGCCCAAATGACGACGAGCCCCACCACAGAGCAGACGCAACTGGTCATCCCCGAGGACCTGCGACCGCACGACGGCCGCTTCGGCTCGGGACCGTCGAAGGTCCGTCCCGAGGCGCTCGCGCGACTCGCCAGCGACGGCGCTGCGGTGATGGGCACATCGCACCGGCAGAAGCCGGTCAAGCGGCTCGTAGGCGAGATCAGGGCGGGCCTTCGAGAGCTGTTCGCGCTGCCCGACGGCTACGAGGTCGCGCTCGGCAACGGAGGCACGACCGCCTTCTGGGACGCCGCGGCGTTCGGGCTGGTCTCGAGCCACGCCGTGCACCTCACCTACGGGGAGTTCTCGAAGAAGTTCGCCGACGTCACCGCCGGCGCGCCGTTCCTCCGGGCGCCGAAAATCATCTCTTCGGACCCCGGCGACGCGCCCGACCCGGCCTCGGTCGGGCCGATGTCCGAGCACGGCCTCGCGGACGTCATCGCCTGGGCGCAGAACGAGACCTCCACCGGCGTGATGGTGCCCGTCGTGCGCCCACCCGCATCGGGCGACGCGCTGGTGCTGATCGACGCCACCTCCGCCGCCGGCGGCCTGCCGGTCGACATCCTCCAGGCCGACGCCTACTACTTCGCGCCGCAGAAGTGCTTCGCCGGCGACGGCGGGCTGTGGCTGGCGCTGCTGAGCCCCGACGCGCTCGAACGGATCGAGGCGCTGCACGCGTCCGATCGCTGGATCCCGCCGTCGCTGTCGTTGCACACCGCCGTCGAAAACTCACTGAAGGACCAGACCTACAACACGCCCGCAGTGGCGACGCTGTTCCTGCTCACCGACCAGATTCGTTGGATGCTCGACGGCGGCGGCCTCGACTGGTGCGTCGCGCGGTCCGCCGCCAGCTCGACCCACCTGTACGACTGGGCCGAGGCGAGCGACTACGCAACGCCGTTCGTCAAGGACCTGCCGAAGCGCTCGCTCGTCGTCGGCACGATCGACTTCGACGAGCGCGTCGACGCCGCCGCGATCGCGGCCACGCTGCGGGCCAACGGGATCGTCGACGTCGAGCCCTACCGCAAGCTCGGGCGCAACCAGCTGCGCGTCGCGATGTACCCGGCGGTCGAGACCGCCGACGTGCAGGCGCTGACGAGCTGCATCGACTGGGTCGTCGAGAGGCTCGGACGATGAGCGCCCAGGCGCCGGCCGCAGCGGCCGCTGAGAGGCGCGACGGGCAGCGCCCACGCGTGCTCGTCAAGGAGAAGATCGGCGACTCCGGCGTGGCGCTGCTGCGCGAGCACTTCGACGTCACGGTCGGGGTCGACTGGAGCGATGAGGAGCTGGCCGAGCGCATCGGCGAGTACGAGGGCATCGTGATCCGTTCGGCGACGAAGCTGACAGCCGAGCTGATTGCCCGCGCCGAGCGTCTGCGGGTGATCGGCCGCGCCGGGGTGGGAGTCGACAACGTCGACGTCGCCGCGGCCACGCAGCGGGGGATCGTCGTCGCCAACGCGCCCGAGTCCAACGTCGTGACCGCGGCCGAGCACACGATGGCGCTGCTGCTGGCGCTGGCGCGCAACGTCCCGCAGGCCTATGCGTCGCTCCTCGCGGGCAAATGGGATCGCTCTAAGTATTCCGGCGTCGAGCTCTACGAGAAGACGCTCGGCATCATCGGCTTCGGGCGGATCGGCCAGCTCGTGGCGCAACGCGCGCGGAGCTTCGGCATGCGCGTGGTTGCATTCGACCCGTTCGTCAGCGCCGAGCGCTACCGCGAGCTCGGTGTCGAGAACGTCGACAGCGTGGACGAGCTCTACGCGCAGGCGGACTTCATCACGATCCACCTGCCGAAGACGCCCGAGACCGAAGGCTTCCTCGACGCCGACGCGTTCGCGAAGATGCGCGACGGCGTACGTGTGCTGAACGTCGCGCGTGGCGGGCTGATCGACGACGGCGCGCTGCAGGCCGCGCTCGACTCGGGCAAGGTCGCCGGCGCCGCGATCGACGTGTTCTCCAAGGAGCCCACGACCGAGCACCCGCTGTTCGGCTACGCCAACGTCGTCGTCACGCCGCACCTGGGCGCCTCAACCGCCGAGGCGACCGACCGCGCGGGCTATCAGAGCGCCGAGCAGGTCGTCGCGGCGCTGACCGGCGGGGTCGTCTCGACCGCCGTCAACATTCCCGCGATCGCTGCCGAGGACATGGAGATCCTCGGCCCGTTCCTGCCGCTGGCCTCGCAGCTGGGACGCCTCGCGATGGAGCTCGCGGAGGGTAGCTCGGTGGAGCGGATCGAGGCGGCGTTCCTCGGCAGGATCGCCGACTTCGACACGCGCCTGCTGGGGCTCGCGGTGATCGTGGGGGCGCTGCAGGGCCGTAGCGAGGAGCAGGTGAACCTCGTCAACGCCCCGACCATGGCGCAGCAGCGAGGCATCGTGTTCGAGGAGAAGTCCGTCTCCGAGGCGCAGGACTTCAACGAGCTGATCCGGGTCACCGTCGTCGCCGGCTCTGAGCGGGTCGCGGTCGCCGGCACCGGCATCGGACCGAACCGCGCGCCGCACCTCGTCGAGGTCCAGGGAAGGCGGCTGACGATCGAGCTCGAGCCTTACGTGACGGTCTTCCGCTACGAGGACCTGCCCGGCATGATCGGCCGCGTCGGCACGATCTTCGGCGCGCACGGCATCAACATCTCCTCGGCGGCGGTCGGTCACGTCCCCGACCACCCCGAGGGGCAGGCGGGCAGAGAGACCTCCGACGACAGGCGCCTGGCGGCGATGGTCGTCACGACCGACGCCGCCGTGCCCCGCAGTGTCGTCCAGGAGATCGTCGCCTCCGACGGGTTCGTCAATGGCTGGGCGGTCGACCTCGGCTGATGCGCGCGGTCGTCATCACGAAGCACGGAGGACCGGAGGTCCTGCGCGTTCAGGAGCGCCCCGATCCGGATCTCGGGGTGGGCGAGGTCCGCATCGAGGTGTCCGCCGCGGGGATCAACTTCGCCGACGTGATGGCCCGTATGGGGCTCTACCCCGATGCGCCGAAGACGCCGTGCATCGTCGGCTACGAGGTCGCGGGCACGATCCTCGAGCTGGGCGAGGGAGCGTCGACTCCCGCCCACCCGCTCACGCCCGGCCAGCGCGTGATCGCGGGCACGCAGTTCGGCGGCTACTCCTCGCGGGTGGTGGTTCCCGCCGCCGACGTCCTGCCGCTCGCCGATGGCCTGAGCTTCGAGCAGGGCGCGGCGATCCCGGTCAACTACGGCACGGCGTGGGCCGGGCTGATCGGCTACGGCAACCTGCAGCCGGGCGAGCGCGTGCTCGTGCACTCCGCGGGCGGAGGTGTCGGGATCGCCGCCACCCAGATCGCCAAGCACAGCGGCGCCGAGGTCTACGGCACCGCCTCGCCGAGCAAGCACGCGCGCTGCCTCGAGCTCGGTGTCGATCACGCCCTCGACTACACCACCCCCGGCTGGGAGCGCGGGCTGCCCCGCTTCGACGTGATCCTCGACGCGATCGGCGGCAAGAGCTTCCGCACGAGCTACTCGCTCCTGCGCCCCGGCGGACGCCTCGTGGCCTTCGGCGCCTCGGCGCTCGTCTCCGGTGAGAAGCGCAACCCTGTGACGGCCCTGCGCGGCGTGATCCGCATGCCGCGCTTCAACATGATCAAGCAGATGTCCGAATCGAAGGCCGTGATCGGGCTGAACATGCTGAGCCTGTGGAAGGACCGCGGGTCGCTTGCGCCGTGGATCGGGCCGCTGCAGGCGATGCTCGACGCCGGCGTGATCAAACCGGTCGTCGCCGGGAGCTTCAGCTTTGAGGACGCGGGCGCCGCCCAGACGATGATCATCGAGCGGCGCAACCTCGGGAAGGTCGTGCTCACGCCCTGAGGAGCGGGTGCTACCCTCCCGGAAGATGTCGTTTCACTTCTCGCTTCTCTCTCTTCTCCTGCTCCCCCCTCGGGGGGAATAGCGCGTGGCGGCCGCGTAGCCGCATACCCAGCGGAGAGGAACGGAAAGCGAGATAGAGAAGGAGCACGAACGACATGAGCACTTCGACGGGTGAACTGGACGACGCGAACCGCGTCAAGATCTTCGACACAACGCTGCGCGACGGCGAGCAGTCGCCGGGGATCTCGCTGAACAAGCAGGAAAAGCTCGAGATCGCCCAGCAGCTTTCGCGCCTGGGCGTCGACGTGATCGAGGCCGGCTTCCCGATCACCTCGCCCGGCGACTTCGAGTCGGTCCAGGCGATCGCGCGCGAGGTCCAGGGCCCCGTGATCTGCGGGCTCGCGCGCACGAGCGCGCAGGACATCGAGGCGGCATGGAACGCCGTCCGCGACTCCGAGCGCCCGCGGATCCACACGTTCATCGCCACCAGCGACATCCACATCGAGCGCAAGCTGCAGACCACGCGCGAGGACGTCAAGGGCCAGGTGCGCGCGGCCGTTGCTCAGGCGCGCGGCTACACCGACGACGTCGAGTTCTCGCCCGAGGACGGCTCGCGCTCTGACGTCGAGTACATGGCCGAAGTGATCCAGATCGCGCTGGAGGAGGGCGCGAGCACGATCAACGTTCCCGACACCGTCGGCTACACGATGCCGACCGAGTACCGCGCGATGTTCGAAGAGCTCTACCGGCTGGTGCCCGGTCTCCGCGATGTGACCGTGTCGGTTCACTGTCACGACGACCTCGGGCTGGCGGTCGCCAACTCGCTCGCCGGCCTGGAAGCGGGTTGCCGCCAGGTCGAGTGTGCGATCAACGGCATCGGCGAGCGCGCCGGCAACGCGTCGCTGGAGGAGATCGTGATGCTGCTGCACACGCGTCAGCCGAGCCTCGGGCTGTGGACTGGCACGGACACGACCGAGATCGCGCGTACCAGCCGCCTGGTCTCGCGCCTGACCGGCTACCAGGTGCAGCCGAACAAGGCGATCGTGGGGCGCAACGCGTTCGCGCATGAGGCCGGCATCCACCAGGACGGCGTGCTCAAGGAGCGCACCACCTACGAGATCATGGACGCCACCACCGTCGGGCTGCGCAGCAACTCGATCGTGCTCGGTAAGCACTCCGGCCGCCACGCGCTGAGCAAAGCGCTCGAGGAGATGGGCTTCGAGCTGGACGGCCAGGCGCTGAACACGGCGTTCAAGCGCTTCAAGGAGATCGCCGACCGCAAGAAGCAGGTCACCGCGATGGACCTCGAGGCACTCGTCACCGACGAGCTGCGCGAGGAGATCACCGGCTACGCCCTCGAGTGGTTCGAGGTCGAGGACCACTCGCAGCGCTCGCCGCACGCAAAGGTTTCGGTGACGCTGCCCGAGGGTGGCTCCGCGACCGGCTCCTTCACCGGCGACGGCCCGATCGACGCTGTCTTCCAGGCGATCAACGCCGCCACCGGCACGGCGCCCACGCTCAGCGAGTTCACGATCGGCGCCGTGACCGAGGGTCAGGACGCCCTCGGCGAGGTCTCCGTCGTGGTGGAACTCGCCGGCTTCACCGGCGCCGGGCAGGGCATCTCGACCGACATCATCGACGCGGCGGCTCGGGCCTACGTTCGCGCTCTGTCAGTGGCTGTCGCGCGCTCGCGCGCGGATGATGCGATCGGGCTGCCGGAGCCGGCCGGCGGCTAGGCCGGGAACCTGACCGCGAAGCGGGCGACGATCGTGGTGCCGCTGGCGCGCGGTGCTGGCAGGGGGTCGGGGTAGCGCCATTCCAACGGATTCGCGACAACGCCATGTACGCATCCGGGGAGGACCCCTGCGCACTGCTGTTTGTAGGGTTCCGCGCCACACGGATAGCTGCTTTCGCACGGCGGCGAGTGAGGCACCGCGTAGATCGCACCTTCGTAGGACCCGCCCGGACACCAGTGGTGCGTCGAGGATTTCGCGGGGGTCAGCGCGAGCGCGACCTGGCCGTTGGCTTGTGGATAGCCATAGTCGGTTCGTTGCATGTCGCTAGAGCTCGAGCAGGGTGGGGTGGAATGCCGTGTGTAGCGCTTGTACGGCTTCAGCACGATCACGGCGTAGTAGTAGCCGCCGTCCGGCAGCGCCTGTGCGTGCAAGCTGACATGCACGTTCTCGCGAACCGAGAGTTTTGACTGCACGTGGACCGATATCGCCTGAGCGCTTGCCACGCACGTGAGCATCGCAACAGCTGCTGCAAGCAAGCCACGCCGGAAGGTTCGCACGCGCCCAGCGTAGCCCGGTTCCCTGTCACGGCGCTGGTTTCTCCGCGATGACGAAGCGCTAGCTGGAAGAAGGAGGCGCAATCCCCGAGCCACCCCCAGCCCCCGCCGCGTCTGTGATAACGTACGCGCGTATGACGACAGCGACGAAGCTCGAAACCACCGATCCGACTCGCCGGCAGGCGCCCGCGCAGCCCCCGACCGCCACGCCATCGAGCGCCAGTGATCCCCTCGACCCGGCCGTCATCGGCGCGCGCGTCAAGGCGCTGCGCGAGGCCTCGGGCCTGTCGCTGCGCGACCTCGCCGCGCGCAGCGGCGTCAGCGCGCCGATGCTCTCGCAGGTCGAGCGCGGCGAGACGAGCCCCACGCTGACCGTCGCCTCGCGAATCGCGGCAGGCCTCGAGCTGCGCCTCTCCCAGCTGCTGCGCCTCGACGAGGGCGGCTCGGTCACGGTCGTTCGAGCCGGCAGTCGCACACGCGGTGGCAACAAGCGGCGCGGTCACGGCTTCGAGGTGCTGACCTCCTCTCAGCCGGGCCAGCGCGCGGAGATCTCGCGACACACGCTCGCGCCCGGGGGCGCCACCGGCGCCGCCGACGACCCGCCGATGCACGAGCCCGGCAGCCGCGAGACAGCGCTCGTCGAGCATGGCTCGGTCGTGCTCGTCTGCGACGGGCAGCGCTACCTACTGGACGAGGGCGACTGCGTGACCTTCGATGCCGACCTTCCGCACCACTTCGAGAACCCCAGCGAGCGCGACGCGGACGCCGAGTTCCTCGCCGTCGTCTCCGCGGGACTGAGAAGGAGCTAACGATGTCCAAGACGCTGTTCGAGAAGATCTGGGAGGCCCACGTTGTGGGGGGGAGGACTCGGGTCTGATCTACATCGACCTGCACCTCGTCCACGAGGTCACGAGCCCGCAGGCCTTCGACGGGCTGCGCCTGGCCGGTCGCGGCGTGCGCCGGCCCGATCGCACGCTCGCCACAGCGGACCACAACACGCCGACCGACGGCACGCCCGTCGCCGCCCGCATCAAGGACGAGCTCTCGCGCGTGCAGGTGGAAACGCTCGAGCGCAACTGCGAGGAGTTTGGCGTGCCGGTGTACTCGCTCGGCTCAGACCGGCAGGGGATCGTGCACGTGATCGGCCCCGAGCTCGGCGTCACCCAGCCTGGTATGACGATCGTCTGCGGCGACTCGCACACCTCGACCCACGGCGCCTTCGGCGCGCTCGCCTTCGGCATCGGCACCTCAGAGGTCGAGCACGTGCTCGCCACGCAGTGCATGGTCCAGCAGAAACCCCGCTCGATGCGGATCCGCTACGAGGGAGAGCTCGGCTTCGGCGTCACCGCCAAGGATCTGATTCTCGGCACGCTCGGGAAGCTCGGCGTGGGCGGCCTCACCGGCCATGCCGTCGAGTACGCCGGCCCGGCGATCGAGGCGCTCTCGATGGAGGGGCGCATGACCGTCTGCAACATGACCATCGAGGGCGGCGGGCGCGCCGGCATGATCGCCCCCGACGAGACCACCTTCGCTTGGTTTCGCGATGCCGAGCGGGCGGGCCGGCCGCTTCCCGGCGCACCTACCGGCAGCGAGCTCGACGCCGCGATCGAGCGCTGGCGCGAACTGGCCAGCGACGACGGCGCCGAGTTCGACACCGAGGTCGTGATCGACGCCTCGGCGATCTCGCCCCAGGTCACCTGGGGGACGAACCCCGGCATGGTCCGCGCCGTCACCGAGCGCGTGCCCGCGCCCGAGGAGTTCGACAGCCCCGCCGACCGCGAGGCGACCGAGCGCGCGCTGCTCTACATGGCGCTCGAGGCGGGAACGCCGATCGAGCAGATCGCGGTGGACCGCGTGTTCATCGGCTCATGCACCAACTCGCGTATCGGCGACCTGCGCGCCGCCGCCGAGGTCATCGCCGGCAAGAAGGTCTCGCCCTCGGTCAACGCGATGGTCGTGCCCGGCTCACAGCAGGTCAAGGCGCAGGCCGAGGCAGAGGGCCTGGACCAGATCTTCCGCGACGCCGGCTTTGACTGGCGCGTCGCCGGCTGCTCGATGTGCCTCGGCATGAACCCCGACATCCTCGCCCCCGGTGAGCGCTGCGCCTCGACCTCCAACCGCAACTTCGAGGGACGTCAGGGCCGTGGCGGGCGCACGCACCTCGTCTCTCCGCAGATGGCCGCCGCCGCCGCCATCGAGGGCCGCTTCGTCGACATCAGGGAGTGGCGATGAGCGGCGTCGCGCCGGGAGCGGCCTGGCAGCAGCCCGAGCTGGTCGACACGTTTCTACGGGAGCGACAGCAGCTGCTGCCGATGCTCGACGTGCAGGAAGCGCTGATCGAGCGCCTGTTCCAGCGCAGCGAACGGCCGTTGCGGCGGTTTCTCGACATCGGCGCCGGCGACGGCGCCATGACGCAGCTGCTGCGCCGCGTCGCGCCGTCGGCCGAGGCCGTGCTCGTGGACTACTCCGAGCCGATGCTCGCGCACGCCGAGCAGCGCCTCGGCGCGGGCCGTGGCTGGCGAGCAGTGCGGGGTGACTTGCGTGATCCCGCTTGGCGCGAGGCGCTTCCCGCCGGCGGTTACGACGCTGTCGTGTCGGGGATGGCCATTCACCACCTGCCCGCCGCGCGCAAGCGCGCCCTGTTCGGAGAGATCTACGAGCTGCTCGAGCCCGGGGCCATGTTCGTAAACATGGACTTCGTCGCGATCGCCGGGCCATTGGCCGGCCTGTTCGACGAGCAGATGGTCGCCAACGCGATCTTCGCCGAGCATGATCACCACGGCGCCCGCAGCGACGAGCAGGTCGAGCAGGAGCTGCTCGCCGACGGCGACGATGACCAGCCCGACACCCTCCAGGACCAGCTGCAATGGCTCGCCGACGCCGGCTTCGCGCAGCCGGAAGTGCACTTCAAGTGGGCCGAGGCCGCCGTCTTCGGCGGTGTCAGGCCAGGAGAGAACACATGAACCCCATCAACGTCATCGCCGGCAAGGTCAGCCACCTGGATCGCTCCGACGTGGATACCGACCAGATCATGCCCAAGCAGTTCCTGAAGCGGGTCGAGCGCTCCGGCTTCGGGCAGTTCCTCTTCTACGACTGGGCCAAGGAGCCCGATTGGAACCTGCCCGCCAACCCGATACTCGTCGCCGGCGAGAACTTCGGCTGCGGCTCCTCGCGCGAGCACGCGCCGTGGGGGCTGCAGGACTATGGCTTCCAGGCGATCGTCGCCCCCAGCTTCGCCGACATCTTCTACTCCAACTGCACCAAGATCGGACTGCTGCCGGTGGTGCTGAGCGACGAGGACTGCCGCTCGCTGGCTCGCGCGGGGGAGGGCGAGATCGACCTCGAGGCCCAGGAGGTGCGCTTCGCGGGGGAGCAGGTCGCGTTCGCGATCGACCACGAGATCCGCCACCGCCTGCTCGGCGGCCTCGACGACATCGCGCTGACGCTCCAGCAGGACGACGCGATCGCGAGCTACGAGCGCGAGCGGGAGCGTCGGGAGCCGGCGGTGCCGACTACTACGGCGCTTTGAGTCGCGCCTGCTAGCGTCGCGCGGCGTGGCACACCGCATCGTCACTCTCCCCGGCGACGGAATCGGTCCGGAGATCATGGAGCCGACGCTCGAGCTGCTCGAAACGCTCGGCGACTTCGAGTTCGAGGAGTACCTGTTCGGAGGCGCGTCGATCGACGTCGACGGCGTGGCGCTCACCGACGACGTGCTCGACGCCTGCCGGCACGCCGATGCTGTGCTGCTGGCGGCGGTGGGTGGCCCGAAGTGGGACACGACGGACCCCGGCAAGCCGCGCCCCGAGCAGGGGCTGCTTGGACTGCGCAAGGGGCTCGGGCTGTACGCCAACCTGCGTCCGGTCAAGCCGCTGCCGGCGCTGTATGACGCTTCGCCGCTGCGCCGCGAGCGGATCGAGGGCACCGACCTGCTGGTCGTGCGCGAGCTGACCGGCGGCATCTACTTCGGCGAGAAGACGCGCACGCCGACGAGCGCCTCGGACGTGTGCGCCTATAGCGCCGAGGAGATCGAGCGGATCGCGCGCACCGCGTTCACCGCCGCGGAACAGCGCTCGTCGAGCCCGAAGGTCACGAGCGTCGATAAGGCCAACGTCCTCGAGACATCGCGCCTGTGGCGCGAGGTCGTCAGCGAGTTGCACGCTCGCGAGTACGCTCACATCGAGCTCGAGCACGTGCTCGTCGACAACGCAGCCATGCAGCTCGTCTCAGCGCCGCGGGAGTTCGATGTGATCGTCACCGAGAACATGTTCGGAGACATCCTCTCCGACGAGGCCGCAATGCTCACCGGCTCGATCGGCATGCTCCCGAGCGCGTCGCTCGGAGATCAGAACCCGCCACCCGCCCGCTCCACCCCCGGCCTGTTCGAGCCCGTGCACGGCTCCGCGCCCGACATCGCCGGACAGGGAATCGCAAACCCGCTGGCAATGTTCCTGTCGGCGGCGCTGATGCTGCGCTACGGCCTCGGCTTGGAAAGCGAGGCCACGGCTGTAGAATCGGGCGTTGAAGGTGCACTCGCCAGGGGCTTGCGCACGCCCGACCTGGGCGGCGACGCGGGGACGCAGCAGGCGACCAGGACAGTGCTCGAAAACGTCAAATAGGAGCGCATGAACGTGGAGCCCACCGACCTCATCTGGATGAACGGAGATTTCGTCGCCTGGGAGGACGCCAAGGTCCACGTCCTGACACACGGGCTGCACTACGGCACCGGCGTGTTCGACAGCATGCGCTGCTACGAGACCGATCTGAACGCCACGCACCCCGCGGCTGTGTTCCGAAACGTCGACCATCTCGACCGCCTGCTGAAGTCGGCGGAGCTGTACTACATGCCTGTGCCCTACAGCGTCGAGGAGCTGCGGGCGGCGACGCTCGAGCTCGTGGCGCGCAACGGCCTGAGCTGCTGCTACATCCGCCCGCTCGTGAACCGCGGCTATGGACAGATGGGACTGAACCCGCTCGACGCTCCCGTGGACGTGACGATCGCATGCTGGGAGTGGGGCAGCTACCACGGCGACGAGGGCGTGCAGAACGGCGTGCGCGCGATGACCTCCTCGTGGCGACGCATCAGCCCGGACTCGCTGATACCCCACGCGAAGGCCAGTGGGCAGTACCTCAACAACGTGCTCGCGAAGGTCGAGTCATTGAAGGCCGGCTACGACGAGGCGATCCTGCTCGACGATCACGGGCACGTGTCGGAGGGCACGGGTGAGAACATCTACATCGTGCGTGACGGGCAGATCGTCACGCCGGCGCAGTACAACTCGATCCTCGACGGCATCACGCGCCGCTCGATCGTGCAGATCTCCCAAGACCTCGGCTACGAGGTGGTGGAGCGCGATGTGGCGCGCGCGGAGATGTATCTCGCCGACGAGGTGTTCATGTCCGGAACCGCCGCGGAGATCGTGCCGGTGCGCGAGATCGACAACCACCAGCTGGGTACGGGCCAGCCGGGCGAGATCACCCGTGTGCTGCAGGCGGCGTTCGACGACGCGATCCATGGCCGCACGGAGCGCTACCGCGAGTGGCTGGACGTGGTGCACCCGGTCGACCTCGAGACCCCCGCCGGCGAGGCCGCGCAGGCGCCCGTCGGCTCGCAGCCGGCCTAGGGGCGGGATGGCCGACATACAGCTATACGACGCCACCCTGCGCGACGGCATGGGGGGAGGCGGCCTGACGCTCACCGCCGAGGAGAAGCTGCGTGTGGTGCACGCGCTGGACGAGCTCGGCGTGAACATGATCGAGGCGGGCTTCCCGTCATCGAACCCGAAGGAGCTCGAGCTGTTCGGGCTGCTCGCCGCCGAGACGCTGCGCAACGCGGAGATCGTGGCGTTCGGCATGACGCGCCGGCGCGAGGTGAGCGCCGCGCAGGACGAGGGCCTGCGTGTGCTGGCGGAGTCGTTCGCGCCGGCGTGCACGATCGTGGGCAAGGCGTCGGTGCTGCACGTCGAGAAGGTCGTGCGCGTCTCGCGCGAGGAGAACCTCGCGATGATCGCCGACTCGGTCGCGTTCCTCGTGGCCGCCGGCAAGCGCGTGCTGCTCGACGCTGAGCACTTCTTCGACGGCTTCGCGCTCGACCCCGCCTACGCGCTCGACTGCCTGCGCGTGGCGGCCGACGCGGGCGTCGAGCGGCTCGTGCTGTGCGACACCAACGGGGGCTCACTGCCTCCTCATATAAGGACGGCGTTCGCAGTGGTGAGCGAAGCGCTCCCGGGGGCGGCACTGGGCATTCACACGCACGACGACTCAGGCTGCGCGGTCGCGAACACGCTCATGGCTGTCGAATGCGGCGCCACGCAGGTGCAGGGGACGGTCAACGGCATCGGCGAGCGGACCGGCAACGCGAACCTGATCACGATCATCGCCGACCTGCAGCTGAAGATGGGCGTCGAGCTGCTCGCGCCCGAGCAGCTGGCGCGACTCACCGAGACCGCGCACTTCGTCGACGAGCTGCTCAACCGGAGCCCCAACCCGGCGCAGCCCTACGTGGGCAAGCACGCGTTCGCCCACAAGGCGGGCCTGCACGCCGCGGGCGTGCGCGCCGAGCCGCAGACCTTCGAGCACATCGACCCGGCGCTGGTCGGCAACGACCGCGACGTGCTGATCTCCGAGCTCTCGGGCCGCGGCACGATCGTCGAGAAGGCGCAGCAGGCCGGGATCGCCGCCGACGACGAGCTCGCCCAGCGCGTCGTCGAGCGCGTCAAGGCGCTCGAGCACGAGGGCTTTCAGTTCGAGGCTGCGGACGGCTCGTTCGAGCTGCTGCTGCGCAAGGAGGCGGGCGAGTACGAGCCGCTGTTCCGCCTGGAGTCCTGGCGCGTGATCGTCGAGAAGCACGCCGATGGTCGCGCGAGCACCGAGGCGACGATCAAGATCTGGCTGGGCGGCGAGCGCTACGTGCGCACCGCCGAGGGCAACGGGCCCGTGCACGCGCTCGACCGGGCGCTGCGCGACGCGATCGGCGAGATCCACCCGCACCTCAAGGACATCGACCTGGTCAACTTCAAGGTGCGCATCCTCGACGAGACGAAGGGCACGGGCGCGGTCACGCGCGTGCTGATCGACGCCTCGGACGGCCGCAGCGTGTGGGGCTCGATCGGCGTGGCGGAGAACCTGATAGCGGCGTCGTGGGACGCGCTGGTCGACTCGCTCGAGTACGGCATGCAGGGTGAGCGCCGCGCGGCAGCGGAGTCGGCGCTCGGCTCGAGCCGGTGATCCCGCTCGCACGGCCGGTGCTGGGGCCGCAGGAGGAGCAGGCGGTGCTCGAGGTGCTGCGCTCGGGCCAGCTGTCGTTGGGGCCGCGCCTGTCGGAGTTCGAGCGCGCCTTCGCGGCGCGCGTCGGTGCGCCCCATGCGAGCGCCGTCAGCAGCGGCACCGCCGGACTGCACCTGGCGCTGCGGGCGGTCGGCGTCGGCGAGGGCGACGAGGTCGTGACAAGCCCGTTCTCGTTTGTGGCGTCGGCGAACGCGGCGCTGTACGAGCGCGCCCGGCCTGTGTTCGCGGACATCGATCCGGTGACGCTCAACCTCGATCCCGACGCGGCGGCAGCGGTGGTCGGACAGCGCACGCGGGCGCTGTTGCCGGTGCACATCTTTGGCTACCCCGCCGACATGCATGCGTTCGAGCGGCTCGCCGCGAGCGAGGGCCTCGCGATCGTCGAGGACGCGTGCGAGGCGCTCGGCGCGGTCCACTCAGACGGCGTCGCCGTCGGCGGGCGCGGGCACCCGGCGGTGTTCGGCTTCTACGCCAACAAGCAGCTCACGACGGGCGAGGGCGGGATGGTGACGCTCGCCGACGCCGAGCTCAAGGAGCGCATCGACTCGGAGCGCAACCAGGGTCGTGCGCCGGACATGGGCTGGCTCGACCACGATCGCCTCGGCTTCAACTATCGCCTGTCGGACATCGCGTGCGCGCTCGGGATCGCGCAGCTGGCGCGCCTCGAGCAGATGCTCGCCGGGCGCGCTCGCGCAGCCTCGCTCTACAGGCAGGCGCTCGCGGGGATCGAGGGTCTCGAGCTCCCGTGCGCAGAGCAGGGCGGGAGTCGGCGCGGCTGGTTCGTGTTCGTCGTGCAGGTGCCCCCCGGCGTGGACCGCGACGAGACGGTGCGCGCGCTCGGCGCGGCCGGCATCCAGAGCAAGCCGTATCTGCCGGCGATCCACCTGATGAGCTTCTACCGCGAGCGCTTCGGACATCGCGTCGGAGAATTTCCGGTGTGCGAGGACGTCGCGGCGCGCTCGCTGGCGCTGCCGTTCTTCCCCGAGATCAGCGAGGGACAGATCGCGCGCGTCTCGGAGCGGCTCGCCGCGGTGCTGGAAGCGCGGCCGGCCACCGTAGACTGAGCGCCCGTGTCGCGCTTCAACGAGCCACAGGACCCGCTCTTCCAGCGGCTGAACACCTCGATCGGCTTCGATCGGCGCCTGTGGCCGCAGGACATCGAGCAGTCGCGCGCACACGCGAAGATGCTCGCCGAGCGCGGGATCATCACCGCCGAGGATCGCGATGCGCTGCTGGCGGGGTTGGAGCTCGTCGCGCGCGAGCTCGGGCCGGGCGGCGACTTCCGCTTCGATCCCGACGACGAAGACATCCACATGGCGATCGAGCGGCGCCTGACGGAGATCGTCGGGCCGGTCGGCGGGCGGCTGCACACGGCGCGCTCGCGCAACGACCAGGTGGTGACGGATCTGGCGATGTACACACGCGCGCGGGCGTCAGAGGCCCAGGGCGCGATCACAGCGCTGATGGCCGTGCTGCTCGAGCGCGCGGAGGAGCACATCGACTGGCCGATGCCCGGCTACACCCACCTGCAGCGTGCCCAGCCGGTGTATCTGGGCCACCACCTGCTCGCGTACTTCTGGATGCTGCAGCGCGATCGTGAGCGCTTCGCTTTCGCCGAGCGCGAGTCAGGACGACTGCCGCTCGGAGCGGGCGCGCTGGCGGGCGTGAACTTCGACACAGACCGCCGCTTTCTCGCCGACGAGCTCGGCTTCCACAGCGTGGTGCCGAACTCGATCGATGCGGTTTCAGGCCGAGACTTCGTGCTCGACTTCCTCGCCGCGGCAGCGACTTGCGCGACTCACCTCTCGCGCCTGGGCGCCGAGCTGGTGCTGTGGTCGAGCGCCGAGTTCGGCTTCTGTGAGCTGCCGGACTCGTGGAGCGCTGGATCCTCGATCATGCCGCAGAAGAAGAATCCCGACGCGGCTGAGCTGCTGCGCGCGAAGGCGCCGCGGGTTGTCGGCCACCTGGCGGCGTTCCACGGCGTCATGCACGCGCTGCCGCTGACCTACAACAAGGACCTCCAGGAGGACAAGGAGCACCTGTTCGACGTCGCCGACACGATGCAGATGACGCTCGGCGCGGCCACCGGGATGATCGCCGGCGTACGCTTCGAGCGCGAGCGCATGCGCGCGGCGGCGGCCGACGAGCTGATCGCGGCGACCGACGTGGCCGACCTGCTGGTGCGCCTCGGCATGCCGTTTCGCGAGGCGCACGGCGTCGTCGCGGGGCTCGTGCGCACAGCGATCGAGACCGGCAGGCCGCTGTCCGAGCTGAGCGCGGAGGAGCTAAGCGCGCACAGTGAGCTGTTGGGGTCAAATAACGAACAGTTCCAGCGCGTGCTCGCGCAGAGCTCGTGGCTCGAGTCCAAGATCTCCGAGGGCGGCACCTCGCTGGCCCGCGTGCGCGAGCAGCTGGCGCTGGCGCGCAACACGCTCGATGCGGTCGCTGAAGGCTGAGTTCTATGCGCGGCCGGTGCTCGAGGTCGCCAGGGATCTGATCGGCTGCACGGTCGCGCACGGCGACGCGGCAGGGGTGATCGTCGAGACGGAGGCCTACCACGAAAGCGAGCCGGCGTGCCACGCGTTCGTCGGCTTGACCCCGCGCACCAGCACGCTGTTCGGGAAGCCCGGTGTCGCCTACATGTACCTCTCCTACGGCATCCACGCGATGCTGAACGCCGTGTGTGAGCCGGAGGGTGTTGGCGCTGCGGTGCTGATCCGCGCGCTCGAGCCAACATCGGGGATCGAGTCGATGCGCGCCCGCCGGGGCCTTGCCTCCGATGCCAGCGTGCAGGAGCTGTGCTCGGGGCCTGGCAAGCTGACACAGGCGCTGGGAATCTCGCTCGCCGAGAACGGCACCTCGCTGGCGAGCGGCCCTGTCCGCATCGGCCCGCGCACCGCTCAGTGGGTGAGTCCCGCGGTGCTCGAGGGCACGCGCATCGGGATCAGCCAAGCGGTCGAGCTGCGCTGGCGCTTCTGCGTGGCGGACTGCGCCCACGTGTCGAGCCCGCGGCTGGCGAGCGCGCGCTCCTGAACGAACGTCGCGCTGTGCCGCGTCGGCCCGTCAGCCTCCGGGTCCGACGCCGCCTGTAGGCGATGGAGTCGAGGAGGCGGGCGGAGTGGGGCTGGGCGTCGCGGGCGCGGGGGTGGCGGGCGCCGGTTCGGCAGCCGGGGGAGTCGCGGGCGTGGCGCCGTGTTCGGGGCTGTGAGCTTCACCGCCGGCTTCGTGGGTGGGCGCGCTCGGGGTCGCCGCGCCGCCTTTGCCGTTGTTCGGCGTCGCAGGGCCGGCGTTCTTGCTCGACGGCGCGTTCGAGGACTTCGGTGTGCCGGCTGGGGGAGCGGTCAGGGTCGAGACTTCACTCGGCGAGCTCGCTGCGCCCTTCTTCGAGGGCGAGTGTTCTGCGCGTTCCTGTTCGATCTGCAGGGCGGAGGTCATGAAGTCGTGCCAGATCAGCGCCGGGAAGGTGCCGCCGAGCACGGGGGTGTTGTTGAAGTTGGTCGTCATCGGGATCAGCTTGTTCGGGTAGCCGACCCACACGGCGACGGTGAACTTGGAGTCCCAGCCCACGAACCAGGCATCGCCGTAGTTGGACGTCGTGCCGGTCTTGCCGGCGGCGAACTGGCCGATCGCGGCCGCTCGGCCGGTCCCGTACTGGATCACTGCTTCGAGCATCGAGGTCTCGGTGCTGGCGACTTCCGCCGGGAGAATCCGATGGGTTCTCACCCTGTTCTTGTCAACGCGCGATCCGTCCGGCAGGGGCTGGCTGCCGGCCTTGACTTCCTGGATGCCGACCGGGGCTTCGTCTTCGACCAGCGAACCGGTGACGCGATCGCCGCCGTGGGCGATGGTCTCGTATGCGTGGGCCATGTCCAGCGGCGTGACGCCGATCGTCAGGCCACCGATCGTCATCGAGGCGTTGGTCGAGAGCGGCGTGGTTATGCCCATGCGCCGTGCGAGGGCGGCGATGCGGCGCGTACCGACTTTGAGGCCGACTTCGGCGAAGATCGAGTTGTCGGAGTAGGCGATCGCGCCGGTGAGGCTGTTGGAGCCTGTGTAGGCGCCTTCGTCGTTGTGGACGACGAACTTTTCGACGCCGTGGGGTCCGTGGTAGTAGAAGATCTTTTCCTTCGAGGGCCACACCGAGCCCGGGGAGATGCCGTCCTCGAGCGCCGCCGCGAGGTCGAACGCCTTGAACGACGAGCCCGGCTGGCGCTCGCCCTGCGTGGCAAGGTTGAACGGGCTTTCGTCGTAGTTGCGTCCGCCCACCATCGCGCGCACCTCGCCCGTCGAGTTTTCGATCGCGACGAGCGCGGCGGACGGGTCTTCGGAGTAGGGCAGGTAGTTCTGGATCGCCTGTTCGCCCGCGCGCTGGAGGTTCAGGTCGAGCGTCGTCTTGATCTGCAGGCCGCCGGCGAACGCGCGCGGGGCGCCGTAGCGTTCGATCACCTGTTGCTGCACCCAGCTCGTGAAGTAGCCGACGTCGACGCCTTCGATCGCCTGCTCCTGCGGCGCCTGGATCTCGCTGCCGGACGGCAGTGGCTGCTTGACGCTTTCCTCATACAGCGACCGCGTCAGGTACCCCTGTTCGAGCATCTGGTAGAGGACGATGTCGCGACGATCCTTGGCGGCGAGCGGGTGGGCATCGGGGTCGTACGCCGTGGGCGACTGGATGATGCCCGCGAGCAGCGCCGCCTCCCACGGTTTTAGCTGGGCGACGCAAAGCTGGTGACCGGGCATGCCACAGCCGAGATGGCTGGGTTCGTGCCCGAAGTACGTCTCGGCGGCCGCCTCGATCCCGTAGGCGCCGTTGCCGAAGTAGATCGTGTTGAGGTACGCCGTGATGATCTTTTCCTTGGACCACTTGTGCGAGAGCTGGTAGGCGAGCGCCGCCTCACGCAGCTTCTCGAAGATCGTGCGGTGCGACTGGGCCTGCAGCGCGTTCTTGATGAACTGCTCCTCGATTGTCGACGCACCCTGGACGGTGCCCTTGTGCTCGATGTCGTCGACGGCCGCGCGCGCGATGCCGCGGATGTCGATGCCGGTGTTCGTTCGAAAGCGCTTGTCCTCGATCGAGATGACCGCGTTCTTGACGATCGTGGGGATCTGCGTAGCGGTGACGATCACGCGGTTCTGCTGAGAGAGCACGCCGATGGGGTGGCCGAGATCGTCGGTGAGGATCGAGCTCTGCTCTTCCTTGTACTGGGAGAACTTGGTCAGCGACGGCAGGTCGGAGGCGATCGACACGAAGATGCCGAACACGAACGAGACCAGGCCGAGCACGAGGACGGCGAGCAGGATCGCCGCGAAGCGCAGCCGCTTCAGGCGCGGCTTGACCGGCGTTCGCAGCTCGACGGGCGGCGGCGGCGGCTCGGGCAGCGGCGGACGCAGCTCGGTGGGCGTTATGTCGGGGCGATCGTCATCGCTCATCAGCAGCTGCGAAGGGCGGGCACTGTCCGCGGTGGGGAGGACCGGATGCCGGCGGCGCGGGCCGCGCGGACGGGCGGCGCTGCAGGACCCTCCAGCGGGCGAGAGTCTAGCATTGGCCCCCATGCCGAACGCCACCGACGGGGCCGACCCAGCAAGCGGCACTGGGTCCTCCGACGCAGCTCGGCTCGCCGCCGAGTTGGCGGCAAGCGCGGTCGACAGCCTGCCGGCGGGGGCGCTCCAGGCGAAGCTCGCAGCGGCCGCGCGCGAGTCGCGCCCGCTGCGCGTGAAGCTGGGCATTGACCCGACGGCGCCCGATATCCACCTCGGGCACGCGGTCGTGCTGCGCAAGCTGCGCGAGTTCCAGGACGCGGGACATCTGGTGGTGCTGATCGTCGGTGACTACACCGCGCGAGTGGGGGATCCGTCCGGCCGTTCGACGCTGCGCCCGATGCTCTCGGAGGAGGAGATCGATGCGAACGCGGCGACCTTCCAGGAGCAGGCGCTGAAGATTCTCGACCCGGACCCCCAGCGACTGGAGGTGAGGCGCAACGGCGAGTGGCTGGACATGGCGATGGGCGAGGTGCTGCGGCTGGTGGCGACGACGACCGCTGCGCAGCTGCTCGAGCGTGACGACTTCTCGAAGCGCTGGGCGGCGGGCGAGCCGATCTCGATGCTCGAGCTGATGTACCCGCTGCTACAGGGCTATGACTCGGTGGCGATTCGCGCGGACGTGGAGCTCGGCGGAACCGATCAGAAGTTCAACCTGCTGTTGGGACGCGACATCCAGCGCGCCTACGGCCTGCCCGAGCAGGCGATCATGACGATGCCGATCCTCGTGGGCGTGGACGGGCGTCAGAAGATGTCGAAGTCGCTGGGCAACCAGATCGGCGTGACCGACGAGCCGCAGGAGATGTATGGCAAGACGATGGCGATCCCCGACGAGGCGCTCGGCGAGTACTACCGGCTGCTGCTGGGCCGCGAGCCGGCGATCGGAGCGGGCGAGGGCGAGCTCTCACCCCGCGATGCCAAGCGCGCGCTCGCACGCGAGCTGGTCGCGTGGCTGCATTCGCAGGCCGACGCGCAGGCGGCCGAGGAGCACTTCGACAGGGTGTTCGTGCAGCGCGGGGTGCCCGAGGAGATCGAGGACGCGCGCTTCGAGTGCGTCGAGGGCATGGTGCACCTGCCCGGCCTGATGGCGAGCGAGCTCGGCATGTCGCGCTCGGAGGCGCGTCGCCTGATCGACCAGGGGGGCGTCACGCTCGACGAGGTCCAGCTAGTGGCGGGCCAGCACGACGTACCATGTGATCGGGCTGACGGCCAGATCTTGAGGGTCGGTCGGCGGCGGTTCCGCCGGCTGCGCGCCGGCTAGACCGACGAGGGGTCGGCGCGCTATACTCGCTGGTCGGCCCACAGGCGCCCTCGGGCGTGGGCCGGATCGGTCTCCTCCAGAAGGAACCCCTTTCGGTGAGGCGCGGCGGTCTTTGAAAACTCAACAGCATGCGCATCTACGATCCAACTTCGGATCGTGGTGTGCGTCCAGGTTCGACCCGCCAGCGGGAGCGTCTATGACGCCTCCGGGTGGCGGACAAGAGTCAAGTAGAGAAGTACCCCGTCATGGTTCGGGACCACGGTGTATAGGTTCCGAGTTGCACTAGCAGGTCAGGCGCTCGCGCAGGATCGGCGAAGGCAAACCAATGACAGCTTTTCGTGAAGTTCTTCACGGAGAGTTTGATCCTGGCTCAGGACGAACGCTGGCGGCGTGCTTAACACATGCAAGTGGAGCGACGAACCAGGGCTTGCCCTGGGGCAGAGCCGCGAACGGGTGAGTAACACGTGGGTTACCTGCCTCGATGACCGGGACAACCCGAGGAAACTCGGGCTAATACCGGATGTGCCCGCAAGGGGAAAGGAAGCTTCGGCCTCCGCATCGAGATGGGCCCGCGGCCCATTAGCTTGTTGGTGAGGTAACGGCTCACCAAGGCTTCGATGGGTAGCTGGTCTGAGAGGACGATCAGCCACACTGGGACTGAGACACGGCCCAGACTCCTACGGGAGGCAGCAGTGGGGAATCTTGCGCAATGCGCGAAAGCGTGACGCAGCAACGCCGCGTGGGGGAAGAAGGCTTTCGGGTTGTAAACCCCTTTCAGTTGGGACGAAGCTTCTCCGGTAAATAGCCGGACGGAGTGACGGTACCTTCACAAGAAGCACCGGCTAACTACGTGCCAGCAGCCGCGGTAATACGTAGGGTGCAAGCGTTGTCCGGAATTATTGGGCGTAAAGAGCGTGTAGGCGGCCTCGTTAGTCCGCTGTGAAAGTCCAGGGCTCAACCCTGGAATGCCGGTGGATACTGCGAGGCTAGAGTCCGGAAGGGGCGAGTGGAATTCCTGGTGTAGCGGTGAAATGCGCAGATATCAGGAGGAACACCAATGGCGAAGGCAGCTCGCTGGGACGTGACTGACGCTGAGACGCGAAAGCGTGGGGAGCAAACAGGATTAGATACCCTGGTAGTCCACGCTGTAAACGATGGCAACTAGATGTGGGGGGTGTCGACTCCCCCCGTGTCGAAGCTAACGCATTAAGTTGCCCGCCTGGGGAGTACGGCCGCAAGGCTAAAACTCAAAGGAATTGACGGGGGCCCGCACAAGCAGCGGAGCATGTGGTTTAATTCGACGCGACGCGAAGAACCTTACCTGGGCTTGACATGTGGGTGACCGACGTGGAAACACGTCTTCCCTTCGGGGCACCTTCACAGGTGGTGCATGGCTGTCGTCAGCTCGTGTCGTGAGATGTTGGGTTAAGTCCCGCAACGAGCGCAACCCCCGTCGCATGTTGCCAGCATTTAGTTGGGGACTCATGCGAGACTGCCGGTGACAAACCGGAGGAAGGTGGGGATGACGTCAAGTCCTCATGCCCCTTATGTCCAGGGCTACACACGTGCTACATTGGCGCATACAGAGGGCTGCGATACCGCGAGGTGGAGCGAATCCCTTAAAGTGCGTCTCGGTTCGGATTGCAGGCTGAAATTCGCCTGCATGAAGGCGGAGTTGCTAGTAATCGCGGATCAGCACTGCCGCGGTGAATACGTTCCCGGGCCTTGTACACACCGCCCGTCACACCACGGGAGTGAGCAACACCCGAAGCCGGTGGCCTAACCCGCAAGGGAGGGAGCCGTCGAAGGTGGGGCTCGTGACTGGGGTGAAGTCGTAACAAGGTAGCCGTAGCGGAAGCTGCGGCTGGATCACCTCCTTTCTAGGGAGCACATAACAGTGCCCCGATCGCAGCGACCGTCAGGCCTCGGGCTCCTTGTGAGCGCGAAGGACCTGACGACATTCGAGCGGTCGGGCCTAGCATGTCGACCGAGCCTGGCTGGATGGCCGTGTTGGACGCGCTTCCGTACTACTTCGGGAGCTCGGCCGGCCGGCCGCAAACGACCCCAGCATGCTGTTGAGTTTTGAGAGACCGGCGTCCGCCGGGATCGCGTGGATACGTCGCATATGGCGTGACCAACAGACGCGACTCCGGCCGGCGTTATACGCCTCTCCACGATCCTTGAAAACTGCACAGAAGCCACAATCAGCCGCCATCGATAAGCGGCGGCTGAAAAACGGGTATCACCGGGCCCTGCATGATCTGGGAGCTCCGTAAGGGGCGATCAGGTCGCGTTGGGCCAGATCACCGTCAAGATAGTAAGGGCGCATGGTGGATGCCTTGGCACCAAGAGTCGACGAAGGGCGTGAACGGCTGCGATAAGCCACGGTTAGGCGCTGAATAGCCTTTGACCCGTGGATGCCCGAATGGGGAAACCCAGCGCTGGTAATGCGGCGTTATCCCCGGCTGAACACATAGGCCGGCGGAAGACAAGCGGGGGAAGTGAAACATCTCAGTACCCCGAGGAAAGTAAATCAACAGAGACTCCCTGAGTAGTGGCGAGCGAAAGGGGATCAGCCCAAACCTGGCAGATGTAAGCGGACATGCGTTGTCTGTCGGGGGTTGTAGGGCGTTTGTTCCGAGCCATGTCCGGCTCGGCAGAAGTTACAAAATCATGTGGTAGTCGAAGCGTGTGGAACCGCGCACCATAGAGGGCAACCGTCCCGTAGACGAAACTGCATGATCTTCTGTCAGACGTTCCTGAGTAAGTCCGCACCCGTGAAACGCGGACTGAACCTGGGGGGACCACCCTCCAAGGCTAAGTACTCCTTGGTGACCGATAGCGGACAAGTACCGTGAGGGAAAGGTGAAAAGTACCCCGGAAGGGGAGTGAAATAGTACCTGAAACCGCGCGCCTACAAGCGGTGGGAGCAGACTTGTTCTGTGACCGCGTGCTTTTTGCATAACGAGCCGGCGAGTTACTCGTCTGCGGCAAGGTTAAGCGATGAGCGGAGCCGTAGCGAAAGCGAGTCCTAATAGGGCGACATAGTCGTAGGCGGTAGACCCGAAACTGGGCGAGCTACCCATGGGCAGGCTGAAGCGGGGGTAAGACCTCGTGGAGGGCCGAACCGACCTAGGTTGAAAACTGGGCGGATGACCTGTGGGTCGGAGTGAAAGGCTAATCAAGCTCAGTGATATCTGGTTCTCTCCGAAATATATTTAGGTATAGCCTCGGATAAATTGCGTGTTGGCCGTAGAGCACTGTTTGGATTAGGGGCCCTACCAGGTTACCGACTTCAGGCAAACTCCGAAGACCAATCACGTTTACTCCGGGAGTCAGTTGCTGGGGGATAAACTTCAGCGTCAAAAGGGAAACAGCCCAGACCGCCAGCTAAGGTCCCTAAGTACTAGCTAAGTGGGAAACGATGTTCGAGTGCATAGACAACCAGGAGGTTGGCTTAGAGGCAGCCATCCTTGAAAGAGTGCGTAACAGCTCACTGGTCAAGTGTTCGAGCGCGGACAATGTAACGGGGCTCAAGCTAGTCACCGAAGCTGCGGGTGCGTGAGACCTTCGGGTCGATCGCGCGGTAGGAGAGCGTTCCCATGCCAGTAAAGCGGCGGCGTAAGCCAGCCGTGGAGGCATGGGAAGTGAGAATGCCGGCATAAGTAACGAAAGAGGGGTGAGAATCCCCTCCACCGATTGCCCAAGGATTCCTGAGTAAAGTTCGTCTGCTCAGGGTTAGTCGGGACCTAAGGCGAGGCCGAAAGGCGTAGTCGATGGCCAACAGGTTGATATTCCTGTACCACGTCGCTTCCGTTTGACCGATGGGGGGACGAGGAAGGCTAGGGGAACCCAGGCGATGGTTGTCCTGGGGTAAGCATGTAGGGGTGGCCCTTGTCAAATGCGGGGCCGCATAACCTGAGGTGCGATGCCAGCTGGCGTTAAGCCGGCGAGTCCCTGACGCCATACCTCCAAGAAAATCCTCTAGGGAGGAAGCGCGTGCCCGTACCAAAACCGACACAGGTGGGCAAGTAGAGAATACTAAGGTGATCGAGATAACCCTCGTTAAGGAACTCGGCAAAATCGCCCCGTAACTTCGGGATAAGGGGCGCCCCAGTAGGGTGAAACTCCTCGCGAGTGGAGCCCGAGAGGGCCGCAGTGAATTGGCTGAAGCGACTGTTTACCAAAAACACAGGTCTCTGCTAAGTCGAAAGACGACGTATAGGGGCTGACGCCTGCCCGGTGCCGGAAGGTTACGTGGAGTTGTTAGGGCTTGACCCGAAGCAGCGAAGCTAAGCCCCGGTAAACGGCGGCCGTAACTATCAGTTGACCGAGGTAGTTGTAAAACTCGGCTATATGCTGGAACATCCGAGTATCCCGCACTACGAGTTCCGTCCTAAGTGGGCGGTACCGTGAAAATGTGCCGGGTGCGGACAATCAGCAGGAAAGGCCGTGCATAGAGGCCATACCGGCCTCGCTCGGTAGCTTCTTGTCCGGTTTTGCGCTGGGTGAGGGGAGCTTCATGCTTGTGTGTCGCAGACGCGATGGACGGGCACGGCGCTTCAGGATCTCAGCCGCCTTCAACGTGTCGCAGCAAGATCGCGCTCCGTTGGACCTCTTTCGGGAGGTTCTTGGGTGTGGGACGCTGCGACAGGCAGGAAACGGTGGCTGGTATTGGGAGGTCAACCGGCTTTCTGATCTCAGCGGTCGAATCGTGCCCTTCTTTGATCGGTTTCCGATCATGGGCGTGAAGGCGGAGGACTATCGGCTTTGGAAGAGCGCAGTGCTTCTTCTTGCGGCCGGTCGTCTGAGCGACCAGGACTACCGTCAGGTTCTTGCTCTCCGAGAACGGATGAACCGCGGCGGAAAGAGACGCTATCGAATGGACGGAATCCTCAGAGACTATACGCCGAGCCCAGCGACCTAGAGCGGTCGTGGGATGAGATAGTCCGCTCTCATGGGCGACCATGAGAGTCCGTCAGAAATGAGCGGACCGCCCGCGACGCGTCTTGCGTCCGGGTAGTAACAGGAGGAACGGTCCTAAGGTTCCGTGAATTCGGTGCCCCCTGATGCAGTGATGCATCAGGTGCAGTTGGCTATATGCTGGAACGTCCGAGTATCCGGCGCTACTGTTCGCGAAGCGGCCAGTGACAATGCGTCCGGTGCGGATAATCAGCAGGAAACCCACACGGTGGGGATCCTCAGAGACTGTACGCCAACCGCCTCGTTCGAGGTGAAGAGACAGTCCGTTCTCAATGGCGACATTGAGAGGTCGGCAGAAATGGTCGGCCCGCTGGCTCGGTGTGAGCCAGTCAAAACCAGAGCGTGCACTCGAGGAATCTGGTTAGTAACAGCTAGAGCGAAATTCCTTGTCGGGTAAGTTCCGACCTGCACGAATGGCGTAACGACTTCAGCGCTGTCTCAACGAGGAGCTCGGTGAAATTGCAGTCTCGGTGAAGATGCCGAGTACCCGCGGCTAGACGGAAAGACCCCGTGAACCTTTACTACAACCTGGTATTGGAGTTCGGTGCATCTCGCTCAGGATAGGTGGGAGGCTTTGAAGCGCTGGTTGCGGCCAGCGTGGAGCCAACCTTTAGATACCACCCTTGGTGTATTGGATTTCTAACAGCGCACCGTGAATCCGGGCGCTGGACAGTTCCAGGCGGGTAGTTTGACTGGGGCGGTCGCCTCCCAAAATGTAACGGAGGCGCACAAAGGTTCCCTCATCACGGTTGGAAATCGTGTGTAGAGCGTAAAGGTAGTAAGGGAGCTTGACTGCGAGACTGACAAGTCGAGCAGGTGCGAAAGCAGGTCTTAGTGATCCGGCGGTAGCAAGTGGAAGTGCCGTCGCTCAACGGATAAAAGGTACTCCGGGGATAACAGGCTTATCGGGCCCAAGAGTCCACATCGACGGCCCGGTTTGGCACCTCGATGTCGGCTCGTCGCATCCTGGGGGTGGAGTTGCTCCCAAGGGTTGGGCTGTTCGCCCATTAAAGCGGTACGCGAGCTGGGTTCAGAACGTCGTGAGACAGTTCGGTCCCTATCTGCCGTGGGCGTTGGAGAGTTGAGAGGATTTGTCCCTAGTACGAGAGGACCGGGATGAACGCACCTCTGGTGTATCTGTTGTCCTGCCAAGGGCATAGCAGGCTAGCTACGTGTGGATCGGATAACCGCTGAAAGCATCTAAGCGGGAAGCCGGCCTCAAGATGAACTCTCCCATCCCCTAGAGGGAGTAAGACCCCTGGTAGACCACCAGGTTGATAGGCCGGATCTGGAAGGACGGCAACGTCCGTAGGAGACCGGTACTAATGGGTCGAGGGCTTGACGGATTTTTTTAGTGATACCCGGTGTGGCGCTGTGCAGTTTTGAGGGACCGTGGGAGGCGTGGTCTTTCGCCTTTTTCCGGTGGCCTTGGCGAGGGGGAAACACCTCTTCCCATTCCGAACAGAGCAGTTAAGCCCCTCAGCGCCGATGGTACTTGGCCCGCAAGGGCCTGGGAGAGTAGGACGCCGCCGGTTTTTTCGATACGCGGGCCGCCTTCGGGCGGCCCGTCGTCGTTCTGGCGCCGGCCGTCGACGTGAGGTTCGCTTGAAGCCGCACCTACCAAGGGGCTCGGTTCTGTAGGCAGCCGACAAGGGAGCGATGAGCCCACGCCCAGCCCTGCGACATGACACCGCGGCCCCTCGGTCAGGCCCTACAGCGTCAGCGCGTTGCTGATGTTGCTGCCGCTGCGGTAGCGGTCGCGCGCGCGAGCCAACTTCTCGTCGTCGTAGTACCGCTTAGCCCACCAGGAATCGGCACGGGCGAGTCGGGTACCGGCGAGGATCGCCGGAATCCCGAACAGCACGACCAGGCCGACGATGCTGAGGCCGTAGCGACCCTTCAAGCAGCCGAGGAGCACGAAAGGCGACAGGAGGAGCCAGAGGGCGAAAACGCCGGACATGCGTCCGTATCGGCCGCTGTGTCAGAGCGCCTTAGTTTGCGGCTCCGCTAGCGACGACGTTGCCCCAGACCCCGCTAGTGCTCAGGCGTGACCCGCGACGAACGGCTCGCGGCGCCCTCGCGGGAGCATGCCCAGCGCGAGTCGGCACGCGCCAGGCATGCCCTCCGGTGCACAGGCGTCGCTTGCCCCACCGGCGACAGGCACGCCTGCGGCCGTGCCGGCAACTGGCCGGCACGGCGCGGGGCGCACCCTCCGCGCAGCGCCGCTCGGTGCGGATGCGATACGCGGGCGCGCTCTTCCTGGCCGACCTCCCAGTCGACCGCGTAGTCGTCCTCGAGCAACAGGAACGAGCGGGCCACGCGTAGGGCACCGAGCGTGCGCTGCGCAAGCTTCGATGTCGGGGCGGGGGAGAACATGTGTTCGTAAGATAGGAAGGCCGCCGGACGGCAACGACACGAACGTCTGTACGCGTAGCTCGTGAAGCAAAGATTTGGCTCTGGAAGGACGATCCAGGCACGATCCGCCTGCAAGGGAAGTTGCAGGGCGGTTCGCTGGAGCAACCGCCCGCTCGTCGCCGAGCACCCAAGCAGGGTCCACGCGGTCCGACTCGAACTCCGGAGCACATGGCTGTTACGCTTGCCAAGCGTTTGACTGACCGGTCGGGTGGGTCCTCGTCGACCAGCGGGCGGCGCCGAAAGCTCATGGAGAAGTTCGTCATCGAAGGCGGCGTCCCGCTGTCCGGCACGATGGTGCCTGCCGGCAACAAGAATGGCGCCCTGCCGATCCTCGCCGCGAGCGTCCTCACCGAGGACGAGGTCGTCGTGTGCAACGTCCCGCGTATCCGCGACGTCGAGGCGATGCTCGAGATCCTCGCCGCGATCGGCGTCGATGTCAGCTGGCGCCAGGCCAACGAGGTGGTGCTGTGCGCCGCCAACATTCACGAGGTCGCGATCGAGCGCGAGCTCGCCGAGTCGATCAGGGCGTCGTTCCTGCTCGCCGGGCCGCTGCTGGCGCGCTTCGGCCGCGCCGTCATGCCGCCTCCCGGCGGTGACGTCATCGGCCGGCGCCGGCTCGATCCGCACCTCGACGCCTTCCGCGCGATGGGCGCGGTGACCGAATGCGACAGTGAGATCGTGCTGAGCGCCCCGCGCGGGCTGCGAGCGACGGACGTGTTCATGGACGAGCCGTCGGTGATGGCGACAGAGAACGCGCTGATGGCGGCCGCCTTGACGCCCGGCACGACCGTCATCGGCAACGCCGCGTGCGAGCCGCACGTCCAGGACGTCGCGCGCATGCTCGTGCAGATGGGCGCAGACATCCGCGGCATCGGCTCCAACGTGATCACCGTCGAGGGCACCGAGCGCCTGCACGGCTGCGAGCACCACGTCGCGCCCGATCACATCGAGATCGGCAGCTTCATGGCGCTCGCCGGCATCACCGGCGGCGAGCTGCGGATCAAGGACACCGTGCCCGGCGACCTGCGCATGATCAGGCTCGTCTTCGAACGCGTCGGCCTGCGCTCCGAACTGCAAGGCAACGACGTCGTCGTCCCCGGCGGCCAGAAGCTCGTCGTCCAGGCCGATGTCGGCGAGTACAAGAGCAAGATCCAGGACGGCCCCTGGCCGGCGTTCCCGGCTGACCTCACGTCGATCGCCGTCGCGCTCGCGACCCAGGCCGAGGGCTCGATCCTCGTGCACGAGTGGATGTTCGAGAACCGTCTCATCTTCACCGACAAGCTGATCCTGATGGGTGCCGACATCGTCATGTGCGACCCGCACCGGGCGATCGTCACGGGCCCGCGCCGCCTGCGCGGCGAGCGCGTCGAGTCGCCCGACATCCGTGCCGGCATGGCAATGCTGCTGGCGGCGCTCTGCGCCGAGGGGCGCAGCGAGATCGGCAACATCCGCCAGATCGACCGTGGCTACGAGCGCATCGACGAGCGCCTTCGCGATCTCGGCGCTCGCATCGAGCGCGTGGCCACGGAGCCCGTGCACGCATAATCTCGGGGTTCCCATGATCCACCCGATCCCGAGCGGCACGCGCGACGTGCTTCCAGACGAGACGCGCGAGGTGCGCGCGATCACCGACGTCCTCCGCGGCGTTTTCGAGCGCCACGGCTACGGCGAGGTGTACACACCGGCGCTCGAGTACGAGTCGGTGCTCGCGCGCGCCGACATGGCCGAAGCGCGGCCCGCCTACCGGGTCTTCGACGAGACAGGCGCCGTGCTCGTGCTGCGCTCGGACATGACCGTGCCGATCGCGCGCGTCGTCGCCACCCGCTACGCCACCACCGAGCCGCCGCTTCGCTTCTGCTACTTCGCCCACTGCTACCGCGGCGTGCGCCCCCAGCGCGGCCAGCCGCGCGAGCTGCTGCAGGCCGGCATCGAGCTCATCGGCGCCCCCGCGCCACAGGGCACCGCCGACGCGCTCACCGTGCTCTGCCACGCACTCGATGCCACCGGGCTGAAGGACTACCGCATCGGTCTCGGCGACGCCTCGCTGTTCCCCGCGCTGATGGCCAGCCTCGACATCCCCGAGCCAGCCCGCCCAGGACTGCTCGAGGCGCTCGTGCTGCGCGACTTCGTGGGCCTCGAAGGCACGCTCGCCGAATCGGGTCTCACCGGCGAGGCCGCCGCCCTGCTGCTGGAGGTGCCACAGCGCCGCGGGGGGCCAGAGGTGCTGAGCGACACGCCCGCCGAGGCCGAGGAGGCCGTCACAGGGCTCAGACGTGTGCACGAGCTGCTCGAGCCCGACGTAGCCGAGCGCGTGATCTTCGACCTCGGCCTCGTACGCAACATCGGCTACTACACCGGCGCCGTGTTCGACGTCTACGACCCCGCGCTGGGCACGCCGATCGGCGGCGGCGGCCGCTACGACGACCTGCTCGGACGCTTCGGCCGCAGCCTGCCCGCGGTCGGCTTCGCGCTGGGCGTGGACCGTCTGCACATCGCGCTCGCCGGCGAGGAGCGCGGCACCGGGGCGCTGCTCGCGCGCGCCGCAGACGGCGAGCTCGCGCGATGAGCCCCATCAACGGCCTCACGATCGCCGTGCCGCGCGGAGCGCTCTTCGACGGCACAGTCGACCTGCTCTCCGCGCTCGGACTCGACACCGGCGAGCTGCGCTCCAACGATCGCAAGCTGCTGTTCGCGGACATCGGCGTGATCACCATGCGACCCTCAGACGTGCCCACCTACGTCGAGGCCGGCGCCGCGGACCTCGGCGTCACCGGCAAGGACGTGCTGCTCGAGCAGTCCGCGCAGCGGCCGGGGGAAGGTGGCCGCGAGGTCTACGAGCTGCTCGACCTCGGCTACGGCCGCTGCGTGATGGTGCTCGCCAGCAAGGCCGGCCCCGACCCCGCGCACGAGGCGCTGCGGCGCCTCGGCGTGATGCGCGTCGCCACCAAGTATCCGCGCATCGCCGAACGCCACCTCGAGGAAACCGGCAGGCAGGCCGAGATCGTCGAGGTCAAGGGGTCTGTCGAGCTCGCGCCGCTGACCGGCATGGTCGAGGCGATCGTCGACCTGACCGCCACCGGAACCACGCTGCGCGAGAACAACCTCGTGATCCGCGAGGAGATCATCGTGTGCACCGCCAGGCTGATCGCAAACCCGGTCGCGCACAAGCTCAAGGCCGCCGCCATCGACGGACTGCTGCAGCGCCTGCGCGAGCTGCCCGCCGCCGCGCGCGGACGCGGCGCACCCGACGCGGGCTGAGATGCAGATCGAGCGCCTCAGCGCCGACGACGTACAGCGGCTCGGCGGGCCCGCCGGCGCCGCCGCGCGCGTGCGCGACCTCGTGCCCGACGGCGACTCAGTGGCAGACGAGGTGCGCGAGATCATCGCCGCTGTGCGCACCCGCGGCGAGCAGGCCGTCATCGACTACACGCGCCGCTTCGACACCGCCGGCAAGCAGCCGCTGGCGCTGCGCGTGCCGGCCGAGGAGCTGGACGAGGCGATCAAACGCCTCTCGCTCGAGCTGATCGCGGGGCTGCAGGTAGCGATCACCAACGTCGCGCTCGTCGCCGACGCGGGCGTCGGTCACGACGCCAACGTCCAGCTTCCCCAGGGACAGCGCATCGTCCTGCGCGAGGTCCCTGTCAGCTCGGCAGCCGTGTATGTCCCAGGCGGGCGGGCCGCTTACCCGAGCACGGTCGTCATGGGCGTCGTCACGGCGCGCGCCGCCGGCGTGCTCGACGTCGCCGTCTGCGCTCCGCCCGGCCCCGACGGGCAGATCGACCCGTTCATCCTCGGTACCTGCCGGCTGTGCGGCGTCGAGCGCGTTTACCGCATGGGCGGCGCGCACGCAGTCGCGGCACTCGCCTACGGCACCGACACCGTCGAGCCTGTCGAGGTGATCGTCGGCCCCGGCAACCTCTACGTGCAGGAGGCCAAGCACCAGCTCTCCGCAATCGTCGGCATCGACGGCTTCGCCGGTCCCAGCGACCTGCTCGTCGCGCTCGGTTCGAACCTCGGCGAGCGCGAGCTGCACCTCGCGGCGCTCGACATGCTCGCCCAGGCCGAGCACGGCGCGGGCAGCCTCGTCGTCGCCGTGTCGCCATCCGATGTCGTCTGCAAAGCGCTCGCCGACACTCTCATAAAACTCGTCGTTGAGCGCCCGACGGTGGGGGAGGCCGCATTCGCGCTCGTCCAGGCCGGCGACGCCCGCGACGCGATCGCCTTCGCCAACGCGTTCGCCCCCGAGCACCTCGAGCTGATCGGCGCGGAGATCGAGGCGCTCGCGCCGCAGGTCCGCTGTGCGGGCTGCCTGTTCGTCGGCGTCGACAGCGCCACCGCGTTCGGCGACTACGTAGCCGGGTCCAACCACGTGCTGCCCACCGGCGGCGCCGCGCGCTTCGCCTCGACGCTGTCGCCGCGCCATTTCCGGCGCACGATGTCCGAGGTGCACGTCGGTCCAGCCGCCGCCACGCTCGCCGCCGCGGGCGCGCCGATCGCCCGCGCGGAGGGCTTTGACGTGCACGCGGAGTCAATGGAGGCCCGCGTGCGGGAGAATCCCGAGCAATGAGCCGGACAGCCACGATCGAACGCAAGACCGCCGAGACCGACGTGAGCCTGACGCTGACCCTCGAAGGCAGCGGCGCAGGCGCGCGCGCCACCGGCGTGGGCTTCCTCGATCACATGCTCGACCTGCTCGCGCGCCACGCCCGCATGGACCTCGACGTGAACGTCAGCGGCGATCTGCAGACCGGCGCGCACCACACCGCCGAGGACACCGCGATCGTGCTCGGCCAGGCACTCGATCGCGCCCTCGGCGACCGCGCCGGCATCGTCCGCTACGGCTCGGCGACCGTGCCCATGGACGAGGCGCGCGCCAGCTGCGCAATCGACATCTCCGGGCGCCCATTCACGCTGTTCGACGCCGACCTGCCCCCCGGGTCCACCGGCGACTTCGAGCACGAGCTCACCGAGGAGTTCTTCCGCGCGCTCGCCAACGCCGCCAAGCTCACGTTGCACCTTCGCGTGGAAACAGGCAGCAACGCCCACCACATGATCGAGGCAGCCTTCAAGGCGTTCGCGCGGGCGCTGCGCCAGGCTGTTTCTATAGATCCGACGGAGACTGGCGTCCCGTCCACGAAGGGCACCCTAATCGCATGACGGAGGGAATCGTCTCGCTGATCGACGAGCCCGTGGAGATCGCCGTGCTCGACTACGGCATGGGCAACCGCCGCTCCGTCGAGAAGGCACTCGAGCACGTCGGCGCCAGTGCCACCGTCACGCACGATCACGAGCAGCTGCGCGCCGCCACGGGCCTCGTCGTGCCCGGCGTGGGGGCGTTCCCGCGCGCAATGGAGCGTTTGCGCGGGCTGGGACTGGACGCGTTGCTGCGCGAACGCGTCGAGGCGGGCACGCCGGTGCTCGGCATCTGCCTGGGCATGCAACTCGCGTTCGACTCCTCCACCGAGCTCGGCGGAGCCGCCGGGCTGGGCATCGTGCCAGGCGAGGTACACACGCTGGATCACGGCGAGCTGAAGCTGCCGCACATCGGCTGGAACGAGGTCCGCTTCACGCGCCCGGACTCGCCGCTCGTCGCCGATCTGCCGAGCAGCTGCGCCTTCTACCACGTGCACTCGCTCGCGCCGGTGCCGTCGGACGAGCAGGACGTCCTCGGCGTCGCCGAGTACGGCTCGCCGTTCGTCAGCGCGGTGCAGCACGGCTCGTTCTACGGCGTCCAGTTCCACCCGGAGAAGTCATCCGCCGCCGGCCTGCGCCTGCTGGCCAACTTCGCGCGCATCTGCATCGGCGCCAGCGCACCGGCCGATCTGCCGTCCGCCGCCAGGTGAGGCTCTACCCGGCGATCGACATCCTCGGCGGCAACGCCGTGCGCCTCGTTCGCGGCGACTTCGACGCGAAGAAGGTCTACGACGAGGACCCGCTGTCCGCCGCGCGGGGATGGGTGGCCGCGGGCGCCGACTACCTGCACGTGGTCGACCTCGACGGCGCCAAGGCCGGCGAGCCAGTGAACCTCGAGCAGCTCCGACGCATCGCCGTCGACGCGGGCGTGCCGGTGCAGTACGGCGGCGGCCTGCGCACGGCGCGAGCCATCGCGGATGCCCTGGGCGCGGGCGCAGCGCGCGTGATCCTCGGCACCGCCGCCTTCTCCGACCCCGAGCTCCTGGGCGAGGTGCTCGATGAGCACGGCCCGGAGCGGGTGCTGGTCGGTATCGACGTGCGCGGAGGCCGAGTCGCCACGCACGGGTGGCTGCAGAGCACCGAAATCCAGGCGCGCGACGCGTTCAGCGAGTTGCACAAGCGCGGCGCGCGCCACTTTGTGTTCACCAACATCGACCACGACGGCATGCTCGACGGCGCCAACCGCGACGAGGTCGCGTGGGTCGCGCGCGCTGTGGGGGACGGCAGCGTGATCTTCTCGGGTGGCATCGGTGAGCTCGCGGATCTCACCGCGCTTGCGAGCCTGCGCCGGGAGCTCGCGTTGGACGGGCTCGACGGCGTGATCGTCGGCACCGCGCTCTACGAGGGCCGGTTCACCGTCGCCGAGGGCAAGGCGGCGCTGGCGACGTAGATACGCTGATCGCGTGCATTTCAAGCGCGTCATCCCCTGTCTGGACGTGGACCGCGGGCGCGTCGTCAAGGGCGTCGAATTCGTCGACATCCGAGATGCCGGCGATCCGGTCGAGCTCGCAGCGCATTACGATCGCGAGGGCGCAGACGAGGTCGTTTTCCTCGACATCACCGCCACGCACGAGAAGCGCGACACGATCGCCAAGCTCGCGCGCAGCACCGCGGACGAGGTGTTCGTGCCGTTCACGATTGGCGGCGGCATCCGCTCCGTCGCAGACGCGCAGGCGGTGCTCGACGCGGGCGCAGACAAGGTGTCGGTCAACTCCGCCGCACTGCAGCGTCCGGAATTGCTGAACGAGCTCGCCGACGTGTTCGGCGCCCAGTGCGTGGTGCTGGCAATCGACGCCAAGGCGCGGCCCGGCGCAGGCCAAGGCTGGGAGGCCTACCTCGCGGGCGGGCGCACTCCCACCGGGCGCGACGTCGTCGAGTGGGCCCAGGAGGCGGTCGAGCGCGGCGCAGGGGAGATCCTGCTGACCAGCATGGACCGCGACGGCACCAGCGACGGCTACGACCTGGCGCTCACGCGCGCCGTCAGCGAAGCGGTCAGCGTGCCGGTGATCGCCTCCGGCGGCGCCGGCGAGCTCGAGCACCTGACGCAGGCCCTCGCGGCCGGCGCAGACGCGGTGCTGTGCGCGTCGATCTTCCACTACGGCCGCTACACCGTCGCCCAGGCCAAGGCGCACCTCGCGGCATCCGGGATCCCGGTGCGCGAGAGCTGATGCGCGGGGCGGGGGGAGGGCTGGCGGCGTGAGCTCCGCGACGGCCGCCACACGCGGCGGCGAGGTGCTCGAGGCGCTGCGCGCGCTACCCGGGGGCGAAGAGCTGCTCCTGCTCGCCGAGCAACGCGACGACCTGGCAGTCGTCGGCGGCGCCGTCCGCGATCTGCTGCTCGGCCGGATGCCGCGCGAGCTCGACGTGGTGCTCACGCGCGACGCGGCGACCTTCGCGCACGAGCTGGCTGCGCGTCTCTACACCGGCGCAAGCGCCGCCGCGAGCGTGGCTGTGCACGATCGCTTCGGCACGGCGATGCTCGAGTGGGACGCCGCCCGCGTCGACATCGCCGAGCGGCGAGCCGAGTCCTACCCCGCCCCCGGCGCGCTTCCCGAGGTACGTCCCGGGAGCAGCGAGGAGGATCTCGAGCGGCGCGACTTCACCGTCAACGCGATCGCGGTGTCGCTCGGCGGCTCACGCCGCGGCGAGCTCACGAGCGTCGCGCATGCGATCGAGGATCTCGACAGCGGTCGCCTGCGCGTCCTGCACGAGCGCAGCTTCATCGACGACCCCACGCGCCTGCTGCGCCTCGCCCGCTACCGCGCTCGACTCGGCTTCGAGCTCGAGCCACGCACCCGGGAATTGGCCACGCGCGCGTTGCAGGAGGGCGCGCTGATGAGCGTCTCGCGCGCCCGCGTCGGCGCTGAGCTGCGACTGGCGCTCGGCGAATCCGACGCACCGGCGGCGCTCGAGTCGATGGGCGAGCTCGGCGTGCTCGCGGCGCTGTCGCCGGGCCTGCGCTTCGAAAGCGATCTCGCAGGACGCGCGCTCGCGCTGCTGCCGCCGGATAGGCGAGGGGACCTGCTGTTGATGGCCTCGCTGCTGCTCCACCTGACCGTGATGCCGACGCAAGACCCCGAGCCGGTTATCTTCGGGATCCTCGACGAAATGGAGTTCACCGCCGCCGACCGTGAGCGCACCGTGCGCACCGCGCTCGCGGCGCCCAGCCTCGTCGAGCCGCTGGCACACGCCGGCAGACCTTCGCAGCTGCACGCGGCGCTCTTCGTGCACACGCCCGAGGCGATCGCCCTCGCGGGAGCGCTGGGAGGCGCGAGCTCGCCGCGCGCCGCCGCGGCGGCCCGCGAGTGGTTCGAGCGCGTGCGGCTCGTGCGTCTGCAGATCACCGGCGAGGACCTGGTTGGCGCCGGCGTCGCTCCAGGGCCGGAGATCGGCCGCAGGTTGACCGCGGCGCTCGCGCGCAAGCTCGACGGCGAGCTCGAAGCCGGCCGCGAGGCGGAGCTGCGTGCGGCGCTCGATGCCGCGATCGACGGCTGATGGCGGATCGGGGCGCGGAGCTCGAGTTCGAGCTCGCCGGCGGCGGGCGGGCGCTGTTCACGACCCGCCTCGAGGGCAACCTCTCGACGGGCGCCGGAGACGACCACGTGCGCGGCCTCGACCGACGCGCTGAGCTGTGCCGGCGCCTGGGGCTGCGGTGGCTGTGCTCGAGCCGCCAGGTCCACGGGACCGCCGTACACGTCGTGGAGCGGATCACCGGCACAGCTGGAGAGCCTCTGGCGATCGACGCCGACGGCCACGCGACGGCAGCTCCAGGCGTAGGCGTCACGGTGCTCGCCGCCGACTGCCTGCCGGTCGCGCTCGGCTGCGACGGCGGGGTCGCGATGCTCCACGCCGGCTGGCGCGGCCTGTCCGCGGGGGTGCTCGAGCAGGGCGTCAGCGCACTGCAAGGGCTCGCTGCGAATGACGCTCCGATCGCCGCCGTGGTGGGCCCCGGCGCGGGCGTGTGCTGCTACGAGGTCGGAGCGGAGGTGCACGACGCGTTCGCCGGCGCCCACGCACACGGGCGCCACCTGGACATGCGCGCGATCGCCGAGGAGCGGCTTCGCGCCGCCGGGGTCGCCGATGTGCGCCACGTCAACGAGTGCACCATCTGCGATGAGCGCTACTTCTCATACAGGCGTGAAGGCGCGCGCGCCGGACGCCACGCTGGGATCGCATGGTTGAGCTGATCACAGGCCTCGACGCGGGCCGGGTCCACGCCAACCTCGAAAACGTGCGCGCGGACATCGCCGCTGCCCTGGAGCGCGCCGCCGACCCGCACCGCGAGGTGCAGGTGCTCGCGGCGATCAAGTACCTCGCCAGCGACGAGCTGCCGCGGCTGGCCGAGGCCGGCGTTCGCCTGGTCGGCGAGAACCGCGCGCAGGAGCTCGAGCAGAAGGTGGCAGCCCACGGCGAGCTCTTCGAATGGGACTTCATCGGCCAGCTGCAGAGCCGGCGCGTGCGCCAGATCGTCCCGCACGTGCGCCTGATCCACTCGCTCGCGTCCGAGTCCGCGCTGCGCGAGCTCGAGCGCCACGCGCACCTCGCGCGCCCGGGTCTGCGCGTGCTGCTCGAGGTCAACGTCGCCGGTGAGACCGGTAAGGCCGGCATCGCTCCAGAGCAGATCGACGCGTATCTCACGCGCTCGCCGCTCCCGGTCGCCGGGCTGATGACGATGCCACCGCTCTCTGCGCGGGCCGAGGATAATCGCGCCTGGTTCGCCGCGCTGCGCGAGCTCGCCGCACACCACGGGCTCCGGGAGCTGTCGATGGGCACCTCGCAGGACTACGCAGTCGCCGTCGAGGAGGGCGCCACTATCGTGCGAATCGGCACGAGGTTGTACGATTGAGGCGCACGGCCACCGGGCCGTGGCGCTCGTCTAATCACTAGCATCAGCAGGGAAACCGGTTCGCCGGGCGAACACGCATCTATACCGATGGCTTTCCGCGACTCCTGGCACAGTGCGCTCGTCTACTTCGGCCTCGCCGAGGAGTATCACGACGACTACGACGACGAGGACGCCGGAGGGGCCGGGGGGGCGGGTCCTGAGTCAGAAATCGAGGACCGCTACCGCGAGCGTCCCAACGTTCGTCGCCTGCGTCGCCGCCGCGACGAGATCGACGACATCTTCGCCGACGAGGACGCCGGCGAAGCCGTCGCCGCAGGTCGTGGCGGGCGCTCACGCGGGGGCGCGACGACCGTGCTCAAACCCGTCGGCGTGCGCGGCAACGGCGACGTGCGCGTGCACCTCGTGGTGCCCAAGTCGTTCAACGACGCGCAGCAGATCGCCGACAAGTTCAAGGACTCGATTCCGGTGATCCTCAACCTTCAGGGCTCCGACAGCGACCTCTCCAAGCGCCTGATCGACTTCGCCTCGGGGCTCACCTACGCGCTCGACGGCGGCATGCAGCGGATCGCCGACAAGGTCTTCATGCTGACCCCGCGCAACGTCGAGATCTCCGCCGAGGAGCGCGCACGGCTGATAGAGAAGGGCTTCTTCAACCAGTCCTGACTGAGGCGCGAGAGCCGGCGTCTGGCGGCGTCCTACCGATCGAAGATCGGCCGGCACACGTGCACAGCACGCCACGCTCCCTGCGTCCTGGCCAGACTTGGCTCTCCCACCTCAGTGCCCGCTCCACGATCGTGACTAGTCTGGAGTTCTCATGCAAATTGGTCTGATCGGCTCTGGGAACATGGCTCGCGCGCTGGCTCGTGGGTGGGGACGGCCGCTGCTGTGCGCCGACCCGATCGCCGAGCGCGCTCGCAGCCTGGCGGCGGAGTTCGGCGGCGAGGCGCTTGCGAGCAACGCAGAGGTCGCCGCGCGTGCGGACCTCGTGATCCTCTGCCACAAGCCGGGGCAGCTTGCTGCCGTGGCCGCGGAAATCGGCCCTGGAAGCACACCGGTTGCCTCGATTCTTGCGGCCACTCCGCTGATGGCGCTGCGCGCGGCATATCCCGGCAGGCCCGTTTATCGCTTCATCCCGTCGCTGCCTGTGGAGGTGCGCCAGGGCGCCGTCGTACAGGCCGCCGGAACGGGCACACTCGACGGCACCGACGAGGACAGCGCCACAAGAGACGCTGAGGTCGCCGAGCTGTTTGCCGAGCTCGGCAGGCTCGTTGTGCTCGACGACGCGCTCGTGGACGTCGCCATGGGGCTGATGTCGTGCGGACCGGCATATGTTGCGCTGGTGGCCGAGGCGCAGATCGACGCGGGCGTGCGGCGGGGCATTCCCGCGGCGCAGGGCTCCGAACTGGTGGTGCAGACGCTCGCCGGCACCGCCGAGCTGCTCCGCTGCCGCGGCTACGACACCCTGGCGATCCGGCGCGAGGTCTCATCGCCCGGCGGGCTGACCGCGCGCGGGGTCGACGCGCTCGAGCGCGGGGGGCTGCGTAAGGCGTTCAGCGACGCGCTCGACGCCGTCCTCGAGGAGCGCCGGTGAGCATCGTCATCGCCAGCACGCGCACGGACATCGCGGGCTACCTGTCGACCCTGATCTACATCTACGTGTTGCTGATCCTCGTGTACATCGTTGTAAACCTGCTGTTTGCGGCGGGCCTGCGACCCCCGTACTCGCGCACGAGCGACCGCGTGCTCGGCTTCCTGCGCGACGTCGTCGAACCGTACCTGCGCATCTTCCGGCGCTTTTCGCCACGGTTAGGCGGCCTCGACTTCAGCCCGATGCTGGCGATCATCGCGCTGTACATCGTCAACATCGTCGTCGTCCAGGGCATCATCAGCTGAGCGCTCGATGAGAATGATGGGGTTCCCGCCCACCCCGCCGACCCCGCCAACCGGCCCGAGCACGCCGAGCCTGGACGCGCCCGCTGCGGATCCTGAGCACAGGCGCGTGCGCGCCCGCTCCGGGAGCGTCGCGTGGCTGCTCGCGGCGCTCGTGATGGTGTGCGTCGTCGCGGTCGACCAGCTCACCAAGCACTGGGTCGAAACGTCGATCGTCCCCAGCGAAGAACACAAGCTACTGCCCGGCATCCAGCTCGTTTACACCCGCAACCGTGGCGTCGCGTTCGGCTTTCTGCCCGGCAACCATGTCGCCGTGACGATCCTGATCGCGCTCGCGCTGGTGGTGCTGCTCGTGTACTTCGCGCTGCACTCCACGCGCGCCCTGCTATGGCTGCCAACCGGGATGATCGCGGGAGGCGCGCTCGGCAACATCGTCGACCGCGTGCGCCACGGCTCGGTTACGGACTTCATCAAGCTGCCGCTCGGCTGGCCGCCGTTCAACCTCGCCGACGCCTCGATCACGATCGGCGTCCTGATCCTGTTCGTGCTGGTGGACCGCACGCGCACTTCGAAGCCGTGAGCGACGAGCGCGGTGCGCCGTTCACGATCGCCTTCCAGGACGAGCACCTGATCGTCGTCGACAAGGCGCCCGGCGTCGTGGTGCATCCTGCCCGGGGACACCGCGAGGACACGCTCGCGCAGATGCTCGCGCCGCTGCTCGGCGACGGCGACGGCGACGGGGGAGACGCTGAGCGCCGCGGGATCGTGCACCGCCTCGATCGCGACACCTCCGGTCTGCTCGTGGTGGCACGCAGCGACGAGGTCCTGCGACGCCTGCAGAGCGCGCTCGCGCGACGGCTGATTCAGCGCGAATATCTCGCGCTGGTGGAGGGGCGCCCGCCGGCCCGCACGGGCACGATCGAGGCGCCGATCGGGCGCGACCCGCGCGTGCGCACGCGCATGGCCGTCGCCGGCGCCAGCGCACGCGAGGCCCGCACGCACTTCACGCTCGAGCGCTCGCTCCAGGACAGCTCGCTGCTGCGGCTGCGACTCGAGACCGGGCGTACGCACCAGATCCGCGTGCACATGCAGGCAATCGGGCACCCGGTGTGCGGCGACCCCGAGTACGGCACCGCTGGGCGCTTCGGGCTGGAGCGCCAGTTCCTGCACGCCACCAGGCTGGCCTTCGAGCACCCGATGACGGGCGCACCGGTGGACGTCAGCTCGCCTCTGCCCGCGGATCTCCAGAGCGCGCTGTCGGTCGCCGAAGGGCTATCCTGACGGTCAAATCTGAACCTCGACCCGTGCGGTAGCGGATCGCGGCCCTGCCCGGTAGGCGACGTTCGTCGCGATATCGGGTCCGCCCCGTCCACACGGAATCAATCGCATATCAACAAGGGAGTAGCCCGTGGCTGACGTAGGAATCGCGGAGCTGCTGGAGGCCGGCGTCCATTTCGGCCACCAGACGCGCCGCTGGAACCCCAAGATGCGCCGCTTCATCTACGGTGAGCGCGGCGGCATCTACATCATCGATCTGCTCAAGACTCAGGCGCTGCTGGCGCAGGCGCAGGAGTTCGCCGGCGAGCTGGCGCACCGCGGCGGCACCGTCCTGTTCGTCGGCACCAAGAAGCAGGCACGCGACACGATCAAGGAAGTCGCCGAAGCCTCCGACATGCCGTATGTCAACCACCGCTGGCTCGGCGGACTGCTGACGAACTTCCAGACCATCAACCAGCGCATCCGACGCCTGCACGACCTCGAACGCTACGAGACCGAGGGTCAGCTGGCGCTGCTGCCGACGCGCGAGCGCATGGCCGCGCAGGCCGACCTGGAGAAGCTGCGCGCGAACCTCGGCGGCGTCAAGAACATGCAGCGCGTGCCCGACGCGATGTTCGTGATCGACCTCAAAACCGAGGAAATCGCGGTCAAAGAGGCGCGGCGTCTGCGCATCCCGATCATCGGCCTCGTCGACACCAACTGCGATCCCGACGGCATCGACTTCGTCGTGCCCGGCAACGACGACGCGATCCGCTCGTGCGCACTGATCACGCAGGCGATCGGTCAGGTCGTCTCCGAGGGTCACGGCGTGTTCCGCGCGCAGGAGGAACGCGCACGCCAGGAAGCCGAAGAGCGCGCGAGGATCGAGGCCGAGGCACGGGCCAAGCGCGAGGCCGAAGAACAGGCCAAGCGCGAGGCCGAGGAGCAGGCAAAGCGCGAGGCCGCCGAGCAGGAGGCGGCCGCTCGCGCCGCCGCCGCGGCCTCCCAGACGCCGCCCGCGCAAGAGGCGAGCGCCCCCGCAACGCCACAGTCAACGCCAACTCCGGCGGAGCCCGGTCCTGCGCCTGCGCCGGCAGAGGCCGCGGCAGCAGCCCCCGAGGCCCCAGCGGCCGAGCCGGCGGCTACCCAGGCCCAGGGCGAGGACGCCGTGCACGCAGAGGCCGAGGCCCAGGCCGACGCCGAGCTGCATCCCCCCACGCCCGAGGTTGACGCATCCGAGCAGGGAGAGGACGCGGTGCACGCCGAAGCGGTCGCCAACGCTCCCGTGCAGGACGGCGTGCAGGAGGCCTCGCCGGCTGAGCCTGAGACGGAGGCGAGCGCGTCATGAGCACTGTCGAGATCGGCGCCAAGGACGTGAAGGCCCTGCGCGAGCGGACCGGTGCAGGGATGATGGACTGCAAGAAGGCCCTAACCGAGGCCGAAGGCGACGTCGAGAAGGCGATCGAGATCCTGCGCGTGAAGCAGGGCAAGAAAATTCAGGATCTCGGCGAGCGTGCCGCAACAGAGGGGACGATCCAGTCCTACGTGCACGCCGGCTCGAAGGTCGGCGTGTTGATCGAGGTCGACTGCAACACCGACTTCGTCGCCAAGAACGACGACTTCGTCGCGTTCGCGCGCGAGGTCGCCCTGCAAATCGCGGCGACCCCCACGGTCAAGTACGTGAGCCGTGATGACGTGCCCGCCGAGCAGCGCGAGGCCGAGGCACGCATCTACGAGCAGGAGGCCGCGGACAAGCCGGAGAACGTGCGCGAGAAAATCGTCGCCGGCAAGCTCGACTCGTGGTTTCAGACGATCGTGCTGCTCGAGCAGGAGATGCACAACCCCAAGTTCGACGGCAAGACCGTTCAGCAACTGCGCGACGAGCTGACCGCGACGACCGGCGAGAACGTCGTGATTCGCCGCTTCGCGCGTTTTGCGGTAGGCCAGTAGCCCGTCCCGCTTGGTCCGCGGCTCCCTGGTCGCTTCGTTGAGCGGATAGGCTCTCCCGCCGATGGCCCCTGCTTTCAAACGCATCCTCTTGAAGCTCTCCGGCGAGGCGCTGATGGGCGACCTCGACTTCGGCACCGACCCCGAGCGCGTGGCGGCGGTCGCGCGGCAGGTGGCGGCGGTGCGCGACCAGGGCGTCGAGGTGGCGATTGTCGTCGGGGCGGGCAACATCTATCGCGGCATGCAGGGTGCGGCGGCGGGTATGGACCGTTCGACTGCGGACTACATGGGCATGCTGGCGACCGTGCTGAACGCGCTGCCGCTGCAGGACGCGCTGGAGAAGATCGGCACCAACACGCGCGTGCAGTCGGCGCTCAGCATCTCCGAGGTCGCCGAGCCGTATATCCGCAGGCGCGCGATGCGCCACCTGGAGAAGGGCCGCGTGGTGATCTTCGCCGCCGGGACCGGCAACCCGTTCTTCACGACCGACACCGCGGCGGCGCTGCGGGCGGCCGAGATCCATGCGGAGATCATCCTGATGGCCAAGAACGGCGTCGAGGGCGTCTACACGGCCGACCCCGCGCTCGACCCGACGGCCGAGTTCATCCCCGAAATCACGCACATGGAGGCGCTCGAGCGACGCCTGCGCGTGATGGACTCGACGGCGCTGGCGCTGTGCATGGAGAACGGCATGCCGTTGAACGTGTTCAACATGGACGACGACACCAGTCTCGCGAAGATAATCTCAGGCGTCCGCGTGGGCACGCTTGTATCGACAGCCGGAGGAGAGGGCGATGGCCACTGAGAACCTGATCGACGAACTGCTCGAGGACGCGCGCGAGAGGATGAGCAAATCGGTCGAGTCGGCCACGCACGAGTTCTCGACGGTGCGCACCGGACGCGCCAGCCCGTCGCTGCTGGATCGTGTGACGGTCGACTACTACGGTGCGATGACGCCGCTGAACCAGCTCTCCACGATCTCAGCGCCCGAAGCCCGCCTGCTGACCGTGCAGCCCTACGACAAATCGTCGATCAAGGCGATCGAGAAGGCGATCAACGAGTCCGACGTCGGGCTGACGCCCTCCAACGACGGCAACCTCATCAGGCTGGTCATCCCCGAGCTCACGGAAGAGCGCCGGCGCGATCTCGTCAAGATCGTGCGGAACCTGGCAGAGGAGGGGCGCGTTGCAGTGCGCAACGTCCGCCGCGACACCATGCACCAGCTGCGCGAGCTGAAGTCCGAGGGCGAGGCGTCCTCCGATGACGAGCATCGCGCCGAGGTCGAGCTGCAGAAGCTGACCGACGGGCGCATCGGTGAGCTCGACAACGTGCTCAAGAGCAAGGAAGCGGAGATCCTCGCAGTCTGATGCCCGGTGCCGGGGAACCCGCGGCGGCCGGGCGGGTCCGATACCTCGCGATCATCACCGACGGCAACGGACGTTGGGCGCGCGCGCGTGAAGTGCCGGTCAACGAGGGCCACAGCGCCGGCGCGGACACGGTCAAGGCGCGGCTGCGCGACGCCGCCGAGCTCGGGATCGAGGAGTTCACCGTGTACTCGTTCTCGACCGAGAACTGGTCGCGGCCCGTGGAGGAGGTGCATGGGCTGATGCAGATGTTCTCGCAGCGGATCGCGGGGGAGACGCCGGAGCTGCACGAGGAAGGCGTTCGCATGCGCTTCATCGGCAGGCGCGAAGGGGTCGATGAGCGTCTGGCAGAGCAGATGCTGTGGGCGGAAGAGGTGACGCGCGCAAACACTCGCATCACGATGTTCGTGGCGTTCAACTACGGTGGCCGCGCGGAGATCATCGACGCCGCCCGCCGATTCAACGCCAAGAGGGTGGCGCGGTCGGCCGAAGGCCGACAAGCTGGGCCCCTCGCTCTTCGATCTGACGAGGAGGAGTTCCGTGCGTGCCTGTACGCGCCGGAGATGCACGATCCCGACCTGATCATCCGTACCAGCGGCGAGCGGCGCCTGTCGAACTACCTGCTGTGGCAGTCCGCCTACTCCGAGCTCGTCTTCCGCGAGGAGCTGTGGCCGGATTTCACACGCGAGGCGCTCGAACAGTCGCTCGCCGAGTATGCCGAGCGCCGGCGCCGGTTCGGCGGACGATGACGGGCCGCTGATGGGGAGCGCTCCGCACACACCCGCGGGCACGCGCGTCGCGCGCGACCCCCAGGCGGACGCCTCCAGCCGTGGCCGCCGGGGCCGGCGCTCGTCGGCGCGCCGTCGCCGGCGGCGGCGTGAGCCGCGTTCGGAGCTTGGCGGGCGCGTGCTGGCGGCGATCCCCGCGATCGCGGTCGCGCTGTTCCTGGTGATCGAAGGTGGCCTCGTCTTCGCGCTCGGCATGTTCGTGCTCGGCGTCGTGGGCATGCACGAGCTCTACGCGATGTACGAGCGCGCACACCCGGCTCGCCTGGCCGGGTTCATAACGCTCGCCGGGCTGCTCGCCGCGGCCCTCTACGGCAACCAGTTCCAGATCCTCCTGGTAGCGGTGGCGGCCCTGCCGCTGGTGTTCGCGCTGACGCTGGCGCAGCCACAACCATCGGTTGGGGCTGTCGCGGTGACGCTGCTCGGCATCTACTGGATCGGATTCGCGCTGGCGCACGCGGTGCTGCTACGCGGCCTGCCACACGGGCTGGGGATCGTGATCGACATCGCCGTCGGCACCTTCCTCGGCGACACCGGCGCCTACATCGGCGGGCGCATGTTCGGTCGCCGGCCGCTCGCGCCGTCGATCTCCCCGAACAAGACCGTGGAGGGCCTCGTGATCGGCATGCTGTTCGCGATCCTCGGTGTGTGGATCGCGGGCCGCTACCAGGAATGGCTGCCCGGCACGCACGCGCTCGTGCTCGGCCTTGGAGTTGCGCTGGTAGCGCCGATCGGCGACCTGTTCGAGTCGTTCGTCAAGCGCGAAGCCGCCGTCAAGGATTCGGGCGGCCTGTTCGGCCCCCACGGCGGCGTGCTCGACCGGCTCGACGCGGTGCTGTTTTCAGCCGTGGTCAGCTATTACATCTGGTCCGCGTACGTGCATTAGGGCTGACCGTCAGGGCGAGCGTCGATGCTCGACAGACCGCTCGCCGCCTGATCCTGCGGGATACTCATCGGGCGATGTCGGAGAATGTCGATCTCGCGCGCTCGATCTACGCGAGATGGGGTCGCGGGACTTTCGGCGCGACCGAATGGGCGGACGGCGAGATCGACTTCGAGATCGTCGGCGGCCCCGACCCGGGCCGCTGGCACGGCATCGCGGGCATGACCGAAGGGTGGCGCGGTTGGCTGGGCGCCTGGGACAGCTACAGCGCCGAAGCCGACGAGTTTCGCGAGCTCGACGATGCTCGCGTGCTCGTGCTCGGGCGGATGCGCGGGCGCGGGAAGAGGAGCGGTATCGACGTCGACACCGCGTTCGCGAACGTGCTCGAGATCCGAGGCGCCAAGGTGACGCGCCTCTCTCTGTACTCCAGCCGCGATCGAGCGTTCGCTGACCTCGGCCTGGCGGAGTAGGCGACGCTGCGCCGCCGCCTGCTGCCAGCTCCACGATTAGGATCTTGCTCGTGGCATGGCCAGACCTCACGCACGACGAAGCCCTGCTCATGCTTAACGACCACGTGGGCGAGGAGATATCCGTCTGGCTCACAATGCAAGGCGAGGGCGGCCCTTGGAACGTCCTGCCGCCCTTCATGGGCGAGCTCGGCAAGCTGGTCCTCGGTTCGAGCGGAGGCGTGGAAACGCCCACGCACGCGGCGGTTGCGCGAGCTCAGTCGACGATCGGCCCCATGTACGCCGTCGGCGGACAACCGCTCACGCTGCCCCGCCTGCCGGGCGTTGTCCGGCGCTATGAGATGGGCCTTGAATGGAAGCTTGCCGAGGGTCTGACGCTGCGCATCAACTGGGGCGGCGACGCGCTCGGTGAGGAGAGCGAAACCACGATCCCCACGGCGACCGATCCCAGGGGAGAATACGGCGAGGGCGAGCCTCCAGACCTCGATGAATAGCCGGTCCAGCGGGTCATTGCCCAGAATCTCCTACGTCCGGGCGTCGGAGCGCGAGGACCTATGATCGGCGCGTGTCGAGATCCTCCGGAATTGCCTCCGCGCCGCCCATCGAGCACGTGATCGGAGGGAAGTGTCCGCGCGTAAGCGCCTGCTGATCCTCGGCTCGACCGGCTCGATCGGCACGCAGGCGCTCGACGTGTGCTCGCGCAGCGACGAGCTCGAGATCGTCGGCCTGTCGGCCGGAGGCTCGTGGGAGGTTCTGCTCGAGCAGGCGCGCGCCCACGACGTCGTCCGGGTCGCGCTCGGCGACGAGCACGCCGCCGCGCGCGCCTCAGAGGCGTGGACCGACGGCGAGGTGCTGACCGGCGCCGAGGGACTGGTGCGCCTCGTGGTCGAGTCGGGCGCCGATCTCGTTCTCAACGCGCTCGTCGGCTCGGTCGGGCTCGGGCCGACCGTGGCGACGCTCGGCGAGGGGATCGACCTTGCGCTCGCCAACAAGGAGTCGCTGGTCGTCGGCGGCGAGCTCGTGACGGCGCTTGCCGAGGCCACAGGTGCGCAGATCATCCCGGTGGACTCCGAGCACACGGCGCTTCACCAGCTGATCGCGGGCCAACCGCCGGGAGCGGTGGAGCGCCTGACGATCACCGCCAGCGGTGGGCCGTTCAGAGGCCGCCGCCGTGAGGAACTGGAGGACGTGACGGTCACCCAGGCGCTCGCGCATCCGACGTGGGCGATGGGCGGCAAGATCACGATCGACTCGGCGACGCTGATGAACAAGGGTCTCGAGCTGATGGAGGCCCACCACCTGTTCGGGACGCCGTACGAGCGGATCGACGTGGTCGTGCATCCACAGTCGCTCGTGCACGGGATCGTCCAGCTCGCCGACGGCGCGATGCTCGCCCATCTCGGGCCACCTGACATGCGCGTCGCGATCTCCTACGCGTTGCACGGCGGCGAAAGCGTGCGGCTGCCGATCGCGCCTCTCGATCTGCAGGCGGTCGGCGAGCTGACGTTCGAGCCGGTGGATCTCGAGGCGTTCCCGTGCCTGCGGCTCGCCGGCGACGCGGCGCGCGAGGGCGGGACCGCGCCGTGCGTGCTCAACGCCGCCAACGAGATCGCCGTGCATGCGTTCCTGGAGGACCGGCTGCGCTTCCTCGAGATTCCCGACGTGATCGAGCAGACACTCGACGAGCTCGGCAGCGAGCCGGTGCGCTCGTTCGAGTCGCTATATGAGGCAGACCGGCGTGCGCGGGAGGTGGCTGCGGAGGCGGTCGTGCAACGCGGCTGATGCAACCGGCGGGACGCGCGCCGACGCCTGCCACACTGGGGCGATGAGCTGGATCCTGGTCCTCGGCGGAATCATGCTGCTCGTGATCCTGCACGAGCTCGGTCACTTCGCCGTGGCGAAGGCGGTCGGCATGCGCGTCGAGCGTTTCTCGCTGTTCTTCCCGCCGACGATCTTCAAGGTGCGCCGCGGCGAGACCGAGTACGCGATCGGTGCACTGCCGCTCGGCGGCTACGTGAAGATCACCGGCATGAGCCCCGAAGAGATCGGCACCCTGGAACCCGAGGTGGCCAGGCGCGCCTACTACAACCAGGCGCCGTGGAAGCGCATTGCCGTGATCCTGGCGGGACCCGGCGTGAACCTGCTGATCGCGTTTGCGATCTTCTGGGGGATCCTCGCGTCAGGCAGCCTGACCGGCGCCGCGACGCTGGAAAGCCTCAACCCGTCGATCCACACCGTCGAATCCAGCGCGTCGGTCGGGGCGATCGAGAAGGGCGCGCCCGCCCAGGCTGCGCTGCGCCCCGGTGACCAGATCATCTCGGTCGACGGGCGGCGCGCCAGCGTCAAGTCAGTCGTCGCGGTCGTCAGCGCCGATCGCTGCACCGGCGCGCAGGTCAACGGCTGCATCGCCGCCGCGCCCGTGCACCTGGAGGTCCGGCGCGCCGGACACGACCTCGCGCTGTCGGTCCGCCCGCGTTACAACAAGACCTTCGGCCGGATGCTGATCGGCTTCGATTTCGGCGTCACGGCCAAACCCGTGGGTGTGTTCGCCGCCGCCGGCGTCGCGCTGCACGAGATGTGGACGACGACCACCAACATGATCACGAACGTCGTGCACGCGTTCACCAGCTCCAAGGTCCGCCACCAGCTGCACAGCATCGTCGGCATCTCCGAAATCGCGCACGAAAGCGTGCTCGCGGGCGCCGGCTACGCGCTCGTGTTCGCCGGCTTCATCTCACTGGTGCTCGCCGTCTTCAACCTGTTCCCGTTCCTGCCGCTTGACGGCGGGCACGTGCTGTGGTCGGTCGCCGAGAAGGTGCGCGGACGGCGCATCTCGCTCGCGGCGATGTACCGCTACAGCTCTGTCGGAATCGTGCTGCTGGCGTTCCTCGTGATCAACGGCATCAGCAACGACATCGGACGGCTCGGGGGCTGAACGCCGCCGCCCGGATGCGTGGCGGCGAAGCTCACCCGCCAACAGGCCTGATCGACACCCAGCTCTTGACCAGCGGGCCGAAGCGCTCCGGCAGCGCCGGGCCGAACAGCGCCTCGAGCTCCGCCCGGCGCAGCAGCGAGATCTCCTCCCAGCCGCCAGCGGCTCCGAGACGCCAGTATTGGCGGCGCAGCGGTACGGGCAACCAATGCGCGCCCGGCAGCAACGAATGCGGCTCGAGCGGAAACCCGAATGCTGGTGTCTGGACAAACCAGCCACGCCCGACACGGCGCAGCTCGGCCGCAAAGGCCTCCCGCCGCGCCGGCGGCACGTGCTCGACGACGCTCGAGCAGTACACCAGATCGAACTCGTCATCGGCGAACGGCAGACCTTCCGCGGGGTCCGCGCGCACGAACGGGCCTGGATAGGAGGGCCGTTCGAGGACGTCGAGGCCGGTGATCGCGAGCTCCGGCTCCTGTGCGCGCAGGCCGAGCACGCCGCAGCCGACATCCAGCACGGTGCCGCCGGCCGGCAGCCGCGCGAGCGGGAAGAACCGCTCGTGGCGACGCGCGCGAGCTCTCGCCGCAGCAGGCCCAGCGAGCCGCGCAAGCGGGCCGCCGGCGGTGGCGTAGACCTCAGGCATCTAGAATCCAGCCTATGGCCTCAGCACGCCAGATTCACGTCGGCCCTGTGGCGATCGGCGGCGGCGCCCCAGTGGCGGTGCAGACGATGACCAAGACCGAGACCGCGAACCTGCAGGCGACGATGGACCAGATCCGCACCGTCGCCGACGCCGGCGCCGACATTGTGCGCGTCGCGGTGCCGCGCGAGCAGGACGCAGAGGCGCTGAAGACGATCGTCGCGCAGTCGCCGATCCCGATCATCGCGGACATCCACTTCAACCACACGCTGGCCCTGAAGGCGATCGAGGCGGGCGCCCACTGCGTGCGGCTGAACCCCGGCAACATCGGCGGCCCGGAGAAGGTCGCCGAGGTGATCGCACTCGCCACACAGCGCGGCACGCCGCTGCGGGTCGGCGTCAACTCCGGCTCGCTGCCCAAGCACCTGCGCCAGCTCGAGTACGACAACCCCGTCGAGGCGCTCGTCACCGCCGCGCTCGAGACCGTCGAGTTGATGGAGAGCCTCGACTTCGACAACTTCAAGGTCTCCATGAAGTCGACATCGGTGCCCAACACGATCGCCTCCAACCGGCTGCTCGCCGAGAAAATCCCCTACCCGCTGCACCTCGGCGTCACCGAGGCCGGCACCAAGTGGTCGGGCTCGCTGAAGTCGGCAGTCGGGCTCGGCACGCTGCTCGCGGACGGCATCGGCGACACCATCAGGATCTCGCTCTCCACCTTCCACGCCGAGGAAGAGGTCAAGGTCGCGTGGGAGATCCTCAAGGCGCTGAAGCTGCGTGAGCGCGGCCCCGACCTGATCGCGTGCCCCACCTGTGGACGCCTGCAGTTCGACATGGACTCGGTCGTGGCCGAGGTCGAGCGGCGCCTGGAAGCCTATGAGGACCCGATCGAGGTGTCGGTGCTCGGCTGCGCCGTCAACGGCATCGGCGAGGCGCGTCACGCCGACTTCGGCATCACCGGCGCCAAAGACATGGGCATGATCTACTCAAAGGGCGAGCCGCTCAAGAAGGTGGCCACCGAGCAGCTCGTCGATGAGCTGTTCAAGGAGATCGACCGCTACTACGCCGCCGGCAAGACCGTCCAGCGCGACGAGGCCGCCGCCGCCGACGCGCGCGCCTGGCTGGCCGAGAACGAGGACGCGACGGCGATGACGCCCGAGCGCATCGCCGCGCTCGAAGCCGCTGCCGCGCAGGAGGACGCCAGCGCCGGTGCGGTGCTCGAGTCGATGCTCGTCGGCGACGACCCGGTCGAGCCGATCGCAGCGCTCGACGAGGCGATATCGCCGGTCGCCGGTCGGCGTTTCAGCCGCAGCTAGTTCGTCCTCGCAGACGCTGTATCACGATGGCTATACAGCGGTCATGAGGGTTTGGCGAAAGGATTGGCGAAAGTCCGCCGCCGAGATAGTCCCGAGATGACCATCACCGCAGCGCATAGGGCCGCCTGGAGGCTCGGTGGTGGTGCTTTCATTCATCTCTGTGGAAGGTTCGCCGCTAACCGAGTTGGAGCGAGAAATACTCGAAGCGTGCCGCCTCGACTCGGCGGGTGAGACCACAACCACGCTCTATGTCGAAATGCTGGAGTCGCCACCGGATCGCGCGACCCTGGAAGCCACTCTGCATGGCCTTGTCAGTCGCGGCCTGATGGCACGCTGGTTCGGCACCTTTTCGGGAGGACAACGGGACCGCTCGACCCGACGGGTGTCGAATGTCGACTATGACGACGACTGGTGGGCTGTCACCGACGCGGGGCGAGCCGCCATTGGTCTGCCACCAAGGGCTGAGACAGTTGAGGCGTTCTGGATGAATCCGTCGTCCGGCCCATGGCGCGTGTCTCCGCTCATCGCTCCATTGTGTGCTTGGCGATTTCGACGCGGAAAGCCGCCAGTCCCACGATGGTACGAGCGGCTGGCGGGACGACCCCACCTCGATCGTTAGATGTCATCGCGCGCTAAGCAGCTGATGCAAGGGCCCGCTCAGAGGCGAGCCGACAGGCGAGTTTCGCCAAACCCTCTCATGAACTGAAAGAACGCCGGCGGTGCAGCCCACGCCCGACGGCGCTCCGCGCGGAGCGCGCCCCGCGCGGAGCGTCTATAAAGCTCTAAGCCGCCCGCCGCTGCTCAGCTCGCCGCGGCGTAGCGCTCGGCGATCTTCGACCAGTCGACCACGTTCCACCAGGCGTCGATGTAGTCCGGGCGGCGGTTCTGGTACTTGAGGTAGTAGGAGTGCTCCCACACGTCGACGCCCAGCAGCGGCGTCTTGCCGTCTGAGATCGGGTTGTCCTGGTTGGCGCTGCCCACGACCGCGAGATTGCCGCCGTCGAGGATCAGCCATGACCAGCCGGAGCCGAACTGTTTGATACCGGTTTCCTTGATCTTGGCCTGAAAGTCCGCGAAGGAGCCGAAGGTCGAGCCGATCGCGTCCGCCAGCGCACCGCTCGGCTCGCCGCCGCCATCGGGGCTCATCGTCTCCCAGAACATCGTGTGGTTGTAATGGCCGCCGCCGTTGTTTTTGACGGCCGTCAGCTTGTCGGCGGGGACCTGGCTCAAGTCACGGAGGACGTCCTCGATCGGGGTGTCTGCCAGCGGGGTCCCCTCCAGCGCCGCGTTCACGGCGGTCACGTAGGCCTGGTGGTGCTTGTCGTGGTGGAATTCCATCGTCGCCTTGTCGATGTACGGTTCGAGCGCGTCGTACGCGTAGGGGAGCGGCGGAACTGAATAGGCCATGTCGGGACTCCTTCTCGTTGTCGCTCTGAACTCGGTCGGTGATCGCTGTTCTATCAAAGGCGGCGATCTGCTCTGGGGATTAGGCTTGACGGATGCCGCCCCTCACCACCGGTCGCCCAGGGCGCCCCGCCGCCTCCACGCGCGAGGCTGCGCTGAGGCTCGCGCGCAAGCGCTTTCTCGCCTGCGAACGCGTCGACGTGCAGGCGATCGCGCGCGAGCTCGGCCTGGCGCGGGCGACCATGCACCGCTGGTTTCAGACCCGCGAGATGCTGCTCGGCGAGGTGCTCGGCGCACTCGGCGAAGAGCGCCTGCTCGCGCTGCGCAGCGAGGTCGGCGGCAACGGCGCGCCCGCCCTGCTCGAGACGCTCGACCGCTTCAACCGCGAGGTCGCCGCGACCCGCGGAATGCGCGCGCTGTTTGCGCAGGAGCAGGAGCGCGCGCTGCGCATCCTCACCTCAAGCGCCGGGCTCGTCGAGCCACGCGTCGTCGCGTGCATCGAGCGCCTGATCGACGCCGAGGTCCAGAACGACAGCTTCGCCTCGCCGACGCCGCCAGCCGTCCTCGCCTACGCGCTCGTGCGGCTGGGCGAGGCGTTCCTGTACAACGATGCGATCGCAGGCATCCGCGGGGACACCGCGCGCCTGCGGCAGGTCGAGACGGCGCTGCTCGGGATCAGCGAACGTTAGGAAGCGAGGTGGAGGCAGACATGCGAACCCCATTGAGACCCTCTCAACTGCGCGCCATTGCTGGCCGAGGAAGGCTGTTCGCGGCCGTCGGCCTAACAGGCATCGTGCTGCTCTGCGCGGCCGGCGCCATGCCCGGCTCGGCGCTGGCCAAGACGGTCTGGTTGTGCAAGCCGGGGCTCGCCAACAATCCGTGCACCTCGTCGCTGACAACGACCGTCGTGCAGACCGACGGCCAAACGAGCATCGAAGACGCCGCCGTCAACCACAAAGCTCCGATCGACTGCTTCTACGTCTACCCCACCGTCAGCAACCAGACAACCGAAAACGCCAACCTGCGCATCGAACCGCAGGAGACCTCCGTCGCGATCCAGCAGGCCTCTCGCTTCTCCCAGGTCTGCAAGGTGTACGCGCCGATGTATCCACAGGTCACGCTCGCCGGACTCAACAGCGGCAAACCCGTCAGCGCCAAAGCAAGCCTCACGGCCTTCATCGGTGTCGCCAAGGCGTTCGCCGAATACGTCGCGAAGTACAACCACGGCCGCGGCTTCGTGCTGCTCGGCCACTCGCAGGGTGCGCTGATACTCGAGCATCTGATCCAAGGCGTGATCGACCCCAATCCCGCGCTGCGCCAGCGCCTTGTCTCTGCCGACCTGATGGGCGGCAACGTGCTCGTTCCCGAACACCGGTTCGTCGGCGGGACCTTCCAGCACGTCCCCGTGTGCCTCAACGCTAATGAGACGCACTGCGTGATCGCCTACTCGAGCTTCCTCAAAGAACCGCCCAACCCTTCGTTCTTCGGGCGTGAGAACAGCCCGCTGCTCCAGCCCGGCGTAAAAAACGTCGGCAAAGAAGTCGTGTGCGTGAACCCGGCCCTGGTGACGCAGAACGGCGCCGCCGGAGCGTTGCTGCCGTATGTGGCGAAGACCGCCATCTCCGGCGCACAGAGCCCGTTCCATCAGCCCCCGAGCGCAAGCACGCCCTGGGTCGCTTCGATCGGTGAGTACACAGGCCAGTGCCACAAAGAAAACGGTGCCAGCTGGCTGCAGGTCAACCCGGTCGGCCCGCCCGTGGATCCGCCCGAATACGTCAAGGAAGAACTCGGACCCGAGTGGGGTCTGCACGTCGACGACATCAACATCGCGCTCGGCAACCTCGTGCGGACGACCGCCGTCCAGTCGGCCGCGTACACCTCGAAAGGCTAGGACCACGCCGGCAACGCGCGCGTGAGGCGCCCGCGCCGGGCGCCAGCGCCGGCTCTGGGTACACGTCGTTTGAGACTTTGCCTAGCTGGTGACTAAAATACCGCGCGACACGGCGGGGACACCGACCGAGCGCCCCGCATGAGGAGTGAGGAGATAGTCATGCAGCACGCAAGGATGTGGGGCTCGTGCGCGAGCCCCGTCAGGTGGCGGGCAGCTCTGCTCGCGGCTCTCAGCGTCGGTGCAATCGCAATCGCGGGGCTCGCAGCGAGCTCAGCGTCGGCTGAAACCACCTGGCTGTGCAAGCCGGGACTCGCGAGCAACCCATGCACCAGCAGCGAGGAAGCAACCGTCGAGCTGGCCAACGGCGCCAGCTTCATCGAACACGCCAAGCCGGCCAACAACCCGCCGATCGACTGTTTCTACGTCTACCCCACGGTGAGCAGCCAGTTCACCATGAACGCCAACCTCGAAATCGGGCCCGAAGAGAAGCAGATCGCGATCGATCAAGCCTCGCGCTTCTCGCAGACGTGCAAGGTCTACGCGCCGATCTATCCGCAGTTGACGATCCCCGCGATCAATACGCCCGGCGGGGTCACCCCTGAAGGCTCGTTCATCGCCTATGTCGGTGTGCTCACCGCGTTCGAGGAATACCTCGCCCGCTACAACAACGGGCGCGGCTTCGTGCTCATCGGGCACTCGCAGGGCTCAGCGATGCTCGAGCAGCTGATCAAGGAACAGATCGACCCCAACGCGGCGCTGCGCAAGCAGCTCGTCTCGGCGATCCTGCTCGGCGGCAACGTGCTCGTGCCCAAGGGTAAGAGCGAGGGCGCGATGTTCAAGAACATCCCGTCCTGCCAGAACGCCGCGCAGACGCACTGCGTGGTCGCCTACTCGAGCTTCCTCAAAGAACCACCGAACCCGTCGCTGTTCGGACGCGTCGGAGGCCCGCTGCTCGGCGGCACCGCGACCGAAGAAGAAATCAAGAACGACGAAGTCCTGTGCGTGAACCCGTCGATCGGGTTCCAGGGCAACTACCCCGGGCCGATGCTGCGCTACGAGTCGACCAGCCCCTTCCCCGGGCTGCTCGGCGAAGTCGTCAAGGCGCCCAAAGCGTCGACGCCTTGGGTCGCGTTTCCCGCCCAGTACACCGGCCAGTGCGAGCGGTCGGGAGGCGCCACGTGGCTGCAGCTGACCGACGTCGGCGGGCCACAGGACCCACGCGAACAGATCGAGGAAGTCCTCGGTCCGCTGTGGGGCACGCACCTCGAGGACGTCAACGTCGCCCTCGGCAACCTCGTCGGCCTCACCGCGATCGAGGCTGGCGTCTACCAGCTGCAGAACCTGCAGTAGACGCGGGGGCTCCCTGACTCGGGCCGCCACGGACGGCGGCCCGGTAGCGTCCGTTGCACCCGGCCCGGCCAGCCACCAAGGGGGGCGGGTCGGGCCGCAGCGCGGGCGCCGTCGGCTCCCACACGCGCCGGGGCGGGGCCATATACGCTCATGCCTCCGTCGCCCGCGTGGGCGGGCGTCGACCACAGCCCCATGACTCGCCTCTCCGAATACCTTCTTCCAACCGAGAAGCAGCCGCCGGCCGACGCCGAGGCGATCTCGCACAAGCTGATGGTCAGAGCCGGCCTGATCCGCCAGATGGGAGCCGGGATGTGGACGTGGCTGCCGGCCGGGTGGCGGGTCCACGAGCGCGCGGTTCAGATCATCCGCGAGGAGATGGACGCGATCGGCGCTCAGGAGATGCTGATGCCAGTCCTGCAACCGGCCGAGCCGTGGCGTAAGACCGGGCGCTACGCGATCGAGGAGCTGTTCAAGCTGACCGACCGCAAGGGCTCCGAGCTCGTGCTCGCGCTGACGCACGAGGAGGCCGTCACCACGCACGTCGCTCAGGTAGTGCGCTCCTACCGCGATCTTCCCCTGATCCTCTACCACGTCCAGGTCAAGGAGCGCGACGAGGCGCGCCCACGCGCTGGGGTGCTGCGCACCCGCGAGTTCATCATGAAGGACTCCTACAGCTTCGATCGAGACGCCGCCGGGCTGGAGGAGCGCTACCAGCTGCACGTCGGCGCCTACGACCGCATCATGCAGCGAACAGGCCTGCGCTTCTACAGCGTCGAGGCCGATGTCGGGATGATGGGCGGCCTCGGCGCACACGAGTACATGGCGCCCTGCCCCGCCGGCGAGAACGAGGTTGTGCTCGCGCCGGGCTACGCCGCGAACGTCGAGGTCGCGAGCGCCGACCCGCAGCCGGTGGAGCTGGCGCCCGCGTCGCCGGCCCCGGAGCGGCGCAGCACGCCCGGCCTGACGACCGTGTCCGAGGTGGCGGCGGCGCTCGGGGTGCCCGAGGGGGCGCTGCTGAAGGCGTATCCGGTCGTCGTCGCGCGCGATGCACGCGAGGATGAGCTCGTGCTGGTGCTCGTGCGCGGCGATCACCGCGTCAACGAGGTCAAGCTCGCCAACGCGCTCGGGGCGGCGAGCCGCCCGGCACACCCCGAGGAGATCGCGCAGAAGCTCGGGCCTCCCGGCTTTATCGGACCGGTCGGCCTCGACGGCAAGGTCGAGATCCTGCTCGACGCCGCCGTCGCCAGCGGTGGCATCGAGGGCGGATGGGCGACCGGCGCCAACGCACCCGACGAGCATCTCCTCGGCGTCGTGCCCGGACGCGATTTCCAGTTCCGCGAGGTCGACGTGCGCAGCGTCGGCGCCGGGGACACAGTCGATGGCCAGCCCATCACGATCGAGCGGGCGATCGAGGTGGGCAACATCTTCAAGCTGGGGACGCGCTACTCCGAGCCGCTCGGAGCGCGCTACCTCGATGAGGACGGCGTCGAGCAGCCGATCTGGATGGGCTCCTATGGGATCGGTCCGGCGCGCATCGTCGCGGCCGCCGTCGAGCAGTACGCCGACGAGCACGGCATCTCCTGGCCGCGCGCGCTCGCGCCGTTCGCCGTGCACCTCGTCGCGCTGGGCAAGCCAGGGACGCCCGAGCGCGACGCCGCCGACGCGCTGTACGAGACGCTCCGCGAGGGTGGGGTGGAGGTCCTCTACGACGACCGCGAAGCCGGCACCGGTGAGAAGTTCGCCGATGCCGAGCTGCTCGGCTGCCCTGTGCGGCTGACCGTGGGGCGCCGCTCGCTGGAGTCAGGCGTTGCCGAGGTCCAGCTCCGCCGCGGTCGGCAAGAGGCTCCCGGCGTGTCGCTCGCGGCGGAGCCCGCGGAGATCCTGCGGGCAGTGGACGAGCTGTGGCGAAGCGCCCCCTGAGAACCCGTTTCAAACAGGTTCTGCGGCTCCTCGGACTCGACCGCTCCGGCCCGCCCCCACCGCAGACGCAGGCCGGCCAGCCGCTGCGCCCATGGACGCTGCCCAACGTCATCGGCTTCGCGCGCCTGGCCCTCATCCCGGCGTTCCTGGCCGTCGCGCTCAGCAGCAGCGACGGCGTCGGCGCGCTCCAGGCGACCCTGTTCGCGCTGATCGGCTGGGGGGACTACGCCGACGGCATCGCCGCCCGCGCCACCAGGCAGTACAGCCGCCTGGGCGCGCTCATGGACCCCGTCACCGACCGGCTGCTCGTTCTCTGTGGCGTCGTCGTCACATGGCACTTTCAGCTGCTGCCACGCTGGGCGCTCGCGGTCCTCGCCGTGCGCGAGCTGCTGATGCTCCTCGTCGGGCGCTACGCGCTCTCACGCGGCGTCGAGCTCCGTATCAACTGGCCGGGGCGACTCGCCGTCGCGCCGGTGATGGGCTCGTTCTTCTTCGCCATGACCGGGCTGGGGGGGTTCGCGGAAGTGCTTCTGTACGTGGGCATCGTGCTGGCGCTCGCCGCCACTGTTCTCTACGCCCGCACCGGCGTCCGCCAGCTGCGCGCCGCAGCCGAGGGCGAGGGCAGACGATCGATTCCATAGTCTCAAGCTCAGCCTGACCTTTTGGGCTATACTCGCGCCATGGCCGGCGCTGCCGGCGTATTCACAAACCGGTGCAGGACGGCGCAAGCCCCGAGAGGAGAGCCCCATGGACGAGACGTTCCCCGACCTTGGCTCGTTGTCGGACGTCGAACTCAAAGACGTCATCCGCCAGCTCACCGAGGAGGAGACCGAGATCTCCTACAAGCGGCGCATCCTCCACGGCAAGATCGACATCCTGCGGGCCGAGCTTGTCAACCGGCTGCGCCACAAGCACGAGGACGGCGACATCGCGATCACCGGCGAGGACGTCCAGAAGCTGACCGACATCCTGGCCAACCGCCAGCAGTAGAGCCGTGGCGCTGCACTGCACCGAGTGCGGATTCCTCAACGACGAGGGAGCCAACTACTGCCAGCGCTGCGGCGCGCTGCTCGCTCATGTCGAGGGCGACGCCGAGTCGGTGACGGCGACGTATCGCATCGACGAGACCGGCGAGCTCGTGCCGGTCGAGATCGGCGAGGTCACCGCGCGCGGGCCGGCGCTCGTGATCCGCGCCGGCGGCGGGCGCGTGGGGGAGAGCTTCGCGATCGAAGGCGAGCGTATGAGCATCGGCCGGCGTCCCGAATCCGAGGTCTTCCTCGACGACGTCACCGTCTCGCGCGACCACGCACTGCTGATCCACCGCGGCGACGCGTGGTACCTCGACGACTGCGGCTCACTGAACGGCACCTACGTCAACCGCTCGCGGATCGAGTCTCACCGCCTGGAGGAGGGCGACGAGGTGCAGGTCGGCAAGTACAAGCTGACCTACCTCGCACGCTGATGGCAGCCCACACGCCACCCAAGGACCCGCCGCCGCTCGCTCCCGTCGAGCTCGAGCTCACGGCGGGAGATCCGGCCGAGCGCGCGGAGCTCGGCAAGCGCCAAAAGTCGCTGACGATCGGCGCGGTGTGCAAGGCGCTCGCGCAGGAGTTCCCCGACATCTCGATCTCCAAGATCCGCTACCTGGAGGACCAGAAGCTGTTGACGCCGCGGCGCACGCCCGGCGGCTACCGCCTGTACACGCAGGGAGACGTAGCGCGGCTGCGCACGATCCTGCGCATGCAGCGCGACGAGTTCCTGCCGCTGCGCGTGATTCGTCAAGAGCTCGCCGCGGGGCGTGGCGGGGCAGGTGTGACGGGAGCCGATATGCCGCCCGCGCCGGGCCGTGTCGGGCGCGAGGGCGCGCGCGGCTGGCGCCCGAGTGTGAGCGTGCGCCAGGGCAGCGGCGCGCTGTACTCGATGGACGACGTGCTCGAGGAGACCAAGGCGGAGGCCAAGCTCGTGCGCGAGCTCGAAGAGTACGGCGTCGTCAAGGGCGAGATGCGCGGTGGCGTGCGCTACTTCGACGAGACCGAGCGCGAGATCATCGCCGCAGTCGCGGAGCTCGCCCGCTACGGCGTCGGCGGGCGCAACCTGCGCGTGTTCCGCTCCTCGGCCGACCGCGAGGCCAACCTACTCCAGCAGATCCTCGCCCCGGCGCTGCGCTCGCGCAACCCCGAGCGACGCAAGGAGGCGGTCGAGGCGCTCGAGAACCTCGCCGCTGTGGCCACCCACCTCAAGCACCTGCTGCTGGTACGCGATTTGCGCAAGATCGTCAGGTAATGGACGGGCGGACGGGCAAGTCGGTCGACCTGCGCTCGCTGATTCGTGACATACCCGACTTCCCCAAGCCGGGCATCAACTTCAAGGACATCACGCCGCTGTTGGCCGATGCGGGCGCGCTGGCGGACGCCGTGGCGCGGCTGGCCGAGTACGCACGGCCGCTGCAGGTCGACTACGTCGTCGCGGCCGAGGCGCGCGGCTTCCTGCTCGGCCCGGCGCTGGCGCTCGAGCTCGGCGCCGGCTTCGCGCTGGCGCGCAAGCCGGGCAAGCTGCCTTATGAGACAGTCAGCGCGGAATACCTGCTCGAGTACGGCGAAGAGATGCTCGAGCTGCACACCGACGCGGTGGCCGCGGGCAGGCGCGTTCTCGTACACGACGACCTGCTCGCGACCGGCGGCACCGCCGCGACGCTGTGCGACCTCGTCGAGCAACTCGGCGGTGACGTCGTCGGCTGCGGCTTCTTGATCGAGCTCGCCTTCCTCGGCGGGCGCGAGCGGCTCGCCGGACATGACGTGCACGCGCTGCTCACATACGAGTCCTAGGCTTCTCTGTCGTGCCCACAGCGCGCCGCAGCCGCACGATTGCCGCCCCCTCGCAGGAGCTGTGGGAGCTGATGCGCGATCCGCACCACCTGCCGCGCTGGTGGCCGCGGGTGACGCGGGTCGAGGATGTCACCCTCACGGGTACAGGCGAGGCCGACGCGTTCACAGAGGTGATGAAGACGCGCAAGGGCAAACTCGTGCGCGCCGACTTCAGCGTCCTGTGCGACGAGGCCGAGCGAAGATTGACGTGGGTTCAGCGGATCGACGGCACACCGTTTGCGAGCGTGCTTGCCTCCGCCGAGACCGAGCTGCACCTCGCTGCCCGCGAGGACGCCGCGACCGAGGTGACGATCGAGCTGCGCCAGCAGATGGCAGCGTCGTCCGCCCGTCACAACTCGTTCCTGAGGCTCGCGCCGCGCTTCGGCGGGCGCCTCGTGCGCCGCGCCGCGCTGGCCACGATCGACGAGGCTCTCGACGGCCTCGAGCGGGTCAGTGGCTGACTCGCACGCTACCCCCGTCATGCGCTGGTGGGGCTGGGGAGACCCTGAGCACCCGCCGTCGCTGCCCGAACACGCGCTGGGCTTCCTGCGCGAGACGGTCGGGCTCGCAGCGCATCCGCGCCCGCCCGTGGCGCTCGGGCAGGTGCGCCTTGCGCCCGCCGCCACCTCGGAGGCGGCGCTCGCCGGGCTGCGCGCGATCGTCGGCGCCGAGCACGTCCGAAACGGACATGCGCAGCGCGTGCTGCACGCCGCCGGCAAGGGCTACCCCGACCTCGTGCGCCTGCGAGCCGGCGAGCCCGACGGCGCGCCCGACGCGGTCGTCTTTCCCGGTGGGCACGATCAGCTGCGCGCCCTGTTGGACTTCTGCGCGCGCAGCTCGCTCGCGGCCGTGCCGTTCGGCGGCGGCACGAGCGTCGTCGGCGGCGTCGCGCCGCTGCGCGGCGAGCACTCTGGCGTGCTCGCGCTCGACATGAGCCGCATGGCAGAGGTGCTCGAGCTCGACTCCCAGTCCGCAACGGTAAGTGTGCAGGCCGGCATCAGGGCGCCCGCGCTCGAGCGCCACCTCGCCGCCCGCGGCCTCACCCTCGGGCACTTCCCGCAGTCCTACGAGTACGTCTCGCTCGGCGGCTGCGCCGCCACACGCTCTGCCGGACAGGCCTCCACCGGCTACGGCGCGATCGACAAGCTGGTGCTCGGGCTAAGACTCGCCGCGCCCGCCGGCGAGATCGAGTTGCCGCCGCTGCCCGCGAGCGCCGCCGGGCCAGGCCTGCGCCAGCTGCTGATCGGCTCGGAGGGAACGCTGGGCGTGATCTCAGAGCTCGCGCTGCGCGTGCGCGCGGCGCCCAGCGAGCGCATCTACGAGGGCGTGTTCTTCGAGGACTTCGCGGCCGGCGGCGAGGCGCTGCGCACGCTCGCGCGCGAGCACGCGCTGCCCGACGTGGCACGTCTGTCCGATGAGCAGGAGACGCGCATGTCGCTCGCGCTGGCCGGGACGGGCGGCCTGAAGGGGCGATTCGGGCGCGCGTACCTGCAGCTACGCGGCTATGACGGCGGCTGCCTTGCGATCCTCGGCTTCGAGGGCTCCGGCGAGGAGCTCGCGAGTAGACGCAAGCGCGCGCTCGCACTCGTGCGCGGGCGCGGAGGACTCGCGGTCGGGCGCTCCCCCGGCGAGGCATGGCGGCACGGGCGCTTCGCCGCGCCGTACCTCCGCGACGAGCTGCTCACGCACGGCGTCATGGTCGAGACGCTGGAGACCGCCGCGCAGTGGTCGGCGCTGCCGCGGCTGCACCGCTCGGTCGGCGAGGCGATTGCCGCAGCGCTGCGGGCATGCGGGACGCCCGGCCTCGTCATGTGTCACATCTCGCACGTCTATGAGACCGGCGCGTCGCTGTACTTCACGCTGATCGCGCCGCAGCGCGAGGGTGATGAGATCGGCCAGTGGCGCGCGGTCAAGCAGGCCGCCGGCGACGCGATCGTCGCGGGTGGCGGCACCATCACCCATCATCACGCCGTCGGGCGCGACCACGCGCAGTGGATGGCCGCGGAGGTCGGCGAGGGCGGAGTGGAGGCGCTGCGCGCGGTCAAGGCCGAGCTCGATCCTGCCGGGATCATGAACCCGGGGAAGCTGCTGCCCTAGCTCAGGTGAGGCTGAGCGGCCCCCGCAAGATCACCCGGCCAGGGCGAGTCGGGCGGCTGCTCGTCTCTCGCGTCAGCAGCACTTCGTGAAATTCAGCGGCGTTGGCCGGAAGCGGCGAGATGCCTTCGAGGCGATGTTTGGAGTTGACCGCGGAGCTCTTTGTCACCGGCACGAAGCTCGTCGGCGAGTTGTACAGCCAGATCGCGTAGTAGAAGCCCCTGGGCAGAGGCAGCTTCTGGGCGTCGATGAAGAACGCGCGCTTTGAGCCTTCGGAGAGCACGTACGCGGCGCCCACGCTTTTGACGCCAGGTTTGGCCGGTCTCAGCGCGATCTGATCGTCGATCGTGGGGCCGGTTTTGGTCACCGTGCCGGCGGTCTGGCCCGGCGTTGTCGTGTTGGATTTCTTCGCGCTCGAGCCGCCGGTGAGCAACACCACGGCGACGATGATGGCCGTGACGATGACGGCCAGCAGGATCGCGCCGCCGACGCGTGAGCTGCGCTGTGAGCGTGTGGCGAGCGGGGACGGCGCTCGGGCTCCGCCCGAGGCAGGCGACGAGGGGGACAGATCGCCGACGCGCTGGGGGGCTGGGGCGGAGGAGCCGACGCCACCGCCGCCAGCGATGGGACCGGCTGGAATGTCTGGCATGCTCGAGCCCGCCATCGGCGCGAGCTGTGCAGCGAGGTCAGCAGCCCACGCCCGGGCGGGCTCGGAGCTGTTCAGGAGCGCGCGCGTGCGCAGCCGCTCGGCGACGCCAGGCTGCTGGCCCAGCAGGTAGTCGCCGATCTCCCGGCGGCTCTCTGGTGTGAGCTCACGAGCTCGGCGGGGCGCGAGAACGACGATCGCGGCCTGCGCCCGGTCGTGCACCGCGCGCTCGGGGATGCCGAGCAGCGCCGCGACCTCGGCGTAGCTCTTGCGCTGGAGCAGCAGCAGTGACAGCGCCGCGCGCTGGTCGGGTGGGAGCTCGTCCATTCGGCTCATGATGTGTGAACGTCCGCCACCGCGGGTGGAGACCCTGTCGGGCCGGTACCGGAAGGACCGTAGGCTATCGTGGCGCCCCCATGGAAACGGCGGACAGCGACCGGATCAGCCGGGCGATGCGGGGTTTCGATCGGCTGTACGGTCTCGAGCTGTTGGCGTGCTCGGACAGCGAGGTTCGTGCGCAGGTGACGGTGCGCGACGAGCTCAAGCAGCCCGCGGGGCTCGTTCACGGAGGCGTGTACGCCTCGATGGCCGAGGCGATGGCCTCGCTGGCGACCGCGCTAGGGGTCGCCGAGCGCGGCGAGACGGCGATGGGACTGGCCAACCAGACGAGCTTCTTGCGCCCGGTCACAGCGGGGGTCGTGCACGCACGCGCCACGCGCATACACCGCGGCCGCACCACGTGGGTGTGGGACGTGCGCTTCAGCGACGACGCCGATCACACCTGCGCGGTGACGCGGATGACGATCGCTGTTCGCCCCGTGCCGGACGGTCGCGCGCAGGCGCCGAGCGCGATCTAACTCAGGGGGCGTAGCGGCGGCGGCAGCTGCGACGGCAGCGGCATTTCGCCGAAGCCGGTGTTGGGCAGCGCGGCGGGCAGCTGCCCGCCCGGTGAGCCGACTTCGTTGATCGGCACAGCTGTTCTGGCAGCAGCCGTAGCGGAGCGCGCGCTGGTCGCGTAGATATCGACGACGACGCCGGAGGTCGGCAGCACGATCGTCCGCCCGGCGCGCGCCAGCAGCGCATCGACCCCCCTGATCCGCGCTCGGCGTGTCGTTGCTGAGCCGCCGGGCAGGAAGCTGTTGTCGGGCGAGCTCACCACCTCGATCGCCGTCACGCAGGCCCCCTCGCCGCCCCTGAGGCAGTCGCCGTAGCGCAGGCTGTAGGCGCCGCCGGGGTCACGCGTCGCTTCGCTGACGGCCATGCCTTCGAAGCTGGCGCCCAGCCAGTACACGGGAAACGGCGCCGCGATCAGGCTCTCGAGGACGTTGTGCGGGATCGGCCGGTCCTGCAGGGTGTTGCCGCACGAGCACAGCGCGAGCGCGCAGACAGCGAGCGCGCACAGCGCAGCGAGGGCGCGCACGGCGGCGGCTGGGCCGGGGAGAGGCACGTCGGCAGGTTAACGGGCCCCTCGTCTCCTCGCCGCCGCTAGCCGCGATAGCGGTTTGTGATCGGCATGCGGCGGTCGCGCCCGAATGCGCGCGGCGTGATCTTGATCCCGGGCGGTGCCTGGCGCCGCTTGTACTCGGCCAGGTCGACGAGCCGGATCGTGCGGTCGACGTCACGCTCGGGCAGGCCCTGCGCGATCAGCTGCTCACGGCTGTGGTAGAGCTCGACGTAGCCCTCGAGAATCCGATCGAGCACCGCATATGCGGGGAGCGAGTCCTCGTCGCGCTGCTCGAGGCGCAGCTCGGCAGAGGGCGGGCGCTCGAGGATCGAGTCGGGGATCGGATGCTCGACACCATCAGGCGCCTGCGAACCGTCGAGCGCGCGCGCGGCGAATCTGCCGGCCGGCGAGTTGCGCCACTCCGACAGGCGATACACGAGCGTCTTCGGCACGTCCTTGATCACGGCGAAGCCCCCGGCGAGATCGCCATACAAGGTCGTGTAGCCAACGGACATCTCCGACTTGTTCCCGGTCGTCACCACCAGCCATCCGAACTTGTTGGAGAGGGCCATCAGCAGGTTCCCACGAATGCGCGCCTGCAGGTTCTCCTCGGTGAGGTCGGCCGCGTGAGCAGCGAACTCGCCCTGCAGCGCCTGGTCATACGCTTGCATGACGGGTTCGATCGCGAGCTCGTGCGTGGACAGCCGCAACGCAGAGGCGAGCGCGCGCGCGTCGTCCTGGGTGGATGCGGAGGAGTAGGGCGAGGGCATGACGGCGGCGCTCACGCGCTCATATCCGAGTGCGTCGGCCGCGAGGCAGGCGACGAGCGCGGAGTCGATGCCGCCGGAGAGCCCGAGCACGACGTGTTGGAAGCCGTTCTTCTCGACGTAGTCGCGCAGCCCGAGCATCAGCGCCGCATATATCTCGGCCTCAACCGGCGTGAGCGGTTCGGCCAGCGGGCCGCCTGGCGTGCCGACGGGCTTCGCCGACGGCGCGTCAGGCAACGCCGGCAGCGGCAGTGCCTGGCGCTCGGCGCGGCGCGCAACGGGCCGCTGGCTGCTGTCGCGCAGGCGCGCCGCCGCGGCAGCCTCGAGGTCGACGTCGCACACGAGCAGCTCCTCACGGAACTGCGCCGCGCGCGCGATCGTTGTGCCGGTGTGGTCGATCACGCACGAGTGCCCGTCGAACACGAGCTCGTCCTGACCGCCGACGAGGCCACAAAAGGCGACGCACGCAATGTTCTCACGAGCCCGCTGGGCGAACATCAGCTCGCGCTCGGCGCCCTTGCCGGCGTGGTAGGGGGAGGCGGAGATATTCAAGATCAGGGTCGCGCCGGCGAGTGCCTCTTCGCTGGCCGGGGGCCCCGGCTCCCAGATGTCCTCGCAGACGGTCACGCCGAGGCGCTCGTGACCGAGGTCGATGACGGCGCCACCTGGGCCGGCCTGGAAGTAGCGCTGCTCGTCGAACACGCCGTAGTTCGGCAAGTAGACCTTGCGGTAGATCGCGTGCACGACGCCGTCGGCGAGCACCGCGGCGGCGTTGTACACATCGGCCGCGCGCTCGGGATAGCCGACGACGGCGACCAGGCCACGCGCGTCAGCGGCCAGCTCTCGCAGGGCGGCTGCGGCGTCTGCGAGAAAGTGCTCCTTCAGCAACAAGTCCTCGGGTGGATAGCCGGTGAGCGCGAGCTCCGGAAACAGGAGCAGCTCGACGCCCGCCTCGCCGGCCGCGCGCATGCCTTCACGGATCCGTTGCGCGTTGCCCTCGATGTCGCCCACGGTGGCGTTCATCTGGCACAGGGCGAGGCGCATGCGTCGGATCGTAGCCGCGGCCTGGATGCGAGCAGCGGGCGAGACCGCGGGCCCACGGGCAACATCCAGCTCTCAAGTGTGTGCGGTCGGGCTGCCGATGCCAACAACGTGATCCGCCCAAGCTCGCTCCTGCGCCACCCTGGCGCCTTGATCATCACGACCCTGGCCGCCTCGGACCTCGCCTACCGTCTGCTGCTGCGCGATTCGCTGCGCCGCGCGCTCGGCATCGACGCCACGGTCGGGCGGGCGTTTGGCCGTCCGCCCGTGACGCGCTCAGCCGGCGTTCGCTGGCCGCGTCACTGAGCCGCGCTTGTCCGTGGCCCGCCGCGCCGGCGGGGCGGTGCCGTTGCTCCGGGGCTCTTTTGCCTTGCGCCTGCCCGAGGCCGCAGAGCGCCGCGCGCGCACCCCGGCCGCGCGTGCGAGCGAGGCGATCGCCGCCTCCAGGTCGCGAGCAATCTGGTCGAGCTCCGGCAATGCGTCGTAATCGCCGAGCAGGCCGAACCCGAGATGACCGTCGTAGCTCATCACCGCTATCCCGAGCGCCTGGCGCTGTGCCAGCGGCACGACGGGGTAGAGAACCTGCAGGCGTCGGCCGAGCAGGTAGAGCGGGAACTGCGGCCCGGGCACGTTCGTGACGACGAGGTTGAAGAACGGCTGGCGTGCCTGCAGGCGCGCGGCCTGGCTGAGGATCGTTGGCGGGGCGAAGCCCGCGAGGTTCGTCAGCACCTGTGCGCCGACCGCTTGACCGCCGCGCTTGAGGTCTTCCATCGCAGCGCTGATCCTGTGCAGCGACTCGGCCGGGTTTTCGATGCCCACCGGTAGCGGCGCCCACATCGCCGCGACCTGATTGCCGAGCGCGCCGCGCTGAGCGGTCGACCGGACGGACACCGGAACCATCGCCTTCAGCTCGAGCCCCTCGGTGTCGTGACCTTGCCCGCGAAGGTAGCGCCCGAGCGCGAGGCTCACCGACGCGAGCACGACGTCGTTGAGCGTGCCGCCGAGTGAATCCTTGATGCCCTTGAACTCCCCGAGCTGGGCATCCACAAAGGTGTAGCGCCGGTGCGGTCCGATGTCGACGTTGAACGGGCTCGGCGGCGCCGGCGCGTTGATTCCCGCGAGCGTCGTCGCGCCGACGCTGGCGAGGCCGTCCTTGACCTGCGAGACGGCCCGCCTCGGCGCGCGCAGCAGGGCACGCGCGCCGCGCGCCATCTCCGCCGGCACCGTCGAGCGCTCGACCAGCGCCTCGCCCAGCAGCTTCGCCTGCCCCGGCAGCGGCTTCGCGCTCCATGGCGTGGGGGGCGAGCTCGGGACGGGTTCGGCGGCCGTATCGAATAGCACTGTCGTGATGTCCACGCCGGAGATGCCGTCGACCAGCGCGTGGTGGGTCTTGGCGACCAGCGCGAAGCGCCCGCCGGACATGCTCTGCACGAGCCAGATCTCCCACAGCGGCTTGGAGCGGTCGAGGCGCTGCGAGAACAGGCGCCCGGCGAGCCGCTTCAGCGCGGCGTCGTCGGCCGGCTTCGGCAGCGCGGTGTGGCGGATGTGGTAATAGGGATTGAAGTGTGGGTCATCGGCCCACACGGGGCGGCCCTGGCCGAACGGGACGAACGCGAGGCGCTGGCGGTAGCGCGGCACGAGATGCAAACGCCCCTGGATGTGCTCGACCAGCTCCCTCAGCGTGGGAGCCTCGCCGTCGAACACCATCACCGAGGCGACGTGCATGTGCGCGCTCGAGTGATCCTCGAGATGCAGGAACGTCGAGTCCAGTGCTGTCAAGCGGTCGGGATTGGCCACGGCATCGATTGTTGCGGTTGTTGGTGCCCGCGTCAACGACCTGTGCGAAACAGGGCGCGGTGGCGAGCGGCCCGGGTCTCTACTCGCTCTCGTGTGCCTCGCCGTGGACATCGCCGAGCGCGACGCGCTCGGCGAGTCGCAGCAGCCCGATCAAGCCGTGCGGGCGGACGTCGGCGCCGGGGCGCACCGCCACCGAGGAGCCGTGCGGCCCGAGCACCTCGACGATGGTGCAAACGTCGCCGATCTGGCAGTCGTCGCCAAATCGCGCTTCCAGCGCCTCCATCTGTTCTGCCACGACCTGACCGATCTTGGTTGCGTCCAGCGACATCTGTCGAGCTCCTAGGCGTAGATATCCAAGAGCCAATGATGACCGATGGTCGTGCGCCACCGTCTGACTCGCCGCACTAGAGCATGTGCGTGAGCGCCGCGGCGAGGACCAGCCCCGCGACGAGCACACTGCCAAGCGCCAGCACGCCCGTGCGCCAGCGCGTGTCGACGCGGTAAATCGTCCGCGCGGGCTCGCCGGGCGCGGCGCCCGCGTGGACGCCGTGTGCAACATCGATTCCGGGCAGCGCCGCTGCTTGCGCCCCGGTCGCGAGCAGCGGGCGTTGACGCGCTTCGAGTGAGATCGCGTCCGCGACCTGCTGACGCAGCCGGGTCAGCTCGCGCCGGCGCACGAGCACGACGAGGCCCAGCAGCACGACGACAACAAGGCCCACGAAGCCGAGCACAGCGGCGAGCTTGTCGGCGAGGCTCGTGCTGGAAATTGCACGCGCCGGCAGGCTCACACCGTGAGTCGTCACGACCGTCGCGGCTGCGGCGGTCGTCCTGCGCGTGGCGATCACCGGCAGGGTGTGCTCGGCCATCGCCAGCATCTCTCTCGGCTGGACGCTGTTTGTGAGGGTGTTCTGGATCCAATACGCGGCGCCCGCTTCATGCCACGCGATAGTCCTGATCTCTTCGCCCGCGTAGTAGAGGTCGTAGGTTCGCGAGCCGATTTGAACGCTCTGGCTCGGGTTGTTCAGCAGCGGCGGTTCCGTCCACGAGCTTCCCTGCACGTCGTAGTATTCGCCGAGGCCGCCGCGATCGACCACGATCACGTAGCTCGGGTGGGCGCGGCCCTGGCGGTCGTGGAGGTTGTACAGACGCAGCATGTCCGCTTCGGCGCCGCCGTAGGCGTCGCGCACGCGGGGGTACTCGAGCGGGAACGGCAGCTGCGGCGAGGCCGCGCGCGCCTGCGTCAGCGCTTCCGCGGATGTCGGCGTCAGTGACAGCCGCGGCGTGCCGTGATGGGCATGCGGGCGCGGGCGCGAGGCGTTCACCGCCTGGCTCACTTTGCGCGTCGAGATGGCAGCGGTCCCGTTGAGGAACGACTGAACCGCTTCGTTGATCTGTTCGGGCGAGGCGGTGTCGACGGCAGGCAGCAGCGTCACATGGAACGGGACCTGGCGCACCGGCTTCCCCGCCGATTCGACCAGCAGCTCGAGCAGCTGCAGCACCTGTTCTTCGCCGTGCAGGTCCGTTTCCATCGCCTTGCCAAGGATCCGCTCGAACTTTTCACGGTTTTCAAAGAGCGTCGGACCGTACTCGGCCTTGACTTCGAGCAGGAAGCGCTGGTCGCGCGAGTCACGAATCAGCGAGGTGCTTTCATGGCGGTTGGCGACGAATTCGAGCGCCTGCGGACCGCACAGGCGCTGATAGCCGGGCTGCAGGTTGATTTCGAAGTACTGTTCGCCTCCAGGTTCGTTGACGTGGTAGTAGCGCTTGTCGACGGTCATGTAGACGCAGCCCATTTCGTCGACCGCGCGCTTGAACTTCTTGAAGTTCGTCACGAACACGTGGTTGATGACCTTGATGCCGAGGACGCGCTGGAGCGTTTCGACCATCAGCTTCACACCACCCGAGGTGCCGCCGCCGTACTCGTAGCCATACGTGTAGGCAGAGTTGATGCGATTGGTGATCAATTGGCCGTTGGGCGCGGTGAAACTGACCTGCAACTCCCGCGGAATCGACAGCATCGAGATCGTCGGCTTGCTGGGGTCGATTCGCACCAGCAGCATCTCGTTCGAATGCGGAAGGACCGCTCCGCCGGGGTTGTTCTTCGGCGGCGGGCGTTCGTCGTTGCCGATCAACAGCAGCGTCTCCGGCGCGCCTTTCGTCGCCGGAGCCAGCACCTTCGTGGCAACCTTGACCGGCTTGTTCTGGTCGAGCGCTTCGACGATTTTGCTGACCTCGTTGCGCGCAATCGCATAGGTCGCCCCGCCGGTGATCACGACGATCGCGATGCCCGCGAACAGCACGCGCTTGGCCATCCACCAAGCGCGCCGTGGCGGCTCAGGCGGGACCGGTGCGGGAGGCCCCGGGGGCGGAGGCAGCGTGGTGGGCGGTGGCGTGACAGTGCTCAACGTCGGACATGATCGTAGATGCCGGGGCGGGCGTCGCTGGTTGGGCTGGAGCGCCGCGCCAATACACTCGCGCGAACATTCTCGAGCGGGCGTGCGCCCGTCAAAACGGTGGGCGAGGAGGATCCATGACAGCAGATAGCCCGGTGGTCCAGGTCGAGCACGATCTCGCCGGCTCGGTCAAGTCCGGCCCGGTCAAGTCCCTGCATCATCTCGGCAGGGTGCTCCACCCGAGTCCGCGCACGCTCAAAGAAGCGATGGGGGAGGTCGACGGCTTCAACGCCAAGTTCGCGGTGCTGATCACAAGGCTCGTGGGCACGATGTGGTGCGCGTATCTGTTCGCGGTGATCGCTCTGATCGGCCTCCCGGCCGCTCTGAAGCCCGGCGGCGAGGGAATCATCGCGTGGATCGCACAAACGTTCCTGCAACTCGTGCTGCTGTCGGTGATCATGGTCGGCCAGAACGTGCAAAGCCTCGCCTCCGACGCGCGCGCCGCGAACACGTTCAAGGACACCGAGAAGATCCTCGACCGTCTCGACGTGCACACCGCGGGCGGGCTGAAGACGATCCTCGACCGAATTGATGAGATCGCGCCCCGCCCAACTCGGTGAGCCGGGCGGGGCTCTACTGCCTTCCTAGAGGCCGGGAGCAGTGGACATTTGCGCCCGGCGGCGCGAGCGTAGCGAAACGCGCACTGCCGGGCGTTGACTGCTTGGCGCACGAGATGTTCACTGAACACACCGCCCGATCAATCGCGTGTCGAAGTAGCGATCTCGTAAAACATTCCTAAAGAAACAGCCTGCAAACGGCCAGTTTCCGGGGCGAATACCGAGTAGGGCTACGCATGTGTGACGGCCGTCACACAGACCCGTCTGTGGACGGATATCCTACGAACGATTGTTCGACTCGCCGAGTCGCTCCCGTTGATGGGGGCGAGCGGGGGACCCACTGCCGGAACGCACGAAAGCGGACCGGATGGGGCGAATCGGCCGCTGCTGCGGCTGTAACGCCCGGCTGACACGCGCCCCATGCGCGCGCCGGCCGGGCCGTGAGCCCGACAGCTAACCCCGTAGGCGTTACCAAGGAGGGTTGTCCACTTCATGTTCGTACCCCTGACGCCGCTTTCTGCGGCGCCTCTGGAACCGGTCGGCGTCAGCTCATCGGGAGCCAGTCCAAGCGTGGCCGCGCCCGCTATCACGGCGCTGAAGGCCCGCGACTACCAGCTGAATGTGCTCGACGGCCAGCGCACGAGCTTCACAGGCAGCTTGCTGGAAGACCACCGGCCCGGAGGACGCGGGCTCGTGGTGGCGCTACAGGCGCTCGGCAGGCACGGCTGGCGCACGCTGGCGCGCGCCCGTACGAGTGCCCACGGCCGCTTCCACATCAGCTACTCGCCGCGCCGACTCGGAAGCGCATGGGTGCGCCTGCGCTTCGCGGGCAACGCCTTCGAGCTCCCGTCACGCCGCCGGCTCGGAAAGCTGAACGTCTACCGCCTGGCAGAGGCCTCGTGGTACGGCGGCGGCGGCGGCCTCGCGTGCGGCGGCGAACTGACCAGCTCCACCATGGGTGTCGCCAACAAGACGCTCCCGTGCGGCACGCTTGTGACGCTCCGCTACGGCGACCGCACCGTGCGCGTTCCCGTCGTGGACCGCGGACCGTATGTAGCGGGACGTGAATTCGATCTGACCGAAGCCACCAAGGATGCACTCGGGTTCGAAGGCGTCGGGCAGGTTTGGAGCACCAGCTGAGCCAGCTGAAGCCCTGCACGCGCGCCTGCAGGATGGGCGTGCGCGTGCAGGGGTTGGATTTCCGGCGCGCGCTTCATTGAATCTGCCGATGTCCGTAATGGTGAGCGCGTCCCGCACACAGGTATGGCTCGAAGGTCTCGGCGATTGGAGCTGGCCGGGGCAGGGCGGGGCGGCGGTCGAATACCTGCCGCCGCCGTGGGTGCCCGCGTTCCCGCAACGGCGCGAAGCCGCCGCACGCACTCGCGTGCGGCCCGCTCCGCCACGGCCGGGCCGCGCACGCGCTCGCAGGCTCATCACCGGCGTCCTGCTGGCTGCGCTCGCGGCCGTCTGCGTGGCGCTGGCACAGGGCGGGCAGCTGACGTTCGCCGGGCTGGTCGGCGAACGCGCCGGCGCCGGCGAACAGGAAGCGCCCGCGATCAGCTCGGCGCCCGCTCCGCAGCCGCTCCCGACGTTGCAGCCGGTGAGCCAGGACGCGGCCGGCAGCTTGATCGAACGTGCCTCCTATCCGTCGGCGGCGCTCGGCGGAGAAGGCTCGTTCCTCGTCTACCTGCCGTCCGGCTACGACTCGACCACCAGCCACTACCCAGTCCTGTACATGCTCACCGGCAACGACCAGTCCGACACGGCGTTTCTGCAGATCGGCCTGCAGGCCGAGCTCGACAAGCTGATCGCCACGCATGCGATCCCGCCGCTGATCGCCGTCATGATCCAGGGTGGCCCTGGCTCCAACAACTGGCACAACACCGGGAGCCTGCACTACGAAAGCTACATCCTCGAAGTGCAGCAGCTGATCGACCGCACTCTGCCAACGGTGCCCGCGCGCGACGCTCGGGCGGTCGTCGGCGACTCAATGGGAGGCTATGGCGCCATGAACGTCGCGCTGACCAATCCCTACCGCTTCGGCGTCGTCGAGAGCTGGCTCAGCTTCTTCAACGGCCTGGAAGGAGTGCTGCACGCGGATCGATCGATCATCTCGCGGCTCGGCCTACACGCCTTCATCTACGGCGGTGAACAGGACCACGTCGCCAACCCCGACGAGGACATGCCGTTCGCCTCGGCGCTCCGCGCCGCAGGCGCCGATGCGACCGGCGCGGTCTACCCTGGTGCGCACAGCCTGGAAACGATCGAAGCTCACCTCGAACACATGCTCGTCTTCGCCGGGCGCGCGCTGCGCGCGCCCCAGCCTCAGCCCCAACACCAGCCCAATGGCGCGAGCTGAGCGCAAGGGCGGCGTCTTCCGGGCGCTCGGCGCGTTCGGCCCCGCCTCGATCGGCGCGCTCGCGCTCGGCGCGATCGCCGGAGGCGCCGTCGCGGTCGGCGCCCTGGCGATCGGCAGGCTGGCGATCGGAAGGCTGGCGATCGGCAGGCTGGCGATCAGGCGTGCCGCCATCGGCTCGCTCGACGTCGGCGATCTTCGGGTCGCGCGGCTCACCGCCGGAGAGCTCGTCGTCGAGCACCGCCAAACGACGCCCGCCCCTGATTCGTCGTCCTAGCACAGGACACTCGAGCGGGCTTTCGAGAACCAGCGTCCGCAAACTGCGCGTAGTCCGAAAAGGGTGAACGTGTACTGGCCGCTCAGCCAGTACTATTGTGCAGCGTCCTGCGGCAACGAGCAATGGGAGTCCCCGATGGCGGCGGTTGGCAGCGATCTCGAGAGCGTCGAACTCACGGCGCGCGATCTCTGGGTCGATGGCCCACCGCACGAGCTGTTCAAGCAGCTGCGCAGCGGCTGCCCGATCCACTGGACGGAGAGCTTCGAAGAGTTCCCCGACGAGGCCGGCTTCTGGTCGGTGACCACGCCCGAGGACATCCACACCGTCAGCCGCGACTGGCGCACCTACTCCTCAGAAGACGGGATCACCGCCGCAGGCGTGCTCCCGATCGAGCTCGTGCGGGCGATGTTCATCGGCATGGACCCGCCCAAGCACGATCGCCTGAAGGCGCTGTTCCAGGCCGGGTTCACGCCGCGGCGGATCGCCGCCCACGAGGACGCCATCCGGGCGATCGTGGTCAAGGTGCTCGACCGTTTGGAGGGCCCGCCCGCCCGCGAGGAGTGCGACCTGGTCGCCGAGCTCGCCCAGCCGGTGGTCGCGCGCGTGATCGGGAGCTTCATGGGGATCCCCGAGCAGGACGACGAGATCTGGGCGCGGCTCATGAACTCCACCCTCGGTGCCGGCGACCCCGACGTGAACCCGGACGGCATCGACGGCGCGCTCGAGAAAGACATCCCTGAGGTCTTCGAGCGCTGCAAGCGACTGATCGCCGAGCGTCGCGAGACCCCCACCGACGATCTCACGAGCGTCCTCGTACACGCGGAAGTCGACGGCGAGAAGCTCGAGGAACAGGAGATCGTGATGGGCTTCTTCCTGTTGATGGCCGCCGGCAACGACAGCACCAAGGCGACCTTCTGCTCGGCGATGCGCGCCCTAATGGAAGACGGCGAGCAGATGCAGGCGCTGCTCGCCGAGCCGTCGCTTGTCGCGGGCACCGTCGAGGAGGCGCTGCGCATGTTCCCCGCGTTCGCCCACTTCCGCCGCACCGCCACGCGCGACACCGAGCTCCACGGACAGCAGATCCGCGCCGGCGAGAAGGTCGTGCTGTGGTACGCCTCCTCCAACCGCGACGAGACGCGCTACGAGAACCCCGACCACTTCGACGTACACCGCAACCCCGAGCACCAGGCCTTCGGGGCCGGTGGCCGGCACTTCTGCCTGGGCACAGCGCTCGCGCGCCTCGAGCTGAGGATCATGCTCGAGGAGACGCTCGCGCGCTTCCCGCACATGCAGCTCGCCGACGCGGCGGGTGGCGTGGATGGGCCCAAGTACGTCGAATCCCCCTTCATCAATCAGCTCAAGCTGCTCCCCGTCCGGCTCGCGGCCTAGCGTCGCGGGCCGGACGGGCCCTCTACCTGGATCTCCCATCGGCGCCTCGAGGCTCAGCTCAGCGCAAAGCGAAGAGCTCGCCAAGCGATGCGATCGACGGTGTGTATGCGGCCGTCCCTGGCCACATACACGCCGTTCGCTAAGCGCAGCCGGCAGCTACTAGAGCGTCGTGCTGACCTCGATCGGTTCTTCGTTCGTCAAGATCGCCTTCGTCCCAAGGCCGATTTTGAGCGGACCCGTCTCCGTTTCGCCTTCGGTCATCGTGATCGACAGCACGTCCGTGGGCAGGCCTTCGAACGCTTCGGGGTACTGGCTGCCCCCGTTCTGCGAGAAGCCTTCGCCGTTGGATGTGACCATCGCGTTCGTCTCGACTTCCCTGATGACCGAGCCGGTCACGACGAACGACGCGCCGCCACAGGTGAATTCCGTCACGGCCGTATCCGGGACGGCAGGGGAGGCATCGACGCCGACCAACGTCTTGTCCTTCTTCGCCTTCCTGGTGATGAAGTGCCCTATCACGCCGAGTTCGCCATCGAGCGTCGCGGTGAGGATTTCGCCTTCTTCTGCGGCTCCCGGCGAGGTGCATTCCGCGCCGTCGCGCAGACTGCATTCGGTGAACTTCATCGTCACGTTCGCGATCGTTTTAGGGCCGCTGTATTCACCCTGCGACGAGACTCCCGCGCACTTCACTTTGATGCCGGTCCCTGTCGAAAGGAGCACTGTCGATTTGGCCGTTTCTTCTTCTACGACGACTTCACATTCGGCCTTCGACGCACCGGCTCGCGCGAAGAACATGGCCGCCTGCTGTTCGTGCTGTTCGGCTTCGGCTGTGAGTCCTTTTTCTCGGTCCTTCGCCGCTACCTGTTCTTCGAACAGACCGTGAGAGCACTGCTTGTACTTGTCGCTGTAGACGATCTTGCCCTGCGAGCTGAATTTCGCGTTGGGCCCGGGCCCTGGAACCCATGCGTAGTGCGCCTTCGCGCTCGTCGGCTTGGTGCAGCTTGGGTTCTTGAACCCTTCTCCCGAGGGCTTGCCTTCTTTCTTGATGCAGCGGCCGTATTCGGGGGCTTCCGCCGAGGCGCTCGCCGCCGCGACGGCCCCGAACGCCAGTGCGGCAATCACGCATAGCCCAACCATCGTCAGTCGTCTCATCCCCGCCTGCCCTCCTTGTTGTTTGACCTCGCGTAGTGCGCGGCGCGACGCTCCCCAAACGATGGCGAAGCGCCGTCGCGCCTACATCGAGCCACCCTGTCTCCAAATATCATATTGCGTCGAGAAGTGTACAGCCGCGCGAAAATCGGGGCGATAACATTTTAATAACTCGCTGGTACCCACCCCGGCAATGGCTGGCTGGCTGGCCAGCTTTGCGAAAATGCGAGCGCCGGCCGCAGGCAGCAACCCCGTAGGGGAAATGTCTTCGCCAGCTGCAACTACGCTAGGTGTACATGTGCGGTCGCTATACCAACACCGCCGGGCCGGAAGAACTCAACGACCGCTTCCGTGTGCCGATCTCGAGCGACACGGGGACGCGACGCTTCAACATCGCGCCGACCGAAGAGGTGCTCGCAATCGTCGCGCCACGCGGTGAAGAGGAAGCGCTGATGCTCCGCTGGGGGCTCGTGCCCTCATGGGCGACGTCGATCGGGGGCCCGTTGATGATCAACGCGCGCATGGAGAGCGTCACCACCACGCCCGCCTACCGCCGGCTGATCCCGCGCGCCGAAAGGCGCGCGCTGCAGCTCGCCGACGGCTACTTCGAGTGGCTGAAGCCTGAGAAGCGCAGCGAGCCCCGCCAGCCGTTCTTCTTCCAGGTCGACGGCGGCGTCCCGTTTGCGTTCGCCGCGCTGTGGACGCCCGCCAAGATCGACGGCAACTGGCTGCACAGCGTGACGCTGCTGACCTGCGACTCGAGGCCAAACCGCGTCGCGGCCGCGATCCATGACCGCATGCCTGTGATCCTCGCCGACCGCGACGCACAGCAGGCGTGGCTCGACCCGACACTCGGCGCCGAGGACGCCCTCGCGCTGTGCGGCCCACTGCCCGCCTCGCGCCTCAGTGCGCGCCCCGCCAACCCCGCTGTCAACAAGGCCGGCGAGCCTGACCTCGAGGGACCGGAGCTGCTGGTCGCGCCCGACGCGCTCACGCAGTCAGCCAGCGACGCGGGTTCTCGGTGAAGATCGTCGCGAACGTGTCATCGTCGATCGCGCCCAGCTCACGCAGCGCCGGCACCACCTCGTCGAAGACCAGCGTCATCGACCAGTTACGGATCCTGCCGCTCTCCTCGAACGCTTCCCCCGCCTCAGGCGGGAACCAGTCGATCGAGGCGCAGAAGTCCTGAGAGATCATCAGCCGCTCAGCGTGGCCGCGCCGCAGGAGCTCCGCTGCGGTCGCGTTGCGTCTGTCGATCGGCAGATACATCTCCAGGCCGTAGCGGTCGAGACCGACGTACACGCCGCTGTCGATCAGCCCCTCGATGTAGGCGATGTCGTCGGTGTCGCCGCAGTGAGCTATCTGCACCCGCGCCATGTCGACGCCCTCCTCCTCGAAGATCTCCACCTGACGAGGCCCGGTCGCGACGGCCGGCATCGAGTGCGCCATGATCGACGCGCCCGTCTGCACGCTCGCACGTGCCACCGCGCGATGGATCTTCTCGACGTTCTCGGTAACGCCGGCCGCGTCGGCCGCGCACTTGAGGAACGCGGCCTTGATCGGCGTGCCCTGGACGCCGCGTTCGATGTCCTCGACGAAGTGGTCGGCCATCACATCGACGTCGCGGTTCTCGAAGTAGTGGGGGAGAAAGTCGTAGCTGTAGATCCCTGTGCACGCCACGATCCGCACGCCCGTCTCATCTGCGACCCGCTTCATGAAGCGCACATCGCGCCCGCCGAACATCGCCGTCGGATCGACGATCGTCTGCACGCCGCGATCCTTGGCGGCGTTGACCGCCACGAGCGCCGCGTCGTACTCGAGCTGCTCGTCGTAGCGACTCGGCCACTGCTCCGACACAGCCTCGTCGCGGAAGCGCACGTGCTCGTGCACCAGCACGAGCCCCAGCGCGTCGGCGTCGACGGCTCCCTGCACTGTCTCTACGCTCGGCATTGTGCTCCCTCTGTCGTGTCGGGCGCGCGTGCCGCGTCCCAGCGCATCTCCGCGAACGGGTTCCGTCCCCTTGACAACGGCTCGGCCACCGAACCTCCCTCTCTGAATTGCACCCGCAGCCTACCCGCCAGAGGACCGCGCGGGCGCCGGCGTCACCCGGCGCAGTGCTTGCTCGCGATCAGCTCGATCGTGCCCTTCGTGCGCATCGTGCTCGGGCCGAGCAGCCGCTCGACGCCGCGCAGGTCGAGCGCCGACTCGAGCAGGCCCCCGCTGGGCAGCCAGTAGAGCTCACGCTCACCGAAGCACAGCGCGTCATCGTCGCTCGCCAGCGAGAGCACCTCGGAACGCACGTCGGGGGTGGGGGAGACACCGAGCAGCGACACCTGCAGCTTGCCGCCGGCCGCGCGCACCTGCGCGGGTGCGAACGGCTGGCGTGCGGCGATCGCACGGACCTCTCTGTCCGAGCGGACGAACGTCGGCACCGCGTAGCCGAGCAGCGCGGCCAGGCCCTGCTCGAGATGCTCGGTGACCTCCTCGGGGGAGCGCTCGTGGGCGGCGAACACGACGTTGCCGCTCGCGCGGAACGTCGCGACCTCGGTGAAGCCCAGCGTCGCGAAGTGCGCGCCAAGCTCACCGTTCGTGAGGCGGTGGCCCCCGACGTTCATCCCGCGCAGAAACGCCACATACGACGACATCGATTTCAGACCCTAACCCGACCGCAGCTAGATCGACCTGCCGCAAAAGTCAACCCCAACGTGGCCCCGGCCAACTCGATTTCAACGGAGATTCCGACATCTCGGAACGCACCCCATACGGCGGCTCGACATGCTACCGCCGACTCGATCGTCACACTGTGGGCCGTGTCAGGGGCGGAGAGGACCGTGGAGAGCACAACCAATGGAGTGTTTTTGACCGGCGCGACCGGCTTCGTCGGCATGGAGCTGCTCGCCCGCTATCTCGAGCGCACCGACAGGCGCGTCTACGCGCTCGTGCGGGGAGCCGACGAGCACGAGGCGCGGGCGCGGCTGCAACGAGCGCTGCTGGGCCTGTTCGGTCCGGCCAACCCGTACGCGGACCGGGTGGTAGCGGTCCGCGGCGATGTCACGCGCCCGGGTCTGGGCGTCGCCGGCGGACTCGATTGGCTCGCAGGGGAGGTCAGCGAGATCGTGCACAGCGCGGCGTCCGTGTCGTTCGAGCTCGAGCTCCAGGCCGCTCGCGCGATCAACCTCGACGGCACGCGGCGCGTGCTGGAGTTCGCCGAGCGCTGCCAGGCGCTCGGTGGCCTGCGACGCGTCTCGCACATCTCCACCGCCTTCGTCGCAGGCGAACATGACGGCTGCTTCAGCGAGGACGAGCTCGACGTCGGCCAGCGCTTTCGCAACAGCTACGAGCAGTCCAAGTTCGAGGCGGAGTCCCTGATCGCGCGCTCCTACAGCCACCTGCCGATCACGATCTTCCGTCCCAGCATCATCGTCGGCGAGCGCGACAGCGGCTGGACGTGCTCGTTCAATGTCCTTTACTGGCCGTTGCGCGCGTTCGCGCGGGGCACCTACTTCGCCCTGCCCGCACGCGGCGACGCGCCCGTCGACGTCGTGCCGATCGACTATGTCGCCGACGCGGTGTTCGCGCTCAGCCACGCCCGCGAGGCCGACGGGATGCGGTTCCACCTGACCTCGGGCGCGAACGTCAGCAGCGTCAGCGAGGTGATCGAGCTCGCGACGAGCTTCTTCAAGCGGCCCGTGCCGCACCTGATCGAGCCGGCGGTATACCGGCGCGTGCACCCGCTGCTGGTGCGCAGCGCGCCCGACGAGCGCAGCCGCCGCGCCCTGATCCGCAGCGAGGTCTTCTTCCCGTACTTCACGATGCAGGTCGGGTTCGACAATCGCCGCGCGCGCGTGGCGCTGCGCGGCAGCGGCATCGCGACCACGCCGCTGGCTGGCTATTTCGAGCGGCTGATGCAGTTCGCGCTCGCCGCCGAATGGGGCAGACGACAGATCACGCGCGCCCGGGCCAGCAGGCCCACGGCGCCGGCCTTCCGCGCGGCGCGCGTGCCGCCCCCGCGCGCCTACGCGACCGGGGGAGCCCCGTTGGTCATGGCCGAATGAGCAGCCCGCGACTGTCCGCACTCGACGCCTCGTTCCTCGCTGTGGAGACGCCGACCGCGCACATGCACGTGGGCTGGGTTGCGCTGTTCTCGCCCGACGCGGACGGGCGGCTGCCGAGCTTCGCGGAGCTGCTCGATCACATCCGGCGGCGGGTCGACCGCGCGCCGCGCTACCGGCAGAAGCTTGCGTCGGTGCCGCTCGGGCTGTACGCCCCCGAGTGGATCGACGACCCCGCCTTCTCGATCGATCGCCACGTCTACTGGGCACCGGGCTCGCTCGACGGCCTGATCGACGAGGTGATGTCGATACCGCTGCGTCGCGACCGCCCGCTGTGGGAGATGTGGATCTGCGAGGACACCGCCAACCGGCGCCTGGCGATCGTCGGCAAGTCCCATCACTGCATGGTCGACGGCCTCGCCGCAGTCGAGCTCGCCTCGCTGCTGCTCGACCCGACGCCGGAGCCCGCACAGCACGAGCCCGCGCAGTGGCGCACCGAGCCCGAACCCGGCGGCGAGCGGATACTCGCGCGCGGCATGCGCGACCTCCTGGGCCAGCAGCTCGACATGTTGCAGTGGCCACTGCGTGCCGCGAGCGCGCCCGGTCCCGCGGCGCGGCAGACCGCCGTCGGCGCGCTGCGCGCGATCCGCGCGATCGACCAGCTGCTGCGACCGGCGCCGGCGAGCGTGCTCAACGCGGAGCTCTCCTCGCTTCGCCGCCTGGCGTGGGCGCAGCGGCCGCTCGAGGACCTGCGCACGATCAGGCACGCCTACGGCACGACCATCAACGACGTCATCCTCGCGGCCGTCGCCGGCGGCATCCGCACCTATCTGCTGCGCCGCGGCGAGCAGCCGGCCGCGCTCAAGGTGATGGTCCCAGTCAACGTACGCAGCCCCGAGGACGTCCTCGGCAATCACATCTCCTTCGCATTCGCCGAGTTGCCCTGCAATGACCCCGATCCGCTCGGCCGCCTCTATCAGGTGCACGCCAGCATGAGCCGCTGCAAGCGCGACGGGGAGCCAGAGGGCTCCGACCTCGTGCTGAAGGCCGCTTCGCGCACTCCCGTGACGGTGCAGCAGGCCCTGTCGCGACTGATCGCCAGCCCGCGTGCCTTCAACCTCGTCGTCTCCAACATCCCCGGGCCGAGCGGTCCCCATGTACATCCTCGGCTGCCAGCTCCAGGCGGTATACCCGATGGTGCCGCTCGCCGATCACCACGCCGTCTCCGTCGGCATGATCACCGTCCACGACCAGGCCTGCTTCGGCATCTACGCCGACCGCCAGGCGCTGCCCGACGTGAACATGCTCGCTCAGGACATCGACGACGCAATCACGGATCTGCTCGCCGGCACGTATCGAGTGCAGCCGACGGGATCGCTGCTGACGCGAGCTCGCGCCGCGGTGCCCGAGGATGCCTACCCGTCGACTCCGCGGCCGCACACAGCCCCGATCGTGGAGGCACGGACGACCGAGCCGAACGGCATCGCGCAGGTGGACCTGGAGCTACAGCGCCTGGCGAACCATGAAGGCTCGCCGGCCTGGCCTGCCCCGCCCTCCGGCGAGCGAGAGGACCACCAGGCCTCGCAACCCGACCGCGAGCCCATTTGACGGCAGTATGCTTCGCAGGCCGTTGCGGGCATAACTCGCGGAAGGGGGGTTCAAATGCCCGAAAAGCTGACCTTGTACGTGTGCCACATCGATGACGGTGGGCCCGGGCCGCACGCCTGCCGTCGTGCGCAGCGCGCGCTGCGCGACGCCGGCCACGACTTCGAGAAGGTCGTCCACGACAAAGGCCACCCGTTCGGCCTGTTCACCAAAGGTCGTCGGCCTGAGCTGAAGGAGATGAGCGGCCAGGAGATGCTGCCGGTGCTCGCGCTCGGCGACGGCTCCACCGTCAACGGCGGCTCCAACATCGTCGCCTGGGCGAAGGCCAACGCGCCGGCACCGGCCGGCGAACCGACTGCGTAGCCGTTTAGAACCAGGTTCTCAGCCGGCAGGTTTGCGCAGGTTGTCCTGCGCCCGGAACAGCCCCACGACGCCCTCATCGCCGCCCTCGGGCACCGGCACGAACGGGTGTCTGGTGGCCACCCCGACGGTGTCGTTCTCCGGATAGACGACCACATCCGGACTGTTGGCGGTTGAGATCGCGATCAGCAGCACCGGCTCTGAGCTGCGGTTCTCGATTGTGTGGATGCCCTCGCGGCCGCGCACGCACGCGACGACGTCGCCCTTGCCGAGCAGCTCCTCGCTGTCGGTCGTACGCAATGTGGGGGAGCCCTCGAGCACGATGAACAGCTCCTCGTTGCCGTAGTGGCCGTGCAGGTCCATGCCCGGCGAGCCCGCGGCGAGCTCGTAGACGGTGCCGCCGAGCTCGTGCGCGCCGGCCGGGCGCGCGAACGGCCTGCCACGAATGCCGCGCTCCTCGCGGCTCATCGGGAACTCGCCGTCGAAGATGTTCGGCCGGGCCATCGCTCGCGCTCCGTGCCGTGCCGCTCAGGCGGTCGTCGAGGCCGAGATCCGCTCGGCCAGGATCGAGGCGACGCGTGCGCGGTGGCGCTTGGCGCCGCCGAGCAGAGCGGCGTCGATCTGCGCGCGCTTGAACAGCCAGTGCACGTCTGCCTCCCAGGTGAAGCCGATGCCGCCGTGCGCCTGGATCGCGCTGGCCGTGACTTCGCGTCCCGCGTCCGATGCCGCAGCCTTTGCCATCGCGGCGGCCTCGGCCAAGGCCTCGGGGTCGGCGTCAGCGGTCCACGCCGCGAAGGCGGCCATCGAGCGTGCCTTCTCGGTGTCCAGCAGCATCTGCGCGCAGCGATGCGAGACAGCCTGGTAGGCGCCCACTGGAACGCCGAACTGCTTACGGTCCTTGACATAGGTGACGGTCATCTCGAGCGCCCGCTCGCAGACACCCACGAGCTCCGAGCTGACAGCCACGAGCGCGCGCCCGAGACCGGGGCAGCCATCCTCGAGCTGCTCATTCGCGCCGTCGCTCGCGCTCACGCGCGCGGCCGAGCGAGTCGGGTCGATCGCCGCGACGGCGGTGATCTCGGCATCCTGCGGCGTCAGCAGCCGTCCGCTGCCGTCATCTTCGACGAGCACGATCACGTCCGCCTCGGCGCCGCTCACGACCAGCTCCGCCGTGCCGTCGACCGCTCCCGCGAGCGCGCCGATCGTCTCGCCCGAGGCGAGCCCCGGCAGCCAGCGCTCGCGCTGCTCAGGCGAGCCCGCCTGCTCGATCACGCACGCCGCCATCGCGCTCGCGAGGAACGGCACCGGCGCCACCGTGCGCCCCAGCTCCTCGGCCAGGATCGACAGCTCGATCGTGCCGAGTCCCTGGCCGCCGTACTCCTCGGCGATCGCGATCCCCGGCCAGCCGAGCTCGCACAGCTCCCGCCACAGTGCCTCGTCGGTCGTGCGCGCCTCGGCGTGCTCGCGCACGCGCTGCGAACGTCGCGCGCTCGGCGAGCAGGTCGCGCGCCGTGCGCTGGATCTCGCGCTGGTCGTCTGTCAGGCCGAAGTCCATGCTACGCCACCTCCTAGGCCGCGACCTTCAGCCGCGGAGGCCGAGCACGCGCTCGGCGACGATGTTCTTGAGCACCTCCGTGGTGCCTCCCTCGATCGTGTTGCCGCGCGCGCGCAGCAGCTCATAGCTCCAGCTCGTGCCGCTCGATCAGCGCTTCCGCGCCGATCACGTCGGCGGCCAGCTGCGTGGCGCGCTGGTTGGTGTCCGACCACAGCCACTTCACCAGCGAGCCCTCGGGGCCCGGCTGGCCGTAGCGCTCGGCGTCGGTGAGGCCCTTCCAGGCCAGCAGGCGGATCGACTCGCAGCGCACGTGCAGCTCGGCGATCGCGTCCGCGTACAGCGGGTCCTCGAGCAGGCCGCTCTCGCCGGCGGCGGCGATCATGTCGTCGAGCAGCTGGCGCAGGCGGATCTGCAGCGCGAAGCCCAGGCCCGCGCGCTCGTTCATCAGCGTCGTCAGCGCCACCTTCCAGCCGTTGCCCACGCCGCCGACGACGTTCGCGTCGGGGATCCGCGCCTCCTCGATGAACAGCTCGTTGAACTCCGCCTCGCCGGTGATCTGGCGCAGCGGGCGCACCTGCACGGCGTCCTGCTCCATGTCCATCAGGAAGTAGGTGAGGCCCTTGTGCTTGGCGACCTCGGAGTCGGTGCGCGCCACGAGCATGCACCACTTCGAGTACTGCGCGCCGCTCGTCCACACCTTCTGGCCGGTGACCACCCATTCGTCGCGGTCGGATCTTCACCGCGCGCGTTTTCAGCGAGGCGAGGTCCGAGCCCGCGTCGGGCTCGGAGAAGCCCTGGCACCAGATCTCCTCGGCCGAGAGGATCGGTGGCAGGTAGCGCTCCTTCTGCTCCGGCGTGCCCCACACCATCAGCGTCGGGCCGCCCAGCAGCAGCCCCAGCGTGTTCGCCGCGAACGGCACCCGCGCGCGGCCCAGCTCTTCGAAGTAGATCGCCGACTCGGTCTGCGAGGCGCCGCGCCCGCCGTACTCGGTCGGCCACGCCGGCGCCGCCCAGCCCGCGTCGTACAGGCGCCGCTGCCAGTCGCGCCGCTAGGCGAACTGCGCGTCGTCGCCCGGCGTCCGCCGGCGGCTTCGCCTCGGGCGGGTTCTCCGCCAGCCAGCGCGCAGCTCGTCGCGGAAGGCGGTCTCTTTCTCGCTGAAAGTCAGGTCCATCGGCGTTCGGCTCTGCAGACTACTGCAACTCAGGGTTGACAAGTACAGCCAGCGAAGTCCTTCAGCTGTCGGTGACGCGCGGGGCGTAACGGTGGTGCAGCATCAGCGCGTTGCCGTCCGGATCGGAGAAGAACGCCATGTGGCACACGGCGGTATCGAGCGTCTCGCCATTGAACTCGACGCCACGCTCTGCGAGCGTCGTGCGCGCCTGCGCCATGTCCTGCACGTGCAGCGCGAGCGGGTTGGGGCTGAGACTGATGCTGCATTCCCATCTCCGTCGGGTTGTACACGCTCACCGTCACGTTGCCCGTCTCGAACTCCGCGTAGTTACGCTCCGGCATGTACACCGAGCGGCGCAGGCCGAGCGTCGCCGTAGAAGGCCGCTGCCGCCTCCAGGTCGCGCGTCGGGATTCCTATGAAGTCAACGTCCGTGATCAACTGTGCTGTGGTCGCCACCGCTCTCCTCCAATCGAATCGAGATTTGCCGTCGATCCTCGATGCTACTTCGCGCGCGGCCGGCCCGAGGAGCCGTCGCAGCACTGCCGACCCTCGTTCGCCCGCGGTCAACCCGCTTTGAGCTCGAGCATGTCAACGGTCGCGTGACTCGGAGCCTCAGCCCACAGCGCTCTGTCCTTGGTCGCAAGCGGCTCGCCCAGCTGCTCGGCGAGAGCGACAAACAACCCGTCGGCAGCCGTGAGATTTCCGCGCAGTGACCACGCACGCTGCCGCAGGGGCAAGCTCGGAAAGAGCTGGATCGGCAGATCGCCGAGATCAGCCGCCGCGGCCGCCGCCCGCTCATCGGCCAGTTCTCGGCGGTATGCCAGACGCCTCAGGACTGCGATAACCTCGAACACGATCAGGTCGGGAGCCGCGAGCTGGCTCTCGACGCTCATGAGGACCTCGACGTCTGGCGCCACGCCAACGGCCAAGAGGAAGTCGACGACCGCCGAGGTGTCGACGACAGCCACTCGCCGCGGTCGCGAATGACGCGGACCGTGACCTCGATCGGCTCGCGAAGACTAACCGTGCCGCGAGCCGCGATCCTGGCAGCCAGCTCCGCCGGCGTCGGGCGAGAGACCGCGCGGGCGAGCACACCGCGCAGGTACTCGGATAGGGAGACACCGGACATCGCGGCGCGCGCCGTCAGCGTGCGATGCACGTCGTCAGGGACATCGTGAATCTGAATGATGGTCCCCATGCGAAACGTATGGGATGATTAGCATAGCATACATCGAACGCGGTGATCCTACTTCGCACTTGTAACTTGGCGTCAGCGTCGAGGATCTTTGAGCCCACCCGCCGCGGACGGCGCTAGATTCGAGGGCCGTGTCCGACGCCGAGCACGCACTGCGCGTCGCGCACCTGGACGCCGACGCCTTCTACGTCTCGATCGAGCTGCGCCGCCATCCCGAGCTGCGCGGCCGGCCGGTGTCGTCGCCGGCAGCGGGCCGCGCGCGGTCGTGACGACCGCCAGCTACGAGGCGCGCCGCTACGGCGTCGGCTCGGCGATGCCCGCCGTCGCGCGCGCGGCGGCTGTGCCCGCAGGCGGTGTTCCTGCGCGCCGGACTTCCCCACCTACCGCGAGGCCTCCACGCAGGTGATGGACATCGTGCGCGCGCACGTCGAGCGCGTCGAGGTGGTCGGGCTCGACGAGGCCTACCTCGACGTCGCCGGGCCTGTTCTCGCCGCGCGCGGCGATGCGCCGGCTCGTGGCCGAGATCAAGGCCGCGACCGCAGCTGACCTGCTCGGTCGGCATCGGCCCCAACAAGCTCGTCGCCAAGGTCGCCTCCGACGCCGAGAAGCCCGCCGGCTTCGTCGTGCTCAGCCGCGAGCAGGCGTGCGCGCGCTTCGCCGCCTCGCCGCCGGGCCTCGTGCCCGGCATCGGGCCGAAGACCGCCGCGCGCCTGGCCGAGCTGGGCCTGACGACGCTCGCGGCGCTCGGCGCGCGCGCCCGAGCAGCTGCTCGTCGAGCGCTTCGGGCCGAACCTCGGGCGCGAGCTGCGGCCGGCGCGCGCGCTTCGAACACGACGGCGAGGTCGGCGCCGCGCGCAAGGTCGTCTCCGAGTCGCGCGAGCGCACCTTCGACAGCGACGTCAGCGACCCGGCGCAGATGCGCGAGGAGCTCGCGCGGATGGCCGAGGAGCTGTGCGCGGCCTCGCCGCCCACGGCCGCCGCGGGCGCACGATCGCGATCAAGGTGCGCCTCGACGACTTCACGACCGTCACCCGCGCGCACACCGTCGCCGAGCCCACGTGCGACGCCGAGCTGGTCAGCGCGCATCGCGCTGCGGCTGCTGCGCGAGTACGCGCCGCCGCGGCCCGTGCGCCTGCTCGGCGTGCGCGTCGCCGGCCTGCAGCGTGCCGCGAGCGACGGAGCCGAGCCCGGCCCGGCAGCGAGCGCCGCCGGCGGCGGGGGAGAGCTCGGCGGACCAGCTGGCGCTGCCCGTATAGGATCGAGCGATGACGGTCGTCGAGTCGGCGAGATCGAGCTCGACTACGAGCGCAGCGGCGCGGGCCGCCGCTGCTGCTTGATCATGGGCATGAGCGGCACCGCGCTGCACTGGGGCGAGCCGTTCCTCGAGCAGCTGCGCGAGGACTTCGAGGTGATCGTCTACGACCACCGCGGCGTCGGCGCGAGCAGCCGGCTGCGACGGGCCGATCACGATCGCGCGAGATGGCCGAGGACGCCGCCGGGCTGCTCGACGCGCTCGAGATCGACTCCGCGCACGTGCTCGGCATCTCGATGGGCGGCATGATCGCCCAGGAGCTCGCGCTCGCCCAGCCCGAGCGCATCGCGCACGCTGACGCTCGGCTGCACCTACTGCGGCGGCCAGGGCAGCGTTCGCTGCCGCGCCGAGGTCTGCGCAGAGCTGGCCGAGGCGATGACGTCGGGCGACCGCGAGCGCGCGATGCGCGCCTGCTGGGAGGTCAACGTCTCGCCGGCGTTCGCCGCCGACGAGGACGCCTACGCGCGCTTCCTGGAGATCGCGCGCTGCGCCGCGCGTGGCGGTCGCCGGTGATCGATGGCGCAGATGCAGCGCGTGCATCGCGCCACGACACCACCGCGCGCCTGCGCGAGCTCGCAGCTGCCGACGCTCGTCGATCCACGGCACCGCCGACCAGATGCTGCCCGTGCAGAACGGCCGCACTGATCGCCGCGCTGATACCCGGCGCGCAGCTGGAGATCCTCGACGGCGTCGGCCACCTGTTCTTCTGGGAGCGCCCCGAGCGCTCGGCCGAGCTGCTGCGCGCGCACGCCGCGGTGCATGCCTGACGCCGCGCGGCATTCACCGAGCGAGGCCGTCGCGCGCTGAGCGTCGGCCACCGGCGGCGTGCACGCTGCTCGCCGGCGAGGAGGCCGGCGGCGGGCCGCGCGATCGTGCTGCTGCACGGCCTCACCGCCACGCGCCGCTACGTCGTGATGGGCTCGCGCGCGCTCGAGCGCTCCGGGCCACCGCGTGATCGCCTACGACGCGCGCGGCCACGGCCGCTCGGCACCCGCCGCCGACCCAGGCGCCTACGGCTACGAGCACCTCGCCGCGGACCTGCACGCGGTGCTCGACGCGCGCGGCGTCGAGCGCGCGGTGCTCGCCGGCGCCTCGATGGGCGCGCACACCGCCGTGCGCTTCGCGCTCGAGCACCCCGAGCGCGTGGCGGCGCTGGCGCTGATCACGCCCGCCTTCGACCCGGCGCACGCCGCGCGACGCGCGCGGAGCTCGCGCGCTGGGACGCGCTCGCGCGCGGGGCTGCGCGAGGGCGGAGTGGAGGGATTCGTCGCGCGCCTACGACCTCGCGGCGGTGCCCGCAGGCGCTGGCGCGAGACGCGTCGAGACGGTGCTGCGCCAGCGGCTGTCCGCGCACGAGCACCCCGAGGCGGTCGCCGACGCGCTGGAAGTCGGTGCCGCGCTCGCGCCCGTTCGAGGAGCATCGAGCGAGCTGCGCGAGCGATCGCAGCTGCCGACGGTCGTCGTCGCCAGCCGCGACGAGGCCGACCCGGGCCATCCGCTGGCCGTCGGCGAACGCTACGCGCGGGCGATCCCGGGCGCGCAGCTGGTCGTCGAGGACGCCGGGCCCGCCGATCCGCTCGCCGATCGCCTGGCAGGGCGGGCAGCTGTCGCAGCGCTGATCGAGCCGCCGCTCAGCGTCGACGCGCTGCGTACGTGATAACGTACGCTCGTATGCCAGAACGCGAATGGGACGGCGCCAGCTACGACCGCATCTCGGGCCGATGGAGGCGCTGGGGCTCGCGGTGCTCGAGCGCCTGCGAGCTGCGCGGCGACGAGATCGTGCTCGACGCCGGCTGCGGCTCGGGGCGCGATCACCGAGGCGCTGCTCGAGCGGCTGCCGCGCGGGCGCGTGATCGCGGTCGACGCCTCGCGCGTCGATGGTCGAGGCCGCGCGCGAGCGGCTCGCGGCCGCTGATCGCGAGGCGCGTGCAGGTGCGGCGCGTCGACCTGCTCGAGCTCGAGCTCGAGCGAGCCGCGTCGACGCGATCCTCTCGACCGCGACCTTCCACTGGATCGCAGACCACGAGCGGCTGTTCGCGCGCCTGCACGCCGCGCTGCGCCCGGGCGGGCGGCTGGTGGCGCAGTGCGGGGGAGAGGGCAACATCGACGTGCTGCGCGGCGCAGGCCGGCGCGGTGCTCGCGCGCGAGCCCTACGCCGAGCACTTCGCCGACTGGCGCGCGCCGTGGAACTACGCCGGCGCCGAGCACACGCGCGAGCGCCTGCTCGCCGCCGGCTTCGCCACCGCCGACTGCTGGCTGCAGCCGGCGCCGCGCAGCCCGAGCATCCGCGCGAGTTCCTCTCCACGATCGTGCTCGGCCCGCACGTGCAGCAGCTGCCCGAGGAGCTGCGCGAGCCGTTCATGGACGACGTGCTGGCAGCGCTCGGCGAGCCGGTCGTCGTCGACTACGTGCGCCTGAACATCGACGCCATCGGCGTAGCGGCCGCACGCGCAGGCCGGCGGCCGCGAGGGCTCCGCGATCGGCGACCGTCGCCGACCTCGCGCGCCGCTGAGCAGCGCCGCGTAGCGCCCGCCGAGCTCGAGCAGCTCCTCGTGGGTGCCGCGCTCGACGATGCGCCCGGCGTCGAGCACGAGGATCTGGTCGGCGTCGCGGATCGTCGAGAGCCGGTGGGCGATCGCGATCGTCGTGCGCCCGCGCGAGAGCTCGTCGAGCGCCTGCTGCACGGCGCGCTCGGTCTCGGTGTCGAGCGCGGAGGTCGCCTCGTCGAGGATCAGCACGGGCGGGTTGCGCAGGACCGTGCGCGCGATCGCGATGCGCTGCTTCTCGCCGCCGGAGAAGCGGTAGCCGCGCTCGCCGACCGGCGTGTCGTAGCCCTCGGGCAGCGAGGAGATCAGCTCGTGGATCTGCGCCGCGCGGGCCGCGTCTTCGATCTCCTCGTCGCTCGCCTCCGGGCAGGCGAAGCGCAGGTTCTCGCGGATCGAGGCGTGGAACAGGTAGGTCTCCTGCGAGACCAGCCCGACGGTCGCGGCCAGCGAGTCGAGCGTCATGTCGCGGATGTCGACGCCGTCGATGCTCACGCGCCCGCGCTGGGGCTCGTACAGCCGCGCGACCAGGTAGGCGAGCGTCGTCTTGCCCGAGCCCGTCTCGCCGACGAGCGCGGTGCGCGTGCCCGGCCGGGATCTCCGCGTTGATCTCCTCGAGCGTCCACGGCGCCTCGGGCGCGTAGCGGAACCACACGTCCTCGAGCTCGACGTCGCCGCGCACGTCGCTCAGCGCGCGCGCGCCCGGGCGCTCGACGATGTCCACCGGCAGGTCGAGGTACTCGAAGATGCGCCCGAACAGCGCCAGCGAGGTCTGCACTTCCAGGCCCACCGACAGCAGCTGCTGCATCGGGAACAGCAGGCGCGTCTGCAGCGTCGTGAACGCGACCACCGTGCCGATCGAGATCGCGTCGTCGCCGTGGGCGATGGTGTAGCCGGCGAACCAGTAGACGGCGGCGGGCATGATCGCGAAGCTCATCTGCACCGAGGCCATCCGCCAGCGCCCGGCCATGCGCGCGCGCACCTCCAGGTCGGCCAGTTCGCTCGACTCCGAGGAGAAGCGATCGACGAGCTCGTGCGAGCGGCCCATCGTCTTGCCGAGCAGGATCCCCGACACCGACAGCGACTCCTCGACCAGCGTCGACATGTCCGCCAGGCGGCTCTGGCGCACCGACTGGATGCGCCGGCGCTCGTTGCCGACGCGGCGCGTCAGCCACACGAAGAACGGCAGCAGGATCAGCGAGAACACGGTCAGCTGCCAGCTCAGCGCGAACATCGCCACGACCGTCGCGATGACGGTCGCGACCGTCGAGACCGTCGAGGTGGCGGTGCTCGTGACGACGTCGTCGATGCCGCCGATGTCGTAGGCGATGCGCGCCTGCACCTCGCCCGAGCGCGTGCGCGTGAAGAACGCCAGCGACATGCGCTGCAGGTGCGCGTACACCGCCGCGCGCAGGTCGTGCATCACGCGCTGGCCGACCTGGTTTGAGATCCACGTCTGCGCGACGCTGATCACGCCGTTGATGATCGCCAGCGCGATCATGCCCGCGACCAGCCACGTCAGCAGCGTCAGGTCGTGTCCGATGATGCCCTTGTCGACCGCTTCGCGCAGCAGGAACGGCGAGGCGACGCTCGAGGACCGAGCCGAGCACGATCAGCCCCAGCAGCAGGCCCAGGCGCAGCCGGTAGGGGATGAACAGCCGGCCGATGCGCCGCAGCGAGACGTGTTTGTCGGGGATGTCCTCGGGGCGCGGCTCGGGGTCGGCCGGCTCCGTTCGCCGCGAACGCCGGCGGCCGCCCATCCCGCCGTGTCCCTGGGCGAAGGGCTGATGGCTCACGCAGCTGACTTTATCGGCGGACGATCGGGCCGCCGGCGCTCCGCCTCAATGCCCGCCGTCGCCGTATCTCGCTGCCCATGGGTCGACCCAGGGCAGGGCCGAGTCGAGCGGCTGGACGCCCTGAAATGGACCTGGCCCGAAGCCGGTCCGTCTACCTGCCTGTTCGATCAGCGGATCTGCGGTCTCGGCGGCAGCGGCGGCAGCGGCGCGCATGCCATTGAAGAACGCCTTCAGCAGCGCCGTTTCGATCGCGAGGGCGTCCTGCTCGCCGACTTCGAACACGAGTCGCTGGCGCAGCTCCTGCTCGATCGGAGCCACCGCTTCGGTCGCAAGCTCTGTGATGCCGGTCGGATCTTCGCTGTCAGCTGTGCTCATTGCGCCTCCGTAGCATGCATTCTGCTGCACGCACGGCAACGGTGTCGCCGATCCTTTTTGAAACGAGGCGCACAGGGCCCTAGGGTTAAGCGCGATGGACCTGTCGGCGACAGAGACCCGCGTGCTCGGCTGCCTGCTCGAGAAGCAGCGCACGACGCCCGACGCCTATCCGCTGTCGCTCAACGCGCTGCGGCTGGCGTGCAACCAGTCGACCAACCGCGACCCGGTCGTGGACTACGACGACGCGGTCATCCGCGATGCGCTGCACCGCCTGGAACGCCGCGGCTACACGCGCCTGGCCAGCGGCGCCGGCAGCCGCGCGGCCGAAGTACCGGCACCTGCTCGCCGACGCGCTGCCGATGAGCTCCGCCGAGCAGGCGATGATGTGCGTGCTGATGCTGCGCGGCCCGCAGACGCCCGGCGAGCTCAAGCAGCGCACCGAGCGCATGCACGCATTCGGCGAGCTCGGCGAGCGTGCACGAGACGCTCGCGCGGCTGATCGAGCGCGAGCTGGTCGCGCGCCTGGAGCGCCGCCCCGGGCACAAGGAGGAGCGCTACGCGCAGCTGCTGGAGGAGCACGAGGAGCGCGAGCGAGCTCGCGCCAGCGCCGAGCACCGACGGGGGCCCGCTGGCGGGCCACGCGGCCGACGGGCGCGCGCCGAGCGCGCGACGGCGCGCCGATCTGCAGCGAGCGCGTCGCGCGGCTCGAGCGCGAGGTCGCCGAGCTGCGCGCGGCGATGCGCCATGCTGCCTCGGAGGTGCAGCCGTGAACCACGCCCAGCTGATCGCTCGCCGTCCTCCGACACCGCCACCGGCGTGGGCATCCCGATCGCGCTCGCCGCGGGGCTCGTGTCGTTCCTGTCGCCGTGCGTGCTGCCGCTCGTGCCGGGCTACCTCTCGACGGTCATCGGCGTCACGCCCGCCGACCTGCAGGAGGGCGTCGGCGCGCGGCGCGTGCTGGTGCCGAGCCTGCTGTTCATCGCGAGCTTCTCGTCGATCTTCATCCTGCTCGGCATGAGCGCGACGGTCATCGGCTCGACGCTCAACACGCACAAACACGCGCTCGAGCAGGTCGGCGGGGTGGTGATCATCCTGATGGGCGTGGTCTTCCTGGCGACGCCGTTCGTCGGCATGCTCAACCGCGAGTGGCACTCCGAGTCGCTGCTGCGCCTCGCCGGCCGCGGCGGGCCGCTCGTGGCGGCGCCGCGTTCGCGATCGCATGGACGCCCTGCACGAGCATCACGCTCGGCGCGATCCTCACGCAGGCGGCGGTCTCCAGCTCGGCCGCCCACGGCGCGCTGCTGCTCGCCTTCTACTCCGCGGGTCTCGCGATCCCGTTCCTGCTGATCGCGCTCGCGTTCGAGCGGATGACCAACGCGCTGGGCGTCGTCAAGCGCCATTTCCCCGTGATCATCGCCGTCGGCGGCGTCGTGATGATCGCGCTCGGCGTGCTGATCCTCACCGGCGAGTTCACCGTGCTGAACACGTGGGCCTCGAAAGCCGCGCCGTGGCAGGGGAGCGTATAGAGCCGGACCGCCCGGGGCGCCCTCTCGCGCTAGGCGATGCGCACACGGCGCCCTCTTAGTTTTCGCTGACCGGCGTCACCACCGCGGGACCGAAGAAGTTGCCCGTGATCTGGGTGCTCGCTTTTTCGGTCCCGAGCGTCCAGATGCCGATCTTGGAGGCGTAGATCTGGTTGCCGTGGATGATCGTGCCTTTGATCGCACCCGGGGCCAGTTCCGGCGGCAGCGCCGGTCCGGGACCAGGTCCCGACGCGACCAGGATGCCCGTCGTTTCCTTGTCGGGAGTGAGGAAGTCGAAGTCGCCGTCGAGGTTGTCGCCGATGAGCACGTTGCCTTCGATCACGTTGCCATTGAGATCGCCGACCAGGTGCTGGTGCACCGTCACGCCGGCGAGCCCGTTACCGGCCGCCCAATTGCCGCGGATCACGTTGCCGTAGACGCCCGCGAACGGCGCGCCCCCGCCGAGCAGGATCCCGGCGCCCTGTCCGGCGCCCCCGTTGCCGTCGGCGATGTTGTGCCATATCAGGTTGTCGAATACGCCGGCGGCGCCGGTCGGCATGCCGGTCGCGGGGTTGACAGCGGCGGAGCTGTGGCCGGCCAGCGTGATCCCGCAGTCGTGGATGTTGCCGGTGGCGCGGTTGAAGCGCACGATGTCGTGCGACGTCGGGCCGAACTCGTCGGTGAGCAGGATGCCGCCGACGTTGTTCACGACGTTGTTCGCCTCCACGACCGAGTCGGTCACCGAAACGAGGTGGATCGTCTCACCGCAGTCGCCGGGGGCGTGGGGCGTCGAGAAGCACTGCCCGGCGTCGCTTTCAAAGCCGGTGCCGTTGCCTTCCAGGTTGTTGCCCGCGATCGTCACATCACTCACGGGGACGCCTCCGGCGGCGGGCGTGCCGTCAGTCGTGCTCGGCGCGACGGGGGCGCTGCCCACCAGGATCCCCTCGAACTTGGCTTTTTCGATCTTGAAGCCGGCAACAGTGGAGCCCGAGCCTCCGGGACCGAGGATCTGAACGCCGTTGCCGGTCGGCGAGGAGCTGGCGTCGATCACGGCGTGCACGCCCGTGAGGGTCAGCTGCTTTTCGATCAGCACCCCTTCGTGGTAGGTCCCGGGGCACACGACGATGTGGGTTCCCGGTTTCACCGCCGAGACGGCTTCGTCGATCGTTGTGAAATGGGCCATCGCGCAGGGCTCATCTCCGTAGCCGGACAGGACGGAGCCGTTGACGAACACCGTCGGCGTCGGCGTCGTCGCCTTGTGCAGCTGCCAGGCAGACGCAAGTGCCGTCGTGAAGAAGCTCAGTCCGGCCGTGGCGAGCACGACGGCCGCCGCCACACCGACAGTACGCGTGGATGCAATGCGCATGTCCATCCCCCTCCTTGAGTGTTGCCGTCCGATTCGGCGGCCGGGAAGCTAACGCTGAGCGCAAGCCCGGCACCTGCTAAGTCGCGACCCTACCACTCCGGAGGGAGCAAAGTTCGACGGGTTCGCGTGCCGCGCGGAACGCGCGTGGACGGCACGGACGCAGACCGCCGCGCGACCGTCAGATCACGACATACATCGGCACACGAAGACTAAACTAAACAGCGCCGGCCTCGACCCGCTGTGCAGCTGCGCGCCGCTCCAGATAACGCCGTTCCCACGCCTCCTGGTTGCGCTTGGCGTCGAGCACGAACGGGGAGTAGCCGATCACCTTGATGATCGCCCTGTTGATCAGCGACTCGGGGAACGGCAACGGGCGCAGCACGTCGACGAACAGCACCACGCGCGTCTCGTCGGTGTCGTTCCACACCTCGTGGTTGAAGGTGTCGTCGAAGACCATGCTGTGACCCTCCTCCCAGTGACGGATGTCCTCGCCGACACGGATGCGACAGGACTCGGCGTCCTTGGGCACGATCAGCCCGAGGTGGTATCGCAGCACGCCCTTGTAGGGGCCGCGGTGGTCGAGGATGTGCTTGCGGGGGGAGAGGATCGAGATCATTGCGGTGGTCATGCCCGGGATCTGGCGCATCAGGGCTGCCGTCTGCGGGCACATCTGCACCCCGAGCTTGGCCTCGAAGCCGTAGCCGTAGATAAAGAACGTCTTCCAGCGGTCATCGTCGGTGATCTCGATCTGGTCCTTGGAGATGTCCTGGAAGTTGGCCAGCTCGGCCTGATCCTCGAGCAGCCTCTCGGCCTCCTCGCGGATCACCGTCCAGTTGTCCTCGATGTGCCTGACCCAAGGGAAGCGCTCGAGCGGGAAGAACGTCGCGTCGCCGACGAGCGAGCGCTTGCCGATGAAGCGCTCGATCGGCGCGAGGATCCTTTCTCCGAGCGTGATCGTCCATTCAACGGTGCGCTCCCACGGCGACTTGGACACGTTGCTAGACCTCCGGAGTTGACTCTCGTGCGCTTGAGGTGCCTCTGCAGCGCTACCGGCGCAGCGTAGCGAAACGCACTGCGATCGCGCGGTCCCCCAGGCTGCGGTTCAGACGCGCAGGGGGCGGGTAGAAGGCGCGCACGGAGGGATGCCGTGTGCGGGGTTCAGTGCGCACAGGCGAGCGTGCGCCCCGGGCGACGCATCCAAAGCTCGAAGGAGGGACACATGAGCGGACCCGGAACGCTCTCGATCGCGTTCGCCGACGACCGCGCTGTTGCTCACATTGCTGGTTGCGTCGGCGACTGCGTTCACACCCGCGGGAGCCGGCTCCTGCGCACCGAAGGCTCCACGGACCTCGGCCCCGTGACGCAGCAGCGTTCGATCGTGCTCGCGCTGACACCGAGCGACCCGGCGGGGCTGCGCGCCTTCGACTCCCAGGCCGGGCGCTCGCCGCTCGCACCGCACCAGTTCGCCACGCGTTTCGGGCCGAGCCCGACAAGCGTCGCAGCGGTCGGGTCGTGGGCGAGGGCTCAGGGTCTGACCGTGACGAGCGTCTCTCCCGACGGCCTGCTCATGCGCGTGGCCGGCTCCACGAGCGTGCTCGGCGCGGCCCTCGGTGTCACGTTCCATCGCTTCCGTGCCGCCGATGGCTCCCAGTACATCTCGAGCACGGGCGAAGCGGCGCTGCCGGCCTCGCTCGCCGGCAAGGTCAGCGCGATCATCGGCCTGTCGGACCTCGCCCGCACGCACGGCTACCTCACCCATCCCGCGGCCGCTGCGCTGCCGGGCGTCACCTATCCCACCAGCTATGGCCCAAGGAATTCTGGTCCCTGTACGACGCGCCGACGTCGCAGACGGGCGCGGGCCAGCAGGTCTCGGTGATCGCAGCCGGAGACGTCAGCCAACCGCAGAAGGACCTGGCGCAGTTCGAGAGCCGCTTTGGGCTGGCGAGCGTGAAGGGAATCAGATCAACGTCGGGACGCCCTCCGCTGAAACGGAAGGCGACGACGAGTGGGACCTCGACACGCAGTACTCGACGGCTTCGCACCCGGCGTCTCGCAGGTGAACGTGTACGTCGGTTCCTCGTTGGAAGACAGCGCGATTCTCGAAACGATCGACCGCTGGGTGACCGAAGACTCAAGCTCGCAGGCGAGCTTCTCGGCGGGCGAGTGCGAGCTGCTCGCTGACGCCGCCGGCTTCCGGGAATCGCTCGACACGGTCCTCGCCGAGGCCGCAGCGCAGGGTCAGACGCTGTTCACGGCCAGTGGCGACACCGGCTCGCAGTGTCCGGCGCTGGTCGCAGAGAACGGCCTGCCGCTCGGCCTGCCCGGCGTCAACTACCCCGCGTCGAGTCCCTACGCGATCGGCGCCGGCGGCACGAGCGTGCTCGCTGCCGGCAACCAAATCGGCTGGTACGCCGGCGGCGGTGGCACGAGCGTGCTCGAGGCCACCCCCGCTTGGCAGTCGAATGTCGGCGGCAGCTTCCTGGGAGTCAAGCGCGGCGGCCCGCGCGGCCGCGACGCCGAGCCCGAGACGCTGCGGCTACGAGGTGATCATCGCCGGCAAGGAAGAAGTCATCGGCGGCACCAGCGCGAGCGCCCCGTCATGGCAGGGGATCTGGACGCGAGCACAGGCGGCGCACGCGGGAACGCTCGGCTTCGCAGGCCCGGTCATCTACGGGACAGAGCCCGCGAGCGCGCAACGACATCAATCGGCGAGAACACGCTGTTCGGGTGCACCCCCGGCTGGGACTACGTAACGGGCCGCGGCACGCCTGACATCCAAGCGTTCGTCGCGGGCGCGTAGAACGCACACAGCCCCGGTTGGGAAGATCCCAGCCGGGGCTGTGGCACTCAGGAGGTGGACAGTTTGTGGTTTACGCGGCCTCGCGCAGAGCGGCCAGCTCAGGCGACTCCGCGAGCTTCTTCAGCGCGCGCTGCTCGAGCTGGGAGGCGCGCTCCGCGGAGAAGCCGAGGCGCTTGCCGATCGCGGTCAGCGTCTGTGGCTCCTCGCGGCCGGTGCCGAAGCGCAGGGTCAGGACCTTGCGCTCTGTTTCGGGCAGCTGCGAGATCGCCTCGTGGACGATGCGCTCACGCTCGTGCTCCCACGCGGTCTCCTCCGGCACCTCTGCGTCGGAGGGGAGCAGGTCGCCGAGCGCCGTGTCGCCGTCCTCGCCGATCTGCTGGTCGAGGCTGACCAGCGCGGCGCGCTGGTGGCGTACCTCTTCGACCTGGTCGATCGGCAGTCCGGTCTCCTGCGAGAGCTCCTCGAGCGTCGGCTCGCGGCCAAGCCGCACCGACAGCTCGCGCTCGACGCGCCCGACCTTGCGGGAACGCTGCGCGACATGGACGGGCAGGCGAATCGTGCGACCGGAGTTCTCCAGGCCGCGCTGGATCGCCTGGCGGATCCACAGCGTCGCGTAGGTCGAGAAGCGGAAGCCCTTGCGCCAGTCGAACTTCTCGCTCGCGCGGATCAGGCCGAGCATGCCCTCCTGGACGAGGTCGCCCAGGGGCAGGCCCTGATTCTGGTAGCGCCGCGCGTTTGACGCGACGAGGCGCAGGTTGGAGTTGACGAGCAGTTCCTTGGCGTGCAGGTCACCGCGCTCGATCCGCTTGGCGAGATCGATCTCTTCGGCGGGGGTGAGCAGGGGGTAGCGCCGCGAGTGCGCCAGCAGCTGGTCGACTGCCTCCGGGATGAACGTGTCGGGGGTGCTCACGTCGAGCCGCTCGATCGGGCTGTCCAGCCGCTCGGGGGCGGCCGCCACCGGCTCGGTCTCCTCGACGAGATCCTCGCGCTGTTGCTCTAGTGTGAGGGTTGAATTTGCTCTGTCTGACATAGGCGTCTTTCTAATCCGATGCTTGGAGTCGGAATTATACGCCGCGATAGTTGCGTTGTCAACCATTCTCGGTGAAAGCCGTGCTGCTAGCTCGTTCGACGCCATATACGCGGTTACCTTCCCGGCAGATCATTTCTAGCGTGCCCGGCATAACGCCTGCTAAAACCCAGAAATAGGCCAAACGGAGCGATCGTCGAGGTTCGCCTGGTCATCGACCGAAAGGCTTGGATCGCTGAGCTTTCGCGGCTAAGCTCGGCGCATGGACGTTGACCTCTCCTCGCAGGTCGTGGCGATCACGGGCGCCTCGTCGGGAATCGGCGAGGCCGCGGCGCTCGCGTGCTCGCGCGCCGGAGCCGCCGTCGCCCTCGCCGCCCGCCGCGCCGAGCGCATCGAGGCGCTCGCCCAGCAGATCATCCAGGAGGGCGGACGGGCGATCGCAGTGCGCGCCGACGTGGGCGAGGAGGAGCAGGCACAGGCGTTCGTCGAGCGGGCGCACTCCGAGCTCGGGCGCCTGGACGTGCTCGTCAACAACGCCGGCGTGATGCTGCTCGGGCCGATCGAGAACGCGCCGACCGACGAATGGCGGCAGATGATCCAGGTCAACGTCTTCGGCGTGCTCTATTGCACCCACGCGGCGCTGCCGTTGATGCACGCCCAGGGCTCCGGGCACATCGTCAACATCAGCTCCGTCGCCGGTCGCGTCGCGCGCGCCGGCTCGGGCGTCTACAACCTGACGAAGTTCGGCGTAGGCGCCTTCTCGGAGTCACTGCGCCAGGAGTGCGTGCCGATGGGCGTCCGCGTGACGCTGATCGAGCCCGGCGCCGTGGCCACCGAGCTGGCCGGCCACAACCGGCCGGAGATACGCGAGCAGATCGCCAAACGTTTCGGCGACATCGAGCTGCTGACCGCCGAGGACATCGCGGGCGCGATCCTCTACGCGATCGGCCAACCCCGCCACGTCAGCGTCAACGAGGTGCTCGTCCGCCCGAGCGGCCAAGTGGGCTAGCGCGCGGCGCGAGCTCGAGCTGGACGATCTCCGACTGCTCGCTTCCCATGTGATCGACCTGGAGGGTCGTATGATCGATCGCGAAGCGCTCTCGCAGCATCGCCTCGATTCGCCGGCGCGCCGCGTGGCAGTCGCTGTCGGCGCCGACGAGCACGTGCGCCGAGAGCGCCGGGAAGCCGCTCGTGACCTCCCACACGTGCAGGTCGTGCACCTCGACGACCCCCTCCTCGGCGACGAGCGCGCGGCCGATCTGCTGCGGATCGAGCCCGCGCGGCGCGGCCTCCAGGAAGACGCGGCCCGACTCGCGCACCAGTGAGACACCCGAGCGCGCCATCAGCGCCGCGATCAGCAACGACGCGATCGGGTCCGCGCGCTCGAAGCCGGCGAGGAGGATCACCACAGCGGCGATCGCCGTGCCGATGAAGCCATACAGGTCGGTGAGCAGGTGCTGGAAGCTGCCCTCGACGTTCAGGCTGCGGCGGTTCGCACCGGAGAGCATCCACACGGCCGCGAGGTTGACGACGATACCGGCGAGCGCGACCGCGAGCACGATGCCGCCACGCACGTCCGGCGGCGCCACCAGGCGTCGCACGGCGTCGTAGATGATCAGCGTCGCGAGGATCAGCAGCGTCAGCCCGCTGGCGAGCGCCGACAGGATCTCCACGCGGCGCAGCCCGAACGTCAGCGCCCCGCTCGGCGGGCGCGACGCGAGCTGCAGGGCAACGAGCGAGAAGCCGATCGCGGCGGCGTCCGTGAGCATGTGCCCGGCGTCGGAGAGCAGCGCGAGCGAGTGGGCGATGACAGCAGCCGTCACCTCGGCGGCCATGAACGCAACGATCAGCGTCAGCACCGCTGTCAGCCGGCGACGGTCGGCGTCGGCGTTGAAGCCGTGGGCATGAGCGCCGTGAGCGTGCGTGGCGTGCTCGTGAGCCATTGGCTCACGATACGACGCTGGCGGACCGTAGTCTCTAGCCATGTTGCAGACGGGGGAGACGCGCCGGCTCACGCGGCGAGCCAGCACGCTGGTGTCGCTCGCCGCGGCCACACTGCTCGTGGCCATCAAGCTGGGTACCGGCCTGGCCACTGGGAGCCTCGGGCTGATCTCGAGCGGCATCGAGTCCAGCGGCGACGTGATCGCCGCTGTGCTGACGTTCTTCGCGGTCAAACTCGGCGGCAGGCCGGCCGACTTCGAGCACCCCTACGGTCACCGCCGCGCCGAGAACCTCGGCGCGCTCGGAGAGGCCGCGCTCTTGCTCGGCGGCGGCGTGCTGGTGAGCGTCGAGGCCATCACCCGCCTGACCGGCAACACCGCCGCAGCGACCGTCCACTGGTACGAGCTCGCGGCAATCGGCGTGGCGCTGCTCCTGGAAGGCTCCCGCATGGCCGTCGCGCACGCGGCAGCCGGTCGCGAGGACAGCCCCACGCTGCGCTCCAACGCCGCCCACTTCGCGGCCGACATGGCCGGCTCGCTGCTGGTGCTCGCGGGCCTGCTCGCGACGCAGGCGGGATTCGACGACGGCGACTCGCTGGCGGCGCTGTTGGTCGCGGTGATCATCTTCGTGACCGCGGCGCGCCTGATCGCCCCGAACGCGAACGTGCTGATGGACCGCGCGCCGATCCAGGCGCGAGCCCTCGCCGAGCGCGCGATCGCGGGCCTGGGTGCGGACGTCGAGCTCGATCGGCTGCGCCTGCGGGAGTCCGCCGGTCGCTACTTCGCCGACGTCGTCGTCAGCGTGCCGCCGGGACAGGCCGTGGTCGAGGGCCATCAAGCCGCCGATCTGGTCGAGAGCGCGCTCGAGCGCGCGCTGCCGGGCAGCGACGTCGTGGTGCACGTCGAGCCGCGTCGACGCGGCCTCGACCTGCGCGACCGCGTGCTCGCGATCGCGCTCTCAGAGCCGCTCGTGAAGGAGGCGCACGACATCACGATCTTCGAGCAGGACGGCTCCGCGAGCGTGTCGCTGCACTTGAAGTTCCCGGCCGAGCTGGATCTGCGCACCGCGCACGAGATCGCCGAGCGGGTCGAGCGCGGGATCCGCGCGCGGCCCGGCGTCAGCGACGTGCAGAGCCACCTCGAGCCGCTCGAGCGCCCGCTCGTGGCACGCGCGCAGGACGGCGGCAGCGGGCCGCACACGGCGCGAGCCGTCGAGCAGGTCGTGCGCGAGCGCACAGGCCGGGATCCCGAGCGACTCAGGCTGATTTCGACAGACGCGGGCTACGTGTTGTTTTTGACGCTGCTCGTCGATGCCGGCGCGTCGCTGACCGACGCCCACCGGCTCGCGGGCGAGCTCGAGGACGAGCTGCGCCAGCGGGTCGAGGGCATCGCCGAGGTGATCGTTCACACCGAGCCTGGGCAGCCTTAGACGACGCCCGCGGCACGAGCGCCGGGAAGGTTGCGGCGCCGCTGGCATCTATGCACTTGACACACCACTCTCGGCGAAAGGGACACCGGTGGCCGACTCAAGGCAACAGCAGATCGCGCCGGCACGCCGCCGCCCGCGGCGCCGGACGATCATCCAGCTTGGACTAACCGCCGTCGCGCTTGCGCTCGGCGCGGCGTTCGCCGCGATCGCGCTTGCTTCGAGCTCGGCGACCGTCAGCTCAGCCTCCAGCGCGACGCTCGGCGAGCGCGTGCTCGTCAACGCCAAGGGCAGGACGCTGTACGTCCTCACCCCGGAGACCGCCAGGCACCTGCTGTGCACGAGCAGCGAATGCCTGAAATTCTGGCCGCCGCTGACGGTGCCCTCGCGCGGCACGAAGCTCGTCCGCGGCGCCGGCGTGCACGGCAGGCTCGCGATCCTGCAGCGCAAGAACGGCACGCTGCAGGTCACGCTCAACGGCCTGCCGCTGTACCGCTTCGCAGAGGACCACGCGAGCGGCGAAGTCAATGGCCAGAACTTCAAAGGCTTCGGCGGGGTCTGGCACGTGCTCGGCGTCTCGGGCGCTCCAAGCGCCGCCGCGCCCACGAGCACGAGCGCGCCAGCTGCGGAAATGCCTACGACCAGCACACCCACGACCAGCACACCCACGACCACGACGAGCGCGCCCGGCTACCAGTATTGAGCGCCGCGCGGTCAGTCCTCGGCGAGGCGCCGCAGCAGCGCGGCCGCGCGCATGAGCACCTGCTGCTCCTGCGTCGAGAGGTCCTCGGCGATCGCTTGCGCGAGCCAGCCCTCCCGCTGGCGTCGGTCGGCCGCGAGCGTCCGGCTGCCTTGCTCGGTCAGCTCGACGAGGATCCGCCGCCCGTCGGCGGGGTCGGCGCGGCGCGCGATCAGCCCCTCGGACTCGAGGTCTGAGATCGTCTGGGTCATCGACTGCGGACGCACGCGCTCGGCGAGCGCGAGATCCCCGATCGACCTCGTGCCTTCGCGGTCCAGGCGCCCGAGCACGGCGCCCTGTGACAGCGGGAAGCGATGCTCGGCACGCAGGCGCCGCATCAGCTGGCCGAGGACGATGCGCAGTTCACTCGCAAGCCGATTGGTGTCGACAGCCTGACCCACGGCCCGCAAACTATACCCCGCCGAAGAGCAGGAAAACTGCTCAGTTTCCCTGTATAATTTAATTTGGATGGCGAGCGACGTGGGTACACGAGCGGCGACGAGCCCAAACGCCGGCGGGTGGGCGGGATCGGGTTCCGCCAGCCCCGACCGCTACAAGTGGATCGCGCTGTCGAACGTGACGCTAGGGGTGCTGCTCGCGACGCTGGACGGCTCGATCACGCTGATCGCGATGCCAGACATCTTCAGAGGGATCCACCTCGACCCGCTGGTGGCGGCCAACAGCTTCTACCTGCTGTGGATGATCCTCGGCTTCCTGGTCGTCACGAGCGTGCTGATCGTCAGCCTTGGCCGCCTCGGCGACATGTACGGGCGAGTGAAGATGTACAACCTCGGCTTTGTCATCTACACGATCGCCTCGCTGGTGCTGACCGTGGACTGGATGACAGGGCGCGCGGGCGCGACCTACCTGATCGTGTTTCGCATCGTGCAGGGAGTCGGCGCCGCCTTCCTGCTGGCCAACGCAGCTGCGATCATCACCGACGCCTTCCCCGCCAACCAGCGTGGCATGGCGCTGGGCATCAACAACATCGTCGGCGTCAGCGGCATGTTCGTCGGCCTCGTGCTCGGAGGCCTACTGGCGCCGATCGACTGGCGGCTCGTGTTCCTGATCTCCGTGCCGGTGGGACTGTTGGGCACCGTCTGGGCGTACATGAAGCTCGAGGAGCGCAGCACGCCCAAACGCGCGCGCGTGGACTGGTGGGGCAACGTCACCTTCGCGCTCGGGCTGATCCTGATCATGGTGTCGGTCACCTACGGCATTCGACCGTATGGCGGTCACGCGACGGGTTGGGGCAGCCCGAAGGTGCTCGGCTTGCTCGGCGCGGGCGTCCTCTCGCTGATGGCGTTCGCGCTGATCGAGCGTCGTGTCGCCGAGCCGATGTTCCGCCTGCCGCTGTTTCGCATCCGCGCGTTCACGTTCGGGACGCTCTCCACCTTCCTCTCCGCAGTCGCACGCGGCGGGTTGCTGTTCATGCTGATCATCTGGCTGCAGGGCATCTGGTTGCCCCAGCACGGCTATGACTTCACCCAAACGCCCTTGTGGGCGGGCATCTACATGCTGCCGCTGACGATCGGCATGCTGATCGCGGGGCCGACCTCGGGGTACCTGTCGGACCGCTTCGGAGCGCGCTGGTTCGCGACGGGGGGCATGCTTGGGAGCGCGCTCAGCTTCTTCCTGCTGTTGCTGCTCCCGATCGACTTCCCGTTCGTGCTGTTCGCCCTGGTGCTCTTCATGGTTGGCCTGTCGATGGGCATGTTCGCCTCGCCGAACCGCGCCGCGGTGATGAACAGCCTGCCGCCGCAGCACCGCGGCGCGGGCGGCGGCATGAACCAGACCTTCCAGAACTCTGCGCAGGTGCTCTCGATCGGCGTGTTCTTCACGCTGATGATCCTCGGGCTGGCGTCGAACCTGCCACACACGCTGGCCTCCGGCCTCGAGGCGCACGGGGTCTCCGCCGCGACGGCCGCCAGCGCCGCCCACACGCCGCCCGTGTCGGTCCTGTTCGCCGCGTTCCTCGGCTACAACCCCGTCGAACACCTGCTCGGCCCACACGTGCTCGCGTCGGTGTCAGCCACCAACCACGCGGCGCTCACCGGTCGGTCCTTCTTCCCGCACCTGATCTCGGGCCCGTTCAGCAATGGGCTACACGAGGCGTTCCTGTTCGCGATCATCGCGTGCCTGATCGCGGCCGCGGCCTCGCTGATGCGGGGCGGCAAGTACCACTACGTCGAGCAGCCCAGCCCGCCGGCCGCCGGCGGGGCACAGGCGAATGGCGCGCGGGGGAGACCCGAAACCTTCGACCAGCGTGCGGGCGCGCTCGCGCGGACTACTACAGCAGAGGAGCAACATGCGCGTTGAGTGGTACGGACAGTCTGCATTTCATCTGAATGGAGCCGAGCAGTCGGTGGCAATCGACCCGTTTGCGGACATGTCGGCGATGGCGGCCGGCCGCGGGATGCAGTTCGACTACCCGCCGATCGCGGACGTCGCGGCGGACCTGCTGCTGGTCACGCACGAGCACTTCGATCACAACGGCGTCGAGGCGATCGTCGGGAGCCCCACGATCCTGCGCTCCACCGCGGGGACCTTCGAGTCGCCGCTCGGCGACGTCTCGGCGATCGCCTCCGAGCACGACGAGCAGGCGGGCACGGCGCGCGGTCCCAATACGATCTTCGTGTTCGAGCTCGACGGGCTACGCGTGAGCCACTTCGGCGACTTCGGACAGCGCGGACTTCGCGAGGAGCAGGCATCGGCGATCGGCGACGTTGACCTGCTGATCATCCCCGTGGGCGGCGGACCCACGATTGGCGCGGAGCAGGCCGCGCTGATCGTCGAGCGGCTGTCCCCGCGCTGGGTGGTGCCGATGCACTACCGCACGCCGCGGGTCAACTTCCTCGAGACGGCCGATGACTTCATCGAGCGCTTCGAGCACGTCGAGCGCCTGACGCAGCCGGCGTTCGACACGGCCTCGCTGCCGGCGCAGGACGGCCCGCTCGTGGTCGTGCCGGCGGCGCCGTAGCCGGGGTTGGCACGCGAAGGGACGCGGGTATAACGAGGAGAAACCAGGAAAGGACGTGTGAGATGAACGTCGGACGGTTGCTGCTACGGCTTTCGGTGGGAGGCTTCTTCATCGGCCACGGGACCCAGAAGCTGCTGGGCTGGTTCGGCGGCCACGGACTGGATGCGACGGCTCAGGCCTTCGAGAGCATGGGGCTGCGCCCGGGTAAGCACAACGCGATCGCCGCCGGCGCGGCGGAGGCAGGTGGCGGCGCGCTGCTCGCGCTCGGACTCGCGACCCCGCTGGCGAGCGCCGCGCTGACGGCGACGATGCTCACCGCGATTCACAGGGTGCATTTGAAGAACGGCCCGTGGGCGGCCGACGGCGGCTATGAGTACAACGTCGTGCTGATCGCGGCCGCGCTGACGCTCGTCGAGGTCGGGCCGGGCAGGCCCTCGCTGGACGCGGCGCTCGGGCGTGAACGCTCCGGTCCGGGCTGGGCGCTCGCGGCGCTGCTCGCGGGCGTCGGCGGCGCCGTGGGCGCGCATTACGCCGCGGCCGCAATCGCGCCGGCTGAGGACGATGCACCGATTCCGGCGGCGACGACGAACTCGAGCTCGACCGCCGCCGAGCAGGAGGTCCCCACCAGTTAGAGTTTCACGACCCGTTTGGGGGAAGGATCCGTCCAGCGCGGCGTCGTTCCAACCGACGATCCCGATCAGGAGGAGCTGCCCAGTGGTTACCGACGCCCGAGGCCGAGCAAAGCCGAGTTCAAAGCCCATCGCCTCGTTCCTGGCGGTCGCTCTAGGCCTGCTGGCGCTCGCGGGCTGCGGCAGCTCTTCGAATACGACGAGCTCGACGACGGCCAGCACACCCGCGACGACGAGCACGAGCGCACCCGCTGCAACGCCAACATCGTCCTCGACGAGCTCGGGAAGCACGCTCGCGCTCGAAGCGAACCGCGAAGGTCAGCTCGCATACACCACCAAGTCGCTGACGGCCAACGCCGGCAAGGTCACGATCGACTTCACCAACATGGCCCCGCTCTCGCACAACGTCACGATTGAAGCGGCCGGCGGGAAGATCCTCGGAGCGACGCCGACCTTCCAGGGTGCCACCAAGACCCTGTCGCTGCAGCTCAAAGCCGGTACCTACAAGTTCTTCTGCACGGTGCCCGGCCACCGTATGGCCGGCATGGAAGGCACGCTGACGGTGAAGTAGCCGCCGCTAGGTGCTCAGCCCTTGACGACGACGATGTCGCCGATCGCGAGCATCCCGAAGACGGTGTGAGCGGCTTCGATCGGCAACTCGACGCAGCCGTTTGACTGAGGGAAGCCGTAGGAGGCGCGCGGATAGCCGTGGACGGCGTCGCCGCCGTTGAAGTAGTTCACCCACGGCACGTCCGGCACGACGTATTTGGTGCCGTCGACGTCTGTGCCGCTCATCGTGGTGGACACGTAGCGCGCGTAAATCGGGAAGCTGCCCTGCACCGTTTCTGCGCCCGGCACGCCGGTGTTGACGGGCGTCGTAAAGACGACGCGGTGTCCGCGATGCAGAGTGAGCGTCTCCGGCAGCGACTCGGAGACCGACACCCACGTGTAGGGCCGGCTGTCGCGCCGGTAGTGGGTCTCGTCGTAGAGCACCGACGACCACGTGGGCCCGTTGCCTTCTCCCGTCACCTGCAGGCCACGGTCGGCCTGGTAGACCTCGAGCGCGCCACGGGTCGTCTCATCGAGCTGACCCATCCGCACGGGCGGGGCGTCGGCTGGGTCGGGCGCGAGCGCGCCGCGCGGGGGGTCGAAGGCGTGTTCTGCCGCTTCGCGCCGTGTCTCGGCGCCTGCGGGGATGTGCACGAGGTAGCGAGCGTGAAGCTTGGCGGCGAGGTAGCCAAGACGCGCGAGCGCCTGCTGCAGGCCCGCGAGTGGCGGACACTCGACGCGCAGTCCGATCGTGCGTTTACGACCGAGCTCGGCATGGCCGGTGGAGCTCGTGCGTGCCCACAGGGTCAGCGCGTAGCTCGAGCACGGCTGCAAAGTGGAGGCGGGCGTGAAGACCTCAGAGTCTCCGACCACGCGCCACGCCCCGGCCAGCCTCGGAGCGAGCGTCGGTGGCGGCGAGCTCGGCGCTACGGGCGCCGATAGCGTCACGGTCAGCGGATCCGTGCCGTTTGCGATCGCGCGCTTGGGCAGTGACACGAGGCGCGTGGGGGGCAGCGGGACGGCCGCCGCGGGTTCCCCGGCGAGGTGCGTGGCGAGCGGCGCACCGGCGCTGCGATCGTGGGCGCCGAGCGCCACCACCGCGGCGGCCACGGCCAGGACCAGCAGCGCGAGGATCGACCTGCGTTTCACGTCAGGGCAAGGTAACGGATGGCCCTCGCGGCGCCTGCATCACAGCTGTCAGCGCGGCTCAGGGCTTCGTCCAGGGAGCCGTAGCGTGCGACAGCGAGTGGGCGGCGAGTGCGACCGCGAGCACAATCGCGGCGGCCAGCGCCAGCGCCGCTGCGATCGAGACTTTGAGCACCAGCAGCGCGCCTGCGACGGCGCCGAGCAGCATTGCCGCGGCCGCCACCGAGCGACGACCGAATTTCGATCCCGGTCCGCCGATGAAACTCGCTTCCGAGGCGAGACCTGTGAGCGTCCGCGTCAGCACGGTGGTCGTGAGCTCGGGCACCGCAAGCCGCTGCGCGGCCGCGTTCTGGACACCCATCGCGAGCGCGAGCGGCACGAGCAGCGCGTAGCGCGTGCCGCTGTTCAGCGGTTCCCCGACCGCGAGCGCGACGACCAGTGCCGCCAGTGTCAAGGCGAGCTGAGTGACGCTCGCAGCCCGTAGCACCCGACCGCGGTGCTCGGCGTTGCGGACGCCTAGGTAGCCGCTGAAGAGCGCCCCGAGGAGGAACGCACCGAGCGCGACCAGCGAGGTGATCGCCGACAGGCCCGCCGCGCCGGCGAGCGCGAACCCGAAGAACACGAGGTTGCCGGTCATGTTCGCGACGAACACGTGCCCGAACTTCAGATAGCTGGTCGCGTCCACGACCCCCGTGAGGAACGTCAGCGCGAGCATCAGCGGCATCAGCGGCCCGTGGCGGTCCTCGGGGGCCGGGCGCAGCGTGCGCGCCGCTTCCTCGAGACTGATCATGCGCCGGTGCGCCCGCCGTGACGAGGACATCGCGGGGAAATTAGCGCTTCGCGCCGCGCGGGCAAGCCTCACTCGAGGTAGGTGACGATCTCGGCGACCGGCGCGCGCTCGGGCACGCGCTGCTCCTGCAGCGGCGAGCCCAGATACAGCAGGCCGACGGGCGTCTCGGTCGGTGACAGGCCCAGGATCTCGCGGCCCGATGGATCGGCCAGCAGCGGCACCGTCCGCCAGTAGCCGGCGAGACCGCGGGCGTGTGCGCCCAGCAGCACCAGATACGCGGCGACGGCGGTTGCGAGCAGGTCCTCGCGGTCCTGGCCCTCCTCGCCGCTCTGCTCGGCGGTTACGGCGACGAGCGTCGGCGCGCGCTGCAGCTTGACCGCGGACCCGGGCTGCTCGGCCTCGGCCAGCTGCATCAGCCGCTCGCGCGTGCGCTCGCCGAGCACGCGAAACCGCCAGGGGTTGGTGAGGTGATGGTTGGGCGCCCAGCTGGCGAGCTCGAACAGCTGCTCGAGCACCCCCGCGTCGAGCGGCTGCGCGGCGAACGCCTTGTGCGTGCGACGAGTGCGGATAGCCTTCTCGACGTCCATGCCAGGAACCCTAGAGCCAAGCTCGCTGCGGACTGGCGTGGAATGAGCATCGGCGAAATCCTGGCGATCGCCGCCGCGGGCCTGGCGGCGGGCGCGATCAACACGCTGGTCGGCAGCGGCACGCTGATCACGTTCCCGGTGCTGCTGGCGTTCGGCTACGCCCCTGTGACGGCGAACGTCTCGAACACGATCGGCCTAGTGCCGGGCTCGGTGTCGGGAGCGATCGGCTACCGCCGCGAGCTCGTGGGCCAGCGCGGACGCGTGCTGCGCCTCGGTGCGATGTCGCTCGCGGGGGGCATCACCGGAGCGGTGCTGCTGCTGGTGCTGCCGGCCTCGGCGTTCAAGGCGATCGTGCCGGTGTTCATCGCGCTGGCGCTCGTGCTGACCGTGCTGCAGCCGCGCCTGACGCGCTGGCTGAGCCACCGCGAGATCGACCTTGAGCGCCGGGGCTCGGTGCTCGTGTCATTCGCGGTGTACCTGACCGGCGTATACGGCGGCTACTTCGGCGCCGCCCAGGGCATCCTGCTGCTCGGCATCCTCGGCGTCGCGCTCGCCCAGGACCTGCAGCGCACGAACGCGCTCAAGAACGTGCTCGCGGGCCTCGTCAACGGCATCGCCGGCCTGTACTTCGTATTCGCCGCGCACGTCGAGTGGGGGCCGGCCGCGATCATCGCCGCGACCGCAATCGTGGGTGCGCAGCTCGGCGCGCGCTACGGGCGCCGCCTGCCACCGGACGCGCTGCGCGCGGTGATCGTCGTGGTGGGGGTGTTCGCGATCGTGCGGCTGCTTACCAGCTGAGCGGGAGCCGCCGCCGCGCCTCAGTGCAGCTGGATGGTCTGCAGGAACGAGTCGATGCCGTAGGCGGCTCCGCAGAGCCCGACGAACGCGATCACACCCACGGCTAGACTCCCGAAGCGTGGGTCTTGAGTTCGCGGTTGTCCGGTTCAAGGGGGAGGGAACCGCTGTGCTCAGGTACGCCGACGCGAAGGAACGCTCACGGAGCGCGCCAGGCTGGACGCGGAAGGTCGGATTTGTCGAACGTCACCACAACGGGCGCCTGGTGCTGCGCGGCACGTTCGCCGGCCACTACGTGGACGTCGACGAGGGTGACCACGTCTCTCAAACGGGCGCGGGAGAGGGCGCGGTAGCCGCCGGCCTGCTCGGTGTGCTCGGTGGGCCGCCGGGCATCGCGGTCGGACTGTTGGTCGGCGCCCTACTCGGTGCTGAGGTGGGTCCCCCAAGCGACATCGAGCCCGAGCCGCTGCAGCTCGCAGAGCGCCTGCGGACGGCGATTCCCCGGTCCTCCTCAGCACTCATCTTGAGTGCCGAGACCTCGGACGTCGATGACATGCTCACGGCGCTTGGTCCGAGCGCCGAGGACGTCGTCCGGCACCAGTTCACACCGGACGAGGAAGCCGAGCTCGAGGCTTCGCTTCGCGCGACGCCTCCGGCAACGCCCTGAGCCAGCTCCATCACGACGTGCGGACCGATCATCGGCAGGTCGAACTCCGCTGAGATCACGCGAAAGCCCGCGCGTTCGTAGAAACGGCGCGCCGGCGTGCGTGCGTTGCACCAGATGCGCTGCGCGCCCGCGGCGAGCGCATGGCGCAGGAGTGCGTCGAGCACGCCCGCACCCCCACCCCTGCCGCGCGCGGCAGGGGTGGTCGCCATGCCGCGTATGCGCCAGCCGCCGGGCTCGCCGTCGGGGGCGATGAGTCCGACCGAGATGAGCTCCTCACCTTCGAAGGCGCCAACCGCGAACGCATCGCTGGCCTCACTCGTGGCCATTTGCTCGACAGCTTCGTGCGGCCTGAGGACGGCCTGTCGCAGAGCGCGGGTGCGCTTGAGCGACACGCCGCGCACGAGGAGATCGGCCATCGCTAGTGCGTGGGCTGTCCGCGCACCGTGCGCCAGCTCTCGAGCGTGATCCGCAGAATCACGACGGTCATGCCGAGCCCGATGAGCGGGTCGAGAATCGGCACGCCCGCGGCGATTGCGATCGCGCTTGCGATCACGGCGAGTGAGACGTAGGCGTCGACGCGAGCGTGATCCCCGTCCGCGATCAGCGCCGGGCTCTGCAGGCGGCGGCCCGTGCGGCTGCGGACGAGGCCCGCGAGCCAGTTGCCGGCGAAGCCGATCGCGCCGGCCAGCGCGAGCACCACCAGGTGACTGGGCGTCGACGGATGGATCAGGCGCACGACTGCCTCATATGCGGCGACGCATGCCGACACGAAGATCGCCGCGACGACCGCCAGGCCGGCGAGGCGCTCGGCGCGGTCGGAACGCAGCGCGAACGCGATCCCGAGCGGAACCGCCGTCAGCGCATCGCCGCCGTTGTGGATCAGGTCGGCCAGCAGCGCGAGACTGCCGGTGAGCGCGAACACGAGCGCCTGCAGCGCGGCGGTGCACCCGAGGATTCCGAGCGCGAACGCGACCGCTCGCACGCCCTCGCGTGAACGCTTGATGCTGTCGTCGAGGAGGCCGTGAGAGTGGCTGTGGGGGTGAGGCTCATCGTGCGCGTGGGAGCGCGCGTCGCGTGGCGCGGCGTGGGGGTGAGCATCGTGCTGATGGGGGCCGGAGTGGGCATGCGCGTGGCGTAGCCCGCCGTGCATGTGCAACTCGCCCTCGACGAGCTCGTAAACGGCGGAGGACATGTCACCTCAGATTAGGCGTGCAACCCGCGGCCCGCGTTGCGCACGTCGGCCGTGGGGGAGTACCGTTTGCGAAATGCCCGGTTGACGTTGACCACTTCCGTATGCGGCCTATGCTCGTCCACCGCCTTGTCGGTGTACTAGGGGTGGCTGCACTCGAAAAGGGTGAGCTCCGAGTAGATGCGCGCGTGGAGGTGAGGCGAGCGAGTGCTCGCGGGCGAGGTAATTGAGGCGGACGGTACCGGCGAGCAGTGCCGTTGCACCCACATGGGCGCCGCGACGGCTAGTTGCGCCGGCTGCGTCGGCATTACGCGGGTGGCGTCGAGCAACACGTAGCGCAGCTGGCCTGAGCCGACGAGCTGCGCGAGTTGGCCGGCCGTCGGCGTGGGGTCCGAACCGCTGAAGCCACCGATGGTGATCACCGCCTGGCGGCTGGCGAGCGCGATCGGGTCCGCCGTTTTGGCATCGGTCGCGGCGAGGATGAACCGCGTGTGATCCCGGTGTGTCAGGAGGTATGACCCGATCAGCGCGAGGCTCTGCGGCTGCGTGAGCTCTCCGGAGCGCCCCGCGACGGGAGACTGCGCGGGGTGATCGGGCCCCGGTCCCGCGATCGGGTCGTAGCCACTATGGCTCCGACCGGCGGTCGCCAGCGAGTACGCAGAGGGGCCGGCGAGTGACGCGACCGCGGTCGCGCTCAGGGCCAGCGTGACGCCCGCACGATGGCGGGTCGTGCGGTGCTGTGTGAGGATCGCTGCGCCCGCCACCGCACCTCCGGCGAGCACGATCCACCGCAGCCACGGGACGAACCCGGGTGCATTCGTGAGGATCTCGAAGCTGGCGGCCGCGGTGCCGAGGATGCTGAGCGCGAGAACGCCCGCGGCTGTTCGCGAGCCCCGCGCCGAGCGCCAGAGAGTCACGAGCGCCGCCGCGGCGAGCGTGGCCACTGCCGGCGCGAGCAGCGAGGTGTAGTAGGCGTGTCGTGTGCCCGCCGAGAAGCTGAGCACCAACGCACAGACGAGCAGCCATGTGCCCCAGAGAACGTAGCTGGCCAGCGCGAGGCTCGTGCGCGGTGAACGGCGTGTTTTGAGTAGGCCGAGGACGAGCCCGACGAGCGCGAGCGGCAACAGCCACGCGATCTGGCCGGAGACGTGGGCACTGGATAGGTACAGGAGGTTTCCCTCGAGATGACGGCCGAAGGCTCCGGCGCTCCCGGTGACGCGTTCGACTCCGTTGCCGCCGAGGATCAGCTGAAACCACGAGTTGTCACTCGATTCGCCGACGTACGGTCGAGCGCTCGCCGGAACGAGCATCACGGCGCCGAACCAGAGCAGGCTGACGACCAGCGTGAGACACGCGGCGAGCGCCAGCTCGAGGAGGCGCCTGCGCAACGAACCGCGCGCGCTGAGCAGATACGCGAGCCCGAGCGCGGGCGCCACGAGGTATGCCTCGAGCATCTTCGTGTTGAAGGCGAGGCCCACGAGGATCGCGCACAGCGCAAGCGCACGCACGTGCCCCGTTTGGACCGCCACAGTCACGCTCCATGCGGCGCTGACGAGCAGCGCGAGCAAGAGCGCGTCGGGAGCGTTGTAGCGCCCCACGAGCACGGCCACAGGAGTGAGCGCCATGATCAGCGCGGCGAGAATCGCGATCTCGTGGCCGAGTGCGCGCCGCACCGCGTCGTGCAGCACGACGACCGTCGCGATCCCGTACAGCGCGCCGGGAATCATCACGCTGAGGCTGCCGAAGCCGAAAACGCGGCCGGAGAGACCCATCAGCCAGTCCGGCAGCGGGCCCTTGTCGAGGCTGACGAAGCCGCCGAGATCGGCAGCATTGTTGAACAGCGCGCCCCAGCTGCGGCTCGCGGCAAGTGCGCCCGTCGCGTAGTAGGAGTTGCCGTAGCCGCTGCGGGTCACATCGACGAGCATCAGCGCCGCCGCTAGCGCCGTGACGAGCATCAGCGCCGGGCGTGACCAGGCCGGCTCTGTGTAGTGCGCCGCGGGCGGGCGGTGCTCGTTGCGCGCGGACTTTGTCAGCGGGGGGGCGATCGAATCGGCGACCGGCACACGCCTGAGCGTAACCCGCTCAGCGCACCTCGATGATGCGGATCATGTTGCCCGCGGGGTCGCGGAATGCGCAGTCGCGAACCCCGTAGGGCTGCTCGATCGGCTCCTGGACGACGTCGACGTCGCTGGCCTGCAGCCGCTCGAAGGCGCCGTCGAGGTCCTCGGTGGCCAGGTTGATGTGGCCATAGGTCCCCTTCGCCATCATCTCGACGATCGTGCGCCGCTCCTCGTCGGTGACGCCGGGGTCTGCGCCCGGCGGATGCAGAACGATGGAGGTGCCGGGCTGGTTGGCGGGGCCGACCGTGATCCAGTGCATCCCGCCGTACTCGACCTCGTTGCGGACCTCGAAGCCGAGCGTGTCGCGATAGAAGGCCAGCGAGGCATCCGGGTCGTTGTGCGGGAGGTAGGTCTGGTGAATCGTGAGGTCCACGGCGGTCACATTAGCTGCGGCTCCGGGACCGCGCTTCTCGATTTCTGATCGGCTTGGTCACATGCTTCGCCACGCACGGCGCCATCCCCGCGGTCGTGCGCGGGGCACTGCGCCTATAGGTGCTGGGCGGCACACCGACCAGTTCGGTGAAGCGCGTGCTGAACGTGCCCAGCGACGAGCAGCCGACCGCGAAACAGACCTCGGTGACGCTGAGGTCGCCACGCCGCAGCAGCGCCATCGCGCGCTCGATGCGCCGCGTCATCAGGTAGCCGTACGGCGACTCGCCGTAGGCGATCCGGAACTGGCGGCTGAAGTGCCCGGCCGACATGTACGCGCCCCGGGCGAGAGCCTCGACGTCCAGCGGCTGGGCGTAGTCGCGGTCGATCCGGTCGCGGACGCGCCTTAGCCGTTCAAGATCGCGCAGGCGTTCCGCCGCGGGGGGTGTGCTGGGCACGTCGAGATCGTGCCACATACGAGAGCGCGCCAAGCGGGACGCGAATGTCTCATGACGGGTCCTGGAGCAGCCCGAGGACGTTGCCGTCAGGGTCGGTGACTGTGGCCACGAGACGCCCCCCGCCGACATCGTGCGCCGGTTCCTTCACAGTGGCACCGGCAGCGGTCACCTCGGCCAGCTTCGCCTCGATATCCGTGACGTGCCAGAAGGCCACCGGCGAGGTCATGGCCTGCGGTCCACCGCCCGGCACCAATCCGATCTGCTGGCCCGCGGCCTCGAAGCCGACGTAATAGGGCGCATCGGACGCCGGCGGGACGCCAAGCAGGGCGGCGTATATCGGCTTGGCCGCCGCCAGATCGGACACGGGATGAAGCACGGTCTTGATTCCCTGGGTGGCAGAGTCGCTCATGGTCGCTCCTGATCTCGTGGGTCAGATCGACCCGCGGGGGTTGTCGGCTTTGAGGACGAACGGGGAAGCGCCGAAGTCGACGTCATCTCCGTGGCGGCACTGTAGGTGACCCCGGTTACCGGCGCTTCTCGATTCCTGACCGGTATCGAAGGTAAACGACGCGAGAGCCAAATGTGCGTGTCTCGATCAGCTCAAGGTTGATCCGTTTCTCCAGGGGAGGGAAGTAGGGCGTGCCGGCGCCGAGTAGGAGCGGGTTGGCGAACAGCCGCCACTCGTCGATCAGCTCAAGCTCCATACACGCGCGGGCGAGGCCGGCGCCGCCCACGGCGATGTCCTTTCCGCGCTGTTCCTTGAGCGTTGCGACCTCCTCGCCGACGCCGTCCCTGGCCAGCCTGGTGTTACCCACCACGCTCTCCAGCGTCGTGGAGAACACGACCTTCGGCAGGGCCTTCCAGGTCTGGGCGAACTCGACCTGCTCCGCGGCCAGCGGACCCTCCTCAGCGGTCTCCCAGTAGGCCATCGTTTCGTAGAGCCGCCGTCCGCAGAGGTACACACCGATTCCCTGCACCTGCTGGTGGTGAAACCGAAACAGCTCCTCGTCGGGCACCGACCAGTCAAATGCGCCGTCCGGCCCGGCGATGAAGCCGTCCAGCGACGCACTCATCGAGTAGATCAACTTCCGCATCAAGATCCTCCTTCGGTTTGACCCAACAACGGTTAGGTGCGGGGCTGGCGCCGCGCCACCACCAGGCACGCGACCGTGCTCGAGCGGATCGGCCGGCCGATCCGCTGGTGGAAGGTTTGGTTTTCGGCGACGAGAGCGTCGCGCTGTCGGGGTGACAGTGCTGCCCAGAACGACATGGTGCCGAGCAGAGCGTTGAGCTCGTCAGCGGCGTGCTCCAGCAGCGTCGGCACTGCGGCCAGGCGTGCGTCATCAAACAGGTCTGCCGCATACCCGCGCGCGATCTCATACCCGCCGAGCCACGCCCACGCCTCCGAGAGGTTCTCGCGCCGGGCCGCGACGCCGGCGAGAGTGCCGGCGAGGTCGTGGTAGCTAGGCCAATCGGCGACAGCCTCGGGCGCGATTCTCGTCATGGCGGCCCGCAGCGCCTGCTGATCGGCAGCGCTGCGGGGATCGTCGAGCCCGAAGTAGGAGATCAGAGCAAGGCTCCCGCCGTCCACCAGGGCGTCGGCCGCCTTGCGCCAGCTCACATCCGGATCGACCCAATGGATCGCCGACGCCGAGAACACAGCCGAGTACTGGGCACGCGGAAGCGAGGCGTCCTCCAGGCGCGCGTTGACGAACTGCACATCGCCGGCGCCGGTCAACTGATCGCGGGCCCGCGCGATCAGTTGCTGGCCCGGCTCCACGGCTGTCACCCGCAGCCCGCGGGCCAGCAGGCTGCGCGTGAGCTGCCCCGTGCCGCAGCCGATCTCGAGCACCGCGGCGCCAGGGCCGATGTCCTCGCACGCCCGGTCGAGGAGTACATCGGGGTAGGTCGGTCGATACCGGTCATAGTCCTCGGCGACCTCATCGAAGACGTGTCCGTAGCTGCGGGCCTCGGGTTGGCACGGCATCGCTTCACGGTAGGGCGCACTTGGCGCTGTGCGTCGTATCAGTTTGACGAGCCGCCGGCGCTCAACCGCGCCATTCGACCTCGAAGTGCCCGATCGGCTCGTCGAAGCCCTTCACAGCGATGGGGCCGCCGTCGGAGAACCGGATGCCCTTGCCGCGACAGAGGTCATGCACCCCGGACGACACGACGATGCAATCCGGCTGAGCCCACGCACACAATCGCGCGGCCTGCTGGACCGCCGCGCCAAAGAGATCGTTTTGCTCGGTGACGGGCTCCCCGGCCGCCACCCCGACACGCACGTGGAGGTGCTCCTGCGCCGGTTCGTCGCGCTCCTGCAGCCCCCGCTGGATGTGCATCGCGGCGGAGACCGCCTGGAAGGCCGAAGTGAACGCAGCCATGATGCCGTCGCCGGTGTGCTTGACCTCGCTGCCGCCGAAGCGTGCCAGCGTGGCGCGTACGACTGAGTCGTGTACCCGTAGAAACTTCATCGCCGCAAGGTCTCCCAATTGCTGGGTAAGACGCGTGGAGTCGACCATGTCGGTGAAGAGGATCGCGCGGAAAGCGCTCTCGATGTATGGCTCGCCCACGGGGTGGGTGTTGAGCCGACCGAAGAAGCCACGCACGACGGCTTGATCGACCTCGATAACGCTCGACGGAAGCATCCCATGAGCTGCCCGATGGGCTGCCTCGACGGCCTCCACATCGGGTGCCTCGACCAAGCAGAAGCCGCTCCCGGCGTCCTGGTCGAACCAGTACGTGACGAAGCGCACGCCGAATCCATCCTGAACCTCGAGATCGCGCATGTGGGCGACCGCGACCTCCGCGGCGGTCGCGTCCTCGAGGTCGTGGCGGTCCATGTAGAGCGGCATGGCGATCAGTCTGGGCCGAGCGTCAGCGCCTGGCCTTTATTTTTACACGTCTGCTGGTCCCGCGCCCGTGCAGGTTGCTCCCGCGCCCGTGCCGGCTGGTCCGCTTCCGTGCAGGCAGCGGCGGCCACGATCACGCAAGTCCCCAATCGCCTGTTTCGATTTACGCCTGATAATCGATGTTATGTAAACCAGCGAGTGAAACGCGAGCCAAAGGCGCTCGGCAGAACCTCTCGCCCAGGACTGCCGGCTCGTCGCTAAGCGGATGCATGCCCTGCAGGCACACCAGCGAGTCCAAGCACGCCGGCCACGGCGCGCGCCGCCAGGCCCTCATCATGCGGCGCCTGACCGGCAAGCTCGATGACTGTGCCCTCCAGCGCACCGACTAAGGCGAGCGCGACGACTCTCGCCGGCGGCCCCGGCGGGATCGTGCCGGCCCTCCGGCCCGCGCCGACTAGCCGGGCGCAACGCTTGACGAGACCATCGGACACCTGTTCGAGACGGCCCCCTATCGGATGATCCTGCCCGCTGAACTCGATCCTCAGCGCGATTGCGACCCGGGCGATATCTCGCCGGCAGAAGACCGCGTGACCACGGGCGAGCAGGATCAGCGCGGCGACTGGGTCGGGCTCGTGCTCGACGAGCCCGCCGACCTCCTGACGCCATGTCTCATCAACCCAGTCGATCACGGCCAAGACGAGCTCCTCCTTGTCCCTGAACTGGTGGTACAGGGCTCCGCGGGTGTATCCCGCATCGCTCGCTACACGCTCGAGGACGAGGTTGCCGTAGCCGTAGCGGGATAGACCCCGCGCCGCGGACTCGAGCAGGGCGATGCGCGTGCGCGCGCTTCGCTCAGCCTGCGTCAAGCGGCCGGCGGTTCCGGGCTCGCGCCGCTGTCGGCTCGCATCGCCTTTACGTACAGGCATGTATGTATGTTATCTTGTGGCGACGCAGAACGGGGTGTGCCGAACGAATGGAGGCGCACATGAGGCTTTCGAACAGCGCACACGAAGCTCGGGCGTGGCGGATCCGCGAGATCGCACCCGACTTCCGACTCGAGGATGTGTGGGCGCTACCGGTACGAGGCGACATCGAGGATTTCGCGACGCTGCTCGAGGTGATGACCTCGCTCGATCTCTCCAAGGGCGCTTCACGCCCCACGCGCGCGCTGTTCCGTATTCGCTGGCGCATCGGCGAATGGTTCGGATGGGATGAGCCGCGTGGCATGCTACCCGTCCCTGGCAACGCCGAGTCGAGCCTGAGTGTCCGGCTTCCCGAGGATCTGCGCGGAACGGCCACGGATGCCGGTTCGACGCCGTTCACCCCGCTCTTTCGGACAGATGTCGAGTGGGCCGCGGAGCTCTCGAACCGCACGGTTCACGCCGTCATGCACCTTGGCTGGGTGGAGGCCGACCACGGCCTGTATCAGGGTCAGATGGCCGTCTACGTCAAGCCACGGGGCAGGTTCGGGGCGGCGTACATGGCGGCTATCGCCCCATTCCGCCATCGCGTCGTGTACCCGGCTCTGATGCGCGAGATCGAACGGGCGTGGAACGCGCGCGTCGCGCCAGCTCCGGCGTGAGCCGCTCTGCCAGGATGCGCCGATGAGCGACTACGGACAGCCGCTGCGCGAGCAGGACGTCGACCCGGATCCCGTGCGTCAGTTCGCGGCCTGGTTCCAGCAGGCCCAGGCGGCCGACCTGCGGATGCCGGAAGCGGCGGCGCTGGCAACGGCATCGGCCGACGGCGCGCCGTCGGTGCGGATGGTGCTCGTCAAGAGCGTCGACGACCGCGGCTTCGTGTTCTTCTCCAACTACGCGAGTCGCAAGGCCGGCGAGCTCGCCGCCAACCCGCGCGCGGCGCTGGCCTTCTACTGGGATCCGCTCGGCCGCCAGGTGCGAGTCGAGGGCACCGTCGAGCGCACGAGCGCGGAGGAGTCCGCTGACTACGTGCGCGGCCGCCCGCGTGGGAGCCAGCTCAGCGCGCTGGCTTCCCCCCAGAGCGAGGTGATCGAGAGCCGCGCGCTGCTCGAGGAGCGCGTCGGTGAGCTCGAGCAGCGCTACGCGCAGGGCGAGCTGCCGCTGCCGACGGGCTGGGGCGGCTACCGCCTCGTCCCCGAGACGATCGAGCTGTGGCAGCAGCGCCACGATCGCCTGCACGATCGGCTGCGCTACCGGCGCGACGTCGGCGGCTGGGTGCTCGAGCGCCTCGCGCCGTAGCGCGCTCAAGCCGTCCCCGAGGCTGGGACCGGCAACCTCGCCAGCGTCTAGCATCAGGCCGAGCGGACCACGAAAGAGAGGCAGGCGATGGCGGACAAGCTCTACACGGCCAATGCACACGTGACCGGAGGGCGCGCGCAGGGGCACGGGCGCTCCAGCGACGGCGCGCTGGAGGTCGACCTGCGCCTTCCGCCTGAGATGGGCGGCGCAGGTGGCGGCACGAACCCCGAGGAGCTGTTCGCAGTGGGCTTTGCCGCGTGCTTCGAGGGCGCGCTCGGCGTCGTCGCACGCCGCGCCAAGGCGGACCCTGGCGATGTCGCGATCGACTCCGCGGTCTCGCTTTCGCCCAATGGCGAGGGCGGCTTCGTGCTGTCGGTGGGACTCGACGTCACGCTGCCGGGAATCTCCGACATGGCCAGCGCCGTTGACCTCGTGCGTGCCGCGCACCAGGTCTGCCCGTACTCGAACGCCACGCGCGGCAACATCGACGTCGCGCTCACCGCCAACGGCGTTCCCGTCGAGTAGCCTCGCCCTAGGACCTAGCGTCCGAGCGTGCGCTCGAGCTCGCGCGCTCTTGACGGAAGGCCGTCGAGCGACGAGCGGACGTGCTCTAGATCCGCACGCAGCTCGACATCGCCGAACTCCACCGGGAGCATCGAGTCCTGCAACGTCGCGAGCAGCCGGTCGGCGTCACTGACCGACGACACGGCGCTGTCGAGGAAGCCCTTGGCGCCTTTCGACGGGGCTCCCGCAACGGCAGGCGTGAACGCGCGGCCCGCCATGCCGTGACGCTCGGCGAAGCCCGCGTGTGCTCGCCGCGTGCGCCCGTAGGCCGTCTGAACGGGGCGGAACAACGCCTCCTCCACCCTGTCGGCGTTGCCTTCGTCGAGCATCTCGTAGGCCTCGGTCAGCGACGCCAGCGCCGAACCGAGCGCCTCGGCCGCTTCGGCAACGGTGTCGAGCAGCTGCTGCCTGGCGTCGGCGCTGGTGTAGGGCACGCGCACCAGGTTAGTGCGCGCCGATCGGCACCGCGCCTGCTCAGCTGATCGCGTACACGAGCGTCACCTCGGCCGTCAGCGTGCACGTCGCGACGCTCGCCTTCTTGGCGGTGGGATGCTTCTTGGCGGGCTTCAGCGTCGGCCGGTGGACGGTCGGCGCTGCCTTGATCCCCTCCACGGCCGGCGCTACCTCCGTCGGCGTCGGCGAGCCGAAGTCGGGGCGTTCGCCTTCATATTGGGCGTAGCTCGATTCTTCGTCGGTCGTGCAGTTGATCCCGCCGCCGCCTTCGACGATGCTCTGCACGCCCGCGAGCGTGACCCCGGCGTGGGAGGCGAGGAATTCGGCCTTGCTCTGACCGTCGGCCATCGCGTCCGCCTGCGCCTGGCGATAGGCGGCCGTCGCGGCGGAGAGGTTCGCGTCCTGCGCGATCGGCACCGTCGCGACGCCTTCTACGCTCACGCTGCGCAGCGGCGTGGTAGCCGTGGGCGCTTCGGCGGCCGCGACGCCCAGCATGTTCGCGACAACCAAGCCCACCACGACAGCCAGCGTCGCTGCGATCACGCTCCTCATCGTTGCAATCGATGCTAGCGCGAGCCGTCGACGAGTGCCCGAGCGCGTTCTAGTACACCGTCGATCATCGGCTCGGTGAGCCTGCCCGTGAAGGTGTTCTGCTGGCTCGGGTGGTAGCAGCCGAGTAGGTGGTAGCGCTCAGCGGCGAGCTCGGCGCCGTGAGCGAAGCGCGGGCGTGGGCGTCGTGGGACGACGGGCGGGTTTGCGAGCGCCGAGGTCAGCCGCAGCGCCGCGTCCCAGGCGAACCCGCCCAGGCACACGATCACGCGAGCGTCCACGAGCAGCTCGAGCTCGGCGACGCTCCACGGCAGGCATTGCTCGCGCTCTTGCGGGGTCGGGCGGTTCGCCGGCGGCGCGCAACGCACCGCCGCGGTGATCCACGCGTCGCTCAGCTCAAGGCCGTCGTCGCGACGACGCGAGACGGGTTGATTGGCGAATCGGGTGCGCCACAGCGCCGCGAACAGGAAATCTCCCGAGCGGTCCCCCGTGAACATGCGCCCCGTGCGGTTCGCGCCGTGCGCCGCCGGCGCGAGGCCCAGGAGCAGCACGCGCGCCGAAGGGTCGCCGAAGCCCGGTAGTGGCCGACCCCAGTACTCCTCGGTGGCGAAGGCTGCGCGGCGCTCGCGAGCGACCTGCTCGCGCCAGGAGACCAGCCGCGGGCAGCGCCGGCAGCGGCTCACGTGGTCGGCCAGCTGGGTCAGTCTGTTGTCTGCTTGCGTTCCCACGCCGCAGTAGTACCATCGCTGTGGACATGCCCGTCTGGGTCTGGATCCTGTTTTTCGCGGCGCTTGTGAAGATTCCGCTCGCCGGTCTGATGCTGTGGATCCCCTATCGCAACGACCGGGCCGCCGACGCGACTGACGTGCCTGACTCCTCCGAAGAAGACGGCGGCTCCAAGGCGCTCCCGGGTGGTCCGCTCGACCCTCACCCGCGCTCGCCGCGGCCCCGCACCCCGCGTCCACGCAAACCGCGCCGTGGCCCGCACGGCTCCCCGTCGGCGCCGCGACGTGTGCGCACGAGCGCGCGCGCCCGCGCGTTGCGCGTCTCTCGCTGACCTCAGCGGTTGCGCTGACCTCAGCGGTTGCGCTTTCGCTGCTGGCGCGCGGCCTTCGCCTTGGCGCGTCGCTTGCGCATTGCGGCCTCGGAGTGGCGCGTGGCGCTCCCGTCGAGCAGATCGGTGTCGGTCGCCGGGACCACGCTGCGCACGTCGCGCATGATCAGGAACACGATGCCGATCAGCAGCACCGCGGCGGCGGCGATGCCCAGCAGCAGGACGGTGCTCGAGTTGTGCGGTTCGGAGGAAGCCGCGCTCGTGCTCGTCGCGACCTTCGGTTCCGCTTCTTCCGGCTGTTCTTCGGTCAGTTTGCTGAGCGAGCCGTTTGCGCCGAGGCCCGCCGCGCCGGCCACCGGCGGTGCGGTGGCGCCGAGCGCCAGCAGCGCCGCGAGGCAGAGCGCGCATATGCCCATGCGCAGGCGCCCACTGGTTGAGGGCAAGCGGCTTGTCATCTCGCGAGCATACCGCTCCCCACCCCATAGAATGACGGCCGATGCCCCCGAAACAACGACAGGTCCGTATCGAGCAGCGAGGTGCTCTCGAGGCGATCCAGGCGCTCGAGCAGCGCTCGGACGAGGAGCTCGAGGCCGAGACCAAATACAAGTCAGCCGCGATGGCGATCCTCGGCGCGCGCGCATCGGAGCGCTTCGACGCCGAGGCGGCGCGGGGCTACTTCCAGCGCGCGATCGCTGCGGCGCGACCGCAGGAGCGGATGCAGATCAGGCGCATGGCGGACGCGTCGCTCGCGCTCGCGGAACGTCGCGCCGGCGACCTCAAGGAGGCGGTCGAGCGACTCGGGCAGACGCCCCCCAGCGGCAGGCAGATGTTCGCGCTGAGGGCGATGGGGCTGCTCCTCCCCCCCGCTTCCGCGGGCATCCTCGCGCGCATGCGCGGCGTCCTGCTGATCATCGCGCTGATCCTAGTGCTGCTTGCGCTCGGGCTTGGCGTCGTCGAGCTGATCTCGCTTCCGTTCGGCGGCATCGGGGTGGCGCCGGGAGTTCTGCTTGGTCTGATCCTGGTGCTCGCCGTGCTCGCTGTGGTGGCCGCTGTCGGGCGGCGCCGGCGCGACCGTGCGCGCAACGCCGCGGCCAGCTGAGGCTTCGTCCCGTCGCCGTCCTCGCAGCCACCGCGCAACAGTAGGCCAACCGTGTCGGCACCTGTCTGCCTAGTCGTGAACCCCGCCGCCGGCGGCGGCCGCGCCGGACGCCTGGCGCCGGACGTGGAGCGCGCGCTGCGCGCGCAGGGCCTGACGGTGCGTCGCGCGGACACGCGCGACCTGGACCACGCTCGTCAGCTGGCGGTCGACGCCGCGGGTCGCGGCGAGACGATCGTGGCGCTCAGCGGCGACGGCATGATCGGCGTGCTCGCCGACACCCTGATGCAGCTGCCGGGCGCCGTCCTCGGCGTGATCCCCGGCGGGCGCGGCAACGACCTGGCGCGCGTGCTCGGGATCCCCGACGATCCCGACGGCGCGGCCGCGGTGATCGCCGCCGGACACACGCAGCCGGTGGACCTAGGGCTCGTCGCCGGCGCGGACTCGGAGGATCGCGGACACGCGTTCGTCGGCATCGCCTCCGCGGGCTTCGACAGCGACGCCAACCGCATAGCGAACGAGGCGCCCGCCTGGCTGGGCGGCCTGGTGTACGTGTACGGAGCGTTCGCGGCACTCGTGTCGTGGCGACCGGCACACTTCGAGATCGAGCTCGACCCGCCGGGCGAGCGGCGCTCGTTCACGGCGTTCTCCGTCGGCGCCGCGAACTCCAAGACCTACGGCGGCGGGATGCGCGCGGCACCAGACGCGATGCTCGACGACGGCCTGCTCGAGGTCGTTGTGTGCGAGCACGTCAGCAAGCTCAAGTTCCTGACAGGCATCCTGCCGAAGGTGTTTAAGGGAACGCACGTGCACGAGCCGAGCGTCAGCGTCTTTCGCGCGCGCGAGCTCGTGCTCAGCGCGGAGCGCCCCTTCACGATGTACGCGGATGGCGATCCGATCGGCGAGCTACCGGTACGGGTACGCGCAGTTCCGGGCGCCGTCACGATGCTGACCCCGGCAGAGCCCGGGCCGGCCTTCTCGGGTAGCTGATGGCGGACGGGCTCACGGCAAAGCTCGCGCTCGCTCGTGGCGTGGGGGCGATCTCGCGTCTGCGGGGCGGCGGCGGCACGAGCGCACCGGGCAAGCTGCTGATGCGCCTGGCACCCGACGCGATCAGAGAGCTGGGCGCTCGCCTGAGGCGCGGCAGCGTGCTGATCTCGGCGACCAACGGCAAGACGACGACCGCGGCGATGGCGGCCGGCATCCTCGAGCGTGCGGGGATCCGGCTCGTCCGCAACCAGGAGGGCGCAAACATGGCAGGCGGGATCGCCACTACGCTGCTCGCCGCGGCAAAGCCCGGCGGTGCGATAGCCGGCGAGCTGGGCCTGTTCGAGGTGGACGAGCTGTGGCTCGAGCGGCTTACCGCCGAGCTGCAGCCGCGGGCACTGCTCCTGGGCAACCTGTTCCGCGACCAGCTCGACCGCTACGGCGAGCTCGACACGATCGCCGCGCGCTGGGAGCAGGTGCTGAACACGGGCGAGCGCAAACTCGTGCTGAACGCAGACGACCCACTGATCGCCGACCTCGGGCGCGAGCACCCCGGCGCGCTGTACTTCGGGCTGGAGGACGACTCGCTGGCGCTCGCCGGGATGGCGCACGCAGCGGACGCCAGGCATTGCCGCCGCTGTGGCGCGCCCTACGTCTTCGATGCTGTCTACGTGGGGCATCTCGGCCACTATCACTGCGCGAGCTGCGGCCAGTCCAGACCGACCCCGACTGTCACGGCCAGCGATGTGCATCTGGAAGGCGTCCGGGCCGCGCGCTTCACGCTGGCCACGCCGGCCGGGCGAGCCGAGATCTCACTGGCGCTGCCCGGCGTCTACAACGTCTACAACGCGCTCGCGGCGGCCGCGCTCGCGAGCGCGTTGGATGTTCCGTTGGAGAGCATCGTGGCGGGGCTGGCAGGCTCGCGAGCGGCATTCGGGCGTGCCGAGATCGTGTCCGTCTCGATACCTGCCAGACACGCCGATGGCGAAGCTGTGCCCGCCGGCACGCGCGTGCTGCAGATCCTGCTCGTCAAGAACCCGGTGGGTGCCAACGAGGTGCTGCGCACGCTGGCGCTCGAGCCCGGTGAGCACGACCTGCTCGGGGTGCTCAACGACCACATCGCCGACGGCCGCGACGTGTCGTGGATCTGGGACGCGGATTTCGAGCTGCTGGCAGGCCGAATCCGCCGGGCGACGTGCAGCGGGACCCGCGCCGCCGATCTGGCAGCACGCCTGAAGTACGCGGGCGTCGAACCGGAGCGGATCGAGGTGCGCGAAGATCTCGCCGACGCGCTCGCCACGGCGGCAGCGGACCGTCCCGACGGCGCTGGTGCACCGCTGTTCGCGCTGCCCACCTACACCGCGATGCTGGCGCTGCGCGAGCTGCTCGTGGCGCGCGGGGAGGCGAGCAGCGCATGGTCGTGACGCCATCACACGAGGGCGGGCGCGGCGAGGCGCCGACTGCCGAGAGCAGCGCGCCGTTGCCGGACAGGGTCATCTGGCATGACCTCGAGTGCGGGACCTACACGGCGGACCTGGCGCTGTGGCGCGAGCTCGCGGAGGACGCATGCACAGGAGTCACGACCGCGCGAGGATCGGGACTGGGACGAGTGCTCGACGTCGGCGCCGGCACCGGACGCGTGGCGCTCGAGCTCGCGCGCGCCGGCCAGCGAGTGACCGCGATCGACGTCGACGCCGAGCTGCTCGAGGCGCTGGGCGCCCGCGCAACTGGTCTGGACATCGAGACGGTGCGCGCCGACGCGCGCGTGTTCGCGCTGGATCGGCGCGACTTCGCGCTGTGCCTGTTACCGATGCAGACGCTGCAGCTGCTCGGCGGCGCGACAGGTCGAGGGGACTTCATGCGCCGGGCGCGCGCGCACCTGGCGCCGGGCGGCCTGCTTGCATGCGCGATCGTCACGGAGATCGATCCCTTCGACTGCGACGCCGGCGACCTCGGCCCGTCTCCGGAGGTCGCGCGCATCGCCGGAGCCACCTACATCAGCCGCGCGACGCGCGTGCTGGTGGACAGCCGTGTGGTGCGCATCGAGCGCAAGCGCGGCATCGTCCCGCGCGGCGCGACGGTGGCGCGAGAGCCGACGTGGGCGCTGGACGTGATCGAGCTCGACCGCGTGAGCGTCGCGCAGCTCCAGGACGAGGGCCGCGAGGCGGGCCTGACGCCAGCGGGCATCCGCTCGATCGCGGCGACCGACGAGCACACGGCGAGCGTGGTGGTGATGTTCGGTGCCTGAGCCGAGCGCGTCGAGCGGCACGCTGCGCGTGTGCGCGCTGTACCCGGACCTGATGAACATCTACGCCGACCGCGGCAACCTGATCGTGCTCGAGCGCCGCTGCGCGTGGCGCGGCATCGGCTTCGAGCTCACCGCGCGCGGTCTCGGCGAGCCGCTCGATCCGGACGCCCATGACATCTTCTACATGGGTGGCGGCCAGGACCGCGATCAGCGCCTGTGCGCTGAGGATCTGATCGAGACAAAGCGCGACGGTCTGCATGCCGCGGCCGCCCGTGGCGCGTTGGTGCTCGGCGTGTGCGGCGGCTACCAGCTGCTCGGGCACTCCTACACGCTGGGCGCGGAGGAGATACCGGGCGTGGGGCTGCTCGACGTGCGCACCGTCCGCGAGGACGGCCCGCGCCTGATCGGCAACGTGGCGATCGAGGTTGAGGGCTTTAAGGACGCCGCCTTCGGCGGCGTGGGCGTGCTCGCGGGGTTCGAGAACCACGGTGGTCGCACCTACCTGGGCGCCGGTCAACGGCCGCTCGGACGCGTTTTGCGCGGCCATGGCAATGACGGTCGCAGCGGCGTGGAGGGCGCCCGCAGGGGCAACACGATCGGCACCTACCTGCACGGGCCGCTGCTGCCGAAGAACGTGTGGTTCGCAGACTGGTTGATCGCCCGCGCGCTCGGCCTCGATGAAGCCGAGCTCGCGCCGCTCGAGGACGAGATCGAGCGCCAGACGCACCTCAGCGCGCGTCGCGCGGCGGGCGTGTGAGCGACGCCGGCCGGTTCGTTCGCAAATTCGGGGTTCGCGTGCACCCCGGCCGCCGCGTCGCGCCCTACGATCGCCAGATGGAGCTATCCGAGTACCAGCGCCTGTCGCGGCGCACCGCCGAGTACCCGCGTGCGGCGTGGCTGGCCTACCCGGCGCTGGGTCTCGCCGGGGAGGCAGGCGAGGTCGCAGAGCACGCCAAGAAGGCGATCCGCGATGACGGCGGCGAGGTAAGCGAGGAGCGCCGCGCGTCGATGGCCAAGGAGCTCGGCGACGTGCTCTGGTATGTCTCGCAGCTGGCGAGCGAGCTGGGTCTCGAGCTCGATGAGATCGCCCAGGGCAACCTGGACAAGCTCCTTTCACGTCAGCGCCGCGGCGTGCTCTCGGGTAGCGGCGACGAGCGCTGAGCCGGCGAGATCGCCTACTCCTCCAGCCCCACGGCTTTGAGGGCCTCGTTCGGGTCGCGGAAGATGCGAATGTGGCTGATCTTGCCGTCGATCAGGTCGTAGACGTTGGTTTGAGGCGCTCCCAAGGGAATGCCGCTGACTCGGCCCGTGGAGCTAAAGCGCATGAACGCGATCACCCGGTTGCTATCGACCTCTTCCACGCCGTCGAGCTCGATCCGGAAATCGGGTCCGGCGTCCTCGATGTCCGTAAAGAAACGCCTGATGCCGTCGATTCCTTCGTACACCCCTCCAACGGCCGCCACTGGCGTCTCCAACTTGACGTCCTCGGTGCAGCAGGCGAGATAGCCCTCGATGTCCCTCACGTTGATCGCCGCGATCGCGTGCTCAATCAACCTCATGTTCTCCCGCGACATCGCCTATCCCCGTTCCTGCGCAAGCCGTTCGGCGGCGCTGCGGCCCTCGCCTATGTCAACGAACGCATTCACCCGCGCGATAAGTCCGTCCGCGAGGAGCAGCACACGCGCGTCACGGAACTCGACCCACGCGCTGCTTCCGGCGGGCCGGGCACGCTGGAGGAGGACGGCGAAGGCCACACCGTTGCCTAGATCTTGAATCTCCTCGACCTCTTGCCCCCACTCGTCGTATGTCCCCAACCACTGCTCGAAGAACGAGCGTATTGCCTCATGCCCCTCAATCACCTCGGCCCCACCCTGGGACATGTCCCAGACCGCGTTCGCAGCAAAGAGGCTCATGTCGGGCTCAGTGTCCCGCACGTTTCCGACTGCCACTGTCAACCACTGCGTGAGCAGTGCGAGGTCGAGCGTCGTGGGCTCCTTGGACATCGCACGCAGTGGCTACGTGGAGGGCGCAACCGCAAACCGCGCAAAGCGCTCGGCGAGCCGCGCCGGGACCAGCGCATGAACGCGCACGCCCTCGGCGGTGTCCTCACGGCTGACGTCGCCGGCGAGCTGGTGGAGCTCGGCGAGACTGCCACCATCGGCATACGGCACTAGCAGGTCCAGCGGGCGCAGCGTGTGCGCCAGCTCATGCTCGAGGCGCTCCTCCAGGTCGGTCAAGCCCTCGCCTGTTACCCCGCTGACAAGCACCGCCTCGGGGTGGCGGAAGCGCAGCTCCTCGCGTGCGTCCGTGTCGAGCAGGTCGATCTTGTTCAGGACCAGCAGCCGCGGGCGCTCGCCGGCGCCGATCTCCTCGAGCGTTGCCTCGACCGAGCGCTGCATGATCTCGAGCTGCGACTCCGACGCGGAAGCGTCCATCACGTGGACGAGCAGCTCGGCGCGACTGGTCTCCTCGAGCGTCGCGCCGAACGCGTCCACCAGCTGGTGGGGCAGCTTGCTGATGAAGCCGACGGTGTCCGTCAAGAGGTGGGTGCGCCCGCCGAGCTTGAGCGTTCGCGTGGTCGGATCGAGCGTGTGAAACAGCCTGTCGCGCACGCCGACGTCCGAGCCGGTCAGCGCGTTCAGAAGCGTCGACTTGCCCGCGTTGGTGTAGCCGACGAGCGCGATCGTAGGCAGCGCCGCGCGCTCGCGCTCGGCGCGCTGCACAGCGCGGGTGCCCTTCACGTGCTCAAGGCGCCGACGCAGAACCGCGATCCGATCGCGCGCGAGCCTTCGATCCGTCTCGATCTGCGTCTCACCGGGACCCCTCGTGCCGATGCCGCCGCCCAGTCGCTCCAGGTGGCTCCACAGGCCGCGCATGCGCGCGAGGTTGTACTCGAGCTGGGCCAGCTCGACCTGCAGCTTGCCCTCGGCGCTGTTCGCGTGCGAGGCGAAGATGTCGAGGATGACAGTCGTGCGGTCGACCACCGGCAGGCCGAGCGCCTCCTCGAGGTTGCGCTCTTGGCGCGCACTCAGCTCGTCATCGCAGGCGATTACGTTGGCGTCGCTCGCGAGCGCCGCAGCCTTCGCCTCGGCGACCTTGCCCGGCCCGAGGTACGTGTTCGGGTGCGGCTGCTCGCGACGCTGGACCATCTCCCCCACGACCGCGACGCCCGCCGTGCGCAGCAGCTCGGCCAACTCCGCCAGATCCTCGCCCTCGGGCAGCGCCGCGATACAGAACGCGCGCTGACGCGCGCGCTGCGAAGGCTGCCCCCCATTGCCGGGCCAGTCGGCTGGTTTTGGTGTGACGGCACTGCGACCGTTACGGCTTCGATCCATTCACACCCAAGTCTAGGACCAGCGGCCACCTCAGCGGTGTTATGAAAAGTGAACCAGCGTCACGAATGCGGGCATTGTGCGCCCGAGCCTCAGCCGCCAAGCGTGCCCAGCCGCTCCACGGCCTCCAAGAGGCGCTCGTCGGGCGTGGTCAGCGAGATGCGAAACCAGCCCTCGCCGGCGGGACCGTAGACAGCGCCCGGCGTCAGCACGACGCCGGTGCGCTCCAGCACGTGCTCGCAGTAGGCCTCCGAGCTGTCAAAGCCCTCGGGAATGGGCGCCCACACGTAGATCGTGCTGTGCGGTGGGCGCACGTTCACGCCGATACCGCGCAGCGCCTCGCAGACGAGGTCGCGCCGGCGCCGGTAGAGCTCGTTCATCGAGGCGACCTCGGCGTCGGCGTCCGGAGACAGCGCCGCCACACCGGCCAGCTGGACGGCCTCGAACAGGCCGGAGTCGATGTTCGTCTTCAGTCGCCAGTAGGTCTCGAGCGCCTCCGCATTTCCAACTACCACGGCGCAGCGCCAGCCGGTCATGTTGTAGCCCTTGGACAGCGAGAACACCTCGATGCCGACATCCTTCGCGCCGGGCGTCTCCAGGAACGACGGCGCTTGGTATCCGTCGAAGACGATCTCCGAGTAGGCGTTGTCGTGCACGACGAGGATCTCGTATGCGCGCGCGAACTCCACGACGCGCTGGAAGAACCCCTCGGGGACGACCGCGCCGGTGGGGTTGTTGGGGTAGTTCAGGAACATCAGCTTCGACCTCCGCGCGACGTCCTCGTCGATCGCGCCCAGGTCGGGAACGAAGCCGTGCTCGGGCTGCAGCGCCATGAGCACAGGCTCCCCGCCGGCAAGCCACGGACCGCCGGTGTACACCGGATAGCCGGGGTCGGCCGCAAGCGCGTAGTCGCCGGGATCGAGGAACGCGAGGTTGAGGTTGAAGATCGCCTCCTTGGCGCCGATCGCGGGGATGATCTCGTTCGCGGGATCGAGCTTCACGTCGAAGCGGCGCTCGTAGAAGTCGCGTACCGCGCCCCTGAAGTCCTCGCGACCTCGGTTCGTGGGATAGCGATGCGTTTCGGGCTCGCTCACCGCCTCCTGCATCGCCTCCACGATCAGCGGCGGCGTTGGGCGGTCGGGGTCGCCGATGCCGAGGCTGATCACGTCCACTCTCGCCGCGCGCTTCTCCGCGATCTTGCGCTCCAGCTGGGCGAACGCATAGGGCGGGATACGCTCGAGGCGCTTACTCGGTTTCATGCAGCTCCTTTTCGAACTCCTCGCTCAGCCGGCCCGCGAACACGGGCCGCGCCCAGCCTGTCAGGTTGACGCGCAGGTCCTCTAGGACCTCGACTTCGAGCTCGCCGCCGTCGAGTTCCACGGTCACGAGCGCGCCTGCCCCGACGCGCAGAGCCGTCGCGGCAGCGCTCGCCGCGCCGCCCTCGAGCACATGCGCGATGGCTGCACCGGTTGCGCCGGTTCCAGAAGACAGTGTCTCCCCCACCCCGCGCTCGAAGATCCGTGCGCGGATGCCGGTTTCGTACGGCCCGTCGGGCGCGTAGCTGGGTGAGCGCGGCTCGAGCTCCGTGTACCACGAGACGTTCGTGCGGTTTGGAAAGAGCTGTGCGCCTTCGATTCCGGGACCGATCGCACCGAGGTCAAGCGCATCGAGCTCGGCGACCGAGTCGACGCGGATCGCACACTGCGGGTTGCCGATCGAGACGTGGCGGAAGCTCCACTCTCGTCCCCCGGCGCTGACCGTGCCGCGGCCGTCTGGCGGCCCTCCGGGGTAGTCGGACGAGCGCAGGCTCGCGCGCCCCATGTCCACACGGCACGTATCGGCACCGGTGATCGTCGGGCGCAGCTCGCCGGCGAGCGTGTTGATCGTGAAGGCATCCTCTTCGGTCCAGCCGCGACGGCGCAGGTAGAGGATCGCCTCGCGCGCGCCGTTGCCCGACAGCTCAGCCTCACTGCCGTCGGGGTTGAAGATGCGCAGGTCGGCCACGTGCGCGGGGTCGGCTGGCGAGGAGAGCAGCAGCACGCCGTCGGCGAACACGCCGAAGTGCTCTGCGCAAAGCGCGCGCACGCGCGCCGGCGTCAGCTCAAACGGCAGCTTGTCGCGCTCGAGGATCAGGTAGTCGTTGCCGAGCGCCTGCCACTTCTCGAATTTCACGCCCGCCATCAGTCGCCGCAGTCTAAGTCAGGCGTAGCGTGGAGGATCTCGCGCGCGACCGCGACCGGGTCGCGGCCGGTGACGTCGATCACGCGCACCGCCGCCAGCTTGCGCATCCAGGTGAGCTGGCGCTTTGCGTAGTTGCGGGTGCGCCGCTTCATCGCCTCGACGTCGCCGCTCAGCAGCTCGTCGAAGCCGAGCGCCTTACGGGCCGTCTCGGAGGCTCCGGCCGCGTGCGCCTGCAGCACCTCCTCGCGAGCGCCCGCGCCGAGCATGCCCTCGACACGGGCGTCGATCGCGGCATAGAGCGCCTCGCGCTCCATCGTCAACCCGGCGAGCAGCGTGGGCTGGCGCAGCTCCTCGCTCCACAGCTGCGACGGCTCGTCCGGTGGCTCTAGCTCGCCGAGGTCGAGCAGCTCCAACGCGCGCACCACCCGCTGGCGGTCGTTCGGCTCGATCTCGGCCGCCGCCCACGGTGCGAGAGCGGCGAGCCTCGCATGCAGGGCGGGTGCCCCTGAGCGTTCGAGCTCCGCCGTCCAGCGCTCGCGCACCCCCTCCGGCGGTGGTGGGCGCAGACTGAGGTTGGTTAGCGCCGCGCGCAGGTACAGGCCGGTGCCGCCCACGACGAGCGGGCGCCTGCCTGCGGCGAGCAGATCGTCGATCTCGGCGTGGGCGAGCTCCGCGTACTGGCCGACGCTGAACTTCGCGTCGAGCGGCAAGAAGGAGACCAGACGGTGCTCCAGGCGCGCCTGCTCCGCCGGCGTCGCCGCGCCGGTCAGGATCCCGAGTCCGGCGTAGACCTGCAGAGCGTCGGCGGAGACCGCCACCGGTTCCTCGCCGCGCGCGCGCAGCAGCTCGGCGAGCGCCACAGCGACGGCGGTCTTGCCGACGCCGGTCGGCCCGAACAGCGCGATGATCGGCGGCGGCACGCTCTGGCGCGGGGAGGGCGAGCTCGTGAGCGCCGCAGCAGGGGTCGCGCTCACCAGGCGTATGGGCGCGACTCGCGCGCCGCATGCCCGCGCAGCGTGACGCGCCGGCGGCGGCCGCTCACCACTCGGCGCTCGCTTCGGCGAGCGCCGAGAACCCGAGCTTGTGCTTGCGTTGTGCCGTCTCGATTCCGTAGAAGTCGTTGCTGCCGTAGTCCACGTAGTTGAAATAGATCACCATCGGTACGTAGCCGGTGCCCGCCGCCCAACGCATGAACCCGGTGATGTTCGCCGCCTGCTGCGCTTCGGTCCACTGCTGGCTGTCGCCCGTCGGCGGCTGGCCGGCGGCGGTTGGCCAGCCGATCTCGGTGACGTACACCGGCTTGCCCGATTCGCTGTGCGCCAGTTCTACGTCGCTGCGACCTCCGAGTGGGCCACCGTCGCCACCGGTCTTGCCTCCATAGGGATGGACCGTGACCCCGTCGCAGTAGGGCAGCGCACCGGCGGCCCTGATCCCCTGTCCCCACTTTTTGTCGGGGTCGGGGCTGGCCTCGCCCCCGTCCCACGAGCACAGCTCCGCGGGACGGGACTGGACCGGCAGCGTCGCGAGCGCTTCGTGGACAGCCTTAGCCAGCGCAGCGTACGCGCTGTAGTCGGTGGGGTCGCTCCAGAACACGTCGTTGCCGGGCTCGTTCAGCACTTCCGCCGTGAGGCCGCCGGCGAGACCGTACTTCTTGAAGTAGGACTCGACTTCCGCGGCGTAGCCACCCGGCGACAGCGCCCCGATCGCGCCTTCCGTGCCGAAGATGACGCTCGCGATGTGAACGCCGGCGGCGCTACCTTCGGGCTCGACGCGTCCTGCATCCGAGCTGGAGGTGCGTACGTAGTGGATGCCGCCGTTCGCCAGGTCGGAGAAGGTCGAGCTTCCGCCCCAGCCGCCGGAGTCGACCCCGACCACCATCGAGCCGGGAGCTTGCAGTTCTTCCGTGTTTTCTCCCGTGTTTTCTTCTTCAGCGCGTTGTTTTGCCGCGCGTTCCGCTTCGATGCGTTCTCGTTTGCGATGTCGGTGGTGTTTCGTATGCGTCTTTGCCACCGCGCCTGGCGCGAGTTCTTCGCCGTCTTCTTGGGTTTCAGCAAGTTCTTCCGCCGGGTCTGCCAGGCCGACTTCCTGTCCTTCTTCTTCCTGAGCTTCTTCCTGGCTCGCTGGCGCAGTCGTCTGGAGCCGACCGCTCCAGCCTCCAATCGTGCCGTCGGCTCCGAGCGCCTGCATGTCCACCACGGGTGCGCCCGCCGCCGGCGTGTAGGTCGTCTGCGTGGCCGGGATGTTCAGGTAGCGGATTTCATCTCCAGCTAGATCGCTCATCACGGCGATGTGCAACGCCGTGGTGCCTGCGGGCTCGGAGGTGACTTCGATCGCCGAGCCGTTGTCCGCGAGGCGGTCCGTGACCGACGTATCCGCAAGTGCTGCCGGCGCGCATACGAAGGGGAGCGCCGCGATTAATATCGAGAGTCGTCTCGCTTTCATGCGTTCCACCTCCAAGCCTCGAAGACCGGACTACAGCCACGACTACGCCAATGTCGGCGGCGCCTGCCGCCGCATGCCGCGTTCGTCCTGACACGACCCCCTACCCACCTGAACGCAGCTCAATCGGCAGCATACGACCAACGCGTCCTCGATGTCGCGGGTACGACGCGACCCGTAGGGGAGAACCCCGGTTTCGGCTCACCGGGCTGGAGCCTCAGAACAGGCTCTCCTGATGCGAGCGCTGCGCGGGCGCCGCGTCATCACTGACTGGATCGTCGCCGCCGCGTCGGCGGCTCCGCCAGAACGCGCCGGGAGCGCCGCCGCGGCGCACCAGCGCTGAGAGCCGGGCACGTTCCTCGGGCGGCGCGTAGGCGCGGCGCCGGTAGAGCTCCTCATATCGCGCCACCAGGTCGGGACGCTGCGAGCGCAGCCAGTCCATGAACACGGTGCGCACCTCGCCGCGCAGGTGCAGGGCTACCCCGGCGATGCTCGTCGCGCCGGCCTCGGCCGCGAGCTCCAGCAGCGGCTCGACCTGGTGGGGTGCGTCGTTGATGCCCGGCATCAACGGGGCGATCAGCACCCCGGTCGGGATGCCCGCGGCGTTGAGCTCGGCCACCGCCTCCAGGCGCGCGCGCGGGCTTGGCGTGTGCGGCTCGGTCGCCCGCCAGGCCTTCTCGTCGAGCGTCGGAATCGAGAGGCACGCGCTGAAACTGGCGCGCTGCGTGATTTCGAGCATCAGCGGCAGGTCGCGAAGCAGCAGCGGCGACTTCGTCAGCACCGAGCATGGGTTGGCGGCGTCGCGCAGGGCTTCCCAGATGCCGACCATCAGCTTGTAGCGACCCTCGACCCACTGGTAGGGGTCGGTGTTCGTTCCCAGCGCCACGTGTTCGCGCTTCCACGACGGTCGCGCCAGCTCGACCCGCAGGACCTCTGGCGCATTGACCTTGACGACGATCTCGCGCTCGAAATCGCGGCCTGGGTTGAAGTCGAGGTACTTGTGGGTCGGGCGGGCGAAGCAGTTGTGGCTCACCACGCCGTTGGCGATGAAGTCGCCTGTGCCCGTGGTGATGTCGTAGAGGCGCATCGTCATGCCGAGAGGTCGGATCGACGTGACCCCCAGTTTGCTGGATGTCTTGAGGGCGCTTCCCTCGATCGTGCGCTTGCGCGTGATCGCGGGGTCGGTGCCGAGGAAGAAGCGCATCCTCTCGGGGAGGCCGCCGCGCAGGCGAATGGTGGTCAGGCCATTATCGGCGCGTGAGATCGGCTCGACGGCGTAGTCGAAGCCGAGGCGAGCAAGCGCGACCCGGATCCAGCCGAGGATCTCTGGGTCGGTGTTGGCAATACGCATGACATGCCCGTGGCATGAACCCTCTGCATCGAAGATGCCGGCGAGGAAGCCCCGGATCCAAGACAAGCTGGGCAGGATCGGCCAGCCGATCAACTCGCTGATGTGCTCCACGTTGTCTCGTGTCTGCGTTCGTATCGCTGTTATCGCTCTGTGATTGCCGGCGGCCTTAGCGAACGCGAACTCGGTCGTGGCCACGCCAAAGCAGGCGAGATACTCGCTGGCACGATCCAGCGCCTCGGTGTCAGCGAGGGCTAGACGAAATCGGTGTACCGCGCCCAACGCCCGGCCGGGCCGTTCGTAGAGGTAGGAGCCAAGCTGCCCGTCTCCACGAATGACACCGCAGAGGTACCCTCGCCTGTAGTCCGCGTCGAGGACTGGCGCGTCTACGCAACCGCCCGGACCGAGCAGCTTGTTGTTCACGGTCAGGTGCGGGCGCTGCAAGGGTCCGGACTCGGCTCCGATGACGTGCTTCCAGCCCCGACCCGTGAGGAAGCGATGATCCGCGCTCGCGATCAGCTCGGTGCCGTCTTCGAGCTCGACGGCGAAGGCAGGCTTGATGCTCGACCACTTATCGAGCACTTCTGTTGCGACAAAACGTCGGTAGGCGCCCTGGCGCGTCGTCCCGTAGATCGCGTCGCCGACCTCAAGCTCGGCGATCCTCTTCGCGCGGCCGTCGGCCATCAGGATGCGAGTCCCGGGATGGACGCAGTAGGAGCACGCATGACTGCAGCCCCTGTACGGATTGATCGTCCAGCGGAACGGCATCTGCGATTGCTTGGGCACGCGGTTCAGCACCGACTTGGCATGAACCTCGTAAAAGCGCATGTCGAGCGCCTCGGGAGCGTCGAAACGACGGACCGAGGCGGGGTCCCGGTAGCCCGGCAGCTGCCGCTGCTCGTCGTCGTCGAGCGTCAGGTTGCTCCAGCGCACGAACATATGTTCGCATAGGCGCCGGACAGGCGCCGCACCGGTCCCTTACGAACCCCCTACGTCCACCTGCCCTGCGGCTTAGCGACAGCGCGCACGATGGTCGCACACCCCATCAATCGACTCCAGGAGGTTCGATCCAATGACCATCTCCAGAATGCTCGGCGCGACCATGGTCGCGGGCGCACTTGCAACCGGCGCCGCGGCCGCGGGCATCGCGAGCGCCTCGGCTGCGCCATCGACGACGGCGAGCACAACGAGCGCGGCCACCACGCCGGCAACAACCGCGCCGAGCGCGTCTAGTTCGACGAGCTCTTCGACCGCGCCGCCGACTCCCCAGAAATCGAGCAAATCCGGAGGTAAACCGTGTCCGAACATGGGCTCCGGCTCGAGCGGCTCCAACTCGGGCTCAGGCTATACCGGGCCTCCACCCGGAGCCAGCGTCCAGTGATCTCAGGCCGGCGCCACCGGTAACAGGACAGCGTGGGCGGGGGTTTGGGCGAGACCCCCGTCCACGCAGTCAAATCGCGTGGCGCGCGCTCGTCGCCGAGCGCTCAACGCTGGCGGTCACGCGCGATTCACAGCTCGATCACGCTGCGGATGCCGTCCTGCGCCTCCATCAGCTCGAAGCCGTGGTTGACCTCATCGAGCGACAGGCGGTGGGAGATGAACGGGTCGACGTCGATGTCCCCGTCGAGATAGCGGCGAACGAGCATCGGCACGTCCTCGCGTCCCTTGAGACCTCCGAAGGAGGAGCCGCACACGCGCCTGCCGGTGATCAGCAGGCGCGGCACAACATCAAGCGTCTCGCCGCGACCGGCGACGCCGCACACCGTGCACAGCCCCCAGCCCATGCGCGCCGCCTCGACGGCTTCACGCATCACCGCGACGTTGCCGGTCGCCTCGAAGGTGTAGTCGGCGCCGAAGCCGCCCGTCATCTCAAGGATCCGGGCGACCGTTTCCGGACCGCCGATCACCACGTCGGTGGCGCCCTGGCCAGTTGCGAGCTCGAGCCGCTCGCGCGAGAGGTCGACGCACACGATCCGCTCGGCGCCCTGCAGCCGACAGCCCGCGACGGCTCCCAGGCCGACCATTCCGGCGCCGAACACCACGCACGTCGAGCCGGGGGCGACTGCTGCCGTCTTGATCGCCGCGCCCAGCCCCGTGGACAGGCCGCACGCGAACAGGCACGCCCGGTCGAGCGGCGCCTCGCGATCGACGCGCGCGAGCGCGATCTGCGGCATCACGGTGTACTCGGCGAACGTCGAGGTGCCCATGAAGTGGCGCAGCGGCTCGCCGCCCCGCGACAGACGCGTGGTGCCATCGGGCAGGTAGCCCAGGTTCTGCTGCTCGCGGATCGCCAGACACAGGTTGGTCAGCGGGCTGACGCAGTGCACGCACTCGCCGCACTGCGGCGAGAAGAGCGTGACGACGTGGTCGCCCTCGCGTAGGAGCGAGACGTCCTCGCCACAGCGCTCGACAATTCCCGCACCCTCGTGGCCCAGCACCGTCGGGGCGTACCCCGACGGGTCGACCCCCGAGGCGGTGTACATGTCGGTGTGACACACGCCGCAAGCCACCAGTCGCACGAGCACCTCGCCTGGACCCGGCTCTGCGAGCTCGACCTCCTGTACGACCAGCGGCCTTGCGAACTCCTCGAGCACCGCCGCGCGGATTCTCATCGGCTCACGCGCTCGCGCGTGCGAGCAGACGCTCCTCACCTGAGAGCGTCTGGCTGGTGGCGCGTACGATCTCGACCTCGATCAGCTCGCCAGGCGCTGCCAGGCCGACGAAGTTGACCGCCTTGTTGTGGCGGGTGCGTCCGCGCAGGCGCTCAGGGTCTGTTCGCGACTGGCCTTCGACGAGCACCTCGAGCGTGCGCCCGACGAAACGCTGTGCGCGCTCGCGCGCCTTGAGCTGGACGAGATCAACCAGCTGCTCCATGCGCGCGACCTTCACCGGGTGCGGCACGACGCCGTCGGTGATCGTGGCCGCCTGCGTGCCTCGGCGCGGGGAGAAGATGAACGTGAACGCGCTGTCGTAGCCGACCTGCTCGACGACCTCTAGCGTTTCGCGGAAGTCCTCGTCGGTCTCGCCGGGGAAACCGACGATGATGTCGGTCGTTAACGAGGTGTCGGGTACGTGCTCGCGGATCATCGCGACGCGATCGAGGTAGCGGGCACGGTCGTAGGTTCTGCGCATCGCCTTCAGGATCCGGCTCGAGCCCGACTGCAGCGGCAGGTGGATGTGCTCGCACACGCTGGCGAGCTCGGCGTGCGCACGGATGACGTCCTCGCGCATGTCCTTCGGGTGCGGGCTCGTGTAGCGGATGCGCTCGATGCCGTCGATGCCGTCGAGCAGGCCGAGCAGCTCGGCAAAGCTCGTCCGCTGGCGCAGGTCGCGTCCGTATGAGTTGACGTTCTGTCCGAGGAGCGTCACCTCCTTCACACCATCGTCGGCCATCGCCTGCACCTCCGCAACCAGCTCGCCCGGCGCGCGGCTGACCTCGCGCCCGCGCGTCGAGGGGACGATGCAGTAGGAGCACGCGCAGTTGCAGCCGACGCTGATCTGCACCCACCCCTGATAGGCGCGCTCGCGATGCGCGGGCAGGTGGCCGGTGAAGCCCTCGAACTCGAAGAAGCCCTGTGCTGTGATCGAGTCGCTGGTGAGGAACTCGGCGAGCCTGTGCACCTGACCTGGGCCGAAGGCGACGTCGACGAACGGGAAGCGTTCGAACACCTCCTCCTTGACCGACTGCGCCCAGCAGCCGCCGACTCCGACGATCCGCTGCGGCTGCTCGCGCTTGAGCCGCTTGGCCTCGCCGAGGTGCGCAAGGAAACGGCTGTCGGCGGTCTCGCGGATCGAGCAGGTGTTGAACAGGATCAGGTCGGCGTCCGCACGCGCGGACGCCTCGACGTAGCCGAGCGCCTCCAGCATCCCCTTCATCCGCTCGGAGTCGTGCTCGTTCATCTGACATCCGAACGTCGTGAGGTGGTAGCGCAATTGTCTATTGGGAGTTGAATCCATCGTTCAAAGGTCCCGCAGGGCTCCTGGAAGAGTAGGGCCCGCATCGAGCTAGCGCGCGACGGCCGCGGGTTGCGCCCGTGGCGCCGGCTGTGTACGGTCGATCACCGTCGCGCCCAAGACGACGCCGGCCCCACGTTGGCGACGCCGGGCGCGGGATGCGGCGTCCTCGGAGCGGACCCGCGACGCGCCGGGACCGCAACACCCGGGCGCCAGCCGGGTTGCCGTCCAACAAGGAGCCTCTGCCCGCCATACGAGATCGGACGACAGGTATGAATGGTGTGAGAGACATGACTGGAGCGTGTCCACCGCCGACTCGCCGACACCGCGGGCGCGTTCTCGGTGCCACGCTGGCGCTGTTCCTGTTGCCGTGTGGTCCGCTCGCGTCCTCGAGCGCGCAGGCCGCTGCCACGCTTACGTGGTCTTCGGCGGCGATTCCCGGCAGCCCCCCAAGCGCCGTCTCGTGCGCCTCTGAATCCCTGTGCGTCGCGGTCAACCACGAAGGAACAGGGTTCAGCACCTTCAACCCCACGAGCCCGAGCCCGGAATGGAGCCGCACAATAAACGACCCCGGTCAAACGCTAAACGCGGTCTCATGCGTCCCGGGCGGCCCGTGCGTGGCAGTCGATAGCGCTGGCAAAGCATGGGTGAGCGGCAACCCGTCGCCGTCCTCGATCCCCGGCGGAGGCGACCTCACCGGCATCTCCTGTCCGAGCGCCGGTCTGTGCGTCGCTGTAAATGAATCGGGCAGCGTGTTCACGACAACGAGCCCTGCGAGCGGCGGCTGGGCGCTCGCGAGCAGCCACCCGGGTCACCTGCTCGCAGTCTCATGCGGGTCGCAGACGCTTTGCGTGGCCGTCGACAGCACCGGTGACGTGCTTTCCACGACCACGCCGACGGCGACATGGTCCGAACAGAAGCTCGATTCCGAAGAACTTGTCGCCGTCTCGTGCTCGGCGAGCGGCACGTGTGTCGCCGTCGATCACGGTGGACACGCGCTCGCGAGCGCAGATCCCGGCTCTTCGGCGCCGACGTGGAGCCACACGCTGATTGACGGCGAACACCTGACCGCAGTCTCCTGCGCGCCGACGGGGCTGTGCGTCGCCGTCGACAGCCACGGCCAGGCACGAGCAAGCGACGCCCCCGCGGGGGCGATCCCGGTGTGGAGTCCCTCTAGCGCAGGGTCGAGCGCCCTCACCGGTGTGTCCTGCCTGGCTGGCGGGTTCTGCATGGCGGTCAGCACGTTCGGAAACGTCGTTGGTGGCAGGGTCCCCGCGCCGGAAGCGACGACCGTCAAGCCGACCGAAGTCACCGACGCGGGCGCGACGCTCGCAGGAGTGGTCAACCCCAACGACGCCGTGCTGGGCGCGTGCGCGTTCGAATACGGGACGTCGGTCGCCTACGTGCAGGCGATCCCGTGCAGCGTACTGCCGACCGCGCTCGGTGGCGCACAGAGCGTCTCGGCGCAGATCGCGGGCCTCGCCGCGAACACCACCTACCACTATCGCGTCACCGCCACCAGCCCATCCGGCACCACGGTGGGAGCCGACGAAGCATTCACGACGGCCGTCAACTCGTCGGTGGCGATCGTCCATCCGAACCCGACAATCTCGGGCACGCCCGCCAACGGGCAGCACCTGACGTGCCACGCAGGCACACCCTCAGGCACCACCGCACAGCTGACCTACGCGTGGCTTCGCGATTTGATCCCGATCCCCGGAGCAATCAGCTCGACGTACACGGTCAAAGGCCAGGACACCGGCCATCACCTCCAGTGCCAGGTGACGGCGACCGACGGCGGCGGCAGCGCCACCGCGAAGAGCGCATTCGTGACGATTCCCGTCGGCGGCGTGCCTGTGTCGGCAGGAGAGACGGCGATCGGAAGGGCCGGCTTCAGGAGCGGCAAGCTGATCGTGCCGGTGTCGTGCTCGAGTCAGGCGAGTGGGACCTGCAACGTCTTGCTACGGCTGACGGCCGCGGAGACGTTGAGCGGCGGGAAGATCGTCGCGGTCGCCGCGCGCACACGGCGCGCGCGCAAGAGCGCGGGGCTGGGCCACCGCACGGTCACGCTCGTGAGCGTGCGGCTGCGGCTCGGGCGAGGGACGCACGCGACCGTCGCCGCCGCGCTCGGCACAACTGGACGGCGCCTGCTCGCACGGGAGCACCACTTCACCGCCGACCTCACCGTGACCGGAACGATCATCGGTGTGATCGAAGGCCAGCTCGCCCAGCAGCTGGTGACGCTGAGCAACGGCGCTCACGGCGCGTCCACGCATGCCACGCGACGCGGCTAGCTGCTCGCGCATGGCTGCGGCGCTGCTGACGGCGCTCGTGTTGTCACTCGTGACGACGCAGACCAGCCAGGCGCGACCCGCGAGCGTCGCGGCCAGAAGCGTGCTGGCCGCGACGCCGTACATGGGCTGGGACACCTACTTCGCGGTTGGCGGCAACTACAGCGAGTCAACGATCCTCCGGGAGGCGAGCCAGCTCGACGCGCTCGGCCTCGAGCGCCGTGGCTACCGCTACGTGTGGCTCGACGTCGGCTGGTGGCACGGGTCGCGCAACGCCGCCGGGCAGATCACCGTCAGCTCCAGGCAGTGGCCACACGGGCTGGCGTGGCTGACCAGGACGCTGCACGCCGCCGGCTTTCTCGTCGGGCTCTACACCGACGCCGGCCCGAACGGGTGCGGTGGCGCGGGACAGGGCAGCTACGGCCATTACCAGCAGGACGTCAACACGTTCGCCGCGTGGGGCTTTGACGCGGTCAAGGTCGACTTCTGCGGCGGCGCGGAATACCACCTGAACCCCGCGAGTGCCTACTCGCAGTTCCACGCAGCGATCCTCGCCAACGCGAGCCACCGGCCGATGCTGCTGTCGATCTGCGACTTCCTGCAGCCCGAACAGTACGGCGAAGGTCGTCCCATCGTGGACGAATCGGCCTTCTCCTCCTACAGCTTCGGCCCGACCGTCGGTAACAGTTGGCGTACGGACACCGACGTGGGACTGCCAGGCAACGTGCCGTTCGCGGACGTGCTGCGCAACATGGACGCGGACGCCGCGGCGCCGCAGGCGGCCGGTCCCGGGCACTGGAACGACCCTGACTATCTCGGCCCCGACCAGGGGATGTCCGCGACCCAGTTCCGCTCGCAGTTCAGTATGTGGGCGATGCTCGCCGCGCCGCTGATGATCAGCGACGATCTCACGAAGATCAGCTCTGCGAGCCTGCAGGCGGTCGAGAACAGCGAAGTGATCGCCGTCGACCAGGACCCAGCCGGCATCCAGGGCACGCTGCTGTCCACCTCTGGCAATGGTCAGGTGTGGGTCAAGCCGCTCAGCGACGGCTCACGCGCCGTCGCGCTGCTGAACCGTGGCTCGAGCGCCGCCTTCATCACGACGAACGCGCGCGCCATCGGCCTGCCGGCAGCCACCAGCTACACGCTGCGTAACGTCTGGACGCACACCACGAGCTCGACCGGCGGCACGATTAGTGCCGACGTGCCTGGCGACAGCACCGTGCTGTTGCGCGTGGCGCCGCGCTGAGCGGCCTCTACGCCGCGGCAACCGCCGGTTCACTGGCGATCGGTGGGATCTCAACGCTCTTGTCACGGTCGATCGGCGTCACCAGGTCCTTGCCCAGGCCGAGCGTCGCATAAATCTTGTCTTCGATCTCCTTCGCCACCGCAGGGTTCTCCTCGAGATACGCCTTGGCGTTGCTGCGCCCCTGGCCGAGACGGTCGTTGCCGTAGGAGAAGAACGAGCCCGACTTGGAGACGATGTTGTGCTCGAGGCCGAGGTCGATCAGGCAGCCAGCGGTGGAGATGCCCTTGCCGAACTCGATGTCGAACTCGGCTTGACGGAACGGCGCGGCGACCTTGTTCTTGACCACCTTCACGCGCACACGGTTGCCGACCGCCTCGGTGCCGTCCTTGAGCGTCTCGATGCGCCTGATGTCGAGCCGCTGGGAGGCGTAGAACTTCAGCGCGCGACCGCCCGGCTGGGTCTCGGGCGAGCCGAACATCACGCCGACCTTTTCGCGGATCTGGTTGGTGAGGATGCACAGCGTCTGCGTGCGGTTCAGGTTGCCGGCGAGCTTGCGCATCGCCTGCGACATCATGCGCGCCTGCGCGCCGACCGTCTGGTCGCCCATCTGCCCCTCGAGCTCGACCTTCGGGGTGAGCGCCGCCACCGAGTCGATCGCGACCACGTCCACGGCGCCCGAGCGCACCAGCATGTCCGCGATCTCCAGGGCCTGCTCGCCGTAGTCGGGTTGGGAGACGAGCAGCTCGTCGATGTCGACGCCGATCTCTTTCGCGTACAGAGGGTCCATCGCGTGCTCGGCGTCGATGAACGCGCACACGCCGCCGAGCTTCTGCGCCTCGGCGAGCACGTGGTAGATCATCGTCGTCTTGCCCGATGACTCCGGGCCGAACACCTCGACGATGCGTCCCCGGGGCACGCCGCCGATCCCGAGTGCCAGATCGAGGGACAGCGCGCCGGTCGGGATCGCGTCGCAGCGCACCTGGGCACCCTCGTCGCCCATGCGCATGACCGTGCCCTTGCCGAACTCCCGCTCGATCTGTGTGAGCGCGCCCTGAAGGGCGGCGTCGCGCGCCTTCGCGGCCTTCTCCTGGTCGGTCACGGACATGGTCTGACTCCTCCTGTTCGAAATGGACTGGAGAAGCTAGACGGCGCTGCGGACGGAACAGTTGTTCGTATTCCGCTTGCGCCCCCTGCGCCGGGTCGGCCTCGTCCGCTGAGCCACCCACAGCGGCGCTCACCCGTCCACAGGCCCGGCGCGGGACTCTTGCGGAGGGCCCGGGTTGCCGATACATGACAAGTCCCCAGCTCGTTGTGCTCCCTCTCCCATGACCGTCCGCCCGTCCGCCCGTCTCACCACAGCCCTTACGCTTGCGCTGGCGCTGCTTGCGCTGCTCGTGACGCTCCTGGGGCCCGCCCAGACGCTCGCTCAGACACGCAAGGCGTGCTCGACCCCCACGAGTCAGGCAAAGACTAAACACGCCCGCACCTGCCCGCGGTCCTCGCGGCGGGGCAAGAGGAAGCATCACTCGAGCAGACACCACGCCAAGCACGCACCCGGCAACAACACCTCCCAGACGAGCGTCCCCGCCTCCGCTTCGGTCCAGCCGGCGCACTGTGAAAGCGGCCAGACACCCGTGCGCGGCACCGACGGGACCTTCTCCTGCCGCGATGGCTCCGAACCGGAATGCGAAAACGGCGCGACGCCGACGGCCTCGCGCAAGGGCAACAGCCTCGTGTGCCCCGTCTCAAGCGAAGCCGAATCGAGCTCGACCGCCACCGAATGCGAAGAAGAAGAATCCGGCTGCGCCGCCGCGGCGGGCGAACAGCCCTGCGAAACATCGGGCAGCGACGGCTCGAGCTTCAGCTGCGAAGTCGACAGCGAAGACTGAGCCGTCCAGAGCCTGCTCAGCGTCCGGCCGGCGCGAGCTCGCTGCTGGCGAGCGCCTCGTAGCTGGCGCCCTCGCGCGAGAGCCACGAGCGGTAGAGCACGACCGCCTGCGGCGCGAAGCTGAGCCGCGGCGTCGCGGGAAGCGACTGCTCGAGGCCGTCGCGAGCCGATCGCTCGGCACTCGAGCGGCGCCCTAGCCCCCCGCGACGCAGGCGAGCAACCGTGATGTGCGGCCGGAAGCGACGCCGCTCGGGCTGCCAACTGCTCACGCTGCAGAGTTCCGCGCTGAGCTCCCGCTGCACCCGCTCGAGCTCGCCATCGTGGTCGTGGATCTCCGCCGCGAGCGCGTGCGGGCGCCGCGGTGGCAGCCACACCGGCGCGCCCACCGACAGCTCGCACGTGTGCTCGCCGGCGGCTGCGAGCGCTCCCGCAAGCGCGTCGATCTCGCCCACCGGCCGGCTGCCGAGAAAGCACAGCGTCAGGTGCAGCGACTGCCCGTCCAGCAGCCGCAACGCTCCGCGCGAGCTTCCGAGAGCCCGCGCCGCCACAGCGACGCTGCGCGCCCACGCGGCCAGCTCCTCGCGCACCGCCAGCGGCGGGTCGACCGCCACGAACAGCCTCGCTGTGGCACCGCGGGACATCGCGCCAGCCGATGCTAGCGCCCTCCGGCGCTGCCCGAGAGCAGGCCGCTCAGGCAGCGCTGGCGGCGACGGAGTCCAGCAACGCACGACGAACGAGATGCAGCGCGATCGTGGTCGCGCGGTCGCGCACGTCGGCTCTGCCTCCGGGGAGGTTGACCGAGCGGGTGAGTTGGCCAATCTCCGATTGCTCGGCGCCGGCGAGCGTGACGCTCAGCCACACGAGCCCCACAGGCTTCTCCTCGGTGCCGCCGCCGGGTCCCGCGACGCCGGTGATCCCCACGCCCACGTCAGCGCCCAGGCGCTCACGCGCGCCGTCGGCGAGGGCGCGTGCGACCTCACCCGAGACCGCGCCGTACACGTCGATCAATTCGCGGGGCACGCCCGCGAGCGAGACCTTCGCCTCGTTGGAGTAGACGACGAGGCCGCCGAGGAAGTAGTCGGAGGCGCCAGGCAACTCGGTCAGGCGCGCCGCGAGCAGCCCGCCGGTGCACGACTCCGCCGTCGCGATCGTGCGACGCGCGCGCGCGTTGTCCGGTGGCTGGGATCCTCTCAGGAGCGCCGCGACCTGCTGATCGACGGTGCTGCCATCGCGCGAGAACAGCGTGTCGGCGTGGCGCTGCTCGACGACCCCCACGAACGCGTCATAAGCATTCTGGGCGTCGGGCTCATAGCGCGTCACGATCTCGACCTCGCCGCGTTTCAGGCAGGTGGTGACCTCGAGGCTCGAGAGCTCGACCCCGTCGCGCTCGGCGATCCGCAGTGTCTCGGCGATCTCGGACTCGGGGATCCCAAAGAGGCGCAGCGTGTGCTGGTGGTAGACGGTGGCGCCCGCGAGCGCGCGCTGAAGCGCCTCGGTCGCGAGCGCCTGTGTCCACATTGGCTGCAGCTCCCGCGGCGGACCCGGCAGCACGACGACGATGGGGCCAGCGCCACCACGGGCGCTCTCGCTCGCCGGCACCACCAGCCCCGGCGCCGTCCCGACCGGCTCGAGCACCGTCGCGCCGCGGGGGATAGTCGCCTGCTTGCGGTTGGCCTCGGCGATCGCCTCGGGGTCGATGTTGGGCCAGCGTTTCATCAGCGGGCGCACGATCTGTGCTATCCGCTCTGAGAGCTGCTCGTCGAGCACCATCTCCAGACCCTGGAAGGCGCCGACGACCGCGGCCGTCAGGTCGTCGGCGGTCGGTCCGAGGCCGCCGCTGGTGATGATCAGCTCGATGCCGCGCTCGGCCATGAACTCAAGTGCCGTGCGCATGTCTTCGGGGCGGTCCCCGACGACGGTCGTGTAGGCCAGCTCGACACCGAGCTCGCGCAGTCGCTCGGCGAGCCATGGCCCGTTGCGGTCGCTGACCCGGCCTGTCAGCACCTCGGTGCCGGTCACGACGATCCCGGCTCGGGGCGGCCGGTCTGCGCTCGAGCGTGCGCTCACTTGCACGTCGGCAGCTGGCCCGGAGCGAGCGATTTGCGCCCGAAGGCCTTGGTGATCGAGTAGCCGATCGCCTGGCTGGAGGGCGCCACCGTCCGTGCAGTGCCGTCCACGAACATCGTCACCGAGCTGTTCCCGAGCGTGATCTCAAAGCGTTTTGCATGGTACGTCGGCGTGCTTTCCCCCGGCTGCAGCTCGATGCCGGGGATCAGCTTGCGCCCGTTGTCGCCGAGCAGGCAGACGTAGACGACGGCGGTGGGTCGCAGTGAGAGCGCCACGAGTGCAGTCGAAGCGGCGTGGTGGGTGGTCGTCGCCCGCGCGTGGTGTCGCGTGGCGGATTTGTGGTGGAGAGTGGCGGCGTTTGTCGTCGTGCCGGTGGTTGAGCCGCCGCCGCCGCCGGTCACGAGCAGGACGATCAGCGCGATTATCACGACGCCGATGACGCTGACGGCGACCATGTAGCCACGGGACGGCCCATCGCTGGATCCGCCTGCGCCTCGCCCGCGCGTGCGCGAGCGTTTGCTCTGCGGCGTCGAGACGATCGGCTCGAGCATCGCCTCGCTCGGACGCTCGTGATGCAGGCGGTACTCCTCGACCATCGCCTTGCCGTCGAGGCCGAGCGCCTGGGCGTAGGTGCGCAGGAAGCTCTTGACGAACGTCGGGCCCGGCAACAGGCCCCACTCTTCGTTCTCGAGGGCGCGCAGGTACTTCGCGCGGATCTTCGTCTGCGCCTCGATCTCTGACACGTCGATGCGGGCGCGCATACGCGCCTCGCGTAGCGTTGCTCCGATCTCGGGCATCAGCGCAAGAGGCTAGTCGCTGACGGCCGTGGCGGAGTGTTCGGTCGGGGTTTCGAGCATTGCGAGCACGCGGGGCACATCGGCCTCGGTGATCAGCACCTGTCGTGGCTTGGAGCCTTCGTAGCCGGAGATCACCCCGCGGCGCTCGAGCATGTCGATCATGCGCCCGGCGCGGGTGTAACCAAGGCGCAGGCGACGCTGGAGCATCGAGGTGGACGCCGTCTGCATTTCGGCGACGAGGCGGATCGCGTCGGTCAGCAGCGGATCCTCGTCGGGGTCGAACTCGTCGGGGCCTTTATCGGAGCCGTCTCCCCCCTCCGGTGCGACCTCCTCGAGCAGCTCCTCACGCAGCTCCGGCTCGCCCTGACGGCGCCACAGATCGGTCAGCTTGGCGATCTGCGCCTCGTCGATGTAGGCACCCTGGATGCGTTGCAGGCGCGAGCTGCCGACTGGGCTGAACAGCAGGTCGCCCTGCCCGAGCAGCGACTCGGCTCCGTTTTGGTCGAGGATCACGCGCGAATCGGTCTGCGAGGAGACCGCGAAGGCGATCCGCGAGGGCACGTTGGCCTTGATCATGCCGGTGATCACATCCACGCGCGGGCTCTGGGTCGCGAGCACCAGGTGGATGCCGACGGCCCGCGCCTTCTGCGCCAGGCGGATGATCGAGTCCTCGACGTCGGCCGGCGCGACCATCATCAGGTCGGCGAGCTCGTCGATCACGCAGAGTATGTAAGGGAGCGGGGCTTCGCCTCGCTTGCGGCGTGCGTTGTTGAGCTCGACCAGGCCGCGTGTGCGCGCGAGCGACATGATCCCGTAGCGCGCCTCCATCTCCTTGACGAGGTTCTGTAGCGCGTTGGCGGCCATCCGCGGGCTGGTGATCACCGGCGTCAGCAGATGCGGGATCGACTCGTAGTGGTTGAGCTCGACCTGCTTGGGGTCGACGAGCACGAGGCGCACCTCGTGCGGCGTCGCGCGCAGCAGCACGCTCGAGAGCATCGCGTTGATCGCAGCGGACTTGCCCGCGCCGGTGGTGCCTGCGACGAGGATGTGCGGCATCTTCGCGAGGTCGGCGCCGATCGCCTTGCCGGCGACGTCCTTGCCGAGCCACACGGTCAGCGGCGACCAGTCCTTGGGTGCGGCCTGGTAGACGTCGCCGAGCCTGACGATGCGTCGGTGCGCGTTGGGCACCTCGACGCCGACCGCCTGCTTGCCGGGGATCGGCGCGAGGATGCGGATGTCGGTCGCCGCGAGCGCGTAGGCGAGGTCGTCCTTGAGCTGTGCGACCTTGGCGACCTTCGTGCCGGGAGCGAGGCGCAGCTCATAGCGCGTGATGTGCGGCCCGGCGACCGTGCCGATCACCTTGGCCTGCACTCCGAAATGTCCGAGCGCCTCGACCAGGTGGGTGGCGATGCGCTCCTGCCCGGCGGTGTCGGGACGCGTCTGCTCGGCGCTCGAGCGGGTCAGCAGCGTGGCGGCCTCGGGCACGCTCCACACGAAGTCGGGGTCGTCGGTCACCGAGCCCCGTAGCCGGCCTTGCGGGGTCAATTGATCGGGGCCCACCCCCCCGAGCGCGTCCGGGTCAGCGTGGGCGACGCCGGCGATCTCCTCCTCCTCGCCGTCACGTTCCGCGCCGGCGGCCGGCGGGTGTTCGTCCTCGGCCGGGTGCGCGGAGGGCTCCTGTGGCTGGGGGAACTCGTCGGCGTGAGCGTCCTCGTCGTCGCCCCACTCGTGGGAGGGTGCCTCGACGTGCGTCGAGCGCACGATCAGCTCGCGCTCGTTCGGCTCGGGAGGCATCAGCCTGTGCACCGACTCCGCCCGATCATCGCTCGCCTCGACACGCGGCCCGCGTCCGGAGTCGGCCGCGGGCTCGCGCTCGCGCTCGCGCAGCCTGCGCATCATGCGCGTCGTGTCGACGACGCCGCTGCCGGTCGCGCGGATCACGCTCGCGATCGAGGCGCCGGTCAAGAGGATCACGCCTGTCAGCAGCAGGAAGACCACGAGGATGTCGACGCCGACATCCTGAACCAGCCGGTGGGTGAGCTGGTAGAGAGCCTCACCGAGGACTCCGCCATGGGTCTGCAGGTGCGCGGATGCCCATACGCGGCCGCCATTGCCGCCGCTCGCGAGGCCGAACATGCCGGCGGCGAGCGCGAGCGTGACCGCAGCGAACAGGCAAACGGCGCCGGTGCGCAGCGGGCGCAACGCCGGCAGCACCGGGCGCAGCAGCAGCGCGCCGCCGCCCACCACCACGGCTACGGGCGCGAGCACGCGCGCACGGCCGAGCGTCCAGCCGAGCGCGACGGCGACAGCGTGTCCCCCACGGCCTCCGTTCCAGCCGCCGTAGAGGACGAAGCCCATGAACACGCCCGCGGCCACGAGCGCGAGCCCCAACACGTCGCGCTCGCGCTGATCGAGCACGGGCAGCCGCGGCAGCCCGCCCGACAGCAGCGAGCCGAGAGCGCCGGGACCACCGCCACGGCCTGTGCGGCGGCGAGCGCGGCCGCGGCCAGGCGCTTTGCGGCGAGCGCTCGAAGATCGAGCCCCGGAGGAGCGTGCAGGGGCACGCTTGCGTGTGCCCCTCGGGGTGCGCGTGCCAGCCATCCAGCGCAACTTCGACATCACACGCCGGGAACCTGCCTGAAACCCCTTACCATCACTTTACACGCGGCCAGTTACATAAAGACCATGAACGACTTCTCCCGCGCCCCCCGCGTCCTGGTCGTCGAGGACGACGAGGACATCGCCCAAGCTCTCCAGCGCTCACTGCGGATGGAGGGGTATGACGTGCGAACGGCGGCTGACGGGCACGCCGCGCTCGAGCAGGGCCATGCGTTCGCGCCGGACCTTGTGATTCTCGACCTGGGGCTGCCGAAGCTCGACGGAGTCGAGGTCGCCCGCGAGCTGCGCGCCGACGACGACGTCCCGATCCTGATTCTGACCGCACGCGACGCGCTGGAGTCTCGCGTCGAGGGACTCGACGCGGGCGCCGATGACTACCTGGTCAAGCCGTTCGAGCGCCAGGAGCTGCTGGCGCGGATGCGCGCGCTGCTGCGCCGGCGCCCGCCGCGCGGCTCGGCGCCGCTGCGCGTCGGCGACCTGTCGCTGAACGTCGACACACACGAGGTGCTGCGTGGCGGACGCGTGATCGAGCTGACGCAGCGCGAGTTCGAGCTGCTGGAGTACCTGATGCGCAACGAGCGCATCGTGATCTCGCGCCAGCGCCTGCTCGACGAGGTATGGGGCTATGACCCGTTTTCGACCACGAACACGATCGAGGTGTTCGTGTCGAACTTGCGCCGCAAGCTGGAGTCCGGCGGTGAGCCGCGCCTGCTGCACACCATCAGGGGAGCCGGCTACGTCCTCCGGGCTTAGAACCTGTTTCAAAAAGATCGGCACGCCCGGATGCGTCCCTGGACGCTGCGCTGGATCGCCACGTGCCGGCTTGCCCGTGCTACCAGCACGACCTTCACCGGCCCGCGTCGCCCAGCTTGGTCCATGAACGCCCCGACCGCACCGCCTATTTTGAAACAGGTTCGTGACCTCGCGGCGCGGCTACGGCTGCTGGCGCCGCTGCGCAGCGCAAGCGCCCGCGTCTCGGCGAGCTTCGACCGCCTGCCGATCCGCGTACGCCTTGCCGGGGTCTCGGCGCTGTTGACATTCGTGATCCTGTGCGCGTTCGCGCTGGCGATCGGCTCGCTGACCGTCGAGCGGATCCGGGCGGACTTCAACCGCGACGTGCTGCAGACGGCCGAATCGCTGCCGTCGCAGCTCAAGATCAGCGTCCATCCGCTGCGGATCAGCAGCCCGCTCGAAGACTTCGCCTCGAACGCCAGCCACTCTGAGATCCGGATCCTCTCGCTCGGCGGCCAGCTGATCGCGAAGGAACCCGCGAACGGGCCCGCGCTCGGCCCGCCGGAGCTGAGCGCTGAGACGGTCAACGGCTATCGCGTCCTCAGCCGCGAAGCGAACGTCACGCTCAGCGGCAGCGGCGAGCCGATCGGTCGCGTGATCGTCCAGTACGGGAGGTCGGTCGCGACGACCGAGGCGACGTGCAAGCGCGTCGAGCTGTTCCTCGTGCTCGGCGTGCTCGCGGGCAGCCTGCTGGCGCTGGTCGCGGGCATGGCGATCGCGCGGCGGGCAATGAAGCCGATCGCGGAGCTCACGAGCACCGCCGCCGAGATCGCGCGCACGCGCGACCCATCACGCGGGATCCCGCAGTCACCGGCCGACGACGAGGTCTCCGAGCTCGCGCGCACGCTGGAGGGCATGCTTCGTGAGCTCGACGCCGCACGATCGGAGACGGAGTCGATGCTCGCCCGCCAGCGCCGGTTCGTCGCGGACGCCTCGCACGAGCTGCGCACGCCGCTGACGAGCGTGCTCGCGAACCTCGAGCTGCTCGCGGAATCCCTGCACGGCGACCAGGGCGACGCCGCGCGCTCGGCGCTGCGCTCTTCCCAGCGCATGCGACGCCTCGTCGCCGACCTGCTGCTGCTGGCGCGCACGGACGCGGCGCGGGTGGTGGCGCACGAACCGTGTGATCTGGCGCAGATCGTGGCGGAGGCGGCGGGCGAGCTCGGGCCGGTCAGCTCCGAACACGACATCTCGCTCGACATTCACCCCGCGACGGTGCTGGGCTCGCGTGACGAGCTGCACAGGATCACGATCAACCTGCTCGAAAACGCGCTGCGCCACACGCCGCCGAACACCCAGATCCACGTCTCGACCCAGACCACCTCCGACGGCAAGGCGCAGCTGGTGGTCGAAGACGACGGACCGGGCATCCCGGCAGAGCTCGTGCCGACGCTGTTCGAGCGCTTCGTGCGCGGCGCGGGCGACCGCGGCGGCTCGTTCGGGCTCGGGCTGGCGATCGTGCAGGCGGTGGCGGTCGCGCACGGCGGCAGCGTCACGCTGGAGCGGTCGCGGATCGGCGACCCGGAGCACGCAACGGGTGCGCGCTTCGTCGTGACGATGCCGGCTTACTCAGACCTCGACGACGACCGGCAGGACCATCGGGCGTCGCTTCAGGCGGTCGTAGACTAGCTTCGCGAGATCGTCGTGCAGCGCTTGCTGCAGCAGGTCCACCTCCCTGATTTCCTCGCTGGCGGCGCGCTGCAGGGATTGCTCGACGGTCAGGCGGATCTCCTCAATGAGCTCGTCTGCCTGATCGAGAAAGGGCACGCCGCGGAAGATCACCTCGGGATCGGCGACCGAGCTCCCGTCCTGCTCGGCGATCGTCACGACGACGATGAAGATGCCGTCGGCCGAGAGCATCCGCCGGTCGCGAAGCGCGGCGTCGGCCAGCTCGCCGATCTCGACGCCGTCGACGAAGATCATGCCCGCCTGCTCGCGCGCGGCGAAGCGCGCGCCGCGCTCGTCGATCTCCAGCGGCAGCCCGTTGTCGCCCTGGAAGATGTCGCGCGGCGGCACACCGACCGCCTCGGCGAGCTGGGCGTGCAGGCGCAGCCGCTTGAAGTCGCCGTGGAAGGGCATCACGTAGCGCGGCTTGACGAGGTTGAGCATCAGCTTGACCTCCTCCGCGTAGCCGTGTCCGGACGCGTGCACCGGCGCCTCGCGGGGCGTGATGACGTCGCAGCCGATGTGGTAGAGCCGATCGATCGTCTCGTTCACCGCGCGCTCGTTGCCCGGCACGGGCGTCGCCGAGAACACAACGGTGTCGCCCGCCTTGAGCTCCACCTGGGGATGGTCGCGGTAGGCCATCCTGCGCAGCGCCGATAGCGGCTCGCCCTGGGAGCCGGTCGAGACGATCACGACGCGCTCGTCGGGGAAGTCGGAGATCTCGCGGGGGCCGACGAGCATCCCGTCCGGGATCTCGATGTGACCGAGCGTGCGCCCGATACCGACGTTCTTGCGCATCGAGCGCCCCACGAGGGCGACCTTGCGATCGAGCGCGTAGGCGGCATCCACGACCTGCTGTACGCGATGGATGTTCGAGGCGAAGCTCGTCACGACGATCCGCCCGTCGCAGCGTGCGAACACCTCCTCCAGGTGCGGACCGACGACCGACTCCGACGGCGAGAACCCCGGGCGATCGACATTGGTTGAGTCCCCGCACAGCAGCAGCACGCCCTCGCGCCCGAGTTCGGCCAGGCGTGAGACGTCCGCTGGCGGGCCGTCGACGGGCGTCTGATCGAACTTGTAGTCGCCGGTGATCAGCACCGTGCCGAGGTCGGTGCCGAGCGCGACGGCGCTGGAGTCGGGGATCGAGTGCGTCATATGCACGAGCTCGAGCGAGAACGGGCCCAGCTCGAGCGTCTCGCCGGGGTCCACGTCGTTGAGCTCGACATCACGAAGCTTGTGCTCTTCGAGCTTCGAGCGCGCCATCGCGACGGTCAGCGCGCCGGCGTAGACCGGCGGCAGGCTGGGCGGGCTCCCGTTGCCCAGCTCGCGCAGCACCCAGGGCAGCGCGCCCAGATGGTCCTCGTGACCGTGGGTCACGACGATCGCCTCGATGTCGCGGGCACGCTCACGCAGGTAGGAGAAGTCGGGCAGCACCAGGTCGATGCCGACCATCTCGGGCGTCGGGAAGCGCAGGCCGACGTCGACGACGACGATCCGGTCCTCGTACTCGACGACCGTCATGTTCTTGCCTATCTCCCCCAGTCCACCGAGGGGCAGGACGCGCAGCTTTTGGCTCACGCGGGCGTACGGGCCGATGGGGCCGGCATCAGGCCGTGGCGTTCAAGCATTCCCTGCACGACTTCCGTCTCCTCGGCAGTGGCCGCCACCAGCGGCAGGCGCAGGCCGCCGACTTCGTGGCCGAGCAGGTTCAGCGCGGCCTTCGTGCACGTCGGACTGGCGGTCAGGAACAGCGTCTCGTAGACGTCGCGCAGCGACGCGTCGATCTCGGCCCGATGCTCGGGCTCGTCGACCATGCGACGCATGTCGTTGCCGACGATGTGGCTGGCGACGGTGATGCCGCCGGCGCCGCCGAGGTCGAGCGTGCGCGCGAACGTCGCGTCGTCGCCGGCGTACAGCTCGAGCCCGTCGATCAGCTGCAGCTCCTTGGCGTTGGCCTGCTTGACGCCGTCGATGCCGTCGATCTGCGCCAGCTCGGCGAGCAGCTCGGGCCCAATGTTCGTTCCGGTCCTTGCGGGGATGTTGTAGAGCAGCACCGGCCTGTCTGTGGCGGCGGCGACGGCTTCGTAGTGGCGCTTGAGCCCAAGCGGGCTGGGCCGGTTGTAATAGGGCGTGACCGACAGCATCGCGTCCGCTCCCAGCTCGCTCGCGCGTTCGGTCAGGTGCACCGCCTGGCGGGTGTCGTTGGTGCCCGTGCCGGCGACGATCGTCTTGCCGGCGGGACGCTCGGAGACTGCGAGGCGGATCAGACCGAGGTGCTCATCCTCACTCATCGTGGAGGCCTCGCCGGTCGTGCCGGCGACGACGAAGCCGTCGGAGCCGTTCTCGGCGAGGTGCTGCATGAGCGCCACGAACGAGTCCTCGTTGACGTTGCCGCCCTCGTCGAAGGGCGTGACGATCGCCGTCAGGATGGTGCCGAGGTCGCGCATCGGCTCCAGTATCTCACGCGCACCGCGATCCAGAAGAGCAGCTCCACGATTACGTGCGGGATACTCGCCATGTCATGCCCCAAGAGAACGTGGAGCTCGTCGAGCGGCTGATCGACGCCTTCAATCGGCGCGATGTCGACGCCTTCGTCGAGATCACGACGCCGGACTTCGAATGGTCCACGTCGGTGATGGCTGTCGAGGGCGAGATCTTCTGGGGACGGGAGGGCATCGAGACGTACTTCAAACGGATGCGCGACGCGTGGGACGAGTTCCGGGGACTCACCGACGAAGTCCGCGATCTCGGCGAGCGTGTCCTATGGCGCGGCCGGGTCGAGGGGCGGGGACGCGTCAGCGGCGTACCGGTCGACGCGCCGCTCGACATCCTCTACGACTTCCGCGGCGGAAAGATCTCGCGAATGCACTCGTTTCTCGATCGCGACGAGGCGCTGCGAGCCGCTGGGCTTTCTGAGTGAGAGCTGGGAGAGCACCTCGCGCATCGGCTGCGGCTCACGCACGCTGCGCTCGCGACGGCGCGCGAGCGCAGAGTGCGTGCTGGGTTCAGTCGCCGCCCCCGCCGCCGCGCGGGCACACTTTCTTCACCACGGTGCCCGTGCCGGCGTGTCCCGGATCGGGGGCGTAGCCGGGTTCTGTTTCGACGAGCACGACTTCCTTCGTGTCGCCAGAGATCGTCCTGCCCGACTTGGTGATGTGGCTCGCGACGATCACGTCGATTCGTTCCGGCAGGGGACCCGCCAGCGGATCCGAGCTGTCGCCCGGATGTGTGGTCCAAGTTTCGCCGCAGGCCGGTACTTCGCTCGCGCTGTCGGCGAAGCCCTTGAAGGACGCCGGCGCCAGTCCGCCGCTGAGGGCGTTTTCCTTCCACCAGTGCGCGCCCCAGAACGTGACGGCGCTGCCGACGGCGGCGTTTTCGTCGCCGATCACGAAGCTGCCTTCGGCCGCGGCCGGACCGGCGAGCACCGTCGCCGCGAGCGCCGCCAGCGCCGTCGCGATCAGCGCTCTCCGCGCCATTCGTCCTGCTCGTCCCGCGCATGCAAGCATTTACGACCTCCGTATCTTGGGTTACCGACGTGCCCGATCAACGACCCGCGGGACGCTACAGGCCGACGCGGCCGACCGGAATCGAACATCAGTCCAGCGCGCGTTTAGAACAGCAGGCTCTCGAGGCCCACGGTGGGCGAGTGCTCTAGCCCTCCCACGCGACGCACGGCGAGCAGCACACCCGGCATGAACGACTCGCGGCCGATCGTGTCGTGGCGAATCGTGAGTGTTTGCGCGACGTCGCCCAGGATCACCTCCTGGTTGGCGACGAGCCCCGGCAGGCGCACCGAATGGATCGGCGGCGGCTCAGCGCCGCTCGCCTGCGCCATCAGCTCCGCCGTGCGTGCGGCGGTCCCGCTGGGCGCGTCGAGCTTGCCGTCGTGGTGCAGCTCGACGATCTCCGCCTTGCGCATGTGCCGCGCCGCCTCGGCGGCAAAGCGCATCATCAGTACGGCGCCGATCGCGAAGTTGGGGGCGATCAGGACGTTGCCGCGCGAGCGCTCACTGCCCGTAGGGGCCGCTTCGAGCCCGTACAGTGGCGCGGCGTCAAAGCCGGTGGTGCCGATCACCACGTGGACGCCGGCGCGCACGCATTTCAGCGCGTTCTCGAGCGCCGTGTCGGGTCGCGTGAAGTCGACCACGACCTCGGCATCATCAAGCACCTCCGCAAGCTCGGTCCCGAGCAGCGGGTCGGCGCGCCCGACGAGCTCCATGTCCTCGGCCCCCAATACCGCCTCGCACACCGTCTGGCCCATCCGCCCGGCGGCGCCGGCGACAGCGACCCTGATCATCTCGACACCCCTCGCCCCGCGCCGGTACCGGGCGTGTCGGCGCCGGTGCTGTCGGCTGCGGCGCCTTGCAGCGGCATGATCGCGGCTTGAAACTCGCTCTCGTCGGGCCCGACGCCCGCGACGGACAGCCCGTCGGGGGTGAACAGCTCGTTCGCGAGCGCGCGTACGGCGTCGATCTCGACCGAGTCGATCCTCTCGATCATCTCTGTGATCGAGAGGATCGGCAGATCGTTCAGCACGGACGCCCCGAGTCGGCTCATGCGCGCACCGGTCGACTCCATGCCGAGGACCATGCGCCCCTTGAGGTTCTCGCGCGAGCGCACGAGCTCCTCCTCGCTGGCGGGGTTCTCGACGCAGCGCTCGAGCTCTGCCGCGATCACAGCGAGCGCCTCGCGCAGGTTGTCCGGGCGCGTGCCGACGTAGAGCCCGACCTCGCCCGTGTTCGCGTAGAGGTTGGAGAAGGTGAACACCGAGTAGGCCAGGCCGCGGCGCTCACGGACCTCCTGGAACAGACGCGAGGACGAGGTGCCGCCGAGAACGCCCTCGAGTACGCGCAGCGCGAAGCGGCGTTCGTCCGCGCGCGCGATCCCGGCCCCGCCGGCGCACACGTGGTACTGCTCGGTGTCTTTCTGTAGAAAGCGGGCGCGGGGTCGAAATTCAGGCTCGCCGGCGGCCGTGGCAGCGGCCACGCCCGACAGCGCCACGCGCCCGTTGGCAGGTGCAGGCGCACGCTCGACTGCGCGCGCCATCTCGACGAGCGCGTCGTGCTCGATGGAGCCGGCGGCGGCGATGACGATGCTGTCGGGCTGATAGCGCTGGACGTGGAAGTCGGCGAGCTGCTCGCGCGTGACCGCGCCCACCACGTCGGCCGTGCCGATCACGGCCCGGCCAAGGGGATGGTCTCCGAAGATCGCACGGCCGAGCACATCGAAGACGCGGTCCTGCGGGTCGTCTTCGTACATGGCGATCTCCTCGAGCACGACCTCGCGCTCGGCCTCCAGCTCGCCGAAGCGGGGATGCCACAGCATGTCGCTCATCACGTCGAACGCGTGCTCGAGATGTCGGTCGAGCACGCGCGTGTACAGCGACGTGGCTTCCTTATCGGTACCCGCGTTGATCTCCGCGCCCATCGAGTCGAAGATCTCGTCGATCTCCTGGGAGCCGTAGCGCTCGCTGCCACGGAACAGCATGTGCTCCAGCAGATGCGAGATGCCCGCCTGCTCGTCGCGCTCGACGACCGAGCCGGTGGCGATCCAGAAGCCGAGCGCCACCGAACGCACGCTGGGCACGCGTTCGGTGACGATCCTCACGCCCGACTCGAGCGTGGTTATACGGTGCTCGTCGCTCACGCGCGAGGCTCTGCTGGTCAGTCGCGCTCGCGCCCGTGGCGCGGACGTCCCGAGCCACGCTCGGAGCGTGCGGGCCTCGAATCACGGCCGCGGTCGGAACGCTCGCGGCCATTGCTCGACGGCCTTCCACCCTCACGCGGCCCGCGTCCGCCGGCTGGGCGTGATCCGCCGCCTCCGGAGCCACCGGTGCCGACGCCGGCGAGCTCGTCGACCGACTTGCCCGCGATGTCTGGGTCCTCGGTCAGGCGCAGGCCGATACGGCCACGCTCGCGGTCGACCTCGACGACGCGCACGTTGACCTCGTCGCCCTTGTTGAGCACGTCCTCGACGCTGTCGACACGCTGCCCGGGTGAGACGTTGGAGATGTGCAGCAGCCCGTCGGTGCCCTTGGCGAGCTCGATAAACGCGCCGAAGGTCGTCGTCTTGACGACTTTGCCTACGTATTCGTCCCCGACCTCGACCTCCTTCATCATCATCCGCACACGCTCGACGAGCGCGTCGCCCATCTCTCCGTTGGCGGAGTAGACGAGCACCTGACCGTCGTCGTTGACGTCGATCTGCGAGTCGAACTCCTCGGACAGGCCCCGGATCGTTTCGCCGCCCTTGCCGATCAGGAGGCCGATCTGCGACGGGTCGATCTGGATCGTCTGGATCCGCGGCGCGAACTGCGAGAGCTGCTCACGCGGCGAGCTGATCACGTCGGCCATCTTGCCGAGGATGAACGTACGCGCGTCCTTGGCCTGCGTGAGCGCGTCGCGCAGGATCTCGAACGTGACACCCGTGATCTTGATGTCCATCTGCAGCGCAGTGATGCCGCGCTCGGTGCCGGCGACCTTGAAGTCCATGTCGCCGAGGTGATCCTCGACGCCGGCGATGTCGGTCAGGACGATGTAGTCCTCGCCCTCTTTGATCAGCCCCATGGCGATCCCGGCGACGGGCCGCTTGATCGGCACGCCGGCATCCATCAGCGACAGCGAGGAGCCGCACACCGAGGCCATCGAGGAGGAACCGTTGGACTCGAGGATGTCCGAGACCACGCGGATCGTGTACGGGAAGTCCTCGATCGAGGGCACCATCGGCGCGAGCGCGCGCTCGGCGAGCGCGCCGTGACCGATGTCGCGGCGCTTGACGCCGCCCATGCGACCGGCCTCCCCGACCGAGAACGGCGGGAAGTTGTAGTGATGCCAGTAGTACTTTTTCGTTTCCAGGCCGAGCGTGTCGAGGCGCATCTCCTCCTTGAGCGTGCCGAGCGCGGCTACGCTCAGCGCCTGCGTCTGGCCGCGCGTGAAGAGCGCCGAGCCGTGCGCGCGCGGCAGCACGCCGACCTCGATTGAGATGTCGCGGATCTCGTTCTCGGAGCGTCCGTCGGGGCGCTTCTTGTGCACGGCGATGCGCTCGCGGATGATCGACTTCTCGAGCTTGTCGAACGCGAGCTGAACCGCCGCGCGGCGCTCCTTGGCGTGCGCGAGTTCGCTCTCGGAGGCACCGTCGCCGGCCGGCGGCGCGTGCTGCTCGAGGATCGCCTCCTCGACGGCCTTGGTGGCGTCCTGGCGCTCGAGCTTGTCCTCGACCTGCGTGGCCGCGTCGAGCGCCGCGCCATGGGAGGAGCGAACCTGCTCGAGCACCTCCGGGTCGACCTGGATCGGCGCGAACTCTTTCTTCTCCTTGCCGGCTTTGGCGGCCAGGTCGCGCTGCAGTGCGCACAGCTTCTTGATCGCCGCGTGGGCGATATCCAGCGCGTCGAGGATCTCCGCCTCGGGGATCTCCTTGGCGCCGGCCTCGACCATCAGGATCGCGTCGTCGGTGCCGGCGACGATCAGATCCAGGTCGGAGCTGTTTTCCGCGTCCGGGAGCATGTCCGCCTCGGGCGGGTTGACGACGAAGTTGCCGTCGATCTTGCCGATGCGCACGGCGCCGACAGGCGTCGGCAGGGGGATGTCGGAGAGCATCAGCGCCGCCGAGGCGCCGTTCATCGCGAGGATGTCATAGGGGTGGACGTGGTCGATCGAGAGCGGGATCGCGACGAGCTGCGTGTCGTAGCGCCAGTCCTTGGGGAACAGCGGGCGGATCGGACGATCGATCATGCGCGCGGTCAATGTGCCCTTCTCGCCGGGGCGGCCCTCGCGCTTGAAGAACGAGCCGGGGATTTTCCCAGCCGCGTACATGCGCTCCTCGACGTCCACCGTCAAGGGCATGAAGTCTGTGTCGCGGATCCCTCCCGCGACGGCTGTGCACAGCACCATCGTGTCGCCCTGACTGACGACCACGGCGCCGGAGGCCTGCTTGGCCATCCTGCCGGTCTCAAACGAGATCTCGCTACCTGCGATCTCCACGGAGACCCGCGTAACGGCATCACTACTCATATTCACTGCCTTCCTGTTCCGCCCGTCGGTCGGCGGTCCGTTTCTTTTTCTCTTTTTTCCGAACCAACCGAGCTTAGCGGGTCGGCGTGACCGGCAGGGCTAGGAGACGGCGGCTGCCGCGAGGCCTCCGCGCAGGAGCTCGACCGGTGGCAGCTCGCCAGGTGAGGCGGCCTGGTAGCTCCAGCGTACGACGCCGTCGGGACCGGTGATCACGAGCGCGCGCTGGGGAAATCCGCCCGGATGCAGGACGCCGAAGGCGGCGCAAGCGGCCCCCTTTGGCTCGAAGTCCGACAGCTGCTCGCTGCCGACGCCGAGCTTGTCCTTGAACGCGCTCTGCGCCCAGGTCGAGTCGCACGAGACGCCGTAGAGGACATCTCCTCGCCCCTCGAGCTCACGGCGCAGGTCCTCGTAGAGCTGCAGCTGGTCGGTGCACACGGGGCTGAACGCGAACGGATAGAACACCAGCACGCTGGTGCGGCCCTGCAGGTCCTGCTCGGTGAAGCTCTCGCCGTCTGCGCGCGCGAGCTTGAAGCTCGGTGCGGCCGTGCCGGAGGCGATCACCGACATTACTCTGTAGGACGGTCGTGGATCGAGCGATCCAAGGACGCAGCGAGCGTGGCGTGCTTGGCACGCGAGCGAACGAGGACGCAGGAGCGCGAAGCGTCCACGATCGTCCTAGCGGCGCAGGCCGAGCTCTTTGATTAGCGCGCGGTAGCCCTCGAGATCGTGGCGCTGCATGTATGCGAGGAATCGGCGGCGGCGGCCGACCAGCATCAGCAGGCCGCGACGAGAGCTGTGGTCCTTGTGCTGGTCGCGCAGATGCTCGGTCAGATGGTTGATGCGCTCGGTCAGAAGCGCGATCTGAACCTTGGTGTTGCCGGTGTCCTGCTCGCCCGAGCCGAACTTGGCGGCGAGCTCGCGCTTGCGCTCTGTTGTGATGGCTGCCATCCGCGGCACCGTAGCAGAAGCCGACCGCCAGACCGCCCAGGAAAGCGCCTTCCTACGGCAACTCCACCGCCGTTCGGTGCACCACGGCGTGCCGGCCCCGGCCGCGGACGAGCGTCAGCGTATAGCGGCCCGCGGCCAGCGCTCGCCTGGCGTGCAGCACGACCCGCCCTTTCTCGGCGGTGCCGCTGGCATAGAGGAACCCATGCCGTCCGAGCCACGCGCGCTCGATGCTCGTCAACGTGAAGGTCGTGGGGGTCGGGACCGGTCTCGAGGTGCATTTGGTCGTCTTCTTCGGCTTGTGGTGGACGGTCTTGGTCGTGGTCGTGCAGGTCACGAGGATGACCTGGCCGGAGGGGCCTTGCTGCCCAGCGGGACCTGTTGCGCCGGTTGGCCCGGCCGCTCCGCCGGCACCGGTTGCTCCTTGCCCGCCGCTTGCGCCTGAGGGACCTGTCGGTCCGGTGGGTCCTGCGTTGGCAGCGACGCCGGTGCCACCCAGTTCAATCGTCAGGTGTTCGCCCGGTTCGTTGTCGGGCACGACGATGCTCGCGGTCTTCGCCCCCGCGGCAGCGGGCGTGAAGCGCACGCTGATCGTGCAGCTCTGCTCGAAGGCGAGCGTGCGACCAGCGCACGTTTCGCCGGTGATGGCGAATTCGCCGTTGGTCGGCAGCGGGACGCGCCCGAACGAAAGGGCCTGCGCGCCGACGTTGGTGAGGACTACCACCGACACCGTTGAGGGCTGTGAGACCGTCTGATCACCGAACGTGCCCCCTGCGATCGTCGCCTGGGGAGCGCTGAGGAAGAGTTCGGCGCTTTTTTCAGCTTCGCCGCCGGTTCCGCCGGCTATCAGCACCCGTCCGTCCGGCAACGGCGCAGCCACGGCATCAGCACGTCCGTGTCTGAGTTCACTGTCCGGCGTGGCCGGAAGCGTCGTGAAGGTGTCGGTCACCGGGTTGAACAGTTCGGCTGTCTTTTCTGCCCCCCCGCTCGTGCCGCCGGCGATCAGCACATTTCCGTCGGGGAGCAGGACGGCGACCGCGAGCGAGCGTTCGACCTGCAGCTCGGTGCTCCCGACGGCCGCAAGCGCGGTGAACGTATGAGTGCTGGGATTGAAGAGTTCAGCGCTCTTGAGGGAGCCCCCTGCATTTTTGCCGCCCGCGATCAGCACCTCTCCGTTCGGCAGCAAGGCGGCGACTGCGCCTTCGCGTTCGACCTGCATGTCACCGGAGGCTGCGAGTTCCGTGAAGGTCCCTTCCTTGGGGTTGAAGAGTTCGGCGGTCTTCAAGACTCCCGTGTTGGAGCCCCCCGCAATCAGCACTTCCCCGTCTTGCAGGGGCGCGGCCACGGCGAGCTGGCGCGGTGATTGCAGCTCGGTTTTGCCCGAAGCGAGCATCGCCGTGAACACATCGGTTGCTGGATCGAAGAGTTCAGCGCTCTGAAGGACCCCCGAATTGAAGCCGCCGGCGACAAGGACTTGCCCGTTGGGCAGAGCGGCGGCCAGCGCGCCTGAGCGACCTGTGTGCATTTCGCCTTCTGCTCCGAGCTTTGTGAACGAGGCGCGCGCAGGGTCGAATATTTCAGCAGTCTTTTCAGAAGAAGGACCGGTGCCGGTGCCTCCCGCGATCAGAACGTCACCGCTGGGAAGCGCGGCTGCGGCCGCTTGTATGCGCGCAGATTCGAGGGCGGGCGCCGCCGCGAAATACGGCGCGGACCCAGCTGCGGACGCGGCGCTCGCCCCTGCTCCCAGGGCCGCCACTGTGGGCGCCACGAGCAGGACGGCCCGCAGACGCCCGGTCAGGGTCCGCACGCGTGATCGTGTGCTGCTAGTGGCTTTCACCGTCGCTCCTTCTGATCGTGTGCTTTAGATCCGCCGCATGCCACGGCGTGAGTCCGGCCCGCGGCGCGCAAAACGATCGCATACGCCACTCAGCGACTAACCCATCAGCCGCTCAGCCGATGCGGCGAAGCGGCGTCAGGATCCTGCCACGATCTCCAGCGTGCGCTGCACGTCGTGGTGCATCTGCTCTATGAGCGCGGCGGGGTCCTCGAAGCGACGCTCGCCGCGCAGCCGGTCGAGGAAGTTGAGTCGCAGCTCGCTGCTGTAGAGGTCGCCGGCGAAGTCGAGGATGTAGGCCTCGATCAGCTCGCCGCGGCCGGTGTTGAAGGTGGGACGCACACCGATGCTGACGGCGGCCGCGCGCTCGCCGAACACGTCGCTCTGTGCGATGCACGCGTAGACGCCGTGACCGGGGCAGACGAGCGCCTCGTCGGGGACGAGATTGGCGGTCGGGAAGCCGAGCTCGCGACCGCGTTCGTCCCCGTGCACGACGGTGCCGCTCAGCTGGAAGCTCGCCCCGAGCAGGCGGTTGGCCTCGGCGACCTCGCCGGCGAGCACGAGGCCGCGGATGTGGCTGGAGGAGACGATCTCGCCGTCGACCTCGAGCAGCGGATGCACGACGGTGCGAAAGCGGGTGTCGGCGGCCAGCAGCGGCGGGTCGCCCTGCGCCTTGTGGCCGAAGCGGAAGTTCTCGCCGATCGCGACCTGCTTGGCGTTGAGCGCGCCGACGAGCACGTCATCGATGAATTCGGCCGCCGAGCAGGCGGCGAAGGCGGTATCGAACGGGATCACGATCAGCTCAGCGACGCCGAGTTCGGCGACCAGCTCGGCCTTGCGCGCGAGCGTGGTGAGCAGCTTCGGCGTGTGCGCCGGCGCGACCACGGAGACGGGGTGAGGATCGAACGTGAGCACGCTGTCGGAGCCGCCGATCACCTCGCGGTGGCCGAGGTGCACGCCGTCGAAGGTGCCCACTGCGACGCTGCGCTCGGTTCCGCTCTCCACGTCGGGCAGGCGAGTGACCTTCACGGCCCGACAGACTATTTGGACAGCGACGCGAGCGCGCGGTCGAGTCCGATGAGCGGCGGATCGCGCCATGGCTCTCCGCGCGCGGGTGGAGCGACGGCGTCGCGGACGTCGAACGGGCCGATCGCCGTGCGCCTGAGCTCCAGGCAGTAGGCGTCGCCCAGATCGGCGATCAGCGAGCGCACATATGTGCCCGAGCCGCACTCGATCTCAAAGCCGGCGCGCGGCAGCTCACCCGGCGCGGGATCCTGTTCGCGCCACAGCTGGCGGAAGCGGTGGACGCTGACGATCCGCTCGGGCATGTCGAAGCGCTCGCCCCGGCGTGCGCGCTTGTACGCGCGCTCGCCGCCGATCTTCACGGCGGAGTAGATCGGGGGACGCTGACGCAGCTCGCCGGTGGGAAGCTCGGGCGGATCGGCGGGCACCCGACCGGTTCGGGTGATCTCGCCCTCGGTGTCGCCGGTGCTCGAGCTCGCCCCGAGCTGGGCGACCGTCTCGTAGCGCTTGGGGAGCGCCATCAGCGCGTCCTGGGCCTTGGTGGCGCGCCCGACGAGCACGAGCAGCAGCCCGGTGGCGAACGGGTCGAGCGTGCCGGCGTGTCCGGTGCGCACCCCGCCGAGCGAGCGGCGCACGGCGGCGACGACATCGTGCGAGCTCATGCCGGCGGGCTTGTCGATCAAGAGGACGCCGTCCACTGCGCGTTCCTCTCCCCCGCCCGCGCGCAGCCAGCTCAGGCGAGCGTGGGAGCTACGTGCCCGTCCGGGGATGTGTGCAGCTGCGCGGCGATCGCCTCGCGCAGGAATGCCACCAGCTCGTCCGGCTCGAGCGTCGTCGAGAAGCCGGCGGCGCGGCGGTGGCCACCGCCGCCTTGCGCGCGCGCGATAACCGAGACATCGACCTCGTCGTCGGTCGCGCGCAGCGAGACTTTGTGCTGGCCCTTGCGCGCACCGCTCGAGAGCTCGCGCACGAGCACCGCGACCTTCGTCCCCTCGAGTGCGCGCAGCTGGTCGATGATCCCCTCCGAGTAGCTCTCCTCGGCGTCGGCGCGGTCGAAGTCCTCGGCGGTGATCGCGGCGAGCGCCAGCTCGCCGGAGTCGAAGCGCTGGATCTGCCCGAGCGCGAGCGCCATCAACGTCAGCTTGCCCAGCGGGACCCCCTCGTAGAGCCTGCGGTAGATGTCCGGCACGTCGACGCCCGCTTCGATCAGCTCGGCCGCCATCAGGTGCGAGCGCGGCCCGGTGCTCTCGTACATGAAGCGTCCGGTGTCGGTGATCAGCCCGACGTAGAGCGCCTCGGCGACCGCCGGCGTGGGCTGCACGCCGAGCCCGTGCATCAGATCCCACACGATTTCGGCGGTGCACGAGGCGTCAGGCACGACGTGGTTGAGCGTGCCGAAGCGCGTGTTGTCGTGGTGGTGGTCGATGTTGAGCAGGTGCGCGCCGTCGCGCAGGACGCTCGCGGAGTTGCGGTCGATGTTGCCGCAGTCGAGGAACACGACGGTGCGTTGCGCGATGTCGGCGGGCGGCTCGCGGATCAGGCCGTCGAGCGAGAAGAAGCGGTACTCGCGTGGCAGTGGCAGATCGGCGGGCGCGATGAACATCTCGGAGTCCTTGCCGAGCGCGGTGAGCAGACCCTGCATCGCCACGAGCGAGCCGATGGCGTCGCCATCGGGGTTCTCGTGGGCGGCGAGCACGAAGCGCTCGTCGTCTCGCAGCCGGGCGAGAACGAGCTCACGCGTCTCTGCGACGGGCGGGATCTCGCTCATGGGCTATCGATCTCCTCGATCAGCTCCTCGACGCGCAGCGCGCGGTCGGTCGTGTCGTCGTAGAAGAACTCGAGCGTCGGCGTGCGCTTGAGGTGCAGCTCGCCGGCGACGCGCGCCTGCAGGAAGCCGTGGGCGCTGCGCAGCCCTTCGAGCGTCGTCTCACGCTCGTCCGGGGTCGAGAGCCCACCCTCCCCGCCGGCAAGGCCGAGCACGCTCACGTACACACGCGCGTGGCGTAGGTCTGGGCTGGTTCTGACATCGGTCACGGTTACAAATCCCACACGGGGGTCCTTGAGATCTCCTGCTACGGCATCGCCGAGCACCTGCCGAATCGCCTCATCGACCCGGCGCATCCTTCCGGTGCTCATCGTACCCTCCAATTCCCCGCCAATCCGCATCTCCCTGCCGGATTTCGCCCGTTTGCGGTAGCGGTGAGCGGATGGCGCTCAGACGGAAAGCTCGCGCTCCACCTGCCGCGTCTCGTAGGTCTCGAGCACATCGCCCTCATGTAGATCTTGGAAGTTGGCCAGCACGATGCCGCACTCGAAGCCGCTTGCGACCTCGCGCACGTCGTCGTTGAAGCGGCGCAGGCTCTCGATCGTGGTGTCGTAGATGACGGTGCCCTCGCGCACGACGCGCACGCGCGCGCCGCGCGTTACCTTGCCCTCGGTGACGAAGGATCCGGCGATCGTGCCGATGCGCGACGCTTTGAACAGCTGACGGACCTCGGCCTGTCCGAGCGGCGTCTCGACCTCGGCCGGCTCGAGCATCCCCTGCATCGCCGCGCGCAGCTCCTCGATCGCGCGGTAGATGACCGCGTAGGAGCGGATCTCGACGCCCTCGCGATCGGCGATCTGACGCGCGTCGCCGACGGGGCGTACGTTGAACGCGAGGATCACGCCGTCGGAGGCGGACGCGAGCATCACGTCGGACTCGTTGATGCCGCCGACGCCGCGGTGGATGATGTTGACCTTGACCTCCTGCTGGGGCAGCTTCGCGATCTCGTCCTCGATCGCCTCCAGCGAGCCGGCGACGTCGGCCTTGACGACCAGCCCGAGCTCCTTGACGGTGCCCTCCTGGGCGAGCTTGAAGACGTCCTCGAGCGAGACCTTGCGGCCGGAGCGTCGTGCGAGCGCCTCGGTCTTCAGGCGGTTGGCGCGCTCGCCGGCGAGCTGGCGTGCGCGGCGCTCGTTCTCGACCACACGGACGTGCTCTCCCGCCTCGGGCACGCCGTCGAAGCCGAGCACCTCGACGGGCTGGCCGGGCATCGCGCGCTTGAGTTTGCCTCCGGTGAAGTCGTGCATCGCGCGCACGCGCCCGAAGTGCGCGCCCGCGACGAGCGCGTCGCCGACGCGCAGCGTGCCGCGCTGGATCAGGATCGTCACGACGGGGCCACGTCCGGGGTCGAGCTTCGACTCGATTACCGCACCGGAGGCCTCCGTGTCGGCGTTCGACTTCAACTCCTCCAGGTCGGTCACGACCTGGATCGTCTCGAGCAGCGTGTCGAGCCCTACGTGCGTCTTGGCGCTGACGTCTACGAACTCGATGTCGCCGCCCCACTCGGACGGCTGCAGCCCGTGCTGGGTCATCTCGGTGCGCACGCGCTCGGGCTGTGCGCCCTCCTTGTCGATCTTGTTGACCGCCACGATGATCGGCACTTCGGCCGCCTTGGCGTGGTCGATCGCCTCCTCGGTCTGCGGCTTGACGCCGTCGTCGGCCGCGACCACGATCACCGCCAGGTCGGTCACCTTGGCGCCGCGCGCACGCATCGCGGTGAACGCCTCGTGACCGGGCGTGTCGAGGAAGGTGATCTCTTTGCCGGCGTGGCGCACCTGGTAGGCGCCGATGTGCTGCGTGATGCCACCGGCCTCACCGGCGACGACCTCGGTCTCGCGGATCGCGTCGAGCAGCGAGGTCTTGCCGTGATCGACGTGGCCCATGATCGTGACCACAGGCGGACGTTCGATCAGGTCCTCCTCGGCGTCCTCGAAGACCGGCTCGACCTCGACGTCGTCGGCTGCATGGACGATCTCGATCTGCTTGTCGAACTCGTCGGCGAGCACCTGGATGGCGTCATCGGAGAGCGTTTGCGTGAGCGTCGCCATCTCGCCCAGCGACATCAGCTTCTTGATCACCTCGGGCACCGCCACCCCGAGGTACTCGGCGACGTCCTTGACGGTGGAGCCGGAGTTCACGCGAATCAGGTCGGTGGCCTCCATCGCGGCGGTGTCGATCGGCGCGATGGTCTCGTCGTAGGTGCCGCGCCGGCGCCGTCCGCGGCGCGGGCGACGCTGGGGCTGGTTGGAGGGACCTCCCTGCTGGCGGCGGGAGGCCTGCGAGTCGATCACCACGCGCCGGCGTCCTCCCGGGCCGATGTCCCCGGGGGTGCGCTCGCCGGTGCGCGAGTCGCGCGTCGGACGCACGCGCTCGGCCGCGGCCGCGGCGGCTGAGCCGGTCGGAGCTGGTCCACCCGCAGCTGGCGCGGGCGGGGCGACTGCAGCAGCCGTCGGGGCAGTCGGGGCTGTGGCCGCAGGAGCGACTGCAGGCGCCGCGGAGGCGCGCGCGGAGGACGCGGGCGCGGTCGGAGCTGCCTTGGTCGTTGCGGCGGCGCTTGGCGGTGGCACAGAGGCGGCGGACGGCACCGCGGCCGACCCGCCGTTGGAGCTGGCGGACGCAGGTTGCGCGGCGGCGGCGCCGAGCGCCTTCAGCGCGGCGGCCTCCTCGACGGAGGACGCGGCGGCCTTTGCCTCGATACCGGCAGCGTGCAGCTTCTCGAGCAGTTCCTTGCTCGAGAGGCCTTGCTCCTTTGCGATCTCGTGTACGCGCTTCTTGCTCATCAGCTCACCGATTCTACGAGCTTGGGGTCGAGCGTCACCTTTGCGCGCAGGGCGCGCGCGATCCCGCCGCGACGCGTTGCGCGGGCAACGCACTCGCTCACCGGCAGCTGGCGCTCGCCGTCGCGACAGAGATATGCGCCGCGGCCGGGCAGCAGGCAGGCAGGATCGGCGATCGCGCGCCTGGATGCGGGCGCGCCGGCGCCGGCTTCCGTGCGATCTGCGACGGCGATGCGCAGCAGCTCAGACTTCGGTGCGGTCCGCCCGCAGCCGACGCAGCGGCGCAGCGGCTGATGGGCCTCAGGGCCCGGGCGCCGGGCTATGTCGCCTGCTCCGGTGCGGCTGCCTCGCTCGCCTGCTGCTCGATAACGGCGGGCGCCACGGTGGCACCGCCCTCGGAGGCGAGGTCGGCGACGTTGTCGCTGTCGATCGCGGCGAGCGCCTGGTGGCTTTCCAGGCCGCAGTAGCGGGAGTTGGGAAGCGCGGCGTTGGGGCAGCGCCGGCCGTTGGAGAGGATCGCGGCGCAGCGTCCCTGAACCTCCTCCTCCTCGTAGCCGTGCTCGGCCTCCTCAGCGGCGAACTCGGTCTCCGAGCGGATGTCCACGCGCCAGCCGGTCAGGCGCGCTGCCAGGCGTGCGTTCTGGCCCTCGCGTCCGATGGCGAGCGACAGCTGGTCGTCGGGCACGATCACGGTCGCCTGCTTGGCGTCGTCGTCGACGAGCACCTCACGCACCCGTGCGGGCGAGAGCGCCTTGGCGACGAAGCGCGCGGGCTCGTCGTTGAAGGGGATGATGTCGATCTTCTCGCCGCGGAGCTCGGAGACGACCATGCGCACGCGCGAGCCGCGCGGGCCGACGCACGCACCGACGGGGTCGACGCCGTCGGTGTGCGAGATCACGGCGATCTTCGATCGGTACCCGGGCTCACGGGCGACATTGGCGATCTCCACGAGACCGTCGGCGATCTCCGGGACCTCGAGCTCGAACAACTTCTTGATGAGCTCGGGATCGCGCCTGGAGACGATGATGGCGGGTCCCTTGGTCGACGGCGAGACCTCCTTGATGACGGCCTTGATCCGCTGGGAGTGGTCGTAGCGCTCGCCCTCGACCTGCTCGGACTTGGGCAGCAGCGCCTCGACGCGTTCGCGCAGCTGCACGAGCGTGTATCGCGAGTCCGACTGCTGCACGATGCCGGTGATCAGCTCGCCGACGCGGTCGCGGTACTCCTCGTACATCATGTCGCGCTCGGCCTCGCGGATGCGCTGCAGGATCACCTGCTTGGCGGTCTGCGCGGCGATCCGCCCGAAGTCGTCGGGCGTGACGTCGCGTTCGTCGATCTGGTCGCGGTATTCGGCGAACTTCTTGGGGTCGATTTCCGGTTCCTCGGGTTCGCGCATCTCGCCGGTCTCGGGATCGACGGTGGTTTCCTCGTCGATCGTCTCGACGATCAGGTGCGCCTCGAGGCGTTCGGGGATGATCAGTTCGATGACCCTGAAGTCGGCGGTCTCGCGGTCCATTTCGACGCGCGCGTACTTGGCGGAGCCGGGCTGCTTCTTGTACGCGGACAGCAGGGCGTCCTCGAGCGCGATCATCAGCTTCTCGGGCTCGATGCCCTTCTCGCGCGCCAGCGCGTGCATTGCCTCGAGTATTTCGCGTGACATGCCTTACTCCTCGATCAGGTTCGAACGATGTATGTCCGCGTAGGGGATCGCGATGATGCCCCCGTCGGCGGCGAGCGTGACCTCCTCGTCGGAGGCGCCCACCAGCTCGCCGGTGAAGCTGACGAACCTCTTCGAGGTCGGCGCCCCCGCTCGTACCCCGCCCGCCCGCTCGCCGTCGAGCTGCGGCGCGACCGGACGCGGGTGGCGCGCGCGCACGCGGGCGCGGTGTCCGACGAAGCGGCGGAAGTGCGCGGGCTTGGTCAGCGGCCGCTCGATGCCCGGTGAGGAAACCTCGAGCGAGTAGCGCTCGCGCAGGTCGTTCAGCAGCAACGTCACGCGCTCGCACATCGCGAGCGTGACCCCGTCGGGGTGGTCGATGAACACACGTAGACAACGCCCGCCGGAAACCTCGGCGAGGAGCACCTCGATGTCTGGCTCGCTGTCGGCCAGGCGCCTCTCTATGTCGGTCTGCAACGCGGTCATGAACTCACTCCTTACGCAAAAAAAGCGGGCGGGCGCCCACTCTCGGTACTGCTGCCGGCGCCTGCGCGCGGGCACGAAAGCTCTTGTTCGAGGATAGCAGCGGGCCGTTCGCTCACACCGACCTCAATCGCGCTCGGCGTCGCGGCGCGCACGTTCGCGGTACAGGCGGTAATCGGCGCGCTCGGGAGCCAGCGAGCAGGCCAGTGCCAGCGGCTTGCAGGCCTCGCGGTGGCGTCCCAGCAGCTGCATCGAACGCCCCAGGCAGAACTGCGCGTAGTCGTTGGTCGGGGTCCGCTGGGCGACGGCGTCGAACTCAACGGCGGCGCTTTCGTAGCGCTGGGCGTGAAACAGCGCCCGCCCCAGCGCCTCGCGGATCGAGGCCTTGTCCGGCTCGCGGTCGCGTGCCTTGCTGAGTGGCACGATCGCCGCCAGGTGATCGCCGTGGTCGAGAAGCTCGCAGCCTCGCTGGTAGAGGTCATACACGCTCTCCATCGACACCACTTTAACGGCCGTTGCGCACGCTCACGACGGCGTCGAGTATCGCCTCGGCGACCTGCGCCTTGCTCGCGCGCGGCACGTGGCGCTCCAGAGGCGCCGACCCGCGGTCGCCGTCGGGGGCGCCCGCAGGCGACGCGCCGGAGCGCTCGCCGGCGATCAGGATCGTGACCTCGTTGGCGTCGACGTCGAAGCCTATGTCTGCGCGCGAGATGTCGTTGACGACGAGCGCGTCGAGGTGCTTGGCGGCGAGCTTCCGGCGCGCGAGCTCGACCGCGTCGGAGCCGTGCTCGGCGGCGAAGCCGACGAGCGTCTGGCCCTTGTGCCGCTGCGCGGCGAGCCCGGAGAGCACGTCGCGCGTGGGTTCGAGCACGAGCTCGAGACGCTCGCGCTCGGCCTTCTTGAGCTTGCCGTTGGCGGGCGCCGCCGGTGTGAAGTCGGCGACGGCGGCGGCCATCAGCAGCACGTCGCAGCGCGGGAACTCCTCCTCGCACGCGTGCGCGAGCTCGCGCGCGTTGCCGACGTCGCGGCGTGTGACCCCGGGCGGCGTCGGCAGGGCGACGTTGGCGGCCACGAGCGTCACCTCCGCGCAGCGGCCGCGCGCGGCCTGCGCGAGCGCAAAGCCCATGCGCCCGGAGGAGCTGTTGCCGATGAAGCGGACACTGTCGATCGGCTCGCGCGTGCCCCCGGCGGTGACCAGCACGCGCAGCCCGCGAAGGCTTTCCTGGGCCTCCCCGCCGCCCTCTTGGGCGCCGGCGGGCTCGCCGAGCGCCTGTAAAGCGGCGGCCAGCACGTGCGCGGGCTCGGCCAGGCGCCCAACGCCGTACTCCCCCCTGGAGGCCAGGCGCCCGACGTCCGGCTCGACGACGATGGCTCCCCGCTCGCGCAGCGTGCGCAGGTTCGCCTGCGTGGCGGCGTGCTCGTACATGTGGTTGTTCATCGCGGGCGCGAGCACCAGCGGGCAGCGCGCGGCGAGCGCGCAGCTGGTCAGCAGGTTGTCGGCCAGGCCCGCGGCGAGCTTGGCGATCGTGTTCGCCGACGCGGGCGCGATCACGTAGACGTCGGCGTTGGCGACGAGCTCGAGGTGGCTGAGCGGCTCGTGCGCGGCGGGCTGCTGGTCTGGGAAGGCGCCGTGCGCAGGGTCGCGCTCGAACTCGCTGACGAGCACCGGCGCGCCCGTAAGCGCGGCGAAGGACGCCTTGCCGACGAAGCGCTGGCTGGCGGGTGTCTGCACGACACGCACCGCGTGCCCGTCGGCACTCGCCAGGCGCACCAGCTCGAGCGCCTTGTACGCGGCGATGCCGCCGCTCACGCCGAGCAATATCCGCGCCATGACTACAGGTTGTAGAGGGCCAGCACCCGCCTAGCAAGCGCTGGCGCGACCTTTGCGCGCGCCGCCCCTCGCAACGCAGCCCGCATCTGAGCCGGTCGCTGGTCAAGCGAGGCAAGGACGCAGTGAGCGAAGTGTGCTCGGCACACGAGCGATCGAGGACGCAGCATCGCGCCGGCCAGCGATCGGCTCAGCGGTAGTGGTACTTCATCTTTCCTGCTGCTACCTCCTCGAGGGCGATCGTGAGGTAGTTTTTGGAGCCCGTTTCGACCATCGGGGGCGGGAACTCGTCGAAGGTGCCCTCGCCGAGGTTGTGGTAGTAGCTGTTGATCTGGCGCGCGCGCTTGGCCGCGACGATGACGCCGGCGTAGTTTGAGTCGACCTGCTCGAGCAGGCGGTCGATGCGGGGGGAGATCACGATTTCAGATGCCTTTCCTGGTTGGACCACCAGTGTAGTGCAGCTGTGCCGACCGCTTCGCGCGCGCGTTGGCGACTCTCGCTAGTCATCGAGCTCGCGGGCGACGATCTCGCTGAGCTGCTCGAGCGCCTCATCGAGCCGGTCGTTGACGACCACGTGGCCGAACTCTGGCTGGGCGCCGAGCTCCTGCTCGGCGACCTGCAGGCGCCGCTCGACCTCCTGCGGGTCGTCGGTGCCGCGGCCGATCAGCCGCGTGCGCAGCGCGGGCAGCGACGGCGGCGCGATGAACACCTGCACGGCCTCGGGCATCGCGGCGCGGACCTGGCGCGCGCCCTGGACCTCGATCTCGAGCACGACGGGCTCACCGGCGCGCACGCGATCCTCGAGCTCGGAGCGCAGCGTGCCGTAGCTGCGTCCGGCGTAGTCGGCGTGCTCGACGAAGTCTCCGGCGGCGACCCTCGCGTCGAACTCGTCGCGGCTGAGGAAGTGGTAGTCGACGCCGTCGCGCTCGCCCGGCCGCGGCGCGCGGGTGGTAGCCGACACCGACAGTGCGAGCTGTGGCAGCCGCTGCATCAGCCCGCGGATGAGCGTTCCCTTGCCGACCCCTGAGGGCCCGGTGATGACAAAGACGCGCGCCACGGCCGGGACCCTAGTGACCGCCTCGGTGGGAACCGACGGCCGGGTCAGTGGTGCAGCAGCGAGACCAGCTCGCTGCGCTGGCGCTCGGAGAGGCCGCCGATGGTCTTGCTCGGCGCGATGCGGCAGTGGGCGAGGATCTTGTTGACCTTGACGCGCCCGTACTTGGGGACGGCGAGGAGCATGTCGAAGACCTTGGCCGTCTCGACGTACTCGGGCGGCTCGAGCAGCAGCGAATGGATGGAGCGCCGGCCGGACTTGAGGTCGCGCTTGAGCTGTGCGCGCTGGACGCGGATCTCGTTGGCGCGAGCGAGCGCGTCCATCCTCTGATTGAGCGATCGCTCAGGAGCTGTGGAGGTGTTTGAGGACGTCGTTCCTGTGGCCGGCGCCATGGGCGGCGAGTCTACACACCACAGAGCGGCTATCAACAAAAATCCGCGAATTCACCTGTACCTCAAGTTGAGGTCGAGAGAGATCGAGACTGGTGGACGGTGCGGGCCTGCGTTTGCAGGGGTTTTGGGTGCCTTATGCGTCGGCGCCAGCCGCAGATGTCTTCCACCGGCCTGGACTCGCTCCGCCCACCTCGCGCGCGCGCCCGCGCGTTGCCTGGCGAGGACACGTGTCAGCCCGTGCGTGTGGCCATAACGCGCAATCCCTGCGCAATCCTGGTAGCGGCGACGGGATCGCGAAAGCTCTCGGTGCCGACGGCGACGAGCGACGCGCCGACATCGAGCAGATCCTGTGCATGGGCGGCGCTCTGCACGCCCCCCATCCCGATAACCGGAACCGCCACCCGCGCGGTGACGGCTGCGACTTGCGCGAGCGCGACGGCGCGGATCGCGGGTCCGGACAGACCGCCGCTGCCGCCGCCTAGCCACCCCACGGCGGCGTCGCTCTCGCCACTGCCGGCCCCCCCGCCGGCGTCGCCCTCTCGCGCGCGCCCGCGTTGGCCTCGCGGCGCAAGCGCTGCGGCACGCAGCGTGTTGATCAGCGACAGCGCGTCGGCGCCGCCCCGCTCGGCGGCCCGCGCGCAGGCGCCGACGTCGGCGGTATTGGGCGTGAGCTTGACGATCAGCGGCTTGCCGGTGCGCGGGCGGACCGTGCGCACGACCTCCTCGAGCTGGGCGGGGTCGGCGCCGATGTCGAGGCCGGTCTTGACGTTCGGGCACGACACGTTGAGCTCGATCGCCGCGATCTCTGCGCGCGCGTCACAGGCGTCGAGCAAGATCGAGAGCTCCTCGGCGCTCGCACCCATGACGTTGGTGATCAGCGGCACGGGGAGCTGGGCGAGCGCGGGCAGGTCCTCGGCGAGATAGCGCTCGAGGCCCTTGTTGGGCAGCCCGATCGAGTTGATCAGGCCGGCTGGGCTCTCCCACAGGCGCGGTGGCGGGTTGCCGGCGCGCGGCTCGAGCGTGATCGTCTTCGACACGTAGGCGGCGAACGGGAAGCGCTCGTGCAGCTGCTCGCCGAAGACCGCTCGCGCGGCGATCGCGTCGAACGTGCCCGAGCCGTTGATGACGGGGTGCGCGAGGCGCAGCCCGCAGAACTCCACGCTCATCGTGTGACCTCGCCATGCGCGCTCATGCGGGCGCCCCCGCGTGCTCATCGACGCGGGCAAGCTCGGCGGCGTCGATCACGGGACCGTCGACGCAGACGCGCAGGTAGCCGCCGTCGCGCCGCGGCACGACGCAGCCGAAGCAGGCGCCGAAGCCGCACGCCATGCCGGCCTCGAGGGCGAGCTGTGCGGGCGTGGCGCGCTCCTTGCAGATCGCCCTGACACCCTCGAGCATCGCCGCGGGCCCGCAGGCGTAGACGACGGCGTGCGGGTCGCGGTCGAGCTCGGCGGCCAGCAGCTCGGTGACGAAACCGTGATGCCCGACGGAGCCGTCGTCGGTGGCGACGCGGGCTTCGCGCAGCAGCGCTGCGCCTTCGGCGCGTGCGCGGTCGCGGAAGCCGAGCAGCACGGTGGTGTCCGCCTCGAGCGTGTCCTGGAGGATCGCGAGCGGCGCGATGCCAACGCCTCCTCCGACGAGCAGCGCACGACGCCCCTCAGCCGGCCCATCGAAGCCACGCCCGAGCGGCCCGAGCGCCCAAAGCCCGTCGCCGGCTCGGAGCTCGCACAGCCGCCGCGTGCCGGGCCCGACGTCCTCGAGCAGGAAGTGGCACTCCTGGCCGGCGAGGCGCGCGATCGAGAACGCCCGTGGCAGGTACGGGCGCTGCTCCTCCCCCCGCCCCAGTGCTCGGCGGCGGCGATCATCGCGAACTGCCCGGGCGCGGGAACGCAAGCGGCCGCCTCGGGGTCGAGCGCGCGCAGCACGCGGTAGGCGCCGAGCGCGTCGTTGCCGGTGACCTCGAGCAGACGCCGGCCGAACGGAGCCTCGCTCACGCCACCCCGGCTCCGTCGGGGCTGGCGGCGTGCTCCTCGCCCGCCCCGCGCCGCGCTCCGGGCTCGCCCCGCGGCACACGCGTCATGCCGTGCAGCTCCTGCAGGCAGAGAACCTCGGGGGCGCCGTTGCGGTGCGCGCTGGCGATGGCGCGCGCGGCGGAGATGCCTGCGGCGAGCGTGGTCAGGCAGGGGATGCCGTGCGCGACGGCGGCGCGGCGGATCTCGTAGCCGTCGGTGCGCGCGCCGACGCCTGTGGGGGTGTTGACGACGAGGTCGACGTCGCCGCGCTCGATCCAGTCGAGCACGTGCGGTGAGCCCTCGGCGATCTTGTTGAGCGCCTGCGCCGGCACGCCCATGCGCGAGATCGCCTCGGCGGTGCCGCGCGTGGCGACGATGCGAAAGCCGCATTCGTGCAGGCTCTGGGCGACGGCGAAGGCGCCGGACTTGTCGGAGTCGGTGACGGTGATGAAGACGGTGCCGCGCTGGGGCAACGGCACGCCGGCGGCGGCCTGCGCCTTGGCGAAGGCGGTGGGGAAGTCGCGCGCGATGCCCATGACCTCGCCGGTGGAGCGCATCTCGGGGCCGAGCAGCGCGTCGGAGCCCTCGAAGCGATCGAACGGCAGCACGGCCTCCTTGACCGAGACGTGATCGCCGAAGCCGATCCCTTGGCGCTCCTGGGGCAGCCCAAGCTCGGCGATGCGCTCGCCGAGCATGATCCGGCAGGCGAGCTTGGCGAGCGGCAGGCCAATCGCCTTGGAGACGAACGGGACGGTGCGCGACGCGCGCGGGTTGGCCTCGATCACATACAGCTCGCCGGCGGCGACGGCGTACTGCACGTTGAGCAGCCCGACCACGCCGAGCGCCAGGGCGATCTCGCGCGTGGCGGCGCGGATCTGCTCGAGCATCTCCTCCCCGAGCGAGTGCGGCGGCAGCACGCAGGCGCTGTCACCGGAGTGCACGCCGGCCTCCTCGACGTGCTGCATGATCCCGCCGATCCACACGTCGGTGCCGTCGCACAGCGCGTCCACGTCGACCTCGGTGGCGTCCTCGAGAAAGCGATCCAAGAATATTGAGGGAGAGCCCCCGCCGACCTCGCGGCGCAGGTAGTCGGCGAGGCCGTCGTGGGCGTAGACGATCTCCATGGCGCGCCCGCCGAGCACGTAGGAGGGGCGCACGATCAGGGGGAAACCGACGAGGTCGGCGCACTTGAGCGCCTCCTGCAGCGAGCCGGCGGTGGCATACGGGGGCGCCTTGTAGCCGAGGCGGTCGAGCAGTGCTCCGAAGCGCGCGCGGTCCTCGGCGAGGTCGATCGCATCGACGCTCGTGCCGAGCAGCGGCACGCCCGCGTCGACGAGGCCGGCGGCGAGCTTCAGCGGCGTCTGCCCGCCGAACTGCACGATCACTCCCAGTGGCCGCTCCACCGCGACGACCGCGAGCACGTCCTCGAGCGTGAGCGGCTCGAAGTACAGGCGGTCGGAGGTGTCGTAGTCAGTGGAGACGGTCTCGGGGTTGCAGTTGATCATCACGGCGTCGCGACCGGAGGCGCGGACGGTCATGGCGGCGTGCACGCAGCAGTAGTCGAACTCGATGCCCTGGCCGATGCGGTTGGGCCCGGAGCCGAGGATCACGACCGACTCGCGCTCTCCCCTTCGGACCTCGTTAACCGAGTCCCGCCCACCCCGCTCCCAGCCGGAGTAGTAGTACGGGGTGCGCGCGGGGAACTCGGCGGCGCACGTGTCGACCGAGCGGTATGAGCGCTCGCCGGCGAACGGCGCGTCGGGATCGAGCGCGAGCGCGCGCAGCTCGCGAAGGAACCACGGGTCGATGCGGGTGCGCTCGTGCACGGACTCGATGCTCGCGCCGCGGCGCAGCAGCTCGAGGACGGTCTCATAGCGCGCCGGTCCGGGGGTGTCGAGCGTGTCCAGCAGCGCCTGATCGGCGACGTCGTGCAGCTCGGGGGTCTTGTCGAGCTCGCGCGAGCGCAGCGCCTTGGCGAACGCCTGCTGGAAGGTGCGCCCGATCGCCATCGCCTCGCCGACGGACTTCATGTGCGTTGTGAGCGCGGGATCGGTGCCGGGGAACTTCTCGAAGGCGAAGCGCGGCCACTTGACGACGACGTAGTCGATCGTCGGCTCGAAGCACGCGGGCGTGACGCCGGTGATGTCGTTGTCGATCTCATCGAGCCGATAGCCGACCGCGAGACGCGCGGCGATCTTGGCGATTGGGAAGCCGGTTGCCTTGGAGGCGAGCGCGGAGGAGCGCGACACGCGCGGGTTCATCTCGATGACCAGGATCTCCTCGGTCTCGGGGTTGACAGCGAACTGCACGTTGGAGCCGCCGGTCTCGACGCCGACCGCGCGGATCACCTTGATCGCCTGGTCGCGCAGCTGCTGGTAGAGGTGGTCGGTGAGCGTCTGCTGCGGCGCGACCGTGACGGAGTCGCCCGTGTGGACGCCCATCGGGTCGACGTTCTCGATCGAGCACACGATCACGACGTTGTCGGCGTGATCGCGCATCACCTCGAGCTCGAACTCGCCCCAGCCGATGACCGACTCGTCGAGCAGCACCTGACCGATCGGCGAGGCCTCCAGGCCGTGCGCGACGATCCGCTCGAACTCATCCTCGCTGCGGGCGATGCCACCGCCGCGCCCGCCTAGCGTGTATGCGGGGCGCACGATGCAGGGCAGCCCGAGCGAGCCCTTCTGCCCGTGCGCGCCGGTCAGCGCCGCGCGCGCCTCCTCGAGGCTCGTGGCGATCTCACTCTGCGGCATCCGCAGCCCCGCCTGGGCCATCGCTTCGCGAAACAGCTCGCGGTCCTCGGCGCACGCGATCGCGTCGTAGTTGGCGCCGATCAGCTCGACGCCGAAGCGCTCGAGCGTGCCGTCGTCGTGCAGCTCCTTCGACAAGTTGAGCGCGGTCTGGCCGCCGAGCGTGCCGAGCAGCGCGTCAGGGCGCTCGCGCTCGATCACCTGCGCCACGGGACCGGACAGCAGCGGCTCGATGTAGGTCGCGTCGGCGAACTCCGGGTCGGTCATGATCGTGGCGGGATTGGAGTTGACGAGCACGACCTCATAGCCCTCCTCGCGCAGCACCTTGCACGCCTGCACGCCCGAGTAGTCGAACTCGGCAGCCTGCCCGATCACGATCGGCCCCGACCCCAGGATCAGGATCTTGTGGATGTCGTCGCGACGGGGCATCAGGCGGCCGCGATTCGCTGCAGGAAGCGGTCGAACAGGTACAGGCTGTCGTGCGGTCCGGGGCCGGCCTCGGGGTGGTACTGGACGGTGCCGCCGGGGACGTCGAGCAGCTCGAGGCCCTCGACGGTGCGGTCATACAGGTTGACGTGCGACAGCTGGGCGGCGCCGAAGTCGGTTTCCCAGCGCACCGGCTCGTCGCTGTCGATCGTGCGCGCACCGCCCGGACCGAGGGCGGCGAAGCCATGGTTCTGGGAGGTGATCTCGACGCGACCGGTCTGCAGGTCGCGGACGGGGTGGTTGGCGCCGTGGTGGCCGAACGGCAGCTTGAAGGTCTCCAGGCCAACGGCGCGGCACAGCAGCTGGTGGCCGAGGCAGATGCCCCACACGGGCTTGACGCCGACGAGCTCACGGACGGTGTCGACGATGTACGACAGAGCGGCGGGGTCGCCCGGGCCGTTTGACAGGAAGATCGCGTCGGGATCCTCGGCGAGGAGCTCCTGGGCGCTGCTCGTGCACGGGTGAAGCGCAACGCGCGCACCACGCGCGAGGAGCTCGCACACCATCGAGGCCTTGATGCCCGAGTCGATCACCGCGATGCGCGGACCCGCCCCGCCGCGGCCGTCGTCGCCGTCGCCGTCGCCGTCGCCGTCGCCGTGGTGGCTGACCCGTTCGGCGGTGACCTCGCGGGCGAGGTCCTGCCCGGCCATCGGCGGCTCCGCGTCGATCAGCTCGCGCGCCTGCGCCTCGGACATCGAGGCGGGGAACACGCCGCCGCGCATGGCGCCGGCATCGCGTATGTGCATCACCAGCGAGCGCGTGTCGACGCCGCTGATCGCCTGCACGCCGCAGTCGCTCAGCCAGTCCAGCCAGCCGCGCTCGGCGCTCGGAGCATCCTCGCCGTTACGCGCCTCGCGCATGATCGCCGCGCGCGCCCACGCCCGCTCTGACTCCATCGCCTGCGCGCTGACCCCGTAGTTTCCTATGTGCGGATAGGTGTAGGCGATCAGCTGGCCGGCGAACGACGGGTCGGTCATAGACTCCTGGTAGCCCGACATGCCCGTCGTGAAGACGATCTCGCCGACTGCATGGCCGTGCGCGCCGCACGCCTCGCCGTCGAAGCGGGTGCCGTCCTCGAGCAGTACGTAGGCGGTTGCCTCGCTCACCGTGCGCCACTCACTTGATCAGTGCCTGCACCGCTTTGAACTCCGGCGTGCCGGCTCGCTCGAGCAGCTCGAACAGCGCCGCCTCGACGGTGGTGACGACGGCGCCTGCGCGCTGCATCCGCTCGAGTCCGCGCTCGTAGTCGAGCTCGTGACGCGAGCCGACGGCGTCGGCGGGCACGTGTACCTCGATGCCCTCGTCGAGCAGGTCGTGGACTGTTTGGCTGACGCACACATGCGCCTCGATGCCGCACACGAGCGCCTGACCAACCCCTCCGGGGCCGGTGCCCGCGCCGCCCAGATCGAAGCCGTCGGCGCGCACGGCGGAGAACACTGTCTTCTCGATGCGCGGCTCGTCCTGCAGGCCGAGCTCGGGCGCCGAGTGGCCGAGCCCTTTGGGGTACTGCTCGCTGACGAGCACCGGCAGGCCGAGGATGCGCGCGGCTTCGATCAGCTTGGCGCAGGCGGCGGCGACGCCGGCGAACGCGGGGTAGGAACGGAAGCCCTCCTGGACGTCGACGACGACGAGCGCGGCCCGGTCGCGGGCGAGCAGGCCCATCAGGCGCCCACCATCGCGAGCGAGCGGTCGCGGTGCGCGAGCGTGCCGGCGGCGATCGTCATGAGCACGCGGCCCTGCAGCGCGCGTCCGGTGAAGCAGCAGTTCTCCGAGCGGCTCTCCCAGCCGTGCTCGCCTGCCACCCACACCGCGTCGAGGTCGACGAGCGTCAGGTTCGCGGGCGTGCCGAGCGCGACGGTGGGCGTCGGCAGCTCGAACAGCGCGGCGCCGGCGGTCATGCGCTCGACGAGCAGCGCCAGGTCGATCACGCCCGGCAGCACGAGGCCTGTGTGCAGCGCCGCGAACGCCGTCTCCAGGCCGGTGCTGCCCATCGGCGCCTGCTCGAAGGGCACCTCCTTCTCCTCGCGCGCGTGGGGCGCGTGGTCGGTGGCGACGCAGTCGATCGTGCCGTCGCGCAGGCCCTCGACGAGCGCCAGGCGGTCGGTCCCTGTGGCCAGCGGCGGATACATCTTCATGCGCGTGTCCAGCGTGCGCACGTCCTGCTCGGTGAGCAGCAGGTGGTGCGGGCAGACCTCCGCGCTGACCCGCCACGCGCGCTGCTTGGCGGCCGCGACCGCTTCGACGGAGGCGGCACTTGACAGATGCTGGAAGTGAACGCGCGCGTCCTCGTGGCCGGCGAGCGCGGCGTCGCGTGCGAGCATCGTGGACTCGGCGAGGCTCGGGATGCCGCCGATCCCGAGCGCTGCGCTGACGGCGCCCTCGTGCATGGCGCCGCCGCGCGAGAGCGTGGGGTCCTCCTCGTGCAGTGACAGCACGCCGCCGCACAGGCGTTGGTACTGCAGCGCCTTGCGCAGCATGCCGGCGCTCTGCACAGGCCGGCCGTCGTCGGTGAAGCCCAGCGCGCCCTCCTGCCTCAGCTCGGCCATCTCTGTCAGCTGCTCGCCCTGCAGGCCGCGGGTGATCGCCGGCAGGAAACCCACCGGCACGCGCGCCTCGCGCGCGGCGGCGTCGCGCAGCGAGCGCAGCAGCGGCGCGGAGTCGAGCACGGGATCGGTGTTGGGCATCGCGATCACCGCGCCGAAGCCACCGGCGGCCGCGGCGCGGGTGCCGGTCTCGAGGTCCTCCTTGTGCTCCTGCCCGGGTGTGCGCAGGTGCACGTGCGGGTCGAAGAACGCCGGCAGCAGTCGCAGGCGCCCGTGGCCCTCGATCAGCTCCTCGCCGCCCTCCCCCGCTCCATCGCCGGCGCGCGCGGAGGAATGGGACTCGAGCGCGCCGGGCTCGCCCAGCTCGACGATCAGGCCACCGCTGACGCGCACGTCACGGCGCGCGTCGATGCCGGCGCGCGGGTCGAGCACGTGCACGTCGCGCAGCAACAGCTCTGCGGGCGGCCTTTGCCCGCCGATCAGTGGCTCCACGGGACTCACGCGGGTGGGCTCCCGAGCACGCCGACGCCGGTGGGCTCACGCGCCGACTCGGCGAGCGCACGGGGCTCGCGCGCCCCGGCGAGCAGCTCATACAGCACCGCCATGCGCACCACCACGCCGGCTTCGACCTGCGCGGTGATCACGGCCTGAGGCGAGTCGACGACCTCGCCCGAGAGCTCGACGCCGCGGTTGACCGGCCCCGGGTGCATCAGGATCTGGTGCGGCGACAGGCGCCGGCCGTTGATCTGGTACCAGCTGGCGTACTCGCGGAGCGAGGGCACCCATGTCTCGCTCATGCGCTCGTTCTGCATGCGCAGCGCATACACGATGTCGGCGGAGGGAAGCTCGTCGAGCGTGTAGCGCACCTCGCAGCCGAGCTCCTCGATGCCGCGCGGGATCAACGTCGGCGGACCGGCGAGCGTCACCTTGGCGCCCATGCGCTGGAACGCGAGCACGTTCGAGCGCGCCACGCGCGAGTGCGCAACGTCGCCGACGATCCAGATCGAAGAGCCGTCGATCGCGCCGAGGCGGCGGCGCAGCGTGTAGACGTCGAGTAGCGCCTGCGTGGGGTGCTCGTGCTTGCCGTCGCCGGCGTTGACGATCGCGGCGCTGCACCATCTCGAGACGAGCTCCGCGGCGCCCGCCCACGGCGTGCGCAGCACGATCGCGTCGGGCTTGTGCGCGCTGAGCGTCAGCACGGTGTCCTTCAGCGACTCGCCCTTCTCGACGCTCGAGCCGCTCGCCGCGAAGTTGACGACATCGGCGGAGAGGCGCTTGGCTGCGAGCTCGAAGGAGCTGCGTGTGCGCGTGGAGGACTCATAGAAGAGGTTCAGCACCATGCGCCCGCGCAACGCTGGCACGGTCTTGATCTCGCGGTCCGAGACCTCGGCGAAGCGCTCCGCCTGGCTGACGATCCGCTCGATGTCGCTGCGCTCGAGATCCTCGATCGAGATCAGGTGGTTCATGCGCCCGCCTCCAAAATCAGTGCCGGCCCGCCCTCGGCTATAGCGACCTCGTCGACGCCGTCGAGCTCGCGCACGCGCACCGAGACGTGCTCGGTGCTCGACGTGGGCAGGTTCTTGCCGACGTAGTCGGGGCGGATCGGCAGCTCGCGGTGGCCGCGGTCGACGAGCACCGCCAGCTGCACGCGCTGCGGGCGCCCGTAGGCGAACAGCGCCTCGATCGCGGCGCGCACGGTGCGCCCGGTGAACAGCACGTCGTCGACGATCACCACGGTCAGCCCGGTGACGTCGAAGTCGATGTGCGAGGCGTGCAGCACGGGCGCGTCTGGGCGCGTGCCGACGTCGTCGCGGTAGAAGCCGATGTCGAGGTCGCCGAGCGGCACATCGGTGCCCAGCAGCTCCTCCAGCAGAGCGTGCAGGCGATGCGCGAGGAACGCGCCGCGACGGTGGATGCCAACGACCGCCGGTGCCGGCTCATCGGGGTTGCGCTCGAGGATCTCGTGGGCGATGCGCGTGAGCGCACGCCCCACGTCCTCCTCGCGAAGGACCACCTTCTCGTCTGCTGCCATCGTTTCCTTCCTGGCCTCACGGGACCGGGTTAAAGGAGCAACGGCAATGTATCAGGGGGACGCGACCGCCTCGGCCTGCGAGGGCGGCTCGCTCGCGGACGGCCGCTGGTGCGCGACATCTGCCACTTCGGATGCTTCCGCCTGCGCGCGCTCGCGCGCGACGCGCTCGGACCAGCGCACGAGCGTCGCGCCGCCGCGCTCGGGGAACGGCACGTCGATCGTGTCGAAGTCGCGGGCCGCCTCGGTGGCTGGGAAGATCGCGCGTGCCTCGTCGCGCAGCTCGCCGCCGGCGTAGCGGCTGGAGACGTGCGTGAGCGCGAGCAGCCGGACCTCGGCGTCGCGCGCGACCTCGGCCGCCTGGCGCGCGGTGCTGTGCAGCGTCTGGCGTGCGCGATCCGCGTCCTCGTCCAGGAACGTCGCCTCGTGCACGAGCAAGTCCGCCTGGTGGGCAGCGATCGCGAGCGCCTCGCACGGCGCGGTGTCGCCGGAGAGAACAACCTTGCGCCCCTCCCTGGTCGGCCCCATGACCTGTTCGGGCTTGACGCCCGCGACCGTCTCGCCTCGCTGCAGCCGGCCGAAGTCCGGTCCCGGTGTGACCCCCAGCTCCTCTGCGAGGCGCGGGTCGAGATGGCCGGGCCGCTGGTCCTCGACGATCGCGTAGCCGAACGCCGAGGCGCCTTTGTGACGCACAGGGATCGCCGCGATCACGTAGCCGTCGCGCTGCACCGTCTCGGCCGGCTCGAGCTCGACGATGTCGCATCTGTAGGGCAGGCGCCCGAAGATGACGCGCATCTCAGCCATCAGCCCCTTCAAGCCGACTGGCCCATAAACGGTGAGCGGCTCACTGCGCTCGCGCAGAGCGAACGACTTCAGCATGCCCGGCAGCCCCAGCCAGTGGTCCGCGTGGAAGTGCGTGATGAACACGCTGTCGAGGTCGAGCAGGCCGACCGAGCGCAGCAGCTGGCGCTGCGTGCCTTCGCCGCAGTCGAACAGCACGCGGTCACCGCCGCGGCGTAGGAGCACCGCCGGGAGGCCGCGCCTGGCGCTCGGGACCGAGCCAGCCGTACCGGCGAAGAACAGCGATAGGTCCATGGTGGCTACGGTAGCGACGGGGGGCGCTGCGCGGCCTGCGCGTCGGCGCTCTGGCGCCCGCCCGCGACACGCCCCGGCGCTAAGCTCCGGGCTCGGGGATGGCGCCACGAGACGTCGTCTGCGCCCGTAGCTCAGTGGATAGAGCGCTCGCCTCCGGAGCGAGAGGTCGCAAGTTCGAATCTTGCCGGGCGCGCCTAGAACACGTCCCGCACCGCCACCTCGGGCTGCAACCTGCCCATCCCGGCCAGCGATTGGCGAACCTGGAAAGATTGCCGCGTGTCCTCTGGCGAAGACGGCCGCGTGCGCGACGCTCGCTCGGCACCTCGCGCATGGAAGCATTACCCGTCCTCGGCGGCTATGTGATCGCGATCCTCGTCGGACTCGCCGTGCCGGGAGTGGCCGCAGGGGCTACTTCGCCGTCGCGGTCTACATGATCCTCTTCAGGGAGCTCCGACCGGGCTGGACCGCTCAGACCTGACCGTGCTCAGGCCTGGACAGCAGGTTGGCTGCCCTGTAGCGCGCTGGGTCCCCGAGCCCGATGCTCGTGCGCGGGCTCGCTCTCCATCTCTGCAGGTCGCAGGCCTGTCGCGGCGCGGTACCAGGTGGCATAGCGGCTTACGAGCGGCGATGCCGAGAGGCCGTGGACGAGGACCGAGAGGCCCACGGTCAAGTAGCAGGCAGTGAGGATCGTTCCGGCGTGAGCCTGATGTGTGTCCTCGACGATCACCGCGAACACGATCGACGCGAGCCCGCGTGGCCCGAACCAGCCGATGAAGGCCACAGTCGGCCTTCGCGCCTTGGTGCCCAACAGCGAGATGGCCACGGGCAGCATGCGAACGATCGTCAGGCTTAGCACGGCATAGAGCGCGATCTGCCAGCTCACGTGCTCCAGGGCGGGGCCGAGCAGGATGGCACCGAAGACGAGGAACGTGACGGCGTCGAGTAGCACCCCGGTCTCCTCGGTGAACTGCATAGTTCCGGCCGAGTTCTCGCGGGCGATCAGGCCAAACAGGGCACCCGCGGTGAAGGCGGCGATGAAGCCCGACCCGCCGAGTGCCTCCGCGATCCCGTACGCGAACACCGCCGCGGCCACGGGGATGATCTGGCGCCAAGCGCCGTCGATGAGGCGCCTGGCCCCGGCCGTGTTCACGATCCCCGCGGCTACGGTGCCCGCAACGATGCCGCCGGCGAGCCCGTAGCCGATCTCTTCGCCGATCACCTGCGCCGGGTGGGCCGGACCACCGGCTTCGGAGGAGGTCGCCAGAACAATCAACAGGATCGGGACGCAGATCCCGTCGTTCAGTCCGCTCTCGACGTTTAGCGACTGGCGCACACGTTGCGGAAGGCTCGTGTCCGTGACGACCGCGCTGCCGAGCCCCGCGTCCGTCGGCGCGAGGATCACCCCAAGGATCAATGCCTCGCTCAGCGAGAACGATCCGAACAGAGCGAGCGCGACCAGCGCGCCCAGCGCGATCGTCAGCGGCAGACCGATGCCGAGCAGGCGCACCGGCATGGAGGCTTCGTGCCGCAGGGCCCTCAGATCGATGCGCGAGGAATCCGAGAACAGCACTACGGCGAGCGTGGCTTCGGCCAGCCTTCGCACCGTCGAGCTCGTCGGTCCGACGACGAGCTCATCGAGCACCAGCGGGCCGGCGAGAACGCCGATGGCGACCACCACGATGGTCGGCGTGATCGGCGAGTCGGACAGCCGGCGCGACACCGCCGCGACTAGCAGCAGCGCGAGTCCGACAGCGGCGAGGCCCCAATTCACCGCTTGCAAGATACATCGCGCGTACTCCCGGCCGGAGATCTCCAAGCGAGGCCAACAGACTTCCGCCTCGATCTACAAACGAACGTCTCACAGCCGCCACGTCAGACGCCCGGTTTAGACATCAACCATTCGCCTGGCGATCTCCACTTTGTCTCGGGGTGCTCGACGAGCCCGCTCGCGCTCGATCAACTTGGCGCACGCCAACCAACCGTCGGCCTCTTCCAACATCTTGACCGCGCGTGCGTTCTATTGGGTGAGGGAAGGCCAAAAGCGCCTTTGAGGGAACGCCGAAGGGCCCTGGCAAGCCAGTGCCCTCTCCGTGGGACAAACATCGAGAGAACTGGAGAACTAACGGATGCATAAGTCAATGATCAGGTTGGTCGTCGTCGGCGCGTTGCTGGCGGCCTTTGCGATGGTCGGGACTGCATCGGCGAGCGCCGCGAGCACGTCTTGCGAAGCGAGCGGAAAGATCAAGCTCTCGCCAGGGCTGAGCAACAACCCGACTATTCAGAACGTGCAGGTCAAGGGCAACCTCACGAACTGCACGAGCGTCGAAAGCGAAGTGACCTCGGGCAAGTTCCAGCTCCACTTCAAGACAGCTGAACCAATCGACTGTGCGACGCTCAAAACCGCTGGCGTGGGCGCGTCATCTGGAGAAAACAAGATCATGCTCAAGTGGGGTGGCGGCATGGGTAACTCCCAGGGTCCGGCAAGCCTGCTGATCACCGAAGAACCCGCTGCGGCGCTGACGGGTAGCATCACCTCAGGCCCGTTCGAAGGAGGCGCAGTGTCCGGCTCGCTCTCACAGAGCTACACCGGCGGCGCGACCTGCGGCGAATCGAAGGGAAAGAAGGCAGGGAAGAAGGTCAGCAAGGGCACCGTTTCTGGCACCATCGCGGTGTCGTAACCCGTAGCCCGTTTAGCGGTGCGCGAGGCCCCGCCCGCCCCCGAGGCTGGCGGGGCCTCAGCGTCTGCTAGATACCTGCGCCGAAATTTGTGCAACTGGCGCTGAACGACGGATCAGGCCTCGCGCTCAACTGATTGAGCACATTCTGCAGCGCGGGAGAGTCCTCGGTTAGCCCGATGTGCTCCGCGGGGTCCGTCGGGCACTGGTTCTGGATCGTTACGTTCGTCACGTCTGGTCCACTCAGGAACGCGTTGGTGTACGGGGTGACGATCTCGTCGTGGGTGGTCTCGATTACAACGTAGCGCGGTCCGGGGACCGTGTCGCCGCGGGCGAACAGGTGCTTCTCGAATGCGGACCCGACCAGCTGCTGTGGGATCGCAGGTGCGCCAAGGACCGACAGCAGGCCGCCGAGCAGCGACGAGCCCGGGATCAGTTCCAGCAGTGTGGTGAGACCGTCGACCGTTGTACCGTGATTGCTGGGTGCGAGCGCGAGGAGCACGTTCACCCTGTTCGCCCCGCCCAGGAACTTGAGGTAATAGTTCGGCATCATCCCACCCTGCGAGTGGCCCACTATGTCGACCTTGGACGCGCCGGTTTTCGAGAGAACCGCGTCGACGAATTCAGACAGTTCCCGCGCTGACTGCTGTATGTAGTTAAGGGCATCGACGCGCCCGGAAAGCGACAGGTTGGTTTCACCGTAGTTGAAGGCGTAGACGCAGTAGCCGTTGTTCGCAAGCAGCGGCGCGAGCGACACCCAGTTGGAGCCCTCGTCCTCGGCCGTGCCGTGGACGAGCACCACCGGATACGGATGGGATTCGCTCGGCACGCAGTTTTCGTTGGCGCCAGCCACGGATGTCGGGGCGAACACCTCATGGAAGGCGAAGTCGGCCAGCGCCGCGTTGCCATAGGGGACCGGCAGCGCCGCACCAGCGGCAGCGGGTACGGCGATTGCCGCGACCGGGATCGCTGCGAGCAGCAGAAGCGTCACCTTGAGCCTGACCATCGAATCCCTCCTTTGATCGCGAGCCCTACCGAGCGTCTTGGCGACGGAGCGCGAGCGACACCGTCAACCGCATCGTGCCAGCGAACGTAACAACCGCGCTTGGCACAGTCAAGTGCCATGGACATGGGTCGGCGTCAGCGTCGCGGGCTCGAGTTGATCGCTCCCACGACCAGGTCGCTGCGTCCGCCGCGCGAGCACGCCTGAAATGGAAAGGGAACGACCTTCGACCTGGTCTGACCGGGCGGGTACACCCTGAATCCCGCGGCAAGCACGGGCGTGCATGACGGAAGCGAGCCGGCATCCACGATTCGCAGTACGGCACCCGCGGAAGCGCCGCTCGCAAGACTCACGAGGCGCGCCTTGTTGGTTGCTTCGCGGGAGGCGGCGGCACCGAGACGCGCGCCGCGGAGGTCGACCGCGGAGACGCCCGGATAGCCGACGAGCGCGCAGGTGCGAGCTGCCAGGTTGGTGAACTCGAGCTCGTAGTAGACGCTGCCTGCGGTCCCGCCGCCAGGGACTTCCTTCAGCCAAATGACGAGGCCCGACGTCGAGCAGGTCGGGGCGGCCGGGTTTGCGGCTCGCGTAATCGCCACGGGCGAGGCTGCGAGCAGCGCGCCGACGACCACCGTCGAGAGCACGCCCGCCGAAGCTGCCCCCCACAGGGAGCGGCCAGAGAGGAGCGCCGGCAGTCGCATGCCTGATAGCCGCCGGCGTTACCGGCGGCTGAGCACCACGACGGGTATCTCGCGGTCCGTCCTGGTCTGGTACTCGTCGTAGGCGGGCCACACCTCGGTCATCAGGCCCCACAGACGGTCGCGCTCCTCGCCTTGCGCGGTGCTCGCACGGACCGGCACGGTCTCGTCGTGAACCTCGATCGTCGCGTCGGGATCGGCCTGCAGGTTCTGATACCAGCTGGGGTGCGCCGGCGCCCCGCCCTTCGACGCGACCACGACCCAGCGGTCGCCGTCGGTGCGATGGATCAGCGGTGTGGTCCTCGGCTCGCCCGAGCTGCGTCCGTTCGTGGTGAGCAGCAGGATCGTCGTGCCGCGCCAGTCATAGCCACGCTGTCCAGCCGTCTCGCGGTAGACCCGAACGTGCTCTGCGCCAAACAGATCGTCATCGGCATCGCTCATCGCTGATCGCGAGTCTAGCGCGACGCTTTTCCGGCGCACCGGCGGCTCCATGCTGATACTGATCTATTGGTGACTGGTCGCGAGGACTGCCCGGCAGACGCGGTATGAGCTCCATAGGAGAGTCCAACCTGGCCAGGGCGAGCCGGGCTCAGCGCGCACGCTCGTTTGGGCGTGTAGCGGCCGCGTATGAGCGTGGCCGTCCGGGGTACCCGCCTGAGGCGATCGGGTGGCTGCTCGGCGATCGCCCGCTGGAGGTCCTCGATCTCGGCGCCGGCACGGGCAAGCTGACGCGTGCACTGCTGGACGCAGGCCACCACGTGACTGCTGTCGAGCCGCTCGATGAGATGCGGGCCATCCTCAGCTCCGAGCTGCCCGCGGCGCGCTCGCTCGCAGGCTCGGCGGAGCAGCTGCCCCTGGCGGACGCGAGCGTCGATGCCGTCGCTGTGGGCTCCGCGTTCCACTGGTTTGACGAGAGCGCCGCACTCGCGGAGATCGCCCGGGTACTACGACCAGCGGGGGTCCTCGGGCTGCTGGGTAACAGGTTCGACGTCTCCTCGCCGTGGGTCGCCCACGTGCGCGAGATCCTGGGGCCGCCGGCGATCGAGCGACCCGGCCACTGGCCGTCGCTGGTGGATCTGAGCGAGCGCTTTCCAGAGATCGAGGACCGCGAGTTCCCGCACGAGCAACGCATCGACCGCGCCGGCCTGCGGGACCTCGCGAGCTCGCGCAGCAGCTTGGCGTTGATGGACGACGACCGGCGCGCGACCGTGCTCACGGGCCTCGATCGCTTGTGGGAGGAGGAGCCCGAGCTCCTCGGCCGTACAGATGTGCTGCTGCCGTGGCAGACACGCGTGCGACGCTGTAGAGGCTAAGTTGAGATCCACGCCGCGGGCGGCCCGCGCGGAAATCGAGCGAACCCAGCGACGATGAGCTACATACCGATCGGATTCCTGCCCAGCCCGTCGAGCAACGGCTTCTACCTGGGCCCGCTGTTCGTCCATTTCTACGGGCTTGCCTACGTCTTCGCCGTGCTCGCCGCGGTGATGATCACGGCGCGCCGCTGGGAAGCTGTGGGCGGCAGTCGCCAGCTCGTATACGACGTCGCGCTGTGGGGCTTCCCTGCCGGTGTGATCGGTGGCCGCCTGTACTTCATCGCGACGAGCTGGAACGAAGTTCCGCCGCATTGGTGGGGACCGTTTGCGGTCTGGGACGGCGGCCTCGGCATCTGGGGCGGGATCGCACTTGGCACGCTCGCTGGGATCTGGGTGCTGCGCCGCCATGGAGCGAACGTCCCGTTGTTCATGGACGCCGCCGCGCCCGCGCTGCTCGTCGCGCAGGCGATCGGGCGGATCGGCAACTACTTCAACCAGGAGCTGTTCGGCAAACCGAGCACCCTCCCCTGGGCGCTCGAAATCTCCCCCGCGCACCGCCCCGCTGCCTACGTGCACTTCGCCACCTTCCAGCCGACGTTCCTCTACGAGATCATCTGGAACCTCCTGCTGGCGGGGGCACTGGTATGGCTCGGCCACCACCGCAGGATCAGGCCGCCAGGGCTGTTCGCGCTGTACGTCGCCGGGTATTCATTCGCGCGGATCGGCGAGGAGCTGCTGCGCATCGACCCCGCACATCACATCTTTGGGTTGCGCGTGAACTTCTACATCGCCACGCTGCTGTGCTTGGCCGGGTTGGCCTGGTTCGCGAGGATTCAGCGCGCCCCCAAGTCGCCCGGCGACGCCTCGCAGCCGCCGCCAGAACGTGCTGCGCAGAGCACGGCTCGCACGACCGTCTCGCGAAGCTAGTCCAACGCACCGAGCGTCAGCTGTGCTCGTAGCCGAGCAGCGCGAAGTTCTCGAGCGCGGCGTCCACCGCGGCCTCGGCGGCGTTGACCTGGGGTTCGGCGCTGGCGTAGCCGACGGGTTCGCCGGCGGCGACGGCGAGGGCCGTGTACGCGTCGTGCGCATGTTGCAGCGAGCTCGCGAGAGCCGCCTGAGCCGCGCTCGCGGGTAGCGGCGGTTCGAGCGCCGCGACGGCCGCGGAAGTACGGGCGAAGCTGGCGGCGAGCCTCGTCGCGAGCGTGGCGACCGTTTCCGGCTGGGCGCGCATCTGAGCGCGCAACGTCACGCGTTCCTTGTCAAGGCTGCCGATCAATCCGCTGAGCTGATTTGCATAGGTGGCGTCCGGGCTGAGCGCGTATGAGCTCTGGGTCACGACCGTCGCCTTCGCCACGATTTGCTCGCACTGCTGCAGGTAACTGGAGTACCCGCTCGCCGCGTAGCAGACGAGCGCGGTTGGATTCGCGCCCGCGGCCGGAACCACATAGACGTCGAGAGTGCGTTCGTAGCCGGTGATCGCGCTGTACCTGTAGGCCTCCCCGTTTCCTAGGCTCACGACTTCGGTGCGGGGAACGACGTGCATGAGCGAGACGAACGACGCCGGCAGCGGGCTCGGCTGGCCGGCGGGGAGTTGCCCGCTGAGCAGACCGGCCTCAGATGCGTGCCCACCGGGCGCGAGCAGCAGCGGGTGTTCGATCGGCAGTCCCGCCAACACTGGAGCCGCACCGGAGGTCTGCCACCCGGCCGGGTATTCCAAAATGACGCTTGGCCCCGAGGCGATCCGCGTCTCCGCGGCAGAGGCGCCTGAACCGGGCGGCGACGATGGGGCTGACGAGCGTTGGCTGCCGATCAGGTAGGCGGCGATCGCGACCGCGAGGAGAACCGGGATCACGACCGGCGGCACGGTGCGACGCGGGCGCGAGTTTTCCATCGCTCAACCCGAGCTGTCAAATGACGTGCTGCCGCCGGTTTCAGATTTCGGAGTGCTCGAGCCGCTCGGCGCGTGCGCAGCGGGTGGCGGCGATGTTTGCGGCGGGCTGGCAGGTGCTTGGCTGACCGGCGCAGGCGCGGGGGCCGGAGGAGAGTACGCCGGCGCTGAGGGCGCGGCGGCGAGGGCCGGGGCACTCGACGGCGAGGAAGCCGGCGCCGACTGGGAGGTCGAACCGGTTGTCGAGGCGGCGCTAGTGGACGTCGAGCGCGCGGGAGCCGATACTGCGACCACCGGGACGGCGATCGGCGGAGAACTCGCCAAGCGCACGGGAATCGCGGGGCCTATGAAGGCCGTCGAGACGCTCGCCGGGAGCTGTTCACGAGGTGTATTCGCAGGGCGCTCTGAGCGTCCGATCGCGAAGAAGCACGCGAACACGGCGGCGCAGAGCAGCATCGCCAGCACAATCGTGCGCGCGTAGGTGGCGACTGGTCCTCGCTCGGCATCAAGCGTTGGGGAGATGCGAACGCTGTTCATGACGGGCACGCCATCGGGGTAGTTCCCGCGGGGTTGAGGCACTGGTCGACCCGCGTGGGCGATTTGCCGCGGTGGATCACGAATCGTGTGAACTTGCCTATCTCACCTGGTTTGGAGATCCACACCTCGAGCACGACGCCACCCCGCAGGAAGCGCTCGAACCGCCGGAACGTGATCTGCGCGGTGCCCGACTTGCTCTTGGTGCCTGCCGTCGCGACGAAAGCTTGAGACTTGGCCGGACAGCCCTTTCCGCGACACGTCACCGTAACGTGCGCGCCCACCGGGGTGAGCGCCGCAAGCAGACTGATTTTGGCGCCCGCCGCACTGAACGATCCAGCCATGCGCACGACCGGGAACGGTTGCATCAGTGGCACGGGCGCCGCCGCCACAGCGACCTTCTCTGCGACCGTGCTCGACATGCCGCTTGCGTCGGTTACCTGCAGCTGGACGGTGTGCACGCCCGGCGTTGAGAATGACGTTGTCAACGTCGATTCACCCTGAGTGAAGACGCTGTTGCCCGCAGCAGACCAGGCGTAGCTGGTGATCGGCGAGCTGCCGCCTGTCGAGTTCGACGCGAAGGTGACCGGTTCCCCGGTTTGTGGATCGGCCGGAATCCATTTGAACGACGCCACGGGGGGCACGAGAGCCGCTGGCGTCGGCTGGGCAAGCACGGTAAATGTCACGGGTTGGCTGAGGCCAACGTTATCGAGGTCATCGCTCTGTTCAGCCTGCGCCGTGTATGTACCCGGGCTCAGTCCCCCCAACACGGCCGACCATGCGCCATTGGTGGCCGCGACTGTGACGGACTCAACGGCCGGCGTCGTAATCGTAGGACCGGCGTAGAGTCGGACCGTGATCCCGGGCAGATCCGCTGGTTCCGTTTCGGCTGAACCGCCAAACGTCTGCGACGAGCCGTATGTCGAGCTGCCGTTAGCAGGCGAGGTCAGCGTGACCTGCGGCGTATGCGCTGCGACCGTAAAGATCGCCGTGCGTTCGCTGCGATCGCCAGCCTCGTCGGATTGTTCAGCCACCGCAGTGTAGGTCCCGTTGGGCAGCGCTGTCCCGATAGGACCTGTTGTCCAGTCGCTGCCTTCGGCTGTGGCATCGACGATCTGGGGGCTTCCTGACACGGCGCTTCCCTTATAGATCCTCACCGTAACCAGTGACAGATCGCCGGCCCCGTTTCCGGCATGACCGCTGAACGTCGGGCGCGAGGTAGCCAGCGCTTCACCATCCGTCGGGGTTTCCAAAGTCAAAGCTGGCGCAGTCGTATCGACGGTGAAACTCACCGCGGCACTCGTCGCCTTGTGACCCGCGTCGTCGCTTTGTTCAGCCTGTGCCGTGTACACGCCATCAGCCAGATGTGGAGCGAGGTACGACCACGTTTCGCCTTTCATCGACGCGCTTCCCGATGCCGCGACGCTTCCCGATACCGAGCCCCCGGAGTGGATCGTGACCTTGACGGGTTCATCCCAAGCCACCGCGCCCCCAGAGCCGGTTAGCGTCGGATTGGCCGTGTTCACGAAGCTATCGTTCGCAGGTGAAGCCAGCGTCACCACCGGCGCGGCGGTATCGATTGTAAACGTGACCGGCGTACTGAAGCCGGTCTGTGAGGTTTCGTCTGCCTGTTCCGCCTGCGCCGTGTAAATCCCATCCGGGAGGGCTTCGACCGGGCCCACTTTCCATTTCGAACCGACGAGCAACCCTACGACGGTGCGCAGCGCCGCACCGGAAGCCGATGTCCCAGCGTAGACCTTAACGATCACGGATTTGCCGTCTTCGGGTTGAGTTCCGCCGCTGCCACTGAAGCTCGGCGTCGCACTTGCCAGCAGGTGCGCTTCGTGTACTTCGAAGCCGGGGGTTTCGAGCGTCACCTTGGGCGAGTTCGTCGCGATCGTGAATGTCGTCGTCCGCTGGGTGCGGTTACCGGCTTCGTCGGACTGTTCTGCCAAGGCTGTATAAACGCCATTGGCGAGCGCCGGACCGGTGGAGCCGGTCGTCCAACTACCCGCTTGCGGCGTCGCGGTCAACGTCTGGATGGGACTGCCAGACGCCGAACTGCCCTTGTAGAGTTTCAGCGTGACTAGCGGGTGATCGCCGGTCGCGTGCCCCGCAAGGCCGCTGAATGTCGGCCGGGACGTCGCGAGTTCTTCTCCGTCTTGTGGCGTTTCCAAAGTCAACGCCGGCGGGACCGTCTCGACAGTGAACGTCACGGCATTGCTCATCCCGGGAGGGTGTTCAGCCTCATCCCCCTGTTCGGCCTGAGCGGTGTAGACGCCGTCGGCCAGATGCGGGGTGGAATACGACCACGTGCCGCTCTTGACCGAAACGCTCGTCGACGACGCGACGACTTCTCCTGACACGGAGCTGCCTCGGTGAACCTTGACCGTGAGCCGTGGAGCGTCCCATGGGGCTGCTCCTCCCTGCCCGCTCAGCGTCGGGTTCGGCGTGTTCACAAACGCTCCTTCAGCGGGAGAGGTCAATGTCACCACCGGCGCGGCGGTATCGACCGTGAACGTCACGGCATTGCTCCTCCCGGTATGCCCGGCTTGGTCGCTTTGACTCGCCTGCGCCGTGTAGATGCCGTCGCTCAGGTGCGGCACCGAATAGGCCCAAACCCCACCGCTGACCGGAGCCTCTTCCAGCGCGACGACTTCTCCGCTCAGCGAACCACCTTCGTGGATCGCGACCGCGACGGTTGATTCGTCCCAGGCGGCCGTCGCAGCGGTCCCTGTCAATGTCGGATCGGACGCGGTTACCAGAGCACCCTCTTCCGGCGATGTCAACGTGACGGTCGGCGCGCTCGCATCGACTGTGAACGTCACCGCCGAGCTCGTGCCGGTGTGGCCCGCTTCGTCGCTCTGCGACACCTGCGCCGTATATTCGCCCGTGCTCAAATGCGACCCGTAGGACCATTTCCCGCCACTCACCGGCGCACTCCCCGACGCTTCTAGTTTGCCCGACAGCGAATCGCCCTGATGAATCACGACCGTGACGTTCGAATCGTCCCACGGCGCCGTCGCGGCGGCCCCGCCCAAGCTCTGAGAAGAGCTGGTCAGCAGAGCCCCACTGGCCGGCGAGGTCAACGTCACTTCCGGCGGATTGGCATCGACTGTGAACGTCACCGCCGCGCTCGTGCCCGTGTGGCCCGCTTCGTCGCCCTGCGACGCCTGCGCCGTGTAGATGCCATCGCTTAAGCTCGGCGCGTAGGACCATTTGCCGCCGCTGACCGGGACGCTCGCCGACGCTTCGAGGTGCCCCGACAGCGAATCGCCCTGATGAATCGCGACCGCAACAGTCGAATCGTCCCACGTCGCCGTCGCGGCGCCCCCGCTCAATGTCGGATTCGAGGTGTCCAGGACAGCCCCATTTGACGGCGAACCCAGCGTGACCAGCGGCGCGTTCGCATCGAGCGTGAACGTGACCGCGCCGCTCGTGCCCGTATCGCCGACTTCGTCGCGCTGCTTGGCCTGCGCCGTATAGACGCCATCACTGAGGTGCGGCGCGGAATACGACCAGGTCCCGTTGTTCATTGACGCGCTTCCCGACGCGGCGACGCTCCCCGCGACGGAGTCGCCGGCGTGGATCGTGACCTTCACGGGTTCGTCCCAGGGTTCGGCACCGGCAGCTCCGGTTAGCGTCGGAGTCGATGTCTTCAGGACCGCGCCTTCTGCTGGCGAGGTCACTGTCACAACCGGTTCGGTCTCCACCGTGAATGTCACAGGAGGAGCACTCGTACCGGTCGCCCCTTCTTCGTTCGTCTGTTCGGCCACCGCGGTGTATTCGCCCTGGTCAAGCGGGGTGGCCGGTGTGATTTCCCAGCTGTCTTCAACCATCCCCGCCTGTGTAGGGGCGAACGTGGTCCACGCCTGGACGAGCGAGCCTTCGTCGTATATGTCGAGCGTGACTGGATCGAACGCCGAGGTCATTTCATCGAGCACATCGCTGGTCGTACCGCTGAACACCGGCGTCTGGCTGTCTGTGGCGTTCCCCGGGAACGGCTGGATCGTGAGTTCGGGCGCAGCGGCCAACGCCGTCCCCTGCAGGGCCGCCACCAGCACGATCAGCGCGCCGAGCGCCGTCGCAATCGCTCGCGCAAGGCTCCTACGCGCCATCATCGAAAAAGCCGCTCCAAACCTTGTCGTCATCCATCCGGGTCCCACTCCACGGCCTCGGGCAGCATCCATATCCGCCCGGCCCACCTTTCCGCCGCCGCAAATGATACGCGAGATTTGGGCCAGAATTCAAAGCTTTGCCCGTTTGCCCAGACGTTCACAGCCGGCAGTACTCGTACAGCGCCCCGGCGGGGAGGCTGTGGATCGCCGCGCAGAGCGGCTCGAGGTGCCAGCTGACGCGCCGGCCGAACCACGCGGTTCGAGGCGCCCGCTAGATATCCAGGAAGCGCAGTACGACCCGGCCGAGCACGATCACGTCGCCGTTGCTCAGCTCGGCCTGCTGTACGCGCCGGCCGTTCACGAACGTGCCGTTGGCGCTGCGGTCATCGAGGATCCGGGCGCCGGCGGGGCGTGGAACGAGGATCGCGTGACGTCGCGAGACGGAGTTGTCGTCCAGGCGGAGCCCCGCCGAGAGGCCCCGCCCGATGTGCACGGCCTCGCCCGCGAGCGGGATCAGTAGGGCGCGCTCGGGCCCCTGGATTTCGATGTAGCGGCCCGGTTGAGTGGGCTCTGCCGGTTCGACGGCCAAGGCCCGGTGGCGGACGCGCTCGTCCAGGCACGCAGTCGGGTCGAACCTCTCGGTCACCCCGTCGGCAGTGGAGCGGATGAGTGCTTGCGCGGTCATGCCAAAAGCACAACGCATGCTACTCAGGAAAACCTCAACCGTCGCTAAGAAAAGAGGAAATAAAGAGCTGCGGCGGCGAAGCCGGCTCAGCTCAGGCGAGGCTCCCCGATGAGCCGCCGGGTCCTGCCCCTCTTGCCGCCTTACGACGCGCCATGCGCTTCGAGCTCAGCCATCCCCAGCCACCGACGGCGACGACGGGCACCACGAACATCATCGAGATGTACCAGTGCGTCAGGCAGGCCAGTACGGGCGCCATCGCCGCAAAATCTAGCACGTGCTCACCACGCCTCTTTGCCCGGCGCGCGAGCTTCCTGCGCGCCCGCGCCGGCGGGAACGGTGCGCCCCCGGCGGCGGCGCACGAACAGCACGAATGCGACGCCCGCCACGACGATCGCGACGCCCAGGATGATCACGGCGAGCGGCGCCTTGGAGCTCTCGGGTGTCCAGTAGAGCTGCCCGGCGATCGCGCCCTTGGTGGAGCCGACCGCGATCGGTACCTGCCAGTTGAAGATCAGCGTGCGCCGGCTCTTGTTCTTGACGTTCGCCGGTGGCACGGGCGACATCCAGTGGATGCGGTGGTCGTGCCATTCGAACTGGCCGGTGCGGTCGATCACCTGCCACTGGGGAGGGTCGCTCGCCTTGGCGCTCGGCGGGACGGTCACCTGCGCGTAGAAGTTCGTGTTCAGGTAGCTGGCCGGCGAACGCACGTTCTGCTCGACGGTGCCGTTGGCGAGCACGCGAGCGTAGGGCTCGCCTTCGTATCCATAGATCGTGACCGTCTTGCCGGTGTGGTTTGTCAGCAGGATGCGGTCGGCGAACTCGAGCACCTGGAAGCTGAGCCCGGGAACGCTCGGCGTGACGGCGGTGATGTTGGAGCGATACTCGTAGCTCGAGCCCTGGTCGTTGATCGGATTGGCGCTCTCCGAGGTCGTGGTGCTCGCGGCGAGCGACGCGGAGCTCAGGAGCAACGGCTGTGCGAGGCACGCGGCGGCGGCCAGCAGCGCGATGAACATGCGACGGGCCATCGTCAAGGACCGTAGCGCAGGCGAACCCGTCTCATGTCCCTACCGCCGACAGCAGCCACAACCCGAAGCTCGTAAACGCGACCATCACCGCCAGCATCCAGTACTGGCTGCGCACGGCCTCTTCGGGGTCCTTGTAGAGGACGAGGGCGCGGTCGTGCGCGAGCGCGAGGCCACCGACGTGGCCGGTGACGAGCGCTGCCACCTGGACGTACCAGATCGCGGCATAGGAGATCACGTGGTAGTCGATCTGATAGCTGCTCGTACCGAACAGGTTCGCACCGTTGCCGAGCGGATCTGAGGCGAGGTAGATCATCGCCTGGCTCTGCCAGATCAGCAGCGAGAAGTAGTGCGCGAGCACGTACGCGAAGGCGATCGGCACGAGCGTGTGCGCGAAGGTACGGGTCAGCGTGCTCGAGTCGTAGCGCTCGCTGACACGGCGCACCCCGAAGATCCCCACCCGGTAGACGGCGAGGATCACGAGGATGCAGAGCAGCAGGCCGACCGAGTACGCGAGCTCCTGCGCCGGCGTGGGACCAAGGCCGACTCCTTCGAAGACGCTCTGCAGGCTCGGCTCGTTGGTACGCCAGATGCCGCCGTTGCTGAAGCCGTCGAAGGTCGTCGTGCCGATCAGCGTGCAGATGAACACGACCATGCCCGAACCGACGTGCAGGTCCGTGACGCCGCTGAGCGGTCGGCGCACATACACCGCGCCGTCCTCGCGCCGCACGAGCGCCGAGAGCTTGGAGAGCAGGTTGAAGTACACACCGAAGCCGTCGGCCTGCGAGCTCCACTCCTCCACGCCGAACAGCGCCATCCCCGCGAGCATCGCGAGGAAGTAGGCCAGCGACAGCGCAGCCAGCGTCGCGGGATGGTCTTTTTCGACGTAGACCAACTCGAGCCACGCGAAGCCGACGATCACGGCGATCGCGGGCCATACACCGAGCCACGGCGGGTAGCGCATCGGCGGCCTCGCCGGCCGCCCGCGGCGCAATGCGCGTGCCAGCGCCGCGAGCACCCGCCCACACGTCCTCCATGGGCTGAGCGCCCGGAAGACGTCGCCGAACAGCACGCTCGCCACCGGCACCCCCACCCAGAAGATGACGTAGAGGAACGTCACCGAGAAGTTCGCCTGCGTCACCTGTGCGCCGTCGAAACCGCTGTAGATCACGAGCGCGAACAGCGCCACGCCGACGAGGCCGGCTATCCATTCGACCGCCGCGGGCAGCTTGAACAGCCTGCGCAGGTGTTGATCCTGGAGCTGTGGGCGCATCCACATCGTGGAGAGCGCCACGAACGACACGACCAGCACGATCGCCGCCGCCCAACTGAACAACCACACGGGGATCGGGAGGTTGGCCTTGCCGACGATTCCGTGCGCGTCGGCGCTGGCGGGCAAGGTCAGCGCCACGAGGCCCAGGCCACCGAGCAGGACCGCAAGCGCGCGCCGGAAAGGGGCTCTCATGGGTGGCGCAGTCTATGCATCCGGACGCCGCTGGCTCGCCGATCGACCCCGCTCTGGCGTACCCTCCGCTTGATGCTGAGCGCCCCGCTCGCCGTATCTACGGACATCTCCGCTGCGTTCCAGCTGGGCCCGCTGGCGATCTTCGGCCTGCTCTATGCGAGGCGCGCGCGCACGCTCGCCGAGGACGACCACCCCGTGCCAGGCTGGCGACAGGCGTGCTTCTATAGCGGCGTCGTCGTGATCGCGGCAGCGCTCACGTCGCTCGGCGCCGCCAGCCAGGACCTGCTGTGGGTGCACATGATCGAGCATCTGCTGCTCGGTGACGTCGCGGCGCTGCTGATCGTGCTCGGCCTCACCGGGCCGCTGATCGCACCGATCCTGCGCATCCGTTTCTTCGATCGCCTGCGTGTGCTCGCACATCCCGCCGTCGCGTTCCCCCTGTGGATGATCGACCTGTACCTGTGGCACCTGCCGGTCTTCTACGAAGCCGCACTGCGCCACTCGGGCATCCACGCGCTCGAGCACGCGATGTTCCTCGGCTTCGGGATCAACATGTGGATGCCGCTGTTCGGCCCGCTGCCGATGCCCAAATGGTTCGGCAACCTCGGCAAGCTGATCTACATCGTCGCTGTGCGCCTCGCCGGCACCGTGCTCGGCAACATCTTCGTGTGGTCCGGCACGATCTTCTATTCGTTCTACATCCCGGGCGACGCCCATTACCACATCTCCCCGCTGGCCGACCAGAGCATCGCCGGGGCGATCATGATGATCGAGGAGTCGATCCTGACGCTCGGTCTGTTCTGCTGGCTGTTCCTGCGTACAGCGCACGAGAGCGAGGAACGCCAGGAGCTGCTCGAGTACGCCCACACGCGTGGTCTCGAGCTCAGCGAGGAGCGCGCCGCGCGCGCGGTCGCCGCCGGCCGCGGCGCCGAGCTGCGCCAGCGCCTCGAGTCGCGCGCCGAGGCGTACGCCCGGGTGGAGGCGGCGTCGCACGCGTCCGACCCCCTGCCCGCAGGTTCCGGGCCGCCCGAGCGCGCCTGATCGCTAGGCTGCTGACATGTGCGCCGGTTGCGCAATGGCCGCTGCGTCCGCCGCGAGCGGTTTCAGGACGTGGATGCAGTCCCAGCACATCCCGTGGCTCACGCCGCGTCGCATGCGACGCCTGACGATCGCCGCGATGTGCGCGGCAGCCCTCGTCTCGAGCCTCGGCTTCTCCGGCTCGACACTACCGCCGGCACACAGGGCCCCGGCGTCGCAGCATCAGCATGCCACGCGCTAGTGAGCGCGCCGGTAGGGCGTCGTGGGCCAAGCGATACAAGGACGCACCCCTTCGGGGCACAGGCAGGGAGCGTGGCGTGCTACGCACGCGAGCGACCGAGGACGCAGTAGCGCGCCGGCATACGACGTCCTACCCCCCGGCGACGGCGGGGAGGATCGTTAGCTCCGCGCCGTCGAGGACGGGCGTGGCCAGCCCGTCGAGGAAGCGGATGTCTTCGCCCGCGAGGTACACGTTGACGAAGCGTCGCAACGACCCGTCGTCGTCGGACATCCGCGCACGGAGCTCCTCGTGGCGCTCGAACAGACCGTCCAGGACCTCCTGCACGGTCGCGCCGTCGATCTGCGCTTCGGCCTCGCCGCCGGCGGCGGCCCGCAGCTGCGTCGGGATCTTCACGACGCAGCTCATCAGACCGTTACTCCCTCGCTGACACCCGCCTCGAAGGCCTCCACAGTGGGGGCGATCGTCTGGGTCTCGAAGGTGCCGCGCACGGCGTCCAGCGTCTTCAGGCCCTCGCCGGTGATCACCAGCACGACGCGCTCGTCGGGGTCGATGTCACCGCGCGCGGCGAGCTTGCTCAGCACCGCGGTCGTGACTCCTCCTGCGGTCTCGGTGAAGACGCCGGTCGTCTCGGCGAGGAGCTTGATGCCCGCGCGGATCTCCTCGTCGCTGACGGCGTCCACCGAACCGCCGGTGCGGCGCGCGAGATCGAGCGCGTAGGGGCCGTCGGCGGGGTTGCCGATCGCGAGCGACTTGGCAATCGTGTCCGGCTTCACCGGGCGGCACACGTCGTGGCCGTCGGCGAAGGCGCGCGCCACCGGCGCGCACCCCTCGGCCTGAGCGCCGTTCATGCGGGGTGGCCGGCCGTCGAGCAGGCCGAGCTCGGTCCATTCCTGGAAGCCGGCGGCAATTTTCGTGAACAGCGAGCCGGAGGCCACCGGCACGATGCAACGGTCGGGCAGCTCCCAGCCGAGCTGCTCGGCGATCTCGAACGCCAGCGTCTTTGAGCCCTCGGCGTAGTAAGGGCGCAGGTTGATGTTCACGAACGCCCAATCGCGCTCCGCGCACAGCTCGGTGCACAGGCGATTGACGTCGTCGTAGTTGCCTTCCACGCCCACGAGCTTCGTGCCGTAGACGCCGGTCGCGAGGACCTTCTGCTCCTCGAGGTCAGCCGGGATGAAGACGTAGGAGTCCAGCCCGAGCGCGGCGCCGTGGGCGGCGACCGAGTTGGCGAGGTTGCCGGTAGAGGCGCACGCGATCGTCTCGAAGCCCAGCTCGCGGGCGCGTGAGACGGCGACCGAGACGACGCGGTCCTTGAACGAGTGCGTCGGGTTGGCCGCGTCGTTCTTGACCCACACCTCGCGCAGGCCGAGGCTTGCTGCGAGCCTGTCCGCGCGGATCAGCGGCGTGCAGCCGGCCGGTAGGCCGACGCGCGAGGCCAACCGCCCGGAGGGGCCGGGAGGCCCGCCCGCGAGCGGCAGGAAGTCCGCGTAGCGCCAGATGTTCTGCGGCCCGCCCTGGATGCGCCGGCGCCACTCGCTGACGTCGCGGCTGGAGCCACCGTGGTCATAGGCGACCTCCAGCGGCCCGAAGCAGCGCTCGCACACGTACAGGGCCTCGAGCGGATACTCGGTCTTGCACTCCTTGCACTGCAGATGACTCACAGCCATTGGGGCTCCCTTCGCTCTCGTCTTCGCCTTGTCACGGTGTGGCGAAGGGCGCGAAGCCCGCCACACATCTGTCTGGAATTGGCACCTTCCCGCTGTGACGGACGGTGGTTGCCGGGGTTTCATAGGGCCAGTCCCTTCACCCCTCTGGATGTGTCCAGCTATGTCTAAGCGGCAGTCTAGCAACGATATCGGCGAACGGCAGCCGTGACTGGAGTGCCGGCGGGCCGTGATGGCCGCACGTGGTAACGCTCGCCGCACAGCGGTGTAGGCCCTGGCGTGAGCAGCCCCACGCGCGAACAAGACGAGCTTACCGGCAAGGCCCGTGAGCCCTTCCGCTTCGCCACGCCGGACACCAGGCGACGGATGCTGATCATCGTCAATCCCTACGCCACGACCGTCTCGGACCGCCTGCGCAATCTCGTCGTCTACGCGCTGCAGGGTCGCTTCGAGGTCGACGCGATCGACACCGAGGCACGCGGTCACGCGACCGAGCTCTGCCGCGAGGCGGCGCACGAGGGCTACGACGTGGTCGTCGCGTTCGGCGGCGACGGCACCGTCAACGAAGCCGCCAACGGCCTGCTTGGCTCGCCCACACCGCTTTGCTGCCTGCCCGGCGGCTCGGCGAACGTCTTCGCCAAGATGCTCGGCATTCCCGGCGACGTCGTCGACGCGACCGAGCACCTGCTGGCGATGGCCGACGACTGGCGCCCGCGCAAGGTCGATCTCGGAGTCGTCAACGGCCGCTGCTTCACGTTCGCCTCCGGTCTCGGTCTCGACGCGAGCGTCGTCGAGCGCGTCGACGCGAACCCGAAGATGAAGGCGCGGCTTGGGCCCTACTTCTTCGCGTGGGTCGCAGTCAGCACGGTCATGCGTCGCTACCTGCTCTCCCCTCCGCGTCTGCGCGTCCAGGCGGGCGACGGTCACGAACAGCTCGACGGCGTCACGGCGATCGTCCAGAACGGCGCCACGTTCACGTACTTCCAGAACCGCCCGATCGAGATCGCCGACGGCGCGGCGCTCGACTCCGGTGCGCTCGCCGGCGGCGTCCTGCGCAGCGCGAGCCTGCCGTCGATGCTCTCGATCGCCTGGCGCGCGTTCTCCGCGCGCGCCCGCGTTGCCGGCAACCGCCAGGTCAGCCCCCTGCGCGATCTGCAGGAGCTGACCGTGTCCAGCGCGGACACACGAGCGCTGCCGCTGCAGGTCGACGGCGACTATCTCGGCGAGGTGACCGAGGCGCGCTACTCGATCATGCCGAACGCGCTCAACGTGATCTCCTAGCCAGGGCGCGCCGAGCGTGCCTAGGCGGCAGCGCCCGGCGTCACGCGGTAGGCGTCGAACACCGACTCTGTGTTGCGCAGGCGCGTGACCGCGCTGCGCAGTGAATGCGTGTCGGCGACCTCCACCACGAAGCGGTTCTTGACCATCGGCGGCGTCGACAGGCAGCGCGCTTCGAGGATGTTGGCGCCCGACTCGGAGAACGCGCGCGAGAGGTCAGCCAGCAGGTGGTGGCGGTCCCACGCGTCGATCTGGATCTCCACGACGAAGCCCGTCGACTGGTCGCCTTCCCAGGCGACGCTCGCGAAGCGCTCGGGGCTCTTGCGCAGCAGCTGCGCGTTGGGGCAGTCATCGCGGTGGATCGTGATCCCGCGCCCGAGCGAGATGTAGCCGACGATCTCATCGCCCGGGACCGGGCGGCAGCACTTGGCCAGGCGCAGCATCACGTCCTCGACGCCTTCCACGCGAATCCCGTACTGACCCGAGGACTTCGTGGGGCGCCGTCGTGCGCGCCCGACGCGCAGCAGGTCCGCCGCGCCCATGTCGGTGTCGGCGGACTCGCCCTGCTTCAAGCGCTGCATGACCTTGTTGACGACGAGCTTCGGCGAGACCTTGGCAGCTCCGAGTGCGATGTAGAAATCGTCGGCCTTGCGATAGCCGACCTCGCGGATCACATCCGCCAGCAGCGCCGAGCCCGTGATCTTCTGTGCCGGCAGGCCCTGTTTGCGCAGGTGCTCCTGCAGCAGCTCGCGACCGGTGTGCTCGGTGTCCTGGCGCGACTCGGCCTTGAACCACGCCTTGATCTTGTTGCGCGCGCGTGTGGTCTTGACCATCGCCAGCCAGTCCCGCGAGGGTCCGCGCTCGCGCTTGGCGGTGAGGATCTCGACGATGTCACCAGAGCGCAGCTCGTAGTGCAGCGGCACGATTTTGCCGTTGACGCGCGCGCCCACACAACGGTGGCCGATCTCGGTGTGCACCTCATAGGCGAAGTCCAGCGGCGTGGCACCCGAGGCGAGCGACTTGACTTCGCCCTTGGGGGTGAAGACATAGACCTCCTCCTCGAAGAGGTCGGTGCGCAGGGTCTCCATGAACTCGCGGGGATCCGAGAGCTCCTTCTGCCAGTCGAGCATCGAGCGCAGCCACTTGAGCTTTGCGTCCTCGCCAGCGGCGGGCCAGCCCGCGTGCTCCTCGCCGCCGCTCGGCTGCTTGTAGACCCAGTGCGCGGCCACCCCGAACTCGGCCATCTCGTGCATCTCGTGCGTGCGGATCTGAATCTCCAGCGGCCGGCCCTCGGGCCCGATCACGGTCGTGTGCAGCGACTGGTACATGTTGAACTTGGGCATCGCGATGAAGTCCTTGAAGCGGCCCGGCAGCGGCTTCCACAGCGAGTGGATCACGCCGACCGTGCCGTAGCAGTCCTTGACCGAGTCGACGATCACGCGCATCGCCGTGAGGTCGTAGATCTCGTTGAACTCGCGGCCCTTCTTGGTCATCTTCGAGTAGATCGAGTAGAAGTGCTTGGCGCGCCCCGCGATCTGGGCCTCGATGCCGACGTCGGCCAGCTCGCTGCGCAGGTAGTCGCCGGCCTCTGAGACGTAGTGCTCGCGCTCGTCGCGCTGCTGGGCGACCAGGCCCTTGATCTCCTGGTACTTGCGCGGGTGCAGCGTCGCAAATGCAAGGTCCTCGAGCTCCCACTTGATCGCGTGGATGCCCAGGCGGTGAGCGAGCGGCGCATAGATCTCGAGCGTCTCGCGCGCCTTCTCCATCTGCTTCTGCTTGGGCATCGCGTCGATCGTGCGCATGTTGTGCAGGCGATCGGCGAGCTTGATCAGGATCACCCGCACGTCGGTGGCCATCGCGACCATCATCTTGCGGTAGTTGTTGGCCTGCGCCTCGTCGCGCGACTGGAATGTGATACCGGTCAGCTTGGTGACGCCGTCGACCACGGTCGCGATTTCCTCGCCGAAGCGCTCCCGAACCTCCTCGAGCGAGGCGGAGGTGTCCTCGACCGTGTCGTGCAGCAGCGCCGCACACAGCGCCTCGGTATCCAGGCGCATGCTCGCGCAGATCCGCGCCACGCCGACAGGGTGCACGATGAAGTCCTCGCCCGACTTGCGCCGCTGGTCGGCGTGGTGCTCACAGGCGAAGACGAACGCGTCCTGCACGCGTGCACGGTCGATCTCAACGGAGGAGTCGGAGGCGTGCTCGGAGACGATCGCAAACAGGTCGTTCAGCAACCGCCGCTCGGAGGAGCTCAGCCCGATCGCCGGCGGCGCCGGCTCGCCGCCGCGCACGCCCGTCGCCTCTTTCGCAGGCGCCGGCTGCTCGCGCACCTCCACAGCCGCGGCCGCCCCGTTCTCGAGCGCCGTGGCGTCAGCCACGTCCGTGACCGGTGAGCGCTTGGGATCTTCGGCGATGGCCATGTTCTAAGGGTAGGGGACAGCCGGGCCGGATTGAAGACGCCGTCCGTTCAGAACAGCACGAGCTCCTCTTGCTCCGCGGGCGCCTCTGCCTGCTCGCGCTCGCGTACCTGCGCGTGACGGAGCACCAGTCGTGGCTCGCTGACGCCGTTCCATTCGTTGACCTCGAGCGTGAACGTCGCCTCGAGCTCGCCGTCGGATCCCTCGGCCGCGTTCGGCAGCCGCCCGCCGTTGCCGAACGCGACCGCGCGCGCGCGGGTTCCGCGCGACTGGACCGTGAAGCGCGCGTGCCTGCCTTCACCCATCGGCCTGACATCGGTGAACGTGGCGTCGGCGATCATCAGCGAGACGGTTGGGTTGCCGCGGCCGAACGGCGCCACGGAGGCGAGCTCCTCCGCCAGCGTCATCCCGAGCTGCTCACCGGAGACGACCGCATCGACGCGCTCGATCGGCACGAGGTCCTGCGCTCGCAGCACGCGCGCGGCGTGGGCGCACAGCGCGGCGGCGAAGTCCGGGACGCGCCCGCGTTCGATCTCGAGGCCCGCGGCAGCGCGGTGGCCGCCGTAGCGCAGCAGGTGCTCGGCGCACGCACTCAGCCCCCCGAGCAGGTCGAACGCCTCGACGCTGCGCCCCGAGGCCTTGCCCGTGTCCCCGTCGAGCGCAATCAGAACCACGGGCCGGCCGCTGCGCTCGACCAGCCGTGAAGCGACGATCCCGATGACGCCTGGGTGCCAGTCCTCTCCCGCCAGCACGTAGGCCGCGCGCTCGCCCTGCTCGGCCATCTGCGCCTCGGCCGCGAAGCGGATCCGCGTCTCGAGCTGGCGGCGCTCGTGGTTGGCGGCGTCGAGCTCGCCCGCGATCTGAGACGCCCGCTGTGCGTCCACGGTGAGGATCAGCTCGAGGCCCGCGTCCGCGCGGTAGAGGCGACCGGCGGCGTTCAGCCGCGGCGCCAGCGCAAAGGCGACGGAGCGCTCGTTGACCTTGCCGGGATCGACACCCGCGACCGACATCAGCGCGCGCAGCCCGGGCTTGGTCGTGCCCGCCAGCGCGCGCAGCCCACGACGCACGAGCGTCCGGTTCTCGCCGGTGAGCGAGACGACGTCGGCGACCGTCGCTAGCGCCACGAGGTCCAGGTCCTGCTCGAGCGTGCGGCTCGCCAGCATCTCGCGGGCGCGCTCGGCAGCCGGCGCGCCCACCTCGCCGCCCGCGAGCGTGTCGATCAGCGCCTGTGCGAGCTTGTAGGCGACGGCGGTGGCGCAGAGGTCGGTACAGGGGTAGCCGCACAGTCGCGGGTGAACGATCGGCGCCTGCGGCAGCGCTCCGTCGGCGCGCGGCGCGTGGTGATCGGTGACGACCACATCGATCCCGAGCGCTCGCGCCTGTGCGACCTCCTCGACTGCCGTGATCGCGCAGTCGACACTGACGAGCAGCCGCGTGCCCCTCGCCGCGAGTCGCTCCACGGTGCTCGCGCTCAACCCATAGCCGTCGCCCGCGCGATCGGGGATGTAGAAGTCGACATCGGCGCCCAACGTCCGCAGGCTGCGCACGAGAACGGCCGTGGAGCAGATGCCATCGACGTCGTAGTCGCCGTGGATCGTGATGCGCGTTCTCCCCGCGAGGTGGCCGAGGATCGACGCCACGGCCGCGTCGATGCCCGCGAACGCCGCCGGCGGATGCTCCTCGTCGGCTGCCAGGAACGCCCGCGCGTGCGCAGGCTCAGCCATGCCGCGGCGCACCAGCACCTGCGCCAACGGCTCGCTGACGTCCAGCTCGCGCCGGAGCCGCGCGATCTGCGCGGGCGGACAGTCAGCGATCTCGAAGCGGCGGGGCTGCACTCCGCGAGACTACGGTGAGGCGAAGACAGAACGCGACGGGCGACCCAGGCGACCCGGGCGGCTCGGAACTACAGCTGGGGCGCGAGCGTGTCGGGGTGCTGGGAGGCACGTTCGCGGCGCATGCCCTCGAGGTAGATCAGCGCGATGCCGATCAGCGCGCCGGGGACGGCGTAGAGCACGACGGCGATGTCCGTTGCCTTTTCCCCCGGAATGCTCAGGGCTGAGACTTTCACCGAGTAGATGATCACGGCGACGACGATCGCGCCGACGAGCGAGCCGACGAACGCACCCACGATCCCGCCCCAGAAGCGGTCGGGCAGGAAGATCGTGAAATGCCAGATCGCCAGACCCATGATCACCCAGGCGAGCAGACCCATCAGCGCGACCTCCCGTGGCGTTTGTTGCGACGCCGCGTCTTCGGACGCGGCTTGGGGTCTTCCTTGAGCACGAGATCCTCGGGCGTGAGGTCGGCCGCCGGGTCACGCTCGGGAGGCGCGGGAGGCGCGGGGGGCGCAACCGTGGCGCTGCTCTCGGCGGCGCGCGCGCGGCGTCCGCCGCCGGCTGCGGGTGCGGCGCCGGGCTCGCCCTCGACGTCGAGGTCGCGTACGAGTTCCTGGAACTCGTCCCGCGAGAGCTGCTGGCCGGGTTGCTCGGGGGCGACGAGGCTGCCGCGGCGGGTGCGCCGGCGCTTACGCTCGGGCTCGACGTCCTCGGGTCCGCCGCCGGCGGTCGTCGCGTAGGCGGGCACGGCGCCCAGTTCGCGCACGATGCGGGCGCGTCGGCCCCGGAAGCCGGGCTCGCGTTCCTTCCAGTGCGTCAGCACGGGCGAGGCGATGAAGATCGACGAGTAGGCACCTGAGGCGATGCCGATCATCAGCGCGAACGCGAAGTCCTTCAGCGTTTCGCCGCCGAACAGCAGCAGTGCGAGCACAGGCAGCAGCGTGCAGAAGCTCGTCGCCAGCGAGCGGGTGAGGACCTCGGACATCGAGCGGTTGACGATCTGCGAGAACGCCGCGCGCGGCATGCGTGGGACGTTCTCTCGTATTCGATCGAACACGATGATCGTGTCGTACAGCGAGTACCCGAGGATCGTCAGCAGAGCGGCGACCGTCGCCGTCGTGACTTCCCTCCCCGTGAGCGAGTAGACGCCGGCCGTGATCAGCAGGTCGTGCATCAGCGCGATCAGCACCGGCACGGCGTACTTCCACTCGAAGCGCAGCGCGATATACGCGGAGATCACCAACAGCGAGGCGATGATCGCGATGATCGCGCTGTTGGCGACGGTTTTTCCGAACGTCGGCCCGATCGAGGTCGAGGACAGGTCCTTGGTGCCCGGATGTCGGGGACCGTTGCCGAACGTCGTGTTGAGCGTGCGTTCGACTTCTCTGAGCTTTTCGGGGGCGAGGGTCTTTGTGGAGATCTGGTAGCCGTTGCCGCCGATGCTCTTGTTGGAAACCTTCTGCACCTGGGCGTTGGCGTAGCCGGCGGCGCCCATCGCTTTTGCCACTTCCGCCTCGGACACCGGCTTGATGAACGCCGTCTGGATGCGCGTGCCGCCCTTGAAGTCGATGCCGAAGTGCAGCCCTTTGCCGCCGATCGCCAGCGCGCCGATCAGCAGGATCGTGCCCGACATCGAGAAGAACCACTTCGACGCGCCCATGAAGTCGAACGTCCAGCCTTTGCGCCTGGGTGCGGCGCCGAGCGCCGAGGGGTGGCTGACGAGCGGCGATTGGCTCATCGCACCGAGCGCCGCTTGCGTGGCGAGCACGGCGGTGAACAGCGACACGAGCGTGCCGAGCCCGAGCATGAACGCGAAGCCCTTGACTTCCGCGGTGGCGAGCGCGAACAGGATGAACGCCGTCATGAACGTCACCACGTTGGCGTCGACGATCGCCGCGAAGCCGTGTTTGTAGCCCGTCGCGATCCCCGAGGCGATCGATCGCCCACCACGGATCTCCTCCTTGACCCGCTCGAAGATCACGATGTTGGCATCCGCGCACACGCCGATCGTCAAGATCAGGCCGGCGATCCCGGGCAGCGTCAGCGTCACCGGGATCAGCTTCACGAGCGCGTAGAAGTAGGCGCCGTAGATGAACAGGCCGCCGACGGCGACCAGCCCGAGGAAGCGGTAGAAGGCGAGCAGGAACAGGCACACCACGGCGAACCCCGCGAGACCTGCGATCAGGCCCTGGCTGAGCGCCTGTTTGCCGAGCGTCGCCGAGACCTGCGAGCGCGAGATCAGGACCAGCTTCACTGGCAGCGCGCCGGACTGCAGCTCGTTGGCGAGGTTCTGCGCGGAGGTGATCGTGAACCCACCGGAGATCTCCGATCCGGTGGAGGCGTCGATTCCTTCGGGGTACTTCGTGAAGTCGATCGACGGCACCGTGATCAGCTGCCCATCCAGCGCGACGGCGAAGTGCTGGAGCGCCGCTTCCTTGCTCACCCCCGGCAGCTGCGCTTCCTGGCCGCGGTGGGCGATTTCCTTGGTGACCTTTTCCACACGGTCTTGCCGTGGGAGGTGAAGCCGAAGGTGACGTCTGGCTGCCCGGTGCTTTCGTCGTTGCTCTGCGTCGGGTTGGTGATGTTTTCACCCCCGAGCACGGGCTCGTCCTTGAGCACGTACCAGCTGTTGGGCGACGGGTTTGAGACCTTGCCGGAGGCGCTTTCGACCGGGTGGGCCTGCACGAGCACGGTGCCGGGGTTGACGCGCACCGCCTTCGTCCCCGCCGGCAGCTTTCCGCCTGCCGCATAGAGGTCGCGTTCGGTTTCTTCGGGGCCCCTCAGCACCTTTTCGTGTGCGGTGTCGAGCAGGTACCAGCTGCCGTAGATGCATTCCTTGAGCTGCTGCGGGGTGCAGCCGCGACCCCACGTCGTGTCGGTCTTGCGCAGTTCCGCCGGACGTTTGGCCGCGCGCAGGACGGCCTGATACTCGGGCAGCCCGGCGGTCACGCCGCCGGGCCCGGCGCTGGTCGCGTCGCCGGTCACCGTGCCTTCGGTCGGCGCCGGTTCGCCGCTCGGGCCGATGACGTTTGGCTCCCAGTCGTAGAACTGCAGCTGCGCGGTCTTGCCGACCTCGGCTTCGGCCTGCCCGGCGTCCTTGACTCGGGCAGCGCCACGTCGATCTGGTTGTTGCCCGAGCTCTGGATTTCCGGATTGGCGACGCCCAGCTGGTCGACGCGCTTGCGCATGATGTTGATCGCGCGTTCGAGCGATTCGCTGTCGACTTTCGTCGCGGCGGTCGGCTTGGCCTGGTAGACGAGCTCGACACCGCCCTTGAGATCGAGGCCGAGGCGCGTCTTCTTGAACGCGATCGCCGCCGCCGAGAGCGCCAGGAGGGCAGCGACGATCAGGAGGATGAAGGCGTTGCGTCGGCGGTCGGTCATCGCTCAGAGACTCTTATCGGGGGTGAGCACCAGCAACAGCCCGCCGTCGTCATGGTAGGCCGGAAACATGTCCGCTTGCGCAGTGGCGGCCACGTCGCGTTCGCCCGAAGACCTGCACCGGCACCTCCAGTTCCCGCACGCCCCACTCCAGCCCGTGGCCACGGGGTCGTCGCCGTTGGCGAGGCTGAGGCCGAGCACCTGCTCGACGCGCTGGCCGATCACCTCTTCCTCCTCAAGACCGGTGAACCCGAAGGAGTTCTTGCCGCAGCCGACGTACGCCCCTCGCCGTCACAGACGAAGAGCGCCGCGTCCAGCGCCGGGTAGTAGTCATCGAGCAGTTCGAACAGGAACGCGAAGCCACACTTCGCGCACCCCTTCGGCTGGCGCGTGAAGCCGATGTTGCGGTCGAGCTCTGAGGTGCGGTGACCGCAGTTGGGCAAATGAACGGATGGGTCATGACGTTCCACACAGAGTACGCAAGCGGCGGTGAAGGTCGGAGGTAGACCTGTGAACGCCGTGCCGCATGCCGACGCATGCGCCCGCCGACAGCTCTCCACGAACGCTCAAAACAGCGAGGTCTCGAGCCGCGCGGGCGCTCGAGCCCTAGGTGGGCGTAGGCGGCGCCCGTCGCCATCCGTCCCCGCGGTGTGCGCTTCAGCAGGCCCTCCTGCACAGGTAGGGCTCGTAGACGTCCTCGATCGTGTCCTGCTCCTCGCCGACGGCGACCGCGAGCGTCGACAGCCCGACGGGCCCGCGGCGAACTTCGTGCAGATCGCGCTGGGGACTCCCGGTCCAGGCGATCGAGCCCGCGTCGTCGACCTCGAGCATCTCCAGCGCCACGTGCGCCGCGCCGCGCGGTCCACCCCCCGCCTCCGCACCTGGGCGAAGTCGCGCACGCGCTTGAGCAGGCGGTTCGCCACGCGCGGGTGCCCCTGCTCCGCCCCGCGATCGCGATCGCGCCGTCGTCCTCGAGCTCGTCTCGAGGATCCCGGCCGAGCGCGCACGATCGATGCGAGCTCGTCGACCGCGTAGGGCTCGAGCCGCGCCTGGATGCCGAAGCGGTCGCGCAGCGGCGTCGTCAGCAGGCCGGTGCGCGTCGTCGCTCCGATCAGCGTGAACGGCGGCAGCTCGAGCGTCACGACGCGCGCGCCGGCGCCCTGCCCGACGGTGATCGGCAGCCGGTGATCCTCCATCGCCGGATAGAAGGTCTCCTCGAGCGTGCGCGCCAGCCTGTGGATCTCGTCGACGAAGAACACGCTGCGTGGCTCGAGCGCCGTCAGAAACGCCGCGATGTCTCCCTTGCGCTCGAGCGCCGGCCCCGCGGTCTGCACGAACGGAACCTCGAGCTCGGCCGCGACGATCTGCGCGAGCGAGGTCTTGCCGAGTCCCGGCGGCCCCGCCAGCAGCAGGTGGTCGAGCGCGTCGCCGCGAGCGCTGCACGCCTCGATCGCCACCGTGAGCTGCTCACGCAAGGTCTCCTGGCCGACGAACTGCTCGAGCCGACGTGGACGCAGCGAACGATCGAGCTCGTCCTCGGCGACGAGATACGGCGTCTGGATCCGGGCTGCGCTGTCGCTCATCGTGTCGCTCATCAGCTCACGTCGCCGAGCGCGCCAGGCGCAGGGCCCCTCCGAGCAGCTCCTCCGCCGTGTCGCCCTCGAGCTCACGCAACAGCTCGTCCGCCTCACCCGGCGCGTAGCCGAGCTCGAGCAGACCGTCCCGGGCCAGCCGCCGCGGGTCCTGCGCCTCGCCGCGCCGCGCAAGGATCGGCGTGCGCACCGCGACAGCGGCGTCGGTGTCCACACCCACCTTCTCGCGCAGCTCGACGATGATCCGCTCGGCGGTGCGCTTGCCGATCCCGGGGACCGCCTGGAAACGGACGGCGTCGCCAGCCGCGAGCGCGCCGATCAGCTCGCGTGGCGGCGCCGCCGACAGGACCGCGAGCGCGACCTTCGGCCCCACAGCCTGGACGGAGAGCAACATCAGGAAGAGGTCGCGCTCCTGCTCGGAGGCGAAGCCGAACAGGCTGAGCGCGTCGTCGCGCACGATCAGGTGCGTGTGCAGCGTCACCTGCTCGCCCACGGCGGGAACGTGTGCGAGCGTCTGCGCCGAAACGGCCACGCGGTAGCCGACGCCGGCGCTGAGAATCACGACGTGGTCGGTGCGCCGGACGGCGATCTCGCCGCGCAGCAGGGCGATCACGGGAGGGCTCCCGAACTCTCGCGGGCCCCAGCGAGCGCCATCGCCAGCGGCGCGCAGTTGGCGTGGCAGACGGCCACCGCGAGCGCGTCGGCGGCATGGTCGGGGCGTGGCTCCTCGGCCAGGGCCAGCAGCGTCTTCACCATGCGCGCGACCTGGTCCTTCTGTGCGCGCCCGCTGCCACAGACCGCGCCCTTGACCTGCTGCGGGGTGTAGCCGGTGCACGGCACGCCGCGCTGGCCGGCCGCGAGCACGACCACGCCGCGCGCCTGCCCGACGGCGAACGCGGTACGCACGTTCTGGCCGAAGTACAGCTCCTCGAGCGCCATCGCGTCCGGCTCGTGCTCGTCGAGCAGCGCATCGACTGCGGCGTGGATCTCGGCCAGACGACGCTCCGGCGCGAGCTCTGCGCGCGTCGTGATGACGCCGCCGTCCAACGCCAGCAGGCGCCCGCCGCGGCGCGCCACGACGCCATAGCCAGTGTTGGCGAGACCGGGGTCGATGCCAAGGACGATCACGGCCTGTGATTCTGCGCTGGCCACCGGACGCCTGCCTGCCTCGGGCCGCGAGCGTGGCGTACGCTGGCGCGGGTGAGCATCGACTTCGCTGCCGAGGGGCTGCTCGACGGGCTCGAGGGCGAGGCCCGCACCGAGCGCCTGGCGCTGCTCGAGCAGCTCGCCGCCGACGGCGTTCCGCTGGGCGAACTGCGCCGCACGACGGCGAGCGGCACGATCATCTTCCTGCCGGCCGACCGCGTGATCGTCGGCGAGGAGCGCTACACCTCCGCACAGGTGTCGGCGATGAGCGGCGTCGAGGAGGACTTCCTCGTCGCGGCACGGCGCGCGATGGGGCTCCCCGTCCCCGATCCCGGCGAGGCGCTCTACACCGAGGCCGAGGTCGAGTCGGCGAAGCGGACGTTGCTCGCGCGCGAAGCGGGGATCTCCGACGAGGAGATCCTCGAGCTGCTGCGCGTGCTCGGCCGTGGCCTCTCCCAGGCCGCCGAGAGCCTGCGGCTGCTGCCGCTGAAATTGGTGCTCGAGCCCGGGCTCAGCGAACGCGATCTCGCGAGTCGCTACGCACAGGCGGCCGAGGCGCTGTACCCGATGGTCGATCCGCTCGTCAGCAACATCCTCGCCCTGCATCTCAGGCATTCGGCGCAGAGCGAGGCGATCAGCGCCTTCGAGCGCCGGGGCGGGCAGTTGCCGGGCTCACGCGAGATCGCGGTGTGCTTCGCGGATCTCGTCGGCTTCACGCGGCTCGGCGAGGAGGTCGCGCCGGAGCAGCTGGGTCGTCTCGCGGTGCGACTCGAGGCGCTCGCCTCGGAGGCAGCCGCACCGCCGGTACGACTCGTGAAGACGATCGGCGACGCCGCGATGCTCGCCTCGCCTGAGCCGGAGCCGCTGCTCGAGGCGGCGCTGACGTTGATCGACGCCGCCGATGCCGAGGGTGAGGACTTCCCCCAGCTGCGCGCGGGCGCGGCTCTCGGTCGCGCGGTTCCACGCGCCGGGGACTGGTTCGGACGCCCGGTCAACCTCGCCAGCCGGATCACCGCGATCGCCCGTCCCGGCAGCGTGCTGGCCGAGCGCGAGGTGCAGGAGGCGGTCGAGGACGCCTACAACTGGTCCTATGCCGGCGAGCGGCGACTGCGAGGGATCCGCGAGCCGGTGCGGCTCTTCAGGGCGCGACGGCCGGCTCGGGCAGGCGCCACGGCGCCTGCCCCGACGCCCACAGGTCGTTGAGCGTGACGGCGTCCTTGTAGGTGTCCATGCACTCCCAGAAGCCCTCGTGGCGGAAGCCGCGCAGCTCGCCGGCCGCCGCCAGCTGCTCGAGCGGGGCGCGCTCGAGCACGCTGTCGGGCTGCAGGCGATCGAGCACGGCCGCGTCGAAGCAGAAGAAGCCGCCGTTGATCCAGTGCTCCGAGGTCGGCTTCTCGCGGAAGCCGCGCACGCGGCCGTCGTCGTCGAGCTCGGTGACGCCGAACTGCAGCTGCGGGCGCACGACGGTCATGCTGGCGGGCGCGCCGTGCTCGCGGTGGAAGCTCAAGAGGGCATCGAGATCGATGTCGGCCAGCCCGTCCGCGTAGGTCGCGCAGAACATCTGCTCGCCGGCCAGGCGCGACTCGAGCAGCTTGATGCGCCCCCCCGTCGGCGTCTCCGGACCCGTCTCGACACACTCGACCTCTACGCCTGCTGGCCACGCGTGCATCGCGACGAAGCGCTCGATCAGCTCCCCCCGGTAGCCGGTCGCGAGCAGGAAGCGCCGAAAGCCCTGTCCGGCGTACAGCTGGATCACGTGCCACACGATCGGCATCCCGCCGATCTCCACCAGCGGCTTGGGTATCGCCTGGGTGCGCTCCTGCAGGCGCGTGCCGCGCCCCCCGCAGAGGATCACGACGGCGGGCCGCAGCACGGAAGCCTCCGGCGGGTCTAGCGGCGAGGTCGGCCGCTCAGCCGGCGACACGCTCGAGCACGTCTGCCGACACGTCGAAGTTGGCGTGCACCGCGCTCACGTCGTCGCTCTCTTCAAGGGTCTCGATCAGCCGCATCAGGCTCGCCGCATGCGTCTCGTCGATCGGCACGACGCTCGACGGCCTGAACGCCACCTCGGCGCTTTCCATCTCGACGCCTGCGTCCTCCAGCGCCTTGCGTACGCGGGCGAAGTCCGCGGGCGCAGTGACGACCTCGAAGACGTCCTCGTCGGTGCCGATGTCCTCGGCGCCGGCGTCTACCGCCACCATCAGGTCGTCTTCGGAGTAGCGCTCCGCGTCGATCAGGATCACGCCCTTCTTGTCGAACAGGTACGCCACCGAGCCGGGCTCGCCGAGACTGCCGCCGCTCTTGGAGAACGCGTGGCGCACGTCGGCACCCGTGCGGTTGCGGTTGTCGGTCAGGGCCTCGACCAGGACCGCCACCCCGCCGGGTCCGTAGCCCTCGTAGAGGACCGACTCGATCGCGTCCGCCTCGCCGCCCTCGCCCGCCCCTTTGGCGATCGCGCGCTCGATGTTCTCCTTCGGCATCGACGCCTCTTTGGCCTTGCGCACGGCGTTCTCGAGCACCACGTTCGTCTCGGGATCGCCGCCGCCCTCACGCGCGGCGACCATGATCGCCCGCGAGAGCTTCGAGAACTGCGCTCCCCTGCGCGAGTCCACGACCGCCTTCTTGTGCTTGATGCTCGACCACTTCGAGTGCCCAGACATATCCTCCAGTTTACGAGTCGGCGGCCCGCGCATGCGGGACGGCCGCCGAGCGGGGCCGCAGGCGCATAGGATGGGAGTGCCAATGCCCGTCGCGCCCCCGCCCGACATCTTCAAGGCCTACGACATTCGCGGGCTCTACCCCGAGGAGATCGACGGCGAGCTGGCCGAGCGCATCGGCCACGCGTTCGCCCGCGTGCTCTCGAAGCTCGCTGGCAAGCCTGTCGCAGAGCTGCGCGTCGGGATGGGACGCGACATGCGCCTCAGCGCACCCGAGCTCTCGGCGCGCTACCGCGAGGGGCTGCTGGCGGAGGGTGTGAACGTGATCGACGCCGGCCAGGTGGGCAGCGAGATGCTCTATTACCTGGTCGGCTCGCGCGAGCTCGACGGCGGGCTGATGTGCACCGCCTCGCACAACCCCAAGGCCTACACCGGCGCCAAGCTTCTGCGAGAGGGCGCGCTGGCGCTGTCGGGGGACTCCGGCATCCAGGACGTTCGCCGTGAGGTCGAAGCCGGCGTCGGCACGACCCCGGCTGACCCGGCGGCTCGTGGCACGCTCGAGGTCCTCGACATCTACGAGGACTTCCAGAAAACGGTCCTGGGCTTCATCGACGCCGACGCCGTGCGCGCGGCACCGCCGCTGACGGTCGTCCTCGATGGCGGCAACGGCATGGCCGGCCCGGTCGTCGGCCCCGTGCTCGAGACCCTGAACCTCGAGCTGATCGAGACCTACTGGACGCCCGACGGCAACTTCCCCGACCACGAGCCCAACCCGATGCTGCCGGAGAACCGGAAGCTGATCATCGAGAAGGTCCGTGAAACCGGCGCCGACCTGGGAATCGCCTGGGACGGCGACGCGGACCGCTGCTTCTTCATCGACGACACCGGCGAATTCGTCCCCGGGGACTTCCTCACGGCGCTGCTCGCGGACTCGCTCCTGCAGAAGAACTCGAATCCCGAGCACCCCGAAGCGATCCTGTACGACGTCCGCGCGTCGCGCGCGGTCCCCGACACCGTCGCGCGGGCCGGCGGCATCGCCTATCGCAACCGCGTCGGCCACGCCTTCTTCAAGACGCGGATGCGCAAGGAGGGCTCGCTGTTCGGGGGCGAGGTCTCCGGGCACTACTACTTCCGAGACTTCTACTGCGCAGATTCCGGCTCGATCCCCGCGCTGCTCGTGCTGGAGATGCTCAGCACGCGCGGCAAGCGCATGTCGGAGCTGCTGGCGCCCTACCGCGAGCGCTACTTCATCTCCGGTGAGATCAACTCCGAGGTGACGGACGCACAGGCGAAGATGGAGGAGATCGCCGAGCGCTACTCCGATGCCGAGCAGGACCGCCTCGACGGCATCTCGATCGACTATCCGGACTGGCACTTCAACGTGCGGTCCTCCAACACCGAGCCGCTCTTGCGCCTGTGCCTGGAGTCGCTGATATCGCCCGAGGACATGGAGCGACGCCGCGACGAAGTGCTCGCACTGATCCGCTCGCCTGTGCCCCCCGGGGTATGAGCGGCGGACCGGACCGGACCGCGAGCGACGCAGCGGAGCTCAAGGAGCGCGCCGAGCGCGAGGCGCTCGCGCTCGCTGCGGACGCCGGCATCCACCGCTTGGCAGTGCCGACGCCGTTCATGGTCGGCCGCGTAAACGCGTATCTGATCGAGGACTCGCCGTTGACGCTCGTCGACTCGGGCCCGAACTCGGCCAAGGCGCTCGACGAGCTCGAGCAGGCGCTCGCCGGACGCGGACACACCGTCGAGGACATCGAGCTGCTGGTCATCACGCATCAGCACATGGATCACTTCGGGCTCGCGTCGATCCTCGCGCGCCGCTCGGGCGCGGAGGTGGCGGCACTCGACAGCCTCGCGCCGTTCCTCGCGAGCTACGGCCATCAGACGGACCTCGAAGATCTTTTCGCGGAGCGCCTGATGCTGCGCCACGGGATCCCCTCGGAAATCGTGACGGCGCTGCGCGCCGTCTCCGCCGGCTTTCGCGCGTGGGGTGCGGCGGTCGAGGTGACCCGGCCGCTGAGCGACGGCGCAGAGCTCGAGCTCCGCGACCGCACGCTACGCGTGCTGCACCGCCCGGGGCACAGCCCTTCTGACACGGTGTTCCTGGACGAGTCCCGTTCGATCATGCTCGCGGCCGACCATCTGATCGCCCACATCTCCTCCAATCCACTGCTCTCACGGCCGCTCGACGCCGGCGAGGAGTACGCGGACAGCGTGGAGCGCGGCGAGCGCCCGCAGGCGCTGCTCACCTACATGGACTCGCTTGAAAAGACCCGCGCGACGGATCTCGCGCTCGTGCTCCCCGGCCACGGGCGGCCGATCAGAGACCACGTCGCGCTGATCGACGAACGCTTCCGGATGCACGAGCGGCGCGCCGAGAAGATCCGCCGGCTGATCGTGTCCGAGCCGCGCACCGCGCACGAGATCGCGCAGGAGCTTTGGGGCAATGTCGCGGTCACGCAGGCGTACCTGACGCTCTCCGAGGTCCTCGGGCACGTCGACCTGCTGTTGCGCGACGGTCTCGCAGTCGAGCAGGAGCGGGACGGCGTGGTCAGCTTCCAGGCGACGTGAGCGGCGACGCGAACGGCCCGTCAGACTGCAGCCCCCTACGCGATCGTCTGCAACCCTCGCCCACCAGACGTTGCCCTAGACTGCTTGCCATATTGTCGATCTTCTCAATGAACAAGGGGGTGTTCGGGTTCCCCGACCCGGTCAACGAGGTCTCCGCCCGGCTGGTGGCGGGTGGCGTGGTGGTGTTGGGCGCGCTAACGATCACCCTCGACGCGCCCTGGCTGACGCTGCTGATCGCCTACGGGTTCCTCGCGCGGGTCGCGAGCGGGCCTACGCTCAGTCCCCTCGGCCAGCTGGTGACACGTGTGATCGTGCCGCGGCTACCGCTCAGGGCACGACCGGTCCCGGGGCCACCCAAGCGCTTCGCCCAGGCGATCGGCGCGGCGCTGTCGGTGACCGCCGCGGTGCTGGCACTGGCGCTTGACCTCAGGACCGCTGCGTACGCTCTGCTGGGCGTGCTGATCGCGGCAGCCACGCTCGAGTCGGTGTTCGGACTCTGCCTCGGGTGCAGGATGTTCGCGCTGCTGATGCGCATCGGGGCGATCCCGCAAGACGTGTGCGAGCGGTGCGCCGACATCACGCGAGAGCTGCCAGAGCGAGCATGAGCTCGTACGCACGCTGACACCGGCCTGCAGCTCGAGCTGAGCGCCGAGTCGGCGCCCCGCGTGCCGCCCTAGCCTGTGCGGTCGCGCTCGATCGCTCCCAGGTGCTCGATGTTCGCACGGTCCTCCGCCTCGGCGCTGGCCTCCGCGGCGAACCACGCGTCGAGTATCTCCGACAGCTCAGCCTCGGAGGTCGCGCGAAGGCTGACGGCGAGCACGTTGGCGTCGTTCCACTCGCGCGCGCCGGCGGCCGTCGGGGCATCGAGGCACAGCGCCGCGCGCACCCCGTCGACCTTGTTGGCGGCGATCGAGGCGCCGGTGCCGGTCCAACAGCAGACGATCGCCTGCTCGGCGCGACCCTCTGCGACGTCGCGCGCCGCGGCCTCCGACGCCCACGCCCAGTCACGGCGCTCGTCGGCGGCGAGAGCGCCGTGTGGCAGGACCTGATGGCCTCTGCGCTCGAGCTCGCCGGCGATCACACCGGCGATACCCGTGAGCTCGTCGGCGGCGAGCGAGATGCGCATCGACCGAGTATCGCGACAACCGCCGGGGCGTGAAGGCCCCGGCGGCAGCTCACGCGGATCGCGCGGCGGCTATGAGGCGCGGGCCGCGACCCGCGCTGCGAACGACTGCATGCCCGCCGTCCAGCCGCCGGGTGAGTCGACGGCGTCGCGCATCGCCTCCCAGCCCTCGCCGTGGCGCTCCAGGTTGCGGTGCACGAGCTCCACACGCGTGCGCTTCGCGCCTTCGGGGGTGAACCGCACCTCGACCTCGCTCGTACGCTCAGGATCGGTCTCGAGCTGCCACCGCAGGTCGATGTCCCAGCTGATCACGAGTCGATGCGGCGGCTCGTAGGTGAGGACGCGCGCCCAGCGGCACTCGCTGCCGTCGACGCCGCGGTCGTACACGTGGCCGCCGGCGCGCGGCTCGAAGACCATCTCGGCCAGCTCGCCCTCGAGGATGTGGTGTTCGGGCGGCCACCAGCTGCCGATGTCCTGCGTGAAGGTCTGGAACGCAAGCTCGATCGGCGCGTCCACGGTAACGGTTGCCTGGGCGGTTGTGGTTGTTACAGGCGGTGTGCTCATCTGGTCTCCTCGTATTTGCGTTGGGCGGCCTGCTTGAACGACGCGAGTGACTGGTCCCAGAAGTGCTCGAGATACGCTCGCAGCTCGCTCACCCCGGTCGGGTCGATCTGGTAGACGCGACGGTTGCCCTCAGCGCGGTCGTTCACGAGACCGGCATCCTTCAGAACCTTCAGGTGCTGTGAGACAGCGGGTCGGCTGACCGGCAGCTCGCGGGCCAGCTCCCCGACAGCGCGGGGACCGGCGCTGAGGCGCTCGAAGATCTCGCGCCGCGTACGGTCGCCAAGTGCGTCGAATGCCGTCGCTTGGTTAGTGTCCACTTACGGTAAGTTAGCGCTTACCCTCGCTTGTGTCAAGCGACCGATAGGCGCCCGTCGGTGCTCGCCTCCCGCACGAGCCCGAGGAAGAAGCGGTGCAAGCGGTCATCGCCGCTCAGCTCGGCGTGGAAGGACACCGCGAGCGCCTTGCCCTGGCGCGCGGCGACGGCGTGCCCGTCCACGCGGCCCAGGATCGCAACCTCGGGGCCGTGCTCGGCGATCCAGGGGGCGCGGATGAAGACGCCGTGGATCGGGCCACCCGATATCCCCTGCATATCGACGTCCGCCTCGAAGCTGTGGATCTGGCGCCCGAACGCGTTGCGCTCGGCACGCATGTCCATCACGCCCAGGTGATCGCGGTCGAGCATGATCAGTCCGGCGCAGGACCCGAGGACGGGAATCCCGCCCGCGCCGCCGCGAGCGGCCAGCGCGCGCAGCGGCTCGGCGAGCCCCTCGCGCGCGATTCCGAGCGTCATCGTCGTCGACTCGCCGCCCGGCACGACCAGGCCATCCAGGCCTTCGAGATCTGCCGGCAGGCGCACCTGACGGGTGTTGGCGCCGAGCCCCTGCAGCATGCGCTCGTGCGCCTCGAATCCGCCCTGCAGCGCGAGCACGCCAACGAGAGGCTTCACCGGCGGCTGCGGCAGCGCGTCGCTACCAGCCACGCTGAGCTAGGAGCTGCTCGCCCTCGAGCTTGGAGCTCTCCAGGCTCTCCATCGCCGGGCCGAGGCCGCGCGAGGCTTCCGCCACCCGCTCGGCGTCCTGCCAATGGGTGGTGGCCTCGACGATCGCTCGCGCGCGTGTCGGCGGGTCCTCGGACTTGAAGATCCCCGAGCCCACGAACACACCCTCGGCACCGAGGGCCATCATCAGCGCCGCATCAGCAGGCGTGGCAATCCCCCCCGCGCAGAACAGCACGACCGGCAGCCGGCCCTGCGCGGCCATTTCGCGCACGAGGTCGAGCGGCGCGCCGAGCTCCTTGGCGGCGCTCGCCGTCTCGTCCGCGCCGAGCGTGGTCAGGCGACGGATCTCGCCCGTGATCTGGCGCATGTGGCGCACGGCCTCGACGATGTCGCCGGTGCCGGCCTCGCCCTTGGAGCGGATCATCGCGGCCCCCTCGCCGATCCGCCGCAGCGCCTCGCCGAGGTTGGTCGCGCCGCACACGAACGGCACCTTGAAGTCCCACTTGTCGATGTGGTTGGCCTCGTCGGCCGGCGTCAGCACCTCAGACTCGTCGACGTAGTCGACCTCCAAGGCCTCGAGCACACGCGCCTCCATGAAGTGCCCGATCCGCGCCTTTGCCATCACGGGGATGCTCACCGCGTCCTGGATGCCGGCGATCATCTCCGGGTCGGACATGCGCGCGACGCCACCGTCGCGGCGGATGTCGGCAGGCACGCGTTCCAGCGCCATAACCGCAGCCGCGCCCGAGTCCTCGGCGACCTTTGCCTGCTCGGGCGTGACCACGTCCATGATCACCCCGCCCTTCAGCATCTCCGCAAGGCCCGTCTTGACCCGGAATGTCGCCTCGTCTCGCATGTCTTTAGTTTGACAGGCCGTCCCGGATGGCCGGCGGCGGGGTCGTGTTCCCCGGTGGCAATGCTGAAGGAGAGGCTCTTAACAAAGCTGCCGCGTGCACCGATCGTCAAGCTGACGGGTGCGCGTGTAGCGCGGGCCGGCCGACCAAAGCGGAGCGCTCGTCGTCGGCGGTGAGAGCCGTGGAGGACGACCCGCGAAGCGCTACTTCAGCCGGAACGCCTTGATGCGGTCGTCGTACTGCGCGGTGTCGCGTGCGTACACGCCGTAGGCGAGCGCCTGGATGATGCTCAGCAGCGCCGTGTGCGAGCGCACGTATGCGGGGCTGTTGGACGAGTAGTAGAGCTTGATCTGCGCCAGCTTCGCGACCTCGGAGAGCGTCGCATCGGTGATCGCCGCCGTGCGCGCCTGACGGTGGCGGGCGAGCTTCATCGCGCGCACGACCAGTGGATGCGGGCGGCCGGCGGACAGGCCGACGACCAGCGTGTCGCTGTCGATGCGGCCGAGACGGCTGAGCGCCTCCTGCGAGGGACTCGCGACGACGTCCACGCGCAGATCCAGCAACATCAGCAGGTGACGCAGGTATGAGGCGAAGAACGCCATTTGGTCGGTCCCAGCGACGAGCACCTTGTCGGCGCCGACGATCGCCTCGATCAGGGCGTCGACCGAGCTCCGCGAGACCTTGCGGGCGGTGTCCTCGACGTTGAGGTGATCGGCGGCGAGCGCGCCCTCGAACTCGTTCTGATCCAGTGAGAACAGCGGCGTCGATGGTCCGGCGCCATTGTCCTTGCTGGCCTTGGCGTTGACGCGCCTGTATTCCTCGCGCGCAGCCGCCTGCAACTCCGGGAAGCCCTCGAAGCCGAGCGCCTGTGAGAAGCGCACGACGGTCGAGCTCGACGTGTTCGCGCGGCGCGCAAGCTCCTCCGCGGTCTGAAAGGCGGCCTCGTCCAGATGGTCGACGATGTACTGCGCCACGTCCTTCTGGGAGCGCGAGCACTCGTCAAAGCGCGCCTGGATGTACTTCGACAGGCTCTGGTGCTCGCTCGTCCCGTTCACCGGCGGAGCCTCGGCGGTCTTGGTCGCGACACGCTTCATCGGCGCATTTGTTCGACGTCGCGGGCTCTCACTCCTTCCCACGCGTTGATCGAGTGCATCAGCGCCGACGACGCGACCACCGCCTGCAAGCCCGCGTCGGTAGTGTCCGGCGCCGCATGAGGCGCAGCCTGTTCGAGGATGTCCACGAAGACTTCCGCGCGAGCTTTCGCACTTTCCTGGAGCGCGAGGTACTCGGCGAGGAGGGACGCTACGGCGAATGGGAGCGCGCGGGCATCATGCCCCGGGAGGTGTTCGCCCGCGCCGGCAAGGGCGGCTTCCTCGGCATGGCGGTGCCCGATGCATACGGCGGCGCAGGCGCGGAGGACTTCCGCTTCAACATGGTGATTGGCGAAGAGACCCAGCGCGCGGCCGTGGGCAGCGTCGGGCTGGGGATGTCCGTGCACACGGACATCTGCGTGCCGTACTTCCTCAGCTACTGCACTGAGCCCCAGCGCGAGCGCTGGCTCGACGGGATCGCCTCGGGCGAGCTGATCGCGGCGATCGCGATGACAGAGCCGGGGATCGGCTCGGACCTGGCGGCGATGTCCACGAGCGCGAAGCGCGAGGGCGAGCACTACGTGGTCAACGGCGCGAAGACGTTCATCACCAACGGCATCAACGCGGACCTGGTCATCGTCGCGGTGAAGACAGATCCTTCGGAGCACCATCGCGGCATCAGCCTGGTGGTGGTGGAGCGCGGCATGGAGGGCTTCGAGCGCGGGCGCAACCTGGAGAAGATCGGCCAGCACGGCCAGGACACGGCCGAGCTGTCGTTCGCCGACGTGCACGTGCCACTCGACAACCTGCTCGGCGAGGAGGGAGAGGGCTTTCGCTACCTCGTCTCCAATCTGCCCCAGGAGCGCCTGTCGATCGCCGCCGCCGCCGCCGCCGCGTGCGAGGCCGCGCTCGGCTGGACGCTCGAGTACGTGCGCGAACGCCATGCCTTCGGCCAGCCGATCGGCTCCTTCCAGGCTTCACGCTTCACGCTCGCCGAGCTCCACGGCGAAGTCCAGATCGCGCGTGTGTTCGTCGATGAGTGCACGCAGGCGCTCAACGCCGGCGAGCTGACGCCCGAGGACGCCGCGACGGCCAAGTGGTGGTGCACCGACCTGCAGGGCCGCGTCGTCGACCGCTGCCTGCAGCTCTTCGGCGGCTACGGCTACATGCTCGAGTACCCGATCGCGCGCGCCTTCGCCGACGCGCGCGTCACGCGCATCTACGGCGGCGCCAACGAGATCATGAAGGAGATCGTCGGGCGGAGCCTGGGGCTTTAGGCGCGCGCGGAGGCATAGGATCCGACCGGATGGCCGGTCCCTCGCTCTATCTCTTCAGCAGCGGCACGCTCGCGCTCGGCGGGTACGAGGTGCCCGTGCCGTTCTACCTGATCCGCCACCGCGACGGTGACGTGATCGTCGATGGCGGCAATCCGCTCGCCGTTGCACACGACGCCCGTGCGCATTGGGGGCGGCTCGCCGACGTCTTTGAGGTGCACATGAGCCCTGAGCAGCACTGCGCCGCGCAGCTGCGCGAGCTGGGCGTGGAGCCCGAGACCGTCGGCCGCGTCGTGCAGACGCACCTGCACATCGATCACACCGGCGCGCTCGGCCACTTCCCCAACGCGCAGATCGTGGTCCACGCCGCCGAGCTGCAGGCCGCGCGCACGCTCGAGAAGCCCCACCTCCAGGGCTACGTTCGCGCCGACTACGAGCAGCCGGGGCTCAACTGGCACCCCTACGACGGCGACCTCGACCTGTTCGGCGACGGCAGCGTGCGGCTGCTGCAGACGCCCGGGCACGCGGCGGGCCACATCTCGGTGCTGCTCGAGCTCGACGAGATGGGCCCGGTGCTGCTCACCGCCGACGCCGTGGACAATCGCGCGCAATGGGAGGGCCGTCAGGACCCGCGCCCGCTGCACTCAGCCGAGGAAGCCGCTGCGTCGCGCCAGCGGCTGCGCGAGCTCGCAGACGAGCTCAACCCGCTGCTCGTGTTCGGCCACGACGCCAAGAACTGGTCGCAGCTGAAGCATGCACCGGACGCGTACCGCTGACCGTCCTCCCAGTCATGTGCGACGCTCGCTCAGGCGACCCCCTACCTGCGGCTATTGGCAGCCGAGTTTGGTGCGCTTGAGCTGCTTCGCGAGGTAGGTGGTGAGGTCCGCGACTTCGCGGCTCGGCGGCAGCTTTGCGATCGCCTGCGGCCCAAAGTCGAAATATTCGGCCGCCGTATGCATCTCGGCCTTGCCCGACGAGCCCGGCACGCACTCCTGAACCGTGAATTCCTCGCGTCGCACACGGTGCTCGGCGTCGATCCACACATCGACAGTCTGGCTGGAAGAGCCGGTCAGCCGCTCGAGCACCGAGATGCTCGAGCGCGCCGCCGCGCGCTGGGACGCAGGGACGCGTTCGGGGTAGCGAGCCCAGTCGATGGTCGCCCGGTAGTGCGTGGTCGGCGTACCCTGAACCCGCTCGAGGCCGACTCGCGAGACGTCTCCACCAGCGGCCCTCAGATAGGAGAGCTGCTTACTCGGGTCCGAGGAACTGCGGGCACCCGCCAACGACGACGATTGGATACCCAGCGCTGCCGCGACGTCATTGACGTTGTACTCGATCCACTTCCTGTCGTGCGTGATCGATGACTGCTGCGCCCCCGGCAGCTCGAGATACAGTGCGCCGCCCGCGTACTGCGAGCTGATACTCACCGATTTTCCGTGGGCATGGGCGGTGAAATTGAAAACCGCGCGCTGCCCCGCCCGCTCGACATCCTCGGTCCCCGACGCGGTGACGGTCGTCGAGCCGGGGTCGCTGATGCTCTCATAGTAGGTCGCCTTGAAGCCGGGCGCCAGTTCCGAGATTTCGGCAGCCTGTGCGACAGGGTCGATCGCTGAGCCGACCGAGCCGCCTCCGCCGCAGCCGCTCAGCGCGAGTGCAGCGCCGGCCGCGCCACAGAACAACGTCGCCGTCACCGCGAGGCTCCCCCTGGGCATCTGCGCAGTGTACGGCCGGATCGGGCGTCAGTGCGAGCTGACCGCGGCGCCCAGCTCTCGCGCGAGCTCAACGAAATAGTCCAACGAAGCGGGGTTCGTCAGCGACTCGACGCTCGCCGCCTGCTCCACTGGCGTGCCCATCAGAATCCGCTTGACCGGCACCTCGAGCACCTTGCCCGACAGCGTGCGCGGCACCTCCGCGATCTGGCGGATCTCGTTGGGCACGTGGCGCGGCGAGCAGTCCTCGCGGATGCGCCGCTTGATCTGTGCCGCCAGCTCGTCATCGAGCTCCACGCCGTCGCGCAGCACCACGAACATCGCCATCCACAGCTCCGCCTGCGAGTCGCCGTCGCCGCCCGGCTTGGGAATGTCCACCACGAGCGCGTCCAGCACCTCGGGCACGCCGAGCGCCGCGCGGTAGATCTCGCTCGTGCCCATGCGCACGCCCATCCGATTGATCGTCGAGTCCGAGCGACCGTAGATCACGGCGCCTCCGCGCGGTGTGATCCGGATCCAGTCGCCGTGGCGCCACACGCCCGGGTACATCGCGAAGTAGCTCTCGCGCAGGCGCGAGCCGTCATCGTCGCCCCACAGGAACAGCGGCATCGACGGCATCGGCTCGGTGATCACGAGCTCCCCCACCTCGTCCGTGAGGCTGTTGCCCTGTTCATCCCACGCCTCGACGGCGCACCCAAGCGCGCGGCATTGCAATTCGCCCTCGTAGACCGGCAGCAGCGGGCAGCCCGCCACGAACGCCGTGCACACGTCCGTGCCGCCGCTCGTCGAGAACAGCCACACGTCGTCCTTCACGTGCTCGTAAACCCAGTGAAAGCTCTCCGGCGTCAGCGGCGAGCCCGTCGCACCCAGCGCGCGCAGCGAGCTCAGGTCGTGCTCGCGCGCCGGCTCGATCCCAGCCTTCTCACAGCTCGCCAACAGGCCCGGGCTCACGCCCATGCACGTCATCCCCGCGCGCTCCGCCAGCTCCCACAGGACGTTCAGGTCCGGGTGCGCCGGGCTGCCGTCGTACAGCACGATCGCCGCGTCGGAGATCAGGCAGCCGATGAGGAAGTTCCACATCATCCAGCCCGTCGTCGTGAACCAGAACATGCGGTCTCCCGCGCGCAGGTCCAGGTGCAGGCGCTTCTTCAGCTGCTCCAGCAGGATGCCGCCGTGGCCCTGCACGATCGCCTTCGGCAGGCCCGTCGTGCCTGAGGAGTACAGCACCCACAGAGGGTGGTCGAACGGGACCTGCTCGAAGCTCAGCTGCGAGCCCGCGCCGCGGGAGAGAAGCTGATCCCAGGTGAGGACACCGCGACGAGATGAGCTGGAGAGCGTGTCGAGGAGACCGCTCGCGTGCTCAACATCGGCGTGCTCACCCTGCCCCGCGCCCGCTAGATATCCCAGCACGATCACGTGCTCGACGCTCGGCAGCTCTGAGAGGATGCGCGACACGTTGGCCGCGCGGTCGAAGTCCGTGCCGCCGTGGCGGTAGCCGTCCACCGTCAGCAGCACCTTCGGCTCGATCTGAGCGAAGCGGTCGATCACGCTGCGCGCGCCGAACTCCGGCGCCGCGCTCGACCAGATCGCGCCGATGCTCGCCACCGCCAGCAGCGCCACCAGCGTCTCCGGGATGTTCGGCATGTACGCCACAACGCGGTCGCCGCGCTGGACGCCCAGCGCGCGCAGGCCGCCCGCCGCAGCCGCCACGAGCTCGCTCAGCTCGCCCCACGTGATCTCGCCGAGCTCTTCGCGCAGCTCCGAGGTGTGCAGCACCGCCACCTCGTCTGAGCGGCTGTCGTCCTCGGCCCGCGCCTGAGGGTGGGTGGATCCACGCAGGAGGTTCTCCGCGTAGTTCAGCTCCGCGCCCTCGAACCAGCGTGCGCCCGGCATCTCGCGCGAGGCCAGCACGCTTGTGTACGGCTTTGACGCGCGCACGCCGCAGAACTCCCAGACGCTCGCCCAGAAGTCCTCCAGCTCGTCCACCGACCACCGCCACAGCTCGTCGTAGGAGGCGAACGCGCGGCCCCGCCGCGCTGCCGCCCAGCTCATGAAGCGCGCCATCTCCACCCGCTCGGGCTGGTCGGACTGGGGCTCCCACATCGGAAGCTCAGGGGCGGCGCTGGCCATGCGGGTATTCTCGCCGTTTGTGAGCTTGCCTGGGCTGCGCAAGGAGTTTCCTGTTCTGTCAAGCCTCGCGTACCTGAACGCCGGCACCGACGGGCCACTGCCAACGCGCGCCGCGCAGGCCTCCGCTAGCGAGCTCGAGCGCGAGCTGCGCGACGGTCGCGCGATGGCGCATTTCGAACGCCGCAGCGAGCTCAGCGCCCAGCTGCGCAGCGCCTACGCCGGCGCGCTCGGCGCCGAGGAAGCCGACGTCGCGCTCACCACCTGCACCACCGAGGGCATGGCCCAGGTGGTCGGCGGGCTCGAGCTCGGAGGAGGCGATGAGATCCTCACCAGCGACGAGGAGCACCCAGGCCTGCTCGGGGCGCTGTCCGCCGCCCGCGAGCTGCGCGGCGTCGACGTCCGCGAAGTTCCCCTCGGCGAGATCGCCGGCGCCGTCCGCCCCAAGACGCGCCTCGTCGCCTGCTCGCACATCGGCTGGGTCAGTGGCTCCGTCGCGCCAGCCGAGCTCGGCGAGCTCGACATCCCCGTGCTGCTCGACGGCGCCCAAGGCGTTGGCGCCGTGCCCGTGGATGTGCACGCGCTCGGCTGCGACGCCTACGCCGGCGCCGGGCAGAAGTGGTGTTGCGGACCCGACGGCACCGGCATGCTGTGGGTCAGCCCCGCGCTGCGCGAGCGCCTCAGCGTCTCCAGGCGCGGCTACGCCAACCTCGCCGATCCCAACGCGGGACTCGACGCCGGGCTGCAAGAGGACGCGCGGCGCTTCGACACGCTCTCGCAGAACGCCGAGACCAGCGCCTGCGCGCTCGCCGCCATCCGCGTGCTCGAGTCCGCGGGCTGGGGCAACGTGCACGCGCACGCGCGCGCGCTCGCCGCGCGCCTCGCCGAGATGCTCGCAGAGCGCGGCCGTCAGCCCGCGCCCCGCGGACTGACCACGCTCGTCTCCTTCCCCAGCCCCGACCCCGAGGGCGAGCGCGCGCTGCTGGCCCAGCGCGGCGTGATCGTGCGCAACATCCCCGGTCGGCCGTGGCTGCGCGCGTCCGTCGGCGCCTGGAACGACGAGACCGATCTACAGCGGCTCGTGGAGAGCCTCGCCGAGTGAACGACCCTCTCCAGGCGAGCGCCACCGCCCCCCCAGCCCCTGACGTCACGCCCGATGGCGACCAATCGCTCGGGGCCAGGCTCATGCGGCGCCGGCAACGCCCGCGACTCGACGCGCGCCTGCTCGCGCGCCACGCGGGGCTGCCAGTGGTGCTCGCACTGTCCGCCGTGCTCGAGCTGCACCGCCTCTCCCAGAACGGCTACGCCAACACCTTCTACTCCGCCGGCGTCCAATCGATGCTGCGCTCGTGGCACAACTTCTTTTTCGTGTCGTTCGATCCCGGCGGGCTGGTCACCGTCGACAAGCCGCCGCTGGCGCTGTGGGTGCAGGCGGCGAGCGCCAAGCTCTTCGGGTTCTCACCCCTCAGCCTGCTCGTGCCCGAGGCGCTCGCCGGCGTACTGACCGTCGCGGTGCTCTACATCGTGCTCGCGCGCCGGTTCGGCGCCATCGCCGCGTTCGCCGGATCGCTCGCGCTTGCCGTCTTCCCGTCGTTCGTCGCCGTCGCCCGCGACAACGGCGTCGACCCTCTCCTGATCCTACTGCTGACGCTCGCCTGCGGCGTCGGCCTGCGCGCGGCCGAAACGGGGCGCTGGCGCACGCTGATCGGCTCCGCCGTGCTCGTCGGCCTCGCGTTCAACACCAAGACGCTCGCCGCCTACCTCGTCGTCCCCCCCATCGCACTCGGGTTCCTCGTGTCCGCCCCCGGCTCGTTGCGTCGGCGCATCGCCCAGCTGCTCGTCGCCGGCCTCGTCCTCGCGGCCGTCTCGTTCGCATGGATCGCCGCCGTCGAACTGACGCCCGCCGCCAAGCGCCCCTATGTGGGCAGCTCGACCAACAACACCGAGATCGGCCTCGCCTTCGAATACAACGGCCTCGGACGCGTCGAAGGCCAGACCGGCGGACCCAACGGCGTCGTCGTGCGCCCAGGCGCCTACGTGCCCGCCGCGCGCCAGCGTGCGGCCGACGCTGCCGTGCGCAGCGCCAACCACGGGCACCTGGTGCTCGGCCCCGCCAATCCGCCCCTGGACCCGACGCTCAAACCGGCCCCCGCGCCCGCCCCGATCGTCGCCAAGGGACGCGAAGCCAAACCAATTCCCTTCGGCGAATCCCCCAAGCCGCTGCGCCTGTTCGGCAAGGGGCTCGGCGACCAGGCCGGGTGGCTGCTGCCCTTTGCGCTGTTCGGGCTGATCGGCCTCGGACTGCTCGTGCTGTTGCAACCTGCCAACCATGACGGTGCGCGAGACGCGCGTAGCGCGCGATTTCTCGACCGCCGAGACCCGCGCCTGGCGACGCTTCTCGTGTTCGGCGGCTGGTTCGTCGTGGAGGCCGCCGTTCTGAGCCTGTCCAAGGGGATCGTGCACCCCTACTACGTCTCCGCGCTCGCGCCGCCCACCGGCGCCATGGCCGGCGCCGGCGTGTTTGCCTTCGTCAAGCTCACCCGCGGCCGCGGGCGGATCTGGGGCCTCGCGCTGCTGGCCGCCGCGCTCGCGAGCACCCTGCTAGCGCAGGCCGTCCTGATACACCGCGAGCACTACATGGTGTCGTTCCTGCCGGTGCTGGCCGGCGGCGCCGCCGTGGGCTTTCTGGCGGTGCTCGCGCTGCGGCGACTGGCCCTGCCCGGGCTCGCCCTCGCCTTCCTGCTCGCGCTCGTCGTGCCCACCGCCTACGCCACCACCACATGGCTCGCGCCCGTGGAGGGCACCTTCCCCGTCGCCGGGACGAAAGCCTATGCCGGCGTCGGCGGCTACGGCGCCAGCGTGCACACAGAAGCGCTCGACCACGCGCTCGCCAACTACATCGTCACCCACAAGCCCGGCTCACGCTGGGCGCTGTTGACGGTCGCCTCCGACACCGGCGCCCCGCTGATGCTGATGGGGCTGAACGGTGGCGCTCTCGGCGGCTACAGCGGCACCGACCAGGCCGTCGACGGCCCACAGCTCGCGCACATGGTTGCCAGCGGCCAGGCGCGTTACGTGCTGCTCGGCGGCGAGTACTCCCAGCGCGGCGGCAACCTCGCCACCAGGGCCGTGCTGCGCTCCTGCAAGGAGCTCGCCCCAGCGCAGTGGGGCAGCCCGATCGCATACCCGCACGGCCTCGTGCTGTTCGACTGCGCCGGCGACGAGCGCGCGCTGACCGCAGACGGCTGATTCAGGCTCCGTCAGGCGGCGACGGAGAGGTCACGGTGGAATGCCCGCGCGAAGAGCTCGCGCTCGCGGCCGGCCGCCCACCGCGGGACCGCCGACTCACCATCGGCGATCAGCCGCAGCTCGACCGCATCGCCTGAGAGCTTCAGGGTCGTGTCGCGCACGAGCTGGTCGCGCGAGCGCTCGAGGTCCTCGGCCAGGCGCAGCAGCGTCGCGCAGCGGTCGAGGATCGCGATGTCCTGCGCGTCGAACAGCGCCGCCATCGGTCCCGGCGCGGGCATACCCTTGCGGTGGTAACGCGCAGCCTGGGCGATGATCGCGGTTTCCACCGGCGCGAACCCCGGCAGGCTGCCGTTGAGGATCAGATAGCGCGAGTGCTTGTGGTGATCGTCGTAGTCGATCGACATGCCGATGTCGTGCAGCATGCACGCCGCCCACAGCAGTTCCCGCTCGCGCGGGTCGCCCTCGTGCAGCCCGAGCTGCGCGAGCTCGTCGAACATCCCCAGCGCGAGCGCCGCGACGTGCTCGGTGTGGTCGCTGTCAACGCGGTATTGGGCAGCCATGTTCAGCACGCTCGCGCGGCGTACGTCTGCGAACAGCGGCTCCTCGCCCGCCGACGCGCCGGGTCCAGCCCCAAGCAGGCGCTCGAAGAACACGCCCTCGCGCAGCCCCGCCTCGGTCGTCTCCAACGCGTCGAAGCCGCCTGCCTGCAGCACACCCTGGACGACCACAGCACCGGCCAGGATCAGATCCGAGCGCGCCGGCTTGATCCCCGGAACCGATGCCCGCTCGGCCGCCGGCAGCGCGGCGAGCCGCACCACCAGCTCATCCAGCGCGTCGCGCTCCACGACCATGCCCTGCACGCCGTTGGACGGCAGGCCCGCCGCGCGCTGTGCCGCCGCGGCGAGATTTCGCACGGTGCCGCCGATGCCCACGAGGCGCCTGCCGTGCTGCGCCCGCGCATCCTCGGCGAGCCACCGCGCCTGCGCGAGCTGCACTGCGACGTGCTCGCGGAGCTCCTCGAGCTGCTTGCGCTTGGCGGGCCCGTTTGGCGGCAGGAAGCGCTCGCTCATCCGCACCGTGCCAAGCGGCCACGAGCCCGAGGTGCTGATCAGCCGGTCGGCCACCCGCACCAGCTGCAGTGAGCCGCCGCCCAGGTCGAGCACGTTGCCGTCGCGCAAAGTCGTCGAGTTGACCGCCGCCAGATAGCCGTAGCGCGCCTCCTGCTCACGGCTCAGCACACGAATCGGCAGCCCCAGGCATGCGCGCGCCCTCACCAGGAACTCCTGCGCGTTCGTTGCGTCGCGAATCGCGCTCGTCGCGACGGCATCGACAGAGTCGCCGCCAAGGCCGCTCGCACGACAGAAGTGCGAGAACACGTCGAGCGTCGCCAGCGCCCGCAGCATCGGCTGCTCGCCCAGCCTCCCCGAGGCCATCAGGCCCTCGCCGATGCGCACCGGCTCGTAGATCTCGTCGATCCGCTTCCACCAACCCGAGCCGGCGACGAACACCACCAGGCGAAACGAGTTCGACCCGAGATCGATGACCGCAAGACGTTCGTCCGGACGCATATGGTGAGCGTATTCACCGCGCCGGAGGGTCCGGCGGTGCGGCTCAGCCGTCAGCGCCGGAGCGAGGCTGCCTTTGGTCCTGGATCGCGCGATCGGCCGCCAGCAGCGCCTGCTCGGCGCTGAGGGTGTGCTCGTCGATGAGCGTGAAGCCGATGCTCGCGCAGGGATGCAGCAACTCGTCACCAACGTCCACGCCGCACGCAGCTATCACGCGAGCGACCCCCTCGGCGAGGACCGCCAGCCCCTGCTCGTCGATGTGCGGGAGCAGCACCGCGAACTGCTCGGCGCCGACTCGCGCCAGCAGGTCCGTCTCTCTGAGCCTGCGGCTCAGCGCGCGCGCGACGGCCTCGAGCGTTTCGTCGGCAGCCTGCTCGCCGTGGTATTCCGAGACATCGGCGAAGGCGTCGAGCTCGATCAGCATCAGCCCAGCGACCTCGCCGTAGCGCCGCGAACGGGCGACCTGGAGTTTGAGGTCGTGGCCGAACAGGCGGCGGTTGCGAACGCCCGTCAGCGGGTCGTGATCGCCGAGCGCCCGCAGGTTCTCTTCCAGGCGCTTGCGCTCGGAGACGTCTTGCAGCTGGGCCACGTAGTGCATCGGCGTCCCGTCGCGTTCGCGCACCAGCGACAGCGACAGGATCGTCGAGCCGGCCCCCCCGGCCGCGTCGAGGAGACGCTTGTCCACTCGGAACGCCGGTATCTGGCCGTCGAGCAGGGCGCGGCGCTGCTCGCTGTCGTTGTCCGCGTCCTCAGGGTGGACGATCTCCTCGAACGGCCTGCCGATCAGCTCCTCGGCGGTATAACCGGTGATCTCGCACAGCGCGCGGTTCACGAGCATCCAGTTCCCGTTCAGGTCGAGCACCCCGGCGCCAATCGGCGTGTGCTCGAAGCGCTCGTATTCGCCATCGAAGTCGCTGTGCAGGTGCGGCTCGAGCAGCTCCGCCTGTCGGCGCGCGGTGATCTCCAGCACGACCACCAGCCCGCCCGACACCGACCCCGCCGCCCCGTCCTCGCACAGGGGTCCGACGTCGACCAGCACGCAGTGTCGCTGACCCGCCGTCCAGATCTCGCGAGAGCGCGTCTCGCCGGCGAGCGCGGAGCGCAGCAACGGCTCGATCGTCAGCCACACATCGCCCGGCAGCACCTGCTCCAGCGGGCTTCCCGGAGCGCAGCTCGCGGCGTCGCCATGTCGCCCCAGCGCCTGACCCCCGGCGCGAACGAGGCACAGGTCCTCGTCGAAGACGAGAACGACCGCCTCGGGGAGCTCCCGCAGCGCGGCCTCGGCCGCGCGATCAGCGTGCGCCCACAGCGGGTCGGTCCACCGCTCGCTCGCGAATGACAGCGTCACCGTTCAAGCATCGGACGGGACGGCGCTTTACATGAGGGGTCGCGCCCAGCGCCCGCACAGCGCCGGGCGCGATCGACCCTCATCCTCCCGCTCGCTACTTGACCGCGCGCCCCGACGCGCCGAGCGCGTACCAGTTGCCGCCGAACGCGCTGGCGCCGACATAGTCCGTCGCGCCACGGCTGTCCGCGCTATAGCGATACAGCGGGTGGCCCGCGTAGGTGACCTGCCGGGCGCCACCGGCGATCCGGATGCTCGACAGCAGCGAGCCCCTGACGCCCGGGCCGGCAGTCGGAGCGCCGGCCGTCTGCAGCGCCGGCCACGCCTGCGGGCATTCGCGGATCTTCACGCAGCTGTTCGCGTTGGCGTGGTCGCGCGTGAACTCGTACAGCGTGAATCCTGACGACGTCATCAGGATCGAGCCAATGCTCGTGTGGCGCAGCACGACCTCGGTCGCGCGCGCCGCGTGCGCGCCCGCGCGCTCAGCGCTCGCTGCCGCGTCACGCGCGCTGGCGACCGTCGGGCCGCCGGCGGCGACCACGATCACAGCGGCCAGCAACAGGTGGATTCGCTTCATGGGGGTTGCCTCGCAATGTGTCGAGCTTGAGGTGTCCGAGGTCTTGGACCTCGACCAAGTGGTGTCGTGCGTCACCAAACTAGACGCCGCATCCCCCGCATCCTTCCCACGCGCAAGCGCGAAATGAGGCGCCGCCGACGGCGCTCGATCCCATCAGGAAACGCCGTGCGCGGGCGCGTGCGCCACGGCGGCAGCGCTCGTCAGGTACGTCGCAGCCACATCCTCCTCCCCGTGCTGCGGCACCGCGTCGGCGAGGCGAGCATTGATCGTAGCGAGCAACGGCAGGTCCAGACCCCGCTGCTGCGCCAGCTCCTCAGCCAGGCCTGCGTCCTTCGCCGCCAGCGACAGCTTGAACGATGGCTCGAAAGCGCGCTTGATCATCGCTTCGGCCTTCATCCGCATGTAGGGCGAGTCGAGCGGCCCGCCGGAGACCGCATCGAGGAAGTGCTGCGGGTCGACACCCGCGCCCTCGGCCAGCGCGATCGCCTCCGCCGCTCCCTCTACAACCGCCACGAGCCAGCTGTTGGTCACGAGCTTCAGCGCGCTGGCGCTGCCCGCCGGCCCTACCCACATCGTCTTCTTGCCGACCGCCGCGAACACCGGCTCGAGCGGGGCGCGCGCCTGCTCAGGCCCCGAGGCCATGATCACGAGCTCCCCGCTTTCGGCCGGCTGCTTGGTGCCGCTGACCGGGGCGTCCACGAACGTCACCCCGTGCTGTTGCGCGAGTTCCCCACAGCGTTCGCTGCCCTGCACCCCGATCGTGCTCATCTGCGCCCAGATCACCGAGCCGTGCGCGCCGGCGAGAAAGCCGTCGGAGCCTTCCATCGCCGCAAGCACCGTGTCCGCGTCGCGGAGCATCGTCACGACGATCGATGCGTCCTGCGCCGTCTGGGCCGGCGTGTCGAGCACCTGCGCGCCATCCTCGCTGAGCGGCTCGGCTTTCTCGCGCGAGCGGTCCCACGCCAGTAGCGGCATACCCGCGCGAGCGATGTTGCGGGCCATCCCGACACCCATCGTCCCCCCGGCGCCGAGCACCGCGACCGTCGGCCCAGAGCTCACGAGCCGACCGCCGCCAGTTGCCAGCACACGCCCATACCTCTCCTATATGCCCCAGCCCGAGCATTGCAAACGACGGCCGAGCACCCCGAGCCGGGAGCCCGAGCCAGCGCGCTAGGTCGAGATCGCCTCGGCGCGCGGATCGGCTGCGGTCCTCGCCGCCGCCGTCAGTCGCTGCGGCACCGGGGCAAGTTCGTGGAGCTCCCCGGGCGGGCCCCCGTGGAGCAACCAGCCGCCGTCGACGGCCTCCACGAGTCCGCTGCGGGCGAGCGCTGAGAGCGCGCTCGTAACCGTGGGACGGCTCGCCGCGGCGAGGTCTGCGAGCACGTTGTGCGTGAGCCGCAGCGGCAAGCTGACGCCGTCGCTGCGGACCCGACCCCAGCGAGCCGCGAGCTGCCACAGCAGCATGTGCAGGCGCACGTCGACCCGCGCGTGGTGCACGATCGCGGTGGTCACCGACAGGTTGCGCGAGCGCTGCAGTGCGCGGGCGACGAGCCCGCCGATCAGCTCGGGGTGGCGGGTCAGACGTGCGGCGAACGGTTCGTCGAGCACCGCTATCCGCGCCGGTTCGAGCACGCGCCAACCGGTCGTCACCTGCAGCGTCGGAGGCGGAGCTCCGTAGGGCCGCATCAGATCGCCCTCACCGAGCAGCTCGGCGCCGAAGCGGGCATCGATCCCGACCCGGCGTATGAACAGTCCGCCGAGCACCAGCAGCCCGATCCCACCGCTGAACCCTTCCTCGCGGTCGTCCTGCCAGCCACCCACCGGCATCGAGATGACCCGAGCGATGCACTCGCGCGCGGCCTGCGCCCGGCGCGCGAGCGGAACGACCTCGGCGAGATCACGGTCCTCGTCGAGCACGTGGCAGACGTCGGAGATTGAGGGGACGGCCATACCGCTTACGCTAGCGGCCCACCCCACAGGGCGGAGGCTCGAACAGCGCCTCAGCCGAAGGTCAGGGTGACGGCCCTCGCGAGCAACAGGACCGAACACAGAGCCTCATCGACGCGCTCGCGCGCCGTCGCGCTCAGCCGCAGCCTGCCCGGAGGGGCGTCATGGCGCGAGGCGATTACGAGCAGGTCGGCCTCCCCGTCGGTGACGACCGCGCCGAGCGCGTGCACGAGGCTCGCCGCGGTGCTTCGCGCGGCCTCGTCGTTGTCCTCGTCGTAAACGCTGACAGTGCCGATGCTCTGCTCAACGGGCTCGCGTCGCAAGCCCGCCGGGGCGATCGCGAGCGAGCATGCGACGTCGCGATCGAGCAGCTGCTCGGCGGTCTGCGGCAGATTGACGCGACCTGGTGGCGTGCGGTAGCTCGACCCGAACGCGACTATCTCAGCGTCCAGCTGAGCCGCAAGCGTCGCAAGTCCATCGGCGGTCGATGAGTCGACGATCACGTGCTTGCCAACTCCTTCGATACCCAACAGGCTCGCTCCGACCTCGAGCAGGCGCCCGGCCTGCTGCTCCGCAGCAGCCTCTTTCTGCGGATCGGGTTCCGTGGCGTGTCGGACGTAGGCGAGCGAGATCGTCGCGCCGGCTCGCGCGAAGAGCCGCCCGAGGGCGAGCGCGTCGCGGTCGTTGCGGGTCCCGTCGTAGGAAACAATCACAGATGGCATAAGCGCGCTCTCCACTGCTCGGCTGCGAATCCCGCCCCGTACACGGGACCGCGACCATTCTGCGGCGTTCCGGTGGGTTTTACCTTGGACAGCTGTCCAGGATTTGCACCGCCATACGGGTTTCCGATCTCATAACGAGTAGGACCTATTGGACTTCTGAGCCGCGGTCCGTGAAGCTACGTCGAGCGTGCTTGCGGTGCTCGTCCCCATCGGCTGGGCCACCGTCGTCGCGTTCTTCCTCGCCGTCTGCGGCGCGGCAGGGCGGGCTGACGGTGAGCCCGCGCCGCTCGCAGCACGCGGGGATGGATGCCTGAGATCAAAGGACCTGTGCCTCGTCGGCGGCCGCCGCCAGTCCTGCGTCGGCGCCGACACGCACGAAGTCGCGCAGGCTCGCCACGAGCGGGTTGGAGCGATCCGCGTGTCCAATCAGGACGATCGTCGCGGCATGCGCGTCGCGCAGCGGAATCGTCACCACTCCCGCTAAGAGTTCGGGAACCAGCCGGGCGACGGCGCTCGGAACGGTCGTGATCGCCTCACGCATGGTCAGCGCCGCGAGCACCTCATGCGGGTTGGCCGCCTGGTCCGTCGTCAGCCGCACGGGGCTGGCGCCGCGGTGATCGTCGAGGCTCCAAAAGCCCGCCCACGTGGGGTCAACCGATGGATGAAAGCCGATGAAGGTCTCGTCGAGCACATCGGCGACGGACAGCTCGCGACGTCCCGCCAGCGGGTGGCGCCTCGCGGCGAGCACCACGCGCGGTTCAGAGCGCAGCACGTGGACCCACACGTCCGGGTCGGCCGGAGGCAGGTGGCAGACACCGACGTCGACGTCGGCGAGCCACGAGCCGGTGCGTGCGGACGGGAACGCGAGCTCCCGGTAGCAGACGTCGATCTCGGGATAGTGCTGCGCGAACGTTTCCAGCACCGCCGGGCTGTCGAGCCCCGGCGGCACCGCCACGAAGCCGAAATCGATCGTCCCACGGCGGGTGCGCGCCATCGACTTAGCCGTCGAAAGCGCGTCGGACCACGCTGAAACGGCGGCGCGCGCCTTGACAAGAAACGCCTCGCCCGCCGGCGTCAGGGTGACGCCGCGGGCGTGGCGCTCGAGCAGCTTGAACCCGAGGTCGGACTCGAGCTGGGTGATCGCGCGCGAGAGGGCAGGCTGCGCCAGATTCAGCTTCCTTGCCGCGCGCGTGATCTGGCCGGCCTCGGCGACGGTCACGAAGTAGAGGAGATGACCGCGCTTAAAGGTCATATTCGGACCGTGGCAGGCGCTCTGCGATCTCGAGGAGATCCTCCAGCAGCGAGTTGCTCGCGTCCTCACGCCACACCAACGACACGGCCGCCGGCGCGGCGTCCGCGAGTGGCCTCGCGACGATGTCGGGCAGGACCTGCCGAGCGAGCTTGGCATCGCCGTAGGGGACGGTCGTGACGGCGCGCGCCGAGGACATGATCCCGAGCATCTGCAGCGTGCTCAGCGCATGGTCGCCGGTCACCTGCTTGGGTGGCCCACCGCGGTGATCGTCGAGGCTGTGGAAGGCCGTCCATGGCGGCTGCACGTCGGGGTGATAGCTGACGAATGTCTCTTCCAGGACATCTGTCAGCGCCAGCTGCCGGTATCCGGCGAGCGCGTGCGCGCGGTGAGCCACCATCGCGCGCGGCTCGAGCCGAACCGGCTGAACGCAGATCCCCGGTTCGACCATCGGCGCATGGCAGAACGCGACGTCGACGCTCCCCAACCAGCTCGCGGTCCGCCCAACGGGAAACGGAAGGTCGAGGTAGGAGATGCGCGCCTGCGGGTGGCGCTCCGCGAACGCACGGAAGAGCTCAGGAGTGCTCAGCGTGGGCGGTGGGCCGACGAAGCCGATCGCGATCGTGTCGGTCGCGGCTCGCCTCAGCGCGAGCGCCGTCTGCGACGTCTCGTCCTCAGCGGCGAGCACCGCCCGAGCCTTGACCAGAAACGCCTGCCCGGCGTCAGTGAGCGTCACGCCGCGGGGGTGGCGCGTGAGCAGCTCAACCCCCAGCTCGCTTTCCAGCTGCGCGATCGCCTGCGAGAGGGCAGGCTGGGCGAGGTGAAGCCGCTTGGCGGCACGCGTGATCTGTCCCTCCTCTGAGACCGTGACGAAATACCGCAGCTGCCCCTGACTGAACATCGAACCTCCAGGGCCGGCCCGGCCCGATTCACCACCGCCGCGCGGTCCCCCTTAGAGCCGCCACGGCTACCCGACGATCCAGCCAGAAGCATTCCGTCGGTTGGTATATCGCCGGTTTATATCACGCGAACCGCACGGAAAATCTCAAGTCGGAAAGCCGGGACCCTGTGAGGCGGATACTGGCGAGCTGCGTGAGGAGACGACCGTCACGCGGCCGAGTCCAATCACGTCCATCTCCGTCTGCGGGGCGCACACCGCGAGCTGTTGGGACTCGTCGCGCAGCAGGCGCCGCAGCATCACGAATGCGACGCTGCCGAGCAGTGCCGGGACCCACAGCGCTATCGCCCGGTAGGCGAGCACGGCCGACGCCGCGGCGGTGACCGGCACTCCGTACAGCACATAGGTTCCGACCAGCCCCGCGTCGATGCCTCCGATTCCGCCAGGCACCGGGATCAGCCCCCCCAGCTCGCCGATCAGGTATCCGATCCACACGATCCCGAGCGGCGGGCTCGCGCCGAACGCGCGGAACGACGCCCACAGGACCATCACGTCGAACGCCAAATACGCGATCAGGCCGGCGATCAGCCAGGCGTTGCGCTCGCGCAGCAGCGCAACCGCCTCGTTGACGCCGTCGGCTACCGCGACAAGCGTCTTCAAGGCGACGGTGACGCGTCGCGACGATCCGGCTGCTTCGCTGCGCCCCAGGCGCGCGTGCAACGCCTCGGCGGTGCGACCCGCGAGCAGGGCTCCGAGGATCGCGATCGCGGCGATGGCGGCCGGCAGGAGCGTCAACAGCAGATTGCCCTCACCTTCGAACACCCCAACCGCAAGCCCGAGCCCAACGATGATCACGCCGACGACGTTCGGGACGCTCGTCAGCAGGAAGAACGCGGCCGTGCGCCGGGCAATATCGCTCGCCGGCATCCCGCCTCGTTTCAGCGCCCACGCGCCGAGCGCGAGGCCACCGGCGCCACCCGTCGGGAAGAGCGCGTTGGCGCCCAGCTCGGACATGCCGACCTCGTAGCTGACGCGCCAGCTCATGCGCCTGCAGAAGACCATGCGAAACACGGCCACGTAACCGAGGCCGGAAAGCACCTTCAGCACGACGCCGAGCGCCAGCCAGCCGGGGGCCGCGTGTGACAGTCGCGTGCGCAGCCCCTCCAGCCCGGGCACCAGCGTCACGACCGCCACCACGGCGAGGATCACCCCCGCCAGCAGCGCCAGTCGCGTGCGCAGCCGCCGCCGGCTCAGCCCCTCGGGCACATCCAAGTTACCCGGATCGACGCTCGCTCGTTCGCGCTGCGCGCTACTCACACCGTGCATAGTGGCAGCGTCCACGCCTCGATCCGCGGCGGTTGCGGCGCGACTACCCGCCGAGGCGTCCGGGGTGGATCGCCTGCTCCGCGCAGAGGACCTTCGCCACCAGCTGCGCCCGCGTGTGCGCACCGAGCCTGGCCATCGCGTTGCGCACGTGGGTGCGTACGGTAGACGGCGAGATGTAGAGCTTCTCAGCGATTTCGGCCGTGTCGAGACCGAGCGCGATCAGCGTGACGACCTCGCGCTCGCGCGAGCGCAACGGCAGCTTGTCCGCGAATCCCGCCGATGGCTCGCACGCCGGGTCGTCGGCGGCAATCACGTAGATCGCGAGCCGGCGTCCGCCGATGTCAGCCAGCCGGGCGGCGAAATCAACCTGCACGTCGGTCCCGTCGGCTCGAAGCAGCACGCGTTTGCCCGTGTACTCGCCTGACTGCAGGAACGCCTCCCAATCGCGTGCTGCCTGCTCGCGCTCCTCGGGTCTGATGCTGTCCTCGATCGAGTCGCCGACCAGCTCGTCCTTCTCATCGACGCCGAGGAGCGACAGCGCCGCGCCGTTGACGTCGATGACGCGCCGCTCGTCGTCGAGGAGCACGATCGGGTTCGACGTCCGCTCGAAAACGAGCCAGAACAGGCGCTCCCATTCCCCCCCGTCATCGGGCGCGTGCATCGCGCCGTAGGCTACACCTTGCGATTCGCCCATCGCCTTGGAGATAGGCCCGCAGCGGCGCCGGCCAAGCCGCGCAGAGCCGCAAGCCCGCGTCAGAGCGGAGGTATCCAGTGGCCGCCCAGGCGCATTTCATGCTCACCCGCGCTGAGCTCGGCGAGCGGCCGCTCGTGCGCGCCGTACGCGCGCACATCGCTCAGCCCGTCCGGCCCGGCGCGCACGATGAACGCGCGCGGCAGCACACCGATGCGCGTCAGGTCCCGCAGTTCGTAGGTCGCGTCGACCTCTGCGATCCAGACGTCCTCCGGCTGCCACTGAGCGGTGACGCGGTGTGTCGAGGAGCGCAACGACGCGAGGAAGTCCGTCAGGACCGCGCGCATTGCCGACGTGCCTGTGGCGTGGTGGCCGTCAACCGTCAAGAGCCGCACGTCGGGAGCCGCCAGTGCGATCACCGCCTCGAGGTCGAGCGCATCGACTGCTCCCAGCAGCTGCTCGATCGGCGACTCGGGCACGGTGACCGCGATCCTACGCGTGAGCGCCGGACAGCGTCGGCAAGCGGCGGCGTCTCACGCCGGTAGCTCGCGACGTTGCGGCGCGCGCCCGGGCGGCTGGATGGGGGTCGTGCGCTGGGGCGGCGGAGGGATCTTGCGCGTCATCGCCCGCCCCGGCTGGACCGTCGCCTTCCTGCCGTGATGGACGATCTCGAGAGCGGCCCCTTCGAGCAGCTTGTAGCTCGCGTGGTTATGCTCCACCGCGACGAGCAACCGCCGTCCGCGGAAGCCGAGGCGAAACGCGATCCGGCTGAGTGCCTGGGGCAGTCGCGGCATGAAGCTGAGGATGTCGTCGTGGTCGCGCATACCGCCGAAGCCGGCGACCGCGCCGATCCAGGTCCCGGCCAGCGAGGCGATGTGCAGGCCGTCACGCGTGTTGTGCTGGAGATCGTCGAGGTCGATCAGCGCCGCCTCGGACAGGTAGTCGTATGCGAGCTCGAGGTGGCCGACCTCGGCGGCGATGACCGCCTGTGTACACGCAGACAGCGAGGAATCCCGCACCGTCAGCCGCTCGTAGTACGCGAAATCGAGCGCCTTCTGCTCCGCGCTGAAGGCGTCTCCTCGCAGGTGTAGCGCGAGCACGAGATCTGCCTGCTTGACGACCTGCTTGCGATAGAGGTCGAAGTAGGGAAAGTGCAGCAGCAGCGGATACTGCTCGGTGTGCGTAGCCACGAAGTCCCAGATCTCGTGCCTGGTGAATGCCTGTGCCTGTTCGTGGACCTGGAGCGAGTCGTCGTAGGGCACCATGATCGCGTCGGCGGCGTCGCGCCATTCGGCGAGCTCCTCGTCGTCGACGCCCAGCTCGGCGGCGCGGAGGTGATGACGCTGGGCGGCCGCTGCGGCAGTGCGCAGGTTGCGCTCCGCCATCAGGTTCGTGTAGATGTTGTTGTCGGCGATCGCGCTGTACTCGTCGGGGCCGGTCACACCGTCGATCCGGAAGCGCCCTGCAGCGTCGTGGTGTCCGAGCGAGCGCCACAGCCGCGCCGTCTCGATCAGCAGCTCGAGGCCGTCGCCCACGGCGAACGCCTCGTCGTCACTCGCCAGCTGGTAGCGCCTGACCGCATCGGCGATATCGGCATTGACGTGAAACGCTGCGGTTCCCGCCGGCCAGTAGCCCGAGCACTCCTCTCCGTGAATCGTCCGCCACGGGAACGCCGCGCCCGCCAGGCCGAGCGACCGCGCACGTTGGCGCGCGCGCTCGAGCGTCTTGCAGCGCCAGCGCAGCGCGTCGCGCGCCACGTGCGGAACGGTGTAGGTGAGCGCCGGCAGGACGAAGGTCTCGGTGTCCCAGAAAGCGTGCCCGTCGTAGCCGGTCCCTGTCAGGCCCTTGGCAGCGATCGCCTGGCGCTCGGAGCGGGCGCCCGCCTGCAGCATGTGAAAGAGCGCGAAGCGAACCGCCTGCTGCAGCTCGGTGTCACCGTCGATTTCGACGTCCGCGCCCTCCCAGAAATCATCGAGATAGGCGCGCTGCTCGGCGAGCAGACCGTCCCAGTCGCGGTGCCGCGCCTCGGCGAGGGCGGCCGCCACCTGGTCGACGATCGCCGGCGACGTGCGCTGGCCGGACCAACCGTAGGCGAGCAGCTTGACGATGCGCAGCGGTTTGCCGGGCGCGAGATCGGCGGTGACGAGAAGGCGACCGAGGTCGTCGAAGCTCTCGGCTTTGGCGCCGGTCTCCCCCTCGATGATGTGGTCCATCGCCGCCGCCATTCTCAATCCGCTGGCGCGCGTGGAGTGCGCCAACATGACGCGGGTGTCGCTCGCTCCGGCAAATTCCGAGCTCAGCGGTGAGGCGAGCGCCGCGGCGGCGCGCGGGTCGTCCTCAGGCAGGGGCACCTTCTCGTTGGCGACGAGCTCTGACTGCACGACGACCGGGGTGTCGCCGTCGAGCGCCTCCACTTCGTAGAGGATCGCCGCGATCGCCCGCTGCGTGAACGACACCAGGCGCGTGGAGGTGACCCGCACAGAACGCCCCATCGGCGACTCCCACTCGAGCGTACGGCGCATCACGCCGGCGCGGAGATCGAGCACGCGCTCGTGACTGTGCAGCGCGCCGTAGCGGATGTCCATCGGCTCGTCTTCGACGAGCAGCCGGATGAGCTTTCCGTTGGTGACGTTGATACGAGCTTCGCCGGCCTCGGGGTTGCCGTAGATCGCCTCGGCGGACGGCAGCGGGCGGATCTCGTAGAAGCCGGCGAGATAGGTGCCCGGCAGGCCGAACGGCTCACCCTCATCGAGGTTTCCGCGCAGGCCGAGGTGACCGTTGGCGAGCGCGAACACAGACTCCGTCTGGGCGAGTTTGTCGAAGTCGAGTCCCGTCTCGCGCACGACCCACGGCTCGACCGTGAACGAGGAGTGCTGGATCACGGCGCCTGCAGCAGCTCGGCCAGGTCGGATACGACGATGTCGGCGCCGTGCGCGGCCAGCGCGTCGGCCTGCCCGACGCGATCGACGCCGACGACGACGCCGAAGTGCCCGGCACGCCCGGCTTCGACGCCCGCGAGCGCGTCCTCGAAGACGGCAGCGTGGGCGGCTCCGACGCCCAACGCGCGCGCGCCCGCGAGGAACGTGTCAGGCGCCGGCTTGCCGCGCAGATGCTCGCGCTCGGCGACGATGCCGTCGACGATCGCTTCGAACAGATCCTCGATGCCGGCAGCATGCAGCACGTCGCGGCAGTTGGTGCTGGAAGAGACGACCGCGCGGCGCAATCCGGCGTCGCGCACGGCGTGCACGTAGCGAACCGAGCCGTCGTAGGGCTCGACGCCGTGCTCGTGGATCAGCTGGAGCACGATCTTGTTCTTGCGATCGCCCAGCGCGTGGATCGTCTCCGCGTCCGGCGGATCATCTGGGCCCCCGTCGGGGAGCTCGATGCCGCGTGAGGACAGAAACGAGCGCACGCCCTCGTAACGCGGCTTGCCGTCGACGTATTCGTCGTAGTCCCGGAGGAGATCGAACGCGACGAACCGCTCGCCTGTCCGTTCGGCGCGTTCGTGCAGATAGGCGTCGAACATCTGCTTCCACGCCGCTGCGTGCACCTTGGCAGTCTGCGTCAGCACACCGTCGAGGTCGAACAGGCACGCGTTCACAGCGTCTGGCAGACCAAACACAGGCAGAGCTAATCACGCTCGGGCATCGTCCTGCCTGCTCGGCTAACCTGAGCACATGGACGACCAGGGGATCCTGGGACGCATCGAGGCACTGGTGGGCGAAGAGCACGCGCTACTCGACCGCGAGCAGGACGACGCTGTCGACGAGGAGGCGCTCGAAGGCGATCGGCGACGACGCGAGGAGCTGTCCGTTGAACTCGACCGCTGCTGGGATCTGCTGCGCCAGCGCCGGGCACTCCGGGACGCCGGCCACGATCCCGACGAGGCGCACGCGCGCGACGCGAGCACGGTCGAGAAATACCTCCAGTAGGCACGCGTGATCATCGCGTTGGGAGACGTCTACGCGCAGATGCCCCGCCTCGAGGAGGTGCGTGAGCTGATGCGTGAGACGCAGACGCATGTGCGCGAGCAACCGGGTTGCATGTCGTATACGTTCGCCGAGTCGCTGGACGATCCCGGGCATTTCGTGGTCGTGCAGCAATGGCGCGACCGGGAGGCGCTCGACGAGCACTATCGCTCGCAGGCCTTCGCCAACTATCAAACACAGATCGCCGAGCAGCTGGTTCGGACCTCCGAGCTGCGTTTGCACGAGGTGCAGACGAGCTACGCCCCCGTCGACTCCTCTCGGCTGGACATCTACCAGGACGACTGAGTGCGGTGAAAGCGCCGGACGCAGCGCGGGGGGCGCTGAGCAGTGGCTGACCGTCGCGACCTCGACTTCACCTACTCGCTGAGCGACCGCGTGATCCGCTTGAGCCTGGGCGAGCTCGCAGACTTCAGCTGCGCCAAGTACGACGGGGACTTCTCGCTGACCCTCGAGCAGGCGCAGCGGCGAAAGCACGAACACGTCGCCGAGCAGATCGGCATCACGCAGGGGCGTCGGATCCTCGACCTCGGCTGCGGGTGGGGGCCGCTGCTGAACTTCGCGCGCGGCGTGGACGCAACGGGCCTCGGCGTCACACTCTCCTCGGCGCAGATGGCGGCGTGTCGCCGTCACCTACTGGACGTGCGCCTGCACGACGCGCGCGAGGTCGACCGCGATACGTTCGGAGGGTTCGATGCGGTCGCGAGCCTCGGCGCGTTCGAGCACTTCTGCTCCGTCGAGGAGTACCTCGCCGGGCGTCAGGAGGAGGTCTATCGCGCGATCTTCGCCCGCATCGCAAGCGTGCTGCCACAAGGCGGGCGCTTCTACCTGCAGACGATGGTCTTCGGGAGAAACATGATCCCGTACGAGCAGATCAGTACCGGCGCGCCGCGCGACTCAGACGCATGGATCCTCGCGCTGCTCGGCTGTCAGTTTCCCGGGTCGTGGCTGCCGTTCGGCCAGGAGCAGGTCATCCGCTGCGCCGAGCCGCACCTGCGCCTCATCTCCAGCGAGAGCGGACGCCTCGACTACATCGAGACGATCACACAGTGGAACGCGCGCATCGGTGAGCCCAGCCTGCGCAAGACGCTGCTGAAGGCACGGCTGGTGCCGCGCTGGCTCGCGAGCGCCGACTTCCGGATGGCGTTCACCTCGGGTGTCAGCGCCAACAAGATCTGCTTCGAAAGGGAGCTGCTGGACCACTACCGGCTGGTGTTCCAGAAGCCTGCCTGACAGGACGTCTGGGGGGCACGTGATGCGCGCGTGAAAGGAGTACCGTCGCCGAAGGTCCTCGTCGGTCGCAGGGGCGCCCCCGAAGGAGGGAAGTCGTCGTATGACCCGTCTCGCCCGCTGGTGCATCGCTCACCGCCGTCTCGTCGTCGTCGCCTGGGTCGCTGTCGCGATCCTCACGTCGGTGATCTCGCGCGCGGTCGGGCCGAACTACGTGAGCGTCTTCGGCCTGCCGGGGACCGAGTCACAGCGCGCCAGCGAACTGCTCAAACGTGAGTTCACCGCGCAGAGCGGCGACGTCGACACGATCGTCTTCCACGTCTCGCGCGGAACGATCGACTCACCAACCGTGCGCGCCGCGGTCGAACCACTGCTCAAACGCGTAAGCGCACTGGAACACGTGGCGGGGGTCGTCAGCCCGTACGGCCCGGCGGGAGCCGTTCAGATCTCCTCGAACCGGATGACGGCGTTCGCGACCGTCAACTACGACAAGCGCGCAAACCTGCTGCCGTCCACTACCGGCGGACCGCTGCTGAGCGACATCCAGGCGGTGCACGTTCCAGGCCTGCAGATCGCCGCCGGTGGTCAGGTGGTGGAGCAGGCGGAGGGGTTCAGCGTCGGACCAGCCACCGCGGTCGGCGTGATCGCGGCGCTGTTCATCCTGCTGATCACGTTCGGTTCGCTCGCAGCCGCGGGGATGCCGCTGATCACGGCCGGCCTGGGCCTGATCACCGGGGTGGCGTTGATCGGGCTCGCCACGCACGTCACGAACATGTCGAACATCTCCCCCGACCTCGCGCTGATGATCGGGCTCGGTGTCGGGATCGACTATTCGCTGTTCATCGTCACGCGCTTTCGCGAGACATACCTCGCGCTGGGCGACGTCGAGCAGGCGGTAGTCGAGGCGATGGACACGTCTGGGCGTGCGATCGTGCTGGCAGGCACGACCGTCGTGATCGCGCTACTGGGCATGTTCGCGACGGGGGTCGCGTTCATGTACGGGCTCGCGATCGCGGCGGTGATCGCGGTGCTGCTGACGCTCCTCGCGGCGCTGACCCTGCTGCCGGCGCTCCTCACACGCTTCGGCCAGCGCCTAGTGCGTCCGCGCGCCGCCGGCCGAGGGATGCCCGGCCGCAGGCCCCCAGCAGCGACAACAGCCAACGGAAGTGGTGCGACCGCCCGCGAGAGCGGCCGCTTGTCGTGGCGTAGGTGGAGCGAGGTCGTACGCGCACGTCCGTGGCCGCTCGCGGTCGTCGCTCTCGCGATCATGGTCGCGCTGCTGGTCCCCGTGTTCGCGATGCGCCTGGACGAAAGCGACGCCGGTAACGATCCCGCGGGTAAGAGCTCGCGTCAGGCGTTCGACCTGCTCGCGCAGGGCTTCGGGCAGGGATTCAACGGACCGCTGCTGCTCGTCGCCGAGCTTCCCGGACACGATCGCGCGGGCAGCTCGACGACGCTGGCGGCGGTGCGCAGCGCGGCTGGGGGCTCCCCGGACGTCGCCGCCGTCACGCGACCGCAGATCTCTCCGTCGGGCGCCGTAGCGGTCATGCGCGTGTACCCCGCGTCGGCCCCCGAGGCGCTCGCCACGACCGAACTCGTGAATCACCTGCGACACGAAGTTCTGCCGCCGCTCGAGCACAGCACCGGCGTGCCGGTCCTGGTCGGCGGCTTCACCGCCGGCTCGATCGACTTCTCCCACGTGCTCGCCAGCAAGCTGCCGCTGTTCTTCGCGATCGTGATCCTGCTCTCGGCGCTGCTGCTGCTGATCGTGTTCCGCTCGCTCGTGATCCCCGTGCAGGCCGCCGTTATGAACCTGTTGACCGTGGGCGCCGCGCTCGGCGTGACGGTCGCTGTCTTTCAGTGGGGATGGTTTGGTGGCCTACTCGGCGTGCAGAAGGGCCCGATCGAGGCGTGGGTACCTGTGATCATGTTCGCCGTCGTGTTCGGGCTCTCAATGGACTACGAGGTGTTTCTCGTCTCGCGCATACGCGAGCAGTGGGTGCACAAGAAAGACGCGTCCGCCGCTGTGGCCGACGGCATCAGCCTGACCGGACGAGTGATCACGGCAGCTGCGGCGATCATGGTGTGCGTGTTCCTGTCGTTCGTCCTCGGCGACGAGCGCACGCTCAAGGAGTTCGGCTTCGTGCTCGCGGTGGCCGTGTTCCTCGACGCGCTCGTCGTCCGCTGCATGCTGCTGCCGGCGGTGCTCGAGCTGCTCGGCCCGGTCACCTGGCGGCTGCCGCGCTGGCTGGATGCGCTACTACCCCACATCAACATCGAGGGCAAGAGCTCGCTGACGACGCTCGATGCGGACGCCGTGGCGGGCGACGGCGCGTCGGAGATCGCCGACGCGCCAACACGCGAACCGGCATCCACACCGTGAAGATCTACCCCCTGAGCACCGGGACGGTGCGGGTCAAGCACAGCTTCCTGTTTCCAAGCAGCGGCGCGCGGCGGCAGCTCGATCTGTTCCTGCCGAGCAGCTGGTCGGAGCCGCTGCCGATCCACTGCTGGGCGATCGAGCACGAGGGTGTCCTGCGGCTCGTCGACACCGGCGAGACGGCGAGCGCTCGCAACGTGCCCTTCGCCCGCTTTGAAGTGACGCGCGAGGACGAGCTCCCAGCCGTGATGGCGGCAGCTGGCCTCGAGCTCGACGACGTCTCGGAGGTGGTGCTGACGCACGCGCACGGCGACCACATCGACGGCATGATCCACACGCGCGGGCGGACGCTGATCAACGAGGCCGAGCTGCAGTTCGTCAACGCACCGTTCTCGCGTCTGATGCGCGGCGTCCTGCGCCAGCCGCTGCCTCCGGCGTTCGCTCCCGAGCCGTTCACCTTCGACGGCGGACCCTTCGGCGCGTTTGCGCGCAGCCACTCGCTCAGCGACGACGGACGGATCGTCGCCGTCGAGACGCCAGGGCACACCCCCGGACACATCTCCGTGATCTGCGTCGAGGACTCCGGGTCACATGTGATGCTCGCGGGCGATGCGACCGACACGCTTGAGCAACTGCAGGCGCGGCGAGCCGACGCGATCGGACCGGACCCGAAGGTTCACGTCGCGACGCTCGAAACGATCCTCGCCCACTGCGCGCAGCACCCGACGATCTACCTGCCTTCCCACGATCCGGAGTCGGCGTCGCGGCTCGCGGGGTCGATTCGCTCGGGCGAGCAGGCGCTCAAGACCTAGGCAACGCGTGGCAGGGGGAGCCCGCGTGGCGCGGTGCCTCGTGAGCTAGGTCCCCTCGGGGGAAAGCGCGAGCTCTCACGGGGCACTAGTCAGGATGGCCCCCTGCTGGGGCGGCAGCGACAGCAAGCCGGTGACCTGTTCGCCCTGGCCGTTGTACCAGCTGCCCGGGGGCAGGGTCGCTGCCGCCGTGGCGATCGTCGGATTGACGACCGCCAGGCCACCGGTGAACGAGCGCATGTAGACGCCGGAGGGCTGTTCGGCCGCCGCGCCGATCGGTTCCCCGATCGGCCTGCTGTACTGCGGGTACAACAGCAGGCTCCCGTAATCCTGTTCGCGTCCGTGGCGGCCACGCAGGCCACTGATCGAGATATAGGTACACCCGGCCTTGACCAGTAGGTAGTTGGAAACGGCCCATTCAAGGTCGCTAGTCGAGATCTCCGCGGACGGCACGTGCACGTCGTTGTTGAGGTCGTAGCACGAGCCGGCCTGTTGGAGCGAGATCGCCGCGTTATAGATCTGAAGCCACAGGCCCGGCGTAGGCCGGTCGACGTGGGCCGTCCCCCAGTTGGTCATCCCCCGCTCGTCGAACACGAGGTCGGCGTCGCCCATCAGTTGCAGGTTGTCGCTCGCGCTGACTTCGGGCTCGTAGGAGTAGTTGATCGACATCGTGGCTGTGGCCGAGTAGGCGTGGATCCTGGTCTCCGTCGCAGCCGCCCAGGCCAGGACCGCTTCGGTGTAGGCCGGGTCATCCCGGCCGCCGGTGTACTGCTGGACCCAGTGGTGCGACGCGTCGAAGTGGCCACACCGACTGTAGCCGTTGCTCAATTCGAGGTTGTCGAAGGCAATCCCCGCATATCCTTCGGCCAGTCGCGGCTCGATCTCTTCTTCCCACTGGTAATCCTGCACCGCCGGATTGCTGAAATCGAGGGGGACGTGCTGCTTGTCGAACTCGAATGCCGGCTTCCTCTTGTTGCACCGATACTCGATCCAGGTTGGGTGGTTCGCCTGCCACCAGGCGAGGGGGTGCGGGCCCGCGAGCAGGTCGTCGCGATTGAAGGCGACATAGGCGGTGTTGTAGACGCCGGTCGGCGCCGGAGAGCTGGCGCCCCACACATAGTCGATCGTGCCGATCTCGGCCGCCAGTTCGGGAACGTAGTAGTTGAAGGCCATCCCCACGCCGATGCCCGAGGGATCCTGTGGCAGTAGCGCGCCACGCTCACCAGCCGGAGTTGCGGCGCCGGACGCGGTCGCCGAGATGCCCGGGGCGACGAGAAAGACTATGGCGAGCATGAGGACGACGAAAGACAGGCGAGCGATCCCGGCGAGCAGCTGGTTTCGCTCGGACATGTCTCCACACTACTCCTGTTCAACAGCTAGATGGTCGAGGCTCCTGCTGTAACGAGCCAAACGCCCACCCCGAAGCAGATGACCAGCACAATGGTCCGCACGCGGGCGCCGGCCCATTCCTGAACCTTGTCCACAAGCGTCCGCCCGGCCGACGGATTCGCGATGCAGGCCGCCAGGGCGACGATCGGAAGGGCGAACCAGATCGCGTTGTAGATGCCGATCTCGAGCAGGCCACCGGGAACATCCGGTTCTTGAGAGACGATCAGATCGAGCGCCACAAGGTAGAGGAGTCCGGGGATGTGGGTGGCAGGTCCTGCGAGCGCCGCAGTGCGCATCGTTATCTTGCGGTGCTGAAGACGCTCTCCTCGACCGAGCGCCGGGCGACCGTTGGCAACAGCTCCGACGCGGATGCGTCCGGCGAGCACGGCGACACCAACACCGATCGCCAGGACGCCGGCCAGAATCTCGGCGATCGCCTTTGTCCGGTTCGTGCCCGCGTGTAGTTCAATCCCGCTGCTCACGAAGATCACGGCCGCCCCTACTGTGACCGTAAAAGCGAGCCCGGCAGCCACGTATGCGACCATCAAGCGCGCGGGTCGTTGCTCGCGGACCAGCGCGTAGACCGCCACGAGACTCGCCGGCCGTACAGCGCTCGCCAGCGCCATGAGAATGATCTGGATCGTCACCGAGGAAGGCGGACCCTACAGCGAGTCGGGCGACCCGACCGCGAGGGCCGGGCCGCCGGGCAGCCCAGGAATGGCGACGCCTCATCTCAGCCGCTCGAGGCGACCGCTTCCAGCTCGGCGATGTCGCGTATCTGGGCCAGCCGGATGCTGTTGCCGGAGGGGTCGCGGAACCCGGAATCGATCCCGTATGGACGCTCCTCCGGAGGTTCGTGGAACTCGACGCCGCGAGCCTTCAGTTCTTCGTAGGTCTTCTGGCAGTCGTCGGTCGTGAGGAACACCGTTCCCGCGAAGCCCTTCGCCATCAGGCTCTCGACCTGCTCGGTGGTCTCCTGGTCCATGATTGGCGGACCGGGGACCGCCATCAGCACGATCGACACATCCGGCTGGCCAGGGGGCGAGACCGCAAGCCAGCGGAAGGCCCCCAGCTCGGGCAGCGTGACGTCGGCGGCTATCTCCATGCCGACCTTCTCTGTGTAGAAGGCCAACGCCTCCTCCTGGTCTTGGACCCACAGTTGCGCGTTTGTGATTTTGAACATCGGTTCTCCTTTCAACAGGGGACGATGCAGTCAAGCTAGACCGGTTGCTCGCTCCTGTCTTCTCGAAAAGTGCGCTTCTGCGGGCGGCCGTAGGCCCGCACGATGCAGCCTGGAACCAGCGCCATATCGGTGGCTGCAGGAAAGCGCTGGCGGTAGGCCGCTGGAGACAGGCCAAACGTGCGCGTGAAGCTGGTCGTGAACGAGCCTAGACTCCTCAGGCCGACCGACAGGCAGACGTCCGAGATCGAGCGGTCCGTGCTCCTCAGCAGCGCAGCTGCTCGCTCCAGGCGCCGGGTCAGCAGGTAGGCGTATGGCGATTCCCCGAACGCCCGCCGGAACTCGCGGCTGAAATGCGCCTTTGAGAGCCCTGCTGCGGCGGCCATCTCTTCGACCCCCAATGGCTCGGCGTAGCGAGCGTCCGCGAGGTCCCTTGCGCGCAACAGGTGGCGGGCGGGGGGAGCGAAGGCCATCGCGCCAGTATTGCGCTCGGCGCCTTCTCCGGCGCCCGGGCGGTCGAGCTGCCTGGATTGGACGACTTGCGATCGTCGGCCTTCCGACGGCCGGCCCGGGCTTGTCTTCCCGCGATTCGCAGGATGATCGCGAATGGGCCCGCCTGGACTCGAACCAGGGACCTACCGATTATGAGCCCCCGCGAGAGCTGTCGCCGGGTGTCGCCGGGTCCGGTTCCGCCGACGCGCGCTGCCTTGGAGGCGTCTGTCGGCCAGTCGGGTATGGTCGAGTGCCGTGGCGCCGGTTGCCACCCTGTTGCCACCGTTGAACGGACAAGGAGCCTACGTTGCCTCGAATCGAGATCACGCTCAAGACCATCCCGAATGGCACCGTCAGCCCTCAGCTATCCGACGAGGAGGCCAAAGCGCAGCTCTTCAAAATCCACAACGAGGTGCCAGGGACCGTCTACCTCCCTTGGATCACCTTCAACGGAGAAGAGTTCGTCGCGGCACAGATCACCGACGATTGAGCCACGACTAGCTCGGAGGCTCGACGCCCGGTACGCGCAGCGGCAGCTCGTACATGAGCTGGAGCAAGATTTCTGTGAAGGAGATGAGCTGCTCGGCCTCCTCACGGCCCATCAGCACGATCTCGTGGTTAGCCTCGTTGCCCTTGTTGCGGATGTGGTCCACCCACCCCTTGGCGTTGTGGGGGATGTGGTGGTTCTCCCATAGGTACTCCACGTACTGGACAAACTTGAGCCCTGGATCAGCGCCTGCCTCCACCGCCACGTGCATGAGAATCTTCCGGCACACCAGGACCGCCGCCGTGTAGGCCGGAACCCCCATGCAACCCCTCGCCTCCTCGTACAAAGCAGCGATATCGGTGGGCGTCCCCTTGACCTCGCCGCCGAACCGGCGCGCCGGAAAGAAGTTCCCCTCCCACACCGCGGTGGGCGCCGAGCACACGGGGCAGATCAGGACGCCCGCGCCTTGCGTGTCGCTCAAATAGACGCCGTGCGGGCCACCCGTGTTCCCGCAGTGGGCGCACGTGTACGTGATCCCACGGCCGCCCGAGAGATTCTGCCACTCAGCCACGAACGGAGACTAGCGGCTGCCTCTCGCTCGCCATCTCGACGTACAGTGCCAGCGGCTCACCCAAGTCGCCGTCGAGCAGGTGCACGTACGTAGCCAACGTGAAGGCGGCGCTGTGGTGGCCGAGCCACCGCTGCACCTGGACCGCGTTGCGGCCCTCGGCGAACAGCAGCGACGCGCACGTGTGCCGGAACGCGTGAAAGCCGAAGCCGCTCCACAGGCACGCCTCCTCGGCCGCCGGCGCCAGCACCCTGCGGCGCAGGTTGCCCTGGTTCAAGGCCGCACCGTTGGCCGCCGTGAACGCCAGCGCGTCCGGGTCGCCGCCCGTGTCCGCCTTGCGCTTGCGCAGCGCGTCCACCAGCTCTGTCGCCAGCGGCACGTCCCGGCGCCCGTGCTTGCTCTTGGGCGGCCCCATGCGGCCACGCACAAGCGCCCTGCGCACCTTCACGTGCGGCCGGTCGCCGTCGAGCTGCAAGTGCCGCCACTGCAAGGCGATCGCCTCGCTGATGCGCAGGCCGGTGGCGGCAAGCAGGCGGAAGAACAGCCGGTGATCCGGCGGGATCAGCGCGAGCACCGTGGACAGCTGCTCGCGGGTCATCGCCCGCACGTCCTCATCCTCTGACTGCTCGGCGGTCGGCCGGTGCGGCAGGTCTATCTCCCTGGCCGGGTTGGAGCGGATCAACCCCTCACTGCGCGCCGTTGCTAGGCACGCGCTCAGCGGGGCCATGATGTTGCGCACCGTGGAGTCGCTGAGCGCCACGGGTGGGATCGGCAGCGGGTTGCCGTCCTTGTCCGTCTCCATGAGCGGCAGGCTGCCCACCGACACGCCGAGCTTGGCTGCCTTCGCCTTGCGCCGGTCCTCGGCTGCGCGGCGGCCCTGCGCCTGCGGATCGCACAGCCATCCGACGAACTTCGCCACGTGCGTGGGCTGGATGCCGGCGATCACCATGCGATCACCGAAGTGGCGGAGCACGTACTGCTCCAACACCCGGGCGTACTCGTCGCGTGTGTTCTCCCTGAACCCGCGCCGGCCGCGCCCCTGGTAGCGCTGCACCCACTCCCGGGCGTACACGTGCAGCCGTACCTTCGTGTCCCGCTGGAACTCGCCGGACGCCACCTGCGATGTGCGCTGCGACTTGAGTAGCCGCGCCTCATCGAGCGTACGTGCCGCCTCCTTGCGCTGGCGGCCCTCAGCGTCGCGGTAGACGACGACGTACCGGCCTCCACGCTTGTAGACGCCCGGCGTCCTGGTCTTGACCATCGCCGCCGGCATCACCCACACACCAGCTCGCGGATCTCCGCAAGTTTTGCCGCCGCATCCCCGCCAACGGCTTCACGGATGACGTCGTCCTGAGCCTCACCGGGCGTGTTGATGGCCGCGATCAAGTGAGCAACCGGACTGCCGAGTTTGTAGACGCGCAGCACTTGCAGCTGGTCGTCGGGTATCTCGCCCGGAATGTGTCCGAGTCCCAGGCCAGCGAGCTGGTTCTGGATGTTCGCGCGCACGTTGACCTTCAGACGCTCCGCGCCATAGGCATCGCGCACGCTCCACATGATCACGCTCAGCACGTCTCCATTCGCCTCCACAGCGTCGCGGAGAGCGGCGAGCGATTCGTATTTAGCTTCTATATTCATCTCGATACCTTTCAGTTAGATACTTTTAATTTTTTAGATCTCCCTTCTATGGCCTATTATACCAGCTAGATTCGGTTTTAGGGAACGTTCCAGCCCGTCGGGGCGACCAGACTGCCGACGTTCCCGGGAATGTTCGACCGGTGCGATCCCGGGGCGGTCGCCGAGTGCATCGGCGCGTTCTCGGCGCCCTCCTCGACGGCTTCCTCGCCCGCCTTCTCCATGCCGGCGATGACGCCCTTGTCGGCCTGCGGGATCGCGTTCGGCACCACCTTGCCGGACGCCGCCACCGTGTTCTTGAGGTTGCCGACGCCACGGTTACGCGGCGCCGTTGCCGGCGGGTTGTTCGGCAGTCCCTTGCTCACCAGCTGGCTGATTTTGGCCATCGTGTTCTCCTTCGGTTGTTGTTCGCATGTGCTGCATCCGTGCTGGGACCTGCAGGCGCGTCGCGCCACACATCCGGGGCCACGATCAAGGCCCCGGCCTAGGAGGCAACGCGACGCGCCTGCACGCCCCAGCATCTTCATTCCACAAACCGCTTCGGCATGGGCAACCCAGGCACGCCGGCCTGCGCGGACCACGCCAGCTCGTTCTCCGGCATCCCCTGCAACAGCGACTCCAACCCCGCCAGCGACAGCGTCCGTGCCCACCACGACCGCTCCATCTCATGCGCGGCAGCCGCACGGCGAGCCTCCTCGAGCGCGGCAGCCGCCCGGTCGCGCACAGCACGGGCGAGCAGCGCACGCTCTGCCGCCAGCGCCGGCAGGTTGCCCTGGACGAACGCGCGCAGCTCCTCCTCACGCTCCGCGAGCGCTTCCCTGGCACCCTCCCACGCCGCCTCCGCCCGCTCATCAACCGGTGCCAACCTCACGTCCGACATGCCATCCCCGTACGGGAGCAGGTCAGCGCGCAGCGCTAGCCCGCCTTCCACCTCGCGCAGCTCCGCGATCAGCTCCCCCTCCGTACCCTCGGGCAGCTCCAGCACGATGCCCTCCACCACCTGAGCGCCCAGCCGCTCCCGCTCCCGGTAGAACTCAAGCAGCCGAGCTCGCACCCGCTCCACACGCCGCGCACCATCCGCACGCGCACGGTCCAGCTCCGCCACGCGCTCACGCTGAGCACCAACCGCACCGTGTAGCCGCTCAAGCTCCGCAAGCGCGCTCACGCAGCCCCACCACCCTCCGCCGACTCCTCGCGTTCCCGGGCGGACTGCTCATAGCCCCGGCGCATCGCCGCCCGCGCCTCAGCGGCACGCTGCCCCGGCGTCATCGACTGCCGCGCCAACCTGGACTCCAGGCTGTCGATCTTCTGCTCCAGGCGGCCAAGCGTCTCCGCCATCTCATCATCCGGCATGGTCCACCACCTCTCGGTTGTTGTCAGAGAGCGCCGTACGCACTCCCGCTCGAACCTCGCTCAACCACGGATCCACCCGGGTTGCGAAGTCAAGTCCTTGCGGTACCGTCAGCCCGGCACCCGTGATCGACTGCCACGCCGGACGCACCGGGATTCGCAGCCCGTCCGGCCCATCAACGTGCGGCGACGCTGCCACCTCCGGCGGCACCGGCACCGCCGGCAAGAGCGTGCGCGGATCCATCAGCTCGGTCAGCGAGCACGTCCACTCACCCGACTGCCGCCGGAACGGCGCACACGCCAAGTACAAGGCATCGCACAGGTCATCGTGGCCGTGAGCCGCCTCAATCTTCTCCACCCCCATCTGCGTCAACCCAACCTCCAACAGCGCCAACTCCCGACGCAGCTCCACCTCGCTCGCGGGCGCAATGAGCTGCCCCAAATCCACCCCCAGCCGGATGGCGCTCCAGGTCGCCGCCTTCGACTGCGCGCTAGTCACCACCGGCCTCCGTTCAGTCACAAATCCCGCGAACTTCGGACGGCGCACCCTCGGCTCTTTCCGCACCGGATCCCAACCCTTCTCCTCGACCATCACCGAGCCCGACTGCCGACGCCCGCCACCGGCAGTGAACGGCCGGCGCTCCAACGCGCTCCACAGCAACTGGCAGCATGCCTGGCCCAGCCCATTCTGCTCAGGGCACACCGCCTGAAAATGAGCCGGCGACGCCGCAATCTCCTCCACCACCCCCGGCAATGACGCACCCGCATCCCAGCGCCGAACCGCACGCACAGCGAACAGCCGCCCGCCGCCCGGCTGCGGGATACGCCCCAACGCCACCCCAGCCGACCGATCCGCAACTGCCCCCCAATCCTGGCCCCACGACACCCGCCCCTCACCGCCCATCGTCCCCAACGTGTCCGGCACGTAATCCACAAACATGCGCGCCAACGCCGCCGGAGTGAACAACGCACTACCACCCCCAGCAAACACCCCACGATGCTCAGCGTCGAACCTCGCCGGGCTCATCGCCGCCTGGTCAAGCGCAATCTGAGTGTGAGAAATCCAGGGCGCGTTACAGTCACCGCCAGCCGCCTTCGACACCTGCCGGAAACTCCGAATGTGCTCATCCCCAAGCTCACCCACCCGGAACAAGTCATAGAACGCGCCAGCCGCCCGCGTAGCCGACCCGGCCAGCACCGCCCGCGCATCTGGCCGCGCCGCCATCGTCGGCATGAACGCCTCCAACACCAGCTCATCCGACGCCAACCCCGCCTCATCCAACAACCCCAAATCGACACTCCAGCCACGCACCGCCGCCTCTGACGCCGCAACCGACCGGATCACGCTCCCATTGCTCAGCGACAGCAACGCACGCTGCGAATCCACCACGCTGCGCTCCAACAGCTCGGAGCCACGCGCCATGCTCGCCGCCAACGCCAACACCCTGCGCGCCGCATGATCGCTGGCCGACACTATCAGCACGTGTTGCTCCCGCCTACGGAACGCCCACCACAACGCCAACACCGCCAGCCCCCGGCTCTTACCCATCTGCCTGCCAGCGCACAACACCGTCAGCCGCGTCTCCAACCGCAACGCATCCGCCTGCCACACCGCCAACGGCTCACCGATCACATCGGCGAACACCGCAACATCAGCTCGCACCTCACGCAAATCAGCCATCACACACCCCCGCCGAAACCCCGAACACACCCCGCGTGTGAAAACGGGCCAGCGCGGCGCGCTGACCGCGCCATCGGCAATGCCCGGGCGTCATCGCTCGTCCTCAAGGTCGCTGAGGACTTGTGCAAGGTCGAACTCAGCGCCGCGCTGCAATGCGATGCCGAGCGCGACGCGACTGCGCGGCGTCAGTCCAAGCCGCGCGCAATGGTCGGCTGCCTCGTTGCGCAGCCGGCGCTCAACTTCAAGCACCGGACGCGCTCGACCCTTCCCGTCGATCGCGCCGTGACGCTCAATCCACTCACCGATCGACTTGAGACGCGCCAAGCAACCAGCAAGCAGCTCGACGGCAGTCCGATCAACGGCAGGCAGCGCACCATCCCGGTCGCGCAGCGGCGTCTCGTTCGCAAGCTCAGCGTAGATCGCAGCTGCAACTGACCCATCAGGCAGCGTGTGCGCGCCGTGACGCAACGCGTGGTCGTTACCGACCGGCGCAGGTGGCCACGACTGCCGGTTAGCGAGTTGCACAGCGCGAGCGTTCGGATCAGTGCTCAATGGCACGGCGACACTCCGATTATTCATCCGCAAGTCACGCCGCAATCCCAGTAACCATGCGGCATTGCGGCAACGGTGGCAACGAGGTGGCAACTGGCCACGACGATGCGACGTTCGTGTGTTCTCGACGCAACGACGCAACGCGAGCGACTGGCGATCGCAGGACACAGCGGCGTCACGATGCACCTCGCAAGTAGGCGTCTAGGTCGTCACGGTTGAGCAGCAGACGGCGACCGTCGCGGTGTGCTGTGAGCTTGCGTTGCTGTACGAGGTCGTAGACGCGGCTGGCTGGTGCGTCACCGATGTAGGTGGCTGCTTGCTCGACGTTGAGCCACGGCGATGCTGTGGTGTCCGTTGACGTGTTGAGGCGTGCTGCGACGGCGTCTGCGATGGCGTCCACGAGCGTGGCGGGTATGTCCACGGTGAGTGCGGTCATGCTTTGCCGCCTATCACCACGGGTGTGCTGCTGTGGGCTGTGCGCGCGGTCCCACAGCTCGTTATCGCTGTTGTCGCCGTGTTTACGTGCTGCGCGCTGTGTGTGCAGGTGTTTACGTGTTCGCAGAGGTGCGCGCGATTTCTCTCCCGTGTGTATAAGGCGGTAACACGCAAACAGCTCATGGCAGCTCCCATCCGGGTTCGCTGGCGAGGTAGCGGCGTGTGATCGTCTCGTTGCCTTTGCGGGCTGCGAGCTGGCCTTGGCTGTTGCGTGGCTTGGTGAATCCGAGGCGTCCGAGGCGTTGACGTAGCTCGGTGCTGGTCGTACGCTGGCGCAGGACGGCGGTGACGTGTTGGAGTAGCTGTGGCGGCCGGATGTAGAGCCGGTCATCGCTGCCTCGGAACGCGCCATCGTCGGCTTTGAGTACGTCGAACAGCGCTAGCGGATCATCGAGCTGCACGGCGCTGCCGGGGGCATGCGCGGTGAGTGTGCGTGTGCTTGTCTCGTCTATGAACGTGGCGAGCCATTCCCCCGTCTCGGTTGCCTCGCTGTCGGTGGCGTTGTCGGGCTCGGCGGCTTGCAGCACGACGATGGCGAATGGCCGCCATTGGGTCGGCGTGAGGTAGTCGGGTGGCACCTTGGTCGCTTGCGTGAGTAGCGGGTCCATGTGGCGCGGGTCGTAGAGCTGCTTGGCGGTGCACGTGGCGTGTGCGCCGTTCTCGAAGTAGAGGTCGATCGCGGCGCCGGCGCCTTCGCCGCGTTCGATTGCGCGGACGATCCGCACGCCCTCTGTCAGTCCCGCGACGTCGTTCGCGTCATCGAGCATGTGTGGCTCGTTCGCCGTGTGCTCTTCTTGCAGCTCAGCGGCGAGCGTCTGGGTGTCGGGCAGGCTCATGGCTGCACCACTGATCCGTACCGGTCGTAGATCGAGCGGACCATCGCCTCGACTTCGATTGGTGCGAGCGGTCGCGGCAGGCAGTTGCTGCGGTTCCACGCGAGCATGAGGCCGAGCGTCAGCCATTGGGGCACGTTGCAGTGGCGCAGCTTGCCGGTGAGGCGGAGGATCGCTGTCTTGCGGCGCAACCCCCAGGCTGGCGTGCAGGCGATTTCGCCCCAGTCGATGGCGGTGCGCGCCTTCGTGTCGATGAGGTGGGCGTCGTGGCTGTCTACTGCGCGGAGGGCCCGCGCGAACTCAATCCAGAATTGGTCGCCGGGGTGGCCGTCGGCGTCGAAGTCGGAGAGTGCGGGTGTGTCATCGCTGGCCAGCTTGGCCAGCCCGCGTGTTAGGCGCGCCTCGAAGATGGTCCAGTGCGCGGGCGGCCCGTCTTGTTCGTCCAACTCACCGCCTGACTCGAAGTTGCCGACCCATGCAGCGAGCTGCGCGGGCGTCGGAGCAGTTGGGTTCACCGGTCCGCCTGCGGCGGGGCGCTCACCAGCTCGATCGCCTCGCAGTCGAGCGCGAGCGCAAGCGCGGCGAGCGTCGTCGCGTTCGGGAACGTGCGGCCACTCTCAGCCCTCCAGACGGTCACGGGGTCCACGCCGCTGAGCGCGGCGAGCGTGCGAACGGTTAGGCCCAGCTCTTCGCGCCGGGCGCGGAGTCGTGTCCACCTCGGCCGCGATGATGCTGCGGATGCAGACGCCATATGGGCAGCGTGCCGGATCGCCGGAAACCGGATCGGATGGGATTGGCCGTCAATCTGATCCGCTCGAATTGCGGCTCAGGACGCCCGAGGTGGACGGACCGTCGTACGACTCGATCGGTCCGGACCACGACCTCTACGAGCTGGGGCTGCTGGCCTTCCACGACCGCGACCGACACCCGTCACGGGCGCAGGCGCTCGCGGCCGCCCTCAAGCGCGCATGGCCCCGCTCAGCCGGCGAGCACAGCAACGCCGAACACCGCGCCCTCACCGCTGCCGCACTGGCCGATGACGGGCTCGACCTGGGCGACGTCGCACACGCAATGCGAGTGCAGCTCGACACCGCGCGCCGGTTGGTCAAGGCGGGTCGCGACCTACAACAGCCCTGCCGTGACTTCGCGCCGTACGTGGAGGCAGTCGGCACCGCTACCCAGGCAGCCGCTCTCACGCGCCTCCAATCCTGGCCGCATCCAGATAGGACCCGCGCCAACCTGCACCAGCTACGGACAGGCAAGATTGACCGCCTCCCGCGCCGCTAGTTGCCACTTCCGTTGCCACCCCACCTAGACTGAGCGGCACGCATCTGCTCGATGCAGCGAAACGGCCCGCGTTTGCGGGCCGTTTCTATGTGGGCCCGCCTGGACTCGAACCAGGGACCTACCGATTATGAGTCGGCAGCTCTAACCAACTGAGCTACGGGCCCGCCGCGCGCTCAGGCCGTGGCCGGTGCGCGCTGGCGCAGACGCTACCAGCGAGATGTGGGATGCTCCCGCGCGCCGCTCGCCGCGTGGGCGGGCGCTGAGTTTCGGATCACCAACGGAGAGGACGGCAGATGCCAGCAGAGCGTGCAGCGATCGTCACCGGAGCGTCGAGCGGTATCGGGCTCGCCATCGCCAGGGTGTTGGGTGAGGAAGAGTTCGGCGTGACGATGGCCGCCAGGAGGCCGGAGAAGCTCGAGGCCGCGGTCGCCGGGCTGGCCGCCGATGGCTTCGACGTGCAGGCCGTCGTGGCGAACGTCTCCGATGAGACCGAGATCAAGAAAGTCGTCGCGGAGCACCGCGCCCGCTACGGGCGCCTCGACGTGCTCGTCAACAACGCAGGCGTCGGCGTCGGCGCGCCGGTCGGCGAGATCGAGACCAAGCGCCTGGACATGCAGCTCGACATCAACCTGCGCTCGATCGTGCTGTTCTACCGCGAGTGCATTGATCTGCTCAGGGAGGCCGCCGGCGAGCATAAAAACGCGCTGGTCGTGAACACTTCCTCGATCTCGGGCAAGCGCGGCGAGGCATGGCTCTCGGTCTACTCGGCCACCAAGCACGGTGTTGTCGGCTGGACCGAAGCCATGAACAAGGAACTCGGCGCCGAGGGCATCAAGTCCACGGCGCTGTGCCCGGCATTCGTCGACACGCCCATGACCGACTTCGTCAAGGAGCACGTCGCCGCCGAGGACATGATTCGCCCCGAGGACATCGCCGAGGCCGTGCGCTACTTGCTCAAGGTTTCCCCCGCATGCATCGTGCCCGAGATGATGTTCGTGCGGCCTGGCGACGCGCTGTGAGCTAGGCGCCAGCGCGAACCAGGCGTCGCGGCGACGGGCTGCGCAGACGCCTTGCCACGATCTCGCCCGACGGGTCCGCTGTGTCCGCGAGTCGCCGGCGCAAGCGGACGCGGCTGCTGCGCAGCTCGCGGTGCTCTTTGATCGCCACGTCGAGGTCGACGGCGCTCGCGCTCATCAGGCTCGCTTCGAGCTGTGCGATCAGGATCCGCAGCTCGCGCGCGGTCGCGGCCCTCGCGGCGCCACCGGTGCGGGTGAAGCGGTCCCACGAGCGCGCGAAGGCGAGCAGGTCGGTGCGTCCACCGGCGCGATGCGCCGCAAGCATCGGACACACGCCGCCCTCGCGATCGACGTACGCGCCCGCGATGATGCGCTCGTTCGCGCGCAACCCGGTGAGCATCGCTTCGCGGGTGCCGATCGGCAGGCAGTCGATCGCAAGACGCAGGCGCTCGACGGGGCTGGCGCTGGGGCGGCGGCGGTTTCGCATAGGCTGTGCACCGGCGTATTGGCTGTCCAGCCAGTGCCCGGTGGTGCGCGGCCAAGCGTATGGCACGCCTTCCCGCCCGGCAACGTATTCCCTCCCGCTGAAAGGAAACTTGCACATGAAGCTCGGCGTGCACATCGGCTACTGGGGCATGGGCCTCACATCCGAGGACCAGCTCACGATCGTCCAGGAGGCCGAGCGGCTGGGCTATGACTCCGTTTGGGCCGCAGAGGCCTACGGCTCCGACACCGCCACCGTGCTCGGCTGGCTCGCCGGGCAGACAACCAAGATCCGACTCGGAGCCGGCATCTTCCAGATGCCCGGCCGCTCCCCCGCCATGACCGCGATGACCGCAGCGACAATCGACCAGCTCTCGAACGGGCGCATGATCGTCGGCATCGGCTCCTCTGGACCGCAGGTCGCCGAGGGTTGGCACGGGCAGCGCTTCGCCAAGCAGCTGCAGCGCACCCGCGAGTACGTCGCGGTGGTGCGCATGGCGCTCGCGCGCGAGCGCGTCGAGTTCCACGGCGAGACGCTCGAGCTGCCGCTCCCCGACGGACCGGGCAAGGCGCTCAAGCTGACGATCTCCCCCGTGCAGGAGCGCATCCCGATCTACCTCGCCGCGATCGGTCCCAAGAACACCGCGCTCGCGGGCGAGATCGCCGACGGCTGGATCCCGACGCTGTTCTCGCCGGAGCACGTCTCCGAGCTGCGCCCGCTGCTGCAGGAAGGCGCCGAGCGCTCGGGCAAATCGCTCGATGACTTCGACATCGCTCCCACCGTCAGCCTCTGCATCACCGATGACCTCGAGGCCGGGCGCAACACGATGCGGCCGTTCGTCGCGCTGTACGTCGGCGGCATGGGCTCGCGCAAGCAGAACTTCTACAACCAGCTCGTCCAGCGCTACGGCTACGAGGCCGAGGCCCGGACCATTCAGGACCTCTACCTCGAAGGCAAGCGCGAGGAGGCGATGGCCGCGATCCCCGACGCACTCATCGACACTGTCTCGCTCTGCGGCCCACCCGATGTTATCCGCGAGCGCCTCGCTGTCTACCGCGACGCCGGCGTCGGCACGCTGGGGGTCACGCCAACCGCCTTCACCGCTCCAGAGCGCCTCGAGCAGCTGCGGCTGCTCGCCGAGCTCGCCGCCTGACTCAGCGCGACAGTGGCAGGTATCGCCGCTGCTGACGCCGGGCCACCGAGGCGGATGCTGCTCGGCGCCTTCGGCGACCCCGGTCACGCCTTTCCCATGATCGCGCTCGGGCGCGCGCTCGCCGCCCGCGGACACCACGTCACGGTGCAGACGTGGCGTCGCTGGCAGCAGGACGTCGAGGCCGAGGGGCTTGACTTCGCGCCGGCTCCCGAGTACCAGGTGTTCCCCTCGGGGCCCGAGCCGCTCGACTTCTACGAGGCGGTCGTTCACGCCGCGAATGACACGCGCCCGCTCGTGCGCGAGCTGCGGCCCGACGTCGTCGTCGCGGACATCCTCACCCTGGCCCCCGCGCTCGCCGCCGAGCTCGAGGGTCGCCCCTGCGCGACGCTGATCCCGCACGTCTACCCCCACGGGGCGCCCGAGTCCCCCATCTACTCGCTCGGCGCGCGCATGCCGGGCACCGCCGTTGGGCGCTCGTTCTGGCGACGGGCTCAGCGCGCCGTGGAGCCAGGCCTCGAGCGCGGCCGACGCGAGCTCAACGACACCCGCGCGCGGCTGGGGCTCGTGCCACTCGACTACGTGCACAACGGCATCAGCCGTGAACTAGCGCTCGTGGCCACGTTCCCCCAGCTCGAGTACCCGCGTGCGTGGCCCGCGCACGTGCACGTCGTCGGGCCGCTCATGTGGGAGCCGCCGGCGCGCGAGGTCGAGTTGCCCGTCGGTGGTGGCTCGAACGGCGTGGCGCCCGACGCGCCGGTGGTGCTCATTGCCCCGTCCACCGCCCAGGACTCGGAGCACAGGCTGCTCCGCGCCGCGCTGCGCGGCCTAGCCGACGCGCCCGTTCGCGTGCTCGCCACCTACAACCGGCGGTTGCCGCCGCGCGCGCTGCCCGTGCCCGACAACGCTCGGGTTGTCGAGTGGGTCTCCTACTCGCGCACCATGCCGCAGTGCGACGTCGTCGTCTGCCACGCCGGACACGGCACGCTCGTGCGCGCGCTCTCCTCGGGGTGCGCGGTTGTCGCGTGCCCCGCTGTCGGTGACATGAACGAGAACGCCGCGCGTCTGGACTGGGCCGGCGCCGGCGTGCGGGTCCCGCGGCGCTTTGCCACGCCGCGCGTCCTCAGGCTTGGGGTGGAGCGAGCGCTCGGGGACCCCGCGGTTCGCCACCACGCGCGCGAGTTGGCCGCGTGGGCGCGGGCGCATGATGCGGGCGTGGTCGCCGCCCGACTGCTCGAGGGCCTTGCGTGCAAAGCGTTCCGTATCCGGGTCAAAGCGCGGCGACGGTAACCGTCGGCGCCCCCGGGACGAGCGCGCGAGCGTCGATCGCGCTCGCTTCCTCCAGCGTTCCCGGGCTCCAGATCGCGGTAGCCGGTCCAGCGGGGCCGATCACGACAACTGGGTCGCGAACCGTTTCCATCGGCGGCGGCGAGACGCTCTGGGATTCGAGCGCTGGTTGCGTGATCGTGCCGATCAGTGCCTTCAGGCCGCGGTCGCTGGATTGCGGAGCAGTCAGCGCTTCATCCCACACGATTGCCGTTTCGCCGGCGACGTTCCCCGCGAGCAGCGGCCTGGAGCCCGTGGCGTTGACCAGCGCCTGGGAAGCAGAGACGATGCCGCCCGGCGAGACAGTAACCGTCTCGTATGCCCTCCCGAGGGGTCCGGTGCCGCTGCCGGCGAGAATCAGGCCGCGCCCGGCGCCGTCGAGCGTCGCCGTGTCCGACGTCGCCATCGGGTCCGGTCCGGCGGAGGACAACGCCAGGTCCTTTCCGAGGCGGACCGGTTTTGACAGCTGGCCGTTCGGCTGGCGAGAGACGAGCACGTCCATTCCGATCAGCGGGTAGCTCGATACGAACGAGGATTCCCACGCGATCAGGGCCCGGCCTGTCGGTCCGGCTGCGAGCACCGGCTCGCCGAGCACGCCGATGCGATGTCTGCGCTGATCGTGCGGGCGGACCGCGATCACGCGCGGCTGCGAGAAGCGGCCGCCAAAGCCCGTGATCAAGGCGATCGCGCGCGCGGCGTGGATTTCACCCCGCACGGGGTAGTAGCCGGCGATCAACGCGTGACCGGATTCGTCGACGGTGACCCGCGTCACCTCGAATGAGTGCCCATAGCGGACCGGGCGCAAGATGCCGCCGCCGGGCTTCGCCCACGCGAGTGCGCTGCCCTGCGCGGTGTCCCATGCGAGGACCACGCTGCCATCCCGGCTGCCCGCGATCGCTGGCGCGTTGCCATAGTCGCCGGCCAACCCGACAGGCGCCGCGAACCTGCCATCCGCCGAGCGGAACACGAGCCACGCTCCCGTCGCCGTGGTGAACTGCCCGTCTCTGCCGACTTCTGCCCGTTCGTGCACGCCGACGATCCAGCCGTCGCCGGCGCTATCGAGAAAGGCGCCGGTCGGAGCCGAGAATTCAGCCCCCCCGGTGCCGTAGGGGCCCAGCGACGTGAAACCGGTCGTGGTCGATCCGATCGCCGCAACGGCCTCCGAACCGAGGCAGATCCCCGCGTTTTCGGAGCGAAGCGCCTGCCAGCTGACGAGGATCTGCCCGCCACCGGCGGACGCCACCGGAGCCGGTTCGGTCTTGTCGCATGCTGCCCCCGCGGGGACAGCCAAAGCGAAGTACAGCACTGCCAGCAGTGAAGGCGCGTAGCGGCGCATCACGATCTAGAACACCTCCTCTCCCAGATCGGACCGCCCGGGGCGACAGGAGAGGACCGCTTCAGCGCTTGGCCAGATGATGTAGCTCGCACTTGAAGCCTGCGGCGCTGTATCGCGCTTCGCGACTGGCCAGGCAGTACTGCCCGACGCGGTAAGCCGGAGCGGGAGCGAGCCCTGACGTGCGGCCGCGAGACGCGCTGTATCCCCCGCCGCACCCTGCCAGGCAGCTCGCGACGACGATCATCGCGACACGCGTGCGTCGCGTGGGTGACCGGTGGTCATCCTGCAATCGAGGACCTCAGCCGGCGAATGTGTCGAAAACGTAGCGCCCGAGGACCGTCGAGTTGCGCTCCCCGTAGATCAGGCCGCTGTTGCCGTTGCTATCCAAGAACGCTCCGTTCACACGTGAGCCGGGCATTTCGAACGCGTCCACACCGTTGCCGGCGGAATACCCAACCGCGGCGGAATTACCGCCCAGGCCGTCGTGGCCGCCGTTCGCGTCCCCGGTCTCCCACTGGATCTGATCGTAGTTGAACATGATTTCGAACGCACCGGGCGCGATGTCCGAACGGCCCACGAGCATGATCTGGAAGTCGTTGCGACGGTCGTCGTGTATGTGGTAGTAGCCGACATACGGGTAGTCCACGCAAAATGCGGGCCTGCCCTGGAAGGTCGTGGAGCCGTACGTCACGACTCCCGAGACGCCGCTGGCGGGTTCTTCGTTTCCGCCGCCTGCGGTCGCTGCCGCCGGCGTGAGGCGCGAGGAGAAGTCCGCCGTACCGCCGCCCCCGCCGCCGCCACCACCACCGGTGCCTTCGCCTTCGGCACTGCGCGTGTCCACGTCGCCGAAGTAGGCGGCGATGACCGGCTGGTTGAAGCTATGGAAGGCTTCAGGCGTCCACTGCCGCAGAGACGCGTCGAACGTGACGTTGCCGTTGTTGTTGACGTACAGCGAGGTGTAGGTGTGCCCGCCCATGTCGAGCGCAAACGGGAGGCTCACCGGCCCCGCCGAGTTGTCGTCGTTACGCGGCAGCGTGTTTGCCGCGCATGCCGGGTCTTCGATCACTGCTCGGCCTTCGCACGTGGTTTTGAAGGTCATGTCCCCGCCGAGGCTCGGTTCTTCTTCGTTGCCTTCGTTTTCGGACTCCATTTGGTAGTGGTAGGTCGTACACGGTTGCAGGCCGCTCAGCGCGACTGTCTCGGCCTGTTCGCCGGTTTCGTTGGTTAGCGCCGTCCGCGGCGTGGTTTTGCCGTATTCGGTCGTCGTGCCGTACTCGATCCAGTATTCCGTCGGCAGCCCCTTAGGATCGACCGCGCCTGTAACGGCAGCTGCGTGTGCCGTGATCTTGGTGTGAAGCACGGCATGGGTCTTGTTTTCGGACTTGCAGCCGTTGTGGTGCCCCAAAGCGATCACGCAGTAGGCCTCGCGGTATTGGGCTTCGCCTTTGCCTTCGGCGTTCAGCAACGCGCTATCGAACGGGCTGAGCCCATGTTCCTTGACAGCCTGCTTGGTTTGCGATCGGTACTCGTAGTAGTCGACGAGGCCGACACGCGCCCCTTTCATGTTCGTCTTGCCGAGCGTCAGGAACTGATCGGCGGCTCTGACCTGCAGCTGGTCGGGGGTGTACGGCTTGTGGGTGAGCGGGTTGGTGATCTTCTGCATCTTGCCGTGTGATTCCTGCTCGGCGGTCACCAGCACATCCAGAGTTTTGCCCCGTTCGAGCAGGATGCCCTGCTCGGAGAACCACACCACGTAGCTACCGACCGACTTGCCCACTTCGGCGGCGAACTTTTCTGCTTCGCCGTTGTGGTGTTCGCCTTCGCTGCCGTAGGCGTACTCGAGATCGTCGTAGTCGTGCATGGCCCAGATGCTGGGCAGCGGTGGGACGTATGGCGCGGGCGGCGCCGGCGGGGTTTCGCCGGGCTTGGCCGGCGGCGGTGGCGGGGGTGGCACCGCGACCTTCCGCTCGTCGGACAGGGTCAGCCGGTACTTGCCGACGTAGTCGCCTTTGCTGGTGTTGAATTCTCCCGCGATCGCTTTGCACCCTCCGCAGCCGACCTTGTGCAGCACGTACTGGGCGCGACGCCACAGTTTCGCCACCGCCGCCGGCGATTCGAAGAAGGGATCGGCGGTGCCGTTGTGGTCGACCAGATCAGGCTCGTTCCATGCCCCCCAGTACCGGACGGGCGTGATCGTCGACTCTTTTTCGATCACGTTCTTGATGATCGGTTCTATCGCCTGTTCGTAGGCGATTTCGGTCGGCCGCTTTTGTTCGCATTCCTTGGCGTTGGACTTTTTGCAGTAGCCATACGGCCGGAACCCGGCTTCGAAGGTCACTATCGGAGTGAGTTTGTCTGCGGTCACATCCGTGAGCCATTCTTCGAATTCAATCCATGTCGGGTTTTTCGAGTTGACTTCGAGGTTCCAGGGGATGATGCGACGCGCGTAGGTGACCTTGATCCCACCCGGAGCCCCTTTCTGCAGCTCGGGATCGAGGCTCGCAAACGGGGGATTGGTCTGGTCGGACAGACCGTAGGGCACTGCCGCCGTGGTGAACGAGCGCCGTTTTGCGGCGAGGCTGCGCAGCTGGCTGTGCGGCCCTGCTCCTTCGCCTTCGCTGCCGGTGCTGGAGACTGCCGTTTCGGCCGTCAGCGGGTAGCTCGCTTGTTCGGCGGGCGAGATCGTGAGCGTCACCGTTTCGTCGTTCGCGCTGAGGCTCGCTGGCACTTCCCCGCCGGCGGCGTCCTTGACCGTCGGTGGCGCCATCACCAGCAGAACCGTGCCGCTTGCCTGCGCCTGCGCCGTGGCGAGCGCCGTCCCTGCGGCCTCGAACTCTGGTTCGGTTTCCTGCGGGTGTAGTTCGCCAGGCCGCGGCGTGGTTTCTGGCGTCGAGACGACGGGCGCGGGCGGGACTTCTGTGGGTCCCTGTTCGGGCAGCGCGTGTTCCCGTTCCGAGTCCGCTGCTTCGCCGCCTACGCCGTGTTCGCCGCTGGGTGAGGTGGGCGTCGAGGGCGTGCCCGGCAGCACCTGTTCGCCTTCTTCGGTGCCCGATGCTCCCGTGCCTTCGCCGCCTTCGATCAGCGCGACGCTTCCGCCGGAGAGCCGTTCCAGACGCTGCCCGGGGGCGACGTGCAGCCGCCAGGAATAGGCGCGGGGAGCGGCGGCCGAACGCAGCTGCAGCAGCGTGCTCGCCCCGCGCGGCTCGGGGCGCACCACGATGTCGGTGGCGTTGTAGGCGCCGGCGAACACGGCCGCCGAGGCGTTGACGATCGTCGGCAGCTTGGCGGCGTCCGCGGCGAGGCCGCTCGGTTCGAGGCTGACTTCGCCCGACGGGGTGCTCACCGCGAATTCGCCCGGAGACTCCTTGGAGATCGTGGAGCCGGTCAGGGTGCTCTGCGAGGAGAGCAGTTCGCCGCTGTCGAGGATGCCAGGCCGGATCGCCTGTTCTTCGAGGCTGGCGCTGGTCGAGCGCGCGAGGATCGAAGGATCGGTCGCCTCTGCTGTTTCGATTGCGCCGCCGGCGCTTTCTTCACCGCCCGACGTGATCGCGGTCTGGGCGGATACCGCCGCCGCTGCGCCGAGCGTGTTTTCGGCCGTTACTCGCACGCGCACGGTTGCGCCGATGTCGACGGCAACAGGCTTGTAGCTCGGCTTCGTGGCACCTTCAATTTCACTGCACGCTTCGCCCGCGGCGTTGCAGCGCTCCCAGCGGTAGAAGTAGCTGAGTGGGCGCGAGCCCGTCCAGGCACCGTTGCTGACGAACAGCGTGGCGCCGAGCTTGCCGACGCCATCGATCGCGGGACCTTCGCTGCTGGCCGGCGGCCCGGCAGCGCCGACCACTTCGCTGTGCACCGAGGGCGCGCTCGTGCTGCCGATCGAGTTGCTCGCCGTCTGGTCGGCCTCGATCGTGCTGCCGACGTCTGCGGCGGTGAGCACGTAGCTCGCTTCGCTCGCGCCCGAGATTCCCGTGCATTCACGCCCCGAGCTGTCGCAGCGCTGCCACCGGTAGGCGTAGGAGATCGGTTCGGCTCCCGCCCACGACCCGGGCACTGCTGTGACGGTGTCCCCTGCCGTGAACACGCCTTCGATTGCGGGCGCGGCCGTATTTTCAGGCGCCGTGGTGGGCGAGCTGATCGCCGCGGTCACCGGCGACGTCGCCTGGATATGTTCATCGCCGCTCGTCGCCTGTACGAGGACCTGCAGCGTCGAGCCGAGGTCCTGCGCGGCTGGCGTGTAGGTCGAGTCCGTCGCGCCCGGAATTTCGGCGCAGGCTTCGCCGGAGGCGTCGCAGCGCTGCCACTGATAGGCGTAGGCGATCGCACCGGGGGCTCGCCAGATCCCCGGGTCCGCGGTCAGCAGGTGGCCGGTCTGCGCGATGCCGCCGATGGACGGTCCTGAGACATCCGACAGCCCGGCCGCGCCGACGGTTGGAGACGGGAGCGAGACCGCGCTCGATGAGCCTTCGGCGGTCGTCGCCGTCACCTCGGCCCTGATCGTGAGGTTGACGTCGGCCGCGGCCAATTGGTAGGTGCTCTGCGTCGCCCCGGCGATCGGTGTGCAGCTGGCGCCGGCGCCATCGCAGCGCTCCCATGCGTAGGAGTAGCTGAACGGGCCTTCGCCGGACCACTGCTCGGGGATCGCCGTGAGCGTCTGCCCTTCAAGCGCGAGCCCCGACAGCACCGGTGATTCTTCAGGCGCGGGAGCGCTCGCCGAGGCGATCGGCTGCGTGCCGGCGCTCTCGGCTTGCGATTCGCCTTCGTCGCTCACCGTGATCAGCACCTCGAGGACGTCGCCTGCGTCTTCCGGCGAGGGCGTGTAGCTCGCGCTCTGAGCGCCGGCAATGCCGGCGCAGACCGATCCGGTCGCGTCGCAGCGCTCCCACTGGTAGGCATAGCCGACTTCCCCTGCGCTGGCCCAGCTGCCGGGGTCCGCCGTCAGCGCTTCGCCCACCCGCGCGGCACCGGAGATGCTCGGCCCGAGCGAGCTTACGAGCGTCGGCGTCTGCGCGGTCACCACGCGGCTCGGCTCGGAGACGTCGGTGACCGAGCCGAGCGGGTTGCTCGCGCCGATCCGCAGCCGCAGCGTGGTGCCGATGTCGCCCACGCCGAGCTCGTATTCCGGTTCCGTCGCACCGGGCAGCGCTGCGCATTCCTGGCCGTCGGACGCGCAGCTTTCCCACTGGTAGCCGATCTGCACGTCTTCGCCCCAAGCCCCAGGGTGGGCAACGAGCGATTCCCCCACCGCCGTCGCTCCCGTGATCGATGGCGCTTCGCGCTCGCTTGGAGGCCCAGCGGCGATCTCCGGGCTTGGCGCCGAAGTCGCCTGAGCCGATCCGGCTCCGTTGGTTGCCGTGACGATCACCCGAAGCGTCGTTTCCAGGTCGCCGAACCCGAGCAAATACGCCGGGCCTTCAGCGGCCGCTCCTTCGATCTCTGCGCATTCCGCGCCCTGCGGGTTGCAGCTCTCCCAGTGATAGCTGTAGGCCGCCGGCGTTCCTGCCCACGTGCCCGCGTCGGCCATCAGCACTTCACCTTCGCGCGTGATCCCGGCGATCGTCGGCGGCACCGTGTTCGACGGCGGTGAGGCGGACGCGACGGCCGCGGAGGAGGATGATGTGGCGGCGGCCGAGGCGACTGAGTTCGTCGCAGTGACGATCACGCGGACGGACTTTCCCACCTGTTCGCTGCCGAGCGTGTAGCTCGATCCGGTCGCTCCTACGAGGCTCGAGCATTCCCCGCCGCCTTCGCATACCTGCCATTCGTAGGTGTAAGCCAGCGGCTGGCCACCAGACCACGATCCGGTGCTCGCCGACAGCGTCCGGCCTACGACTGCCTGCCCGAATAGCGTCGGCGGTGCGCTGTTGGTTGGCGGCAGCGCGCCGACGATCGCCGTTGGGGGCGAGCTGGCGGTGGTGGTGCCCGCGCCATTGCTGGCGGTGACGAGCACCTCGAAGGTCTCCCCGGCGTCGCTTTCTCCGAGCGTGAGCGTGGAGCTCGTCGCGCCCGCCAAAGGTAGGCAGCCTTCGCCGAGGCTGTCGCAGCTCTCCCATTGGTATGCATAGGAGATCGGCGCGGTGCCTTCCCAGCTGCCGCGATCTGCTGCGAGCGTCTGGCCGACTTCGGCGGTGCCCGCGATCGACGGTGCGACCACGTTCGCCGGTGCCTCGGCGGTCACGGTCGCGGTCGCTCCTGAGATGCTCGAGGCAGAGCCGACGCTGTTCGTACCGGTCACGCGGACGCGCAACGTGCTGCCGACATCGGCTTCGTCGGGCACGTAGGTCGTGCCTCTGGCTTCCGAGATGTCGCTGCAGCCTTCGCCGGACGGTTCGCAGCGTTCCCACTGATAGGCGAAGGAGATCGGCGCGGTGCCTTCCCATTCTCCTGGGCTCGCCGTGAGCGTGTGGCCGACCTCCGCCGCGCCCGTGATCGTCGGTGCCACCCTGTCGGTCGGCGGTGCGGGTGCCACCACGCCTGTCGCTTCCGAGGCGCTCGAGCTCGACCCGAGCTGGTTGGCGGCGGTGACCACGACCCGCAACGTGCTGGCGATGTCTGCACCGGACGCGGTGTAGCTGGGATCGATCGCGCCGGAGATGCTTTCGCAGCTTTCGCCCGAGCTCGAGCAGCGCTGCCACTGGTAGCCGTATGCGATCGGCGGAGTCCCTTTCCAGGTGCCGGCGCTGGCCGTCAGGGTGTGCCCGTCCTCGGCAATGCCTGCAACGGTCGGTCGGGTGAGGTTGCTCGGCGCTTCTGGTGTCCCCGGCACCCACTCCTCGACACGCCCGTTGCGAGCGTCCGCAGCCCACACGGCGCCGCTCACGCTCGCGGCGAGACCGGACGGCACCCCGAGCCGCACCTCACCTGGTTCGACTCCGGCAGGAGCGAGCACGGTCACCGGTTCTCCCGCTTCGGTGAACTGCTGGATGCGCCTGTTGCCGTCTTCGCCAAGCCAGACGTCGCCGTCGCCGTCGGCGGCGATCCCGTACGGATTCGAGATTTCGCCTTCGGTCGAGCCTCGCCCGCCGAACTGGCGCACGAATTCCCCACCTTCGTCGTACTCCTCGACACGATTGTCAGCCCAGTCGGCGATCCACACATCGCCGTTGCGGTCGATCGCGATCCCCTCCGGTTCTTGGAACTGGCCGGGGCCCGCCCCGCGGGAGCCAACCGTCTTCAGCAGCACGCCGTGCTGGTCGAACACCCGTAGGTCTCCTTCATAGGTCTTCGACACCCAAATGTCGCCATGGCGATCGACCGCGATGCCTTCGACCCCGCCCAGTTCGCCTTCGCCGATCGTCTGCAGGTACTGACCTTCGCCGCTGAACTCCTCGACGCGACTGTTGCCTGTGTCCGCGACCCAAACGTCGCCGGCCGGGTCGAGCGCCAGAGCATCCGGAGCGCGGAATTGGCCCGCCCCTGAGCCGGATGCGCCGAACTGCCGCAGGAAGCGGCCTTCGGGGCTGAACTCCTCAATGCGCTCGTTACCGGTGTCGAGCACCCACGCGTCGCCGGCGCTGTCGAGCGCAACATCGCCAGGGCTTGCCAGCTGCCCTTCACCCGAGCCCGTCGAGGGAATTTCTTGCGAGAACACGAGCGTGCCCGGTCTTGCGGACACGATCGCGCTCGGCGCCGACGTGCTCGTGGCCGAACCCTTCGCGTTGGTCGCCGTGACGGCGACCTCGAAGGTGTCGCCTTGCGTGCCCGCTTCGAGCGTGAAGGTAGCGCCCGTCGCACCTGCCACGGGCATACAGCTTTCACCCAGGCTGTCGCAGGCCAACCACTGATAGGTGAACGTGATCGGCGGCGTACCTTCCCAGCTTCCGCTGCTTGCCCGCAGCGCACCGCCTTCGTGGGCACCGCCGGAGATCGAGGGCGGAGCCGTGTTTGTCGGCGGGGCAGCAGATACGACCGTGGTGGCCTGCGACGTGCTCGATGCCGCGCCCTGCTCGTTTTCCGCCGTGACCGTGACACGCAGCGTCGAGCCGATATCGCTCGCCGTGGTCACATACGTGGGGCGGGTCGCTTCGGGGATGCTCGTGCAGGCTTCCCCGGCGCCGTCGCACCGCAGCCACTGATAGAGATATTCGAGCGGCGGCGTACCTGACCAGCTTCCGGGCGCTGCTTGCAGAGTCTGCCCGACCACGGGCGTGCCTTCGATCGTCGGCGGGGCGGTGTTCGTCGGCACTTCGGCGGTGCCGGGCACCCACTCCTCGAGACGGTTGTTGATCGTGTCCGCCAGCCACAGATCCCCACCCGAGTCCAGCGCGAGACCGACCGGGAAGCCGAAGTCGACCTGGCCGGGCCGCGAGCCAGCCGAGGCGAGGACGCGGACGAATTCCCCTGTTTCCGTGAACTGCTGAATACGTGTGTTGCCTGGTTCGGCCACCCATACGTCGCCGCTGCCATCGGCAGCGATCCCGTACGCATGTTCGATCTGGCCGCTTTCTCCGCCCTCAACGCCGAACTGCCGCACGAACCTGCCGCTTTCTTCGAACTCCTCCACCCGGCTGTTCGACCAATCGGCCACCCACACACGCCCGTTTGGCGTGACCGAGATCCCCTCCGGTTCGCCGATTTGCCCTGCTTCGGAGCCCCGCGTCCCGACCGTTTTCAGGTATTCGCCGTTGGGGCTGAACACCACCACGCTGCCTTCACCAGTGTCGGAGACCCACACGTCGCCGTGCGCGTCAATCGCCAGCCCTTCCGGGAGCACGAGGTGTTCGGGGCCAGTTTCGGAGCCGAGCGATTTGAGGTAGTCGCCTTCGCCGTTGAACTCCTCGACACGCGCGTTTTCGGTGTCGGCGACCCACACATCGTCGGCAGCGTCGATCGCGATCCCACTCGGGTCGCTCAGCTCACCGGGGGCGGAGCCCTGGGAGCCAAACTGCCTGATGAATTCTCCGCTCGGGGTGAACTCCTCGACGCGATCGTTGCCGCTGTCGAGCACCCACATGTCGCCGTGCGAGTCGAACGCAACGTCGCCCGGACGCCTGAACTGCCCTGCGCCGGAGCCTTCGCTGCCGAATGCCGCCGCGAACACGAGCTGTCGCGGGCCATGGCTGCCGGCGGCTACCGGCGCGGTGACGGCCGACGGCGCGGCCACGGTGCCACCGGCGTTGGTGGCGCTGACGATGACCCGCACGGTGTCGCCGTCTTCGACGGCCGAGGGCGTGTACGTGGAGCTTGTCGCGCCGGCGATGTCGAGGCAAGATTCGCCGAAGGCGTCGCAGCCCTGCCACTGGAAGGCGTAGGTGAGCGGCGGTGTCCCCGACCAGGTGCCTTCGGCCGCGGTCAGCGTCTGGCCCGCTTCAGCGACGCCTGAGATCGAGGGCGCTTGCACGTTCGCAGGCGGCTCGGGCGCGACGCGTTCGGTCGTTGCCGATGACGCCGCGGCGTGTCCGGCGGTGTTCGTGGCGGTGACGAGCACGCGGATCGTCTTGCCGACCTCGGAATGGCCGAGCAGCACGCTCGAGCCCGTCTCGCCGGCTATTTCTTCGCAGCTTCCCCCGGAGGCTTCGCACCGCTGCCACTGGTAGGCGTATTCCAGCGGCGGCGTACCCGACCACGTCCCAGTGCCCGCGGTCAACGTCTGCCCATCCTGCGCAGTGCCAGAGACCACTGGCGCTTCGACGTTCGATGGAGCGCTCGGCGTCACCGCCGCCGTCGGCGTGGAGGATGTCGTAGCGTGCCCGGCTGCGTTCGTTGCGGTGACGAGCACGCGGATCGTCTTGCCGACCTCGGAATGGCCGAGCAGCACGCTCGAGCCCGTCGCGCCGGCTATTTCTTCGCAGCTTCCCCCGGAGGATTCGCACCGCTGCCACTGGTAGGCGTATTCCAGCGGCGGCGTACCCGACCACGTCCCAGTGCCCGCGGTCAACGTCTGCCCATCCTGCGGAGTGCCAGAGACCACTGGCGCTTCGACGTTCGACGGAGGGCTCGGCGCGATAGGTTCACTAGCCGGCGAGCTGGCCGGCGTCGAGCCGACCGAGTTTTTGGCCGTGACGAGGAACACGAACGTCTTTCCCACGTCTCCGGCGCCAAGTTTGATGGTTTCGCCGGTGGCGCCGGCGACGTTCGCACATTCGCCGCCCGCGTGGTTGCAGCGCTGCCACTGCGACGTGTAGGAGATTGGTTCGGTACCCGCCCAGCTGCCGAGGTGGCCGGTCAGCGTCTGGCCATCCTCGGCGACGCCCGAGATGGTTGGGGCTTCGACGTTCACGGGTGGGCCTGTGGTCGCTTTTTCACTCGCGGCGCTCGTGGAGCTCGCTTCGCCGACGGAGTTTTTAGCTGTGACGATCACTCGCAGCGTGTGGCCGACCTGCGCGCTTGTGACCATGAAGCTCGAGCCGGTTGCACCGCCGATCGGCACGCAGCTTTTGCCTGTGGCAGTGCAGCTCTCCCACTGGTAGCTGAAGCCGGGGGGTGGGTAGCCCGTCCAAGTGCCGGGGCTCGCCGCAAGCGTGAGACCCACCTTGACCGCACCGGAGATGACCGGCAGGGTGGCCTTCGTGGGCTTGCCTTCCACGGGTGCGCTCGGCGCAGAGCTGCTGAGCGAACTGCCGGCCGAGTTACTGGCCGTCACCGCGATCCGCAAGGTACGCCCGACATCGGCAGCGACCGGTTTGAAGCTGACTTTGGTAGCTGCAGCGATGTTCGCGCATTCTTCGCCCGCCATATCGCACAGCGCCCACTGGAAGGTGAATTTCAAGGGTGTGAGGCCGGTCCAGGTGCCTTCGGTCGCGGTGTCGGTGACGGCTTCCCGCGGCGCCACCGGGATCGTCGGCGGGGACGTGTTGCTCGGCGCCTCGGCGGCGTCGTAGTGTTCGGCGATCTGGGTGCCCGTGAGCGCCTTGTTGTAGAAGCCGACGTTGCTGAGGCTGCCGCCGAAGTACGGCTCGCCGGCGATCACCGACTTGCCCAGATACGCTTTCAAGCCGCCTTCGAGCGAGGCTGGTGTGAGCGTCACGCCGGTCGTGTGGCCCGCTTCCTTGCCGTTCAGGTAAAGCGTCAGCGTGCCGGCGCTCTCGCTCACCGCGAGATACTCCCAGGCATTGGCCGCCAGTTTCGTCGCAGTCACGAGCGCGGATCCCGTCGCCGTATGGATTTCGAAGGTCATCGGGTTTTTGCTAGCCGCGGAGGCGGGCGTCAGGTACATGTAGCTCCCCGACCCGGAGCCGATCTCGAAGATCGGCTGCTTGCGCACGGTGCCGCCGCTCCACTTGACCCACGCCTCGGCCGTGAAGTCACTCGCTCCGGCCAGCGGGTTGGAAGGCAGCGTGGCGAATGCTTCGCCGGTGAGCGAGCCCGACTTGCTGCCGTCGAACGGGCCTTCGCCGCCCAACGCGATCGCGGTGTTTGCAGCCGTGTAGGTGCCCGACCCCACGGAGTCAGAGAGCGTCGTGGAGCCGGCCGGATCGTCGAAGCGGAACTGCGCGACAGGCGCATCGCGCGCCACCGTGCTCTCGTATGCTTCATAGGGCTGGGTGCCCCCGGCCAGCGTTGCGTAGATCAGTCCGCTGAGCGCGAGCGCCAATGACGCCAGCGCCAGCGCTCGACGGCGAGCCGGCCCGCCCACGCCTCTGATCGATCTCATCCCGCTGCGCCCCCCCATCTCTTGCGCCCGGTGCCCTGCACCCGCGAACGGCTTCTGCGCGCCGTCGCGGCTGGCGCGCCCAACTCTACGCCTCTATGTGGTGTTCATTCAATGATTGGGCTTAATCAAATAACGCGCAATTTGCGAACGTTCGTGCATTTCGACAGGTGCGCACTCATGGCCAGGGCGCCCAGGGCGCGGATGCCATGACGGAGCGGCGTCCTCGGGGCAGCAATGATGGGCCTCGGTCGGCAGCCTTTGCGAGGACCACCAGGCGGCTCAAAGCCCTCAGCGGCTCGCCGGCAGGCAAGCGCCACGATGGCCGGGACACCGCCATGCTTCGCACAGCCCTAGAGCCTGCCGTGCGGAACGTCACTCCGGGGGTGGGACTCGAACCCACAACCTCTCGATTAACAGTCGAGCGCATCTGCCAGATTGAGCTACCCCGGATCGGGCTACCCCGGACAAACGATAGGGCGTGCGCGCATTGTATGCGAGCTGAATCCTCTTACGTCAGCGTGACCAATCCCGCCTCTACCTCGGCGTGGCAGTTCGCGCAGAGGAGCGCGCACTTGCGCGCCTCCGCTCTTGCCTTTTCCAGGGACCGCGCCACCCCTCGGTGACTCAGAGAGAAGCTCTTCTCGGCGGGTACGAGGTGATGGAACTCGAGAGCAGCGATACACCGGCTGTAGCCACAGACCGCGCATCTCCCGCCTGCGTCCTCGACGAGTATGCGCTTGACGTTTCGCCGTCGGCGAGCAACTGCCTCGGCTCGGCACTTCGCGCACCTGTATCCACCGCCACTGCGCCGCTTGAAGGTCGTCACGCCGTGTCGCCGGCACCGGAGCTGCATCTCAGGCTGACGCTCGCCTGACGCCACGCGCCGCTCCGAGCACTGGGTCTTCAAGCCGTACTCTCGCAACCAGTGCCGAACGGTGGTCTTGCTGAGGCCCACGATCTCGGCGATCTCCCTAGTCGACATCCCCGCGTCCAGTAGCGGGTTCAGCTCCTTGCGCGTCAGGCCGCCTTTAGCCTCGTGCTTGCCGTGGTTTACCGCGTCGAGCCCGTATTTCTTGAGCCAGTAGCTCACCGTCGCTTCGTGCCGGCCCACCCGCCGACCGATCTCCGCCAACGACAGGCCCTGCCCGAGAAGCTGCTCCAAAGAAACGCGATCCATGCACTGCATTGTGCACGAACATATGTTCGCTTTCTGTGTCCTTTGTGCCAACTTTGTGACTTCTGAGCGACCGCGAGCGCACCTGCCGGCCGACGCGACGATCGGGTTGGCCGACGCCCGGCAAGAGAGACCTACCCCTCCCTATCCCCCGTCTGTTCGAGCACCTGCCCGTATGCCCGATCGAACTCGCGTTTGACCTCCGCCTTGCGTTGAGCCAGGGCACTGATGTCGCCGGCGTCCTGCCCCCGGGCCCGCTGAATCTGGCGGTCCACGCGTGCGAGCTCGAGCTGCAGACGCTGCACCTCCAACATGACCGTGTCCGGCTGCTCACGCCCAGCCTCGACGACGAGCTCAGCAAGCAGGCCCTTCAGCTGCGGGTCGTCCTCGAGACGAACCTCCCCATCGGCCGCGTCGCGCATCGGTGCGCGCAGGTCGCCGGCGCATAGGTGCCTGGCCGCGCGACGCAGCAGCCCGCTGGAGAAGTGCTCGTCTATGTCCAGGCCGGCGAGCGCCAGCGCTCCTTCCTCGGGCGAGGCGATGCACAGCGCCAGGAACGCCCGCTCGGTCTCCTCGCGGCGTGTTATCTCGCTCACCCGCGGCTGGCGCGCACGAGCGGGCTCGCCATCGCCATCGCTTCGTCCCGGGACCCGGCCAGACTCGGCTCTCCCCCGAGACACGCGCGGAGCGGCCGCCAACAGCTTTTCCGCAAGGCCCTCCTTCAACGCCATGCGGCTGTCGACCGTTCGGGTCAACTCCATTCGCAACGCACTCTCGGGCAACTCCGCGAACACAGGCCGCAGTTCCTCGATCATCCGGTCCTGGTCTTCCGTGTTCGACGGGTCCCCATTCGCCAGCACGCGCTCGGCGCGAAAGCGTACGAACGAGATCGATCCCTTGACCGCCTCCTGCATCGCCGCGGCGCCGTCGCGCTGGATCAGCTCCGCCGGATCGGTGCCGGCCGGCAGCATCACCACACGCAGCTCCAGCTTGCGTTTGTTCGCCAGCGCAAACGCCTTCAGCATCGCCTCCTGACCGGCGCTGTCAGCGTCGAGCGCCAGCAGCACCGTCTGCGCCATGCGCGCCAGCTCCCCCACCTGCTCGCCCGTCAGCGCCGTGCCCATCAGCCCGACCACGTTGCGGATCCCCGCCTGGTGCAGCGCGATCACGTCGGTGTAGCCCTCGCACACGATCACCTCGCCCGCCTTCGCAGCGTGCGCGCGCGCCAGATCGGCGCCATACAGCTGCGAGCCCTTGTGGTAGATGTCGTTGTCGGAGGTGTTCAGGTACTTGGGACGCTGTTCGGAGTGCATCGCGCGAGCGCCGAACCCCAGCACACGGCCGCGGATGTCCGCCAGCGGAAACATGATCCGCGAGCGGAAGCGGTCATACATCCGGCCGCCTGTCCTCCCGGAGGGAGGGTTCTCCTTCGAGCGCTGCGCCAGACCCGTCGCGTACAGCTCCTCCTCGGAGAACCCGCCACGGCGCGACGCCAGCAGCACCCGATCCCACGCGCTCGGCGCGTAGCCGACGCGGAACTCCCGCAGGACCTCCTCGCCGAGCCCCCGCTGCTGCAGGTACTCGCGGGCGTGCCGCGCCTCGCTCGACTCCCACAGGTAGCGCTCGTAGTAGGCGGCCGTTCGGGACAAGAGCTCCAGCAGCCGCTCCCGGCGCCGCCGCTTCTCGGCCTCTTTCGGATCCTCCTCCTCGCGCTCGAGCTCCACCCCGTAGCGTTCCGCCAGCAGCTCCAGCGCGCCTTTGAAGTCCACGCCCTCGGTCTCCTGCACGAACGTGAACACGTCGCCCGAGGCCTGGCAGCCGAAGCAGTAGTACACCTTCTGTGTCGGGTCGATCCCAAACGATGGCGTGCGCTCGTCGTGGAAGGGGCACAGCCCCTCGAAGCGAGCAGGCCCGGCGCGGCGCAGCTCGGTACGGGCCGAGACCAGCTCCAGGAAGTCGACCGCGTCGCGCACGCGGTCCTTGGACTCGTTCTTGTACAGCGCCACGCCGGCAACGCTAGCGGGCGAACGCCCGCGGCACCTGGAGGTCGGTGTACGCCCTGATGCAGTACCGGTCGGTCATCCCCGCAAGGTAGTCCGTGACCCGCTCGGCGAGCTCCACATCGTCGCTCGGCGGTGCGCCGCCGGCCCCCGACGGCAGCAGCTCGGGACGCTCCACGTAGTGCTCGAACAGCCTGCGCAGCACCGCCGTGATCTTCTCGTGCTCGGCGCGGACCGCCGGGCCGAGGTACACGCGCTCGAACATGAAGTCACGCAGCTCGCCCATTGCCGGCCCCGCCAGCGGACCCTGGACGATGTCGCCCGCAAGCTGTGAGTGCTCGACCATGTCGTGGACGAGCGCGTCGATCCGCGCCGAGCCGCCCGCGCCGAGCACCGCGATCGGCTCGCTCGGCAGCTCCTCCTCGCGCAGCAGCCCCGCGCGCACCGCGTCGTCGATGTCGTGGTTGATGTAGGCCACGCGGTCGATCACACGCACGATCCTTCCCTCCAGTGTCTGCGGCAGCGGCGCGCGGCTCGAGTGGCGTGCGATCCCTTCGCGGACCTGCTGTGTCAAGTTGAGCCCGGCGCCGTCGCGCTCGAGGCGTTCGACGATCCGCAGCGAGTGCTCGTAGTGGTGGAAGTCGCGCCCGAAGCGCTCTTTGAGACAGCTGTCGAGCACCTCCTCGCCGATGTGCCCGAACGGCGGATGACCGAGGTCGTGACCGAGGCCGATCGCCTCCACCAGATCCTCGTTCAGACGCAGCGCCCGCGCCACCGTGCGCGAGATGCTCGTCACCTCGAGCGTGTGCGTCAACCGTGTGCGGTAGTGGTCCCCGCGGGGCGCCACGAACACCTGCGTCTTGTGCGTCAGCCGCCGGAAGGCCTTGCAGTGGACGATCCGGTCGCGGTCGCGCTGAAACGGCGTGCGCAGCGAGCAGTCATCCTCCGCGTGCGCCCGCAGCGCCGGATAGGAGCGCGCGGCCAGCGGCGACAGCAGCTGCTCCTCCTGCTCGACGCTGCGCTCGGCGAAGCCGGCCGCGACCGTGTCCTTTTCGGTGGTGAGACTCACAGTTCGATTGTGGCAGCGCCCGCGGCCGCTGCCTGGCACGCGCGAAGGCCGGGCGCCCGCGCGCGAGCGCCGCTCAGCGCTCGCGTTTCCAGTCGCCGCGCCCGGCGGCCTTGTGCACCCAGTGGTGCCAGCCTTTCATCTCGCCCGGGTCATCGTCGAACACGGGCGCTCCGCCGCCCGGCTGCGGCAGGCTCTGCGCGGCGGCCGAGTCGATGCGCAGGTCCACGCCAAACTCGTGCAGCGACGCAACGTCCGCCGCCTCCACAAAGCGCAGGCCGTGCCCCGGCGTCGAGATCACGAGGCCGTGGAAGATGTCCTTCTCGGGCGCTGAGACCACATGGTGCACAGTGCCGACCCGCTCGCCGTCGGACGCCAGCACCGCAACACCCTTGTCCAGCACCTGGTAAGCAATCGGAAAGCCCTCGTCCACGGCGCACCACGATACCGGGCTGGGAGCGAGGTTCCCGCGGTTCCGGGAGGCACATGTGCCTCCCGGTGGCTCTGTAGTTCCGGTGGGCACATGTGCCCACCGGCCTGCCCGCACATGTGCGGGCAGGGACCATGCCGCATGCGGCATGGTCTTCTAGATGTTCAGGAGGAACACTCAGCCCGCGTGCCCGACCGCCGGCATCAGGCGCACGTGCGCGTGATACTCGAGCGTCGCGGCGATCGCGCGCTCGACCTGGCCGAGCGCCGGCGCGGAGGCCTGGGGGACCTCCGTCAGCGTGCGGCCGAGTGCATCCACCATGAAGCCGTGCGCCTCCTCGCGCAGCGGAAACGAGCCCGCCTCGCAGGCCCCGCACACCACACCACCGGCCGCGCCGGAGAACCCCACCAGGTGCTCGCGCTCGCCGCAGCTCGCACATGCGCCGAGCTGCGGTGCGAGCCCCGCCGCGAGCAGCAGCTTCAGGCGAAAGGCGAGCGCCCCGCCGCGGCCATCCGTCGATCCAGGCGCGCCCGCGCCGGCGTGCTCGTCTAGCAGCGACAGCTGGCGGCACAGCAGGTTGAACACACCCGGATGTGGCTCTGAGGTCTCAAACAGCCGCCCCACCGCGTCGCACGCCCGCGCCGCCGCGTCCAGGCCGCGCGCATCGCCGCGCAGGCGCGCGTAGCCGTCGATCGTCTGCGCGCCGGTCACCGTCAACAGCTCGCCGCGGCCTTCATGCAGCTCGATGTGCAGGCGGAAGAACGGCTCCAGGCGCCCGCCGAAGCGGCTGCGGGCACGCCGCACGCCCTTCGCGATCGCGCTCACCCGCCCGCGATGCGGCGTGTACACGTGCAGGATGCGATCGGCCTCGCCGTAGCGCATCGAGCGCAGAACCACCGCTTCCGTCTTCACAGCCCTGCTCGCCATCCAGCAATGGTGATCGATGCGCCCGACGCCTCGCGCCGCAGGCCTCACTTGCCGGCCCACCAACGCCTCACGTGATCGTCTAACTTGCCCGCACCGTGGAGGAGCTCAGCGACAGGCAGTACGAGAAGGAGCTGCTGCGCCTGCAGACCGAGCTCGTCTACCTGCAAGAGTGGGTCGTCGCCGGCGGCCGGCGCCTGGTGGTGCTGTTCGAGGGCCGTGACACGGCCGGCAAGGATGGCGCGATCAAGCGCATCATCACCTACTTGAACCCGCGCACCTGCCGCGTCGTCTCAGTTCCCACGCCCACCGAGCGAGAACGTACGGAGTGGTACTTCCAGCGCTACGCCGCGCACCTGCCCGCCGGCGGCGAAATGGTGCTGTTCAACCGCAGCTGGTACAACCGCGCCGGCGTCGAGCACGTCATGGGCTACTGCACACAGGACCAATACGAAGAGTTCCTGCGCTTCTGCCCGTTGTTCGAGGAGGCGCTGCAGAACGACGGGATCATCCTGGCGAAGTACTGGCTGTCGGTCAGCGACGAGGAGCAGGAGCGTCGCTTCGAGAAACGGCTGTCGGACCCGCGCAAGCGCTGGAAGTTCAGCCCCACCGACCTGCAGGCGCGCGCCCGCTGGGTCGACTACGCCGAGGCCAAGGACCGGATGTTCGCCTACACCGACACCGACTCGAGCCCGTGGCACGTCGTTGAGGCCGACGACAAGCGCACCGCGCGCCTAAATCTCATCAGCCACCTGCTCTCGATCGTCCCCTACGAGCGCATCGACGGGGGAAAGCGCCCGAAGCTGCCGCCGCGCCAGAAACGAAAGTACGTACGCCCGCCCAAGCGGAGCGAGCGCCTCGTGCCGGTGCGCTACATCGTTCGCTAGCCCAGTACGCGGCTCAACCGGTCTCGATCGTCACCGGCGTTCCCGGGCCGATGCGCGCCGCGAGCCAATCGATGCTCGAGGTGGCAACGCGGATACAGCCATGCGAGGCGGCAGCGCCGAGCGTCCCACCGAGGTTGTCGCGCCCGTGAATCGCGATCTGGCCAGGCCCGCCTTCGAATTCCTGGAGCACGTTGGAGCGAGCGCTGAGCGCAAGCGCGAAGGGACCGCCGGGCTCCCCGGCAGGCATCCGCAACGTCTCCTCGACAAAGAACTGCCCCGTCGGCGTCGGTGTCGACGGCTTGCCCACCACCGCCTGAAAGCTCCTCTTGCGGTGAGCGTCGTTGTAGACGTTCACGCGCCGGGCCGCGAGGTCGATGACGATCGCCCAGGCCGTGACCTGCGCACGGGTGTCCCGTTGGGAGATCCAGCCGGTCGATCCGTCAGGCCGGCCGGGGAGCATCACCTGCAACCAGCGGGACCCACCGGCGGCGATCGCACGCGCGAGCACCGGCACGGTGGTCTGCTCCCCGGTGATCGGCCGACGAGCGGCGAGCACCGTTAGGAGAGGCGATCCAGATGACGGCGTCAGGTGGACGCTGTGAGCGTCGAGCAGGACAACGAGTTCCTGGGTCGCCTGCACTCCGCCATGGACACCCGCGGCGGACGCGGCGGCGGTGCTGGCACCGACGACACACGCCGCGGCGAGCATGGCGGCCACGCCGCGCGCAAGCCAAAGCCGTGGCGCCGGCCTCGCACGGCGCGCGCCGCCGCTAGCAGGAGGACTCATGGTCATCTCTGGGAATCAGCCCGTGAACGAGCCATGCGCGTGTGGCAGCGCTGGGTGCGCTATCGCGTGACCCTTCGCTTTCCGCCGCGCCGCGGCGCGGCGTCTGGCCGCACGACGTGCCGCGGCCTTCCGCCTGGCCGCGAGCTGCGTCGCGCTCAGCACCGGCGGCGGCGCTCCGGTCGCGGGCGTGGCACCGCTCGCACCAGGGGTGGTCGTCGCTCCGCTGCCTATTTCAGCGGCGGTCGGCGTTTCGGTGCCGCCGGCGCAGTTGGACGTGGTGATCGTGTTCGTGTCGAGGTTGACCGCGCCGGTCTGCGCCAGCAGCCTGCCGTGGATCGTCGCAGCGGTGTTCGCGGTGATCGTCGCCGAGGCCATCACGGTGCCGACGAAGCGCGTGCCGGTCCCGAGCGTGGCGGAGGAGCCGACCTGCCAGAAGACGTTGCACGCCTGCGCGCCGTTGATGAGCGCAACGGTCGTGTTGGAGCCGGTGATCAGCGTCGTGCCGATCTGGAAGATGAACACCGCGTTAGGGTCACCCTGGGCGTCGAGCGTGACGCTCCCGGAGGACAGCAGCAGTGAGCTGCTCGCCGTGCGTATGCCCGGCAGGAACACCTGGCCGGCAAGATCGGTCCCCGCCGAGCCGTTGCTCGGGCGCGAGGCCGCATCGTTGTAGGCGGTCGTCAGGGCGTTCTTCGCTTCGATCGCGACCGCGTCATCGACGTGCATCTGGCCGAGCACGTGTGGAGCGCCCGTGACCGACGAACCCGGGCTGAGGCCGAGATCGCCGAACATCGTCGTCGGGCCCGTGTTTGTGACGGTCGATCCAGCGAGGACCGAGAAGCTCGCCGCCGACCCCAGGCCGACAGGCGCGGCGGCCGCGAGCGCGCTACCCGCGAGCAGCATCGTCCACAGGGTGGCGAGCACGAGGCTCGAGCCCAGGACCAGCTTTCGGCGGCCTCTGCTGAGGGAGTTGCCGTGCGTTTCGAGAGAGTCGCCCGCGGGCGACGCGTACTTCTTCGGGACGCCAGGGTTCATGGCGTCTCCTCGCTACGGCGCCGAGCGCCGCGATAGGAGGGGAATCAGCTCCCCGGTCTCATCGACCTATCCACTAGCCCGACCGTTTGCCATGCGAGCGTGAGCCGCGGGTCCTCGAGTAGAACAAACGTCCAGGCCGCCACCGGACCAAAACGGCCCTGGTCAAGCTATCCGAATCCAGCTCCGATACAGATTGGGAACCACGACGGTCGGTTAATGATTCTCGCGCGGCTCTCCTGCCGCACCTCCTCTTCGGGCGGCGCCACACTGGCGCGCCTGACGGCCCCCGGGCCATGACCGGCACGCGAGGAAAGCGCGGCAGCGGACGCAGAGTCCCGCGCCGGGCCCAGACAGCTCTGATCGGAGCCGTGATCCTCGCACTCGGCATCGCCGCCTCGGCGTTGGTAGCCAGCGAATGGCGCTCAAATCTGCAGCGTGCCAATGAGCACGCGTTCGCCTCGACCGCCACCGACGTGAGCAGCACGCTCAGCTCACGGCTGGACGCCGCCCTCGCGCAGACACGCACCTTGCGCACGATCGCGACGCTGGAGCCGTCGGTCGGCGACACGCGCTTCACGCAGTGGTATGACGAACTCAGGCGCGGGGCACCGGCGCCGATCGGCGTGTCGTCGGCGCTCATAGAGTTCGTGCCGGCATCCAAGCTGCACGGCTTCCTCGACGCCGCCAGGTCCGACCCCTTGTTCAGTGCGCTCTTGGCCGGGCACCGCAACGTGGTGCCGACAGGCCGGCGCTCGGTCTACTGCCTCGCACGTGCGTCCGTCGGCCAGACGGCCGCCACCGATCTCTACCCACCGCTACTCGACTATTGCGCGCCGGTCATACCTGGCCTCGGGCGCACGCCGTTCGGCGCCTTGATAGCCACCGCGAGCGACACGGCCTCGACGATCGTCGCTCCGATACCTGGCGTCTCGTTGGTGGCGATCGGCGAGGCCGTATACAGGCCCGGCCTGTCGCTCGCGAGCGTCGCTGACCGGCGTGCCGCGGTTACCGGACTGATCGGCACGTCCTTCAACGGCTCCGCACTGATCGCACCGCTGCTGGCGAGCCACCATTCGCTGGCCGTGGCGCTTTACCACCGCGACAGCGGCGGCCCGCCGCTGCTGATCGGCAGGGCGGGCAACGCCTCGCGCGAGTACACGCAGCGCACGCATCTCGGGGAAGGATGGGTCGCCGTGGTGACCGGCAGTCCGCCGGCCCCAGCCTCCCCTGACGCGCAGGGCGCGACCGTTCTCGCGATCGGGCTGCTGGTTACCGGGCTGGCGTTCATGCTCTACGAAGCGCTCAGACGCTCGCGTCGGCGGGCGTGGAGCCTCGTCGGGGAGAAGACCGTGGAGCTCGAACACAGCGCGCTGCACGACCCCCTGACCGACCTGCCGAACCGCTTGCTGGTGTTGGACCGCGCCGAGCAGCTGCTCGCCCGGGCGCGTCGGCTGGACGTGCCCGTCATTGCGCTGTTCGTCGACATTGATGACCTCAAGCAGATCAACGATCGCCACGGACACCAAGTCGGGGACGAGGTTCTGCGCCAGGTCGGGGCGCGACTGAAGGCGACCTTGCGCGACAACGACACCGTCGGGCGCATCGGCGGGGACGAGTTCGTGATGCTGGTCGACTCCATCGGGCTCGACGCCGCGCCGGCGCTGGTGGCCGAGCGGATCCTCGAGGTGCTGCGCCAGCCAATCGGACTGCCCGACGGCGCACGAGCTCCGATCCTGCTGACGGCGAGTATCGGCATCGCCTCCGGCCGCCCAGATTCCGCCGAGGCGCTGTTGAAGGACGCCGACCTCGCCCTGTACAAGGCCAAGGCGGAGGGCAAGAACAAGTACGTCACGTTCGAGTCCTCGATGCAGGCGGCCGCACAGGACCGCATCCACCTGGAGATGGATCTCGCGGGCGCTCTCGCTGGGGGCCAGCTGTTCCTTGTCTATCAGCCAATGCTGGACCTCGAGAGCGAGAAGGTAGTGGGCGTCGAGGCACTGCTTCGCTGGCGCCATCCCACCGCCGGCGTAATCGGACCCGACGTCTTCATACCGATCGCCGAGGAGAACGGCCTGATCATCGAGATCGGCAGGTGGGTGCTCGAACAGGCCTGCCTCCAGGCTACCGTCTGGCGCCGCAAGGGCTACCGCCTGAACATGTCGGTCAACGTGTCCGCGCGCCAGATGGAGCGCGCGGAGTTCGTCGAGGAGGTGGAGGGTGCGCTGCGACGCACCGGCATGGACCCACAAGACCTCACGCTCGAGATCACCGAGACCGTTCTGATGCGCCAGCCGGATACGACCGCCAGCCTGCTCAACGAGTTGAAGGCGCTCGGCATTCGCGTCGCGGTCGACGATTTCGGAACCGGCTACAGCTCGCTGGCCTACCTGCGCCAGTTCCCGGTCGACTCGCTCAAGATCGACCGCACGTTCATCACCGGCCTGGCGCTCTCGAGCGAGGCACACGCGCTTACGCACACGCTCATCCAGCTCGGAAAGGCCCTCGGACTGCAGACGCTCGCCGAGGGGGTCGAGGACCACGACCAGGTCCGAGAACTTCAGCGCGAGGGGTGTGACCTTGCCCAAGGGTTCCTGTTCGCACGCCCGCTCGCAGCCGATATGTTCGAGCGGTTCCTGCGCGACAGCCCGGGCCTGGCGGGTGGCCCCGCCGACAGCGACGAACGTGACCCGCTATATCTTATGAAGTAATGAGTGAAGTAGTCGTCTACACGACAGATCCGTGCTCGTTCTGCACGCGCGTGAAGGGCCTGTTGAAGGCGCGTGGCGTCGAGTTCGCCGAGATCAATCTCTCGAAGGACCCCGACGGGCGCGTCGAGCTCGCCCGCAGCACGGGGATGCTGAGCTTCCCGCAGGTGCTCGTCGACGGCGAGCTGATCGGCGGCTTCAACGAGGTGCAGGCCGCCGCCGAGAGCGGCCGCCTGGACGAGATCCTCGCCGCCTGAACGGCGGCTGGCACGTCTCGCACACGTACGTTCCCCGTCCGCCGACGACCATCTTGACGATCGGCGAGCCACACACAACGCACGGCTCGCCCTCGCGCAGGTGCACCAGAAACTGGTCCTGGAAGGAGCCGCGGACGCCGTCAATGTGACGGAAGTCGTCGATGCTCGCGCCGCGCGCGTCGATGCCCGCGTTCAGCGCCGCGATCACGCTCTCGCGCAGCCGCGCGTACTGCTCGCGCGAGAGCCGCCCAGCAGGCCGGCGCGGGTGGATGCCAGCCCGGAACAGCGCCTCGTCGGCATAGATGTTGCCTACCCCCGCGATCCTGCGCTGATCGAGCAGGAACGCCTTGATCGGCGCCGTCCTGCCTTTCGCCAGCGTGCGCAGGTGCTCAGCCGTGAAGCCCTCGTCAAACGGCTCCAGACCGAGGCGCGAAGCGAAGAACGCCTCCAGCGCGTCGCTGCCCAGCAGCAGCTCACCTGTGCCGAAACGCCGCGGGTCCACGAACGCCAGTCTGTGCGCGCCGCCCGCGGCGGCCGGTGTGTGGACGGCGCGGCCGCTGGCGGAGGCGCCGCGCCCGGCGCGCCCGGCGGGCCCCAGCTCCATGCGCACGCGTGTGTGCGCCGGCTCCGGGTCGGGGTCCGCGAGCACCGCGCCGGTCATGCGCAGGTGCTGGGCGAGGTGCACGTCGCCGTCGAAGCTCCACACCAGATACTTGCCGCGCCGCCCGAGGTGCTTGATGCGCCTGCCCACGAGCGCCTGCTCGAGCTCGCGGGGCGCCAGCGGGCGCGACCAGCGCGGATCGAGCACCTCGATCCGCTGCAGCCGCCGGCCCTCGACCAGCGGAACCAGCTGGCGTCTGAGCGTCTCGACCTCTGGCAGCTCTGGCATCGCGCCCTAGCTTAGGAACGCCTGGCCGGGCAGACCGTCCGCCTGGGCGCCCGCGAGCCAGCGCAGAACCGTCGCGCCGACGTCCGCCAACGGACCGTCGTGGCGGAAGCCGCCGAGGCCAACGCGCGCGCGTGCGCGAGCGAGCATCGCTCCGGTCACTGCGAGCAGCGGCGCATACTCGCGCGTGTGGTCCGTGCCGGGGTGGGCTATGTCGACGCCGTGGTCCGCCGTGACCACCAGCAGATCGTTCTCGCGCATGCGTTCGAGCGTGCCTGCGAGGCGGGCGTCGATCTCGCCCAGGGCGCGCGCGAAACCACGCGCGTCCTTGCGATGGCCGTACAGCTGATCGGTCTCGATCAGGTTCACGAACACGAGACCGCGCCGCAGCTCGCCGGCCAGCTCCTCGAGCGCGTCGAGCGCTCGAGCGTTCGTCGCGCCGGGGTGCGAAGCGCTCACGCCGACGCCGTGGAACAGGTCGTCGATCTTGCCGACCCCGTGCACCTCCACGCCCGCCTGCTCGAGCTCCTGCAGGTAGCTGCGCGCGGGCGGCTTCAGCGCGTAGTCACGCCGCCCGTCGGTGCGCGTGAACGCCCCGGCCGCGCCCATGAACGGTCGCGCGATCACCCGTCCTACGGCGTGCTCGCCATCCATCGCCGCACGCGCCGCCGCGCACGCACGGTAGAGCTCCTCGACCGGGACCCGATCGACGTGCGCCGCGAGCTGCAGCACCGAGTCCTGGGAGGTGTAGAGGATCAGCGCGCCCGTGCGCAGGTGCTCCGCGCCGAACTGCTCGATCGCCGCGAGCCCGTTCGCCGCGCGGTTGCAGATCAGGGCGTGGCCCGTTGCGCGCTCGAGACGCAGCACCACCTCCGTTGGGAAACCCTGCGGATAGGTGGGCATCGCGCGCTCCTGGACGACGCCCATCAGCTCCCAGTGGCCGCTGATCGAGTCCTTGCCCGGACCGAGTGGATGCAGGCGGCCGTGGATCGCGGGGTCCGCACTCGCCGGCACGCCGCGAACAGCGACGATCGAGCCGAGCCCCAGCCGTTGCAGCGTCGGCAACTCGAGGCCGTCGAGGGCTTCAGCGAGGTGCGCCAGTGTGTTGGTCCCCTCGTCGCCGTAGGCGGGCGCGTCCGGCAGCGCGCCCACACCGCACGCGTCGAGCACCAACACGAACGCGCGACGCTCGGGCGATGACGTCGTCTTGTTCATCGCCGCATGTCTACCGCGTGGCGCGCGTCCGTGGCACCTGCCCCGTGCGCCTACCCCGGGCGTGTGGCACGCGGATGCGCGCTGAAGTACGCCTGCTTGAGGCGCTCCGAGGACAGGTGCGTGTACACCTGGGTGGTCGCCAGGTCGGCGTGACCGAGCATCTCCTGCAGCGAGCGCAGGTCACAGCCGCCCGCGAGCAGGTGCGTGGCAAAGCTGTGACGCAGCGTGTGCGGGCTCATTCGCTCCTGGAGGCCCGCGCGGCGCGCGTGGCCCTGGATGATCTTGTACAGCCCTTGGCGCGTGAGCCCGCCGCCCCTGCTGTTGAGGAGCAGACGCGCCTGGACCGCCGGCGTGGAGCGCGAGCCCACCGCGCTGAGCGCCGGACGCCCGCTGCGGAGGTACGCCCGCACCGCCGCCACCGCCTGGCGCCCGACCGGCACGATCCGCTCCTTGGAGCCCTTGCCGCGCGCGCACAGCAGACCCTCCTCGAGGTCGACGTCGGCGAGCTGCAGGCCAATCGCCTCGGAGGCGCGCAGGCCGCACGCGTACATCAGCTCGAGCAGCGCGCGGTCGCGCAGCGCCAGCGGCTCGGTGCCCCGGGGCTGCTCCAGCAGGCGCGCCACCTGCTCGCGTGTCAGCACGCGCGGCAGACGCTGTGGCTTGCGCGGTCCGCGCAGGTCGGCCGTGGGATCGTGATCGATGGCGCCCTCTCGGCGCAGATAGCGGTAGAAGGAGCGCAGGCACGCGACCTTGCGCGAAAGCGTGCTCGGCGCGACCTCGAGCTCCGAGAGGAACGCAGCGACCTCGCCGTGCGATGCGCGCGCGGGAGCCAGACAGCGCCGATCGAGGAACTCGCCGAACTGCAGGAGGTCCGAGCGGTAGGCCTCGAGCGTGTTGCGCGACAGGCCACGCTCGAGCTCGAGATATGCGAGGAAGTCGAGCAACAGCGGCTCGATGCCGGTGGGTGGAGCGAGCGGTTCGGGGTGGGCGACGATACGACCCCGCGCCCTCCCCTTGAAGGCGCCCGGACCGGCGAGCTCGTCGGTCGGGGTGGCGGCGGTGTCGGCGAGCGTCATGCCGTGAGCTTCGCTGACGGCCCGGGCGCTCCTGGCGATGCAAGGCGGCGTTCAGATCCCGAGGCGACGCGCGAGCCACATCAGCCCGATCAGCGTCTTCGCGTCGCGGCACTCGGCGATCGCGCCGTCCAGCTCACCCAGCGGCCAGGGAACGAGCTCGATGCGCTCCTGCTCGCCGCTGTCGGCGTGCGCCGGGTACAGGTCGGTTGCCAGGAAAAGGTGCACCTGCTCGTCGGTGAAGCCCGCGCCCGTGAAATAGGTGAGGATCGGCTCCCAGTGCTCGCCGCCGCGGCCGACCTCCTCGGCGAGCTCGCGCTGGGCGGCCTGCAACGGCTGCTCCCCCTCGACATCCAAGCGCCCCGCCGGAATCTCCAAGAGCGCCGGCTCGCCGACCGCCTCGCGCGGCTGGCGCACGAGCCACACGTGCTCGCCGTCGTGCGCGACGATCGCGACCGCTCCTCTGTGGCGCACGACCTCGCGCGTGACCTCTTCGCCGTCGGCGTGGCGGAATCGCTCGATTCGCACGTCCACGATCCGGCCGTGGTAGACGGTCTCCCCGCCCAACGCTTCGAAGGACCCGCTCACAAGTCCTCTGCCGCCACGTCCTCTGCGTCCGCATGCTCGCTCGGGGAGCGGGCGAGGAGCTCCGCGAGCGCGCTGCCCGCGGCGAGCGCAGCGCCGAAGAACAGCGGGTCCGCCGCGAGCCCGCGGCCCATCGTCTCGATCGGCAGTCCGCTGGCGGCGTAAGACGGCAGGTCGATGCTCGCGCGCCGCCAATCGTGGCGCGCGATCCGCGCCGGACGCTCCACCTCGAGCGCCACCGCCCGATGCTCGCGGCTCGGCTGGCTCGGCATTGCACCCCCGAACACCGCGCCCAGGCCGGCGCGCAGGTCGGCGCCGACCGGGGATCGCATGCCCGCCGGCAGCGCCACCGTGACCGGCTCGAGCAGCAGGTCCAGCACGGTGAGCGTGTGGTGGGAGATGCCGCGATGGCGCTTGCGCTCATCGCCCGATGACATGCGCGCCACCAGCAGCGTGGGGCAGCCGAGCGCGAGGGCGACGTGCGCAGAGTCGAGCGCAACCATGCCGCCGTGACCGAGCGCGGAGCCCGAGCCAACGATCCCCGGCCCCGGCCCGCAGACCGCCGCGTCCCAGCCGAGCTCGCGCAGTCCGTGGTGCAGCGCACCGGCCGTGCTGACCGCCTCTTGCTCCCCGCCGAACGCCGCTCCCGCCGTCAGGTGGCCCGCGAGCAGGCCGCGGTCGCGCAGCATCCGCACGCTGCGCGAGTGCCCGCCCGGGAGCGCGCCGCCCTCGCTCTGCACGTAGCCGAGTCGAGCGCCCGGGGCTGCCTTTGCGAAGGCCCAGGCGACAGCCGGGAGCTGCCCGTGCAGCGCCAGCACCGCCGCCGGTCGGCCAAGAGGCAGCTGTAGCTGCTCGCGCTCGACCGGGCTGACCGCGTGCTGCAGGCTGGTGTAGTTGAGCTTCATCGCGTGAGTGGCGCCGGGGCTGAGATTGTTCTCGCCGTCAAGGCCGCGCGTGAGGTTGACGTGAACGACGTCGAAGCCGCCGGAACCGAGGCCGAGATCCAGCGCCTCGACATTGACGACCACTTCATCGCCGACCTCCGCGCGTCCCACCAGCGCGACGTCGGCGATCGCCTCACGGCGTCTGCCGGCGTCGACGTCGGTGGCGAGCTCGATCACCAGCCGCTGCTCGGCACCCTCGCTCGAGCGCTCGCCTCCCGCGGGAGCGCCACCTCGGTCAGCTCCCGTGTCGAGGGTCTCTACGACGGTGGCGGCGCGGAGCTTCAGCATCGGCGCTGCAAGCTACAGTGCCGCGGCGGACGTCAGGCTCGCGGCCTCGTCCAGGAGCGCAAGCGCGACGTCGAGCATCTGCTCGAGCGCGAGCACGCTCACGCGCTCGGAAGGCTCGTGGTTGCGCTCTGTGCCGTTCGCGAGGTTGACTGTCGTGAACCCCGCCGCGATCAGCGCGTTGGCGTCGGAGCCGCCGCCGCTTGAGATGTGGACCGGCTCGTGCCCGCAGCGACGCAGCGCCTGCTCGGCAACGCGGACCGCCGGGCTGCTCGGGGGCAGGCGGTAGCCGGAGAAGGTGCGCTCGACGCTCACGTCCACGTCGCAGTCGCAATCGGGGAGGTTCGCCGCCTCATGCAGGCGGTCGACGATCTCCGCCACCACCGTCTCGGCGCGCGCATCCCCGATCGCGCGAGCCTCAAGCGCCAGCGAGCAGTGTTCCGGGACGACGTTTATGGCGCTGCCGCCGGAGATCGTCCCGACGTTGACGGTCGTGTCGTCGTCCAGGCGGCCGAGCGAGAGCGAGGCGACCGCGCGCGCCGCGGCGAGGATCGCACTGCGGCCCTGCTCGGGGCGGATCCCCGCGTGCGCGGCGGCTCCGAGGAAGGATGCCTGCACGCGGAAGTGAGTCGGCGAGGCGAGCACCACCTCGCCGATCGGAGAGGCGTGATCGAAGACGTAGCCGAAGTCGCTGCGCAGCAGTGCCGTGTCAAACGCCCGCGCCCCAGCCAGCGCGACCTCCTCGCCGACGGTGAACAGCAGCTCCACATCGACCGGCGCGCCCTGCCTGCGGATGTGACGCACAAGCGCGAGCAGCACCGCGACGGCGGCCTTGTTGTCAGCGCCGAGGATCCCCGCGTTGGCGTTCTCCCAGCTGCCCTCGAGCAGCACCGGCTCGACGGGAGCCTGCAAGGGGACGGTGTCGAGGTGCGCGCACAGCAGTAAGCTCCCCCGAGGCGCATCGCGCGCGCCGGGGGTCTGTGACGGCGGAGCCCCCGCCCGATCGCCGGCTGGGATGAACGCGAGCAGGTTGCCGCAGTCCGAGCCCGCACGCGGCCCCGCGTCGTCCTCATGGACCTCCACATCGAGCGCGCGCAGCTCAGCGATCACACGCTCGGCACAGCCGCGCTCATTCCCGGAGGGACTCTCGATCCGGCACAGCTCGGCGAAGGTGGCGTTGAGGTAGCGGCGTTCGAGCTCCCCGACTCTTTCGAGCGACGCTGGAACCGTCACGACCGGCTGGCACGCTGCGCCGATGGCCGCACAGGCGACGTCGCCTGCGGGTCATCCAGTGAGTCCTCCCTGCTGCCCACCCTCGCGAGCGCGGCGGCGACGAAGCCCCGGAACAACGGGGCGGGCCGCTCGGGCCGCGACTTGAACTCCGGGTGGAACTGGGAGGCGACGAAGAACGGGTGGTCGTCCAGCTCGATGACCTCGACCAGGCGCTCGTCGGGTGAGGTCCCCGACACGCGCAGGCCGGCGCTCTGCAGACGCTTGCGCAGGCGGTTGTTGACCTCATAGCGGTGGCGGTGGCGCTCGTAGATCACCGCCTCGCCATACATCTCCAGGGCGCGGCTTTCGGCGTGAAGCTTGATCGGGTCCGCCCCGAGCCGCATCGTGCCGCCGAGGTCGGCCACTTCCTTCTGCTCGGGCAAGAGGTCGATGACCGGGTAGGGCGTCTCGATGTCGAACTCGGTTGAGTTCGCTCCCTCCATACCGGCGACGTTGCGGGCGAACTCCGCGACGGCGACCTGCATGCCGAGGCAGATTCCAAGGTAGGGGATCTGTCGCTCGCGCGCGTACTGCGCGGCGACGATCTTGCCCTCGATCCCGCGCCCGCCGAAGCCACCCGGGATCAGGATCCCATCGACGCCGCCGAGCTGCCTGGCGATCTCCTCCTCGTCACCGCTCTCGAGGCTCTCCGAGTCGATCCACTCGACCTGCACCCGCCCGTCCTGCAGCGAGGCGGCATGACGAAGCGCTTCGGAGACGGACAGGTAGGCGTCTTCGAGCTTGACGTACTTGCCCACAAGCGCGATCCGCACCGTCTTCGTCGCGTGTTCCCACCGCTCGATCGGCTCCCGCCAGCGCGACAGATCCGGCGCCGGCGCCTGCTCGGCCTGCCCGAAGTGCTCGAGGATGAAATCGTCCACGCCCTGCTCGCGGAACGTGAGCGGCACCTTGTAGATGTTGTCAACGTCGCATGCCGAGACGATCGCCTCGACAGGCAGGCTCGCGAACAGCGCGATCTTCTTACGTATCTCGGTCGACAGCGATCCCTCGGAGCGGCACATGAGCATGTCTGGCGCGATGCCGATGCGCCGGAGCTCGTTGACGGAGTGCTGTGTGGGCTTCGTCTTCAGCTCGCCGGCGTGGCCGATGTAGGGGACGAGCGTCAGGTGGATGAACATGCAGCGCCTGCGCCCGACGTCGACGGGGAACTGGCGGATCGCCTCGAGGAACGGCAGCGACTCGATGTCGCCGACCGTGCCTCCGATCTCGGTGACGACGAAGTCCACGTCTGAGGACTCGGCGATCAGTGCAACCCGCTGCTTGATCTCGTCGGTGATGTGCGGCACCACCTGCACAGTCCCGCCGAGGTAGTCGCCGCGTCGCTCGCGCCGGATGACGGTGTCGTAGATGCCGCCGGCGGTGACGTTCGAGGCGTGGCTCGTGTTGGCGTCTGTGAAGCGCTCGTAGTGGCCGAGATCGAGGTCGGTCTCGGCCCCGTCCTCCGTCACGAACACCTCACCGTGCTGGTAGGGCGACATCGTCCCGGGATCGACGTTGATGTAGGGGTCGAACTTCTGCAGGCCGACCGTGTGCCCGCGTGACACGAGCAGCCGCCCGATCGAGGCCGCCGCAATCCCCTTGCCGAGTGAGGAGACAACACCGCCGGTCACGAAGATGAACCGGGTCTTGCTGGGCGCCTGGGCGTGGCGGTCGGAGTAGTGCAAGCTCATCGAGGAAGTAGTTTTCAGAGTAGCCGACGGAGTGGATGCTCCCGTGCCGGGTGTCGGCCCGCTGGCCTCAGAAGCGCGCACGGAGCGGGGTCTTTCCGCCCAGCCGCGTCTAGGGGCGGCCGAGGGCGTCCAGCTGGCGCAATCCCGGCGTCCGTTCGATCAGCGCGGAGATCGAGCGCAGCTCGCCGTAGAGGGTTATCGCGACGAGCAGCGCCAGCGCGATCAGCTGTCCGGTGGTTGACAGCGTGAGGACCAGCCACAGGCCGGCGAGCGCCCCGAGCAGGTTGGCGCCGGTGTCGCCGAGCATCACCCGCTCGCGCAGGTCATACGCGCCGGCAACCAGCGCGGGGCCGACGAACAGCCCGAGCGCCCACAGCGGACGCACATCTGCCGAGCCGATGGTCACTCCCGCGCCCAGCAGCACGAACGCCTTGGTGGCGCGCCCGGGACGGAGGTCGAGGAGGTTGAACGCGTTGGTGGCCAGCACGAGCACCCCGGTCGCCAGCAGCCAGCGGCCGTTCGACAGTCCCAGGTAGCTCGTCGCCAGCAGCGCCAACCCGAGCGAGCCGACGGCCTTCAACGTGCCCGTCGTGAGCTCGCCGCGCAGCGCCGCGGCACCGTGTCCGCGCCAGCCGCGCGAGCGCTCTCGCTGGCCATCGCCGGCGAGCGTGTCGTCGAGCAGCCCGAGCGCGAGCACGCCGAGGGCGTATACGGCGATCGGCAGCAGCTCGGGGTGGAAGACGTCCGTGGAGGCAAGACGCGCCAGCAGCGTCAGCGGGACCAACGCGATCGATGACGCCGCAAGGATCAGCACACCGAATGGAAACGGCAGCGCGCGACCGCGGTAGTTGGCGCGCGTATGTCCTGCGTCGCGCAATCCGCGCAGCAGCGCCGGAGCCAGGATTACCGCAACCGCCAGCGCGACCACGAATGGCAGGGCGTGCATGCGCGGAAGCTACCGGCGCGCGCGGATATGCGCGGACAGGCTCAGGGCTGGCCGGCGCTCGTCGAGGTGACGCTCGGCAACAGCGAGCTGGCGGTCGACTTCATGCCAAAGCTGCCGCGGGCGCCGGCGAGCGCATAGTCCAGCGCCGCCTGTCCGGCGAGGTTGTCGACATCATCGACGCTCGAGATGCCCTTGCCCCGGTACCACGGGATCTGCGACGGTTGCGTGCCGCTCAGCTCGACGCCGACCGCCGGCACGTTGGCGGCGGCTACGCCCACGAGCAGGCCGGACTCGAACGCAGCGACGGCTTCGCTCTGCGATGTGCTCATCCCGGTCGGTTCGGCGCGCATCACTACGAGGCCTTCGAGGCGTGTGAGCTGCCCGTCGAAGGCGCTGAACAGGCTTGCGCGCACGCGGTTGACGAGCTCGCGGCCGACGGCCGGTCCGCCGCTGACGAGCTGGCGGCCGACCAGGTTGCCGAGGCGTTCTGTGAGCTTCGTCGAGGTGCCCAGCGAGGCGTAGTGGGTGCCCGCCGCTTCGTGGGCTATCCCGGCGATGTTGAGCGGCTCCTGCACAGCCACGACGGTCGTCACGTTCCCGCCGGCCGCCGCAATGGCGGTGCGCACGAGCCCGTCGACCTGGTCGGAGGAGCCACCCAGAAATACCAGTCCGATGGTGCGTCCGGCGAGCAGTTCGTGCACAGAGAGCGGGTACAGACCGTTGACGAACGCTTCCTCGTCGGTGAGTCGCGCCTGGAGCTGGCCGGCCTGCTGTCGCGCCTGTCCGACTTCGGAGTTGAGGTTGTGAACGATGCCGTTCTTGGCCGAGGAGACGAGATTTGAGTCGCCGATCGCGACGCCGAGGAGCACGCCGATCATCAGCGCGAGCAGGACAGCGGCGAGGGACAGCGCGTGGTAGCGATAGTCGAACATGTGCGTCCGTGAGGCCGGTCAGCCGAGGCCGAGAAGCAGCCGCAGCTGCAGCCACAGCAGTTCGACCACGTCACGCAGCGCCGGCGTCTCCCACACGACGGCGATTATCGCGAGCAGCCCAGCGGCGATCACGAGCAGCAGCGGAGTCAGCCCCGGCCGCGGCCGATACAGGCGGCTGACGCCCTTGGCGTCCACCAGGATCTCCCCGATGCGCAGGCGCGTGAGGAACGTCGAGGACATGCCCTTGCGGTTGCGATCGAGGAAGTCGACGAGGTTGAATTGCGAGCCAACCGACACGATCAGGCGAGCGCCCTTCTCCGCGGCGATCAGCAGCGCCACGTCCTGACTGGTGCCGGGAGCCGGTACGAGCTTGAACGGCAGACCGAGCTGCTCCAGGCGGTGGCGCCCGGGTGCCTCCCCGTCCGGGTAGGTGTGCACGACGAGCTCGGCGCCGCAGCGAAGCGCCGCCTCCCCGGCGGAGTCCATGTCGCCGACGATCATGCTCGGCTGCAGGCCAACCTCGAGCAGCGCATCGGCGCCGCCGTCGACAGCGACGATCACAGGGCGCATGTCGCGGATGAACGGGCGCAGCGCGCGCAGATCGCGCTGGTGCCCGACACCGCGGACCACGACCAGCGTCGAGCGGTCGCGGAAGTCGGTCGCGAAACGCGGCAGCTCGATCCTTCCCGCCAGCAGCTCGCGCTCCTCGCGCATGTGCTCGATCGTGTTCTGCGCGAAGCGCTCGAGCGCCTCGCCGATCTCGCGTCGCCGTGCCTCCGTGTCGGCATACACCCGCTCGAGGTCGAGAATGTCGCCGCGCGTCAGCACCTCCCCCTTGCGGCGGATCTCCGCGCGCGGAGCGCGCGCGGCGCCGTCGTCGAGCGCGATGCTCGGTGGAATCGTGCGGATCGTCACGGGATCACCGTCGGAGACCGCCGCGAACAGCGAGTCGTCGGGCAGGTCGACGAGCAGGATTCCCGCCTCGACCAGCAGCTGCGGACCCAGGTTCGGGTATGACCCGCCGGACGACGGGCTGCAGTTGAGCACCGCGACAGCGCCCGCCGCGATCAGCTCCTCGGCCGAGACACGGTCGATGTCCAGGTGATCGATCAGCGCGACGTCGCCGCGCACCAGGTGTCCGACGAGCAACTTCGTGCGCCTGCCGGGCCGGATCGGCCCAACGACCGTGTCAACCGTCGTGAGCTCGGACTCCATCGATCGCGTTGCAGCCACAGCTGCGAGAGTAACGCCCACGACGGCAAAACGCGGCGCGTGCAGCGGCTTTCCTAGTCAGCGATAAGGCGTTCGTGGACCAAGCGAGACAAGGACGCAGTGAGCGAAGTGTGCCGGACCGGGAGACACTCCCGCTTCGCGCTCGCATCCCCGAACCGGCCAACACACGAGCGATCGAGGACGCAGTATCGCGCAGCGTCCACGGACGCCTTAGGCGGCGCGGAGTAGCTCGCGGGCGTGACGCCGCGCGACCGTATCGTCGGTGTCTGCGCCGAGCATGCGAACGAGCTCCGCGACGACATCGCCCTCGCCGAGCTCGACGACGCTGGTACGCGTCGGCTCGGCGCTGGTGTCCTTGACGATCGAGAAGTGTCGCGCGCCGAGCGAGGCGATCTGCGGGAGATGGGTGATGCACAGCACCTGTCTGCGCTCGCTGAGCTCGCGCAGCCGCGCACCGACCGCGCGTGCGGTCTGGCCGCCGATGCCGGCATCGACCTCATCGAATATCAGCGTCGCGCCGGCTGCCGAGCCAGCGGCGACGCTCATGATCGCGAGCATCACGCGCGAGAGCTCTCCGCCGGATGCGATCTCGCGAAGCGGCCCCGCGGGGACGCCAGGATTCGGCGCGATCATGAACTCGACCGCGTCCCCGCCGGCCGGGCCGGGCTCGCGCGGTTCGAGGACGACGTCGAAGCTCGCCTCGGCCATCGCGAGGGCCCTCAGCTGCTCGCCGACCGCGACCGCGAAGCCACGCGCGGCGGCTGCTCGCGAGCGGCGCACCGACAGCACATGGCGCTCGAGCGCCGCCTGGGCGTCGTTCAGCTGCTCGGTTGCCTGCGCGAACGCGACCTCGGCGCCGGCGAGCTCGTCGCGGCGCGCACGGGCCTGCAGCTCGTACTGCAGCACCGCCCGGACGCTGCCACCGTGCTTGCGCGCTAGTCGTTCGATCGCGGCCAGGCGCTCTTCGAGGGTGTCCAGCGAGACCTCCGCGCCGAGCCTCTCGGTGAGAGCCTCGAGGCCATCTGTGGCGGACCGCTCGCAGTACTCGCGCAGCTCGCCGGCGAGATCGTGAGACTCGATCGCGAGCGCGCGCATGCGCTCGCCGAGGGCGTCCAGCGCAGGGTCGACACCGGTGACGGCGTCCAGCGCGTCGCTCGCCGCCGCGGCGAGCTGAGCCCCGCCGGTGGCCTCACCCCAGTCGGGAACCAGCGCGTCGGCGCCAGCGCCGGCCGCCGAGCGCAGCGCGTCGCTGCGACGCAGGCGCTCGCGGGCCGCCAACAGCTGTTCGTGCTCGCGCTCGTCGGGGCCGAGCGCGTCGATCTCCGCGAGCTCGTACTCGAGCAGGTCGAGCTCGCGCTCGCGTTGGGAGGCGAGCTCGCGCAGCTCCTCCAGTCGCGCCTGCAACAGCCGCGTCTGCGCAAACGCGTCCGCGCACGCTCGCAGGCGGGACTGGTGGTCGCCGGCGCAGAGGCTGTCAAGGATCTCCAGCTGCGCGCCCGAAAGGGTCAGCTTGCGGTGCTCGTGCTGACCGTAGAAGGCCAGCAGCGTGCCCGCCACGTCGCGCAGCTCCGCGACCGTTGCCGAGCGACCACCCAGGTAGGCGCGGGTGCGTCCGTCGGCGCCGACACGACGCGCCAGCACAAGCTCCTCGGCGTCGGCGCTGACGCGATCGCCGAGCTGTTCGCGCAGCCACTCGGGCAGATCGAAGATCCCCTCGACGTACGCCTCGCCTGCCCCAGGGCGGACGATCCCCGGCCGTGCGCGGCCGCCGAGCAGCAGGTCGAGGGCGTGCGCCAGCACTGTCTTGCCGGCTCCGGTCTCCCCCGTGAGCACGTTCAATCCCCCCGCCAGGCGTAGCTGGGCCTCCTCGATCAGCAGCAGATTCTCGACACGCAGCTCTTGCAGCACCCCAGGTGGTCTACCAGCGCGCGGGGACGGATCGCGACGGCGCTGCCACGGCTAGGCATGCCGGCGCCTGCACTCGCGATGGCGCGCGTGCGCGCCTTGTCGGGACGCCGGCGGGCGGGCATAATCGTAGGAGCGGTCCAGGAAGGACCGATCACCCGGGCGTACACTCGTCCGCTACAGGCATGGCTGCCAGAGACCACAATCCGCGCTCCGATCGGCTCCAGCCGGAGGCTTTGGAGCGCCTGACGGCGGCCGCAATGAGTGATCGTCTCCAGGAGGAGATCAGTCGCGCCGAACGCTTCGGCACGCGCCTGAGCTGCCTGGTGCTCGTGATCGACAACCTCGAGCAGATGGCCCGCGAGCATGGCGGCGAGCTGCGCGAGCAGGCGATCGACTACATCACGGGCGCTCTGCGGCGTGAGCTGCGTCGCTTCGACCGTGTCGGGCGCATCGGCCGCGACGGCGGCGAGGAGCAGGAGCCGGATAGGGACCTGCTGATCGTCCTGCCCGGCGCCGACGGCCCGCGCGGAGAGATCGTCGCGCGCCGTGCTCTCGAGCGGTTGCGTACGATCAAGATCGAAGCGGGCGGCACGCGCCAGCCGCTCGAGATCTCGGTTGGGCTGGCGGCCTGGCAGGGGGACGTGAGCGCGGAGGCGATGGTAGGACACGCGCGCGCGGCGATGCGTGGCGTGAACGGGGACCACGAGCCCACCCTCGCGCCCACACACCTAGCCACCGATCCGCCCGCCCCCACCAGCGCCACGCCGTCCCCTCGCCAACCGCCGGACCCGACCACGGCGCGCATCCGCGCCGGCGGTCCATAATCCCGCCTGTGCTCTCCGGATCAGAGTTGTGGCTGCTGCGGTTGATGGCCGACCGCGGCTTGGCGTTGCTCGACGCGAGCACGTTGCTCATGGTGATCGAGGAGCGCGGCGAGCTGCGCGTGGCGGCGAGCAGCGGCGCGGCGTCGCCGCGGCTGCGAATCACGCCGGTGCAGGGCAGCGCGCTCGGGGCGCTCTACCTGCAGGACAAGGCGGTGTCGCTCGATCGTCCCCGTGGCGAGGAGGCCGCATGGCTGCACGAACTCGGACTCGAGGCGCGCGCTGTGCTGGTCGAGCCGCTGAACATGGAGACGCATGGAGGCGGCATGGTGATCGTGCTGCGCGAGCAGGGAGGCTTCCGTGACCCGGACCGTCAGGCGCTGAGCGCTTTCGCATCGAGCGTCGCGCAGCGCCTGGCAGCTGAGCGCTCCGTCGAGATCGAACGTCTGCGCTACGGCTTGGAGGCGCGCGAGCGCGAGCGCACACGCTGGGCGCGCGAGATCCACGACGAGAGCATCCAGGGCATCGGCGCTTTGCGCCTGCAGCTCGCCAACGCCCGCGACCTCGACGACAAGGAGGCGCTGAGCGCCGCCGTGGAGGCCGCGCTCGAGGGCCTTGGCACCGAGATCGACGGCCTGCGCCATCTGATCACCGAGCTGCGCCCCGCTGCGCTCGACGATCTCGGGCTGGCGGCCGCGCTCGAGGCACTCGCCAGGCGCGCGCAGGCGATCGACGGGCTGGAGGTCAAGACGGAGATCGATCTCAGCGCAATCTCCGACAGCCAGAACGACGCGGCCGCGCAGAACGGGGACCGGCGCCTTGACGCCGAGCTCGAGAGCACGATCTACAGGGTCATCCAGGAGGCGCTCACGAACGTCAGCCGCCACGCGCAGGCGACGAAAGCGGATATCAGCGTGATCGCACGCGACGGCGCGGTCCAGGCGTCCGTGACCGACGATGGGCGCGGCCTGCCGGACACCGCCCAGCTCGGTCCGCGCGGCGACGGGCTCGAGGGCGGCTTCGGCATGTCCGGCATGCGCGAGCGCGCCGAGCTCGTGGGCGGCGAGCTCGAATGGGCCCGCGCGCCCGAACGCGGCACGATCATGCGCCTGACGGTGCCGCTGGCGGGACGCCCCGCGGCCGCCGTCGAGCGCCAGCACACCTCATAGGGGCGACATCCCGCCGTGCTGTAAGCACCGCCCTGCCCTTACTCGGCAGCTGACGGCGCCGGCGCCGGGTCCTCGCCGAGCTCGCCGTCCTCGCCGCCGGCGCCGCGCAGCCACCCGGCGAGCTGCTTGCCGACCGAGTTGATCGACTCGCCCGCGTCGCGGAAGCCGTCGCGAATGCGTTCGGCGTAGAACGAAACAGCCTCGCTGCCGTCGGCGCGGGCGTCGACTGGCTCGCCGCGTCGCGGATACTCGCCGTCGACGATGCGATCGAACTCACCTGAGTGCACCCACGCCATCAGCTCGTGCGTGCGCTTGACCGGCATCGGATGGGTGACGCCGAGGTCGAGCATCAGCCTGGTCAGGCGCTCGAGCCCGCCACCCTGGTCTTTGTAATCCATCCCCTGGCGCATGAACAGGTCGAGATCGAGCTCCGCGACCATCGCTCCCGCAGCCAGCGACATCAGCGTGCGACACACCACGAGCGGGTCGCGCGTCACCAGCGCAGCGGCGCGGTCGGCGCTGAGCTCCGTCGCACGTCCCCACTCCATCAGCGCGGAGCGGACCGGCCCCAGCGGCAGCGGCAGCCGCGAGCTGCGCGTCAGCAGCACGAGAATCGCGAGCGCGGTGCGATAGAGCTGGTGATCGGAGAGGATATGCGCGGCCTCATGCGCGAACACAGCGCGTCGCTGCGCACCGTCGAGCAGGTGCACGAGCTCGGACTGAACGACGACGATCGGCCGGCGGGCGCCGATCGCCAGCGCGTTGGGCGCCGGGTACTGGGTCAGGTACAGGTCCGGCACGTCCGCCATGTCGAGCGTCGCGTAGGCGATGGCGTGCTCGCGCCACACCTCGCCAAGCTGCTCTTCCGAAAGCCGCACCGAGGAGCCGAGGAAGCTCTGGCGCAGCGCGCGCTCATAGCCGAGCTCGATCAGCTTGCGCACGACTTTGTCCAGATACGGGATCGAGCCGAGCGCCGCCGTTGCCGCGCGGTCGGCCGGGTGCTGGAAGGCCCGCGGCGAGATGTCGGTCAGGCGGTAGCCCTCGGCGGGCAGGTTCGGCGTCGTGGACACGCTCTGAGCTTACGCCCCGAACTGTTGCCCGGAGAGCCGCTCAGTCGGCGAGGCCGGTGCGGCGCACGTACGCCGTGATCTCCGCGCGCGAGGAGAACCCCAGCTTCTCGATCGCGCGGGCCCTGTAGGTCTTGACCGTGCGCTCGGCGACGTTCAGCTGCTCGGCGATCTCCGGGTTGGTGTAGCCGTTGGCGATCAGCCGCACGACCTCGCGCTCGCGCTCGCTCAGCACCACGCCGTCGGTCCCGCCGTCCTCGCCGGTCGCCATCAGCGCGCCAAGGCGCGGGTGCAGGTAGTTGCCCCCGGCGACGGCTAGGCGGAAGGCCTGCAGCAGCTCGGCGGGCTCCGCCTCCTTGAGGACGTAGCTGCGCGCCCCCGCGCGGAGGGCCTGGCGAGCGTACTCCGGGTCCTCGCGCATCGTCAAGATCGCCACCGCGAGCGTGGGATGGGAGATGAAGCAGGACGGCAGCGCCCCAAGGCTCGAGCCGCCAGGCATCGTCAGATCAAGGGTCAGCAGGTCCGGCTTGTGCTCGCGCACCTCGCGGATCATCGACGGGATATCCGCCGCTTCTGCCACGACCCGGAACTCGCCTCCCTCGCGCTGGAGCACCGCGCGGATGCCATCACGCACGACGGCGTGGTCGTCGGCGATGATCACGTCGATCGGTCGCGTCACCCCGGGCGTACCAGCGTCCATGCGATGGACGGTAGCGCCTCGCCAGGACCGACTCGCAGAGCCTGGACATCCGGTGAACGAGCGCCACCGGTAGTGGACCCCACCCGAGCCAGGCGCTAGCTTGGCCGGCGTGAAGTTCGCGCTTGGCTCTCGGAGGCTGCGCCGGATCATCGTCGCGTACACCGTCAACCGTGTCGGCACGTGGATCGGGATCGTGGCTTTGATGGTGGCCGTCTACGAACACACGCACAACGCACTCGCCGTTGCCGCGATGCTGACCGCCGCGCAGGCGCTCCCCGCGTTTGCCGTGCCGGGCCTCGTCGCTCGGGTCGAGGCGTCGCGTCGGCGCGGTGAGCTGAGCGGGCTGTACGTGTTCGAGGCACTCGCCACGACCGGCCTCGTCATATTTGTCTCGCAGTTCTCGCTTCCAGCGCTGCTCGTGCTAGTGACGCTGGACGGAACGGCCGCGCGCGCCGCACAGGCGCTGCTCCGGGCCGAGGTTGCACGAGTAGCGCGCGAGGAGGCCGTAGGACTTCGCTCGGAAAAAGACGATCCGCAAGCCGCGGCCGCGGCCGGGGACGCCGAGCGCGCCGCGAACGCCGCGCTCAACGTGGCCTTCTCGGCAACGTTCGTCTCAGGCCCCGTCATCGCTGGCATCCTGGTCGCCGGCGCCGGCGCCCCCGCGGCGCTGATCGTCGACGTCGTCTCGTTCCTGATCTGTGCAGCGCTGTTGACCGACCTGCGACCGCACATCGACGAGGCGGGGTCGGACACAGTCCGACATCGCCTCAGAACGGCTTGGCGATACATCAACGAGACGCCCGCGCTGCGGATGCTGCTTCTCGCCGAGATGGTCGCGTTCGTCTTCTTCGAGACCGGTGCCCCGATCGAGCTCGCGTACGCGAAAGAGACGCTTCACGCCGGAGCCCGCGGCTTCGGCCTGCTGCTGACCACTTGGGGTGCGGGCACCGTCATCGGCAGTGTCTTCTTCGCGCGCTCGCTCAAGAGACCGCTCGGCTATCTCTTGAGTGGGGGCACGCTCGCGGTCGGCCTCGGCTATGCCGGGTTCGCTTTTGCGCCGTCGCTGCTGCTCGCGTGCGGCGCCGCACTCGTCGGAGGAATCGGCAACGGGACCGAGCTGCCGTCGCTCTTCAGCCTCGTACAGATCCAAACGCCCCCGAACCTCCATGGTCGCCTCATGGGTGCCGTCGAATCGATCAGCGCGCTGTGCCCCCTCATCGGGCTACCGCTCGGCGGACTGCTCGTCGTGCTGACGAACCCACGAGTAGCGTTCTTGATCGTCGGCGTATGCACAGCGCTCGCTGCGCTCGTCCTGCTGCGCTCCGTACGTGGTGGCAACCCAACGCGCGCAGGCGACGACGGCGTCGTCGAGCCGTCAGAGGCCGCAGGACTGGGACGCGAACAGCCCGCCGCGCCTGAGGTGCATGCGAAGTAGCCCCGGACAGACCCGGGCCGCGTGCCCCTCAAGGCCTACGCCGTGTCGGTCGTTAAGTACGACGAGGCCGATGCCAACGCTACGACTCCTCAGAGGCCTGTTTATCGCCGCGGAGGTGCTGCTGCTCGCCGCCGTCGCAGTGGCGGCAGTTCTTGTGTCAAGCGCTGGAGAATGGCATCCCGCGGCGCTCGTGGCCGTGCTCGCGGTGTTGGCGCTCCTCGGCGAGCGCTTCACGGTCGAGCTCAGCGACGGCGCGCTGACCGCCTCCACCGTCGCGATCGTCCTCGCGATGGCGCTGCTGGGACCGACGCCCGCGGCAGCGTGTGGGGTGGTCGCGATGACGATCAACGCTCTCAAACGCCGCCCGAGTGGCGCCGGATGGATCAACAACATCGTGAGCTTTGCCGCGGTTGCATTCGGCGGTGGGTTCCTGATGCAGCGCATCGGCGGTGCACTGCACGTCCTTCACAGCGGCCAGGCCGGCGACGGCGCAATGTTCGGACTGATCGTGCTCTTCGTGTTCGTCCTCACGCTCATCGCGAACTTCATCCTCGTCGGCGTGAACGAGTTCGTCGAGGGAGGACGTCCGCTCACGCGGCAGCTGCCCGAATTCGTGCCTCTGCTTCCTGGAGAGCTCGCCGCGGGCGCCCTGGCGACGATTCTGGTCGTCGCTTACGAAGGGGCAGGGCTGCCAATGCTCATTGCCGCCATCGTCGTGCTTTTCATCTTCCAGCGGCTGACCGTCGCGCTGCTGCGCTCCGAGGAGCGAGCCGAGCATCTCCAGGCTCGCTCGCGCCAGCTCGTTGGCCTGCAGCTCGGCGTTCTCCGCACGCTCGTTCGCGCACTCAGCATGCGCGACGAGACAACCGGTCGCCACGCGGCCGCCGTCGCAACCTATGCGACCGCGCTTGCCACCGACCTCGGCTGCACCGAGGACGAGCGCGACATCGTGCGCGCCGCCGGGCTCCTGCACGAGATCGGTAAGTTCACATGGCCGGACCGCGTTCTGCACGCAACCGAGGTCCAGGGCGAGGATCTCGCGATCGTCAAGAATCACCCCCAGGAGGGGGCAATTTTGGTAGGCGCCCTTGACGGATACGGGCCGGTCGCCGAGGCCATCCTCCATCACCACGAGCGGATGGACGGGCGTGGATATCCAGCTGCGCTGATCGGCCAGGAGATCCCGTTGACGTCGCGGATACTGGCGATCTGCTCAACGTACGACACACTCGTCGCGCGCGAAACCTACCGTTCCAAGCTACCGCCGCATGAAGCTCTAGAGGAGCTGCGGGTCGGCGCGCGCAATGGGCAGTTCGATCCGGAGCTCGTCGAGGCGTTCGTCACGATGATCGAGCGCGAAGGCGACGCCTTCGCTCACCCGGCCGACTTCGAGACGGAACTTGAATTCGAGCGGCGGGTACGGGATCTGGCAGACGGCCCCACCACACCCAGGGCCTCAACAACCCCGACGCCCCGCTCTCGCGCAGGCGCCTGAACCTGGACGCAACGAGCGAGGGCCCTTGCGTCCGCAAGAGCCCTCGAGTCGTGCTCAGAATCCTAATTGCAGCGGTATTCAGCCATCGTGGCCTCCAGGTCGCTGAGCGGGCTTCAGCGGTGGGCGCCACCACCACAATGGGTTCGAGCGCCCGCAGCTCCGCACATACCTTCGTACGTATGAGTAGGTTCGCGCAGATACTAGACGGATTGCTCGCAAATGTCCAGTTTGCGCACCTTTGCACCTTTGCTTGCAGCTCCGTATCGCCTCGCTTATGACGCAAAGTGCGGTCCAAACGCCCACAAACCTCGCCGCGGCTCAAGTTCTCGGAGCTTTCGGACGAAGAAGCTCTTGGCCCGCCAACCGACCGACGGCCAGCAAATGCCTCCCATGTCCATCCCGCCCGCACAGCCACGGAACGAGCGCCAGCTCGTGTTCACCAGCTCACAGGCCGCCCGCTACGTGGGCGTCTCGCTTGCAACCGTGCGCCGCTGGACGGACGCGGGCCACATCGACTGCTACAGGACGCCGGGCGGGCAGCGGCGCTTCTCGCGGACACAGCTCGACGAGTTCATCGCCTCGATGCAGCGCACCGGTGGTGGCGCTGAGGACACCGCTGTCGAGCGGCGCGACGCACAGGTAGCCTGACTCCACCCCGCGGCTTGCGGCTCCTTCGACCCCCGGCTGTCAGCTCGCCAGACGGCCGAACTTCTCGCGCAGCCGGCGATAGAACGAGGAGCCCGGAAGCTGGGCGATCGTGCCGACGTCGTTGACGAAGCGCGCCTCGATCCGTCCGCCGGCGGGGATCTCGCCGGCGGGACGCCCGTCGACGGCGACATCCAGCGGGTCCAGCGACCGGTTGTAGATCGTCAGGCGATCGTCGGGCGCCGCCACGAGCGCCCGCGCGCTCATCGAGTGCGGCGCGATGAACGACACGACGAACCCTTCCACCCCCCATGCCATCACCGGACCGCCGTTGGCGAGGTTGTAGCCGGTGGATCCTGCGGGCGTCGCCACCACCAGCCCGTCGCAGCGCACGCTGCCGGCTTCCTCGCCGTCGAGCGAGTACGCGAGCTCGGCGACGCGCTCGCCGACCTTGCGGTGGATCGCGACGTCGTTGATCGCCGTCTGCGCGGCGGCCTGCGAGCGGTCGTCGAAGCCGTCGAGCACGATCGCGGGCAGCCGCAGCAGCTCGAAGTCGCCGCTCAGCGCGCGACGAATCCCGTCCTCGATGTTCTCCGGCTCGACGGTCGCGAGGAAGCCGATCTCGCCGAAGTTGATTGCGAACACAGGCACCTGTGTGCCCGCGTATCGCTGCAGCGCACGCAGGATCGTGCCGTCGCCGCCGAGCACGATGCACAGCTCGACGTCGTCCTTCGCGGGGGCGTCCACCGTCAATCCCGGACCGGCGACCAAGCCGTGCTTATGCGTCTCCTCCGCGTCCGCACGCAGCGTAACGCCGGCTTCGGCCGCTCGTGCCGCGAGTAACTCGAGCGCCGCGACCGTGCCGTCGGGACGTCGGTGGGTGAAGACCGTGATCTCTCTCACGGCTCGACCTCCCGTGCCAGGCGCTCGAGCTCGCTTGCCTCGCGCGTAGCTGCGTGGGCGCCTCGCCCGTCGGGATCGGTCAGCCACATGAACGTCTCGCGGTTGCCCTTCGGGCCGGGCAGGCCCGAGGAGTAGTAGCCGATGATCGCCGCGCCCAGGGCGAGCGCGCTCTCGCCTGCGGCCAGCAGCGCCTCGCGCCGGTCATCGCCCGCGCGTACGACGCCGCCGCTGCCGACACGGCCACGTCCGAGCTCGAACTGCGGCTTGACCAGCGCCAGCACGTCGTAGCCGCCCTCGAGGCAGCCGAGCACAGCTCCGAGCACCTTGCTCACCGATATGAACGACACGTCGACCGTCGCGAGGTCGGGTGGCCTGTCGGGGCCCACCACCGCCGCCGGCAGCATCTGTGCCGTTAGCGCGCGTGCGTTGGTGCGCTCCAGTACCGCGACCCGAGGATCGCTGCGCAGGCGATAGTCCAGCGTCCCGTAGCCGACATCCACGGCGATCACTTCGCGTACGCCCCGCTGCAGCAGACAGTCGGTGAAGCCGCCCGTCGAGGCACCGACGTCCAGGGCGCGCCTGCCCTCTACCTCCAGGCCGCACGCGGCGAGCGCGTTGGCGAGCTTGATGCCACCGCGCGAGACGAACGCCGGGCGCTCGGAGACCCTGACCTGCGTCTGCTCGTCGACCAGTTCGCCCGGCTTGGCTGCGCGGCGCTCTCCGGAGGAGACCGCGGTCTCGCCAGGCGTCAGGAACACCTCACCGGCCATCACCGACGCGGCAGCCCGGCTGCGTGACGGAAACAGCCCACGCTCCGCCAGCAGGGTGTCGAGACGCTGCTTGCCCATCGCCCGGGAACCCTTACACACAAGTGGCCGCGGTGCCGGATGCGTCCACCGGAGTTGCAAGCAGGCGACCAGCCGGCTCCTCTGTGATCGATGTCACACACGGGCGGGCCGGCGCGCGGCATCATGGTTATCGATCGGGAGCGCAGCACCTACTCTCCTGAATCCCTCCTCCCGAAGCGGCCCGCTCTCCCCGGCGGGCCGTTTCATTTAACGGGATCCGCTGCTCAGGCCCCGACGACCGCTGGGCCGGTCCCTTGAGATCCGCCGCGGCTTCCGCGGATCGTGCCTCGGGGACCGTGGTCGGACAGCGCTGCAACCACGCGCTCGGCGATGCGCTCGCCGGTGAAGCCGACCTCCTCGTGTAGCAACGCAGGCTTGCCGTGCGTCACGTACTTGTCGGGCAGCCCGACGCGCAGGATGCGGGGACTCACGCCGGCGTCGTTGAGCGTCTCCCACACCGCCGAGCCGAAGCCGCCGGCGAGCACACCCTCCTCGACGGTCACGAGCAGGTCGTGCTCGGCGGCCAGCTGCGCCATCAGACCGGCGTCGATCGGCTTTGCAAAGCGCGCGTCCGCGACGGTCACCGCGATCTCGTGGCGGCACAGCTCCTCGGCGGCCGCGAGCGCCTTGCCGACGCCGCTCCCGTAGCCGATCAGCGCCACCCGGCGCCCGTCCCGCGCGGAGTCCGGCGTGATGTCGGCCTCCCGCAGGATCTCGCCGGTGCCGATCGCGATCGCTCGCGGCTTGCTCGGCAGCTCCACGCCTTCGCCTTCGCCCCGCGGGTAGCGCAGGGCGATTGGCCCGTCGTCGTACTCGATCGCGGTGCGCAGCATGTTCACCAGCATCGCCTCGTCTCGTGGGGCCATCAGCACGATGTTCGGCAGGCAGCGCAGATAGGCGATGTCGAACGCGCCGTGGTGCGTCGGTCCGTCGTCGCCGACCAGGCCCGCGCGGTCCATTGCGAAGACGACGTTCAATCGCTGCAGGCACACGTCGTGAACGATCTGGTCGTAGGCGCGCTGCAGGAAGGTCGAGTAGATCGCCGCCACGGGCTTCACCCCCTCGAGCGCGAGACCGGCGGCGAACAGGATCGCCTGCTGCTCGGCGATGCCGACGTCGAAGTAGCGCTCTGGCATCGCCTTCTGCAGGATGCTCAGCCCGGTGCCCGAGTTCATCGCGGCGGTGATGCCCACGACGCGCTCGTCGCGTTCGCATTCGCGCAGCAGCGCCTCGCCGAACACCTGCGTGTACTGCGGCGGTGGCGCGGCGGTTTTCTTGCCCCGGCCGTCGGCGACCGTCGCCGGCCGGGTGGGCGAGCCGTTGAGGATCGACTTCGGCTTGGCCGCGTGCCACTGCTCCATGCCCTCGAGCCCGCCTTCCTCGGCTGGCGCGAAGCCCTTGCCCTTGACCGTCGCGATGTGCACGACGACCGGGCGCTGTGCCGCGAGCGCCTCACGCAGTGCCTCGCGCAGCGCGCGCACGTCGTGGCCGTCGATCACACCCATGTAGGCCCAGTCGAGCTCCTCCCACCACAGGCCCGGCGCCCAGAACGCCTTGATCGACTCCTTCAGATGCGGCCCCAGGCGCTCGAACGCGGCGCCGATGCCGATCGGCAGGCGTGTCAGCCCGCCCTCGATGTCGGCGCGCGCCCGCCACAGCTTGGGGTTCAGCCGCACGCGGTTGAAGTAGCGCGAGAGCGCGCCGACGTTCGGGGCGATCGACATGCCGTTGTCGTTGAGCACTACAACGATCGGCGTGCCCAGGCCACCGGCCTGGCCGATCGCCTCGAACGCCACGCCACCGGTCATCGCGCCGTCGCCGATCACGGCCACGACCTTGCCATCCGTCTTCGGCCGATCCGCGTCGGCCGCGTCGAGCTGGCGCATGCCCTCCTTGATCCCTACCGCGTAGCCGATCGAGGTCGATGCGTGACCGGCGCCCATGATGTCGTGCTCTGACTCCGCGATCGAGCAGAACGGCGCCAGGCCGCCGTACTGGCGGATTGTGCTGAGCTGCTCGCGTCTGCCTGTGAGGACCTTGTGTGGGTAAGCCTGGTGGCCGACGTCCCACAGGATCTTGTCCTTCGGAGACTCGAGCACCGAGTGCAGCGCGACGGCCAGCTCGCACGTGCCGAGGTTCGCACCGAAGTGCCCGCCGATCTCCCCGACCGTATCGATGATGTGCTCGCGCACCTCCTGCGCGAGCTGTGCGAGCTCCTGCTCGGAAAGGCTGCGCAGGTCCTCAGGGCCGTCGATGCTCTCCAGCAGGCTCATGACGTGCGGGTGTAGATGAAGTCGGCGATTCCCTCGAGCTCGGCGGTCGCGTCGGTGCCCGGGGCGCGACTGGCGACCTCGGCGAGCGCCTGGCGCGCCGTGCGATGTGACTCGGCCGCCAGCTCCTTGGCGCGCTCGATTCCGAACTCGCTCACGTACGTGCGCTTCCCGTGACGCTCATCGCTACCTCGTGGCTTTCCCAGTGCATCATCGGTGCCGGTCACATCAAGTATGTCGTCGACGATCTGAAAGAGAACGCCCACCTCCGCGGCGAACCGGCGGAATGGCGCTGTCTGTGCTCCGTCTTCGATCCCCGACAACAGTAGTACGCAGAGCACTGACGCGCCGATCAGACGTCCGGTCTTGAGCTCGTGCAGCCGCCGCAGCGCGGCGGGACCGGATCGGCTGTCGGCCTTCACGTCTGCGTACTGCCCGCCGACCATGCCGTTCACGCCTGTCGCGGCGGCGAGCTCGGCCGCCGCGGCGAGCAGCCGCTCGGGCGCGGCGCGCTGCTGCGTGAGCAGGTGGCGAAAGGCCTCCGCGTATAGGCCGTCGCCGGCCAGGATCGCGACGTCCTCGCCGAACTTCACGTGGCATGTCGGCGCCCCGCGCCGAAGCGCGTCGTCGTCCATCGCCGGCAGGTCGTCGTGAATCAGCGAGTACGTGTGGATCAGCTCGATCGCACCGGCGAGCGGCAGCACCTCACGCTGCTCGATCCCGACCGTACGGGCGGTCGCCAACGCGAGCACCGGGCGGATGCGCTTCCCGCCGGCGAGCAGTGAGTAGCGCATCGCCTCGTCGAGGCCCTGGGTGATCGGCTCCTCCGAAAACCTCAGCTCGGCGAGATAGCGCTCGACCTCCTCGCGCAGATGCTCCGGGTAGCCGCCGGACGCGACGCCGGCGTTCGATGGGTGGGTGGACGGGGTGCCTATAGGAGCGGGGCCTATAGGAGGGTGTCCTGACCGGGCGCCGGGACGGACACCTCGGCACGGGTCAGCTGCTCGAGCTCGGCCGCGGCCTGCGTCGCCAGCGCAGCGCAATCCTCGACCATCGTCGCGGCCGCGTCCGCTGAGAGCTCGCCCGAGCGCAGCTGCTCGCCCGCGCGCTCCAGGCGTGTGATCAACTCATCAAGGCGCTCGACGCTCGGGTTCTGGCTCATCGGGTCCCCGCATTCTCGCGCACCTCGCGCAACACTGCTCCCAGGACTCCGTTCACGAACGCCGGAGCATCCGCGCCGCAGAAGGTCTTGGCGCTCTCGACCGCCTCCTCGATCGCCCCCTCCGGTGGTATCGGCTCATCCGCAGGGGCCGCGTCCGGATGCAGGATCTCGATCAGCGCCACGCGCATGATGCTGCGCTCGAGCGGCTGTATGCGCTCTACCGACCAACCGTGGGAATGACGGTCGATCACCTCGTCGAGCTCCTCGGCGCGATCGGCGGCGGCGTGGGCCAGCGCGCGCGCGAACAGCGACGCGTTCGGTTGCAGCGTCTCCGCCAGGGGCCTGCCGGTGAGATCGTGCTGGTACAGCGCGACGACCGCCGCCCTGCGCTGGTCGGTTCTGCGCATCTAGTGCTCGCCTCGGGACGACACTAGGCGCGCGCGAGGTAATCGCCCGAGCGCGTGTCCACGCGGATCCGCTGCCCGGGCTCTACGAACAGCGGCACCTGGATCACCGCGCCGGTCTCGAGCGTCGCCGGCTTGGTGCCGCCGCCGGACACCGAGTCGCCGCGCAGACCAGGGTCCGTCTGCGTGACCTCGAGGTCGACGGCGCTCGGCAACTGCACGTCGGCAGGCTCGTCGTCGATGAACAGCACGTCCACTTCGCTGCTCGGCGTGATCCAGCGCAGCGTTTCCTGGACCGCCGTCTCCGGGATCGCGATCTGCTCGTATGACTCGGTGTCCATGAAGTGCGCATCCGCGCCGTCCGCATAGAGGAACTGCATCGTTCGCGACTCAGTGCGCACCGCACGGAACTTCTCGCCCGCGCGAAACGTCCTGTCGATGACGTTGCCGTCGGAGGCTCGGCGCAGCTTCGTGCGGACGAAGGCGCCGCCCTTGCCTGGCTTGACGTGCTGGAACTCGAGGATCTTGAAAACGGTGCCCTCGACGTCGATGTGATTGCCGTTTTTGAATTGGTTGGTGCTGATCGCCACGGCCCTGCATCATAGGAGCACTCCGGCGTAGCGAGCCACCACGGCCTGGAGATCTTCACTCGCTGCGATCGAGTGGGAGCGGTCGACGCGGTGCTGGCGGCCGCAGCCATGAGTATCGGCGCCGACGCGCTCCGGCGAAGCCTCGGCAACCGAGCCGCGTTGATCCGGCGTTACGCGGCAGCCGCGACACTCGCCAGGTCGATGCCGATCACCTTCAGACGCCGGTTCAGCGCGTTGAACGCGAACGTGTTGGTTTCCTCCATCGAGTAGTCGAGGATCGCGTAGTTCTCGGGGTCTTCGCCCGGCGGCACCAGCACTGCGGACGCCAGCGGGATCAGCTCGGCGACGCGCTCCGCGATGCGCTGCTTGAGCGCGGGGTCCTGGGCCTTCTCGCGTAGGAACCACGTGCCGTAGGCGACGTGGCGGTGCTCGTCCTGGGAGATCAGCTTGAAGCCCTCGACCCAACCCGGGAGGATCTCCTTGCGCTCCATGTAGTCGGTCAGGAACCACTGTCCGGTCAGCGCGAGCGTGCCCTCGATGATCATGTGGTAGAGCGTCACAAAGTCGACCTTGGCCTCGATGTCGCGCGGGCTCTCCACCAGTCGCCGGCCCCAGTCGACGAGCACGCCGTCGAACATCTCGATGAACGCCGGGTTCAGATCCGCGCGCGCCCGGCCGAGGCGATCCTCGAATGTGCCGTCGAGGCGCAGGACCTGCTCGTAGAAGCGGTTGAAGTGCTGTGCGTGGCGTGCCTCGTCGACCTGTTGGGTGGTCAGGAACGCCTCCTCGCTCTGGCTCTCGTACGCCATCACCAAGCCGGAGAACTGCGTGGTGACCCGCTCCTCGCCGATGAAGAACGACGACAGGTTCCAGGCGAGCTTGCTGCGGACGTCCGCGTCCATCTGCTCCCAGTCGCGGCGGTCCTGGGTCAGGTCGATCGTGTGCGATTGCCAGTTCTGGCGCTCCCACAGCTCATACAGCTGCTGCGGCGTCATCAGCGTCACCGACGAGAGCTTCGACTCGTCGGAGATCGTGCCGACGTCGCCCTGACTGGTCAGATCGAGAAGCGAGGGCATGGGGTTCGAGACCTCCTCGTTACGCGCGTGGACGGGCTGGTTGCGCCAGCGAACATACTCCGTTCGGCGCGACTCAAGCCCGCCCGCGGCGGCGCCGATGCCGAAGCATGCGTCGAATCGCGCGCGAGAACGCCCTGTGCGCATCCATAGCTGCGGCAAGCTGCGCAACGATCGCGTGGCTCGGGCTGTACGGCTTTGCTTGGAACGACTATGAACAGGAGGCCAAGCCCGCATACGACGCGTTGACGCAAGGGCACCTGCTCGCGTTCCTAAGACTGACGCCTGCCTACGGTGGCTCGCTGGTCTTGCGCGCGCCGTTCGCGTTGATTCCCAACCTGTGGGGCGGCGGCGCGCTTGCCGTATACCGGATGGTCGCCGTCCCGTGCCTGGCAGCGCTGGCGATCCTCGCGGTGTGGTTGTGCGCGCGAATGCGCAACGCCGGGCGCTCGACGCTCGCGCGGGCAGTGGTCGTCGGAGTGTGCGTCGCCAACCCGCTGACGCTCGAGGCGCTCGAAGTCGGCCATCCCGAGGAACTGCTGGGCGGGTGCCTGTGCGTGGCCGCGGTGCTGCTCGCCGGGCGCGGCCGGCCGGTATGGGCCGGAATCCTGCTGGGATTGGCGATCGGAAACAAGGAGTGGGCGCTGATCGCGATTGGTCCCGTGCTGCTGGCTCTCCCTGCACAAACCGAGGTCGCTCACCGGCGGGCGCAGGCTCGCCCACGCAGGTCAGGCTTCCTCTGTGCAACGAGCGCGGTTGTCGCGAGCGCGATCCTACTCGCGCCCCTGGCGCTCGTACCGGGTGGCGCGTTCCTGGCGAGCTCACAGGCGGCGGCTGCGCCGCATACCGCAATCTTCCAGCCGTGGCAGGTGTGGTGGTTCTTCGGCTGGCACGGCGCCCTCGTGCACGGCCTATTCGGGACGCCAAAGTTCGGCTATCGGACCGGGCCAGCGTGGACGGGCACGATCAGCCACCCGCTAATCATCGTGGTGGGACTCTGTCTGTCGGGGGCTCTGTGGCTGCAGCGGCGCACCGATCCAAGACCCACGAGCGCTCGGTTCAGCCGGCGCGCGGCGAGTGAGCGCGACGCGCTGCTGCTACTCGCGTTGGTGCTCTTGCTCCGCTGTGTTCTGGACACATGGAACACTGGGTACTACATGCTGCCCTTCCTGCTGGCGCTGCTCGCTTGGGAGGCGCTGAACGCCAGCCGCCGCCTGCCGCTCGTGACGTTGGCGCTCGTCGTGGTCCCATGGTTCGGGATGGAGGAAGTCTCCGCGCGCGGGCTGAGCCCCGACGGGCAAGCAGCCCTTTACCTCGCCTGGACGCTGACGCTCGCCGTCGCCCTTGGACTTGTCCTCTATGCACCGCGAAGGCTCCCCGCTCGCTGGCGGCAGACGGCGAGCGATGGCGATGGCCCCGAGCCGCCAACAAGCGCGAGCAATGCCATTCGAGAGGCAGCTCAGGAAACAACGGTGAGCGCCTTGGGCAGGCTCGTCAAGACCTCCTGAGCGTCCTCGCCGACGACCACCAGATCCTCGATTCGGACGCCGAGCACACCCGGCAGATACACGCCGGGCTCGACCGTCACGACATTGCCGACGCGCAGCGGCTCCTCACCGGCCGTCCGCGACAGGCGCGGCCCCTCGTGGATCTCCATACCAACGCCGTGACCGAGGCCGTGGCCGAAATCCTCGCCATGCCCGCCGGCCTCGATCACGGCGCGTGCGACTGCATCGACCTCGCGCCCGCTGAGTCCCGCCCTGACGGCCTCGAGACCCTGCAGCTGGGCGCGGAGCACGAGCTCGTAGACCTCGCGGGCCTGCGCGGGGATCGCCTCGCCGGTGGCGTACGTGCGCGTGCAGTCCGAGCAGTAGCCCTCGTGCAGAGCCCCCCAGTCGATCGTCACGAGCATGTCCGGCGGAATCTCCGCATCGCGCGGCGTGGCATGCGGGAGCGCGCCGTGGGCACCGGCGGCGACGATCGACGGGAAGCTCGGCGCCTGAGCGCCGAGTCGGCGCATGCGCAGCTCCAGCTCGATCGCGACGTCGCGCTCGGTGCGACCCACGAGGCCGTCTTCGAGAACGGTGCGCAACGCCTCGTCGGCGAGCTCGCTAGAGGCGCGGATACGCGCGATCTCGCCGGCGTCCTTGACCTCGCGCAGCCGCTCGACGGCGCCGGCGCAAGGGACTAGCTCCCAATCTCCCCCGAGCAGCTCCTCGAGCTTCTGGTGCTGCTTGACCGTGAGGCTGGCGTCGTCGAAGCCGAGCCTGCCGCCGGCCTCCGCGAGCGTGGCGGCGAGCGCCCCGAGCAGATCGCCGGTGACGATCTCGCGCTCGAAGACATCGGGAACTTGTTCGGCGGACTGCGTCGCGTAGCGAAAGTCGCTGAGGAAGCGATGGCCGCCGAGCCTGTCTCGAGCACCGTCTGCGACCACCAATGCCGCGGCGCTGCTGCCGGTGAAGCCGGTCAGGTAGCGCACGTTCACGAGCGAGTCGATCAGCAGCGCGTCGGCCTCGATGCCGGCCAACTCGCCCGCCAGTCGCGCCACGCGGATCGCCTCCGATCCTCGCTCGCCGCCGGCGCTCAAGCCGCCCCCGCTTGCAGCTCGTCGCGCAGCAGCTCAAGCGCCTCGCGATAGCCGTCGGGGCCGCGCCCGGAGATGGTCGCAAAGCACAGCTCCCCGATGACCGACACGCGCCGCCACGGCTCGCGCTTGCGCACATCGGAGAGGTGGATCTCGAGCGTCGGCAGTCCCGCGATCTCCAGCGCGTCGCGGATCGCCCACGCGTAGTGCCCCCAGGCGCCGGGATTGATCAGGATCGCGTCGGCCCGGCTGGGCGGCCCTCTCAACGAGTGCAGGTGCTCGATCAGCTGCCCTTCGTGGTTGGTCTGGAAGAAGCGCGTGCTCAGGCCCAGTTCGCGGGCGTCTCGTTCGATCCGCTGCTCCAGCTCAGCGAGCGTGAGCGTGCCGTAGAGCGCCGGGTCACGGCGCCCGAGCTGGTCGAGGTTGACGCCGTGCAGGACCTCGATGCGGTTGGCGGGCGCGCTCACGCTGCGAGCTCCGCGACGGCCGCGCGCAGGTCCTCGGGTGACACCTCGCAGCCGAACTCAACCTGACCGGGAGCGCGCACGAGCACGAACGGCACATGCGTTCCGATCCGCTTCTTGTCGCGCGCGATCGCCTCGAGGATCGCCTCCTGCGGGACGCCCTCGAGCGTGACCGGCAGATCCCGCTCGAGCATCAACGCACGGGCACGCTCGCGCAGCTCGTCCTGCCCCGAGAGCGCGAGCGCCGCGAGCAGGCCCAGCCCGACCGCTTCGCCGTGGCGGTAGCGCGCGTAGCCGGTGGCGGTCTCGATCGCGTGCCCGACCGTGTGTCCGAGGTTCAGCACCTGGCGAGGACCGGCGTCGCGCTCGTCGTCCGCCACGACCGCGAGCTTCGTGCGCGCGCACTCGAAGATCATGCGCTCGTCGACCTCGCCTCCGGCGGCCACCCTCTTCCACAGCTCGCCGCCTGCGATCAGCGCAGTCTTGAGCACCTCCACCCAGCCGGCGTTCAGCTCTGCCGCGGGGAGCGTGGCGAGCGCGTCCGGGTCGACGAGCACGCCCGCGGGCTGGTGGTAGGAGCCGACGTAGTTCTTGGCCTGCGGCAGGTCGACGCCGGTCTTACCGCCGTAGGCTGAGTCGACCTGCGCGACGAGCGTCGTCGGCACGTGCACGATCGGCACGCCGCGCTGGAACGTCGCCGCGCAGAACCCGGCGAGGTCACCGACCACGCCGCCGCCGAGCGCCACCAAATGGTCGGCTCGGGTCACCTCAGCCGCGATCAGCGCACCCCACACGCGCTCCGCACCGGCAAGCGTCTTGTTGGTCTCCCCCGGCGCGATCGCGACTTTGCCCGCGAGCACGCCCAGACGATCTCCGTAGAGAGCGCCGACGGTCTCGTCGCTGACGCAGAACGCCCGCGAGCGCGAGCGATCGAGCGGCCAAAGCGCCTGCAGCTGTCCATCGTCGAGGCTCAGCAGCCCGCGTCCGATCAGCACGGGGTACTGCCCGGAGGCGGCGCTCGCCCATAGCAGCCTGGTGCCGCTTGGAGCTGCTGCGAGCGCGCGCAGGGCGGGCGCCGCGGCCGCGATCCCGCCGGTTGGCAGGTCCGCGAGAATCGTGTCCGCCAGCCCCTCGTAAAGCGCCCGGCGGCTCGCGTGCAACGACAGGAACGCCTCGCGCTCACGGGCGAGCGGGCGCTCAGCACCGTCCGCTGCGGCGTGCACGCGCTCCCACGCAGTCTCTGGATCGACGTCGAGCAGCACCGTCACATGGCCGTCCAACGCAGCGCGTACCCGCTCGGAGAGCACGCTGCCGCCGCCGAGCGCGATCGCCGTGTCGGGCGCCGCGCCAGCGAGCAGGCCGCAAACGAGCTCCTCCTCGGTCGCGCGGAACGTCTTCTCACCGTGGAGCTCGAACTCACGCGCCACCGGATGGCCGAGGCGTTGCTCGAGCAATGCGTCGCTGTCGCGCGCCTCGCCGCCAAGCGCCGCGGCGAGCTCGCCCGCGGCGGTCGACTTGCCGGCGCCCATGAAGCCGATCAGGACGAATGCCATCCGATTCGGTCTGTGTAGGCGCCGAGGGTCTGCAGCACATCATCGACATGGTCGCCGCCGAACTTGCGCCTGTAGGCATCGGCGAGCACGAGCGCCACCATCGCCTCGGCGACCACACCGGCGGCCGGCACCGTGCAGGAGTCGGTGCGCTCGCGCAGCGCCTGTGCCGGCTCGTGGGTCTCGGTGTCGACCGAGCGCAGCGGCTTGGTGAGCGTCGGCAGCGGCTTCATCGCACCGCGCACAAGCAACGGCAGGCCGGTGGTCATGCCGCCCTCCAGACCGCCGGAACGGTTGGTCTCGCGATAGTAGCCGCGCTCGGCCGAGTAGAAGATCTCGTCGTGCGCCTGCGAGCCGGGAACGCCGGCGATCGTGAAGGCGTCGCCGATCGACGCACCCTTCACCGCTTGGATCGAGCAGATCGCCATTGCGAGGCGCCCGTCGAGGCGCTCCTCCCAGGAGACGTGCGAGCCCAGCCCGGGCACAAGCCCGAACACCTGCACCTCGAACACGCCTCCCAGGGACTCGTTCTCCTTGCGCAGCTTGTCGATCTCGCGCACCATCGCCGTCGACGCCTGCCCATCCAGGCAGCGGACCGGCGAGCTGTCGACATCGGCGAAGTCGGCCTCGGTAAGTGCCTGCTCGGGCTCGGGCGCGCGCACGGAGGCGATCTGGATCACGTGAGAGCGGATCGTCACGCCAACAGCCCGCAGAAACGCCTTGCACACTCCGCCGCCGGCGACGCGCGCTGCGGTCTCGCGCGCGGAGGCGCGCTCGAGGATGTTGCGCACGTCGTGTTGCTTGTACTTCTGCGTGCCGACCAGGTCTGCGTGTCCGGGGCGCGGCAGGTGCACCTCGGCGGTCGGGTGGGCGGGATCCGATACCGGCCAGGGATTCATGCGCTCCTCCCAGTTGGCGTAGTCGCGGTTGGCGACCTGCAGCGCGATCGGGCCTCCGAGCGTGCGCCCGTGGCGCAACCCCCCCGTGACCTCGGCGGTGTCGCGCTCGATCTTCATGCGCCCGCCACGACCGTGGCCGAGCTGCCGTCGGCTCATATCGCGGTTGAGGTCCTCAGGAGTGAGCTCGAGGCCCGCGGGCATCCCCTCGACGATGCATGTCAAGCCGGGGCCGTGCGACTCGCCGGCGGTTATCAATCGGAGCTCCACTGCTCCTAGCTTATTTGCGCGAGCGGTTTCAGCGCCCGTGGCGCCGGCGCGCGGCAAAGGCGCGATGCACAGCGAACACGAGCACGCCGGGCTGCGAGGAGTAGCGCAGGCCGGGAATCGCCTCCAGGCCGGCGTGTCCGAGCAGTTCGCGTCCGGCCTTTGACTCGCCGCGGTAGATGCTCTTGATCGCCGCGCTCGAGGCGTTGCTCGAGACGATGCTGACAATCCGCAGTTCGTAGACGACGTTCTGCCCGGTTGACGAGAGATATTCGAGCTGCTCGGCCTGGCCTTGGCGCAGGTCGATCGCTTCGCACTGCGAGGTGCTCGGCAGGCAGACGGCGGGGCCGTGGAGGATCGCTTCGCTGTCGAGCGTGAACGTGGCGCTCTTGCCGCCGGCGGTGACGCCCCTGAAGATGATCAGCGGCTGCTTGTCCGACGGCAGCGGTGTCAGCAGCTTGAGGTTCTCGAACGGGGTCAGCTGCGCCGTCTGCGGCGTGGCGCCCGCGGGCAGCACTCCGAACAGCGCGGCCACGTGGTAGACGGTCTTCGGCTTGCTCGGCGTGGACGGTTTTGACGGCGTCGCGGGGGTTGGCGTCGACGGGGTTGATCCGCCGGAGCCCGATCCGCTGCCCGGAGAGGAGCTCGAGCTGCTGCTGGAGCTGGGCGTGCTGCTCGACGAGACGGCTGTGCCGCTCGCGGCGGAGCTCGCGGTCTTGGCCTTTGGTTCCGCAAGCGGCGTGAACGGGTTGTGTGCTGACCCGTTTTGCTGCTGGGAGAGGCCGCCCGTCGTCTCGGCGACTGCCTTTTCCGGAGTTATCGGGCTTATCGCCACGCCTTGTGGTGTCGCTGCACCGCGTGTGACCGCGGCCGTGGGTGTCGCGGCCGAGGAACCGCCGCCGAGGATGGCGTACGCGAGCGCGGCAACCAGCCCGAGGGTGACGAGCGCAACGAGCGGCAGCAGGCGCCTGTCGAGCAGGTCGGCCTTGACGGAGCTCAGAAAGTCGCTCATGGGTTGACTTTCACGATCGCGGGCGAGGTCGGAGCGCTGCTCCCGCTCGACGCGGGGCTGGCCGTGGTGCCGGCCGGTGTGGCACCGCCTGCGGGGGTGGGTGTCTGGCTCGCCGGCATCACGTAGGCGGTTGCGGTGATCGAGCCCGTGAGCTTGCCGGTGGGCTTACCCGGCTCGCCGGCACCCGCAGGCGTCAGACTCACGCTCTGGATGGTGAGCAGGCGGCCGCTGACCTCCAGATCGCCGGACTTGGTGAGCGTCGCGAAGTCGGTGAGCTGGTTGAAAAGGTGTTCGAGGTCGAAGTAGCTGCCTTCGAAGACGAACGAGAACGGGAGCTGGGTGAAGGCCGTCGTCGCGGTGGTCGGGCTCGACGGGGTGCGTGAGCTCGCGCTCGACGTGGCGGTGATCGAGGTGAAGTCGATGCTCTTGCGGTTCGACGCCTGCGCGATCTCGTCGATCAGTGCCGGCACTTCCTGGCTTGGCGGCACCGCTTTGCCGAGGTTCACGATCGCCTCGTAGGCGGACGCGTACTGCGACTGCGCGGCGCGCGCGCTGGAAACCTGGCTTTCGGCGCTCGCGAGCTGCGCCTGCGCCGTGGCGACCTGGGTGCTGAGTTCGCCCGCCTGCTTGCGCTCGGGTGAGACGACGAGGATCCATCCGGCGCCAAGAGCCACGAGGACCACGACTGCAATCAGGACCATCCGGTCACGCCCGGTCATCTTGCGCCACCGCCCGATGTCGTCGTCGCGGCCGCGGCCGAGCCCGCGCTTGGGGAATCAGCGACAGTCTTGTTCGCGGCGGCCACTACCGAGGCGCTCGGAAGCGGGTCGAAGGTGATCGTCGCCGTGAAGGTGGCGCGCTGTCCGGAGCATCCGCCCGCGCTCGCGGAGCTGCCGGAGGGCCCTGAGATGGAGGTCTGCAACGCGACGTCCTTGACACCGTCGATCAGGCGCAGGCGTTCGAGCGTCAGTGCCACAGTCGACTGGCTGGTCGCGCACCCGGAGAGCGTGAACGTCGGCGCGGCAGCCGCGGCCGAGGAGCCTGCCGCCCCTGCGGCGGATGCGCTGGCGGGCGCGCCCGGCGAGCCGAGCGTGCCGCTGAGGGTGGAAATCGAGGTCTGTGTCGGGAGCACGCGACCGAGCTCGTGGAGCGCGTGCGCCCAGTCGAAGCGCGAGTCGACGAGCTGGTTGACCGCCTGCACGCGCTGTTCGCGCTGCGCGATGAAGCTCGTGTAGGGCGAAAGCTTTTCGACCGCCGCCTGTGCCTGCTGCGCCTTTGCGGCGAGCGACGCAGCCTGCGCGCGGCGGCTCGCGACCTCGTGGTGGGCCTGGCCGTAGAGGAACGCCATCAGCGCGATGCCGCCGGCGAGGACGAGCACGGCGTAGGCCGCGCCCTGCGAGCGCCCGGCGCCCACGGGCTGGCCGCTTCGCTGCTCGGCGGGGATCAGGTTGACGGCTCTCATTGCGGCGCCTCGGCGGCGGCGAGCCCGGTTGCGACCGCGAGCCTGTGGGGTGAGGAGATCTGCGTGAGACCCTCGGCTGTCAGGCGAACCTCGCCAAGCCGCACCTCCACGCCCAGTGAGCTCTGAAGCGACTCGGCGAAGCCGGGAATGTCCTGCGCGGCGCCGCTCATGACGACGTGCGAAACCTCTCCGCCACCCTCTTGGGAGCGGTGAAAGTCGAGCGAGTTGCGAACCTCGCCGGAGATATCGCGGATGCCGTTCTCGAGCACCGTCCACAGATCCGTGTCCGATTGCGACGCTTGCGCGGCGGGCATGCTTTCGACGGCGGCGAGCTCCTCGTAGCTCATCGCGCGTTCGCTCTCCTCCGCGTCCTCAGCGCTCTGAGGCTCGGCGTCCCCGTCGCTCGTGTGCGCGGGACTGTCCGCGTCGGTCTCCTGCTCTGTGCGCTCGGCCGCCGGCTCGGCGGGCACGGGAGCGGTGAGATCGACTGCCGCGAGCAGCGCGCGCGCCTCCGCTAGGGCGATGCCGCGACGCTCGGCGATCTCGCTCGCCATTCCCTCGAGCCCACTGCCGACGACGCGCGTGAAACGGCAGACGGTTCCGTCGGCGATCGCGAGGTTCGTAAGTCCGTCTACGTTCAGGTACAGCACGCGGCCGGTCTGATCAGGGTCGGCGCGGTAGAGCGAGCGAATCAGCGCAAACGCAGAGAGGTCTACGCCCTCGACGCTGAGGCCCGCGCCGCGGACAGCGGCGAGCAGCCGCTCGACCATGTCGCGCTGGGCGGCGACGAGCACGACGCGCTGGCGCGGGCCCGCGGGCGTATCCACGATCCCCAGCGGGTGGAAGTCCATGACGGCATTCTCGAGCGGCATCGGCACCTGGTCCTGCGCCTGGAAGTTGACCGCCGCAGTGAGCTCCTTCTCGTCGGTGACGGGGGGTAGCTCGAGCGTGCGCAGCACGGTCCGCTGGTTGGCGACGCCGACGCGTACGCGCTTGCTTAGCGTGGTGCCGGCGAACAGCTCGCGCAGGACGTCGCTGACGGCACCGTCATCCATCACTTCGCCGTCGTGCACACAGTCAGCGGGGAGCGGTAGCGATACGGCTCGCTCGGCGACGATCGACCCGTTCACGTGCGCCTGCACGGCGGCGACGAAGCCCGGCTGGATGTCGAGTCCCACGAGGCTCTCACCGGAGCGGCGACCGAGGCTGAGCGGGCGCGTCATGTGAATTGAGGGGATTCGTGAAGGGAGTCGCATCTCGAGTAGCGCGCTTCAGACGGCGGACGGATCGCCCACAGGTGGGGTATCGGCGCCAAGCCGCCGCCGCTTTAGTGGAGGAAGTGGTTGACGTAGACACCGACCAGCTGGTGCCCGACGAAGATGGCGAGCAGTGCTCCGACGGCGAGCGATGGACCGAAGGGGACCGCCGTCTTGCGGCCTGCCTGCGCGCCCTTGCGGGCGATGACCGAGATGCCTACCATCACGCCTACGATCAGCGCAACGAGCAGCGCCGGCGCTACTGCCGCGCCGAGGAACAGTCCCATCATGCCGGCGAGCTTCACGTCGCCCATGCCCATGCCTCCGGGGTAAGCGAGAGCGGCGATCAGCAAGAATCCACCGGCTGCTGCGCCTGCGATCAGGCGGGCGAGCTCACCTCCCGGGTCTAGCGCGAGCCCGAGCACGAGCGCCACCACGACGCCGAGAGCGGTGAGTCGGTTGGGAATGATCCGGTGCTCGAGATCGATCAGCGCGGCAGGGACCACAAGCAGAATCAGCGCGACGCTCAACGCGATCCCCGCGACCGAGTGATGTGTGAGTACGGCGCCGATGCACAGAGCGGCAGTCAGCGCCTCGACCAACGGATAGCGAACGGAGATCGGGGCCCCGCAGCCGCGGCAATGCCCGCGCAGCAGCAGCCACGAGAGAATCGGGACGTTGTCGTAGGGCTTGACCGGCATGCCGCAGGTCGGACAGTGCGATGCGGGGAGCACGAGCGACTCGTGGCGCGGGAGGCGATAGACCACGACATTCAAGAACGACCCAAAGACCGCGCCTAGGACGCCCGCAAAGGTTGCCTCCATAGGGACTGATCGGCTGGGGCGAGGCCGCGCTTGAGCCGTTCACGACGGAGAGGCGGCCCGAGGGCCGCCTCTCTGTGAGTCGATGCGATTTGAGCGTTAGCTCAAGATCAGGTTGCTACCAGCTCGTACTCGAGTTGGTGTGACCCGGGCACCCTTCTTTGGTGCTCACACACGAGTGTGTGAGTTCGCCTTTGTTGTTGCGGTGGATCGTGTATTTGTCGTGCGTGTTGGCCGCTTCCGCCGTGACGGTGTATTCGTTTCCAGTCACCGTCGTTTCTTCAAGCAGGGCTTCGTTCGTTTTGGTGGTGTTGAGCGAAGGCTCGATTTCGCGCAGCTTTTCCTTGGTCGCGCCGGTGTATTCACCGTTGTTTTCGGTCGCGAACGTCTCCATGGCCGTCTGCGCGGTCTGCGCCACGGTCTTGGCCGACGAGTCGTATGCCTTGCTCTTCTGGCTGAGGAACGCGGGAATCGCGATCGCGGCGAGAATGCCGATGATCAGGATCACGACCAGAAGTTCGATAAGGGTAAAACCGCCCTCATCGCCCGTGCGCTGGCGTAGTGAGTTCAACATGAATCCTCCTAGGATCCGTTATTGGGGCGCCAGCCCTCGGTAATCGCCTCATACGGCGATGCGTCCCCCTCTTTGAGGGCCGCCGGCTTTGCTACGCACCACTACGATGCTTGCCTTGGCACCTCGGCACTGGCTTTGTCAGCGCCTGAATCGGTCCTCGTACTCTCAACCTTTACACCTGCACGGCGGCTTGGACACATGACTGGCCAGAGCACGAGACAGACGGAGTGCTCAGGGGAGATGAGACGTTTGCGCATCTCGCGCGAGCGTCCGAGCCCGCGGCACGGCAGAGGGTCTTCAGTCGGCGGATTCCCGCGGCGTGCTCGGGGTCTCGTCGCCGTCCGGAGCCAGCCAGCGCGCCTGCGCGTCGATGCCCGGCACGCGGGTGCCGCTGCCGGCGCACCACGGGCACTCGAGCGTGCTGGGCGTCCCGCCGAGGTTCGAGATCACCTGGCCGCTTCCGCGGCAGGCCATACACTCCCGCGGCTCATGGGACGCCGGTGCCTGACCCTCGCTGTCGCTGCTGTCGCTTGCCACGAGCCGATCACACTAGCGTTCCACACGTGAAGGCACCGACGCAGACAGCGGAGCACACCCCCGGGATCCCGACGAGACCGACCAGCGGGAGGCCGACCGGCGGGCGCACGGCGGAGTGGACCCTCGTTGCCGCGATCACCCTCGGGGCGGCACTGCTGCGCCTCGTGCACATTGAGGCGGTCTCGCCAGATCCCTTCTACGACGCGGCGGTGCGCAGCATGGGCCTGTCGTGGCACAACTTCTTCTTCGGCGCGTTCGAGCCCGGCGGCAGCGTCTCGATCGACAAGCCGCCGGTCGACCTGTGGCTGCAGGTGATCAGCGTGAAGCTGCTCGGCTTCAGCTCGACGACGCTGAAGCTGCCCGAGGCGCTCGCCGGAACCGCTGCGGTGCCGCTTCTGTACGTGCTCGTGCGCCGACTCTGGAGCGCCTCAGCGGGGATCGCGGCCGCGGCTGCGATGGCGGTGCTGCCGATCTCCGTGATCACCGCCCGCAGCGACACGATGGACGGGGTGATGATGCTGTGCCTGGTGCTCGCGGGGCTCGCGGCGGTTCGCGCCGCGGAGAGCGGCAGGTTGGCATGGCTGTTTGCCGCGGCGGCCGCGCTCGGCGTCGCGTTCGACGTGAAGCTGCTCGAGTCGCTCGTGGCGCTGCCTGGGATCGCCGCGTTCGCCTATTTCGCGCTGCCGGGATCACGCGTGCATCGTCTTCTGCGCATGAGCGCGGCCGCGGCCGTGTACGTCGTCGTGGCGCTGTCGTGGCTGACGGCGACGCTGCTGTTCCCCGCGCACGACCGCCCGTATGCGATCGGCTCGACCAACGGCAGCGCGTGGAACGCGGCGTTCGTCTTCAACGGGACGGATCGCCTCGGCGGGAAATCGGCTGAACCTGGCTCCCCGGCCTACGAACCGGGCCATCGCTACCCCGTTGCCACGCAATCGGAGCGCGACCACATCCCGATCGTGCCGCCCTCCCCCACGCGGCTGCTCGCGCGTGTGGGCCCGCTGTCCGGCGAGCGCCTCGGCCTGGAGATCCTGGTCGCGCTGCTGCTCGGCACACCGGCGTTGCTGTTGGGACTGCGCGGCGACGGCGAGCCACCGGGACGTGATCCGACGGGCACGGGTGGAAGCCCTAACGACGAGCTCGAGCGGCGGCTGCGCCGTGCCACGGCCGCGGGGCTCGGGCTGTGGATGCTCTCCGGCTTGGTGCTATTCAGCCACATGGTGCGCCTGCACCCGCGTTACGTGGAAGGTTTCACGCCGGCTGTCGCGGCGATGCTCGGCATCGGCGTGAGCTGGGCCGCTGCAACGCCCGCGTCCGAGGCCAGAGCGCGCTGGCCGCGCTCGAGCCGCGTCGTGGATCGCTCGCGCGTCGCGTTGCTGGTGGTGACCCTCCTGATCACGGTCTTCTACGGCGAGCGTCTGATGTACGGGACACCTGGGGTGTGGTGGGTGTCGGCGGCGGGAGCGTTCGGCGCGATCGCGCTGGCGCTGCTGGCACGCGCCCGCCGGATACCGCCGCGGGTACGCTCGCTGGCGGCGCCCGGCGGAGTGGTCGCGCTCACGCTCGTTGCAGTACTGGCGATCCCGCTGAAAGCCGACGTCACGGCGATCGAAAGCGGCGTCAGCGACGCGGGCCTCGTCGGCGCGCTGCCGCTCTCACAGCAGGGCCCGCTGAGCAGGTACCTGCGCGCGAACCAGGACGGCGCGCGCTACGAGCTCGCGGCCGAGTCGGCGACGGGTGTCGGCTCGCTGATCGTGCAGGATGCACGCCCGGTGCTGGTCCTGACCACATACGACGGGCGCGTGTTCACCACAGTGCCCGAGCTTCAGCGCTCGATCGCCGAAGGCAAGGTCCGCTATGCCTTTTTGAACAGCTTCTGCACGAAACGGGCCTCGTCGGTGAATCCCGCGTGCGCGGCTCCCGTCAAGTGGGTGCGCGCGCACGGCACCGACGTCTCGTTCAGGGCAGGCCTCGATCACGGCGGCCTGCTGTACCTGCTGCCGGGCGCGAAGCCGTGAGCGCGGACGCCGAGCGCAACCGCCTGCAGACGCTCGCCGACGGAGCGCGCGCGACGGGCCGCCTCGCACTCGACACCGAGTTCATGGGCGAGGGCCGTTACCGCACGCTGCTATGCCTGGTGCAGCTGGCGATTCCGGAAAGCGAGGACGCCGCGGAGCGCATCCTGGTACTCGATCCGCTGCCGGAGGACTTCGACGGCTCTCCGCTCGCTGGGGTTCTCGCCGACCCCGCGGTCCAGGTCATCGTTCACGCCGGGCGCCAAGACGTCGCGCTCGTGCGCAGGCGGCTCGCCACCGAGGTGCGCAACGTCTTCGACACGCAGGTCGCTGCTGGCTTCGCCGGGCTGGGCGCGCAATCCTCGTATGACTCGCTGTTGAGTGAGGTTCTCGGTTTGCGAGTGGCCAAGACCGCGAGCTTCACGCGCTGGGACGCGCGTCCGCTTTCGCCCGAGCAGCTCGCCTACGCCCGTGAGGACGTCGTGCACCTGCACGAGCTCGCGTCGGAGCTCGAACGTCGCCTCGCGCAGCTCGGGCGCCTGCAATGGGCGCTCGAGGAGTGCGAGCCGCTTGAGCGCTCGAGCGACGAGCGCGACCCGGAAGCGATCTTTGCGCGCCTGCCGCGCGTGGGCACCTTGAACGCCTCTGCGCGACCTATCGGGCGCGAGCTGGTGCAGTGGCGCGAGCAAACTGCGGCCCGCGCCGACCGCCCGGTCCAGAGCGTGCTGGGCGACGCCGCGCTCGTTGAGATCGCCAAGCGCAGGCCGACCTCGCGGGCAGAGCTCGAGAAGATCCGAGGCGTCGGTGCTGTCGCGGGCGGCAGACGCGGGCAGGATCTGCTCGATGCGGTCGAGCGCGGACGCGCTCGTCCTCCCGACCCACCGCCGCAAGTCGAGCGCGCACCAACGCCGAAGCCCGACGACGCTCCGCTCGTAGCCCTGGCCGAGGCGCTGCTGCGAGCACGAGCGCGCGAGGCGGGACTCGCCTACGAGCTCCTGGCCGCACGAGCCGACCTCCATGCAATCGTCGCCACCGCCCGCGTCGGCCACCGCGACGGCGAGGCCGACGTGCGCACGCTAAGAGGCTGGCGCCGCGAGCTAGTAGGAGCGGAGCTACTAGAGCTCCTAGAAGGCCGCATCTCCCTCTCAGTGAAAGAAACCGACGCCGGCCGAAGAGTAGACATCGCCAAGCGCGACTGAGAGAAATGACCGCCGTCCAGTGACGGCCGGCGTCGATCCCAAGGCGCGAGCCAAAGCGGATGAGTTCTCACGCGGAGCGATAGCTCCGTGGGAGAACTCCGCAGCGCCTATTCGATGCGGTTATAAACTTCGAACAGCGGCAGGTACATCGAGATCACGATGAAGCCCACCATCGCACCGATCACGATGATCAGGATCGGCTCGAGGATCGACATCAGCGACTTGACGGCCGCTTCGACCTGTTCCTCGTAGAACTCGGCGACGCGGTCGAGCATCTCGTCGAGCGCCCCCGTTTCCTCACCGACGCCGACCATGTGCGTGACCATCGACGGGAAGATCGGAGCCTGCGCGAGCGGTGCCGCGATCGTGCCACCGCGCTTCACCGAGGCGATCACGCCGTCCATCGCCTCCTGCACGGCTGCGTTGCCCCCGGTGCGCCCTGTGATCTCGAGCGCCTGCAGCAGCGGCACACCGGCGTGTGTCAGCGAGGCGAGCGTGCGCGACCAGCGCGCGACCGCGACCTCCTGGACGATCGTGCCGATCTTCATCGGCACGCGCAGGCGGAAGTGGTCCCACTGTTTACGCCCCCACGTGGTCTTCTTCCACTTGATGAAGGAGATCGCGACGACTGCCGTTGTCAGGAACATCAGCCACCAGTACTGGGTGACGATCTTCGACATCAGCACCGAGACTTGCGTCAAAGCGGGCAGTTCGCCGCCGAATTCCTTGAACACACCCTCGAACACCGGCACGAGGAAGGCGACAAGCGCCATCATCACGCCGATGGCGAATGTCGCGACGAGCGCCGGGTAGATCATCGCCGATTTGACCTGACGGCGCAGAGCGGCGTCTTTCTGCAACTGGTCGGCGACGCGCACGAGCGAGTCCTCGAGCACACCGCCCGTCTCGCCGGCCTGCGTCATCGCAACAAACAGCGGGTTGAAGACCTTGGGGTGGCGCGCCATGGCGTCGCTCAGCGACAGCCCCGCCTCGACGTCCTTGCGTACCGCGACGATCGTCTCGGTCAGGAACTTGCTCTCGGTCTGCTCCTCCAGCACATACAGCGCGCGCAGGATGCTCATCCCCGAGGAGATCATCGTCGAGAGCTGGCGCGCGAAGATCGCGAGCTCGGTCGGCTTCACGCGCTTCACCCCGATCTCGAGGTTCTTCGAGGAGTGCTTGTCTGCGATGTCCAGGACGATCAGCCCGCGCTGCTTGAGCTGGTCGGAGACCGCCTGCTTGGAGTCGGCCTCGACCTCGCCGCGCGCCTTGCCGCCGGTGAGGTCGATCGCCTTGAAGACGTAGGTGCTCATGCCTGGCCTACGCGGCCGCCAGCGAGCTCGCCCCCAGCAGGCGCCTGAGCTCATCGGGAGTCGACGAGCGTGCTTCGGCGAGCTTCTGGGTGATCTTTTCTCTGCGCACGAGCGTTGCGAGAGCGGTGTCCATCGTCTGCATGCCCTGCGCCGAGCCGGTCTGCATTACCGAGTAGATCTGATGCGTCTTGCCCTCACGGATCAGGTTGCGGACTGCGGCGGTGGGGACGAGCACCTCGCACGCAACCACCCGCCCGGAGCCGTCGGCCATGGGCAGCAGCTGCTGGGTCATGATTCCCTGGAGCGCGACGGACAGCTGCACACGTACCTGCCCTTGCTGGTGAGACGGGAAGACGTCGATGATGCGGTCGATCGACTGCGCGGCGTCCTGGGTGTGCAGCGTGGCGAACACGAGGTGGCCGGTCTCGGCGGCGGTCAGCGCGGTGGAGATCGTCTCAAGGTCGCGCATCTCGCCGACGAGGATCACATCCGGGTCCTGACGCAGCGCGGCGGTGAGCGCTGCGCCGAAGCTCTGCGCGTCGGAGCCGAGCTCACGCTGGTTGACGATGCACTTCTTGTGGCCGTGCAGGAACTCGATCGGGTCCTCGATCGTCATGATGTGCTCCTCGCGCGAGCAGTTGATCGCGTCGATCATCGCCGCCAGCGACGTCGACTTGCCCGAGCCGGTGGGACCGGTGACGAGCACGAAGCCGCGCGGCTTGCGCGTGAACTCGTGCACAGCGGACGGCAGGCCGAGGTCGTCGATCGAGGTCAGGTTGAACGGGATCAGGCGAAACGCCGCACCGATCGCGCCACGCTGGTAGTACGCGTTGACACGGAAACGGGCATGGCCGGGGATCGAGTAGGCGAAGTCGATCTGCCAGTCGGTCTCGAGGCGTTGGCGCTGGTCGCCGCTGAGAATCGAGTAGACGATCTCGCGCGTGTCTGTCGGCGAGAGCTTCGGGTAGTCCTCAAGCGGGCTGAGTTTGCCACGTACGCGGACCGTGGGGTGTGCGCCTGAGCTCAGGTGCAGGTCGGACGCCTTGCGGTGCACGACCTCCATGAGCAGATCTGCGAAATCGATGTCCATGGGTGCGTCCATCGACACATCCCTTGCGGTCCATTAGGCGCCACCGCGCGAGCGTTGGGCGGCTGGACGAAGATACGAGCTCAGTTGCTGCCGACGACGCGCGCGATCTCGGCCATCGATGTGCGACCCAACCTGACCTTCTGCAGCCCGTCATCGCGCAGACGGGCCATACCCTGGCTCACGGCCACATCGCGAATCGCCTCGGCGGGACTCCGTTCCAGCGCGAGCGTCTGAATCTCGGGGGACATCTTCATCACCTCATACAGGCCGACGCGGCCGCGGTAGCCGCTGCCACCGCAGCGTCGGCAGCCCGCCGGCTCGTAGGCCTCGAGCTCCATGCGTGCCCGGTAGCCGTTCTCCTGCAGCACCTTCGCGGAGATGATCGTGCGCCGCTTGCAGCTCGGGCAGAGCATGCGCGCGAGGCGCTGGGCGACGATGCAGTCGAGTGCCGAGGCGACCAGGAACGGCTCGATGCCCATCTCGATCAGCCTCGTGATCGCCGAGGGCGCATCGTTGGTGTGGAGCGTGGAGAGAACCAGGTGGCCCGTGAGCGCCGACTCGACGGCGATCTGCGCGGTCTCGCGGTCGCGGATCTCGCCGACCATGATGATGTCGGGGTCGGCGCGCACCATCGAGCGCAGCCCCGCAGCGAACGTCAGGCCGACCTTGGCGGAGACCTGGACCTGCGTGAGCCCACTCATTTCGTACTCGACCGGGTCCTCGACGGTGATGATGTTCTTCTCGGGGGTGTTGAGCATCTGCAGGGCTGCGTAGAGCGTGGTGGACTTACCCGAGCCGGTCGGGCCGGTCACGAGCACCGCGCCGTGCGTCTCGCGACACGCCCTTTCGAAGCGTTCGCGCTCGGGGTCGGCCATGCCGAGCTTGTCGAGCTCGACGACGACGGACTCCTTGTCGAGGACGCGCATCACGACGCCCTCGCCGTGCACGCTCGGCAGCGTCACCACACGCAGATCGACGTGCCGGCCGTCGACGACGAGCCCCACGCGTCCGTCCTGGGGCAGGCGCTTCTCGGCGATGTTCAGCTCGGCCATGATCTTGATGCGTGAGATGACGCCTGCCGCCATGCGCCGCTGCACGCTGGTGATGTCCTGGAGCACGCCGTCGACGCGGAAGCGCACACGCAGCTCGCGCCCGTCAGGAGCGAGGTGGATGTCGGAGGCGCCCCGCTCGACGGCCTGCCCGACGATCTGGTTGACGAGCTTGATGACCGGCGCGTCTTCGGAGGTCTCGTGCAACGCGACGACCTCGGCGCCCTCCTCCGTCTCGTCGGCGATCGTGGCAGACTCGCCGACCACGTCTTCGAGCCTGTCCAGGCGCGAGATCAGCGTCGCGATGTCATCGGGCGGCGCGACCGCTACCCGGATCTCATAGCCGGTCATGATCGCGATGTCGTCTACCGCCAGCACGTTCGACGGGTCGGCCATCGCGACCAGCAGCGTGCGCTTGTCGGCGAAGGCGACGGGCACCGTCTGGTAGCGCTTGGCGACGGTCGTGCTGACCAGGTTGGCGGCGGACATGTCGACGCTGAAGATGCCGAGATCGAGGTGCTCGAGGCCATAACGCTCGGCGAGCGCGCGCGCCAGCGCGTCCTGCGTGAGCGCGCCGCTTTCGAGCAGCACACGCTCCGGGGTCGTGCCGGAGATGCGCGAGCTCTCGAGCGCGTCTTCCACCTGCTTGCGCGAGGCGAGACCCATGTCGACGATCACGTCAGTCAGGAAGCGCTGGGAGGAGCCGCGGCGCGAGGGCTTGGTGAGGCCTGACTGTAGATCGGGGCTCGGCGTCGGCGCAGCCTGCGCTGATCTGCCGGCGGGCGGCGACTCGACATAGGGCTCGGCGCTGCCGAGCGTGTCGAACTCGACATCGGCGCCGGGCAGCGGATCGAGCTCGAGTCCGGTGCCGGAGATCGCGTCGGGATCGACCTCCACACGCTCGACGGAGATCACCCGCTCGGTCCCGCCGTCGGGCTCGCCGTCGATCCCGAAGATCGCGTGCAGGTCGGGATCGGCCTGCTGCGGGAGATCGCTCATCGCGCGCGCTCCGCGCTGTAGGGCTTAGGCCGTCGTTGTGCCCGCTTGCTGTGCGGCTTTACGCATGACGTCCAGCGGCGGCTGTCTCCCGGTCCACAACTCGAAGCTGAGCGCGCCCTGAGCGACGAGCACCTCGAGGCCGTCGACGGTGGCCGCCCCATGAGTCTTTGCAGCCGCGAGCAGCTGGGTGGATCCGGCGCGGTAGACCAAGTCGACAACATAGGAGTACTTACCGACTTGATCGAACGTCAATCCGAGTTGGTTGAGCGCCTCCGGCTCAGTGGCCGAGCGTTGTACGCCTGGGCTCGCCTCGAGTCCGACGGAGGTGCAGTTGATCAGCAGATCGGCAGCTTCCGGCCTCCGTACGGCGCGGACACCGAGCTCGCGCGCGAGCGTCTCAGCACGCTTATACGTGCGGTTCCAGACGGCCACATCGCTCGCGCCGGCCTCCCGCAGCGCCCATGCCGCCGCGCGTGCACTGCCGCCTGCACCGAGCACGAGCGCGCGCGGGTGAGCCGGCATGTCGGTCATGGAGGCGAGCGCTGAGATCAGGCCGGGGGCGTCGGTGTTCTCGGCGGTGATCGTCCCGTCTGCTGCGAACGTGAGCGTGTTGGCGGCGCCGATCTCGCGCGCTGCGGGAGAGCAGTCGGTGGCCAGCTCGAGCGCCGCGTGCTTATGGGGAATCGTCACGTTCGCGCCGACAAAGCCGACGCCCTCGAGGGCGCGCACAGTCTCCGCGAACAGCGCCGGTGGCACCGGCAGGCGCTGGTAGCGCCAGCCGTCGATCCCCAGCGCAGCCAGCGCGGCGTTGTGGATCGCCGGAGAGCGGCTGTGCGCGACCGGCCAGCCGAGAACGCCGAGCCGCGGCATCACTTGCCTGCCTGCCTGTGCCCTTTAGGGTGCGCCCCAGAGGGTGTGCCCGTCGGGGTGTGATTGCAGGTCGGCGGCTGTCCGCCGTTGCGCGCGACCGCAGCCTTGTAGGCGGCGGCGTTCGTTTCGAATTCAGCGAGCGTGTTCGAGAAGACCTGCTCACCACAGCCGTCGGCGCCGGCGACGTAGTACAGGTAGGCGGCGTGAGCGGGATGGGCGGCCGCTTCGATGGAAGCCATCCCGGGGTTGGATATCGGCGTCGGCGGCAGTCCCACGTGCGTGCGGGTGTTGTATGCCGAGTTGATATGCAGCTGCGCTTCGGTGAGTTCGTGCGTGTACGTCGCGACTCCGGTCTTCAGCTCGATCGCGTAGTAGATGCTCGCGTCGATCCCGAGCGGCATGCCCTGCGCCAGCCGGTTGTAGATGACGGCGGCGATCTTCGCGCGGTCGCCCGGGATCTGTGCCTCACGCTCGACCATCGAGGCCACGGTAAGGAGCTGGTATGACGTCACGTGCAACGCCCGCGCGCGCGCGATCTCGCTGGAGCCGAAGTTTTCCCGGAAAGCGGTCAGCTGCTCTTCGACGAGCCGACTGACCGACGCACCCGGGTCCATGTCGTAGGTCGCCGGAAACAGGAAGCCTTCGAGGTCGGGCGTCGCCTTCGGGGCGCCATAGGCGGCGGGGTCGAGTAGCGGCGAGTGGCGCGACGCGAGCCGATAGTTGCCCTCCAGACCATCCGCCGCGGCGATCTGCGCGATCTGCATGCGCGTCTTACCCTCGGGGATCAGCACCTTGACGACCGGTGGCGCCGGCGGCCGCGCGACAGTCTTGCTTGCGTGGCGGTGCAGCAGGAAAACGACCGCCGCGATCACAGCCGCCAGCGCAAGCAGCGCCGACAGGCGCGCCAGCAGCGAGCGCGTTCGCCGCGGTGCGGAGCCACCTCCCGTCGGCGCCATAGGTGCCCCAAGCACCTGCTCGGCCGCAGGCGGCCACCCGCTGGGGGGCTCCGCAACAACGGGCGACGCCTCAACGTAAGGAGACTGCTCCACGGGCTGGGGGTCCGCGACCTCCGGGGGCTGCTGGACGTATGGCGGCTGCTCGACCACAGGCGGCTGCTCGACCACGGCCGGCTGCTCGACCAACGGCGGCGGCGCTGATGGTGATGGTAGGCCGGCAGGCTGGGCGGCCGATGCCGCGCGTGGCTGCCAGGACGACTCCACGGGCGCTGGGTCCGGTGGCGAGGGGTCGGTCGGCGGCGGCGCGTCCGGCTGCCCAGGCCCCTCCCCCACGGTGGCGTCGATTGAGCCAGGCTGAGGGGACCCACGTCGTCGTTCGCGCTCGAGACGGTCGCGCTCGCGTTCGGCTGCGGTGCGTTCGCGTCCAGGTCGTGATCGGTCGCCGCGAGACAAAGGAGCTGAAAACCCTAACGCGCCTGAGCCGCGAGCCAGCTCTCGAGCAGGTGCGCGGCGGCTCGCGAGTCCTCGCTGGCTTTCGCCCGAGCGCCAGTGGTGGTGTCGATCCGCTGGGCGAGGCGCGTGGTGAAGCGCTCGTCGTGCATCTCCACGGCGACGCCATCTCCGAGGCGGGCGGCGAGCTCGTCGGCGAACGCGCGCGTCTCGCGGGTCTGCTCGGTGTCGCCGCCGTCGAGCGACAGCGGGAGCCCGACGATCACGCGCTCGACCTCACGCTCGCGCACGATCTCGCGCAACCGCGCGAAGCCCCTCTTGGTGGCTGGGCGCAGCACCGGCTCGACGGGCGTGACGATCGTCCCCGTGGGATCGCTGAGCGCACACCCGCAACGAGCGCTGCCGTAGTCGAGCGCGAGGACACGCATGGCCGGCTCAGTGCCTGCGCGAGGCCGGGTGTGGCACGCGTCTCACTGGCCTTGAGGCGCGAGCATCACGCCGCGAGCGCCGCGTCGATCGCGGCGCGGCCTGCGTCGATCGCCTCTTCGAGCCGCGCCGGGTCGCGACCGCCTGCCTGTGCCATCGTGTCGCGTCCTCCTCCGCCGCCGCCGACGACCTTGGCGGCGCGCTTGACGAGCTCACCGGCCTTGACGCCGCGCTCGACGAGCTCGGGGGCAACGCTTGCGACGAGGTGCACGCGCCCGTCGGCGGCCGTTCCGAGCAGGATCGCTGAGTTTGGCAGGCGACCCTTGAGACGATCGAGGATCTCGAGCAGCGTCTTGGCGTCGGGCGCGTCGACCGTGGCGGCCAGCACGCTCGCACCGGCGCTGTCGCGGGCGCTCGCAACGAGTGCGTCGAGGTCGACGCGGACCTCGCCGGCGCCGCCGCTGCCGCCGGCCTTCAGCTCTTTCTCGAGCCGCCTGCGCTCCTCGCCGAGCTTCTTCACGGCCTCCGGTGCGTCCTGCGGACGCGTGCGCAGCTGCGTGGCCAAGTCTGCGAGCAGCCGGTCGTGCTCGCGCAGGAGCTCGACGGCGACGGGCCCGGTCACGGCCTCGATCCGGCGGACGTTGGCGGAGCTCGAGGTCTCGTGCAGGATGCGGAACGCGCCGATCTCGGCGGTGCTGCGCACGTGCGTGCCGCCGCACAGCTCGCGCGAATACTCCCCCCCGCCGACCTCGACCATGCGCACCACCTCGCCGTACTTCTCGCCGAACAGCGCCATCGCGCCGAGGCGTTTGGCCTCATCGAGCGTGGTCGTGATGGCGTGCACGGGATCGTTGCGCGCGATCCACTCGTTGACGCGGTCCTCGACGTCTCGTAGCTCCTCGACGCTCAACGCCTGGCCGTGGCTGAAGTCGAAGCGCAGCTTGTCGGGTCCGACGTAGGAGCCGGCCTGACGGACGTGGCTGCCGACACGCTCACGCAGCGCCGCCTGCAGCAGATGGGTGGCGGTGTGGTTGGCCTCGGTCTTGTGCCGCGTCAGGTGATCGACGCGCGCCAGCACCTGCTCGCCGACCTCGAGCGCGCCCTGCTCGAGGATCACCTCGGCGACGCGGTCCTCACCGATCGCGACCACATCGGCGACGCGGGCGCGGCAGTCTCCGTCCTCGCACTCGATCGTCCCGATGTCCGAGATCTGGCCGCCTCCGGCGAGGTAGAAGGGCGACTCGGCGAGCTTGACGAGCAGGCGCGATCCCGACGCGCCGTTTTCGGCGCTCGCGTCAGGCTGATCCTCGACAGGGCGCACCGCGAGCACCGTGGTGCGCTGCTCCTCGGTCTCGTAGCCGGTGAAGCGCGTAGGCGGACCGCCGTCGAGCGAGTCGACGTCACCGCCGCTCAAGCGCGCCCCGGCCCCGGCCGCGACCCGCGACGCACCCCCGCGGCCGCGCTCGCGCTGTTGCTCCATCAGCTCCTCGAAGTCCCCGTCGATCGACAGGCCCTGGTCGGCGAGCAGCTCTCTGGTCATCTCATAGGGGAAGCCGTGCGTGTCGTGGAGCGTGAAGACGTCCGCAGCCGCGACGGTGGAACTTCCAGCTTCGCTCGCCGCGGCGATGTGCCCACGCAGCAGCTGCATGCCCTGAGCGAGCGTGCGGCCGAAGCTCTCCTCCTCGGCGGCGAGCCACATGTCGGTCACCTCCGCCTGGTCGATCAGTTCAGGGTAGGCGCGCCCCATCACCTCGCGCACGCGCTCTGAGTAGCGCGTCAGGAATCCGGGCGCCATCTCCAGCGCGAGGCCCTGCTGGATCGCACGGCGCATGACGCGGCGCAGCACGTAACCACGGTCCTCGTTGGAGGGGACGACGCCGTCAGCCGTGAGGAAGGTCATCGCGCGCGAGTGATCGGCGAGGATGCGCAGCGCGCGGTCGCTGTCGAAGTCGGCGCCGTAGCGCGTGCCGGAGAGCTCCTCGCCGAGCTCGATCAGCGGCTGGAACTGGTCGGTCTCGAAGACCGACTGCTTGCCTTGCAGGATTGCGGCCATGCGGTTGAGTCCAAGGCCTGTGTCGATGTTCTTGGCCGGTAGCGGCTTCAGCACCGTGCCCGGCTCGTCGGCTGCGGGCTCCTGGTCGTACTGCATGAACACCAGGTTCCAGTACTCGAGGAAGCGCTCGTTCTCGCCGCCGGGCAGGTCCTCAGGCGCGCCGTACTCGACGCCGCGGTCGATGTACAGCTCCGAGCACGGGCCACACGGACCTGTGGGCCCCGCCTGCCAGAAGTTCTCAGAGCGCGGGCAGAGCACGATCCGCTCCGAAGGAACGCCGACGCCACGCCACAGCTCGATCGCCTCCTCGTCGGGGCCGAGCCCGAGTCCTTCGTCACCTTCGAACACGGTGACCCAGATGTCCTCCTCGCGGAAGCCGAAGACCCGTGTGGACAGTTCCCAGGCGAAGGTGATCGCCTCGCGCTTGAAGTAGTCGCCGAACGAGAAGTTGCCGAGCATCTCGAAGAACGTCAGGTGCCGCGCGGTGTTGCCGACGTTGTCGATGTCGACCGTGCGAAACACCTTCTGACAGCTGGTCAGGCGCGGCGCCGGCGGCTTCTGGAGGCCGAGGAAGTAGGGCTTGAGCGGATGCATGCCCGCGACCGTCAGCAGCGCCGAGGCGTCATGCGCGGACGGCACCAGCGAAGCTGAGGGAATGCGCGCGTGACCGCGCTCCTCGAAGAAGCTCAGGTAGCGCTCACGGATCTCGTCTGAGGTCATGCTTTTAGATATTAAGGGCGAGCGAGCGCCCGGCATGGGCCACGCACCCTAAGCAGTCACACGGTAATGGTGCCGTGCCCGACGACGAGCTCGCCGGCGTACAGGCATGCGATCTGGCCGGGAGCGGTGCGCTCGAGCGCCTGCTCGAGCTCGACGTCGACGCGCTCATGGCTCCCGGCGTCGAGATCCCCGTCAACGCGACAAGCGAAGGTGCGCCCGTGTGCGCGCACGCGCACGCCATCCACGATGCGCCCGGCGCGATGCAGCGTGACGTCGCGCACGCGCAGCTCGCAGGTGAGCAGCGCCTGGCGCGGCCCGACGGTGACCGTGTTGGTGTGCGCGTCCGTGGCGAGCACGAACAGCGGCTCGGGTGCGGCGAGCCCGAGCCCGTGGCGCTGGCCGACGGTGTAGGCGTGCGCGCCGGCGTGCTCGCCGAGAACGCCTCCGTCGCGATCCACGATCGGGCCGCTGCGCCTGCCGAGACCGCCGTGGCGCTCGAGGAAGTCGGCGTGGCGGGTACCCGCGAGGAAGCAGAGGTCCTGCGAGTCGCGCTTGCGCGCGACAGCCAGCCCAGCGCGCTCGGCGAGCTCGCGCGCCTGCTGCTTGCGCAGGCCGCCAAGCGGGAAGCGCAGCCGTGCGAGCGATCCGGGCGCGAGCGCGGAGAGCACGTAGCTCTGGTCCTTGCGCTCGTCCGCGGCGACTCTCAGCAGGGGGACGGACGGCTGCGCGTCGGGCGCGTCGTCGGCCACGCGCGCGTAGTGGCCGGTGGCAAGTGCATGCGATCCGAGCCGGTCGGCGAGCTCGAGCATCGCGTCGAGGCGCACTGCGCCGTTGCAGCGTACGCACGGGTTCGGGGTCAGTCCGCTGGCGTGATCCGCGAGCCAGCCGTCGACGACGCCGGCGCGGAACTCGGCGCGCAGGTCGATCGAGAGATGCGGCATGCCCAGCTCGTGTGCCAGCTCGCGCGCACCGCGCACCGCCTGCGCCGAGCAGCAGCTCAGCTCGCCGTCGTTCTCGGCGTCCGACCACAGCTCGAGCGTCACGCCGACGGCTTCGTCGCCCGCCTCGCTGACGAGCAGCGCCGCCACGGCGCTGTCGACGCCACCACTCATCGCAACGAGCGTGCGGCCAGCAGCGATGGGCAGGGACGCACGCGAACGCGCGGCGCCGCCGAGCGCGCGGTGCAGCGCGTCGGCCGCGAGCTCGGCGGCGTGGCGCTTGGCGGCGCTCAGCCCCCCGAGCTCCTCTGTGATGCTCTGGGCGCCGATACGCGCCGCGTCGAGCAGCGTGGCGCCGCGCACCAGGCTGACGGTGGCGCTGCCGGCGGCCACCGTCGCGCCGCAGCCGCTCGCGTCGAAGCCGGCACCGCAGATGCGGCCATCCGGGCTCTGCGGGTCGATCGCGATCGACAGGCGGATCAGATCACCGCACGCCGCACCACCGGCCGCGCCCGTGACGGCGTCGTCGGGCACGTGGCCGCGCCCCAGCGGGCTTTCGAGATGACTGATCAGCTGCTCGGCTGTTGCGTGCACCCGAGCGAGTGTAAGGCTAGGTGCTGCGGGCTTCGGCGATCGCCTGCTGAATCGCGAAGGCATCCTGGACACCGGTGAGCACGATCGCCTGCCTGCTCTTGGCGATGACGAGGATCGTCGGCGTCGCGTCCACCTGCACACCGCGAGTGACCGAGCCGTAGGAGGCGACCTGCTTCGCCTCGGCTTCCTGGACGGATACGTGGTTGGCGCTCTTGACGGACTGCACGGCGTGCTGCACAGATCTGTCGTCGGCGCCGTTCGGGTTCCAGAACAGCAATACGACCACGTCGCCTTTGGCGAGATCGGCTTCGACGGCGTGCTGGCCGCTGAGCGTGGCGGTGGCCGGCGCGCTCGCGCCCTTGTGAGCGATGCCGGCGGGTGTCTTTGTCACGGTCGTCGCGGGCGTCGCGGGGCCAGCCTTCGCGGGCTCGGTCGTGACGGCCTTGGCGGGCGTCTTGGTCTGCGTGCTTGTCGGGTTGGAAGGACTGGCGCCGATGGCAGCGACGGCTCCGTGAGCCCTGGCGATGTCGCGTGTGAGACCTTCCAGGCCCGGGACGGGGCCGTGGTAGATGTGGCCAGTCTTGGCTTCAGCCTTTGCCCGCGCGACGACTGCGGCGGTGGCCGCGCTGTGCGTGGCTCCGGTGGCGGTCGCGTTGGAGACGGAGGGCGTGCTGGTTGTCACGGCGGGCGCCGAGCCAGATCCGCCGGTGCTCGTCGAATGGCCCTGCAGGGCGAAGAACCAGACGGCGGCGAACAGGCACACGCTTACCAGCGCGATCTGAAATGGACGAGAGAGCTGCGCCATCTCCCCCAGTTTCGGCATCTGCGGCTGAGAAGTTGAACGGCAGATGCGGGCTTGGACGGTCTGTGCTCGCGCCGGAGCCGACCTGAGCGTCGGGAGATGCCTGCCGATACGGCCCAAGCGACCTGGCGGCCAGCCCCTCAGAGCGCGTGATGGCTGCGCAGCACCGCGTGCACGACCGCGTCGGTGGCGAGCGGCTCTTGCTCGCCGGCCTGCATGTCCTTTAGCGTCGTCTGGCCGTCGGCAACGATCGCGACAAAGCGCGCGCCGAGCGCGTCTGCGTGGCTCAGCTGGCCCTTGAGCGAGCGGGCGCCGAGGTCCATTTGCGCTGCCAGGCCGGCGGCGCGCGCTTGGCTGAGCAAACCGAAGGCCGCTGCACGCACCTCCGCGCGCAGGCCGTCGAGCGCGACGAACAGCTCCGGCGCCGGCGCTGCCACGGGATGATCGACCGCCGCCGGCCCACCGTCGCTTGCGAGCATGATTCGCTCGATCCCGGCCGCCCAGCCCATGCCGGGAGTCGACGGCCCGCCGAGCTGCTCGACGAGGCCGTCGTAGCGTCCGCCGCCCCCGACCCCGCTCTGCGCGCCGAGCGCGTCGGAGGTGAACTCGAACACGGTCCTTGTGTAGTAGTCGAGACCGCGCACGAGCGTCGGGTCGAGCTCGTAGGCGACCCCCGCGAGATCGAGCAGCTCACAGACCTGCGCGAAGTGCTCGGCGTCCTCTGGGCTGAGGTGCTCGCGCAGCAGCGGCGCGCCCTGCATCACGCGCTGGGTGCCCGGGTGATCGGAGTCGAACGCGCGCAGCGGGTTCAGCTCGATCCTCGCGCGCACGTCCTCGGACAGGCCGTCCTCGTTGGTGCGCAGATAGCTCTGCAGCCGCGCGCGATACTCGAGCCTGCTCTGCAGGCTGCCGAGGCTCGAGAGGCGCAGGCGCAGCTCGCGCACGCCGAGATCGTCGAGCAGCGCCGCCAGCAGCGAGATCGACTCGGCGTCGACGGCGGGGTCATCGGACCCGATCGCCTCTGCGCCGAGTTGCCAGAACTCGCGGTAGCGCCCGGCCTGGGCGCGCTCGTGGCGGAAGAAGCACGACAGGTACCAGAGCTTCACGGGCTGGCGGCGCTTGTGCATGCCGTGCTCGAGGTACGCCCGGCACACGGGAGCTGTGCCCTCGGGACGCAGGGTCAGCGAGCGTCCCGCCTGGTCCTCGAAGGTGAACATCTCCTTGCGGACGATGTCCGTCGACTCGCCGACACCGCGCGCGAACAGCTCGGTCGCCTCGAACACCGGCGTCTCGATGCGCTCGTAGCCGGCACCCTCGAGGATCGACCGCGCCCGCGCCTCGAGGGCGCTGCGACGCGACGCCTCCGCGCCCAGCACGTCGAACGTGCCGCGCGGCGCTTTTATCTTCGCCGCGGCCAACTTCAGACTGCCGGCGAGTCCGCGGTGGTGGCACCCGGAACGCGCTCGCGCAGCTCGCTGAGGAATGGGTTGCTGTCGTGCTCGCGCCCGAGCGTGGTCACGCCCATGTGCCCGGGGTAGACGACGGTGTCCGGCGGATGCGCCCGCAGCAGGCTCTCGATCGAGCGCTCGAGCGTGGACCAGTCGCCGCCGGGCAGGTCCACCCGCCCAACGGAGCCCTGGAAGAGGACGTCCCCCGACAGCAGCGCTCCCGGTGTGGCGTAGGTGACGTGGCCGGGGCTGTGCCCCGGGGTGAAGATCACGTCCAGCTCGAGGCCGGCGATGCTCAGGTGCTCGCCACCGGCGAGCGTGTGCTCGGCCTCATAGCTCTCGAACGGTCCGAAGCCTGGAGGCACGAAGCTCATCACGTCTGACAGCAGCGGCCGCTCGATCCGCGGGCAGTAGACGGGCGCCCCGGTCGCGCGCGCAACGGGTGCGACAGCGCCGATGTGGTCGAAGTGGCAGTGCGTGATCAGGATCGCCTCGATCTGCACACCGAGCTCGTCGACCGCAGCGAGCAGGCGCGCAGGCTCATCGCCCGGGTCGACGATCAGCGCGCGCGTCGCGTCGGAGTCGGCGCGCACGATGTAGCAGTTCTCCTGCACCGGGCCGACCGTGAACGCCCGCACGTCAGGAGCGCCCATCAGGAGAGCTGCCTTCCGCCACCGCCCTGCTTGGCCTTCTTGCGCTGGCGGCGATCGTATACCCACTTGTCGGTGTAGTAGCTGATCACTGTGTAGCCGGCGAGCACGACGGGGAACAGCCCGATCGCCTGGTTGGACTGGTGCAACAGGAGAATCACGACGAGCAGCAGCACGATCGATGCGAACATCGCCTTGATGAACGCGCCGCGCCAGCTCGGCGGCTGGTCGCGCTTGTCGAGCTGCTTCTCTTTTTCGCGCGCGAGCGTGCGCGGGTCACCGGTCTTCTCGCCCGGTGTCGGCTTGCGCCCTGTGCGTCCGCGCGACTCGACCACGCCGGCGGCGTTGCCGCGATGCTTGGTCTGACGTTTGCGCCTGGTCTGCGCCATGACTCAGCAGCCTAGTGCGTTCTCGATCAAGTGGCGCTGGGGATCGAAGCCCGGCATCGGCACGTCTTGCGGGAAACCGTCGAACGCCGCGGCGGGAGCAAGCCCGACGAGCTCGGCGCTCGCGATCTCGGCGCGGGCCCGAACGGCGTCGATGACCCGCGCGAGCGGCAGCTCGAGCGGCTGCTCGACGTTCATGGACACCTGCGCGACGTCACCGTTGAGCGTGAGCCCGAGCGCGCGCACGCCTGGCAGCCCGCTGTGGCCTCCCTCACGGATCTGCTCGGCGATCGCACGCGCCTCGACGACGGTGGCGGGGGCCGCGAGCTGCAGGTTGAACGCCACCAGCGGCGGCCTCGCGGCGATCAGCGTCGCGCCGCCGCGCGGATGCATGCGCGCAGGGCCGAAATCCGGCGTGAGGCGGTCCTCTCCCGTAGCGAGCCGAGCGGCCAGCCCGGCGACCCCGCCGCGGCGCAACTGCGAGCGGGTGCGTACAGATGCACGGTCGGCTCCCGAGAGCTCGCCGTAGAGGAAGACGGGCAGCTGCAGCTCCTCGCCGAGCCGGTCGCCGAGCACCAGCGTGGTGGCGCACGCCGCCCCCTTGTCGCCCCCCCGCAGGTAGACGATCGGAGCGACGTCGAGCGCGCCGACGTGCGGATGCTGACCTGCATGGGCAGACCCGCGCGGGCCCCGGCTGACGACATCGATCCGCTCGAGCGCGACGCGCGCTCCTCGCAGCAGCGCGTCCACCAGCGCACCGGGACGGCCGGCGATCGTGAAGACCGAGCGGTGGTGGTCGGGGTCGGAATGCACGTCGAGCAGGCGCACCCGCTCGGTGGCGTCCCCCGCGAATGCCTCGGCGATCGCGGCGATCGTCTGCTCATCTCGCCCCTCGGACACGTTCGGGACCGCGAGCAGGATCGGCTGCGTCATCCGCCACGAGGCTAGCGTCAAGGATCCTCGCGCGCCCTGTGGCGAGATGCCTGCAGCATCCGGGCCGGAGTGGCTCAGCTGGGGAGGCACGCCCTAGCGGCGTCGACGGCGCTTGCCAAAGCCGAGGCCTACAGCGCGTGGGGACCGAAGCGCTCGATCGCGACGAACACGGCGAGCGCGAAGATGAAGATGTTCAGAGGCACGTGTGATGTTTCGCCTCGACGTATGAGCGTGGCCGCGGCGACGACCATCGTGAGCGCCAGCCCGCACGCTGCGATCGGGGTGAGTATCGGGGCGACCTTCAGCGCCGCGGGCAGGACGACGCCGATCGCCCCCAGCACCTCGACCGTGCCGATGGCCTTGATCTGCGGGTCGGTGAAGTCCTCGACGTACGGGGTTTTGTCCTGCAGGGCTTCGCGAGGCTGGGTGAGCTTCATGAGACCCGCGGCGAGGAAGACGGCTGCGAGAATGCCCTGCGCGATCCAGATGACGGTGTTCACGTGTCGGGTCAGCTCGCTGCGGCGACGTCGTGGACAGCGACGGGCCGCGCGAGGATCTGGCTGAACGCCACGGCAAGCTCCGCCACCGGGTCCAGGGACGCTCCGATGCTGCGCCACGCCACGAAGCGGTCGGGGCGCACGAGGATGGCCCCTTCGGCGCTGATCTCGCGGCGACGCAACCAGGTGCAGCGTGGGTCGAACATGTCTCCGTCGAGGTGCCCGATGCGCACGGTGTCGAGTGGCAGGCCGTGCTCGCCGGCCAGCTCTCGCGCGGCCCGGCACCACTCCTGACCGTGCTCGCCGGCGATCAACAGGAAGCGCCCGGGCTGTACGAGGTCCTTGATCGGGCGTCGGGCTTCATCCTCGTCGTCTAACCAGGCGTGAGGCAGCGGCGAGCCGGGGCGGGTGGAGGGCTCGTAGACGCGGATCTCCTCGACCGGCTCGGGCGGTTGGTTGCCGTCGTCGACGATTGCGGCCGAGTCGTAGGTGTAGCCGTGCTCGACGTTGTGCTCGCAGAACTCCATCGACTGTGCTCGCATCATCCGCAGCACCTCGGCTCGGTGCTCTGCGTCCTCGGGGCGTCCGCTCCACAGTCGTTTCAGGCTCGCCCAGTTCTGCTCGGTGGTGTTCTCCGGGGACACGGTGGCTGCAGCGATTGTGAAGTGGTTGACGGCGTTCTCCAGCGAGCGCTGAGCGTTGCGCGAGAGCGACGGTCGCCGCTCCGGCTCGTAGGTGTCCAGCAGCGCTGGCGAGGCCTGACCCGAAAGGACGGCGGCGAGCTTCCAGCAGAGGTTGTGCGTGTCCTGGATGGCGCTCGTGAGACCGAGCCCGCCGGTCGGGGGGTGGCGGTGCGCTGCGTCGCCGACCAGGAACACGCGCCCCGCGCTGAACTCGGACGCCATCACCGCTTCGACCGTCCAGCGGGTGATGCGGTGGATCTTCATCTCGACGTCTGGCATTCCGAGCGCGGCCCGGATGTCGGCCTCGACCTGCTCGTCGGACTCTGCGCGCGGGTCCTCGACGGGGTAGTTCAGGTGGATGACCCACTCCTCGGAGTGCGGGCCCCAGTGATCGGGGCCCATCGGAACCATCACGACGACGGCGCCTGCCTGCGGCGAGCTGATCCACCGGATCAGCACGTCCGGGTCAGGGGCCGAGCGCGAGAAGTCCGCGCTCGCGTGGATTGTTGCGGTATTGGTGAGCTTCCCCATGCCCTCGTAGGAGATGCCGAGCAGGCCGGGGATCGTGCGCCCGCCGTCGGCGCCGATGAGGTAGTCGCAGCGAACCCTGTACTCGCGTCCGGAGTCGCGCTCGCGCACGAGCGCCGTCACGCGCTCCGCGTCCTGCTCGAGCTCGACCAGCTCGTGGCCGAAGCGGATCGCATCCGGCGAGAGCTCCTCTGCGCGGGCCTTGAGCACGGGCTCGAGGCGAATCTGCGGCAGGTTCTGCTGCCGGCAGGCGCTCGCGGCTCTCCAGTTCTCGTCCGCGCCGCCCGCGCCCCAGCACTCCAGGCGCATGAGCCGCCGGCCGTACTCCGGATCGGGCCCGGCGAAGCCGGCGTAGAACGCCGTCGCGGACATGTTCGCCGCGGGCGTGCCGAGCCGCTCGATCTCCCGTGCTGCGCCGACGTCCTCGAGGATCTCCATGGTGCGCTGGTTGAGGACGTGCGCCTTCGGCAAATCGGAGGTGGTGGGCAGTGCGCTGACGAGGAGCGTCTTCACGCCCAGGCCGGCGAGCAGCATCGAGGCCGTCAGGCCCGCGCCGCCGCCGCCGACGATCAGGACCGGGACCTCCTCATCGAAGGCGCCCTGCTGGTTTGAGGTGGAGCTGGAAGCGGTCATGACGGCGAACATACACGAGAATGAATAAAGAGTCAATACTGAGGATATACTCAGATAATGGCTCGCGTGCATACTGCCAAGATGGCTGGCGGGCAAGTCGACTCCGAGTCCCGCCCGGGGCGCAATGAGCGGCGCAAGGCACGCACGCGCCGTGCACTGCTCGCGGCAGGACAGCGCCTCTTCGGACAGCAGGGGTTTGACGCGACGACGGTCGCCGAGATCGCCGAGGACGCAGACGTCGCGATCGGGTCCTTCTACAACTACTTCGACACCAAGGATGAGCTCCTTGCGGCCCTGCTGCAGGAGACGCTCGCCGTGCAGCTCGGCCGCATGCAGACAAGACGCGCCGGCATCCAGGATCCAGCCGAGGCGATCAGCGTCGCCCACCGGCATTTCGTGTCCCTCGCCTGGGAGGAGCCCGAATGGGCGCGACTGCTGGTGCGTCTGGACGTCCCGTACCGCGTAAGCGACGATGTCCTCGCCAGGCCCGCGATGCGAGACCTGCGAGCCGGTATCGCCGCCGGCCGCTTCCAAGTCGCCAATCCACGGCTCGCGCTACGCGCGAGCGGTGGTGCCCTCACCGCAGTCATGCACGCCGTCCTGCTCGGCGAGCTCGGCAAACACGCCGACTGCGAGCACGCCGAGGGCGTACTGCGCAGCTTCGGCCTCGACCCCGCCGAGGCCGCCGAGATCGCCCGCAGACCAATGCCCGACGCAGTGGAACCCGGAGCGCACGCGCCATGACAGACGCGGCGCTGCGGCGATTGCAACGGCCAGGATGATGGCTAGCCCGCGCCGGGGAGTCTCGCTCCGGCTGGGCCGCGCGCTCGCACGGCTTGGGTCGCAGATGCGTCTGATCCTCCAGGCGGCAGTCGCGGCATCCGTCTCGTGGGAGCTCGCGAGCTTGGCCTTTCCTCACAGCTCGCCCCTGTTCGCACCGTTTGCTGCGATCGTCTGTCTTGCGAGCGGCTATGCGCAACGTACGCGCCGCACACTCGAGTTGATCCTCGGGGTCGCGCTCGGGATCGGGGTCGCCGACCTGGCCGCGAGGGCCATCGGCACAGGATGGTGGCAGCTGTTTCTGATCACTCTCGCCGCGATGTCCGTTGCCGTGCTGCTGAACGCCGGTCGGGTGTTCGTACTGCAGGCGGGCCTGTCGGCGATGATCGTCGTTACCGTTCAACCGCCCGGCAGCGGATTGGCGGGCCAACGCTTTCTCGAGGTCTTGATCGGAGGCTCGGTCGCTCTCGCGGTCTCGTCCTTGGCGCCAGCCGATCCGCGCCGAGCCCTGAATGCGGCTGCGGCTTATGTGCTCGACGAGTTCAACGAGACGCTCCGTGACATAGCCGTCGCCCTGGATGATCTTGACCTGCCCCGCGCGCGCCGCGCTCTAGAACGGGCGCGGGCCATCGACGCCCAGACAGCCACCTGGCAGGACGAGGTGCGCATCGCCCAAGAAACGATGTGGACGTCTCCCACTGTGCGCCGCATGCAACGTGAGATCGAGGCGCAGGCGCGAGCGGCCGCCTACATGGACCTCGCCGTGCGCAATCTGCGCGTGCTTTCGCGAGCGGTTATTCGTGGCATCGAGCTCGGCGAGGCCGTGCCGGCTGGCATCGGGGTCGCGCTGCAGCAGCTGGCCCGTGCAGCTGCAGACCTCGCAGCCGAACTGGCCAGGGACCCCCAGCACGCCGACAGCCGACGACCACTGCTCCTCGCCGTTGCCGCGGCCGCCACTGCTCTGCGGGAAAACAGCAGCCTGTCGGTCGCGGCGATAGTTGGACAGATCCGCTCCATAGCCACCGACCTACTCAGCGCACTCGGAGACCGCGAGCAGGACGCACGTTGGGCCGTGCGAATCGCCGCCGGAGAGACCGTCAGCACGAGCGTCGGGAGCTCGCGCGAGTGATGAGCAAGCCCCGCTCAGACTCTTGCCAACTGCTCGAGCGATGCGGCGTGGGGCGGGATGTCGGCGACGACGCAGTTTCGGCCGCGGTCCTTGGCGCGGTACAGACAGCGGTCTGCCGCGCGCAGGATGACATCGGGGTCGCTGCCTGAGAGGCCCGTGGCGGCCACGCCGAATGACATGGTGACGTCGATGTTGCCGGGTCGGGCCGCTGCGACGGCCGAACGCAGCCGCTCGGCGATCCGCTCCCCCTCGGCGCAGTTGAGCCCGGGCAGGATTGCGAGGAACTCCTCACCGCCGGTCCTGTAGAGCAGCGGGAAGGACCGTAGCTGCGAGCGCAGCGCGGACGCCACGGCGCACAGCACGGTGTCACCGGCCTCGTGACCGTGCGCGTCGTTGATGTGCTTGAAGTGGTCGATGTCCGCGGCGATCGCGCACAGCTGACCGTCGCCGAGCCGGACCTGGGCTCGTAGCTCCTCGAGCCTCTGCGCGAGCGCAAACCGGTTGAGCGTTCCCGTCAGCGCGTCGACGACGGAGTGCTCGCGGTACTCCCGCTCGGCGCCGGTCAGAGTGATGACGAGGATCGCCGTGGCTAGGATCGCGGTCAGGTCGCCGAGGAGGCGCAGGTCCCCATAGCCCACGCTTCGGTTCACCGCGACCTCGCAGGCGAGCAAGACTGCGATGAGGATGATGCTCGCATACACGAACAGGCCTCGCTGCGTGTTCCGGCCGGCTCCAGCGACGATCGCCACGCCCATCAGCGGCAGCATCGGGCTCTGGGCGCCGCCGGTGAGCGCGATGGTGGCAGCGATCGCGCACACGATCGCGGTATCCGAGGCGAAGATCAAGTACTCCGGGTTGGGCCGCGATCGGAATATCGTCCCGATGGCGAGGACGAGGAGCACTGCAAATACGAACGGGACCGCGAACACGGCGCCGACGCGCAGCCCGAGCAGCACGGCGAGCGGCAGGCACGTCGCGATGACGGCGGCAGTTGCCGGGAACAGACGGCGCGTCATGTCCTCGAGGCGGGCCCTGTCGGACTCGGTGGGACACAGCCAGTTACCCTTGTTTGCGGTGTGGGTCGCACGCATGTGGGGAAGGCATCGGCGCATCCCCCAAACGGCTTAAGCCTCGACCGGCGACGGGAGCCGGGCGTCTCAGGCAGATCGTGCGCGAATTGCCGCCTGCGCAGCGGCGACCCGTGCAATCGGGACGCGATAGGGCGAGCACGAGACGTAGTGGATTCCGGAGTTGTGAAGGAAGTCGATCGAATCGGGGTCGCCGCCGTGCTCGCCGCAGACCCCGAGTTTCAGATCGGGTCGCGTCTTGCGCCCGAGCCACGCCCCCATCCAAACCACCTGCCCGACGCCGGGGGTGTCGAGCGTCCGAGCACCTCACGCCGCGGTCAAATCCTTGGCGTTGCCGGCTTGGAGCAGCTCGCCACGGGAAAAGGCGACGGCCACGAGCTCGGCACGGGTGTGAACCCCCAGCTTCGTCATCGCGTTGCGTACGTGCGTGCGAACTGTCGCCGGGGAGATGAGGAGCTCCCGGGCAATGAGGTTCGTCTGCTCTCCCAGCGCGATCAGGGCGACGACCTCGCGCTCGCGGACGCTAAGCGGCACGGCCACTCCATCCCCGAGCCGACGCGCAAGGGTGAGGGGGCCGAGGGGCAACACGACCGCGACGAGCAGCGATCGCTGCCCGACGCGGGCGAGCCTGATGGCGAAGTCGATCTCGATCTGTGAGCCATCGCGCCGTCGGTATGTATGGGTTCCAGACTGCTCGCCCGTCTGCAGCAGGCGCCCCCATTCTCCGTCCCTCTGGGATTGAGGGGGGTGCTTGATCAGCTCGTCGATCGACCTGCCGACCAGGTCTGCGGGGCGGTAGCCCAGCAACTCGACAGCGGCGGGGTTGACTTGCAGCAGACGCCTGGACTCGTCGATCAAGGCGATCGGGTTCAGGGAGCGTTCGAAGACGTCCCAGAAGAGCGTCTCCCAGCTAGGACCGGGCTCCGGATCGAGCCGCCGGGCTATGCCGACAGCGCTCATCAGTCCGCCTCGCTCGAGCCGCCTGGCGCCGCGATGTGGGTCGCGGCACTCACGCGATCGACGCGGATGGCCAGCACGACCCGCCCCGCCTGCGCGAGAGCCTCGTCGCCCATCGGCTCGGGCGGCTCGGCGGTCTGTGTGATCCGCTGCATGATCTTGGCCGTGGCCGGGCCGATGCCCTCGGTGAGGATCTCCGCGGTACCTGAGAACGTAGCCGACGGGTAGGGAGGCTCGTGGCCCATCACGCACAGCGATGCCCAGCCACTGCGCCTGATGTCGTGAGCCTTGAGCCTGTCGGTGAGCGTCGAGATCAGCAGGCGGTCCCCCTCACGGGCAAAGTAGACGAGCGATTGGCGCGGCTTGCCGTCAGGCGCAAGCGTGGCAAGCACGCCCACTGCGTTTGAATCGAGGAACGCGCGCAGCTCTTCGCTCAGCGCGCCCATGCCGCCTGCTGCTCGCTCTCGGCCGCGAGGTAGCCGTCTGGCTCCTCGATCACGGTGTTGCGCAGCTCTCCGATCCCGTCGATCTCGATCCGGACCACGTCCCCGACCTTGAGCAGGCCTTCGGGGAATGGCTGGCGCACGGCGCCGATGCCGGCGGGGGTGCCGGTGGCGATGACGTCCCCAGCCTCGAGCGTGAACGCTTCGGACAGGTGCGCGACCTGCTGGTAGCAGTTGTAGATCATCTCGCGGGTGTTCCCGTCCTGGCGTAGCTCCTCGTTGACGAACGTCCGGATGCAGAGGTCGTGTGGGTCGCCGAGCTCATCCGGAGTGACCAGCCAGGGCCCCAGCGGCCCGTGGGTGTCGAAGGACTTGCCCATCGTCATCGTCGGGCTGCGTAGCTGCCAGTCACGCACCGAGACGTCGTTGGCGATCGTGTAGCCGGCGATCACCTCGTGCGCCCGCTGCTCGGGTACGTGGCGGCAGCGACTGCCGATCACGAGCGCCAGCTCGCCCTCGTAGTCGAGCAGCTTGGAAACGCGCGGCATGTGCACGTCGTCGTCGTGGCCGACCACACAGGTGACCTGCTTGTTGAAGAACACCGGGTACTGAGGCGCCTCCATGCCGCTCTCGGCGATGTGGTCGGCGTAGTTGAGCCCGATGGCGAGGTATTTTCGGGGCCGGACGGGGGCGAGCAGGCGAACTGCCTCCGGCGAGTGGCGCACGGCCGGTTCGTCGCGGTCGACAACCCATTCGTCCTCGAGGATCCCGTGGCGCGCACCGGCGCCCGCGTCGAAGCGGCAGAGCCTCATTGGGAGGCCTGCGGGATCTCGACTGGGGGCTGTGCGGGGGCGAACTCGTCGGCCATCGCCCTGCGGTGAATCTCGGCGAACGGCTCGCCGTCCGCTGCGGCCTCGGCGACCTTCTCCGCATCGACGAAGTGTCCGATCGGGTTGGCGTGGAACTCCTCGGAGGCGTGCATCCACTCCTTCGAGGCGGCCCAGTCGCCGAAGGTGTCGCACTGCAGCTCGACGTGGTTGCCGTCCGGGTCGCGGTAGTAGTAGGAGAACGTCATCCCGTGGTCCAGACAGATCTCCGGCGTGATCCCCAACTCGCGCAGCCGCAGATAGTTGCCGTTGAGCTCCTCGAAGTCGGCGAACTCAAACGCGCTGTGGTGCATGCCGGTACGCGTCTCCTTCTCCGGGTCATCCGCGAACCCCGGGAAGGCGAGCAGCGCGACCCTGTGGTTGGCGGCGTCGTTGCTCAGCCACCCTCCCGTCGCGTCTTGGAAGACGACCTCGGTACCGACGACGGCGCCGTACCAGTCGATCATCTCCTGCAGGCGCGTCGTCTTCAGGTTGACGTGATGGAACTTGGGATGGGTCACGGCGGTGTCGGTCATGGGAGCGCTCCTGCGGTAGTGGGTGTCGAAGTGAGATGCAGCTGAGAGCGGAGGGCGTCCAGCAGCGCCGGCAGCTGCTCGGCGGAGGAGGCGCTGCCAAACACATAGAAGTCGGGGCGCACGAGCACCGCGTAGGCGCCGTGCTCAGACAGCCATGCGGTCAGGCGCCCGTCGAGGTCACGCACACCATCGGGTGCATCAGCGTCCAGCGAGGCGATCCTCATGTCGAGCGCGTCGATCAGCGCGCGGTGCTCGCTCGAGAGCTGCCCCAGCGGATCGCCGTCGGCGACGATCAGCTGAAAACCCGTGCCGGCGAGATCGTCGAAGCGCCCCTCACGGCCGGCACGGGACACCACGCCCTGGACGCTCAGCTTGCCGGCGAGCGGGTCCGCGTCGCCGCTGAGGACCGGACGGTGAAGGGCGCCGGCGGTGAGCGGCGGAAGCTCGGGCGGTCGTGGCGGATCCGCTTGGCGCAGCGCCGCATCGCGCTCGGCCGCCGCCTGCGGGTCGAGCTGGCAGAGGACCCTCCCGAGCTCCACGGCCAGGGCGATCACCGCCTCGTTCTGGGGCTGGCGCTCGGCGTCGATGCTGTCGAGGAGCCCTTCGCCCGCCATGTCGCGCAGCACGAGGTCGAGCTTCCACGCGAGGTTCGCGGCGTCACGCAGACCCGAGCACAACCCCTGGCCTAGAACCGGCGGTGTCAGGTGGGCCGCGTCACCGATCACCAGCACGTTCCCCTTGCGCATCTGGTTGGCCAGCATGGAGCGAAACTCGTACACGGCACAGCGGGTAAGCGGACCGTCCTCACGCCCGTACCACGGCTCGAGCAGCGACCACACCCTGTCCGGATCCTCGAAATCCGATGGCTGCTCGTCCTCCAGCAGCATGAACTCCCATCGCCGATGGCGGGGACCGCTCTGCACGACCGTCGTCGGGCGCTTGGGGTCGCAAAACTGGCTCGCGATCGGCAGATGCGCGAGCGCCTGCATGTCGTGGGGCTCGGCGTCGACTACCAGCCAGCGCTCCTGGAAGCCGAGATCGCGGCGGGTGATCCCGGTGGCCTCACGCACGAACGAGTTCGCGCCGTCGGCGCCAACCAGCCATCGTGCACTCACCGTCCGGGTCTCGCCAGTCACCGCGAGCGCGCCGGCCTCCCCAGCCCGCCGAAGCGTCAGCTCGACGCCTTCAGCCCCGTCAACCAGCCCCGTGGCTTCCCATCCGCGCTCGACGGTCACGCTCGGCAGTGCGCAGGCCAGCCGGTCGAGCGCGCGCTCCAGCTCTGGCTGGAAGAACATGTAGTCCGTCTCCCAGCCCGATGGCCCCAGGCCCTGCATCTCGAACTGCAAGAGCGACTCGCCATCGGCCCCGAACCACTCGTAGTCATGCACGGGGGTCATCTCCCCCGCGAGCACCTCGGCCAGCCCAAGGCTTTGCAAGAAACGCATGATCTCGTGATCGAGATGGACGGCGCGCGGAAGGCGGTAGATCTCCTGGAAGCGCTCGAAGACACCCACGCGATGACCGGCTCGCCCCAGCAGCACCGCCAAGGCCTGACCCACCGGCCCGTAACCGACGATCGCCACGTCCAAATCCAGATTGGGTTCTCGGTTCGCCATCGGCCAGCAGACTATACGCATACTGATAGAGTTGTCAAGTATGACTGCGGGATCGCCGACAGCCACGGCTGCTTCCGCCCCCCGCCTCGACATCGACCTCTACGCAGACGATGTCCTCGCCGACTCCCGCGACACGTTCGCCAGGATCCGGCAGGCCGGTCCCGCGGTATGGCTGCCTCGCCACCGCATGTACGCGATCGGCCGCTTCGAGGACGTGCGAGCGGCGCTGCGCGATCCCGAGACCTTCGCCAGTGGTTACGGCGTGTCCGCCAACCGCCTCGCCAACCGCTTGGGCCGCGGAACGACACTGTTCAGCGACGGAGAGTTGCATGAGAGCCAGCGCAGGATCCTGCGCCAACAGCTCGGCCCCGCCGGCCTCGAGCAGATCCAGCACCGTATCGCCGCACACGCGGAGCGCATCGTCACCCGGTTGTGCGGCGGCGACCTATTCGACGTCGTTCGAGACTTCTCGAGCCAGCTTCCGATCGGCGTCGTCGCTGAGCTGGTCGGCGTGCGCGGCGGGAGCGAGCGGATGCTGCGCTGGGCGGCTGCGACCTTCGACATGCTGGGCCCACTGAACCGACGTGCCGTGGCGGCGATGCCAACCTCGCTCGGGCTGCTCCTCTACACGCTGCGCCTCAGCGCGGCCGGGGTCTCACCGCGGAGCTGGGCCGCCGCCGTGTTCGACGCCCGCGATGGGGGTCAGATCGGCACCAGACAAGCTCGGGGTCTCGTGATCGACCTCGTGGCGCCGTCGCTCGACACCACGATCCTCGCCTCGACCCACCTGTTGTGGTTGCTCAGCCGACATCCCGATGTGTGGGATGAGATCGTCTCCGATCCCTCGCTGATTCCCGCCGCAGTGGTCGAGAACGTTCGCATCGCCTCACCGATCCGCGGCTTCACGCGGCGCCTGTCGCGCGAGCATGAGATCGACGGCACGCCACTACCGCAGGGCTCGCGAGTGGTGCTGCTGTTCGGCGCGGCGAATCTCGACGAGACGCGCTTCCCAGATCCCGAGAGCTACGACATCCACCGGCCCAACGGCGCCCACCTCGGTTGGGGAAATGGGCCGCACGCATGCGCCGGCGCCAACCTCGCCAAGCTCGAGCTGCAGGCCCTGCTGCGCGCGATGGTTCCCCACGTCCGCCGCATCACCACCAGCAACCCCACGCGCCTGCGCAACAACACGCTCCAGGGCTTCAGCGGCCTCACCGCCCGTTTCAATCAGCAACCAGCCGGCTCACACTAGGCCGGCGCCGGGACCTGCGGCATCGGCCGCCGCGCCACCTCGGCTGCGTCCTCGACCGACAGGCCGAACATGCGCAGCACTCCCTCGGCGTGGTGGCGGTCGGCGTCCTTCGGTGCGCGTCCATCCAGAACGTCGCCCATGACCCCGAGCAGCGCGCCGCCCGCGGCGAACAGCGCGACGCGCTTGTTGGGAACGCGGAAGCGACCTGCTCTCATGCCGCGCTCGAGGTCCCGCCGGGCGAACGGGCCGAGCGCCCTCAGGCCGATCTTCTGCGATGCGTCGAGGCGAATCAGCAGCCATCCCCACTCAGGATCGCTGCGGGCGAGGTTCACGAAGTAGCGGTGCGCAGCGGCGACCACCTCCGCAGGGTCGTCAAGGTCGACCGTGACGGAGGCGACGGCGGCACCCTGGGCGGCGACGGTCTCTTCGACCACGGCCTCGAGAATCGCCTCCTTGGAGTCGAAGTGGTTGTAGAAAGAGCCGAAGCCGACATCCGCCTCATCGGTGATCTCGTTGATCCGGGTGTTCTCGACGCCCTGGCGGGCAAACAGAGCGCGCGCTGCATCGAGCAGCCGCCTGCGGGTCTGCTCGCGACGGCGCGCGTGGCGATCGGGGTGGGGTGCGGCGCGCATCTCTACAGAGGGAGCTGCCTCGATGCCAGCCGCGCTGTCGCTCATATATGACAATCCTATCAGTGGATCCCCTGCACCCGTCACGCTTCCGCGAGCGCAGTGCCCTCGCTCGCGCCGGCCTGAGGATTACGGCGCACCACGTACTTCGCGATCAGCCCCGCGGCGATGAGGATCCCCACCGCGAGGTATGGGAAGACGCTGTAGGGGACCGGCTGGCCTTGAGACCGTCCGACAGTCGGGTCATTTACCTCGAGTGGTCTCTAAACAGTCGCTAGCGGCCGATGCGCAAACTTCTCGCGGGGCGCGCACGGCAGGCAGCCCGCGCCCCACGAGGTCGACCCACCGTTACGCGCTCGCGGCGTCCTGCAGCGCCAGGGCGATTTCATCCGTGGTGACGTCGAGGGAGCGCTTGACGACTCTCGCGGCGCCCTGAACGGCCTTGTCGAAGCCTTTCTCGATCGTCGGTTCTCCGACAACGAGCAGACCCGCCTCTTCGCCGTGGAGAGCCTCCGCCGCTTCCTTGAGCTCCATTCGGGGCAGGGTGCCGCCGCCCAGCTCCTCCGGGATCACGCGAATGTGCGGCCGGTCCATCCGCTTGACGATGTGCGGCTTGCCGTTCTCGACATCGATTACAGCCGCGTCGTACTTTCCGACGAGCTCGTCCTTGTGGAGCCGATCGAGGTCTGCTAGATCGGTCAGCGCTGCGGTCACGTCGTCATACACGGCCGTGTAGAGGGCCAGTTCGTTCTTCTCCGACATGTCGTCTCCTTGTCTCGACTTTCCTGCGGGGCGATGCGGACGCGGCATCGCATCGCCGCACGCCCGCACGATGCGGGCCGGCACAACGCCGACCGGCTCTTCGTGGTTGATCCTGCCGGGGACGGCAAACTCGACCAAGACGCCCCGACCAGACCCGCGATAACGAGCGCGTATGGATCCCGCGTGGCTCACACCAGGCCCCGCACAGGGCGGTTACGAGGTACGCCTCTAGGCGATCTGTCGCCTGAGCGTGGGCAGCTCGCGTAAGCGGTGAAGCGCCTCGCGTTCGAGCTGGCGGCTTCGCTCCTCCTTCACGCCGAGCGACTCGCCGATCTCGCGGTGGCTCCGGGGGCGGCCTCCTCCGATGCCATAGCGGCGAATGAGCACCTGGCGATGACGCGGCGGCAGCATCTTCAGGAGCTCCCACGCATAGCGGCGACGCTCGCGATCGGCGATCCGCTGCTCGGGCTCTGCGATGTCGGGATCACCGATCATCTCGCCGAGCGATCTGGCCTCGTCCCCCACGGCTTCGTCGAGCGAGGCGGTCACACGAGCCGCGACGCGAAGCGTGCGAACGCTCGACTCCCGTACCCCGCAGCGTTTGGCCACGGCCTGCTCAGAAGCCACTCGCACGCCGGAGCGTTCCAGCTCCAGCTCGGCTCGCCGCACTGCCGCGAGTTGCTGCGCCGCCCGCGCGGGGATGCGGATCGTCTGCGCCGCGCCGATCGCGTCAAGCAGCGAGCGGCGTATCCACCACACGGCGTAGGTGGAGAACTTGACGCCGCGGCGGTGGTCAAAGTGCTCCACGGCTCGGATTAGGCCGATCGTTCCCTCCTGCACGAGGTCCGCGAACGGCACCGAGCAGTGTCGGTAGGACCGCGCGATCGCGTACACCAGACCGAGATTGCGCTCGGTCATCTCCTGCTTCGCCTTGAGGTCTCCGAGCCTCACGCGCCTGGCGAGGCGAGCCCCCTCGGCGGCGCTCAGCGAGGGACGGCGCATGGCCGTGCCCGTCCCCGGGCGACGCGCGGCTACGGCGCCGCTTGGCCGACGCTGTCCGGGCGCGCTCATCTGGCACCCGCAAAGATGCCGCCGTGGATGCCCGCGCGCCCTTCGCCGCGAACCCACTCGCTCACGCGAGCGAGGTCAAGCAGCGCTGCCTGCGCGACGACGTGCGCGATCTCGCCCGCGCTTCCCGGTGCCCGCGCAAGCGCCTGGGCCCGTTGTACGTCGGCGGTTCCTTCATCCACCCCCACGGGTCGGGCGAGCAGCCGCAGCGCCCCGCACTGCGCCCAGGTGAGGTCGGCCGCCAGGAGCTCCCTGGCCTGCGGCCGACCGTCGCTTGCGTGGTGAAGCCAGGCCACCGGCTGGCAGATGTCGGGCACCGCGTCGGCGACGCGCTGCAGGTGCTCGAGCAGCTCGCGCTCGCCACGGTGGATGCTGCGCGCGAGTGCACGTGGCCAGTTCGGCTGTCCGACGCGCGCGCCGGACGGCCGCCCGCGACGCCGCAGCTCGGCGCGTACGAGCGACTCCAGTGGCGGATCCACGGCGCTCATGCCACCGCGCGCAGCGCCGGTCGCGTGCCGATCCGCGTGCTCATCGTCAGCTCCTCGGCGATGCGAACGAGCTCGCCCAGCGCCGGCGCCGGCGTCTCCACCTTCCAGAGCAGCCGGAAGCCAAGCGTGCGCGCGGGCACCAGCGTGCGAACCATGAGGCTCGGATCCGTTGCGCAAGCGGCGGTGCCCAAAGCGACGGCGCTACCGGCGGCGACGTCGGCCATCAGCGCCGGCCCCGGGCCGCCACTGCGGAGCGCCGCGGTGAGCCCGAGCTCGGCGAGCGTCTCCGAGACGGCGCGGTCGTAACCGACGCCGTCGCGGTGTCCGGTGACGATGATCTCCTCGCCCCTGAGGTCCTCGACGGCGAGCGGGCCTTCACCGGCGAGCCTGTGTCCTCGTCCCACGAGGACGATCCAGGGCTCGGCGCCGAGATCGACTCCACGAAAGTCGGAGTCGGCGAATATCGTGGGTGCGATCACGGCGTCGAGCCGACCGTCGCGCAGATCGCGGCCGAGCGCCCCGCCGTAGGACTCATGGACGCTCGTCTCGACCGAGGGCCTGGCGCGTGAGTACGAATGGAGTAGCGCGGCGGTGCCGCTCCAGCGTGGCGCTGTGCACACGCCCACCCGGACGATGCCGAGGACTCCGGTCTTCAGATCACCGCCGGTGCAGCGCGCGACCTCGGCGGCGGCGAGCGCGGCGCGCGCACGCTCCAGGAACAGCTCGCCCGCCTCGGTCAGCTCGACGCCACGGTTGTGACGCTCGAACAGGCGAATGCCGAGCTCGCGCTCGAGCCGACGGATCTGCGTCGAGAGCCCGGGCTGAGCGACCCACAGGCGTTCGGCCGCGCGCGTGAAGCTGCGCTCCTCGGCGATTGCGACGAAGTAACGTAGGTGACGGAGCTCCATCACTCCTCCTCACGCTGCCTGGCCGAGGCTCATCTCGGCGAGCGTGGCCGCCGCCGAGGCCTCGGCGTCGAGGGCCGCGATGTAAGCCGCGAAGGCCACCGGGCGAAGCTCAGGCGCCGCTTCACCCAGGACCTCCCAGCGCGTCCACACCAAGTCGGCGGCCGCTCGCCACGCCCTCAACGCGCGGGTGTGCAGCTGGCGACCTTGGAACGGGACGCCAGAACCAATCAGGAACTTCATGACGATTCCTCCTTTTCTCGGATCACGGCAGCGACCCGCGCTCGGTCGCGCTCCTTCGCGTCATCGGCGTTGACGATCTTCTGTGGGACCGCTGTCAGCGCCGCTCGTGCTCGTCGGCGCGGGTTCAATGCGATTCGCGGGGGTGCCATCTCGCGAGCAGTTTCCTCCCGGGCGCGCGGCCACGCTATGCCCAAGTGCCCGAGATCTGGGTAGGGCTTCCCAGAAGCCGCTCGGGGGAAACCCGCCGTGCGCGCATGTAGAAACCCGAGCCGCGATCGCGGACTCTGGGTGTTCCCGCAGGACTGCGGCGGCTCATGCCGAGCGATGCCGAGCCATGCGCCGGTAAGTGCGCGATATGACCGCGTGCTGCATGCGTTCTCGCCGCTCGGCGCTCGCCACGTCAGGCTCTCGTCGTTTCCCAAACCCCGAAAGGAGCGCCAATGCTCAACAGCATCACTATCGAAGACGACATTCGGGCAGCGATCGGCGACGATCCCCGGATCCCCGATCCGGGCGAGATCGCGGTGCTGGCCGAGGACGGGATCGTGACCCTTCGTGGCACGGTCGGCAGCTTCCGACAGCAGAAAGCTGCGCTTGACGATGCGCGGAAGATCGATCGGGACTACGCGGTCCGCGACGAGCTCAAGGTCCGCCCGCTCGACCAATGGCAGCGCGAAGACGCGGAGATCCGGGGGATGGCGCTGCAGATCCTGATGTGGGACGTCGAGCTCCCGCAGGAATCCGTCGACGTCAAGGTCGAGAACGGCTGGATCACACTGAAGGGCGACGTGGACTACCAGTTCCAGAGCGATGCCGCCTACGAAGACGTGTCCCGTCTCTACGGCCTCTACGGCGTCACGAACGAAATCAGCGTCAACAAGCTCTGAGCGCTGCCCGCCTGCGTGGGCGGCGAGCCGCCCACGCAGGCTCCGCGCTGCCCGGCTCGTCGATGGTGAGCGGCGCGGGTGCTACTTCGAGCGGTCTCTCAACGTGCTCAACGCGCTTGCGGGCTCCGAATAGACCTCGATGGCGTCGGCGGCGTCGCGCGCTCCACTCTGAGCTTCTGCCGCCGACCACTGGCATCCAGCGACGCCTCTGGGGATCGGGCCGAGTTCGCGACGCAGCAGGATGTACGCGATCCCGCCGCCGGCGAGCGGCACGAGCTGGCCGACCGCCTGGTAGAGGATCACCGCGGCGACCGCCGCGCTGTTCGGGACGCCGTAGAGGATCAGCATTCCGACCATCCCCGCGATCGAGCCCGCTCCCGCGGGGAGCGGAAGCGAGCCGCCGAGCGCGCCGATGATGTACGCCATGAGGACCACGGCTGGGCCCGGCAGCGGGTGGGTATGGATGGCGATGAACGCGCTCCAAAGCACGAGCACATCGAAGCCGAGGTATGCGATCGCGCCGAGCACGCTGGCAAGCCCGCGGCGATGGAGAAGAAGCCGCTTGGTGTCATCGACGGCGTCGGCGAGCGCGGCGAGCGCGGCGACGAGCTTCGGGTGCTCGCCCGGCTCCTTTGCCACATAGGAGGAGGCGCGGCGGGCGAGTAGTACCGCGAGGCCGAGACCGAGCGCGGCCACCGCGGCAGGCAGGAGCGTGAGCGCGAGGCGTTGCTCGCCTGGGAAGATGCCGACCGCGAGCCCCACGCCGAAGATGATCAGCGCGAACGCGTCGACAGCGGTGTTCAGGAAGCTGAGGTTGAACTGGCGCTCGGCGATCAGCTTGTCGGGCATTCCGAAACGGTGCAGTATCCACGCGCCGACCCCCACGCTCGAGAGCGAGCCGCCCGGGACGAGCATGCCTCCTCCGAGCTGCGTCCACGCGGCGCGCGTCGACCGGCGGCGACCGCCTCCCTCGCGGCCGAGGACATCTTCGGGGTCGACGATCGCGCGCCACGCGGTCACGAACCCCGTCTCGGAGAGCAGCTCGAGGCCGATCGCGCCGAAGACCCACTGCCAGCTGACGTGCTCGAGGCTTGTGAGCGCTTCTTCGAGGCTTGGGATCAGCCTCACCACAAGGAACGCGGCGAGGAGATATCCGAGCAACCTGAGCGCGCGCGAGCGCAGGCGACCCTTTGCGGCCCCAAGCGCGCGATGGCCATGAGGCGCGCTGACACGACTCGGCCCATGGAGTGAATCCGAATCGACCACATCTACAGGATCGCGCCGCGCGAGCCGCTGCGCGATGCCAGCCGGTCGCTGCGCCATAGCTGTTGGTTCTCGCCGCCCTCGAGGAGCCTTCTCGCGTGCGCTGCGCCGCCGCGCCATCGTTCAGCATGGGCAGTGACGGCCATGTGCGGGCACTGCGCGCGGAACGGCGTGAGAGCGGGTCCGTGCCCGCCGAGAAGCGCTCGCGCCAGACTCCGCAGGCAAGCGGCTCGGCGACGGACGAAAGGGGATGGTTCGCCAGACACAGGCGCCTCCTCGGCTCCGTGCTCCTGGTGCTGGCGGCGGGCGGCTTCGCCTTCTACGTCTTGCCGCGGATCGTCGGCTTGGGCGCGACGCTCGAACGGCTGCGCGGGGGCAATCCCCGCTGGTTCGTGCTCGCAGTGCCGCTGGAGGCGCTCTCCTACGGCGCATACATCGTGCTCTTTCACACCGTCCTCTCCCGCCGTCAGCGGCGTATCGACTGGCGGGCAAGCTATGAGATCGCGATGGCGGGTGGCGGCGCCACGAAGCTCTTCGCCGCCGCCGGCAGCGGCGGCGTTGCGGTCACGGCGTGGGCGCTGCGCGCGTCCGGAATGCAAGCTGACGACACCGCGCAGGCGATCTGCGCGCTCGACGTCCTCAACTACGGCGTCTACATGGGAGCGCTCGTGATCGGGGGCCTCGGACTGTGGCTGGGCATTTTTCCAGGCACAGCCCCCGTGTGGCTGACGCTCGTCCCCGCAATCGTCGGTCTCGTGGTGATCGTCGCCGTGCTCTCGATGCTCTGGTGGGCAGCTCCCGTCGAACGGTTCATGCTGCGCCGCGCTCAGCGCTCGCGCGGGCGCGTCGCCGGCTGGTGGCAGAGGGGGGCGAGCGTCCCTCGCGCGCTCCAGGGTGGCGTGGCAGGCGCGCTGCAGATCGCGCGCGGGCGAGACCGCTCCTGGCTTTCTGCGATTCCCGCTTGGGGCTTTGACATCGCCGTTCTGTGGGCGTCGTTTCGCGCCTTCGGCCCCTCCCCCCCGCGGCTCCGCTGATCATGGGTTACTACGTCGGAACGCTCGGCAACCTGTTGCCGCTGCCCGCGGGAATCGGTGGCGTGGAGGGCGGGATGGTCGGGGCGTTCCTCGGCTTCGGCGTCAGCGGCAGCCTCGCCGTGCTCGCCGTGCTCGCGTACCGCACGATCTCCTACTGGCTGACCGCGCTGCCCGAGGGCGCGGGGTACATGCAGCTGCGCAGGACGATCCGCGGCTGGCGCGCAGACCGCAGGCGCCCTTCGGGGGAGGAGGCCGGCGCCGCTCGCGAGGACGCCAGCGACTGATTGCGCAGGCGGATGCCAAGCTCCTCCTCGGAGCGCTCGCTCGAGGGCGTGATGTGCAACGGCCTCGCGAAACCCTGCGCCCCACTCGGCGAGCGCTACACCGTGGGCCTGCCGTCCGATGATTCGCGGACCTTGAAGTACACGCCCAGGATCAGCCCTACGCCGCCGACGATCAGCAACACGAGACCCACCACGGGGAGGATGACGCCGCTGGCGCTCGCGGTGACGGCGTAACGCAGGATCGCTCCGATGGCGATCACGAACAGGCTTGAACGGATCGTAGTCACTGCGCCGACGGGGCGTCGTCGATCGCGGTCTGCCCGCGCGTGCCATCGCTGCGTGAGGACCACCAGTCGCTCAGGATGATCTGGATGGCCGCCGCGGTGGGGATGGCGAGGAGCACGCCGAGGATGCCGAGCAGCGCGCCACCCACGAGCAGGCTCACGATCGTCACGAGCGGATTGACCTTCAGTGCGCGTCCGTAGACGACGGGCTGGACCACGTAGTCCTCGAACCGCTGCCAGACGATGATGAACGCGATCCACACGATCGTCGCTTTGGGGAAGTCGACCGGCAAGGTCCCCAGTGCCACCACGATCGCGCCGATCGTGGCGCCGATGAGCGGTATCAGGTCGAAGAAGCCAACTACGAATCCCAGCGCGAGCGCGTAGGGAACGCCCAGGATCGACAGCACGATCCAGGTCGCCGCCGTGGCCAGGGCGCTGATCGCGATGTTGCCGAGCGTGTATCCCGCCACTGCGTCCTTGATGTCTATGACCACCTGGCGGTAGCGCTGCTCGCTTCGCCCTGTCAGCTTGAGCGCCATCTCGACGTACTCGCGGCCGCGCAACACCAGCAGGAAGCTCACCGCGAGCACCGTGATGAGCTGCCCGAGGAAGCTGGCCGCACCCACGGTCACGTCCTTCAGCGGTCCTGCGAGATGCGCCAAGAGCTCCGGCAGCCGATGCGTGTCCTGCACGAGCTTTGCCGTGATGTGGTAGCGATCGTCGTACTCCCTGAAGACGGCGTTTCGCCTCAGCGCCTTGGCGTAGTGCGGCGCGTTGTGCGACAGCGAGCCGACCTCGTTGACGAGGCTGGGCACGACCAGATAGCCGATCACGCTGACCGCCGCGAACAGCAGCAGGTACACGCACACGATTGCGAGGCCCCGTGGCACCCGCGTTCTGAGCGCGACCATGTCCACGGCCGGGAACAGCGCGCACGCGAAGAACACGCTGATCGCGAGGAGCTGAATGACGCCGCGCACCCGCCAGACGAGATACAGCGCGAAGCCCGTTATGACCAGCAGCAGCGTGATCCGGAGCACGCCCGCAAGCGGGGGTGCTGCCACGCGCACGCGCAGTTCGCCCGTGCCGTCGAGGGAGCTGCGGCTCCTCGCGGATGCTCGTGGGCTGGTGGGCTGGTGGGAGGCGCTCATGCCGGCGGACACGACGGCGACTCCGATTCAGTCAACCGTCGATCCCGGCAGTGATGACGGTGATCTCGTTCGTGATTCCGCCCACGCCCGGCAGCGTGCGCACCGACTCGAACGCGGCGTCGCTCTCATACTGGTGCTTGACCTCGCCCTTCAGCTTCAGCCAGCCGTCGGCGACCTTGACGTCGATCCGGTCCGCCGGAACCCGGTCGTTGGACATCAGAGCCTGCAGCGCCGCACCGCGAACCTCGGCGTCAATCCACCGATCGCGCGGGTCGATCTTGAGCCCATCCTCTACGTCGTGCACCCCCTGCACCGACCGGGCAATCTCCACAGCGGCGTGGTGCTGCTGCAGGCTGCTCACGGTGCCTCGCAGGGTCACCGTGCCCGCTCGCGAAGACACGGCTATCTCTACCGCGTGGGGGATGCGGGAATCGTGCTCGAGCCTAGCCCGCGTCTGCTCTGTGATGAGGTCATCGTCGTGCATTGAGAACACTCCTCGTGGGTCGGAGCGGCCGCACCGCAGCGCGGGACGGCCGCCAGGCATCGATCGCTGGGCTCAGGAGTCTGAGCCCAGGCCGCGAAACTGGAACGCCCGCACGACGCCGGTGATGCCCTTCATCAGCGCCCAGATGCCGGCGAAGATGAGGAGCGTGTAAGCGCGCTCGAGAAAGAACTCACCCGTCGTCCAGAACGCCAGCACGATCATGAGCATGCCACTGGTCAGGCTCAGCCACCAGAGATCGTTGAACGCGCGCTCCGCGAACGCCTTGACCATCCACATGATTCCGATCAGCAGGAACACGAAGCCGAGGATTTCCGCGAACCCGGCGAAGGTGCTGACCGGATCGATCAGAGCCACGACTCCCGCCACCGCGAGCAGGACGCCGAAGATCGCCCACAGCCACCTCGTGGCACCGTTGTCGAGCGCCGCGAGCGCGAACTCCTCAGCGGCAAACGCCAAGAACAGCACGCCCGTCAGTACACCAACCGTCACGACCGAGGCGTGGTTGAATTTCAGTACGACAACTGCGATCACCATCCAGGCGACGCCGAGTATCAGCTGCACCCACCAGTACTTCGCCAGTGGGGCAAGGATGGAATCGCCAACCGGGCGATCCCCGGAAAGGGCGAACGGCTGGCGGGCGATGCTCGTGAGATCTTCAGCGTGTTCGGACACGATTGACTCCTTGCGGGTCGGGTGGATTCAAACCGCGCCGGCCAAGGGGCCGTGCTCGGGGTATGAAGCGATCGTGTGCTCCGGAGTCCTGCGGCGACAGATCAATTCGTCGCCGGCGCCATAAGCGACGCTGACATCGCTTCGCGCTCGCGCCGTTCCGCTGCGCTTGCACGCGCAGCAACTCTCACTTGGTGGCCCTCAGCCGCGAACGAGCCCGCTTCTACATGAGGGTGTTGTCCAGCTGATGCCTATGGTTTTCCCTACCGCCTGGCAACACGCCCGCTGCGATCATTCCGGAGATGACATCGGTTCTCGTAGTTGACGACGACGCCGCGTTTCGCGCGCTTGCCGCACGGATGCTCACCGACTTGGGACTCACCGTCGTTGGCGAAGCCGACAGCGTGGAGTCGGGGCGTGCAGCCGGAGCCGAGCTTCGGCCCGACGCGGTGCTCGTGGACGTGATGCTTCCGGATGGCGACGGCGTCGCGCTCGCCCACGAACTCGCGCATCTACCGTGGCGGCCGCGTGTCCTGCTGACCTCGGGCACCCCGGACGCCGTGCGCAACGAGCAGATCCCATCCGATGGCGTGGTCGGGTTCGTGGCGAAGGAGGACCTCCCGGGCGCCCCCCTCGGACGCCTGCTCGGGGGCGAGTGAGCGCGAATGTATCTCAAGGGGGGACCATTGCTCGATGTTTGAGCCATTGCGAGTGGTGATCGGCGAGGACGACGTGCTCTTCCGCGAGGGTGTCGCTCGCCTGCTCGCTGAGGCGGGGTTCGAGGTCGTCGCCCAGGCGGGAGACGCGGAGGCATTGCTGCGCCGAGCGCTCGCGCACCGTCCGGACGTGGCGCTCGTAGACGTGCGGATGCCGCCCGGCCGCGACGACGACGGGCTCCGCGCAGCGCTCGAGATCAGACGCCAGCGGCCCGAGACCGGTGTGCTCGTGCTCTCGCAATTCTACGAGGAGCACTATGCGGTCGAACTCATCGGGGACCGGGCCGAGGGCGTGGGCTACCTGCTCAAGGAGCGAGTGGGCGATGTCGAGGTGTTCATCGACGCCGTCAGGCGCGTCGCAGCGGGCGGAAGCGCGCTAGACCCGGAGGTCGTCGCGCGAATGCTGAGCCGTCGCCGGTCGCGTGAGCCGGTCCACGGGCTCACCGAGCGTGAGCGCGACGTGCTGGCCGCGATGGCGGAGGGCAAGTCGAATCGGGGAATAGCGAACGCTCTCTTCGTCAGTCAGGCCGCCGTCGAGAAGCACATCACGACGATCTTCGGGAAGCTCGAACTGCAGCCTGCCCCGGACGATCACAGGCGGGTCCTCGCCGTCCTCGCGTACTTGCGCAGCCGCGAGTGATCGGCCGCGAGTGATCGGCCGCGAGCGGCGCTGCACGTTCGCCGTCGCATGTCTTGGAGGTATGGCTTACCCGAGGGGATCCTCCGGGTCCTCCCACTCAAGTGTCCGGGATATGGGTATGGGCACACGTGCGTCGGCGGCGGACACTGTGGCGCATGACCCAAGGACGTTCTCGCGCCCGAGTGGGAGCCGACCTCTCCCCCCGCCCGCTCCCCGTGGGAACGCGTCAGCGCCCGGCCGGGGGCCCCTCCCCCGTCCCCGGCCGGGCCTCGCTTCAGCGACGCCAGATCCGCAAGAAATCTTCGCGGTAGCCACTCGGCGGGTCGAACGTCGCACCGCTCGGCGCGTTGGCCTGGGTGATGAGCGTGGGCGGCGCGACATAGCCCGAGGGCGGCTGCCGCGCCCTGGCGCGGTTGAGTTCGTCGATGAGCTGCCAGCCCTGGAGGTTAAGCGGCTCCGCGACGGATGCCTTCTGGTATTCGTCGGCACGGATCCGCGCGAATTCCTTTTCGTCCCCCTCTCCCACGGCGATCGAGAACGGAGGCTGACCGCCGCGCCGGCCGGCTCCGAGAAGCGCGGCGCTCGCACCTTCGACGTACCTGCCGTCCAGCGCGATCAGATAGCCGAAGCGCTGACCGTACTGCTGCAGGAACGTCGAAACCGGGCCCGCCGCCCCAAGCGCCGCCGCCGCGACCGGCTGGTCGACCACCTGAAGCACGGCGCAGCCCGCGCAACGCCTGAGTTCTGAGGCAATCAGTCCGGAAACGTAAGCGTCGGTCGCGTATTCCGAGTCCGTGAAGAGAATCGCGCCTGCGTTGCCGCCCGAATCGGCTATCACGTAATCGGCCGCCAGGCGCGCGACGGCCGCAGGATCGGACGTCACGTCGGAATACAGATTGAGCGCCGGATCGCGCCCCGGTGCCGCAACGGCGTGCCAGCCGATGACCGGCACGCCCTGCGCCCGTGCTTCGCGCAGCACTGGCTGCTGGTCAGCCGCGTTGATCCCGGCGAGAATGATGCCGCCCGGCCTGAGGCGAAGCGTCGCGCGCAGCGCGGCACTCTGTTCCGGCACGTTCGTATGGCCGTCCACGATCCTCAGCGGCCAGCCGATCGCGCGCGCCGCTTCCTGGACGGCACGTGCGACGGCAGCGGTGCCGGCGTCAGCGAGTTCGGCGGCCACGAATACCACCGGCGCTGGCGGCTGCGCGGGCGGCCCACCCGCGGGACCGCGGTACGCGCTGAGCGGCGGTGCGCTATCCACGAGCGCCCGCGCATCGCGGACCACGGGATTGCTCGTCGTCGCTTGACTTCCGCGGCCGCCACCGCACCCGCCGCCCAGAACCCCAGTCAGCAGGCTTCCCGTTACGACGTAGGCCAAGTGACGACGCGAGCGACGCACCTTCAGACCCCCCAGTCTGCAACCATCTGACACATTCTGCCGGGTCGGGGGCTTGGGAGAGTTTTGGAGGGAGGCTGAGCGCAGACGATGCCGCTGGTTGCTTGACATGATGGCGCCATCGCGTCGCTGGCCGCGCTCCGCGGCGTCCGGCCGTTTGGCTGCGGTGGTCGTGCTGGTTGTCGCGCTGAGCGTCGCCGGGTTCCTTCTCACCACACACGCGATCAACGACGAACGGCACGCCAGCGCGCGCTCGCAGGCCCAAGCCGGCGCCCAGCAGACGCGCACAATGCTCGAGCGCGCGGGGACGTTCGCGGCCGGGCTCGCGAGCACGCTGGCGGGTGAACTGATGCCCGACGGCCGCCGCTTCGACGCCCTCGTCGGCAGCGCGACGACAACGATCGGGCTCGCCGATGCGATGTGGGTCGAGCACGTGCCCGCGAGTGGGCGCGGCGCCTACGAAGCCCGCATCGACGGGCCGATCACGCGACTGCCAACCTCGCAACCAGCGGCTGCAGCGGCCGCGTACCTTCCGGCGACGTTCGTGGCCGGCCTGCCCTATCGCCCGGGGGCAGACACGGCGGGGCTGCCAGCACTGGCGGCAACGCTGGCAAATCCAGTGTCGGTGTTCGCGGGCACCGCTACGTCGCAAGAAGACGTCGCCGGCGAGTCGGGGTTCTTCATCGTTCAGGAAGCACAGTTCGGTCGCGGGCCAGGCAGCCAGGGCTTCCTGGTCGTGTTCGTCCCCGGCGGCTGGCTGGCCCTCCCCCCGAACGGCTCTCCGAGCCCCACCGCGATCAGCCTCGAAGGTCAGCGGCTCGCCGGCACGCTCAGCGGGAAGCCTGCCGCCAGCGAGCGCTTCGAGGCGCTCGCGCGGCGGTGGCGGGTCGACACCGGCGAGCCGCCGGCGAGCGCCGTACAGATGCTGCTGCCGCGGCTCGCACTCGCCTGGCCGCCGGCGGTTGCGCTGCTCGTGTTCCTCACAGGTCGTGGGATGCAGCGTCGCCGGCGCGCCGAACGCGAGAGCGAGGACATCTTCGATCTCTCGCTGGACCCTCTCTGCGTGATGGGCGTCGACGGCTACCTGAGGCGCGTGAATCCGACATTCGAGCAGACGTTCGGCTACGACGTCAACGCACTGCTTGCGCACCGCGTGCGCGACTTCGCGCATCCCGACGATCGCCAGGCTGTGAGCGAGGCGATCGACGCGCTGCGAGCGGGTGACGCGGCGGCGCCGTTCGAGGCCCGCTTCATGCGCGCGGACGGCGCGGTCCGATGGCTCAGGTGGAACATGCGGCCGGTGCGCGAGCGTGGGCTGATGTACGGGGCGGCTTACGACACCACCGGTACGCGCGTGCTGCTGGAGGAGCAGATGGCGCTGAGGCGCGTCGCGACCCTGGTCGCGCAGGGGGGCAGCGCAGACGAGCTCTTCATGGCGGTGGCGGCACAGGTGGGCGCCCTGCTCGGTGCCGACGCGACGCGATTGCTGCGTTACGAGGCCGACGGTACGGCTTCGATCGTGGGCGCGCATGGCGCCTCGGACGAGGCGGTTGGCATCGGCGCCGGCGAGGGGCCCGACGCGGGCGAGGTCTGGCGGCGGCTTGCCGACAACGTGAGCACTGACTCGCAGAACGGCTCGGGCGATGGGCCCGGATCGCTCGCGAAGAGCCCGCTCGGGCCCGCCATCGGAACCGCGTTCGCGGCGCCGATCATAGTCTCAGGACACCCCTGGGGTGTGATCGTGGCCGCTTGGATACACGGTAAACCGGCCGGCCCGGCCACCGAGGCCCGCCTGGGGCAGTTCACCGAGTTGGTCGCGACCGCGGTGGCGAATGCCGAGAGCCGTGCTGTGCTCGCGGAATCGCGCCGAAGAATCGTCACCGCGGCCGACGAGGCGCGTCGCCGGATCGAGCGGGATCTGCACGACGGTGCCCAGCAACGCCTCGTCCAGGCGGTCGTGGCACTCAAGCTCGCCCAGCGCAAGCTGGACGACGGCTCTGCCGGCGCCGCCGAGCTCCTGGGACAGGCGCTCGAGGCCATGGAGAGCGCCAACGAGGAGCTTCGTGATCTGGCCCGCGGTATCCATCCCGCCGTCCTGAGCCGAGGAGGTCTCCGACCCGCGCTCGAGCTCGTTGCTGAGCGCTCGCCGATACCGGTATCGCTCGGCGTCAACACGGGGAGACTGCCCGAGAACATGGAGGTCACGATCTACTTCGTGGTATCCGAGGCGCTGGTAAACGCGACGAAGCACTCGGGCGCCTCGGCCGTGAAAGTCGCCGTCGAGAGGACTGACGACCGCGTTCGGGTGTCGATCGACGACGACGGCGTCGGCGGCGCGGACCCTAACCGGGGCTCGGGCCTCGTTGGCATGAAAGATCGCGTCGAGGCCGTTGGCGGAACGCTGAGCGTCCAGAGCCCGCCGGGTGCAGGCACGCATTTGACCGCGGAGCTCCCCGTAAGCCCACACTAGGGACGATCGGCACGGCCACGCCCGCCGGCCGGTCTGGCGCGGCGCTCGCACCACGCGCGCACCGAGCTGGCGCGCTCACAGTTGGAGGGGCGCTCAGAGTTGGAAGCGCACGACCTTGCCACTGATGGATAGCGTGGCGTAGAGGTCCCCCTCCGGCCCGATCGCGAGGCCGAGCAGTTCGTGATTGACGGGCGAACGCCAGAACACGTTCGATTTGCCGGTGCGCAGGTCGACGCGGACGATCTCGGCCGGCTGTTCCGGCGGCGGCTTCACGCCCTTCTGGGCTGTGTAGGGGAACGAGCCGTACATCGCCACGAACGCGACGTCGCCCTTCACGGCGATCCCCTCGGGCGTCGAATGGGCAGGGAAGCTCGCAAGCGGCGCGGTGAAGCCCCTGCAGGCGGCACCTCCCTGGCCATAGCACCGCGGAAAGCCGAAGTTGACCACAGGCCTGCCAGGTTCGAACGCGAACAGCGTGTCCGGCGCATACGCCACGTAGTCGGGCCCGTTGTCGGTCACTAGCAGTCGACGGCCCCAGAATGCGAGCCCGAACGCCGTTCGCACGCCTGTCGCCTCGAGCACGGGGGCGCCGCCGCTGGGCGAGACGGACTGGACGCTCCCCGGCGGCCCACTCACTTCCCCTTGGGCGCCGAGGCCGAAGAAGAGCCGGCCTTCCTGGCCGTGCACGATGGAGCCGAGGAGGTGCTGCCCCGTCGGCAGGCCGCTGAGCAGGACTCCGTGGTGCACGAATTCGCTGCCAGTGAAGCCTTCGAAGACGTTGATCTGGCCCTTGCCGGGTTCGCTGGTGCTTCCGACGTATAGGCGGTTGCCAAGCCACGTCAGGCCGCCCGGCGCGCTGATTCCGCGCACCACGTGCAGGGGGTGCCCGCCGGGCGGGACATACCACACCCCTTCCGACGGATCCTTGCCGGTGCTCGCGGATGTAACCCACAGTCGGCCACCGGGGTCGAAGGTGAGGTTGGCCGCGAAGGGGATGCCCGACGCAACCACGGCCGGCGCACCGCTGGCCTGCATCGGTGGTTCGCCGGCGTTCGCGGAGGCGGCCGTGGATGAGACGGTTGTTGTGTGCGAGCTGTCACCACTGCCCCCGCATCCACCTAGCGCGACGGCGAAGACAACCGCCGCCGCAGCCGCGGTGCGCCTGGGCTCAAGCATTCGCTCTGCGACTTTCACAGGTTGGGGAGAGCGGCACTCCCTGGCACGGGTGACTGGCTGGCGCGGCCATTGCGGATGGAGATTACCCTGCCGCGCCGACGCTCGTGGGTAGGGGATAGCCTCCTCATGAGTAGGGATTTCCCTACTTCGCGGTGCCCCTCGGTTGGGGTAACGCCGGGCCCGGTCATACGTGGAACGGGACACTGCTGACGACAACCTCCGAGAGCGGCGCGAGCGCCCGGCGGAGCCTGACCTGAGTGTTCTCGTGTAGTGGGCGCTGCCACCAGTGAGCGACGCGGAGGTCGGGAACGATCACGGTCAAGGTGAGCTCGGGCCGCTGCATGTGGAGCGATTCTATATATGCGACGATTGGCGGGATGACGGCGCGGTAGGGGGATTCGATGACCTCGAGCGGCACGTGGTTACCCCAGGCGCTCCAGTACTGGCGGAAGCGCGTGGCCTCCTCTTCGGTGGGGCTGACGTGCAGCGCAAGCACCGGTGGGCCCAGCGACGCGGCGTAGGCGAGCGCTCGGACGCTCACCCTGTCGAGGTGCGGCACCGGGACAATCGCAAGGTTGGACACCTGTGACGGCGCCTGCTCGCTCTCGTCATCCTCCGTCGCGGAGGCGTTCAGGGCGATCGCGTCGGCGACGCGATCGAAGTGGCGCTGGGTGAGGAGGGCGATGGCTGTGAACCCGACCACGATCAGCAGCGAGACCCAGGCTCCTGCGGTGAACTTGGTGATGCCGGCGATCAGGAACACAATCGCTGACATCCCGCATCCGACCGCATTGAAGAGAATGCTCGTGCGCCATCGCGCGCCGCGCACGCGCCACCAGTGGATCACCATCCCCGCCTGGGAAAGCGTGAATGCGAGAAACACGCCGACCGCGTAGAGCGGGATCAGGGAGCTCGTGACTCCGTCGAACACCACAAACACGAGCGCCGCCACGATGGACAGGGCGATGATCCCGGCGTTGAAGGCGAGACGATCGCCCATCCTCAGGAATGGCCTCGGCGCGAAGCGATCGCGCGCGAGCAGGAACATCACGCGAGGGAAGTCGTTATACGCGGTGTTGGCCGCGAGTAGGAGCACGAGCGCTGTCGCCGCCTGCGTGAAGCCGTACAGTGGCCCGCTGCCGAAGTCGCGGTGCGCCAGCTGTGAGATGACGGTCTGATTCGACTCGGGAACGATCCCGCCGAGGTGAACCAGAAGCACGAGCCCGGCGAACATCGCGATCAGCAGGCCGACCATCCAGGTCAGCGTGGTACGCGCGTTGCGCCACTCGACGGGCTTGAATGCGGGGACTGCGTTGGAGATCGCCTCGATGCCCGTCATCGCCGTCGAGCCGGACGAGAAGGCGCGCAGCACGAGCAACAGACCGACACCTTGGGAGGCATGAAGCGCTGGCGTCGGCAGCGCATGGAAGTCGCGACCACCTGCAGCGACCATGCCTACGACCACCAACAGCCCGATGGCGAGGATGAACGCGTAGGTCGGAACCGCGAACAGCGCGCCCGCCTGCCGTACGCCGCGCAGGTTGGTCGCCAGTAGCATGGCGATCACCGCGAGACCCGTGGGCACGATCGCAGAGTGCAGCGACGGGATCGCCGAGGCCACGGCAGCCAGACCCGAGGAGATCGAGACCGCCACGGTCAGCACGTAGTCGGTGATGAGCCCTGCCGCCGCCAGCAGTCCCGGGACCCGGCCGAGGTTCGCGGTGGCGACGATGTACGAGCCGCCCCCATGCGGATAGGCGCGGATCGTCTGGCGGTATGACAAGCCGACCGCGAGCATCAGGAAGGCGATCGCGCCCGAGACCGGCAGCGACCAGCCAAGGCCGGCGCCCCCGGCCAGCACCAAGACCGCGAGCATCGATTCGGGGCCGTAGGCCACCGACGACAGCGCGTCCGCCGATAGCACCGGCAGCGCGATGAGCTTGCGCATCCGCTCCTGGACGATCGCGGTGCTCCTGAGTGGTGGTCCGATCGCCGCGCGACGAATGCGGCGCCCGACCGTCTGGGCATCGAGGCTTGCGCTCTCGTCGTCGGCCGTCGCTTCGAGCTCATCGGCCGAACCCCCGGCCGGCTTGACGTGGACGAGACGGGCCCAGCGGGTCGACTGGCGCAGCTCGGGCTGGTCGTTGAGCGATGGATCGACCGGCAGCGACGCCGCGCTCCCGTCGGACGCTGGGCCCCACTCGCGACCCACATCCCGCAGCGCCTGCACCTGACCCGTGTCGAGCGCCGGCAGCACCGCATCCGGAGTCGGAGGAGAGTTCAGCGTTGAGCTCGTCGCGGTCGACGTCACGTCATCGCCGCGCTGACCGCCTGTAGCTCGTTCGCGTGGGGGCATCGTGCTCTTATCAGAGGCTTGAGCGGCGTTTCGGGAAAGGCTGGCAACTTCAGAGCCGTCGCCGGCGGAAAAGACCGTCGTCTCAGGTCATCCGGCCACCTCAGATAGGCCCTCCGCAACAATGATCCGTGCGGCAGCCTCCACGAGCGCGAGGTGCGAGAAGGCCTGCGGGAAGTTGCCGAGGTGTCGGCCGGTGTCGACGTCGTACTCCTCCGCATACAGCCCGAGCGGAGATGCCGCCTTCACGAGGCGCTCCATTAGATCTTTCGCCCGCTGCGTCTCGCCGACAATCGCCAACGCCGACACCAGCCAGAAGGAACAGATCATGAAACTTCCCTCCTTGCCCGACAGTCCGTCGTCGGTCTGCTCGGTGCGGTAGCGCAGCACGAATCCGTCCTCACTCAGATCGTCTGCGACCGCGAGCACGGTGGCACGCAGCCTTGCGTCGTCGCCCGGCAGGAAACCGAAGATCGCTGCCAGCAGCGTCGAAGCATCAAGCGCGTCCGTGCCGTAGTGCTGACGCAGCACCCCGCGCTTGTCGAGCCCGTGGTCGAGGATGTCCGACGTGATCTCCGAGGCGGTCTCTGCCCAGCTGGCGCCAAGCTCCGTGTCTCCCCGGATGCTCGCGAGCTGCGCTGCACGGTCAAGCGCGACCCAGCACATCAGCTTGGACGAGACGTAGTGCTGTGGCCTGCCGCGCGCCTCCCAGATCCCCTGGTCGGGTTGGCGCCACACCGCTTTGGCGCACTCAGCCTGCGACTGCACGAGCGGCCACAGGCGCCGCGGAATGCGCTGGCTGTGGCGACTGTGCAGCAGCACCGAGTCGAGCGCGGCTCCGAAGACGTCGTTCTGACGCTGGTCAAAGGCGCCGTTGCCGACGCGGACAGGACGCGCGCCGCCGTAGCCGGACAACTGCTCGCGCACCGACTCGGTCAGATCCCGCCGACCGTCGATCCCGTACATGATTTGCAGTCCACCATCGTCGTTGCGCTCGACGTCGGCGATGAACTGCATGAACTCGTCGGCCTCCCAATCGAGGAGCAGGTAATGCAACGCTCGCAGGAGGAAGGTCGAGTCGCGGATCCAGGTGTAGCGGTAGTCCCAGTTGCGCTCCCCGCCAGGTGTCTCTGGCAGCGAGGTTGTGAGCGCCGCGATGGTTGCCCCTGTCGGCATGTACGTCATGCCCTTGATCGCAAGCGCGGAGCGCTGGATCAACGGCCCCAGCTCGTGGTCGGGAATCATCGCGCGCGCGAGCCAGTCGCGCCAGAACGCGGTGGTGGCATCGAGCTGCTCGCTGGCCGCCTCGGCGGTACTCGGGACGACTGCTTGCTCGCTCCAGGCGAGCGCGCAGTAGACCGTCTCGCCGGCATGCAGGACGTGGCGGGCTCGAGCCCGGCCGGCCTCGATGCCGAGCAGCATGTCGGTCTGTAGCTGGAGTGCCTGACCGGCCCCCGTCGCCGCGGCGCGATGCTCATCGTCACACAGCGTCCACTCGGCGGGAACGCGGCCATAATCGAACGCGGGCTCGCACACGAGGTCGATCTCGACCATGCCGCCGATGCACCTGGCGGTCCGCACGAGCACGTGGTCTGCGTCCTCGTCGGCCGGTGGTCGGGTATGGGGTGTCACCGTATCCTTCTGGCGGCGGGGTCCCATCGTGAGCGCGTCGCGCACGACCGCCCAGCCCGTGGGTGTCCTCCACGACGTCACGAGCGAATTCGTCCCCGGCTCGTAGATCCTGTCACTGGGGACGTCGATCCCGAACGGGCCGAACCGGAAGCTGCCCGCGCCGCGGTCGAGCAGCGCGGCGAATACGCTCGGGGAGTCAAAGCGCGGCACGCACAGCCAGTCGACCGAGCCGTCCGGTGCCACAAGTGCGCCCGTGTGGCAGTTGGAAAGGAAGCCGTAGTTCGCGATCGGTGTGAACGGCGACGGCGCCGCCGCGCTGCGTGGCAGCGCGGCGGACCGCGGCATGGCACCTTCGCCCCGGCTGCCGTCGCTGCTCGAAGGCATCGTGTGCAACGACATCGAGAGACCTCGCGCCTCGGTTACGACCAGCGCGTGGGCGCGCCCTGTGAGGGTTCGTGGAGCTTGAAGTACACGCCGAAGGCGAGCCCAGCCGCTCCGACGATGATTAGGACGAGGCCCACCGCCGGCAGGATCACGCCACCCACGGTCGCCGTGATGGCAAACCGGAGTATCGCCCCGAGAGCGATCACCATGAGGCTCGTGATAATTGTGCCCATAGTGATTCCTAGGAGTCACGCCCGCGGCGATCGCCGAAGGAGTCGCCCGAGGCCGGATTATGGTCGCGATTCGTGGGCATCTGCTCACGCGCCGGCGGTTGCGCCCGCGCTCTCCTTGTGTGCGTCCTTGTGGTGGAGCTTGGCGTTGAGCGCTTCGACCTTGTTGTGAACGTCGGTCTTGTGCTGCTCTTGGCGCTGCTCGTGCAGCTCCTTGCGCGCCTTCTTCTTGGCGGCGCGCTGCGCGTCCTCAGCGGCCGCGATCTCAGCTTCGACATTCGCGACGGCGTAACGCGTCACGGTGCCGCCGAGCCGCGCCATCGCGGTGTCGATGACCTCCGGGCTTCGCTCAATAGCCTCGGCCAGCAACGTGGTGTGCCCGACGCGCACCGAATGCGAGACCTCGCCGAGCACCGACTCGCTGTGTTCCTCGTCATCGATGTCGAACAGCGATCCGGTGAGCAGGCCGACGGATCCACCGATCAGGATTCCGAGCGGCCCGCCGATGATGCCGATCAGCAGCCCGATGATCCCGCCGGTGGCGGTTCCCTCGAGCCGGCTGTCGCCGGCTTCGTCCTTGACCACGATTTTTCCGTCCTCGCCGCGGACCACGACGGCGGCCGCGCGGAGATCGATCTGTGCCTGCGCATCGAGTTGCTTGAGGTCAGTGAGCGCCTCGTATGCCTCGCTGTCGTCCTCGAAGCTCACGACGAGCACGTTGTCCGGACCATCCATTGCTGCTCCTTTCGATTGGGTCGATCGTCTGCCCAGAGAACGTGGCCCAATAGCCGCCAGGCCGCGATAACGACAGCGCGCGGGCGCGAAAGCGCTCGCTTATGGGTGACCGTCGTCTCGCGCTCGCTCACTTCGGGTCGCGCGGCGAGGGTGCACGCGAGCACGGCGTGCCGCCAGAGGCGACCGTCGTCCTGCGCCCGGCCCGGACATCGAGCGCAGCGTCACCCGGAGCAACCAGAGTCCCCTCGCCCGTGATCGAAACCTCCAGCGGTCGCTCGCGCCCGATGTCGGCCAGCGGCCCGCGGCGACTCGGCCCGGCCTACCGGCTGAGAGCTAGGAGACCGACCCCTCCGGTCCGGTTCGCATCGCGCGCCGGTGCTCGAGTGCGGCCACGACCGCCGGAGCCAGCCCCGCACCGATGACTGATCCGGCGACCGTATCGCTCGGGTAGTGCACGCCGGTATGGACCCGTGAGTAGGCTACGAGGGCAGCGGTGGCGGTAAGGGGAAGCCCGGCCGCCGGTAATGTCATTCCCACACCGGTGGCGAAGGCGAATGCCGACGCCGCGTGGCCGGAGGGAAAGGACGTCGAGCGAGGCATCGCCACGCGGCGCGAGTTCGCAACCTCGCTGGCGCGCCGATCGGGTCGCCGACGTCGGGAGAGTGGCTTGAGCAGCAGGTTGACGACCGCCGAGCTGACTGCGACGGACGCCAGGCCGTTGCAGGCGGCACGCTGTCCCGGCCGACCACCCACGGCGGCTAGCGCGGCGGCACTCCCGATCCACAGCTTCGAGTGATCGGCGGCGCGCGACAGTGTCCGGAAGTAGCGATCCAACCCAGGAGTCGGAGTCGCCGCGACCGCTGCGTAGAGGGCTATGTCGAGCCTACTGATTTCCTCCTGCCAAGCGACGTGGTCAGCCTCGGGGTGCGTGGCAATCGGCGACATCGTTCGGTCTGCGATGCTACTCACCGCGGAACCGGGGTGCGAGCGTGTCCGCCCATATGAGTGCTTCGCGAGAAGAGTCGGAACGATGGGAACGCGTTGATCCGCCGCGGCGACCCGTGCTGCTCATCAACCCGCGCTCCGGCGATGGCCAGGCAGCGCGGGCGGCGCTTGCTGATCGAGCACGTGAGCGGGGCGTCGAGCCCGTCGTGCTCGGACCGGGAGACGATCTCGCGACACTCATTGCAAACGCGGTGAACAGCGGAGCCGACGCGCTCGGCATGGCCGGCGGCGACGGCTCGCTGGCGCCCGTCGCTGCCGCGGCGGCAGAACACGACTTGCCGTTCATATGCCTTCCCGCCGGGACGCGAAACCATTTCGCCCTCGATCTGGGAATAGCCCGGCATGACCTGAATGGAGCACTCGACGCGTTCACAGAAGGGCTCGAGCGCCGGATCGACATGGCCGAGGTGAACGGCCGCCCGTTTCTGAACAACCTCTCGCTGGGCGTCTACGGCGAGGCCGTGCGCCGTTCTGGCTACCGCGACGCCAAGTTGCCGACAATGCTGGACACCATCCACGAGGTGCTGAGCTCGACCACCCCGACATCCGGCTTGATCGTCACCGACGACCTGGCTCGTCGGCACACCGCCCCCTTGGTCGTGCTCGTCTCGAACAACGCGTACGCCCTGGACCAGCCATTGGCCAAGGGTTCGCGACCACGGCTCAATACCGGGCGACTGGGGATCGTCGTGCTGGATCGCCCTGGCTCCGCGCCGCCCTCGGTCTCCGCGTGGAGCGCGCCTTCACTGGAGATCGCGGGCACCGCGGCCGTACCCGCCGGCGTCGACGGCGAGGCCGTCACCGTGGTGCCGCCGCTCCGGTGCACAACTCGTCCCTCCGCGCTGCGCGTCCGGATCTCAAGCCACCATCCGGGCGTCTCGCCTTCGGCGTTGCTCTCGCGACGACGAGAGCACTGACGGCGGATCGGCAAGGATCGCGCTGGGGTGTCCGACGCGGACTGAGGAGACGCTCCGGACGAGAGCCGCAGTTAGCGCGGCGACCCCTGCGGCGTCTGATCACGGCCCGGTGAGACCCTCGCCAGGGTTGGCTTGAAGCAGCTCGCCGCGGGAGAACGCGACGGCCACGAGCTCGGCACGCGTGTGAACCCCCAGCTTCGCCATCGCATTCCGTACGTGCGTGCGAACTGTCGCCGGGGAGATGTAGAGGTCCTTGGCGATCCGGTTCGTATCCTGCCCCAACGCGATCAGGGCGACGATCTCGCGCTCACGGACAGTCAGCGGCGCAGACTGATCCCCGACGCGCCGTGCAAGCGTGACGCGGCCGAGCGGCAAGACGACGGCGACGATGATCGATCGCTGGCCGACTCGGACGAGCCTGCAGGCGAAGTCGACCTCGATCTCCGAGCCGTCGCGCCGCCGGCACGTATAGGCCGCGGACTGCTCGCCCGTCTGCAACAGGCGTCGCCATTCCCTGTCCCTCTGCGCTCGAGAAGGGTTCGTGATCAGCTCTTCGATCGTTTTTCCGACCAGCTCTTCACGACGGTACCCCAGCAACTCGACCGTGGCGGAGTTGGCCTCCAGCACACGCCTCGACTCATCGAGCAATGAGATCGGGTTCAAGGAGCGTTCGAAGACGTCCCAGAAGAGGGGCTCCCAGACGGGTTGGACCTCTGGGTCGCGCAATCGCCTTCTCAGGGTCTCCATATAGCTTCCACAGTCCTCAGAGCCGTGCCCGCCCCGACGCTCCCGACTAGCCCCCGACGGCAGCCAGCATAACGCCCGCAGGGCCGGGACGCACTACAGGTGATGCGCGCCCGGAGCCGCCCGATACGTCGGCCGGCGTATCGAGGCCCCCGGCGATCGATCGAGGTATCGTCGGCGCGTGTCGACCGCGACCCGCAGGAAGGCGCACGAAGCTGAGCGGCTCCTGACGCGAGCCGAGCGCGCGGCTCGTGGCAAGGCCGCTCGAGCCGAGGTGCCGCGCTCGAGTCATGGCGTTTTTGAGCCAGGGCCGAATCGCCCGGACCCGATCGATCTCCTCGAGCGCCAGGCGCGCTCGCGCGTGCCCGAGCTGGTACCGATTCGCTACGGCCGCATGCTCACCTCGCCGTTTGCGTTCTATCGCGGCGCCGCGCTGATCATGGCCAGCGACCTGTCTGCCACGGCGAGCTCGGGGCTGACCGCGCAATGCTGCGGGGATGCGCACCTGTCGAACTTCGGCGTGTTCGCCTCCCCCGAGCGGCGCCTGGTGTTTGACATCAACGACTTTGACGAGACGCTCCCCGGCCCGTGGGAGTGGGACGTCAAGCGCTTGGCCGCCAGCATGCTGATCGCGGCGGAGTACAACGGCTTCACAGCGAAGGACCGCGACCAGATGGTGCTCGACACCGTCGAGGAGTACCGCACCGCGATGGCGAGCTTCGCCGCCATGAAGAACCTCGAAGTGTGGTACGCCCATTGCGACGTCGAGACCGCGGTCGGCCAGTTTGGTTCGCAGTTCTCCCCCAAGGTCGCCAAGCCCGGCGAGAAGGCACTGGCCAAGGCGCGCACGCGCGACAGCATGTCGGCGTTCTCCAAACTCGCTCACGAGGTCGACGGTCAGGTGCGCATCGTCGCTGACCCGCCGCTGATCGTGCCGATCGACGACCTCGCGCAGGGCATCGAACGCGACGAAATTTTCGACGGCCTGCACGAGCTGCTGCGCTCCTACCGGGCCACGCTTGCGCACGACCGCCGCGTGCTGCTCGAACAGTTTGAGCTGGTCGACTTCGCGCACAAGGTGGTCGGGGTGGGGAGCGTCGGCACCCGCGCCTGGCTCGCGCTGCTGCTCGGGCTCGACGGACGACAGGACCCACTCTTCCTTCAGCTGAAGGAGGCGCAAACGTCGGTGCTGGAGCAGTTCACCCACCCGAGCGCGTTTGCCAGTCACGGCGAGCGCGTCGTCAACGGGCAGCACTTGATGCAGGCCTCAAGCGACATCTTCCTCGGCTGGTTGCATGTCGAGTCTGGGCCAGAAGCCGGGCGAGACTTCTACGGACGCCAGCTTAAGGACTGGAAGGGCTCGGCGGAAATCGAGCAGATGGTCCCGCAGGGCATGGCCGCCTACGGCCGGCTGTGCGGCTGGACGCTCGCCCGGGCGCACGCCCGGAGCGGAGACCGCGTCGCGATCGCCGCCTATCTCGGCAAGGGCCCAAGCTTTGACCGTGCGATCGTGCAGTTCTCGCACGCGTACGCAGAGCAGAACGCACTTGACTACAAGGCACTACGCAGGGCAGTCAAGTCCGGACGGGTCAAGGCCCAGGCCGGCCTGTGACACGGGCCCGCCTAGCCGTTCAGGGCCCATCAATCGCCTTTGCAACCCGAGGAGGCGCGCCGGTCGTCGAGAAGGAAACTCGCGCTGCTTTGTCCGGTGGTGCCTCGCTGGATTCACTCGCGGCTAGACTGTGCCCCTGATCGGGCCGGAGTAGCTCAGTTGGTTAGAGCAGCGGAATCATAATCCGCGTGTCGGGGGTTCGAGTCCCTCCTCCGGCATCGCCGCTTTGGCTCTGGGATGCGGGTTTGCGGCGTCACGCCGCAGCGTAGGTGTTCGTTATCCGATCCTGCAGTCGCAGCACCTCATGCTACCTTGATGTACATGACCACCGTGGGCGTAGCTGAGCTGCGCCAGAACCTGAGCAAGTATCTTCGTCTCGTCGCTCGCGGCGAGCGGCTTGTCGTGACAGACCGCAACAAGCCCGTCGCAGAGTTGGGACCGCCGCCAAGCTCCGGCCAGGCACTTGACCGGCTGATCGCTGACGGTCGCGTTTCACGCCCGTCACGCCGTGGCCTGCCGGAGCCGCTGCGGCTCGCAGGTGATCCGCAAGCGCTGAGCCGCGCGCTCGATGAGATCCGCGGCGAACGCTGAGCGTGGCGCTGTTCTATCTCGATGCGTCGGCGCTTGTGAAGCTAGTGCGCGCCGAGCCCGAGACCGAGGCGCTTCGCTCCTACCTCGCGGATGCCGACTTGCTCTCGAGCGAGCTAGCGCTGACCGAGGTGCCCCGGGCGATACATCGTGCGGCTGCCCACCATGCCGCTCTCTCGCGCGAGCGTCTTTTGACTCTCGCCGGGGAACTCCTCGACGCCGTCGCTCTGCTGCCAGTCGATCGCGCGCTTCTCGCTGCCGCCGGAGCGCTGAGCGAGCCCGCCCTGCGCGCCCTGGACGCGATTCACCTCGCCTCCGCGGTCGACCTCTCGCCGATCGATGCGTTCGTCAGCTATGACGAACGCCAGAGCGCGGCCGCCCGCCTGGCCGGCCTGCGCACTGTCGACCCTGGGCGCTGACCCGGAGCCAGCGAGCTCAACGATGTGCTGCGTCCGTCTGGAGGTTGTGGCGTACGCTGTCAACTATGGCGCGGAAGCACGACCGCGAGATTGATGATGCGCTCCTGGCAGCTGCAGTGTCCGCTGCGGTCCTTTACGCGCGTCGGCGCGTTCGACGCGTGGGACGCAGGTTCGCCCGCGGCGCTGTCTACGCAGGCGGCGGCGTGGCCGGCCTTGGCGCTCTAGGGGCCGCCGGCGCCGCGGCTTGGCACCGAAGACGGTCTAAAGACCCATCCGATTGATCCGTCCGACCGCAGTGCCGGGTCGCGTGCCGGCGGCGGCACTATGCCTGACGCTCGCCGCTAGGGGGTCGTCATTTTGATCGATGTCTTGGCCGCGCCGCCGGATTCGGCCGCATACGTCTGTGCCTGCTTCGCGAGTTCGGCAACTTCGGCGTCCGCCGTCTGGATCGCGGCCACCCCGCTGGCTTCGCCCGGTTCGACTTCGGCGCTCGCCTTCGCCTTGGCCTTCGCCTTCGCGGCCTTGCGCGCGAACCTCGTTTTCGCCGAAGCGGCCTTACGCACCGATCCGTGTTTCAGCGCGTTCATACCAACGTGGCCGAGGAGCGAAAGTTCGAAGAAGGCGTTGTAGCAGTGGCCTTTGTTGAGTTCCTTTTCACAGCCTTTGCCTTCGAACTCCTTCTGGCCGCTGAACGGGTGCAGGTAGTTTTCGCGCGACTGGAGCACCGCGGTAGTGCCCGGAAAGCCGAAGTCCAGACACGTCCCCTGGCAGATGTTCAATCCGAAGGTGCCGGCGACCAGCGGTGTGTGTTCTTCCAAGAAGAAGTGAACCGTGGCGTTGACACCTCGCTTGTCGCCGGGGTTGAAGTCTTCTTCGCGAAGCGTTTCGCCCGTGTCGGCGCAGTTGACTTCTTTGATGGTCTTTTCAAAGGTCTTGCTTTTTAGGAATGCTTCGATTTCGATCTTGATCGTGCAGCCGGCCGAGTGGGGCTGATATCCGAACAGGAACACGACCCATTCCTGCCAGCCGCCCGGGTTGGAAAGGTCTTCAACGGCTGCGAGCCTCAAATTGAGGCTCGCAGATTTCTTGACGACCGTTACCGGTTCGGACTCTTCGTCCGGTGTTCGCGTCTTATGGATCGCGTTCGTCGGATCGATCACCGCCGTGGCCGTATAGGATCCGGCCTTGAAATAGGTCACGGGGAACGTGAGCGTCGTCGATTCGTCGATGTTGAGCCCTTTCACCACCTGCGTCTGTTTGGCCCCGCCTTCCTTGGGCGTGAACTGAACGGCGAAGGCTTCCGTGGCGATCGGACCAAAGTTCTCGATCGACACTTTCGCCGTCGCCGGTTCCCCCGTGACCGGGTTCCCGGGCGAGAATTCGATGCCGCTCGTGAAATCAAGCGCGATTTCAGCCGGTTCGACGGTCACGTTGAGGATCTTCTCGTTGTTCGCCTCGTTTGTCTCTTTGACCTGGTTGAAGGCATCCACGTCGGCGATGCTGCGGAAGTTCCCGAACTTCGGGTACGTGAACGTATAGGTCAGTTCACGTTCTTCTCCCGGGCCGAGCGGTCCGGTTTGCTGGGTCAGCGTCTGTTTGCCTGGCACGATGATGCTGTCCGCACTCGGGTTCCAGCTTGTGACGAAGCTACCGGACGGGCTGTTGCCCAGGTTCTTCACCCTCACTCGCACGATGTTCGCCTGGCCCTGGACGATCGTTTGTGCGGAATACGCCGGCCTGATGTTGTCGCAGTTGCGGCCGCACCCCTCTTCTTCCGGTTCGATCGTCAGGCTGGTGATCGTCAGATCGACGGTCGCAGCCGGGATCACGAAGGTCGTCGACGCCGTCTGTTCTTCGTCGTTGACCTCTTTGATCACGTGCGTGCTGTCGAGCGTCACGGTCCCGTTATAGGTGCCCGGGTTTTTGAAGTCCTCGACGAAGTACACGACTTCGCGATCGCCCTCGCCGAGTCCGTCAACCTGCTGGGACTGCGCCGCGACCAGCCCGCCGGGGTTCCAGGTGACGACGAAGTCGCCGGCCGCGCTATTGCCGTCGTTTTCGATTTCGACTTCTTGGAAGGATTCGCTGCCAGCCGGTGCGGGGTAGTCGCGCACGCCGACCACCCTGAGATTCGGAAGCGGTGGCTCCACGACAGTTTTCAGCGTCGCCGAGTTGTCGAGCAGGTCTGTTTCAGGGAAGGCATGGGTCGAGTTGACGACCGCTTTCCCGGTCACCGTCGTCGCCGTCGGGAACGTGTATTCCATCGTCACGGTCGTGCTTTCGCCCGGCGCGAGCCCGCTCACGGTCTTCGTCAGCGGTTTGCCCAGGACATACGGCGTCCACGAGACCACGAACGTCCCGGCAGGCACGTTGCCGGTGTTGGTGACCCTGATCGTTGCGATCGCGGGCCGGCCCTGGACGACCGATTCGGTCGGGTCGGGTTCGACCGGTTTGACCGTGAATTCGTCGAGGACCAGGTTGATGCCCGGCGGCAGCACCGTGATCGGCAGGATTTCGAGGTTGTTTGCCTCGTTCGTCTCGGAAACCGCGTTCCCGGTGTCGACTTCGATCACCGACTCATAGTTGCCCGAGGCCGTGAAGACGAAGGGCAGATACAAGGTCTGCGATTCCCCGGCATTGAGGCCGCTGATCGATTCGGAGGGGCCGGTCGGAGATTTGAGCGAGGTCCTGAACTGCGTCACAAAGCCGCCGGCCGCGCAAGTGCCGCCGTTGTGGACAGTGACGACGACGCTCGCCGGCATACCCACCACTGGGTTCGTGGGGAAAACGTGCACGCTTTGGACATACAGGTCGGCACATGGCGGCGCCTTGGCCGAGGCCTGTCCAGCAAACAGCCCACAGGAGAGACAGACAGCGGCGCATGCGAGCAGCAGCCGCACCATCATGTAGCGCCGATGTGAAAGCACTTCTCCCCCTTTGGTGGAAATGCGTCGCTGGAATTCCGAATTGAGGCGAGTCACAGACTGCGCCAAGTGACCCGAGCCCCCTGGAGCCAAGCGTGCGATTCTCCGTCGCGCCGCAACCTATGAAGGTACAGCTGCTGCAGTCAAGAGCGCGTGCACAAAAGGGCAGCTGAAAACTCGCAAAATGCGGCAAGTATTCCGACGCGAAGGACCGGGCGCGACCCCTCACTGGGCTACGAGCGCTCGGCACCCGGCGGCGATTACCGCGGGACTCGCGTCCAGCGCCGCGGCGGCCCCGGTCGACGCGCTCCTCAAGTCCGACGGCGCTGCGTGTCGATGCCGAAGTGGTGTCGACGATCTCTCCCGAGACGACAGGGCCACCGACGCCGCCGACGCCGTTCAGCGCGCCGGCCGGCGTTGTTGCCCCATCCAGCCCGATGGCCCGGGCCGCCCGAGCCTTCGGCGACGCCTACCCGCCGGTCAGTCGCCACTGGTTCGTGCGCTGCGCCGGGATCGCCTACCTGATCTCGGCGGCGATCTACCTGCCGTGGCTGTTCTCCGCGTTGAACCGCGAGCTTCCTTGGTTGGCGTGGCCGTTCCTCGCGGCCAACCTGTTCACGCTCGCGACGACGCTGCTGAGCATCTTCAACCACTGGTGTCGAACGGTCCCCGAGCCACACCCCCTCGCCCGTGGCGAGGAGCCTGCCGTCGGCGTCATCGTCCCCTGTTGCGGCGAGCCCGTGCCGATGATCCTGCGCACGATCACATCGGTGCTCGAGCAGGACTGGCCGCGCGAGCGCATGGTGATCGTGGTCAGCGACGACGGCCACGATCCAGAGCTCGCCGCCGCGGTCCGCGCCTGGCCCGTGCTCTATCACCTACCGCCATCGCGCTTCGCGCCGGGTCGCGACGGGGCAGCCAAGGCCGGCAACCTCAACGCGGCGGTGGCCATGCTAGTCGCGGCGCATCCAGAGCTGAGCTACATCGAGACCCGCGACTGCGACGACGAGCTCGGCTCCAACCAGTTCCTGCGCCAGGCCGTTGGGCAGCTCGAGCACGACCCCCGCCTCGCGTTTGTCCAGACGATCAAGGAAACACAGGTCAGCGCCGGCGACCCGTTCAACAACCGCGAGGCGATGTTCTACCGGGGCCAGATGCTCTCGCGCTACGCCGCCAACGCGACGTTCCCGTGCGGCTCGGGCCTCGTCTGGCGACGCTCGGCGCTCGAGCAGATCGGCCTGTTCCCGACGTGGAACCTGGTCGAGGACCTGCAGTCGGGCGTCGAGGCGCTGAGGCGTGGCTGGCACAGCTGCTACCTGCCGATCGTCGGCGCAATGGGCCAGCACTCCCCCGAGGACGTGCCGAACGTGTACAAGCAGCGCGGCACCTGGGCGATCGACACGGTGCGCCTGATGCTCTGGGGAGACCTGCGCGGGTTGAGCCTGCGTCAGCGCGCGCAGTTCTACGAGCTGCTCTGCTACTACCTGCACTCGTTCACGGTGCTCGTGTACGTGCCCAGCATCGTCGGCGCGCTGCTCGGGTACCTGCCGTTCACGGCGAGCGGAACGAGCTTCCTCGAGCACATGCTGCCGATCGTGCTCGCCACCGAGGCCTGGCTGATGGCGATCAACCGCCCGTATAACGATCGTCGTCGGCGCCAGCGCAACCCCATTCGTGAGCTGTGGCGGGTCCGGGTCATCTGGAGCGGATTGGCGCCCGTGTTCATCAAGGCCTCGATCCAGGCGATTCTCGGCGGTCCCGGCCGCAAGCCCGTCTACAAGGTCACGCGCAAGCACAACGATCCGCGTTGGCACTGGGGGCACACGCTGCCGCAGACGACCGTGCTGCTGACGGTGCTTTTCACGCTCGTGTACGCGCTGCGCAACGGCACCATTCCCCGCCTCGAGATGCTGATCCCGTTCGTCTACTGGGGCGGTCTCTACGTAGCCCTGTTCGCGGGCTTCATCGCCCGCAGCTGGTACGGCGTCGTCAGCCTGCACCGGACGCTCGTGCCTGTCGTGAGGAAGGCCGGCGAGGGTGTCTCCGACGGCATCCCGGCCGCGGGCGCACCTGCGCGCGAGCGCGCGGGCGCATAGCGGCGAGGCTTTTTTCGCAAGGTGCGGGATCGCCGCCGACGGGCCCTTGCAATCGGACGACGAGCCGCTTAGGTTCTCCACAGACGCGGTTCCGAGCCGTAAAGAGCGAGGCCACTGAGGTGTGAGGCCGCGCCACCCGAACCGATCGGCCCCCGGGCCGGACGGGAAAGGTTCCTCAAGCGGCTCTGGACCGCGTCGCTTTCGTTCCGGGGCGCTACGGCCAGCTCAGAAGCAGGGCTGGAAGCGCTTGCCGTTGAGCGCAAGGTTGTAGCGCGCGCCCATGATCCCCAAGGCTTCGTCAGCCGCGCAGAACTTCTTCGTCTTCACACGGTACTCGGCGTTCAGCACCGGCTTGCCAGCCGCGAGGTATGGCGCGAAGTCCGCGCATTCGCTGTACTGGTTGCACTGCTCGCTCAGCGCGCCGTCGAAGTACGGGAGCTGTTCGGTGGTCTGTTCGCCGTCGTTCTTCTGCAGGACCGCCATGCCGAGCGAATGGACCTCGGTGGCGACCCACTCGTTGTAGACGAGCTGATCGTGGGCGGTCAGCGGAAAGCCACTTTCGTTTGCGTAGCCTTCCATGTTGTCGGGCTCGACGGCGTCGAAGCCCTTTTCGCGGCACATCTGAAAGCGCGCGGTCATGATCGGCTCGACCACGCCGAGCTGGCGGATGTCGAGCCACTTCTCCCCCGGCCAGCCGTTGGAGTTGCCCAGCACCGAGGGCGGGAACTCGGAGTAGTCCGGCCGGAAGTCCTCGGCCGTGCCCACGTCGATGTAGCAGATCACGTGCTTGCCCTGAGCGTGCAAGCTTGCGACCTCGGCGGCGCTGTTTTCGAAGCCGTCGATGTCGTACGCCGCGACGGGCACGCTGTTGTTGACGGTCCGCGTCAGCTGCCAGTACCAGGTCAGGTGCTGCGGCGGCATCCACCAGCCCGCGGCGCGCGCTTCGGCACCGGCGCCGGCCAGCGCGATCGCGGCGAGTGCGACGATCGCCGCCACCGCCGCGCGTGTTGCCCACAGCGCCCGCCGAGCACTCATCGTCGCTCGATGCTAGAGCAAGCGCCCCCCTCACGTCGAGCTTGCTTGTCGAGGTGCTCGACGCGGCCTCTTAGCGCGCGCTTACGCGTGGGTTACGGACGCTTCAGTCGGGCTCGCGAGTCTGTGTCGCCAAGCCATGCACCCGATCGCGAACATCCTCGCCACCGCCACCGGCCCGTACCTCTTCTGGATAACGAGTCGCGCCGCCGGCATCGCGGCGCTGCTCCTATCGAGCGTGTCGGTCGGCGTCGGCCTGCTGATGGGAGGACGCCTGCTGCGACGCCGCCGCCCGGAGTTGAGGATCACCCACGAGGCACTGTCACTCGCGACACTCGCCGCGCTCGTCATTCATGGCCTCACCCTCCTGGGCGACAGTTATGTGCATTCGAGCCTCGGCGACATCGCGGTCCCGTTCCTCGGCAGCTACAAGACGTTCTGGACGAGCCTCGGCATCGTCGCGTTCTGGGGCCTGGCGGTACTCGGCCTGTCCTATTACGCGCGTGGCCGCATCGGCGTGCAGCGCTGGCGCACGCTGCACCGCTTTGCCGCACTCGCGTGGATCCTCGGGCTGGCGCACTCGCTCGGCGAGGGCACCGACGCGGGACAGACGTGGTTCCTGGCGAGCGTCGCGATCGTCGCAGTGCCCGCGCTCGCGCTGCTGCTGGGACGCCGGCTCGGCTCGGCCCGCGCGCCGCAGGCAGGCGCGGCACTATGAGCGCTTCCGCCCACGCAGCTGGGCAGCGCCACGCTGCGGCGCCGATCATGGGGCGCGACGACGCGCGAGCACGGGCCAACAGCCACCGCAACGCCCTCCGCCGACGCGCCCGGCGCATCCGGCGCTCGGTCGCCGCCTTGGCCGTGATGCTGTTCGCCGTCGCGTTCCTCGTCGTCTATGTGCAGCTTGCCTCCGGGCACGACCCGGCGCTCGTCGCAAACGCCGAGAAGCGCGCCGCCTCTCTCAGCAGCACAGGCGAAATAACGAGCGAAAGCTCGGCCACCGCCACCGGCACGAGCGAAGCGTCTGGCGAATCGAACGCGTCGGGCGGTAACGAATCGAGCGCGTCGGCAGTGACCACCTCGCAGTCCTGAGCACCGGCGCGAGGTAACTCGAGTGTCGCCTCGGCGGCTCAGGAGGGCGAGCCGGCGGCGGGCACCGCGGCGATGTCGGCCCCACGATTCTCGACGCCCGCGATGCCGAACGCCGAGATCAGCTGCTCGGTCAGCTCCTCCGCAGGGAGGGGTCGCGAGATCAGAAAGCCCTGTCCCGTCTCAGCGCCGAGGACGGCCAGCCGCTCCATCACAGCCTCGGTCTCGATGCCCTCGGCGACGACGGTCAACCCTAGATTGTGAGCGAGGTCGATCGTCGAACGAACGATCGCCTCGGCGCGAGCGTCCTCGAGCATGGCGGTTATGAACGAGCGGTCGATCTTGAGCTCGCTTGCGGGGAGTGCAGCGAGATACTCGATCGACGCGTTGCCCGTGCCGAAGTCGTCGACCGATACACCCACTCCGCTTGTGCGGAGAGCCTCGAGCGCGGCGATCGCCCGGTCGGGGTCCACGAGCGCGGCGCTCTCGGTGATCTCCACCGTGAGCCGCTCCGCAGGTATGTCGTGACGGCGCAGCAGCTCCTCGACGTGGGCGGGAAGCTCGGGATCGAGCAGGTTGCGGGCCGACAGGTTGACCGACATCTCGAGGTCGATGCCGCGTCTGCGCCAGGCGACCATCTGCCGTAGCGCCTGCTCGATCACGTACATCGTGAACGGGCCCACCAGCGCGGTGGGCTCGATCTGGGGGATGAACGCCGCCGGGCCCAGCACTCCGTGCTCTGGGTGGCACCAGCGAACGAGTGCCTCGACACCGGTGATGCGCCCGCGCCGCAGGTCGACCTTGGGCTGATAATGCAGGACGAACTGGCCGCGCTTCAACGCGGAGCGAACCTGGCCGAGCAGGATCAGCCTGCTCGGGTCGAAGTCGTCGGACGCCGAGTGCACGTGGACTCTGCTCGCGCGCCCACGCGCATGCGCGAGCGCTGTGTCCGCTCGTTGCAGCAGCAGATCCGGGCGCTCGGTGTGCCCATCGAGAACCGCGATCCCGATGCTCGCCTCGACGTTGAGCGCGACGTCGTCGATCGTCACCGGCGGCTCGAGGCTTCGCTGCACCGCCTCCGCGGCCTGGAGAGCGCCCGCGACGCCGCCACTGATCTGAGCGACGATCGCGAACTCGTCTGCGCCGAGGCGCGCCACCTGCGCGTTCTGGGCGAACGTCGCCAGCAGCCGTTGTGCGACCTCGCACAGCACGCGATCTCCAGTGGCATGTCCGAGCGTGTTGTTGATCTCGGTGAAGCGGTCGAGATCGATCAGCAGCACCACGACGCTCGTCGGCCGCGACGACGCGAGGCGCACGACATCCGCCACGCCCTCGATGAACAGCGTCCGGTTGGCGAGGCCGGTGAGCTGGTCGTAGCGGGCAAGGCGATCGTTCTCGCGCGCCTGCGTTCTGAGCCTGCGCGACGCGCGCGCAACTATGCGATACAGGATCAGCCACAACAGCGCCAGCCCGATCGCAACGAGCAGCGCAATCGTGCGCTCCTCGCTCGCGATCGCCGCCGCGATTGGGCGGTAGCTGAGATAGATCTCGAAGGCGCCTTCCGGCGGCCCGGATGCGGCGAAGCGAAGCGGCACGTAGACCTCGACGAGCCGCCCGAGTCCGCCCTCGCTGGCGGTCTCTGTGTGCGCGCGGGGCGTGACGACATCGGCGTCGTCGGGTTTGTTCGCCAGTGCGTTCAGCAGATCGTCGCTCGGGACGAGGGTGCGCCCGATCAGGCTGTGATCGTCGGAGTAGATGACTTTGTAGCGCGAGTTCCAGATCTTGATGCGCGCCAGATCCTGGGTGACCGAGCGTCCGCTCAGCTGACGGTCAAGTGCGCGAACGCCCGCCGGCTTCAGACCCGTGCGCAGGTCCTGCGCCGAGAGGTGGGGCTCGATCCCGAGGTGGGCGATGATGCGCGCGGACTCGGTCGCGTTGTCAAGCGCACCCGAGACGATCTGCGCCTGCAGAACGCGCGCGAGGATGAAGCCGAGCACGACCATCGGCAGCAGGCTCAGCAGCGCCACCTGCTGCGTGAGAGCCACCCGGGCGCCCAAGGGCCGATGTTCGCGTCGCGCGCGCATGCGGGTGCTTCGAAGCGTCGCTCAGAAAGCTGCAGTTTGCGGGGCAAAACTCGACGATCGGCCGCCCGTGAGGAATCCGCGACTGCGATACTGCGACGCCGATGCGCGCGCTCGTGCAGAGGGTCAGTCGCGCCGCCGTGCGGGTCGATGATCAGCTGGTCGCAGAGATCGGGCCTGGCCTGCTGGTCCTGCTGGGGATCGCCCGCGACGACGACACCGGCGCCGCCGAGCGCCTGGCCAAGAAGGTCCGCGCGCTGCGCGTCTTCGCTGACTCGGACGGTCACATGAACGAGGCGCTCGGCGAGCGCGAGATCCTGTGCGTGAGTCAGTTCACGCTGTATGGCGATACGCGTCGTGGCAACCGGCCGAGCTTCGTCACGGCCGCACCTTCGGAGCAGGCTGAGCCGCTCTACCAGCGCTTCTGCACCGACGCCGGCGCGCAAGGCGGGATCTTCGGCGCGCACATGCAGGTGGAGCTCGTCAACGATGGGCCCGTGACGCTGATGCTCGAGGCGTAGACGACGCTCGCTGGCCACGCTCGCGCAAGGCCCAGCGCTCGGCCCAAGCCTCGAGCGGGGCGTAGGCATCGAGCAGACGCTGGCCCTCTGCCGTGAGACGGTAGCCGTCGTGCCCGAGCTCGACGACCGCCGCCGCGCGCAGCTCGTGAAGCCGCTGGTTGAGCACGCTCGAGGACATCCCCGCGCAGCGCTCCTGCAGAGCGCGGAACACCAGCGGCCCGTCGCGCAGCTCCCACACGACACGCAGCGCCCAGCGTCGGCCGAGGAGATCGAGCAGCGCCATGATCGGGCGCCCGCTGGCGGAGCCGCGTACAGCGCGACCCGGCCTCGGAAGCTCGCTCATCGCAATCTGCTTCGGAAATCGAGGCTAGGCCCGCAGATCCGGTAGCATCCCGGCACGTGCTGTGAAAATCGAAGCATGAGCCACTGGAGTGTACCGAGATGTCAGAGCAGGCCGCGCGAATAGCGCCATTGCAGCCCCCGTACGCGGCGAGCGTCGAGGCGATGCTCGCCAAGTGGATGCCGCCGGCGAGCGACGCAGAGCCACTGCGACTGTTTCGCACGCTCGCCATACACGAGCAGCTGATGAGCCGAATGCGCCCCCTCGGCGCCGGAATCCTTGGCTCGAGTGCGCTGGTTCCGCCCGTGTTGCGCGAGATTGCGATCCACCGCACCTGCGCATTGACCGGTGCGCAATACGAGTGGGGCGTGCACGCGCTCGCCTTCGGTGCACCGCTCGGGCTCAGCCCCGCGCAGCTGCACAGCACCGTCCACGGCGACTGGCGCGACGCGTGCTGGGAGCCCGAGCAGGCGAGAGTTCTCCGGCTGGCCGACGAGCTGCACGAGACGAGCACCATCTCAGACGGTCTGTGGCAGGAGCTCGCGACGCACTTCGACGAGGCGCAGCTGCTCGAGCTGATCGTGACCGCCGGCTGGTACCACGTGATCGCCTACATCTGCAACGGCCTGCGCGTTCAGGATGAGGAGTGGGCGCCCGCGTTCCCGTAAGGCCTCCCGCGGCGAAGAGCGAGAAGCTGTGCAGGTGCGACAGCCGCGAAACACAGCCAGCCGCCACGATCGTCTGCTGCCGTGGATCGCCGCCGAGCGCGGCTTCCGCGCAGTCGTGCTGCTCGCGGTCGGCGTCGCGCTCGTCAGCCATCCCCATACCAACTGGGCGAGCGAAATCTCCAACCTCGCCCAGCGACTCGGCCTCGACCCGAGAGACAACTGGATCCAGCGGATCATCAACGACGTCGCCAGGCTCCATGCCAACCAGGACCTCGTCTTCGGCGCCGTGGCAATCGCCTACGGGGCACTCGAGGGCGCCGAGTCCTATGGCCTGTTCAGGCGCCGCCGCTGGGCCGAGTGGCTGACGGTCGTGGCGACCTCGCTGCTGTTCATCCCGGAGATCTGGGAGCTCACCAAAAGCGCGACCGCGCTGAAGGTCGGCGCGGTGATCGTCAACGTGCTCGTGGTCGCCTACCTGCTGTGGCGGCTGCGCCGGCCTGGAGTCGCCTACTCCTCAACGCTCACGCCTCTCCAGAAGGCGAAGTAGTCCTTGATGTTCGACGCCGCCTCCTTCGGGGCCGGGTAGAACCACGCGGCGTCCGGATTGCGCTGACCGTCCACCTGCACGGTCTTGTAGCTCGCCTGCCCCTTCCACGGGCAGATTGTGTGCGTGTCGCTGTCGGTGAAGTATTCCCCGTGAATGCTCTCCGGGGGAAAGTAGTGGTTGTTCTCGACCACCACCGTCTCGTCGCTCTCGGCGAGTGTCGCGCCGTTCCACGTCGCTTTCACGGATGCTCCTTCTTCGCGGTTGTCGTCCCCCTTGACGCTAGAAGCCCGCGCTCACTCTCACGTCATGGAGCCGCTGTGGCGCTCCGCCAGCCGCAGGCCTCCGTGCTCGATCCCGGGACCGCCTGCGCGCAGCGCCGGGACGAGCTCGCTGGTCACGAGCCCTGTCTCACGGGTCAACGCGTCCACGATCTCGAACCAGCGCGCCATGTCCGCCGGCGTGTCCAGCAGCACCGTGAGCGTCGGCACGTGGCGGCGCAGCGACCAGAAGCGTTCACCATGCGGCCGGTGCTCGCCGTGATAGCCCCACACGCCGCGCAGCGCGGTGGCGCCGGCGGCGTTCTGTGCGCGCAGGCGGCGCAGCAGCGCGCTATGAAGCGGCTCGGGCCCGTGCCGGGTGTGCTCACCCGCGTACACAACGAGCTTCTGCCAGTAGGCGAGCCCGCCAGCGTCGGTGGCGGGTGGGCGCAGCGGCTCGGCGAGCAGCCTACCGTCGCGCTTGCATACTCGCACGCGCTCGAGCGCGATCGCCGGCTCGCCGAGCATGCCCGAGAGCTCGCTCAGGGCGCGCGCGATCGTCGTGCCCTCGCCGACGCTTTGGATGATCAGGGGCACCTGCGCGTTGCGCGCGAAGAAGCGTGCCCGCTGACGCGCTCCATCCACGGTTCCGTCGAGGCCGAGAAGCACGCTCGCCCCGGCGACACCGTGACGGTGCAGGCACTCGACTGCGGCCACATAGGCCGGACGTGAGGCGACGCGCTCGCCGCGGCCGAGGTGGATCGTCAGCTTGATCTCCTCGTCGGGGAGCGACGGCGCGTCGAGCTCGGATCCGCTGGAGAGACGGGCGCGCTCGAGCGTGATCAAGCCGTGACGCGCCAGCGCGCGGACGTCTTCGAGCACAGCCTCGATCCGCGAGCTCGTGTCGAACGCGAGCGCCACCAGCGGCAGGTCTTCAGAGAGCGTCAGCAGACCCTCGCTCTGCAGCCGGTGCTTGATGCCAAAACCCTCGACTCCACGGAGCAGCACGCTCGTCCGCACGCCGTGACGCGCGTAGCACTCGAGCAGCGCGTCGGCGAGCAGACGATGCCCCGCGCGGTCTCGCTCGCCGAAGTAGACGCTCAGCCGCAGTCCGTCCTCGAGGGTCATCCGCCACCGAGCAGCCGGCCAACCACCGCCGCCACGATGCCGAGCGCAAGGCTCAGCGCGACGTTCGCCGCGAGCAGCAGGCGCCGGCCGTCCTCGCCGAGCCTGTGGGACTCGAGCATCCACGTCGAGAACGTCGTGTAGGAGCCGATCAGCGCGGTCCCCGCGAGCAGATAGGCATCGCCGCTCAGCGCGATACCCGACAGGACACCGAGCACCACCACGCCCGAGAGGTTGACGAGCAGCGTTCCCAGCGGGAAGCGTCCCGAACCACTGATCGACACGAGCGCATCTACCAGGAAACGCGCGAGCGCCCCGAGCCCGCCGAGTACGCCGACTCCACCCCACAGCAGCACCGAGCTCATCGCCTCACCCCGGCGCGACGCACGAGCTTGGTCGCCACGAACACCAACGCGAAGCCGCCGGCAAGGCTCGCGAGCGCATAGGTCGCCGCGAGCGCCGGCCGCCCGGCTTCGATCATCTTCGCCAACTCGAGCGCCATCGTCGAGAAGGTCGTCAGACCGCCACAGAGGCCCGTCCCGAGCAACGCCCGCCGGTAAAGCGACGGCGGCAGGCGCTCTTGCAGGCGCGTGATCACATAGCCCACGAGCGCCGCGCCGAGCATGTTCACCGCGAACGTCGCCCACGGCCACCCATGAGGGCCCTCGGTGGCGCTCTGGGCAAGGGCGGCCCGTGCCACGGTGCCGAGGAAGCCGCCGGCGAAGATCGCAGCCAGCTCCTGGCGATCGTGCACGAACGGCGGCGTTGCTCGCCCGATCGCCTGCATGCGCACGACGGTTGCTCTGCGGTCGCGTTCCACGGCAGTCCTCACCTACGTTCGAGTGACGGTGACGTAGAAGCCATCAGCGGCCGCAAGCCGCGGTTATGGAGCGGGCCTCATCGCTGCGCTCGTCAGCATAGCGAGCAGGTATGCCGAGTCGCGAGGTCTGCAACGCGCGCGGCGCGCCGCGGCCAGGCCCTTGGCGCCCCGCACGCGACCTGATAGACCCCGCCCAGATGGCCGCGCCCGAGAACCCCCCTGTGCGTTCGCGCGGCCCCGCGCTCCGACGCGTCGGCGTCGCGCTCGTGGTGATCGTGCTCGCGGCGCTGGTCGCGTTCGCGCTCTCGCGCCTGGAACTGCAGCGCGTCGGCCATGCGCTGGTGACGGCCTCGCCCGGCTGGATCGTGCTGGCACTCGCGCTGATGTCGCTGGCGATGCTGATGCGCTCGATCTCCTGGCACGAGGTGTTGCGCGCGGCGCTGCCCGACACGCCGCTGCCGTGGGGTGCGGTCGTGCGCGCGACGATGATCGGGGTGATGGGCTCGGCGGTCGCGCCCGGGCGCCTCGGGGAGGCCGCGCGCGTGCTGGTGCTCTCACGGCGGCTCGAGGGCCGTACCACGCGACTGGTGCCGCTGATCGCCGGGACTGTGTTCTCACAAACGCTGTTCAACCTGATCGCGCTCGCGATTCTGCTCGTGGTGACGATCACGAGCGTGCCGCTGCCGAGCGGCCACGGCGCGGCGATTGCGATCGCGCTCGCGGTGCCGCTGCTGGTGTGCGTGCTGATCATCGCCGGACCGCGCCTCGTGGCGCTCGGACGCCGCTCGCGTTCTGCGCGCGTTGCCCGCGCCGCCGACGCGGTTGCGAGGCTGCTGGTGCTCGCCCGGCACGGCCTGGTTGTGTTCGCACGCCCGCGCTACGGCGTCACTGCGATCACCTTCCAGCTGCTCGCGTGGGCGCTGCAGTGGATGGCCTGCTACGCGGTGATCCTGGCGCTCGGACTCGAGCACAAGGCGGGAATCGCCGCCGCAGCCGCGATCCTGCTGGCGGTTAACCTCAGCGCGGTCCTCCCAGCCACGCCTTCGAACGTCGGCGTCTTCCAGGCCGCCTGCCTGGTGGTGCTCGCCGCATACGGCGTCGGCGCGGGCCCGGCGCTCGCCTACGGCATCATCCTGCAGGCCGTCGAGGTCGTCACGGCCCTGGCGCTGGGCGTGCCAGCGCTGCTCAAGGAGGGCGTCTCGTGGCAGGACATCCGTCGCAGCGGTGCCGAGGCAGAGGCGGACGTCGAGGCGGAGTCGGAGGCGGAGTCGGAGGCGGAGGCCTAGCCGGCGAGGGCGCGCAGTGACTGGCGCAGCGAGCCGGTGGTCTGCAGCACCGCCGTCGGCTCGTAGCCACAGTGGGCCATGCAGTTTTCGCAGCGCGGGTCCTTGCCGCGTCCGTACTTGCTCCAGTCGGTCGTCTCGATCAGCTCTTTGTAGGTCTTCGTGTAGCCGTCGGACATCAGGTAACACGGGCGCTGCCAGCCGAACAGCGAGTAACTGGGGATGCCCCACGCGGTGCAGTCGAATTCGGCCTTGCCCTCGAGGAAGTCGAGGAACAGCGGGCTGTGGTTCAGCCGCCACTTCTTGCGCCGCCCGTCCGCGAACGCCGCGCTGAACAGCTTGCGCGTCTGCGCCACGCCCAGGAAATGCTCCTGGTCGGGGGCTTTCTCGTATGCGTAGGCGGGCGAGATCATCATCTCGTCGACCTCGAGCTCATCGTTGAGGAAGTCGAGCACCTCGCGCACGGTCTTGGGCGAGTCGTGCGTGAAGAAGGTCGTGTTGGTCGTCACGCGGAAGCCGGCCGCCTTGGCGGCCTTGATCGCCGCGACCGCCTTGTCGAAGACGCCCTCGCGCTCGACCGACGCGTCGTGGCGCTCGCGCAGGCCGTCCATGTGAATCGCCCACGAGAAGTAGGGGCTCGGCTTGAAGTTCTCGAGCTTCTTCTCCAGCAGCAGCGCGTTGGTGCACAGGTACACGAACTTCTTGCGCTTGACCAGCTCGGCCGCGATCACATGGATCTCCGGGTGGATCAGCGGCTCGCCGCCGGCGATCGAGACCATCGGCGCGCCGCTCTCCTCGATCGCGCCGATCGCCTGCTCGACCGGCATCCGCCGGCGCAGCTCGTGCTCGGGGTGCTGGATCTTGCCGCAACCGGAGCACGCCAGGTTGCACTGGAACAGCGGCTCCAGCTCGACGATCAGCGGGAACTTCTCGCGTTTGGCCAACCGCTGGCGCATCAGGTACCACCCCATGCGCGTGCTCTGCCTGACACGGACGGCCATGCGGCTACCTTAGACGCCCGGTGCCCAGTCGTGAAGTGCGGCGGCAACGCGTCGCAGCGCGAGCGCAGCGCGCAGCGCGCCGGCTGCCGCGCGCACGCGCAGCAGCTCGTGCGTGGGGCTGTCCAGGACGACGCGCACCACGCCGAACGGTCTGCCGTCGGCGCCCGCAGCGAGCCACACCGACTCCATGTCGACCGCGATCGCGCCACCCGCGTGCAGCTCGGCGCGACGCTCGCCGAGCGCCAGGCGCGAGACGCACACCACGCTTCCGGCCCGCACCTTCATTCCCCTGCCCGTCAGGCGGTGCACGAGCTGGTCGTGCAGGTCGCAGCGCACCCGCTCCTCGGTGTGCCCTTCGTCGCCCGCGGAGTACACGTCTTCGGCGACGATCACTTCGCCGGGCACCGACGTGGCGTCGAGCCCTCCGCAGAAGCCCAGCACGAGCATCGCGCGACCGTTGTCCGCGGCCAGCGCGCCCACGGCGGCCTGCGAGCGTCTGGGGCCCATGCCGGTCTTGCGCACCAGCGCCCGTCGCGTCCCAGAGGAGATCAGCGCCGCCTCGATCCGCATCGGCGCCGCCACCAGCAGCTCGCGCGTGCCCTCCACAGCGCTCACCGGGCGAGCTCCCTTTCCGCGACCGCCACACCGGACGCCGCGGCCTGTGAGGACCCAGCGCCCGCGGCCTCGGTTGCGATGCGGGCGCGAGCGCCGTGCCCGGGATCGAGCCCGAGGCCGCGCAGCGCCGCGTCGGCGGCGGCGTGGCCGCTGAGGACGGCGCCCTCCAGCGTCGCCGGCCAGCCCGTCGCCGTCCACGCGCCGGCGAGCACCAGTCCCGGGAGCGCCGTTTGCGGGCCGGGACGCAGCGCGCCTACACCCGGCGCCGCGCGAAATGTGGCGGCGTGCTCGCGTGTGGCGAGGAAGAACTCGACCTTTGCGCCCCGCGCCAGGGGGAACAGCTCGCCAAGCGCCGGTACGTAGCGCTCCCGCAGCTCGCTCGAGCTGACGCTCATCTCGCGCTCCGCGCCCGACAGCGACACCGCCAGATACTGGCAGCCGGCGGGCACGCCGGCTGCGTCGCTGCGGTCGAACAGGTACTGCACCGGCGTCCCCACCCCGGCGGCAAACGGCATCTCGCAGACCACGCGGTCATAGACCACATGCAGGTTGATGATCGGCGAGCTGCCGAGGCCGCGCCACGCGCTGGCGCTCTCGCCAAGCAGCGGCTCGAGCAGCATCGCGGCGCGCATGTGCGGCACCGCGAGGACGGTCGCGTCGGCGTCAAGCAGCTCGGCGCGCGCGCCGCGGCCGTGGACCTCGACGCCGCGGGCGCATCGCTCGAGGCGCTCCGCGCGCCAGCCCAGCCGCACCTCGACGCCCGCCTCGCGCAACGCGCGCTCGGCCGGCTCGCCGATCGTCTCGCCGAGCGTGCCGCGATGAAAGCCGATGTCGCCCGCGTCGGCTCCAGAGAGGAGCCCCGTACGAAACACGAACGCGGCGAGTGCAAGCGAGGCCTCTGCGGCCGGCAGGTTGAGCGTCGGCAACGCGATCAGATCCCACAGCGCCGCGCGCGCGCGCTCGCCCTGTCCGTGGCGGGCGAGCCAGTCGCCGAACGTCTGCGCATCGAGCGCCGCGTCGTCGGGATCCAGGCGCATCAGAGCGAGCGCCGCGCGCGCCGCACCGACGCGTTCTCTGGGCGTCAGGTGCGGGTAGCGCGCGAGCGCCAGCGCGAGGTGCGCCGGCGCCGGCAGCGAGCCGCGCCGCAACAGCGCAGGCTCGTTCCCGGGGCTCAGCACCGGGATCTCCAGACGCGGCTGCACGAACGTCAGCTGCTCGCTGCCGACACGCGCGAGCAGTGCGCGGTAGGCGCGGCAGCAGCGCAGGAACACGTGCTGGCCGTTGTCCAGCTGCAGGCCGTCGCGCTCGAACGAGTAGGCCGCTCCTCCGAGCCGGCGTCTGACCTCGGCGAGCGTCACGCTCGCGCCCGCCGCAGCACAGTCGAGCGCCGCCGTGATCCCAGCGAGACCGCCGCCGATCACGAGCACACGCCGGCCGCTCGACGCGGCGGGGCTCACGCTCCCACCCCCAGCATCCCCCGTGCTGCAACCCACGCCTTCTCGTGCGCCGGCAAGGACACGCGCCGACGCGCCACCTCATCGGGGCTGGCCTCGATGCGCTCCAGCAGCCGCCTGTAGATGCCCGCCATCGCCAGCACGCACGCCGCGCTGCGCCGGTCGAGCATGCCGGTGAGCGTGATCCCGCGGTCGAACCACTGGCGCGCGCGCTCGCACTCGAAGCGCACCAGCGCCTCGAGCCGCTCACGTCGCTCGAGCCGCTCGGCCGCCTGCGGGCCTTCGCCTGCGTCCGCCGCGGCCGCGCTTGCGAGGAAGGCCAGCAACTGGGCGGCGGCCTCGCCCTGCGACGGGCGCTCGTCCGCGCCCAGGACCGCGAAGCGCCGCAGCTCGGCCCCCGGCAGGTACACGCGCCCGTTCTCCGCGTCCTCGCGCACGTCGCGCAGGATGTTCGTGAGCTGCAGCGCGACGCCCAGTTCGTCGGCGAGCCGTTCCGCCTGAGCGTGGCCGGCGGCGTCGCCGGCTCGCACGCCGAAGATCGCCAGGCACACCCGCCCGATCGCGCCGGCAACGCGGCGGCAGTACACGACCAGCTCGTCAAAATCCTCGTAGCTGGTGCCCGCGACGTCCATGCGCACGCCCTCGATCAGCTCGCCGAGCACGCCCGCCGGCAGCGGGAATCGCCGCTGCGTGTCTGTGAGCGCCACCATCACCGGATCGGAGGCAGACGCGTCCGGCTGGCGCTGCGGCGCGTCGCGAGCACCGGCAGGCCGCTCTGCAGGCGCCGCCGGCGAAGCCGCGAGCCCGATCGCTGCGAGCGCGCGCGCTTGGGCGTCGAGCAGCCTCAGCTTCTCCTCGGCCGCGAGCGCGCCGTCGCCGATGTCGTCGACCCTCCGCGCGAAGGCATAGACGGCGCACATCGACCGGCGGCGCTCGCCGGGCAGCAGCCTGATGCCGTAATAGAAGTTGGCGGCCTGCGCGCGTGTGACCGCTTCGCAGTGGCTGTAGGCCTCAGCGAGCGTGACGTCCGTGCTCACGACCGGGCGCTCCAGCTCGCGCGCAACGTCCCCGCCAGTGCCGCCGCACGTCGCGCGCGGCCCGCGCGTGGCGGCCCCGCCAGCACGTCGTAGCGCGCCCGCTCGATCGCGTCCAGCGCCGCGCTTCCGCCGGCCACGAAAGCAGCCACCGCGAGCTTGGGGCGTCCCCGTAGCTGCCCGATCAGCGGCGCGCCGTCGGCCAGCAGCCCGCGCGCCCGGGCGACCTCGAAGGCGAGCACCGCTCGCAGCGGCTCGCTCGCGTGTGCGCCTTCCAGATCGGCCTCGACGCAGCCGAAGCGCCGCATGTCCTGCGCCGGCAGGTAGATCCGCCCGCGGGCGAGGTCCTCGGCAACGTCCTGGCAGTGCTCGGCCAGCTGCAGTGCAGTGCAGATCGAGTCGGACAGCGCGATGCGCGCCGGGGTGGCGAGCCCGAACACTCCGAGCACGAGCTCTCCCACGGGGTCCGCGGACAGCGAGCAGTAGCCGCGCAGCTGCTCCCAGGTCTCGTAGCGACCGACGCGCTGGTCGACACGGTTGGCCTCGATCAGGCGCAAGAACGGCTCGCGCGTCAGCGCGCACTCGCGCACCGTCTCGCCGACGCGCACCAGGAGCGGGTGCTCCGCCTCCCCGCGAAACGCCCGGTCGAGCTCGCGCTCGAGCCAGTCCAGCGCCGCGAGCCGCTCGGCCGGGGTGCCCTCGTCGCCGTCGCCCAGCTCGTCGACCAGCCGCGCAAAGCCGTACAGCGCCATCAGCTGCCGGCGCTCGCGGCGCGGCAGCGCGCGGCTGGCGACGGGGAAGTTCTCCGTCTGCGCTCGCGCCATCACCGCCTCCACGGCAGGGGCGTCGATCGGCGCCTCGGCTATGAGCATCACTCCCGTCGCTCGGCGCGCACGCCGCGTACAGCCACGGCTGCCTCGCCAGCTTCGCCTGCTTCGCCCGCCTCGGTCGCCAGGCAGCGCCCGAGTGCCATGACCGGGAAGGTGAGCCGATACAGGTGGTAGTTGATGTAGTAGTCGCACGGGAAGCCCGTGCCGGTGTACTGGGGCTCGTCCCAGCCGCCGTCGGCGCGCTGCGTCGCGACGAGCCAGGAGACCCCGCGCGCGAGCGCCGGCGAGCGCTCACCGGCGGCGTGCAGCGCGAGCAGCGCCCACGCGGTCTGCGACGCGGTGCTCGGGCCACGACCGATCCATTTCGGGTCGTCGTAGGAGCGCGGGTCCTCGCCCCAGCCGCCGTCTTCGTTCTGATGGCGCTCCAGCCACGAAACCGCCCGCCTGATCGACGGGTCCGACGGCGCGACCCCCGCAGCGACCAACCCGGGCACCGCGGCACCCGTGCCGTACACGTGATTGATGCCCCAGCGCCCGAACCAGGAGCCGTCGGCCTCCTGATGCTCGAGCAGCCAGCGCACGCCGCGCCGGGCGGCCGGCGTCTCGCCGAGTCCGAGCGCGCCGAGCATCTCGACGGTGTGCGCAGTCACGTCGGCGCTCGGCTCGTCGATCACCTCGCCGAAATCAAGGAACGGGAGCTCGCGCACGAGCGAGCGCGTGTTGTCCACGTCGAATGCGCCCCAACCGCCGTCGGAGCTCTGCATCCCTTCCACCCAACGCAACGCACGCCCGATTGCGCCGTCGATCGGCGCTCTAAGCGGGGCGTGCCCGTTGACCCGCGCGAGCGCCAGCACGACCTCGACCGTGTCGTCGACGTCGGGATAGTTGACGTTGGAGAACTCGAACGCCCAGCCGCCCGGCTCGAGGTCGGGGCTGTGGACCGACCAGTCGCCGCGTCGGGTGACCTCCTCGGCGAGCAGCCACTCGGCCGCGCCGACCATCGCCGGATGGTCCTCGGCGACGCCCGCGTCGCTCAGCGCGAGCATCGACAGCGCGGTGTCCCACACCGGCGACTGGCACGCTTCCAGGCGACGGCTCGCGCCGGCCGGCGCGCCGACACCGCGGGAGTCGTCGCGATCCTCGACCATGAAGCGCTCGAGGCCTTCCAGGCCGCGTTTGACCACAGGATGCTCGAGGGGGTAGCCGGCGAGCTGCAGCGCCATCAGCGAGTAGACCCACGGCGGCTGAATGCCGCCCCACGAGCCGTCACGCTCCTGACGGCGCACGATCCAGCGCTCGGCCTTGGCGAGCGCCAGCCGGCGCAGTGGCGCCAGCGGCCGGCGCTCATAGGCCCGCAGCAGCTGGTCGGCCCGCGCAAGCCAAGCTCGCCGGCCGGTGCGCGAGCGGCGTGAGCGCGGCCCGGCCGGCTGCGCGTCCTCCGCCGCGCCTGCGCGCAACTCCTCCAGATCGAACGGCAGCGGGCGCACAGGCCGGTGGGCTTTGACGATCGACAACGCGACGATCGTCTGGCGCGCCCAGCACGCGAAGTCATAGACGTTCAGCGGCACCCACGCCGGCAGCAGGATCACCTCGGGGGGCAGCGCCGGCACCCGCTCCCACGACCACAGCCCGAACAGCGCGAGCCACACGTGGGTGAACACGCGAGCGCACTCGATCCCGCCTTCGCCGCGGATGAACTCCGCCGCCGCCAGCATGTGCGGCGCCTCGGGCTCATCGCCGGCGAGCCGTAGCGCCCAGTAGGCCTCGATCGTCGTGGAGAGCTCGCCCGGCCCCCCGTGGAAGTTGGTCCAGGTGCCGTCCGCACGTTGCTGCGAGCGAATCCATGCGGCGGAGCGTTCTGTCTCGGGCACGGTGCGAACGCCTAGGAACTCGCGCAGCAGCATGTCCTCGGCGTCCATCGTCACGTTCGTCTGCAGCTCGCCGCGCCACCAGCCGGCAGCGTCCTGCACCGACATCAGGTGCTCGCGGGCCAACTCCAGGGCCACCTTCGCCTCGCTGCAAGCTCCCAAGGTCAACTGCGGCATGTGGGAAACCTAAATCTTTTCGTCCTGAGACGACAGTCGCGCATGCTCGCTCCCATTGACAACCCTCACGATGACACCTGAACGCTCGCGGGCCCCAGCACCGCGGGGCTTGCAAGCGTGATCACATGGCGGCGCAACGTCGCCTCGCTGACGCGTCGCGCAACCGGTGATACGAAGCGATAGGCGATCAGCCCGTCGACGTCCACCCGGGCGAGCAGGTGGAAGCCGGGCGCCGGTGGCGCGTCTGCGCTCGCGACGAGTGGCTCATAGCCGGTCTCGTCGATCTCGCGTACGCGGACGAAGCCGCCGGAGTGGACGCCGTGCAGTCCCGGCAGGTAGTACTCGAGCGGCGCCGTGCCGAGCTCGACGGTCGTGATCACGCGTTCAGACGGAGCGGAGCGGAGCGCCGCGGCGAGATCCCGCCAGTTTCCGCGCTGGAGCCGCGGGCTCAGCTCGATATCGATCGAGATCGCCAGAAACGCCACCACGATCGCACCCGCGACAACGGTCGTCGCGGCCAAGCCGCCCGTGCGCTGCGGCCCCCCCGCCGGCCACGCGACCAGCACAGCGATCACGGCGGTGACCGGGATCATCGCCGCGACGAGGTTGCGCGGCGCGAGGTAATCCGCCCCGAAAGCGACCAGCACGATCGGGATCAGGACGCCGCACGCGGCGATCGTTAGTGCGATCGTCAGGCCAACCGAGGGCGACGTCGGCTGCCCGTGATCGCCCAACACGCCACCGCGCGCCCGCCCGCGCGCCCCCGCGCCCGCGCCCGCGTTGGGCGCCGTCGGTCTGTCGGTCGAGTCGGTGGCCCGCCGCGAATCTGCGGTCTTCGCGATCGGGGCAGGCCCGGTCATGCGCCACAGCCCCAGCGCAACGCCCGCGAGGATCGGTAGCGCGACGAGCAACTCGATGCCGTGTCCGAGAGAGGAGCCGGTGTAGCCGGTGAGGTAGTACTGCGGGATCGCCTGCAGCCGTTCGGATAGCGGCCAGCGCCCGATCCACTGCGTCCCGTGACCCCCCTGGGCGGAGATCAATGGCGTCAGCGCGAGCCCGACGATCGCCAGCGCCGCGATCGCCGGCAGGGCCGGACGGCGCGTGCGTCGATCCCACAGCAGCCACACCGCCATCGGCGCGAGCAGGAACACGGCGAAGTAGTGCGTCGCCAGCGCCAGCGCGCCGCTCAACGCGAAGGCGGCGATCCGGCGCGGCGTCGGCTCGCGCAGGGCGCGCAGGAAGCACAGCATCGCCAGCGCCGCGGTGAGCACGAACAGGGCGTACACGCGCGCCTCCTGCGAGTACCACACGAACAGCGGGTTGACCGCGACGAGCGCGGCGCAGATGATCGCGGCGCGGCGGCCGCTGAGCTCGCGGCCGATCGCCCAGGCGACGGGCACGGTCGCGATCCCCGCGAGCGCCGAGGGCAGGCGCAGCGCGACCTCGCCGGTGCCGAGCACGCGCGAGTCAGCCCACTCGAGCAGGTACCACAGCGGCGGGCTGTTCTCGGTGTGCACGACCGTGCGCAGCGTCGCGCCGAGGCTCGCGTGCAGGACGTGCACAGGCGTGAACGCCTCGTCGTACCAGAAGCTCTGCAGATCGAGCGTCGAGAGCCTCAGCGCGGCGGCCAGCAGCGTGAGCGCCGCCAGCGGCCACCACCCCGGCAGCCGCGCCGCTGCCCGCGCCTGATCCCCGCTACGCGCCGTCGCCGGATACGCAGCCGTGCTCACCGCGAAGCCCCCATGGCGAACAGTCTCATCGCGAACACATTCCCTGTAGGCCCGATCCGAAGCAGCCGTAGCGTTGGGCGCGCACGTCTTCGACGCGTGGCGGCAGGTACCAGCCGGCGTGAACGGTGCGCACGCCGTTTACGGTAGGCCCCCAGATCGCGAGGCATATCTGCGTCCGCGCCCCCGGCGCCCCAGGGCTGGTGTTGCCGCAGAGAATCTCGCGTTCGCTGGCGAGTCCGAGCGTTTCAGAGTCGATCGAGATGTTGCGGTAGTCGTGGCCTGTGTACTGCCGCCACGTGCGCAGGTCGGCGATCAGACGGTGGTTGCTCTGCACCTGGCGGCCGACGTCGTTGATGGTCGCGACCGCCAGGATCACGCCGACGATCACCAGCAGGGTCGTCTCGATCGCGCGCACCGTGCCCGTATCACGCCGTCGCGGTGCGCTCGCGGCAGCCGCGCTCATTGCACCGGCGCCAGCAGCGGCGAGATCTGGTGAATGACGAACAGCGCCTGTACGCACAGCGTCGCGACGAGCAGCCTCCTGTCGCGGGTGACGACCGCCAGCGGCAGCGGCCACAGGATGTACCACGCCAGCAGCCATGTGCTCGTGACCGAGATCGCGAGCAGCGCCCATCCAGACGCCGCGACCCAGTCGTAGCCGCGCCATGTCCGCCACAACAGGTGCACGACGATCAGCACGAGCGCGGCCTTGAGCAGGTCGTGGTCGACGGGAAACACGCCGGGCTTGCCGAGTAGGTGGGCGATCTCGGTGGCGAAGCTGTCGCTCGAGACGAACGCCGCGTCGCGGTTGAGCGCGGCGACGATGTCGATGCCGTGGATGCCGAACGCCGCGTAGCCGACGACCGCGGCGAGCGCCAGCGCCGCCGCCGCGCCGAAGACCGGCGCGAGGCTGCGCTTGGAGAGGATCATGAACGGGAGCAGCACCGCGACGGTAGCCTTGGTCAGAGCGCCCGCCACGATCCAAACGCCCGCCCCCGCTTCGCGCCGGCGCGTGGGCGTGCCGATGACCATCAGGCTCACGGCGGCCATCATCGCGAGCATCATGATCAGGTCGTTGTGCGCGCCGCCCAGCGCGTAGAGCACGTACAACGGGTTGGCGCCGACGATCAGGATCGCAAGCACCGGGTCCAAGCCACGCGCACGCGCACAGCGCCAGCTCAGCACGAGCGTGCCGGCGCTCGCCAGCAGCGCCTCGAGCTTCATGCCCCAGAGCGCGCCGACCACGCCGAGCGGCGCGAGCGGATATGACAGCAGCGTGTAGAGCGGCCCGTACGCAGTCGGGACCAGATCCCAGTCGCGCCCGACATAGCGGTAGATCGGATCGTGGTGGATCGCGATCGGGCCGTGCGTGTAGGGATTCAGCCCGTGTTCCACGGCCATCCGCGCGTACGCGATGTAGCTGAAGACATCGGTCGAGATCAAGATCGGGCCCGCGAACACGATCAGCTGCAGCACCGCGACGAGCGCGATCGCACCGCGCTTGGAGATCACACCCCCCGCGTAGCGCGAGCGGCCGGCTAGCACGATCAGCCCGAGATACGCGCCGCTCGAGACGAGCAACGCGATCAAGAACACGCGATAGCCCAGGCGCTCGCCGGCGCCCTGCAGCCAGCCGGCTATCTCCGGCGACTTCGGGATCAGCGGCGAGAGCCCGACCGACCCGTCGATGACCACCTCTGCCGCGGCAGCTACCAGCGCCAGCGCGAACAGCGTCGCAAGCGCGGGCACCCACCGCTCAGAGCGGACATGGGCGACGCCACGCTCGCTCTGGGCGGCGACGCTCACAGAGCGGTGAGGCTCACAGCGCCGTCCACACCGTCTTGGTCTCGAGATACGCGTCGAGACCGTCGTGGCCGTGCTCGCGGCCGATCCCCGACGCCTTGAAGCCGCCGAACGGCGCCGCGGGATCGACGACCCCCCAGGTGTTGATGTAGACCATGCCTGCGTGCAGCATCGCCGCCAGCTTGTGGGCGCTCGAGACATCGCGCGTCCACACGCCCGCGGCGAGCCCGTACTCGCCTTCATTCGCGCGCGCAGCCACTTCCTCGAGGGTGTCGTACGGCGAGGCGACGAGCACCGGTCCGAAGATCTCCTCCCGTGCGATCCGCAGATCGTCTGAGGTGGTGCTGAACAGGGTCGGCGAGACGAAGTAACCGCCGCTGTCGGCGAGCGCCGCCTCGCCGCCCGCGAGCACCTCAGCTCCTTCGGCGCGGCCGGCCTCGATGTAGTCCATCACCCGTTGCTGCTGCTCCGCCGACACGAGCGGTCCGAGCTGCGTGCCGGGATCGAGCCCCGGACCGAGGCGCGCGCTCGCGGCGGCGTCTGCAAGCGCGCTCATGACCTCGTCGTAGCGCTCCGCCGGCGCGAACAGGCGCGAACCGGCGTTGCACGCCTGGCCGGAGTTGAAGTAGATCGCCTGGAAGGAGCCCTTGACGGCGGCGTCGATGTCGGCGTCGGGGAGGATGATGTTCGGCGACTTGCCGCCGAGCTCGAGTGTGACTCGCCTCAGCGCACGGCCGGCCTTGGCCCCGATCTCGCGGCCGACGACGGTCGAGCCGGTGAAGGCGATCTTGTCGATGCCGGGGCTGTCGACGAGTGCAGCTCCGGTGCTGCCGTCGCCGGTGAGCACGTTGAGCACCCCCGGCGGAAAGCCCACCTCCAGCGCCAGCTCGCCGATGCGAAGCGCGCTCAGCGGCGTCTGCTCGGCGGGCTTCAGCACGACAGTGCAGCCCGCCGCGAGCGCGGGTCCGAGCTTCCACGCAGCCATTAGCAGCGGGAAGTTCCACGGGATGATCTGTGCACACACGCCCACCGGCTCGCGCCGCGTATAGCAGTGCATGTTCGGTGCGCTGACCGGCAGCACGTTGCCCTCGATCTTGCTCGGCCAGCCCGCGAAGTAGCGCAGGTGCCCGACCGCGCCGTTGACGTCCACATACTGTGCAAGCCCGACGGGCTTGCCGTTGTCGAGCGACTCGATCTGGGCGATCTCCTCGGCGCGCGCTTCGATTGCGTCTGCCAGCGCGTGCATCAGACGCTCACGCCCGGACGCCGGCATCGAAGACCACGGACCGTCGCTGAACGCCGCGCGCGCGGCGGTGACAGCGCGCTCGATGTCCTCGGGCCCGGCGAGGGCCACCTGCGCGATCTCCGCTCCCGTCGCGGGGTCGATCGTGACGAACGTGCGCCCGTCGGCCGCATCGAGACGCTCGGAGCCGATCAGAAGACGGTGTGGCTGGGCGATGAACTCGCGCGCGGAGGCGCCGAGCGCCTCGGGCAGGGTGTCTGCGGAGATAGTGGTCATGACGGGAGCGTACCTCGCGCAGCGCATATGCTGCGCTCATGGCCGAGCCCTCGAAGGCGGTGCTCCTGACAGGCTGCTCCTCAGGCATCGGCCGCGCCAGCGCGCTGCGGCTGGTGCGCGCCGGTTGGACGGTCTACGCGACCGCGCGGCGACCGGAGTCGCTCGCGGAGCTCGCACAGGCCGGATGCCACACGCTTGCGCTCGATGTCACCGACGAGGACTCGATGCGAGCCGCGGTCGAGACGGTCGAGCAGGCCCACGGCGCGGTCGGCGTGCTTGTCAACAACGCCGGCTACAGCCAGAGCGGCGCGATCGAGACGGTCCCGATGGACGCCGTGCGTCGCCAGTTCGAGACGAACGTCTTCGGCGTCGTACGCCTGACGCAGCTCGTGCTCGCGAAGATGCGCGCGCAGCGCTGGGGCAAGATCGTCAACGTCGGCTCGATGGGCGGGCGCCTGACGTTCCCCGGCGCGGGCCACTACCACGCGACCAAGCATGCGCTCGAGGCGATCTCGGACGCGCTTCGCTTCGAGGTGCGCGGCTTTGGCATCGACGTCATCCTGCTCGAGCCGGGCCTGATCACAACCGACTTCGGCCACGCCGCCACCGCCAGCATGGCCGCTGTAGGCGGCTCGCAGGACGACCCCTACGCACACTTCAACGCGACCGTCGCAGCCGTCACCGCAGGCGCCTACGACGGACCGATGCGCCACCTCGGCGCCGGTCCCGAGCGCGTGGCCAGGGTGATCGAGCGCGCGATCACGCGCAGCCACCCGCCTGGACGGATCACGATCACGCCCTCCGCCAAGCTCTCGATAGCGACGCGGCGGCTGCTGAGCGACCGCGCGTGGGACGCAGCGATGCGCCGCCAGTTCCCGCAACCGCACTAGGCTCGACGGCGGCTTGCGGATCGAATGATCAGACGACGGCGACGAGCGTCGGCTGCGGGTGACCGACGGCAAATCCCTGCGCGTAGTCGACGCCGTAGCTGCGCAGCATGCCCATCGTGGTCTCGTCGCCGACGAACTCGGCGATCGTCTCGCCCCCCATGCCACGTACGACGCCCGCGAGCGCTCTGACGAGCAGCTGGTCGGTGCGCGAGACGGGCAGGCGACGGATGAAGTCACCGTCGATCTTCAGATAGCTGTGGGGCAGGTGCCTGAGGTACTGGAACGAGCCGAAGCCGGCGCCGAAGTCATCGAGCGCGAGGTCGCAGCCGAGCGCGAGCACGCCGGCGCAGAACTCGCGTGCGCTGTCCATGTCCGAGATCGCGGCGGTCTCGGTGATCTCGACGACGAGCTGCGAGGGGTCGGCCCCGTGCCAGCGTAGGCGCCGCTCGATGAAGGCCAGCATCGACTTGTCGGTGACCGACAGGGCGGACACGTTGACCGCGATCCGCTGCTCGCGCTCGGCGGCACCTCCGAGCTGCGTCGCGACTTGATCGATCACCATGCGGTCGATCTCGCGGATCAGTCCGTAGCGCTCCGCGGCCGGCAGAAAGCGCCCGGGTGCGACGAGGCTCCCGTCCGCTTCGTCGGCGAGCCGCAGCAACGCCTCGTGGTGGGAGACGCTGCGATCGCTCAAGCGCACGATCGGCTGGAAGTGCAGCACGAACAGTCCGCTGTCGAGCGCGCAGCGCAGGCGCTCCAGCCACGGACGCCGGTGCAACCCGGCCGGTGAGCAGAAGCCTTCGCTGAGCACGCGGCCATCGACGCGCGCACGCACGCCGCCGACGCTCGCGCCGGTGCGTCCCAGCAAGAGACGGGGAATCGCGTCGGGGGTGGTTGAGCTCAACATTCGCCGCCAGTCTCTTCGACGGCGCGCCGACCGCACCTGCCTGTGCCCTTGGGTGCCCGTGCCCTCTGGGTGCCCGTGCCCTTCAGGTGCCCCTGAAACGCGGCTGGGTCACCTGCGCTTGGGGGCGACGTATGGTCGCCGAGCACGGTCGGAGATCACGAGCAGCAGCGCCACGAGCACGAAGTTCATCACCACCGAGGAGCCGCCGTAGGCGACGAACGGCAGCGTCACGCCGGTGAGCGGGATCACGCGCGTGACGCCGCCCACGATCACGAACACCTGCAGAGCCACGATGAACGACAGTCCCGTGGCGAGCAGCTTCGAGAACGAGTCGCGGGCGAGCACCGCCGTCTTCAGCCCGCGCGCGATGAACAGCAGGTAGACCGCCAACAGCGCGGCGGCGCCGACGAGCCCGAGCTCGTTGACGATGACCGCGTAGATCATGTCGCTTTCAGGCACAGGCAGGATCGAGGCCCCGTGAGGGCCGAGGCGCAGCAGCGAGCGGTCGAAGCCGGTGCCGAGCAGGCCACCGTCCGCCTGCGCGAACAGCGACTGCGCGAGCTGGTAGCTGCCGCCTTCTATTTTGTTGTAGAGCGTTTCGTTGAAGGGGTGTTCCCAGGCGAGCACGCGGGCGTGCACGTGGCTGACGTGGGCGCTCAGGTACCACGCGCCGAGCGCAAACAGGATCAGCCCGATCAACGGAAACGACAGTCGACCCGTGGCGACGTACAGCAGCGCGAGGAAGGCGCCGTAGAACATCAGCGAGGTGCCCAGCTCGCGCGTCAGCAGCAGCGTCGCCATCGCCGCCCCCCACACGATCAGCATCGGCCCGAACTGCTTCATCGGGGGGATCGTCAGCCCGAGTACGCGTCTGCCCGCCGTCACGAGGATCTGACGGTTGTCGCGCAGATAGCTTGCGAGGAAGATCACGATCGCGACCTTGGCGAGCTCGGCAGGCTGGAAGGACACGCTGCCGAGGTGGATGTCCAGGTAAGCGCCGTTGACCTGCTCGCCGATGCCGGGCAGGCGCGGCAGCACCGTCATCACGATGCCGATCAGCGCGATCGTGTAGCGGTAGCGTTCGAGCACGCTCACCCCCCGCTTGCGCAGCGCGAGGATCGTCGCCGCGAACAGCACCAACCCGAGCACCATCCACTGCGCCTGCTGGCGCGCGAGCGTCGGTTCGATGCGGTAGACCATCACGATCCCCACGCTCGCCAGCACGGCTACGAGCGGGAACATGTACGGGTCAGCGTTGGGCAGCGCGTAACGGATCACCAGGTGCGCGGCCAGGCACAGGCCGAGGAACAGCGCGCCGTAGGTCAGCGAGACGCTTGAGGCGTGATTGAGCGTCAGGTTGGTCGTGCCGCCCGGCGCGTTGCGCTGGGCCTGGATGAAGATCGCGGTGAAGCCCGCCGTCACCAGCAGCGCCGAGGGAACAAGGCCGAGAAGCTCGCGATTACGGGGGCTGAGCATCCGTCCGAGGGTATCCATCATGCCGGCGTGTGCACTCCGGTCCGGCCGCTACGCTTGCTCGCGAGCGCGGTCGCCGCCGAGGCGAGCTCGACCTCAGGCCTGATGAGCTGCCACGTGCCGATAGCCCATGAATGACGAGCGTCCACCGTCGCTGTGGTGGGGCATGTGGAAGCGGTTTGCGATCGCCGGCGTGCTGATCGTGGTGCTCAGCGGTGCCGCGACGGCGACCGTGGCGCTTAACAAGATCAAGACGGTCGCCGAAGAGGTGTTCCCGAAGCTCAGCAGAATCGAAGCGCCGAAGGGTCTAGTCACGCAGGAATACGGAGGTGGCCCGCAGACGTTCCTGATCCTCGGCTCCGACAGGCGCTCGGGCTCGAAGAACGCGGAAGAAAAGGACGCCGCGCCGCACAGCGACACGATCCTGCTCGTGCGCTTCGACCCCGAACAGGGCCAGACCTCGGTGCTGTCGATCCCGCGTGACCTGCTCGTCAACATCACCACGCCTGCGGGTCAGATCGACGTCGACCAGAAGATCAATGCCGCGTACACGATCGGCAGCCAGATCGGCGGCGCGAACGAGGCGAGCGTGCTCGCCGCCGAAACGATCAAACGTGAAGTCTTTCCCGAACTGCAGCTCAACGGCATCATCGACGTGAACTTCAAGGGCTTCATCGAAGTCGTGGACACGCTCGGCTGCGCGTACGTCAACGTCGATCACCGTTACCTTCACGAAAAAGGTGAAAATGGTGAAGAATATACGACCATCAACCTGGAGCCCGGCTACCAGCGGCTGTGTTACGAAAACGCGCTCGACTATGTGCGCTACCGCCACGACGACTCGGACTTCGTGCGGGTGGCCCGCCAGCAGGACTTCCTGCGCGACCTGCGCGAGGAGATCGACCCGGCCAACGAGCTCGGCCAGATCGAACAGGTGGCGAAAGCCGTCGGTCACGCGATCAGGACCAACTTCCCAGCGTCGGCGAGCGAGCTGATCCTGCTGTCCAAGCTGGTCGCTTTCTCGCAGGCGAAGCCTCTGCGCCAGGTGAAGTTCCTGACCACGGAAGTCAATGCGCAGATCAACGGCGGCAGCTACGTCACCTCTGACCGGGAACTGGAGAGGGAGACGCTCGAAAAGTTCCTCAACGGGGACGAACAGCTGCATCTCGGAAGTGCGACGAGCCCTCGCGGACGCAGCTCGAGCCACGGCCACCACGCTTCCCACCACCCGCGGGGCATCTCGCCGGCGGCGTTGAACCTCGTCCCGACGTCTTCGGCCGGCGAGAGCGAAGTAGTCCAGGCGGCGCCGCAGATCCCGTTCCGGGTGATGTATCCGCGTCTGCAGACGGGACAGAGCACGCAGCAGCAGGTCCGTGCGTACACGGTCAAGGACCAGCAGAACAACCACCACCATGACTACGTGATCGTCTGGGCACAGAATCCCGTGCTCGGCGGCTACTACGACTTCGAGGCGAGCGACTGGCTGAATCCGCCGCTGTTCGCCCACGCGCGCACACAGATGATCGGCGGGCGCACCTATCAGTTCATCGACGACGGTGCGCACATCCACGTGATCGGGTGGCGCTCGGGCAACGTCCTTTACTGGCTCACAAACACGCTGCTCGAGGAACTTTCGAACTCGCAGATGCTCGCCATCGCCAAATCGGCACAGCCGCTGCGCTAAGCGCGCTCCCGCGTCGAGCCGATTGCGTCGCGGCGCTTCGCGCGGGCGACGTAATCGCCTCGACGCTCCGCTTTGCCGAGAGGTGGGACGCCGACGCTCAGCGGGAAGCTGCGGCAGCCTGGTCCAGCGCGGCGTTGACCAGTGCGTCGGCGTCGGCGTTCAGGGCGCGAGGCACGGTCCGGATGCTCCACTTCTCGAATCCCCTGAGCGCCTCCATCGCCTCGAGGTACAGGGGGCGCATGGCGGGGTGCTTGACCTTGTAGAGACCCTGCACCTGCTTGGCGATCAGCTCGGAGTCACCGATGACCTCGACCTCGCTCGCGCCGAGCTCTCGTGCGCGGGCGAGGCCTAGTAGCAGCGCGCGATACTCGGCGACGTTGTTGGTCGCCGTGCCGAGCAGCTGCGCACGCTCGTCGACGAGTTGTCCGTCGGGCGCGGTGATGACTGCTGCGACTGCTGCGGGGCCGGGGTTGCCCCGGGCGCCGCCGTCGACGTGGAGGATCAACTTCATCGCGGCGGCATTATGCAGCTCGCCGGGGACGCGGCGCTCGGGTGCCGTTCGCTGCGCTCGAGGGCGACAGACGCTATGAGGCCTGCGCGAGCGGCAGCAGGTCGCCAGCTACACGGGCACGACGACGGTCGCGCACGACGCGTCGCTGGCCCTCCCCGCCGGAGGACGCGCCCGTGGCGGCGTAGCGTGCCCGCCGATCGAACTGGCGCCGGTCGACGATCACGGTGACGTTCTCGTCGCCGCTGTAGTGCTCGACGAGCTTTGGGTAGAGCTCGTCGGCCAAGGGCCTGGGTACGACGCAGTAGATCATCCGGCGTCGATGTTACTCCCCATGCGCAGATCCGCAAGCGGAGCACACGAGATCGTCACACCGACGCGAGCACCAGCGCGCCGGACTCCGCGGCGGCCGCGTTCGCTCGCCGATCCTCGCGGTCGAGCTCCGTGAGCTCGGTCCCCTGCGCGATCACCTGCGCCTCGGCCACCGGTTCGCTGAGATCGACCTCGTAGCGGTACCAGCAAAGCTCCCATGCGACGACGATCGACACGACGCTGGCGAGATGTTCGGTGGAGCGCACGGTGACGGTCGGTGCGCCGAGCGAGCGTGTAACGCCGGCGACGCGGCGAGGGAACTCGCTCGCGTTGAACACGGCGATCGCTTCCTGTACATACGCAGAGGGCTCCTCGATCGCCGCGTGCTGCTGCCTGTGCGCCGCAGGGGGCGACTGCGCGGCGGGGAGACCGCCCTCGGCGGCTGACGTCGCAGCGTCAGCAGCTCGGGGGTCTACGGCTGGCGCCTGCCTGTTCTCCTCAGCTTTCACCGGCACCGCGGCAACCGGCTGCGTACGGCCCGCCGAGGCGCTGGGGTCCCCCACCAGCGGCTCGGGTGTCTCGCCGAACAGGTCGTAGGGCTCCGCCACGTCGTCCGCGGCGGCCACGGCGGGCGATCCCTCGCGGGAGGCCTCGCCGGGCCTCCCGACCTGGCGCAGGCGCTCGAACAGGCTTCGTCCACGCCGTGCGCGCATCGGCGGCAGCGCCAGCGACTGGGTGTCGCTCTCGCGCAGCCAGCCCTCATGCGCGGCGCGCGGTGCGCACAGCTCACACACGATCCGCCTGCGCCCGGCACCGATGAAGACGTCCGGCTGCTCGCCGCGCAGCAGCCGCCGCGCACAGACGTCGCACGCGACATCCGGCTGCGAGGTGACGATCGTGCGCGTGGCCATCCGCCCTCAGACTAGCTGCCCCCGGCCGGGGGAGCAAATCTCGGTGGTCTACGCGTGGACGGTGGCGCGCTCGCTGCCGGCCTGCTCGACGACCTTCTGGGCGAGGTGCGCGGGCAGCTCTTCGTAGCGCAGGAACTCAAGCGTGTAGTCGCCCTGTCCCTGGGTGATCGAGCGCAGGTCTGGCGCATAGGTGAGCATCTCGGCCATTGGCACCTCGGCGCGGATCTCGGTCATGGTCCCGACGGGCTCCATTCCGAGGGGGTGCCCGCGACGGCTGTTGAGGTCGCCGATGACGTCGCCGACGTGCGCGTCGGGCACGGACAGCGTGACGAGCATGATCGGCTCAAGCAGCACCGGGTCGGCGAGCTCGAGCGCCTGCTTCATGGCCTGCAGGCCGGCGAGCTTGAACGCGATCTCAGACGAGTCGACGGAGTGGTGGGCGCCGTCGAAGAGCCGGACGCGCACGCCCTTGACGGGGTAGCCGGCGACCACGCCGGCCTCCATCGCCTCGCGCACGCCCTTCTCGACGGCGGGGATGAACGAGCCGGGGATCACGCCGCCCTTGATGTTGTCGACGAACTGGAAGCCGTCGGACCCGTCGGCGTCGCTGAGCGGCGCGACCTCGATGTGGCAGTCACCGAACTGACCGCGGCCGCCGGACTGCTTCTTGTGGCGCCCGTGCGCGGCGGCGGTCGCGCGGATCGTCTCCTGGTAGGGAACGCGCGGCGGGCGCAGCTCGACCTCGACGCCGAAGCGCTCGCGCAGTCGGTCGACGATCACTTCGACGTGCACCTGCGAGAGCCCGGCGACGATCTGCTCGCCGGTCTGCTGGTCGCGGTGCAGGTCGATCGTGGGATCCTCCTCCTGCAGCCGGCGCAGCGATGAGAGCACCTTGTCCTCGTCGCCGCGACTCTTGGGCGCGACGGCAAACGCCATCACAGGCGATGGCAGCTTCAGGCGCGGCATGTCGATCGGCTCATCCCGCGCCGCGAGCCAGTCGCCGGCGCGCGTCTCCTTGAGCTTGGCGACGGCGCCGATGTCGCCGGGCCCGAACTCCTGGACGTGCTCGGCGTCCTTGCCGGCGAACACGACCAGCTGGCCGATGCGCTCCTTGGCGTGTGCGCGCGTGTTGAGCACCTGGCTGTCCGCTGAAAGGGTCCCCTGATAGACGCGCAGCAGGTTGATGCGCCCGGCGAACGGGTCGGCGCGCGTCTTGAACACGTAGGCGAACAGCTCTCCATCCTCGGCCGGCGTGAGCTCGACGTCGCCGACCACGAGAGAGCCGTGCTTGACCGGCGAGGGCAGGTCCTCGACGATCGCGTCGAGCAGGCGCGTGGTGCCGAGGTTGCGGGTGGCGACGCCGCAGACGACCGGGAAGATCTTGCCGTGGTTGGTGCCCTCCTTGAGCGCGTCGACGATCTCCTGATGGGAGATCGGCTCGCCCTCCAGGTAGCGCTCCATCAGCGCATCGGAGACTTCGCAGACCTCGTCCATGAGCTTCTCGCGGTATTCGGCGGCGCGCTCCTGGAGCTCTACCGGGATCGGGATCTCATCGGCGGCGCCGCGCTCGGGCCTGGGTTGGGCGCGGAAGGCCTTCATGTCGATGAGGTCGATGACGCCCTCGATGTCGTGCTCGGCGCCGATTGGGATCTCTGTCGCGACAGCATGCGGGCCGAACGCGCGCTTGATCTGATCGAGCGTGCGGTAGAAGTCGGCGCGCTCGCGGTCGAGCATGTTGACGAATAGCATGCGCGCGATGTCGAGCTCAGCGGCGCGCGCCCACAGCCGGCTGGTGGAGACCTCGACGCCCATGACGGCGTTGACGACGAACACGGCGGACTCGCACACGCGCAGTGAGCCGAGCGCGTCGGCGATGAAGCTGGGCTCGCCGGGCGTGTCCAGCAGGTTGATCTTGCGCCCCTGCCACTGCAGCGAGCTGAGCGTCGCGGAGATCGACATCTGGCGCGCCTGCTCGTCGGGATCGGAGTCCGAAACCGTGGTGCCTTCCGGCACCGAGCCCAGCCTGCCGACCGCGCCGGCCTCGAACAGCAGCGCCTCATGCAGCGCAGTCTTCCCCGACCCTCGATGTCCGACGAGGGCGACGTTGCGAATTCGGTCCGCTGGGGGGTGCATGAGAGTCTCCTTCCGCTGGGTAAGGCCACCATATCGCCGGGCACCGGCCAGCGCTAGTGCTTTTCGACACTCGTGCGATAGTCAGTCGTCGAACGACTCCTCTTGCATCCGCGAGCGCAGCCGCAGCACGGCCTTTGTATGCATCTGCGAGACGCGTGACTCGGTCACGCCGAGCACCTCGCCGATCTCGCGCAGTGTGAGGTTCTCGTAGTAGTAGAGGGCGATCACGAGCTTCTCGCGCTCGGGTAGCTTGGCGATCGACTCGGCGATGCGGTCCTTGAGGTCTCCCACGTCGAGAGCGCGCGCCGGGTCGGGTGCGCCAGGGTCCTCGATGGTGTCCATCAGCGAGACCTGGTCGCCGCTGGAGTCCGACACGCTCCACAGCTCGTCGAGCGCGACGATCGAGGAGTGCGAGATCGCGAGCAGCGACTCGTTGAGTTCGTCGACGGAGATGCCGAGCTCGTCAGCGAGCTCCTGGTCTGTGGGCGCGCGCTGGAGCGTGTGCTCGAGCTTGGCGTTGGCGCGCTCGACTTCGCGCGCCCGAGCGCGGACGCTGCGTGGCACCCAGTCGAGCGAACGCAGCTCGTCGATGATCGCGCCCTTGATGCGCATGATCGCGTAGGTCTCGAACTTGATGTCGCGGGAGAGATCGAAACGCTCAATGGCGCTGATCAGGCCGACCAATCCGTAGGAGATGAGGTCGGCCTCCTCCACGTGCGGGGGCAGCCCCGCGGCGGTGCGCCCGGCGACGTACTTGACCAGCGGCGAGTACGCGACCACCAGCCGCTCGCGAACGCGGCTGTCCCCTTCGGTCTTATAGCGCCGCCACAGTTCGCGCAGCTCGATCGGTTTGACGTTCGTCTCCAGGGTTATCTCCCAGGGCGGGCGGACGGGTGGGTGGGCACCTATTTAGGCCCGAGGGTGGCTGCGCTGATAGGCGCTTCTGAGCCGGGCGGACTCTACCCGAGTGTATATCTGGGTGCTCGACACGCTCGCGTGACCGAGAAGCTCTTGGATGCTGCGCAGGTCCGCGCCGCCGTCGAGCAGATGCGTCGCGAAGCTGTGGCGCAGCGCGTGTGGCGAGGCGCCCTGGCCGACGCCGGTGCGGGCGGTCCACATACGTAGGCGCCGGCGCACGTCCCCCGTACCGAGCGGCCTTCCTGTCTTGCTGAGAAACAGGGCGCTTGGCCCGCCGGCAACGCGCGCGCGCGCGGAAGCCACGCTGGTTGCCGGTGCGTCCTCGCTCACGAGCATCGACCGTCCCCGCTCCAGATAGGCGCGCACGGCCGCCATCGCGGGCTCGCCCACGGGTACGAAGCGCGTCTTGCGTCCCTTGCCCTCGACCCGCAGCTGCTCTCCGTCGTGGTCGACGTCGGCGCACCCGAGCGTTACCAGCTCCTCGGCGCGCAGACCGCACGAGTAGGCGAGCTCGAAGATCGCGCGATCACGCAGCTCCAAGGGATCGGAGGCGGGGATCGCGTCGAGCAGGTCCTTGGCCTCGCGTGCGCTGAGCACGCGAGGCAGGTGCGAGCCGCGGCGCGGTGTCGACACGAGGTCCGCGGGGTTCTGGGAGATGTGCCCGTGCTCGCGTTGGCTTGCGAACAGCGCGCGTAGCGCGGCGAGCTTGCGCGCCGAGGTGCTCGGTGCAGCGCCCTCTCCCGACGGCGGACGCTCCGAGAGATGCGCCACGTAGCGGCGCACGGTCTTGGCGTCAACCGCCTGCGGCCTCAGGCCCCGGGCGATCGCCCACGCTGCGAACTGCTCGACGTCGATCGCGTACGCGCGCCGCGTCCGCGGGGCGGCATCGCGCCGGCGCAGATCGCCCTCCAGGAGCGCGCGCGCCTCGGCCCAGGCGCCGCGCAGCAGCGCGTGCCCCCCCGTCGCGAGCTCCTCCTCCGATCCGATGCTCATCGCCTGCACTACTTCGCCGCGAGCGATGCTCCGCCTGCCTCGCCGCTGCGTGCTGGACGGCGCCTTGCCGATGTTGCCTTCCTTGGACACTGTCTTGCGATCGTTACACAGAGTACAAAAAGTGACGGTCGCGCCCGACCGGACGACGCCTCTGGCAGCCACCTGCGCCTGCAGTACAGTCGATGAATGAACGCACCCCATTCGCCTACCGATACCGAGGCGCCGCCTCGCGAACCCGACGCATCGCGCTCCGCATATGGACCGGATGGGCGCTCCGCGTGGCTGGACGTCGACTGGCGAAAGCATCAGCGCTGGCTGATAATCGATGGGCAGCCGGTCAACACGATCGAGCTCGGACCCGAACGTGCCGAGGAGGCGGACGGCCGCCAGCCGCTCCTGTTCGTCCACGGCCTCTCGGGTTCGTGGCCGAACTGGCTCGAGCAGCTGCCGGTGTTTGCAGCTGAGCGCCGCGTCGTGACGCTCGACCTGCCCGGCTTCGGACACTCGCCGATGCCCAAGGAGAAGATCTCGATCGCGGGCTACGCACGGCTGCTCGACCGCCTGCTGGGCGAGCTCCGGGTCGACGCCGCGGCGGTCGTCGGCAACTCGATGGGCGGGTTCATCGGCGCCGAGCTGGCGATCTCCTACCCCCAGCGGGTCGAGCGGCTCGTGCTCGTGTCAGCCGCGGGTATCTCGACGGCATCGCAGGCGCAGCCGGGGACGGCGCGCGCGGTGCCGGCGCTGCACCGGCTGGAGAGAGTGCTGGCGGCGAGCAGCGCGTGGGTCGCCTCGAAGTCCGACACCGTCGCGCGTCGCGCCCGCTTGCGCGAGGTGCTGCTGAGCGTGGTCGTGCGCCACCCCGATCGCCTGCCCGCGCCGCTGGCGGCAGAGCAACTGCGCGGCGCCGGCAAGCCCGGCTTCCTGCAAGGGCTGCAGGCGGTGCTCGATTTCGACATCCGCGAGCGACTGCCTGAGATCGCGTGCCCGACGCTGATCGTCTGGGGTGAGCGCGATCGGCTGATCACGGTCCGCGACGCGGACGTGTTCGCGCAGCTGATCCCGAACTCGCGCAAGGTCATCTTCGCGGACACCGGACACATGTCGATGCTCGAGCGCCCGGCTGCGTTCAACGCGCTCCTCGAGGACTTCCTGGCGGACCGAATCCGGTAGACCTAGCGCGCGACCGCGCCCTCGGCGGCGCTGCCGACCAGCTTGGCGTACTTCTGGATCGCGACGTCGATGTGCTGATCGGCGCGCAGCGGCTGGCGGTAGGCACTGACGCGTTCTGCGATCTCGGTGTCCGTCAGCGCCACGTCCAGGCGGCGCGTGTCGGCGTCGATCGTCAGCTCGTCACCGTCGGCGAGCGCGGCGATCGGACCACCGCGGACGGCCTCAGGCGCGACGTGAGCGGCCATGAAACCGTGCGTGGCGCCGGAGAAGCGTCCGTCGGTTATCAGCGCGACCTGTTCGCCGAGCCCCTCCCCCACGATCGCTGCGGTGACAGACAGCATCTCGCGCATGCCGGGACCCCCGGCGGGCCCCTCGCCGCGGATCACGACGACGTCGCCCGCCTGGATCTGGTGCGCGAGCACGGCCGCCATGGCGGCCTCCTCGCCGTCGAACACGCGCGCGGGCCCGACGTGTTTGCGACGCTCGTGGCCTGAGAGCTTGACGACGCAGCCGTCGGGAGCGACGTTGCCACGCAGGATCGCGAAGCCACCGGTCGGTTTGATCGGATCGTCCAGCGCTCGCACGACGCGCTGACCGTCGGCTTCCTGTGCTTCGGCGGCGTGCTCGCCGATCGTCCTGCCGGTGACGGTCGGCGCCTCCGCGTTGAGAATGCCGGCTTCCTTCAAGCGCGCGAGCACGAGCGGGACCCCGCCCGCTTCGTAGAGCTCCGTTGCGACGTACTGACCGCCGGGCTGGAGGTCGCAGAGCAGCGGCGTCCGCTCGGATATCGCCTCGAACTCGTCGATCTCCAGCGGCACGCCCATTTCGCGCGCGACCGCGAGCAGGTGCAGCACCCCGTTGGTCGAGCCGCCGCTCGTGGCGACCGCCGCGATCGCGTTCTCGAGCGCCGGCTTGCTGATGATCTCGCTCGGGAGCTGGCCCCTGCGCAGAACGTCCATGACGAGCTCGCCGCACGCCTTGGCCACCTCGAGCTTGCGCCCGTCCTCGGCGGGGACCATCGCGGAGCCCGCCGGCGAGATGCCGAGCGCCTCGAATGCCATGGCCATCGTGTTGGCCGTGAACTGCCCGCCACACGCGCCGGCGCCGGGCGAGGCGGCCTCCTCGAGCTCGTGCAGCTCCTGCTCTGTGATCTTGCCTGAGGCATACGCGCCAACGGCCTCGAACACCTGCTGGATCGTGACCTCGGCGCCCTTGTAGTGACCGGGCTTGATCGAGCCGCCGTAGAGCATCAGCCCTGGGATGTTCAGGCGAGCGAGCGCCATCACCGTGCCGGGGATCGTCTTGTCGCAGCCGGAGATGGTGACGAGCGCGTCGAAGAGATGCGCGCTCGCGACGAGCTCGATCGAGTCGGCGATCAGCTCGCGCGAGACGAGCGACGCGCGCATGCCCGAGGTGCCCATCGTGATGCCGTCGGAGATCGCAATCGTGTTGAGCTCCATCGGCGTGCCGCCGGCGGCGCGGATGCCCTCCTTGACCTTGGCGGCAAGCACGCGGTTGTTGAAGTTGCACGGCATCGTCTCGATCCACGAGTGCGCAACACCGACGATCGGCTTGGCGAGATCCTCGGCGGAGTAGCCGATCCCATGCAGGTAGGCGCGCGCGGCAGCCCGCTCAGGGCCCTCGGTGAGGGCGCGGCTGCGGTGCCTGACGTCGAAGCTGGAGGTGGTGCTCACGCGGCGCGCACACTACCGGCACCGCGAATGGCGAGCTCTCGCTCCCATCGGCTCAGGCGTACCAGGTCGCGTCGGACCCTGTCGGGATCGACCTGGCGGCCCGGCAGGTGCATGTTGGCCTCGCCCACGAGGCGGCGCTCGTCGGCGGTGAGCGCCATCCACTTGGCGAGCACGTCGTCGGAGTCGGGTAGCCGCGGGCTGCCATAGGGCTTGGACATGTCCGGGAAGGCGACGCAGTACTCGTTGAGCAGCTCGCCGGTTTCGGGCACGTACGCCACGATCGGCTTGTGTGGATAGATCAGGTACGCATATGACGCCTGCGCCGAGGGCAGCCCATCCGCGCCCACGCCGAGGCCGCCCCACACGCGCAGGAAGCCCAGGTCGCGGTACATCGCCCAGTCCTGCTCTGTGACGCACGAGCGCAGCAGCGCGCGCGCGCGCTGCTCGGCGCGACGTTCGCGGCCCGGGTCATAGCCGACCGGTGCGCTCGCGCGCCGGTGCGCCGCCCACAGCGCTCGACCGCGGGCGAGCGCCCGCTTGAGCGTCGGCCGCGCGAGCTCCCACAGCAGCACCACGAGCACGACCGCGGCGGTGCCGAGTGCAAGGCCCATCGCCGTCTAGCGGGTGGCCTGGGGTGCGCCGCCGGCAGCGCGTGGAAAGAAGATCACGCGCTCGGCGTCGCGCGGCACCTCGTCGAAGCTCTTCACGAGCTCGGCCTCGCGGCGTCCGCCTGGTGTCTGTGTCGGCACTGCCGCCCACATGCCCGCGTCGAGCTCGCGACGAAAGGCCTCGATCAGCTCGCGCTCCTGCTCCGGGACCGCCACGTCGCCCTCGGCGAGAACGATCTCGCCATGACCGGGCTTCATACGCAGCAGCTTCATCGTCGAACGATTATGCCAAACCAGCGGGCGGGCACTCACCGGTTCTCACGCTGCCGCGCGATCTGCAGCACGTCCACCGGCCCAGCGCCGGCTCCGAGCTCGCGCAGACCCCACGCGACCGCTTCGCCGGTGATGCGCCGCGCGGTGCGCGCCGCGTACAGCGGGTCATGGCCGAGAGCGAGCTGCGCGGCGAGGACCGAGGCGTGCGTGCAGCCGGAGCCGTGCGCCGCGCCATCCGGATGACGCTTGCCCTCGATCTCCACCGGCCGCCCGTCGCCGGCCGCGTCGATGAAGAGGTCGACTGCGCGCACGCGATGGCCGCCTGTGAGTACCACGATCGGCGGCCCGAGCGCGATCAGCGCCCTGGCCAGTGACTCGGCTTCGGCATCCTCCTCGCCCGTCGCCGCGGGTCCGGCGCCAACGAGCGCACGTGCCTCGGGCAGGTTCGGCGTGAGCACGCTCGCACGCGGCAGGATCTCGCGCACCAGCGTGTCGCGGGCATCTGGCGCGAGCAGCGGCGAACCGGACTCGGCGACCATCACCGGGTCGACGACCACTGGCGTGCCCGCGGGCAGCTCGTCGAGCGCCGCCGCGACCGCCAGCGCCACCTCGGCGTTGGCGAGCATCCCGACCTTGACCACGTCGACACCGAGGTCGGACACGACAGCCCGCACCTGCGCCAGCACGATCTCGGGCGGCACGATGTGCACGACGCTCACGCCAAGCGTGTTCTGCGCCGTGATCGCGGTGATCGCGCTCGTGCCGTGGACGCCACAGCGCGCGAACGCCTTCAGGTCGGCCTGGATTCCCGCGCCGCCGCCGGAATCCGAGCCGGCGACAGTCAGCGCAACCGGCGTGCGTGGCGGCGGGCCGACGGGCGCGGCGTCGCTCACCGCGCGCCGTTGGCGTCCGACGGCGGCGAGGCCTGGCGCAGCTCGCGCGGGACGCGAATCGAGTAGATCCCCACGGCGGTCACCAGCAGGCGGTCGTCCTCGTCGCGGACCTCCGATTTCATGATCCCGACGGTCCTGTTACGGCGGTCGAGCACCGTCCTGCAGACGACCTCTCCCTCGGTGGCGGTCTGGATGTAGTTGATCGAGATATTGATCGTCGCGATGCGCTCATCGGCCGTCGTCTGCGCCCACAGCGTCGAGCCCATGCAGTAGTCGACCATCGCATAGGTGGCCACCCCGGAAAGCAGGCCACCGCGGTTGATCAGCTCGGGGCGAATCTGCATGCGGACCGTCTGCGGGTCCTCCCAGCGCAGCCCCATGAAGCCGCTGACGCCGTCCAAGGAGCTAGGACCACCCGTTCGCGGGTCCTGCCCTGATCCAGCGGCCTCGCTGTGCCCGGCGCCAGTGCGCAGAGCTCCCTCCGCCGAGCTGCTCGGATCGTCGCGCACGAGCCTCAGGGTACGCGACCGACGAGGCTGAACGCCCGCGCACGCATTCGGCTTGATATTTCTCATGATGTTGATAGGGTTAGTTGACAACATGGCCCAAAGCCTTCCGCTCTCGTACCCTTCGGGGCCTCCGCAGCAGCGGACCCGCATCGAAGTGGCGCTTCACCGCACCGTCGCCGCGGGTCTGCAATGCGGTTTCCTCGCCGGTGCGACGAAGCGGCGTCGATGGGTCTAACGTTGCTTGATGCACCTCCCGTCTGGGGGGCAACCACCTCCTTGCCGGGTGAGCATTCCGGATCGGGGCCGTTCGACCACGATCCGGGAGGCCCCGTCAACTCGATCACAGGGGAATGCCATGCCCAGGATCATCGTCACAACCGACACCGTCTCATCTGAGCCGACCGACGAGACGCCGGTGCTGCTCGAAGAGCACGTGCACTCGGTTCATCTGAGCAGCGGCCACGCCGCGGCGCAGCTCGTCCAGCGGCTCGCATGGGCCGTCAGCGACGCCGAGCACGCCGAGGACACACATTTGACACGAGCAGCGCACTGAACCGGCACACATAACTCACCCGCGTCACACCTGGTGGCCTAGCGTGCCATCGGTGTGCGGCGCACCGACTACCCCGGAACGCTCCGCGGGCGCATCCCGCCGCGAACGCGCTGCGCCCGCAGGCCGTGAGGACTCGCGGCGCGCCGTCGGGCGACTCGGCGAGGATCTCGCCGCGCAGCATCTCAACCGACTCGGATTCGCGACGCTCGCACGCAACGTCCGCACGAGACACGGGGAGATCGACCTGATCGTCTTCGATGGGTACACACTCGCGTTCGTGGAGGTCAAGACGCGCCTCGAACGCTCGCCACGGCGCAGGCTCGCTCCCGAGGAGCAGCCCCTGGCGCTGCTGCGACCGCGCCAACGCGCGCGCGTACGGTGGCTGGCGCGCGCGTGGCTCAGCGACTCGGGTCGCGCGCGGCCGACCGCGCGCAGGATCCGCTTCGACGCGATCGGAGTGATCGTCGATCGACGCGGGCGGCTCGTACGGCTCGACCACGTCGAAGCTGCGTGGTAACGGCGGGGCTGGGCGGGGACTACAGCGCGAGCTGCTGGTAGGCAAGCGATTGGAACGACATCCTGTGCAGCGGCGATACGCCCTGGCGCCGGATCGCCTCGCGATGTGAGGGCGTCGAGTAGCCGACGTGCTCGGCGAAGCTCCACCCGGGATGGCGCTCGTCTGCGAGGTGCATGAAGCGATCCCGGGTGACCTTGGCGACGATCGACGCGGCCGCGATCGCGGCGCTGGTGGCGTCGCCGTCGACGATTGCCCGCTGCGGGTGCTCGAACTCGGCCACGGAGAAACCGTCGAGCAGACACATCACCTCGCCGGAGACACCCGCGGTGACGCCACGCACGGCGTCACGCAGAGCCGCCAGATTGGTCTTGTGCAGTCCGCGTGCATCGATGCCGCGCACGCAGCGCGAGACGACGACGACCCGTGCGGCGCTGCGCATGACAAGCGGGTAGAGATCCTCGCGCGCCTCGGGGGTGTGCTGCTTTGAGTCGTTCAGCGCCCCGAGCGCCCGCAGCTCGCGGGTGGTGAGGGCGTCGTAGTCGAACAGCACTCCCGCCGCGACGAGCGGTCCGGCGAGACAGCCGCGGCCGGCCTCGTCGGCGCCGGCGACGAGTCGAAAGCCCAGCCGGCGGTCGAACGCGAACAGCCGTTTGCCACTGCCGGCGCGGCGTGCCCGGCGCCGGGCACGCGCGGATGAGCCGGTGCCGGATGCTCGCGCCGGGCTCATGACGCCCTCAGCACCAGCGTCGCCGGCGCTAGAAGATGCCGATGCGGTCGGGCGGCCAGTATGTGGCGACCGCCTGTCCGATGACCCATCCGGTGGGGACGGGTCCCCAGAACCTGCTGTCGTCGGATTCGCCACGATTGTCGCCCATCATGAACCAGTGACCGGCGGGAATCTTGATCGGAGTCGGGAAGTTGCACTCCGGGCTGACACCGCATGCCCGGATGTAGGAGTCGTTCTCGCGCACGAACTGGCTGGAGTGCGCCGCCTTGCGGTAGACGTGGCCTTCCTTGATGTAGATTTCATCGCCCGGGCCGGCGACGACGCGCTTGATGAAGTTGACGCTCGATTCCTTCGGCACCGGTGTCGAGCACGCGGCGCCCCCGAGCCGGATGACGTGCGGGACGGGTCCGCACTCCTCCTGCTCGGAGCCTTCGGGCGGATGGAACACAGCGATCTCGCCGACGTGAGGTTCGCTGAAGTCCATGCCGATGCGGTTCACCAGCACGCGCTGTCCGATCGAGAGGGTCGGCTCCATCGACCCGCTCGGGATCCGGTAGGGCTTGATGATGAAAGCCTGGATGCCCAACGCCAGGCCGAGGGCGACGACGATGATCACGACCAGCTCGATGATCGCCCCGGTCGTCGATTTAGACTTTCGCCGTCCCTTCTTGGCGCCGGGTGACGGATCGGCGGCGGCGCCGGCCGGCTTCGAGCGCCCGCCTGACTGCACGCCGGCGCTGTCGCCCTTGCCGGTCCTGGCGGTGAGCCTCACGCCGGCTGATCGCCGGCGGTAACGCCTCCTTGGGCGTCGCCGGCATCGGAGGAGGTATCGGCGTCGGCCGCACTCGCTGCGGAATCGGCCCCGGCCGCGCTCGCTGCGGAGTCCTCGGGAGCCGGCTCTGGCCCCGCGCCTGTCTCCGTCTCCGCCGCCTCGCTGCCGTCGGCGTCGATCTCGACGCTCTCGGCGACCGCCTCCTCCGCGGTCACACCGTCCCTGTCGCTCGCCATTTCCTGCTCGGCCGACGCCTCCTGCGCCAGCAAACCCGGCTCTACCGTGACCTCGGGACCGGTGTAGCGGCGCTCGCGCACACGCGCGCGCTTGCCCACCCGGTCTCGCAGGTAGTAGAGCTTGGCGCGCCGGACATCGCCGCGCGCAGCGAGCTCGATTCGCTCGATCTTCGGCGAGTGCAACGGGAACATGCGCTCCACCCCGACCCCGAAGGACTGCTTGCGGACAGTGAACGTCTCGCGCGCACCGTGTCCCTGGCGCTTGATCACGACTCCCTCGAATACCTGAACGCGGCTGCGCGCGCCCTCGATCACCTGGAAGTGCACCTTGACGCGATCGCCCGGCGCGAAGTCTGGGACGCGACGCAGCTGCGCGCGCTCGATGGTTTCGATGACACTACTCATGACGTGTAAGGGAGGGGGCGCCTCTAGTGATCCGGGAGACGCCCCTCGATGGGGTCTCGGCCGGCGCGAGCAGCAATGGTAGCGGACAGTCGGCTCAGGCCGCCGCAGTCACTGCTCGCGCGACTCCTGCGCGCCGCGCTCGCGGCTGCGCTCGCGACGCCACGCGGCGATCTGCTGATGATGGCCGGAGAGCAGCACCCCGGGGACGCGCCAGCCGCGGTACTCGGCGGGACGGGTGTAGTGCGGATACTCAGGATGCCCCTCGAGCGCGGCGCTGAAGGACTCCTCTGTCGCCGAGCGCTCGTCGCCGAGCGCGCCCGGCAGCTTGCGCAGGACCGCGTCACACAGCACCATCGCGGCGAGCTCGCCGCCGCTGAGCACGTAGCGACCGATCGAGACGACATCGCTTGCGAAGTGCTCCAGGATGCGCTCGTCGAAGCCCTCGTAGCGGCCGCACAGCAGCGTCAACGCGGGCTCCGCGGCGAGCTCCTCGACGAGCTGCTCATCGAGCAGCCTGCCCCCGGGCGCGAGCGCGATCACGCGACGCTGCTCGCGCAGCGCCACCGGATCGACGCGGTAGTGCCCGCGCAGCGCGCTGTCGAGGACGTCGACGCGCAGCACCATCCCGGCGCCGCCGCCGAACGGCGTATCGTCGACCTGGCCGCCGCTCAACGGCGTGTGATCGCGCGGGTTCACATATTCAATGCGGGCGCCCGCCGCGAGCACGTTCGAGACGTGACGCTGGGAGGAGAACCACTCGAACCACTCGGGGAAGAGCGTGAAGATGTCGATGTTCACGCCTCCCTCCCGGGCTCGTCGGGGATTCGTGGCTCGCCGGCAGGGCGTGCACGGCCGGCGAGGTCGAGGAACTCGAGGTCCACCTCGATCCGCTTGCGCGCGGGCGCCACCGCGCGCACCGCGTCTTTGACCATCGGTATGAGTATCGCCTCGCCGCCGTCGGCAGCGCGCACCTCGAGCGCCTCGCACGACGGCAGCTCGATCAGGCGGCTGACGCTGCCCAGCAGCTTCTCGCCGTCCACGACCTCGAGGCCCTCGAGTTCGTGCGCCCACCACTCGCCCTCTCCCAGCGTAGGCGCGTCGCCACCGTCGACGAACAGCTCCGTCCCCCGCAATGCCTCGGCGGCGGAGCGCTCGTCGATGCCCTCGAGGCGAACGATCGGGCGCTGCTCGGTTCCGGCGCAGCGCACGATCGGCGCCGTGCGCCCGGCGAGCGTCACCGCGACGCCCACGCTCAGCAGCCGCGGGCGCGGTCGCGTTACATAGAAACTCCCGTCCAGGCCGTGCGGGCGCCCGACGCGACCCGCCGGCAGGCCGTGGGAAGCGCCGACAGACGCGCTCTGTGTGTCGGACTCGCCGGCTTGACGCGTCAATCGACGATGTCGACGAGCACGTGGCTGCCCTCGCCGGCGGCCGCAGCTTTCACGACTGTGCGTAGCGCGTGGGCGGTTCGCCCGCCGCGCCCGATCACCCTGCCGTAGTCGTCCGCGGCGACGCACAGCTCCAGCACGACCGTGCCGTCGTCCTCCTCGAACTGCTCTACCGCCACTGCCTCGGGATCGTCGACCAGGCCTTCGGCGAGGTACTCCAGCAGCCGCCTGGGGTTCTCGCTCGCCACGCCAGCGTGGTCCTAGCGCTCGATGCCCTGAATGCGCAGCAGCTTGCGGACAGTGTCCGACGGCTGCGCGCCACGCGCCAGCCAGCTGCGCGCGCGGTCGGCGTCGATCACGATCGTCGAGGGCTCGGTCTGCGCGTTGTAGTGGCCGATCGTCTCGATCACGCGACCGTCGCGCGGTGAGCGCTGGTCGGCGACGACGACGCGCCACATCGGGTCCTTCTTGCCGCCCACTCGCGTGAGCCTAAGCCTGACTGCCACGGTTTCCTCTCTGCTGCGGAACGAGATCTCTCGCGCTGGAGAGATCGGGTCATTGGATCTCTGAGACCGAGAGCTTAGACGGTTCAGCGAGCGCCGCGCATGAGCGCGCCGATGTCGGGCATCTTGCCGCGCCCGACCTGGCGCATGACCTTGCGCATCTGCCCGAACTGCTTGACGAGCCGGTTGACCTGCTGCACATTGGTCCCCGATCCCCGCGCGATGCGCAGCCGGCGCGAGCCCTTGATCAGCTCCGGCCGTCGTCGCTCCTCGGGGGTCATCGACAGAATGATCGCCTGGATCCTGTCGAGCTCGCGTTCGTCGAGGTTCGCATTCTGCAACTGGTGCCCGGCGAAGCCGGGAATCATGCCGAGGACGCTCGTCAAGGGTCCCATCTTGCGCACCATCTTGAGCTGGTCGAGGAAGTCGTCGAGGCTGAACTCGTTGCGGCGCAGCTTGCGTTCGAGCGCCAGCGCATCGTCCTCGTCGAACTGCCGCTCAGCCTTCTCGATCAGGCTGAGAACGTCGCCCATGCCAAGTATCCGCTGCGCCATCCGATCGGGATGGAAGCGTTCGAACTGCTCGAGCTTCTCGCCTGTCGAGGCGAACAGGATCGGCCTGCCGGTGACGGCCTTCACCGACAACGCCGCGCCACCGCGCGCGTCACCATCGAGCTTGGTCATCAGCACGCCGTCGAACTGCACCGCCTCGGCAAAGCTCTCCGCCACGTTGACGGCGTCCTGTCCGGTCATCGCGTCGAGGACCAGCAGCACGCTCTGCGGTTCGACGGCGTCACGGATTCGCACCAGCTCGGCCATCAGCTGCTCGTCGACGTGCAAACGCCCGCTCGTGTCGACGATCAACACGTCCTTGCCCTCGTGGCGCGCGCGCTCGAGCGCCCATGTGGCGATCTCGACGGGGTCACGTTCGGTGCCTTGCTCGTACACCTCGGCGCCCGCCTGGGCGCCGACCTTGACGAGCTGCTCGACGGCGGCCGGGCGATAGACGTCGCAGGCGGCGACGGCGACGGTCGAGGAATGCTCTTCGCGAAGGTAGCGCGCGAGCTTCGCAGTGGCAGTCGTCTTGCCCGACCCCTGCAGGCCCGCCATCAGGATCACCGTCGGTGGTTTCGGCGAGAAGCTCAGGGTCGGCGCCTCGTCATCCGCCGCGCCGGGGCCGAGCGCGCCACCCATCAAACGGGTGAGCTCCTCGGCGACGATCTTGACGACCTGGTGCCCCGGATTCAGGCCTCCCACCACGTCAGCGCCCAGGCAGCGTTCCTTGACACGCGACGTGAACTGTCTGACGACCTTGAAGTTGACATCCGCCTCGAGCAGCGCCAAGCGGATCTCGCGCATCGCGGCGTCGATGTCCTGCTCGGTGAGGGTCCCGCGCTGGCGTACGTCTGCGAGCGTTCCCTGAAGCTTCTCGGCGAGCGTGTCGAACATGTCTGTTGATTCTCGCAGCCGCCGCGTTCAGCTCACGCCTGCTTCAACCGCTTGAACCCGCCGCGGACGGCGGGACGCCGTTGGCGGTGGCGTCAGCCCTCGTGCGCGTCCGGCGTCGCCGGCGGGCGCGCGGGGGAGTTGTTTCGGGCGGGCGGCGCAGGAGGCGCGGGAGGCGCGCCTTCGCCGAGCCGACCTCGAATCGCCTCGCCGATGCCGCCGAACGCCTCGGCGAACTCGGAGGGCACGACGAACACCTTGTTGGCGTCGCCTTCGGCCAGCTGCGGGAGCATCTGCAGGTATTCGTAGCTGAGCAGCGCCCGGTCGGGTTTGCCCTCGTGGATCGCGCTGAAGACCGTGTCGATCGCCTTGGCTTCGCCCTCCGCACGCAGAATCGCCGCTTGACGCGCGCCCTCTGCGTCGAGGACCGCGGCCTGCTGAGCGCCCTCGGCGTTCAGCACGGCTGCCTGCTTGGCTCCCTCGGCGGTCAGGATCTGCGCCTGCTTCTCGCCTTCGGCGGTGAGGATCGCGGCTCGACGGTCGCGCTCGGCGCGCATCTGCTTCTCCATCGCCGTCCTGATGTCCTGCGGCGGATCGACCGACTTGATCTCGACGCGGTTGATCCTGATGCCCCACTTGCCCGTCGCCTCGTCCAGCACGACGCGGAGCTCCGTGTTGACGTTCTCGCGCGCCGTCAGCGTCTCCTCGAGCGTCAGCCCGCCGATCACGTTGCGCAGGGTCGTCACCGTCAGCTGCTCGATCGCCTGGAGCGGGTTGGCGATTTCATACGTGGCCGAGCGCGGATCTGTGATCGTGAAGTACAGAACCGTCTCGATTCCCACGACAACGTTGTCGTCGGTGATCACCGACTGTGGTGAGAAGTTGACGACCTGCTCGCGCAGGTCGACCAGCGGCCGCACGCGATCGATGAACGGCGTGACGATCGTCAGGCCCGGCTCCAGTGTGCGGCTGTAGCGACCGAGTCGCTCGACGACGCCCGCCCGCGCCTGCGGGATCACGCGGATCGTCCGCGCAGCCACGCCGAGCACGAACACGACGATCACAACGATGACGATGATGGCAACCATGAGCCGTTCCTTTCGCTTTTCCTTCCCAGGAGAGCGTATCTCTAATTCGAACGGCCGAAGCCGTAGGCCCTCGGTCGCCTCAGTGCATTACTAGGGCTGTGGCCCCCCTTATTTCCACGACCTCGACGCGCTCGCCGACATTGATCACCTCGTCCTCGTCGTAGCTGCGCGCGGTCCAAACCTCGCCGCCCTCGATCTTCACGCAGCCGATGCCCTCGTCGTTGGCGATCCGCTCGAGCACCATCGCGCGCCGGCCCACGAGCGCGGCGGCGCCGGTGCGGATCGCGGGCGGCAGCCGCCGGTGACGGCGTGCGACGGGCCGCAGCGCGCCGAACATGATCGCCGACGCGAGCACGAACACAATCGCGGCGAGCGGCGCGCCCACGCCGATCAGGCTTACGACAGCCGCGAGTGATGCGCCGGCGGCAAACGGCAAGAGGTAAAGAGCGCCGGTGTGCATCTCACCAATACCGAGAATTGCCGCGGCAACCACCCAAAGGATCCAATCCATAACGTCAGATTACCTCTCCGCGCCACGTTCACGGGCCACAGTGTCCAGTGCACGTCGACGCAAGCGCCGCCGCTGAGTCACGCCTCGGCGATCAGCGCGCGCGCAAAATCCTCGGCGTCGAAGGGGCGCAGATCCTCGACGGACTCTCCGACTCCGATCAGCTTGACGGGCAGCTGCAGCTCACGGGCGATCGCCAGCGCGATGCCGCCGCGGGCGGTGCCGTCGAGCTTGGTCAGCACGACGCCGCTCACCTCGGCGACCTCAGCGAAGAGCTTCGCCTGGAGCAGCCCGTTCTGGCCCGTGGTCGCGTCGATCGTCAGCAACGTCTCGTGCGGGGCGCCCTCGAGCTGGCGCGCGATTACGCGCCGCACCTTGGCGAGCTCGCCCATCAGGTCCTCCTGGGTGTGCAGCCGTCCGGCCGTGTCGATGATCACGACGTCGATGCCGTGGGCGCGCGCCTGCGCGATCGCGTCGAACGCCACCGCGCCGGGATCGGAGCCCGGAGGCCCGCTGACGATCTCGCAGCCCGCGCGCTGCGCCCAGCCCTCGAGCTGCTCGCCGGCCGCTGCCCTGAACGTGTCGGCCGCGCCCAGCAGCACGCTGCGCCCGAGCTGCTCGCGAAGGTGCCACGCGAGCTTGCCGATCGTGGTCGTCTTGCCGGTGCCGTTGACGCCTACCGCCATGATCACGGTCGGCTCGGGACGGATGTCGATCCGCCCGTCGCCGACGCGCGCGGTTGCCGCGAGCAGCTCGATCAGTCGCTCGCTGAGCGCCTCGCCGCCCTCGAGCTTCCCCTCGGACGCTTCCGTCTCGAGCGTTTGCACCACCGAGGCGGTGGTCGCCGCGCCGACGTCCGCCATGATCAACGCCTCCTCGAGGCGTTCCCAAGTGTGCTCGTCCAGTACGCCGAACAGCGTCGCGTGGATCTCTGAGCCAAGCGCCTGGCGCGTCTTGGCCATGCTCTCGCGCAACCGGCGAAACAGGCCGCCGCGCTGGCGCGGAGCCGACTCCTGGGCGTCATCGCCCTGGGCGCCGTCCTCGGTGATGAACAGGTCGCTCCAGTCGCGGGCCACGGGGCGCGCGACGATAGCAGCGCTCGGGCGCGCCGGCCTGCGCTCGGCCCGCGCCGCGCCGCAGCGAGATCGATTCCTCAGGCGACCTCAGCGACCTCCCGGGACTCAGACTGCGCCTGCTCGGACGGCAGGCGCCGCGAGAGCACCTTCGAGACCCCGTCCTGGCCCATCGACACGCCGTAGAGCCAGTCGGCGGCCTCCATGGTGCGTTTCTGGTGGGTGATCACGATGAACTGGGCGCGCCCCGCGTAGCGCCGCAAGAGCGCGAGGAAGCGATCGAGGTTGAGGTCGTCGAGCGCCGCCTCGACCTCATCGAGGATGTAGAAGGGGCACGGGCGTGCGAGGAACACCGCGAACAGGAACGCCAGCGCCGTCATCGACTTCTCTCCGCCTGACAGCAGCGTCAGGCGCTTGGTCGACTTACCGGCCGGCGTGATCTCGATCTCGACGCCGGGAAGCTGCTCTTCCTCGCCCCCGCGCTCGGCCTCGCTCTCGGCCTCGGCGGCGGCCTCGATCGCGTCGGCGTCGCCTGCCTCGCGATCGGGCAAAGCCTGGCCACCCAATACGGGCCTCGGCCCGTGCTCGTCGTGCACCAGCCGTAGCCGCCCGCTCCCGCCCGGGAAGACGTCCTCTACGAGCTCCTCGAAGTTGCGCGCCGCCGCCGCGAACGTCTGCTCGAACGTCTCCTCGATCTGGCGGTCGGTCTCGCGGATCACCGAGCGCAGCTCGCGCAGCGCGGTCTCGAGGTCGCCGCGCTGGGTCTCGAGCTCCTCGACGTGCGTGAGCGCCTCGGAGTACTCCTCCTGCGCGAGCGGGTTGACCGGCCCGAGCTGCTCACGCCGGCGCGTCAGCCGCTCCACGCGGGCGTGCAGCGCCACCGTCTCCTCCTCGGCAAGCGGCTCACGCTCGGTCTCGCCGCCTGCGAGCGAGGCGGTGTCGGACAGCCCCAGGCGCTCGGCCACGCCAGTCAACTCGATCTCGGCCTCGCTCGCCTGGTCGCGCAGCCGTTGCGCGGCGACCTCCGCTTCGGTAACGGTCTCGCCGGCAGCGCGCAGGGCCGCCTGAATCTCGACCTCACTCGCGGCGCTCGCTCGCAGCTGCGCGGCCATCTGCTCCCCCGCCTGACGTTCGCTCGCCAGCTCTGCGTCGAGCTCGCCAACTCGCTGCTCAACGCCCTGCGCGGCAGCGGCGAGCGCGTGCGCGAGGCGCTCGGCGAGCGGCGCGACGGCGGTGTCGAGCTCGTGCTGGGCGCCCAGGCGAGCGAGCCTCACGGCGCGCTCGGATCGTTCACGCCCGCGGCGCTCGGCCTGTCGGCGCTCGGACGCCAACTCGCCTTCGAGCTCGGCCTTGCGGACCGCGAGCGCGCCCTCGGCGGGCGCGACGCGACGCTGCTCGATCAGCCACTGGGTGCGCCTGGCGGCCTCGCCCGCCTCGGCGAGCGCGCGTTCGGCATCGCGCAGGGAAGCTTCGCCGCTCACGCGGGCCTCGTCGGCGGCGCGGACGTCTGCGAGCAGCTGCTCGCAGCTGGCCTGCGCGAGCTGCTCAGCCTGCGCCGCGCGCTCCGCGTTGGCAATCAGGCGGTCGCGTTCGTTGCGGCGCGCGAGCACCAGCTCGGTCCCGCCCTTGCTCAGCTGGCGGACCTCGCCCCAGGACGCAAACCAGACGCGTCCGCCGCGGGTTGCGGCGATGCCCGTGAAATCCTGCGGAAGCTGCTCGAGACGCTCGACCACCCAGGCGTCCTCGAGCAGACGCCCCGCCAGCGCGAGCACCTCCGGCGGCCCGCTGATCAGCTCCGTCAGCCGGCGGGCGTCGGGCGTCGGCGGCGGCGCATCTTTGCGCGGGCTCGGCGCCAGGTCCTCGGTGGCCAGCAGCGCGCTCGCGCCGTCGGGGCCGGCTCGGTCGAGCAGCTCCTGAGCGCCGGCGACGTCCCGCACGAGCGCCGCGTCGAGGCGTCCCCCCAGTGCCGCCGCCAAGGCCAGCTCGTAGCCATCCTCAACGCGTAGCTCCTCGCTGAGCGCTCGCGGCGAGCCGCGCTGATCGTCACCGAGACGCGCGTGCCCCCGCAGGAACTGGTTCGCGGCAGCGAGCTCTGCGCCGACACCCGCTGACTCGCGTCGGGCGTCCTGCGCCTCGCGCTCGGCCGTCGCCAGGCGTCCGCGTGCCCGCTCGGCGTGCTCGTCCGCCTCGACGCGTGCGGCGCGCGCCGCCACCGCGTCAGCCTCGCTGCGCTCGACCCGCGCGGTATGCTCGACGAGCGTCGCCTGCAGCTCGATGATCTCGCGCTCGATTTCCTGCTCGCGAGTCGCGAGGATCTCGGCGAGCTGCGCCTCCAGTGCCGCGATGCGCTCCTCGCCGTCGGCCGCTTCCGCGCCGCCACCGTCGCCCGCGTCTGGCTGTGCGTGGGCCTCGAGCTCCTGCTCGACGCGCTCGACGCGCCGGCTGAGAGCCTGTGCGCTTGCTGCGACCTGCTCGGCGCGCAGCGTCAGCCGGTCGCGAGCGGAGCGGGCCTCGTAGACGCCGCGCGAGAGCGCGTCGTGGCGCTCCGCGCGCTCGGCCAGCGCGCGCTCGGCCGTACCGCGCCGGTCGATTGTCTCCTGCAGCGTCCGCTCGATGTCGGCGCGCGCTGTCCGTGCCCTGGCGACGCTCAGCTCGGCACCGGCGAGCTCGATTCGCTTGGCGCGCGACTCCTCGCGCGCGAGCTCCCAGCGCGCCTGCAGGATCTGGCGCTCCAGGCGCTCGTGAAGCTCTGCGGCTTCGGCCTGGCGCTTCAGCGGGCGCAGGCGGGTGCGCGCCTCGCGCTCGACGTCGAGGGCGCGATCAAGGTTCTCCTGCGTGCGCTCGAGCTTCAGCTGCGCGCGCCGGCGACGCTTGCGATGCTTGCCCAGCCCCGCCGCCTCCTCGATCAGCAGGCGTCGATCGCGCGGCTTGGAGGTGACGATCGCGTCCACCTTGCCCTGCGAGATGACCGAGTGCGTCTCCTTGCCCAGGCCTGTGTCCGAAAGCACCTCGATCACGTCCGTCAGGCGACAGCGCGCGCCGTTGAGGCGGTAGGAGCCCTCGCCGCTGCGCTCCAGCCGGCGGACGATCGAGATCTCGCTCAACGGGATGTCGATGCTGCCGTCAGAGTTGTCGAGCACGATCTCGACCTCGGCTGCGCTGCGCGGCTGAACCCCCCGGCCACCGCCGAAGATCACATCCTGCATCGACTGGCCGCGCACAGCGAGCGGCGACTGCTCGCCCATCGCCCACAGGACCGCGTCGGTGACGTTCGACTTGCCGGACCCGTTGGGGCCGACGACGACGCTCACCCCGGGACCGAAGTCCAGGCGGGTGCTGTCGGGAAACGACTTGAAGCCGTTCAGCGTGACCGACTTCAATCGCATGCCGCGCTCCTCATGACTCCGTGGCGAGGCGCTCGACGGCTACACGCGCCGCCTCCTGCTCGGCGTGCTTCTTGCTCCTGCCGCTGCCGCTGCCGAGCTCGCGACCGTCCACGGTTGCGATGACCGCATACGTGCGTTCGTGCGGTGGCCCGTGCTCGCCGGTGATCTCGTAGCTGACCTCCGAGCCGCGCCTGGCGAGCAGCTCCTGCAGCGCCGACTTGAAGTCGACGGGATGCTCGAGCGCACCCTCGATCTCCGGAGCGAACGCCTCCACGACCGCCTCGGCGGTGCGCTCGTAGCCCGCATACAGGTAGCAGGCGCCGATCACGGCCTCGATCACCGACGCGAGCACCCGCTCGGTCTCCACAAGCGCAGCGGCACTCTGGCGCACACCCGCGGGCGCCGCCGCACGCAGCCGCTCGGGCAGCGCCAAGCGCTCTGCGACCGCTCGGCAGGACACCCCCGAGACGGCCTGTGCACGGATCTTCGTCAGCCGGCCGGCGCCGAAACGGTCGGCCTCCAGCAACGGGTAGAGATATGCGGTCACGGCCAGCGCCAGCACGCTGTCGCCGAGGAACGCAAGCCGCGTGTAGGAGTCGCTCGGGCGCTCGCTCCAAGAGGCGTGGGTGAAGACCTGGCGCACGAGCTCCACGGGCAGTTCGTCCAGCAACTCGCCGAGCAGCATCACCGCTCCTCATGCGCGATCCCGTCGTGGGCCAGCACGAAGTCGACCGCCGCACCCACGGTCAGGATCTGCGCAGCCTGCTCGTCGGACATACGCACTCCGTAGGTGTCCTCGAGCTCCTGCACCAGCGTGTACAGGTCGAGCGAATCCGCCTCCAGGTCCTCCTTGAAGCGGGTGCTCTCAACGATCACGTCGGGCTCGACGTCGAGCTCGTCGGCCAGGTGATCGCGGATCAGGGTCAGCACTTGCTCGCGGGTCATTGCGCCTGCGGCAGGCTAGCGGCAGAAGCGGACAGGGGCGCGCGCCTGAGCGCGCCCCCTCGCTCGAGTGCGGCGTGCGTTTGCGCGACGATGTCCTCGCGCGCGCCACGCTCGGCGCGCAGGATCGCTTGCGCGAAACCGATGCGCGTGAAGCGCCCGTGCGGGACCACACCCAAGCGGCGCAGGCCAAGCAGGTACGCGCCGCCGCTGGCTTCCGGGTCGAGCTCCTCGCGGACCCCCAGCAGCGACGGCCGCAGCAGCAGACCACCGAGCTTCGCGCGCGGCGAGGACATCACGGCCTCGCGCACGACACCGAGCATCGTCTTGGAGACGCCCTCCATCAGCTTGAGCGCGATGTTCCCCGTGAAGCCGTCGGTGACGATCACGTCGGCTCGACCCGAGACGACGTCACCACCCTCGACGTTGCCCACGAACTCGAACGCGTCAAGGCCTGCACCGGCACGCTCGCGCAGCTCGGCGTGGGCCTCGAGCACCAGCGCGCTACCGCGCGAGTCCTCCTCACCGTTTGACAGCAGGCCCACTCGCGGCGCGGGCACGCCGAGCACGACCCGTGCGAGCGCGGCTCCCATGAACGCGAACTGAACGAGGTGCTCGCGGCGCGCCTCCGCGCTCGCGCCGACGTCCAGGAGTGTGACGGGATGGTGCGGAACGGGGAGCGGGATCGCAAGCGCCGGACGGTAGATACCGGGGGCGCGTTTGATGTTGAACGTGCCGGCGGCGAGCGCCGCGCCGGTGGCGCCGGCGCACACCAGTGCCTGCGCCCTGCCCTGTGCGACGGCCTGCGCCGCCTGCACGATCGAGGCCTCGGGAGTGTTGCGCGCCGCGAGCACTGGGTCTTCGGCCTTCGCGATCGACACCGGTGCGTCCACGACCTCCACGCCGCGCGGTGGCTCGCCGAGCTCCGCCGCGGGGCCGAACAGCAGGATGCGCGCTCCCTCGCCGGCCGCCAGCGCAGCACCCGCCGCCACCTCGGCCGGTCCAAGGTCGGCGCCGTTGCAGTCGACCGCTACCACCGGCGGCTTGCGCCCCGGGGAGAGCGAGTGTGACCGGGAGGACAAGGCCTCTGGCGTCACTGGACGTTAGGAGTGGTCGTGCTCGTGATCGTGATCGTGCGCGCCGGGCGTCACGATCTCGCGGCCCGCGTAGGTACCGCACACCGGGCAAACCCGATGCGGCCGGCGCGGGCTGTGGCATTGCGGGCACGCGTTCAGCGCGGGCGTGCCGATCTTGTGCTGTGCACGCCGCTTGGCGGTACGGCTATGCGACTGCTTTTTCTTGGGGACGGCCATCGGCGTGAGAAGGGTAGCAAGCCCACCCACCCCGAGATCTCGTCTCAGGCCCCCACGGCGCCGCTCACTCGAGCTCGAGCTCGCGAAGCTTTGCCCAGCGTGGGTCCGGCGTCGACTCGTGATGGTGGTCAGCCCCGGCCGTGTTGAGGTCGGCCGCGCAGACCGAGCACAGACCCGCGCAGTCCTCGCGGCAGAGGATCTTCACCGGCATCGCAAGCGCGAACGCGTCGCGTGCCCAACCCGCCAGATCGAGCGTCTCCTGGTGCACGTACGGGCTGTCGAGCTCCTCCCCCCCGCCCGGGCGATCGACCTCACGCGCCTCGACGTCCACCCGTGGGCTTGCGGTTGTGAGGCAGCGCATGCAGGGGCCCGTGATCTCAGCGGAGAAGCGCAGTCGCAGGGCGTAGCCGCCCCCGGCCATCCGCGAGACGTTCAGCTCCACGGGCACGAGGTGCGGCTGCGCGGCGTAGCGCTCGCTGCCGAGCAGCAGCGGCTCGATCGGCGTCGCCAGCTCGATGCGACGGCCCTCGCCCGGGCTGAGTCGCAAGCCCGCCAGATCGAAATCGTGTGTCCCGACAGCCATCTTGCTCCAGGCTAGCGAGAGAGCGCCGAGGCGCTAAGAGCGTGTGCGCAGCTCCCGCTTGAGCACCTTCCCGGTGGCATTGCGCGGCAGATGATCCACGAACACGACGTCGCGTGGAACCTTGTAGCGGGCGAGGTTCTGCTTCACGTACGCCTGGATCGCCTCCGCGGTCAGATCGTTGCCGTTGCGCGCGACGACGAACGCCTTCAGCCGCTGGCCGAACTCCTTGTCCTCAACCCCCACGACCGCCACATCCTCGATCTCGCCGTGCTTGGCGAGCAGGTCCTCGACCTCGCGTGGAAACACGTTCTCACCGCCGCTGACGATCATTTCGTCGTCGCGTCCGTCAACGAACAGACGGCCCGCCGCGTCGAGGCGCCCGACGTCGCCGGTGCGCATCAGGCCGCCGACGATTTCCTTGCCGCCGCCGTCGGTGTAGCCCTCGAACTGGAACTCGTTGGCGACGAAGATCCTCCCGACCTCGCCCCGCGGCACCTCGCGACCGTCCTCGTCGAGCAGCTTCACCACCGTCCCGAGCGGTGGGCGCCCGGCGGTCCCGGGCGCCGCGCGCAGATCCTTGGGCGTCGCGATCGTCGCCCACGCCACCTCGGTCGATCCGTAGAGGTTGTAGAGAACGTCTCCAAAGATGTCCATCACCCGTGTCGCGAGCTCGCCGGGCAGCGCCGAGCCGCTGACGGCGATCACCTTGAGCGAGCTGACGTCGTAGCGCGAGATCGTCTCCGGCGGCAGCTCGAGGATCCGTTGCAGCATCACGGGCACCACGACGAGCGCACTCGCGCGATGCTGCGCGACTGCCTTCAGCGTCTCCTCCGGGTCGAACTTCCGGCGCAGCAGGAGCGTCGAGAGCAGCGGCAGGCTCAGCAGGAAGTGCGCGAAGCCCCACGAGTGGAACATCGGCGCGGCGATCATCGTCGTCTCGCGTGCCTTCAGCGGGATTTTCGAGAACAGTGCGGCGGCGGGCTCGACCGAGTCGCTCTGCGGCCGCGCCGCACCCTTCGGCGTGCCGGTGGTCCCCGACGTCAGGATCACGATCCGCCCTTTCTCCAAAGGCGGCTCGAGATCGGACTCGTCACCGCGGGCGATCAGCTGCTCGAGCGTCGGCTCCTGCGGGGTCGCGCCCGCCTCCTGCCAGGCGACGAATCGCAGCCTGCTGGCGGCGCCCGCGCTGACCAGGCCGCTGAACTCCTCGTCGTAGATCACCGCCACCGGCTCCTCGCGTGCCAGTACGTCGGTGATCTGCGGTCCAGCGAAGGCGGTGTTCAGGAACAGCGCGCCGGCGCCGAGCTTCGAGCACGCCACCGTCGCCTCGACGAAGCCGCGATGGTTGCGACACATGATCGCCACCCCATCGCCGACGTCGATGCCCGCCTTGCGCAGCTCGTGCGCGAGCGCGTTGGTCCGACGGTGCACCTCCACGAAGCTGAGCGCTCCGCGTTCGTCGATCAGCGCCAGGCGGTTGGGGTGGCGTGCCGCGGCACCCGAGTAGGCGCCGGCCGGGGTCGCTCCCCAACGGCGCAGCGCCACGAGCGACTGCAGCGTCCTGTCCGGGCGTAGCGGTTCGAACATGCCCGTGTCGATCAGAGCGCGGGCGACCTGCAGCTTGTGCACGACCGCGCGCGTCGTCGCCTGCGCGTTCACGTATGGACCCTAGAGCAGCGGGGTTTGGACACGGTGGCGCGCTGCGTGGTCACTAGCTGACTTCAGCTGGCTCATCCTTGCCCTGCAGGCGCTCGCGCCCGCGCTGCACTGCGGCGATGAACTTCGACAGGTTGACCTCGAGCGTGTTGAGGATCTCATCGGCGTAGTCCTCGGCGCCGAGTCTGATCTCGCGCTCGCGCGCGCGGGCGTCCTCGACGATGTCCTCAGCGGCCCGCTCGGCCTGTTTGGTGACCTCCTCCTCGCCCACCAGCCGCTCCTGGCGCTCACGCGCTTCCTTGATGATGCGCTCGGCCTCCTTCTTGGCCTCGGCGAGCATCTCCTGGCGCTCCTTGACGATCCAACGAGCCTGCTTGATCTCCTCGGGAATCGTCGCGCGCATCTGGTCGAGGATGTCGTAGATCTCCTCCTTGTCCACGCGAACGGAGTCGCTGAGCGGGATCGTCTTGGCGTTGTGCACCAAGTCGTCGAGCTTGTCTATGAGTACCAGGACATCCATTTCTATTGGCTACCTCCGCGAGGCGTCCAGCCGCACGTCGTGATCATAGAGTTCGACGCCGCGCCCACGCCCGACGGGCGTCCGGCGCTGCGTCTCCTCAACAAAGCTCGACTCAAATCTCACGTCTCATTTCGTCAGCGTCTCAGCTCTTCCTGCAAGCGCCGGGCCACCTCGTCGGGCACGAGATCATCGATCTTGCCGCCGAACGTTGCGAGCTCCTTGACGCCGCTGGATGACAGGAAACTGTACTGCGGAGACGCCATCAGGTACACGGACTCGATCCCCGGATCCTGCCGGCGGTTGAGTTGGTTCATCTCGAGCTCGTACTCGAAGTCCGAGATCGCGCGCAGCCCCTTGACGATCGCTTTGGCGCCGATGCTCCTGGCGAAGTCGACGACCAGCGTCGAGAACGGCTCCACCCGCACCCCCTCGAGATCGCCGAGCGCGTGCTCGATGAAGCTGACGCGCTCCTCGATGCCGAACAGCGCGCTGCTCTTGCGCACCGAGCGGTTGACCACAGCGACCACGACTTCGTCGTACAACGCGGCGGCGCGGCGGATGACGTCGAGGTGACCGTTGGTGATCGGATCGTACGAGCCGGGGCATACGACGATCGATTTGCGCGTTGGGGTCATTGATGCAGGTGGATTGTGATCGAAGTGTCCCCGTAGCGCCTGCGCCGCTCGAGCGGCACGTCGAGCTCAAGGGGAGCTCTCCGATCGCTCTCGACGACGACGCGCGCGCCCGGGTTCAGCAGCGCCGGCAGAATCGCCGATAGCTCTGGACCCCACCGTTCGCCGATCGGTTGCCCGGACGCCGAGGGTGCTGGTCGCGCCCGCCCGTAGGGGGGGTCGATGAAGACGAGATCGTATGTCTCCTTGGCCGTCTTTGCGCTGCGCAGCGCTTCGAGCGCGTCGCCGCGACGCACCTCGGCCGTCTCGCCTGCGATGCCGAGCGCCGCGAGATTGGCCTTCAGCACCCGCACCACGCCCACGTCGCGCTCGACGAACACCGCCAGCGCGGCTCCCCGCGAGAGCGCCTCGATCCCGAGTGCGCCGGTCCCCGCGAACAGGTCGAGCACACGTGCCCCCTCGACGTCGTCGAGCATCGCGAAAACCGCCTCCCGCACGCGGTCGGAGGTCGGTCGCGTGACCCGGCCCGCCGGTGCCCGCAGGCGCCTGCCGCCGAGCGCCCCAGCTATGACCCGCATGCGCTGAACCGTAACGTCACGCCGACAGCGGCTGCGCCGCGTCGGCGCCGAGCTCGCGTTCCAGCGCGACGCGCAGCAGCGTGTGCTCGGGTTCGCGCAGCTCCGGGTCGTCCGCGACAATCGCCTCCGCGCGTGCGCGGGCGCGCTCCAGCATCTGGGCGTCGTCGGGCAGGCGCGCGATGCGGAACTGCCCGAGGCCTGACTGGCGCGTGCCGATCAGCTCGCCCTCCTTGCGCATCGCCAGGTCGATCTCGGCCAGTCGGAAGCCGTCTGTGTAGCGGACCAGCGCGCCGAGCCGCCCGGAGGCACCGGCATCCGGCGGACCGACGAGCAGGCAGCGCGAGCGATGCTCGCCGCGCCCGACGCGCCCGCGCAGTTGGTGCAGCTGCGAGATCCCGAACCGCTCGGCGTTCTCGATCAGCATGACGGTGGCGTTGGGCACGTCGATCCCGACCTCGATCACGGTCGTGGCAACGAGCACGTCCGCCTTGCCGGAAGCGAACGCCGCCATCGCCTCCTGCTTCTCGCGTGGACGCATGCCGCCGTGCAGCAGCGCTAGCTCGTGGCCCGCGAGCTCGCCCTTGCGCAGGCGCTGCAGCTCAGCGCTCGCGGCTCGTAGCCCGGAATCCGGCATCGAGGAGACCGTCTCAGAGTCGGCGGCGGCGAGGCCTGGCGCCAGCGCTTCGGGATCGTCGATCAGCGGGCACACGACGTACGCCTGGCGGCCTGCCGCCAGCTCCGCCCGTAGCTCCTCGTAGGCCCGCGCCCGCTCCTGCTCGCCCGAGACGAGGCGCGTCTCGATCGGCTGGCGGCCGCGTGGGAGCTCGCGCAGGGTGCTCGTGTCGAGGTCGCCGTAGCGAGCGAGGGCGAGCGTGCGGGGGATCGGCGTCGCCGTCATGTGCAGGGTGTGCGGCGCGAGCGTCGAGCCGCTCCTAGCTTTGGTGGAGTCGCGCTCGCCGAGCGCGGCGCGCTGGCGTACCCCGAAGCGGTGCTGCTCGTCGATCACCGCGACGGCCAGCTCGTGGAAGCGCACGTCCGGCTCGATCAGCGCGTGCGTTCCCACGATCAGCGACAGCTCGCCGCTCGCGAGCTTGCCGAGGATGTCCCGCCGCCGCGCCGCGGGCGTCGAGCCGGTCAGCAGCGCAGTACTGAGGGGCTCATCTCCAAGCAGCCCCTGGATCGTCGCGAAGTGCTGCTCGGCGAGCGTCTCCGTCGGCGCCATCAGCGCCGCCTGACGCCCGTGTCCAACGGCCCGCAACATCGCGTACAGGGCGAGGACCGTCTTTCCGCTGCCCACCTCTCCCATGAGCAGCCGCTGCATCGGAGCGCGCTGGCTCAGGTCGCGCGCGATTGCCTCGGCCGCGCGGCGCTGGTCGCCGGTCAACGCGAACGGCAGCCCCGACTCCAGCCAGCGCTCTGCGAGTGTGCCTGGATCGGCGAGCACGGCGGCGCCGGTGCGCGCCCTGCGTGCGGCGCGACGGCGCAGAAACGCGAGCTGCGTCAGCAGCAGCTCCTCGAACGCAAGCCTGCGCCGACCGGTCTCGAGGTCTCCGGGAAGGCGCGGGAAGTGCATCGCCGCCAGAGCGCTCGCGCGGTCGGCCATGCCCTCGCTCACGCGCGTAGCCGCGGAGAGGACCTCGGGAACGTCGCCCAGCGCAGACCGCGCGCCTCCTACGAGCGTGAGCAGCTGCGTCGAGGTGACGCCCTCGGTCGCCGGGTAGTGCGCAACCGCATCGCTGTCGCCGGCGCCGGCGCCCGCAAGGACCGCGCTGCCTGCGTCCGCGCCGAGCGCGTGATGGGAAACGCTGAAGCCCCCCCGCGCGTCGGCTCTGCCGTGCAGCAGCAGTCGCGTGCCAGGTGGATAGCGCTCGACCAGCCACGGCTGGTTGAAGAACGTCGCCCGCATCCTCCCGCTGGCGTCGAACACGGACGCCTCCACCAGCGGACGCATGCCGCGGCGGCGCACCGCCCGAGCGCTGATCGTCCGCACCTCGACCGACACCGTCGCCTGCTCACCGGCGCGCAGGGCGGCGACTGTCCGCGCCTCGCGGCTGTCGCTCGGGAGATGCTCGAGCAGCTCGCCGACGCTCCGCAGCCCGAGAGCGAGCAGTCCGGCAGCCATCTTCTTGGCCGCAGGCGCGAGCGGCGCTTCCAGACGCGACGGCCGCGGCCAGCGCACCGGCGCGCCGAGCAGCTCAGCGTGGCTGAGCTGCTCGTGCGATGCGAACCGCGTGATCGGTTGCCAGCTGCGCTCGGATCTCGGGCCGCCGGGCGGGTCCCGGGTGTCAGTCCTGGTCGCTGGCATCCGCTGCCTAATGATGATCGCGTCGGCGGTCGTATAGAGCATCTGCCCTCGCAGCAGATGCGGCGCCACCATGGTTATACGGCGCGGTGCGTGGTAGTGGGTCAGTTTGGATCACGCAGGCTACCGCCCCGCCGGGCTGCTCCTAGGAGGGTTTGGCGAAACGATTGGCGAAACTCGTCGACTCGGACAGCCCCAACGCTGTGAGCGCCTCACTCTTTGTGGGGTACTCGCGAACCTCGCTGAACATCCCGTCGCGGAGGCTCATCACGTGGACCTCTTCCATCGCCACCTGCTGGTCGCTGCCCTTGATGCGACCGCTGACCTGCAACACCGCCACGACTTTCCCGCCGGTCTCGAAGATCTCGACCGGCTCAAAGAGGAAACCGTCGAACGCGCCGATCCACTCGGCTATTAATCCCGCGACCCCCTCTCGTCCCCGATACGTCCGCGGGTCCGGCAGGTCAGTGCGCGTAGTCCACTCGACTTCGGGATGAAAAGCCACCAACTCTTCGGGATGAAAGACCTCGCCCGAAACGGAACGCGAGTTGAAGATCTTCCAGTTCACGCGGGTCGCCTCCACGAGGTTGCCCGCGCCGATCGCCTCCAGGATCGCCTCGGGCGTGGGATCGCTCTCCTCAGCCGTGTGGTTGGACTCCTCCGGCATCACGCGCAAAGTGTCCCACCTCGGTAGCCCAAAAACGAAGGTCCAGCTCGTTGATCTCTAACTCCGTGCCATCGCTCACTCGGCCGCGAGCAGCCACCAGTACGCAGGCTGTCCGCCATGGCGCAGCTCGAGCTCGACGCCGCCGTTAGCCATCACGCCGACCTCCTCGAGACCAAGCGGAGCGTCCTCGCCGTCGAGCACGCTGATCAGTTCCGGCGGCCCGTCGCCGTTGGTGGCAGTTGCGAGCGCGTGCAGCACCGCCTGCAGCGTCTCACGCGGATCACCCCACGCGAGCACCTCCTCCTCGACGAACCCGACCGCGTCGCCACGCTTGAAGCGCCCCTGGCTGTCGTCGCGAGCGGCGGGAGCCACGGCACCGGTGCGCACCCGCGCGAGTGCCTCGGTGAGCGCCTGCGCGTTCTCCTCGACGGAGCGCTCGGGAGCGAGCGCGACGGCTGCGGCGAGACCGGCCTGCTGACTGGTGGTGGGGGCGACGTGCACCTGCTTGTCCGACAGCTGGGCCGCGTGCTCCGCCGCCATGATCACGTTCGCGCTGTTGGTGAGCAGCACGACCTCCTCGGTGGGCACGCTGTGGATCCCGGCGAGCAGGTCGTATGTCGACGGATTGAGCGTCGGTCCACCGTCGATTGTGTGCACGCCGAGCTCGTGGAACAGCTGGCGCAGCCCCTCGCCGCTGACGACGGCCACGGCGGCGCAGCGCACTTCCTTGCCGAGCGGGGCGTCGCGCTCTGTGCCGAGGGCGTCCGCGACTGGGGCGCCGAGGCGCCCGTCGCGCTCGGCGATCTGTGCGCGCATGTCGGCGACGTCCAGGTGCGAGACCTCGCCGGAACTCGCGAACACCGCCGTCGCGAGCTCGGGCTGATCGGTGTGGAGGTGCACCTTCAAAGTGCTCGGGTCGCCGACCACGAGCACCGAGTCGCCTAGCTCTTCGAGCGGTGCGATGAAGCTCGCGGCGGTCAGGCCGCTGCCGATGACGGCGAAGTTCGTGCAGAAGCGATAGGTCCCGGAGGTGTGCTCGGGGTGGGTGATGCGCGCCGGTGCGTAGTGGTCGAGTGGCGGCGGCTCGTCGCCACGCAGCGCAGCGACGACTCCGGCGAAGATGATCGTGAGCCCGTAGCCGCCGGCATCGACGACGCCGGCCTCGCGCAGCGCAGCGAGCAGCTCGGGACTGCGCTTGACCGACTCCTCGCCCGCCTGCACGGCGCGTTCGAGCGCAGCCGCGATCGCCTTGTCCTGATCGCGCGGCTCGGTCGCCGGCCCGAAGCGGGCAGTCTCGGGTCCGTGCGCGAGATCCGCGACGATCTTGTGGGCCATCTCGCGCGCGACCGTCAGGATCGTGCCCTCGGCGGGGTCGCGGACGGAGGAGTACGCGCGGTCGGCCGCGTTGGCGAGCGCCGCGCCGATCAGCGGCGCGTCGATCAGCTGCCCGGGCCTGGAGACGAGCTCCTCAGCGGCGCCGCGGATCAACTGCGAGAGGATCACGCCGGAGTTCCCGCGCGCTCCCAGCAGCGCCGCGCGCGCGACCGACTGCACGATCTCCTCGCGCCCGATCTCGTCGATCGTGCGCCCCGCGTCGGTGCCCTGGAGGCGATCGAGCTCTGCCAGCACGGCGCGCAGCGTGAGCGCCATGTTGTCGCCCGTGTCCCCGTCGGCGACGGGGAACACGTTCAGGTCGTTGACCTCCTGGCGGCGCGATTCCAAGTGGGCAAGAGCCCCCGCCACCGCCGCGCGGAAGCGGACCAAATTGGTGTCCGTCACGGCGACAGGTCTATCAGCTTCGCCGGGCAAGCCGTCTTGCGACGACGCCGGATGGCGCCGCTCAAATAGTTTCTCTGTACGTGGACTGGGCAAGTCAGGCAAGGACGCAGGGAGCGCCGCGTACCGAACCGGGAGACACTCACGCTTCGCGTTTCGCATCCCCGAACCGGCTAGCACGCAATCGACCGAGGACGCCGCCTGACGCCGCGGGCACACAGCCCGGAGGGCTGGGTCGGTCCTACAGAGCCTTGGTTACCTTGCCGGCTTTCAAACAGCGCGTGCACACATACACGCGCTTCGGGGCCTTGCCGACCATGATCCTGACCTTCTGCAGGTTCGGATCGAAGCGCCGCTTTGTGGCGACCATCGAGTGGCTGCGACTCTGGCCGAAGGCCGGCCCCTTGCCGCAGCTGTGACAGACCTTTGCCATCGGCGGCAGTCTAGCGGGCCGAGCTCTGGGGCACGGCGACGGAAGCGCCGGCACACGCGAGCTCCTCGCGCAGCGCCGCCAGCCTGATAGCGGCCTCGGCGGCGTGGCGGCCCTGGTCGCGCTTGCTTGTGCCGCCTGGCGGCGCGCCGCCGGCGCGCGCCAGCGCCTGCTCCATCGTTGCGCACGTGAGCACGCCGAAGGTGCACGGCACGCCGGTGTCGAGCTGCACGCGCATCACCCCGCGCGCGACCTCCGCGCATACGTAGTCGTAGTGGTCGGTCTCTCCGCGGATCACGGCGCCGAGGCAGGCGACCCCGGCGAAGCGGCCGCTCGCTGCTGCGTAGCTGGCGGCGAGCGGCAGCTCGAAGGCACCGGGGACCTCGAACACCTCGATGTCGTGATGGCCGTGCTCGGCGAACGCGGTGCGCGCACCGGCAAGGAGTTTCTCGGCGAGCTCCTCGTAGAAGCGCGCCAGCGTGATGGCGAAGCTCACGTTCGCCGCCGCTCGTCGCGAAGGAGCTCCTCGTCGACGTTCAGCCCTTGATGATGCAGTGTGTGGCCCATGCGCTCGGCCTTCGTGCGCAGGTAGGCGGCGTTGTGCTCGTTGGGTGCGTGTTCGATCGGGATCTGCGCGCTGACAGACAGCCCGTAGCCCTCGAGGCCCCTGATCTTCTTGGGGTTGTTGGTAAGGATCCGGATGGAGCTGAGCCCGAGGTCGACCAGGATCTGGGCGCCGATGCCGTAGTCACGTAGGTCGGCGGGCAGCCCGAGGCGCTCGTTCGCTTCGACCGTGTCGAGGCCGTCCTCCTGCAAGCGGTAGGCGCGCAGCTTGTTCAGCAGGCCGATTCCGCGTCCCTCCTGGGATAGGTAGAGCAGCACTCCCTGGCCCTCGCGCTCGATCATCGACAGCGCCGATTCGAGCTGCTCGCCGCAGTCGCAGCGCAGCGAGTGGAACACGTCGCCGGTGAGGCACTCCGAGTGCACGCGCACGAGCACGTCGGACTGGCCTGCGACCTCGCCCTTGACGAGCGCCACGTGATGCTTGTCGTCGACGAGCGAGCGGTATCCGACGGCCTCGAAGTCGCCGAAGGCTGTGGGCAGTCGGGTCGCGACGACGCGTTCCACGAGCTTGTCGTGGCGGCGGCGGTAGGCGATCAGGTCGGCCACGGTGATCATGCTGAGCCCGTGTCGGGCGCAGTACTCGACGAGGTCGGGCACGCGCGCCATCGTGCCGTCGTCGTTCATCACCTCGCAGATCACGCCCGCGGGGTTCAGGCCGGCCAGCCGCGCGAGGTCGACCGCGGCCTCGGTCTGTCCGGCGCGCTCGAGCACGCCACCGGCACGACTCTTGAGCGGGAACACGTGTCCGGGCTGCACGAGGTCCCGCGGCCGGCTCTCGGGGTCGATCGCCACCTGGATCGTGTGCGCGCGGTCGTGGGCGGAGATGCCGGTGGTGACGCCTTCGCGTGCCTCCACCGAAACGGTGAAGGGAGTTTCGAACGGCGACTCGTTCTTGGCCGCCATCAGGTCGAGCCCGAGCTCGTCGCAGCGCTCGGCGGTCAGCGACAGGCAGATCAGCCCGCGCCCCTCCTTGGCCATGAAGTTGATCGCCTCCGGCGTTGCGAACTGCGCCGCGAGCGTCAGGTCGCCCTCGTTCTCGCGATCCTCGTCGTCGCAGACGACGACCATCTTGCCCTCGCGGATCTCCTCGATTGCCTGCTCGATCGTGGCGAATGGTGTTGTCGATCGCGTGCTCATGCTCATCTAGTGATAGCGCCCATCAAGCGCTCTACGTGCTTGGCGAGGATGTCCACCTCGATGTTCACGACCCCACCTTCGCGGATCGAGCCGAGAGTTGTGCGCTCGAGCGTCTCGGGAATCAGCGACACGGAGAAGCCGCAGTCCTCGAGCGCGCTGACGGTCAGGCTGACGCCGTCGACGGCGACCGAGCCCTTCTCGACGAGATAGCGCGTGAGCTGCGGCTCGGTGTCGATCTCCAGCACGCGAGCGAACCCCTCCTCGCGGACCGCGCGAACGGTGCCCGTCCCGTCGACATGACCTTGGACGACGTGTCCGCCGAGACGGTCGCTGGCGCGCAACGCGAGCTCCAGGTTCACGGGCGAGCCGGGCGCAAGCGCGCTCAGCGACGAGCGCCTGAGCGTCTCGCTCATGGCCTGCGCCTGGAAGCCTTCGGCGCTGACCTCTGTCGCCGTCAGACACACGCCGTTGACGGCGATCGAGTCGCCCTCCCGGAGGTCCGCCGCGAGCCGTGTGCGGATCTCAAGCGTTGCGCCCTCGTCGTCCTGCTCGAGCGCGGCCACGCTGCCGAGCTCGGCGATCAAGCCCGTGAACATCGTCTCAGCTCGCGCTTCCCCGCCTCAGCGACCGAGGACAATGCCCTGCGCCGCCATGCGTGCCCATCGGTCACCACTCGCGCAGGCGTGCGGATATGAGCAGATCCCCGCCGACGGAGTCGCACTCGAAGCTGAGCGCGCGAAGCGCCTCGGAGATGCGCTCGACGCCTTCGCCCTCGAGCGGGTCGCGTGCGGCGCTGCCGCCGAGCAACAGCGGCGCGAGGAACAGACGCAGTTCATCGATCTCGCCGGCGTCGAGGAAGGCGCCGGCGAGATGCGGGCCCCCCTCGAGCAGCACCGAGGCGACACCGAGCGCGCCGAGCTGATCGAGCGCCGAACGCACGCGCGCGGGCTCGTTTTCGCCGGTTGCGACGAGCACCTGCACGCCGGCGGCTTCGAGCGCGTCGGTGTCGGCGCGTGCAGCTGCGCGCGAGGCGACGATCGTGAGTGGTATCTCGGCGGCCGCGGCCACAAGCTGGGAGCTCGTGGGGAGTCGTGCGAGCGAATCGAACACAACGCGCCTGGGCTGCGCGCCGGGCTCTGCCGGCAGACCGTCGGGCCTGGCGGTGAGCTGGGGGTCATCCGCCAGCGCGGTGCCGATGCCGACGACCACCGCGTCGACCGCGGCTCGCCATTGGTGGGCGAGGCCGCGGCTTTCCTCGCCGCTGATCCACTGGGAGTCGCCGCTGCGGGTCGCGACCTTGCCGTCGAGCGTCATCGCGGACTTGAAGAGCACCCAGGGGCGCCCGACGCGCGCGTGCTTGCGGAACGCCTGGTTGAGCAGTCGCGCGCTCGCTGCGAGCTCGCCGTCGGCGAGGACGACCTCGACGCCCTCGTCGCGCAGGATCCCCAGCCCGCGCCCCGAGGCCTTCTCGGTTGGGTCATCGGAGGCGATCACCACGCGGGCGATGCCGGCCTGCAGGATCGCTTCGGTGCAGGGAGGCGTCTTGCCCTCGTGACAGCAGGGCTCGAGCGACACGTACAGCGTCGCGCCGCTCAGATCGGCCATGCCGCACGCCTCGATCGCGTTGACCTCGGCGTGCGCGCCGCCGTATTCCTGGTGCCAGCCCTCCCCCAGGATCTCTCCGTCGCGCGCGACCACGGCGCCGACGACGGGGTTTGGCTTGACCGCGCCGAGACCGTTGCGTGCGAGATCGATCGCGCGCGCCAGGTGCAGCTTGTCGGTGTCGGTGCAGCTAGGCATGTCGTCCCAGGATAACCCTGGCCCGGCCGTCAGCCCTAGGCCGTGCCGCAGCGTCCTCCATACAGCCGATAGACAGTCATCGCCGGCCCCGGACGGCTGTAGGCGAGCGGGTAGTAGTCGAAGCTCCAGTCGAAGTTGAACGGCACCGTGTCTTGCCGAGCCGCCTGACCAGGCGCGTAGGGCGAGGCGCGGTACACGACTTCGCCGTGTTCGGCCAGCGCCCTGTAGTAGGCGATCGCCTGTGGGACAGCGCGTGGATCTGCGAACGCGCGGCCGGACTCGGTGGAGCCGCTGATCACCCAGCAGTAGCCTTCCTGCTCGTAGTAGCCGATCAGCGCGGGGCGCAGCGTGCGCTCATAGTCCTCGAGGCCGACTTCATGGGTGAAGCGGGATTCGAGCCGCCCGTTGGCGGCGCGACGAGGCGCGAGCCGCTCGAACAGCGATGGATACTTCGACCAGCGCTCCCCCCAGCCGTTCGGGGAGACAGGCTCGACGACGACGCGCGTCCCGGCGGGGATGTGCTCGAGCATCCAGTTACGCGTCAGCGTACGTGTATCCGCGCTTGAGAGCACGAGGCCCGAGTGCACGCTGTAGATCAGCCCCTGGGCGAGCAGCGCGGCTACCAACAGCGCTGTGATCGCGACGCCGAGCGCTCCTGCGGCCCCGCGCCCGGAGCTCCCCGCGCCTCGCACGCGCCCCGCTCGCCACCGGCGCGCCAGCTGGATTCCCGCGCGCGCCACCTCCTCCGTGAAGCTCGCCGCGAGCAGGCACAGGATCGGGAAGATCGGCAACAGCCAGCGCCCGAAGTAGCGTCCCTGCAGCCCCATGAACGCGAGGAACGCGAGCGCGGCGGGCACGAGCAGCCACCACAGGGCGCGCTCCGAGCGCCATACGGTGAGCGCGCCGCCGAGCGCGGCCAGCGCCGGTAGGAAGCCGAGGCCCCACGTCAGCGACCACAGGTAGTAGACGATGCCGCCGTTGCGTGGGGCTCCGAGCTTGCCCTGTGCTTCGCCCGACAACGTCGACTGGTGGACGAGTTCGCCGTGGAAGGCGCTGTAGTCCAGCAGCGCGTACGGGTTGGCCACCAGGAACGCCGCCAGCGCGGCGAAACCGGCGAGTGCGACCCCTCGGAGCGCCCGCGTCGCCGCGGCCGGCCCCCCCTGCAGAAAGCGCGCCGCCATGGCGGCAACGAGCGGCACGATCACGATCCCGCCGGTGTACTTGGTCGCGCTCGCGAGCCCCAGGCCGACGCCCGCGAGCACGTAGTCGCGGGCTCGCCCTTTGCGCAGCACGCCGGCGCTGCCGAGCAGCGAAAGCGTGACGGGCGCGAGTGTTGGGACGTCGTTGAGCGCTAGGTGCGAATAGAAGACAGGCAGGAACGCGACGGCCTCGATCGCGGCCGCCAGCAGGCCGACGGCACGGTTGAAGAGCCGCGCGCCGGTCGCATACAGCAGCCATAGCGCCACCGTCCCCAATACCGCGGCGGCGACGCGCGCGAGCGTGAACACGCTCTCGGGATCGTGCTTGTATGCGTGGACGGCGCCGCCGGCGCCGCCGTAGGCGAGCGCCAGCAGTCCGTGCAGCACGTACGTGAACGCGGGCGGATTGGCGAAGTAGCCGGGATTCAGCGTCGCCTTTTCGAACATTTCGACGGCGTGCGCGAGGAAGTGGTCGGCCTCATCGCTGTTGTACGCATACGGCAGTCCCTGGCGTACGCCCCACAGGCGTAGCCCGAGGCCGGCGAGCAAGACGAACGCGAGCCCGACCCATACCCAGCGCCGCGCGCGGTCAGAGCCCGACTGCTCGGCCGGCCCGCCGCCCGATCGGTCGGTGATCCCGCGGCCGAGCTGTGGCTCCTCAGCAGTTGCCATACACCGCGAAGAAGCGACTGGTGTAGATCGGCCGGAAGCCCTTCGGCGGCAGCTGGTCCTGCGGGCTGTCCCCCGGGTCCGCGATCGCATCGACGAAGATCGCGCTCCCGAGCGGATATACGGCGACGCTTCCTGCGGCGAGCCGACGCGCGAGCTCTGGCTCACCCGCGTCGGCGTCGGCGCGCGCCTGGCTGCGGGCGACGATGTCTTCCTGTCCGGCGGTGTCGAGGATCCACCGGGCGTCGGGGATGAGCTTGTTGTCGGGCAGCGACACCGTCGGGCAGCGTCGCCGTTCGGCTCGCACGGCCGGGCTCTGCAGCGCCTGCGCGAGGCCCTCGTGGAAGTCCTCGTGCTCGGCGAGCGTGGTGCGCAAACCCGTCAGGCTCAGCGTGTTTGCGGCAGTGACGCCTCCGTAGATGACGAGCGCAAACGCTCCGACGATCCAGATGCGGCGCAGGCGCGAGCCGCGCTCGAGCATCGCCCAGCCGCCGACGGTCACCGCGCAGAACAGCAGCAGCATCGTTGCAGCGCCCACGAGATAGCGGTCCACCACCGAGGCGCCGACGGCACCCTCCGCCAGGTACACGCCGACCAGCAGCAGCAGTGCCGCCAGCGGCACGAGCACCCGTCGCGGCGCCATCCACACCGCCAGCGGTATGCCCACGAGACCGCCGAGCAGCACCGGCAGCTTGTCGATGCGCGCCCCGTAGCTCCACAGCGAGCCCACCACGCTGACGAGACCCTGCGTTCGTTCCAGTTCCGAGGCCGCCTTGGCGGTAGCGGTAAGCGAGTACAACGGGTCGCCCGTCACGACGGCGTCGAGCGTGACCCACACGAGCGGCGCGATGGCGGCGAGCGCCGCGTAGCGAACGCTCCGCGCGAGGCTCACACGCGGCCCCTTCGAGCCGCGATCTCCCCGCGCCGGCCAGCAGCACCACAGCCAGTACGCGCCGCTCAGCACCCATGCGTCGGGGCGCAGCAGCCCGGCAGCCGCCAGCAGCAGGAAGACCGGCGTGCCACGCCTCCGGCGTTCGACCTCGAGCACGACCGCCCACACGATCAACGCCACGTAGGAGATGTCGAGGTAGCCCTGGGCGGCGAGGTTCTCAATGAAGAACCGGCTCAGCAGCAGCAACGCCGCGACCAGACCCGTGACCGGCCCGAAGCACAGGCGCCCGAGCCGGTACATGCCGGCGACGGCCGCGACGAACGAGGCGATCGAGCCGAACACCATCAGCCGGGCGCCGCCCTGACCGACGATCGAGCAGAGCATCCCGAAGGCGATCGCCAGCGGGTGCTCGGTAGGACCGCGATATACGCGGAAGTCCGGCAGGTGCAGGTGCAGCAGGTCGCGGCCCCACAGCAGCGCGTAGAAGGAGTCGTAGGTGGGATACGTCGGGAACGCGAAGTAGCCGATCAACGCTGCGACGCACATCGCGGCCAAGCCGATACGCGCCCAGCTTCCCGCCGAGACCGCGCGCAACCGCGCCAGGCGGATTGAGTCCGGGCTGGGCCGGGTGAGCATCGCGCTTTCCATCTAGCCTTGGTTCATAGGGGCCCACCGGGCGGCAGGATCAATACCGCGCCGGATGGGTTGATTCGATGCTTGGCGCCAAGACCGTGACCTGCGCTTTGGGATACTGGCGGAAGCCAAGTCTAGGCAATCGAACGCCATGAAGCTCATCATCCAGATCCCGTGCTTCAACGAGGCCGAGCAGCTGCCGCAGACGCTCGCGGACCTGCCGCGGGCGATCGACGGCTTCGACGCCGTCGAGTGGCTCGTGATCGACGACGGCTCGACCGACGCGACGGTTGAGGTCGCGCGTGCTCACGGCGTCGATCATCTGGTGCGTCTGACCAACAACAAGGGCCTGGCCGCCGGCTTCCAGGCCGGCATCGACACCGCGCTGAAGCTCGGCGCGGACGTGATCGTCAACACGGACGCGGACAACCAGTACTGCGGCGCCGACGTCGTCACGCTCGTGCGCCCGATCCTCGAGGGTCGTGCCGACATGGTCGTCGGCGACCGCGAGGTTGGCGAGGTCGCTCACTTCTCGCCGCTGAAGAAGACGCTGCAGCGGCTCGGCTCGTGGGTCGTGCGCCAGGCATCCTCGACGTCGGTGCCGGACACGACGTCCGGCTTTCGTGCCTACAACCGCGAGGCCGCGATCCAGATGATGGTCGTGTCCAAGTTCACCTACACGCTCGAGACGATCATCCAGGCGGGCAAGATGCTCGTCGCGATCGACCACGTGCCGGTGCGAACCAACCCAACGACGCGCGCGTCGCGCCTGTTCCCGTCGATGAGCGCGTACGTCAGGCGCAACGCCGTCTCGATCTTCCGCATCTACGCCCAGTACGAGCCGCTACGCGTGTTCTGGAGCCTCGCGCTGGTGATCGGCCTCGCTTCGGTGGGGGTGTGGATCCGCTTCGTGGTCGCCTACGCCGAAGGCAACGGCAAGGGTCACGTCCAGTCGCTGATCCTGGGCGCGGTGCTGTTCATCGCGGCGGTCGTGCTGTGGGCGCTGGGCGTGATCGGCGACCTGCTGGCGGCCCAGCGAGTGATGACGCAGCGCACGTTCGAGCGGGTGCGCCGGATCGAGCTGGAGCTGGGAGTCGAGCCATCACACTACGAAGCCGGCGAGCGCCGCGGTCCACTACGGACGAGCCCCGAGGGAGCGGCCGGCCGGATCGAGGGGCACGGCGCGGGCGAGGACGAACCGACCGGCGAGCATCGGCGTCCCGGCGAGGCGGTACGGCTGTGAGCGGGGTGACGGTCTCCGACGAGGGCATCGTCACCGGCAACACCTTCGACAAGTACGGCTCGAGGAACCCCGTGGTGCGTCGCCTTATGGCGCGCTTCGAGCGCGACCTCGACGAGCTGTTCGAGGCGGCGGCGCCGACCTCCGTGCTGGACGTGGGCTGCGGCGAGGGGGTGCTGGTTCACCGTTGGGCCGGGCGGCTGGCCGAGCGCAACCCCGAGGACGCGGCGCGCGTTGTTGGCATTGATCTCGAAGAGGACTCGATCCAGGCCGGCTGGGCCGAGCGCCGAGCGCCGAACCTCGAATACCGCGTGATGCCGGCGGCGAACCTGCCGTTCGCGACCGACGAGTTCGACTTCGCGAGCGCGATCGAGGTGCTCGAGCACGTGCCCGATCCCGCGCACACCCTCTCCGAAATGGCCCGCTGCGCCCAGCGCCACCTGCTGGTGTCGGTCCCGCGCGAGCCCCTGTGGCGCATGCTCAACATGGCGCGCGGGGCGTACTGGTCCACGCTCGGCAACACGCCGGGCCACCTCAACCACTGGTCCAGACGATCGTTCGTCGAGCTCCTGACGCGTTACGGCGAGGTCGTCGAGGTCCGCTCGCCGTTCCCCTGGACGATGTTGCTTGTCCGACTCTGACCCAGCTGCCAGACGTTCCTCTGGCTATGGCTCGGGGGCACGGATCCTGTCGATCGGGATCGCCTCGACGGGCCTCCTGACATTCGCGTACTTCTCGATCGCCAGCCACGTGCTGGGCGAAGAATCGGCGAAGCTGCTCGACGTTCTGTGGTCGGTGATGTTCGTGATCATCTCGGTGATCTACCGGCCGATCGAACAGCTGCTGTCGCGCACGATTGCCGAGCGCCGCGCGCGCGGCAGCGCAGAGCAGACGCTGCGTGTGCCGATACTGATCCAGGCGAGCTTCGCGCTGGTCTTCCTGGCCGTCGCGCTGGCGCTGCACGAAGAGCTCGTCGACCACGTCTTCCAGGGCCAGGAGGCTCTTTACGACGTGCTGGTGGTGGGCACGCTTGCCTACGCGGCGAGCTACTTCGCGCGCGGCTGGCTCGCCGGGCATCAGCGCTTCGGCCTGTTCGGGGGGCTGGTGCTGATGGAGTCGATCTCACGCGTCAGCTTCGTGCTCGCGGTCGCGCTGGGGATCGCCAGCGGGGAGACGGCGGTGGCGCTGGGGATCGCCGCGGCGCCGCTCGTGTCGCTGGTCGTGGTGCCGCTTGCGTTCGCGCGCCACCGCGACGAGCGCTCGCAGCGAGCGACGCGTGCGAGCACGCGCGCCTCGGGCGCCGCGGCACTCGATGCGGCACTCGCGGAACGGACGGCGCCGTCGGGAGGGACGCTGATCACGGTCGACGAGGCCGCCGCGGCGCTGGCGGGACCGGGGACCGAGGGCGTGCAGGAGACCGCCGCGCACAGCGATCTGTCGCTGCGCCGCGGCGGCGGCTTCGCGGTGGCGGTGTCCGGCATCATGCTCTCCGAGCAGGCGCTGCTGAACGCGGCGGTCCTGACGGTCGATGCGACCTCTCGTAGCACGGTGCTGGCCGGGATTGTGTTCAACGTGCTGTTGATCGCGCGGGCTCCGCTACAGCTGTTCCAGGCGATCCAGACATCGCTCTTGCCTCACCTGACCGGCCTGGAGGCGACGGCCGGGCACGAGGCGTTCGCCCGCGCGATCCGCACGACGATCCTCGCGATCGCGGGCTTCGCCGCGCTGGTCACACTCGGCCTGCTGATCGTGGGCCCGTTTGCGCTGGAGCACGTGTTCTTCGGACAGACGTTCAGCTACAACCGTTTTGGCCTGGCGCTGATCGGCATCGGCATGGGCCTGCATCTTGCCTCCGGCGCGCTCAACCAGGCGGCACTCGCACGCGACCGCGCACGGGCTGCGGCCGGCTGCTGGGGGTGCGCTGCTGTGGCTTTCGTCGTGTGGATGTTCGCCTCGCCGATCTCAGAACAGCTGTTGCGAGCGGAGCTGGGCTACGCCGGCGCGACGGCGCTGCTCGCGGCGCTGCTTGCGACGCTCTACCGTCGCGGCACGCACGCGGGCGGGTGGGGCTCGGTTCAGGCTCAGAGCGCGCCGACAGACGCGGCGATCGCACGGTAGGCCTCGCCGGGATCGGGCGCGGAGAAGATCGCCGAGCCGGCGACGAAAACGCTCGCGCCGGCCTGCTGGCACGCGGACGCGGTCTGCGGATCGATGCCACCGTCGACCTCGACCGCAACGTCCGCGCCCACGAGCGCACGCACCCGCGGGAGCTTCTCGAGCGAGTGCGCGATGAACGGCTGCCCGCCCCAGCCAGGGTTGACGGTCATGCACAGCGCGAGGTCGATCGCCTCGGTCATCTCCGCGAGCGCCCCCACCGGGGTCCCCGGGTTGATGGCGAGGCCGACGCCCGCGCCGGCGTCACGGATCATGCCTGCGGTATAGGCGACGTGCGGGGTTGCCTCCGCGTGGAAGGTGATCGAGTCCGCTCCCGCCTTGACGAACTCCTCGGCGTGACGCTCCGGGCGCTCGATCATCAGGTGCGTCTCGAGCATCGCGCCGGCGTCGTGCACCGCGTCCGCGAGCGCCGCGACGATCAACGGTCCGACGGTGATCGGCGGCACGAAATGCCCGTCCATGACATCGACGTGGATCAGCCGCGCCCCGGCAGCGAGCACTTCGAGCACCTGCTCGCGCAGGCGCCCGAAGTCGGCAGACAGGATCGAAGGCGCCACGCGCACGTCATGCAGCAGTTCGCCCGCGCGCGTATTCATCGGGCGACCGAGGACGCCGATCCAGAGCCGTTATACGTGCTCATACGGCCTGGAGCATGGAATCCCCGCACGCGTTGCACTTGAGGATCGCGGTCGAGGACATCCTCACGATCGTCGAGTGCTCGCCGCAGTTGGGGCACACCGAGGTGAGCTCGAAGCGGTGCAGGCAGTACACGCAGCGGTAGCGACCGGGAAGGTTGGTCGTGCGCAGCCACGGCTCGCCACAGTTCGGGCACTGCGGCCCCAGGTCGATCGCGGTCTTCGCAGGCGTCTCGGGATTGCCCTCCATGCTCAGCTCCTGTGCATGCGGGCTATGTAGAAGCCGGCGGTGTGGTCGCGATGGGGCAACGTCAGGACGACATCCTCGAGGGCGAAGTCGGAGTGGGAGTCCAAGAAGTCGGCGATCAGGCGCTCATTCTCAATAGGTGAGATCGTGCAGGTAGAGTAGACAAGCACGCCGCCCGGACGGAGGGCGTCGGCGCCGGCGGCGAGGATCCGTGTCTGCGTGCCCGCCATTGTGGCAACCGCGTCGGGCGTGACGCGCCAGCGCAGGTCGGCGCGCGCCTGCAGCGTGCCGAGCCCCGAACAGGGTGGATCGACGAGCACGCGGTCAAATCCACGGGCGTCAGCGCCGCGGGCGGCGTAGGTCCATTGCTCGGCGTCGGCGGCCTCGACGCGGACGCTGCTCGCGTGCAGTCGTTGGGCGGTGCGCACGAGCGAGCCAGCGCGGCGCTTGTCTCGCTCGACGGCGAGCACTTCGCCGCGGTCGTGCATGAGCGCGGCGAGGTGGGTGGTCTTACCCCCGGGTGCCGCGCACAGGTCGAGCACGCGCTCTCCGGCGGTGGGAGCTAGCTCACGGGCAACGCGCATCGCAGCGCGCGACTGGGCATGGAAGGCGCCGCGCCGCCACGCGCTGGAGCTGTGCGTGTCGAACGGCTCGTCAAGCACCACCGCCTCGGGGATCTGGGGATCGAAGTGCGTGCGCACGGGCAGCTCGTCGGCGAGGGCGCCGGCGTCGGCGACGAGCGTGTTCGCGCGCAGCGCGACCTCGAGCGGCTCGTTGTCGCTCGCCATCAGCGCGCGCGCGTGTTGGGGGCCGAGCGCGTCCCACCATAGGCGCGCGATCCACTCCGGGTGGGAGTGCTTGATGGCGGCGCGCTCGACCGTGTCGTCGGTGAGCCCGTCGAGCAGCGACTCCGCCCCCTCCCGCGTGACGCGTCGCAGGACGGCGTTGACGAGGCCGTGGCCGGCGCGGCCGTGGGCCTTGGCGAGCTCGACGGCGTCGGCGACGACGGCGTAGTCGGGAGCTCCGCGAGTGTAGAGCAGCTCGTAGAGCCCGAGCCGCAGGGCGGCGAGAAGCGCCGGGTCGAGCGCGGCGGCGGGGCGCTCGCTGAGCTCTTCGATCAGGTGGTCGAGCGTGCCGCGACGCTGCACGGCGCCGTAGGCGAGACGCATCGCCAGGGCGCGGTCGCGTGGTTCGAGCTGCGCGGCCTCGGCGGTGAGCGCGCGGTCGGCGTAGGCGCCCTGCTCGAAGACCCTGCGCAGGACCGTGTAGGCACAGCGGCGCGCGGGCGCAACCGATGCGCTTGGTGGGCTGGACACGTTGGGCATGATCGCTATCCGCTGCGGCTGAAGCTGCTCGGGGCGAGGATCTCGGCGAGGTCGTGCGCGAGTCGCGGCGCCTGCTGCTGGGACAGCGTCGCAGTTGTCACACGAACGCCGGGCGCGGCGCCCGGCAGCCGGTAGGGAGCGCCCGGCGCCAGCACCCAGCCGCGCTGCATCAGCGCGCCGATCGTGCCGGCTTCCTCCTGCACGGGGATCCACACGTTCAGCCCGGATGCTCCGTACGCAGGTACGCCCTCTGCGGCGAGGCACGCGAGCAGTCGCTCGCGCCGCTGCGCGTAGGAGGCGCTTGCGTGCGCCACGAGCGCGTTGACGTCGGGGTCGCGCCACAGCTCGAGCACGAGCGTCTGCAGGATGTGGCTGACCCAGCCGGGCCCGCACTGCTGGCGGCCGCGGACGCGGGCGATCGTGTGGGGGTCACCGGCGAGCACCGCGAGGCGCAGGTCGGGCCCGAGCGCCTTGGCGACCGAGCGCGTGGCGGCCCAGTGCCGGGGAGGCTCCGCTTCGGAGAGGAGGGTGTGCAGCGACGTGCCGGCGACCGCTCCGAGGTGATCGTCCTCGATCAAGAGCGTGCGGGGGAAGTCGGCGAGCACTGCGCGCAGTGAACGTGCGCGGTCGGCGTCGAGGGCGGCGCCGGTGGGGTTCTGGCCACGGGGCGTGATGACCGTCGCGACGGCCCCGCGGCCGAGGGCGCGGCGCAGCTCGTCGGGCAGCATGCCGCGCGCATCGAGCGCGACCGGCTCGAGCACGAGGCTGTGCGCGCGAAGCACGTCGTAGAGGGCGGCGTAGCCGGGGTTCTCGACCGCGACGCGGTCGCCGGGGCGCAGGTGCGCGGCCAGGACTCGCTCGATCGCGTCCATCGCCCCGCCGGCGATGCACAGCTCCTCACCGGGGACGCCGTCGGCGCGCAGTTGTCGGCGTGCGAGCGCGAGCAGCTCGGGCAGTGCCTGCGGCTCGCCGTAGAGACGTGCGGGCAGTTCGCAGCGTGCGAGCGCTGCGGCGAGGTCGGGCAGCAGCGCCGGGTCAGGGTTGCCGCGGGAGAGGTCGCGCGCGCCCGGCGGCACGGGCAACGGCGCGCGTGGCAGGCCGACCGGCGGACCGGGGCCGATCCGCGTCGCGCGGCGCGGCTCGCTGACTACGACCCCACGCCGGCGGAGCTCCGCGAGCCCCGCTGCGACGGTGACGGGGCTGAGCCCCGTCTCGACCGCCAGGCGTCGCACCGACGGCAGCCTCTCGCCGGGGGTGAGGGCGCCGGTGGCGACCCCCGTCTCGACGTGGCGGACGAGCTCGGCCTTGTTGCTCGCCACGATCCGATACTGTTTCATGGCAGTCATCTATCTGTACTATTACAGATTTTTATTCTTATAGAAAGGAGAGCGCGGTGTCCGGGCATCCGCTGAGGAGTCAAACCACGACAGCGCCGCCTGCCTCCGAGCGAGTGCGACTGCGCCGCAAGCGCGAGCGCGCCAGCTACGACCGCGCTGTGATCGACGCGATCCTGGACGAGGCGCTGATTGCGCACCTGGCGATCGTCGACGAGGACGGGCAGCCGTTCGTGATCCCGACGCTACACGCGCGCAGCGGCGACGTGGTGTACTGCCACGGCTCGACGGCCAGCCGCACGCTGCGGGCGTTGGCGGACGGCGCCCCGGCGTGCCTGACGGTGACGCTGATCGACGGGCTCGTGCTCGCGCGCTCGGCGATGCACCACTCGGCGAACTACCGCTCGGCGATGCTGATCGGGCAGGCCACGCTGCTCGAGGACCCCGACGAGAAGCGTGCGGCGTTGCGGGCGGTCGTTGAACACATCGTGCCCCACCGCTGGGACGACGTCCGCGCGCCGAGCGCGAACGAGCTGCGTGCGACGGCGGTGCTCGCGCTGCCGATCGAGGAGTGCTCGGCGAAGGTCCGTAGCGGAGGACCGCTGGACGACGAGGAGGATTACGCGCTGCCGGCGTGGGCTGGCGTGATCCCGCTGTCGAGCCGGGCGCGGGCGCCCGAGCCAGATCCGCGGCTGCGTGCCGGCATCGAGCCGCCGAGCTATGTCACGGACTACGCGCGACCGGGGAGCCCGTGACCGCGCAGGTAGGCTGACGCCTCCATCGCGCGACCACCGGGCGGCTGCACTATGAGCAGCTCGAGCACCCCGGGAGAGCAGTCGATCAGCAATCGCCCGTCGTGCGCGTATGGGCCGTGCTTGCCGTCTCCCGCCGTGGCTACGCCGCTTGTTGAAATTTGCTCGGCGTCGGAGTCCTCGAGGAGCGCTGCGCGGTGCACGCCGAGCAGGCTCCCGTCGGCGAGCTCGACGCGTGCGCCGATGTGTGGATGCAGCGCGCGCACGAGGCGCTCGAGCTCGACCGCGGGCCGCCCCGGGTCGAGCAGCCGGTCGGCCGGCCCGAGCTTCTCGGCATAGGTGACCCCGTCCTCGGCCTGCTCGACGAACGGCGGTTCCTCGTCGAGCGCTCGTACGAGCAGCTCGCCACCGAGCTCCTGCAGGCGTGCCGCGAGCGAGCCGTAGGTGTCGTCCGCCAGAATCGACTCGGCGCCCTCGAGGCACACGGGGCCGCTGTCGAGACCGGCGGTGAGCCGCATGATCGAGACGCCGGTGCGTTCGTCGCCCGCCATGATCGCGCGCTCGACGGGCGCGGCCCCCCGCCAGCGCGGCAGTAGCGATGGGTGAACGTTGAGCACCTCGTGTTCTGAGAGCAGCGGCTCCTTGATCAGCGCCCCGAATGCGCAGACGATGACCGCGTTCGAGCGCCGGCTTGCGGCGCCGTCCGCGCGGTCCGCGCCGAGGGCCCGCGCGATCAGCGCACGCGACTGCGGATCGTTGACGCTCTGCGGCTGCTCGAGCGTCAGCCCGAGCGCCCGCGCCGACACCGCTACCGGGGGCGCGGTCAGGCGGCGGCCGCGACCGCTGGGACGGTCGGGCCGTGTGATGACGAGCGCGGGACGGTGGGCGTCGCTGCGAGCGAGCCGCTCGAGCACGGCGGCGGCGAAATCGGAGGTGCCGATGAAGACCGTGCTCACGCCGCGTGCGCTCCTGCCGTCCGCGCTAGGCGGCGTCGGCAGGCCGATGCTCGGCCGCCGAGGTCTGCGGGTGCCCTTCAGGGTGCGCCTCGCGCATCGCCCGCATCGCCTCCTTGCGCGCCTCGCGCGAGATGCGGTCAAGTATCAAGACGCCGTCGAGGTGGTCGATCTCGTGCTGGATCACCCGTGCCTCGAGCCCTTCGGCCTCGACCTCGACCGGATCACCGGTCTCGTCAGATGCACGTACACGCAGCCGCGCGTGTCGCTCGACCTCGACATGCACGCCGGGCAGGCTCAAGCACCCCTCGTCGCCAAGCTCGAGCTCCTCGCTCAGCCACTCGAGCTCTGGATTGACAAGTGCGGTGACCGGATCATCGACATAGGCTTTGTAGACGAGCACCCGATGTAGCACGCCGAGCTGCGTCGCTGCGAGCCCGACTCCGAGCGCGTCGTGCATCAGCTCACCCATGCGCTGCACCTCCGTCTGCAGATCCTCGTCGAAGCGCTCGACGGGGAGCGCCGTGGCGCGCAGCACCGGGTCGCCGAACTTGCGCACATGGCGAAGCGCAGCGTCACGGCGCTCGCGCGTCTCGGCATCGAGCTCTGCAGGCTCGGGCGCGTCCTGCTCGCGCTCGACCTCGACGTCTGCCTCCTCGGAGGTCGGCGTGGGGAGCTCGAGCGACGCGTCCTCCTCGGCTGTGCGGTCATCTGCGCTCATGATCAGCCTGAGTCTAAGAGCAGCGGCCGGCAAGTCGCGGATTGGCGCGTTCAGCCGGCGAGGTGCGATGCCCTGGGCGCGCGCAGGGTCGCAACCGTGCGTGCCGTGTGGACGGCGCCCTGCGGGTCGTGGGCGAGCAGCGTCGCGCGGACGCGCATCGTGCGCTTACGTCTGAGGAGCGCGCGCGCCCCGCGCGAGAGGTGCAGTGTGAACGCGTGCACCTGGCCGCCGGCGACCGTGAACGCGCCTGAGGTCAGCGTCAGGATCGCGGCCTTCTTGCTGAGGGCGTTTCCGGCGGCGATCACGGCGCCGAGCGTACGCAGTGTGATCGTGCCCGCGCAGCTCGTCTCACCCGCCGGACAGCTGATCTTCACCGTCACTGTGCCCGACTGGCTCACCTGAAGCGAGGTGCCCGCGAGCTCGGCGTCCGGGACCGGCGGCACGAAGCTCATCTGAAAGCCCTTCACTCCCTGCACTCCGGCGTTGACCGACGATTTCGCGGCTTCTTCTTCGTGCTTCTTGGCTGATGCCGCTTCTTCTTCGTGCTTCTTGGCTGATGCCGCTTCTTCTTCGTGTTTTTTGGTCAGTTCGGCTTCGTGTAGCCTCGCCGCTTCCCCCTGCTTTTTTTCTTCTTCGCCTTCCTTTTCCGCCGCTTCTTTATTGAGGGCTTCTTCTTTCGCTTTCAGCGTGGCTGCTTCTTCGGCCTTTTTCTTTGCTTCTTCCGCCTTCTGCTTTTCTTCTTCGGCTTTCTTCTTCGCTTCTTCCGCCTTCTGCTTTTCTTCTTCGGCTTTCTTCTTCGCAGCCGCTTCTTCTTCGGCCTTCTTTGAAGTCTCCACCTTCACGACGGCCGTGGCGGGCGCGCTTTTGAAGCCGTAGCTGTCGGTGACGATCAGCTTGACGGTGTATTCGCCTTGCGCACTGTACGAGTGAGTCGGGCTGACGCCAGTGCCTGAAGGCGTCCCGTCACCCCAGTTCCAGGAGTAGGTGAGGACAGCGCCCGGATAGGGATCACTCGAGGCGCTCGCGCTGAAGCTCGCGGGGATACTGGCTTCGAGCGAGTTTGGTGGCGTCAGCACCGCGGTTGGCAGCAACAGCTTGAACAGGTTGAGCGAGTTCGGCGCGCCGACGCCCGAGGGTCCGTCGAACCCGGGCGCGGCATTGCAGGCGGTCGTCCCTTCGCAATCGACCGTGGCTTCTTCCAGTTCGTTGGCGCCACACGCCAATCCGCCATCGTCGCAGTAGCCGTTACCACCTTCGGTGACGTCAAACAGCGACGAGCTTTCACCGAGGTGGCCGTACAGCGTGAGCGACGGGTATTCGACGCCGTGACCGCCGCCCGCGAGCGCGTACAGCGAGCTGATGAGCGGAGTCGAGACCGAGGTGCCACCGATCGTCAACCACCCTTCACCACCGCCGAATTCTTCGCAGGCCGGGCCGCAGTTGTAGCTGTCGTAAATGTCGAAGCCGGTGTTCGGATCCGCAACGGCAGAGACGTCGGCGGCGACCCGTTTACCGGCGCAGCCGGTGGCGGCATAGCCGGGCGTGGCCTGCTGCCAGGGCTCGGCGGCGAACAACGTGCTGCAGCCACCACCGGTCGCGCCTTCCGCGAATTCGCCATCGTCTTCCACGCCGTTGCCGTTCCACACTCTCTCGCTCGCGCGCTTGCCCACGGCGTTGAGTTCCAGCGTGGTGCCACCGACCGCCACCACGGAGGGCAGCGACGCGGGCGCGTCGGGCTGTTCAGCAGCGACGGGTTCGCCTTCGTTGGAGTACCGCGTCCAGTCGTCGTAGCCGCTGTCTCCCGTCGCCGCGGCGATCACGACGCCGGAGTGTTTGTACGCACCGCGTTCGGCCGACCCGAGCTGACCCTCGGGGCCGCCGTAGGAGTTGGAGACCTCGGTCGCTTTCAAGCTGACTGCCTCCCCGACCGCCGCGGCAAGGTTTTTGAAGCTTTCGTTGTTGGCCTCGACTAGCAGGATCTTGCAGTTCGGACAGGCGGAGTGCGCCATCTCGACGTCGAGTGCGATCTCGACCGACCACCCGCTTTTGTCATGCACCGGCAGTACCGTGGCACTGCCGCTCTGGGATACCTTGGTGAAGCAGCCGTTTGCCTTGGTGCATTGAGCGATCCCGTATTCGGTGTCGAATGTGGCGAGGTCGCTTTCGATCTTCGGGTCGTCGTACGCGTCGACGAGTGCGATCGTCTGCCCGGAGCCCCCTGCGGCCGGGTTATAGCCGTAGGCCATCGCGAGCTCTTCCGGCGTCAGGCCACCGGCCGGCCCCGATTCCAGCGCTCCACGAGTGGCCGTGTAGGGCCTGACGCCGGGCTCGCCGGCCGCGGCGGAGGCCACCGGCACGCGCGCGAGGGCGAGGCACGTCGCATCTCCCGGCTTCGGTGTCGGGCAGACGCGCCTGATCTTCGCGTAGTGGGTGCCTCGAGGCGCGGATCTCGATCTCGCCGAGGCGGTCGGAACCGCGACCAGGGCACACAGGAGCACCGCGAGTAAGGCGCACGCGCCCCGCCCTATACGCCGGCCAGCGAGGGCATCCATCCTCACATCCCTTTCACGCAGCCGCCACGCATCCGCCAGCTGACCGGCGAGCCGAGTCTCCACACCTCACCTCCATGTGACCGGTGTCCCGAGGCGGGAACGTACCAGAGGACGCCGCCCATGTACAACGCTGTACCGCTCCGTGCAAGTCCCTACTGCGGATCGACGTCCACGCTGATGCTCACGCGCGCGTGCGCGCGAGTGCCGGCGAGATCCGACACCGCCGCCCCCACCGCTTTCACCGCTCGGCGGCGCTCGGCGCTCTTGACGACGAGCACGTAGCGCTCGCGCCCGCGCAGGCGGAACAGCGCGGCCGGACCGAGCACGCGAGCGTCGCAGTTCGCGAGCGGCGCCGACAGACGCGCGCGCAGCTCGCGGGCGGCCACCAGCGCCGCAGGTGCGTCGACGGCAGAGAGGACGATCCTGACCAGGTGTGAGAACGGCGGGTAGCTGAGCGCGCGGCGGCGCTCGAGCTCGCCGGCGATGAAGCCGTCGCTGTCGTGGCGTGCCGCGTGGACGATTGCTCGTGCGTCGGGTGCGATCGTCTGGACGAGGACCCGTCCGTGGCCGCCGCGTCCGGCGCGTCCGGCGAGCTGGGCGATCAGCGCGAATGTGCGCTCCTCGGCGCGGAAGTCGGGGAAGCGCAGCGTGGCGTCTGCGTCGAGCACCACGCCGAGGCTCACGTCGGGGAAGTCGTGACCCTTGGCGACCATCTGGGTTCCAATCAGGATCCCGCGGTCGGCTGCCTCGAAGCGGCGCAGGATCTCACCGACGTCTCGGTCCTCCCCGACTACGTCGGCGTCGAGGCGAAACACGGGAAAGCGACCGTCGTCGAACACGTGCGCGAGGTCGTGCTGCAGGCGCTCGGTGCCGGCGCCGTGGCGCGCGACGGCCGTCGAGGCGCAGTCGCAGCAGCGTCCGGGGACTGCCTCGCGGTGGCCGCAGTGATGGCACGCGAGGTAGCCGCCGGCACGGTGCAGCACGAGCGCCACGTCGCAGTCGGGACAGCTCCACACGCGCCCGCACGATCGACAGGAGAGGAAGTTCGACCAGCCGCGCCGGTTGAGCAGGACGATCGCCTTGCCGCTCCTCGCGCGGACGTCGGCGAGCGCCTGGGCGGTGAGCGGATGCAGGCCCTGGGCCTCGCCTCGCATGTCCAGCACCTGCACGGGCGGTAGCGGCCGGCCGTCGACCCTGTGCGCCAGCACGCTCACGGGCAGCCGCTGGACGCTCTCCGGGCGCGGTGTCGCGCTCCCCGCCAGCAGCACCGCGTCGCTGCGCTCGGCGCGCCAGGCGGCGACGTCGCGCGCGTCGTAGCGCGGGTCGCCCTCGTGCTTGTAGGAGGCGTCGTGCTCCTCGTCGACCACGATCAACCCGAGCTCTTCGATCGGCGCGAACACGGCTGAACGCGGGCCGACGCAGACGCGCGCATCGCCCTCGCGCAGGCGGCGCCACTCGGCGTGGCGCTGCGCCGGGGTCAGCCGCGAGTGCAGCACGGCGACGGTGTCGCCGAAGCGCTCGACGAAGCGCCCGACGATCTGCGGTGTGAGCGCGATCTCGGGGACCAGCACGATCGCGCCGCGCCCCTGCTCGAGCGCGGCTCCAGCAGCGCACAGGTAGACCTCAGTCTTGCCCGAGCCGGTCACGCCGTGCAGCAGGCGCTGCTCGCCACGCCGCTCGCGCAGCGCCGCGTACACGGGCGCTAGCACGGCTTGCTGCTCGGCCGTCAGCTCGGGTGCGCCACAGCCGCGTGCGCCGACCGGCAGGTGCTCGGGACGCGCCACGGCACGGCGCTTGCGCCCGCTCAGACGGCGTGCCGCACCCGGCGGCAGCACCAACGCGAGCGCGCGGGCGATCGTCGAGCAGTACTCGCCGGCGATCCATTCGGCCAACGCCACGAGGTCCACCGGCAGCGCGGGCCGGCCTTCATCCAGCGCTCGCAGCGGGGTGAGCAGCTTCTCCTCGGCGACCTCGCTGCTGTCCGCGAGACCGACGACCACGCCGAGCACCTCGCGGCGGCCGAACGGGACCACCAGCATCGACCCGATCTCGACGTCGCCGCTGAGCGCCGCCGGCAGCCGATAGTCAAACGGTCCCCGCAGCGCGCGCGCCGTTGTCATCGGCTCGACCTTGGCGATCAGCGATGTCGTGGCGGACGCGGCCGCGCCGCGGTCCAGCTGAGCGGTGCTCGACACCGCCGTGACCCTAGACGACGGATAGGCGGCGCCCGACGCTGCGCTCAGAGGCCGGCGGCGGTCCGCAGCGCGTCGCCCTTGTCTGTGCGCTCCCAGGTGAAGTCGGCGTCGTCGCGACCGAAGTGGCCATAGGCGGCGGTCTTCTGGTAGATCGGGCGGTGCAGGCGCAGCTCCTCGCGGAACGAGCCCGGACGCAGGTCGAAGACCTGGTCGACAGCGCGCGCGATCTGACCGCGCGTGAGCCCTTCTTTCTCGGTGCCGAACGTCTCGACCATCACCGAGACGGGATGCGCGACGCCGATCGCGTAGGCGACCTGCACTTCCGCGCGATCGGCGAGCTTGGCGGCGACGATGTTCTTGGCGACCCAGCGCGCCGCGTAGGCGGCCGAACGGTCCACCTTCGACGGGTCCTTGCCCGAGAACGCCCCGCCGCCGTGGCGGGCCATGCCGCCGTATGTGTCGACGATGATCTTTCGCCCGGTGAGCCCGCAGTCGCCGACCGGACCGCCGATGACGAAGCGTCCGGTGGGGTTCACGAGGAAGTTCCGGCGCAGCTTGTGCGCGTCATAGAGCTCGCCCGGGAGGATCGGCTCGACGACGTGCTCCCAGAGGTCGTCGGGGATCAGCGCCTCGGCGCCCTCGTTGTGCTGCGTCGAGATCAACAGCTTTTCAATCTCGACCGGCTTGCCGTCCTGGTAGCGCACGCTGACCTGGGTCTTGCCATCGGGGCGCAGGTAGCCGAGCGTACCGGCCTTGCGGACCGCTGACAGCCGCTCCGCGAGCCGATGCGCGAGCGAGATCGGCAGCGGCATCAGCGTGTCGGTCTCGTTCGTGGCGTATCCGAACATCATCCCCTGGTCGCCTGCGCCGGCGACGTCGAGCTCGTCGTCGTCGTCGGCATCGGTGCGCGCCTCGTAGGCCTTGTCGACGCCCTGCGCGATGTCCGGTGACTGCTTGTCGATCGCGTTGAGCACCGCGCACGAATCTGCCGAGAAGCCGAGGTCGGCGTCGGTGTAGCCGATCTTGCGGATCGTCTCGCGCGCGACCTCCTGGATGTCGACGTAGGTCTCGGTCGAGATCTCTCCGGAGACGACGACGAGGCCCGTGTTGACCAGCGTCTCGCAGGCCACGCGCCCGTATGGTTCGTCCGTCAGGACGGCGTCGAGCACGCCGTCGGAGATCTGGTCGGCGATCTTGTCGGGATGGCCCTCCGTGACCGACTCGGAGGTGAACAGGAACTCGTTGTCGCTTAGCTCAGTCATGGTCTTTGGGGATCAGCTCCGAGAGTCGAGGGGGCACGGTTGCGGGAGCCGCGCCACGCCTGCGGGTTGGCAAAAGTCGCAGAAGTCTATGCGGCGCGGGCGCGTCCGCGCTGGCCGCGCTCGACGAAGTCGATGATCAGCGGCACACCGTCCATCCCGTAGCGGGCGCGGAGGCGATTCTCGACGAAGTACGCGTAGTCGCGCGTGACGCGTGCGCGCGAGTTGACCTGGATCGCGAAGCGGGGCGGGCGCTCGCCGATCTGAGCCATGTAGATCAGCTTCAAGCGATGGTTGCCGGCGCCCCGGCGGGTGCCGACAGGGGGTTGGCGCGCCTGCACCGTCTCGGCGAGGAAGCGGTTCAGCTCGGGGGTGGGAATCCGGCCGCTGATCCGGTCGCCGAGCGTGATCGCCTCGGTCAGAAGGCGCGCCACGTGGCGGCCGGTCTTGGCGCTGACGGTCAGCACTCGGGGGCGCAGGCGGAGCTTTTCGGCGACGCGCGCGCGCTCGTGCTCGAGATCGAGTCGCCCGCCGGCATCGCCGTCGACGGGTTCCTGCATGTCCCACTTGTTGAGCACGATCGCCGTGGCGCACCCGGCCTTCATCGCGAGCTCGGCGATGCGCATGTCCTGGGTGGTGACGCCGTCGGCGGCGTCGCAGACGACGAGCGCGACGTCGGCGCGCTCGGCGGCGCGTCGCGAGCGCAGCGCCGTGTAGTACTCAACCGAGTCAGACACCTTCGCCTGCCGGCGGATGCCGGCGGTGTCGACGAGGATCAGCCGGCGATCGTCCACCAGCAGCGGCGTGTCGATCGCATCGCGCGTCGTGCCGGCGATGTCCGAGACGATCACGCGCTCCTCACCGAGGAAGCGGTTGACCAGCGAGGACTTGCCGACGTTCGGCCTGCCGATCACGGCGAGACGCACTGTGTCGTCCTCTGGCTCGGAGTCGCCAGCCGGCAGAAGCTCGACGATGCGGTCGAGCAGGTCGCCCGAGCCGAGGCCCTGGGCGGCGGAGACGGCCATCGGCTCACCGAGGCCAAGTCGGTGGAACTCCGCTGCGAGCGGCAGCTCGGTGACGCTGTCGCACTTGTTGGCGGCGACGATTGTCGGCAGCGGCGCGCGGCGCAGGAGGTCGGCCATCTCCTCGTCGCCCGCACGTACGCCGGCGCGGGCGTCGACTACCAGCACGGCCACTGCCGCGTCGGCGATGCCGGCCCGCGCCTGCTCGCGGATCGAGCCGGCGAGCGGGTCCTGGTCCTCGAAATCGACGCCACCCGTGTCGATCAGCGTGAAGCGGCGTCCGTTCCACTCGCACTCGAGCTCCTTGCGGTCGCGCGTGACCCCAGGACGCTCGTGCACGACCGCCTCGCGCGTGCCCGTGAGGCGGTTGATCAGCGAGGACTTGCCCACGTTTGGATAGCCGACGATGGCGACCTTCATTGGTCCAGTATGGCTGGGTGACAGCGGTTTCTCGGCCTCAGTCGATGCCATCGTCGAGGGTCGCCTCCCAGGCGCGGTCCTCGGCTGCGACGTCCGGGTTCTGGGCATCGACGCGGCTGGCCTCGCGCTCGGCGCTCCAGACAAGCTCATCCAGGAGCTCAACAATGTGCCGTACGACCTCGTCCAAGCTGAGGCCGGTCGTGTCGAGCATGACGGCGTCCGGCGCGGCGTGCAGCGGGCTGTGCACGCGGGCGGTGTCGCGCTCATCGCGCATGGCCTGCTCGGCGAGCACGATCTCGACGTCGGCGCCGAGCTGGGCCGCACGCCGGCGCGCGCGCTCGCGCGGGTCGGCGGTTAGGAACACCTTCAGCGCGGCCTCGGGGGCGACGACGGTGCCAATGTCTCGTCCCTCGGCGACCCAGTCGCCGTGCGCGATCAGCTCTCGTTGCCGAGCGACGAGCGCCTCGCGCACCTCGGGGTCGGCGGCGACAACGGACGCTGCCTCGGAAACCTCCGGCACACGGATCTCGTGGGTGACGTCGCGCCCGTCGAGCAGCACCCGCCGCGAGGCACCCCCCGAAGCGCGCAGCGCCACCGGCGAGGGCCCGGAGACCCCTCCTCCAAGCCCATCGGCAAAGTCGATCGCGATCGAGCGGGCGACACGACCGAGCGCTCCGGGCCGCGCGGGCAGCGTCCCCCCTCCCCGCTCCAGCGCGGCGAGCGCGACGGACCGGTACATCGCGCCGCTGTCCAGGTAGGTGAAGCCGAGCTCGCGCGCGAGCGCGCGGGCGACGGTTGACTTGCCGGCACCGGCCGGTCCGTCGATCGCTACGAGCACAGGCGGGCGAGATCCTCGACGAAGCCCGGGTAGGAAACCGCGGCGGCGTCCATCCCCACCACCTCGACGCCCTCGCGCGAGGCGATGCCGGCGACGGCGCCCATCATCGCCAGGCGGTGGTCGCCGCGCGCGTCGATGCGCCCGCCCCGCAGGCCGCCGGTGCCTCGCACGGCAAAGCCGTCGTGGGTGGCCTCGATCTCGGCTCCCAGGCCCCGCAGCCCCTCGACGACGCCGGCGATCCGGTCTGACTCCTTGACGCGCAGCTCCTGCGCGCCACGCACGACGGTCTCCCCCTCTGCGTAGCAGCCGAGCAGCGCGACGAGCGGCAGCTCGTCGATCGCCAGCGGCACCTCGTCGGGCTCGACGACGGTGCCCTCGAGCGCGCCGTGCGCAACGTCGAGGTCGCTCACCGGCTCCTCGGCCTCCAGCTCTCCCGTCTCGTCCTCGAGGTCCCCGAGCACGATGCCGCGCATCCGCCGCACGATCCGCAGGAAGCCGGTGCGCGTCCAGTTGACGCCGACGTCGCCGATCAGCAGGCGCGAGCCGGGCACGAGCACGCCGGCGGCAACCATGAAAGCGGCTGAGCTCGGGTCGCCTGGGACGGTGACGCTGTCGAGCAGCAGCTCGTCGGCGTTGACGACCGTCACGTGCAGGCCGTTGCGGTGGATCGCGACGCCGGCCCGGAGCAGCATCCGCTCGGTGTGATCGCGGCTGCGCGCCGGCTCGCCGACGGTCGTGGCGCCGTCCGCGGTTAGCGCCGCGAGCAGCACGCACGACTTGACCTGCGCGCTGGCGACGCCGATCTCATAGGAGATCGCGCGCAGATGCTTGCCGTGGATGCGCAGTGGCGCGAAGCGCCCGTCGCGCGCCTCGAGCTCGGCGCCCATCTGGCGCAGCGGCTCGATGATCCGGTCCACCGGTCGGCGGCGGATCGACTCGTCGCCATCGAGCGTGAACGCACACCCCTCCTGCGCCGCCAACCAGCCCGGCAGCAGCCGCAGGAGCGTGCCGGCGTTGCCGACGTCGATCGGCGCCGCCGGCTCGCACGCGTCGCGCAGTCCGGTGCCGCGCACGACCAGATCATCGCCGTGGAGCTCGACCAGCGCACCGAGCGCGCGCACGGCCTCGAGCGTGGAGGTCGTGTCGGCGGCGTGCAGGTAGCGCTGGACGCGCACCGGCTCGGAGGCCATCGCCCCGAGCAGCGCTGCGCGATGGGAGATCGACTTGTCGGCCGGCGCGCGCAGTTCGCCGGAGAGTCCGTGCGCGGGTTCGAAGCGCATGTTCATCGCGACCCCCTCATGCTTGCACCACCGGAAATCCGAGGTCGGCTATCAGCTCTCTGGCCCGGCCCGAATGCTCGTCACCGGCGATCCACAGCGCGACGACGCCCTGGCGATTGTCCTGCGAGGGCGAGAGCACCATGTCGAGGATGTTCACGCCGGCGCCGCCCAGCGCGAGGGCGATCTCGGCGATCACCCCCGGGCGGTTGGGCACCGAGGCGCGCAGCTCGATCGCGTTCTCACCCTCCCCGCCGACGAGCCCGGCACCGAGCAGCGCCTCGCGCTCGGCGCGGGAGCGCTCGTTCCAAGCGCTCACCGCGCGCGCGTCCTCCGCTACGAGCCAGCCGCGGACCTCCTGCAGGCGCGCCGCGAGCCCGTCGATCGCTTCCGTCAACGCCTCGCGGTTGGACAGGTAGATATCGGTCCAGATCGCCGTGTTGGCGCCCGCCACGCGCGTGGCGTCGCGGAAGCTGGGGCCGACCGCGGGCAGGCGCTGGGACCCCTCGCCCAGCAGCGTCGCGGTCTCGGCGACGAGCAGGTTCGCGAGCACGTGCGGCAGGTGGGAGACGCCAGCCATCAGCCGATCGTGGGTTTCGGCGTCGATCGCCTCGGGACGGGCTCCGAAGCGGTTGAGCAGCCGGTGCAGGCGCTCGTAAAGGACGCCCGCCGTGCTGCCTTTGGCGGGCGTCAGGTACCAGGTCGCGCCATCGAAGAGATCCTCCCGCGCGTGCTCGACGCCGGCGGTCTCGGCGCCCGCGAGCGGGTGGCCGCCGACGAAGCGCTCGTCGGCCGCCGCGTCGGCCAGTACGTGCTTGGTCGAGCCGACGTCGGTCACGACGCAGTCCGGCCCGGCGCTCTCGAGGGCCAGGCGCACCGTCTCGCCGAGCACCCCCACGGGCGTCGCGGCGAACACGACCTCGGCGCCGGCGACGGCGCCGGCGATGTCATCGGCCTGCTCGTCGATCGCCCCCAGCGCGAGGGCGCGGGCGCACACGTCGGGGTCGGGGTCGTAGCCGCGCACGCTCGCACCAGCGCGCGTGCGCCCGGCCAGTCCGATCGAGCCGCCGATCAGCCCGACGCCGAGGACCGCGATCCGCATCCGCTCAGGGCTGCGCCGTCTGCGCTCGGGCGAGGTTGCGAGCGCGTACCGAGTCTGCCAACCCCGTCAGCACCTCGACGGTCGTCTCCCAGCCGATGCATCCGTCCGTGATCGACTGGCCGTAGCACACCTCGGCGCCGGGCCGCAGATCCTGGCGGCCGGCGACGAGAAACGACTCGAGCATGACGCCGACGATGGCGTCGTTGCCGCTCGCGATCTGACCGCCGACGTCGGCTGCCACGTGCGGCTGGCGTTCGGGGTCCTTGCCGCTGTTGTCGTGGCTGAGGTCGATCATCACGCGCGTCGGCAGGCCCGCGCCGTCGAGTAGCTCCAGCGCCGCCGCGACGCTCGAGGCGTCGTAGTTTGGCCGGCCTTTTCCGCCACGCAGGATGACGTGACAGTCGGAGTTGCCGCGCGTGTACAGGATCGCCGGCGTGCCGTTCGGGTCGATGCCGGCGAACGCGTGTGGCTCCGCCGCGGCGCGGACGGCGTCCACGGCCACCTGCACGTTGCCATCGGTGCGGTTCTTGAAGCCGACCGGCATCGACAGCCCCGAACCGAGCTGGCGGTGGATCTGGCTCTCGGTGGTGCGCGCGCCGATCGCGCCCCACGAAACGGCGTCGGCGATGTACTGCGGCGTGATCGGGTCGAGGAACTCACAGCCGACGGGAATGCCGGCGTCGAGCACGCCGAGCAGCACGCGCCGCGCGATGTGCAGTCCGGCGTTGACGTCGCCCGAGCCGTCGAGATGCGGGTCGTTGATCAGCCCCTTCCAGCCCGTCGTGGTCCGTGGCTTCTCGAAGTAGACGCGCATCGCGATCAGCAGCTCGCTGCTCAGATCGCGGGCGAGCTGCCCGAGGAGCGCCGCGTACTCGAGCGTCGCGTCGGGATCGTGCACGCTGCACGGGCCGACGACCGCGAGCAGCCGCGCGTCGGCCCCGTCGAGGACGGCGCCGACCTCCCGGCGCCCGCAGATCACGACGTCCGCCTGCTCGCGGCTCAGAGGCAGCTGCTCGAGCAGCGCATCGGGCGCGAGCAGCGGCACGACCCTTTCGATCCGCATGTCGCGGACGTAGTCGGCCGGTCGCAGCTGAGCACCGGGTAGATCAGGCAAGGGCCGGCTCCCTCCCTGCGAGCGCCTTGCCCGCGAGAGCAGTCGCGCGCTCGACAGCGAGCGCGTACTCGCCGAAGTCCTCGGCGCGCAACGCCTGCGGTCCGTCGCAGATCGCCTCGTCGGGGTTGGGGTGCACCTCGACGATGATGCCGTCGGCGCCGACCGCCGCGGCCGCCAGCGACAACGGCGTCACGAGATCGCGGCGCCCGGCGGCGTGGCTCGGGTCGACGATCACGGGCAGATGCGAGAGCTCCTTGAGCACCGGCACCGCCATCAGGTCGAGCGTGAAGCGGTAGGCCGTCTCGAACGTGCGGATCCCGCGCTCGCACAACATCACGTTGGGGTTGCCTTCCTTGAGGATGTACTCGGCGGCCATCAGCAGCTCGTCGAGCGTGGCGGAAAGCCCGCGCTTGAGCAGGACCGGACGTCCGGCGCGGCCAAGCTCGGCCAGCAGCGGGTAGTTCTGCATGTTGCGAGCGCCGATCTGGATCACGTCTGCGACCTCCAGAACGGGATCGAGGTCGCCGATGTCCATCAGCTCGGTGACGATCGGCAGGCCGGTCTCGGCCTTCGCCTCGGCGAGCAGTCTCAGGCCCTCCTGCCCCAGCCCCTGGAACGCGTACGGAGAGGTGCGCGGCTTGTACGCACCCCCGCGCAGCAGCGTGGCGCCGGCATCGCGCACCACCTCCGCAGTCTGCAACAACTGCTCGCGCGACTCCACCGTGCATGGACCGGCGATCAGGGCGAAGTTGTCCCCTCCGACCTTGCGCCCGTCGATCTCGAGCACGGTGCGCTCGCCGTGGGTGATCTCCGCGGAGGCGAGCTTGTACGGCTTGAGGATCGGCACGACGCGGTCGACGCCGGACTGGCCCTCGAGGCCGAGGCTCTCGACGTTCGCGTCCTGCTCGACGTCGCCGATCGCGCCGATCACGGTCACGCGCGTGCCAGAGATGCGATGCGCGCGCGCACCGGCTCGCTCGATCTTGGTTACGACCGACTCCACCTCCTCGTTGGTGGCGGTCTCCTTCATGACAATCATCATCGACTCATCCTTTCGCTGCGCCTGGGGATCTTAGAGGTGGCGAACAGCCGCCTCTCGTTCGAGCGTGAGAAGGGACGCTGAGACGCCCGCGTTGGTGGCGCTTGGCCCCAATCGAGGGACCCGGTGCGGCTGCAGGCACCCGCTCACGGACGGGTGCAGGCCGAAGCGCCTAGATAAATCGCCAGGCGAAATACGTGCGTGAGGACGGCCACGTGGACAGGACGCGAGCTGTTGAAGCGGATATGCGAACCGACTGGGACATGGCTGTCTGCAGTGGTTTGTAGCAGACGCAAGGCGCCCAGTCGAGGGGCGGGAGACGATTGCCACCGCGGCTGACAGCCGCTCAAGCGGCGGCGAGCACTTCGGCGAGCGCGTCGAGGAAGCGCGTGTTCTCCTCGGGCAGGCCGTAGGTCACGCGCAGGGCTGGCACAGCGCTGCCGAGCGCACTGCCGCCGCGCACGAGCACGCCACGCTCGAGCAGGCCGCGCATCACCTCCTGCTCGTCGCGGTCATCGCCGAGCGCGAACCAGCAGAAGTTCGCCTGCGAGTCCGCCGGCTCGATCCCGAGCGCGCGCAGGCGCTCGTCGACGGAGATCCGCTCGGCGACCGTGCGGACCACGCGATCCTCGACCGCGTCCTGGTGGGCGAGCGCCTCGACCGCCGCGGCCTGGGCGAGTGCGTTGCAGAAGAACGGCTGGCGCACCTGATCGAGCGCCCGTGGCAGCTCCTCAGAGCCGCACAGGGCGAAGCCGACGCGCAGCCCGCACAGGCCGTAGACCTTCGAGAACGTGCGCAGCAGCACGAGGTTGGGGTGCGCGTCGAGCAGCTCCAGGGAGGCGTCGGGGTCCTCGGCCATGCTGAACTCGCAATAGGCCTCGTCGAGGATCACGCACACGTGCCGCGGGACCTCCGCGAGGAAGCCGGCGATGTCCGCGAGCGCAACCGCCGTGCTGGTGGGGTTGTTGGGGTTGCACACGAGCACCAGCCGCGTCGCGACGGTGATCTCGCGGAGCATCGCTCCCAGGTCGTGTCGCATGTGCGCGTCGAGCGCGACCGTCACCGCGCGAGCGCCCGAGGCCGCGCTGAGATGCGGGTAGACCGAGAACGACGGCCAGGCATATACGAGCTCTGCGCCCGGCTCCAGCAGCGCCTCGCCCGCGGCGAGCAAGATGTCACATGAGCCGTTTCCGATCGCGATTCGCGAGACTGGGACCCCGTAGCGATCGCTGAGGCGCTGGCGCAGCATCGAGTTGGAGGGGTCGGGGTAGCGGTTGAGCGTGCCGAGCGCACGCTCGATCGCGTCGCGCACCGCCGGCAGCGGCGGGTATGGCGACTCGTTGCTGGCCAGCCGGACGAGCGGCTCCTGCTGCGCGTAGCCGCCCGCGGCGGGGTAGGTCGGAATACGCCTGATGCGCTCTGAGAACTCGATCGCCACGCGCTTATTGTGCCGCGTTCAGGTCGGCGCGCAGCTCGCGCGCGTTACCGAGGTAGACGTGAGCGGGCACGTGCTCGTCCTCTGCGTAGTAGTGGATCAGCACCCTGATCACGCGTGGCATCGAGCGCGGTACAGGGATCTCCTGCGCGCACAGGAGCGGTACGCGGTCGAAGCCGACGGCGCGCGCGGCGACCGCCGGAAACTCGGCGTTGAGGTCCCGGGTGGCGGTGAAGACGCAGCTGACGACGTTCTCCGGCGTCAGCGAGTTGCGCCGCATGATCTCCTGCATCAGCTCACTGGTCGCGTCGAGGATGTCCTTGGCGTCGTTGCGTTCGACGCTTACAGCGCCCCGCAGGGCGAACAGTCGCATGGCGCGCGATTGTGTCAGAGCGCGAGCGCGCGCAGGCGCTCGAGCTCTGCACCATCGAGACGACGATGCGCTCCACGCGCCAGTCCGTCGAGCGCCAGCGGGCCGAAGCGCGTGCGTTCGAGCTCGAGCACCGGATGCCCGACCGCGACGCACATGCGACGCACCTGGCGGTTGCGTCCCTCGTGGATCGTCAGCTCGAGCAGGTTCGAGCCGCCGGCGCCGACGCGGCGCACGCGCGCCGGCGCCGTCAGGCCATCCTCGAGCGATACGCCCGCACGCAATGCCCGCAGCGCGGCGGCCGAGACGGGAGCGCCCCCGAGCCGGGCACGGTAGGTCTTTGGCACCTCGAAGCGCGGGTGCGTCAGGCGGTTGGCGAGCTCGCCGTCGTTGGTGAGAAGGATCAGGCCCGCACTGTCGATGTCGAGCCGTCCGACCGGGTACAGGCGAAGCCCGCGCGCGGGCACGAGCTCGACGACGGTCGGGCGCCCGTGCGTGTCGCGTGCGCTCGAGACCACTCCCACGGGCTTGTTCAGCGCATACACCACGCGCGGCTCGGGTCCCGCGAGCGGCCGTCCGTCGAGCGTCACACGGCTGCTCTCGTCGACGTCACGAGCCGGGTCGGTGACGGTCTCCTCCCCCACGCTCACCCGTCCGGCCGCGATCAGCTCCTCAGCGGCGCGGCGCGAGGCGACGCCCGCGTGGGCGAGGTACTTCGCTAGCCGCATCGCGGGTTCTCGGTGAGCATGCGCATCCGCTGCAACCATAGGACGCACGATGGACCTGCAACTGCTCGATCAGACGCTCGCCGCACGGGGCGAGCCGCGCTTTCGCGCGGGCCAGATCTGGGCGTGGGCAGCGCGGGGCGCAAGCGGCTATGAGCAGATGAGCAATCTGCCGGCCTCACTTCGGGAGGCGCTCGCCGGCGAGCTACCGTTCTCGACGCTGCGCCTGCGCGAGGAAGCACGGTCCAGCGACGGGACGGTCAAGGCGCTGTTCGACACGGTCGACGGCCGCCCGCTCGAGGCGGTGCTGATGCGCTATCGCGATCGCCCGGCGGCCGGCGCTGGCGGCGTGGCGCGGGGCGGTAGGCGCTCGATCTGTGTCTCCTCGCAATCGGGCTGCCCGTTGACGTGTACGTTCTGCGCCACCGGCGCGATGAAGTTCGCGCGCAACCTCAGCGCCTCGGAGATCCTCGACCAGGCGCTCCACTTTCGCCGCATCGAAGCGATCGACCATTGCGTGTTCATGGGCATGGGCGAGCCGATGCTCAACCTCGACAACGTGCTCGCCGCATGCGAGCGCCTCCCGGACATCGGCATCACCCACCGCCGCACCACGATCTCGACGGTCGGGTGGATCCCCGGCATCGAACGCCTCGCCGAAAGCGAGCTGCCCGTTCGCCTCGCGCTGTCGGTGCACGCGGCCGATGACGCGCTTCGCTCGCAGCTGATGCCGGTGAACGACCGCTATCCCCTGCGAGATGTGATCGAGGCGTGCCGCGCGTTCTATGCGCGCAAGCGTCGACGCGTGTTCATCGAGTACGTGATGCTCGCCGGCGTCAACGACCGCTATGAGCAGGCGCTCGCCCTCGCCGATGCTCTCACAGGCGGACCGACCGGCTCGCCGCCGATCTTCAAGGTCAACCTGATCCCCTTCAACCCGACCGCAACCGGACCATACTCGGGCTCGAGCCGCGAGTCGATCGCCGCATTCCGTACCGCACTCGAGTCGCGCGGCGTGCCCGTGACCGTGCGTCTCACCCGGGGGCGCGACATCGACGCAGCATGCGGGCAGCTGGCCGCTCACAGCGCTGCGGCCAGCACCGGAGTCGAGATCGTGGGCTAGCCTCGGGACGCCACGAAAGGACCAAAATGGAACAGCAAGCGCTGCAATCGATCCAGGCTCCGTTGAAGGAGCGCTACCGCGATGACGCACAGGCGGCGCTGGTTGTGCTCGAGGCGAGCGGCGCGCTCGGTGAAGGCGTGACCTGCTCGGTCGAGACCGGTCGCACGCTCGTACAGGCGGGGCTGCATCCGGCGAGCGGCGGCGACGGTCTCAGCGCATGCTCGGGGGACATGCTCCTGCAAGCGCTTGTCGCCTGTGCCGGGGTGACGATGCAGGCGGTCGCAACCTCGCTCGGCATCGACGTGAGCGGTTCGGTCCACGCCGAGGGCGAGCTTGACTTCCGCGGCACGCTCGCGGTCGACCGGCAGACGCCGGTCGGCTTCCGCGCGATCCGACTGCGCTTCGAGCTCGACAGTGACGCCAGTGAGGAGCAGCTCGACACGCTGCTCAGGCTGACCGAGCGCTACTGCGTCGTGTTGCAGACGCTCGTCAACTCACCGGACCTCAGCGTCGCTCGCGGCTGAGGCACCCAGCTACCCTGCGCGGGCCTCGCCGGCTCGCAACAACCGCTCGCGCAGCTCGGCCTGCTCCTCCGGCGTCGGGTCCCAGCGGGCGATGTCGGGCAGCTCGTCGAGGCTGCGCAGCCCGAACAGCTTCAGGAACTGCGGCGTGGTGCGGTAGAGGACGGCGCCGAACTGCGAGTGACCGGCCTCCTCGATCAGACCCCTGTCGAGCAGCGTGGCGCTGGCGGAATCGGCGCTGACACCGCGTATGCGGGTGATCTCGGGGCGCGAGATCGGTTGCAGGTAGGCGACGATCGCCAGCGTCTCGGCCTGCGCCGGGCTGAGCGTCGCGGCGCGCGGGCGACTGAACAGGCGCCGCGCGGCGTCCTCGGTGGCCGGGTCGCTCGCGAGCGTCCAACCGCCACCGAGCTCACGTAGCCTGATGCCGCGCCGCCCCGGCGCGTACTCCTCGCCCAGCACCGCCAGCGCGGCGAGCACCGCGCCCTCGCCGGCCTCCGTCGCGTCCGCCAGCTCGCCGGGGCTGAGCGGGTCCGAGGACAGGAACAGCAGCGCCTCGACCGTGCGCACCAGCGTCGGCAGCTCCTCGCCTGCCGGTGCCGCCGCTGCTTGCGCAGCACCCGGCGCCTGCTCGGACCGGACTGCGTCCCGAAGGCTGCCGATCGCCGTCTCGCCCGCGTCGCTCATCCAGACACACCTCCAGCGGCTCCCGCGCTCAGCGCTACCGGGCGCGCGGGCGTCTCTCGCGCTCGGGAGCCGTGGATCTCGATCTCGCCGAAGCTCTCCTGCTGCTCCCATTCGGCCTCGCCGCGTTTGTAGAGCTCGAGCAGCGCGAACAGCGTCACTGCGACGGTCATGCGGTCGGCTCCGCGCACGGCCTCGTCGAAGCTGAACGCACCGCGCGCCAGCAGGCTGCGCAGGTGTGCCAGACGCTCCGCGATGGTGACGCGCAGCGCCGAGATGTGACGAACGCTGATCGCGGGTGGCATCAGCAGCAGCCGTCCCATCGCCTCGCCCAGCAGCTCGGGGTCCTGTGAGCCATCGGCCGCGTGCACGATCGCGCGGCGCAGGTGCGGGGGCGCCGGCGCGGAGCGGAAGCGCACGCCGTGCTCGCCCGCGAGCAGCTCGCCCAGGTGCGCCGCGGCGGCGCGGTAACGACGCGCGTCGAGCATCCGTGCGAGCAGCTCCTCGGCCGCCTGTTCGGGCTCGATGTCGAGCAGCTCCTCCTCCTCGCTCGAGAGCATCAGGCGCGACTTCAGCTCGAGCAAAGCCGCCACCAGCACGATGAACTCGGTGGCGGTCTCGAGATCGAGCTCGCCGCGCTGCTCGAGATGGTCGAGGTAGGCGAGCACGACCTCTGCGAGCTGCAGCTCGAGCAGGTCGACCTCTTCGCGCAGCACGAGCGTCAGCAACAGGTCGAACGGCCCGCTGAACACGTCGAGGTCGAGCTCGAGCGCGCCGAGGCTCACTGCGTCACCGTCGGGCGGCGTGGACGTCGCGTGCTCATCCGCGCACCGTAGCGGCCGCCGCTGACGTGCCGGCGGACTCGTTGGCGCCGCCGGCGCGCTGAGGCGGCCCCACGCCCATGCGCTGGCGCACGTCCGCGAGTGTCTGCCCGGCGATCGCCTGCGCCCGCGCGGCGCCGTCCGCGAGGATCGCCTCGAGCGCGGGCTCGTCGGCGCGCAGCTGCTCGTAGTGCTCGCGTACCGGTGCCAGGTAGTCGATGACGGCAGCGGCGACGGCCTGCTTCAGCTCTCCGTATCGCGCCTGCGCGAGCTCGGCTTCGATCGTTGCGGGGTCGGCGCCGCGAACCGCGGCGAGAATTTCGATCAGGTTGCTCACGCCCGGCTTGTCCGGGGCGCGGCGCACCTCGCCGCCGGAGTCGGTGACGGCGCTCTTCAGCTTCTTCTCGATCGCCTTCGGCTCGTCCAGCACGTACACGGTGCCCAGCTCGGAGCTTCCCGTCGTCGACATCTTGCGCGTCGGCTCCTGCAGGTCCATGATCCGCGCGCCGACCTCCGGGATGCGGTGCTCGGGCACCACGAGCACCTCCTGACCGCCTCCGAAGCGGGCGTTGAAGCGACGGGCGACGTCGCGCATCAGCTCCAGGTGCTCGCGCTGGTCCTCGCCTACTGGCACCTCCTGCGCACGATAGGCGAGCACGTCGGCGGCCTGCAGGACGGGATACAGCAGCAGCCCGGCCGAGACGAGCTCGCGCTGCGCCAGCGACTTGTCGCGGAACTGGTGCATGCGCTGCAGTCGCCCCAGCTCGGTGACGCTGCTCAGCAGCCACGTCAGCTCGGTGTGCTCGTGAACGTCTGACTGGCGGAAGAGGATGCAGCGCTGCGGGTCGAGGCCGGCAGCGAGCAGGATCGCCGTCGTGTCGTACAGGCGCTCGCGCAGCTCGACCGGGTCGTAGGCGACGGTGATCGCGTGCAGGTCGACGATGCAGAAGATGCCCTCGCCGCGCTCCTGGCTGGAGACGTACTGGGCGATCGCGCCGATGTAGTTGCCGAGGTGCTTGCGCCCGGTCGGCTGGATACCGGAGAAGATGCGCATTGCTAGCGGCGCCGTAGCGAGCTGTCGGTGAGCCAGGGAGGATCCCAACCCGTGTCGGCCTGGTTGACATTCGTTCCGGGGGGCACGATCTCGTCGATGCGGTTCAGCAGGTCCGAGCTCAGCGTCCGCTCGAGCGCCGGGAGCTGGCTTTCGAGCTGCTCCATCGTGCGGGGGCCGATGATCGCGGCGGTCACGGCGCGGTGGCCCGTTACGAACGCGAGCGCCATCTCGATCAGCGAGATCCCAGCCTCGTCCGCCAGCTCACCCAGCGCCTGGGCGGCCGCGAGCTTCGCCTGGTTGCCGGGGATCGACATGTCGTAGCGCGACGGGAGCATCTGCGCCCGCCGGCTGTCACCGGGCGAGTCGCCACCCTTCCCGTACCTGCCCGACAACCAACCGCCGGCGAGCGGACTCCACGGGATCACGCCCATGCCGTACTCCTCGCACACCGGCAGCACGTCGGCCTCGATGCGCCTGATCAGGATCGAGTAGGGCGGCTGCTCGCACCTGAAGCGCTCGCGGCCACGGCGCTCGGCGACCCACTGCGCCTCGACGATCTGATACGCGGGGAACGTGGAGCTGCCGATGTAGCGCACCTTGCCGGCGTGCACGAGGTCGCTGAGCGCGGCGAGCGTCTCGTCGATGTCGGTGTCGGGCTCGGGGCGGTGGATCTGGTAGAGGTCGATCCAGTCGGTTTTGAGCCGGCGCAGGCTGTTCTCGACCTCTTTGACGATCCAGCGGCGCGAGTTGCCGAACTGGTTCAGATCCTCGTCGTGCATCCTGCCGTGCACCTTGGTGGCGAGCACGATCGAATCCCGCCGGCCCCCGGCGAGCGCCTTGCCGACGATCTCCTCGGACTCGCCGCGCGAGTACACGTCGGCGGTGTCGATGAAGTTGATCCCGGCGTCGAGCGCGCGGTGGATGATCCGAATCGAGTCCTCGTGATCGGTGTTGCCCCAGGCGCCGAACATCATCGCCCCGAGGCACAGCGGGCTGACGCTCACGCCTGTGCTGCCGAGTTTGCGGTACTCGATCGCCATCGTCTAGGCCATTGCCTCGCGGATCACGGGTCGCTTCGCCGCGGCGACCTCGTCGAGGCGGCGCACGGGCGTGCTGTAGGGCGCGGAGCGCGCGATCTCGGGGTCCTCGGCGGCCTCCCGGAGGATCGCCGCGATCGCATCCGCGAACGCGTCGAGCGTCTCCTTGGTCTCTGTCTCTGTCGGCTCCACCATCAGCGCCTCATCGACGAGCAGCGGGAAGTAGACGGTCGGGGGATGGAAGCCGAGGTCGAGCAGGCGCTTGGCCAGATCGAGCGTCTTGATCTCAAGGTCGCGCTTCATCGGGCCGCCGGAGAGCACGAACTCGTGCATGCAGAGCTCGCCGTAGGCCAGCGGCAGATACTCCGCGACGCCGTGCTCTCTCAAGCGCGCGAGCAGGTAGTTGGCGTTGAGCACGGCCGTTTCGGAGGCGTCTCTGAGGCCGTCGCCGCCGAGCGAGCAGATGTAGGCGTAGGCGCGTACGAAGCACCCGTAGTTGCCCTGAAAGCCGCGCAGACGGCCGATCGACTTCGGCCGGTCGTAGTCGAGGTCGAACTGCGCCTCGCGACGGACGACCACGGGCACGGGCAGGAACGGCGCGATGCGATCTGAGACGGCGATCGGCCCGGCGCCGGGGCCGCCGCCCCCGTGCGGCTGGGTGAAGGACTTGTGCAGGTTGAAGTGGACGATGTCGAAGCCCATGTCGCCGGGGCGCGAGAGCCCCATCACCGCGTTGAGGTTGGCGCCGTCGTAGTACAGCGTCGCGCCGACGCCGTGCACGATCTCGGCGATCTCAGTGATGTTCCGGTCGAATAGCCCCAGCGTGTTCGGGTTGGTGAGCATCAGACAGGCGACGTCGGTGTCCGCCTTCGCGCGCAGGTCCTCGATGTCGATCCCGCCGTCGGCGTCCGTCGCGAGCTTGACGACCTCGAAGCCGGCCATCGTGACGGTCGCGGGGTTGGTGCCGTGCGCTGTGTCAGGCGTCAGCACCTTGTGGCGCGTCTCGCCGCGGTCCTCGTGGAAGGCGCGCGTCAGCAGGACGCCGGCAAGCTCGCCGTGCGAGCCGGCGGACGGCTGCAGCGACACGTGCGCCAGCCCGGAGATCTCCGACAGGGCACGCTGCAGGTTCCACATCAGCTCGAGCGCGCCCTGCGCGCGCTCGGGGTCCTGCAGCGGGTGCAGACGCGCGTGACCGGGAAGCGCGGCGACGCGCTCGTGCAGGCGCGGGTTGTGCTTCATGGTGCAGGAGCCGAGCGGATAGAAGCCCGAGTCCAGGTCGAAGTTGCGCTTGGAGATGCCGACGTAGTGGCGCACGATCTCTGGCTCTGAGACCTCCGGCAGGCGCGGCGGCTGCACGCGGCGAAAGCGCTCCGGCAACAGCTCGCCGACGTCCACGGCGGGGACGTCGAGCTCGGGGCACACGAACGCTCGGCGTCCCGGCGCGCCCTTCTGGAAGATCGTCCTCGCCGCGTCGCGCTGCAGGGGAGGTGTCGCGCTCACGGGCGCGCCGCCGTGGGGCGGGCGCGCCTCGATGGCGGGGTCCGCGTGGAGGTGGTTCTCGTCGATCGGGCTCATGCGGCCACCGTTTCCCGGTGCTCGCTCGCAACGGCGGAAGCGAGGACCGCCGCCAGCCGGTCGATGTCGGCGCGCGTGCGGCGCTCGGTGATCGCGACGAGCAGCACGCCGCGGTCCTCCTCGCGCCCGCTGAGCGCGTGGACGTCGACCCCCGGGTTGACGCCCTGCTCGGCGCACCTGCGCCGGACCGCCGCGACGTCCGCGTCGAGACGCAGCGCGAACTCGCGAATCACCGGCCGCTCGTGGAGCTTCTCGACCCCGGGGAGCGCGGCGAGCTGCTCGCGCGCGTAATGGGTGCGGGCGAGCAGCAGCTCACCCAACTCGACGATCCCGCGCCGTCCGAGCCACGAGAGGTAGACGACGCCGGCGAGCGCGTTGAGCGCCTGTGCTGTGCAGATGTTCGACGTCGCTTTCTCGCGGCGGATGTGCTGCTCGCGGGTCTGCAGCGTCAGCACGAAGCCACGCCTGCCGTCGACGTCGAGTGTCTCCCCCGCGATGCGCCCTGGCATCCGCCGCAGGTACTCCTCGCGCGCCGCGAACAGGCCGAAGGACGGCCCGCCGAAGTCCAGACGGTTCCCGAGCGGCTGCCCCTCGCCGACCGCTACATCGACGCCGCAGTCGCCGGGCGGCGCCAGCACACCGAGCGTGATCGGGTCGACCTGCGCGACGACGACAGGGTCCGCGGCCGCCTTGGCGGCGGCGCTCAGGGCGGCGGCGTCCTCGACCGCTCCGTAGAAGTTCGGCTGCGCGAAGATCGCGGCGCTCGTATCGCCGTCGATCGCCGCGCTCCATGCCTCCAGATCGGTGACGCCATCGCGCAACGGGACCTCGACTACCTCCGCGCCGTAGCCGTGCGCGTTGGTGCGAAGCGTCTGGATCGAGTGCGGGTGTAGACCGGCGCTCACGACGAAGCGCCGCCGGTCGTTGTGGAGCTTCGCCAGATAGCCCGCCGCCGCGACCGCCGAAGGCCCCTCGTACACGGACGCGTTGGAGACGGCGAGGCCGGTCAGCTCGGCGATTGCCGTCTGGTACTCGAACATCACCTGCAGCGTTCCCTGTGAGATCTCCGGCTGGTACGGCGTGTAGGGCGTCAGGAACTCCGAGCGCTCGGTCAGCATGTCGATCAGCGCTGGAACGTAGTGGTCGTACATACCCGCCCCCAGGAAGCTGAGCTCGTCCTCGGCGCTGGTGTTGCGTGCGGCGAGCGCCCGCAGGTGCTCGAAGACGTCCTGCTCGGGGAGCCCGTCGGGAAGCTCCAGGGCGCGGTCGAGGCGCACCGGCGCAGGTATCTGGCGGTCGAAGAGCTCCTGTACGGAGCTCACCCCGATCGCAGCGAGCATCGCGTCGAGGTCCTCGGGGGTGATGGCTGTGTAGCGACTCAATCTGTGAAGCAGCCTAGCCAGACAGCGTGGCGATGTAGGAGGCGGCGTCGAGCAGCGCCTCGATCTCGCCGGGGTCGGACAGGCGCACCTTGACGAGCCAGCCCTCGCCGTAGGGGTCCTCGTTGATCATCCCTGGGTTCTCGACGACGACCGGGTTGATCTCGACGATCTCGCCCGATAGCGGAGCGACGACGTCCGAGACGGCCTTCACCGACTCGACCTCGGTGTAGGGCGCGTCCTTGGTCAACGCGGTGCCGACCGCTGGCGCCTCGAAGAACACGACCTCGCCCAGCGAATCCTGCGCGTACCAGGTGATGCCTAGCGTCGCGAGCGTGGGATCGGCCTCGTCGATGCGCGCCCAGTCGTGTTCGGGGTGGTAGAGCAACTCGGCGGGATAGCTGGCCTGGGCCATTCACGAGTCCTTTCTGTAAAGCGGCTTGTCCTCGACCACGGCGGGGCGGATCTTGCCACGAACGTCCATCTCCAGACGGGTGCCCGCGGCGGCGTGCTCCGCGGGCACGTAGGCCATCCCGATGCCCGTCTTTAGGCACGGGGAGAACGTGCCGCTCGTGACCTCGCCCCCGCCGAGCACGGCATTGCCCTGGCGGGCGATCCCGGGGCCGTTGATCATGAACGCGACGAGCCTCTCGGCCGGACCGCGTTCGCGCACCGCGCGCACTGCGTCCGCGCCGATGAAGCCGGTGTCCTCCTTGCAGCACCACCCCAGGCCCGCTTCGATCGGGCCGCGCTCGACGCTGAGGTCGTTGCCGTAGAGGTGGAAGCACACCTCCAGGCGCAGCGTGTCGCGCGCCGCAAGGCCGGCGGGAACCGCTCCGCGGCGAACGAGCTCATCCCACAGCGCCGGGGCGTCCTCAGAGCTGCACAGCAGCTCCACACCGTCCTCGCCCGTGTAGCCGGTGCCGCACACGATCATCTGCGCGCCGGCGAGGCGTCGCGGCTCGGCGACCATGCGCGGCGGCAGCGGGGCGTCGGAAATCGCCTGGACGATCTCCCGCGCCAGCGGCCCCTGGACGGCCAGCATCGCCCAGTCGTCGATCCGGTCGCGCACCTCGGCGCCAGGGATGTCGATTGCGTGGGCGTTGAACCACGCCAGGTCCCGTACGTGGTTGGCGGCATTTGTGATCGTGAGGTAGCGGTCGACGCCGAGGCGGTAGGTGAACAGGTCGTCGAGCACGCCGCCGTCCTCGCGGCAGAGGACGCTGTACTGCGCGCCAGCGGGCGCGAGCTTGGCCAGGTCGTTGGAGAGCAGGCGCTGCAGCAACTCGAGCGCACCAGGGCCGCTGGTTTCGATCTCGCCCATGTGGGAGACGTCGAAGATCCCGCACGCCTCGCGCACGGCCATGTGCTCGGCGAGCACGCCCTGATATTGGATCGGCATCTCCCACCCGGCGAAGTCCACGAGCTTGGCGCCCGCCTGGACGTGGCTGTCGAACAGCGGCGTGCGCCGGAGGGTGACGGCGGAGGACATGTGCCGCAGGCTAGCGGGGAGACAGGCCCTGGCCGGGTCAACGACTCCCCTCCGGCGCCTCGACGTCCAGATCGCGGCAGATCTTGCGCGCGAGTCGATCGCGCTTCACGCAGCCTCGCTGCCTGATCTTTCGTCGGTCAGCCGGCGCATGACGCGGCCTGAGCTTTCGCCGTTCAGCCGGCGCATGCGCCGGCTGTGGGAGCGCACATGTGCGCTCCCATCGGGGCCGCACATGTGCGGCCCCGGCGGATGGCGCATGCGCCATCCGGTCCCTCTCGAACACATGCGACTCAGCGGCACGAGGGTCAAGCGGATCAAGGACGCAGTGAGCGAAGTGTGCGCGAGCACACGAGCGATCGAGGACGCAGAGGCGCGCCGGCCATCGTGTCGCTGAGCTAGCGCAGGAACGGCGGTACGTCGATGTCCTCGTCGGAGATCTCGAGGTTCGAGCGCTGGCGATCGCTGATACGCGGACCGCGGTCGGGACGACCGGTGCGGCTCTCGCGGCGCGCGCTTCGCCCTGGGCGGTGGTCGAACCCGGTGCCGATTACCGTCACTCGCACCTCGTCGGACATGCCCTCGTCGATCACCGCGCCGAAGATGATGTTGGCGTTCGGGTCGGCCTCGTTCTGGATGATCTCTGCGGCGTCGTTGACCTCGAACAGACCGAGGTCTTTGCCGCCGGTGATGTTCAGCAAGATGCCTGTGGCGCCGTCGACCGACTCTTCCAGCAACGGAGAGGAGATCGCCGCGCGGGCGGCGTCGGCGGCGCGGGTCTCGCCGCTGGCCGTGCCGATGCCCATCAGCGCGGAGCCGGCGTCCTGCATGATCGTGCGCACGTCGGCGAAGTCGAGGTTGATCAGGCCGGGGATCGTGATCAGGTCGGTGATCCCCTGCACGCCCTGGCGCAGCACGTTGTCCGCCTCGCGGAACGCGTCGAGCATCGACGTGCGCCGCTCTACCACCGCGAGCAGCTTCTCGTTGGGGATCACGATCAGCGTGTCGACGACCTCACGCAGGCGCTCGATGCCCTCGACCGCCTGGCGGCCCCGCTGGGAGCCCTCGAAGTCGAAGGGGCGCGTGACGACTCCGACGGTGAGCGCGCCAATCTCGTTCTTGGCGATCTCTGCGATCACCGGCGCGGCGCCGGTGCCCGTACCGCCGCCCTCGCCGGCGGTTACGAACACCATGTCCGCGCCCTTGAGCGCCTCCTTGATGTCATCGCGCGACTCCGACGCGGCGGCGAGGCCAACGTCAGGGTCGGCGCCGGCGCCGAGGCCCTTGGTGGACTCGTGGCCGATGTTCAGCTTGATGTCGGCGTCGCACATGGCGAGCGCCTGGGCGTCGGTGTTGGCCGCGATGAACTCCACGCCGCGCAAGCCGGCGTCAACCATGCGGCTGACCGCGTTCGTACCGCCGCCGCCAACGCCGACGACCTTGATCACAGCCAGGTAGCTACCGCTTCTCTCCATGATGGTTCGTCCGAAGCCTTCAGTAGAAATGTAGGGTTCGCAGCATACTGGTCGCCGAACCGCCGGATTGCGCACGTTATGCAGGGAACTTCGCCCTGTCAACGAACCCGGCCAGTCTCGCAACAAACGTTGCAGATCGCCAGACTCTCGACCCCACCCTGAGAATGGGTAGGCAATGGTACTAACTCTCTAGTTGAGGTTTAGTGTCTGTCAACCCCCTGGTGTGGCCGCCGTTGGGGACGCTTCGCTTGCGCCGCCGGCGGTTTCAGTGGAGGTGGCCGGCGTGCTCGTTTCGCTGCTCGTGGATTCGCCGGGGGCGGACGAACCACTCGCTTCCGTGCCCGTCGAGGGCGCTTCCGTACCGGCGCTCGACACCCCCGCGCTGCCGCTCGAGAGGCCCGCGGCGAGTGCGGAAACCGTCGATTCCGCGCTGCCCTGCGCGCCTCCGGCGCCGGCGCCGGCCGCAGCGCTCGAGCTCGGAGCGGTCACACCCGGGGGGAATCCGGCAGCCGGACGCGATGGCAGGCGCACGTCCACATAGGACGCGCCCGCGGAGCTCGGGTCGGCAAGCACATGTGCAAGCGACAGCCACTTCGCGTGCGGTCGCGTAGCGTCGCCGAAGTAAACGAGCAGCCCGTTGCGCATCGCCACAGTGAGACCGTTGGGGCCTGTGAACGCTCGTTCAGCGAGTCGTGCCAGCGGCGCCGGCGCGGCTCCCAGCACAGCCAGAGCTCCGAGCACATTCGCGTCGCCCACGCGCTTGCCGGCCGCGAGCTCGACCGTGCCGGCGACGCTCGGCAGTGAGCCCGAGAGCAGCGCCGGTCCAAGCACCACGCCGTCGGCCGCCACGGCGGTTCGCACGCCTCCGGCGAGAAGCGCCGCCACCGGCAGTTGCTCCACGACCTCGATGTGAAGGCCGTGGGGAACGATCGGCACCGCGCGCACTTCGCGGACCACGCGCAACGGCGCCACCGCTGCGAGCAGTGCGCCGGTGTGCACGTCGAGCGTGCTCATGGCGCGCGCAGCGTCGGTCAGCGCCGACTCCACCGCCGCCGCCTCCGGACCGTGCACGCCGCTGATCTGCACGCGCTGCACCGCGACGAACGAGGACTGGCGCAGCCACAGCCAGCCGCAGCCGAGCAGCGGTACGGCGATCAGCGCGACCAGCAGCGGGATTCGCAGCCACCGTCGGTGCCACACGAAGTCGAGTCCCGCGTGGGCCAGCCGCACACCACCGGCCAGTGGCCGCGGTAGCCCGAACGCCGGCCGACGCGCCGTTCGTGCGCGTCTACGCCCGCTCTTACGGGAAGCGGCTCGGCCGCGAGCAGGCGCGGCGACGAACGATCGACTCATTCACGGGGTCTTCGACCTTGCGCCGCGAACCCCTACCACGGGAAGCGCACGGTCCCCAGCGTCTGCACCTCGGGCTCTAGCGCCACGCCGAAGCGCTCGAGCACCCGGCGACGGCCCTCGGCCATCACGGCGATCACCTCCGCCGTTGTGGCGCTGCCGGTGTTCTCGATGAAGTTGGCGTGCTTGGGCGCGAATCGCGCGCCGCCGATCGCCAGCCCGTTGCAGCCTGCGTCGGCGAGCAGCACGCCGGCAGTGCGACCCTCGGCGCGCGGGTCATCGGGGTTCTTGAACGTCGAGCCGAACGTCTTGATCCCTTGCGGCTGGGCCTCGTGGCGCCAGCGTCGCATCTCTTCGAGCGTGTCCTTGACCGCGGTGACGTCCGCTGGCACGAGCGCGAGGCTCGCGCGTAGGACGATCTCACCGTCGAGCAGACCCGAACGGCGATAGCCGAACGCGAGCTCGTGCGGCTCGCGGCGCTGCAGTCCGGCCGCCGTGGCGATCTGTACCCACTCGAGCACCGATTCGAGCTCCCCGCCATACGCGTTCGCGTTCATCCGCACTGCGCCGCCAACCGTACCGGGGATGTTGACGCCGAACTCGATACCCGACAGGCCGGCGCGGGCCGCGCGCGCGGCGACCGCCGGTAGGCGCGCACCGCCGCCGCACAGCACCCGCTGTCCCTCGACGGAGATGGCCGCCAGCTCGCCGTCGAGCTTCATGACCAGACCTCGCACACCCGCGTCGGCGATCAGCAGGTTCGACCCTGAGCCCACGACGCTCACCGCCAGGCCCTCGCCGCCGGCCCAACCGAGCAGCGCGAGCAGCTGCGCCTCGCTGCCGGCGCGGGCGAAGTACTCGCCGGCGCCACCGGTGCGCACGGTCGTCAGGCGCGCGAGCGGATAGTCGCGCTCGACACCGGCGGGAGGGCTCATGAGCGCACCAGCGCGCGTCCCAGCACGTCAACGTCACCGGCGCCCATCACGACGCATAGGTCGTCCCGGGCGAGCACGCCGCGTAGGACGCGCTCGGCGTCGGCGAAGTGCGGCGTCCAGTACACGGGCCGGCCCGCCGCCGCGTCGGCGCTCGAGCGCGCGAGCACGAGGCCGCTCACCCCCGGGTGATCCTCCGCGCGCTCACGCGCGGGATACACGTCGAGAACGACGATCGCGTCTGCGAGCGCGAGCGCACGGCCGAACTCGCTCGCCAGCAGGGCCGTGCGCGAGTACAGGTGCGGCTGGAACACCGCCACCAGTCGCGCGTGGCGCAACGTCCGCGCCCCGCGCAGCGTGGCGGCGATCTCGCTCGGGTGATGCGCGTAATCCTCATACAGCAGCGATCCATTTGGCCCTTCGCCGAGCGGCTGAAAGCGACGGCCCGCGCCGCCGAAGCCCGCCAAGCCGGCGATCGCGAGCGCGGGCTCCGCTCCCGCGATGCGCGCCGCCTCGAGCGCGGCGGCAGCGTCGAGCGCGTTGTGGGCGCCCGGCACCGCCAGCACGACCTCGTGCCCGCGCCAGTCAAAGCGCGATCCACCCGGCACCAGCAGCGGCTCGGGCACGTCGTAGCCGACGAGCTCTACGTCGCCGGCCGCCGCGGCGAGCGCCCGCAGCTGCGGTCGGTCCCAAACGACGATCGCCGTTCGCGCAAGCTCCAGGAACGCCCGAAACGCCTCCTGCAGCTGCGCCAGCGACGCGAATGTCGCATGGTGGTCGAGCTCGACATTGGTCAGGACCGCGATCTCGACACTGAGGCTGAGCATCGAGCGGTCGGACTCGTCGGCCTCCACCACCAGCCATTCGTCGCTGCTCCACTCCGAGTTGGCGAGGCCGCCGCCGACGGGCGCACCCACCAGCCATCCCGGCCGCATACCGGCGGCGCGCAGCGCGTGAACGATCATCGACGCAGTCGTCGTCTTGCCGTGCGTGCCGGCCACCGCGATCGTGCGCCGCATTGCGCTCAGCTCCGCGAGCAGCTCCGCCCGGGCGCGCTCGGGAATGCCGCGTTCGCGTGCCGCGCGGCGCTCGACGTTCTCCGCCCCGACCGCCGAGGAGTACACAAGCTCGACCCCAGTCCCGGCCGGAAGGTTCTCCGCGCTGTGACCGACCTGGGCCGTCAGGACCCCGTCGGCCGCGAGCCGCTCGAGGTAGGGGCCATCCGCAGCGTCCGAGCCGCTGACCTCAGCGCCGAGCGCGTGCGCGGCGCGTGCGTAGCCGCTCATGCCGGCGCCACCAACACCGACGAAATGCAGGCGCCGCCCTGCCCATGGGGCGCTCATCGCGCTGCGCTCCCAAGACCGTCGTGCGTGTTCATGAGGCCGCCTCGAGTAGCTCCTGCGCCACATCGCGCGCCGCGTCGGGGCGGGCAAGCCCGCGCGAGGCGGCGGCCATCGCCGCCAGGCGCAATGGATCAGCCAGCAGCTCCGCGACCTCGCCACCCAGGCGTCGAGCGGTCAGCTCGGCGTCGTCGATCACCACCGCCGCGCCCGCGTCCGCCATCCACCGCGCGTTAGCGCGCTGATGGTCGGCCGCTGCGTGCGGATAGGGAACCAGCACCGCCGGCAGCCCGTTCGCGGCAATCTCGAACACCGAACCGCCGGAGCGCGCGACCACGAGGTCGGCCGCAGCCAGCGCGTCGGCGAAGTCACCCAGGGGCAGGTACTCGCGCAGGTCATAGTCGAGCGGCAGCTCACGCGCGGCGAGCTCCGCATGATCGCGACGTCCGCTGACGTGCAGGACGTGGAACGGGGCGCCTGAAAAAGCTTCGACCGCGGCGAGGTTGATCGAGCGCGCGCCCAGCGAGCCGCCGAACACGAGCACGCAGGTCGCGTCCGGGGGCACACCAAAGCGCGCGCGCGCCGCAGCGCGGTCGTGCTCGTGCCGCGGCACCGGGCGACCGGTCACGCGGTAGCGGCGACCGTCGCGTCCCGGCAGCGCGAATGCCAGGCACACACGCCGCGCGAACGGCGCCAGCAGCCGGTTGGTCAGGCCGAGATGGCTGTCGGCCTCGGTCAGCACCAGCGGGATGCGCATGCTCAGCGCAGCCATACCGACGGGGCCCGCCACGTAGCCGCCGCCGCCCATCACCGCATCGGGAGCGAGCGCCCTCAGCAGCGACCGCGCGCGGGGCACCGCGACGGCCGCCAGCGCCAGCGCCCGCAGCGCCTGCAGCGGATTCCCGCGGCTGAGCCCGGCCACGGTGATCGCGCGTAGCTCAAAGCCCGCGGCGGGCACGAGCTCGGCCTCCGCGCGTCCGCCGCCGATGAACGCGACCTCGGCGCCGTCAGCCCGCAGCGCGTCCGCCACCGCGAGCGCCGGCACCACGTGCCCGGCGGTCCCGCCCGCGGCGATCACGATTCTCTTCGAAGCGTCCGTCATCGTCCCATCGTGCCGGTTCGCGCTCGACTGCGTCGCCGGCGCGAGCACGCTGTGGGCGCTCGCGTGCGCGCCGCACCGGTGCCACCGCGCGCACGTGACCGGTTGCGCCCGCTGCGACGTTCAACAACAGTCCCATCGCCGCCAGCATCACCACCATGCTGCTCGAGCCGTAGGACACGAACGGCAGCGGCACACCCGTCAACGGCGCGAGGCCCAGTACGGCAAACGCATTGAGCGCCGCCTGCGAGACGATCAGCGCGGTGACCCCCACTGCGATCAGGGCGCTGTAGAGGCTCCGTGCCGCCTTCGCCGCGCGCAGGCCGGCGTAGGCGATCAACCCGTACAGGAACAGCAGCGCGAACACTCCTATCGCGCCGAGCTCCTCGGCAATGACAGCGAGGATGAAGTCCGTCTGTGCCTCCGGCAGGTAGAAGATCTTCTGCACGGACTCGCCCGGGCCGACCCCGAACAGGCCACCCGAGCCGATCGCGATCTGCCCTTGGACAGCCTGGAAGCCGCTGCCGGAGGCGTGCGCCCACGGGTCCAGGAACGACGTCAGCCTGGCGCGCGCGTATGGCTGCACAATCGCGTAGAGCAGCACCAGGCCGAGCACCGTTGCGACCATCAGACCGAGCTTGCCAAGCGGAATGCCCGCGGCGATCAGCATCGCGCAGACCGCGAACGCGATCACCATCGCAGTGCCGAGATCGGGCTCGGAGAAAACCAGCAGGCTCGCCGAGCCCACGACCACCAGCAGCGGCCTCGCCAGCTCGCGCAGATCGTGAACCTGACGCGGGCGCTTCGCCAGCAGCGTCGCCACATACAGCACGAGCGCGAGCTTCATCAGCTCGGAGGGCTCGAACTGGAAGCTGCTCGGTCCGATCCACCGGCGGGCGCCGTTCACGCTCACGCCCACATGCGGGATGTGCACGGCGAGCACCAGCACGAACGACACGCCCAGCAGCGGCGCCGTGATGCTGTGCACTTTCGCGACTCCGTCTCGCGCCAGCACGCGCATCAACACGAGGCCGATCGCGCCGTAGATCGCGAACTTGATCAGGTAGGTGCCGCCGTAGCCGCCGCCCTGCAGCAGCGACGTCGCCGAGGACGCGCTGTAGACCATCACGGCGCCGAACGCCATCAGGCACAGCGTCGCCGTCAACAGGATGCGGTGCTCGAGCGACTGGGCGCGCGCCTGTGGAGCGCGCTTGCGGCCCGTGCGCTTGCCGCCCTTCTTCCCGGCGGGCTTGGAGGTCGACGGGCGTCCCTTCCCTCGCACTGATGGCATCCATGCTCACTTCGACATCCAGTGCTTGAAGCCTCCCGCTCACGGCGTCGCGCCGGTCAGCGTAAAACCACCGGTGTAGGGGATCGATGACCAAGCGACGCGCGGACGCAGGGAGCGTGGCGTGCTTCGCACGCGAGCGACCGAGGACAAAGCGTCGCGCCGGTCAGCGGTTCCCTACACCCCGCGGCTTTGGCGGTAGATCGTGAACCCAATCGCGCCGCAGATCGAGGCGACTATCCAGAAGCGCAGGATGATCTTTGTCTCAGACCACGCCTTCAGCTCGAAGTGGTGGTGGATCGGCGCCATCAGGAACACGCGCTTGCGCGTCATCTGGAAGGAGATCACCTGGATCGCCACGGACAGCGCCTCGATCACGAAGATGCCACCGAGCAGGATCAGCAGCACCTCGGTCTTGGTCATCACCGCCAGGCCGGCGATCGCGCCGCCGAGACCGAGCGAGCCGGTGTCGCCCATGAAGATCGTCGCCGGAAAGGCGTTGTACCAGAGGAACCCGATGCACGCCCCGACCAGGCAGCCGGCGAGCATCGCCATGTCGAAGTCGCCCGCCAGGAACGTGATGCCGACGTACGCGAGCAACACGATCGCCGCGCAGCCGGCGGCGAGGCCGTCGAGACCGTCTGTGAGGTTGACCGCACTGGTGGTGCCGGCCACCACGAGATAGATCAGCAGCGGGAACAGCGGGCCGAGCTCGACGTGATAGTCCACAAAGTTCAGCTGCAGGTTTGTCGGCAGGTGCGCCTCGTGTACCGCCACGAACCACAGTCCCAGCGAGATCGCGATCGTTATTCCGAGCTTCGTTCGCGCCCGCAACCCGAGTGAGCGGCGCCGAACGAGCTTGATGTAATCGTCGGCGAAGCCGAGCAGCGCGCATGCGATCGCCGCGCCGAACACCCCGATCGAGCGCCATTCGAATTCGGTCAGGATCAGGAACGCGACGCCGACCGCAAGGAAGATGATGATCCCGCCCATCGTCGGCGTCCCGGCCTTCTGGTGGTGGCCCTGTGGTCCGTCCTCGCGGATCTGCTGGCCGAACTCGCGCCTGCGCAGGAACTCGATGAACTTGGGGCTCAGGAAGATGCAGATCAGCAGCGCGGCCGTGCCCCCGAAGAGAATGCGGCCCATTCAGCGCGGCTCCGACGCGACGCCGATACCCGGCTCCCGCTCCTCGCGTGCCCGCGCTAGCACCGGGGGCATTTCCTCGCGAAGACGCTCGAGCAGCCGCTCGAGTCCGACCCCGCGAGAGCCCTTCACGAGGACCGTGTCGCCCTCGCGCAACAGCCCCGGAAGCAGCTCCGCTGCCGCCTTCACATCGGCCACGGCGTAGCTCTCCCCCTCAAATCGCGTGCGCATCTCGCCCGCCAGCGCGCCGACCGTCACCAGCAGCTCGACACCGCGCTCCCGCGCAAGCGCACCGATCTCACGATGCAGCAGCGACGCTTCAGGCCCGAGCTCGAGCATGTCCCCGAGCACGGCTACGCGGCGCCCGGGAGCCGCCTCGGCCAGATCGTCGATCGCCGCTCGCATGGACATTGGGTTGGCGTTGTAGCAGTCGGCGATCAGCACCACGCCGCCACGCAGCTCCTCGCGCTGCCCGCGCAGCGCCGAGAAGCGCACGTCGATACGTCCGCGCGGGGTATAGCCGAGCGCCCGCGCGGCGGCTACCGCGGCCAGCAGGTTGCGCAGGTTGTAGGCCTGCCTGAACGAAGGCTGCAGCTCAATCCTCTCGCCCTCGGCGTCGATCACGACGGCGCCGTCCGCGCGATGCGCGAGCAGCCGTACCGCGCCGCCCTCGCCGAAGGTGATCGTGCGCAGCTCCGCGCGCAGGTGGCGTGCGAGCATCGGCTCGTCCGCCGGGACGACCACGCTCGCGCCCGGCGCGAGCCCCGCGATCAGCTCCGCCTTGGCCGCCGCGATCGCATCGAGTGACCCGAGCAACTCGAGGTGCGCGGGCCCGACGTTGACGATCACGCCGACATCGGGCTCGGCGATCGCCGTCAGCTCGGCGATCTGGCCCGCCCCGCGCATCGCCATCTCGAGCACGAGCAGCTCCGTGTCAGCCGGCGCGCCGAGCAGCGCCAGCGGCAGCCCGATCTCGGTGTTGAGGTTCGCCGGGCTCGCGGCGACGCGTAGGCGCGCCACCAGCAGCGCCGCGAGGATGTCCTTGGTCGAGGTCTTTCCGGTCGAGCCGGTGATCGCGACCACCATCGCCCCCCTTGCCCGCAGCTCCCGCCGCCACGCGCGGGCGAGCTTCTGCAGTCCCGCCAGCGGATCGTCGTGCGCGAGCACCGCGCCCACCGCGCCGGCCGGCCCGACGCCGGTCGCGGCGACAGCCTCGCGGGCGTGCTCGCCCGCCACCAGCACGCCCCACGCACCATCCTTGAGCGCCTGCGCTGCGTGCGCGCCGCCATCCACTCGCTCGCCGGGGAGCCCCACGAACAGCTCGCCCGGTTGCAGCGTGCGCGAATCGATGCTCACGCCCACCGGGCCGGGCCGCGCACGCGAATCGCCCTGCACCACAGACGGCGCCGGCGCTCCGGACGGCGCGCGCACGACGCTAGCGCCGGCGGCTGCAGCGAGATGGCGAGCGTCCCAATCCCTCACCGGGCGCCCGCCTGCGCGCCGTCGACGGAGGTCTGCGGACGCTCAGCTGCGATCGCCGCCTCCTGCTGTCGCTGCTCGAGCGCGGCGCGCGCAACCGATACGTCGTCGAACGGCAGCTTGCGCCCGTCGGCGAACTCCTGCCCCTGCTCGTGACCCTTGCCCGCGATCACCACCACGTCGCCGCGCCGTGCGATCGCGATCGCCTGCTCGATCGCAGCGCGCCGGTCGGCGACCGTGCGCACGTGCGCCGTCCCGCTGCGGCCCGTTCGCCGGGCGCGCCGGTGCGCAGCCTGCTCGTCACCGCTCGCGGCGACGCCAGCCATGATCTCCTCGATGATTCGCTGCGGGTCCTCGGAGCGGGGGTTGTCGGAGGTCACGATCGCCACGTCGGCCAGACGCTCGGCGATCGCGCCCATCAACGGGCGCTTGCCGCGGTCGCGGTCGCCACCGGCGCCGAACACGCACAGCACGCGGCCCTGCTCGGCGCCTTCGGCGACAAGCTCGCGCGCCGCGGCGAGCACGTTCTCGAGCGAGTCGGGGGTGTGCGCGTAGTCGACCAGAACGGCGAAAGGCTGGCCGGCGTCGACCGGCTCGAAGCGCCCCGGCACCCGCACGCCGCGCTCGAGCGCCGCGACGAGCACGTCAAGCTCGCCGGTGAGCGCCTCTGCCGCGACGAGCGCGCCCAGCGCGTTGGCGACGTTGAAGCGTCCGGGCATCGGCAGGGACACCTCGCGCCATCCGGTGGGCGTGCTCAGCGTGAAGCGGCAGCCGTCCAGCCCGCAGCTGAGATCCGTGGCGCTGTAGTCGGCCGGCGCGTCCACCGCGAACGTGATCGCCCCCTCGATCTCGCCCGCGAGACGCCGCCCATACTCGTCGCCCACGTTGATCACGCTCACCGCCGGCGCGACAGGCACGAACAGCCGCCGCTTGGCCCGGAAGTAATCCTCCATGCTCGCGTGGAAGTCGAGGTGGTCCTGCGTCAGGTTGGTGAACACCGCGACGGCGAATGCAATCGCGTCCACGCGTCCCAGCTCGAGCGCGTGCGAGGAGACCTCCATCGCGCAGGCGCGGTCGCCGCCGTCGAGCATCGCCCGCAGGTCCGCCTGCAGGTCGATCGCCTCGGGCGTCGTGCGAGCCACCATCCGCTCATCTCCGCCGACCACCGACTTGACCGTGCCCAGCAGCCCGCACTGCATCTCCGTCGCTTCGAGCAGGGCCCGCACCAGGTAGGCGGTCGTCGTCTTGCCGTTGGTCCCCGTCACCGCCACCACGCCCAGCTCGCGCGCCGGATCGCCGTAGAAGGCCGCGGCCGCGGGCGCCATCGCTGCGCGTGCCGACTCGACCAGGACCTCCGGCACCCCCAGATCGAGCCGGCGCTCGACGACGAGCGCCGCGGCGCCCGCCCGCACCGCCTCCGCGGCGAAGTCGTGGCCGTCGCTGCGAAAGCCGCTGACGCAGAAGAACAGGTCTCCGGGCGCCACATCGCGGCTGTCGTAGGCGAGACCCGTGATCTCCACGCCGGCCGCCTCGCCGGCCAGCTCGGCCGCGATCAACCCGTCGAGTCGCATGCGCTGATGCTAGTCGAGGGGTAGGAGGGCCAGAACCTTGACGCTAACCCGGTGCGATTCCCAGATACGGCAGGGCGAAGCTCATGATCTGGCCGAACGCCGGAGCGGCGACCGTACCGCCGAAGATCGAGCCCGACTGCGGTTCGTTCACGACCACGGCGCACAGCAGCTTCGGGTCCGCCGCCGGCGCGAAGCCGATGAATGAAGCGATGTATTTGCTCTTCGAGTATTCGCCCGTTTCGGTGTCGACCTTGCTGGCGGTGCCCGTCTTGCCGGCCAGCTGATAGCCGGGGATCGAGACCTGGCTGGCAGTCCCTTCCGGTCCCAGCACTCCCTTCAGCATGTCTCGCACCTCGGCGGCCACGGCGCTTGAGAGGATGCGGTGACCGGGTGCCATGGGCAGCGTGCGCCCGCCGACGGCGCGCACGATCCGGGGCGCGCGCAGAATGCCGCCGTCGGCGATCGCCGCGTAGGCGCTCGCCATCTGAATCGGCGTCACGAGCTCTCCCTGACCGATCGGCAGGTTGCCGATCGACGAGCCCGAGTACTGAGCCGGCGACAGCGTCACGCCCGGTTCCTCACCCGGCAGGCCAACCCCAGTTGGCCTGCCGAAGCCAAAGCTGTGCACCCAGTGGTTGAACGTGTCCGGTCCCTCCAGTTTGGCGATCGTGATCGCGCCGACGTTGCTAGAGCGCGCGAGGATCTGCCCGGCGGTGAGCATCTCTTCCGGGTGTTCGGTGTCGTCGTGGATCGTCTTTTCGGCGACCTGGATCTGGTCGGGCACGTTGAAGGTCGAGCTCGGCGTGATCAGACCCGCCTGGAGCGCGCCGGAGACAGCCACGATCTTGAACGTCGATCCCGGTTCATAGGCGAAGCCGACCCCGCGGTCTGCCATGTCTTCCTGCGGGTAGGCGCTCGGATCGTTGGCGTTGACCTGTGGCCAGTTCGCCAGCGCGAGCACCCCTCCGGTGTTCGGGTCCATCACGATCGCGGTCGCGTTCTTCGGTTCATACACGCGCCCGACCGCTGCGAGCACGTCTTCGGCGCGCTGCTGGATGTTGGTGTCGAGCGTCAGCGTTAGCGACTTGCCGGGCAGCACCTGACGCGATTCGCTGATTGACACAGGCTGTCCGTGGGCGTCGCTGACCACCCGCCGCTCGCCTGAGCGCCCGGCGAGCTGCGCGTTGTGCGAGTACTCGAGACCGGCCAGTCCGCCGCCTTCGGTACCGACCATCCCGAGCACCTGCGCGGCGAGCGCGCCGCGCGGATACACCCGGCGCATCACCGGCGTACCCGTCACACCTGCGATCTTCAGCGCGAGCACCGACTGCGCCGCACGCGCCGGCAGCGATCGCGCGAGGTAGACGAAGCCGCGGTGTTCGGAGAGCTCGCTCAGCAAGCTCGACTGCGTCTGGGCGAGCAACGGTGCGAGCTGCCGCGCGGCACCGAGCGGGTCGCTGATCAGGTACGGATCGGCGGAGATGTCCTGGGCCGGTTCGGAGATCGCCAAATCGACGCCGTTTCGGTCTGTGATCGTGCCGCGCGGCGCGCTTACAGCTTCGGTCGACAGCTGCTCGTTGCTCGCGGCCTGTCGCAGGGTCGCCCCGCGCACGACCCCCAGATACAGCGTCCGCCCGGCCGCCAGGACGAGCAGTAACAAGAACGCAGCGAAGATCCCCCCCACGCGACGCTGGACGGCTGCCACCCGCTACCCCCCGCCGTTGGGCTGGCCGCTGCCCACGCCGCCTGCTTGCGCCACGGCAGCGCCGGACGGCGGTTCGCTCGACGTGGACGCCCCGGTCGCAGACGTTGCCGAGGATGTGCTCGAGGCGCTCGGGCTGACCCCCGCCGAGGATGGCGCACCGGCCGCGGTTTCACTCGAACCCGATTCCCCGGTCGGGCTCGTGGACTGCGAGGGCGACGGTTCGGTTGGCGTCGCCGATGCGGGGGCGGCGGTACCGGTACCGGCGGCCGGCGGCGTCGCGCCGGCTTCAGGAGAGCTCGCGGCGGCGTGCACAGGCGCCTTGAGGGTCGCCGCCGCGCGGGCGATGTCGGCGCGGGGGTTCCCCGTCAGGAAGCGAAGCGCGCCCGGTGCCACGAGCTGCATACCGAGGTGCGCGGCCTGCGCCTCAACGCGTTCGCCGCCCGCGAGTTCCGAGCTTTCGATGCTGAGTGTGGCGTTCGCGCGTTGCAGCTGGGCCTCGCGCACCAGCGAGCGGCCGATGCTGGCGTTCAGCTGCAACACGAGCAGCTGCAGCGTCACGATGCCGATCAGCGCGAAGGTGATCACGCCGATCCAGATGCGTCCGCGGATCAGGCGGTCGAGCGCGCCGCTACGCGAGACCCCGTCGAGGGCGCCAAGCAGGCCCGGCACGAGGCCGTATTCGGCCTGCGCGCGCGAGCTCGGTCGTGAGCTGCGCTTCGCCGGGGGGCGGGCGGGAGGGCGGACCGGAGGCCGGGAGGGACCGGACACCCGCCTTGGCCGGGGCGGAGCAACGCGGGGGCGCGCGGGCGCGCTGCTACGCGCACGGGTCGCGGGCGACGCAGCGCCAGCCGCAGCCGCGGCGCCAAGCGGGGTCATGACTCGAGCTCGCGATCGTCGGTTAGCTTCCTGGCGGCGCGCAGCCGTGCCGAGGCGGCGCGCGGGTTGCGTGCGAGCTCCTGCGGGGAGGCCACGATCGAGCGACGCCTCAGCAACGCCCCCTGCGGCTCGCGACCGCACACGCACACCGGCAGGTCGGGCGGGCAGATACAGCCGCGGGCGCGATCGGCGAGGAAGCGCTTCACGCGCCGGTCCTCGAGCGAATGAAACGAGATGCCCGCGAGCACACCACCCTCGCGCAGCAGGCCCCAGGCGCGAGGCAGAGCACGATCGAGCTGTGCCAGCTCGTCGTTGACGGCGATCCGCAGCGCCTGGAAGGAGCGCTTGGCCGGATGTCCGCCTCCGAAGCGGGCAGGCGCCGGCAGCGCGGCGTTGATCGTGTCCACCAGCTCGAGCGTCGTCTCGATCGGCGCCTGCTCGCGGCGGCGGACGATCGCGCGAGCGATCGCGTTCGCGTGGCGCTCCTCGCCGTAGTCGCGCAGCGCATGCGCCAGACGACGCTCGTCCCACTCGGCGATCAGCTGACGCGCGCTCAGCTCCTGCGTCGGGTCCATGCGCATGTCCAGCGGCGCCTCGTAGGAGTAGGAGAAGCCGCGCTCGCGCGTGTCGACCTGCATCGAGGACATGCCCAGGTCGAAGTACACGATGTCCGCGCGCACGCCTTCACCGGCGAGCAGCTCAAGCGCCTCGGCGTAGCCCGAGCGGATGAAGCGCAGCGAGCACTCGGTCTCGGCCGCGAGCTCCGCGAAGCGCTGCTCGGCCAGCGGGTCGCGGTCGATCGCCACCAGCGTCCCGGTCGGCCCCAATCGCTCTGCGACCAGACGCGCGTGGCCACCGTCGCCGAACGTGCAGTCGATCGCGAGCTGGCCGGGCTTGGGGGCGAGCAACTCGAGCAGCTCGTTCGCCAGGACCGGCGTGTGCCGCGCCTGCTCCGCGGAGACGCCCCCCGCGCCCGGCGCCGGCGCGACGCCCGCGCGGCGGCCGCGCGAGGGACGATCGGAGTCACCCGAGCCACGCCTGCGCCGTACGAGCTCGGGCGCACGACTGTCTCGCTCGCACGCATCCCTGCCGTCAAGCAGCGTCGTCGACACGCGCGGTCACCTCCGCTACGCCGCTCAGCAGCGTCGATCGATGTTCGTTCCAAGCGTCCCTGGCCCACAACTCCAGGCGGTCGCCGACACCCACCACCACGACCTCCTTGACGAGCGCCGCGTGCTCGCCCAGAAAGCCCGGGACCATGATCCGCCCCGCGGAGTCGAGCTCGGCGTCGTGCGAGCTGCCGTAGAAGAAGCGCTCGAGCTCGGTCAGCCGCGGCGACAGCGGCGGCAGCTCGGCCAGCGCCCGCCGCGTGTAGCGCTCGTACTCCTCCGGGCGCCAGACACCCACGCACGGCTTCAAATCGACCGGCATCGCGAGCACCACTCCGTCGGCCAGCGCGGCCCGGTAGCGAGCCGGGACGGTGAGCCTGTTCTTCGCGTCGAGGGTGTGGTCGAAGGTGCCGCGGAAGGGAACCAAGTGAGCTCCAAGCTGGATAACCGAGCCGCGGTGGAGGAGTGGGAGGAGCTCCTCCACCCCGGCTCGCTGCGGGCGAACATATCCCACTTTCTCCCACAATGCAACCCCATTTGCACATCTTCTCCCACTTCGACGTTCCGAGACCGCAACCGTCTCGAAAACCCCTGCAACCACGCGCCTTCTGCGCCATCCGCAGCGCAGCGCGCACGGCGCGGATACGTGCAACGCGCCCTGCAGCAACGCGAGAAGAAAGCGCGCTTGCAAATCGACGCGCCGGCGCCGGAATCCGACGTCAGCGCTACGATCGCGTCCGCCGCCACCCCCGGACCCGAAAGAACCCCGTGCCCGCGACCCCCTCCCCCCCGCCAACCCGACGCCGCCCAGCGCGCGTAGGTGCCTTGCTCGCCTGCACTGCGCTGCTGGCGCTATGCGGGTGCGCGCTCGCGGGCTGCGGATCGAGCAGCACACCCGGCACCGCGGCCGACCCTGCCACCGCCGTGCCCGCGGCAGCGGTCCTCTATGCGGGCGCGACCGTTCGCCCGACGGGGACGCTCGAGACGAACGCGCTCGCAGCCGGCAAGGCGCTCAGCCACCAGGCCGACCCGTACGCGCGCCTCGTCGGAGCGCTGCAGACACCCGGCTCGGCCACGCTCGACTTTCAGCGTGACCTCGCGCCCTGGCTGGGAGCCCAAGCGGGCGTCTTCCTCACCTCGCTGAGCAACGCCCGCGCCCTGCCCGGACAACTCGCCCAGGGCCTGCTCGGAGGCTCGAGCTCAGGCGCCTTCGCATTCGGTGCGGGCCGCGCCCAGGGGGCGATCGTCCTGGACACCAGCGACGCCGCCAAGGCGAGCTCGTTCCTCACGACGCAGGCCGCCAAGGCCGGCGCGCACGCGACGAGCTATCGCCGTGTCCGCTACGAGGTCAACTCCGAAGGCGTTGCCTTCGGGCTCGTCGACCGCTTCGCCGTCATCGGCAGCGAATCGGGGCTGCGCGACGTGATCGAAACGACCCACGGCGCCGGCGCCCTGTCGGCCACGAGCGCCTACGCGAAGCTCCTCGCCGCGGCTCCCGCCGACCTGCTCGCGCACGTGTACTCGAACCCGGCCGGCGCCGCCCAGGCAGCGGCGACCCAGGCAGGCGCCGGCAAGGAAGGCGCGGCCGGTCTCGTGCGTCTGCTCGCGGGCACGCGGCAGGCGAACATCTCGCTCGTGCCCGACGCGAGCTCGCTGACGCTCGACGCCGACACCTTGGGCGCAGGCAGCTCGGCCGGCGGAGCAGCGGGACTGCTCGCGTCCGACCCCGAAGGCGCTGAGGCGCTCAATGAACTCCCAGGCGAATCGTGGCTGGCGATCGGACTCGGCCACGTCGGCACGACCCTCGGCGAAGACGCACAGGGCCTGCAGACGCTCTCGTCGCTTCCGAGCACGCTCGCGGGCGGGCCCCCCGAAGGGTCCGCCGGCCTCACGATCACCGGACTGATCCAGGGTCTGGTCACGCCGCTGCGCCTGATGGGCGCACCCAGCGCGCAGGCCAGGAGCCAGTTCGCCAGCTGGATGGGCTCGGCCGGGATCTTCGCGAGTGGCGCGAGCCTGCTCGAACTGAAGGCCGCCGTGACGATCACGTCGAAGAACGCCGCGCGCTCGCGCGCCGCCGTCGGCGAGCTCGGCACGCTGCTGAGCAAGGGCGGTGGATCGGTCTCGCCAGTGAGGATTCCAGGCACCGAAGCGGCGATCGGCGCACGGATCACCGGCCTGCCGGTCGTGCTCGACATCGCCGCCGGCCGCGACGCCGCCGGGCAGGCGAAGTTCGTGCTCGGCGTCGGGGAAGGGTCGGTCAGGACCGCCCTGGACCCGCCCAGCACGATGTCCGCCGCCGGGGCGCGAAGCGCAGCGGCGGCGAGCCTCGGAGAAGGCATCCAGCCGAGCCTGATCGTCGACTTTCCGACGTTCCTGGGACTGCTCGAAGGAGTCGGCTTGATCGAAGCTCCCTCGATCGCCAAGTTCGTCCCCTACCTGCGTTCGCTCACAACGCTCGCCGGCGGCGGGCACGAACTCGGCGGCGGCGTGCAGCGCCTGCGGCTGGTTCTCGGCCTGGTGCCCGCCGGCGGCTGAGCCGCCACCGGGGTTCCAAGAGGCTCTAAGGGACAGTCGAGCCGATCGGGACGGCGCGCAGGAACACGGGGCGACCGGCGCTCACGCGATCGACGCCGTAGCGCGACAGCGTGGTTTCGCCGTTGGACTGCACCGAGTAGCGCCCGAGCACCGAGTTGCGCTTCCTCGTGTCGAACACATGCGCGATCACGGTCTGGCGGTCGTTGCCGCGCGCGCCCGACCTCCTCACGGCGTCGAGCACGAGCTCCATCGCCTCGTACCCGTACAGCGCGTCGGGGCCGCCCGCGGCGCCGAAGACGCTGCGGTAATGGCGCAGCACGCTCTGCGCGGCGGGCGGATACAGGCGGACGGGCAGCAGGGGCGTCGTCAGGTATGTGTTCGCCCCCGCGGCGCCGATCTGGGAGGTGAACGATTCGCCGTCCAGCGAGCTCGAGCCGAGCAGCAGCAGGCTCGGATCCGCTCGGTACAGATCGCGCCACAGCGCGACCGTCCCCGGTCCTTCGCTGCCCGCGAGGAACACCGCCTGCGCGTGGCTTTCGACGATTTTTTCGACCGCCCCGGTGAACACCGCTTCGGGCGCGGTCGAGATGCTGTCGTGCGTCACGACCGTGATGCCCGCGCGCTCTGCGAAGTCGGCGACGATGTCGGCGAGCGGCATCTCGAACGGTTCCTGGTCATCGAGCACGTACAGCCGCTGCACGCCGAGGGACTTCATCAGCTGAATCTGCGCCTCCGCCTGGCCGATGTCACCCGGCTGCAGGCGCACAAACGTACGTTTGCCACTCGGATAGAAGCGTTCGGGCTCGTCCTGCCCGGCTTCCAGCGACGACGTCAGCCCGACGTAGGGGCTCGCCGGGCTGATCTGCAGAATCCCCGCCTCGTTGATGAACTGCAGCGACAGCGCCGTCGCTCCCGAGTCGAGGTCTCCCAGATAAGCGATCGTGCTCGTGTCCTGCGCGGCGGTCTTCGCGTTGGTCGCCGTGATGCCCGGGTTCCACTGGCCGCTCGCAGGGCTCGAGTCGTCGAGCGAGACGTACCCGATCTTGAACCTTCCGGCGTGAGCTCCCGCGTCGGCGAGCGCCAGCTTCTCGCCATCGACGATCTGTTCGGAGGCCGCAGCCGAGGGCCCGTGCAACGGCAAGCTCGAGTAGACGGTCAGCTGGCCGCCGGTCGCTTCGGCCACATCGGAGACCGTTACACCGCCGCAGCCGGACACGCCGAGCACCACCACGGCGGCGAGAGCAACCAGGCCCAGCCAGCGCGCGAGCACGGCGCGCTTAGCTGCGACGGCCGGGCAGATAGCCGGAGAGGACCTTCATCGCCGCGCCGACCAGGATCACCGCGGCGGCAAGCATGAAGCTGTCGAAGCCGCTCGTACCGGTCGCCCAGAACACGATCCAGAGGACGAGGCCACCGGTGATGGTCATGACGAATCCCATGCGCCGGGAATCCTAGCTGGCCGTTCGCCCGTCGGTCGCGGCCAGACCCGCGGCGAGCTCGCCCACCACCGTGCCTACCGCCTCCGCCGGATCGGCCGCTTCGCCGGCGGCGCGCACCAGCCGCGTGCCCACGATCACCCCGTCCGCGCCCGCTTCGGCTGCGTCAAGCGCCTGCTCCGGCGTCCCGATCCCGAAGCCGACAGCCACCGGCACCTCCGTGCTCGCGTGCGCACGCGCGAGGATCTCGGCGAGGTCCGCGCCTAGCGCCTGGCGCTCGCCCGTGGTCCCGACCACCGAGACCGTGTACATGAAACCCCGCGCGTCCGCTCCGATCGCCGCAAGTCGCTCGGGCGTCGTCGTCGGCGCCACCAGCGGGATCAGCGCGATCCCGTGCCGATCGCATGCCTCGAGCACCTCCGGAGCCTCGCCGTGGGGCAGGTCGGGCACGATCATCCCGCATGCGCCGCTGCGCGCGAGCCGCTCGACGAACGCATCCACGCCCGGGGCGAACACCATGTTCGCGTAACACATCAGCGCCACCGGAACGCTCGCCGACAGGGCGTGCGCGACCTCGAGCACTCCTGCCACGTTCGCGCCCGCAGCGAGCGCGCGCGTGCCGGCGGCGTGGATCACGGGACCGTCCGCCAGCGGATCCGAGTACGGCATGCCGAGCTCGATCACGTCCGCTCCCGCCTGCACGCACGCCTCGCCGATCCGCAGCGACTCGGCCAGCGTTGGAAAGCCGCCCATCACGTACGGCATCAGCGCCGCGCGCTTGTTCGTGTCCGCAAACGCGCGCGCCAGACGCTCGATGCCGCTGCTCTGCACGGCGCTCATCCCAGCTTCACCACGCTCAGGCCTCGCCGCCGGCGAGCACCTCCGCCAGGTCCTTGTCGCCGCGACCCGACAGGCACACGAGGTCGAGCTCGCCGTCGTCCTGCCTGCCTGTGCCCTCCAGGGTATGCCCTTCAGGGTGCGCGAGCACCCATGCCAGCGCGTGCGCGGTCTCGAGCGCGGGAATGATGCCCTCCAGGCGCGCGAGCTCGCGAAAGGCGGCCAGGGCCTGCGCGTCGGTCACCGCCACATACCGCGCGCGCGCCGTGTCGCGCAGGTAGGCGTGCTGGGGTCCCGCGCCGGGATAGTCGAGTCCGGCCGAGATCGAGTGCGCCTGCACGATCTGGCCCTCCTCGTCCTGCATCACCGCCGAGCGCGAGCCATGCAGGATGCCCGGGCGCCCGCCGACGGTCAGCGGCGCTCCGTGGCGGTCGGTGTCGATGCCCTCGCCGCCCGCCTCCACACCCACGAGCGCGACCTGCTCGTCGGCGATGAAAGCCGTGAAGATCCCGATCGCGTTCGAGCCGCCGCCCACGCACGCCACCACCCGAGCCGGCAGCCTGCCCTCGCGCTCGAGTATCTGCGCGCGCGCCTCGTCGCCGATCACGCGCTGCAGGTCGCGGACCAGCGCCGGATACGGCGCAGGTCCGACCGCCGAGCCGATCACATAGTGCGTGCTCTGCACGTTGGTCACCCAGTCGCGGATCGCCGCCGACGTCGCCTCCTTCAGCGTCCTCGCCCCCGCGTCCACCGGCTCGACCGTCGCGCCCAGCAGCTGCATACGCTGTACATTCGGCCGCTGCCGTCGCGTGTCCTCCACTCCCATGTAAACCACGCATTCCATGTCGAGCAGCGCGCACACCGTCGCGGTAGCCACGCCGTGCTGGCCTGCGCCGGTCTCGGCGATGATCCGCCGCTTGCCCATGCGCTTGGCCAGCAGCGCTTGGCCGAGCGCATTGTTGAGCTTGTGAGAGCCCGTGTGGTTGAGGTCCTCGCGCTTCAGATACACGGGGTGTGCGACCCGCTCGGAGAGCCGGCGCGCGCGATAAAGCGGCGTCGGGCGCCCGCCGAAGTCCCGCAACAGGCCGTCCAGCTCCGCGCGGTAGGACGGGTCGCTACGGGCGGCCTGCCATGCCTGCTCGAGCTCGGCCAGCGCCGGCATCAGCGTCTCTGGCACGAACTGCCCGCCGTAGGGCCCGAAGCGATGCTCGAGCCCCGGCGCGTAGCCGTCGGCGCTCACGCCGGCTGACCGGTGGTCACCGGCTCCTCGCGGGTCTGAGCGACCGCCGCGAAGAACGCCCGCAGCCGCTCGGGGTCCTTGTGACCGGGCGCGCTCTCGGTGCCGCTCGCCGTGTCGACCGCGTAAGGGCGCACCACCGAGATCGCGTCAGCGACGTTCTCCGGCGTGAGGCCGCCGCTGAGGATCAGCGGGACCTTCGAGCGCCGCGCGCTCACGAGGCCCCAATCGAACGTCTCGCCCGTGCCGCCGCGCATCCCCTGCCGCGCCACCGCCTTCGCGCGCGCGTCCAGCAGGTGGAAGTCGACGTGGTAGCGCTCGAGATCGCGCACGTCGCCCGAGCCGGCCACCTGCGCTGCCTTGATCACGCGCGCGCCCGTCCTGCGCGCCACCTCCGCGCAGAACGACGGGCCCTCGTCGCCGTGCAGCTGCACCAAGCTCAGCCCCAGCTCATCGCAATCGCCGGTGATCTGCTCGAGCGGCGCGTTCACAAACACGCCGCAAAGCTCGACACGCCGGCGCAGCGTCCTGGCGATCAACTGGGCGTCCGCCAGCGAGCAGCGCCGCGGCGAGCCCTCATAGAAGATCATCCCAAGCGCCCACGCCCCCAGCTCCGTCGCGAGCTGCGCGTCGGCGAGGGTCGTGATGCCGCAGATCTTCACGCGCGGAGCGGTCTCGTCCATATCTCAAACCGTAGCGAGATGGCGCCGCGGCGAGCCTGGAGCCGGCCGCCTAGCCTTCGGGCGTGTTCGGGTTTTCGACCGAGTTCGGTCGTTCACCCAGCTTGGCGCTGACGGTCAAGCGCGAATACTTCGCGCCGCCCTCCGCGCGCCACAGGCCGACACTGATCGTGTCGCCCGGCTTCTTCGCCTCGATGTCTTCGGCGAGTTCCTGCGAGCTGTTGACGGCCTTGCCGTCGATCGAGACGATGATGTCGCCGCCGACCGCCACCTGGCCTTCTTCGGTCGTGGTGCTGACCTTGCCACCGCGGATGCCCGCCTTTGCTGCGGCCGTGCCAGGCTGTACGCTTTCCACGAGTGCCCCCGCCTTCACCGGCAGGTTCAGCGCGGTCAGCGAGCCGTCAATCGTACGCGAGGTGAGGCCGAGGTAGGCACCGCGGACCGTGCCGCCCTTCTCGAGCGTCGTGATCTGCGCCTTGGCCGTGTTGATCGGGATCGAGAAACCGATGCCGACGCTGCCGCCACCGCTGCCGCCGGTCTCGATCTGCGAGTTGATGCCGATCACTTCACCCTCGATGTTCAGGAGTGGTCCGCCCGAGTTGCCCGGGTTGATCGGCGCGTCGGTCTGCAGTACGTGGTTGATCGTGAAGCCGTTCGGCGCAGTGATTTCACGCTGCAGCGCCGAGATCACGCCCGTGGTGAGCGTCCGTTCGAGATCGAACGGGTTGCCGATCGCGTAAACCGGGTCGCCGACCTCGACCGCGCTCGAGTCGCCCAGCTTCAGCGGGTGCAGCGTCAGGCCGTCGGTCGGGATGCTCAGGATCGCCAGATCGTCCGACGGGTCCTTGCCGACCACCTTCGCTTCGACGGACTTGCCTTTTTCGAAGCTGACAGTCACCTTCACCGCGTTCTCGACGACGTGGTAGTTGGTCAGGATCGTACCCTTCGCGTCGATCACGATCCCCGAGCCCGTGGCTGTGCCCTGACGCTGGGTCTGTTCACCAAATAGGTTGAATGGGGATGATTCCGACTTCTGCACGACCGTCGAGGTCACGAACGCGACTCCTGGCGCGTCGCGCACATACGCTTCGTGCGGGGACATTCCACTCGTGCGCTCCGAGGCGTTCGACGGCCTCGGCGCGGCGGATTCAACCGTGGTGATGAGCGTCTTGGTGTTTTCTCCCAATCCACCCGCCGCACCGATAACGGCTACGACGACACCCGCGCCGAGCAGCGCCGAGACGAACGGAATGACGAACATGCGTTTCATCAGAGGTCAGGATGTACGCCCGGTGTGAACACAATCTAAAGAGCGGCGTGAGCCAAGCTAAAAGCTTCGCAGCGCCATCAGCGCCGCCGCCGGATCGGGCGAGCGCATCAACGACTCGCCCACCAGCACCGCGTCCACACCACGCTCCTGCAGCCGCCGCAGCTGCTCGGCGCCGGCGATGCCCGACTCCGAGACGACCGTCACACCGTGCGGGATCTCCTCGAGCAATGCCTCCGTGCGCGCGAGATCGACGCTGAAGTCGCGCAGGTCGCGGTTGTTGACGCCGATGATGTCCGCGCCGATCTCCAGGGCACGGTGCAGCTCGCCGCGGTCGTGGACCTCGACGAGCACGTCCAGTTCGAGCGCGCGCGCCGCGTCGTACAGCGCCGCGAGCTCGGACGTCTCCAACGCCGCAACGATCAGCAGCACCGCATCCGCGCCGTCGATCAGTGCCTCCTGGAGCTGGTAGCCGTCCACGATGAAGTCCTTGCGCAGGAGCGGCAGCTCGCACACGCCGCGCGCCGCGCGCAGGTCCTCGAGCGCGCCTTCGAAGTTCGGGCCCTCGGTGAGAATCGACAGCGCAACCGCGCCGCCGCGCGCGTAGGCGCCGACGATCTCGTCGAGCGCCGGGCGCTCGCGCAGGACGCCCGCCGATGGCGAACGGCGCTTGAACTCCGCGATCACACCGATGTCCTGCCCGCCCAGCGCGTCGCGAAAGCGGCGCTCGCCACCGGGTCTGCGGGCGGAGGTGAGCGAGCCGTCCAGCGGGCGCTCGCGCTTGCGCCGCTCGAGCTCCTCGCGCGTTTGCGCCAGGATCCTGTCGAGCACCGTCTCCGTGCGCTCGGTCATCCGGCTGCACTCGCAGGAGCATGCCTCTGGCTCGCCTGCACGAAGCCCTCGAGCGCGTTCGCCGCTGCGCCGTCGGCGAGCGCAGCACGGGCGGCCTGCACGCCCTCGGCGATCGAGTCCGCTGCGCCCGCGGCGTAGATCGCCGCACCGGCGTTGATCGCCGCCAGGCGCTCACCTGCGGCGCGCTCGCCCGCGCTGGAGTCGGCGTCGTTGCCAACCCGCAGAATCGCGCGTGTGAGGAGCGCGTTCTCTGCCGGTGTTCCCCCCGCCGGCACCGGCTGCGAGGAGGCATTGTGCTCGACGCCGACCTCCTCCGGGGTGAGCACGTAATGGCGGATCTCCTCGCCGTTGACCTCGGCCACTTTCGTCGGCGCGTCCGCCGAGACCTCGTCCAGGCCGTCCTCGCCCGCGACGATCAGCGCACGATCGACGCCCAACCTCGCCAGGGCGCCCGCCATCCTCTCCATGAAAGCCGCGTCGGACACGCCGATCAGCTGACGGCGTGCGCCCGCAGGGTTCGTCAGTGGGCCCAGCAGGTTGAAGATCGTGCGCACCGCCAGCTCGCGCCGGACAGGGATCACGAAGCGGGTCGCCTGGTGGTGAGCCGGCGCGAACATGAACCCGAAGCCCGCCTCGTCGATGCACGCCGCTACCGACTCGGGGCCGAGGTCGATGCGTGCGCCGAGCGCCTCGAGCAGATCCGCCGAGCCAGAGCGGCTCGTCGCCGAGCGGTTGCCGTGCTTGGCGACCGCGCAGCCCGCGCCCGCCGCGATCAGCGCCGCCGTCGTCGACACGTTGAAGCTGCTGCGCCCACCGCCGGTACCCGCCGTGTCGAGCAGGTCCTCGCGGTCGGTGGGGACGTGCGCCGCCAGCGCGCGCATCGTGCGCGCCAGGCCCTCCAGCTCCTCGGCCGTCTCCCCCTTCGTGCGCAGCGCCATCAGGAAGCCAGCGATCTGGATCTCCGAGACCTCGCCGTGCATGATCTCCGCGAGCACCTCCGCGGTCTGATCGGCGCTCAAGTCCTTCCTCGACGCGAGCGCGTCGGTCGCAGCCGTCAGGATCGCATTTGGCATCAGCTTCTCGGCATCACTTGCTAAACGGGCCGCGGCGCGAGGAAGTTGGCGAGCAGCTCACGCCCCTGTTCGGTGAGGACCGACTCGGGGTGGAACTGGACGCCCTCCGCCGGAAGCTCGCGGTGGCGCAGCCCCATCAACACGCCGTCACCGTGCGCCGTGGCCTCCAGGCAGTCCGGCAATTGCTCGTCAACCACCAGCGAGTGGTAGCGCCCGACCGTCAGCGGCGAGGACAGCCCGCGGAAGATCGTGCGGCCGTCGTGCTCGACGCTCGTTGCCTTGCCGTGCACCGGCGAGTGCAGCTTCCAGCGCCCGCCGAAAGCCTGCGCCAGCGCCTGATGACCGAGGCACACGCCCAGCGTCGGCACCCCCGCCTCGGGCATGCGCCGTACCAGCTCGAGCGTGATGCCCGCCTGCTCCGGGGTGCACGGGCCGGGTGAGACCACGCAGCGCTCGTACTCGCATCCGAGCAGCTCGTCGACGCTCGCCCGGTCGTTGCGCACCACGTGCAGCTCCGCACCGAGCTCGCCCAGGTACTGGACGAGGTTGTACGTGAACGAGTCGTAGTTGTCGAGAACCAGAACCTTCATGCCTTAGTGCCAGTCGGGCTGTTCGCATGCCAGCTGCACCGCGCGCATCACGGCGCGCGACTTCGCCACCGACTCCTCGTACTCGTACGCCGGCTTCGCGTCCGCAACCGTGCCGCCGCCCGCCTGCACGTGCGCTACGCCGTCCTTGACCACCACGGTGCGGATGTGGATCGCCGTGTCAAGGTCGCCCGCGTAGCTCAGGTAGCCGATCGCGCCTCCGTAGCCGCCGCGCTTGACCGGCTCGAGCTCGTCGATGATCTGCATCGCACGCACCTTCGGCGCGCCCGACAAGGTTCCCGCCGGCAGCACCGAACGCAGCGCGTCCATCGCACCCACCTCCTCGCGCAGCGTGCCCGACACCGACGAGACGATATGCATCACGTGGCTGTAGGACTCGATCTCCATCAGCTCGTCCACCACCACGCTCCCGTACTCGCACACGCGGCCCAGGTCGTTGCGTCCGAGATCGACCAGCATCACGTGCTCCGCGCGCTCCTTCTCGTCCGCCAGCAGCTCGGCGGCGATCCGCCGGTCCTCCTCGGGCGTCGCTCCGCGCGGGCGCGTGCCCGCGATCGGCTTCGTGCTGACATGCCGGCCATTGACCGTCAGCAGCGGCTCGGGGCTCGCCCCCGCGACCTGGAAGTCGCCGAAGTCCAGGTAGTACATGTAAGGACTCGGGTTCACCGCGCGCAGGCCGCGATAGATCGAGAACGCCTGCACCGGCACGCGTGCCAACCAGCGCTGGGACGGCACCACCTGGAACGCGTCTCCTGCGTAGATGTACTCGATGATCCGCTCCACCATCGCTTCGAAGCGCTCACGTGGCATGTTCGAGTGGAACTCCGGAGTCTCGCGTGGTGCGCTGGCCTGCTTTGCACGCGGTACGGGCCCCGCAAGCGCCCGCTGTGCTTCGGCGATGACCGCTGCGGCGTCGGCGTAGGCCTTCCCGACGTCGGGCTGCGCGCGCAGATCGGCGTTCGCGAGGATCGTGACCGTGTGCTTGAGGTGGTCGAACATGACCAGCGCGTCGGTCAGCATCAGCGCCATGTCGGGCACTCCCAACGGATCGGGGCCCGGATTCCCCAGCGGCTCGACCGAACGCACGAGGTCGTAGCCGAACACGCCGACTGCACCGCCCGTGAACGGCGGCGCGTCGATCATCGGCGCCTGTTCCACCTGAGCGATCCGCTCGGCCGCGATCGCGTAAGGATCGCCGCCGTCCGCGAGCGACCAGCGCAGGACCTCGCGCGGCTGGAATCCGATGAACGACCAGCGCCCGACTCTCTGGCCCTGCTCGGCGGACTCCAGAAGGAACGTAGGCTCCAGCGGGTCGAGCGCGCGCAGCTTCAAGAACGCCGACACTGGCGTCTCGCAGTCCTCCACGAACGTGACGCTCAACGGGATCAGGTTGTAGGAGCCGGCAAGCGCCTGTGCCTCCTCCAGCGACGGCTGGATTGCCCCTATTGCGGCGCTCGCATCCGGCGCGCTAGGAGCGACGGCCATCGAGCACCCGCTCAGCGTCCGTGAGCGCGCGCCCGCGGCTGCGGAGCAGCACCAGCAGGTGATAGAGGACGTCAGCCGCCTCTTCGTCCACGCGCGCGTCGGACTCCTCGCGGGCCGCGCGCGCGACCTCCTCAGCCTCCTCCATCACCTTCTCGCCGATCCGAGCAGGGTCGTCGAGCAGCTCGACAGTGTAGGAGCCGCGCGGACGCTCGTGCGCGCGCTCAGCGACGGTGCGCTCGAGCGCCGGCAACGTCTCGTAGGGCGCGCCCGGATCGAGCCCGCCCCGGTAGAAGCACGTGCGCTCGCCTGTGTGGCATGCCGGGCCCGCAGGCTCCACCAGCGCGAGCACCGCGTCGCCATCGCAATCAACCCTCAGCGCCCGCACAGTCTGCACGTTGCCGCTCGTTTCGCCCTTGTGCCACTGCGCTTCGCGCGAGCGGCTCCAGAGGTGCAGCTCACCGGTGTCGCGTGTGCGCGCAAGCGCCTGCTCGTTCATGTATGCCAGCGTCAACACCTCGCCTGTGCTCCAGTCCTGCACCACGCACGGCACCAGGCCGTCGCCGTCGTACTCGATCTGCGCATCGAGATCGAGCAGCCCGTCAACGCTGTCCTTGCCATTGGCATCCGCCGCGCTCATCCGCACGATTGTAGGTGCCTGCACCCCGCCCGGCCCCGCGCCTCGGCTCGCCCGCCATGGGTATGAGCCACACTGCCACGGCTATGCATTCCGCACTACAACGCCAGCTGCTCGTCGTCACCGGCAAGGGTGGCGTGGGCAAGACGACGATCGCAGCCGCCATCGGTCTGCTCGCCGCCCGTGCCAAGAGGCGCACGATCGTCGTCGAGGTCGGCCAGGAGAGCCAGCTGCCGCGACTGTTCGGGGTAGCTCCGTCGAAGCCCGGGACGGCGACGCCGCTCGCCCCCGGGCTGTCGAGCATCTCCATCGACCCAGACCGCGCGCTGCTCGAGTGGCTGCAGGCGCTCGGCGGCCGCGTCTCCGGCCGCGTGCTCGCGTCCAGCGGGACCTTCCAGTACTTCGCCGCCGCGGCGCCCGGCGCGAGGGAGCTCGTGACGATGGTCAAGGTCTGGCAGCTGACGCGCGCCGCTGGCCGCCACAGCCCCCGTGGCTATGACCTCGTCGTACTCGACGCTCCCGCCACCGGCCACGCGCTCGGCATGCTCGGCTCACCTCGGACGTTCGGTGCGATCGCGCGCGTCGGCCCGATCGCGGGACAGACCCGCCAGCTGCAAGAGCTCCTGCGGAGCCAGTCGCGATCCGGGTATCTCGCGGTCGCGCTCGGAACCGAGATGGCAGTCACCGAGGCGCTCGAGCTCGAGGACGCTCTCCAGGCGCGACTCGGCCGCAGCCTCGAGGCGGTCGTCGTCAACGCACTGCTGCCACGACGCTTCACCCCAGCCGAGCTGGAGCGCATCGCGACGCTCGCGAACGGCACGAACGATGTCACCGACTCGGCGGCGCGCGCCGCGATCTCAGTCCACGACCGCGCGCGCTTCCAGCACAATCAGCTCGCGCGCCTACGCCGGCGCAGCTTCGACGTCATCGGCGTGCCGTTCGTGTGGAGCGCACAGGTCGACCTCGCGGCCGTGAGCGCGATCTCAAAACGCCTCGAGCGCGCTCATCGCATGCCCGCCATCATCGCGTGATCCCACGAGCCCGCAAGGCTCCTCAGCAGCTCCTTCGCGCTTCTCAGCCACTCGATCCTCGCTCTCCACAGCGCGATCTCGGCCTCCTTCGTGAGCGCCCGCGTCAGCCTCGACCAGTCCTCCGGCTCACCCGCCAGTTGCTTGGACACCTCGCCGGCCAACGCCTCCGCGGAATCGGCGCCCTGGGTCAGATCCCGCAGGCGACCGATGCACGCTAGTTCCTGACCGTAGACGAGATCGATCAGCCGTGGCAGGTTCCCCGGTCGGCACAACGCGATCTTCATGTGCAGCTCGTCCCGCAGGGGCGGCGCAGGCGAAGAGCCGAGGATCCACGCCTCGAAGTGCTCGGCACCCCGTTCTGTCGCCTCGTAGATCATCCGCGGCACCGAGCGCCTCGCCGGCCCTGGGCCCATCGCGCCGGCGGCGCGCACAAGTTCATCGCGGCTGAGCTGGTCAAGCGCCGAGTACACGCCCGAAGGCGCGAAGCACGAGGAACCAAAACGCGCCTCCAACCGCTGCGCCAACTGGTAACCGTAGCCGGGGCGCTCGATCAGCAGTCCCAATACCGCGTACTTTGCCGACATGCACACCTTCCTGAGGCTTCCCGAGCGCAGACCGTACTCGAAACATACATCGCAGAAGCCGAACAAATCAGATCGGCGGGAATGCACAAAGCTCGATCCTGTGCAGCCCTTGGAATACGAGCGGGGAGCTCAGGTGATGCCGAGACGGTCGAGCAACCCGCCGTCCGCGCGCCAGTCGCGCCGCACGCGCACCGCGAGCTCGAGGTGCACCTGCTCGCCGACGACCCGCTGGAGCTCGCGACGTGCGGCTGTACCGATCGCCTTGATCATGCGCCCGTGCGCGCCAATCACGATCCCCTTCTGCGACTCACTCTCCACCCAGATCAGCGCGCGCACGCGCACCAGCCCCGCGCGCGGATACTCGAGATCCTCGACCACCACCTCGACGGCGTGCGGCAGCTCCTGGAAAGTGCGCCGGATGACCGCCTCGCGGATCAGCTCCGCCAGCAGCTGCTCGCGTGGCTGATCGCTGCTCGCGCCGGCGGCGAACATGAACGGTCCCTCTGGCATCAGCGACGCGAGGTGCTCGACCAGGGCGCTCACGCCCGAACCAGCGCGCGCGGAGATCGGGAACACCTCCGCGCCGGGTACGAGCTCAGCCGACTCCTCGAGCACCCCCAACAGCGCCGCCCGCGAGAGCCGATCCACCTTGTTGACTGCGACCGTCGTCGGCACCGTCGCCGAGGCAAGCGACGTGGCGATGAAGCGGTCGCCGGGACCGACGCCCTGCTCCCCGTTCAGCATCAACAGCGCCGCGTCCGAGCTGTCCAGCTCGTGCTGCACCCGCCGCGCCATTCGTGCGGTCAGCTCATCGCGCGGGCGCTGAACGCCCGGCAGGTCCACGAGCACGATCTCGCAGTCCCCGCTCTGGTGAACGCCGCGGATCGCCCGCCTGGTCGTCTGCGGGCGGTCGGAGACGATCGCGACCTTCTCGCCGACGACCGCATTCGTGAAAGTCGACTTGCCGACGTTGGGCCTGCCGGCAAGCGCCACAAAGCCAGCGCGCGTCACCCATCCGCTCCAGCTAGCAGCTCGCGCTGGAGCTGGAGCATCTCGCCGTCATCCGTCTCGTGGTCCATGCCCAGCAGATGCAGCATGCCGTGCACGACCGCCTCGCGTAAGTCGAGCGTGTGCTCGGGGCAGATCACAACGTCGCCGAGCTCGACCGGCACGGCCGTCGGCGAGCGTGCGGCAAGGCCGTCGATCGGAAACGACAGCACATCAGTCGGCACCGGCTTGTGGCGATGCTCGCCGTTCAGCTGCGTGATCCGCTCGGCGTCGACGAACTCGATCGCGACGTGCGCGCGCTCGACCCCCATCCTGGCCGCGGTCAGCACGCACAGGCGGCGCACCTCGCGCGAGGGCAGCCCAGCCGGCTCGCGCCCCGCGCCCAGCACCTCGACGTCGATCATCGACGCTCAGGCGCTGCGGACAGCGCGAGCGCCGATCTCCGCCTGTACGGGGGGCTCGCCGCGCGAGTGCACCTCATACGCCTCAACGATCCGCTGCACGAGCTTGTGGCGAACCACGTCCTCGGCGCCAAAGCGAATGAACTCGATCCCCTCGACGGCCTCGAGCACGTTCCCGACGACGATCAGGCCCGACTGCTGCTCTCGTGGCAGATCCACCTGCGTGACATCGCCCGTGACCACCATCCTCGAGCCAAAGCCGAGGCGCGTGAGGAACATCTTCATCTGCTCAGGCGTCGTGTTCTGCGCCTCGTCGAGGATCACGAACGAGTCGTTCAACGTGCGGCCGCGCATGAAGGCAAGCGGTGCGATCTCGATCACGCCGCGCTCGATGTGCTGGGAGACCTTCTCCGGGTCGAGCATGTCGTGCAGCGCGTCGAACAGCGGACGCAGGTACGGATCGACCTTCGCCATCAGGTCGCCCGGCAGGAAGCCCAGGCGCTCGCCCGCCTCGACCGCCGGGCGCGTCAGAATGATCCGGTTGACTTCGTGGCGCGAGAGCGCCGCCGCCGCCATCGCGACCGCGAGGAACGTCTTGCCGGTCCCCGCCGGCCCCACGCCGAAGGTGATCGTGTTCTCGCGCACCGAGTCCACGTAGCGCTTCTGATTGACAGTGTTCGGCGCCACGCGCAGCCCGCGGTGGCGCCACACGACATCCTCGAGCACGCGTGCCGGCGATTCGTGCGCATCCAGCGCGCCCGTCACCGCCGTAATCGTGCCGGGCCCGATCTGGTGGCCGCGCGCGATCAGGTCGGCCAGCTCGCGCACCACGCGCTCGCCGGCGTGCGTCTCGGACTCCTCGCCCTCGAACGTCAGAAGGTTGCCGCGCAGGAAGACTTTGCAGTCGAGATGCGCCTCCAGGGCGCGCAGCACGACGTCCTGGCTGCCCGCGAGCTCGGCCGCCACGACGTTCGAGAGCTCGATCTGGGTCCTCATCCCTGCAGTGCCGCTTGCACCAGCTCGGACACCCGCTTCCCATCAGCGCGGCCACCGACCGCCGCCATCGCCTGCTTCATCGCCGTACCCATGTCCTTTGGCGACTGCGCCCCGCTGTCGCTCACCGCCTGCGTCACGATCGCGCTCAGCTCCTGCTCGGAGAGCTCCGCCGGCAGATACGAGCCGATCAGCTCCGCCTCGGACTCCTCCGTGCCGGCCAGATCCTCACGGCCGCCGTCACGGTAGGCCCGCGCGGACTCGAGCCTGCGCTTGCGCTCACGACGCAGCACCGCCAGCTCGTCATCCGAGCCTTCCTTGGCGGCCTTCTGCAGCTCCGATAGCACCAGGCGCAGCGCGCCCACCCGCTCTTTCTCGCCGGCGCGCATCGCGCCCTGCACGTCGACTTTTATCCGCTCCGCGATCGCCATCTGCGACTCAGGATACGCCGCCACGGCGATGGCGCGGCGAGGACCCTCCCGACGGGCATGCCCGTCACGCTGTCGAACCTCAACCGCCGTCGAGCGGCGTCGCGCTGCCCAACCGGCCGGGCGCGGATACGTCGCGACCGAACAGGAGCGCAACGTTCCAGTCCACCAGCAGGCGCAGCCGGCGTCCCACGCCGGGCATTAGCAGCAGGTGGTAGGTGCGCGCGATCAGCCACGCGGGCGTCCCGCGCCAGCGGATGCCGAGCGTGATCGCGACGGCCTCGCGATTGCCGAGCTCGGCCACCACGCCTTTGGTCCGGTAGCGAAATGGTCGCCTGCGAGCACCGGCGAACGTCGCGGCGATGTTGCGAGCGACGAGGCGGCCCTGGCGGATCGCGTGCTGCGCCGTCGGCGGACACGCCTGTCCCGGCCGGGCAGGGTCCGGCACGGCGGCGCAGTCGCCGATCGCCCACACGTGGGCAGCACCCCGCACGTCGTCGTGCTCGCGAGCAGCCGCCAGCGCATCGACGTCCACGCACATCGTCCGATCGACGACCACGCGCCCCTCGCGGTCGAGAGGAAGGCCTAGCCTCGCGAGGACCGGGCTGGGCTTGACCCCGGCCGTCCAGACGACCGTCCGTGTCGCGATCTTCTCACCGTCGCCCACGGTCGCCGCACGTGTCGTCAGCTCGCGCAAAGTGGTGCCGGTGCGCACCTCGATCCCGCGCGCGCGGAGCTCATGTTCGGCGAACACCGACAGGCTCGCCGGCACCTCCTGCATGATCCGGTCCTTCGCCTCGACCAAGACCCAGCGCATCCCCTGGGCGCGACAGCGCGGATACAGCTCGATCGCCTGCGCAGCGAAATCCTGGAGCTCCGCGAGCCCCTCGACGCCCGCGTAGCCGGCGCCGACGAACACGAACCCCAGGTACTCGGCTCGCAGCGCGGGGTCCTCGACGGACTCGGCGATGTCAAGGCAGTTGAGCACCCGGTTGCGCATCGCGGTCGCATCCGGCAGCGACTTGAAGCCGATCGCGTGCTCGGCCAGACCGGGGATCGGCAGTGTCCGTGACACCGACCCGAGCGCAACGACGAGCTGGTCGTAGTCGAGCTCGAGCTGATCGCCGTCGATGCGCTGCACGCTCAACCTCGCCTGCACCGGGTCGGCGCCCGTCACCCGCCCGATCATCAGCTCGGTGCGCCGCAGCTGCGATCGCAGCGACACGATCACGTGGCGCGGATCCAGCGTCCCACCGGCAGCGCCCGGAAGCAGCGGCGTGTAGAGCATGAAGTTGGCGTCGTTGACGAGCGTCACCCGCGCGCTCTGCGCCGGGAGCAGGCGCTCAAGCGCGCGCGCAGCGTAGAAGCCGCCGAATCCGCCGCCCGCAATCACCACCTGCCAGGCCACGCTCGACACAATAGGGTGCACGGCGTGAACGACACTCCTTACGCCAGCGCGCTCGCGCCGTTCCTCGCAGAAACGGACCGTCTTCGCCCAGGAAATGCCGAAGTGATCGACGCCCATACGCACCTTGGGCTCGACGAGGACGGGCGCTCGCTCACGCTCGAGCAGCTCCTCTCCCAGCTCGACAACGCGCGCGCGCGGCGGGCGTGCGTATTCCCGCTTCACGACCCCGAGCGCAAGCCCTCATACCGCGTGCCAAACGACCGCGTGCTGAGTTGGGCGGGCGAAAGCGAGGGACGACTCGTCCCCTTCTGCCGACTGGACCCGGCCGAAGCGCCGCTCGCCGAGGCCGAGCGCTGCCTCGCCAACGGCGCGCGCGGCATCAAGCTGCATCCGCGCGCACAGGACTTCGACTTCGACGGGCCCGAGATGGGCGCCGTGTTCGGCCTCGCCGAAGAAGCGCAGGTGCCGATCCTGATCCACGCCGGGCGCGGCCTGCCGCCACTCGCCGACGGACTTGTCGAGCTCGCGCTCGGTCATCCCGGCACCGTGCTGATCCTCGCCCACGGCGCGATCTGCGACCAGGGGATCCTCACCACCCGCCTCGCCGACCATCCCGGCGTCCTCTATGACATGTCCTGCTTCTTCCCGCTCGACGTGATCGAGTTGTTCGCTCGCGTGCCCGCCGAGCGGATCGTATTCGCGTCCGATCCTCCCTACGGGCTGCCGGCCACCACGCTCTACATGGCGCTGCGCGTCGCCTGGAAAGCCGGCCTCGACGAGGCGACCACCAAGACGGTGCTCGGCGGCACCATGGCGGCGCTGCTCGACACTCACGAGCTGCCGCCTGCCGGGCCCGTGCGCCGTGGACCCACGATCGAGCTGTCGGGGCGCCTTGCACGCGTGTATGGATACGCGAGCCTCGTCGGGCCCGCCATGTTCGCCGGCGCCGCCGAGCAGGCGCGGGCGATGCTCGACATGGCGCTCGCCGCATGCCGCGATCCAGAACCGGGAACCGACGGCGACGCGCTCGAGGCGATCGGCACGGCGCTGGGCACCGCCGGCGCGCTGATGGACAGCCAAGAAGGGATGCGAGGGGCGATCGACCTCGTGTACCGCGCGATCGTGCGCGCCGCCACCGAGATCCCCGACGGGCGCTGATCGAGTTGGCGCGCCAGCGTCCATGCAGTCAGCCACGCCGCCGGCGCCTTTGCCCCGGCGGCGCGCGCAGTCACCGTCCCCCGCGGTGAGCGGGGACGGCAGTCGCCCCTGGGCCGTTCAAAGGAGGTAACTGCGCACGATGATCGCGCTCTTGCGCATCACAGAGCCAAACGCAGCGCCTGCCAGGAACGCGACGGCCCTGAACGAGCGCTCTACGGCCGCGAACGCTGACCGCCGGCGTGCCCGCAAGCTACGCTCACCACCCCCTTTCTCCGCTCCCTGACCCGCCTCCCGCCCTCGCCGGGCGTCATCCACAGCTCTCGATGAACGCGTTCGCGCCAACTTCGCCGCGACCGCGCCACCCAGATCGGGATTTCCGAGAACCCCTTCGGGTTCTCGGAGGGCTGTCCACGCGGTCCTGACCGCTCTCGCCGCCTCTTGACGGCTGCTCGCCGTGCTCCTAAAAGCGCGCCGAACCCAGCCCGGCGCCGCGCGTCGGGACGCAGCCACAGAGACCGGCAGGAGACAGCCATGACCGCCACCACAACCTCGCCCGCCACGTTGCCGCCGAGGGCTCGCGCACATCGCCCAGGCTCGGGCCGCGCAACCGACGTGCCACTGCGACGCCGCCAACCTCGTCCCGGACGCGGGCGCCGCGGTCGCGATCGATTGCTCGACCGATACGTCGACCGCCACGGTCAGCCCCGCGAGGTCATCGCCCGCGCCGGTGCCGCCGGCAGCACGCTGGTAGTAGATCGCGACGGCGCGAGCGGCGGGGATCAACGCCTGGTGGCGCACCTCGCCGCCGACGAGCCCGTCGGTAATGCCGCGCTGATTTGCAGCTGCTACCTGCGGGATGCCGCGAACGGACGCGGGCGCTGTCGGGCGCTCGACGCCGAGGACGGGCGAGTGGCGCCGTTTGAGCATTCGCAACCGCCCGAGCCGACGCCGCCGGACGCTCGCGCCGCCGAGCTCGTCGACCGGCTCGGCGATGCCTACGCACTGGAACAGGTGCGCGCCGCCCTCTCGATACCGCAGCTGCGCTGGTGCCGCAGCCGCCAGCCGGTGAGCGTGCGCGAGGCGATCGCGGCGCTCGAAAGCTACGAGCCCGTGCGTGCGCTGACGCAGCATGCACTGGCGCTGCACGCAGGCAGCGACGCGATCTCCACAACCGTGCTGCGTGCCGAGCTCATCCGCGTACACGACAGCCCGATCGTGCTCAACCGGCGGCTGCGCGAGGTTGTGCTCGCGACCGTCGAGCGCCAGCACCTGAGCATGAGCGAAATTGCGATTCGCTGTGGGCGCGTCAAGCACGATCGCAACGGCAACCAGAGCGGTGAGACGAGCTGGCTGGCGCGCCGCGTGGGACTACTTCCCGAGGGCGGACGGACCATACCCACCCCGTGGATCCACAGCGACGTGCTCGCGCTGATCGCGCGCCACGGCCTCGGCATCAGCCCGCGCGAGGTCGAGCTGTGCTGAGATCCGCGCTGGGCGCGCCGGTTCTCGTGGTCGAGTCCGACCCACGCCTCGGTCATGCGATCGCCGAGCAGCTCGTCGCCGATGGCTACAACGTCGAGCTTGCCCGCACCGCGGAGCACGCCCGCGTCCTGGCAGGCGCAAGCGCACCGAGGCTGGTGGTCCTCGGCCTGCTCGACACGCGCAGCGGCGCGATCGACCTCCTTCGCGAGATACGCAACGCCAGCCCCCGCGAGGCGCCGTGGGACCGCGCGATACCGGCGATCGTCGTCGGCTCCGACAAGCAGGAGCCTGACATCCTGCGGGCCTTTGAAGCCGGTGCCGACGATTTCCTGCGCAAGCCGCTCACCTACCTCGAGCTGCGGGCCCGCATCAGAGCGGTCCTGCGCAGAACCACCCCCGCGCCGAGCGCGGAGCGCCTGATCGAGGTCGGGCCGCTCGCGATCGACACCTGTGCACATCTCGTCACAGTGGATCACGAGCAGCTGCAGCTGAGACGACTCGAGTTCGAGCTGCTGGTGCACCTCGCACGCGAGCCGGAGCGCGTGTTCACGAAGTCGGAGCTCCTGCGCTCCGTCTGGGGCTACCGCTCCGGCGGATCGACACGGACTGTCGACAGCCACGCGAGCCGGCTGCGCCGCAAGCTCGACCCCGACGGTGCCGCACAGTGGGTGATCACCGTGTGGGGAGTCGGTTACCGGCTGATCTGAGCCGGCGCCAACAAGCGCGTCGGGCTGATCTGAGCCGGCGCCAACAAGCAGCACCCAGATGGCGGTCCGTGTGGGCCGCCATCTGTCGTTAACCACCATGGCCGGCTCACGCCGGTCCCATTGGGCCCCGCGATCGTGCCCGGCCCGGAAGGGAGTGGCGCAATGCCCTCGCACGCATTCTCAGAAGTTCCGGTCGACCCTGCGGCGACCGTCGATGAACTCCTCAGGTGGCTCGCAGCGACGGGCCTTCACGGCATCCTCGGCGTATTGCTGGGCGTGCTCGCAGCGCGAGCCATGCGCTCGAGGCACCTGCACTGGAGCTGGGCGGCCGGCGCGCTGGCAATCTCCGCCGTGACGGGACCGTTGCACGGCGGCTGGATGCTGACCTTGGCGAGCGCGAGCCTGGCCGCCACCGCGCGCGGTCGGCGCTGGCACCGCGAAGACCTCGACGCAGGAGCAGATCTCGCCGACATCGCCGCCCGTCGCACCCGGCCGCTCGATCTCGTGCGTTCGCTCGCGCTGGCGCTCCAGACGTGGGCACCGATTCAGGAGCGGACCCGCCGCGAGCGCCGTCGGCACACCCACGAGCTGCTGGTCGGTCACGATGAGAGCCGCCGCGGGGTGTCGATCCCGTTCGCCGCCGAGGACGGGGGAACGCACGCGCTCGTCGTCGGCGCCACCGGGTCCGGCAAGACGGTCACACAGACGTCGATCGCGGCACGTGCGGTCGAACGAGGGATGGGAGCGGTCGTGCTCGATCCGAAGGGCGACGGCGGCATGCGCGAGCAGCTGCGTCGCGGCGCGCTGGCCGCGGGCCGATCGTTTCTGGAGTGGACGCCCGATGGTGAGCGCGTCTACAACCCGTACGGGCGTGGCAGCGCGAGCGAGATCGCGGACAAGCTGCTGGCCGGCGAGCGCTTCACCGAGCCGCATTATCTGCGCCAGGCACAGCGCTATCTCGGCCACGTGGTGCGGGCTTTGCGGGCGACCGGCTCGCCGGTGAGCCTGCACGCGATCGTCGAGCACCTCGAGCCGGCGCGCCTTGAGCTGCTCGTCCGGGAGCTGTCCGAGGGCGACGCCCATGCCGCATTCAGCTACCTGGACTCGCTGTCTCCCCGCCAGCACAGCGAGCTGACGGGAGTGCGTGACCGCTTGGCGATCCTCGCCGAGTCCGACGTCGGGACGTGGCTGGACCCGCAAACGCGCGACGCCCGGCAGTTCGATCTGCTCGGCGCAGTCAGGCGCAGCGCGGTGGTGTATTTCAGCCTCGAATCCGACAGCCGGCCGCTGCTGAGCGAGATGCTCGGCGCCGCGATCGTGCAGGACCTGCAGACGACGGTTGCAGCCCTGCAAGGGAGCCCGCAGCCGACGCTGGTCGTGATCGACGAGTTCTCCGCGATCGCGGCCGAGCAGGTCGTGAGGCTGTTCGGCCGCGCGCGCTCCGCCGGGTTCAGCCTAGTGCTGGGCACACAGGAGCTCTCCGACCTGCGGCCTGCAGGGCGCGAACGGTTGCTCGAGCAGGTCCTCGGCAACCTCTCCGTGCTGATCGCTCACCGGCAGGTGGTTCCCGACTCCGCCGAGCTGATCGCCAGCGTCGCAGGACGCCGGGGGGCGTGGAAGGTCTCGCGTCACAGCGAGGGCAAGACGACGCGCGTTAGATCGCGCGAGCCCAAGCTCGATCCCGACCGAGTCATGAGCCTGGCTCCCGGATGGGCTGCCGTGCTGGTGCTCGGGGACGGAGGCGGAGCCCGCGTCACGCGAATGCTCTCGCCGGTCCGGGGACGCTAAGCCCCACGACGACCCCAGCGTCACAGACTCAGCCTCAGCCCCCGGCTCGGCTCGCCAGTGCGCGCCGAGCCCCGGGACCCAACCCGATAACGACAGGAAGGAGGACCGAGATGGTCCGAGTAAGCACACCCAAGTCACCCGAGCAGCTGGCGCTGCTGCGCTGGACTGTCTGCCTCGGCGCCGTCACAGCCGAAGCAGTGGCGACCCACGGAGAATGGACGCTCGCATCGGCGCGGGCCCGTCTGCACGCCGCCGAGCGCGCGGGCCTGCTTTGCAGCCGACGCCTGCTCGCAGGGCGTCCGACGCTGTATACAGCGACACGCGCAGGTCTTCGCGCATCGGGCCTGCACGGCTTCGAGTCGTGCCGCGTCAGCGTCGCCAACGCGCCGCACGCGAGCGAGTGCGCGCGCGTCGCCGCCGCACTGGAGCAGGCCTACCCCGATCACTACGTCATGGGCGAGCGCGAGCTGCGTCGCGACGAGCGCCAGGCGGCCACACCGCTCGCCAGCGCGCTCCTAGGTCGGGGCGCCGCCGGTACGCCGTTGCTGCACCGTCCGGACATCGTGCTCTGGCCGCAGGACGCGAGCTCCGATGTGAGGCTGCCCGTGGCAGTCGAGGTCGAGCTGACGAACAAGGCTCCGCGTCGCCTGCTCGAGATCTGCCGCGCATGGGCGCGCTGTCGTTGCGTCGCGGGGACGCTCTACCTCGTCGCCCCGGACGTACAGAGGCCGCTCGTCCGCGCGATCGCTCAGGCACGGGCGGGCGGGCGTATCGCTGCGGTCCCGCTCGACGCGCTCGTCTGCAGCGATGGGAATGGCGGGCCCTCCGCCGAGAGTACCGTCCCCGCAGATGCGTAGCTTGGGGATCGGGGGTCAACCATCCAACAATGGAGACCAAGCGATGTCCTATTTCACCATCAACCGCGTCATTCTGGTCGGCCGTCTGACCCGCGACCCGGAGCTCCGTGCGCTGCCGTCGGGAACCACTGTCTGCGGGCTGCGTATCGCGTGCAACTCGAGCTACAGGGACACCGACGGCGAGCTCGTCGAGCGGCCCAACTACTTCGACGTCAGCGCTTACGGCGCGGCCGGTGAGAGCGTGAGCCGCTACATGCGGCGCGGGTCCCGCGTCGCGGTCGACGGACGCTTGGAGTGGCGCGAGTGGGAGACTGCCGAGCAGGAGCGCCGGCAGGCCGTAAGCGTCGTCGCCGACACAATCCAGTTCCTCGACAGTCCCGGCGAGCGCTCGCGGGCGAGTGCCGAGACAGAGCTCGGCGAGACCGGCACCGCCGGCGAGGAGGACGGCAACGGGCTGGTGGGAGTCGGAGCCGGCGAGGCAGAGGAGGATCTCGTCTTCTAGCGGGCGACCTGGGGACGTGCTGCGGCGCGCTGCGAATAAACTGGCGCGCCGCAGTCCACCCCCGCAGCCCAACCACCCCAAGGAGTCCTCGTCACCGATGCCAGTCAACACGCAAGCGGTCGGCAAGACCTACGAGCCCGTGGTGTACGCGGTCGGCCGTGAGAAGGTCAGGGAGTACGCGCGAGCGGTTGGCGAGACCAACCCGCTACACCTCGACGTCGAGGCGGCCCGCGCGGCCGGCTACGAGGACGTCGTCGCGCCGCCGATGTTCGCGGTCGTCTACAGCGCACCGGCCGTCGGACCGCCGATCTTCGATCCCGAGATCGAGCTCAACTTCGCGATGATGGTCCATGGTGGCCAGGAGTTCGTGTGGGGGCCGCCGGTGGTGGCCGGCGACGAGATAACGACTACGGCGAGCGTCAAGGACATCTCCGAAGACGACGATGCCCGTGGCTATTACGTGTTCGAGTCGATCTCCGCCAACCAGCGCGGCGAGCAGGTCTGCCGCGGAACGTGGACGAACATCGTGCGAGGAGTGTGATTGCAATGGCAGACCTCCAGGCAGGTGGGCAGATCCCGGAGTTGCGGGTGACACCCGATAAGTACCTGACCGTCCGCTACGCAGGCGCGTCGGGGGACTTCAACCCGATCCATGTCGACGAGGAGTTCGCGCGCGCAGTCGGGCTGCCCGGGCGGATCCTGCACGGACTGTGGACGATGGCCCAGGTTGCGCGCGCGCAGACAGACGCGGCCGGCGGCCCCGAGCAACTCAAGCGGCTGTCGGTGCAGTTCCGCGGCATGGGCGTGCCGGAGCAGGAGGTCGTGGTGAGCGGCACCGTGCGCGAGCGCTCAGGCAGCCACGTCGTGATCGACACGGTCGCCGAGCAGGCTGACAAGCAGATCATCCGCAACGCAGAGGCCGAGCTCGAGCTTTAGGCCGGCAGCGCCAACCCGGCGCCTACAATCACACGCATGCTGAGCCCGCGTCAGGAGCGCATTCTGTGCAAGGTGGTCGACGGCTACCTGCGCACGGGGCAGCCGGTGGCCTCGCGCACTATCGCTGCCGACGGCGAGCTCGACTGCGGGCCGTCGACGGTGCGTAACGAACTCGCGCTGCTCGAGGAGCACGGCCTGCTTGCGCACCCGCACGTGTCCGCCGGCAGGGTGCCGACCGACGCGGGTCACCGCTACGTTGTCGACCGCCTGCTCAGCGCCGAGAGCGCCCTCCCGGCGCCACCCAGGCGTCTTGAGCTGTCGCTGATTCGCCGCGAGGTCGACGAGGCGATGCGCGCGACGACCGAGACGCTCTCGCAAATGACCAACCTGCTCGCGGTCGTCTCAGCGCCGTCGATGAACGCGGCGACGGTCCGTCACGTAGAGGTGCTGGCGCTGCAGCCGCAGGTGGTGCTCGTCGTGATCATCACCTCCGCCGGCAACGTGTCGAAGCTGTTCGCGACGTTCGATCGCGCCGTCGACCCCGGATTGGTTGCATGGGCGGGGGAGTTTCTGAACGAGCGGCTGGTCGGGCTTGGCCTCGGCGCGCGCATGCTCCAGCAGCGTCTCGTCGACCCGGGTCTGTCAGCGACCGAGCTCGCGTTCATGGCGCGTTTCGCGCCCGCGTTCGGCGAGCTCGCAGCGGACGGCGAGGACACGCTGTTCGTGGACGGCACCGCGCGCCTGTTCGAGGCCGCCCAGATCGATGACGCGACGCCGGTGAACGAGCTGATCGATCTGCTCGAGCGACGCGTCGCGCTGCTGCATGTGCTGCGCGCCGCACTGGCCGAGCCGGGCGTGTACGTCCGGATCGGGCGCGAGAACGAGATACCCGCGATGCACTCGCTGGCGTTCGTCGCCACCGGTTATGGGATGGCGCGACGCAAGCTCGGTACCGTCTCGCTGATCGGGCCGGTACGCATGGACTACGCGGTCGCAATCGCGAGCGTGCGCGAGGCCGCTCATGAGCTGTCGCGCTTCGTCGAAGATGCCTACGCCGAGAACTGACCGGCCAGGTATGCCCCGCGATCCCTACGAGGTGCTGGGCGTCGGACGAGACGCCTCCGCACAGGACATCAAGAAGGCGTTTCGCCAGCTCGCGATGGAGCTTCACCCCGACGTCAACGCGCACGACCCGGACGCCGAGGAGAAGTTCAAGGAGGCCGCTGAGGCGAACGAGATCCTGTGCGACCCGGATCGGCGAGCGACATACGACCGCTACGGGCACGACGGCCTGCGCTCGGGTGGCTACGCCCCGAACTTCGAGGGCTTCGGCTCTATCAGCGACCTGTTCAACGCGTTCTTCGGCGGCGCCGCGACGGGGCGCGCCGGCCCGACTCAGGGGGGCGATGTCGCGGTTGCGATCGAGCTCGAGCTGCTTGAAGCCGCCAACGGCGCCAAGGTCGAGGTGAGCTTCGAGGCTGTCGAGCGCTGTGAGCACTGTCACGGCAACGGCGCCGAGCCGGGCACGCCGATCGAGACGTGCGCTCGGTGTCGTGGGACCGGGCAGCTGCAGGCGGTGACGCGGACGATGCTCGGACAGATGGTGCGCACAATCGTCTGTGACGAGTGCCACGGCGACGGGCGCGTGCCCGAAAAGCCCTGCGCCGAGTGTCGCGGTCGCGGTCGAGTCACGAGCAGGCGCACACTCGAGGTGGACGTTCCCGCTGGAATCTCCGAGGGCCAGCGCATCCGTCTCGCCGGCCACGGCCACGCGGGCGAGGCCGGCGCCCCGGCGGGCGATCTGTATGTGGTGGTGCGTGTACGTGAAGACGATCGCTTCGTGCGCGAGGGCGATGATCTGATCACCGCGCTGGACGTCGCCGCGCCGCTCGCCGCGCTCGGTGGCACGCTGGAGGTCCCCACGCTCGAAGGCAGCGCTTCGATAGAGCTGCCTGCAGGGACGCAGCCCGGCGAGGTGCTGACACTGCGCGGGGCAGGCATGCCGGCGCTGCGGCGCAGCCGCCGCGGTGATTTGCGCGTGGTCGTCAACATCGTCGTGCCAAGGCGTTTGAGCGCCGAGCAGCGCGAGTTGATGCAGCGCCTCAACGACACCCTGAGCGAGGAGAACCTGCGCTCGCAGGAGTCCGTGTTCGCGAAGCTGCGGCGCGCGCTCGGCACCCAGGCCGCGTGATCAGGCTGGCCGTCCGTGTGAGCGGCGAGCACGCCGAGCTGGTCCTGGCCGAGCTCCTGGAGCTAACGCCGGCGGGCGTCGAAGAGGTCCAGCTCGAGACGGGCGCAATCGAGTTCGCCGTCTACGGGGCACCCGGCGAGCTGCCCGGGCTGCCGGACCTGCACGCAGTCGTGGGCGACGCTCCGGTCGAGATCTCTACCAGCGAGGTCCCCGACGACTGGAGCGAGCGTTGGAAGGAGTTTCATCGGCCCGTGCTGATCGCGCCGCCGTGCGCGCCGGAGGGCGGCACCCCGAGGATCCCCGCGCTCCATGTGCGGCCGCCGTGGGAGGCACCGAGCTCCCACGCCGACGGACCCGTGCGTGAGATCGTGATCGACCCAGGGCAGGCGTTCGGCACCGGCGCCCACGCCAGCACCAGGCTGTGCCTGCAGCTGCTGACGGAGCTCGCGGCAGCCGAGCCGCCGAGCGGCCCGCTGCTGGATGTTGGAACCGGCTCGGGCGTGCTCGCGATCGCGGCCGCCGGGTTGGGCTACACGCCGGTGCTCGGCCTCGACCACGAGCGCGAAAGCGTGCACGCGGCGCGCGAGAACGCGACCGTCAACGGCGTGCAGCTCGAGGCCCGCCGCTTCGAGCTGCGCACCCAGGCGCTGCCGTGGATCGGCGATCGGGCCTTACCGCGAGGTCCAATCGTCGTTCTCGCCAATCTGCTGCGCCCACTGCTGCTCGAGCTCGCGAGCACCATGCCGGAGGCCCCTGCTCACCTGATCGTCGGCGGCCTGCTGCGCGAGGAGGTCGACGAGATCGTCGAGGCGTTCGCCGAGCGACACGCGCTGCGCGAGCGCGATCGGCGCGCAAGCGGCGAGTGGGCCGCCGCGTGGCTGACGCAGTAAGGCTCGCCGGCAGGGGCGGGCTGGGTCCGGACGTCACGGCGTCGCCTACTGGACGGCCGCACCCACGGCCGTGAGAATCTGACGCGACTCGACCGTCGTCTCGCGCGCACGAGTATCTCCGTGGGCGGCCATCACGCGGACCTCGGGCGGCAGGCGCGGGACGCCGAAAGCACGCAGCAGTCCGTCGTGCGCGTCACGCTCGGCGACGAACACGATCCGCTCACGGCCGGGGTACTGCCACTCAAGTGGGTACTCGCCTGCATATGCGCGGCACGCTCGGATCACCGAGTCCGCGCGCCCGGCGCACTCACGCGCACGCGCCCGGTCACGACACACGAACACGACCAGCGGCGCCGCTTCCGCGCGCCTGCCGTAGCGAGGCGTATGCAGCGACCAGCCGGCGAGAAAATGGTCGTAGCGCTCGAGCTTGCGCGCGTCGCGCCCGACTGCCGGTCGGTCGTCGAGCTCGACGATCAAGTCAGTGGATGGACGTGCCTGACCATCTCCGGCTAGCGCGATGATCGCGTCGGGCCGCAGCGTCTCGAAGCGCTCGAGCTCAACCTGTTGGCCCGTGCCGTCCGTGCGCAGGAAGTCGTGAGGTGTGCGACCACCCGGCAGGCGCAGCTCACTCGGGGTCAGCGCCGGCCGCGTGTCGCCGGACGCGCGCGATGGCGGCGAGAGCGTCGAGGCCGCCGGCCCGCGGAGCGTCGCGCCGGCCTCGCCGAGTGCGCCCGCGAGCGCCAGCGCCCAGCCCGCGACATGGACGTCGTGGCGTGCCTGCCGGAGACGGCCGTCGTCTCGACGGTGGCCGTTGGATGGAGTTGCGCCGGCGAGCTCGGGCCGGCCGGCGATGGTCGGCTCGTGGCCGCGGGCGGCAAGCGCGCGCAGACCCGCATCGGCGATCACATAGCACATCGGTATTCCACCGCCGTCGCGACGATGGAACTGGAAGCGCTCGACCATGGCGGCGTCCGACAGGCGCTTCAGCCGCCGCTGGGTGGTGGTGGCAGCCCGCCCCGGGTTGAAGCGTCGATGCAGCTGGCTCGTCAGCACGTGGCGCATCGCGGCGATCAGCTCGAGCATCGCCAGGTCGAGTTGCTCGAGCTCGAGCGCCAGCGCCGACTCGATCGGCTTCGCCCAGCGGACGCTGTGGGCGCCGTCCAGCTCCACGAGCTCACGGAAGCTCTCGGCTGGAACACGCGGCGTTGGCGCGTCGTGGGTGTCGGCATCGCACGCGCGCTGCTCCGGCGGCGGAGATGCGCCGGCCGGCGCGGTCGCCGACGCCGAGATCGACGCCCGCGTACCCGCTGCGTCTGTATCCCGGCGGCGGCGATCCCAGTGCGGCTGGCTCAGATCGGTGCGATGGCGCGCGCCCCGCTCGCGCTGTCGTGCCGCGTGCTGCTCGAGGCGCTCGCGATCCACGACCGGAGGAATCGTCTCGGCGATGAACGGTGATTGGCGGCCTTCGCGGGTAACCCAGCTCGCAATTGCGTGATGTCTGGGCAGGTGCAGTCGTACGTCGGGACGGCCGAGGCTCGACAGGCGCTCCACGCCGGGACGCACCGTGTCCGAGAATTCCGCCATCGTCAGCGTGGCCGCGCTTCGCGCGTCGCTTGCGGAGGCGGTCGCAAAGTAGACCCGGTGGGCAAACAGCGCGTCGAGCTGCTCGCGAACCTCGCGCTCTGTCCACTGTGAGTCGGTCTGCCAGCAGGCAACCGTCTCGAGCCCGGCCGAGCGCTTCAGCGCCATCGTTTCGGCGAACCCGCGGTTGATAACCAGGGGCGCCTCGTCGATCTTCAACGCGACCGCGACTCTCTGCTCGGCCGGCACGAGGTCCTGCTGACGAGCGAGAGCCGCGTCGAGCATCCCCACGAGTAGCTGCATCAAGACCGACGTGTTCCCCGCGCCCATCGCGCCGAGCGCGCCCTTGACGACCAGCACCTCGCGCTCGGCGATCACCCGGTCGAAGTCGAGTCTCAGCGAGTCGTTGAGAAGCACCCGCTTGATCGACGGCGAGTTGAGCAGCCGTGCGAGCTTGTTGACCGGAGCGTCGAGCTTCGCTGTGGTGGTGCTGCGAGCGTCGGCCAGCTGCGCCGTGAGCTCGGCGGTGAAGAACTCGGAGATCTCCTTGAACTCCGGCAACGCGCGTACCCGCGCACCGACGCTACTGCGGTAGGAGTATCCCTCCTCTCCAACCGACAGGAGGCGCGCCGCGTCCCACAGCGTGGAGTCGCGATCAGATGCCAGCACGGCAATGATCGCGTTGCGAAGGTAGCGATCGGAGGACGCGCGGATGTCGGCGTCGGTGAACAGGTTCTTGAGCGCCGCTACGACGTAGTCGGCGATCACGTCCGCGGGGGCATTGACGGCGAGCGGATTGAAGCCGCACGTTGGGTGAGCGAGGTCCAGCAGCGTGCACGTGCGCCCCACCGGCACGGCGCTCACAGCAGCGTCCGCGGCGTCGCCCTTCGGGTCCAGCACGATCACCGCGCATCGCTCCCGGCGGACGTCCTCCGCCACGGTCGCGACCAGAAAGCTCGACTTGCCCTGCTCCACGGTTCCAGGCACCGCCGTGTTCTGCCGGCGCAGCTCCGCTTCTATCGAGACCGGCCCGAAGGCGTCGCGCAGCGTCCCTCCGCGGGCTGGCCTCGAGATCGCCGGGGGAGCGGGCGCTCGCGGGAGCGCGCTGCGAGCGAACGGGACGCTGAGGTAGTCGACGCTCGGCAGCTGCCAGATCCCAGCAAGCTCCCCCGTCGCGAACACGCCCTTGCGAAACGAGGGCAACGGATTGCCCTCACCCCGCTGGACCCGACGACCGTAGATCCCAAGCAGGCCGTGGCGGATGCCGGTTCCGCGCTCCACGAGCCGGTTCTCTGCACCCTCGGAGCGAAGCTCCGACGCGATCAGCTCGCAGACCGCGCGACGCTGAGCGATCACGCGCAGGTCCACGAAGAAGAGCGGCTTGTGCTGCACGTCGAGGCCCCCGCGAAGCTCGGCGTCCTCGACCATCGAGCGGTCGCGCAACACCAGATGCTCCCTGCGCGCGCGTGAAAGGTGCGTCTCACGACGCTTGTACAGATGCTTCGCAAACGCCTCGAACAACGCAGGGGTCGGGGTCAGCGCGAGCTGCACGAATGCGGGCTCGCCGCAGGCGCCCATGACCGTGAGGAGCCTGTTGATCGGGGTATCTGAGCGCCGCTCGAAGTCCTCGATCACCTTGATGCGGTTGATGAACTCTCCGTGCTTCTTCAGGCGCAGCACCGCAGGCGGCACTCCGATCTGGTGCTCGAGCGGCCGCAGGCAGCAGTTGGGGTAGGTGGCCTGGAGCGCTGCCTCGACGATCCGCTCATGCCCCTCGGGACACGAGACCGCCAGCCACGCCGATCGCCCTCCAGGAGTGTTGTGCACCTCCAGCGAGAACGACGGCTGGCCGTGCAGCAGGCGTCGCCACCAGCGACGCAGTAGACGCTTGTGAAGGGCGCCGAACAGCGTCACAACGGCCTCGACCTCGGCGTGGTCGGCGCGGTAGGCGTCGACGCGCATACGGACGTACCGACGTCGCGCTCGCGCGCGCACCCGCGTGCTGACGATCAGCCCGAGCATCCCAGCACTGAGCGCCAGGGCGAGCATCGCGGGCGCAGGGACGCGACCGGGCGCCCACGTCACGATCAGACGAGCAAGACCCTCAAAGACACCCGCGACCGCAGCAGCGAGATCCTGTGATGAGAAACCCGTGCGCTTGCCCCGCAGCAGGTCTCCGGGGCCACCACCGATGAGCCACGCCAGCACCGCGACACCCGCGACGAGCGCGAGCAGGCCGAGCAGTCGCCACAGCAAGAAGCGAAGCACCTGCCAGCTGATCCGACTGTGTGAGCGAAGCGGGACAGCTCAGCGAGGGCGCGTCGCGCGCTCCACCTGCGCGCCGCGCGGTGTCAGGTGCCACGCATTGGCCGCGCCCTTCTCCTGGCCCTCGCCGAGGTTCTCGACGAGCTTCAAGCGTGCCAGCCGATTCATGAGCTTCGAGATCTGACCCTGGTCCACGATCCCCGAGCCTTCGGCGATCTCGCGGTTGCTCGCGCCCGGATGCTCGGCGATCACCATGAGCACGCGTACCGTTCTGTAGGTCAGGCGCATGTTCAGGCCTTCAAGCGGATCCTTCTGTCGTCGAGACACCCGGGGGAGCTCGACGCTCGACGCCTGCACAGGCGGTCTCGTCAATTCTCGCTGGGCCGCGCGCGCCCCCAGATATGGCAGCACGATAATGCTCATCAGCGAGCCCAGAAGATCCGTCAGCGGCTGCTCGCCGCTTTCGAGCACCCGCGTGTGAAGGACCGCGAACAGCGCACCGACCACGCCTTCGGCCGTCACCTGCGGCGGTTCACGCGTCGCGTTGGTGGCCGCGCGCCCGCGATCGACGATCTCTGCCAGCTCGTCGAGCGCCTTCCCGCGACACTCGAGCACCCGTTCACCGGCGCCAAGCGCCTCCACGATGCAGAGCCTCGCCAGCCCAGGCTCCTCGTCCATGAACATCAACAGCCGGGCGAGCGCCGCGCGGACGCCCTCACGCCAACTGGACTCGCCGGCGTATGCCTCCTCGGCGATCAGCCTGGCCTGGCCGAGAGCCTGCTCGAACGCCGCCAGAAAGCAGTCCTCGCGGTCGATGAACACGTCGTAGAAGGTCTTGCGTGAGACTCTTGCGCGGCTGATGACCTGCGCAACCGTCATCCGCGCGTAGCCCACCTCCTCCACCGCTTCGACTGCCGCTGCCAGCATCCGGCTGCGCTGGATCTGGGTCACCTGCCCGCGCGGGAGACCCCCCGGACCCGGACGCAGCCGAAGTCCAGCGGCGCGACTCTTGTACATAACAGTCATGTCTACCCCGCTCGTCGTCTGTTTCGTCAGTACCCGTCAACACTCGAGTCCACTCATGCCCATCATCGCCCCGGATTCCGCTGCCAAGCAGGCATACGTCCTCGCGCCTGCTCAGCAGGTTCGCGCGTCGGGACCGTTAAGTCGAGACGCGTCTCCGACTTTTTCCTGCATATTCGAACATCCTCGCTTCAGGCCTCGAGGAGGGTTGACCCGGCGGCATGCAACTCACTCTCTCCCGGCGCGGTCTCCCGAAAGTCCATTATCCAGAAACTATCCGATTTTGGAGAAGAGCGTAGCTTCGTCGCAGGACGGTCGGAGCCTCTGTCTGGAGCCGCGACCTTATCCGCGCCGCATAAGTCGCCCGACGGCCGCCATGAGCTCGGCGGTGCGCGCCTCCTGATCGGCCGGCTCGGCGTCGAGGACGCACGTGCGTGCATGTCCGTCGAGGAGACCGAGGGCGACCTTGTCGAGCGCGGCTTGAACAGCTGAGATCTGGGTGAGCACGTCGATGCAGTAGCGGTCGTCGTCGACCATGCGCTCAAGTCCGCCGACCTGGCCTTTGATGCGGGCAAGGCGGTCGAGCAGCTGGTCCTTGCTCGCCTGGTAGCCCTTGCCCGTGAGCGGCGTCTGCGTCGAAGCCATGGCGTGAATATACCACTACCAGGTGGGGGTATAGTGGGGCTGTGGAAGTTCTGACGGTGATCGGCAACGGCTTCATGGACGCGTTCCTGATGGCGTGGGAGGTCTGGTGGGCGCTGGTGCTCGGCTTTGCGATCTCGGCGATCGTGCAGGCGTGGGTCCCGCGCGAGCGGATTACGAACGCGCTCGGCGGCCGAGGCTTTCGGCCAGTCGCTATCGCCACGGGGCTCGGCGCGGCCTCGTCCTCGTGCAGTTATGCGGCGATCGCCATCGCCAAGAGCCTGTTTCAGAAGGGCGCCAGCGGGGCGTCGACGTTGGCCTTCCAGTTCGCCTCGACCAACCTCGTCGTCGAGCTCGGGATCGTCATCTGGCTCTTGATCGGGTGGCAGTTCACCCTCGCCGAGTTCGTCGGCGGCCTGGTACTGATCGCGATCACGACGGTGCTGCTCAGGGTGTTCGTGTCCAAGCGTCTTGAAGAGCAGGCCCGCGAACACGCACAAGCGGCCGACAGCGGCCACCAGCACCACAGTGTCGGCGAACAGATGAGCATTCGTCAGCGCCTCACCAGCGCCGCCGCCTGGTCGGATGTGGCACATAACTTCCGCAATGACTGGGCAATGGTCTGGAAGGAGATCCTGATCGGCTTCCTGCTTGCAGGCTTCATCGGTCAGCTCCCCAACAGCTTCTTCAACAGCCTGTTCCTGTCCAACGCACCTACCGGGGTAAAGCTCGTTGAGAACGCGCTCGTTGGCCCGATCATTGCGGTCCTCAGCTTCGTTTGCTCGGTCGGCAACGTGCCGCTTGCGGCAGTGCTCTGGTCCGGGGGCATCGGCTTCGCCGGCGTCCTCGCCTTCATCTTCGCCGACCTGATCGTCATACCGATCGTGCTGATCTACCGGAAGTACTACGGCAAGACGTTCACGATCCGGATCGTCGCGCTGATGTTCGTGACAATGGTGCTCGCCGCCTTGATTGTCGACGGGCTCTTCAGCGCGGCCGGGCTCATTCCTCACGTCCGGCCGACCCGCGCGGACATCTTCGGCTCAATACGGGTCGACTACAAGCTGTTCACCAACGTCCTGGGCGTCGGCGTATTCGCCCTTCTGTTCTGGCTGACGATGCGGCGCGGCGCCACCGACCCGGCCTGCGGCATGAAGGTCGACAAGGCAAAGGCGGTGAGCATGGAGTTCGGCGGCGAGACCTTCTACTTCTGCAGTCACCACTGCATGCATGCATTCGAGCTCGCCGACCCCAGACAGGCCGCGGAGACCATTCCCATACCTACTCGAGGAGCACGACCATCCGGCTGACGCGCGAGCACGACCCGTCGTGTTGCGCTTTCAAGGGTTCAATCGGCGAGTCAGCCTTCCCGTGAAGCCGCTCTGAAACGCGAAACGCCCCGAAAACACGGGGCGCAACAAGTACCGCTACCGGGATTCGAACCCGGGTTTCCGCCATGAGAGGGCGGCGTCCTAGTCCCCTGGACGATAGCGGCGCAAATCGATCCGCCCCGAGGCTACCAAAGCCCGCATCGCTCGTCACGTGCGGCGTACGGGTGCAAGGCGACGCCGGCTCGCCGCCAACGCAGCCCGGGCGGACGCCGCCGCTACGATATCTTCGCGCCCACGCGGATGTGGCGGAATTGGTAGACGCGCACGGTTCAGGTCCGTGTCGGGGCAACCCGGTGGAGGTTCGAGTCCTCTCATCCGCATTCGTTGTCGTTATTCTGCTGCAAATGGGCATGTTCTGATGTCCGGTCGCTCGGCTTCGATACGGGCCGGCGTAGATTCAGAGGCTGAATCCCGCGGGCGCGACGGTTGGGGCCTGCAGCGGCTCCGCTTCGACGGCGAAGCAGGAGCCGGGGCCGCGGGTCGGCGAGACGCTCGCTTGTCGTCCTGAGTGACAGCGCGACGCTAGGCTGAGACGCGCCCGCTCAGCTTCGGAACCGGCGGTCGGGGATACTGAACCGATGTTCGAGGAGTCCACGCCCCCGGGGTTCCAGTCGACCAGCCCGTTGCGATTGTGTGGACGCTAAGTGATGGTCTGATCTGGCGCGGACGCGCGTTTCTTGACTATCGCCTAGCCCTCGAAGCCGTGGGGCTGGAGCGGTAGGCGATGTCGCGGAAGAACGTGGAGATCGTGCGCCGCGGCTGGGAGCATTTCCTGGCTACTGGGGAACAGCCCCAAGAGATCATCGCTCCAAGCTTCATTTGGGATATGTCGAGATTCCGTGGCTGGCCGGAGCAGCAGTCATACGAGGGGGTTGAGGGCATCAACACCTTTATCCGAGACTGGACCCAACCGTTCGATGACTGGGAAATTGAAGTCGACTCCTTCCACGATGCGGGCGAGCAAGTCGTCAGCTTGTGCCGCCAGCGTGCTCGCTCGAAGACGACTGGACTACCCGTCGATATGTCGTTCGCGATGGTCTGGACACTTCGCGACGGCTTGGAGGTGCGCATGGAGATGTACGCCGATTGGGCCGAAGCCCTCAAAGCAGCGGGCGTTGAGGGGTAGGCGATGTCGCAGGAGAGTTCATGACGCCGTGAGCGTCACCCGCGACGGATGAAATGGCTGCCTTCCCTACATCGGCACCAAACCATGGCCGCCCGAGCGACGGTCGCGCTAGCCTGCGCAATCGTGACGAGACCGCCTCTGCAATCGCCGGCCGCTGCACCGGCCGTCGAGGTGTCCGAGCCGACGCGTCCGCTCGGCGGCTCTGTTGCGGATCAGCGTCGCATCTCGCTTCGGTCGCTGCTGGCGCGCATCCGTCTGCACCACGTGGCACTCGCATGCATCCTCGCGCTATCAGCGCTGCTGAACACGCGCAATCTCAGCCAGAACGGCTACGCCAACACGTTCTACTCGGCCGCTGTGAAGTCGATGCTCCATTCGCTGCACAACTTCATCTACGTGTCGTTCGACCCCGGCGGGCTCGTCACGATCGACAAGCCGCCGCTTGGGTTGTGGCTGCAGGCGGGGAGCGCCAAGCTGTTCGGCTTCTCGCCGCTCAGCCTGCTGTTGCCGCAGGCGATCGTCTCGGTCATCTCCGTGGCGGTGCTCTACCGCATTGTCTCACGTCGCCTCGGGCCAGTGGCTGCGCTCTGCAGCGCGCTCGCGCTGGCGGTGTTCCCTTCGTTCGTCGCTGTCTCGCGCGACAACGGCGTCGACCCGCTGCTGATCCTGCTGATGATCCTCGCCTGCGGAGCAGCCCTCTCAGCGATCGAAAGTGGACACTGGCGCCCGCTCCTGCTCTGCGCGGTGCTCGTTGGACTCGCGTTCAACACCAAGACGCTCGCCGCCTACCTGATCGTCCCCGGTATCGCGCTCGCCTACGTGCTGTGCGCGCCGGGAACGGTGCCGCGGCGACTGACGAGGCTGCTCGCAGCGGGCGTGGTCGTCGCTGTCGTGTCGTTTTCGTGGATCGCGTTGGTGGAACTGACCCCCGCCTCACAGCGCCCGTATGTCGGCAGCTCGACCGACAACACGGAGCTGGGCCTGACGTTCGACTACAACGGGTTCGGCCGGGTGGAAGGCGAGATTGGCGGCCCGGGTCGGATAACGGCCGCCGCAGGTGCCGGGCTGCAGATCGTGCCACGACAGCGCACGCCGCACTCGGCGAGCCGCTCGGCATCTACGGCTGCCCGTCCGGCGCCGGCACCGGTCCCCGCGGAACCACCGCGATTCCTCCCCGACGGCAGGCTCGCGAGCCCGTTGTTCTTCGCGGAACGGGCGGGCCCGTTGCGGCTGTTCGAGTCAGGACTCGCCGATCAGAGCGCATGGCTGCTGCCGTTCGCGCTGCTCGGTGTGATCGCTCTCGGCCTGCTGGCGTTCCTCGGCGAGCGCTCGTCGCGCAACCCTCGCCTGGCGACGATGATCGTCTTCGGCGGCTGGCTGCTGGCGGAGGCGGCAATCCTCAGCTTCTCCAAGGGGATCGTGCATCCCTACTACGCTTCGGCGATGGGACCCGGGGTCGCGGTGATGGTCGGCGCGGGCGCGGCTTCGCTCACGTGGCTCGCGCGGCGGCGCCGTTGGGCGCTAGCGCTCGCCCTGTGCGCGGTCGCCGCGACAGTCGCCGTACAGATCGTGATCCTCGACGAACAGCACTACATGCTCTGGCTCATCCCGGTGCTGATCGGTGTCACCGTTGCCGGCCTATGCCTGATGGCTGTGCCGCGCCTGGCCGCGGCGGGTATGGCCCTCACGCTGGCCGTGCTGCTGATCGCCCCCGGGGTGTATGCGGCGACGACGTGGCTCGCGCCTGTCGAAGGGACCTTCCCCGCGGCCGGTCCGCGCGAAGCGACCGCCACTGGCGAACTCGACAGCACTCCCGCCGAACTGCGCCTCGACCACAATCTGATCCAATATCTCGCGAGGCAGAGAACCGGGACCCGCTGGGCGGTGTTGACCGATGCGGCGCCCACGGCCGCCCCGCTGATCGTGCTGGGCGTCCACGCGGGTGCGCTCGGTGGCTACGGCGGAACCGATCCCACGCTCGACGGTCGGGGGCTCGCTCGCCTCGTGACCCGGCACGAAGCGAGATACGTGCTGCTCGGTGGCGCCTACGCCTCACGCGGCGGCAACCTCGCCACAAAGGCCGCGCTGCGCGCCTGCAAGATCGTGCCTGCGCCAATCTGGCACGGCCCTCCCCCCGCCACCGTCGAAACGCTCGTGCTGTTCGACTGCGCCGGGCGTGAACACAAGCTCTCGGCCTGAGAACCCGGTCGAAACAGTTTCTCAGGGCAACGAGGACGACCGCCGGCGCTCTAGCCGACGGCCGTCAAGAGAAAGCGGTTAAGAGTCGCGCTCAGCTGCCGTTGTCGCGGCGCTGCCTGCGCTGCATGACCACAATCGAGAAGCCGGCGCCCAACAGCAGAAGGCCAATGCCGATGTCCCAACGCAGGTCGAATCCGGTGAACGGAAGCGTGCCCGATTTAGCGGTCGTCTCGGTCGGGGTGCTGCTCGTTTTTTCCGGCGAGGGTTCCGTCGACGGCGTGCTGGCTGTCGGTTTTTCTGCTTCTTTCGACGGCAGCGTGCCCGTGGCCGGCGTCGTTTTCGGCGTCGTCGGCGTGGTCGGCGTCTGGCTGTAGCCGGTCGTCGTGGGCGTCGTCGTCGTCGTGGGCGTCGTCGGCGTTGCGTTGTAAGGGGATGTGGGTTCCGCCGCCAGTGCGCCGGCGGGTGCGAGCGCGAAGGCCAGCATCAGGAGGAAGGATGTGATCGACAGTCCACGCAGCACGCTGGACGACCTCCCCCTCATCGACCCTGCGCCTGCTCTACGTGGCCTGCTCGAGGCCATGACATCGGTCCGAGTCATGCCAACCTCCCGTTGATGGTTTGGTGAGTGCTGCACGCAACCCCGCGTCGGGGCTGTATCCGTACATGTCCCGTCGGTTGTTCCTCGCAAGATATCGATCTCTGGTTCGCCTTTTGCAAGCTATCGCCCGCCTTCGTTGGCAAAGGTCTATCAGCTATCGCGGCGCCAACAGTCCTCGGTCGTTCGCTGTTTGCGCGCTAGGACGGCCGCTGTGCGCCAACCACGTGCCCCGTTGCGCTCACGACATGCGCACTCGGCCGTCCAGGGTTCCCTCTGCCAGACGCCCGCGAAGAACCTTCTTGTCGAACTTGCCAACGCTCGTCTTTGGGATCTCGGCGACGAACGCGAACTCATCCGGCAGCCACCACTTCGCCACCCGCCCACGCAGATGCTCGACCAGCTCGGGGGCGCCGACGGCGGAGGAGTCGCGCAGCACCACGCAGCACAGCGGCCGCTCCGCCCAGCGCTCGTCGGGCTTGGCGATCACCGCGGCCTCGAGCACGTCAGGGTGCGCCATCAGCTCGTTCTCGAGCTCGACCGAGGAGATCCACTCGCCACCCGACTTGATCACGTCCTTGGAGCGGTCTGTGATCTGTACGTTCCCGCGCTCGTCCACGGAGGCGATATCGCCGGTGCGCAGCCAGCCGTTGGCGAACTTCTCGTCTTCGGAGCTGTCGGCGAAGTAGCGCGACGCGACCCACGGGCCGCGCACTTCGATCTCACCGGTCGAGGACCCGTCCCACGGCACCTCGTTGCCGTCGTCGTCGGCGAGCCGCAGCTCGACCCACGGCAGCGGCCGACCCTGCATCGCGCGCTCGTCCCAGTATGCGTCGTCGTGCTCGCGCTCGCGCGGACGCGAGTAGGTGGCGACGGGGCTCGTCTCAGTCATGCCCCACGCCTGGAAGATGCGCACGTTGTGTCGCTCCTCGAAGTCCTTCATCAGCTGTCGCGGCACCGCCGAGCCGCCGCACGCGGCGTTCGACAGCGAGGAGAGATCGATCTCCGGGTGCGCGTCGGCGTAGCTGAGCAGTCCCTGGAAGATCGTGGGGACGCAACCCATCAACGTCGGTCGCTCGCTCGCGATCAGCGCAGCCAGCGGCTCCGGCTGCAGGTGGCGATCGGGCAAGATCAGGTCGGCGCCTGCGAGCGCCGCCCCGTAGGGCAGCCCCCATGCGTTGACATGGAACATGGGCACGACCGCGAGGATCCGGTCGGCGCGCGAGATCCCGGTGCCGTCCTTCGCCAACGTGACGGTCGAGTGCAGGCTGATCGACCGGTGCGAGTACAGGACGCCCTTGGGATTGCCGGTGGTGCCGCTCGTGTAACACAGCGCCGCCGCCTGACGCTCGTCAAGCTCCGGGTAATCGAACGGTCCCTCGCCGGCCTGCTCGAGCAGATCCTCGTAGCGCACGGCGTTCGGCAGCCCACCGACGTCGCCGGGGGTGGGTGCGTCTCCCATGATCACGTAGTGCTCGACCTTCTCGAAGCTCGGCGCCAGCTTCTCGAGCATCGGCACGAGCGAGTCGTCCACGAAGATGATCCGGTCCTCGGCGTGGTTGACGATGTAGGTGATCTGCTCCTCGAACAGGCGGATGTTCAGCGTGTGCAGCACCGCGCCAAGGCAGGGCACCGCGAAGTACAGCTCGAAGTGGCGCTGGTTGTTCCAGGCGAATGTCGCCACCCGCTCCCCCTGCTCGACCCCGAGCGTCCGCAGCGCGCGCGCGAGGCGGTCGACCCGCGCCGAGACCTCGGCGTGGCTCGCACGCGCGACGCTCGCGCCGTCTGGGGCAAGCGTCACGACCTCCGCGCCATGGTTGCCCGCGGCCAACCTTCGTCTGATGTGGTTGAGGGTCAGCGGAAAGTCGTTCTGCATCAACCCCTCGAGCACCTGCGTCATCCTCTCCCGACCTCCTCCCGTGGCTCCTGCCGTGGCGCAAGCCGGCGCAGCCCATCGTAGATGCCGCGCGTGCGCTCGGCGATGTCGTCCCAGTCGAAGCGCAGCACGTGCTCCGAGGCCTGGGTCACCAGCCGATCGCACAGCGCCTCATCGACGAGCAGGCGTTCGATCATCACGCCGAGATGCTCGGCGTCCCCGCCGTTGAAGCGCAAACCCACGTGCTCACCGCCCGGCACGACCTCGCGCAGCCCACCTGTGTCGGCGACAATGCAGGGGCAGCCGGAGGCCATCGCCTCCAGCGCGACCAGCCCGAACGGCTCGTAGATCGAGGGGACCACGCACAGATCGGCGATCCGGTAGAGCGAGTGCAGGACGTCGTCGCCGATCCAGCCGAGGAACGTCCCGTGCTCAGACAGGCCCAGCCGCTGCGCCTGTGCCTTCAGCTCCGCCTCGTGGGTGCCGCTGCCGGCGACAAGGAAGCGCACGTTGCCGACCTGCTCGATCACGCCGGGAAGCGCGTCGAGCGCGAGCTGGAAGCCCTTCTCGTAGACCAGCCGCCCGACGAGCAGCACGAGCTTCTCGTGGGGGGCTGCAAACTCGCTCCTCAGCGCGGCGAGGTCTCCCGTCGGCTGGAGTTCGCTCGGATCGACGCCGTTGGGGATCACCGCCACGCGGCGCTCGTCGATGTCGAAGATGTCCGCGACGTGCCCGCGCATGTAGTAGGAGCAGACGATCACCTGATCTGCGCGGCGCGCCATGCGGCGCTCGAGCGCGTGGATGTGCGATTGCGGCGGTTTGTCCACCCAGCCCTGGTGACGCCCGTGCTCGGTTGCGTGGATCGTCGTGACATAAGGCACGCGCAAGCGCTCGGCGAGAGCCACCGCAGCCTTCCCGACGAGCCAGTCGTGTCCGTGTACGAGATCGTAGGAGTGCTCCTGCGCGAGCGCCTCGCCCGCCGCGAGCATGTCGCGGTTCATCTGCTCGACCCACGCGACGAAGCGGTCGAGGTCGCGAGGCCAGCCGGGCTCGGGCACGCGGTGGACGCTGACACCGCCGCAGTCGCCGACCCTGGCCCGCCCCGGCTCCTGTTCGCGCGGCACGCCACGGGTGAGCACGTCGACGCCCACTCCCTGGCGAACCAGCGCCTCAGCGAGCTTGCGAACGTGCCGGGCGAGACCGCCCTCGATCACTGGCGGGTACTCCCACGAGAGGATGAGCGCACGGGTACTCATTCCAGGGACCCTATATCCCAGGGCCTGAACATCTGCCGCCGGCGCGCTCGCGGCGTTCGTCAAACGCCGATCAGACCGAGCTCGTCGATGCGCTGCGCCGCACACGACGCCCTGGCCTTGTTGCCTGAGAGCTCGACCACACCCGCCCGGGTGAGCCTGTCGAGTGCCTGCTCGAGCGTGGACGGATCGGCGGCGAGCTCGGCGGCGAGCTGCCCTGGGGACCACGCCTGAGGGTGCTCCGCAGTGAGCAGGAGCAGCACGATCGCGCGTTCGAGGCGCTCGTCTCCGTCTCCGTCGCCCTGCCGTTGATCGAACGATGCGTGCATGCTGACTATTGTCTCTACTTCGCGCCGCGCATGCACCGCGCCACCTCAGCCGTCGCGCGCGGCCCCGTCCTCCTCCGGCGCGAGATCGATCTGGAGCTGGCGCGGCGAGGGGCGCAGCGGCTCGCTCGTCGCCCGCGGGCGTCCACGCTTGGACCAGTGCCCTACGACATCTCGGCTTCGACACGAGTAGTGGTTGACGCGGCGGTCCGTCGGCTGGATCGCCAGACCGCCCGGTGAGGTCCCCGTGACGAGCGCGTGGAACCGCCGGCCGCGGAGATCGACCTCGACGATGTCGCCCATCTGGATGCCCTCGAGTCGCATTGAAGGAGAACTCCAGCAGGAACGACGCCGCTACGCTTGCCCCAGTGCGTTGGCTCGTGGACGGAATGAACGTGATCGGGACACGACCTGACGCGTGGTGGCGGGACAGGCACGCGGCGATGGTCCGTCTGGTCGGCATGCTCGAGAGCTGGGCGGCGAGCAGCGGCGCCGACGTCACCGTCGTGTTCGAGCAGCCGCCGTCTCCGCCGATCCGCTCGACGGTCGTAGAGGTCGCTTTCGCGCCGCGTCCGCGGCGCGACTCCGCGGATGACGAGATCGTCCGACTGCTCGCCGCCGCCGCGGAGCCTGGTGCGATTCGCGTCGTTACCTCTGACTTGTGGCTGTCCGACCGCGTTTACGCCGCGGGCGCGAGCGTCGAGCCCTCGGCGCCGTTTCGTGCCCTGATAGAAGAGCTCTGATGGCGCCTGTCACCCGCTATGCCCGCAGCGACGATGCGAGCATCGCCTACCAGGTCGTCGGCGAGGGGTCGCTCGATCTGCTGTTCCTGACCGGTTGGCTGACTCAGCTGGAGCAGCTGTGGGAGGCGCCCGCCAACCGCCGCTTCCTCGAACGGCTCACGACATTCGGCCGCCTGATCCTCTACGACAGCCGCGGAACCGGACTGTCCGACCGGATCATCGATACCTACACGGTCGAGCAGGAGGCTCGTGATGCGCTCGCGGTGCTCGACGCCGCCGGCAGCGAACGCGCGGCGCTGCTCACATACGCGCAGGGCGGCCTCGTGGGTGCGCTGCTCGCGGCCGAGCATCCCGAGCGCTTCGGCGCGCTGATCATGTACGCCTCGATCGCTCGCACCTCGTGGGCGCCCGACTACGACTGGGCGATGACCCGCGAGGAGCGCGAGGCGCTCAGCGAGCGCAACATCGCGTCTTGGGGTGAACCGAACAGCGACGCTATGGCCGCGTGGGCGCCCTCGATGGCCGAGGACCCGGCGCTGGTCGCGTGGTTCGCACGCATGCAGCGACTCGCCGCGAGCCCGAACGAGGCGCGGATCATCGCCAACGCGATGATCGACCTCGACGTGCGCGACGTGCTGCCGAGCATCCGCATGCCCACGCTCGTCATGCACCGGCCCCGGGAGCAGGTGTGGGACGTGCGCCACTCCCACTATCTGGCCGAGCGGATACCGGGTGCGCGTTACGTCGAGCTCGAGGGAGAGGACTCGTTCCCCTTCGTCGGCGACAGCGACGCGATCGTGGAGGAGATCGAGGAGTTCCTGACGGGCGTGCGCAGCGGCGGGGAATTCGCGCGGGCGCTGCTCACGGTGCTGTTCACCGACATCGTCGACGCGACGGCGCGTGCTGCGAAGCTCGGCGACGGACGCTGGCGCGACCTGCTCGCGCAGCACGACGAGCGCGTCCGGGCGGAGCTCGCGCGCTTCGGCGGCCGCGAGGTCAAGACGGTCGGCGACGGCTTCCTCGCGACCTTCGACGGGCCACCGTCGCGCGCCCTGCGCTGCGCGTTGGCGATCACACGCAGCGCAGGTGCGCTCGACATCGAGGTGCGTGTCGGCATGCACACGGGCGAGTGCGAGCTGATCGGCGACGACGTCGGCGGCATGGCCGTGCACATCGCCTCGCGCATCAGCGGCCTCGCCGCGCCCGGCGAAGTGCTGGTGTCCGGCACGGTCTTCGGGACGGTGGTCGGCGGCCCGTTCACGTTCGCGGACCGCGGCTTTCACGAGCTGAAGGGCGTACCCGGTCGCTGGCCGCTGTTCGCGCTGGGCGCCTGAGACGGCGGGAGGCGCTCGTGACGCGCCGAGGCGGGGACCACGACGCGCCACGAGCTGACGGGAACGCCAGCCTTGGGCCCCATCGTCACAGTCAGACTCCGTCACGGAGAATTGCTTCCCGGCGTTGCTAGCGTGGCGCTCATGCGCCGCCTGCTCCTATTCGTTTCGGCGGTGGTGTTCGTGGACACGATGCTGTTCGTCGCGCTCACGCCGCTGCTGCCGCACTTCAAGCAGGAGTTCGGACTCTCGAAGTTCTCTGCCGGCGTGCTCACCGCTTCCTACGCCCTGGGCGCGTTGCTCGGGGGCCTTCCCGGCGGGTTCGCGGCGGTTCGGATCGGCCCGCGGCGGGCCGTGCTGATTGGTCTGGCGCTGATGGGCGTCGCGAGCATCGGCTTCGCGCTCGCAAACAGCTTCTCGACCTTGCTCGCCGCGCGGGTGCTGCAGGGGTGCGGCAGCGCATTCACCTGGGCGGGCGCGTTCTCGTGGCTGCTCGCGGCGGCGCCGCGAAGCCGTCGCGGGGAGTTGATCGGGGTCGCCATGGGCGCGGCGGTGGTCGGTGCGCTCTTCGGCCCGGTCGTGGGCGCCGCCGCGGCGATCGTCGGACGCACGGTGATCTTCAGCGCGCTCGCGGGCGTCGCCGCGCTGCTGGCCGTCCGTGCCGTGCTCACCCCTGCGCCTACGGTGCAAGAGCCGGCGACCGGGCCGATCGTTCGTGCATTTGCCAACCCGCGCCTGGCGAGCGGGTTGGCGCTTCTGTCGATGGCGTCGCTGCTCGCGGGGATCCTCTCGGTGCTCGGTCCGCTGCACCTCGCGGCGGTCGGCTGGGGCGCGAGCGCGATCGGAGCGGTGTGGCTGCTCAGCGCCGCCCTTGAGGCGGCCGCGTCGCCGTTCATCGGACGGGTGAGCGACCGCCGCGGCGCGCTCGTGCCTGTGCGCTTCGCGCTGGTCGCGGCCGCGCTCGTGTCGTTGCTGCTGGCGCTCGCCGGACGGCCACTGCTGTACGCGCCGCTCGTGCTGCTCGCGTCGATCGCCTACGGACTCCTCTTCACGCCGGCATTCGCGTTGATCGCCGACGGCGCCGACCACGCCGGCCTCGCGCAGGGACACGCGTTCGGCGTGATGAACGCCGTGTGGGCGCTCGGGGCGATGCTCGGACCCATTGCTGCCGGCGCGATCGCTGGAGTCTCAGGAGACTGGCTCGTATACGTGCTCGCGAGCGCGCTCTGCGTCGGCACGCTCCTGGCGATGCGCGGATCGGCTCGCCGACACACCGCCACCCACCCGGTTACCGCGCCTCCGCACAGGATCGTGTAGTCACGTGCGCGGCTACTTCGATGACGAGTCGATGTTCCGGCGGGTTCACCGCGAGCGCGCCCTGGCGCTCTCGGCCCCGCGAGCGCTGTTGATGCAGGCTGCCCATCCCCTCGCCGTATTCGGGCTGCTTGCCCACTCAACGGCGCTGGAGGAGCCCTACGAGCGGCTGGCACGGACGGCCAAGACGATGAACACGATCGCGTTCGGCTCGCGAGAGGAGGCGGACCGGATCACTCGAGGGGTGCGCGCGATGCATCGACGCGTGAGCGGGAGCCTGCCCGAGCAGATCGGCTCCTATGCGGCCGGCACCACCTACCGGGCGGACGACCCCGGGCTGTTGCTGTGGGTGCTGTTCACGCTCGTCGATTCGGCGATCGTCGTCTACGGCCGTTACGTGCACTCGCTCTCCGATGCCGAGCAGGCCGCTCTGTGGGAGGACTACAAGCTCGTCGGAACGATGTTCGGCCTCAAGGACACCGACATGCCGTCCACGCTCGAGGAGCTGCGCGAATACCGCGCGCGGATGCTCGAGGGGGACGAGCTCGTGGTCACCGAGTGGGCGCGACGGCGCGCCCGTCAGATCGTGCTTGAACCGCCGGTGCCACTGCTCGCGCGCCCGCTGCTCGAGACCGTCAACTTCGTCACCGTCGCGCTGCTGCCGGACTCGATCCGCGAGCAGTATGGGTTCTCGGCGCTGCCGCCGACGTTCATGCGCAAGGCGCTCGTGGCGGGTGGCGCTGATTACGTCAAGCGCGCAGTGATTCCGTTCCTGCCCGGGCGACTACGATTGGTTTCGAGCGCACGCGCGGCGTAGCCGAGCGCCGGGTGAGCGCGGCAACGGCAGCGGTCCCTAACCGACGCCGCGCACCCGGCGGTCTCAGCCGCTCTCTACGTGACCGGCTGCCCGGAGGCGTGCAGCGCATCCCAGTGTCCGCCGAAGGCGTTCACGCCCACGTACCCAGTCGAGCCTGGCTTGTCCAATATGTAGGTGTACAGCGCGTGTCCGGCGTATGTGACCTGCTTCGCGCCGCCTGGAAGTGCCAGGGTGGAAAGCAGTGAGCGCTTGACGCCGAAACCCGCGGTCGGGGTTCCACTCGTCTCCAGCGCGGGCCAGAATTTCGGGCACGAGGATATCTTCAGGCAGCTGTTTTCGGTGCCCTGATCGTGAGTGAACATGTACAGCGTGAGGCCCGATGAGGTCGTGAGGATGAAACCGAGTCGCGTGAGGTGCAGATTGACCGTGGTGGCCGCACCGGCGTGGGCCCTCGCCGTCGAGCCCCGAGCGCTGGCGATAGCCGAGCCGCTTATCGCGCTCACGAGCGCGCACGCCAGGAGAATGGAAGTTCGCTTCATGGATCTACCCCCTGTTGAGAAGAAGTCTGGATCGTCGTTCGACCCTGTCGGGAAGACGCCGCACGCTGCATAACCTTCCTGGGCGCCGCCCGAACGGCTTGCGCGACCGCCGTGCTTCCGCGCGGCACGCAGCCGTGCAAACGCCCTGCAAACGCTGGATCGCGCAAAACCAGTCGGGGCGGCCGGATTCGAACCGGCGACCTCTCGGCCCCAAACCGAGCGCGATACCAGGCTTCGCCACGCCCCGAAGACGCCATCGGAGTCTACTGCCACTCCTCCCGCAATCGGTCCATCCAAGCCCCAAGTCTCGCTCTCAGTCCCGTCTCGCAGACCCGCACCGTGATCACCCCGTGGCGCGAGCGCCACATGCGACCCGCAAGCTGATTGCTGTTCGACTTGCGTTGCAGCCGAATGGACGCCGCATCGGTGGCGAGCGCACCAGCCCAGAACTCGCGCAGCTCGCTGAGGTCCTGGTCGGCGTGGTACTGGATGTAGAACGTAGGCGGCCTGTCACTCAGGCGCCGGATCCAGCTCGTCGCAAGCTTCATGACCGCCGGGTCGGAGTTGGCGAGCGACGCGATGTTTCGATCTCGCTTGTACCCCTCGGCCATGTAGAGGCACACGAAGTCGCGGAACGTGGGATCGCGCGCCAGCGCCTCGTATTCGCTCACCCCCCGCTCGTACGCCGCCTCCCGCAGCAACCGATACTTGCGCTGCATCGCGCGTTTCCCCTTGCGCTGCGCCCCCTCCGGCCACCCACCGCCGCACCCAGAGCCGGGGATCGGGAGATCGCGCACCCAGTAGTAAATCGTGCTTCGCGACAGCGCCAGCCGGTCGGCCAGCTCGTCGATCGTGAGCTTGCGCTCGATCCGCAGCGCGCGGGCCTTCTCGCGCAGATAGGGTGCATGCGCCATGGGAACATATGTTCGCATCCTGTGCGGACGATACGCCGCGTAGCGCTGCGCCGCCTCGACGGGGCACGGGCACCCACGCCGTGAGCGCCACTGCTAGCCTCACGGGCCGCCATGGCCGACGTCCAACCCCTGCGCGCCCTCCGCTACGACCCCGCCGTGGTCGGCCCGCTAGCCGACGTGGTGGCGCCCCCGTACGACGTGATCGACGCGACGCAGCGCGCCGAGCTGATCGCGCGCTCGCCGTTCAACGTGGTGGCGGTCGACCTGCCGCTGGGCGCGCACGGCGAGGACCCGAGCGCGGCGGGCGGGGTGGGCAGCCGGGATCCGTACAGGGCCGCGGGCGAGCTGTTCGAGCGTTGGCAGACCCAGGGCGCGCTCGTCCGTGACGAGGAGCCGGCGCTGTGGGCGCATACGCAGGACTACACGGGGCCCGACGGCCAGAGGCGCACGCGCCGCGGGTTCTTCTGCCGGGTACGAATCGAGGACTACGGCCCCGGACGCGTGCGCCCGCACGAGCGCACGCACCCTGGCCCCAAGGAGGACCGGCTGCGCCTGACGCGAGCGACACAGGCGAACATCTCTCCGATCTTCTCGCTGTACTCCGACCCGACCGACGCCGCCTGGCGGGCGATCGCGCCGGCGACCGAGCAGACGCCGTGCGCGGAAATCAAAGACGGCGACGGCACGGTGCATCGCCTGTGGCGCGTGTCCGATCCCGATGCGATCGCGGCGGTGCATGCGGCGACGGGCGATGCGGAGCTGTTGATCGCAGACGGCCACCACCGCTACGAGACGATGCAGGCTTACGCGGAGGAGGTCGGCGGGCAGGGCGATCACCGTTACATCCTGATGTGCCTGGTCGCGCTGGAGGACCCGGGTCTCACGGTCTTCCCCACCCATCGCCTGATCGGCGGCCTCGATGACGAGCGCCGCGCCGCCCTGGAGCAGGCGCTGGCGCGCGACTTCGACATCACGGAGGTGCCGATCGAGGAGATCGCCCCGCCGCCCGCCGAGGGCACGCCGCTCCAGCTCGGCTACTTCGACGGGCGCGACGGACGCGCGCTGCGTCTGACGCTTAAGGACCAGGCGATCGCCGACGCGGCGCTGCCCGAGCACTCTGAGGCGTACCGGCACCTCGACACGGGCGTGTTGGAGACGCTGCTGCTGAAGAACGCGCTCGGCTACAGCGACGAGGACATCGCTCACTTCAACGGCCTGTTCTATGCACGTGACACGGCTGAGGCGCTCGCGATGGTCCGCTCAGGCGAGTACGACGCGGCGTTCCTGATGCGTCCGACGCCGGTGGGACAGGTGCGTGACGTAGCAGCGGCCGGTGAGAACATGCCACCGAAGTCGACGTTCTTCTACCCGAAGCTCCTCACCGGGCTGCTGTTCAACCCGCTGGGTGCGTCCGACCGATGAGTATCATGAAAATGAGTTCACGCAGCAGCCGATCGAGGGGATCGAATTGACACAAACGCCAGGGCTCACAAGGATGAAGGCCTCCGCGCAACGCGATGGCGCAACACTGAGACACACTGTGCAGGTCCGCGACCACCACGTGACGGTGGACGAGCCGGTCGATGCAGGCGGTGACGACGCCGCGCCGGATCCCCAGGAGCTGCTCGCGGTGAGCCTTGCCTCGTGCACGGCGATCACGATGGAGATGTACGCGGCGCGCAAGGGCTGGGACATCGGCCACGTGGAGGTGGACGTGGAGTACAGCCCGGCAGAGCGCGGCGCTCCTACCAAGTTCCAGCTGGTGATGCGCCTGCCGGACAACGTCCCTGAGGAGCAGGTGGAACGCCTGCGGGTGATCGCCGCCAAGTGCCCTGTGCACCGCGTGCTGGACGGCGAGGTCATGTTCCAGGAGCGCATTGAGCGCGTTCACCTGGCCGCCTGACTCGTCCGCCTCCGCCAGCTTCGTCCGGCCTGCCGGCAGCGAGCAGATCCCCGCGGCGGTCCTCGTGCCGTTGTTCCTCGCGGCGCAGACGCGGGAGCCCCATGTGGTGCTCACCAGGCGTCGCGCCGACCTGCGCCGCCATGCGGGCGAGATCTCCTTCCCGGGCGGTCGCCAGGACGAGGAGGATCCGGACCTGACGGCAACGGCGCTGCGCGAGGCCGAAGAGGAGATCGGCCTGGACCGTTCGCGCGTCGAGCTGCTGGGAGCGCTGGCGCCGACCTCGACGATGGCTACCAACTACGTGATTCATCCGTTCGTCGGGACGGTTCCGGCCGGGGTTGCGTGGCGGCTGTCGGCGAAGGAGGTCGATGCGGTGCTCGAGCTGCCGCTGGAGGCGGTGCGCGCGGGCAGGACGAGGACCCGGATGGAACGCCGTGGCATCACGTTTGAAACCGACACCTACGTCGTCGATGAGCACCTGATCTGGGGCGCGACCGCCCGCATCCTCGAGACGCTGCTCGAACGGCTGCGGACGGACACGCCCGACGGGGAGCTGTCGCTGGCCTAGCTCCCCGTCGCTGCTTCAGCTCGGCTGCGGCACGAGCCTGATGTACGGCCGCGGCTCCTCCCACCCATCGGGGTAGGTCTCTTTGGCCTCGTCGTTTGACACGGCGCCGGAGATGATCACCTTCTCGCCCTGCTGCCAGTTGACGGGCGTTGCGACCTTGTGTTTGGCGGTGAGCTGGAGCGAGTCGATCACGCGCAGAACCTCGTCGAAGTTGCGCCCGGTCGTCATCGGGTAGACGAGGATCAGCTTGACGCGCTTGTCCGGTCCGATCACGAACACGTTTCGGACCGTCTGGTTGTCGGCGGGCGTGCGAGCGGTGGCCTCACCGGATGTGTCGCTGGGAAGCATGCCGTAGAGCTTTGAGACGTTGAAGTCGCTGTCACTGATGATCGGATAGTTGGGAGCCGCGCCCTGCGTCTCCTCGATGTCCTGGGCCCACGCCTCGTGGTTGTCGAGGGCGTCGACCGACAGGCCGATGATCTTGGTGTTGCGGGCATCGAACTCGGGCTTGATTTTCGCCATGTACCCGAGCTCGGTGGTGCATACGGGTGTGAAGTCCTTCGGGTGGGAGAACAGCACCGCCCAGGAATCGCCGATCCAGTCGTGGAATTTGATGCGACCCTCGGTGGTGTCGGCCTCGAAGTCTGGGGCGATGTCGCCAAGTTGCAGCGCCATGGTCTTGCTCCTTTCTCGACGGCGAGCGTCGAGTGCTGAGAGAGAGGGAGCCGGATCAGAGAAATCCTGATCGGCTTAAAGGGGATTACCTCTCAGGATAGCGCGCGGGTGGGTACCTTCGAGGCTCGCGCGCGCGTTGCCAGCGTCAACGACCGCCAGGTACGCCCGGCCAGACGCCCTGTACGCGCACCTCGGATGCCGCAGAGGCGCCGACCACGCTTCGCGGCCACATGCCACCCAGCATCATCGTCAGCGCGGCGAGCAGCGTCAGCCAGGGGCCCTCGAGCAGCGTCAGCGAGACGGCGCCGCCTGTCAGGCCTGGGGGGTCGAGGATTCGGTAGAGCGCGCACACGGCGGCCACGGCGCCAAGGAGCGCCACCGAGCCGCCGGCTCCGCCGGGCACGGGCGCGCCGGCGCGCACCAACGGCAGCAGCGCGTCGAGCAGCGCGAGCCCTGCGAGGACGAGCAGCAAGCCCTTCATGTAGGGCAGCGCCTGGTGTTCGCTGATCCTCGTCAACGAGCTCGAGCTCGAGCCCGCCTGGCCGGCGCCCGCGTGAACGATCGAGCTCACCCGGTACCACGGCAGGAACACGCTCGCCGCGAGCGCGCCCGCGCCGAGAGCGGACATCGAGAGGCCGTATCGGGAGCGTGCTGCGGCCATCGTGCACGCAACATCGGTCACAATCTCCGCAGGCTTGACCGGGGTGAACGATCATGCACCGATGAGCAGCGAGCTGACCGCCGCGCAGGCGGCTGCGAGCCATGCATCCTGGTCCAGCGGGTCGGCGGTGAGGAACGCGGCGGGAATCTCGTTGCGGTGGGCCACTGCGCGCGCGAGCGCCTCACCCTCGGCCACGAGCGCGGCCGAGGACCCGGTTCCGCGCGCCTCGTAGACGAGCCCGCGCACGGTTGTGTCGATCATCTGAGTCAGGAAGAACTCGAGGCGCGAGGTGTGAAGTGCTCGCAGCTGCTGCTCGTCGCCAACGGCGCTGCCGAGCAGCCAGCAGGCGATGGTGACGCTGTCGAGCGCTCCGCGCATCGTGGCGAGGCGGTCGGGCGTGCCGATCCAGCACTCCGCGCCGGCCGCCTCGATCGCCGCGCGCGCGCCGTGGTCGCGCGTCGTCATGCGCACGGCGTGCCCTTCGTGCACCATCGCCTGCGCCAGGCGCCGGCCCCGACAGCCACCTGCGACGAGCAGTATCCGCGCCACGGCGCGCCATCTTATGCGCCGTCGCACGACACCCGCTCGAGCGCGACGGCGCGGACCCTCGCGCGAGGCCCGCTCGAGCGCGGAGTCGATGATGCTCGACTACCATCACCAGCCCGCCGTGACCGAGCCATCGCCAACCGAGCCAGACGTCGTGACCATGGAGAAGATCGTGGCGCTGTCCAAGCGCCGCGGCTTCGTGTTCCCTTCCTCGGAGATCTATGGTGGCGTGGGTTCGACGTACGACTTCGGCCATTACGGCGTTCTGTTGAAGACGAACGTCAAGAACGAGTGGTGGCGCGCGATGCTGCAGGAGCGCGACGACATCGTGGCGATCGACTCGGCGATCCTGCAGCACCCCAAGGTGTGGGAGGCCTCAGGCCACCTGGCAGGCTTCACCGACCCGCTGGTCGACTGCCGCACGTGCGGACAGCGCTTCCGCGCCGATCATCTACAGGAGCTGGCGTGCGGTCGCAAACCGTCGAAGCACCCCGGCGAAACGGACGAGTGCGACCTGACGGAGGCGCGCGACTTCAACCTGATGTTCGAAACGACGATCGGCCCGGTGAAGGAGTCCGGTGCGACGGCGTACCTGCGCCCTGAGACGGCGCAGGGGATCTTCATCAACTTCAAGAACGTGCTGCAGTTCTCGCGCAAGAAACCGCCGTTCGGGATCGCGCAGGTGGGCAAGTCGTTCCGCAACGAGATCACACCGGGCAACTTCATCTTCCGCACGCGCGAGTTCGAGCAGATGGAGATGGAGTTCTTCGTGCGCCCGGATGAGGCGCAGCAGTGGTTCGAGCACTGGCTGAACGAGCGCGAGCGCTGGTACATAGAGCTGGGGCTCCGCCCCGACCACCTGCGCCTGCGGGCGCACGACCCCGACGAGCTCTCCCACTACTCCTCGGGCACGAGCGACGTCGAATACCTCTTCCCCATCGGCTGGTCGGAGCTCGAGGGGATCGCCAACCGCGGCGACTTCGATCTGACCCAGCACGCGAACGCCTCGGGCGAGAAGCTCGAGTACTTCGACCAGGCGACGGGTGAACGCTACGTTCCGTACGTGATCGAGCCGGCCGCGGGCGCCGACCGCGCGACGCTGGCCTTTCTGGTGGACGCCTACGACGAGGAACTGGTCGAGCGCGAGGGCACGGGCGAGGGCGAGATGCGAACGGTGCTGCGATTGCACCCGCGTCTGGCGCCGGTGAAGGCGGCGGTGCTGCCGCTGGTGGGCAAGGATGGCCAGCCGGAGCTCGCTCACGAGGTGCACCGGTCGTTGCGAAGGCGTGTCCAGTCCGAGTACGACGCCGGTGGAGCGATCGGCCGCCGCTACCGGCGCCAGGATGAGATCGGAACACCGTTCTGTCTTACCATTGACCACCAAAGCGTCGAAGATGGCACGCTGACGTTGCGCGATCGTGATTCGCTCGCGCAGGAGCGCCTGCCGATCGAGGGCATTGCGGAGGAGATCGAGCGGCGCATACAGGCGCCTTGGACCACGCCCAAGCTGGCCGGGGTATAGCGATGGCTAGACAGCGCCCGCGGCAAGGCGACAGACCGAGATAGGAGGGCAATGGACTTCGACCTGACCGACGAGCAGCGCCTGATCAAGGACACGGCGCGTGAATTCGCCGACAAAGAGATCGTGCTGCAGTCGCGTGAAAACGCGCGCAACCACCACTTCGACCTGGAGATGGTGAAGAAGATCGCCGACCAGGGCTACCTCGGGGCGATCGTCCCGCCGGAGTACGGTGGCGCCGGACTCGACTACCTGAGCTACGGCCTGGTCGTCGAGGAGATCGGACGCGCGGACTCCTCGATCCGCACCGTCATATCGGTGCAGACCTCGCTGGTGTGCTCGGGGATCCTGAAGTTCGGCACCGAGGAGCAGAAGCAGAAGTACCTGCCGAAGCTGACCTCGGGCGAGTGGCTGGGATGCTTCGGGCTGACCGAGCCGGACACGGGCTCGGACGCGGCCAACCAGAAGACCCGCGCCCGCAGGACAGACACCGGCTGGGTGATCAACGGCGCGAAGATGTGGATCTCGATGGCGAGCTACGCGAAGGTGGCGCTGATCTTCGCCCAGACCGACCCGGAGCTCGGCTACAAGGGCATCGCGTGCTTTCTGGTGGACACCGACGATCCCGGTTTCACGACGCAGACGATCGAGCACAAGATGGGCCTGCACGCCTCAGACACGGCGTCGATCTCGCTCGACGACGTCGAGGTCTCCGACGAGCAGATGCTCGGCAACGTCGGCGACGGCTTCAAAGTGGCGCTGTCGAACCTAGAGTCGGGGCGCTACTCGGTGGCGTGCGGCGCGGTGGGCATCTGCCAGGGGTGCGTGGATGAGTCGGTGAAGTACGCGAAGGAGCGCGAGCAGTTCGGCAAACCGATCGCGAGCTTCCAGCTGGTCCAGGCGATGATCGCGGAAATGGTCCTGAAAACGGACGCCTCGCGGATGCTCGCCTGGCGCGCGGGCTTCCTGAAGGACAAGGGCCGCCCGAACAGTCTCGAGACGTCGGTCGCGAAGCTCCACGCGACTGAAGCGTCACTCGAATGCGCGAACCTCGCGATCCAGGTCCACGGCGGCGCGGGCTACGTCGACGATCACCCCGTCGAGCGTTACTTTCGCGACGCGCGCGTGACGACGATCTACGAGGGCACCTCGCAGATCCAGCAGATGTTGATCGGGCGGGCGATGACCGGCGTCAACGCGCTCGTCCCCGTCTGAGGCCGGCGGCGGAAACGGCGATGGCGACCGACGAGGGCACGAAGACGTCTTATGAGGCCGGCTCCGCCGGCGGGGCGGGTCGCGCGGCGTCTGTGATTGGCGTGCTGGGAGCCGGCACGATGGGTGCCGGCATCGCCCAGCTGGCGGCTCGCTCGGGAGCGCGCACGCTGCTGTACGACCCGTTCGCGGAGGCGCTGGCGCGCGGGATCGCGAGCGCGGAGGACGGGTTGCGCAAAGAAATGGTCAAGGGCCGCCTCAGCGAGGAGGACGCGGCGGCGGCATCCGAGCGCCTGCAGCCGATCGAGGACATGGGCGCCTTTGCGGACTGCGAGCTCGTGATCGAGGCGGCGCCCGAGCGCCTCGAGCTCAAGCACGAGATGTACGCGAAGCTGTCGGAGATCGTGAGCGAGGAGTGCGTGCTGGCGACGAACACATCGTCGCTGCTGGTCACGGCGATTGCGACCGGCGCGAGCCACCCCGAGCGCGTGGTGGGGATGCACTTCTTCAACCCGGCACCGCTGATGCGACTGCTGGAGGTGGTCGCCGGTGTTGAGTCCTCCCCGCACGCCCTGGCGCTGGCGCACGCGACGGGCGAGGCGATGGGCAAGACGGTGATCGTGGCGAAGGACGGGCCTGGCTTCATCGTCAACCGCTGCAACCGCCCGTTCGGCCTGGAGGCGCTGCGCCTGCTGCAGGAGCAGATCTCGGACGTCGAGACGATCGACCGCATCTGCCGCATGGAGGGCGCCTTTCGCATGGGCCCGTTCGAGCTGATGGACCTCGTGGGCGTCGACACGGGATTTGAGATCTCAAAGAGCTTCTACGCGCAGAGCTTCGGCGAGCCGCGCTGGCGCCCGTCGATGATCGCCGCGCGCTACGTCGCGGCGGGCCTGTACGGCCGCAAGAGCGGCCGCGGCTACTACGACTACAGCGACGGCAAGCATCGCCCGGAGGACCCGGCGACGCCCGAGGACGCGACGCCGGCGCAGGGTGAGGGCGTTGTGGTGATCGCGGGAACGGGCGTGCTCGCGGACGAACTGCGCGAGGCGGCGAGCGGGGCCGGCTATGAGGTGCGCTCACCGCGCGCACCGACCGGCGGGGTTCTGCCGGCGCTGGTGCTCGACTGCAACCCAACGCCGGCCCGCGACACCCAGGCTCAGCCGCTCCCAGGTGGCTTGCCCGACCGTCGCGGTGCGCCGCAGCCTCAGGGCGGAGCGTGCGCGCTGTTGTGCGCGACGGGGTCGCTGGGCGCGCTCGACCCGGGCGGCAGTGCCGTCGGCTTTCACGCGCTGCCGCCGCTGTCGCAGTCGCGGCTGGTCGAGCTGACTCGCAGCGAGTCCTCCTCGCCGCTGGCGGCCGCCCGTGCGGAGCGCTTCTTTGGCGCGCTCGGCAAGCACGTTGTGTGGGTGGGCGACGCGCCGGGGCTGGTGCTCGGCAGGATCGTCAGCCAGGTGATCAACGAGTCGACGTTCGCTCTCGGCGAAGGCGTGGGCAGCGCGCGCGACATCGACACGGGCATGGTCCTCGGTCTGAGCCACCCTCGCGGACCGCTCGAGTGGGCGGACGCGATCGGCTTGGACCACGTGCTGACGGTGCTGCTGGCGCTGTGTGAGGAGTACCGCGAGGAGCGCTACCGCCCCGCGCCGGAGCTGCGCCGGCTGGTGGAGGCCGGCCGGCTCGGACGCGCCACCGGTGCTGGCTTTTTCGACTACGAGGATTGAGCAGGTCGCGGCGCGGCGCGGCCCGAGCGAACCTCACGTTTGCCGGTTGTGTCACGTTCTACGAGCGTGAGCTACGGTGTTTCCCGCCCGATCCGAAGTGGCCCGCGCGCCAGGAGCATGGCCGGCGGCCTTCCCCCCTTCCAGCGCTTCCTCGATACGCACGGCGAGTGCGTGTGGCGCTTCCTTGTGTCCTCAGTCGGCCCGACGGACGCGGATGACTGCTTTCAGGAGACGTTCATCGCGGCGCTGCGCGCGTACCCGCGCCTGCGCGCCGACTCCGACCTGCGCGCGTGGGTGCTGACGATCGCGCATCGCAAGTCCCTCGACGCACACCGCGCGCGCCGGCGGCGGGCGCTGCCGGTGGAGGACGTCGCGGCGCTCGACGGCCGCCACGCACCGTCCGCGTCGGCGCCCGACGCGCTGCTATGGAGCGCCGTCGAGGAGCTCCCGGGACGCCAGCGCTCGGCGGTTGTGTTGCGCTACGTGGCCGATCTGCCGCATAGCGCGATCGCGGCGGCGATCGGCTGCTCGGAGGAGGCGGCGCGCCGTTCGCTGCACGAGGGTCTGGTCAAGCTGAGAAAGGTGGTGAGCGCATGAGAGCCGGCACGCAGGGTGAGGACGCAACGCTGGAGCGGGCGCTGCGCGCGGGGACGGGCGCAGCGAGCGGAGAGGCGGCGGCAGGAGCGGCTCGGCGCGTGAGCGCGCGGGTCAGTGCGGAAGGCTTGGCGGATGTGAGCTATGCGCCGGTTGACTCACCGTTCGGCACGCTGCTGGCGGCATCGACCAGCCGCGGACTGGTGCGCTTGGCATTCCCGGAGGAGGACGTGGACGCGGTGCTCGAGCGGCTCGCACGGCGGATCTCGCCGCGGATCGTCGAGGCGCCGGCGTCGTTCGATGCTGTGCGCCGCGAGCTCGACGAGTACTTCGACGGCAGCCGCCGCGCGTTCGAGCTCGCGCAGGACTGGACGCTGATGAGCGCGTTCGGCCGCAAGGTGCTCGGCGCGACGTATGACATCCCCTACGGGGGCGTGCTCTCCTACGCGGAGGTTGCAGCAGAGGCGGGCAGCCCGCGCGGCTCACGCGCGGCGGGCAACGCGCTCGGTTCAAACCCGATCCCGATCGTCGTGCCCTGTCACCGCGTGTTGCGAAGCGGCGGCAACCTCGGCGGCTACGGGGGCGGGTTGGACCGCAAGCGTTACCTGCTCGAGCTCGAGGGCGCCCTCCGCGGGGGCCCACCGGGGCCATAGCAGGGCAGCTCGGACCACGCCCTTCACGGTTTGGTCCGCTCGCGTCGATTGCCGAGCGACGAGCAGCCGAAGGGTGACGAGAGCGACTCCGCCGCGTCGCCTCGCTGGAAGCATCACGGCCGAACTTGGCGTTTTATGCGCCACACGGCGACGCTCGATGTTACGTTGAGTCCACCAGTTCGCATTTGCCGTTTCCTTCGATTCGTGTTTGCGATTGTCTCGATAGGCCATCACTACCCACAAGGAGACACTCCATGATGTCGCTTTCCACCCGACCACTTCTACGCATCGTCGCCCTAGCAGCGATGCTACTTGCTGGCACCGGGATCTATATCTTGCTCCAGACCCAGAAGGCCCACTCTCAACAGATAGGCGCTTCCGAATCGCTTCTCACACACTTCAGCGTGTTGTCCACTTCTGCTGAATCGAGCGCTGACCCGCTATCTCCCGCCGGCGTTGTTGCGTCACCGACTCACAAGATCGTCACCGACGATCCGTCTCTGCAGCAGTGGATGGCGGCGCGCGGAGATGATGCATGCGTGCTTGAGTCCGACAGCGACGTGTCACGAGATGGCACCAGTCCAGCATACGCCTGCGCTTCGCTGACTCCCGGCAAAGTCGAAAATGAATTGGTGGTGATGGGCGCGGGTGCCCTCCCGCATAGCGCGGGGACCAGGCCAAGTGGGCCGCTGGTCCTTGTTGGGCTAGCCCCCAATGGCGTTACTTCGGTCTTGATCACCTACTCGGACGGCACGTCCGATATCGCTCGCGTGCTGGACAACGGGTTTCACGCTCTGAGTGACGGGCGCCGGCCAGCAGCGTTTACGTGGATGACCGTTGACGGCAAGACTCATGTTCAAAACCTAGGCAACGCCTGACCATTCCACTCGACCAAACGGAGAAACCGACAATGATCACGAGCATTTCAGCCCGAAGCAGCGGCCGTCACGCCAGAGTCGTTTCGGTAGTCACGGCCCTAGCGGTCGCTACTCTCATACTACTCGCAGGCAACGTGGCCATTAGCAGCGCATATGAAGGTGTGTTCTGCCACAAAGTGAAACTCGCAGGTAATGGTGGATACTGCCAGAGCAACGAGGAGACGGAAACGAGGCGTGCTGTCGGCAGGTCCGAAGGAGGCTACACCGGTATCTACATATATGCTACGAACGGAGAAGAAAAAGCCAATTATTGCTACACCGAAAGTTGCGAAGTAGGTACGGGCTACCTTGCGCACGACGATACGGTCGCCGGTGTAATTGAAGATGTTGGAGCGAATTCGCACATCTATTACGGCTACTTGTACCACTAGCCGACCAACATCAGGGCACGCGCACGGCGAAGCTTCCGACCGGGACGGCGACGCTGCCGGGGCCTTCGAGGCCGCCCGGCCCGAGCGCCTGACGTAGCGTGACGCTGCCGTGAACGATGCCGGCGCGAACGCGCGGCCCGTACTGGCCGATGGTGCGGGTGATGGTCTGGCCCGCGGCGATGTTGGAGTTGGTGCTCTCGCCGCCATACGCGCCGGGCGGCATCCCGGGTTCACGCCAATAGACCTGGTACACGCGACGCGCATCGGCGACCGGCGCGCGCGCGGTGAAGCCGATCGTGACCACGACGCGGCCCTGACGTCCGCGGCTGACATGCGTGTGAATCGGCGTAGCGACCTCTGCGGCGCTCGGCGCCTTGCCGACCTGGACGTAGCCGACGGGCTCGGACAGCGAGGGGGTGCAGGCGTAGGCGCCGCCGATCCAGCTCTTGCTGGTGAGGTGGCAGGTTGAGCCGTCGCGATAGTGGATTTCCTTGATCGGCCCGTCGACGGGCACGATGTCGGCGGTGCCGGCGTTGGCGAAGTTCAGCAGCTGGTGGGCCGACGCCAGGGTGACGAACATGTAGGCGCCGTCGGCGCCCACCGTGGGCAGCGTGTGGCGCTGGCCGTGGAGGAGGTAGGTGATGCTCTGCGCCTCAGGGCCGAGCAGGCCGTAGTAGATGTTGCGCAGGTCTGCCTGCGAGCAGATCGGTGCGGGCTTGGCCCCGTGTTCGCGTTCTTGGCGGGTCAGGCGCAGGCCCTTTTCAAAGGGCCCGGCGCTCGGCGGCACGCAGCCCCCCAGGAGCCCGCCGGTCCCGATCCAGGCGCTCGCGGCGCGCTCGTCGGCGGTCACGTTCGTGAACAGGCGCCCGTTGGCGTCGAGCAGGGCACAGCCGTCGAAGTCGAGGGCGGCGCTGACCGGGAGTTCGTGAAAGCGACCGTCGTTGACGAAGGCGTCGTCCTGTCCGAGCGCCCCGAGTTTGCCATCGACTATCCGCCCGAGCTGGAGACAGCCTTCTCCGCGGCTCGTACTCAGCATCCGCATGCCCCAGTCGGGACCTCCGGCCGGATCTGGTGCGGCGATCGGCAGAATCCGCACGGTGCCTGCGACGAGCCGGCCCGCGCCTTCGCGCGCGTTGCCATAGAACGAGAAGGGCAGTTTGGCCGGCGCGCCGAGCCCGATCAGCCCGGCGCCGAACGCGCCGCCGGCGAGCACGAGCCCGACGCCGAGCGCGATCAGCGGTGTGCGCCGCCAGCGGCCTGTCAGGCGCGCCCCGGAGAGCCGCCCGAGCAGGCCGGTACGGGGGCTGCGCGCCCGCCGCTCGGCGGCGTCGTAGAGCTGGCTGCGGACTCCGGGCAGCAATGTCATGACGGCTTCTCCAGTTCGGCTCGCAGGTTCGACAGCCCTCGGCTCACACGCTTGCGAACGACGAGCTCGGATGTCTGGAGCTCGCCGGCTATGTCGGGATAGGAGCGCTCGTCGAGGACGCGCGCACGAACCGCGTCGCGCTGCTCGGCGGGCAGTTGCCCGAGCAGCTCGAGCACCCAGCCGCTCGCGCTGGCGGCGGACTCGACGCGCTCGAGTTCGTCGCTGGTGAAGACGACCGCCTCGCTGATCCCGACCCGGCGTCGGGCCCGGGCCTCCACTGTGCCTCGGCGCAGGCTGCTGGCGAGGGTGTTGCGAGCGATCGTGAACAACCAGCCTGCGGCGGTTGGATTCTCGGGCCTGTAGCGATGCGCGGCGCTGAGCGCCGCTGCGAACACCTCAGCTGCGAGATCGCCCGCAATCTCGGGGTCGCCGGTGCGGCGCGTGAAGTAGCCGACGACGGCGGTCTCGTAACGGTCGTAGAAGGCAGCAAAGGCATCGGGCTGTGAGGCCGTCGCCGCGAGCAGCTCGCCGTCGCTCAGTTCGCCGCGATCCATGCCCGGTTAACGCCTCACGCGTACTTCTGTGACCGATCGACCCGGAGCGTCACCGGTCTTGCATGCGCGCCCTCGGCGGCGGCCGATGCGCGGCGCCTCGCCCGCGCTAGGCCGAGCGCGCCGGGGCCGAGTCGGCGGCGGGCGCCCACTGCGCTTCGGCCGGGTCGCCGAGGGGCATTCCCTCCGGGATCGGCACGCCGGGCGTGTCGCGCAGGTACCACTCGGCGTCGAGCGCCGCCTGGCAGCCGGATCCGGCGGCCGTGATCGCCTGCCGGTAGGTGTGGTCGACGAGGTCTCCCGCGGCGAACACGCCCGGGAGCTTGGTGCGGGTGGACTTGCCCTCGGTGACGACGTAGCCGCTGGGGTCGAGGTCGACCTGTCCGCGCACCAGCCCCGACTGCGGCTCGTGTCCGACCGCGATGAACACACCCGTGATCGGGATCTCGCGCTCCTCGCCGGTCTCGGTGTGCGTCAGCGTCGCGTGCCCGAGCGCGCCCGTGTCGCCGGCGACGAACTCCTTGACCGTGTACGGGGTGACGAACTCGATGTTGGGCTGTGAACGCGCGCGCTCGAGCATGATCTTCGAGGCGCGGAACTCGTCGCGGCGATGGACGACGGACACCTTGTCGGCGAACTTGGACAGAAAGATGGCCTCCTCCATGGCGGAGTCGCCGCCGCCGACGATCACGGTCTGGGCTTTGCGGAAGAAGGCGGCGTCACAGGTCGCGCAGTAGCTGACGCCACGGCCGGAGAGCTCCTCCTCGCCTGCGACTCCGAGCTTCTTGTGCTCGGCGCCCATTGCCAGGACGACGGTGCGCGCACGGTGCTCGGTGTCGCCCACCCACACGCGGTGGATGCCGCCGGGCTCGCTCGCGAGCTCGATGCGGTCGGCCTGGTCGGTGATCAGCCGCGCGCCGAAGCGCTCGGCCTGGTCGCGGAACGTCTGCATCAGCTCGGGGCCCATCACGCCCTCGGGGAAGCCGGGGTAGTTCTCGACGTCGGTCGTCTGCTGCAGCAGCCCGCCCCACGCAAAGCCCTCGATCACCAGGGGATGCAGGTTCGCGCGGGCGGTGTACAGCGCGGCTGTGTAACCAGCGGGCCCGCTACCGACGATGATCACGTTCTCGACGTCGCTCATCTGATCTCCTGTTTGCCTTCGAGCGCCCTAAACGGAAGGGCACTTTACTTTGTAAAGTATAGCACCGTCGTTGCTATCGCTTGCTCATTATCAGCCCTGCAGGGCGCCTGCCGGCTCGGGCGCGCCGGCAAGTCCCGCGTTCCCGCTGGACACAAGCGGTTCATCGCGCCAACGCGCCACCGTGCGACGCAGCTGGAAGTAGGCCACGACCCCGGGGAGCGTGGGCAGCCAGAAGGAGATGGCGCGGTAGGACAGCACCGCGACGACGGCGAGGTCGAGCTGCACGCCGAAGGCTGCGAACGCGCCGATCATGCCACCCTCGACGCCACCGAGCCCTCCGGGAAGCGGCAGCAGGTTCCCGAGCGTGCCGACGAAGTAGGCCATCCAGATGACCGTGAAGGGCGGCGGCGAACCGAAGGCGTGGAACATCGCCCACAGCACTGAGATGTCAAAGCCCCACCAGGCGAGCGCGCCGAGCACGCCCGGATTGCGGGCACGGATCAGCCCGATCGCGGTGCGCACGCCGCTGGCGGCGAGCGCAGGCACGGTCACCGCGCGGGCGATCCAGTGCGCCGCACGGCCAGAGCCGGATGCCCGCCGTTCGAGCCGCCGCTCGATGTCGCCGGGAAGGAGGGCCACCGCCCCGGCCAGCGCAAACATCACTGCCGCCACGATCGCCGGCACGATCGTGATCGCGAACGAGCCGCCGCCGGGGAACAGGCCGGTCCCGAGGCCGATGCCGTCGATCAGCAGCGAGCCGGCGTAGACGACATACAGCAGCACCATGAACGCGACCATGCGGCAGGCCACGAGCCGTGGTTCCATGCCAGAGCGACGCAACGCCCAGGCGGTCAGGGCGATGCCGCCGGCCCCGCCGGCGGCGAACAGCCGCGTCGCGACGAGGCCGGCCATCGTGATCTCGTAGCTCTCAAGCCAGCCGATGCGTCCCGGCGGTAGCGGAGCGCGCACGAACACGGCGCGGAACAGGACGATGTAACCGCCGAACGACAGGAGCTCGAGCAGGACGCCGGCGGCGAGCCACCAGACGTCGCCGCCCTCGATCCGGTCGAGCGTCTTGCCGACGCCTGCGAGGTTCGGCAGCACGAAGTACAGGAAGCCGACCCCTGAGAGCATGAACACCGAGAACGCGACGATCTGCCGCCGCGTGAGGATCACGCGCGGCATCTCCTCCTCGTGCCTGCCCGCGCCCGGGCCCGCCGCGAGTGCTCCGTCCTGGACCTCCTCGGCCGCCTCCCGTCCGCCGCGCTCCATCTTGCTCGTACTCACCCCCTCTCCTCAGGCCGTCTCGTGGGCCAACTCCTCCAGCGTCGCGATCGCGCGCCCCAGACGTGCGATGGCTCCTCCGGCGCGCGGCTCCAGCCGGCGCACCGCAACGGTCAGCGCAGCTCCGGCGAGCAGGTCGACCGCGTAGTGCTCGCCCAGGTATACGAGCGCAAATCCCAACGTCGCCGCGTAGCCGAAGCCGAGCGCGCCCGCGACCGGCCCCACCTCGGCGAGCAGAAGTGCAGCCATCACGGATGTGGCGAAGTGCAGAGAGGGCATCGCGGCGAGGGGATTGCCTCCGAACACACTGTAGAGCGAGCCCCAGCCGTCCTTCCAGAACACCTCGCCGTACTCGACCATCATGCGCCGAACCGCCGGCGTCGGCTCGCGCCCCTTGATGGCTGTCTCCGCGGCATACCACGGCGGCGCGGTGGGCGCGAGCCAGTACGCGCTCGCGCCGAGGTCGAACACCGCGTACGTGAGCACGGCGGCGCGCGAGAAGCGCCGGCGATCGCGCGCGAGGATGTACAGCAGCGACCCGTGCGGCACCATGAACCAGCTCCAGTGCGCCCAAACGAGCACGCGGTCGAGCTTGCGCCAGTCGGCGGCGTTCGGGCCGCCGGAGGCGAATGTCCGCTGCAGACGAACGCTCGGCAGCTGGCCTAGGCCGAGCACGCGGTCGGCGACGATCGGATAGTCGACATGCACCCGCGCCTGCTGCGCCTCGGGATCGTCGTGCGGGAACTTGTACGCGGCGATGTAGGCCCACATCTGTAGCGCACAGGTCGCTATGTCGCGCCCGCGCGAGCGGCGCACGGCGATGCACAGACCAACCGGCGCCCCGAAGGCAACGGTTTGTAGAAGCACAGGCGGAGCCTTGACCCGCTTGCGCACGACCGGCGCGGCGATACCCGCGACCACCATCCCCCAGGCGGTTGCTCTGATCGCCGTCGACAGCCGCACTGGGCGGGGAGTATATGTCGGCGCCGCAGCGCTACTTGGCGACGCGCGCGGCGGCGGCCGCGTCGACCAGCGCCCCAACCACCGAGCTCGCGACATCGGCCTCGGGGTGCCATTGCACTCCGAGCACGAACCCGCCGTCTGCCAGCTCGAGCGCCTCGGGCAGCTCGTCGAGCGTCGAGATGCCGCTCACGATCAGTCCCTCCCCGAGCCGGTCGACGCCCTGGTGGTGATGTGACTTGGTCGCATGGACGAGCTCGCCCGAAGCGCGTGCCGCCAGCGATCCCTCGGTCAGGATCACGTCATGGTCGGCGCCGTCGAAGGAGCCAACGACGCGCCTGTGCTCGTGATGACCAAAGCGCTCGGGCAGGTGCTGCAGGAGCGTCCCACCACAGGCGACGTTGATCAGCTGCATGCCGCGACAGATACCGAGCACCGGCAGCTCGTCCTCGATCGCCGCCCGCGTCAGCGCGACCTCGAAAGCGTCGCGCTCTGGCACCGTGCCGGTCGTCTCGGGATGCGCTTCGTGGCCGTAGGCGCCAGGATCGATGTCTGCGCCGCCGGCGAGGATCAGGCCGTCGATCAGCTCGAGCACCTGGTGCGGGTCGGAAACCAGCTCCGGGTCGGGCGGGAGCATCACGACGAGCCCGCCTGCCCGCTGCACGGCGTCGATGTAGTTGCGCGGCAGCAGCGCCGCCTGCTGGTCCCACACACTCCAGCGCGCGCGCTCGATCGCCGCGCAGATCCCGATCACCGGCCGTTCCATGCTGCACACCATAGGATCAACGGCGGCTGTGAGCCGAACGAATCGAGCCAGAGGAGAGCGATGAGCACCCTAAAGGGCACAGGCGAGTCGAGCACCGAGCTTGAGACCGTCAACATGCGCGTGCGCGACGGCGTCGCGACGCTGGAGCTGAACCGGCCGCAGGCGCTGAACGCGTGGAACGCGCAGCTCGGCGCGGACCTGCTGGCAGCGCTGCGCGCAGCCGCGGCGGACGGGGCCGTGCGGGCGCTCCTGCTCACCGGCGCCGGCCGCGCCTTCTCCTCGGGCGCGGATCTGAGGGACATGACCGGCGGCGCGATCACCACCGAGGGCCACCCGGACGTCTACACGACGCTGACCGAGCGTTACCACCCGATCATGCACGCGATCCGCGAGCTGCCAAAGCCGGTGATTGCCGCCGTCAACGGGCCGGCGGTGGGGATCGGCTGCTCGCTGGCCCTGTGCTGCGACCTGATCGTCGCGGCCGAGAGCGCGTACTTCTTGCTTGCGTTCGTGAATATCGGCCTCGTTCCCGACGGGGGCTCGTCGCTGTTCGTCCCGAGCCGTGTGGGTTTCGCGCGCGCGAGCGAGATGTCGATGCTCGGCGAGCGCATCGGCGCCGCCCAGGCGCTCGAGTGGGGCCTCGTCAACCGCGTGTTCGCCGACGCGGAGCTGACTGCACAGGCGGCCGCGCTGGCCGCGCGTCTGGCCGCTGGCCCGACGCGCTCCTACGCTGGCACCAAGCGCCAGCTGAACAACTGGCTGTATGCGCGCATGCCCGAGCAGCTCGAGCTCGAGGCGCGGATCCAGCAGGAGATGGCCGGCAGCGCGGACGTCCTTGAGGGCGTGAGCGCCTTCGTGGAGAAGCGCCCGGCGCGATTTTCCGGGCGCTAGACGCCTCGTGGCAAACGTCATCAAGCGCGTCGCGCCCGCGCCTGAATAGAATCCCCGCCGCCTTGGGCCACCTGCTCCCCGCAATGCTCGCGTTCTTCGGTCCCGCGCACGGTGCTTCGCCGAACGCGCGCGAGATCGACAACCTCTACAACATCACGCTGTACATAGCGCTCGTGATCTTCTTCGCCGTCGAGGTCGCGCTCGTCTACGCGCTGATCAGGTTCCGCAAGCGCAAGGGCGCGGTGCCGGCGCAGATCCACGGCAACACACGCCTGGAGGTGAGCTGGACGGTCGCGGCCGCCGTGATCCTGCTCGGCCTTGCGGTGCTGACGTTCTCGAAGCTGTCCTCGATCCAGGATCCGCCCAACTCGGGGGCGAGCGGGCTGTCATCGACGGTGCTGGGCGAACAGAACAACCTGATCTATGCGAGCAACCAGCGTCGGTTGCCCCCCAACGGCAAATCGCTGGAAATCACCGTGATCGGCCGCCAGTACATCTGGCAGTTCGTGTACCCCGGCGCGAACGAACCCGACGGGCTGGGCGCGCCGTACAGCTACGAGGAAATGGTCGTCCCGACCAACACGACGGTGACGCTGAACATCGTCTCCGAGGATGTCGTGCACTCGTGGTGGGTGCCGGAACTGGGCGGCAAGTTCCAAGCGGTCCCCGGCTACCACAACTACACGTGGTTCAAGGTGAGCAAGCCCGGCCTCTTCCGAGGGCAGTGCGCGCTCATCTGCGGCCGCGGCCACGCGCGCATGATCGCGACCGTCAGGGCGATCCCGCCGGCCCAGTTCGAAGCGTGGCTGGCCAACCAGAAGCAGCTGATTGCGACGGCCAACGCCGAAGCGGCCAAGGCGCGCGCGAAGCTCAACGCGCAACCGGGCCCGGGCGCGGTCGAGAACCCCTAGCAGACCAGGAGACCAGCGGACCAAAATGGCCACCTACGTAGCCCCGATTCCAGAGATTACGGCGCATCGCGCGGAGCGTGAGGCGAGCGGCTGGACGAGCTGGATCACGACCACCGACCACAAGCGCATCGGGATCATGTACATGGTCCTGACGTTCGTGTTCTTCATCCTCGGCGGCGTCGAGGCGCTGTTGATCCGCGTGCAGCTGGGCGCTCCCAACAACACGCTGGTGACGCCAGAAATCTACAACCAGCTGTTCACGATGCACGGGACGACGATGATCTTCCTGTTCGTCGTGCCGATGATGGCGGGGATCGCGAACTACTTCCTGCCGCTGATGATCGGCGCGCGCGACATGGCGTTCCCGCGCCTGAACGCGCTGTCGTTCTGGCTGCTGTTGGCGGGCGGGATCGTCTTCTACGCGTCGCTCTTCTGGCACCCGCCGGAAGCGGGCTGGACGAGCTATCCACCCCTGTCGAGCTCGCTGTACTCCCCCTCGGGCGGGCAGGACGCGTGGATCTACCTGATCCACCTCACCGGCATCTCCTCACTGCTCGGTGCGATCAACTTCTATGCAACGGTCGCCAACATGCGTGCGCGCGGCATGAGCTGGGGCCGGCTGCCGTTGTTCGTGTGGGCGATCCTCACATACTCGGTGTTGCTGATCTTCGCGCTGCCGGTGATCGCGGCAGCGGTGACGATGCTGCTGACGGATCGGCACTTCGGGACGCATTGGTTCGACCCTGCCCAGGGCGGCTCGCCGCTCCTGTGGCAGAACCTGTTCTGGTTCTTCGGGCACCCGGAGGTCTACATCATGGTGCTGCCGGGCTTCGGGATCGTCTCCGAGGTCCTGCCGGTATTCGCGCGAAAGCCGATCTTCGGCTATAAGGCGATCGCGGCGTCGACCGTCGCGATCGCGTTCCTCGGCTTCCTGACGTGGGCACACCATATGTTCACTGCGCCGATACCTGAGGCGATCCTCGTGTTCGTGATGCTGAGCTCCTTCCTGATTGCAGTGCCGACCGGGGTGAAGATGCTCAACTGGATCGCGACGCTGTGGCGCGGCACGATCGAATTCAGGACGCCGCTGCTGTTCTGCGCAGGGTTCATCGCCGTGTTCCTGATCGGCGGCATCTCCGGGGTCTTCCTTGCAATCTTCCCGGTCGACTGGCAGCTCAACGAAACCTACTTCGTCGTCGCGCACATCCACTTCGTGCTCGTCGGCGGCGCCGTGCTGCCGATCTTCGCGGCGATCTACTACTGGTTCCCGAAGATGACCGGGCGGATGCTCGGCGAAGGCCTGGGCAAGCTCAGCTTCTGGCTTATCTTCATCGGAATCATCGTCACTTTCCTGATTCAGCACGTGATTGGACTTGACGGGATGCCCCGACGCGTGTACGAGTACCCCAACGTGGGTCATCTGCAGCTGTACAACCTGATCTCGACTGTCGGTTCTTTCATCCTCGCCACCGGGGTGCTCGTCACCGTCATCAACGTCTGGCGCAGCCTCAAGATCGGCGTGATCGCCGGCCCGGACCCATGGAAGGCGAACACGCTCGAGTGGTTCACGGCCTCGCCGCCGCCGGTCAACAACTTCGACGTCGTGCCGCTGGTGCGCTCGTTCGAGCCGATGAAGGACATCCGCCGCGAGATCGAGCGAACGAGCGGCGGCGCGAACGCGCCGGGAACGGCCACCGTCCCAGCGGGAGCGACGCAGGTCGGTCTGTAGATGGGCATCGCGCCACACCCGGGCGCAGCGCCGACGATCGAGACACCGGAGCTCGCGATCGCCGATCGTGAGTCGGCCCGCGCGTTTCAGCTGCTGAGCGACTACCTGGAGCTGACCAAGCCGAAGGTCCAGTCGCTGCTGCTGCTGACGACGATCGCCACGATGTACGTGGCCGGCGATCCCTCGCCACTGTTGGTCGCACTGACGTGCCTCGGGGGCTATCTCTCGGCAGGCGGCGCGGGCGCGGTGAACCACTGGTTCGACCGCGACATCGACGCGCGCATGGCGCGCACCGCCACGCGCCCGATTCCCGCCGGGCGGGTCTCGCCGCGCGCCGCGCTCCTATTCGGCTGCACGCTCGCTGCGCTGTCGCTGCTCGAGCTGTCGCTGACCGTCAACCCGCTCGCGGCGGCGCTGTCGTTCTCCGGCTTCCTCGGCTACGTGTTCGTGTACACCGTCTGGCTGAAGCGGCGCACCCCGCAGAACATCGTGATCGGCGGCGCCGCCGGTGCGGTGCCCCCCTTGGTCGGGTGGGCGGCGGTCACCGGCTCGGTCAGCGGCACCGCGGTGATCCTGTTCTTCATCGTCTTCTTCTGGACGCCGCCGCACTTCTGGGCGCTGTCGTTGCTGATGAAGGACGAGTACGGCAAGGTCGGCGTGCCGATGCTGCCGGTCGTGCGCGGCGAGGCGGAGACGCGACGCCAGATCCTGCTGTATTCGGTGCTGCTGTATGCGGTGACCCAACTGCCCTTCTGCGCGGGCGGCTTCGGCGCGATCTACCTGGTGGCCTCGCTCCTGCTCGGGCTCGGCTTCATCGCCGGCGCGGTGCGCCTGTACCGGCGTGCCGACCGCCGCTCGGCGCTGCGCCTGTATCTGTACTCGCTCGCGTACCTCGCGCTGCTGTTCTGCGCGATGGTCGCCGACCGGCATCTCTAGGAGGTAGTCTTCACGCCCATGATGACCCGCCGCCTCGCTCGTAAGAACATCATCACCGGGCTGATCGTGGCCGCGATCTGCATGTTCATGTTCGGCCTGAGCTTCGTCGTGGCCGCCGCCTACGTCTCATGAGCCCGCTGGATCCTGAGGTACCGCCCGTCGGCGAGGAGATCCACCTCCCCGGGCCGAGCATCCTGCCGGTGCTGACCGCTGTCGGCATCACCCTCGCGCTCGTCGGGGTCACGACCTTCATCGAGTTCACGGTCGTCGGCGTGATCCTGACGGTCGTCTGCATCGCACTCTGGATCAAAGACACACGCCGCGAAGTCAACGAACTCCCGCTAGACCACCACTAGCAGTCGTTCGCCGGACGCTCGGCCGCTGGGGCCGTGGCGGTGGCAGCCTGCTCCCCAAAGCAGGCCTGCCACCTCCCCCGTCACCCCACGGCCACCCTGGCGGGCACGGGGCAGATCGCTCCGTCGTCGGTCCAGCAGCGCACGACGTCGCGCACGGACAGAACACCGACGGTTTCCCCGCGTTGCAGGACGATCAGGTGACGAAAACCACCGCGAACCATCGCCGCCGCGGCCTCCTCCAGCGACCAGTCGGGCGCCGCGAAGACGACGTCGCGCGTCAGGTGATCGGCGACCTGCTCGCTGTCGGGGTCCTCGCCGGCGCCGAGCGCCACGAGGATGTCGCGCTCGGTGATGATCCCGGGGCCGGGGCTGTCGGGGTCCATCACCACGGCGGCGCCGACGCGCCGCTGCGCCATCAGCTTCGCCACGTCCCGCAGCGTGTGGCTGGGGCCGACCGTGAGGACCATCTCGCTCATCCCTTGCTGGACTTGCATGCTCGCTCTACCTCCTGCTCGGATGCTCCATCGAAGTCCCAGCAGCAACGCTCCCTGCGGTCAGCTGCTCAGAAACGGTCCTTCCAGCACTTGCAACTATTGCCTCAATCTAGTCCTCGAAGCCCTCTACGTCAAGGTCTGGCCGTCCTGCCCACGTAGCTGGGCACGTCATCTAGCTATCCGTCGCCGTAGGGGTTAGGATCACCGCGGGATGGAGTCAACAGCGCCACAAGCAGCTCCTGCGCGGTCGTGCCGGGGCGCGCATGTCTAGACGGGCCTCGCTGACCGCGGCGGCCGTCGCTGGAGCGATCGCCGTCGCCCTCGGGATCTGGCTCAGCTACGAAATCCACTGGTTCCCTGTCGTCGCTTCCTCGCAGGCGCGCAACACCGATCACCTTTACCACGTGCTCGTGATCGCGACGATCCCGATCTTCGTGCTGGTCGTGGGCGTGATCCTCTACTGCGTGTGGCAGTTCCGCATGCGGCCCGGCCAGGAGCTCGAGGACGGCCCGCCGATACACGGAAACACCCGTCTTGAGGTCTTCTGGACCGCGCTCCCGACGGTGCTGCTGCTGAGCATGGTCGGCTACTCGTTCGTGGTGCTCGCGGACAACGAAAAGAAGCCCGCCCACGAGATCCAGGTCGGGGTCACCGGCCAGCAGTTCTTCTGGTCCTTCCAGTACCCGCCCTCGGTGACCGGTGGACCGACGATCAACAGCTACAAGCTGTACCTGCCGGACAACGAATCGGTCCTCTTCAACCTGCGATCCAAGGACGTGATCCACGCCTTTTGGATCCCTGCCTTCCGCCTGCAGGAGGACGTCGTGCCGGGAATCACCACGCACTACCGCGCGACCCCCATCAGGGTCGGGAACTATCCCGTCGTGTGCAACCTCTTGTGCGGAGTCGGGCACTCCCTGATGCGCACGACGGTGCACGTGGTGACCCCCGCCCAGTTCCGCTCGTGGATCAAGAGCCAGCTGAGCACAGGTGCTGCGTCCAGCACCGGCGCGAGCTCAACCGGCGGGGGGACGAGCGGATAATGTTCGCCTCCGAGATGACCGGTGCTGGGGAGACGCCATTGACACGATCGCGGGCGAGCGGCTGATGGCCGCGAGGCTGCGCTCGCCCGGCTTCTATCGCGCCAGCTGGCTGATGGTCGGGGCCGTCGGCTTCTCGGCGCTGTTGACGTGGCTTGTGCGCATGAGCACCGGTCACACGACCTACACGCACTACATCTCCGGCGACGCGATCGTGACGGTCGCGCTGATCGCCGTGCCGTTTGCGTTCCTCATCGGGATCGGCGGCTTCGACTACTGGTTCTACTGGGCCACGGGCCGCCCGACCCGCCCGGAGGATCACTCCGGCCACGGGGCGCACTCGTGGAGGGATTACTTCCGCATCAACACCGATCACAAGGTGATCGGCATCCAGTACACCGTCAACTCGTTCTTCTTCCTGCTCGTGGGCGGCCTGCTGGCGATGCTGATGCGCGCCCAGCTCGCACAGCCGGGGTCGCATTTCGTCAGCGCCAGCACCTACAACAGCCTGTTCTCCGTGCACGCGACGATCCTCATCTTCCTGTTCATCATCCCCGTGTTCGCGGGTCTCGGCAACTTCGTGATCCCGATCATGATCGGCGCGCCCGACATGGCCTTCCCGCGTCTGAACGCGCTGTCGTTCTGGCTGCTGCCGGTCGCGGGCGCGATCATGCTCGGCAGCTTCCTGGCTCCGGGAGGCGCATTCGCCGACGGCTGGACGGCATACGCACCCCTGTCTGACCAGATGCCGCTCGGACAGACGTTCTTCTCGATCGGCGTCCAGTTTGCGGGCGCCTCGTCGATCATGACGGCGCTCAACTTCCTCGTGACGATCATCACGATGCGATCGCCGGGAATGAGCTTCTTCCGGATGCCACTGCTGGTCTGGGCGAACTTCGCGACGTCGCTGCTGGTCGTGATCGCCACGCCGTTCATCGCCGCGTCGCAGTTCTTCGTCCTGCTCGACCGCGCGCTCGGCTTCAACTTCTTCAACGCCGCCAACGGCGGGGACGTCCTCATGTACCAGCACGTCTTCTGGTTCTACTCACACCCGGCCGTGTACATCATGATGCTGCCCGGCTTCGGCATCATCAGCGAAATCATCGCCGTGAAGTCACGCAAGCCGATCTTCGGCTACCGCATGATGGCGTTCTCGCTGCTGGCGATCGTCGGGCTCGGCTTCACCGTTTGGGCCCACCACATGTTCACGTCGGGCATGGCCGCGTGGATTCGCATCCCGATGGCGATCACGACGGCGATCATCGCAGTGCCGACGGGGATCAAGGTGTTCTCCTGGCTGGCCACGCTGTGGCGAGGGATTCTGCACCTCGACACGCCGATGCTGTTCGCGCTGGGATTCCTGACGACGTTCACCCTCGGTGGGATCAGCGGCGTGATGCTCGCGATGATCCCCTTCGACATCCACGTCAGCTCGAGCTACTTCATCGTCGCGCACATCCACTACGTGCTGTTCGGCGGCTCGCTGATGACGATCTTCGCGGGCGTGTACTACTGGTTCCCGAAGATGACCGGGCGCATGTACGACGAGCGCCTGGGCAAATGGCACTTCTGGTCGACTTTCATCCTCATGAACCTCACGTTCGGGCCGATGCACATCCTCGGCCTGCAGGGCATGCCCCGCCGCGTGGCCACCTACGCGGCCAAGTTCGCCGACCTCAACCTGTTCATCTCGATCGCCAGCTTCGCGCTCGGGCTGAGCACGTTGATCTTCGTCTACAACATGGTCAACAGCTGGCGCGGCGGTCCGAAGGCCGTCGCCAACCCGTGGCGCGGCATGACGCTCGAGTGGCTGGTTTCCTCGCCGCCTCCGATCTTCAACTTCGACCGCGTGCCAACGGTCGTTGGCGGTCCCTACGAGTACGGGGTGCCGGGCGCCGTCCACGGCATCCTCGGACCCGCCCCAGCCCCGGTGGGTGCGGGTTCGACGGGCGTGCCATCACCAAGCCAATGACGAGGAGGCCAACCCCATGAAGGAAGTCCTTGTGATCGCCAACCGCACGATCGGTGGCGAGAAGCTCCGCGAGGCCGTGCGTGAGCGCGCCGCCTCGGGCGATGTCCGCTTCCGTCTGGTCGTGCCCCAAACCAACCCGTCCGCCGGCCTCGTGATCTACGACGAGGCGGTCCGCGAATCGGCTCAGGTGCGTGTCGATCTGGCGCTCTCCGCGGTCGCCGCGGAAGGCATCGAGGGCGCCGGCGAGGTCGGTGACTCGGATCCGTTCATGGCAACGATGGACGCGGTCGCGCAGCGCAGGCCCGACGAAATCATCCTCTCCACGTATCCGATGCAGGCTTCGGGATGGTTGCGACGCGATCTGCTCGAACGGGTCCGCAACGCGACGGCGCTGCCTGTCGAGCACATCGTCTCGGACATCGATCAGGAAGGTCTGTCGGTCAAGGTCACGCTGGTCGTCGCGCACAAGACCTCGAGCGGCGAGGAGCTCATCGCACACCTGCTCGCAAAGGCCGGCGAAGCGGACTCGCGCCTGTTCATTGCCGTGGTGCCACAGCTCGACGGCAGCGGCGGCGCGCCGCGCGAGGCTCGCGCACGCCTGGCGAGCATGCTCGACCGGCTGCACGCCGCCGGGCTGCTGAGCTCGGGCATGATCGGCGATCCCGATCCGTACACGGCGACGATCAACGCGCTCGAGCTCTTCCACGTCGACGACGTCGTCATCTCGACGCTGCCGGGAGAGCGATCCGGGTGGATGCGCTCCAACCTGATCGAGCGCGTCCGGGGCGCCACGGCGGCGCCGGTCGAGCACGTTGTCGTCGACCCTCGGGCCGCGAGCGTCGCGACACCGGCCGGGTAGCGGGCGCGCATGGAGGCAGCCAGCATCTCCCACGGGGTCGGCCACGCCGGACACACCCACGGAGGCACAGACGAGCACCACGGACCGCCACCCGCGAACCGCAGCTCGCGCGTGGAGGCGCCGCTGCTCGGAATGCTGCTTTTCATCATCTCCGAGGTGATGATCTTCGGAGCGTTCTTCACGGCCTACTTCTTCATCCGCATCGCCGAAGGTGAGCCCTGGCCTGCCCCCGGCATGCACCTGCCGGTACCGGTCGCGTTCGTCAACACGCTGATCCTCGTGTCCTCCTCGTTCACGCTGCACTGGGCTGAGCTGTCGATCAAGCGCGGCAACCGCTTCGGGTTGAAGGCCGGGATGCTCACCACCTTCCTGCTCGGGTGCACGTTCCTGTTCATCCAGATCAACGAGTACGCGAACCTCGGCTTCGCGCCACAGGACCACGCGCAGCAGACGATCTTCTACTCGTTGACGGGCCTGCACGGCGCGCACGTCTTCATCGGCCTGCTGATCCTGTTGAGCGTGACGGTACGCGCCTTCCGCGGCCACTACAGCCCCGAGTCCCATCGCGGCGTCGAGGTCCCGGGTATCTACTGGCACTTCGTCGACATCATGTGGATCGTCGTCTTCACGACCGTCTACGTGCTCTGATCGCCGTGGACGCGGCGTGATGCGGCTGCCTCGATCGCTGAGCTCCGAGCCGGATGCATTCCGGCTGCTGCTCTACGCGATCGCGATCGCCGCGGTGATCGCGGTCCTGGCAGTGATCGTGCGCGCGATCGTCTGAGCGCCCGCCCGCCAGGAGGGCAACGCGCTCGCATGCAGATACCGCTGGTGCGCCGAAGCGCCGCGGCCCGGTCGGGGCCGGCTACTTGACTGTAAGCGTGCCGTACATCCCGGCGGCGCGGTGGCCGGGAGCCTGGCAGAAGAACGTGTACTTGCCCGGTTTCAGGTTGACCGTCACGGACGTGCTGCCCTTGGTGATGAACGAGCTCGCGGCTACCGGCGCGGCCTTCTGGGTGGCGCCATTTTCGCCGGCTTCGATGGCGATGTTGTGTGAGACGCCGGACATGTTCGCCATCACGATCGTGACCGCGCCGGGTTTGGCTTCGGCCTTGCTCGACGTGTAGGCGAGCTGGCCCGCGGGGTTGGCGGCGATGGCCAGTTTGCCGGCCTTCTCGACCGCAGGCTTGCCCGAACCGGGCGCTTCGACGGCGCTCGCCAGCAGGCCGGTGTCGGACCCCGGGCTGTCGACCGACTGGGCGACGTAGGAGGCGATGTCGGTCAGTGTGGCACCGTGGGCGAGGCCTTTCGGCATCACGCCGATGGGGTTCGGGTATTGCACCTGGCCTTCGACGACCGTGCGTACGGCGTTGCGCTGCAGTCCTTCGGCGAGGCTGGTGCGGAAGACTTCGTCGAGGTCGGGACCGACAATTCCCTTGGTGTCGGCCCGCGCGAGCTCGTGGCACGAGCCGCACTTGGCGACGAATGCCTGCTTGCCGAGGATCACGTTCGCGTTGTCCGCGCCCTTTACCCCGCAGCCGGCGGTGCCGATCGCCAGTGCCACGAGCAGCGCCGCGCCGCCAACACGGCTGATCCCGCGCGTCGCATCCTGGCCGTCGCCTGTTGCGCGGCTGCGTGCTCGCCCGAAGATCACGGCGAAACCCTATCCGACCGGGCGGCGGGCGGGCAGCACCTTCGGCCTGCCGACACGCCGGCGCTCACGGCTCGCTGAGAGCTTCGAGATCGCCGTTCGCGGCGGCGATCACCCCGCGTGCAACCCCCTGCCACGACCAGCGCTCGCGGACGGTGTCGACGAGCCCGGCCCTGGTGCGCGCGCGGAGAGCCTCGTCGGCGGAGAGCCAGCCCGTGATCGCCTGCGCGAGCGTCTCAACAACGCGGTCATCGACGGCGAACGACAGCCACGCTGCGGCCTGCGCGGGTATCGCGCCGGCGAGCACCGTGCTGACCTCGGCGAGCCCGGAGTGCGCCGCGCTGATCGGCATCGCGCCGCACGCCGCCGCCTCGGCCGCGACCATGCCGAACGCCTCCGGGAACGTGCTCGGCACGACGACGGCGTCGCACGCGGGAAGCAGGTCCGCGAGCTCCTGGTGCTCGAGTCGCCCTGTCAGCACGAGCCGCTGCGCGAGCTGGCGCGCGGCGTGCAGATAGCGCTCGCGTTCGAGGCCGCGCAGGCTGTCGAAGAACGCGAGCAGATGACGCAACGGATCGGGTGGCTGTGAGGGATCCTCGAGCGCGCGACCTGCGAGCGCTAGCTCGCGCGCGGCCTCGAGGTCGCCCGCGGCGAGCGCCGCGCACAGGCGTTCGACTCCCTCCCGGTAGGCGCCGAAGCCGACCACGACGAGTCGTGCGTCGGGGACCGTCTCCAGCACCAGCGGCCACGCCGCGACGAGCAGGTCGATGCCCTTGCTCACGATCAGCTTGCCGACGAACGCGACCAGCGCGTCGCGCTCGGGGTCGAGCCGCTCGACGGCACGAGCGGCGGACAGCACATCGCGAGCGAACGCATCCCCGTCCGCGTGCTGCGCGCCCTCCCCCGCCTGCGTCAAGGACGCCTCTCGCGCGCCGCTACGGAGCCGCGCGGCGAGCTCGCGCACCCCTGCGGCCGCGCGGTGGGCGTCGCGCGGCGCGAAGCGCTCGACATCCACACCCGGCGGGCCCAACCGCGTGCGTCGCGCGAGCTCCTGGTCCTCAAGCGTCTGCCACAGGCTGAGCGCCGTATGGCGGGAGCCGACGAGCACCGCCGCGGCGGGCGCCAGTCCCTCGCGAGCGACCCCGAGGAAACGCTCTGGCTCTGGCTTGACCGTGTACTCGAGCGCGCTGCCGTGGACCTTCACCGCATAAGGGATCTTGCCGGCCAGCGCGCGCGCGAGGATCACCGGGCCCATGATCAGGTGGTTGGCGAGGGCCAGCTGCGGAGCGGCGAGCGCGACGACATCGGCGACCGCTGCGATGTTCGCGTCGAGATAGCGCTCGAGCTCGGGTTCGCTGCAGCGCGCGAACGTGCGGGCTTCGATGCCCTCGTAGCGGTCGGCGACATACACCGGCAACAGGTTGCCGATGTCGGGCCGGTAGACGACGCAGCGGCCGCGTCGTGCCTCAGCGTCCCCCTGCACGGGCCGCTCCAGCTCGCGCACGCGTAGCGACCCCCTATCCCACTCTCCGACGGCGTCGACGAACGGTTGACGCTCAGGATGACGGTCCTGGCTGAGCAGGTGCACCTCGTAGCCGAGTCCCACCAGCGCCGTCGCCAGCTGCGCGTTATAGACGTTCGAGCCGGTCCCGTCGAGCAGGTAGCCGTGGAAGATCAGCACGCGCACCGACTGGGCAGCCTATCCACGCCCACCCGCTCCGGTAAAGTTGGGGCGGTGAGCACCAAACAGCGATACCGACTACGGAGCCCCGGCGGGCGCGAAGTGCTGGTCGAGGCCGTGCCCGACGAGATCTACCTCGACCGCGAATCGGGCGAGCCGCTCGAGATCGTCGGCAAGGTGTTGCCGCTGGCGCCGTCGCGCTCGCGGCTGCCGTGGGCGGTGGAGAACCTGCGCTTCTGCCCGTGGTGCGAGCAGCACGCACAGAAGGACCTCAACGACTGCCCCACGTGCGGCAGGCGTATGGGGCCGCTGTGAGGGCGCGCGTAGCGCTCGCCGCGTGCGCGGCGCTCCTCTGCGGCTCGGCACTGAGTGCCTGCGGAGGCACCAGCGTCTCGGACACGGTGCCCAAGAGCACGCCTGAACTGACACCGCCGACGGATACGAGCGCGGAAGCGGCAGCGGCGCAGAAGACCTCCACCGGTACGACCTCGACGAAGACGACCAAAACGAGCGAAACGTCTAGTTCGACCGGCGAAACGCCCGCAAGCGAAAGCAGCGAACCGTCCTCGGGGTCGAGCTCGGCGGGGACGGCCGGCACCTCCGGCGGCGCCCCCGCGGAAAAAGAAAAACCGGCCTCGAGCGAACCGAGCTCCAAAGCCAGCGAACCGACCAGCCCAACGGGCGGCGCCAGCGCGCCGTAGCCGCCTGCTGCCGGCGCGGAGAACTACCCAATCACGGCGTCGAGATCAGCGTGGCGCTGTAGGTCAGGCGGGCGGTCTGGTAGAGGCAGTAGTACTGGACGGCGCTGCCGATGGTGGTCTGCGTCGTCTGCGAGCTGGTGCTGGTGCAGCCGGCCTTCGGGCGGCTGGCACGCCAGGAGGTGTTGGCGGCGAAGCCGAGCGCGAGCGCCGGCGCCCACGAGGGCACGGTCAGCGCGACGATGTAGCCCTTCTTGACCGGGATCGTGGTTTCAAGCGGGAACTGCGCGGTCTTGCCGAAGTACGGCTGCAGTTTGACGAGCGGGCTCTGCGCGACGAGCTTGTAGGTCAGGTTCGGCTTCTTCTGGGGGGCGAGGATCGCGATCCCGGCTTCGGAGGGGCCGCCCTCGTTGGCGTTGAAGAACTTGATCTGGGCGGCATTCGGGTTGCCCAGGGTGATCGTCCATGCAACGACGGTCCCCGCGCGCGGGGCGCTCACGAGGTTGTTGGCGGTCGCGACCTTGACCTGAAAGCCGGTCGTCCGGCTTACCGCCAGGCACGGGGTGCCGGGGCAACTCGGGACGGTGACCGGAGTCGTCGCGCCGATGACGCCAACTTCTGCGAGCGTCGCCGGCGCGATGGCGGGCAGCGCCAAAACGAGCGCGGCGCTCGCGATCACGGCAAGAGATGTTCGTTTCATATGGGCCATTGAACACACGCGAACGCTGGATGTCGCGGTTTGAGTATTTCGCTACCGCCCCGACAGTTCCTGCGCGGCGGCCGTGATCTGCGCGGGATCGCCCTCGCTGGGCACCCACGGGAGCCGCAGCGGATCGCCCTGGTAGCGCGGGATCACGTGCACGTGGAAGTGAAAGACGGTCTGCCACGCGGCTCTGCCGCAGGAGTTCAACAGGTTGACGCCGTCGGCGCCCAGGCGCTCCTTGGCGCTGCCCGCCAAGCGCTGGGCGGCGAGCGCGACCGCGGTGAGGTCCTCCGGATCGACGCTCAGCAGGTCCTGGCTGTGCACGCGCGGGATCACCAGGGCGTGCCCACGCGTGGCGGGCGCGATGTCCATGAACGCAAGCGTGCGCTCGTCTTCGTCGACGATCGTGGCGGGTATTTCGCCGGCGACGATCTTGCAGAAGATGCAGTCGGGGTCGCTCATCGCCCGCCGGATCCTATTTCAAGCGAGCCTTCAGGCGAGACCTACACCTGGCAACTAACCCTGCAGGAGACGCTGTGCATAGGCAATCGCCTGATCGCGGCTTGCGAGCTCGCCGGCGTACTGCGCCGCGGCGAGCTCCTCGAGCAGCTCGCCCACGCGCGGGCCGGTGGCGATGCCGAGCTCGCGCGCGAGCTCATCGCCTCTGAGCAGCGGGCTCGGCGGCCCCAGCCGGCGCCAGAGCAGAGCGTCCTCGAGCATCGCTGCGGCGACGGTCAAGTGTGCCCGCACCGCCTTCTCGGCGCGGTCCCCGCGCGTGGCCAGCCTGTCGGCCACCGACAGAAGCGTCACGTCGACCTCGACCGGCGAGGTCGCACGCAGATAGCCGTACACCGTCCTGCGCGCGAGCGGCTGCGGCTCGTGGACGAGGAACCCCATGCGCAGGTGGTGGCGGACCAGCGCGGCGACATGCGCGCGCATCCGCTCGCTGGTGCGCAGGCGGGTGAGCACCTCGCGGGCAAGCTCTGCCCCCCGCACGTCATGGCCGATGAACGTCACGCGCCCGTCACCGGGTCGGACCTCGCGGGTCAGCGGCTTGGCCGCGTCGTGCAGCAGCGCTCCCCAGCGCAGCGCCTCGCCGCGCGTCAGCTCGTCCGCGAGCGGCTCCGCGAGCAGGATCTCGACCTCGGCGCGCTGCGGGGCGAGGTACGCGTCGAGCTCCGTGCTTGCGCTGGTCGTGCCGCTCGTGCGGCCGGTGCGGCTCGTGAGCTCGACCGTGCGGTCGAGCACCTCGAGCGTATGTCCGTAGACGTCGCGGTGGTGAAAGCGGCTCTGCTCGACACCGCGCAGCGCGTCGAGCTCCGGCAGCACCGCCCTGGTGGCGCCGAGCTGATCCATCAGCTCGAGGCCCCGCCGCGCCGCGCGTGCAGCGATGATCCGTCGCAGCTCCACGAACACGCGCTCGGCTGACACCGCTCTGAGTACGCCCGCGTGAGCAGCGGCGCTGCGCATCGTGTCCGCATCGACCTCAAGGTCGAGCTCTACCGCGAGGCGCACCAGGCGCAGTACGCGCAGCGCGTCGGCGCCGAATGCGTTTGGGCCAGCCATCCGCAGCCTCCGAGCGTGCAGGTCGGCCGCGCCGCCCAGCGGATCGATCACCGCTCCACCGTCGATCGGCTCGGCGATCGCGTTGATGGTGAAGTCGCGTAGCCCCAGGTCGGCCTCGATCGTCTGCCCGCGCAGCGGCTCGACGTCTACCTGCCAGGCGTGCTCGCGCGCGACCACCCGCCATGAGCCGAAGTCCTCGGAGAGCGCGAAGCATGCCGCACCGTGTGCGGCGCGCGCGATCGCGCGGGCCGCCTGCGAGGGATCGGCGTCGACGACGACGTCCACGTCCACCGTCTGCCTGTCGAGCAGGCGATCGCGCACCGCGCCGCCCACCAGCCAGGCCCGTGTGCCCGCCAGCGCGGTGCGGGCCACGTCGAGGCCCGCGCTCATCCCAGCTCGGCGTCCGCCGTCCGAGATCGCTCCTGCGGGGAACCTGCCTCGATCGCGGTGCCGTCACGGTGGTAGATCCGCGTGACGCGCGGGGTGAGCGCACAGCTGATCTCGTAGTTGATCGTCTCCAGCCGTCGCGCCACCTCCTCGGCGGTGATCCGCTCGCTGCCCTGGATCCCGATCAGGATCGCGCGCTCGCCGCGCAGGCCCTCCGCGTCCCCGTCCGGGCCGAGATCGACGGTCACGCTGTCCATGCTCACGGTTCCGACCAGCGGGTAGCGATGCCCGCCGATCAGCACGTCGGCGTTGTTGGACAGCCCGCGCCGCCAGCCGTCGCCGTACCCGATCGGCAACACCCCGATGTAGGTGTCAGCGTCGGCTACGAACTGCCGTCCGTAGCCTGCGCTCTCTCCGGCACGGCAGAGCTTTACCTCCGCCACGTAGGAGCTCAGCTCGAGCGCCGGCTCGAGCGCCCTCGCGGCAGGGTCGCGACCGAAGGGGTCCATGCCGTATATCGCGATTCCGCAGCGCACCATGTCGAACTGCGCCTCGGGCTCGCGCATTGTCGCGGCGCTGTTGGCGGCGTGGACGATGATCCCTGGCTGTTCCTCCTTCACCGCGCGCGCCCAGCGCGTGAACGCGCTCAGCTGGCCCACGAAGAAGCCGTCGTCCTTGAGGTCATCGGCAGTGGCGAAGTGCGTCATCACGCCCGCCAGGCTCACCTCCGGAGTCTTCGCCGCGACAGCGGCCAGGCGCGAGGCCTCGAGCGGGTCGCGCGTACCGAGCCTGCCCATCCCGGAGTCGAACTTGACGTGCACCCTTCCGCCGCCGGCGGCTGCGACCGCCTGCAGGTAGGTCTCGCTCCACACGACCACGTCGGCATCCGCCGCGAGCGCCTCGTTCAGCTCCGCCAGGCTGAGCGGACCCATCACGAGCACGCGTACGTCGCGCAGCCCCGCCTCGCGCAGCTCGCGCGCCTCGCCGGCGTCAGCGACGCCCAGCCACGTAGCGCCGCCGGCGAGCGCCGCGCGGGCGCTCTGCACCGCGCCGTGACCGTAGCCGTCGGCCTTGACGACCGCGCAGAGCGCTGTGCTGGAGTGCAGCTGCGTGCGCAGCCGCGCACAGTTGCGGGCGATCGCCGCGACATTCACGGCGGCCTGCGCCCTGCGCAGCACCGTGCCCGGGCTCTCGCGCGGGCGAAGCCGCGGGCCGAGCTGGGAGGGCTCAGCCATTTCCGCGCGCCCTGCCCCGGCGCCCACCGCCGCCGCTTCGCGCCCGCACCGCGCGCGTCTCGCGCATCCGTGGGCGACTTGCCCGGGAGCGCGCCGCGGGCAGCGCCGCGATCACATCGGAGGCGATTACGCCCTCGGCCGCGCCGAGCCGGCGCGCAGCCTCCCTGCCGGCCTCGGCGTGCAGCCACACCCCCGCGGCGGCGGCCGCGAAGGCTTCCAAACCCTGAGCGAGCAGCGCAGCGATCACGCCCGTGAGAACGTCACCTGTCCCGGCTGTGGCGAGCGCCGGGCTCGCGCCCGGACTCACCGCCACTGTTCCATCTGGAGTTGCGATCAGCGTGTCGTCGCCCTTCAGCACGACCACCGTCTGCGCCTCCTGGGCGGCTGCGGTGACGTGGCGCAGACGTTCGCGCTCGACCTCGGAGCTGTCCAACTCGAGCAGCCGCCCGAGCTCGCCGGCGTGTGGCGTGAGCACCGTCGGTGCCGTCCTGGCCCGTAGGTCCGCGAGCCTGCCGGCATGGGCGTTCAGAGCGTCGGCGTCTATCACCATCGCGACATCGGCCTCGCGTGCGAGCGCGCGCGCGCACGCGAAGGCGCCGTCGGAGCGTCCGAGCCCGGGACCCAGGGCCAGCGAGCCGCCGCGCGCGCTCGCCTCCAGCACGCCGGCGACCGCCTGGGCGGTCAGGGCGCCGTCGTCGTCGGGCAGGCCCCGCGTCATCATCTCCGGAGTTCCAGCACCGGCGAGCAGCTCCTGCAGAGAGGCGGGAACGCACGCCGTCACATACCCCGCCCCGGCGCGCATGCTCGCCTTCGCAGCCATCTGCGGCGCGCCGGTGAGACCGCGCGACCCGCCGACGACGAGCACGTGGCCGGAGGTGAACTTCGTCGCCTGCGCGTCTCTGCGCGGCAACTGCTCGAGTACGCTCGGCTCGATCAGCCCAACTGAGGCGACGCCGGGCGCACCGCGCGGAATTCCGATGTCGATCACCTGCACCTCGCCCGCATGAGCCTTGCCGGGGTGGATCCAGAGCCCGGGCTTGCCGGCGTGGAAGGTGACGGTCAGCGAGGCGTACACGGCGTCGCCACGAACGACGCCGGTGCTCGCATCTACGCCACTGGGTACATCGACGCTCACGACGGGCGCGCCCGTCGCATTGATCGCCGTGATCGCGGCCGCGACAGCGCCGCGCGGCTGGCCTTCGAAGCCCGTGCCGAGCAGCGCGTCGATCACGCTTACGTGCGCGTGGAACAGCTCCGCCGCGGCTCGCGCCGGTGCCTGCACCCCCCCGTCCTGGTCCTCCCACGCCGTCCCGTCGAGGCGCACCGGCGGCGGACCGGCGAGACGCTCGAGGTTCGCACGCGCGTCGCCTGTCAGCTCCGCCGGCGGCGCCACGCAGACGACCGCGACCGGCCGGGACGACTCGCGCAGCAGGCGCGCTGCCACGAGGCCGTCGCCGCCGTTGTTGCCCTTGCCGCAAACGACCGTAACCGGGCCGTCCGGGGCGAGCCGCTCAACCGCGCGTGCGACGCCGGCGCCTGCGCGCTCCATCAGCTCGAGGCTCGACACACCCTGCTCCTCGATCGCCCAGCGGTCGATCGCGCGCATCGTCTCGGCGTCGGGAAGCGGGACAAGCCAGGCTGGTAGCGAGTTCACCAACGGCGATGCTAGATGGTCCCCCGCTGGCGTGGCCAAGCGGCGTAGCCGCTGGGGCACCGTCGCGGCGGGCGCCTACTCGACGGTGACCGTCTTGGCGAGGTTGCGCGGTTGATCGACGTTCAGGCCACGCCCACGCGCAATCTCATACGCGAGCAGCTGCAACGGGATCACGGCGAGGATCGGCTGCAGCATCCAGTCGGTCACCGGCACCGCGATCGTCGCGTCGGCGTGACCCTCGACCGCGTCGTCGCCGGCGGTCGTGACGGCGATCACGCGCGCACCGCGGGCACGCGCCTCCTGGATGTTGGAGATGAGCTTCTCGAGCACGGGCGAGCGCGTGGCGACGCACACCACCGGCGTTGCCTCGTCCAGCAGCGCGATCGGTCCGTGCTTCATCTCGCCCGCGGCGTAGGCGTCGGTCGAGATGTAGGAGATCTCCTTGAGCTTGAGGGCGCCCTCGAGCGCCACGGGCAGGCCGATGTGGCGCCCGATGTACAGGAAGAACTCGGCGTCGCCGCACGTCTTCGCGACCTCGCGTGCGCGCTCGGCGCAGCTGCCGATCAGCTCGTCGATGCAGTGCGGCAGCCGCTTCAGCTCAGAGACGAGCTCGCGGCTCCGCGTCGGCGTGAGCGTGCCGCGCAGCTCCGCCAGCCGCAGGCCGAGCAGGTACATGACGGCGACCTGGCACACGAACGTCTTGGTCGCCGCGACGCCGATCTCGAGGCCCGCGCGGGTGTAAAGGACGCCGTTGGCCTCGCGCGTCGCCTGCGAGCCGACGGTGTTGGTGATCGCCAGCACGGTCGCGCCACGGGCACGCGCGAGGCGCATCGCCGCGAGCGTGTCGGCGGTCTCACCGGATTGCGAGATACCGATCACGAGGTCGCCCGGCCCCACCACAGCGTTGCGGTAGCGGTACTCGGAGGCGATGTCGAGCTCGACCGGCAGGCGCGCCCACTCTTCGATCGCGTAGCGGCCGATCAGTCCCGCGTGGTAGGCCGTGCCGCAGGCAACAACCACGACCCGCTGCACACCGGCCAGGATTGCCTCGTCCAGCGCCCCGGGCTCGTCGAGGTCGACGCCGTCGCCGCGGGCGGTGCGGTCGGCGATGGTCTCTGCCACCGCGTCCGCCTGTTCATGGATCTCCTTCAGCATGAACGTCTCGTAGCCACCCTTCTCGGCGGTCTCCTGGTCCCAGTCGATGTCCTCGACGGCGCGCTCGACGGGCTCGCCGGCGGCGGTGGTGATCTGCACGCCGTCGGGCCGCAGGGCGACGATCTCGCCGTTTTCGAGGTACTGCGCGCGCCTGGTCTCCGCCAGGAACGCAGGCACCGCCGAAGCCACGAATTGCTCGCCATCGCCGCGGCCGATCACCAGCGGACACTCCTTGCGGGCTCCCACGAGCAGCTCGGGCTCGTCCAGGCTCATCGCGACGAAGGCGTAGTGACCCTCGAGCTTGGCGTAGGCGGCGCGGACGGCGTCAACGAGGTCGCCGTCGTAGCACTCGGCTATCAGGTGCGCGATCACCTCGGCGTCGGTCTCAGAGGTGAACACGCTGCCGTTTGCGAGCAGGCGCCGCTTGAGCGCGACATAGTTCTCGACGATGCCGTTGACGACGACGTGGATGCGATCGCCGCTGTCGTAGTGCGGGTGGGCGTTCTCCTCGCTGACGCGGCCGTGCGTCGCCCATCGCGTGTGGCCGATGCCGGTCCGCGCAGGCGCTCGCGGCTCGGCGAGCACGGCAGTCGTGACGCCGCTTTCGTGCAGCGTGTCTGCCTGACTATCGAGCTTGGCGCGCAGCGCGTCGAGGTTGCCGACCGCGCGCACAGCATCGATCCGTTCGTCGGCGATGAGCGAGATCCCCGCCGAGTCATAGCCGCGGTACTCGAGCTTGCTCAGTCCGGCGAGCAGCAGCCCCTGAGCGGGACGGCCGCCGACGTAGCCAACGATGCCGCACACGCGATCGAAGATACCAGCGGGGCTGGCGCTGGCTAGGCGAGCTCGCGCTCGACGAGTGCGACCAGCTCGCCGCACACCTGTTCGGCCTCCTCGTCGGTGGGCGCCTCGACCATCACCCTCACGAGCGGCTCGGTGCCGCTCGCTCGCACGAGCACGCGCCCGCGCCCGTCGAGCTCTTGCTCGGCGGCGCGCACGGCCGCATCGAGCTCCTGCGCCAGCGCGAGCGCGCCGCGGTCGCGCACGCGGACGTTGACCAGGCGCTGGGGGAGCTTCGACATGGCGTCGCGTTCGCTGAGGTCCCTCCCTGCGAGCGCCTCGAGCGTCAGCAGCGCGCTCGCGATGCCGTCGCCGGTGCGGTTGAAGCCCATGTCGATGATGTGACCGGACTGCTCGCCGCCGAGCGTCCAGCCGCGCGCGCGCAGCTCCTCGAGCACGTAGCGGTCGCCCACCTGCGTGGTGGCAACGAGGACGCCCTCGCGCTCCATCGCAGCGTGGAAGCCGTAGTTGGTCATGACCGTCACGGCGACGCCGTCACCGTTAAGCCGCCCGGAGTTGCGCAGGTGAAGCGTCGCCAACGCCAAGAGCTCATCGCCGTCGACGACCTGCCCGCGACGGTCCGCCGCCAGTACGCGGTCGCCGTCGCCGTCGAACGCGAACCCGAGCGTGTGCCCGCCGGCGAGCACGGCGCGGGCGAGCTCCTCGATGTGCGTGGAGCCGCAGCCATCGTTGATGTTGGTCCCGTCAGGCGTGTCTGCGATCGTCGTGACGCTTGCTCCCAAGCGTCGGAAGATCTCGGGCGCGACCTGGTAGGTGGCGCCGTTGGCGCAGTCCAGCAGCACGTCGACGCCGTGGAGGTCGAGCTCGCGAAAGCGCGTATGCAGCTCACGCAGATAGTCCTCGGGCGCGCCGCGCAGCTCGCGGATGCGCCCGATCGACGACGCGGCAGCGCCGGTGCCGGCGTGTGACTCGAGCTCCCGCTCGATCGCCAGCTCGGATTCGTCGGAGAGCTTGTAGCCGTCGCCGGCGAAGAACTTGATCCCGTTGTCGCGGTATGGATTGTGCGACGCCGAGAGCACCACGGCGAGGTCGAAGCCGTAGCGTCCCACCAGCAGCGGCGCCGCCGGGGTCGGCAGCACTCCGCCCAGCAGCGCGTCTCCGCCGGCGGAGCTGATCCCCGCGGCGAGCGCCGCCTGCAGCATCTCACCCGACTCCCTGGTGTCGCGCACGACCAGCACCTGCGGGCGCTCCACGCCGGTGTTGCGAGTCGCGGCGCGCCCGAGCGCGAGCGCGAGCTCGGCGGTCAGGAACTCGCCGGCGACGCCGCGAACGCCGTCGGTCCCGAACAGCTTGCGGGTCATGCCGGTGGGTTGGACACGCAGCGCTCCGGCGCTAGCGCTTGGAGAACTGCGGACGCTTGCGCGCCTTCTTGAGGCCTGCCTTCTTGCGCTCCTTGGCGCGCGAGTCGCGCGTCAGGAAGCCCCTGCGCTTGAGCTCACCGCGCAGGTTCGGGTCTGCCTCGAGCAGCGCGCGTGAGACGCCATGGCGCAGTGCGCCGGCCTGCGCGGAGATACCGCCGCCGTGCAGTCGCGCGACCACATCCATGCGGTCCTGGAATCCGACTGTCTCCAGTGGCTGGCGGATGTTTCGCTGCAACGTCAGCCGCGGGAAATGCTCCTCGAGCGTGCGCCCGTTGACGAGGTAGCTGCCGCTGCCCGGTCGCAGCGTCACACGCGCGATCGCCGACTTGCGCTTGCCGGTCGCGCGATAGCGAGCCCCGGACGCCAGATCGATGGCGGCAGTCGCGATCGGCTCGACGAGCACCTCCTCGCGCTCGTCCTCGTCCGCTAGGGACTCTTCCTCCGTGTCCTCCTCGATGGCGTACGGGTCAACGGCGTAGGTGTCCTCGTAGCCCGCGCTACGGCCCAACGGGTCGGCGCCCTCGGGCACGATGTCGACCTCGAGGTGGGCGCCTGGGACCGCCGGTTTCTCGCGCGGGGCGGGCTCCTCCTCGTCCTCCTGCGCCTCTGCGTCCTGAGCCTGAGCGGGCTCCTCGGCCTGAGGCGCCTGCGCCGGCTCCTCGGCGGCCTCGGGGGTCTCGGCGGGCTGCTCGCCCGCCGCGGCCTGAGCCTCCTCGTTGGGCGCCGTCTCGGCGTCGGGCTGGACCTCCTCGGTGCTCTCAGGGTGCTCGGCGTCTGCCATCAGGCCTCGATCTCCAGGGGTTGCGGTTTCTGCGCCACATGCGGATGCTCGGGCCCGGCGTAGATCTTGAGCTTGGTGATCTGCTTACGAGCGAGGCGATTGCGGGGCATCATGCCCTTGACGGCCAGCCTGATGATGTCCTCGGGGCGCTTCGCGAGCATCTCCTCGAACGTACGCGAGCGCAGGCCGCCGGGATAGCCCGAGTGGCGGTAGTAGCGCTTGTCCTTGCGCTTGTTGCCGGTCACGTGAACCTTCTCCGCGTTGACCACCACGACAAAGTCGCCGGTGTCGATGTGCGGCGTGTACTCGGGCTTGCGCTTACCCCGCAGCACGTCAGCGATCTGCGTCGCCAGACGCCCGAGCGTCTTGCCGTTGGCGTCAACCACCAGCCAGTTGCGCTCGCGGTCGGTCGGCTTCGCTACGTAGGTCTTTGCAGAGGGTGCCATGGCGTGAAAAAGGCCACGCATCAGCGCGGCGGAGTCGAACACTATAGGCCAACTAGGCCCGACAGGCGGAGTCGTAGCGTCTACCGACCCAGGGGGCCGGATCGTCGTTCCTCGCAAGGTTTAAAGCCCGCCCGCCCGCGAAGTGTGCTCCGCACACGAGCGACCGAGGACGCCGCGAGGGACGTCGAGGCGGTCACCTGGGTTACTCCCACTCGATGGTTCCGGGTGGCTTCGAGGTGATGTCAAGCACCACGCGGTTGACCTCACGCAGCTCGTTGATCATGCGCGAGGCGACCGTCTCGAGCAGGTCGTATGGCAGGCGCGCCCAGTCGGCGGTCATCGCGTCGTCGCTCGTGACCGCGCGCACGACGACCACGTAGCCGTATGTGCGCTCGTCGCCCTGCACGCCAACGGTCCGCACGTCCGGGAGCACGCAGAACGATTGCCACAGCTCGCGGTAGAGGCCGGCCTTGCGGATCTCCTCTTGCAGGATGTGGTCGGCCTCGCGCAGCACGTCGAGGCGCTCCTTCGTGGCTTCGCCGCCCACGACCCGGATCGCGAGCCCTGGTCCTGGGAAGGGCTGGCGCCAGACGAGCCGCTCAGGCAGGCCGAGCTCCGCCCCGACGGCGCGAACCTCGTCCTTGAACAGGGCTCGCAGCGGCTCGACCAGCTCGAACTGCAGATCGTCGGGCAGCCCGCCGACGTTGTGGTGGGACTTGATCGTCGCCGCGCCGGTGCCGCCGCCGGACTCGATCACGTCCGAGTAGAGCGTTCCCTGCACGAGGAAGCGGGCGGGGCGGGCGGAGTCTGAATCACCGCCGGCCGCGTCGGCGAGCTTGCCGGCCTCCTCCTCGAACACGCGGATGAACTCGGCGCCGATCGCCTTGCGCTTGGCCTCCGGGTCGCTCACGCCCTTGAGCTTGTCGAGGAAGCGCGTCTCGGCGTCGACAGCTACGAGCGGCACCTTGAAGGTGTCGCGGAAGGTCTTCACGACCTGGTCGCCCTCTTCCTTGCGCATCAGCCCGTGGTCCACGAACACGCATGTCAGCTGCTCGCCGACCGCGCGGTGCACCAGTAGGGCGGCCACCGAGGAGTCCACGCCTCCGGAGAGGCCGCAGATCACGCTGCCCTCCCCCACCTGCGCGCGAATCCGGCGGACCTGTTCCTCGACGATCGAGGCCGCCGACCACGTCAGCTCGCAGCCACACACGTCGGTGAGGAAGCGCGTCAAGATCTCCTGGCCGTAGGGCGTGTGGACGACCTCTGGATGGAACTGGATGCCGTAGATGCCGCGCTCGGTGCACTCGACGGCGGCGACCGGCGAGCTGCTCGAGGACGCAAGCGCGGTGAAGCCCGCAGGCGCCTCGTAAACGGTGTCGCGGTGGGACATCCAACATGTCTGCTCGCGCGGCAGCCCCGCCAGCAGCACGCCCGCCTCGCCGACGTGCAGGTCAGAGCGGCCGAACTCGCCCACCTCCGCCTGCTCGACGCGCCCGCCGAGCGTGTGTACCAGCAGCTGCATGCCGTAGCAGATGCCCATCACCGGGACACCGAGCTCCAGCAGTCCGAGCTCGAGCGGCGGCGCTCCATCCGCATACACAGAGGCCGGCCCGCCCGAGAGGATGATCCCGCGGGGTTTGCGCGCCGCGATCTCCTCGAGCGGCACGTGATGAGGCAACAGCTCGCTGAACACGCCGCAGTCGCGGACCCTGCGCGCGATCAGCTGTGAGTACTGCCCGCCGTAGTCGAGCACCACGATCTCGTCGGTCTTCGTCGGCGAAACCGTCGTCGCTTCGACCGGCGCGGTATCGCCATCGCTATACGGGGCGACGGGCGTGCCTGTCCCCTGCTCGACCGCCGGCTCGTGCGCCGTGGCGGCGAGGTCAGTCATCGACGAGGGCGGCTACCTTCCCGTTGGTCGCGCCCATACCGACGCCCTGGTCGCGCTGCAGCGCCTTGCCCTCGGTCTGCAACGACGGCGCCACCACGACCTCCGCGCGGTTGAACTCCGCGAGGTCCTTGTGGCCGCAGGTCGCCATTGACGTACGCAGACCTCCGAACAGATTGAACGTACCGTCGTTCTCGCGCGCCGGACCGACGAGGATCTCTTCGAGCGTCCCGTTCTGGGTGGTCGCGACTCGAGCGCCGCGCGGCAGGCTCGGGTGGAACGTCGCCATACCCCAGTGAAAGCCGCGGCCCGGAGCCTCGTACGCGCGTGCGAGTGGCGAGCCGATCATCACCGCGTCTGCGCCGAGAGCGATCGCCTTGGACACGTCGCCACCGTTGCGCATACCGCCGTCGGCTATCACCTGGCAGTACTCGCCTGTCTCGAGCATGTGCGTCGAGCGCGCGTGCGCGACGTCGGCGATAGCTGTCGCCTGCGGAACACCGATGCCGAGGACGCCGCGCGTCGTGCACGCGGCTCCTGGCCCGACGCCAACGAGCACACCGGCGGCTCCGGTGCGCATCAGGTGCAGGCCCGTGTGGTAGGAGGCGCAGCCGCCGACCACGACTGGGACTTCGAGGCTCGGGATGAACTCCTTGAGGTTCAGCGGCTCGGAGACGGTCGAGACGTGTTCGCCGGAGACGACGGTCCCCTGGATCACGAGCACATCCAGGCCCGCGTCCATCGCGATCTCGTGGTAGTCGAGCACGCGCTGCGGCGTCAGCGAGGCGGCGACGACGACTTTCTGCTCCTTGATCTCGCGAATGCGCTGCGCGATCAGCTCCGGCTTGACGGGCTCGCGGTAGATCTCCTGCATCTCGCGCGTGGCGAGCTCCTTCGGCAGCGACGCAATCCGCTCGAGCTGCTCCTCGGCGTCCTCATAGCGAGTGAAGATGCCCTCGAGGTTCAACACCGCGAGGCCGCCGAGGCGGCCGATGATGGCGGCGCTCTCCGGCGAAACGACACCGTCCATCGCCGATGCGAGCATCGGCAGCTCGAACTGGTAGGGACCGAGCTTCCAGGAGATGTCGATGTCGTCAGGGTCGCGCGTGCGCCGCGAGGGCACGATTGCGATGTCGTCGAAGCCGTAGGCCCGACGGCCCTTCTTGCCGCGTCCAATCTCTATCTCCATCGCTGCATCCTCGCATTCCTGGCGGACATCCCGTCATTGCAAACGGGCCACTTCACCCCGCGCCCGGCGGCGCCGGAGGGGCTCCGACGGGGCACCTTCAGGGGCTTGTGGGCAGCGCGGCGCAACTGTAGCTGAGCATAGCAATCGCCTCCCTGGCGCTAATGCCCTTGGATATGCTCGAATGAGATGAGCGACGCTATCCACACACGCTATGAGCCCGACGCGATCGAGGCCGCTCGCCAGGCGGCCTGGCGCGAGCGCGGTGCGTTCAAGACGCCTGCGGTGATCGACGAGCAGACACCGATCTACGTCAAGCCGTCGGCGCCGTTCACGTCGGGCAACATCCACATCGGCCACGTTCGCAGCTACTCGATCGGCGACGCCTACGCGCGCTTCCGCCGTGCGCGCGGCGACGCCGTCCTGTTCGCGTTCGGATTCGACGCGTTCGGCCTGCCGGCCGAGCTCGGCGCGATCGCCGGCGGCGAGTCGCCGAGCGATTGGGTGAATCGTTGCGCCGAGCATATGACCGGTCAGCTGCAGCGGCTGGGCTTCTCCTTCGACTGGGAGCGCTCGTTCCTGAGCTCCGACCCGATCATGTACCGCTGGTCGCAGTGGCTGTTCCTGACGCTGCTCGAGGCCGGCCTGATCTACCGCGGCACCGCGAACGTCGACTGGTGCGACACCTGCCAGACGACGCTCGCTTCGATCCAGGTCGAGTCCGGCGGCACGTGCTGGCGCTGCCACGGGCCGGTGCGCCTGATCCAGCTGCCGCAGTGGTTCCTGCGGATCAGCGCCTACACCGAGGAGAACGACCGCCGACTTGCCGAGCTCGCCGCCGGCGGCAAATGGGACGACGTCGCGCTCGCCTCCCAGGAGATCGTGCTCGGCCGCGTGGACGGAGTCGAGCTCGACCTGCGCAGCCCGGAGGACGGCGAGCAGCTGACCGTCTTCACCCCGCACGCGGACGCACTCGCGGACGCGCGCTTCGTGCTCATGTCCCCCCGCCACCCCGAGGCAGACGCGTGGGCGTTGGCGCCGAATGTCAGCGAGCAGCTCGAGCAGCTGCGATCCGGCGGCTGGGAGCGCAGCTCTCGCGAGGCGGAGACGATCCCGGTGATCGACACCGGTCGCGTGCTCAGCATGCCCGACGGACCGACGCTGCCCGTGCTCGTCTCGCCGCTGGTCGACTCGCGCTTCGGGCCCACCGTCGTGTTCGGCATCCCCTCGCGCGACCGCACCGACGAGGTGATTGCGCGCCGGCTCGGCTTCGACGTGCCCGACGCGGCGGGCGAGCTCGACGCGAGCGAGGCGCACGGGGCGCCTGGCGCAAACGGCGACCGCCGACACGACGCCACGCCAGCCACGCATGGCGGGCGCCCGGCGGTGCGCTATCGGGCCTACGACTTCACGATCTCGCGCCAGCGCTCGTGGGGTACGCCGATTCCAATCGTGTACTGCGAGCAGTGCGGCACGGTGCCGGTGCCACGCGACCAGCTGCCGGTGCTGCTGCCGCTGGATCTGCGCCCGACGGGCAGCGGCAATCCGCTGGCAGAGCTCGAGGACTTCGTGAAGACGGCCTGCCCGTCGTGCGGCGGCGCGGCGCGGCGCGAGACCGACACGCTCGACTGCCACTTCGACGCGCTGTGGCTGTGGATCCCGGCGACCGTTCCGCCCGAGGAGCGAGAGGACCCGCTCGAGGAGATCTTTGCGCTGGCGGATCTACGCCAGTGGCTTCCGTCCGAGCGCCTGGTCGCTGGCTCCGACAGCGGCAACTTCGTCTTCGACCAGCGCATCATCACCAAGGCGCTACGTGACGTCGGACCGCTGGCGTTCCTCGCAGACGGCGAGCCGTTCGCGGGCTGTCTGTTTCACGAGATGGTCACGGCCGACGGTCGCAAGATGAGCAAGCATCTGGGCAACGTGGTCGACCCCGACGAGCTGGTCGCGCGCTACGGCGCCGATACCGTGAGGTTGGCCGTCCTCTATGCGGCCAGCCCGCAGAAGTCGCTGAACTGGAGCGACTCGGCGGTACTCCGCTGCAGCAGGTTCCTCACGCAGGTGTGGGACTACTCGCAGGCGATGATCGCTCGCCAGGCGGGCGCGCACGCCGCGACGGAGCTACCAGCCGGCGCTTCGGCGCCGGCGGACGGCGAGTTGCCCGTGCGAGACACCAGCGAGCACCTGCGCCTGAAACTGTCGCAGTGGTGCGAGGCCGGTGTGGGACGCATCACCAGTGACATGGAGAGCCTCGAGATGCACAGCGCCGTGCGCAACGTGATGCGCCTGTTCGACCGCATCAAGGACTTCGAGAAACGGGTCGTCGCGCGTGACGGAGAGCTCGGCGGCGCCAACCTCGACGCGCTGCTCGAGGCCCTTTCGGTGCTCGCCCAGGTGCTCGCGCCACTGGCGCCGCATCTCGCCGAGGAGCTGTGGATTGCTTTCGGCAACGACGCCCGGGGTGCACAGACGCCGTGGCCGGGCGTATCGTTGCCGGTGCACGCATGAGCACACACACCGCACAGAGCCCTACGCAGGCCAGGCAGCGGACGCGCTCGTGCGCGACCGCACTCGTCTGCCACCGCTGCGAGCACAGCTACCCGCTCGAGGAGGCGATCTTCGCGTGCCCCGATTGCGGCAAGGGCCTAGACATCGTCTACGACTATGAGCTCGCCGCGCGCCATTTCAGCGAGGTGCCGAGATCCGAGCGGCCACAGAACATCTGGCACTTCGAGGAGCTCCTGCCGATCGTCGATGCCTCGGCGCAGGCCCGCGTGGGGCGCCACTCCGGCTACACGCCCTTGATACACGCAGACCGGCTCGGCGCCGAGCTGGGCCTCAGCAACCTGTACATCAAGGACGACTCGAGCAACCGGCCGAGCCTCTCCTACAAGGACCGCGTCGTCGCGATGTCGGTGGCGCGCCTGCTTGAGCGCGGCGGCACCGAGATCGGCTGCGTATCCACTGGCAACGTCGGCACGGCTGTCGCCTCGATGGCCGCCAAGGCCGGAGTGGACGCCTACATCTTCTACCCCAACCGGCTCGAGGACACGAAGGCGCGCGCGTGCATGGCACTCGGCGCGAAGGTGTGCCAGGTCGAGGGCAACTACGACGAAGCAAACAAGCGCTGCCGCGAACTGGCAGAGAGCACCGGCATGGACTTCGCCAACATCACGCTGCGGCCGTTCTACGCCGAGGGGGCGAAGACGGCGGCATTTGAGATCGTCGAGCAACTCGAGTGGCAGGCGCCGGACCACATCATCACGGCGGCCGCCGGCGGGACACTGTCCTCGCGGCTGCACAAGGGCCTGGTCGAGCTGCAGCTGCTGGAGCTCTCCGAGACCGACGCGACTCGCATCCACATCGCCCAGCCGAGTGGCTGCAACCCGATCGCCACGGCGATCGTCGCCGAGGAGGCGGAGATCCACGCGGTGACACCGGAGACGGCCGCGCACTCGCTGGCGATCGGCAACCCGGGAGACGGGTACCTGGTGATCGATGCGGTGCTCAAACGCGGCGGCACCGGTGGCTTTGCCAGCGACCCTGAAATCTTCGCGGGCATCGACCTGCTCGCCGCGACCGAGGGGCTGCTGACCGAGCCCGCTGGCGGCACGACGATCGCAGTCCTCGAGAAACTCGCCGCCGCCGGTCGCTTTGCGCCGGACGACGTGGTCGTCGCGATGATCACCGGCAATGGCCTGAAGACGCTCGATGATCACCCGCAGAAGCCGTGGCCGGCGAAGGTCGACTGCGAGCTCGACGCGATGACGGCCGCGCTGAGCGAGCTCAAGCGCGGCGGCACGCTCGTCGAGAGCGCGCGCGAACAGCTGCACTTCTAGAGCCGCTCGCGAGCGCTCGCCGGCGGGCGGGCGAGTATAAACAGGTACGAGATGGCAAGTCCATTCGCATCGCCGCAGGAGTTTCACGACGTGATGGACCGGCTGTTTCGGATCATGAGCGAGGACCCGGAGATCGGGCCGCGGCTGCGCGAGGCCGATGTGCCACGCAGGTTCGAGTTCGAGGACCTCGACCTGGTCCTGAACGTCCGCTCCGGCCGACCGGACGAGCAGTCGAACCTCGCGTGGGAGTGGAGCGACGAGGTCGGCTGGTCGCCGAAGGTGCGCATGACGATGTCCTCGAAGACCGCGAACCGCCTCTTCCAGGGCCGGGAAAATCTCGTGTACGCGATCGCCCGACGCCGCGTCAAGACCAGTGGCGATCTCAAAGCGGCACTCGAGCTGATCCCGATCACCAAGCCGGTCTACGAGCGCTACCGCAATCTCGTGACCGAGGAGTATCCGCACCTGCGTGCGTAGCGGCTAATCGAACGGCATAAGTCCGCTGGCGAGGCTCGCTTCGAGCTCGAGCGCTCTGTAGGGCCCGGCCAAGACCACGCCTGCGGCTGCACGGGGTTCGCCCGAGGCGCGATACAGCTCGCTGTCGGAGTCGCGCCCCGCGGCGCATGGCACTTCCGTGTCGGCGCCGGCCATGAAGCCGTAGTAGAAGACGTGCGTCGGAGCGATCGCTGGAATCAGGTCATTGACGAGGTAGGAGGCGTCGGCCGCCTGCTGCGCTTCGCCCAGGACCTGACCGTGCGCGCAGTAATACGCCCCAATCTCGGTGATCCAGATCTGAGCGTCGGCGCCGTGGTCGGGCAGCGCCTGCTCGAAGCGGAGGACCGGCGCGTCGCTGTGCGCCTTCACCGACCGGTACGGATGGATGCCCCAGATCGTCGGCGAGAACGAAAGCGCGGCGAGGTAGGCCGTCTCGTAGCCCGCTAGCGATGGGTCGTCTTCGAAGTCGCCCGCGATCACCTGACAGTCGCGCTGCCCGCACACCGACTCGGCCCGGTCGGCAATTTCGCCGGCTTTCGCGGCGGGCTCGTCGCCCTGGTTGTTCGGCTCATTCCACGCCTCGACGTAGCTGACCGGCACACCTGCGCGATCGGCTGCAGCGAGGAGACCTTCGAGTCCCGCTACGTATTCGCGAGCGCTCGTTGGATAGACGCCCGTGTAGCTCGTCAGCGCGAGCACCGGCGCGAGACCCAGTGCTCGAACGTCCTGGAGCCATGCTTCGAAGCGCTCGCGGTAATCGCCGTTGGCGTTCGCGCCGGCGCCGGCTTCCGCCATGGCGTCCCATTGCACGACATAGCGCGCGAGGGCGATCTGACCGACCCAAGTCGCGCGGAAGAAGCTCGCGAACGAGCTGTCGGGGAAGGAGCCGTTCCACACTGGGAGGCTCTGGTCGGAGATGCCATCGACATCGGCTGTGCCGGCGCGGGCGTTGGCCGGCACAAGGACGAGGCACGCGAGGAGCCCGGCGACAAACCGCGCGAGGCGCGTTCGCGCTCGAAGCGCCTCACGAGCTGTTCGCCGTCCCACTCGGGGAGAGCATTGCGTCGAGGACCTCAACGCCCGCGACCAAGCTGCTCAAGGGTGGCACGAAGGTCCTTGAGTAGGAGGATTAGATGCAGTGTGTGCGTCGGCGAGCGTTCAAAGCCAAACTGCGCGTACCACTTCCTGGCTTGCTCATCGACCGCATGCACGAGGAGTGCACGAATCCCGATCAGCTCGCCGGCCTCAAGGACTCGTGTCATGCCATCAAGCAGCAGCGAGCGCCCGAGCTGCTGGCCCTGATGGCGAGCATCGACTGCCAGCCGACCGAGCAGAACGACCGGCACCGGCTGATTGGCCGCCAGTCCCCGCGCTAGCCGGGCCGGGGCTTCGCGCGGCATAACCGCACCGGCCGCGAGTGCGTAATAGCCGGCGATATCTGGATCAGTCTCGGTCGTTACGAACACACGCGAGCCGCCGCTGCGATGGCTCTGGAGGGCATGCTTGCGAAGCCATTCATCGAGCGACTGCACCCCGCAGTGAAAATTCTCGGCGCTGTGTCGTGCCTCCAGAGCGACGGGCTTCTGAAAGCCCACGGACTAGCCGTCGAAGACGCTGGCAGAAGACAGCAGACGGGCGAGCTCCGGGATGGGCCGGGCGGGTCGATCCAAGAGCTCGACGAACTCATCCCAGGTGGTCTCATCGAGGCGAAACACCCGGCGATCGGCGAGCGTGTCCTCCGCAACCGCTCGTGCCGCCTGGACGACGAAGTCGGTCAGCGGTTGGTCGGTTTGCTCGGCCGCCAGCCGGACGATCGCATCGACATCCTCTGCCACCCGCATGTTCCACCGCTGCGTCTTGCTCTGGGTCGTCTTCATGGTCTGATTGTACTCCCAACGTGCGTACACCTCAAGACCGTCGCAAATCGGCGTTATCCGGTCAAAAATAGCTCCGATAAAATAGGAAACCCCCGCAAAACGGGGGTTTCCCTTAGCAGATCGATAAGCCGGATTCTGTCGTTGAGCAGCCATCCATCTGAGCGGCCTACCTGGACCTCGGCGGGTCACCTGCAAACGGTCCCGTTTGGCCTTGCATCGGGTGGGGTTTGCCCAGCCGTCGCGTCACCGCGACGCTGGTGCGCTCTTACCGCACCATTTCACCCTTGCCGGCCCGCCGTTCACGTGGGACGGCGGACTTAGGCGGTTTGTTTCTGTGGCACTTTCCCGCGGGTTTCCCCGGGTCGATATCTCGACCACCCTGCCCTTTGATGTCCGGACTTTCCTCGAAGGCTCATCGCCTCCGCGGCTGCCTGATCTGCACAGTCAACCTAGCGGGTGCGGGCCGCCCTGTGAAGCGGCTGCGAGAGCGCGTGCCATCGAGCGCCGCTCAGACCCTCCTGAGCAGACCGACCACCCGCCCGAGCACCTTGACCTCCTTGCTGCGGATCGGCTCCATCGTCTCGTTCTCGGGCTGCAGGCGGATGTGGTCGGCCTCACGGAAGAAGCGCTTGACGGTCGCCTCCTCGCCCAGCAGCGCCACCACGATCTCGCCGTCCTAGCGGTGTCCTGCGGGTGCACGACGACGTAGTCGCCTTCGAGGATGCCCGCGTCCTTCATCGAGTCGCCGCGGATGCGCAGCAGGTACTCACCCTCGCTACCGCCGGCGATCTCGGGCACCGAGACGTAGTCCTCGATGTTCTCCTCCGCGAGCATCGGCTGTCCCGCCGCGACCGAGCCCAGCAGCGGCAGGCCTTCGGTGCGCACGATTCCGCGAACGCTGTCGACGCCGTGCCCACGGCACGATCGAGCAGCTCGATCGCCCGCGGCTTGGACGGGTCGCGGCGAAGCAGCCCGATCTTCTCGAGGTTTGCCAGATGCGCGTGCACGGTCGAGGAGGAGGCCAGGCCGACCGCTTTGCCGATATCGCGCACCGTCGGCGGATAGCCGTACTTGGCCGAGTACTTGCGGATGAAGTCGAAGATCTCCTGCTGGCGCTTGGTCAGATCCATGCTCTGTGCCTCCCTGTCCGGGTGGATTGCGACCTGCAACGAACATGTGTTCGTACTGTAGCGCCGGATGTGGACGGATGCAAGCACGCGACGCGAAACGGTCTGCAGCGGCGGCGGACGCCCGAGGCTATACTCGCCCCCCTGCGCCCGTGGCGGAATTGGTAGACGCGCAAGGTTGAGGGCCTTGTGGGAATTTCGCCCGTGGTGGTTCGAGTCCACTCGGGCGCATTCGTTGTCGTTATTACAACGATCACCCTGCAAATCGGCATGTTCTGATGTCCGGTCGCTCGGCTCCGGCACGCAAATCCGGGGAGCAAGCGCCGCGACCTGTTGGCGATAAGCGACGGTGGGCGTCGGCTGATCGAGACCTACATTGATGTTTCCGCAGGTGCGTATGGCTGGTCGCTCGGGTGACCGTATCCGTCCGTTTGCAGAAGTCGTCTGCCGGGGCTTCGCGATCGACCTCGTGGCTGCTTCGTGCCGATCAGCAGCCGCCGCCGTTGGCGTCGTTGGCCAAGACTCCCACTCGATCAATCCGAGTGTCAGGTGGAGACACGCTCAGGCATGCGAGAGGCCTGCGGGCCGGGGGACGGCCCGTCCCGTTGAGAGGGAATCCTCCTTGCCCCTTGTGACCCCGTCAGAGCGCGGCAGTGACGGAGAGAGCCAGTGCGCTCTTGAGGGTCAACTCGCGCACCCAGTCCCCTGCCGTCCAACGCCAGGGCCATGTGGAGGCTCCGAGCGCCGGATTGACGAGTGCGACGAACGTGAACGGTGCCAGGAACGCTGCCCCGAGTCGTCGCCTGGGCCTGCCACCGGCCAGCGAGGCCGCGACGGCGGCGCTCGGAGCGAGCGACGACTGCACTCCGTATGCCAGGACGTTGCGCAGCACAGCCCCTTGGACCGAACGCCCGATCAGCCTCTCGACGGCGCAAACGGGTGTATCACTGGACGATCGGCCGGTCAGCCGCATGTCAAGAAGCTGAGCCGCCGCGAAAGTGATCGCTCCGCTGGCCGAGGCTCGAGCCAGGTTCGTCATCAGGGACGCCGCCTTCGGACGACGTTCGTGCGTAGATGCACGCCGCTCTGGATCTCCCGGCGGGCTTCCAGCTGTGCGAACGATGGTCCAATCATTCTTCTGAACGTCGACGAGGGTGGGGGTGCGACGAGGCGGGGCGGAAGTCCGCCCCGCCTTATCTCGCAACTCTGTTGGACTCGATTTGTTACGCCGTTGCCAGGGAACCTTGGACGGCCTTTACGAGGTTGCGGATCGCCTCGAGCACGACGTCGGGGTGCGAGAGCATCGGGACGTGGCTGCTGTCGACTTCGTACGTCGTGGCGCCCATACGCTCGGCGGAGAACCGCTCCAGGTCGGGATGAACGGCGTGGTCCTGCGCGGCCACGATGTAGGCGCTCGGCTTCGTCTTCCATGCGGCTCCAGCGGGCTTTTCATCGAACAGGGCGGCGGCGGGCGGCGTCGCCGTCGCCCAGACGACCTGCTGCTCCTCCTCAGAGAGATCTCCGCAGAAGTAACCGATGCCGGATGAGAGCATCCAGATCCGGCCGTCTGCGACCTCGATTTGTTTGAAAACGTCTGTCTGCGGGAATTTGGCCTGCTGGGCGGCCCCGGTTTCGTCTTCATCGGGCGCGAGCGCGGAGATGTAGACAGCCCAACGACGCGGTCATCAATTCCGGCGCCGGTGATGACAGCGCCGCCGTAAGAGTGCCCGACGAGGATGGAAGGGCTCGAGACCCGTGAGAGCGTGCGAGTCACGCTGTCGATGTCGCTCTGGGCTGTGTCGAGGTTGTATTGCGCCGTAATCACCTCGAAGCCGTCGGCCCGCAGCGGAGGGATCAGCTTGCTGAAGCACGAGCCGTCGGCCCAGATGCCGTGGCAAAAGACGATGCTGGGTTTCGCTGACATGATCTAGCCCTTTCTAGATTGGCGGTCAAAGGTCCCAATGCAGACCCTGGCTGGTTAGCGTCGGCAGTCTCGCTGCAAGCATTCCACCGCGCATCGCATGCCCGTGCGATCTCTTAGCTGGCTTGCCAGTCCGCAGGCGTAGTCGGTTTGAGTCGGCGGTCGATATCGGATCGGATCGCATGATCATGCGATGCGGCGGCGCTTTCCCGGCGCGATGGTGCGCGGGTAGTCAATGAACCTGCAACATCCACTGGGTCGGTGCAACTGAGAACCTCAGCGTCACAGCGGAGGCCCCGTGGTGGCTGACCGAGATGGACGGAGGGGCACCACGGAGGCGGCGCTCACCGTCGTCCTTATTCACGGCGCCTTCACAGACGCGTCGAGCTGGCGCCCCGTCTACGACGCGCTCCGCTTCGACGGCCGGAGAGTGCTCGTCCCCCCAATTCCGCTGCGCGGCCTGGCGAGTGACGCCGACTACCTGCGCTCACTCATCCGCGCGATCGATGGTCGTGTGCTCCTAGTCGGCCACTCCTACGGTGGTGCTGTGGCGACCGTCGCGGGCGTCACCGAGAACGTGGCGGGTCTCGTCTACGTCGCAGCGTTTGCCCCTGACGAGGGCGAGACGTTGGCTGCGCTCCAGAATCGCTTTCCGGCGGCGCCACTTGCTTCGCATCTGGCGCCGGCCGAGACCCCCAGCGGTTCGGAGGTGTCCATCAGCCCCGTCGCTTTCGCGGACGTGTTCGCAGCTGACTTGGACCCGGCCGACGCAGCCTTCATGGCAGTCTCGCAACGCCCGCTCCCTGCAAGCGCGTTCGACGAACCGGCTGGGGCGACGGCATGGAGGTCAAAGAAAGCCTGGGCGGTGCTTCCTACGGCGGACGGGGCTATCCATCCGGACCTCTACCGCTTTGCGTTTGACAGGGCCGGGGCGCGTGTCACTGAGGTGCCCGGGGCATCTCACCTCGTGATGCTCTCCCGCCCACGTCTCGTTGCGGCCGTCATCGACGAAGCGCTCGTCGCATGCCAGGCGATTCCCTACTAGCTATCGCTCCGGTGCTGTGGGGGCGTGTCGCCCGGCCGTAGCAGGCTTGTCGAACGAGCTTCGAACCGATCCGGCATGTTCGTCGGTGAGCCCATGGCACTCGCTGGTTGAGCGCGCGGCAAGCGTCAGAAGTAGACTCCCAGCGGGGCGATGTTGACACGATCACTCGCTACTGGCCCTATTCGGGGACGCCAACGCGAGGTGCTGGCGCTCGAAGCGCAGCTTCGAGTTCTCAACGAGGGACATGGGTCGATCACTGTCATCGAGGGATCACCGGGTGCCGGCAAGACGCGACTCGTCGCCGAGGCGGCCAAATCGCAGGCCGGCTGGGGGTGCGCGTTGGTGCCGGCGGAGCAAGGCGGGGCGACCGCGTCGTCACGATGGGAGCCATGCCGACTCACTTGCCGGTGGCTCAGAAGCGCTGTTTCCTCGTGAGGCATTCCGCGATGTCGAGAGCGTGCCGGATCTGCGCTACTGGCTTGTCCAAGAGATCGAGGCGATGCTCGAGACGGCAGCCGGCGGCCCGATTCTGATATCGATCGATGACCTTCAGTGGGCAGACGGCGGGACGATAGGTGCCTTTCAGGGGCTCGCACTCCGGCTGGCAGGGCTTCCGATCGCCTGGCTTGTAGCGTGGCGCCCGGCCGAGATTCCGCCGGAGGTCGGTGAGACGCTGGGGCGCGTAGAGGCGGCGGGAGCGCTGCGGCTCTCTCTCGCCACTCGACGATGCTGCGGTCGCGGAGGTTGTCGGGGATGTCGCCGGCGCCGAGCCCGACGACTCGCTGCTCCATCTCGCTGCCAGCGCAGACGGCATACCTTTTTGGCTCACGGAGCTGTTGATTGGCCTACGCGAAGAGGGGCGGCTTGAAACGCGTGACGGTCGCGTGGCCACAGCGACGATGCGCCTCCCGGCTCGCACGAGCGACAGCATGCATCAGCGCCTCGAGCGAATGTAGCCCCTTGCACGTCAGGTCGCGTCGGTCGGTGCGGCCCTCGGGCGAAAGTTCCCGTTCGGTGTGATGGCCGACGTGGTGGGAGCTTCGGCCGCATCGCTGCTCGAGCCCGTGGACGAACTGATCCGCGCGGACATACTCGTGGACCATGGCGATCTCCTGTCGTTTCGGCACGACATTGTTCGCGAAGCCGTGCTCGATTCGATGCCGTCGGCCGCCCGGACGGCGCTTGAGCGCGAAGCGGCCGGCGCGTTGCTCGCGGCGGGGCTACCGCCGACGGAGGTCGCAGAGCAACTCGCCGCCAGTGCTCAGCCTGGAGATTCGGAGGCGATCGACGTCCTCTTTGCAGCGGCCAAGTCGTTGGGCACCTCTGATCCGGCCGCCGCGGCCGACCTCGCTATGCGGGCGCTCGAGCTGACACCTCGCGACGATCCACGGCGCGGGCCACTGGTCGCGGAAGTCGCGATCCTGTTGCATGCTGCTGGGCGCTTGGATGAGGCGACATCATTTGCCCGGACCGCGCTCACGCCTTTGTTGCCGCCAGCGCAGGAGTCGGAGGTGCTTTTTCGCATCGCGGGCATGTTCAGCCTGTCGGCCGATATGCGGGCCGACGCCGGACGACGCGCGCTCGCGCTACCTAGTGTCACCCCGCAAGATCGAGCGCGTCATCACGCGCGGCTGGTTCACAACGTGCTGGCTGGCGGCAGAAGGACAGAGGCGCAGCGGCTGCTCGCCGAAGTCTCCGAGGAGATCGCGGAGCTCGGTGACGAGGCGACGGTTTCTGGCTGGGCCTAGCGACGGGCGGGCTCCGTTATGAGGAAGGGCGCTCGCTGAGTGGCTCGCGAAGATCGAGCAGGCCGTCCGCGCCGGATCAGTGGAGGGCGAGGACGCACGCGCTCGCATTGCGCAGCAATGGCGCACCGAGGTCCTTGCGACCGTCGATCGCTTCGACGAGGCGGTGCCCCTGGCCGTCGAGGGTCTCGAGTCGGCGGGCAGGGAGTCGCAGGCATGGGCGATCCACCTGTGGGAACAGTGGCGCGGACGCCAGCATTATCAGCTGGGCGAATACTCCGACGCGATCGCTGGGCTCGAAGGAATCCTTCGTCCAGAGGAGGCGGATACAACCTTTGGGTCCAACGATGCTTCAGCGATCAGCGCGCTATCGGCCACAGCGATCCGGGTTGGTGACCGACGGCTCATGCGCCGATGCAGCGAGCTCGCAGCGGTGATGCTCGAACGTGGAACTCCGGAGCTGAGGCGCCACGCAGGTTGGGTGCGCACTCAAATCGCCCAAGCCGAGGGCGACTGCGAGCGCGCGATCGGCGTACTCCGCGACGTCGCCGCGACCCTCCCCGACGACGAGCCTCTGCTCCCCTATTTCCCGGTCGACGTCACAGATCAGATCGGGCTGGTCAGGCTCGCCCTCTCGGTCGGCGACGAGAAGCTCGGCCGGAGAGCAGTCGAGCTCGCATCTGAGCGGGCGTCCCTCAACCCGGCCATCGACACCGTCGTCGGTGCCGCGACTCATGCGCGCGGGCTGCTCGACGGTGACCTCGCGCTCCTGACTGCGGCGGTGGAGCATTTTGAACGCGCGCCTCGCCGGCCTGCACTCGCGTCTGCGCTCGAGGATCGCGGGGTGGCTGCGCTTGCGAACGGCGACAGGAAAGCCGCAATCGAATCGTTCGATCGCGCGCTCGAGCTCGCGGCCGAGACAGGAGCAACGTGGGACGAGACCAGGCTACGCCGCAGGCTCCGCGACATGGGCGTCCGGCGTCGCCTCGGGCAGGCCGAGCGACCGGACCACGGCTGGGAGGCGCTAACCCGATCCGAGATCGCAGTCGTGGAGGCGATCACGAGCGGCATGACCAATCGAGAGGCCGCCGCCCATCTGTTTCTCTCGCCCCACACAGTGAGCACGCACATGCGCCACGTCTTTCAGAAGCTCCAAATCAACTCTCGCGTCGAGCTCGCAGGAATAGCCGCTGATCACGCCGGCGAGCCGGCATCGTAGCGGCGATTCGCGGCGAGCGCCCTGCTTTCGCCCCCGCGAGGGTATTTTTGCCGAACGGGTCGAAGACCCGGAAAGCGCGGGAAGCAGGCCCGCCCCGCCTAGCCAATGATGTGTCCGAGTTGGACGAGTCGCGAGCATGTCGCCAGACCATCGGCTGACGCCGGCTTTCGCGGACGAACGGTAGCGATGGCGCGGGCGCGACGACTCTCGTCAGACAGCGCGATGGAGCCGGTAGCGGCCCGGCCCGACCCGCTGGAAGTTGGGCCGCGCTCCGCGGACGCCGGTCGAAAGGCAGCTATTGACCGAATCCCGGGAGACGGGACATCCGAGGAGCCCTTCGACCGTTGCGTGGGCCTCCCCCACACCCATCGGGCGATCAGCCTGCGCCAAGGCCTCGATGACGGCCCTCTGGATCACGCCGTTGCCGGCACGACGGGTCTTTGGAACGTCAGGCCCGGGTCGGCCCTGGCTACCCTTATCCGGAAAACCCCCCGGAAAAGCATCGAGAATGCCCGTAAACGCTGGGGAATGGTTTGAGTAGTGTCCACTTAGGTGCATTGGGCCGAAATCGGCCCCTGTTACAGCAGACGAGGCCAGCTGCGTAGCCGCTTCTGCTGTTCGTCAGGCACCTCCTCGGTCTGGGCCGAGACGGCCTGTGTCCCACGAAAGCAGCAGCGGGCACGTGGGCGAAGACGCACGAGGACCGAGCGGCCCTAGGGTTCGATAGGGGTGTTCGCTGCCTTTCCCCATTCGACCCATGAACCGTAGTAGACGCTCACGTCCGAATAACCGAGCAGGTACTTCAAGGCGAACCATGCCTGGCTCGCCCTGTTGCCGATCGTGCAGTAAGTGATCACCTTCTGCTCAGGTCTGAGACCGGCGTTCTCCAGCGCAAGGCGCATGTCGTCCGCGGCCTTGAACGTGTCGTCCTCGTTGCGCAGAAGATCGATCGGCACGCTGACCGCTCCGGGAACATGTCCGGCACGTCCGGTGTCCTCAGTGGCTCCTGATGGCCAAAAGCGCTCGCCGGCGAACTCGGGCTCGGAGCGGACGTCGAGCAGCACACCTCCCGCCTGCCCAATCGCAGCTTCCACGTCGGCCCGTGAGGCCAGCGCGTCTGGGTCTGGGTCAGCGAGCCGGTAGGCGCTCCCGGTTGACTCGAGCAGATCGGTGCTCCATTGGCCGCCAGCCTGCGCCCACTGCTCGCGCGAACCCGTAAGCATCCGGACATCGTTGTGGCTGCGTGCCTTCATCAGCCAGAACCCGAGCGCGGCGCCGTAGCCGTAGAAGACGACCGTCGTGTCCAACGTCACGCCCGAGCGCGACAGCAACCGCTCCAGCCGCTCCCGCTCTATCGGCCGGTAGTCTACGTCGCGCAGGTCGCTGTACGCGTTCCAGAACACCGCCCCTGGAATGTGGCCGCTCTCGTAGGCGCTTGGACTGACGTCGAGCTCGATCAGCCGAACCTTCGGATCGCGTTCGCGCTCCGCAATCCAGGAGGCGTCGATGATCGGCGCTGGTTCACTAGATGAGTCCATGCCGCGCACCCTCCTGTGTCGATCTGCGGTTCTGTTCTGCGGCACGACCGGAGTTAGCCAAGCTGCTCGACCACCTCGTAGGCTCCGTCGAGCAGCACCTCCTCGACCGTCTCCGCGATGCGGGCAACCTGATCGCCACGGCCAGCCTGAGCCTGGACGTTGTGCAGTTCCTCCTGTGAGCCCTTGAAGAAGCCGAACGAGATCACGACATCCGGGTCGTTCACGTCCCGCACGTGGTAGATCGGACGCCAGCGCTCGATCACTCCGGCGTCGCCCGGGTCCCATGCCTCGCGGAAGGCGTCGTAGGCGCCAGGCTTCAAGCGACGGGCGGTCAACGTGCAGATCATCGGTCCCCCTCCAGTTGCCACTCGGTTAGCTGGTTTCCACCCTACTCCCACGAGGCCGAGGGGTGTGCTGCAGCTGAAGCGCCCTGAGCCGCCCCACGAGCCAATAGGAGTTCGCGTTAGCGCCTCTCAATCGTCCGGTGCGGCCGGCTGCTCGGGGCCACGCGAGGCGTCTCCCTTCGTGCGAACGCGAACACCCATCCGCGCGGAGACCGCTGGGTCACGCTCGGGAGTCGGCTTGCGTCTCGAGCATCTTCTTCAGCCGGGACAAGTCCTTGCGGTTGGCACGGCGCATCGCGCCTGCCATCAGGGGCGCCGCGATCTTCTTGAAGCCTGCCGGTGCACCCCGATTTCGCAGCGTCATGCCGCGCAGAAGCCGCGGGCGGCGGTCGGTCAGACCACTCGGTCGACACCTGCGACACGAGTCAGCCCGTCGCCAGCCCGACCGGTCGGACGTCGCCGCCCGGTCAGCCAACGATGACAGTGACCTGCGACGCCGCCTACTCCTCCAAGCCGAGCTCGGCGAAGGCGCGGTCGCGGTCTTCGTAGAGGACGAGCCTCGCGACGCGGCCCTCTCTGAGCTCGAACAGGTTCGCGAAGCTTTTTTCGACCTCGACTCCACTCGCCTTGCCGCGCCCGCGGATGCGCCCGGTCACGAGCACACGTCGATCGTCAAGCTCGCGGTACTCGTCAACCTCCACGGGGCGGAAGTCCTCCCACTCGTCAAGCCACCGACGCCACGCCGAGGCCATCCCGGCGATGCCCTCGGTGCGGTCGGGATCGAGCTCGATGTCCCTGACGAACTCGATGTCGATGTGCGCCCAATCGACTCGACGAAAATCCCCGCGTTCCCAGTCCGCGTGGATCGAGCGCACGAGGTCGAGGTTCTCTGACGTCGCCTACCCCCGTTCCTTGGCGAGGTGTTCGGCGGCAGCGCGAGCCTCGGCGATGTCGGTGCGGGCGCTAGCTCGCACGATCAAGCCATCTCCCCACAGGAAAATCCATGCTTCCCGCTGTCCAACCAAGCCTGCGCTGTCAACGAGGCGAGAGCCTTGGCGTACCGGTGCGAACGCGACTCCGTTGTCAAAGGCGACAACGTCCTCGATCTCAATGCCAAAGTCGCCGTACGGACCGCGCCAGTCCTCGGCGACGCCACCGATCGCGGCGACGCCCTCAAAGCTGGCACCCGGCCCCACCAGCTCCAAGACCGCTCCAGCGGAAAGGACGCTCAACTTGGTGTCGAGCTCGCGGCGACTGGCAGCACCGAAGACATCGCGCGTCAGCTCCACCAGGTCGGGGGGTCGTGGACTCGTCGGTCAACAGACAGCCAAGTATCACGCGCGCCCATCGCTAGCGCTATGCGAACCGAGCGAGCGCCTGGGCAACAGCAGAGCAGACGACCGCAGCGGATGGGCTGCAAGCGTGTCGCCGGAGGGTCGGCCGACGCCTGCTTTTGCGGACGAACGGTAGCGATGGCGCTGGCGCCGCGGCTTTCGTGAGGCAGCGGAGCGACCGGACATCAGAACATGCCCCCTTGCAGCACGATCGTTCTTATAGCGACAACGAATGGGCGATAGTAACTGTTCCGCGCCGAGGTGCGTCGAGCAGCCGACTGCTGCGGCGGTATAAGATTTGGGCCGTGCGGGCGCCGGCAAATATCTCGTCGGAACAAATTGTCGATCACCTGACGGTTATTTTCATAATTTACGCTCTCCACTCTTGACTAGCCATATCAAACTCGGCTACGTTCGCTCTACAAGCGCTCGGGATGACGGGCCGCGCAGACGTCGTTGGCTTCGGGCGACAGACACGGAAGAGGGGACTAGGAATCATGGGGAAACGAGCCCGCATCGTCGGTTTCGTTGTGCTGGTCGTCGGAGTGTCGGCTACGTTCGCTCGACAAGCGCTCGGGATGACGGGCCGCGCAGACGTCATTGGCGTCGGGCGACAGACACGGAAGAGGGGACTAGGAATCATGGGGAAACGAGCCCGCATCGTCGGTTTCGTTGTGCTGGTCGTCGGAGTACTGGTACCTGCCGCATCGGCCGTTGCTTCACCACAGTACGTGGCGCTGGGGGACTCTTATTCATCCGGGGTGGGCTCACGCACCTTTTACGAAGAATCGGGTGGATGCCAGCGCAGCCCGTACGCATACGGTCCGCTAGTCGCAGCGGCCAAGGGCTACACGCTGAGCTTCCAGGCCTGCGGCGGCGCGAAGACCAAAGAAGTGGTTGAAAAACAGCTCGGCACGCTCAGCAGCAGCACCGCGCTGGTGACGATCACGATCGGCGGCAACGACGCCGGCTTCGGCCACGTGATGGAAGAATGCGCCGTCTATTACTTCTGGTGCGGAGAAGCGATCGAAGAAGCAGACACATACATCAAAAACAGTCTGCCGAAAGCGCTCGAAACGACGTACAAAGCCATCCGTGCCAAGGCGACGACGGCTCAGGTGATCGTACTGGGTTACCCGAAGCTGTTCACCAAAGAAGGCGCGACGTGTGGCGTCAATACCCTCACCTCGGGTAACGAGAAGAAAATCAACGAAAGCGCGGAAAAACTCGATGCCGTGGTCAAGGCACGGGCCGAAGCGTTGAAATTCTCCTTCACCAACCCGACGAGCGCCTTCGAATCGCACGAGGTCTGCTCGTCCTCGGAATGGCTGAACGGTGAGTCCAACCCGCTGTCGGAAAGCTACCACCCGAACACCAAAGGCCAGGAAGAGTTCGCCAAACTCGTGGAGGCGGCCATCTAGAGCGAGCGCTGCCCGCTCGCAGCGGGCTCGATCGGTTGCTCAGAACGGGGAGGGCTCGGCCGCGGCCGGGCCCTCCCCGTTGCTCGTTCGGGCACGTCCCCCTACCCCGCGAACAGGTCCTGTGGTGCCCATCCCGGCCGAGCTGGCCTTGGAGGACCCTCTTCCCCCGCGAGCAAGTCTTGTAGTCTCGCTGGGGCGCAAGCCGGCTCGACATCATCTGAACTTGTTCCCACCGGACGAAACGGAACTCTTGGAGCGGGATGCTCCCCCCGCGGAGCTTCGCGCGGCGCTCGTGCCGGCGGTGCCGATGATCGTCGACGCGGTGATCGCCGCTATCCGCGGCGAGGAGCGTCGCGCCGGTCGCCCCGAGAACGCGCTCGAGCGGAACCTCAGGGTCGGCCTCACTGACGCCGTGGAACGCTGGTTCGCCGCCGCGTCCCCCTCGGCGGACACCGATCTGCATTTCGCGCTGGGAAGGGCCCACGCCCGTTCAGGCCGCAGCCTCGACGAACTGATGGGCTTCTACCGGGTCGCCGGCCGCACGGCGTGGCGGCGCACGAGCGAAGTGGGTGCGGCCCAGGGGATCGAGCCCGCCTACCTCTACCAACTCGCCGGCACGGGCTTCAGCTACGTCGATGAGCTCTCCACGCAGGCTGCCTCCGGCTATGCGGAGGAGCAGTCGCACCGCTCCGGTGCGACACAGTCGCGACGGACCGAGCTCTTGCGCCTGCTGCTCCGCAGGCCACAGCCCGATCGCGACGTGCTCGACGCCGCCGCCGAGGCAGCGGACGCGCAGCTCTCGCCGACGCTCGCGTTCTTCGCCGGCCCGGCCGAGCTCTACGACGCGTTCGTGCGCTCGAGCCACGAGCATTTCGTGCTGGAGCCGAGAGGCGGCAATTTCGTGGGTGCGATGCTCGACCCGGACAGCCCGGGGCGACTAGCGCGACTGACGGCGGCGAGTGAACGCACGGGAGCACAGCTCGCGCTCGGCCCCGCGGTGGCGGTCTCGCAGGCGGGGCGCAGCCTCGAGCAGGCCACCACGCTGCTCACGCTGATGCGCCGCGGCCTCGTCGAGAGCTCTCCGCTCGTCCGTACCGAGGATCACGACCTCGCCCTGCTGCTGTCCGCGCAGCCCCAGCTCGCGAGCGATCTGGTCAGGCGACGTCTCGCGCCGCTCGAAGCCATCCAGGGCGCGAAGTCGCGGCGGAACCTGGCTCTGACGCTGCGCGCGTGGCTGCGTAACCCGGGCCAACGCAAAGCGATCGCGGACTCACTCGCGGTCCATCCGCAGACCGTGCGCTACCGCATGGCGCGGCTGCGCGAGCTGTTCGGTGACGAGCTCGACAACCCCGACGGGCGCTTCGAGCTCGAGCTCGCTCTGCGGCTGGCGCGATACGCATTGCCACGCGAGGGCAGACCGCATGGACATATCAACCCTGAGTCAACCAGCAGCGCAGCCGCCGGCTCCCTCCCCGGCCGACCCGGCACGTCCGGAGCCCATACCGGCACCGTTGCAAAAAGCTCATAGGGGTTTTGAGCCATCCTGTGTTTGGCGGGGTCGCAAGCGCGCGCGAAGCCCTATACGACCCCCGGCTCACTACGATGGGTGCGTGAGTGGCGAGAGAGTGCCCGGTGGAGTGGTGCATAAGCTGCCCGCGGACCTGCGTAGAGCGCTGATCGCCAACAGCGCGGCACTCGACGCGTGGAAGGACATCACGCCGCTAGCCCGCAACGAGTTCATCTGCTGGGTCGAGGATGCCCGTCGAACGACCACACGAGAACGCCGCATTCGGAGGACCCAGGAGGAGCTGGAGGAGGGCCAGCGCCGGCCCTGCTGTTGGCCGGGGTGCGAGCACCGCGAGCGCATCGGCCGGTAGCGGTACGCGTAGGAGCGTTCATCGTGTCTCCCGGCAGCACGGCGGGGTAGACGAGGGCCCGGGCCCGTCGCGCGCCGGCTCAAGGCTTGCGGAGCCGCCACGGGCCGTCATCGTGTTTGCGCGCGAGCCAACGGCGCGCGTCATTTTCGCCGCGCTCGATCAGCGACTGCGCGAATTCGCGCGAGAAGAAGAGATAGCTGAGCAGCTCGCCGCGCGACGCGTTCGAGCCCGCGCGCAGGAAGCGCCCGAGGATCGACACGCTCGATGCCGCGCGCGTCAACCCCGCGTAGTGCCGCTGGTACACGCGTGATGCGGCTTCGCCTATCTCGTTGGGGCTGCGCGGCGAGATGAGGATGTACGGCACTTGTTTGTGCTTCGCTTTGCTCGTTCCTGGCGCGGGGCCGCGGGCGCGGATGATTTCGTTGATCGACGCGAGCGTTTGCACGTCGTGGACGAGCGGGTCCACGAGCAGCGCCTGCACGATCTGCGTCGCGCCGTCGAGCGCTTCCGGTCGTCCCCGCATGCCCCCAGAGCGCAGCGAATTCAACGCGATCACGATCACCCGCTTGCCACCCAGCGCGAGCGCAGGCTTGATCGGCGTGTTGAGCCGCGTCCCCCCGTCGTAGTACCAGCCCGCACGCGAGCGCGGCGACTCGACGCGCACCGCCGCGAACACGCCCGGGATCGCCGCTGACGCGCGCACATGGCTCTCCAGCAGCCGTGTGCGCTCATACTCGATACCGCGCTCGCGGTCGTTCTTGACGCGCCCTGCGCCGTCGTGAAAGACCACGCTCGTCGAGCCCTCGACCGAGGTCGCCACGACCGCCGCCGCCGTCAACGTCTGGTTAGAGACGTTCGCACGGATCCGCCGCAGCGGCACGCGCTCGCGCAGCGTCTTCGCCAGCGGCGCCGAGTCGAGCAGTCCGTGCACGCGCACTCCGGGAATCACCAGCGCGCCCAAGCGCGCAAGCTCGGCCGGCGAGAGTAGCGGGCGAAGCACGTCGTCCCAGCCCAACTCCTCCCACAGGGTGCGCGCCTGCTGCAGCGACTCTTCCACTGGGTCGGCCGCCGTTGCCGCGAGGAACGCCGCGTTGATCGCCCCGACACTCGTCCCGATGATCACCTCCGGGCGCTCGCCCCGCTGCTCGAGCACGGGCAGGAGCACCGATAGGGCCCCGATCTCATACGCGCCCCGGGCGCCGCCGCCGGCGAGGACGAGCGCTACCCCTGGGCTCTCGCGTGGCATCCCGCGATTATCGCCGACTAGCGCGAGCTGTTTGGGTTTAGGAGGCGATGGGTATCAGCCAAGTCGTCGCTGGGAAATTCGCCCACGCCGCAGAACGCAAGGTGTGGCCAGAGTGGAAGGTGGGGTCATGAGCGGATCCGATATGACGTGGGGCGCTGTGCAAGGGCGCCGGCGTGGTATCGCGCTTGGACTGCTGGCAGCGCTCACGCTCCTTGCCGCCTCGGCGGCTGTAGCTGCGCCTAGCGCCCGTGCCGCGCCGACGCCCGAAGAAGACCCCTTCTACAAGTACGAAGGCAAGCAGTCCGTGCTCAAGCACACAGCGCCCGGGACGATCCTGAAGACCCGTACAGTCTCCCTCCACATCGCTGGGATCGAACTGCCGGTCACTGCCGTCCAGCTCCTGTACCGCTCCACCTCCGAGTTCGGCAAGCCGACCGTCAACGTGACGTCGGTGCTGCTGCCGCCACTGAAACCCAGCACGCCGACCGTGCTCTCCTACCAGTCCTTCTACGACAGCCTGACCACCGAAGACGACCCGTCCTACGCAATTTCAGGCGGCTTTGGCATAGGCGGCGAAATACCGCAGGCCGAGTCGGTGCTGATCTCGCCGGCGCTGCTCGCCGGCGAGACAGTCGTGATCGCCGACACTGAGGGCGAGGAAGCAGACTTCGCCGCTGGCCCTGTATACGGCTACGACACACTCGACTCGTTGCGAGCAGCGCTCAGCTCTTCTGCCACGGGCCTGACGCATGCGACCAAGATCGCCCTGGCCGGCTACTCGGGCGGCGCAATCGCGACTGAGTGGGCTGCCCAGCAGGCTCCCACCTATGCGCCGGAAATCAACTCCGACATCGTGGGCGCCACCTTCGGCGGCGTGCTGGTCGACCCAGCTCACAACCTCAGGTACATCGAAGGCAGCTCCAGCTGGGCTTCGGTCATCCCGATGTCACTCGACGGTCTGACCCGCGCCTTCCATCTCGACCTGACCCCTTACCTGAGTGAATACGGCAAAGAACTGCTCGCCGATGACGAACATGTCTCGATCACGAACAGGAAGGAAGTCCCCGGTCTCACGTGGGCGGAGATGGCCAAGCCGCAATACGCCACCCCCGAAAGTGTCGAGGTCTTCGTCAAGACCGCGAACAAGCTGATCATGGGCCACGAAGGAACGCCGACGGTGCCGCTGATGATCGGGCAGGGCAACGGCGGCGAAGAACTCGAAGGGACGCCAGGGAACAAGCCGGGCATCGGACCGGGCGACGGGGTGATGATCGCGGGCGACGTGCGCAGCCTGGCCAGACAGTATTGCGGCAACGGTGTGCCCGTGCACTACACCGAATACCAGCACCTCGGCCACATAGAGGGCGCCGCGCCGTGGCTGACGGAATCGGTCGCCTGGATCGCCGAACGCTTCGCCGGCCTGCCCGCGCCGCAGGACTGCTCGGAAATTGCACCGGGCAATCCGCTGACACCGATCAAGAAAACGAAGGCCGCTCGCTGACGTACCCAGAGAGCTCATACTGGAGCCTTCTCTCAAGCAGTCCAGGTGGTGGTTCGAGTCCACTCAGGTGCATTGGCAGGCTCGCGGGCTTCCGTTCGCGGCTCCGCGACTACGCTGCCACGGTTCCCGCAGCGTGATGAGGCGCGGGCATCGTCTCGCGTAGCTCGCGGAGGTCATCGGGTGTAAGCTCGCACGGCCTCCCTGATGCGATCGGCGACCTCGGCGCGGGAGCTACCTTCCGCGATACCTAGAACTCGGATTGATCGCGGACTTCCTACAGCACCGTCTGCATTTGGATTGCGACGTATCGATAGTTGTCACCGCTCTTCGCGACATGGCCGACGCCGGGCCAAGGGAAGTGGTAAGCAACTATCGGAGTTTGCTCGCTTGCCACCATGTCGAAGACGCTCAGCCGCGACACGACCCCCTGCTGCGGGTCGGTGTCGCGAGCGAATTCAGCGTGCGGGCTCTCCATTTGAAGCAGGGGCTGGTGAGCGAGGTCGCCGGTATAGGCGATCGAGCTGCCCCCCGACCTGATCAGAAAGCTTGTGTGACCGACCGTATGCCCAGGCGTTGACAGCGCTTGCATGCCTGACAGAACCTCGTGGCCGTCCTTCAGAAACACGATACGGTCGAGCAACGGCAGCAGTGCGTCGCGGATCGGCCCAATGTAGTGGCCGATTGCCGGATCGGACAGCTTGGCTTCGTCGGTCCAGTACTCGAAGTCCCGCTCGCTGATATGGATCTCGGCGTTCGGGAAGTTCGGCTTGCCGTCTTCGCCGACGAGCCCCCAGACATGGTCTGGATGGGCGTGGCTCAACGCCACAAGATCGATTGACGCGGGGTCGATGCCCGCGGCCCGAAGATTGGCGAGCAAGTGGCCGGTGCGCGGGCCGTAGATCTTGCGAAATCCCATGCCCGTGTCGATCAGGGCGAGCTTGGAGCCAGTGTTGACGACCAGGGCATTCTGATCGACCGTGAAATCGTCCTTGTCGAGGAAATTGGCGGCGAGGATTGCGTCGATCCGCTCTTGGCTGATGCCCTTGAACATCTCCTCGGTGAACGTGCCGAGCTTGAGCGGGCCATCGGAAACCACCGTGCATTCGAATCCTCCGACCTTGAAACGGTAGGCGGCGGGTACTTGCTCGTTCGCCAGCGCGTTCACGTTCACCGAGCGGAGAATAGTTCTGACGGCAACCGGCTCGCATCCGGGAAACCCTTAGTCTGAGCCTCCAGGCTGCGCCGGAATCTCAGCCGGATAGGCCAGCCCCAACCCCCGGCGACCCGGTCGGTGCTACGTAGTTCGCCGCGATCGCCGTGTGGCGAACGGCCGTGGCGACAGCGGAGACGCCTACGTATCCTCTCCGGAGTACAAAGGGTGAGGAGGTCGGATGTCTGGCAACGGAGCACGGGTACCTCGCGTCCTGGCGATCGACGCGGGCGGCACGATGACCGACACCTTCATCGTCGATGAGCGCGGCTCGTTCGTCGTGGGCAAGGCGCAGACGACACCCGAGGATGAGTCAATCGGCTTCATCGCATCGGCGCGCGACGCCCTGGGACAGTGGGGCTCGACGCCGGAGGAGGGCTTCCCGGCGATCGTCTCTGGCATCTACTCGGGAACGGCGATGCTCAACCGGTTGCTGCAACGCCAGGGGCTGAGAATCGGCTGCATTGTCAACGCCGGCCACGAGGACTACCTGCGGCTGGAGCGTGGAGTGCAGACCCACCTCGGACTGTCCTATGCCGATCGCCTGCACCTGGCGACCCACTTCCACAACCAGCCGCTGGTCGCGCGCGAACACATGAAGGGCGCGCGCGGCCGCATCGACGTGTTCGGCGAGGAGGTCCTGCCCCTGCGCGAGCAGGATGCGATCGACGCGGCGATCGAACTGCTCGACGAGGGCGTGGAAGGCATCGTCGTCTCGCTGCTGTTCTCCTACCGCAATCCCGCGCACGAGATCCGCGTCGGCGAGATCATCGAGCGCGAGAAGGCCAGGCGCGGCATCAACGGCGAGGTTCCCGTCTTCCTTTCCTCCGAGCTATACCCCATGCGCCGCGATCTGCCGCGGCTGAACTCGACGGTAATCGAGGCCTACGCCGCGGAGCCCTCGCGCACGACGCTGAAGACGGTCCGCGACGTGACCAAGGAACACGGCGCGCCGTTCGAGCTGCGAGTGATGGCCGCCCACGGCGGGACGATCTCGATCGAGGCGAAGGAGCTGGGCCGAACGCTCGTGTCCGGCCCGGTTGGAGGCGTGGTCGGAGGACAGGCGCTCGCGCGGCGGATGGGGCTGCGAAACCTCCTGTGCACCGACATCGGTGGCACCTCCTTCGACATCGCGCTGATCACAGATGGACGATTTGAGATCACCCAGACGCCTCACATCGCGAAATTCGTCTTGAACATTCCGCTCGTGCGCATCGACTCGATCGGCGCCGGAACCGGTTCGTTCGTGCGCGTGAACCCCAACTCCAACAGGCCGGAGCTGGGACCCGACTCGGCTGGGTCGCGCATCGGTGTGTGCTGGCCCGAGGGCGGCACCGACACCGTGTCGGTCACCGATCTGAACCTCGTGCTGGGCCGCCTGAACCCCGACTACTTCCTCGGCGGCGAAGTCGACCTGGACGTCGAGCTCGCGCGCGACGCGATCGAGCGCCAGATCGCGCGACCGCTCGGCCTGGATGTCGACGCTGCCGCCGCCGGCGTCATCGAGCTGTTCGAGCAGACACTGAAGAACGAGGCGGTCGGACGGATCCTCGGCAAGGGCTACTCGCCGGCCGACTACACGCTCCTGTGCTACGGCGGGGGCGGCCCACTGCACGTCGCTGGCTACACCGAGGACATCACCTACGCCGAGGTGCTCGTGCCGGCGTGGGCTGCGGGATTCTCGGCGTTCGGGTGCGCGTGCGCGGACTTCGACTACCGCTATGACCAGACGGTCGACCTGCCGCTGCTGCCGAGCTTCGGGGAGGCCGAAAGAGCGGGCATCGGCGGGATGATCACCGGCGCCTGGGTCGGCCTGCAGGACCGTGTCGCCCAGGAGTTCGCCAAGTCGGGTATCGACCGCGACAGCATCCGCTTCACGCACACGGTGCGCATGCAGTACTACGGTCAGCTCAACGACATCGAGTTCATCTCGCCGCACGCCGCGCTGTCCGAGGCCGCGCAGGTCGACGACCTCATCGCGACCTTCGAGGACGCCTACGCGAAGATGTACGCGTCCTCGGCCCGCTCGCCCGAGTTCGGCTACCTCGTCACCCACGTGGTCGTGCACGGCACCGTGGATGTGGAGAAGCCGGCGCTGCCGCAGATGCCAGAACATCCGGGCAAGCCGCCTCTCAAGGAGTCCAGACTCGTGCACTGGGGCCGCGCGAGCGGTGACTCCTACGTCGAGACCGAGATCTTCCAGCTCGAGTCGGTCCAGGCCGGCAACTCGATCGACGGCCCAGCGATCGTGGAGCACTCGGCAACCACCTTCGCGATACCGCCCGGACGCAGAGCGAGGCTCGACGAACACCACATCTTCCACCTCACGAACACGGAGGCATCGACCCATGGCGATCGTTGATGCAACACTCGCCATCGGCGCGGAGCGGCCGGGCATCGGCTGGGGCGGCAAGCGCCTGAACGACATGCTCGAGGAGTCAGAGCGCCTGTTCGCCGACACCGGTCACTACGGTGGGCTGTACGCGCTCGAGCTGATGAGCAGCGACCCGATCGGCTACGAGAAGCTCTTCTCCCGCATCCGCGGCGGCCTGGTCTCGGCACGGGAGACGGCGTTGAACATCTCGGCCTCGCCGATCGTCCGCGAGCTGGGCGAGCTGTGCTTTGCGCTGTACACGCCCGAGGGGGACTCGCTCGCGCTGTCGACGGGGATCATCGTCCACGTCCACACGATGTCCGACGCGATCAAGTGGATGGTCCGCAACGGCTACGAGGACAACCCCGGCATCAGGCCGGGCGACATCTTCGCCAACAACGACCCCACGATCGGCGACGTACACAACGCCGACGTGCAGACGTTCGTGCCGATCTTCTGTGAGGGCGAGCTGGTCGCGTGGGCGGGCGGCGTGACGCACGTTCTCGACATCGGCGCGAGCACGCCGGGAGGCGTCCCCGTCGGGCCGACGATGCGCTACGAGGACGGCATCGATCTGCCGTGCATGAAGATCGGCGAACGCGACGAGCTCGCGAGGTGGCACCTGGAGCGCTGCAAGAAGCGCACGCGCGCCTCGGTGTACTACCTGCTCGACGAGCGCACGCGGCTGGCCGGATGCCACATGGTCCGCGAGGCGGTCGAGCGCATCCTGCTGGAGGAGGGCGTCGATCGCTTCAAGCGCTTCAGCCGCGAGGTCATCGAGGAGGGAAGGCGGTCGTTCAAGTCGCGCATCCGCGAGATGACGATCCCCGGGCGATACCGCTCCCCCGCCGGCTTCGACGCGGAGTTCGCCGACAAGCCCCAGCTCCCCGCGCGCGCCCGCAAGGACATCATCATGCACTCGCCGTTCGAGGTCAGGATCGGCGGCGACGGCACCTACGAGCTCGACTACGACGGCTGCTCGTCCTGGGGCTGGCACTCGATGAACTGCACTCCGTCGGGGATGCAAGGCGCGATCTGGGTGATGTTCACCCAGTCGTTGATCTGTAACGACAAGGTCAACGACGGCGCCTACTTCGCGATCGAGACGAACTTCCCCGAGGGCACAATCGCCAACCTCGGCGACGCGGAGGGCTCGACCGCGATCGCCTGGGCGTTCCTGCAGCCGTCGTTCACCGGTTTCCCGCGCACGATCTCGCGCGCGTTGCAGGCACGCGGGTTCATCGAGGAGGTGCTGGCCGCCTACTCGGTATCGGGCAACGTGCAGCAGGGCGGCGGGATCGACCAGTACGGCAGCTCCTCGGCGATCATGAACTTCGAGGTCTCGGCACAGGGGATGGGCGCGAAGTACGTGCTCGACGGAACCGACTATTGCGCCGCGATGTTCAACCCCGAGGGCGACATGGGCGACGTTGAGATGTGGGAGCTGATCTCCCCGTTCGTCTACCTCTCGCGGCGGGTCAAGGCGTCCTCCGGTGGCCCCGGGCGCCACCGGGGAGGGTCGAGCTTCGAGTCGCTGTTCATGGTCAACAAGACAGCGTTCTGGGAGCTGCAGAACATCGGCACCGGACGCGTTCTGTCCTCCACGGGGCTATTCGGCGGCTATCCGGGGGCCACGGCCTACGTGCACAACATCCACGGCGCCGACCTGATCGAGCGCGCCAGGCGCGGCGAGGCCTACCCGGTCGCGGACGGCGACTTCGAGAGCCCCGCGCTGATGGAGATCTATGGCAGCTCGCGCGACTACAAGCGCGACGGGCTCACGCTGCTTGAGCCGTTCGCCAACGGCGACCTGTACCTCAGCGTGATGAAGGGCGGAGCCGGCCTCGGCGACCCGTTGCTGCGACCCGTCGCGGCGGTCACACGGGACGTGGAGGAAGGGCACCTGCTCCCCCGCTTCGCCGAGTCGATCTACGGCATCTCCGACCGCGACGCGTTCCGGCGGGCGCGGCTCGCGCGGGCGATTCCCGTGCGCAAGTGGATGGCGGGCGAGCGCGAGCGGATCCTCGCCCAGGAGTTCGTGCAGACAGTCAAGGTGATGTACGCCGAGTCGATGCGACTCTCGCCGCGATGGGCGGCGGAGTACCGCGGCTTCTGGGATCTGCCGGAGGACTTCGACTACGACGTCGCCACGCCGACCGTAACCGTCGAGCATGCGCAGCCGGGCAAGGTCCATCCTGACGACGCCGCCGAGGCGTTCCTGGCGGCATCGGATCCGCGACCCGGCGAGGACGGCGTGCCCGCCGCAACCGGCGGCACGCTGGATATCGACACGCTCGGCGCACTGCTTGATGAGAAGCTCTCCCGGCGCGAGGTCAAGGACATCCAATCCGGCTACAAGGACTCCGACCGGTTCGAGAAGTGGATCGCCGTGCTCCAGGAGCGGGTCTCCTACGAGGACCCGATCGTGCTGCCGGCGGGCGAGGGCCTGAACATCGTCCGCCGACGAACCGACGGGCAACTGGTCTACCGCTGCGACTGCGGGCACGACTTCTGCGCGCACAACCGCAATTGGAAGCTGGACGCAGTCATCCACGTGCGCGAGACCGAGGACACACTGCTCGAGGTTTACCCGAAGATGGCCGGACCGGACCCGAAGCTCCAGCAGATACGCGAGTACTACTGCCCCTCCTGCGCGCGCCAGCTCGACGTCGAGGCGCTGCAGCCCGGCTACCCAGTGGTCCACGACTTTCTCCCCGACATCGAGGGCTTCTACCGCGGCTGGCTGGGCCGCGAGGTGCCGCGATAGAGCGGGCGCCGCGCGGCTCCGCGGCGAGCCAGCGGGAGCCGAAATCGAGCCGCAAGCGTTAGGTCGCGGCTTCTCCGACTCTCAAGTAACTGTCAGAGATGGTCGATATCTCAGATCAGAACTGACGGCGATCTCGGTCACCGACTGGGAGTCGGCACTGAATGGGCCACCGTTTCCGATGAGCACTACCGACCAAACCACGAACCAGCCAGTCGAGAAGACCGACCAAGCATTCGATCAGCTCGACACTGAGCCCACGCTAGCGCTCGACCTGACCCTGAGCGAGGCCGAGGCGCTCCGCGTATGGCTGCTCAAGCCCGCGGGCGACGGAAGTACATCCCTCGATGACCCGCTTGTCAGCCGCGCACTGGCAAGACTCGGGCGAGAGGTCGACACGGCTCGAGCCAGCGTGAATGTCCGCCACGAGCTTCGACAGGCGGGGCTCGAGGTCGACCACCTCTCCGACGATCAGTTGCACGAGCTGGGACGCCGCGTCGCCGAGGCTCTGTCGGACTTCCGCGACTGAGCCTGGCGCGCCGCCATAGGGCACCGTCAGGATTTCTCGGGCATCAATGTTGTCCACTGCCCGCGACGACTTCCCGTGGCGACACATCCGACGCGTCCGCGGGCCGGCGAAATGGACGGCGGGGACACCGTGACTGCCGCTTCTCGCCGGGGCCGGTCGTCTGCTCGGCACAAGGGCGCGCGATTGCCGTGACCGCTAGATCTTCTTGATGCCCGATTGGCTGATGACGAACCCGCGGCCGGAGGGAACCCGGCAGCGCACGCCGCTGGTCAGCGACTGGCAGCGGAACGGCCCGAGCGGCGAGTGCTTGCCGAACGCGAGAACAGACACGTTAAGTCTTCTATGACCGCTCGCGAAACCGGCAGGGTCACTGGTGCGAGATGGCTGTGTGCGGCAATCGCATGAAGAATCGTGCGTTCCGCGCCCGCAGACGCTGAATCCAAGAGATGCCGCACCGTCGTGCCGGAGCGGAGAATCCGTCCTAGTAACAACGACGGATCGAGCCAAGGGGTACCGGACTCAAACCCCCAACTGAGTCGGATGGGAGGGGTTGAGGTCGACCCGGGCGCGATCGGCGCGGCCGGCCGGGTCGCACGGGTCGCCGTACCCGCGTCCCGCCGCGGCGGGAGCCGCTGGGAGCCGCGCGAGCGGCGTACAAATCCGCTGGAGGCATGCCGGAAACTACCGATGCCCCACAGCCCAAGCGGCGGAAAGCTCTCTGGCAACGGGAGACCCTAGACCCATCGAATAGGAGCGTTTCCGATGCCAGTAGAGCACCTCACAAAGAATGAGCCTCCGGCCGTCGACGTCGCTTTCCCAAGGCCAACGGATGACATGCAGCGGACGCGCGAGCTTGCGATCAAGCAGATCGAGCGTCGGCGCCGCTTTCGCATCCGTTCCTTCTCCGCGTCGGTTGCGAGCATCGTGCTCGTGACCATCTGGGCGATCTCCGAGTACAACAACGCGGGTGGGTGGCCCACCGAAGGCTTCAGTCAGAGTTCAAGCATCCCGCACGTGTGGAACGTATGGATCATCTACCCGCTGCTCGCGATAGGCTTGGCCGTCGCGATCGACGCTTGGAACACCTTCCGCCGCAAGCCGATCACGGAGGGCGAGATCCGGCGTGAGATTGACCGCATGACCGGCGAGCAATGACGACGGATTGCGAGGATTCGCCATGAAGATCGAGTACCTACACGCCTCCAAGTACGGCAATGGAGCCGCTGTCGCCGCCGAGTTCAAGCGTCAGATGGACGCCGACGGCGTCAGGGTCGGCGTCCACCACATCCGCGAAGTGAAGCCAAGCCGGCTGGCGCCCGCCGACCTGTACGTGTTCAGCTCGCCGGGGCGCTTCGGAAAACCGATCCGCTCCATGCGTCGTTTCCTCAGGAAGACGACGTTGCCGACAGGGACGAGCTATGCGATCCTGACCACCGAGGCTGAACCGAAGCCGGACGGCGCGACGCAGGGGCAGCGCGTCAGGCCGATCATGAACGAGATCCTCGAACGCAAGGGCCTTGTCAAGGTCGCCGAGGACACGATCTTCGTGATGGGTCTTAAGGGGCCGCTCGAGGATGGGTGGGAGCGAAAGGTCGAGGCGTTTATCGCGCGTCTACCGGTTGGTGCCAGCCAGCCCATCGTGAGCCAGCCGATGGTGATCGCCGTCGACGGTGCACGTTGACCGCTCTGTCTGCCAGTTCGATGAGAAGCGGGAGGCTTCCCCGGCTGGTCGTTCTCGCGCTCGCGGCGCTGTACTGGGTTCCGGTCCGGCGTTGGTTTAGCCGCTGGGGGACGACACCTGAGGAGCTTGCGCGCGTGATGCCCGGTGATGCACTGATCCCCAGCCCCACGGAGATGTCGATGCAGGCGGTCACCGTGAACGCGCCTCCAGAGGACATCTGGCCGTGGCTCGTGCAGATGGGCACCGGGCGCGGCGGGTTGTATAGCTACGACTGGCTTGACCGACTCTTTGGCTTTCTCGATCGACCGAGTGCGACTCGCATTCTCCCCGAGTTTCAGCGGCTCGCCGTGGGTGACAGGATCCCCTGGGGACGAGCCGGCACGGAGCTGACGGTGGGCGTTCTGGAACCGCCTCGCGCGCTCGCTTTGAGCTACCAGGTTCGCGGGTTCGCCTGGGTGTGGCAATTCGGTCTCTATCGAGTCGACGAGCAACATACGCGATTCGTTACGCGCGGCACGGAGCGTGTGCCGAACACGCCGGTCTGGTGGCTGGGGATGCGGATCATGGAACCGGCGGCGTTCATCATGACGCGCCGCTTTATGCTCAGCGTCAAAGAGCGGGCCGAAGCCTTGCGAGCATCCGTTCCCTTAAGGACTCCAACGACAGGCGTCGGCGCCACCGACTGAGGCGACTTCCCGTGGTCGCACGCCCCTACGCGAGCTCGGCGATGCTGTGGTCAGCCCAGGTGATCGCCTCGCGGTAGACCTGCTCGAGATCGGGGTGACTGGCGATCAGATCGCTGGCGGCGTCGAAGTCGCCGCGCTGGTAGGCGATGGCGCCGTTGAGCAGGCCACCGAGCTCGCCGCTGCCGTAAAGCAGAGCGTCGACGATGTCATAGCGGAATGGCAACTGGTCGATCACGAGCTGCATCGGTGCATCGGCGAGCGCGTCTGCGACGGAGAACAGGCCGACGGTGAAGTACGAGTCCCCGGCTGCGCTGTCTCCCGCGCCGGACAGCAGTTGGCACATGCGTGCCCGCACCAGCGCAGTTATGAGCAGCTCATTGGGGACGTCGTGAGCGCTCGCGAGTGCAACCATCATGGCAAAGCGGCGTACGGTCGCCGCGCCCAGCCATGCGAGTCCCTCTTGGACGGAGCCGACACGCCGAGGCAGGGAGACGTATGCCGAGTTGGCGTATCGCAGCAGGCGCATGCTCAGACCGGCGTCGCGCGTGATGATGCGGTTCAGCTCGTCGAAGTCCTCTGTCGCGCTGAGCTCGACCATCGTGCTCAGCGAACCGAGACCCTGCGTAGGCAAGCGCGAGCGCTGCAGGCCTGAGGGCCGCGCGAAGAAGTAGCCCTGGAAGGCCTCGAAGCCGAGCACCCTGCAGCGCACCCAATCGGCAGGCGACTCGACCTTCTCGGCGATCAGGGTCAGGCCGGCGTAGTTAGCCTTCAAGTGCGAGACGATGTTCTCGAGGGATCGGTCGGTGTACTCGAGCACGTCGAGCTTGACGATGCTCGCGAACCTGATCAACCGTTCCGTCGCAGGGGTGAGGCGGAAGTCGTCAAGCGCGATCGTGTAGCCCTCAGCAACGAGGTCCTCGAGCACGCCGAGTAGCGCGTCGTCGACGATCTGATCCTCGAGCAGCTCCAGCACGACGCGCCCGGCCGGTAGCGGTGGCGGACGCACGCTCAGCAGAAAGTCACGCGAGACATTCACATACGCAACGTTGTCGCCGACGAGATCGAACAGGCCGACGTCGAACAGCCCATCGAGAATTACCGTCGAGGTTGCCGCCCGGTCGTCGAGGACTCCGGCGGTCTCGCTGTTCGGTTCCCGAAACAGAAGCTCATAGCCGAGCAGGCTCCCATCCCGGTTCAGGATCGGTTGCCGTGCAACAGCTACCACGGCGTGCCCGGCTGACGCCGCAGCGCCACCAGGGCCCGCGACCCGCTGCGCCTTCCTCCGGTGATTGGCCCACACACGGGGAGTGTCGACTTGCTCTGATCGCATCTTTAGCTAGCGGAGACCACCGTGGACTCCAGCGAGGGCGAGCATTCTCAGCGCCGAGCTCAACTTCGCTCCTGTCGTCGAACGCGTGGTCGCCAGCTACCGGATTGCGCGCAAAGTGGAGTGACCCGTTTTCGCTGAAAGCTCGGTCTACCCCGGCAAGCCGCTGAGGAAGGGCGCGTCGCACAGCTCAACGCTTGCCCGGTTAGAAAATCAGTCGCGCGGGATCGGTGTAGGCGGGGTTCTCCAAAACCCCTCTGCGCCCAAATGTGCTCGGATGCGTGAGCCGCGCCTCCCTCGCCGTCTCAGGGCTCACGGTCCTTTCGTCATAGGCACACACGACGGTCGATGGCGAGGCGGCGAAGACGAGGTTAAACAGCGACTCGTATTGAGTCCAGGCCCAGGCCTCGGCGTCGGTCAGCCCCGCTCGCATCGGCTCGGCGAGCACTCGCACCCAGGGAACTCCGCGCTCGAATGCGCGACCGAAGAAGGACCTGTAGGCGTCGACGGCCGCGATCGGCGTGGTGTAGAAGCGGCTAGCCTCGACGAACTCGACGCTTGCGGCGTCGCCTCCAAGCTGCTCGCGGAGAAGCTCGATGTGGGGGGAGGTGGTTACCGCTAGCGTGACTTCGGAGCGCGCGACTCCCTCGGTCAGGAAGGATCCCATCGTCACTCGAAACTGATCGTCGCTGCTGTACGGGAACAGTGAATGCTCGAGCATCGCCGGATGCGAGCGCGGGCCATCGACGAGATAGTCGATGCTCACGCCCAAGGGCCGCGAAAGTGCGGCTAGCGTGCTCGGGCGGAGGTTCGTGCGTCGACCCGACTCCACTTGGGCGACGGCAGACCAACTGATCCCGGCATGCACGGCTAGAGCCTCCCGGGTCCAACCATGACGTTCCCTAGCCGCCTTGACACGACCGCCGACGCTGGCTCCATCGCTCACGACTACCCCCCTAATCGTCTACCCCTATTCCACCTAGCCTACCTGATACACTTGACGCTGTCAAATGACCGATGGCGGACGGCCCAAAACCAGCGTTCGCTGTCAAGGCGTACCACGTAGCGTCGGCAGTGCAGCCGAGGCCATGTATGAGACATATGGCGATGCCCCGAGGCTGATGCGGATCTTCGAGCGCTGCCCTGTGCCCGCCTTGATGTTCGATGCCCAAGGCAGGCACGTCGGGGCGAATCGTCCCGCACGGTTGTGGTTTCGCCGCAGCCTGGAGGAAATCCGCACCTACATGCTGGGCGAGCTCGCCCATCCCGATCGGGTCGTGATCTGGAAGCGGCTCTGGGAGCAACTGCTCGAGACGAGAGTCGTCTCCGGGCGCTACCCGGCGCCGAGGCCCGACGGCAGCCACGTCGCCGTCGTCTACTGCGCCTTTGCCGACGCGCTCCCCGGACGGCATGTGGTGCTATTCGCGCCCGCCGACTGGGCCGAGGACGAGCTTGGGGTGATCGAGGACGGTGGCGCAGACCCCTCGGGCCTGCTCACGGCGCGGGAGATCGAGGTGCTCGAGCTCGCCGCCGAGGGAACCGCAATCCCCGAGCTGGGTGCGGAGCTGGCGCTGAGCCCCGATACCGTCAAGACACACCTCAAGAACATCTACGCGAAGCTAGGGGTTCATAACCGCACCGGCGCCGTCACGAAGGCGATACGGATCGGGCTGATCGATCCCTCACCTCGTCACAAGGGCGGGCAACGCTCAGCGCCTGTAGAAGGAACTACTCCGGCGCCGTCGCCGAGCTCGCCGCCGCCGGTCGCACGCTAAAAGTCCGGTCGCTGCACGCCCGATCCGGCCGCCGACGCCGGACGGGTCAGTCCGCGGCGGCTGAACGCCACAACAAGTTCGCCCAGCGCATTGCGCACGGCGGAGCTCTCGGGCGGCAGGCGCAGCGCCATCAGGCCACTCGCGGGGCCCCGCACGACTTCGGCCTTGCCCGTGACAACCTCGGCGGTCGAGGCGGCGACCTCGTCCACGTGCGCGGAGTTGATCGCCACGGTCACGCTGTCCCCGAGGTTCACCTCGAGGTCGCATTCGACCAGCAGACCGTCGGGTCCGACGTCGACCGTCTTGGCGTCGACCTCGGCCTCGGAGTCGGCGAGGCGCACAGTGATCGGCATCTCGAACTTGAAGCGACTGCCGCGCTCGAGATGCAGCTCGGAGTCGGCGAGCTGGAAGCGCAGATCACCGACCGGCTTCACGCAGAAGAGTGTCCCGGCAAGCGCCACCAGCGTACCCCGATAGCGGAAGGAGATGAGCGATCCCGACATCGCTTCAGGGAGGCGCGCGACCGCGACCTTGTCCAGGGCCTCAAGGGTCATGCCGTGCTCTGAGAAGACGAGCACGACCGCTTCTAGGCCGAAGGCCTGGTTGGGAATCGAGATTAGGACTTTGTCGTGGATCTGCAGGCGCTTCATGCCGTCTTCCTCCGCTCGTCATAAGCGCGACCGCGCGCTCATCGGCTGAGACCCGCTCGCCGGCCCCTCAGCCGACAGAGCGGCGGAGGATAGCGAGTCCCTCGGCAGCGCCCGAGCAGGTGTCCGGCCTCGCCGCGACGCCCGTCCGTCGAGCGCGGCGGTCCCAGATGCACCCGACACGGTCGACGGCCCGACGGCGATATGACTCGCCGTCGGGCCTGTTGCGCCGACCGGTACGGTGGCGTCGGCTAGGCGGCCACCAGCGTGAACTTGGACACCAGCTGCTCGAGCTCCTCGGCGGTGCTCGCGAGCCCCTGCGCGGAGCTCGCGATCTCCTGGGCGGAGGCACTGGTCTCCTCGGTGGAAGCTGAGACCTCCTGGGTCGCGGCGGAAGTCTGCTCGGCAACCGAGGCGACCTCGGTCGTCGCGTCGACCACCTGTGCGATCCGCGTGGCCATCTCGTCCACCTGCGTGCCGATCATCTCGAACGCCTCGCGCGCCTGATCGACGACTGTGACGCCGTCCTCCGTGCGCTTGGCGCCCTCTTCCACCACCGAGACCGCTTTCTGGGTCTCCGCCTGGATCTCCTCGATCAGCTGGGCGATCTGGGTGGCGGCATCCTGAGAGCCTTCCGCCAGCCTTCTCACCTCTTCGGCGACGACCGCGAAGCCGCGCCCCTGCTCACCGGCGCGGGCAGCCTCGATGGCCGCGTTGAGCGCCAGCAGGTTCGTCTGGGAGGCGATCCCGGTGATCGTCTGGACGATCCCGCCGATCTGCTCCGATTTCGCGGCGAGGCCGCGGGTTACCTCCGTGACCGATTCGGTCGACTCGCGGACACCTTCCATCGCCTCCGAGGCCTGCCGCGCGGACGCCACGCCCTGCTCGGCAACCTCGCGCGACTCGTTCGCCCGCGATGCCGTCTCCTCCGCGGAGCCGCGTGCGTCGTCGACGATCCTCACCTGACGCTCAGCGCCGGCCGCCACACCTGAGACCGCGTTTGCGATCTCGGTCACGGCGCGACCCGCCTCCTCGGAGGTCGATGCCATCTGCTGCGAAGCTGCCGAGACAACTGTCGAGCTTCCTGCACGCGGCCGATCAGGGTCGCGATGCCTTTGCGCGATTCGTTGTCAAGCCCCAGACCACCCTGCGCCTTGGCGAGCATGCTGTTGAACGTCTCTCCGAGCGTGCCCAAGCTCTCGCCCGCGGGCCTCGAGAAACGCCGTCGCAGGCTGAACGTCCACCGTCAGGTCACCGTCGACCATCGCCGTGAGGCCAGCGCCGAGGCTCGTCAGGCGGTTGCCGTTCAGGCTCGTCAGACCCGCATCGAGATCGCCCAGGGTCGAGTGGTCGCCGAGCTTTTCACGCAGGTCCTCACGGACCGTGTTGTAGAAGCCCGCGAGGCCACCCTGCGCCTTGGCCAGCATGCTGTTGAACGTCGCCGCGAGGGATCCCAGGTTCTCGCCCAGGCTTGGCCTCGACGAACGCCGTCGCCGGCTGGACCTCGACTGTCAGGTCGCCTTCGACCATCACCATCAGGCCCGCGCCGAGGCTCGTCAGGCAGTTGCCGTCGAGGCTTGCAAGGGACTCGTCAGAGCACACCCAGCGTCGAATGGTCGCCAAGCTTTTCACGCAGGTCCTCACGGACCATGTTGTAAAGCTCGAGGCCACTCTGTGCCTTCGCGAGCATGGCGTTGAAAATGTCACCGAACGCGTCGATGTCGGCGTCACCACTCGGCGACAGCGGCTCCGTATGTGGAAGGACCTCGACGGTCAGATCACCTTCGTGCATCGCTTCGAGGCCCTTGAGCAGGTTTGTAAGACAGTGCTGCTCGAGACTCTCGAGACGCGCCTTCAGTGGTGCTAGGTCATCGATGTTTACTTTCTTGGTGCTGGGGGCAGTGCTTGACATTGGCTTTACCTCACACTCGATTAAGATGAAGGGTACCGACACACTGAAACCACCCCCTCTATCCAGTAAGTCGGCGCAGCCTACTGGCCGCACGATTATATCGGATCTCACCACGAAAAGCTTGAGCGGTTTTCTTGCAGTTACACCCCCGTTTTCACCTCTTAGTGAGTGCCCTGCCGCGACCGCCGGGACTCATGGCGCAGCCCGCTCGTGTCAGCCGTTCCCCACCTGCAGAGTGGAACGAGTGACACGGCGTTCGGCGCAGCTTGGCGACCGGCATGCGAGCGCCTTTGCACCCCGGAGCCGCCGTTTGCAGTGACGATCACCAAGGCGTCGTCGCCGAGGACGACACACGCGATGCGGTCTGGTCAGGCCGCGTCGCGAGCGCCGAGCTCAACCCCGGCGAACAGGCCCTCGGGGTTCAGCATGATGATCAGCCGATCATCGATCTTGGCCATCGCGTCAATTAGGCTACTGCCAGCCGCCGGAACGTCCTCGAGCTGATCACCCTCGACGATGCAGACCTCCTCTACTTCATCGACGATCACCCCAGCCGTGCCGGCGTCCGTCTCCACAATCACGATCTTGGCCTCATTGGCCAACTCCGATGAAAGGCCCAGGCGTGAGGCCAGATCGCAAACCGGCACGATCTTGCCGCGTAGGCTGATGACACCACAAATCCACGATGTCGACGAAGCGACCGCACGCGGCTCGTTGTAACGGATGATCTCCTGCACCTGCGCAATCGGCAGGGCGTATTCCTCGCCGGTGAGTGAGAAAACCACCAGCTGCTGTGAAAGTTGAGTTGTCGTAGTAGGCATGTGAACTTATCGGCATTTCCGGCACAGAACGTGAGTATAATTTGAGCCGCTGGCGGTTAATTTCCGCTCGGCGCAGGCAGAGACGCTCGCCCGGTCACCCTCCAGCACGTCGGAGGCCTCCGGGGTCTCACGTGAGTGCCTTGTTAATCGCCTCGAGGACGCGCTCAGCGTCAAACGGCTTGACCACGAAGTCCTTGGCGCCGATGCGGATCGACTCCAGCACCTTGTCTTCAGCGCCCAGCGCCGAGCACATGATTACCTTGGCCTTCGGGTCGGTGGCCAGGATCTCGCGCAGAGCCGTGAGGCCGTCCGTTTCCGGCATCGTGATGTCGAGCGTCGTCAGATCGGGATGAACGTCATTGAACTGAGTCACTGCCTCGCTTCCGTTGGAGGCTTCGGCGACCACGTCGTGACCGCCCCCGCGGAGCGCATCGCCGAGGACCTTCCGCATAAACGCTGCGTCATCCACTACAAGAATTCGGGCCATGGTTATTTATCCTCCTGGTTGCGACGTGCGGTCTGTAGGGTTGATATCGAGTAGACGTTCGATCCGCAGCGCCCACTCTGACTCCTCTGTGAGCAGCAGCCGGCCGGTGGCGAAGCGCTGACCACTGACGCACAAGTCGACCGGGTCCTCTGCTGCGCGGTCGAGCTCGATCACTGTTCCGGGCAACGGATTGGCGGCGTCCTCTAGACGCATCCGTGTCCGTCCGAGCTCCGCGGTGACCCGAACGGTCACCTGACGCAGCGTCGTCGCCAGCGGCGCGTCGACGACATCTTCCTCAACTGGGTCCTCGTGGAGATACTGGGGGGCGCCCGGCTCGACGGTGTCCCCCTCGAGCGCTCGCGAGATTCGTGTGAGAAATGCGTCGGGGATCAACTGGATTAGATTGCACGGCTCGCCCAACAGCGTCACCGCCATGCTCGTTGCGTGCGGGGTCTGCGGGTAGACGCCCTCGGCCGCCGCGGCGGAGTCGAGCGTGCGCGTCGTCGGGGCCGAGATGTCGACCGCATAGCCAAGGCCAGTTGAAAGTGCAGCCGCGCTCGCAGCCATCATCTGGTTCATCGCCTCGCCGAGCGCCGACAGTTCGATTTCATCGAGCTCGGTCCCCCTGTCCTCGGTGGGCAGCTCCTGGGACATCATCGCTGCGGCGAGGCGACGCACGCCCAGCCGCGCGATCGTGAAAACGTTGCCGCCGATGACGCCATCGGTGTAGGTGACATCCGTGGCCAGCAGCGGATAGGACAGCGACGCCAGCGGCGATCCCTCAGACGGCATCACCAGGAGCTCGCCCTTCGCGACGACCTCCCCAGTGAGCGAGGACAGAACGCCGAGGACAGCATCGGCGGCCGTGTTGCCCAGCGTCAGCAGCGCATCCGTCTTGTTCATGGCCGATCGGCCCCCGTCTCGGTGATCTTGATCGCACGGCGCCCGCTGCTGCGACCAGGTCGGGCGCGGTGCACCCTCCTGTCCCCGACGACGACGCTTGCGTCACCCGACATGCCCAGGCGAACGACATCGCCCTCGCTCAGCGAGAGGACCTGGGGGAGCGTCAGCGTGGTCGCGCCGACCTCGGCCCGCACCTCGATGGATACCTCGCCCAGTGCGGCCCGCATGGCGTCGGCAGGCGCGCCGGCGTCGTGGTGGACGCTGGGCGCAAGACTCTCCGATGCCGCCTCGATCGCGGCGTAAGGGGTGAGCAGCACTATCGTCGAGCTGCCCGTCGCATCCCTGACGTTCATCGTCAATTCCAGGCTCGGCAGGCTCATCGGCAGCAGGCTGCTGCGTCTGTCGTCGGTCGCGAGCTCGACGAGGGTCAGCGTGAGCCCCAACATCTTGCGCCAAACTGCGGACAGGCTGCTGAGCAGATCCTCGAAGATGCCACGTGCCAGGACCGTCTCCACGTCAGTCAGGCTGCGCATCTTGATCACGTCGGTGTAGCTGCCGCCGAGCAGGCGTTCGATCATCCTGAGGACGAGACCCGACTCGATGGCGATCAGCATCGTGCCCTGTCCGGCGGGGGTCCCGCGCCGCTCGACCCCGCGTGGTGGCGGCGCCGCCCGCCGATCAGCGCACTCGATGACACCGATCAGGGCGGCCGCGGGCACCTTCCGCAGCGCATCCCCCCAACTGAGTTGGGATGAGTTGATGACTTCCAGCTCAACGTCGGTGAGCATCTCCAAGGAGAGGCGCACCGACTCCTGCATGCAAAACGCGCTGTGTTCCCGTTCAAAGCGCTTCTGTTCGGGTGCGCTGAGCTTCATCGGGTGACTCAGGTCGATTTTCCGAACGAGGTGTGCCTGCGCGGCCCGAGCGCGCGGGCCTTCGGGGAGCCCGTCAGCCTGTGCAGCCTCGAACAGTTGAGCGATCTCGTCAGGGGAAAGTACCTCGGTCATGTCAGCTCCACTTCGGGTGCGCCGGGCTCCTTGACCGTCACGCGCCCGGATTCGACGTGCACACGCACGGTGCGCCCCTTCGAGCCGCCCGTCGCCGTCGCACGAACATTCAGGCCCGCGCTTTGGAGCGCCTGGCGGGCCGCCGCCTCATTGCGCTGTCCGATGTCGAGGGTGGAGTTTGAGCCGAGCGCGAACATATGCGCGCCGCCGACCAGGACGGCTTGCAGCTCTGAGCGCCGCGCTCCGATCGAAGCCATCTCCTCGATCAGCGCCGGGACCGCGGTATCGGCGAACTTGGCCGGCGACGTGATCGCGCCGCTGTTGGCTTCGGGCAGGACGATGTGCGCGAGGCCCGCAAGCGGGCGCGAAAGGTCCTGGAGCACCAGCCCAATGCAGGAGCCCAGGCCGATCGACACAAGCACGTGCCCCGGGGTCCGGGAGACCGAGAGCTCGCCCATCCGCACCATCGTTTCTGCAGCCCCCGTCGTCACGGTTCGAGGCCCAGTCGAGTCAGGATCTCGCTCACGCCGTCCTTGCCTGGCGCCAGCATGAACGAGAACGAGCACTCCGCGCCGTCCACCATCAGCTGCGAATCGAGCAGCAGCGCGATGTCCGTCTCGGCCGCCCCGGCCGCAAGGACCGACGACACGATCGCCCCGAGCATGTCCGTAGCGGTCTCGGGCGGGCGCGGTTCCGCCGACAACGCCGTCATCTTGCTCATCGCGCCGATGTAGGCCGAGCCCAGGATGTTGCCGATCTCGGCCAGAGCTGAGAGCCCCATCTCGCTGTCCGCATCGACCCCCAGCAGCGCACAGAGCGCCGTGGCGTCCTCGGGCGCGAACAGCAGCAGGGCGAAGGCCTCGAGATCGCCTACCAGCGGCAGCACCACCGCCCGCATGACCGCGTCGGGCTCGCCGCTCGCCTCGACCACGTCAGCGAGCGGCAGGGCGAGCGCGTTCGGTACCGAGACGTTGACCGACCGCCCGAGCATGCTCGAGAGCGCGGTGGCGGCTGTCCCGGAGCCGATGTTCGCAAGCTCACGCAGAGCGTCCAGATGCGGCTCGGAGTAGGGTTTCGACATCTCGGCGGCCTCCTCAGGCGGTTGCACCAATGGGGGAAGTGTCACTTTTCACGGCGGCGGTCAGGGCATCGCAATCCACGATCAGGGCGATCTGGCCGTTTGACAGCACCGCTCCCCCCGATAACGCCGCGCGGGCACCGAGGCCGTCGGGCAGCGGTCGTGTGACGAGTTCGCGCTGTCCAATCAGGTGGTCGACCGCGAGCACGACGCGCTGGTCGGCGCCACGGACGGCGACCCCATAGGCGGGCGCCCCCGACTCCCCATAGCCGAGCGCTCCGGCCAGATCGAGCACGGGCAGCACCTCGTCCCGCAGAACGAGCATGCGCCGGCCGGCGACGCTGCGCACCGGGTAGTCCTCCAGCTTCAGCGTCAACTCAACGCGGTCGAGCTGCACCACGAACGGCTGGCCCTGGGTTTCGACGAGCAGCGTATGAGCGATCGCGAGTGTGAGCGGAAGCCTGATGTGCGTCGTCGTGCCGACACCCAGCTCGGATTGCATGACCACGTCGCCACCCAGCTCCCGGATCGTCGTGCGGACGGCATCCAGACCGACGCCCCGACCAGACACATCGCTCATCTGCTCGGCCGTTGAGAAACCCGGTGAGAAGAGCAGCTCGATCGCCTGTGCGATATCAACCGAGTCGCCGGCCTCGGCCGCGATCAGCTCACGATCGACTGCCTTGCGCGCGACACGAGCCGGGTCCACACCGCGACCGTCGTCGCGCACGGAGATCAGCACGCTGCCCCCGCCCTGATGGGCGGAGATCTCGAGCGTGCCGGTCGGCGGCTTACCGGCAGCCTCACGCTCCTCGGCGCTCTCGAGGCCGTGGTCGAGCGAGTTGCGCACGAGATGCACGAGCGGGTCCCCTAGCGCGTCGACCACGGTGCGGTCGAGCTCGGTTTCCGCACCGTCCAAGCGCAGTTCGACCTTCTTCTCGAGCTTGGTCGACAGGTCACGAACGAGCCGCGGGAACCGCACGAATACCGCCTCGACAGGGATCATCCGCACCTGCATGACCATCGCCTGGAGCGCCTGCGAGCTGCGTGTGAGGTCGTTCATCGCGTGCTGTAGGCCTGGCCCCTCGGCGTGCCCCAGCAGCGACTCGACGTGCGTGCGGTGCACGACCAGCTCACCCATCAGGTGCATCAGCTGGTCCAGCCGCTCGGCGTCCACCCGCACCGTGCTCGTCGCCGCAGACTTTCGCTCGTGGGGAACGCCGGCCGGGGCAGGAGCCGCCGGCCCCGACTCCAGGGCGATCTGTGGCTCCAGCACGCTCTCCGTCTCCTCCGCAGGGAAGCTCACCTCGACGACATCCGCAACCGCACCGACGGTCTCGGCGATCAGGGCGTCCTCATGGTCACTCGCCAGCCAGATCTCGACGATCCTGCCGTCGAAGCCGTCGACCGCGTCCTCGGCCGGCAGTGAAGCTATGACCTCGCCGTGATCGGCGAGGGCCGAGAGCGCCATGAAGGCTCTAACAGACGGCATCATCGTCGCGTCGTCCAGGCGCGCGAGGACGTGAATCACATTGCGCCCCTCGGCTGCAGCCTCCAGAGCCGAGGGCTCGGGGCGCACGGCGGGCACGGCAGGGTCGTTTTCACTCTGACTGCGAACCAGTCCAGCGAGCCGCTCCACCAGTGGAGCCTCGTCGAGTGACTCGACGCCTTCGGTATCGATGCCCTCGAAAGCCGCGCTGAGAGCGTCGAGGCATTCCAACAGGACATCGATCGCCTCACGATCGAGCCCGCCTCGGCGCACTCGCAGGACCTCGAAGAGATCCTCCATGCCATGTGTCAACGCGGCGATCCGCTCGAAGCCCATCGTCGCGCTCATGCCCTTGAGCGAGTGCGCGATGCGGAAGATGTCGCCGATCGTCTCGACGTCATCGGGGGCCTCCTCGACACGCACCACCGAGAGGTTCAGCTCCTGCAGATGTTCGCGACTCTCGGCGAGGAACATCGGGAGGTATTCGTTGACGTCCATCAGCCCTTCCGATAGATAAATGGCTGCGTGGAGGAGAGACCCAGCGCGCCTGTTGCACTGACACGCTCGGTTGAGCCGACCACGAGAAAGCCACCGCTTCGCAGCGATGTGACAAGGCGCCGATGAAGCTCGTCGCGAACATCCTCGGTGAAGTAGATAACGACGTTCCTGCACATGACCAGGTCGTAAGCCTCCGTTCGGACGGACATGGCAAGCAGGTCGGCCTTCTCAAAGGAGACGACTTTGCGCAGCTCTGGCCCCGCCTGCCAGCCCCCCTTTACGCGCTCGAACCAGCGGCTGAGGGACGCGGGCGGCGCGGTGCGCGCATCTTCCTCCGAGAACAGGCCCGCCCGGGCGCGCTCGAGCATTCGCGTGTCGATATCCGTGCCCTTGACCTCGATGCGCGCCTGCGGCGCACCCTCGAGGCACACAGCTGCGGCGGTGTAGCACTCAGCGCCGTAAGAGCATCCCGCGCTCCAGATCCTGATGCGGCGCGCCGCTGCCAACTCGGGAATCACTTCTCCGGCCAGGCCGCCCCACTGCTCAGGGTTGCGCCACAGCTGCGAGACGTTGATCGTCACACGATCGAGGAAGCGGTCCAGCTCCTGTGCGTCACGTTGGAGCAGAGCGAGATACTGAGTCAGAGAAGCAATGCCCAGCCGTTGGGAGAACGTGCGCAGGCGACGCTCCATCTGCGGGCGCTTGTACTGCATCAGGTCGAGGCCCGCCAGGGTATGGATGCCTTCGCAGAAGCGCACGTACTCATCCGGCGTCGTGCGCACCCGCACCGGCCGGGTCGTCCCCAGAGTCCGCGGTCTCGCCGTCATGCTCATGCCGCGGCCTCCCGAGAGATTGCCGCGGGCATCGCAGCGAGGTCGTGCACACCGTCGGCGAGCCCGGCCTCTACGATCGCCCGAGGCATCCCGTATACGGTGCAGCTCGACTCGGCCTCGGCCAGGATCCGCCCGCCAGCGCGACGCACTTCGCGCGCGCCCTCGAGCCCATCCTTGCCCATCCCGGTCAGCACCACCAACAACACCTCGCTGCCAAACACGCGTGCGGCGTCGGCGATCGTGAGGTCCGCACGCGGGCGCAGACCACCGATCGCAGGCTCGTCGTCAAGGGTCGCGGTGCGGTTGGGCAACAATCGAAGATGCCGGCCGCCGGGTGCAATGAGCGCCGTGTGCGAATCGAGCCGGTCACCGGTCGCGGCCTCCCGCACGCGCAGTGGTGAGACGTTGTCTAGTCGCGACGCGAGCGAAGCCGTGAACCCGGCCGGCATGTGCTGGACGATCAGCGTCCCGACACCCAACGGCGCGGGGAGCCTCGGCAGGAGCTCGTTGAGAGCTTGAGGTCCGCCCGTTGAGCAGGCGATCACCACCGCTCGGGCAGTCCGGGAGCGGCTGGGTGCAATCGGAGCTGTCGGTCGCTCAGCGCCCACCGAGCGAGGTCTGTGTCGCGATGCGGCGGCGAGCTTCACCTTCGCGCCGAGATCGGCGACGAACTCGTGGAGGCTCTCACCGGTCGCCGGCTTGGCGACCAGCTCGACGGCGCCCTCAGCGAGGGCGTCAACGGCGTGCGCCCCCTGTGCTGCGGAGAAGGCCGAGACGACCACCACCGAGACGTGCAGGTCGGTCTGCTGCAGCCCGCGCAGCACGCCGATCCCGTCCAGGCCGGGCATGGCGAGATCGAGCGTCAGCACGTCCGGCGAGAGCTCTCGACAGGCGGTCAACGCCCGGTCGCCATTCTCGACGGCGGCGAGCACATTGAACCCGTGCTTCTTCAGCGCGTCGGTGAGCAGCCTTCGCATGAACGCGGAGTCGTCAGCGACCACGACACTCACGGATGTGGGCTTGCTCATGACGTCGGCTGTCGTCTTGCGAGCTCGACCCCGGCGAAGAGGCCATCGGGGTTCAGCATGATGATCAACCGATCATCGATCTTGGCCATCGCATCGATCAGATCGGTACCAGCCGCGGGAACCTCCTCACGCTGATCACCCTCGACGATGCAAACCTCCTCGACCTCATCGACGATCAGCCCCGCCGTGCCCGCCTCCGTCTCCACGATCACGATCTTGGCCTCACTCGCGAGCTCAGAAGCGATGCCCAGGCGCGACGCAAGATCACAGACCGGCACGATCTTGCCCCGCAGGCTGATCACACCACGAACCCACGGCGTGGTAGAAGCGACCGATCGCGGCTCGCTGTAGCGAATGATCTCCTGTACCTGAGCGATCGGCAAGGCATATTCCTCGCCACCGAGCGAGAACACCACCAACTGCTGAGGAGACTGAGCGGTCGCAGTTGGCATACCCACCTAATCGGCAGAGGAGGTAGCGGTGGGTATGCCCCGATTAGGTGATTATCCGCAGCGGTGAGCGGCGATCATTACGCTCGCCGCGGCCTTGCCGTGGGCGCACGATGCGGATAATCGCCCGAAGAATAGGGCGCTCCGTGAACGCGGTCGGCGACTCCAGAAGGTGGCGCGCCGTCGTCCACTACTCCATATGTGGTACCGGAGCCTTCGCGTCATCCGTCGTGTCGGCGGAGGGGCGTCAGTCGCGTGTCAACGCCCGCTGACAGATCCAGGACGGCTCCCGCGAGAACACGAGGATCTCCCCCATAAGGGTGAGAAGGTGTTTGTCACGCGATATCAGACCCGCGCGCAGACGAGCGCAAAGGGACGAGTCGGGCGCCTCGCCGGTCCGTTGCACAACCGCGGCGCAGAACGGCCCGGCGCTCGCACTGCTCGGCCAGCCAATTGCGAAATACGGCGACCCGGCCCCGAGGGCCGGGTCGCAGGGATAATCGTTTAGAGCCGACCGCGCGCGCGTCGTCGCTTAGTTGATACGCAACGTCAGCGTCGCTGTCGCCGTCACTCTCGTAGAATCGGTGACCCTCACGCTAACGGGGTAGGAGCCGGGGGCAAGCTTGCTGCTCGGCGTGCCGTGGATGAGCCCGGTCTTCGCCAGCTTCAGCCCCTTGGGCAGTTTGCCCACCTTCTTCCACTTGTAAGGCGACGTGCCTGACGCGGCGGCGAGTTGCGAGCTGTATGGCGTTCCTCGTGTCGCTGCAGGCAGTTCGGTGGTCGCGACACGCAGGCCGCTAACCGGAATCACGGGGTCGATCACTTCTCCATTCACCGTGTGATCTTCATCGAACTTGCCTCCGTCGGTGATGTCAAATTCGATGGTGTCTCCAACAATCGTCGACGGCACTTCTTCGTACATGCCATCGACGAGCTTGAAGAGGTTTGTCGGGTCGCTGCCCGGCGGCAGAGTGAGTTTTATTTTGATCGTCGAGCCCAGCGGCAGGTTCGCCGCGAAGCTCACGCCGCCAACCGGAGCGACGTCGCCAGGCGGAAGCAGCGGCAGGCTCGAGGCGACCTCGGTTGTTAGTGTATTGATGAGGGTGCCGGGGGAGCTTTCGACTTCGACCGTTCCTGTTTCCGTTGTGGTCGTGGCGGCAAATCTGCCTTCCCAACTGCCTGAGTCGGACGGACTCGCGAGGGTGGGACCGCTCCACCCGCCGGCCTCCAGTGCTCCACTCGAGTTAATGGAAAGTGTGCCGGTCGTGGTGACGTTGTCGCCGAAGTTGTCCTGCCATTCCCCTGTCTGGGAATCGGTTGTCGGGCTGGTGCAGGTCAGCGTCGCTTTGAGGTGACCGGGGGCGCTGCCGTAGCCGAAGATGTCCACGGTGCCATTGCCCTGCGTCGTCCACACGCCCGGACTCGTCTGGGTCGACATCACCGTGGCCGACCACGTCCCCGAGTGCCCGGTTCTGGACGCCCATTCGCCAGTCCAGGTACTGGTGCTGGGTAGCGTCAAGCAGGCCGCAGCTGATGCCACGAGCAGGATCAGAAACAGGAGCGTCAGTGGTGCGAGGAGTAGCACCCTCCTTGGCCCCGCGTTTGAAGCGAACCGTCGCGCGCAGGCGCGAATGCGTTCTTGGCGTATTGTTCGTCTCATGAGAAACCCCCGATGGTTGAGCGCGAGACACGCTCGCGCCGACTGTGCCGGTCTCCGAATACGCACTCCAGTGAGCAGACGCTAACCGATCGTGCGTTGCCGATGTGTGACATTTGGCACGGTGTGCAAGGCCCTTCACACCCGCGGCAAGTCTCGGCGCGGGAATACTGGGCGTCTTTGCGGTGGTCGGTGCAACCGCATCGTTCGGAGTGCTTGGCGCTGCCGCGGCGTTCCTGGACACGATCCTCGCGGGAGCCGCGATTCTTGGCGTGACCTTCCGCCTGCTCGACGGCGAGGACGCGTGATCGCCTGCTCCGCCTATTTCCTCTTGTACTTGAAACGGTCTTTAGACGTGATGGCGCTCGTGCCGTTGGGGGTCGTCACCGTCACGTTGACCTTCGCGCCAGCTATCCCCGCGGGCGCTTCGACGGTGATCGAGGTGTTGGAGTTGACAGCGACAATGAGCGCTTCAGCCGATTCGAACATGACCGCGGTGGCCCCGCTGAACCCCGTGCCGGTGATCGTCACGAGTGTGCCGCCGGCTGCGGGGCCCGATTTCGGCGAGAGCCTCTTCACTGTCGGGGCTTCTCCGGTGGGCAGCGTCGTGAACGACTGATCACCGCCGTAACTGGTGCCACCGGGGCTTCCGGCCAGGAGCCGGTAGTGGTAGGTGGTGTTCGGGGTCAGCCCCGCCACCGGCGCCGAAACGGCAACCGGTGTTTCGCCTTCGCCGGGCAGCGAGGAGCACGCCACCGTGGTCCCGTATTCTTCAGTTGTTCCGTATTCGAACTCGCACGCACCGACTTCTTCGCCGGCGGGGTTGACGTAGCCCTGAAGTGTCGCCGCCGTCTGCGTGACGCCGGAGGCGGGTTCGGTGATGGCGATCGGGGGTTCCAGTTCGCCTGCTTCGGGCGACAGGCTGCTCGCTTCGTCGGGCGGAGCGCTTTCGCCGCTCGTCCCTTCCAAATCGGTGCTCGTGACCGTGATCAGATACGTCGTATTGGGTTCGAGCGTGCCAAGCAGAGCGCTCGACCCGGCGCCGTTGACCGTCGTCGTCAGCGTGGGCGCCAAGGATCCCACCGGCCGTGCGTAGACCGTGGAAGACGTGACCAACCTCGCGGTTTCGGGCGCGGGGATCCAGCTGACGGAGAACTCCTGCGGGCCGGCCTCGCCCTCTTCCCCGGTGCGGAAGGCGTAGGCCGAGACACTCGTCGGGGGTTCGGGCGCGAGGACCGGCGGCGAGGTCGTTTCCAGATAGGCCGCCGAGGCGGTGTTGTAAACGCGATCGCCGTGGGAGTCTGTTTCCGAGAAGCTCGTACTGAGCCCCGAGGGTGCTTCCGCCAGCTTGCCGTAGCTGCGCGTTTCGCCATACCACGTCCACGTGGCGCCGGCCCACGCCGTAATTTTGATCGAATGGCCGCCCCGCCCGCTTCCATTGCACGTCGTTGACAGATACGCGGCTCCCGTCGGATATCCGTTGGTGGCAAAGCCCGTCGCGTATACGTGCTCGGAGATCCCGCCGCAGTCATAGCCGAGCACGCCGAAGGCCGCGCCCTGGGACAGAAGCAGCTGTGTTGTGCTGGCCGCGTCGGCAAGCGGAGCGACGCCGAGCGCCCCCACCGATGCCAGCAGCGATGTGACGAGGCTCAAAGCGATTTTGCGCGGCATCGGCTCGGGCTCCCCTCTCCGGAAATATGGCGGGCACACCCTAAGTCATCCGTCTCGGCCAAAGCTCACGCGACGATGAGAATCCTCATACGATCGGCTGGGTTTGTGCCATTGCCGCCCCTGCGACGTGGACGACGCCAGCGCGGCTCAGCTCGCGCAGTTCCAGCCCGCTGCCGTTTTGCCGTTCGCCAGGCACGGCAGGATGGTCGGCGGGGTCCAGTGGCCGGCGCCTCCTTCGAGGATGCCCGCGATCGCCGATTCATCTGTGCCGTAGAGACGCATGAGAAGCTGGAACGGCCCGGCGGGCGCGAGTAGCCAGTTGTCCTGTTCGGCTTCGCTGGTCGGCTCTTCAGTTTGGATGTAGATATTCAGAGAGCCGTCTTGTTCGCGCTGGAGGTCCGAGCGGTCACCGAGCGTGTAGCGTTCCAGCGGATTGGCGACGAAGAACCCGTTTGCTTCATACATCGTCAGGGACCAGAACGCCTGGACGGGCACGGGAAAGTCGCTCGCGGGAAAATGCGCAACGTAACGAGTGCTGGCGCCGTTGAGCGGATGGCCGGCACGTTCGGTCTGCGCGATCGGGTAGATCGCGATGTTCGACGGCAGTGCCCCGAGGCCGAGCTTGTCAGCGATGGCCCTCAGCGAGTAGTCGGTCCCGTATCTGCCGACATCTGCCGTCAGCCAGCCGCCGTGCGCGTTGAAGCCGGCTTGAAACATTTCCGTCAGCTCTTTCGCGACCTGACGCGGACCGGCAGCCACTGCGGCGCGTAGGCCTGCGGTCGTGCCCGCACTGAGGCGTTCGTCGTTGGCGGGGAACTTGCCCGGCCCGATGCCGACGCTCTCGAGCCGTTCGAGCTCCGGTCGGTCGGCGGCCGGTGGCTTGAACTGCTGCAGCGCTGCTCCGAGCGCGTTCCAGTATGTGAGCGGTTCTTCGCCGGCCTGTGTGCCAGGAACCTTGTATTCGGTCGGGACCGTAACTTCCGTTTCGGGCGCCGGCGGCTTGTAGTTGAGGCCTTCCTGCTTCCACCTGTTCAGGGGAACGAGCTTCGTGTCGGCCTGGATCGCGACCGCGTTGGGCAGGTCTTCGTGACTCTTCACGAGCGTTCGCTGGATGATCCACGCCCGCTCATACGGCGAGTGGATCACCTTCATGCCATCGACCTTCTCCACGCGGTCATACTGCTTGCCCGCGGCGATCACGTAGTTGCCCGGCGCCATCATCCCCGAGGCTCCTTCACCGATGTCGGCGAAGTTTTCGGTGTAGGGCGTAATCAGGGGAACGACGTTGAAGCGCCCCGAGCTCGCGGGGACATGCAAGACGATCGGCTGAGGCTTCAACTGCAGCCATGCGATCGAGTACAACGTGTCAGCGTTCGGCGCGACCACGAGGCCCTCTTTGGTGTTCGCGAGTTCTGTGAAATGGGAGAGCTGGTTGACAGGTGCATCACCGATGTGATCGGGCACGGTCACGCTGGTCATTGTCTGGGACACCCGCTGCATGTCCAGCAGCGGCTCTCCGTACACGTAGGCTTCTGTCCCCACGCTCAGAGCGTGTTCGTATTCCTTTTTGTATTCTTCCGCCGACGCGCCGGCGGCTGTAACCGCGGTTATTGCGCACGTAAGTGCAAACGTGGCGGCGACGTGACGCCGCCTGCTCAGGATTCGCCCCCTCATCATCGATCGTGCTCAATGATACGTTTTAGAGCGATCCTGTGGCGGGGCGGCGTGCGCTGCTGGCGGTAGCTTGACCGTGGCGGTCCCGAGCAGTTGCTGGGATTCTCCAAGGTGGCTGTAGACCACTCCGATGCTGGCCGTCGAGCGCATGCTCACCCGCCCGCGACGGCAGCTCTTATAGAAGACCACCGTGTCGGGCACGGACAGGCTTGTGCGGAGCACTACGCTAGCCCGGACTCACGGCTATGAACGAGACAACCTTCCTCGGCGGCAAGCCAATCAAACGCATCGGCTTCGGCGCGATGCAGCTCGCAGGCCCGAACGTGTTCGGGGCGCCCCGCGACCCGCAGGCTGCGCGCGAGGTCCTGCGACGGGCAGTCGAGCTCGGCGTGGACCACATCGACACCGCCCAGTTCTACGGACCCGACGTCGTCAACGATCTCATACGCGAGACGCTCCACCCATGCCCGGACGGGCTGAAGCTGGCGACGAAGGTCGGCGGCCGGCGCGACGAGGCCGGCAGCTGGCTGCCGGCGCAGTCGCCCGAGGAGCTCAGGGAGGGAGTCGAGGCCAACCTGCGCTCGCTGCGGCTCGAGCGGCTCGACCTGGTGAACCTGCGCAGAATGGAGCACGGCGGGGAAAGCGTCCCGCTCGCCGAGCAGCTCGGTGTGCTCGAGGACATGCGCCGCGAGGGCAAGATCGAGGCGATCGGCGTCTCGAGCGTGGGCATCGAGAGCCTCGAGCACGCGATCGGGCTCCTCGACATCGCCGGCGTCCAGAACTCCTACAGCATCATGCACCGCGACGATGACCCGATCCTTGAGCTGTGCCGCGAGCACGAGATCGCCTTTGTGCCGTACTTCCCGCTCGGATCCGCCTTCAGCGGAGGCCCTGCCGCCCTTGCGCGCGAGCCGGCGATCGCGGCGGTGGCCGAGCGCCGCGGCGCCACAACCTCGCAGGTGGCGCTCGCATGGCTGCTCGCGCGCTATGACCGCATGCTGCTGATCCCTGGAACCGCCTCGGTGGCGCATCTCGAGGAGAACCTCGCCGCGATCGACATCGCGCTCGACGACGAGGACCTCGCAAAGCTCGAGACGGTCGAGTCGCGCGGCGACCCGCTCCCCCCGCACCGGGCATAGACGCTCCGGCATCACGCCTGCGTCGACTCGCCCACTCTCAGCCCGTTCTAAGCTGGACCGACGATGGCCGTCACAGCCCCAATCGAGATTGACCGCCAGCGCGTGGAGGCCCTCGCCGAGGAGGAGCTCGCGCGCCTGAACGAGCGCACGGCGCGGTCGGCCACGATGTTCGAGCGCGCCCGCGTGTCGCTCAGCGGCGGCGTCGCTTCGTCCTACCAGCTGCGCGACCCGTGGCCGATCTATCTGGCCCGCGGTGAGGGGCCCACGGTCACGGACGTCGACGGCAATCGCTACTGGGACTTCCACAACGGATTCGGCTCGATGGTCCAGGGCCACGCCAACCCCGCGATCGTGCAGGCCCTGCGCGATCGCGCGGAGCTCGGCACGCACTTCGCGGCCGTCACGGAGGACACAATCGTCGTCGCTGAGGCTCTCGCCGAGCGATTCCGGCTGCCGCTGTGGCGCTTCGTCAACTCGGGCTCGGAGGCGACCATGGACGCCATCCGGATCGCGCGGGCGCTGACTGGACGCGAGACGATCATGAAGATCTTCGGCTCCTACCACGGCCACCACGACGCCGTGATGGTCTCGATCGGCGTGCCCTACGAGGACATCGGCGACCGCGAGGAACTCGTCTCGCTTCCCTATGGGGCGGGGATCCCGGCGGCGGTGACCGAGCTCACGATCGCGGTGCCGTTCAACGACGCAGGCGCGATGGAGCGGCGCATCGAACGCCTCGAGGCCGAAGGCCGCGCGCCTGCCTGCGTGATCATGGAGGCGGCGATGATGAACCTCGGTGTCGTGCTGCCGCAGCCCGGATACCTCGAGCAGGTTCGCGAGATCACCGCCCGCCACGGCATCGTGCTCATCTTCGACGAGGTCAAGACCGGCCTCGCGATCGCAGCCGGCGGAGCGACGGAGCGCTTCGGCGTGCAACCGGACATGGTCACGCTGGCAAAGACGCTCGGCGGCGGGCTGCCGGCCGGCGCGATCGGCGGCAGCGAGCACGTGATGAGCGTCGTCGAGGACGGCAGCGTCTACCAGGTCGGGACCTACAACGGCAACCCGCTCACGATGGCGGCCGCGCGTGCGAGCCTCGAGCACGTGCTCACGCCGGACGCCTACCGCCACCTCGACGCGCTCAACGAGCGCATCCTCGCGGGCTGCGAAGCGGTGATCGACCGTCACCGACTACCCGGCTACGCCGTCGGCATCGGCGCGAAGGGCTGCGTCACCTTCTCCCCCACGCCGATCGTCGACTACGAAAGCTTCAAGGCCAACCAGGACGTGCCGCTCACCGAACTCGCCTGGCTGTGGAACATGAACCGTGGCATCTACATGACCCCGGGTCGGGAGGAGGAGTGGACGCTGTCGGTGACGCACACCGACGAGGCGGTCGACGCCTACGTCGAGGCATTCGACGAGATGGCCGCCGCGCTCGCGGCATAGCGCGCATCAGGCGGCCGTCTTGGCGTGCCCGTGACTAACGAGTCGGGGCCAGTCGCTGCGTGAAGAACGACAGGATCTCATCGCGCGCGGCGATCGTCGGCTGGCCCGCTTCGTCGATCAGGTGGGCTGTCACCACGCTGTGCGGGCTCGCGACGAGGTGCTCGAAGAACGGCGGGGTGTCGGTGTTGGCCGCGCTGTCGGGGAGCACTCGCGCGACGAAGCGCTCGCCGAGCGCCTCCGCGTACGCGGCGAACCGCTCCGCCTTGCAGTACCGATCGCCCTTGAAGCGGTAGGCCATGACGGTCAGATCCTCCTGCTCGAGACGTTCCCGAACTGCTGCGAGCTCGGCGGGCGCGATCTCCAGCCCGGCGGGGTCATCGAGCGGGAGCGAGGGCTGGGATAGCACCGGGGCCAGCATCGAAGGCTCGAGCATCATCGTCAGCGCGAAGTTGCCCGTGAAGCACATCCCGATCGCGCCGACGCCCGGACCGCCGCACTGCTCGTGCGCGAGCCTCGCCAGCGACCGCAGCCAGCGTGTCACGGGGCTCGACTTGTTCGCCGCGAACGCGCGGAACTCTGCGCTCATGCACGCTCGCTGCATCACCGCGCCGCCCTCCTCGACGGCGGGCACCGCCCCGTCGCGGCCGAACAGCGAGGGCATGTACACGGTGAAGCCCGCGTCCCTGACCCAGCGACTGAAACGAGCGACGTGCGGGCTGATGCCCGGCATCTCGCTTATCACGATCACCGCCGGGCCACTACCGGCGACGTGCACGACCTTCGTCACGCCTGTCAAGGTCATCGGACGCGGGTCGAAGTCATCGAGCGGATCGTCGGCGTCGCTGTCGCGGTTCGGCATCTTCGAAGGCTCCTGTCGGTCGCTCGGCAATGCCACAACATAGACGATCGTCCGTTTAGTTGTCTAGAATCACCGTGGTGAAACGATCGCTTCGCGACGAGACGGCCACGGACGAGCTGACCGCAGGCCGGCCGCACGCGCCGCTGCTCGAGCGAACCCCGCAGCAGGAGCCGAGCGATGGCAGGCGCGCCCGCGGGATGCGCAGCCGTGCGGCCGTCCTCGAGCGCTCGGTGCAGATGGCTTCGCGTGATGGCCTCGAAGGTCTCACGATCGGCGCACTCGCGGCGGACCTCGGCGTACACAAGAGCAGCGTGCACGCGTTGTTCGGCTCAAAGCAAGAGCTGCAGCTCGCGACGCTCGCCGCCGCGCGGGCGATCCTCGTCGAGCACGTGGTCTCGCCGGCGCTTTCGAGCGAAGCGGGACTGCCGCGTTTGCGGGCGATCGGAGAAGCGTGGTGGGACTATCTCGCAGCCGACGTGTTCGCAGGCGGATGCTTTCTTTGCGCCGCGTCGGCCGAGATGGATGGGCGACCGGGGCCGCTCTGCGACGCGGTGGCCTCCGTCATGCGCGAATGGATTGCCGTGCTGCGCGCCAACATCGAGGCCGCCGTCGCAGCGCAGGAGCTGGCCGGCGGGATCGACCCGAGCGCGCTCGCCTTCCGCCTGAACGCCCTCGGCATGGCCGCCAACTGGCAAAAGCAGCTGCTCAAGGATCCCTCCGGGATCGAACAGGCGCGCTCGGCCTGGCGCGACGAGCTGACGCGCGCTGCGCACGTCTGACGCGACAGGTTCAGCCTTGGCTCGCGTCTTCGGCCGCGCCGGCGCCTGCTTCCGACCGGTCGTCTAGGCTGCGCAGCTCAAACGCTCGACGGTCCGAGAACCGGAGCGCTCCGATCGTCATGGAAGCCGAAGCTCCACCCATCGCCCCAGTCGACTGCCTCGGTGTGGTCGAGGACGCGATTGCGCGCACGGACGAAACGCTCGAGCTGGCGACGCGTCATCTGGACCCGTCGCTAGTGGACGTGCTCAGCATCCTCGGCTTCGATGAGGAGTACGTATCCGCTCAGGGGTCCTACATCTACGACGCGACCGGTCGCGCGTACCTCGACTTCCACACAGGCGAGGGCTTCGCCAGCCTCGGCCACAACCATCCCGACGTGCGCGAGGTCCTGCAGGCAACGCTGTCGGCTGACCTCCTCGACGGCGTCCAGATCCACTTCTCGCCACTCGCGGGCATGCTCGCCGAGGCGCTCTCAGAGCGGCTCCCGCCGGGTCTCGATGCCGTGTTTTTCGCGAGCACAGGCGCCGAGGCGGTGGACAGCGCGATGAAGTTCGCGCGCGCCGCGACGGGCCGGCCGCGGTTGATCTCCTGCGACTCGAGCTTTCACGGCGTCACGCTTGGGCCGCTGTCGCTCGTCGGCGACGACTTCTTCAAGGAGGGCTTCGGCCCGCTGCTTCCCGGTTGCGAGCGCGTGGCCTTCGGCGACCTCGCAGGCCTCGAGGCGCAGCTGCGCGTAAAGGACGTTGCGGGGTTCATCGTCGAGCCGATCCAGGGTCGCATGGTGACGCTGGCGCCCGCGGGCTACCTGGAGGGGGCGCAGGAGCTGTGCCGACGCTACGGGACGAAGTTCATCGTCGATGAGATACAGACCGGCCTTGGGCGCACGGGCAGGTGGTTCGCCTCCGAGCACTGGGCGCTCGAGCCTGACTTCGTGCTCATCGGCAAGGCGCTCAGCGGCGGTTACATGCCTGTCGCAGCGATGGCCACGCGCAGGGAGATCTACCAGAAGGCCGTGGGGACGCTCGAGCGCTCCTACGTACATCAGTCGACCTTCGGGCGCAATCGCCTGTCGATGGCGGCGGGCCTTGCGACTTTGAGGATCATCGAACGCGATGGCCTGATCGAGCACGCTGCGCGTATCGGCGCGGTCCTGCGCGATGGGCTCGCTGAGCTGCAGGAGCGCTACGAGATGATCAAGGAGGTGCGCGCCAGCGGGCTGATGATCGGGATTGAGCTGGGCGCGCCCGCCGCCCGCGTCGCGCGGCTCAACTGGCGGTTGATCCACATGGCCAGCGAGGGGCTGTTCCCGCAACTGATAGTTATCCCGCTGCATCGAGACCACGGCGTGATCACGATGGCCGCGGGCAAGAACGACGTGATCAAGCTGCTGCCGCCGCTGACGCTGAGCGAGAGCGAGGCGCACAGCTTTCTTGCAGCGCTCGACGCCGTGCTGGCAGAGTGTCACGGGAGCTCGAGCCGCAACTTCGCCGTCGTGCGCGAGATCGCGGTCACGACCCTCCGTCGCCAGGCGCGCACGAAGTTCCGGTGAGCGAGGAAACTGCGGCTCCCGCCTGCACCTCTCACCCTTCTCGCAATGAGCTCTGCCTCCTGACCGGAGCTACGGGCTTCATTGGAGGCCGGCTCGCGGCACGCCTCGTGCGGGAGGGCTACTCCGTGCGCTGTCTCGCACGTGCGAGCAGCGACACCTCGCGCCTGCAGGAGCTCGACGTTGAGATCGTCGTCGGCGACCTCACCGATGCGAGCTCCCTCGCACGTGCCGTCACAGGCTGTGAGTACGTGTGCCACTGCGGCGCGCTCGTGTCGGACTGGGCCACGACCGATGAGATCGCCCGCATCAACGTGGGCGGAACGCGGGACCTGCTCGCGGCCTCAGTCGGCGCGTCGGTGCGGCGCTTCCTGCACTTCAGCACGACCGACGTCTACGGCTACCCCAACCGGCGCGGCGTCGATGAGACCTACACCGCGACGCGGTTTCGCAACTGGTATGCGCAGACCAAGCTCGACGCGGAGCTCGAGGTTCGCCATATCCACAACACAACCTCGCTCGAGGCGGTGATCCTGCGTCCGGCGACTGTCTACGGGCCCGGCTCGAAGGAGGTGATCGGCGAGATCGCCCGCGCGATCAAGGGCGGGCACATGCTGCTGATCGACGCAGGGCGTGCGGTCGCCGGCCTCTGCTACGTCGAGAACCTGCTCGACGCGGCGGTCGTCGCGCTCCGCCACCACGCCGCGCCCGGAGAGGCGTTCAATGTCAGCGACGGCCTCGGCGTCACCTGGAGGGATCTGGTCGATGACCTCGCAGCGGGTCTGGGCGCCCCGAGGGTCCGCTGGAGCATGCCTTACCGGCTCGCCATCGCGATCGGCTTCACGCTGGAGCAGGGCTACAGATCGTTGCGCAGGGCCACGGGGCTGAGCGCACCAGCGCTGCTCTCTCGTCAAGCCGTGCAGGTGCTCGGCAGAGACCAGGACTTCAGCACTCGCAAGCTGCGGGAGATGCTCGGCTGGGAACCGCGGGTCGGTTATGCCGAGGGTCTCGACGCGACGCTCGCTTGGCTGGCTAATCCGGCAGGTGAAACGGGACAGTCGTGACGACGATCTTGGGCAGCGGCCGCAGGGCGCGCCGCAGGCGCGGCGCGGTCCGGTTGTGAAGCGCACGGTGCCACCAGTGCCGCACGACGAGCTCGGGAAGGATCACAGTCAGCGTCAGTTCGGGGCGCAGGTCGTGGAGTGACTCGATGTAGTTGACCATCGGTGCGACGATCGCGCGATAGGGTGAAACTACGACCTCGAGCGGCAGGTGATCGCCCCAGGTGCGCCAGTACTCGCGAAAGCGCTCGCCCTCCTCCTCGGCGGGACTTACATGCAGCACGAGCACCGGCTGCTGCAGCGAGGCGGCGTATGCGAGCGCGCGCATGCTGGCGAGGTCGAGCGAGGCGACCGCCACGAGGATCAGGTGGTGGATTTCCTCCGGAGTCTCCTCGGTCTCCTCCCCGACCTGCGCCCGTCGCTCGCCGTCGGTCTCGACGCCGGCGCCGGTGCCGGTGCCGGCGCGGCCGTTTGGCACGATCGCATGCGACGGCACTTCGACGCTGTGCGGGTGCAAGGCGATCGCCTTGGCGACCGTGTCGTAGTGGCGGCGGATGGAGTTTGCGACCGTGACGAACACCACGACCACCAGCAGCGAGACCCACGCACCCTCGGTGAACTTCGTGACCCCGGCGGTGATGAAGACGATCGCCGAGAGGAACGCGCCGGTGGCGTTGATGGCGAGGCTTCTGCGCCAGTGCGGATCGCGCAGGCGCCACCAGTGCACGACCATCCCGGTCTGGGAAAGGGTGAACGCGAGGAACACGCCGACGGCGTAGAGCGGTATCAGGGGCGCGGTTCTGCCCCCGAACCCGACGAAGATCACGAGTGCCGCCGCCGACAGCACGACGATGCCGTTGCTGAACGCGAGCCGGTCGCCCATGCGCAGGAACAGTCGTGGCGCCTGAAAGTCACGCGCGAGCAGGAACAGCACCCGCGGGAAGTCGTTGTAGGCGGTGTTGGCGGCGAGCAGCAAGATCGCCGCTGTGGCGGCCTGCAGGACGGGATACATGAAGCCCGCGCCGAAGCTGCGATGGGCGAGCTGGGAGAGGATCGTTTCGTGGGCGCTCGGCACGACCCCGGTGAGCTGCACCAGTGCGATCGTGCCGGCGAACAGCGCGACGAGCAGCCCGACCATCCAGGTCAGGGTCGTGCGCGCGTTGCGCCACTCGGTCGGCTTGAACACCGGCACCGCGTTGGAGATCGCCTCGATGCCGGTCATTGCGGTCGAGCCCGATGAGAAGGCGCGCAGGATCAGCAGCACGCCGACCCCCTCGGTCGCGGTGAGCGGTGGCCTCGGCGTGGCCTGGAAGCTGCGCCCGCCAGCGTCGATCAGGCCGACTGCGATCAGCACGAACATCGCGAAGATGAATACGTACGTCGGCGCCGCGAACAGCGCCCCTGCCTGGCGCACGCCGCGCAGGTTGCCGGCGAGCAGCACCGCGATGACCCCGACCCCGATCGCGACGGTGTCCGGCGCCAGCGACGGGATCGCCGAAGTGACAGCTTCGAGCCCCGAGGCCACGGACACAGCGACGGTGAGGATGTAGTCGGTTGTCAGGCCGGCCGCGGCGACGAGCCCGGGCATGCGCCCGAGGTTGTCGGTGGCGACGATGTAGGAGCCGCCGCCGTGTGGATAGGCACGAATCGTCTGCCTGTAGGAGGCGCCGACAGCGAGCATCAGAAATGCGATCGCCGCGGCGATCGGCACCGAGTAGTCAAGCCCGCCGCTGGCGGCCAGCACGAGCACCGCGAGCATCGCTTCCGGGCCGTAGGCGACGGAGGAGAGCGCGTCGGCGGAGAGCACCGGCAGTGCCACCAGCTTGCGCATCCGCTCGCGGGCGATCGCGCTGCTGCGCAGCGGCGGTCCGAGCAGCGCGCGGCGCAGGCTTGAGCCGAGCTGAGCGACGCGCGACGGCGCGACCTCGGCCGCGCGTGTGGCTTCGACCTCGGGAAGCGGCCCGCTCTCCACCGGCACGAAGCGCCCGAAGCGGGTCGGGCGGATGTCGGTTGCGTCCGGAAACCCTCCAAGATCGGGGTCGATCGGCAACGCCCGCCGCCACCGCTCTGGGTTGCCGCAGACTCTGCCCCACTCGCGCCCGACCTCGCGAAGGACGCCGAGCTGACGCTCGTCGAGCCGCGCCAGCTGTGCATCGGGGCTCGGCGCGCTCTGCTCGGGCGAGCTCACGCCCGTAACGCTAGAGGTTCGATCCGACTACGGCTAGAGGTTCAACTCCAGTACCTTCACGACGGTGACACTCCAGGAGCTGACAGAGGCGGTCGCGGATGGGGCGATCGATACGGTGCTGCTGGCGATGACCGACATGCAGGGTCGCCTGCAGGGCAAGCGCCTGACGGCGAGCCACTTCCTGGAGGAGGTCGCCGAGCACGGAGCGGAGAGCTGCAACTACCTGCTGGCGGTCGACGTCGACATGCGGACCGTGGACGGCTACGCGATGTCCTCGTGGGAGGGCGGCTACGGCGACATGGTGCTGAGGCCGGATCTCGCGACGCTGCGCCCGGTGCCCTGGCAGGAGGGGACCGTTGTATGCCTCGCGGACGTGGCGTGGCCGGACGGGTCCGACGTCGCGGCCTCTCCCCGCCAGATCCTGCGCGGGCAGCTCGCGCGCCTGGCCGAGCGCGGCTGGGGCGCGAACGCGGGCACCGAGCTCGAGTTCCTGGTTTTCAACGACACCTACGAGCAGGCGTGGGAGAAGGGCTATCGCGAGCTGAGCCCGGCGAACCTCTACAACGTCGACTACTCGCTGCTGGGCACCGCGCGCGTCGAGCCGCTTATCCGGCGGATTCGCAACAGCATGGTTGCGGCGGGGATGGTCGTGGAGGACTCCAAGGGCGAGTGCAACTTCGGCCAGCATGAGATCAACTTCCACTACGCCGACGCGCTGCGCACCGCCGACGAGCACTCGATCTACAAGAACGGCGCCAAGGAGATCGCGTCGCAGGAGGGCGTGGCGATCACGTTCATGGCGAAGTTCGACCAGCGTGAGGGCAACTCGTGTCACATCCACTTCTCGCTGGCGGACGAGCACGGCCCTTTGTTCGCGCGCGAGGAGGCGGTGTTCCGCTCGTTCCTGGCTGGACAGCTGGCGTGCCTGCGCGAGCTGACGCTACTGCTGGCGCCGCACATCAACTCCTACAAGCGCTACGCCGCCGGCAGCTTCGCCCCGACGACCGTCGCGTGGGGTCACGACAACCGCACCTGCTCGCTGCGCGTAATCGGCCACGGCGCTTCGCTGCGCTTCGAGAACCGCGTGGGCGGCGCCGATCTGAACCCGTACATGGCGCTGAGCGCGATCATCGCCTCGGGACTGCACGGGATCGACGCAGAGCTCGAGCTCGAGCCGGCGCTCGAGGGCAGCGCCTACGCGGCGCGGGAGCGCCCGCAGCTGCCGGCGACGCTCGCGCAGGCGCGCGCGTTGTTCGCGGCCAGCGACGTGGCCCGCTCGGCGTTCGGCGATGACGTCGTCGCGCACTACCTCAATGCGGCCGACGTCGAGCTCGAGACGTTCAACGCGGCCGTGACAGACTGGGAGCGGCTGCGCGGATTCGAGCGTTTGTGATCAGGGGGAAGGCGAGAGAGCGATGGCGGGTGGTGTCGAGAGTCGGGCGGCTGCGGAGACGTTGACGCGCCCGGGCGCGGTGTTCGCCCCGGTGCGCTCGCAGACCGCCTTCGAGGAGACCGTCGATCGGCTAGGAACTGCGATCAAGCTGGGGCTGCTCGAGCCGGGCTCGCAACTGCCGGCAGAGCGCGAGCTGTGCGCGCGCCTTGGGATCGCGCGCTCGACGCTGCGCCAGGCACTGACGGCTCTCAGCCAGAGCGGGCACGTGTTTGCAACGCGCGGGCGCGGCGGCGGCACGTTCGTCGCGGATCCGCTGCCGCCTGCCGATCCGCCCTCGGCGCAGATGTTGGCGCGCTGGCGCGAGACCTGCGACCTGCGCCTCGCGGTCGAGCTGGGCGTGGCGGTGCTCGCGGCCGAACGCGCCGAGCGCGCGGATCTGGACGCGCTCGACGAGGTCGCGGCGACGCTCGAGGCGACGCTGGAGGACTTCGTCGCCTACCGCCAGGCGGACATTCGCCTGCACGTAGGGCTCGCCGAGGCCACCCGCTCGACCCAGCTGGTGCGCGCGATGACAGAGACGCAGGGCGCGATGACCGACCTGATCGCCTACATCGCGCACCCGCCCCAGGTGCTGGCCTCGTCCAACGCGCAGCACCGCAGGCTGCTGGCGGCGGTGCGCGAGGGCGATGCGATGCGCGCGGTGCGCGTGATGAGCGAGCACCTGCAGGGCACCGAGCACATCCTCGCCGGGCTGCTGCCCGAGGGCTGAGATGTGGGGCACTGAGCTGTAGCGGTTCGGACCGCACATGTGCGGTCGGGATGAGCTGTTGGGGATCGCACATGTGCGATCCCCCGGACGGCGCATGCGCCGTCCGTAGACGAGCCGCATGCGGCTCGTCTGGGGTGGGCACATGTGCCCACCTCACTGCAGATTGGCCGCCGATCCGGATTTGGCCACCTGTCCGCCGCCAAACCTCGCGATTTGCGGCAACTGCACTTGACTTCCGTCCGGGATCGAGCGTATTGTCACGATTGAAGGACGGACAACCAAACCTTTTCTTGGAGGGGGCTAGCGGATGAGCGCGACGCAGAGTTTGGGCAGCGACGAGCAGAAACTTGCCGAGCTCGGCTACAAACAGGAGCTGAACCGGGGCTGGAGCGGGTTCTCGAACTTCGCGATCTCGTTCTCGATCATCTGCATCCTCGCCGGCTGCTTCACGACCTACGGGCAGGCGCTCAAGAACGGCGGGCCGATCGCGATCTCGATCGCGTGGCCGCTGATCTGCGTGCTGATCCTCGCCGTCGCGGTCTCGATGTCCGAGCTGGCATCCGCGTACCCGACGGCCGGCGGCATCTACTACTGGGCCTCGCGCCTGGGCGGACCGGGCTGGGGTTGGTTCACCGGCTGGTTCAACCTGATCGGCCTGGTCGCGGTGGTCGCGTCGGTGATCTACGTCAGCGCGACCTTCCTGATCAACCTGCTCGGGCTCTACGAAGTTCACTTCATCTTCAACTTCGTCAAGGCCGCGGCGGGATCGAGCGTCCACTACTCCGCGCACGTCAACTTCGCCATGTTCGTCTTCATCGCGATCGTCGCCGGGCGTGATCAACGTCTTCTCGCAGCCAGCTCGTGTCTCGATGCTTGTACAACTTCTCCGCGTGGTGGAACATCATCGGCGTCTTGGCGATCGTCGTGATCCTCATCGTCGTGCCGTCCCACCACGCGAGCCTCTCCTACGTCTTCGGCCACAAGGCCAACGAATCGGGTTTCGCCGGAGGCGCGACCAGCGGGCTGAAATTCTGGATCTACATCCTCCCGCTCGGCTTCCTGCTGACGATGTACACGATCACCGGCTACGACGCCTCGGCGCACATCTCCGAGGAGACGCACGGCGCCGAACACTCCTCCGCGCAGGGCATCTGGCGCTCGGTCTTCTACTCGGCGATCTTCGGCTGGATCGTGCTGCTGGCGATCACGTTCGCGATCCAGAAGGGCCACGAAGCCGAAATCTACAAAGCAGGCTTCCCGGCGCTGGCGATCTTCACCTCCGCGCTCAGCTCGGCCGGCGACAAGGCGGTCGTGCTGATCTCCACGGTCGGTCAGCTGTTCTGCGGAGTGGCATGCATCACGAGCGCCTCACGCATGACGTTCGCTTTCTCGCGCGACGGCGCCGTCCCCGGGCACAGCCTCTGGCGTCGCCTCAGCCCGAGCAAGACGCCCACCTGGGCCGTGTTCTTCGTGGTGGTGTTCGCCATCGTCGTCACCATTCCCGCGTACTTCCCGAACCACCTCGGCACGCCGGTGGCGTTCCTCGCGGTCACGTCGATCTCCGTGATCGGGCTGTACATCGCGTACACGATCCCGGTGTTCCTGCGCTGGCGCGCCGGCGACAGCTTCGTCACGGGGACATGGACGCTCGGGCGCAAATACAGGTGGATCAATCCGATCGCTGTCGTGTGGGTGGGTCTGTGCGTGATCATCTTCTGCCTGCCGTTCAGCCCCGAAGGGGTTCCATGGGAAAAGGCGTTCAACTGGTCGGCGGTCAACTACGCTCCGATCGTGACGATCGGCGTGATGGTGGCCGTGACCGTTTGGTTCGCGGTGTCGGCGAAAAAGACGTTCAAGGGCCCGATCCGCACGATCGACGAGCTCGATACGGAAGTCGCGCTCCCGGACATCGCCCAGGCGCCCTAGGAGGAAACAGCGTTGATCTCTCCCGCCTGGGCCCGCGCAGCCCAGACAGTCACGGACGGGCTGAGCGCTTGAGCGATCTGCTGTCAGTTCTCGAGCCCGCTACCGAGGACGGTGCTCGCCGAGATCGCACGCGCGGGCGTCGAGCAGGTCGACGAGGCGGTCGCCGCGCGAAGGCGGCGCTGCCGGCGTGGCGCGCGCTGGCGCCGGGTGAGCGCGCGCGGCTGCTGTACGCGCTCACGGACACGCTCGCAGCGCACCGCGAGGAGCTGTCGGTGCTCGAGGCGCGCAACGCGGGCAAGGCGATCTCCGACGCGCGCGGGGAGATGGGGATGGTGGTGGACACGTTCCGCTACTACGCCGGCGCGCCCGAGCGGCTGCTGGGCGACACGATCCCGGTGGCCGGTGGCCAGGCGTTCACGGTGCGCGAGCCGGTCGGCGTCGTCGGGCTGATCACGCCGTGGAACTTCCCGCTGACGATCGCCTCGTGGAAGCTCGCGCCCGCCCTCGCCGCCGGCAACACCGTGGTGCTGAAGCCGGCCGAGCTGACGCCGCTGACCGCGCTGCGCTTCGCCGAGCTCGCTCGCGAGGCCGGTATCCCGGATGGCGTCGTGAACGTCGTCGTGGGACCGGGGAGCACCTGCGGGCAGCGTCTGGTCGAGCATCTGGACGTAGCGAAGATCGCATTCACGGGCTCGACCGAGGTGGGCCGCTCGATCGCCGCCGGCGCGGCCGCTTCGATCAAGCGGGTGACGCTCGAGCTGGGCGGCAAGTCGGCCAACATCGTGTTCGCCGACGCCGACCTCGAGGCTGCGGCGGCCGCGGCGCCGCCGGCGGTGTTCGGCAACGCCGGCCAGGACTGCTGCGCGCGCTCGCGCATCCTGGTGCAGGAGAGCGCGCTCGAGCACTTCCTCGAGCTACTGGAGGTCCACGTGAAGGCGCTCCGGGTGGGCGATCCGCTCGACGAGGAAACGCAGATGGGCCCATTGATCTCCGCAAGCCAGCGCGAGACGGTCGAGTCGTTCCTCGACGGGCAAGCGCCGATCGCCTTCCGCGGCAGCGCGCCCGAGGGTCCGGGCTTCTGGTTCGCGCCGACGGTGCTCTCCCCCGTGCGCGCCGGCGACCGCGTCGCCCGAGAGGAGGTCTTCGGCCCGATCGCAGCGGTGATCTCGTTCACCGACGAGGCCGACGCGATCCGCCTGGCCAACGATACGATCTACGGCCTGTCCGGTTCGATCTGGACTCGCGACGGCGCTCGCGCGCTGCGCGTGGCCCGCGCGGTGGACACGGGGGTGCTGTCGATCAACGCCAACACATCGGTGCGGGTGAGCACCCCGTTCGGTGGCTTCAAGCAGTCGGGATACGGACGCGAGCTGGGACCGCACGCGCTCGAGGCATACAGCGAGGTGAAGACGATCTTCTACGCAACCGAGGAGCGATGAGCGCGGCGGGGCGCCTGGCGGGGCGCGTATGCGTGGTCACGGGCGCGGGCGGCGGCATCGGTGCGGCGACGGTTGCTCTGTTCGAGCGCGAGGGCGCAACGGTCATCGGCGTCGATCTGCAGGCCGACGCGCCGGGCGAGCTGGCGCTGCAGGTGGACGTGACCGACGAGCAGCAGGTGCGCGAGGCCTTCCAGACGGTGCGCGAGCGCTACGGGCACATCGACGTGCTGTTCAACAACGCCGGAATCTCCCCCAACGACGATGGCTCGGTGCTCGAGACGACGCTCGAAGCGTGGGAGCGCGTCCAGAGCGTGAACCTGCGCAGCGTGTTCCTCTGCTGCAAGCACGGGATCCCGCATCTGCTCGAGAACGACGGCCCGGAGCGGGGATCGGTGATCAACACGGCGTCGTTCGTCGCGGTGATGGGTGCGGCGACCTCGCAGATCTCCTACACCGCCTCCAAGGGCGGCGTGCTCGCGCTCTCGCGCGAGCTCGGCGTCGAGTTCGCCCGCCGCGGCGTGCGCGTGAACGCGCTGTGCCCCGGCCCCGTGGACACGCCGCTGCTCAAAGAGCTGTTCGCCAAGGATCCCGAGAAGGCGGCGCGCCGCCTCGTGCACGTCCCGATCGGCCGCTTCGCGCGCCCCGAGGAGATCGCCCAGGGCGCACTGTTCCTCGCGAGCGCGGACTCGAGCTACGTGACCGCGTCGACGTTCCTGATCGACGGCGGGCTCAGCGGCGCCTACACGACGCCGCTGGACTGACATGTCGCGTCGTCTGTCGACGGGCGTGTTGCACTAACGGACGTTCACCACTTCTCAGCGACTCTCACACAGAGAGCGCAGCTCCTCGCGAACCGCTGTAAGCGGCCCGCGATCGCGGCTCGCGCGCGCGAGGATCAGCGCACCCTCGATCGAGCTGAGCACAAGCAGCGCGCGCTGGGTCGCCTCAGATGACGAGAACCCGGCCCCGCGCAGCCGCTTCTGCAGCACCTCGAGCCACGATGCGAATGTCGTCGCCGCGGCGGTGCGGACGGGCTCGGAGTCGCCCGCGGCCTCGAGCGTGATCGTCGCGATCGGGCAGCCGTCGCGGTAGCCGGAGCGCTCGAGGCCCTCGGCGAGGGCATCGATCAGGCTGGCGAGCGCATCGCCGAGCTCCTCGCTCGAGCCGAGTGTGCGGGCGATGGCGGCTCGGAGCTGCTCGCCCGTGCGCTCCATGGCGGCGACCGCGAGCTGCTCCTTGCCGCCAGGGAAATGGAAGTACAGCGAGCCCTTGGGGGCGCCGCTGCGCGCGACGATCTCGTTCAGGCCGGTGCCGGCATAGCCCTGACGACGCAACAGCTGACCGGTGGTCTCGATGAAGGCGTCGCGCGAGGAGCCCTGTGCGCGCGGGTCGCTCATTCCCGATAGTATATCGACCGGTCTACTGAAGGAGAGGAGGAACGAGGCGATGCTGCAGCTCACGTACACGGGCCCCGACGCGCTCGAGTGGCGGGAGGCTCCCGAGCCGCGGCCGAGCTCGGACTCCGCGGCGCTGGTGCGCCCGCTGGCGGTCGCCACCTGTGACCTCGATGCGCTGATCATCGAGGGGGTCTCCCCCTTTCCGGCGCCGTTTCCGATTGGGCATGAGTGCGTGGCGGAGGTGCTCGAGGTCGGCGACGCCGTCACGACGCTCGAACCGGGCCAACGCGTGAGCGTGCCGTTCCAGATCTCCTGTGGGGAGTGCGCCGCATGTATGCAGGGACGGACGTCCAACTGCGCCGGTGTGGCGTTCATGTCGAGCTACGGCTTCGGGCCGGCGGTCGAGCAGTGGGGCGGCTTCCTGTCGGACGTCGTGTGCGTGCCCTACGCAGAGCACATGCTCGTGCCGATCCCCGCCGGCCTCGAGCCGGCGGCGGTGGCGAGCGCGTCCGACAACATCAGCGACGCGTGGCGTGCGGTCGGGCCGCCGCTCGCCGAGCAGCCGGGCGCACACGTGCTGGTCGTTGGCGGCGCGGGCCCCGGATCGATTGGCCTGTATGCGGCCGGACTGGCGGTGGCGCTGGGATCGGAGTCGGTGCTGTACGTGGACGCGGACGAATCGCGCCGCGCGACGGCGGCGAAGCTGGGCGCGCAGACGCTCGCGGAGTCGCCCAAGCGCGTCGGCCCGTACACCGTCACAGTCGACGCGAGCGCAGATCCCGATGGCCTTGCACTGGCGCTGCGCTCAACGGCCCCGGACGGCATCTGCACGAGCACCGCGATCTACTTCGGCGAGCAGCCGTCGCTACCGCTGCTCGAGATGTACACCAAGGGCATCACGTTCAAGACAGGTCGCGCCAACGCGCGCACGGCGATACCTCACGTACTCGAGCTGGCGGCGTCGGGTGCCCTGCGTCCCGAGCTGGTGACGACGAGGGTGGTCGCATGGAGCGACGCTGCGCCAGCGCTGCTGGAGCGAGACTGGACGAAGCTCGTGATCGAGCGCTGACCCGGCGTCCGAGGAGAGCCCGCAGCCGTCGGTTCAGCCATGCTCGGCCTCGGCGATGGCGCGCTCGAGCGCGGCGTGCCCGCCGTGCAGCACAGGGTCGCCGTGGGAGACGAGCACGCGCTCGATCGGTAGCTCGAGCAGCGGGCGCATCAGCCCGGCGACGTCTGCGCGGTTCGCACGGACATCCTCGAGCCAGCTCTGCGGGCACACGACCACCCCTCCCTCCCCATCCCCCACCAGCCGGTCACCGGCGACGAGCGTGGCGACGTCGGGAAGCCAGAACAACGTCTCGCCGGCGCCGCGCAGCGGCCGCTGTTCGACCCCGTGGGGAATGAAGTTCCACGCGCGCGTCGTGTTGGCGCGGTAGCGCTCGGCGAGCTCCTCGCGGTCGCGGCGATGCCAGTGAATGGTCGTAAGGATGCTGACGGGACGTCCCGCGACGCGCCGATCGAGCCAATCCAGGAACTGCGCCCGCTCGTCCGTCGGCAGAAGCGGGTCAATCAACACGACCGTGCCGGGCAGTTCGTAGAGCACGGACCCCACCATCTGCCCCCAGTCGCCTGACCTGCCGGGCTCGGGGTGCGGATCCCACTCGGGGTGCGGCGCCGTCCAGCGCCACAGCCCGGGAGCGATCTCGACTGGAAGTGCGGTCATGCTCCCAGCAGGCTAACCTAGCTTCAAGCTTGCGAGCGAACGACAAGGGGCCGCAGACGCGGGGTGAGGCTGAGCTCATGGCAGAGACCTACTTCCTCGGTGTGGTGGTCGGTCTGCCGTTGGTCCTCCTGGCCATTGCTCTGCTGGCCGGCTACCTGCACGAGGATGGATACGCGGAGCTGCTCGACTGGAAGCCCACCCGCTCCCCCGAGCGGGAAGTGGAGCTGGAGTTGAGCGACATCGATCAGATGCTCGCCGCGCAGAACCGCCACCGCCGTCGACGCGGCGCACCGGAGCGTACGCTCGAGGAAGTCACCGAGCGCGCGAGCGTGGATGCCGCGCCTTATAGCAAGTTCTAGGCACGACTCAGCGACATCTGCTTGGCATCGTCAGGCGACGGGGTCTGCGCTGATCGTCAAGCGGGTGCGCGCTGCGCTTGCTCTTCCCAGAAGTGGACGGTCTCGCGCTCGTGCCTGGTTCCGAGCTCGAGCGCGAGCCAGGGTCCTCGCCGGCCATCTCCGGGATCGGCTTCGCGTAGGGCTTCGTATTCGGCGAGCTTCTGGCGGTGCGTCTCGATCTGTGCCTCGGCGAGATCGTGCGCGTCGGCCCCGAAGAACAGCTTGAGGAGAGCAGGGTCGCGCAGCACGTAGGGCTCGGGGGTCAGGACCGACAGCCACTTCTCGAGGGCGGCTTGCCCGCGGTCGGTGATGCGGTAGCGCTTGCGTCGTCTGCCGTCGGTCTCCCGATCCTCGGTCACATAGCCGGCGCGCGCCAACCGCGCGGGCTCGTGATACAGCTGCGAGTGGGGAAGCGTCCAGAACTGTCCGACCGACGCCGAGACCATGCGCTTGAGGTCATACGGCGTCGCCTCTCCGAACATCGACAGCAGGCCGAGCACGATGTGCGACGTGGGCGTGAGCTCGATCTCTTCGGGCATGCGCTAATCTCTAACAGTCCGTTTCGGATGGTATGTTTCGGAGCGTCTGGTCGTGGTGTCCATCGGTGGAGGCGAGCTTAGATGACAACCCCCGCAAGACGGTCAATGCGCAAGCGCTCGCTCGCGCCGGCGGCGATCCTGCCGATCCTCCTGCTGACCGCGACGGTGGGCCTTGCTGCTGGCATCCCGGCATACGCGTCGAAGGCGAACGCCCTCCCGGTTCCGTTCCGCGGCGCGACATATCCGCTGCGGAGCGGCCCGTTCGTCCAACAGGGCGAGCTGTCCGACGGGTCGGGGGCCAGCGGCGAAGACTTCGGTGAAGCCATCGCCGTGTCGGGCCGCACGCTCGTGGCGGGCACGCCGAACCACGAGGCGGCATCGACCGATCTCGAACAAGGCGCCGCCTACGTGTTCACCGCGCCGGCCTCCGGCTGGGCACACGCGAGACAGATCGCCATCCTGAAAGCACCGAGGGACCAGTCCGAAGAACTGTTCGGACGCTCAGTCGCGATATCTCCCAGCACGATCGTAATCGGCGCACCATTCCGCGAAGTCGACGGGCATGCCGGCCAGGGCGCGGCGTACGTGTTCGTCAAGCCCGCGTCGGGATGGAGCCACGCCTCGCCGCCGCTGAAGCTAACCGCGACACGAGGGCAGACGGACGAATTCTTTGGGGAATCGGTCGCCATCTCTGGAAACACGGTGACAATCGGCGCGCCCGGGCGCCAGGTAGCTGGACACGCCGCGCAGGGCGCCGTCGACGTCTTCGCCATTCCCGCCTCGGGGACCGCCAGCCCAACACAGGTCGCGCAGCTCACCGCGCCCGACGGTGCGGCAAATGACGCTCTTGGCATCTCTGTCGCGGTCTCAGGCCAGACAGTCATCGCCGGCGCCGACCTGCACCGGGTCGCGACCGTCCAACAGGGCGCCGCCTATATCTTCGTGAAGCCCGCAAGCGGCTGGAGGCATGCCCGGCTGGCCGCCCACCTGACGGCCGAGCAGGGCCAAGCGCGTGAACTGTTCGGTCGAAGCGTGGCGATCTGGCACGACACCGTCGTCGTCGGCGCACCCGATCACGACAGCATCGCGCCCGTCCACGACAGCGTCGCGGCCGAAGAAGGCGCAGCGTACGTGTTCGTGAAGCCCGCGTCTGGCTGGGCCGGCTCGCTCACACAGACCGCGCAGCTCGCCGCCTCCGACCCTGGCAAAGGTGGCCAGCTCGGCGGAGCCCTAGCGATTTCCGGCACGACGATTGCCGTAGGCACGCCCGGCCACACAACCGGCAAGAGCAGCGAACAGGGAGCCGGATACGTGTTCGTAGAGCCCCCCACCGGCTGGAAAAACGCCACCGAGACCGACGAGCTGATCGCCAAGGACGGCAACGAAGGAGACAAGCTGGGCCTCTCCGTCGCTCTCTCAGGTGAAACGATCCTCCTCAGCGCCCCCAACCACGAGGTCAACAAAACCCGCGCACAAGGAGCCGTATACAGCTTCCGCCGCTAGCCGGAGGGGGCCGCCCAGGGGTCTCGCTCACCCCAGCGACCTGTGTTGCGACGGCCGCTGCGGAGAACTCGCAGGTCTTTCTTGAGGGGTGAGCGATGGGGCTCGAACCCACGACCGCCTGGACCACAACCCCGTCCGGGGGCCAGGGCGGGGCAGTGTGGAGGACAAGACTTCACTCTAGACGCCCAAATCCGACCTCCGCGCGCTGGGCGAGCGGTGCTCCTCGGTGCGCGGCTGTTCACTCCCTTTGCACCGCAAACCTCGTTGGCCACCGTGCTGCCGGCAGGTTCGCGCGGCGCGTACACGCGCGCGGTGTCAGACAGCGACCCGCCGGCGGCGACCGAGCTCAGGGGAGTCGGATCTGCGCGATCCCGCGTACGCCGGCGACGTACACCGAGTGCCCGTCCGGCGAGATCGCGATCGCCCCGACTTGGTCTGAGTTCGCGCCATGAAGCCGCTGGCATACGCCCGCGGCGCATCCGCGAACGTCGTTCACCACGAGCTCGCCGCCGGCGGACGGGCGCGCGACCTCGACGACGGTCTCGCCTTCGTCGTGGTGTTCGACAGCGGAGACGAGCAGTCCGTCCGACGGCGAGGGCGACGGCGCGATGTGCGGAGCTTCGCCGGACCAGCGCGGTGCGACGCGGGTGCATCCCCGCTCCGACAGTTCCGCGAATTCCACGCATCCCGACGGGGACGGAGCCTCGCTGAGGGCGCCCGTGACGGGATTGCGCGTGAGCGCAGCGACCGCGAGTTCGGTGCCGCTTCCCGCGTACAGAGTGTCGCCGAATGCGCTCAACGACAGCTGGGCCCCGGCGAGCGTGACGTTGGAGCAACCCGCAGGCGGGCTGGACGAGTCGGTGACGCAATCCCCCGGCGCGGAGCCCGCGGTGAGCAGGCCACTGGCAGTATCGCGTCCGAACTCCACGATGCGACTCGCGTCGTCGCCGATCCCGCCGGCGGCGTAGAGCTCGGAGCCGTCGCGAGACACCGCGAGTCCTTCGACGCCCGCTTCCATGAGTTGCGGGTCGATCGTGCAGCTCCGCCCTGACAGGGGCATGGCTGTAAGGCACTGTGCGAGGACGAGGCCGCGAGCAGTTACCCGATAGACCTCCATAGCCGCGCGGTGTCCGTCGGCGGCATAGAGGTATCGGGAGTCGGGCGACACGGCCAGTTCGCCGAACGATCCGATCGGGGCGGACGTACAGTGGCTATGTGCCTGATCGGTGAGACATTGCAGCTGCCGCAGCGTGCCCGTGCGGGGATCCGCAGAGAACGTCACCAGGTAATTGCCGCCGTTGTCCCGCCCTCCCCCGCCGCTCACGTAGAGATGCCGGCCGTCGGGGCTGATCGCGAGAGCGAAGGGCTGCTCGATCCCGCCCACGCGCTGACATGCTCCGTGCTGCCGCTTGACCGGCTGCACGGTGTCTTCGAGGCAGCCTCGCCGCCCGGGCAGCAGGTGCAGCGCACCGCTACGAGCGTCACGCGCGAAAACGAGCAGGCGCGAGTGCGGCGCGTGCGGACCGGGGATCAGTTCTGCCTGCAGCGCGCTGTAGACGAAGCGTCCGTTAGGCGAGACAGCGAGCTGGGTCGGTTCGAGCCCGGCCAACGCAGGGGCCGGCGCGCAGCCTTCGGTGCCACGGGTAGTGACGCAGCCGGCCCTGCTATTGGGCTGGGCGGCCGGCTGCATACCGGCTAGGGCTGTTGCGGCAAGCAGCACCAGCCCCGGCGCTGCCGTGAATGCAGCCGCTAGGCGCCCGCGGCTCAACGTGCGCGTCCCCACCACAGTCGGCGCCGCCGCCCCATGGCATGAAGCGTATTGCGCGCAGCGCGCCGGCGTTGATCGGGTGCCTCGATCTGCGCTGACAGCTTCTTCGTGGCACTGGGTGGGAACACGGGACCGTCCGGCGGATGATCAGGCCGCCGTTTGCAGGCCTTCTACGAGGGGTGAGCGATGGGGCTCGAACCCACGACCGCCTGGACCACAACCAGGAGCTCTACCAACTGAGCTACGCCCACCACGGGTTTGAGGACCCGAGTTTAGCGAGCGCCCTGCCCGAGCGGCACGCAGTTCGGCTGCGCGTCAGCCGCGCAGCTGCCGTTCCGCCAGCGCGAGGCTCTCACTCGGAGACAGGCCTGTCGAGCGTGCGGCGACCTCGCGCCACGCCGCCAGCAGCCCGGCGGGGTCCTCCCCGAGCAGTGAAGCCAGCTGGACACCGAGCGCCAGCGGATCGGCGAGCGCACCGTTCGCCACGGATGGCTGCGCAGCGCTGGGCGGCGCCGTACCGCGGGCAGCCGCGGTCAGCGCGTCCCGCGCGGCCGCGAGGACCGCGTCGGTGACGTTCTCGCTCTGGCGTTCGGCGGCGCGCCAGCCGCGCCCCATGGTCAGCTGCTCGAGCGGCAGGCGCGGTCCGTCGAAGATCGTGATTTTCGCCTGCTGCGGGTTCCACTTGCGTTCCCCGAACTCGACCATCCGCTCGCGTACCCACGGCTCGACGATCGTTCGCAATTCCGCCTCTGTGAGGTTGAAGCGGGACATGTTGTGTGGAAACTGGCGAAGCTCGACGTGATACATGCCCAAAGGCTCGCACGTCGCCGCACGCCGCGCCGCGCTCTACTTCGCCGACCCGGCCGCTGGCCGCGCGGCTCGATCGCCGGTGCCGCCGGCGGCGCCCCCCTCCAGGCGCTCGCGCATGATCGCCACGGCGTCGGGGTTGGAGTCGATCAGGACGAAGTGCCGGCCCAGCTGCGCCGCCACAGCGCCGAGCGTGCCGCTGCCGGCGAAGAAGTCCAGGCACCGGTCGCCCGGTCGCGTCGAGGCACGCACCATGCGGCGCACGATTCCCTCGGGCTTCTGCGTCGGGTAGCCGGTCTTCTCGTGACCGCTGGTCGGGACGATCGTGTGCCACCACACGTCCGTCGGTAGCTTGCCTCTGGCGGCCTTCTCCGCCGTCACCAGGCCCGGAGCCATGTACGGCTCGCGGTCGACCTCGGTCGAATCGAAGTAGTACGCGGAGGGATCCTTGACGTAGACGAGGATCGTGTCGTGCTTTGCAGGCCAGCGGCGCTTGCTGCGCGCGCCGTAGTCATAGGCCCAGATGATCTCGTTGAGGAAGCACTCGCGGCCGAAGATCTCGTCGAGCAGCAGCTTGCAGTGGTGAGCCTCGCGGTAGTCGATGTGGAAGTACAGCGTGCCCTCGCGTCCGAGAAGCCGGTGCGCCTGCTCGAGTCGCGGAGTGAGAAACGCCAGGTAGTCATCGAAGCAGTCGGCGTAGCTCGACTCGGCCAGCAGTCGCGTCCTGTAGCGGCGCCCCTGGAAACCCGTGCGCTCACCGTCCTCGTCGCGCGCAGCCGCCAGCGTCCTGCGCGTCTGCAGCTTGCCGGTGTTGAACGGCGGGTCGGCGTACACGAGCTGAAACGACCCGTCGGCAAACGCCGGCAGCAGCTGCATGTTCTCGCCGAGCAGGATCTGGTCGATCGCGGGCGATTCGCTCGGGCTCATTTCCGAGAGATTACGTTCGGGCCCCGATGGAGCCGGGGATCTCCTTCGCCTCGCCCGCCGGCTAGGACAGCGCCCGGTGAGCGATCGCGGAGCCCGGAGCTGGCTTGCGCGGAGTGCTCGCGAGTACTACTGTGCTTTCCAAGGGGCGTGCTCATTACACCGCGGTGGGTTGAGGCGCTCGTACAGGGGACAAGCGAAAGGCCACGCCGTCTGTGCGGCCACACGAGTCTCAGCATCGCCGCATCGGGTCAACGAATCCGACCCGTCGACGCTCCAACGCGAGGGGTGCGGTGTGAGCGCGGAGAGTCGCCTGCGCGGCGGCGAGCTTGCGGCAGCGATCTCGAACGTGGTCGTTCGTGAACTCGCCAGCACGACCGGGCGTGGTCCCACGAAGGCGAAGACGACGCTGGGCGAGAACGCGGTCTTCGTCGTGTTGCAGGACACACTCACGCGAGGCGAGCTGAATCTCGTGGAGGCGGGCGAGAGCGAGGCGGTGCTCGGCCTGCGCAGACTTTGGCAAGAGGTCATGCGCGGCAGCTGTAGCCGCGCGATTGAGGAGCTGACGGGCCGCAAGGTGGTGGGCTTCATGAGCGACAACCACATCGATCCGGACATCGCGGTCGAGGTCTTCATCCTCGAACCGCTTCTCGAGGGCCCAACGGTTCAGGTCGCGCTCGCGCTTGCACACTCGCGTCCAGAATGATGTCGGCCGGTTGCGCCGGAGCCCTGAGCGCCGAGGACCGTTGCACCGGGCTTTTCAATGCCCCCGGCTGGATTCGAACCAGCGACCCTCGGATTAGAAGTCCGATGCTCTATCCAGCTGAGCTACGGGGGCGGGCGGACGCCTGCACAGGCGCTCCGGCGACTGAGCGAGCGCGCCACGCTCATCCCGCTCAGGCCGATGTCGATGCCGCTATCGTGGCACGTTCGCCCGACCGAACGGCATCGGCCGCAAGCGCCGACGGAGCATTGAGGTCGCGGTATTTATCCGCGCGCAAGCAAAAATCTGTAAAAGTTCCCGTATGAGCCCAGTGGAGAGCGACGAGGCCGACCTCACGCGCAAGCAGCGCCGCGAGCAGGCGCGCGAGCAGCGCAAAGCGATGGAGGAGGCGGCCGCCGCCGGCGCCGCGCGCCGCACGCGGCTGACGCAACTCGGGATCGTCGCGGCGGTCGTGGTCGTCGCGATCATCGTCGTCTTGATCGCCACCGGCGGGGGCTCCAAAAAAGGCATCCCGACGACCAAACACGAACAGACCAAGGTCTCCAACGAAGTCACCGCGCTGGTGGGCGGGATCCCCCAGAGTGGCAACGTCATCGGGTCGCCGACGGCGCCTGTGACCCTGCAGTACTTCGGCGACCTCGAGTGCCCGATCTGCCAGAAATTCACGCTGGCAGCGCTGCCCACGGTCATCAACAAGTGGGTGCGCACGGGCAAGCTCAAGATCGAATACCGCTCGCTGGAGACCGCCACGCGGGAACCCGAAGTCTTCAAGTCACAACAGGTCGCCGCGCTGGCCGCGGGCAAGCAGAACAAGATGTGGAACTTCGTCGAGACCTTCTACCACGAGCAGGGAGAAGAGGACTCGGGCTACGTGACCGAAAGCTACCTCCAGGGCATCGCCAAACAGGTCCCCGGGCTCAACCTCGCCCAGTGGAGCACCGCCCGCGGTGACCCGCAACTGGCCGAACAGGTGAGCACCACCGACGCGCAGGCCGCCAGCAACGCCGGCTTCAACGGGACGCCCTCGTTCCTGATCGGCCGTACCGGGGGCGCGATGAGCAAGCTCGAATACAGCAACCCCGAAGACCCGACGTTTATCAACGAAGCCGTCGAAAAGCTCGTCAAAGCGTAGACCGCGATGAGCGCCCGAACCCTGAGGCTCGTGCTGATCGCCCTCACGGTCCTGGGCGTAGCGCTGGCCAGCTATCTGACGTACATCCACTACGCCGAAATCAAGCCCCTGTGCACCGCCGGGAACGCATGCATCAAGGTGCAGAGCTCGATCTACTCGAAGCTCGCCGGGGTCCCTGTGGCGTTGATCGGGCTGATCGGCTATGTCGCGATCCTCGGCTCGCTGCTGGCGCCCGAAAACGAGACCAGCAGGCTCGCGACCATGTCGCTGACGCTCGTCGGATTCGGCTTCAGCGCCTACCTGACCTACCGCGAGCTGTTCTCGATCCACGCCATTTGCGAGGAGTGCGCGACTAGCGCGGGCATCCTCACGGTGCTGATGGCGCTCTCGGTGTGGCGATTCCTGCGCGGCGACCCCGACGTGTCTGGCGCAAGCGCGGCGCCGGCTGCGCAAAGCCAGGGCAGCGAGGCGACTGCGCCGCTCGGCAGCGCCTCCTGACTCGTAGGTCGTCGCGCATCCGCGCGCTCGCGTCGTGACCGCGCTCCGCGTCTGCGTCGCGAGAGGCGCTGCACGTGGTCTATCCGTCCAATGAATTGGGGCCAGCCCGCGCAATGGGGCGCCAAACGCCGACTTGGCAGTAGGCATGGGTTCCCACGCGACGAGCACGCAGGTCAACGCGAGCATCGACTTGCCGGTAGACGGCGAGGCGCGCATCGCGCGCCTGTTCGAGATGACGAGCGACCTGCTCGCGATGATCTCGCTAGACGGGCGCTTCACGCTGCTCAACCCGGCATGGGAGCAGCTACTGGGCTGGACGCAGGATGAGCTGCGGGCGCGGCCTGTGAGAGACCTCTTGCACCCTGAGGACATCGAGCAGGCGCTCGGCGCGATGCTCGACCCCGACGGCGCGATCACCGAGCTCGAGAACATCACCACCCGCTACCAGCACCGCGACGGCTCGTGGCGGTGGCTGCTGTGGAGCGCACGGCGCGATGGCGACAGCTGGTACACCGCGGCAAAGGATGTGACCGACCGGGTGTGGCTGGAGCGTCAAGCCCTGCACGACCCACTCACGAGCCTGCCCAACCGGTTGCTGCTGATGGACCGCGCGCGCCAGGCGCTCGCGCGGCTGCACCGCAGCCACGGGGCTGTCGCGATGCTGTTCATCGACCTCGACAAGTTCAAGGCCGTCAACGACAACCTCGGCCACGACGTCGGCGACCGGCTGCTGCTTTCCGTCTCCGAGCGCCTCGCCGAGCTGATGCGCGACAGCGACACCGTCGCGCGTCTCGGCGGGGACGAGTTCGTGATCCTCGCGGAGGAAATCGAGAGCGACGACGAAGCGCTGGCGCTTGCCGAGCGCGTGCTCGACGCGCTCGAGCGGCCGTTCCCCCTTGGCTCCTCCGAAGTGGCGATCCTCGCGAGCGTCGGCATCGCCGTGTCGCGCAACCCTGATGGCGATCCCGAGACGATGCTCCGCGAGGCCGACGTGGCGATGTATCGCGCCAAGGAGGAGGGCGGCCGCCGCCTCGAGCTGTTCGACGAGGCGCTGCGTCAGGAGCTCAGCGCGCACATGGAGCTCGAGAGCCGTCTGCGCGATGCCCTGCCCCAGCACGAGCTGCTGCTCGCCTACCAGCCGATCCTGCGACTCGCCGGCGGCCAAGCGCTGGGTGTCGAGGCGCTCGTGCGCTGGCGCCCGACCGGCTCCGGTGACCTGGCGAGCGCGACCGTGTTGCCATCGAAGTTTCTCCCGCCCGCCGAGAACAGCGAGCTGATCGTCCAGATCGGCAACTGGGTGCTGCACACGGCGTGCGCACAGGCGGACGAATGGCGACGCAGCGGTATCACGATCCCGCTTTCGGTCAACGTCTCCGCGCGCGAGCTGACCGAGCTCGATCTCGCCCAGCGCGTGCACGACGAGCTCGCCTACCGTCGCCTCCCCGGCCGCGCGCTGTGCCTGGAGATCAGCGAGGAGGCGGTGTTGCGCGATCCCGAGCGGGCGCGCTCGGCGCTGAAAGACCTCAAGCGCCTCGGCGTGATGATCGCGCTCGACAACTTCGGCTACGGACAGCTTTCGCTGGGGCTGCCGAGCAACCTGCCACTGGATGTCGTCAAGCTCGACCGCGCACTCACGAGCAGGCTGCACCAGGACAAGGAGCGGCGCGCGATGTTCGCCGCGACGATCGCGCTCGCCAAGGAGGCCGGCCTGACCGCTGTAGCCGTCGGCATCGAGACCAACCGTCAGCTGGCGCTGGCGCGCGAACTGGACTGCGCTGTGGGGCAGGGATTCCTGCTGCACGGACCGGCCTCGGCAGACCGTGTTCGCCTCAGAGGACCATCCGGGGCGGTAACGTCCGCGCCATGGCGTCCTCTCGTGCGACTGCGCGGCAGCAACACGCCCCGCTGAGCGGCGAGGGACCCGTCGAGGAGCAGAAGCGCGCCGCGGCCTGGGCAGCTGTCGAGCTGATCGATGACGGCATGCGCGTCGGTCTGGGGACTGGCACCACCGTCGCCTACCTGCTTCCGGCGATCGCAGAGCGCTCCGCCAAGGACCTACGCTGCGTGGCCACCTCGCCGGCGACGGAGGCCGCCGCGCGGGAATTGGGGCTGACGGTCGAATCGCTCGACGAGGTCGGCGAGCTGGATATCGCAATCGACGGCGCCGACCAGATCGACCCACAGGGGTGGCTCGTGAAGGGCGGTGGCGGGGCGCACACGCGCGAGAAGATCGTCGCCGTGTCGGCTCGCCGCTTCGTGGTTATCGCCTCTGCCAACAAGGCCGTGCCGGAGCTCTCATCGCCGGTGCCGCTCGAGCTGGTGCCTTTCGGCGTCGCTCACACGCTTGCGAGCGTCGCCCCGGCGCGGCTGCGGGGATTGCCGCCAAGTCCCGACGGAGGGCTGATCGCGGACTATCTCGGGCCGGTTGCAGACCCGCGCGAGCTCGCCGCACGGCTCAGCGCAACGCCTGGCGTGGTCGAGCACGGGCTGTTCGAGCCGGAGCTCGTCAGCCTGATTCTGATCGCCGGCGCAGACTCGGTGCAGCGGCTAGCGGGCGCCAAGCCGAGCGCCGGCGCCTAGGCTGCCGCTAGCCCGGCTCGCCGGGCGGCCGCAGCTCCTGCTCGGAGGACACCGGATGGCGAGCCAGTACGCCGTCCTCGCCGATCGCGTAAGCCCCCATACGCAGCAACGGCGGCGAGTAGACGTGCAGCGTGACCGCCGGATCCGAGCCGGCGTGGCTCACCCGGTGGATGTCTGACGCCGCGAAGTGGAAGCTGGCGCCGGCGCGAAAGACACCGCGTCGGGTCGGGCCGTCGATCGCCAGACGCTCCTCGCGCACGGCGCCGCTCACGACGGCGACCGCGCCACAGGACACGTCGTGATCGTGAAAGCCGGTGTCGTGCTCGTCCATCCAGCAGATCAGCCATGCCGTCAGATGCTCATCGCTCAACAGCTCCTCATACACGCGCTGGGTGGAGTCGTGCTTGACGAGCTGGATCCACAGCTCGGGTCGGTCGGCGAGCTCGGCTACAAACGCCTGGAGCTCGGTCGCGGAAAGATCGCGCCCCTGCGGGCGCGGCACGGTGGCGAGCTCCCGTGGATCGATCGCACCCGCGGAGGCCTCGAACTGCGTCCGGGCGTGCTGCGCCACAACGCTCATACCGGCACCGCCGGGGGTGTCGCCGTCTGCCACGCGCCGAGCGCACGGCGCGTGCCCTCGACGGTCGGGCCCCACGCGACGCCATCGGGCATGCCGAGCTCGGCCGGCTCGACTACCGGTCGGTCTGATCCGTAAAGAAGCTGCTCGGGGCCGACGAGGTCCGCTAGCAGGCGCACCGTCGCGGGCCCGTAGGAGGAGCTCTCGTAGAAGAGAAGCGAGTCGGGCAGGGACGGACGCGGTCCGCCGCGTGAGGCCAGCCGCTCAGCCTGTAGCGGCGCGAGCCCCGCGAGCATCGAGAAGATCACGCGTAGCCGCGGATGGCGCGGGCGTCCCACCGCGAGGAAGGCGAGCCACGCGGCCTGCATGGCGGCCACGTAGCGCGTGAGCGCCGGCCACCACAGTGGCTCCTCCAGAGACGTCTCGCTGCCTGCCCGATGGGCACGGGCGCCCATTCGCGGGCCCGGGTGCACGAGCAGCGGCGCCCCGCGAGCTTCGAGGCGTGCCAGCAGCGGGGAGGTCGCGGTCAGGGCCTCAACGCCCGCGAGCGCGCCCGCGTGGAGCGACAGGCCGATGCATCCGCGAGCGAGCGCACGGTCGATGTCATCCGGGTCAGCGTGATCCAATGCGATTGCCGCCCAAACGCCAAACGGCTCGGGAAGCGACAGCGCACCGTCGTGATAGGCGTCGATCAACGGCCTCGCCTGCTCGCGTGGGAGCCACTCGATGCCCAGCGGGCTCGACAGGCACACGAGCGCCCGATCGAGCCCGTCGCTCAATACCAGCGCGGAGCGCCCCTCGGGATCCTCGCCCGAGAGGTCGATCACATAGGGACGCTCGTCCGACAGGTAGAGCACGGTCAGACCGTGCTCGCGTCGGACGAACGGAAACTCGCTGCGCAAGGCGAGCGCCTCAACGAGCGGCTCGGTCCAGAGATGTTGGTGCACGTCGATCTTCATCAGATTTCCGATCAGCTTTATGCAGATTAGCAGATGCATCGACTCTCGAAGGGACCACCTCAAGGGCTGCGGCGGACCCTGCAACGCCCCAGAGACCGCCAGCACGCCGAACGCGAGGGCGGAATCTCGCACACCAGAGCGAGATTCCGCATCACCGCGCTCGAGCGGGGGACCCAGGAATCGAACCTGGCGTTGCGGTTTTGGAGACC
>CAVTRA010000003.1:0-991144 GCA_963737025.1 uncultured Solirubrobacteraceae bacterium
CAAGCCGGTCGCGGCGATCGCGGCGCAGCCTCAGCAGCAGCGGGACGCGGGCGTGCCGCCGCTGTGGAACTCCTACATCTCGGTGGACGGCGCCGACGCGGTGGCTGAGCGCGCGAAGGAGCTGGGCGCGACACTGCACGCGCCGCCGTTCGACGTGATGAGTGTCGGGCGGATGGCGGTGGTTCAGGACCCGCAGGGCGCGTATTTCATGCTGTGGGAGCCGCGCGATCGCGTCGGCGCGGGGCTCGTGAACCGGCCGGGGCGCTGGTGTGGAACGAGCTGGGATCTCCCGACCTGGACGCCTCGGCTGCGTTCTACGGCGAGCTGTTCGGCTGGAAGGTGGCGGACCTCGGGGGGATGGGGCGCTATATGGGGATCGAGAACGGCGCCTTCAACGGCGGCATGCGCGGGCTGACGCCGCCGTCGCCGCCGAACTGGCTGGTGTACTTCGGCGTCGAGGACCTCGAGCGGCGCTCGCGAGGCTGGGCGAGCTGGGCGGCAGCAAGATCGCGGGGCCGATCGACATCGAGGTGGCCAGGATCGCGGTCGTGGCAGACCCGCAGGGCGCGGTGTTCGCGCTGTACGCGGGGCAGCTGGACGCTAGCAGTTGGCCCTGGACCCGGTGCCGTTGCGCCGCTCGGCGAGATCGGGTCCGGTGGCGGTGGTGATGACGGCGCCGGCGCTGCCGCCGAGCGCGCGCCGCACGAGCGCGGCGCGATCACGCGCAGCGCCGCGGCGAGCGCGTAGGCTCGTGGCACGTAGCGCTCGGGACGCCGCCGAGACCGGCCTCGTAGATGGCGTCGGCGGCGCGCTCGGGAGTGGAGACGATCCAGCGCGTCCACGGCTTGGCGGTGAGCTCGGACTGGGGGAAGCCCTCGGTGGAGATGAAGCCGGGGAGCACGAGCCCGACGTGCACGCCGTGCGGGAGCTCCTCGGCCCACAGCGCGTCGGACCAGCCGGCGAGGGCGAACTTGGAGGCGCTTACGCGCCGGTGCCGGCGCGCGCGACGCGGCGGCGGTGGAGGCGACGTTGACGATCGCGCTGGGCGCGCTTGAGCGCAGCAACGGCAGCAGAGCGTCGGTGAGGCGGACCTGGGCATCGAAGTTGATCGCCATGGTGCGCTGCACGTTCTCGTAGCCGCCCTCTGCGAAGCGTGCGCGCCAGGAGGCGCCGGCGTTGTTGACGAGCAGGTCGAGCCGCCCGTAGTGCTCGAGCACGTGATCGCGGATGCTCTCGGGCGCGTCGTCGTCGACGAGGTCGAGCGCGAGGAAGGTGCCGCCGAGCTCGTCGCTGAGCGCGCGTAGCCGCTCCTCGCGCCGGGCGATGAGCACCAGCGAGCTGTTCGGCTCACGCGCGAGCCGCCGCGCGGTGGCTTCGCCGATGCCGCTGGAGGCGCCGGTGACGAGCATGACGCGGGGATGCTGTGGGTAGTGGGTGTCTGCGATGTTGACCTCGGAACCGATCGATGACGCGTGGCGGGAGGGGATCGGAGCGCCGCGCCTTGGCGCGCTCGCGGTTAGCCTGTCAGATCGGCGAACACAATGAGCTTGCCCGCGTCCAGCGACGTCTCAGGCGTCGCTTACACAGAAGAGTGCTCGCCTCGCAAGCGCGAGGCGCTGGAGCTGTTCAGCGGCCTGCCGCGTCGCTATGACGAGCTGTCGGCGGCGCTGAGCTTTTGGCAGGACCCGCGCTGGCGTCGCGCTCTGGTGAGCGCGGCTGCGCCGCAGGCGGGACAGCGGATACTGGACGTGGCGACCGGCACGGGCATGGTGGCGGCGGAGTTGCTGGCGCGGGCGGACTGCTCGGTGGTGGGCATCGACCAGAGCCAGCAGATGCTCGCGGCAGCCCGCGCCCGCTTCGCATCCGGCGTGGGCGCGACGCCGCGCGTGGAGCTGATTGAAGGACAGGCGGAGTCGTTGCCGTTTGCGGACGCGAGCTTCGACGGGCTGACGTTCACGTATCTGCTGCGCTACGTGGATGATCCGGCGGCGACGGTGCGCGAGCTTGCGCGCGTGGTCCGCCCAGGCGCTCGTGTGGCGTCGCTGGAGTTCGGTGTGCCGCCGTGGGCGCCGGCGCGTGCTGCGTGGCGTATGTACACGGCGATTGGACTGCCGACGTTGGGACGGCTGGCGTCGCGCGAGTGGGCGCAAGTGGGGCGCTTTCTGGGACCGAGCATCCGCGGCTTCTACGAGCGCCATACGCTGGAGCAGATCGTGGGCTACTGGGGGCAGGCGGGGCTGGAGGGCGTGAGCGTGCGGCGCATGAGCCTCGGCGGCGGCGTAGTGATGTGCGCGAGCAAGCGCAGGGACTGAGCGCGACGATGGCGATCACCCGCGAGCGCCCGGCTTTCTACGCGATCGGCGGCGGGCGCGTGGGCGATGCGCTGACGCTGTTGCACCCGCCGTACACGGCGTGGCACTTGAGCTACTTCGCGCTGGGCGCGGCGGCGGCGCCGCATCTGTACGCGAACCGTCTGCTGTGGGGTCTGGCGGCGTTCGCGCTGGCGGTGGGCGTGGCGGCGCACGCGCTCGACGAGCTGCACGACCGGCCGCTGGGGACGCGTATCAGCAGCCGCGCGCTTGCGCTGTGCGGCGTGCTGGGGCTGCTGGGCGCGTTGGCGATCGGCGTGGCGGGCGTGCTGAGCGTGACGGTGTGGCTGGTGCCGTTCGTGCTGGCGGGCGCGGTGTTCCTGCCGGCGTACAACCTCGAGTGGTGGGGCGGGCGTTTCCACAGCGATGCGTGGTTCGCGCTCGGCTGGGGGGCGTTCCCGGCGCTGACGGGCTACTTCATCAACGCAGAGACACTGGCCCCGGCGGGCGTGCTGATCGCGGCGGGCTGCATGGCGATGAGCGTCGCGCAGCGGCGCCTGAGCTCGGCGGCGCGCGAGCTGCGCAGGCGCACGCTGGCGGTGAGCGGGACGCGCACGCTCAACGACGGCAGCACCGAACCGCTGTCGCTGACGGGGCTGCTGCGCCCGTTGGACGGCGCGCTCGCGGCGATGTCGCTGGCCGTCGTCGTGACGGCGTGCGCGCTGGTCATCGCCCGTCTGTGAAAGAGCGTCATGCCGCCGACGAGCGCCGCAGCAGGTGCGCCCCGGCGCCGGGGCGCACCTCGCGAGCGTCGGCTGGGTGGGCGACGTCGGGCGCGAACAGGCCGAGGACGCTGCCGCCGAAGCCGCCGCCGACCAAGCGCGCACCGCTTGCGCCTGCCTCGCGCAGGCGCCGGACGGCGGCATCGACGGCGGGGGTGGAGATCTCGTAGTCATCACGGAGGCTGGCGTGGGATGCGTCCAGGAGCTCGCCGACGGCGCCGAGATCGTCGGCGCGCAGCGCGGCGACGGTGTCGCGCACGCGCTGGTTCTCGCTGAGCACGTGCCGCACGCGCCGGTTCAGTGGCTCGGGCAGCTGCTCGCTGGCGTCGAGGCTTGCGTCGCGCAGCGAGGACACACCGAGCAGCTCGCACGCGCGGGCGCACTCGGCGCGTCGCTCGTTGTAGCCGGAGCTCGCGTGCAGGTGGCGGTCGCCCGAGTCGAGCACCACCAGCCGCCAATCGCCGAGCACCAGCGGCACCTGTTCGATATTCAGCGTGAGGAAGTCGATGTAGGCGGCGCTGTCGGGCGCGCCGTACAGCGAGGCGAGCTGGTCGAGCAGGCCCGTGTGCGCGCCGACCCAATCGTTCTCCACGCGCGAGCACAGGCGCGCGATCTCGATCCGCGCCAGTGGTTGGGCCTGACCGCTGATGTCGGCGAGGGCGAGGCACAGCGAGACCTCGAGCGCGGCTGAGGAGGACAGCCCGGCGCCGCGAGGCACACCGCCGCTGATCTCGACCTTCGCGCCGCCCAACGGCAGGCCCACGCGGGCGAGTTCGGCGACGACACCGCGTACGAAGGCACGCCAGCCGCGGACGCGCTCGGGGCTGGAGGCGTCGAACTCGTCGTGCTGGTGCAGCTCGCGCGCGTAGACGCTGATGCGACCGACACCGGACGAGCCGGGAGGCGCCGCCTCGGCGCTGACGGCGACGCCATCGGCGATCGCGAACGGCAGCGCGAGCCCGTCGTTGTAGTCGGTGTGCTCGCCGATCAGGTTGACGCGACCAGGGGCGAACGCGCGGCTACGCTCAGGCGCCACGTGCGATCGCCTCGCGCAGCTTTGCGGCTGACTCCTCGGGCAGCGTGTCGGAGATGAACGTGCCGGCGCCCTGCTCGGAGCCGGCGAGGTACTTGAGCTTCTCGGCGGTGCGCAGCGGCGGGTAGAACTCGACGTGCAGATGTCCATGCCCGGCGGGAATGCCTGCGGCGGCGGCATGCTCGGGGCTCGCGGTCGGCGCCTGGTGCAGGGCCATGACGTAGGGGAACGGACGCTCGAACAGGGCGTCATATCCCCGCACGAGCGTCTGCAGGGCGCCGGCGAGCTCACGCAGCTCGACCGGCGCGCACTCGTGCAGGCTGGTGCGGTGAGCGCGCATCACGACGTGCGCTTCGTAGGCCCAGCGCGCTGCGTAGGGGACGTACACGACGGCGCTGTCGTTTTCGTGCACCACGCGCAGGCCGTCACGCAGCTCGCGCTCGAGCAGCGCGCACGGCGCGCAGCCGCCCAAACGCCGATCGGCCGCGAGCTCGCGCTTGGGCACCGGAGGCAGGAACGGGTAGCCGTAGATCTGGCCGTGTGGGTGGTGCAGCGTGACGCCGACCTCGACACCGCGGTTCTCGAAGATGTACACGTAGTCGATGTCCTCGCGCGCGCCGAGCTCGATGTAGCGGTGTCGCCAGACCCACATGAGGGCCTCGGCCCGCTCCGGCGCGAGCGCGCCGAAGGACGAGTCGTGGTCGTCGGTGTAGACGACGACCTCGGCGGTGCCGGAGGGCGCCTCGAATGCCGGGAAGCGGTTATCGAAGACGGCGATCTCGAATGCCGGGAACGGGATCTCTGTCTGCGGCCCGCCGGGGCGGGTGGGGTCGAGCGGGCAGTGGTCGCGCGCCGGCAGGAAGGTCCGATCCTGGCGGTCGATCGCGTAGACGACCTCCTCGCCGCGCAGCTCCTCGAAGCGAAGCTCGCTCACGACGGCCGCGGCGGATCCCCGGCGCGCCGCACGTCCCAGTAGAGGATCAGCGCACGCCCGTCGTCTTTGACGTGGCGTTCGACCGCGAGCGGCCCGATGCGCTCGAACTCGGGCTCGCCGCCTGGCTGGTGCTCGTGCTCGCTCGGGTGGGGCGGCTCGGCGGGCTTACCAGCCATCTCCCGAGGGTATACCGAACGCGACGCCTCGCTGTTGGCGCGTGAACCGATCGGCCTATCGAATTGGGAGTCTCCGGGACTAAAATGCAGCCGTGCTCAATCTGGGGTTGACGCGAGGTGTGGTTTAGCGCGAAGGTAGAAGTCGAAGCAGCGTAGACGCTGCGGCCCTGCGAGTAGAGGAGGAGCAATGCCAGATACCGACCAGGCCCACGAAGCAGTCGAGCAGCTCGACTACCTCGACCGACCAGACGTCGACCGACCGGGCTTCGACCGTCGCGCGTTCCTGCGCCGCACCGCCCTGACCGGCATCGCCGCCGGCTCAGTGGGCAGCATCCTGAGCGCGTGCGGCTCGAGCGCTTCGAGCAGCAGCGGGGGATCCGCGAGCGTGTTCGGCTCGCACCCCACATACAAGTTCGTGTTCGTCAACCACGTCACGACCAACCCGTTCTTCACGCCCACGCAGTACGGCGCCGCGGACGCGTCCAAACTGCTTGGTTGCGAATACCAGTGGACGGGCTCGGAAAACAGCAACGTGGCCCAGATGGTCACCGCGCTCAACACCGCTGTGACGAGCGGCGCTCACGGCATCGCGGTCGCGTTGATCGACCTGCACGCGTTCAACGCGCCGGTCGAAACGGCGCTGAAGGCGGGAATCCCGGTGGTCGCCTACAACGCTGACGCCCCCGGCAACGCTCGCCTCGCCTACGTCGGCCAGAACCTGAAACTGGCGGGCGAAGAAATGGGCAAGCGGATCGTCGCTGCGGTCGGCTCGGGCGAAGTCGGCCTGTTCATCGCCACGCCGGGCTCGGCCAACCTGCAGCCGCGCATCGAAGGCGCTGAAAAGGCGATCAAGGACTCGGGCGCGTCGATCACCGTGCACTCGGTCGCAACGGGTGCCGCCGTCGCGCAGGAGCAGCCGGCGATCGAAGCGTGGTATCAGAGCCACAAAGAAGCGAAGGGCATGTACGCGGTCGACGGCGGCAGCACCGAATCGCTGGCGAAAGTGATGCAGAAGTTCGGGCTCGCGAGCAAAGGCATCCACGCCGGCGGCTTCGACCTCACCGAACAGACGCAGAAGCTGCTGAAAGAAGGCAACATCGAATTCACGATCGACCAGCAGCCGTATCTGCAGGGGTTCCTGCCGGTTCTGGAGCTGTTCCTGTGGCAGGTATCCGGGACGCTGACCGGCCCCGCGGAAGTCGACACGGGTCTCAAGTTCCTCAACAAAGAAACGGTCGCTCCGTACGTCAATTCGAAGAGCCGCTTCGAGGGAACGTCCGCGGAAGCCAAGGTAGTTCCGATCCCGGCGGGTACGGCGGCGTAAGCAATGGCGAAGGTGGCCGGAGAGCCCGCCTCGCCCGAGAAACCGACGATGTCGGGGGGCGGCATGGCGCCAGCGCGCCAGGCCGCCCCGTCGGTGCCGCGTCGCCTGCTCGAGCGCGGCCTTTCGCTGCGCGAGGGCAGCATCATCGTCGTCACGATCATCGTGGCGATCTACTTCTCCGCGAACACGAGCACGTTCTTCACGGGCGAAAACTTCAAGACGTTGTTGCCGTATTTCGCGCCGCTTGCGCTCTTGGGCGCGGGCGAGGTGTTCGTGATGATCCTCGGCGAGATCGATCTCTCGATCGGAGGCATGTACATGTTCGCTCCGATCGTCTTCTACAAGCTCGATACGGCCGGGATGGGCCTGGTGGCCTCGGCGATCATCGCGCTCCTCATCTGCATGGTCGTCGGCGCGGTCAACGGCGCGTTCGTGGCGTTCCTCGGCGTGAGCTCGTTTGTGGCGACGCTCGGCATGCTGTTCACGTTTGAGGGGCTCAGCCTGCTCTTGTCCCACGGCACGCCTGTGGCGACGCCCGGAGCTCAGGTGACGCAGACAGAAGTCAAAGTCCACCACGTGGTCAACGGGCACAGCATCGTGCTCGTTGAAAAAGTCAACCACGTCGGCACGTTCGCGAAGATCTTCGGCGCGGGCGTCTACTCCGAGCTGATCTGGGCTGTGGCGATCGTGGTGATCCTCCAGGTCGTGCTGACGTTCACGCGCTGGGGCCTCTATACCGTCGCGATCGGATCGAACAAGCTGGGCGCCGCTGAGGCGGGTGTCAGGGTGAAGCTGGTGACGATCCGCAACTTCGTGCTGTGCGCAGGATTGGCGGGGCTGGTAGGCCTGCTCGAGGCGATCCGCTCCCAGACGATCCAGCCTGACCCGTCGGGACCGAACGAACTGCTGCTGATCGCGATCGCGGGAGCGGTCATCGGCGGCACCCTCTTGACGGGCGGCTCGGGCACCGTGGTCGGTGCGTTCATCGGCGCACTGTTCCTGGGCATCTTGAAGGACGGGCTGATCCTGCAGGGCGTCAACGCCAACTACCTGCTCTTCTACACCGGCCTCGCGATCGTGATCGCGATGACGGCAAACGTCTACGTCGGGCGCGTGCGCAGAGGGCACGCCGGCGGTGGCTGACCCGGTCATCGAGCACGCCGTCGTCGGCCCGACGTCGGCGCCGGACGACGTCCTGCGCGTCGAGCACATCGCCAAGCGCTTCGGCCCGGTGACGGCGCTGCGCGACGTCAACCTGCACCTCAAAAAGGGCGAGGTGTTGGGCTTGCTCGGCGACAACGGCGCGGGCAAGTCGACGCTGATCAAGATCATCTCCGGCTTCCAGAAGCAGGACTCGGGCACGATGTGGCTGCACGGTGAGGACTATCAGCCCAAAAGCGTTGACGACGCGCGCGCGAAAGGCATCGACACCGTCTATCAGGACCTCGCGCTGATCGACGAACTGTCCGTCTACCACAACCTGTTCCTGCGCCGTGAGCGCATGCTGAAACCGCTGCCGCTGCTCGACAACCGACGGATGAAGCGCGAGGCCCGCGAGGCGCTCGATCAGATCGGGATCAACATTCCGCGGATCGACGTGTCCGTCGCGCGCCTATCGGGCGGACAGCGTCAGGCGATTGCGGTGGCGCGCACCGTCAACGGGGATGCCGACATCATCCTGCTCGACGAGCCGCTGGCGGCGATGGGCGCGAAAGAGGGCGCCCAGATCCTCGACCTCGTGGCGCGTCTGAAGGCGGAGGGCCGTGTCTCGATCATCATGATCCTGCACAACTACGTCCACGTCCTGGAGGCGTGCGACCGCGTGAGCATGATCCAGGACGGGGTGATCGCGCTGGACAAGCCGACCGCCGAGACCTCTGTGGAGGAGCTCACGGACATCGTCGTCAACGAGTACCGCCGTGCACGCGAACAAACCCACGAGGAAGAAGCGGCCTCGACCTCGACCTCGAGCTGAGGCTGCGCACCTGCGCTGTGAAGCTGCGCCTGCGCGTCAGGTGCCGGGAGGCCGGCGCGTCTCGAGATATTCCCGGTTCTGGCGGTGCTCGCCGCGAACCTGGATGGCGACGTAGATGAGGATGAGGTTGACGATGATCCCGATGCCGATGAACGTCACGGCGAGACCGAAGGTCTTGCTGAAGGCTTCGTTGGTTGCGAGCAGCATGCGGGGAGCCTAGCAACGTGGCGGGCGACGGTGTCGTAGCCTAGGGGGCGCCGCCGCCGAGACAGCTCGGCGAGACATCGTGCTGGAGAGGTGCCGGAGCGGTTGAACGGGCGCGACTGGAAATCGCGTAACGGGGGAAACCTCGTTCGGGGGTTCGAATCCCCCCCTCTCCGTGTGTTGTGTCGCAGGACATCGGAGACTGATGTCTCGGGTGATGGTAGACGGGTTAGGCGGGTGTGAGGGGCTGGTAGTTGCGGGTGGGGTCGAGTGTGAGCTCGCGGATGAGCTGTCCTTGGAGGTCGATGACGCGGATGTGCTGGTCGGCGATCAGGAGCTTGATCGTGCGGCCTTTGTGGGCTCTTCCTAGCCCGATTTTGTAGAGCTTGCTGTGGTAGCGCAGGCTGACCTTGCCGGTTTCGTCGACCTTGTCTTGGCGGACCCTGAAGTGGGTTGGTGTGTGGGAGGCGCCGTTGGTGGGTTTGGCCTTGATGCGGGTGCTGTAGGCCTGTAGCGGTGTGCGCCCGTCGAGGGCTCTGTGGGGGCGGATGTCGTTGTAGTAGTGGACGAACGTGTCGAGCTGGCTCTGTAGCTCTGGGAGGTTCTCTGCGGCGGGCTGCTTGGCGAGGTAGCGCTTCAGGGTCTGGTGTAGGCGCTCGATCTTGCCGCAGGTTTGTGGGTGGTAGGGCCTTGAGTTCTTGGAGGCGATCCCGAGCCGTTGGAGCTCTGACTGGAGCAGCACCTTGCCGTGGCGGGGGCTGGCGGTGAAGACCGCGCCGTTGTCGCTGAGTAGCGATGCGGGTAGGCCGTGCAGGCTGGCTGCCTTGTGGAAGCTGTCGACGACGTCTTGGGCTTTGGTCGTCGGGTAGGCGTCGGAGGCGAGGAACAGGCGGGAGTGGTCGTCGATGAAGTTGAGGATCTCTGCGTGCTCGCCGTCGGCGAGCTGCCAGTGCGTGATGTCGGTCTGCCAGGTCTCGTTTGGTAGGTCTGCTTGGAAGCGGATCAGCGAGCAGCGGGGTCGCTTCTGTGGTTGAGGGACGATCAATCCCTCTCGTTTGAGGATTCGCCAGATCGTCGCCCTGGAAGGAACCTCATTGATGCGTTCGGCGAGGTGGTAGGCGATCGTCGCTGCGCCGCAGTCGTGGCCTTCCTGCGCGAGTTGGTGGCGCAGCGCCACGATCTCCTGCACGACTCTCTCAGGTGTCCCGTGCTTGCATGATCGCGGTCGTCTCGAGCGTGGCGCCAGCGCCTCGACGCCGCCTTCTCGGTAGCGGGCCAGGAGCTTGTAGATCCAGCTGCGATGCACGCCATGCGCAGCCGCAAGCTCACCGACCGGACGTCCCTCCAACACATGCGCCTCGACCAGATACCGCGCCATCTCCACAGAAGACCCCCATCACGTTGGTGTCTCCCATGTCCTGACACATGTGTCGCCGATCAGCAGCAACCACACACCCCCCTCTCCGTGTTGTTGTTGTGTCTCGGGACATGCTGGACACGTGTCTCAGATCGCGGCGCCGGTCATTCCGAACTGACACAGGCCTTCATGCCGTACCTCTCCGCGGGCGCGATGTTCTGGGCGATCGATCTGCGGAGCTCCAGGACGGCCGCCTCGCCAACGGCGCTTTCCTGTTTGGCCGCGGCGTTTGCCACGTCTGTTACCTCGGTGAGCTGCTGCGAGAAGCTCGTCAGGAGTCGTTCGATGTTCTGGGCGTCGCCGGCCGGGCGTGCGAGCGCCCGAAGCTTGCCGTCGGCGGTGCGCGAGAGCACCACCAGCTGGCGCACGAGCGCGACGAATTCACTGTCGGCGACGGCCGCACTGGGAACTCGCTTGAGTGATTCCTGGCGGGCCTTGAGCGGCTGCTCCTGTGCGCTCAGCGTGCGACAGATCGCTTCTGCGTGCGCGACAAAGCTCGCTCTGGCGGCGCTCGCAGCTGACGGCGATTCGCGAGAGGGTGTGTCCCGAGCCGCTGAGCTACCGCCGCAGCCGGCGAGCAGCGCGAGGGCCAGCCCGACGAGGAGACCGAGCGCAGGTCTTGGCCTGTCGGGCATCGCGTGGATGGTCCCACACGTGGCCGCGAGAGGAGCCGGCCGCCGAGGGCAACGCTTCCGCGCGTCGCCTCGGCTCGGCCGGCGTCCGCCTACCTACCGTGCTGTCAGGGGCGGGGGCAGGGGGTCTTGGTCGTCTGCGAAACCGTTACGGGTTTCGATTCTTCGCCGTTTTCGGCGAAGATCACTTCCGTCTTGATCGGGAAACCGCCTTTGGGGCACTTCGTGTTGGGCACAGTGCCGTAGTAGACGGTTTTGCCGTGTGACTTGATCGCCGAGCCGACCTTGACGGTGATCGTCTTGACCGACGCGTATGGAGCACCAGGCACGCTCGCGACGAGCGGCACCTTGGTCTTGAGCTCGGGGCCATAGCCGCCCGCTCCGCCGATGTTGACGTAGTGGCCGGTGGACAGGATTTCCAGCGACACCGGCGAGTGGCCGTCGGTGAAGAATTCCAGCCCGCCGCCGGGCGAGTAGAACGAGGAAAGTTCGGCTTTCTCTTCGACGCGTTCACCGCCGAAGGTCACGTAGCCGAGGACGGTGCCGATCGGTCCGGCGGCCGAGCCTTTGGGGCACTTGATCGGCCCGAACTGTTCGAGCGTCGCCTTCGAGCAGGTGGGGAAGCCGCTCGTGTGCAGCTTGGTGCCCTTCGGCAGGAACACGTTGACGCCGATGACCGGAGGCGGGGAGCCGAGGTATTCGGTCCCGGTGATCGTGAATTCGGCCTGGTCGGCGGCGCCTGCGCCCTTGATGTTGCCGGTGTGCGGGAAGCCGGAGATCGGCACTGCTTTGGCTTTGAACGTGATTTTCGGCGCGGCCGAGGCGACGGCCGTCATGGCCATCAGCGCTACCGCGAGCGCCCCGATACAGGTGAATGCTCTTCGCATCTGAGTTTCTCCTCTGTTGAGCGACCGGTCGGTACGCATGGGTTACGAGCTACCCGCGTCTGTTCGCGGTCACTCCTGCTGGTACAAACACGCCGACCGCAGGCGAGTTGCGCGCCCATGCGGCGCCGACGCCGGCGCCGACAAGCCAGCGGCGCTGGAGCGAGCGCCTATGGTGGACGCGTGGCCACGCGAGAAGAACCGCCGCCGGCTGACACGTGGCTCCAGCGCGAGCTGACGCTCGGTCCGCTTCCGCGAGGATTCCATCTCGTGACCAGCGAGGTGTTGGGCGCACTGCCTGAGCTGGCCGGCATCGAGGTTGGCCTGCTGCACCTGCTGATCCGCCACACGTCGGCGTCGCTGACGCTCAACGAGAACGCCAGCCCGGATGTGCGCCATGATTTCGAAGCGTGGTTCGACGACGCCGTGCCCGAGCGTAGCGCGCTGTGGACGCACACGTTCGAGGGCGCTGACGACATGCCGGCGCACATCAAGGCATCGCTGCTGGGCCCGACGCTGACGCTGCCGGTCAGCGGCGGCAGGCTCGCGCTCGGCACGTGGCAGGGCATCTATCTGTGCGAGCACCGCAACCACGGCGGCCGGCGGTCGCTGTTCGCGACGCTCTGGGGGCAGGCCGGAGAGCGGCGGTAGACTACGACCCTCTGCGCCCGTAGCTCAGCTGGATAGAGCGTCGGTCTACGGAACCGAAGGTCAGAGGTTCGAATCCTCTCGGGCGCGTGCGAACACGCTGCTGGCCGCGGCTCAAAACCGCGCATTTGCGGTATTCAAGAGAGCCGAGCCTCGTGCCACGCTAGGGCCATGACGATCTGCGTGCTGCTCGGACACCGCTGGCAGTGGCGAGCGAACACCTGCTCGCGCTGGTGCGAGTGCAGCCGCTGCGGCGAGCGGCGGTAGCTCAGATCAGGCTGGTAGCTCAGCCTCGATGGCGGCTGTCAGCTCGGCTGACTCGGGCTCGACCGTGGGGCGAAAGCGCGCAACCGGCTGGCCACCGGGTGAGATCAGGAACTTCTCGAAGTTCCACTGCACGTCGCCCGCCTCGCCAGCCTGATCGGCGGTGGCGCTAAGCGTGCTGTACAGCGGGTGGCGTTCGGGTCCGTTCACGTCCAGCTTCTCTGTCATCGGGAAACTCACGCCGTAGGTGGTGGAGCAGAACCTCTCGATCTCCTCGGCGCTTCCCGGCTCCTGTTCGCCGAACTGGTTACACGGAACGCCGAGGACCGTGAAGCCGCGCTCGCCGTAGCGCTCCTGCAGCCGCTCGAGGCCGGTGTACTGCGGGGTCAAGCCGCAGCGGGAGGCGACGTTGACGACCAGCACAGCGCGTCCGTCCAGGTCCGTCGCGCTCAGTGGGTCGCCGGCGAGCGTGTTCAGGTTCTCGAAGATCGCCACCGCCCCAATCCTATGCGAGCGTCGACGCTGGGGTGCGCTTGGCCCATCCCTGGCGCAAGAGCTCCAGCAGCGCGTCAGGCGGCTGGGCGCCCGAGGCGCCGACTCGGCGCGCCACCACAAACGTCGGCACCGCACTGATCCCAAACTGGTCGGCCGTCCGCTCGTCGTCGCGAACCTCCTGGGCGTAGCGATCGCCCGCGAGCAGCTCCCGAACCTCCTGCTCCTCGAGGCCCACCTCCGCGGCCAGCCGCACGAGCGTGTCGTGGTCGGACATCAGCTCGCCTTCCGTGAAGTATGCGTGCAGCAGGCGCTCCTTCATGGCGTCCTGCAGCCCGTGGCTCTCGGCCAAGTGCACGACACGGTGGGCATCGAAGGTGTTCCCGCTGCGGGCAACGTCGAAGCGAAACCCGAGGCCCTCGCCGGCCGCAACGTCGATGAGCTGCTGCTCGGAAGCGCGCGCCTGCTCGACCGTCATGCCGTACTTCTGCGCCAGTCGCTCGGCGTTATCGCCGACGCGCTCGTGCGGGGCTCCGGGGTCGAGCTCGAAGCTACGCCATCGCACGTCAACCTCGTCGCGATGCTCGAACTCGGCCAGCGCCGCTTCGAAGCGTCGCTTGCCGATGTAGCACCACGGGCACGCGATGTCAGACCAGATCTCGACTTGCACGACGATCCTCTCTTTGGCCGGGAACAATCTCGACTATAGGTCGCTCCGTCGTTTATCGAGAACGAGGCCGAGAACGAGGCCGGCGCCTCGCATGACTGGGGGGTCCTGGGGTGAGCGGCCCAGAGCCAAGATGACACCTACCAGGCGACCTCCACGTCATAGGCGCGGAGCCTATCGTCGCTGGAAACGACGACTGCGCTCTCGAGACTCGCCTGAGCGACCAGCAGGCGGTCGAATGGGTCGCGGTGGTGCCATGGCAGGGAGCCCACTGCCCGTGCGTGTTCGATGCTGACCGGCAAGGGCGTCGCTCCCGCGTCGATTAGCAACGCCGAAAACCCTTCGGGGACGTCGAGCTTACCGAGCGACTGCTTGATCGCGACCTCCCACACGACCGCCGCACTGAGCAGCACGTCGTTGGCGGGGTCCGTGAGCATCTGATCGGCGCTCGGACTCAATCGCTTGTCTTCGTCCAGCAGCCACAACGCCGCATGGGTATCGATCAGCAGCTTCACCGGGCGCCGAAGACCGAGGCGATGTCCTTCGGAAGCTCGTCGAAGTCGTCGGCCACATGCACGCGGCCGCGCCAGGCGCCGCGCACGGACGCAAGCGACCGCGGCTCCTCGACGACGGGCACAAGGCGCACGGCCGCCTTCCCGTTGCGCTGGATGACAACGTCCTCGCCAGCTTCGGCACGCTCGACCAGCTTCGAGAGCTGAGTCTTGGCTTCGTGCATCCCCACCCGGGCCATACCCTCAGCGTACCAGGCCTAGCTAGGGTTAGCTAGCAGTTGCGCTGCGCCGGCCCCAACGAAAGTAGATAGCGGCGCCGATCGCGTTCAGGCAGAGCAGGCGCCACAGCGTCTTGCTCCCGCGCACCTCGTCGGCCGGCCGGCGCTGCAGGTCGCGCTCGGCGCTCGCCACCACCGAGGCCAGCGCGGCAGTCACCGCGATGATCCCGAACCGCCCCAGGGCTGAGCGTTCCTTGAACTTCTTCTTCGAGCGCGACACCGTGGCACCCATGGTACGCCGCGAGGTCCTGCGGGCAACCGCGTCGCTGCCGGTAACTTGACACGCGTGCCCGGTGTCTCCGAGCCCAGCCGCGCAGCGCCGCTCTACTACAGCCACCCGGCGTGTCTGGAGCACGATCCGCGCGCGCATATCCCGGGTCATCCAGACACGCCGGAACGGCTGCTCGCGATCGAGCGCACGCTCGCGAATGCCGGGTGGCTCGGTTGGGAGCGTCGGCAGGCACCCGCCGCGGATGAGGCGCAGCTCGAACTGATCCACAGCCCGCGGCTCATACGCATGATCGAGGAGCTGGCACTCGCGGGTGGGGGCGCGATCGATCCCGATACGTCCGTAGGCGAGCCGTCATACCGGGCCGCGCTGCACGCCGCCGGCGGCGCGTGTGAGATGACGAGGGCGCTGCTCGCTGGCGACGCACGCATCGGATTCTGCGCGGTGCGGCCATCGGGCCACCACGCCGAACCGGACCGTGCGATGGGCTTCTGCCTGTTCAACAACGTGGCCGTCGCAGCCGAGTACGCGATCCGCGAGCTCGAGCTCAGCCGCGTATTCATCCTCGACTGGGACGTCCACCACGGCAACGGCACCGCCGAGGCGTTCCGCCGACGCGCGGATGTCCTGTTCACGAGCATCCACCAGTCCGGCATATATCCCGGCAGCGGAGCGCTCGCGGACGTCGGTTCGGGCCCCGGCGAGGGCTACACGATCAACCTTCCCGTTCCCGCCGGCTCTGAAGAGGATCTGTGGCTGTCACTGATCGAGCACATCGTTCTGCCCGCCGCGCGGGCGTTCGCGCCGCAGCTCGTGCTCGTCTCGGCAGGCTTCGACGCGCATCGCGCCGATCCGCTCGCCGGCTGCCGCCTCGAGAGTGGCTCATTCGCGGAGCTGTCCCGCCACGTGCGCGATTTCGCCGAGCAGCTCGAGGTCCCGCTCGGCGTGATCCTCGAGGGCGGCTATGAACCCGCCGCACTCGCTGAGTCCGTTCGCGAGACGCTGATCGCACTCGCCGGCGAGGACCCGCCCAGCTCAGCCGCGCCAGAGGCGCTGCTCACGGCCCGCGCCGCGGCGCAGTTCGCGCGCTATTGGCCGTTATGAGCGCACGACGCTGTAGCGTCTGGGCCTATGAAGGTGGTGGTTGTCCACGAGCCCGGTGGACCGGAGGTGCTGCGCGTCGAGGAGCGTCCGATCCCGCAGGCGCGTCCGGGCTGGATCCTGGTGCGGGTCCGCGCCTTCGGCCTGAACCGTGCCGAGTTGATCACGCGGGCGGGCGGCTCCGGCGATGCGGTTCGCTTTCCGCGGGTGCTCGGCATTGAGTGCGCCGGCGAGGTCGTCGATGCGCCGGAGTCGGACCTGGAGCCCGGACAGCGAGTACTCGCGGCGATGGGGGGAATGGGGCGCGACTACGACGGCGGCTACGAGCAGTACGCGCTGTTGCCGGCCAGTCAGGTGATTCCCGTGACGAGCACGCTCGAGTGGCCACAGCTGGGCGCGATTCCTGAGAGCTTCGGTACGGCGTGGGGCACCCTGCAGGAGCTCGGCCTGGACGCGGGCGAGTCGCTGCTCGTGCACGGCGGCACGTCGTCGGTCGGTATGGCAGCGATCGCCCTGGGCAAGGACCGGCGCCTGCTGGTCCTCGCGACCACGCGTCAGGAGGCCAAGCGCGTCGCGCTGCAGACGGCGGGTGCGCAATACCAGCTGGTGCTCGACGGGCACGAGCTCAGCCAGGTCGTGCGCGCGCTGCGACCTGACGGGGTAGACGGGCTGTGCGAGCTCGTCGGACCCGGCGCGATGCTCGAGGCGCTCGACGCGCTCTCCGCCGGTGGGCGCGTCTGCATCACGGGCTTCCTCGAGAACGACTGGGACACCGAGCGCGTCGAAGCCGAGGCGCAGCGCCGCGACATCCGCCTGCACCGCTTCGCGAGTGGCGTGATCGAGCGTGACGGCTACACGAGCGTCTTTCAGGAGATCATCGACGCCGTGCAGCGCGGCCGCTATACGGTCAATCTCGACCGTGTCTTCGCGATGGCGGACATCGCGGACGCCCACCGCTACATGGAAGCGAACCGTGCCGCCGGCAAGGTCGTGGTCCTCCCGCCTGAGGAATGAGACGCGTCGCTCGAGTGGCTCTGCCCGGACCGCAAAGCATGCATCGATCATCGATAGCTCCGCGACGAGGACTGGCCTTGGCCGTCGCGATCCTCTCCGCGAGCGTGGCCGCGGCACTCGCCACACCCGCGGCGTCCTTCGCGCTTGGCGAGCCCGCGGTCCCCGCCGCACACAGCACCGCGCCTCGTGCCGCGCATGTCTCGACGCGCTCCAGCGGAGCGCACGGGAGCGTGCCGGTGAGCGTGACGATCGATCCCCAGGTTGCGCTCGGGGGAGCCGTGCCCGAGGACTTCCTCGGCCTGTCATTCGAGCTCAGCAGCGTGCCAGAGCTCGCGGGCTACTCCAGTCGCGGCGACCTGGTCAGCCTGTTGCGCTCGCTTGGAGACGGCGTGATGCGCTTCGGTGGCATCAGTGCAGACACCGAAACGGCTTGGCTGACGGAAGGAGCGGCACCGGCATGGGCGCATTCGACGATCGGTCCCGAACAGCTCGCGGGCATCGCCGGCCTCGCCCACGCGACCGGCTGGCGGGTGCTGCTGACGGTGAACCTGGGTCACGACGAACCGGCTGCCGCGGCCCAGGAGGCGCGGACGGCGCAGTCGTTGCTCGGCGCGAGCCTCGAGGGGATCGCGATCGGTAACGAGCCCGACCGCTACGTCGCTGACGGTTTGCGCAGCACCCCTTGGTCCTTCGCCGACTACCTCACCGAAGTCGCCGCTTATCGTGCGGCGATCGCCGCCGCCGCGCCGGGCGTTCAGATCGTCGGGCCCGACGCCTCGAGCAGCGCGCTGAGCGTCACATGGGTCACAGACACGGCGAGCGGTGAGCACCCGGCGCTGCTCACCGAGCACTACTACCCGCTCACGCGCTGTCAGGCGTATGCCCCGACGCTCGGCGACCTGCTGAGCCCGCTGACGCGTGCCCACGAGACCGTGTTTCTCGCGCAGCTGGCGGCGGCCGCACACGCAAGCGGCATCCCGCTCCGGATGGCCGAGACCAACAGCGTCTCGTGCCGCGGCCAGCCGGGCGTCAGCAACGTGTTCGCCTCGGCGCTGTGGGCGACCGACTATCTCGCCCGCGCGATGACCAGCGGCGTCGTGGGCATCAACTTCCACGACCTGATCGGCGAACCCGACAGCTACAGCCCGCTCGTGGCCGCTGACCCGCAGCAGCTGGCGGCCGGCGCTTTGCACGCCAACCCCGAGTGGTATGCGCTGCTGCTTGCCCGCAGCCTGCTCGGTGATCAGCCGATCCGCACAAATGTCGCCGCGGGCGATCAGACGCTGACGGCGGCCGCGTTCGCTAGCTCGAGCGGAAACCTGCACATCGTGCTCGTCAACTTCCAGCCGACCGGCGCGGCGCAACGAGTCGTGAGGCTGCGCTTGCCGCGTCCGTTTCGCGCGGGGCCGATCCTGCGGCTGAGCGCGCCTGGGCTGCGGGCGAAGATCGGTGTGAGGCTCGGCGGACGGGCTGTCGCTGGCAGCGGCGCCTGGCACGCCGCAGCAGCGCTGCCGCGCGTGTCCGGGTCGCCCGGCTCGCTCGAGCTGAAGATGGCGGCAGGGAGTGCCGCCCTGGTCACGCTCTATCCCGTTCGGTGATCACCGGATAGTTGACTAACCTTCCTCGGAGCGCTACCTCGTCTGAAGGACTTCGCGTGAGCCTGAGCAGATTCGAACCCAGCCGGGATATCGGCTCCGAAGCCGTCGATCCGCCGACTCTGGCGCTGACGCGCAAGCGCGGCTGGCGCCCCGTTCTGTTCGGCCTCGGGCTGGTGCTGCTGCTGGTCGTGCTCGCGTTCGCTGCGCTCGCATTCGTGTTCTCGCGACCGTCGGTTCTCGCCGATGGCGCTGCGCTCGCGCGCGTCGATCTGCCGGCGACCAAAGGCTCGATCGAAAGCGTCAGGGTGCGCGGACCGCACGGGGGAACGATTCCGGTGAGTGTGAGCGACGGGCGGCTGTGGCCGCGGGTCCAGCTCCAGCCGGGTGAGCCGATCTCGATCGAAGTTGCGGTTCGTCGCCCGGGCTGGATCGCGTGGCTTGCAGGTCGGCGCGCCACCGAGCAGCTGCAGCTGCGCACTCCCAGTGCGCTCGTCCAGGACCGCTACGTGACGCTCGCGGCGGGATCGCCGCTGCGGCTGGCGTTCAACACGCCCGTCAGCAGGGTGGCTTATGGAGCGCCCGAACATCTCCGCCACCACTCGCTCGCCCGCCCGAGCAGCGAGATCACGCTCGCGCGCGGCGGCGAAGCGGGCTCGATCGAAGTGGCGGGGGCACCGCGCACGTGGGAGCGGCTGCCGGCAGCGTCGCTGGTGACGTGGTTCCCGGCGGGCGCCGGCCCGAGCGCCGTGCTCAGCCCGACCCCGGGATCGAGAATCGCGCCCGCGAGCCCCATCTATGTGACCTTCTCCCAGCCCATCTCCGATGCGCTTGGCGAAGGACACCCGCACCTGGAACCCGCGGTCTCAGGGCGCTGGCGCACGATCGACAGTCACACGCTCGCCTTCACACCAAGCGGCTACGGCTTCGGCCTGGACACTCCCGTCAAGCTGGTGCTGCCGCACGGCGTGCGCCTGCTCGACGGCTCGGGCAGCACCGGCACGGGTGTCGCCACGTGGACCGTGCCGCCGGGTTCGACCGTGCGCGCGCAGCAGATCCTCGCCCAGCTCGGATACCTGCCGCTGAGGTTCACCTCGACCCACCCCGTTGCGCCGACCCCGGCGGCGCAGGAGCGCGCGGCGGTCGATCCGCCCGCCGGCAGCTTCTCGTGGCGCTACGGCAACGTGCCCGCGCAGCTCGACGCCCTGTGGCGCCCCGGCACCGAAGACGAGATCATGCGCGGAGCCGTCATGGCCTTCGAGAACGCGCACGAACTCACCACAGACGGGCTCCTCGGCCCGGTCGTGTGGCGGGCGCTGCTGCACGCGGCGATCGCCGACCAGAAGACCACCGCGAGCTACACATTCGTGATGGTGAACGAGGGCTCGCAGACGCTCAACCTGTGGAACGACGGCTCGACTCGCATCAGCACGCCGGTCAACACTGGCATCGCCTCGGCGCCGACCGCGCTCGGCACGTTTGCCGTCTACGAGCACATTGCCTCCGGAACGATGAGCGGCACCAACCCTGATGGCAGCAAATACAAAGACCCGGGCGTGCCGTGGATCAGCTACTTCAACGGTGGCGATGCGCTGCACGGCTTCGAACGCGCGCAGTACGGCTTCCCGCAGAGCCTCGGATGCGTCGAGATGCTGCCCGCCACCGCCGGCCGCGTGTGGCCATACACGCCGATCGGCACCCTCGTACACGTCGAATAGACCCGCGCCGACCCGGCCTCCGTCACTGCCTACCAGCGGCCCGAGTGCACGACCTCGTCAAACGGCCTGCGGTCTGGTTTCTGGATCGGCTTCAGCGGCCGGTCGGCTGGGTAGCCGAGCGGGATCAGGTAGGCCACGTAGTGGTCATCGGGCACGCCCAGGATCGCGCGCGCCTTGTCCTGGTCCCCCACGGCCGTGTGACCTGAGCCGATCCCGAGATCGGTAGCGGCGATTTGGATGGCCATCGTGGCCTGGCCGGCGTCGTAGTGCGCTCGCTCGCGCGCGGCCTCGTCGTCGCTCTGTGGAAGGACCAACGCGATCGTCGCCGCCGAGTCGGCGACCTGGCGCGCGCCTTGCCAGACCGTCGCCAGTTCACGCAGCTCGTCGCGATTGCTCACCACGACGAAGTCCCACGGCTGCCAGTTGCGAGAGGAGGGCGCACGTCGGCCCGCCTCGAGGATTTGCTCGAGTGCCTCTTCTGGCAGCGAACGGTCCTGAAACTGCCGTACGTCGCGCCGCGCGGTGATCGCATCCCAGGTCTCCATGCTGCCCCTTTCCCGTCGAGGTACCAAGAAGAGACAGTAGGTCTAGGCGGCCTCGCCACCAAGGGCCCCGCCGCGCTGGCCCGGTTGTCGCTAGAAGCCGGTGACGTGCACGACCACCGCTCCCGCGCGGGTCCTGCTGATGCCGCTGTACTCGCCCTGGGCGGGGGTGGCTGCAGCGTCCACGAACGTGGGTGCCTCGTCCGGCGGCTGCCAGTGCTCAGGCTCGGCCTGCTGCGCGGGGACGCTCTCCGCAGGCGCCGGCTGCCAGCCGGATGCCGTGAAGACTCCTCCGAGCTCGAGTTCGTCCGCGTAGACCTCGTTCGCCAGCGCGTCGGCGCCGTTCGGGTCGAAGCTCTCGCCCTCGACGGACCACGCCGGCGCGGGCGCCGCGCCGTTCGGGGCCCGTGCCGTCAACTCGCTTGCCTGCTCGGCGGCGTCGTATTCCGTCCACATCACCTCGCTCACCGGCTGCTCCGCTCCGTTCTCGCTCCACACGGGCTCGCCGGCGGTCCGCTCGACTGCGCCGTTCTCGCTCCACACGGGCTCGCCGGCGGCCGGCTCGACTGCGCCGTTCTGCTCCCACGCCGCCACCACTTCCCAACTCGGCGCCCACGCTGTGACGGCCGGCAGCTCTGCGGTGTCGCCCTCGCTCCACGCGGGGGCCGGCGCCGCCTGCGCGTCCTGCTCCCATGCGGGCGCGTCGAGCTCCTGCTCGGGGGCGGCGATGGGCGCGTCGAGCACGAAGCGGAACTGTCCACTCTCGTCGGCGACCCAGAAGGCATGCCCGTCCTCGGTCACCTCGTACAAGATCGAGCGGTCGTAGTGCTCCGCGATCCGCGCAAGCGCGTCCATGTCGGCGACGTCGATCACGGGCACACCGGGGAGTGGCGAGACGCGGGCGACGGGGATGATCAGATGCCTGTACCGCGCCAGGATGCTCGCCCCCTCGTCTCGTTGTCGTGGCGCAAAGCGAGCGCCCCTTGCTCGAAGCAGCGCGAGCGTCGCCAGCAGGACACCAAGGATGATCGCGATCGCGCCGAGCGCCACCGCTCGCGTCGTTGCAACCGACGGTCGCACGATCCCGAACGGCAAGGAAGTTGGTTCGTTCTGGCTGCCGGTCACCGAGCCGGAGCTGGACGGAGCGAACTGGTCCGGCGCGGGTGATCCCGAGCTCGATGACGACCCCGTACCGGCCGAGCGTGTCGCGCCGGACGATTCACCCGTCGCTTCCGGCTTGATCTCGCTTTCCACGACCGAGAACTTGATTTCCGGTGCGAACGTGGCTTGCAGCGGCTCGTGACCCACCCTGCCGTCCGCCTTCACGTGCGGGGTGATCGTGAGCGCATAGGTGCCGCGAACCTTTGTCGTGGTTTCCACTCGCTGCATCAGGGCGACGAGAGATGCCAGGTCGAGCGTTCCCGTGACGAGCGCGTGATCACCTCGGAAGTACGTTGGCGCACCGAGCGCGAGTGTCGTGTGCCAGCCACTCGTCGAGGTGATCTTCGCGGACAGCGAGGCCTTCCCGGTGACCGCGTGTTTGGCTGCGCTTTCAAACCGATAATCGAACCGGACCCCGACCGCGTGCAGGATCTCCGTGAAGAGTGGTTCGCCGGTGCTGGCACGGCCGGCGGGGTAGGCGGGCCCCGGCGCCTTGTCGGCTGAGTAGGAGAGCTTCCCGCTCTGCTTGTAGGGGATGTTGACCGCACGGCGCGTAGTGGGGGGGCGGCTGAACGCGAACAGCGCCAGCGCGAGGAACGGGAGCAGCGCGAGCAGGCCGATCGTCAGCACGCCGACGACAGGGTTCCCCGGGTGCTGCGGAAACTGCGGGGGTGAATCCATGATGCTCCCGCCCGCCCGCTGCTGCCTGTGCCGCCGCCGGCGGCGTTGCGTGAATGCCCCACCCGTGAGCAGCAGCATCCCCACGAAGATCAGGCCGCCCATCACAGCCGGGGAGCGGATCGACTGCAGGCGCACCCCCGCACCGGGGATGTGTATCCACAGAGCGCCCATCAGCTGGCCGGCGAGAGGGTGTTCGGGGTCGACGAAGTTGTTGTTATCGCCCTTGAAGATGTATCTGTCGCCTTGGCGCCCGATGATCCGGTGCAGGACGATCGTGTGGAGATCGTGGCTGTGGTAGGCGACGATTTCGCCGACGTGGTAGCTGCTCTGGCTGCGCACGATCGCGAGGTCGCCGCTGTGGAACCGCGGCTCCATGCTGATTCCGTGGGTGACGACGTAGGTCGCCGAGCCGCCGAGCTGGGTCGGGGCGAGGTAGAACCACGTGGTCCCCAGGACGACGAGTCCCAGGGCGGTGGCGAGGAGTGTTCTGATGCGTCGAGGTCGCATGCCTGCTGTGTGGTTGTGAGTGTGGCGGTGGAGGGCCGGCAGAGCCGGCCCTCCATGTTTGCCACTTGGTCGTTACACCTACGACGTGACGATGGTTTCCTGTACGACGTCTTCTTCGATTTCTGTCTTCGACAGCGCCGTGCCAAATTTGCACGCGAACACGGCCGCTGTGCCCGGAGTTTTCAATTCGCAATGCGTCCAAGCCGGCGTTCCGGATGTCTTCATTACGTTGATTTCGGCTTCTTTGGCGTCTGCCTCTCCCGTTTCTGCCGTTGCTGTGAATTCGGCTTCCGTGGCAGTCCCGCCCGTGAGCGTGAAGTGCAGGTTCGTGGTTTTGTAACCGGCCACAACTGCGGTGTTGGCACCGGCGCCCGATTCTTCCGCCTGCGTGTTGCTTGCCGTGAACGCGTACGCGCCCACAGCCAGTACGCCTGCGAGCACGAATGCGCACAGGCCGGCTATCTTTCGCTTGCGGCTAGCGAAGGTTCGCTTGCCTTTACGCATAAACATGTGGGGCCCCCTTTTCGGGATCGTGGACACCTCCTTGGTGTCCTTGCGGCAGGCATCGGCCCGCACTTAAAGGCGCTTTATCGATGCACTGGCGGTTGCACGTTTGTTCGGCCCGTAGACTGCTGTTCCGGCCCGCTTCGCGGGCTCGCAGCCAAGCGTTTTCGCACTCAGCGCGCGACGCTGCGCGACGCTCGCTGCCGGCGCGCGCGGGACGATGCGCCGTACACCTGAGCGCTCACGCGCACGCGCAGCCTGGCGAGCCGCGCGCGTTGCATCTCGGGGGAGGCGAGATTGGCGCCTGTACGGGCGCCGACCCGCAACTGCCGCGCCCTCGTGCTCAGGAGGGCATCGATCAGGCCCACGGCCGAGCGCTCGGGGGTTGCGTTGGCGATCTGTGCGAGCGACCGTCCAGATTGCAGCTCGCTGCGCAGCCGTGCGCGGCTGACGTCGAGGTACGCGGCGACCCGCTCGAGCAGGTCCGGCCGGCTGAGCGCTGCGGTGTCGCGCCGGGCATGCGTTCCTGCTCGGCGCGCCGCGCCGTGGTGGGCGCGACTGGCGGCTCGCAGCCCTGCCACGGCGGCGCCCGCCGCCACCGCGGAGATCGCGACCGCGATCATGACATTTCGTTTACGCGTGTGGGTCATCGACTCGGCTCGAGACGGTACACAGCGCTGCGCAGCGACCATGATTGCGTTAGACTGGCTCGCCAGCCAGCCTATATCGCGCCTGCTCAGGCGCATTCGGGGACGCGCTCGCGCCGGCATCTAAAGCGGCGGCGGGTCAGATCGCATTGCCGGCCACCAGGCCGGTCGCCTTGCGGTGCCAGGTACCCGGTCTTCGTGATACCCTCGCACGGTCTATCACGACGAGGTGGCGGAGGGGGGACCCACGCGACCCGAACGTGCAGCTAGCCGGCCGCTGGCAGGCGGCCACCCAGCTCAATGAAGCCCTCAGGGCGAAAGTGAGGACTCAGGAGAATGAGACGCGTAAGGGTTCTAATCGGGTTGGTCGCGACGCTGTTTGCGTTCGCGGCCCTGGCCGCCCCGGCGCTGGCCAAAAAAGAACACCCGAAAGTGCAGTTCGGTAAATTCATCGCCAGCATCCCCGGGGAGACGATCTCCGAAAGTACCCCGGCGACGGCGAAGGGTCACGGCGTCGTGCTCGAAGGCCCCAAAGGCCCCGGGATCGAACTCGGCGGTGGGGCGTTGACGATCGCGCGGTGCGCGAAGGAACTTCGCTCCAGCGGGCAAGTCGTCTCGGAAAAGTCGGAAACGTTCCTGCAGAACGTCGCGTTCAAGAACTGCTACGCCCAGTCATACACGGGCAAAAACAAGGAATTTCTCAGCGAAACAAAGCTGCCCAAGTTCACGATCGCGCTTGAATTTCACTCGAACCAGTCAGCGGTCGCCGGCGAAAGCCCAGGCGAAGTGAAGATCAAGGAAAAAAGCACGGTCGTGATTCCGACGCCGAGCAAGAACGCGCCGTGCAAGGTCACGATTCCCGCGCAGACGATCCCGGAGAAAGCCGTGACCAAACCCGAAGAGGAATACGAAGCGGCGTTCTACGAAACCGAACACGAAGAAGTGGAAGGTAAACACAAGCTCGAAAAGTTCCCGCGGGGCTTTTACGAAGAGCTCGACATCGAAACGGAATTCTTGAAGGTCGAAGCGTGGATTAAGCCGGGCGAACACTGCATCGACGTCAGCGGTGAAGGGGCAGAGGACAAAGAAGTTGGGTCACCTGCGTATGGGTACGTGGTCTACAACAAAGGCGTCTTCTTCATCGAACTCGAAGAAATCAAGATCAAGGACGGCAACCTCGGGTGGGAGGAAAAATCCGAAGTTGAAAAAGAAGCCTGAGTCTGAGTAGCCAGCTGGTTTAGCTGCCGTCGAAAGGGCGGGGGAGGGCGCAGGCGCGCGTCTCTTCCTCGCCCTTTCGGCCGTCTGTGGCGGGACTTCCGCGCAGCTAGGCAGCGGGCGCGAGCACGGGGAGGCTCTGACCGTGCTGCTTTGACTGGTACATCGCGGCGTCGGCTCGCCTGACGAGCTCCTCGGAGCTGATCGGCACGCCGTCAGAACAGGCGACGCCGACGCTCGCGCTGAGCTCGGCGGTCCCGCAGGAGAGCTCGAAGGTGCCGCAGAGGGTCTCGCAGATACGATCGGCGGCGCGCATCGCCATCTCCGGCCCGGGGATGTCGCGCAGGACTACGAGGAACTCGTCGCCGCCGAGGCGCCCGACGATGTCGGTGTCGCGACTGGCGAGTTTCAGGCGCTCGCTGACGAGCACGAGCAGCTCGTCGCCGGCGGCGTGTCCGAGTTTGTCGTTGACCGGCTTGAACTTGTCGAGGTCGACGTAGACGACGCCCGTGCTGCTCGAGTCCCCGCGCTCGAGCTCCACCTCAAGCGTGCTGAGGACCGATGAGCGGTTGTGGCAGTGGGTGAGCGGGTCGAAGGTCGCGCGCACCTCGAGCTCCTGGCGCGCACGCGCGCTGTCGGTGACGTCGAGCACGCAGGTGATCGCGCCGCTGACCTCGCCGTTCGGCCGCAGCAGTGCCCGCACGCTCATCAGCGCGCGCCGCCACGTTCCCGCGGGCAGCGTTATATCGACCTCGACGTCGTGGTCGACTCCGTCGCTGAGAACCTCCTCAAGCGTCGAGCTGAGCTCGGCGATGCTGTCGTCAGTGAGCGTGTGCAGGAGCGTCGAGACCGACGCGAGCGCTGCTCCGGGCTCCTGCAGGAAGGCCTGCGGCTCGCTCTGGGCGTCGGGCGCGGCGGCGCCGAAGAGGATCTCGAGCAGGCGTGCGTTGTTGTAGACGACGTTGCGATCCGTGTCGATGTGCAGCAGGCCGACAGGCATCGCGGCCGTGAGCCGGCGCAGGAGCTCCTCGCGTTCCTGCAGCGCTTCCTGAGCCTGCATCTCAGCTGAGATGTCGATGATCTCGACGAGCACGTAGTTGCGGTCGGGATGGTTGAGCAGATTGCGCAAGGTGGTGTCGACCCACATGTAGGTTCCGTCCTTGCGTCGGCGACGCAGACGGGTCTGCTGATCGCGGCGCGTGGAGAGCACCGCGAGCCAACCCTCGACGGCGCGACCCTGGTCCTCGGGATGGATCTGGTCGAGCACGGAGTTGCCCAGCAACTCCGCCTCGGAGTACCCGAACATCTCTGTGAAGGCGTCATCGCAGCCGAGGACTTTGGCGCCCTCGTCCTCCATCAGCGCGCAGAAGCGCGGCGCTGCCGGAGCTTGCTCCTCGATGTCATCGCGGCCGTCTGCTTGCTCGTCGCTGGGAATGACCACGCCCAGCAGCACGCCGTGCATTTCTCGCAGATCGAGGAAATGCAGCGTCGTCCAGGTCGAAGGTTTGCGCAGCAGGCGAACTTTGTCGGCGGCCGCGCCCTCCTCCTGCGCGCGAAGCCACAGCCGGACGACCTTGCTGCGATCGGCGGCGACGACGTTGTCGATCAGCGCCCTGCCCTCGATCAGGCCCTGTCCCCACAGCCCGACCGATTGGGGCACAGGCACGATCAGGCCGTTGCCGGCGAGCCCGCAGACGAGCGCGTCGGGATGCTCGCGCAGCAGCGCTTCGGCCCCGATCGCGACGCCCTGCGCGTCCCTGTTCGTGGCGCTCGGCGCATCCCCTGTCGTGAACGTGTCCATGTTGGGCGAGATCGGCCATACGGCGTATATGCATGAGCGTTGAAACGGTGCTTGGACACTGTGACTAGGGGCCCCCCGAGAAAGCGCTTTTGGCGGGCCCTTGACATTCTCAATAAACTTGGTAGACTTCATGAACATTGTCCGTGAGCACGCCAGGCGGCTGGATCGCCGGCGGCCGGGCGCGGAGCGGGCGATGTGGACCCACCTGACGTTTCTCTCCTCGTTGGGGGGCGGCTGGCGCCGCTCCCCAACCCCTCGCCATGACTGGGCCGGCTCCCCCTCGCCGGCCCAGTCCTTTTTGCGCGCGACGAGCGTCGGCTCCAAGGCGGACGCGGCCGCGTGCCCCCGCGTGAGAATCCTGGGAGGATGGCGCGATGCGGCACGATTCGCTGGTCCACCTGCCTGCGGTACTGACCTCGGAGCAGCCGCGCACGGATGCGCGCTACGTGATGGGCATCGACGGCGGCGCGACGAAGACGCTCGCGGCGGTGCTCGACCTGCGCCCGCTCGAGGGCGCGGGCGAGAAGGCGCTGCACCTCGGGCACGGCGGTCCCAGCAACGAGGACGCGGTGGGTGCGCAGGCGGCGGTCGAGGCGCTGCTGGGGGCGGCCGATGAGGCGCTCGAACGGGCGGGCATCGAGGCGGCGGAGCTGGGCGCTGCGGTGCTGGCGATTGCGGGCACGGACACCGAGGACGTCGAGCGCAACGTGCATGCGGCGCGCACAGACGCATGGATCGTGGTCAACGACGTTGTCGCGGCGTGGGCCAGTGCGACCGGTGGGGGCCCGGGCGTGGCGGCGATCGCGGGAACCGGCTCGAACGTGTTTGGAGTGAACCTCGATGGCGGCGAGACGCGGGCGTGGCGCGCCGGCGGCTGGGGCCATCTGCTCGGCGACGAGGGCTCGGGCTACTGGTTGGGCGTGCAGTCGATCAAGGCAGGGCTGCGCGACCGCGAGGGGTCGGGGCCGCCGACCTCGATCACCGAAGCGGCGCCGCCGTTCTTCGGCGTGGCGAGCATCGAGGCGGTGGCGGCGCTGGTCTACTCAAAGCCACTGACCAAGGGCGAGATTGCGGCGTTCGCGATCGAAACGGCGAGGCTGGCGGAGCAGGGCGACGCGGTTGCGCGTGGTCTGTACGAGTGCGGGGCGCACGAGCTCAGCGAGCAGATCGCAGCCGTCATCCGCGAGACGGGGCTCGGCGAGCGGGAGGCCAGCGGCGCGGCGCGCGAGTTTCCGGTGGGCCTGATCGGCAGCGCGTTGAAGGCTGGGCATGTGTTCGTCGATCCGCTGACACGCGCGATCCACGAGCACGCGCCGGGAGCGCGGGTGGCCCTCGTGGAGATGGCGCCCGTCGGTGGCAGCCTGCTGCTGGCCGCGCGCGCCTGCGGCAGGAGTGATGCGATCGCGCCGGCGGAGCTCTCACGCCTGCTCGACGAGGCCTTCCGCACGGCTCCTACCGTATAGCTATAGTATTAGCGGCTGGCCTGCGCGGTGGCAAGCAGTCGTGCTTCGATTGCGTCGCGGCCGCCGATCGCGCCGGCGCCGGCGCTGCACATACGCACGGCGGCGGCCGCGCTCGCGAACCCAGCGGCCTCGATCGGGGACAGCGCTTCGCTGAGCGCGATGAAGAAGGCCGCGGCGAACACGTCGCCGGCGCCGAGGTCGTCGACCGTCTCCGCCAGCGCGGGCACCGGCAGCCGCTCTGCCGCGGACGCGAGGATCGTGACCGGTGCGTCCCCGTCTGTCACCGCGACGAGCGCGCCGCCGGCCCGTGCGGAGGCGATCAGCTCGGCGCAGCATGCGCGCTCAGACTCGCTGACGACGAGCGCGTCGCAGCGTTCGGCGAGCGCGCCGGCCGCTGCGTCGGGTTGCACGTGTGCGATCCGGCTGCCCATTTGCCGCCACTGGCGCGCGAGTCCCTGAGGCGTCAGGCCGACGAATGTGGCTTGCCCGCGCCAGCGGCTGGGGCTCTCGCGGGCGATGGGCGCGAGATGCAGGATCGAGGTGTCCAGCTCCAGCTCCTGCGTCATCGGACCGGCCCAGGCGAGCAGCTTCTGGCTTCGCTCGACGCCGGAGCCGGCTGTGCGCAACGTGGTGGTGGCGGCGGCGGGCAGGACGATCAGCTCGAGCTCGTCGCGGTAGGGGGCGAGCAGCGCCTCGATCTCGCTTGGCACGCCCTGCGTGAGGATCAGCGTGCGGTGGCCGAGCCGCGCCGCCTGCAGGGCGCTGTAGAACGCGGTGCCGCCTGCGCGGCGCGAGCCGTCGTCGAGCACGTCGATCGTGACATGGCCAACGGTGGTGTAGTCGAAATGCAAGTGATGGCTCACCCTCTCGGCGAGGCGTGTGGGAAAATGGCGCGGGACGTGAGCGGCGCGCGGTGAGCGCTGATCCGTCTGGCGAGGTGCACTGCGTATACCAAATCGAACGTGTGCGTCGCCTGTTGTGCTTGGTTGAAGTCGATGATCTCGAACCTCGTTCATCACGGCGCGCTCACGCGCCAGCGGCGCCTGTGCGCGTCGCTTCTGGTGCTGGCGCTGGCGGCGCTCGGCTCGAGCACGGCGCAGGCGGCCGCTGCGAGCCCCTCGGCGTATCCGGCAGAAACGGCGCGCCCGGTGCTGGGTCCGCGTGCTTCGGCGGCGAAAGCGAAGAAGCGCTCGAAGCCCAAGAAGCCGGTCCTCCACGGCAATCCGGCGCGTGCGTTGGCGGTGTTTGAAGCGATGCAAAAGGACTACTACGTCACGGGCGCGAGCCTCTACGCCGGCGAACCATTCTCGTATCTGTGGGCGTTCTCGCAGGCCTTCGCGGCGACCGTGAGCGTGGCCTTCATCCCGGACCTTGGCGTGTCGCTGTCACGCGAAGTGCAGGCGCGGCTGACGGGGCTGAACTCGTATCTGGACATCAACAACTCGGGCGCCTCAGAAGGCACTTACACGAGCACGCTGGCGGCGTTCGACGGCACGGTTGTGCCTCCCGCGGGGCCAGGCGGCACGAAGTACTACGACGACAACGACTGGATCGGGCTCGAGATGGTGCGGCTGTACCAGCTGACGCACAACGCGGCGCTGCTCGGCAGCGCTGAGGGGATCATGGCGTTCGAGATGGCCGGCTGGCAGGAACGGCCGGGCCTCGCATGCGAGGGCGGGATCCCGTTCTCAAACGACGCGTCAAACGGCGAACGTAACACGGTGACGACGGCGCCGGCGGCGCAGCTGGGCGCGCTGCTGTATCGATACACCCAGAACGTCGCGTACCTGCAGTTCGCGGAAAAAGCGTACGCGTGGGTGCGCAGTTGCCTGCAGCGCCCGGCGAACCTCTACGCGGATCACATCGGCCGCCGCGGCGTGGTCGAACCGGCGCTGTGGAGCTACAACCAGGGCTCGATGATCGGCGCGGGCACGTTGCTCTACCAGGTCACTGGCAACTCGGCCTACCTCTACCAGGCGCGCCAGACCGCGGACGCGGCGCTGGCGTACTTTGACAACGAACGCCTGGGCTCTGAAATCCCGTTCTTCGTGTCCGTGTACTTCCGCAACCTGCTGTATCTGGACTCGCTCACCCACGATCCGCCGGGCCCGTCGATCGCGCAGAACTACGTCAACTATGCGTGGCAGCACCTGCGTCTGAGCAACAACATGTTCGTGTTCGGCTCGCCGCCTACCGCGCAGCTGCTGGTGCAGGCGGCGATCGTGCAAATCTACGCGCTGCTGTCGACGCCGCCGAGCACGTATTTCTGAGAGACGTCGGCCGCGGTCGGTGCGTGCGTGCAGGCGGTCCGGGATGGCGGGCCGGTTGGAGTAGGCTCTGGGCAGTGAGCGACGGATCGAACCTGACCACCGCCGAGGGCCTGCGGGAGCTGGAAGCCGAACTGGCGGCACTCGAGGGGGACGGGCGCAGGGAGATAGCCGAGCGCATCAAGACGGCGCGCGAATGGGGCGATCTGAAGGAGAACAGCGAGTACCACGACGCCAAGAACGACCAGGCGCATCTCGAGACGAAGATCGCGCGCCTGCGCGAGAAGATCTCCGATGCTGTGGTCGTGGAGGAGGCGCCGCAGGGCGCGAGCGGGGTTGTGGGCTTCGGCTCGACCGTCGTCGTTCGCGACCAGGACGGCGTTGAGCAGACATGGCGGATCGTGAGCTCCCATGATGCCGCGCCCCGCGAGGGGCGCCTCTCGGCGGAATCGCCGGTCGCGGTGGCGCTGCTGGGCCGCGCGCCGGGCGAGCAGGCTGCGGTGTCGCTGCCGAAGGGCAGGCGCACGCTGACGGTCCTGAGCGTTAGCTGAAGGCGGCGCGCACGGCGCTCACGAGCCGCCTGGGCTTGGGGCGAAAGAGCTGGCGTCCACGGCGCAGCGCGCGCTTTCGCAGTACACGCCGGCGCGCAGCGGTCGCCCGCAGCAGCGCCTTGCGCGTGGCGCGGCCGCACTTCCAGGTCGGATCACGCCCTCGCCGGTGGGTGCCGGCGCGTAGGCGCTCGGCGAAGACGGCAAGGTCGTGGTCGTCGCCGAGTACTTCGCCGAGCTCGTCGGCGCGACGGCTGAGCTTGCCGAGGCTCTGCTCGGCGCCGCGTCGATCGAGCATTTCGAGCGCGTAGCGCAGGTCCTTGACGCGTTTTCGCCACCGGTGCATGATGATCATCGGCTTGCCCCGGTCGCGCGCGGCGCGCCGGAAGCGCCTTCGCCCCTGCCGGTAGAGCCGGGCGAGGTCGTCGCTGACGAGCTCGAGCCCCTGGCCGTCGGGCAGCGACCACGCGGCGACGCGCCAGCGAAACGCGTGCAGCTCGCCCAGCACCTCGGCGCGGCTTGCCGCGTCGGCGAGGGTCGCCCGGCGCTGGCGCTCATGCTCGGCGGCGAGGCGCCGGCGCAACTCGCGCACCCCGTTGCGGCGTCCCAGCCGCCGCGGGTGCCGGGCGATGAGCGCGTCGAGCGTGGCGAGCATTACGGCAGCGTCGCGCGCCTCGGACAGCCGGCCAGCGATCTGGCCCAGGGTGGCGTTCTCGCGGGCGTAGGCGCGCTCGCCGAGCTCGTGGCGCAACAGTCGCAGCAGCGCCCGCAGGCGCTTGAGCGCCTTGCGCGCCTCGTGCACGTCCTTCTCGCTGGGCGCGGTGCCGTCCCCGTCGGCGAGCGCCTCTAGCGCGAGGTCGATCTGGGCGAGCGCCATGCGTTGCAGCCCGCCAGCGAGCGGCTCCCCGGGTGCGCGCCCGAGCCGGCGATCGCGCCGGCGCTGGAGCGCGCGGCGACGTTCGCGCTCGGAGCGCGCCACGACGACGCCCACGCCGACGACTGTCGCGACGATGCCGGCGCCCAGGGGCGCAACAATGGAGCTGTGCCCAGCCTTCCGCGCGCCCCATGGTGGACGGTGCGTCCGGCTGCGAATCGCAAGCCGGCGACGTATCGCTGTCCGATTTGTGGTCATTCGCTACCTGCTCTCAGCGAGCATATGCTGATCGCCCCCGAGGGCGACACCCGCCGGCGCCGCCACGCGCACGCGAACTGCGTCTTGGCGGCGCGCTCGCGCGGTCAGCTGCCGCTGCGCGAAGATTGGCTGCGCACGCAGCCGCGCCGGCCGTCGCTGTGGGCGCGGCTGCTGCGACGCGGCTGAGCGGCTGCGGTCGTCAGTTGCCGTGCACGTGTGCGTGCTCGGGCTCGACGCGCACGATCACGCGCTGTTCGCCGGGCTGGCGGTAGGGGTACTGCTCGGCGCCGAGGTACTTCTTGGCGAGCGCATCGATGTGCTCGTCGGCTCCGTCGTGCGTGCTTTCGGCCATGCGCCCGCGCACCTCGAGGTATTCGTAGGGGTTCTCGAGATTGGGCACGGTCAGCGTCACTCGCGGGTCGCGTTCGAGGTTTCGCAGCCAGGCGCGCCCTTCGGCGGTGTTCAGCACGGGGCGTCCGTCCTGGACGTCCACCCACACGGGGACGCCGTGTACGGAGCCGTCGGCGCGCAGCGTGGCGACGTTGCAGAAGTTCTTGGCTTGGAGCAGCTCTTCGGCGCGCGCTTCGATCTTGACACTCATCGGTGCGGTCCCTTCTGTCGTTGATGCTCGGGTCTGTACCAACGGTAGTGCCCAGCTGTGGGGCGCGAACGCGACGGCGCCACTACATCCTGGCTGGTGTCTCCCGGTCGCGCTCAGCGCGCTGGGGCCAGGTGCCCGGCTGCGGACCTGCTGCGGCTGTGCGCCTTGTCCTCGTACATCGCTGCGTCGGCGTGGCGCACGAGCTCGGAGACGGTCTGCCCGTCGTCGGGCCACATACCTCCGCCGACGCTGGCGCCGACCGAGAGGCTGAGGCCGCCCACGTCGAACGGCGCGGTGAACGCGTCTCGGACGCGTCGCTCTGCGGCGCGAACCTGCTCGTCGAGGTGAACGTCGGCGAGGATGATCGCGAACTCGTCGCCACCGAGACGTGCGACGTCGTCCTGTTCGCGACAGAGCGAGCTCAGGCGCCCGCCTGCCTGACGGATCAGCTCGTCGCCGGCCTCGTGACCATGTAGATCGTTGATCTGCTTGAACTCGTTGAGATCGACGAACAGCAGGCCGATGCGTCCATCGTCGGCGCCGACTCTTGCGAGCGCCGCGTCGATCCGCTGCCTGAAGCCGACGCGGTTGAGCAGCCCGGTGAGGCCGTCGTGGCTGGCCTTGTGGCGGAGCTGGTCGACGAGCTGTCCGTTCTGGATTGCGGGAGCGGCGAGCGCAGCGACGCCTGTCAGGCGCTGCAGCAGATCACCGTCGGGCAGCAGGCGCTCCGGCCCCTCGGCGACCGACACGCCGAGAACGCCGAGGAACACGTCGCGCACGACGATCGGCACGACCGTCATGGCGACGACGTCGAGTTTCGACATCAGTGCTGCGATGAACGGATCGTCGCTCGTCGCGTCGAAGAAGTGCGGGCTCGGTTCGACGAGCATGCGCTGCAGGTGCGGCGTGTTCTCCGGAGCGATGGTGAGACCGTCCAGCGGGCTCGTCGGCTCGGGCCGGCGGGTCCAGCTCGCGAGCGTTCTGAGGCACCGCTCGTGCCCGTCCCAGATCCACACGGCCATCCGGTCGCAGTCCACGACGTCGGGAACGGCCGCCGCGAGGCGCTCGGCGACCTCGAGGCTGGTGCCGGCCTTGGCGAGCGCGTGGGAGAGCGCGAGCAATGCGCTGACCTGTTCGTGGCGCTGCGCGGACTCGCGCAGGGCGAGCGCCATGTCGAGCACCGCCGCGGCGTGCTTGGCGTATAGGCTGAGCATCTCGCGTTCCTGCGGGAGGAAGTCGACCGCGTGCGGGTAGCTCGCAATCAGCTGTCCGTATGCGCGTCGACTGGAGACGACGTCCACCACCAGCGTCGCGCTGGCCTGCTCGGGATCCTCCGGGGACTGCTCATGCGACAGCGTTGCGCGCGCGAGCGCCTGGGCATCGTGGTCGCTGATGCCGTGTCCATAGACCTGCAGCTCTGCGTCAGGATCGGGGCGCACGGCGAGCACGTGGCTCGGCGCGCGCACGGCGTCGGAGGCACGATCGACGATGCGACGCAGCACAGTCTCGACGTCCTCGGTCGAGACGAGGTCGCTGGCGATCGCGTAGACACCTTGCAGCCGCTCGAGGGTCGCAAGCAGCTGTGCCTCGAGCGCGGTGACACGCTGCTGTGGATCGGCGGCGGTGGCGGCCTCCTGCGCGTCCCAGGTGACTGTGTACAAGCACTGTGCATCCCCGCGCGCCTGGCATTCACTCTCCTCGATCCGCGCGGCTGGAAGCCCGAACAGGGTCGGGCAGCTGGCGAGCAGCCCGGTCGTCCAGTCGCAGTTCAGCGAATGGCGCGTGAAGCCGGGGCGGGCGGCAGCCCTGACGACCGCGCGGCCGGGGCCGACTTCGACGGCTTCGAGCTCGGTGGCAGCGCTGAGCTTCGCGGTGGTCTGCGCGACGGCGGCGAGCACCGCCTCGACGGAGCCGAGGGAGCGCAACAGCGTGGCGACCTGCTTGCCGGCGTGCTGGCCGACCATTTCTTCGCCCACGCGACGCGCGAAGGCTGGGTCGCCTGTGACCTGCACCCCGGCTGCCTGCAGTGCGCTTGCTTCATCCTGGGAGATCCAGTTGTCGAGGTTCTCGAGGTAGGCGGCGTCGTGCTTGCTGGCCGCTTTGCGCAGGAGCTCGGAGACGGCGTCCTCGCCGCCGTGGGCGCGAACGAGTCTCAGCAGCACGCTCGTCATCGAGCAGCCGATATGCCGATCGGCGTCGTTGGACGCCGTTGCGGGCCCTACCTCAGATTCCATGCAGTTGCGATCGGCGTAAACCGCCCTGCGCTTGAGCGTTCCGCGCGGCGTTGCGCGCTTGGGCCTTCTAGCGCCGCGCCGTCCCGGCGGTGGCGCTGGCAGGCGGAATCGGGTTCAGCGCGGTGAGCTTGCCGTTGTTCAGCTGGAAGTGCACGATCGCCTGGCCACCGCTTGGGTTTGCGAGCGGATCGCCGGCGCGATACAGCTGATAGCCGAGCGTGACTTCGGTGTCGCTCTGGGAGAGCACGGCGATGCTGGCGCTCGGTTCCTTCGTATCGGTTCCGATGTAGCGGCCGCCGACGAAGAAGAACGCCTGCTGGTCATAGCCGTCGCTCGACGCGGCCTTCGCGCCGATCAGCACCCGCAGGGTTTGGTTGGGGTGGTACTGCGACGTTTCGGCGGGCGTGTAGCCGTCGGCTTTGAGGACGGCGGCGGCTTGGCTGACGCCTTCGGCGTGGCTTTCCTGCTGGGTGAATTCCGGCTCGGGCGCCGTGTGGGCGGGGCCGGGCGCGGCGGTGCCGCCGGCGGTGCCGGTGGCTGCGGTCGTCGTGGTCGTGGCAGTGGTGGTGGGCGTGCTCTTTGTGGTGCTCGTCGTCGCGGGCGTAGTGTTCGCGAGGGTGGGCGCGCCGGCGACGGACACGGTCTTTGTCTGGGAGGAGCCGCAGCCGCCGAGCACGGTGCTAGCTGCGCCGAGTGCGAGCGCTGCGAGCGCTCCGATCAGTCGCTTCATCACGGCAATGGTATTCGCCGCCGGACCGGGCTACCCTCGCAGTGCGGGCTCGGACTAACATCAGACGCGATGTCCGCTTCGTCGACCGAGAAACCGTCAGGGGGTCGCCGTGAGCGCCGGCTCCGCGGCGGGCACGGCGGCGATCGCGCGGAGATGGCGCGTGCGAGCGTGCTGTTCATCCTTGCGGCGCTCGCGATCGTGTTCGCGGTGATGAACCTGAATGAGGTGGAGGTTCATTGGATCCTCGGCTCGGGCAAGGCGCCGCTGATCGTCGTGATCGTCATCTCGCTGATGGTGGGGAGCGTGCTCACGTACTTCGCGGAACGGGTGAAACGCACTCGCCGACGCCAGTCGCGCTCGGCGGACGCTCCTCGGTGACGATCTGAATGGCCGCCTCGACGCCGATGAACGGCGCGAGCGCGACATAGCTGAGGTGGTCTGAGACGGCGGCAAGCAGCTCGATGCGCCCGCCGGCGACCTGGCAGCGGATCGTGTGCCAGATCGCACCGGCGACGGCCTCGGTGACGAGCGCGCTCTGCGCCTTGGTCGGGGCTCCCGCGATGAGCAGCGTCGCGACGGCGGATACGAGATCCACGATCCGCTCGAACGCATCGTTGGTGGCAAAGAGCGCCTCCTGTGCGAGCACGCGCGTCTGTAGCGGGTGGTTTGCGAGATAGCGCATCAGCTGCTCGAGCACGCGGCGGACCGCGCGCGCCCAGTCGTCGGAGACGAGGTCGGGGTCGGCGGCGATTCTCAGCAGCTCGTCGCCGATCATGTCGAGCGCGGCGAGCAAGCAATCCTGCTTGTCAACGAACAGCGCGCAGAACGTGTCGATCGAGACGTTGGCCTCTTCGGCGATCTGCGGTGCGCTCAGAGTGCAGTAGTCCTCGCGCGCGAGGAGGCGCAACATGCCCTGGAACAGGCGCGTGGCCTCGTCCCGACTGGCCGCTTCGGCGCCGTGCGGCCCGCGGCCGCAGGCGGATGAGATCTCTCGCATGCGCGCGGTCAGCCCCGTCGACATCCGCTCTGCGAGGTTCTGCGTGGCGGGCGTCTGAAACAGCAGCGTCCAGCGGAGCATCTCCTCCGCGAGGTCGGAGTCGCGGCAGAGGTCGGGGCTGCACAGGAAGGTCGCGGCGATCCCGTGCAGGCCGCCGGCGACTGCCCTGACGATCGGCAGCGGCAACGGCGCCGCGCCCGGCGATTCGGCGAAACCGCGTCCGAGCAGCTGCTCGCATGTGCAGGCCGCCTTACGCAGATGCAGCAGACCGGCGACGCCCGCCCGCTGCGCCTCGACCACGACCAGGACGGTCGCCTTGCGGTCCTCCTCGGCCGTCCTGGCGAAGCGCTCGAACGCCGCGCGTGCGCGCTGCTCGAATGGCCCCTCGGTCGCGAGGTAGGCCCTGCGGACCCGCTGAAGATCGCGCTCGACGATCAGATCGAATGTGACTAGGAAGCACTCTTCCTTGTTGGCGAACTGTTCGTAGAACGAGCGCCGCGAGACGCCCGCGAGCCCGATCACCTGCTTGATGCTTGTGCCTGCGTAGCCGTTGTGTGCGACGGCCTCGATCAGCGCTCCGTGAATGCGTGCCCGCTGGTTGAGAACGACCTCGTCGCGCTGCATGCGGTGGGGCCCGTGCGGTAGGCGCTTGTAGAGCGGGGCGACTCGCTGTGCGCCCTTACGTCCGCCGGCCCGCTTGGCCATCGCTCGCTCATTCCTTGCCGTCAATGACGGTCTGCGTCCGGATCCCATGGGCCCCTCTCCTCAAACGGTCTTCCAAAATGCGGACTAGTGTCAGTGTTCGCCAGGCGAGATCATTTCATGTCAGCAATTTTTTGTCTACAGGAAAAGCGCGCAAGTCCTGCGCACGCCAAAGATCGAGTCTTTCCGACGATCAGTGCAGGACGATCTTCAGCGCGATGATCGCGGCGCCCATTGCTGCGCCCACGCAGACCTCGAGCCCGAGCTCGCGTGCACTCGAGTGCGCCCCCAATCCGGCGATCAACTCGAACACGACGAGGCTCGCGATCGCGCTCCACAGCGCCGCGGTCACGGCCGTCTGCGGCTGCAGGCCGACGATCCAGCCGACGGCGAGTACCGCCAGCGGCACCATCGCCCCGCGGAGGATCGCCGCTTCGTGGACCAGCGCGCGACCGAGCGCACCAACGGTAAGGCGTTCGCGTCGGGCAAGGCGGCGGCCCAGCAGCTCGGCGTAGGCGTGCGCCAACCAGTACAGCGCCGCGGCGATCGCTGCGGAGGCGACGGTATCGAGGTAGGTCTCGTGCAAGCCGCTCTCGGCGGCGAGCAGCGCAGCGATAGCGGTGATCCCGTAGATCACCCGTGATGGGTTCTCCTCCGGTACGAGCCGCTCGGCCGCGCGCACAGCCCACCCGCGGCGCGGCTGCTGCGGTGCTTGCGGCGGTGGCTGGCTGGGGGCGGCCTGCTCGGCGATCGGCGGATTATCCGTCGCTCGCCGCCGACGAGCACGACGAGAGTGTGTGGGTAGTCTGATGTGGGGCAACGGGATGAACCGTCAGGCTTGTTCGGCAGGGCGTTTCAAGGGGGAGCAAGGGACAATGGCTGAGGGTCTTTCTGCAGCAGAGGTGGGCAAGGAGATAGGCGAGCACGGAGCGCACCATGCTCACGCCTCATCCGAGGAGCGGCGCGATCGCGTGCTGTCGATCACCGAGGCGCTGCTGCTGTCGCTCGTCGCTGTGCTCGCCGCCTACTCGGGCTTCGCTGCCGCGAAGTGGAGCACCGACGCGTCGGTGTCGCTGGCGAGCGCGTCGGCGGCGCGCACGAAGGCCAACCGCGCCGATCTAGAGGGTCTGCAGATTCGCACGCTCGACTCGGTGTCCTTCAATGCCTGGTTCACGGCCTTCACCGCCGGCAACTCACAGGCCGAGCGTCTCGCTGCGAGGCGGCTTCGCCCGGGCTACCGTCCCGCGTTCTACGCATGGCTGGCCACCGACCCGGCGCACAACCCCAGCGCACCTCCCGGCCCGTCCTACATGCCCCAGTACGTGATCCCGCAGGAAGCCGTCGCGACCGCCGAGGACCACAAGGCGGACGTCGAGTTCGCGAAAGGCTCCGAAGCGGGTTCGACCTCGGACAAGTACGTGCGCGACACGGTGTTCCTGGCCACCGTCCTGTTCCTGGTCGGGATCAGCAGCCACTTCCCCGTGCGCCAGGCACGCTACGGCCTGATCGGGGTCGGCGCCCTGATCCTCGTCTTCGCCGTGGTGCAACTGCTTGGCCTCCCGGGACCTCCGGGAGGTCTATGACGCGGGCGGGCACCTGGGACCGCCACAAGCAGACGACAAGCGTCGCGAGTGCTCGAGCGCCTCAGCTGTGAGGAGCTCAGACGCCGTGAGCGGCCGCGACCTCTCCGGCGGCGACCGCGTCGGCAAGCCGCCGATGGTCGCGCTCGTTCTGGTCGGCGTACGCGGCTGAGAAGCGCGCGATCGCTCGATCGAAGCTCGGACCACGCCCCAGATAGGCGGCGATCGCGAGCCGGTCTCCCGAGCGGGCGTGGGCGCGAGCCAGCGACCAGCCGCAGGCGCGCGTGTACGCGCCGAGGCCGGACTCGCCGAGGGTCGAGAGATCGGCGGACGCCTTCCAGTCCCACAGCTGGCGCACGTAGAAGTCGTGCTCCTGGCCGTCGAGGCCCTCGCTGCGCAGCCAGCCCAGGAAGATGTCGGTCGCCGCCTGGGAGATGCGCTGACCGCGCACGACGCGCTCGCCCTGGCACTCGAACTCGCTCGGGCCCAGGTGCTGCGCGAGCACCGATGCCTGCGCCTCCTTCGCCTGCAGCACGAGCGGGTCCTTGCCCTCGCGGCCGACCAGCAGGATCACCCAGGCGCGCGTGCCGACACTGCCGACGCCCACTACCTTTCGCGCCATGTCGACGAAACGGTAGGTCTGGAACAGATGTCGCTGGTTGACGTCGAGGCTCGCGGCGTAGTCGTCCACCAGCTCGCGCACGTACCCGGTCTCGTCGGCGTCGGCGGTGGCTGGGCGGCGCAGGTCGCGCCACGGGAGCAGCAGCGGCGGAACGCTGCGAAAGCGCAGCTCGCCGTCGACGCGCTCGGTGAGCTTCCGGACAGCCCTGAGGCTAGTCTTGCGCCGCGCCTTGGCGAACGGCTGCGCGAAGGAGATCCGACCCTTTCCGCCCAGCTTCCCGCCGAAGCGATCGACAAGCTCGCTGGCGGTGAGACGCTCATACCAGACATCGAGGTGGCTGCGCCGCGCAAAGGCGAGCATCGCCTCGCGGTACTCGCGCACGCAGCCCATCACAATCCGCCGCCGGCGCTCTGCCGGCAGCCCGACGTCGCGCCCGGCGATCTCGACGCTCGCTGCCATGCGCTTGACGTCCCACTCCCACGGCCCGGGCAGCGTCTCGTCGAAGTCGTTGGGGCTGAACACGAGCCTGCGATCCGGCGCGGCGAACGCGCCGAAGTTCGAGATGTGGGCATCGCCGCAGGCCTGCACGACGACGCCCGAATCCGGCGTCGCGGCGAGGTCGGTGGCCATCACTGCGGCTGCGCCGCGGTAGAAGGTGAACGGCGAGACGAGCATCCGCCCGTAGCGGATCGGAACGAGCTCCTGCACGCGCGAGGCCGCCTGGTCGGCGAGCACGGAGACGGGATCGGGCCGGTCGGCTGCGGGCGTCCAGTCGCCGTGCGCCGAGCGGGGTAGCGCTCGCCGGGCCGCCCGGCCACGCTCTGAGGACTCCCCAGGCTGCAGCGTCGCGTGCGCCGAAGGAGTCACGCCGCTACACCTCGTGAGCGACCTCAGGCCGCGCGTCGAGCAGTTCGATCGAGCGACACCGGTCAAACTGTACGCCCGCGGCGCGGGCGGCGGAGCGTCGGCTCAGCCGCCCTCGCGGCTCGTCAGGAATCCTGAGCGAGCTGGGTGGGCCATGCGGCACACATCAGGTCGTCGAGCAGGGCGTCGCGCTGGTCGCGGTCACGCGCGGCGATCTCGTCGATCACCTGGATCACGAGCGTTGCGGCGGACACCGGGTCAAGGGGCTGGTCGTTGGACTCCATCATGCGCCAGCCTCCAGCGGCAGTTGGCCGGATTGTATAACGAGAAGATAAAGCCTGTTGGATGAATCGATTGTCGGCAAGATGGCCTCGCGGTCTCAAGAATGGCCTGGTTTCATGCTCCTAACGCAAGACCACCAGCACTAGTTCCGCACGTCACGAAATATCGCCGTCCAAACATCGCGCTTGGAGTTAGCCGTTTCGGCCTACGGAGGCAGGCGGAGTCCCGTCCGGGCCAAATGATCGCTATTGAGCGCACGCCATCCCCGTGCCCGCCTCCGATTCCCGGATGAATATATCTAGACGTATATAATGCCTCGAGTGGCGATCATGACGCTTATCCGCGATGCCCGCGAGGCAGCTGGCATCACGCAGACCGAGCTCGCCGGTCGCGCCGGCACTTCGCAGCCCGCTGTCGCGGCATACGAGTCCGGTTCCCGGACACCCAACCTTGCGACGCTGGAGCGCTTGCTGGCCGCGTGCGAGTACGACATCAAGCTGAACGCCAGCCCGCGGATGCGCCGCGGCGCAGCATCGCTTGCCGAGCTCGGGCAGACGATCGCAGAGGATCTCCAGCAGGGACGGGAGCGTGACGCGCTGCGGCTGCTGTTCGGGTTCGCCGACGATTTCAGGGGCTCCTCGCGCCCGGGCAGGATCGCGCTGCTGCGCGACGAGCCCTCTGGCACGGGCGATGCACGCTTCGACGCGGCGCTTGCCGGCATCGCGGAGCTGTTTGCGGCCGAGGGCGCGATCCCCGCACCCTCATGGGTCAATGGTGCTGGGCGCTTCGTCGAGCCGTGGTGGTTCGTCGCGAGCCGGCCGGCATTCCATGCGTACACGCTCGCCAACACGCCGGCGGTCCTCGCCCGTCACGGGGTGTTCATGGCACGTGAGGTCTTCGATCGTGCCTGAGCGCGCATTCAGTCGAGCGAGGATCATCAGCGCGCTGCAAGCGCTCGGGGACGAGCTCACGCGCGAGGGCGTGCGCGGGCAGATCTTCATCGTCGGCGGCGCGGCGATGGCGCTCGCGTACTCGACGCGGCGGGTCACCAAGGACATCGATGCGGTGTTCGAGCCGAAGAGCGCGATCTACACGGCCGCAGCAAGGGTCGCGCAAGCCCTGGAGCTCCCCGAGGACTGGCTGAACGACGCCGTCAAGGGCTTCCTGCCCAGCGCTACCGACGAGCATCCTCGACCGATCCCAGATGTACGTGGGATAGAGGTGACGACCGCCTCGCCCAGATACCTCCTGGCGATGAAGCTGATGGCGATGCGCTTCGGCGAGGACGACGAGGACATCGAGATCCTGCTGCGGGAGTGTGGCTTGCGGAGCGCGGAGGAGGCGCTCGATCTCCTCAGGAGCGTCTACCCCCTTCAAGAGCCCCCAGCAAAGACACGATTTTTCCTCGAAGAGCTACTCGGATTCGACGCGCAGTAGAGGGATCAGACGCGGGCGGCGTCAGCGCTCAGCGAATGAGCACCGGCGGGCCGCCGGTGTTGACGATCGTGTCGCCTGCAGCGCGGCCACAAGTCCGCGCATTAGAATTGTCTTGACTCCAGGGCCGATGTCTGGGACCGTTCCTGAGGTGCAGGCAGACGGGGTGTTCTCGGGCGGCGGGATCAAGGGGCTGGCGTTTGCGGGCGCGCTGCAGGTGGCCGAAGAGAAGGGGTACACCGACTGGGTCCAGCTCGCGGGCACCTCGGCGGGGGCGATCACCGCGATGGCGCTCGCGGTCGGCTACAGCGCGAACGAGTTGAGGGAACGGCTCGAAGGCTTCGACTTCAAGAAGATCGCGGACTACGGTGCTCCTCTGGGCATCGGTGAGGCTGAGAACCTGCTGCTGCGCCGCGGGCTGACGCACGGCAAGGGGCTGCATGAATGGATCGTCGAACTGCTCGCGAAGGCGCCGAAGCCCGCGAAGAGATTCGGCGATCTCGACGGGGAAAACCGGCTACGCGTCGTCGGGACCGACCTCGCGCACGAGCGCATGGTGGTGTTCCCAGAGGACGCGAGTCTCTACGCGGATGACGACGGACAGCCGTACAAACCCGATGAGTTCCTGATCGCAGACGCGGTGCGCATCAGCGCCGGATACCCGTACTTCTTCCCGCCCGTCACGCTGAGGGATGCGGCCACCGGCAAGGACGGCGCGCTCGTCGACGGCGGCGTGGTGAGCGCGTACCCGGTGTTCCTGTTCGACACGGAGCAGCCTCAGCACCCGACGTGGGGCTTCAGGCTGTTCGGCGGTGTGCCGCCCGAAAAGGCCCCCTACCAGCCGATCCATGGTCCCGCGTGGCCGATCGACATGCTCAAAGGCGTGCTCGAAACCTCCATCAACGCGCTCGACAAGCTTGAGATGAAGGCCTACGAATCGCGGACGATCGGTATCCCCACCGGCAATGTCTCGACGCTCAACTTCGAACTGAGCAAGCAGGAAAAGGAATTCCTCTACGACTCGGGACGCAAGGCCGCGGAAGCATTCTTCGCGACCAAACCAACCGCACGCAACATCTTCGGCGCGACCGCGCCAGCGAGCGCGCTGCCGAAATGAGCGAATCACATTTCTCCCACAGCGTGTGGGACAAATGCAGGCAAGCGACGTGCGAAGCTCGCCGGCTGGAAGCACCAGGCTGCGGTCTCGCCGTGGCCCTTGCTTGAGCGTGACGTGGCCTCCGGTTGACGAGCATCGCATTCGCGATGATCGCGCGGGGCTCGGTGGAGCGTGTGCGTCTGATCGAGCTGTTCGAGGCGATCGAGCCCGAGCTCTATCGATATCCGGCGCTCGATCCGCTCGCCTTTCGTCGCAAGCTCGACGCGGCGCTCGAGTAGCTCGGGTCAGCGAATCAGCACGGGCGGGCTGTACGCCGAGACGTGCGCGCCGTCTGAGACCTTGACGAGCGCGCGGTAGAGACCGCGGTGCACGCGCACGACGCGGCTGAACTTCGACACGGTGGCGGTGCCCGCGTTGACGGTCGTGCCGCCCTTGTTGAGCGAGCGCCCGGGCCTCAGCAGCTGGAAGCCGACCAGCGCGCCGACCTCGGCGGGGGCGACGGTCCCATACAGTCGCGCGTAGCCGTGCCGGCGGGTGGCGTGGACGTGGAAGCTCACGTGCACGGCGACGTTCTCCACCAGCACCGGGCTCGACACCACTGGCTTGCCGACGGTCACGACCCGCAGCTGGGCGTTCTCGAGCAGGCCGAGGAACGGGAACGAGAAGCCGCCGGTGGCGTTGGTCAGCTCGGCGTTGCCGACGGCCTGAAAGCCGCCGAGGTAGGGGAACGGATTTGCCTGCAGCTCGACCGGGTGATCGGCGGCGCCGGTGCCCGAGAGCGTGCCCTCGACCAGGAACGAGCTTCCAAAGACGACTGGGTTGGGGGTCCCGTCGATCGCCAGCGACAGCGGCACGGGGCCCGTCCTGAACTCGAGGTCGGCGCCGGCAGTGGCGCCGGCGGGGCTGCTGGCGAGGACACGGTAGTGGTAGGTCGTGAGCGGCGCCAGCCCGACGAGCGTCTGGCTGACGCGCACCGCGCGCGTCCCGGCGCCGCCAGGCGCGAGCGGCGTCTGCTGCCCGTATTTCTTGCTGGTGCCGTACTGGAAGACGTAGTTCGTCGCCTGGCCATGTGCGTTGATGGTGGCGAACACGATCGCCGATGAGAACGTGACGCTAGCGCTGCGTCCCGTGATCGCACCCGGCGCCGCGGCTGCGTCGGCGGAGGACGCCGAATACGTGAGCACTCCGACGCTCAGGGCGAGGGCGAGCAGTGCGCGGCGCGCGGAAATGGGGAGGAGGGCTCGGCGGGACGCGCTCATATGTGGCTTGTATGTCGGGCAGGGCACGAAAGTTGCGGTGTTCAATGCCCGGCAAGCTATCCGATCGGCGTCTGGTCAAACCTTCGCGGTGCGACTCACTGCGCGTCGTCGAGTGACTCGAGCAGCTCTACGTCGGCGAGATCTTGTGGCCGGCCCGCTGCGCGCTTCATCCTCACCAGGTCGTCGCGGTGCGCGATCGGTACCGACAGCTCGCCCACTGAGACCTCGTGAGCGCGACCGCGCATCTCGGCAAACGACCCGAGGTGCGCCGGCAGCGTGAGCACGTCGAGTGCCCCGTAAACGGTGATGAGATGCCATTGATCGCTGGAGGCGAGTAGCTGTGCGCTGGGCCCCGACCGTGAGCGCCGGCCGTCGGGACCGAGGATGCGGGCATCGAGGTCGTCCAGCGCGCGGGACAGGCGCGCGATGTTCTCTTGGGACGAGGCGACGACTATGTCGAGGTCCTGCGTCAGGCGCTGCCCGCCGTGGGCCTGGAGCGCGACGCCGCCGACTGTCACGTACTCGACGTCGTGCTGTGCGAGCGCTGCGAACAGCTGGCGAGCGTCGAACCCCCCCGAGGTGGTCACTTGTCCGGGCTTTTACGCCCGGTAACGGAGGCGAGACCCGCACGCAACTCGGCTGCGACGGCGTTCCAGCTCAAGGCGAGTTCCAGGCGCTCGGACATGGGACGCCGGCGAGCGGCGAGCATCGCGGCGGTGCTCGTGTGTGGATCGCGGACGGCACCCGAACGCGGCTGCGCGCGATCGCGGGCCGCGTCTCCGAACCCTGACATGGGAGAAGAGTACCGAGTAAGTTTCTTGGCTTGGCGCTGAGCCGGCTGGAAAAACGTTGACAAGCCGAAGAATCGCTACTCCGCCGCGTCGTTATTGCAAGCTCGAGGCTAGGCTGCCGCGTGCTGGTCGATCGACGCCTCCTGCTGCCCTGTGCACGCCCGGATGAATAACAGCAAAACGCACAAGCGCCCAGTGCTTTCAACGCGCTCCAACCAACGCCAACTGCTAGCGTTCCGGTACATGGAGGCCTCAGTCACGGCATCCGTCGTGATATGCGCCTACACCACGGACAGGTGGTCAGTGCTGGTCGAGTCGGTCGCTTCGGTGCGCTCGCAGACGCGGCCCCCGGCCGAGATTGTTGTTGTGATCGACCGCAACGACGAGCTCCTTGCACTGGCGAGCGCGAACCTCGAGGGCGTTCAGGTGGTGCCCAACCAACGGGAGCCGGGAATCTCCGGGGCGAGGAACACTGGCTTTGACCACGCGAGCGGGACCGTGCTCGCGTTCCTCGACGACGACGCGGTGGCTGAGCCCGACTGGCTGGAGCACCTAATGTCGCCGTACACGGACGCCGACGTACTCGGCGTGGGGGGACGCGTGCTCCCGGACTGGCGCTCCGGGCGTCCGGACTGGTTCCCGGCGGAGTTCAACTGGGTCGTCGGCTGCAGCTGGACAGGACTGCCCGATACACTCGCCGAGGTCCGCAACCCAATCGGCGCGAGCCTTTCCGTGCGCCGCGCGGTCTACGCGGCAGTTGGCGGCTTCCACCACGAGATGGGTCATGTCGCCACACCGAACGGAACACTCGTGACCGGTACGGCTGACGAGACCGAGTTCTGCATCCGCGCCTCAAAGCTCCATCCCGGTGGCCGGTGGCTCTACTCGCCGGATGCACGGGTCCATCACGTAGTCGCGCATTCGCGCTTGTCGTGGAGATTCTTTGTCGGTCGCTGCCAGATGGAGGGCGACGCGAAGGCGGTCTTGGCTCGTATAGCCGGGGTCGAGCGTGGCCTTGAATCCGAGCGGCGCTACGTGCGCGCGGTCCTGCCGCTGGCCGTATTACGCGAGCTGCGCGCGGCCCTTACCGGCGACCGCGCAGCGTTGCGGCGCGCGGCGGCGATCGTTGGCGGGCTGGCGATCACGGCGACCTCGTACCTACGCCGGCGGGCTCAGATCGTGCTGCGGTCCGGCCGTGCCTGAGCAGGTCTAAAAGGTCAGGACGTCAGGACGGAGGTATGATCGGCCAGGAGGCGAGATGGCGGTAGGTGTTCGACCTATAGAGGCTCGAATCTATACCGCGCGAGAATGCAGCGAGGCTCGCACGACCTGTCTCGACCGGCCAGTCCACCGAATTTTCGGGGATGTCAAACCACACGAAGGCGCGGATCCTCGGGTAGTTGCGCGGAAGGTTGGCCAGCATCTCCGTGATCCATGCAGACTTCGAGCCGCCGTCCTGGCTCGAGGCGACCTCGCCGATGATTAAGGGCTTACCCGGAGCGATTCGTTCGACGATCTCGTGGTAGTTCGCCGAGTAGATCTGGTCGAACGTCCTCCAGTGTTCCTTGCTGTCGAGCGTGCCGTGGTTGTAGCCGTCGAGGCAGGTCCAGTCGACGTAGGAGTCCCCTGGATAGAGCTCTTGGAGGTTAGTGAATTCGTGGTAAGGATCGGCGGTGGGGCACCAGACCCAGGTGACGTTTGTGGCGCCGACCGAGGTGAAGATGTCGTGCACGTGGCGCCACGCGGCGACATAGCCGCCCGGCTTGTTCCCGTTAGCGGCCTCCGCCCACGGGAACCAGTTCCCGTTCATCTCCCAGTTGAAGCGCAGGAAAAAGGGATGCCCCCAGGCCTTGGCCGCCAGGGCGAAGCTGCGTATGTAGGAATCGAACGCCCCACCAGTGACGTTCGCGAGCCGGAAGCTCGGCTCATTCACCGCTAGCGGCGAGGACATCGACGACCAGTTGAGCATCGGGATCGCACCGTAGGTCCGTATCGCCGAAAGCTGTTTGACCGGGAACGCGTATTCGCTGCACGACGGCGAACATTGCTCGAAAGGAATGTTGAACGCCACAATCGACGGCGCCTTCCCGACCGTATGCTGAAAATCCGTGACGGCGTTCATGTCCCACGGCGCCGCTGTCCCCGTGAACTGCGGACCTATCTCCGCCCCCCAGTACTCCGGCTCCAAGCGTGTCGACCGATGATTCGAGCCAGCCTCCAGGACACCTACGAGCAACGCCGCGGCGCCGAGCGCGGCGAAGAGTAGTCTCCGTCGACCGCGGGATTCCGCGAGCGGGGTCAGCACTGGCTCCTGGCATTACGGTGGGCAGGTGTACAGCGCATGGCGACAGAAGATAGCGACCCTGACTGCGGTCGACCGCAGTCGCGTCGGCGAGGCGCCGCGGTGGGACTCAGGCGATCGGCTGGATCGTCCCGGGACCGAGGCCGCCAAAACTGTTCGTCGTGAAGAATGGTGAGGCGATTCCTTGCGTGAACGCAAGTGTGCTCGCGGTAGAGCTCTCAATCGGCCAGTCGTCGCCGCCCTGGGAAACGTCGAACCAAACGAAGGCGCCCAGCGCGGTGTAGACATTGGTTATCTTGCTGATCATGTCGCTGATCCATGCTGACTTTGAGCCGCCTTCTTCGCTTGAGCCGACCTCGCCAATGATGAACGGCTTGCTCGGTGCGATCGTCTCTACGATCTGGTCGTAGCTCGCGGAGTAGATCTGTTCGAAGGTAGCCCACCCCTTTGCGCCCTTGTTCGAACCAAAGTTGTAGCCGTCGAGGCAGGTCCAGTCGACGTAGGAGTTCCCTGGATAGAGCTCTTGGAGGTTAGTGAATTCGTGGTAAGGATCGGCGGTGGGGCACCAGACCCAGGTGACGTTTGTGGCGCCGACCGAGGTGAAGATGTCGTGCACGTGGCGCCACGCGGCGACATAGCCGCCCGGCTTGTTCCCGTTAGCGGCCTCCGCCCACGGGAACCAGTTCCCGTTCATCTCCCAGTTGAAGCGCAGGAAAAAGGGATGCCCCCAGGCCTTGGCCGCCAGGGCGAAGCTGCGTATGTAGGAATCGAACGCCCCACCAGTGACGTTCGCGAGCCGGAAGCTCGGCTCATTCACCGCTAGCGGCGAGGACATCGACGACCAGTTGAGCATCGGGATCGCACCGTAGGTCCGTATCGCCGAAAGCTGTTTGACCGGGAACGCGTATTCGCTGCACGACGGCGAACATTGCTCGAAAGGAATGTTGAACGCCACAATCGACGGCGCCTTCCCGACCGTATGCTGAAAATCCGTGACGGCGTTCATGTCCCACGGCGCCTGAGTCCCCGTGAACTGCGGACCTATCTCCGCCCCCCACAGGACCTCGCGCTTCCCGGCGGGCGAGCCTTGCGGGGCCGGGACGGGAACGGAACCCGCTGGCGAGCCTTGCGAGGTCGAGACGGGGACGGAACCCGCTGGCGAGCCTTGCGAGGTCGAGACGGGGACGGACCCCGCGGGCGAGACTTTATGGTGACCCCCGCGCTTAGCGTGCCGGTGCGAGTGGCGGGTGTGTTTATTGAGCCGGCCGGCCGAGTCGTGCCGGGGGCGAGAGCTCGCGACCACGCGATATGTCCTGGCGGCAGCCGAGGTCGCGCTCGCATATGTGACGCTCGCGCCGAGCGACGCGACGACACAGACGACGGTAGCGATGCGACGCATCATCGGCTGTCTTGTCGGCAGCTGGGGGGGCGCCATGATGCGGTTCGTGCATAGTCCATCGAATGTCCAGGCTTCGTCGCGGCATGTTCGCTGCGTGCCGGGCTCGCCGCGTTCGAAGCTCCTCGTCGCTTGCCGAGCTATCGGCGCAGGTTACACACGGCGCAACCGGCGCATCGACTGTTCACCGCGGACGACGGACGAGGCGTCCTACGAGGTCGTGTCGAATGGTGCGTAGAATGCCTCGAACTGCGGGATCACTTTCTCGGCGGTGAAGTCGGAGGCGCGCCGTTTGGCGCGCCGTCCGAGCTCCTCACGCAGCTCTGGGTCGTCGATCAGGCGCTGCATCGCGGTGCGCAGCGCCGGAACGTCGGCGGGGGGCACGAGCAGCCCGGTCTGCTCGTGCTCGATCATGTCGGTGTGACCTCCGGGCGTGGTGCCGATGACGGGGCGGCCGCGGCTCATCGCCTCGTGCACGACGTTGCCGAATGGCTCCGGCCACAGCGACGGCATGACACCGAACATGCTTCGATCCCACGCTGCGAGCACCGTCGCGAAGGAGGCGCCGCCGGGTGCGATCACACCGGGCGGGAACTCGGTTGGCGTGTCGCTCTCGAACGTTCCGAGCAGAACGAGTGGCGGCGGCGAGTCGAGTTGGCGGTAGGCCGTGAGTAGCGTCTCGACTCCCTTCACGCGGCGCAGCGCGCCAGCGAACATGATGAACGGCTCGTCGGGCAGCTGCTCGAGGATCGCCGTGTCCACCTCGTCGTCGGCTGCGATACGAAAGCCGGGGATCACCGCCTGTCGCACGCGTGCGCGCTCGCGTGCGTGCAGGACGTCCCGCTCGACCACCTCGCGCACATAGTTGCTGACGCTGTGCATCGCCGCGAGCTTGCGGCGAAGTAGCGGCGCGGACAGCCGCACGCCCAGGGCCGCGACGACGCCGCGGGTGGTCCCGAAATACCAGCGGCTGCAGTCCAGGCACTTTCCCAGCGCCGGACCCGAGCACGGCGATCCGCGATGCAACATCGACGCGTTAGCGCAACTGAGACCATAGTCTCGCGCGGAGACCAGCAACGGGGTCTGCGACCCGATCAGCGCGCCGGCGGCCGAGTAGCTGAACCAGCCGGAGGTGTGCACGACGTCGGGGCGGAATGAGCGGATCACGCGCCGCAACCCAAAGACCGTGACAGGGTCCGGGTAGGGCGGCTGATAGCGTCGCCGCGCCGGCCCGTGCACGAGCGGCGCCGAGCGCAACTGACGCAGACGCCAAACCGGGAAGCCATCGGGTTCCTCAAACGCCGGCAGATCGTCCTGGTAGACGGTGGCAACGCCGACGTCGTAACCGCGCGCGCGCAGCTCCAGCGCCATCGCCCGCGTCTCACGTTGGACGCCGCCGATGAACGGTGGGTAGTGGTCGCTGGCGAAGAGTAGGCGCATCGGCTGGAGGGGCGCCTACTCAGGCGCGTAGGGTGACTTCACGGTACACCGTCGCTGGCGCCGTAGCACGGTAGAGGTGGATGGAGATAGTTTGCTCCGGCGGCGCGCCGATGTGGATCACGCGAGCCCATTGCTGTCCGGGCAGAAGCGTGAATGTGCGCCTGATGACCAGACCGGACGCCGCTGTCGCATCGAGTCGATAGGTGGTGCGTGCATGTTCGGCGCTCTTGACGGTAACACTCACACCCACCGCCCCAGAGCGCAGCGCTGATAGTTGTGTGTAGCCGGCGAATGTGCTGTCGGGCAGCGGCTGCGCGAGCGCGACTAGGAGTCCGGCGAAGACCGCAACCAGGGCGCCCGTCGACCACAGCCACGGCGAGCGCAGCACGCGGGCGGGCGAGATCGACGGGGTCTTGGACCCATCACGCCTGCGGACCGCCGCGAGCAGGCAGGCTACGGTGGCCACGACGAGGAGTGCTATCGCGAGCGCCCGCGCCGTGAGCGCGATCCGCGCCGCGTTGAGGGTCAGGCCAACGAGCACCATCGCCGCGATGCTGAGCGCGAGCGTCAGCAGCAGCCGCATCGAGGTCTCCGGCTGCTCACGCGCGTAAAGTGCACTCATGAGCGCGTAGCCTGGGCCCAGCAGCAGGAAGGGGAGCCCAATCGTCGCGCGGAGCGCGACGGCGTGCGGAGCCGCGAACAACGCGACTGTCGTCAGCACGCCGACGAGAACGACAGCGAGCAAATCGACCGGCATCGCGCGGCGCGAGGCGGAGCTCAATTCACGGGTCCCTTCGCGATCGCGATGACACCGATGTCGACGCCGTTGCGGTGGGCAGGCGGACGCGGCAGCTGGACACTTAGCTGGGCGCCTTTGCTGAGCATGAACGCGATGAGGCGCTGGCTTTGCACGATAAAGGTGAGGCTGCCCTCGATTGCCCTGCCCGGCGCGATCCGCCTTGTGCCGTCGAGGTTGTCCTTCCGATCTGCGACCGCATGCAGCCGGTAGATACGATCGCCGTCGATGGTCAGGTAGAGGTGCCGCCAGTCGGGGTCGGGTGCGTAGCTCGTGTTTCCGACGTTCTGCACCTGTACTAGGACCGTGACGTATAGCCCGGTCTTCCGGCGCTGGAGCTCGGTGCGCAGATAGTGGACGTACATGTTCGGCAGTTCGACCGTCGCATTCGGTCCGGCGATCGTAAGCACGGCTCCGTTCGTGCGGCACGTGATGCCGTTGGCCTGCGAGGGAACGCCGACTGCGGCGCATGGTGGGGGTGGCTCGTGTAGCCCGCGTACGTCGTAGATGACGATGTCGCCGCTGTCGAAGATCGCGCTGACGGCCGGGATCGCGAACTTCGCGCGCACGCCGGCCGGGTAGTAGCCGAGCCCGTCGTCGGGATCGCTCGCGGGCTGGAAGAAGTACGCCGCCTGATCATTCGCGCTGACCTGGCGTCGGTCGGCGACGACAAAGTCAACGCCGTTTTCGACCAGGACCGCGCGCTGCCACGGCGGCAGCAGCGGCGTGTGCAGCAGCGCCGGGACATCGTTACCCATGCCGAAGAAGGTGAAGTGCGCGTCGCCGACCAACAGCTCGCGACCGGTGGCTGCGTCGCCGACGTAGGTCGAGTCCGCGGGTAGTTCGCGCAGCGCCCACCTCGCGGCGCTGAGACCCTGCGGGACAAGGACGGCGCTGCCGACGCGCACCTCCAGCGGCTGCGACCGGAGCAGCGGCGTCGGCCAGCCCGAGATGACACCGCCGCAGATGACAACGAGGATCGCCCCGACGAGCAGGCTGCGCCGCCGGCGCGCACCGTCCGGCCCGGCGAGCCGCACGAGCGCGAGCCCGAGCAGCAGCGCGGCGCCGATGAACAGGAACTCCTGGCCGCGATTCGCAGTCTCCCAGGCCCCGGGGAACAGGCGCAGCGGGTAGAACGCGAGGAAGCCGAGCGCGCACGCAGCGAAGAACACCCCGGTGGGACTGTGAAGCGCATTGATTCGCCGCGCGCGCTTTAGCGTCCAGAGCACGCCAGCGGTCACGAGCAGCACTCCGGCAAACGAGACGAGCTCCTCGACGATCGGCGTCTGCAGCGATCCGGCGCTCGCCTGGAACGGCGCGTGCGTGCCGTGCGCGGCGTTCTTGAGCGAATCTGCGGCTTGGCCCAACACGTAGCCGAGATAGGTTCGCGTTCCCGTCGCGACGAGAGAGAACCACGCCGCCGCGCTCGCCGTCGCAAACACCGCGAGGCCGAACGCGCGCCCGCCCGCCCACGCCTTGCGAAGTGACAGCAGCGTGAGAATCCATAGCGACGCCGCGAGGGCATACGAGGTGACGTGATGCGTCGCGGTGATCGTCGCCGTCAACACGACGAGCGTGAGCGTCAGCGGCAGGCGGCCTGCCGGGCGCTCCGCGCGTCTGACATATAGCGCGAGCGCCAGCACGAACAGCGGAAGCGCCAGCGACTCATACGCGAACTGGGCGCTCCAGTAGAGGAAGTTTCCGTTCGCGGCAAACAGCAACGCGCCGAGCCCCGCGATCCGCGCCGAGCCACTCACACGATCGTAGAGATGAAACAGCGCCAGCATCAGGATCATGCGAGCCACGCCGATCACGATGAGACCACTGCAGAACAGCGATAGCCCGGTGATCTCACTCAAAGTCACAGTGACGGTCTCAAGCCCCGGATAGCTGGGAGCCGCGATCAGACCGGCGGCAGGAAGGGCGTGGAAGAGCTCATGCGTCGCCGCGATCCGCTGCGCCGCGGCGAGGTGCAAGAACTCATCGCTCATCACGAACATCAGCGGGTCGCGCAGCACCTTCACCGCGTAAGCGAGCAGACCAACGAGGACGACGAGCGCGATCCGCTCGCCGCGCGGCGTCGACTCGGCGAGCAGACGAGCGGCGATCGGCGCGATCATCGTCACAAACCCAAGCCAGAACAGGGCGCTCACCGCAGCGCCGCTATGACCTCCACGAGACAGAGCGAAACTGCCCGCGATCAGCGCCAGACCCGCAGCTCCCCACAACGGCGCGTACCACCCGCGCCCCTTCAGCCAGCGCGCAGACCGAGGCTCGACAGACTCTGCCTCAAGCCCACGTGCGACGGGAATGCTGCCGCTACTCACGCGTCGCGCACTTCAGCGGTGGGTAGTGGTCGCTGGCGAAGAGTAGGCGCATCGGCTGGAGGGGCGCCTACTCAGGCGCGTAGGGTGACTTCACGGTACACCGTCGCTGGCGCCGTAGCACGGTAGAGGTGGATGGAGATAGTTTGCTCCGGCGGCGCGCCGATGTGGATCACGCGAGCCCATTGCTGTCCGGGCAGAAGCGTGAATGTGCGCCTGATGACCAGACCGGACGCCGCTGTCGCATCGAGTCGATAGGTGGTGCGTGCATGTTCGGCGCTCTTGACGGTAACACTCACACCCACCGCCCCAGAGCGCAGCGCTGATAGTTGTGTGTAGCCGGCGAATGTGCTGTCGGGCAGCGGCTGCGCGAGCGCGACTAGGAGTCCGGCGAAGACCGCAACCAGGGCGCCCGTCGACCACAGCCACGGCGAGCGCAGCACGCGGGCGGGCGAGATCGACGGGGTCTTGGACCCATCACGCCTGCGGACCGCCGCGAGCAGGCAGGCTACGGTGGCCACGACGAGGAGTGCTATCGCGAGCGCCCGCGCCGTGAGCGCGATCCGCGCCGCGTTGAGGGTCAGGCCAACGAGCACCATCGCCGCGATGCTGAGCGCGAGCGTCAGCAGCAGCCGCATCGAGGTCTCCGGCTGCTCACGCGCGTAAAGTGCACTCATGAGCGCGTAGCCTGGGCCCAGCAGCAGGAAGGGGAGCCCAATCGTCGCGCGGAGCGCGACGGCGTGCGGAGCCGCGAACAACGCGACTGTCGTCAGCACGCCGACGAGAACGACAGCGAGCAAATCGACCGGCATCGCGCGGCGCGAGGCGGAGCTCAATTCACGGGTCCCTTCGCGATCGCGATGACACCGGCCTTCGTGCGGCACGTGATGCCGTTGGCCTGCGAGGGAACGCCGACTGCGGCGCATGGTGGGGGTGGCTCGTGTAGCCCGCGTACGTCGTAGATGACGATGTCGCCGCTGTCGAAGATCGAGCTGACGGCCGGGATCGCGAACTTCGCGCGCACGCCGGCCGGGTAGTAGCCGAGCCCGTCGTCGGGATCGCTCGCGGGCTGGAAGAAGTACGCCGCCAGGGCGTTTGCGCTGACCTGGCGTCGGTCGGCGACGACAAAGTCAACGCCGTTTTCGACCAGGACCGCGCGCTGCCACGGCGGCAGCAGCGGCGTGTGCAGTAGCGCCGGGACATCGTTACCCATGCCGAAGAACGTGAAGTGCGCGCCGCCGACCAACAGCTCCTTACCGGTGGCTTCGTCGCCGACGTAGGTCGAGTCCGCGGGCAGTTCGCGCAACGCCCACCTCGCGGCGCTGAGACCCTGCGGGACAAGGACGGCGTTGCCGACGCGCACCTCCAGCGGCTGCGACCGGAGCAGCGGCGTCGGCCAGCCCGAGATGACACCGCCGCAGATGACGACGAGGATCGCCCCGACGAGCAGGCTGCGCCGCCGGCGCGCACCGTCCGGCCCGGCGAGCCGCACGAGCGCGAGCCCGAGCAGCAGCGCGGCGCCGATGAACAGGAACTCCTGGCCGCGATTCGCAGTCTCCCAGGCGCCGGGGAACAGGCGCAGCGGGTAGAACGCGAGGAAGCCGAGCGCGCACGCAGCGAAGAACACCCCGGTGGGGCTGTGAAGCGCATTGATTCGCCGCGCGCGCTTTAGCGTCCAGAGCACGCCAGCGGTCACGAGCAGCACTCCGGCAAACGAGACGAGCTCCTCGACGATCGGCGTCTGCAGCGATCCGGCGCTCGCCTGGAACGGCGCGTGCGTGCCGTTCAAGGGGTTCGCGAGCGAATCTGCGGCGTGGCCCAACACGTAGCCGAGATAGGTTCGCGTTCCCGTCGCGACGAGAGAGAACCACGCCGCCGCGCTCGCCGTCGCAAAGACCGCGAGGCCGAACGCGCGCCCGCCCGCCCACGCCTTGCGAAGTGACAGCAGCGTGAGAATCCATAGCGACGCCGCGAGGGCATACGAGGTGACGTGATGCGTCGCGGTGATCGTCGCCGTCAACACGACGAGCGTGAGCGTCAGCGGCAGGCGGCCTGCCGGGCGCTCCGCGCGTCTGACATACAGCGCGAGCGCCAGCACGAACAGCGGAAGCGCCAGCGACTCATACGCGAACTGGGCGCTCCAGTAGAGGAAGTTTCCGTTCGCGGCAAACAGCAACGCGCCGAGCCCCGCGATCCGCGCCGAGCCACTCACACGATCGTAGAGATGAAACAGCGCCAGCATCAGGATCATGCGGGCCACGCCGATCACGATGAGACCACTGCAGAACAGCGATAGCCCGGTGATCTCACTCAAAGTCACAGTGACGGTCTCAAGCCCCGGATAGCTGGGAGCCGCGATCAGACCGGCGGCAGGAAGGGCGTGGAAGAGCTCATGCGTCGCCGCGATCCGCTGCGCCGCGGCGAGGTGCAAGAACTCGTCGTTCGTCACGAACATCAGCGGGTCGCGCAGCACCTTCACCGCGTAAGCGAGCAGACCAACGAGGACGACGAGCGCGATCCGCTCGCCGCGCGGCGTCGACTCGGCGAGCAGACGAGCGGCGATCGGCGCGATCATCGTCACAAACCCAAGCCAGAACAGGGCGCTCACCGCAGCGCCGCTATGACCTCCACGAGACAGAGCGAAACTGCCCGCGATCAGCGCCAGGCCCGCAGCTCCCCACAACGGCGCGTGCCACCCGCGCCCCAACAGCCGGCGCGCAGACCGAGGCTGCATAGGCTCGACCTCGAGCCCGCGCACGACGAGATGGCTCACGCTACTCACGCGTCGCGTCGCGGGCTTCGGCCGTTGAGGTGCGCCCTGCGCCATGCCCTGACACGGACCGATAGAGATCGACCAGTGACTCGACGCACTGGTCCCAGGTTGGCATCACGATATGCGGCGGCGGTGGTGGTGGTCGGCGGATCATTTCAACGATCGCCCTTGCGTGCGCCGCGTCGCTATCGCCAAGCGGCACGGAGTAAGCAAAACCCTTCTGGGCAAGCTCAGCGAGTCCCGAGTTATCCGCAACGAGCGTCGGCACGCCGAGCGTTATCGCCTCGAGCGCGGCAATCGGGTGCGACTCGAACTCGCTGAGCAGCATCGCGAGAGACGCGCCGGCGAGCATCGCTGCATATTGCTCCCGGTCTCTCTCCGCCCTGATCTCGACACGATCGGAGATGCCAAGCGTCTGCGCCAAGGCGGCAAGCTCGGCAGCATACGGTCCTTCGCCAGCGATCCACAGCCGCGCGTCCGGCACCTCGCGGATCACCCCGGGAAGCGCGGCGAGCACCCGATGGTGCCCCTTGTAGCGCTCGGCGCGTCCAATCGAGACGATGAGCGTGCCGTTCGCCGGCGTAGCATGCTCCGGAACCTGGGGTAGATCACCTCCGTTCGGGATGACCACAAATCTCTCGGCCGGGAGCTCAAGGAGCGTCGAGTAGTAGTCGACCTCCCAGTCAGCCGTGGCGATCAGCCGCGCGGCCCGCGCGAGAAGCGGCCGCAGGACCTGCAACTGCTTGCGGCGGCTCGCGTGCCGCCAGCGCGACGAGTGGCCGCCGCCGTGGAACGTGAGGACGTATGGGATCCGAGCTCGAGCGGCGGCGAGCATCGCGATTGGCGCAACGAGGGTCTGGTAGCACTGGACGTGGACTACGTCGCAGTTCCCGTGGCGTACCTCGCCCGAGATTGCCGGAGCGAACCGGTAGTCGGCGCCGCTTGGCCAGCTCCGCACGCGGCGGACAGGCGCTCCGTACAACGTCTCTCGCCGTGACATCTGCCCGGTCGGATCGACGGTAAGCACATCGACGGCGACACCGCGCGCGACGAGGCCGCGCGTTACCTCGCTCACGCATGTTGCAACGCCGCCCACCTCAGGGGCAAACGTCGGCGTCACCTGCAGGATGCGCAGGCTGCTGGCGACACCGTCGCCGTGGTGCGGGAATGCCGTCAAGTAATCAATCCAGGATGCCAGGTTACGGTCAGGAAAGCGGGCGAATCAGGCAGTGGATGTGTTCGCCCCACTCGTCGCTCTCGAACCAGCACTCGGTCTCGTATCGTTTCGTGGCGAGCAGGGCGCTGACATCATGCCGGGACGTACGGTTCCAAAAGACCAGCGAACCATCCTGGTAGTCCATATTCCAGAAGTGTAGCCCCATGTAGCCGTTACGTTCGCCCTCGTTTCGAAAGTGCCATAGGGCCACTCGCCCGGTAGGCGTGATCAGCCTGAGCATATTCCCAAGAATCTTCAACGGATCGCTTGTGTGATCCAGCGCGTTCTGACAGTAGGCGACATCGAAGGTGTGATCCGCGAACCTCGTTGGCAACTCCTCACCAGTGCACGCGATTGGAAGAACAGGCGCGTCGACTCCAGCCGCCTTCAAGATCTCGGTGTACTCGTTGGCGAGCGCATCAGTCGCGACAATGGAGAGCTGCTTTTCCCCGAAAACGTGGCCCACCGCGGTGAGTGGCCCTGAGCCCACATCGAGAACCGATATCTTTTCAGTCGGGATCTCGTCGAGCGCGGTGCATAGACAGGCCACGTCTACCTCGCGCTTTGGATCGAGCAGATCGGCAAACATGCCAGCCTTGAGCGAATCGGCCCAGTAACTCAGCTCATCGGTGCTGCGTCGTGCCCAGCGGGCCTCGTGCGTCAGCTTGCGGTCACGCAACGCCTCGTAGCGCCCAATCGCCTGCTTGCCAAGAGTCGTGAGCGCGTCGCTTCGGCGTAGAAGTTGGCGCAGTTTCACTCGTACGTCCAAGTAAAACTCCCTTGGCGCATTGATATTTCTTAGACGCGCCGCCCACCAGAGCGCCTCCCGGCGCAGGCGCCCGAAACCAGCGCCACTGTGTTGACTCGCGCTCGGCGTGGCTCGCGAAGGCAGGCCGTTTGAGGTCGTGTCGAATGGTGCGTAGAATGCCTCGAACTGCGGGATCACTTTCTCGGCGGTGAAGTCGGAGGCGCGCCGTTCGGCGCGCCGTCCGAGCTCCTCACGCAGCTCTGGGTCGTCGATCAGGCGCTGCATCGCGGCGCGCAGCGCCGGAACGTCGGCGGGGGGCACGAGCAGCCCGGTCTGCTCGTGCTCGATCATGTCGGTGTGACCTCCGGGCGTGGTGCCGATGACGGGGCGGCCGCGGCTCATCGCCTCGTGCACGACGTTGCCGAATGGCTCCGGCCACAGCGACGGCATGACACCGAACATGCTTCGATCCCACGCTGCGAGCACCGTCGCGAAGGAGGCGCCGCCGGGTGCGATCACACCGGGCGGGAACTCGGTTGGCGTGTCGCTCTCGAACGTTCCGAGCAGAACGAGTGGCGGCGGCGAGTCGAGTTGGCGGTAGGCCGTGAGTAGCGTCTCGACTCCCTTCACGCGGCGCAGCGCGCCAGCGAACATGATGAACGGCTCGTCGGGTAGCTGCTCGAGGATCGCCGTGTCCACCTCGTCGTCGCCGGCGATACGAAAGCTGGGGATCACCGCCTGTCGCACACGTGCGCGCTCGCGTGCGTGCAGGACGTCCCGCTCGACCACCTCGCGCACATAGTTGCTGACGCTGTGCATCGCCGAAACCTTGCGGCGAAGTAGCGGCGCGGACAGCCGCACCCCTAGGGCCGCGACGACGCCGCGGGTGGTCCCGAAGTACTCGCTGCTGCACGCCAGGCACTTTCCGAGCGCGGGACCGGAGCACGGCGATCCGCGATGCAACAGCGATGTGTTGGCGCAGCTGAAGCCATACTCTCGCGCGGAGGCGAGTAGCGGGATCGGTGATCCGATCAGTGCCGCAGCGGCCGAGTAGCTGAACCAGCCGGAGGTGTGCACGACGTCGGGGCGGAATGAGCGGATCACGCGCCGCAACCCAAAGACCGTGACGGGGTCCGGGTAGGGCGCCTGGTAGCGTCGCCGCGCCGGCCCGTGCACGAGCGGCGCCGAGCGCAACTGACGCAGACGCCAAACCGGGAAGCCATCGGGTTCCTCAAACGCCGGCAGATCGTCCTGGTAGACGGTGGCAACGCCGACGTCGTAACCGCGCGCGCCCAACTCCAGCGCCATCGCCCGCGTCTGGCGTTGGACGCCGCCGATGAACGGTGGGTAGTGGTCGCTGGCGAGGAGCAGGCGCATCGGCTAGAGGTCGTTGCTCGCAGACGCACGGTCAGCATCACCGGGAGTGCAAGCGTTTGCGCCTGGTATCGGTGATGCGTGTCCGGCCACGTGCCCGACACCCGGAGTCACACGCACGACAGTCATTCTGGAGTGAAGAATCGTCTGTTTCGCAGCGAGTTCACTCTCCGCTCGTTCATGCCTTGTATCCATCTGACCGTCTTCCGCCCACGCTCTCTACGCCGTAGGTTCCTGAGCACCGCCTCCCGCAACCGCAATGCGCCACGCCCTGCCCAATAGGCTTCGGTTGTACCGCCCTGCCATGCGCTCACATAATCACTCTGCTGAGGCGACTGGCTGAATGGCATGTCGCGATGAGCAATCTTAACGGAGCGCGACAGCAACATCAGAGGGCGCCTGGACATGACTTCAACGCGTCGATTGGCCTCGTGCGGACTTCGCACCAGAAAGGCTCGTCTCGGGGCAGCCAAGGAGGCGCTTGGGAACACGCATTCAACAAGTGACACGTGCCTTAGGCTAAATCCATGCTCGTCGGTAAGCGCCGAGAAGAAGAACTCTGGACTGAACTGGTAGAACCCGTGCCCACACAAGTTATTCGCTGGAGTCCATGTGACGAGACTTCCACCGATGCGTACCATTCTCATCATGTTCGCTAGTGCCGATGAGGGTGTAAAGACGTGCTCCATCGTACCGCCGTCCACTACCGCGTCGAACCGCTCGCAGAGCTCAGGCGGGACCGGTAGGTTCATATCGTGGATGACATCTGCACCCTCGTAATCCGAAGCGTCGATAGACACGATTTGATCCGCCCCCATAGCCCTGAGCAGCGGCTCACCGTAGTCGCCAAACGGCTGCTTACGCCACGACGCGTCCCGATCAAGGCCAAAATCATCACATAGCTTGTCACACTGCTGGGGTAGCAGGAACTGCTGAAGGCGACCGATCGTCGCGACAGAGAAGGGCAATCGAGGAGTGCCCCTCGATCTGAGGACCTCGCGTGCCACGTTGTAGTTGAGTCCCACTTAATCACCCCCCGATAGTCACGAGCGGCGCTCGCTCGAGCTCAAAGTACGCTCGCCGTTCCCCGCGTGTCCGCGTCATGACGGTCATACACCAACGGAGCAGCGATGGACGGCGGCTCGCGGCGGGGGTTTTTCAACACCCTTGCCCACCGTAGGAAGCGATCGATTGCACCTGTGTCCCATGCAACCCAGACACTTCCGAGGGTCTGACCAAGCAACCAAATGACCCCAATGCCGACAAGCTTGAGGGAGGGAGCTACGATCCACGCCCCGGCGATGCTGAAGACTGCCATCCCCATCGTCAAGGAGCTCGCGGCACGCAGACGGTCGCGCACCCGAAGGACCGGCACGTACAGATTCGTGATCGCGTCGGGAATGGACGCCAGCGTGAGCACCCACAGCAGATGGGTGCCGTTCTGCGAATAGGCGCGGCCGAAGATGTCGAGGATCCATTGGCCGGTGGCAAGAACGAACAACATCGCGGGCGTCAGGAGCAAGGCCGTGAAGCGCGCACTCGAGCGCGCTGCGGTCACGATTCTCGCTGGGTCATTGGAACCCTCGGCAAACAAGGACGATCCGATGGCGGATGAGATCATGAAGAAGGCGCCACCAACCATCCACGTGATGTAGAAGTAGGCGCCCGCGGTGGCTGAGAGTCGGGTAACGACGATTATCGGAAGTACGTAAAGCGCAAGAGTATTGCCCAGCGTCGTGAGATAATTGCCGGCAAGGAGTCGGACGGTGCTGCGCAACTCGGTGATGGCGCCCGTCAGCCGAATTTTAAACCCAGGCCGCAATTTGGGCAGCATGACAGCGAGCGCGACGAGGCACGATGCGGCGTATCCGAGAACCCACGATGCGAAGATCACCGTCGCGCTTCGGCCATCGCTGAGCGCGAGCGCCGGTACGATGACAAGTGGAAGCTTGATGAGCCCGAAGATCCCCCCGCGGATAGCCGTGGAGCGACTGCTTCGCTCCGCGATAAAGGCGAAGTCAAGGACGATACTGACGATGCAGCAGGCCGTTCCTGCGACGAAAAGAAGCGCCAACACGGGGTCGCGCTGGACTACACCGAGACGGTGGGAGAACACTGGAACGAGGGCCAGGACCAGCACTCCGGAGCTCATCCCAAGCACCGCTCCACCAATTACGCTCCCGCTTAGAGTCGTCGACCAGTCGCGAATGTTGTCGCGAACCGGTAGGCGCTGGACGAGGGCAGTTGTGACGCCGAGGTTAGCGACGACCGCAGTCAGCGTCATGAGTGACACGAGGCCGGTCCCGAGACCAACCTGCGCTGATGGGAACAGGCGGGCAACCGCCACCCAGTAGACGTATCCAAGTCCGGACGCGATCACGACCGACAGCATCAGCCATACCGAATTGCGATGCAGCGAGCTATGGCGAACGTGGCGTGCAAACGACACGACGCGTTGGGTGGTGAAGGTAGCCGAAGGCATTAGCTGCGTCAGCTGTTGCGGGGCAGAACTGCCCTACGCTGAACGGAGTGTCCCGTGGCCGCGCCGAGAGAGAAGTGGCGGAGGTCGATGCCGGCTCGCCCGGCGCACGGAGTGCCGGCGATCAGCATTTATCAACTCGCTGCGCCCGTGCCCGCCATTTGGGGCTCGCGATCATGAGCTACACCGTAGACCGCCCGAGCATCTGAATGCGCATGCTGAACATCTACTGCGCGGTCATCCCGTGCCATGGCGAGCCTGACGCCCGTGCGAGGTGAGGCCTCGGACAGAATGATGCGCAAGATAGCCAGGCCGTCAGTCAACGGGTTCAGCTTCGACGCCCCTCCCAGCCTCGCTCGCTCGTAGGTCGGAACCTCGGACGTCCGCATGCCCACGCCGGTCGCGCGAAGAGCGGCCTGGATCTCGAACTCGAACCCATCCGCCAGTTCGCCGAGATGGTCGATCGACTGACGCCAGTAGGCGTTGAACCCGAATGTGATGTCGGTATATCTGCAGCCGAAGACGAGGTTGCCAAACCGCGTGAGGGCGGCATTCCCGGCACGTCGCAGCCAAGTGAAGTCGTCGCTGCCAGCGCGAGGAAGCACTCGAGACCCTTTGACAAAATCCATCCCGGCGAGCAGCTCGGCGACAAAGTAATGGATGTCCTCAGGATTCATCGAGCCGTCGGCGTCCATCGTGACGATGATCTGGCTATCGGCCGCGGCGATGCCGCACTTCAGTGCGTCGCCCTTTCCTCGACCCGTCTGTCGGATCACCGTCGCGTGGGGAGTGATCTCGCGCACCACTTCGACCGTGGCGTCGCTGGAACCGCCGTCCACGACGATGAGCTGGTTCACTATCCGCGGTACGCGCGGCAAGATGGCCCGCAGGCCATGCGCCTCGTTCAACGCGGGAATCACAAGACTGACGCTCGGCCCTGTGGTCGCACTGGTGGACCCGTCCGGACGATGGGAACGGCGTCGCTCGAAAAACGTCTCAGCCATGGGAGGAGTCCCTTCCTTTTGATCTGACCACAAGAGGGGATTTAAGCTCTTGGTTACGCCGAAAGCGGCGCCCTTGAAAGCTAGCAATGCTCTCATCCCCCGTTTGCTTCACGAATCCAATCCTTGGTCCACATCCTTGGCCACCTGTCGAACTGCACCGTCGATCAGGGATCGCGCGGGCAGGCTAGCACAGGTCGCGTGAAAATGCCACATCTTTGCCGCCTGGTTCGAGAGTCTCGGCACGTGCCCCGATCTAGCGTTTGCGGTATCGCGCATCCAGGTTCCGTCCCAGTCATTGTTGTCCGCAACTCAGCCAAGAGCCAGCCGTTGGCTAGAGCGGAATGTAATGCGGTGGACGCATGGACTGACGAGGGGATTCGTAAAGTCCGAAGACTTTCGTCGTTTCAGTATCTTTCGGTCGCGCTGAAGACTGACCGGGTTGACACGGGGCGGCTGCTGGGAATTCGCAATCGGCATGCGCTATGCGAGTTCCTGCGATGGGTGCCGGCAACGTCGTGTGCGTTGATGTCAAATCCGGTGTGCAACTGCGTCCGAAGTCAAAAACACGCCTTGACCGATTCCGGCGACCAAGCGAGTCGGATCGGCATCGAGCGACTCCGCGCTACCCTCCGCCCATGGATGGGGACAGACCGACCGTGAGGCTGCGCCAGGCGGTGCTGGCGGTGGAGGAGCTCGAGCCGGTAGCGGTCGCGCTGCGCTCCGCGCTGGGCCTGCGCGAGCCGTTCCGCGATCCGGGGGTCGGCGAGTTCGGCCTGGAGAACGTTGTGTTCGCGCTGGGTGACTGCTTCCTCGAGCTGGTCTCGCCTACGCGAGCGGACACGGCGGCGGGGCGCCACCTCTCGCGTCGCGGCGGGGACGGCGGCTACATGGTCATCTTCGACGTGGAGGATCTAGAGGGAGCGCGCTCACGCGCGCAAGAGCTGGGCGTGCGCACGGTGTGGCAGATCGATCTGCCTGACATCTCGGGCACGCACCTGCATCCGGCGGACATGCGCGGCGCGATCGTGTCACTCGACCGCTCGCAGCCGTACGGCACGTGGCGTTGGGGCGGTCCGGAATGGATCGGTGCGACCGGCACAGGTGCGGCCGGGCGACTCGCCGGCGTCACGCTCGCGGTCGCGGATCCGCAGACGGTGGCAGCGCGCTGGGCCGAGGTGCTCGGAGTCACGTCAGGCGCCGTCGGGCCGCCGGCCGGCGCTGCGCGCGTGGTTCAACTAGACGGCGGCGAGGTGCGCTTCGAGGCCGCGGCGGACGAGCGGGCGGAAGGGCTCGTGGAGATCGCGCTCGAGCTGCCGCACGAGCTGCCCGGCGGCGCCGAGGCGATCGAACTCGGCGGCGTGTGGCTGCGACGCATCCCGGCCCCACGCCCTGAGCCCGTGCGTCCCAGTCCGATGGTCGGCGAGACGCGCTCCACGGGCAACGCGGCGCGTTAGCTGAGCGCGGGAAAGCGCGGGTCGCGCCGCTCGACGAAGCTCGTGACGCCCTCGACGAAGTCCGGCGCGGCGAACGACGCGAGCATCGCCTCATCTGCCTCGGCGAGTGCGCCGGGCAGGTCGCGCTGCAGATCAGCGTACACCTGCTGCTTCATTGTCGCCATGCTCGCGGGCGAGCAGTTGACGACGAGCTCGTGCGCGTAGTCGAGCGTCGCTTCGAGCAGCCGGTCGGGCGCGAGCACACGGTTGACGAGGCCCAGCGTGTAAGCCTCCTCAGCGAACACGACGCGCCCGGAGAGCAGCAGGTCGAGCGCGCGCGCCGGCCCGATGAGTCGCGGCAGGATCCACGAGATTCCGTGCTCGGCGACGAGCCCTCGGCGCGCGAATGCGGTGGTGAGCTTGGCGCCCTCTGCGGCGAAGCGGATGTCGCACATCAGCGCCTGCACGAGGCCGATCCCGGCGCAGGCGCCGTTGATCGCGGCGATGATCGGCTTGGGGATCGAATGCGCAAAGGTCTGCGGCCGGCGCTCGTGTTCCTCCGCGGATGCGTCGAGCGTGCCGTCCCCCAGCGCCTGCAATGCCTGCATGTCCGCGCCTGCGCAGAAGCCGCGACCGGCACCGGTGACGACGATCACGCGGACATCCTCGTCGTGGGCGCACTGCTCGAGCATGGCGAAATACGCGTGCTCCATCTCTGCCGTCCACGCGTTCAGGCGGTCGGGACGGTTGAGCGTCAACAGCGCGACGCCGTCCTCGATCTGCATCTGCACCACTTCGGTCTGCGTCTGCACTGCCTCGCTCATCCTTGCTCCCTCCGCTCGCAGCTGTCCGCTTCGGTCGAGCGTAGCGCCGAACGCCTCTCACCGCAGCCACCGCGTCGGGCACGACGCCGACTCGTCTACCTCTTCATCTGCGCCGAGCTGCGCCTATGCGGGCACGGCGACCGGCTCCTTGGCAGACGCGAGCACCGCGTCGAGCAGGCCCGGGAAGCGCTCATCGAGATCCTCGCGGCGCAGGGACGTGAGCTTCGAGGTGCCGACCTCCTGTTGCGCGACCAAGCCGGCCTCCCGCAGCACGCGGAAGTGATGGGTCTTCGTTGACTTGCTCACATCGAGCAGGAAGCTGCCGCACGGTCGCGGCTCGGGGTCGCGGCTCAGCTCGCGCACGATGCACAGGCGCTGCGGGTCGCTGAGTGCGTGTAGAACGGCTGCCAGCTCGAGATCCTCGCGTGGGGGGTGGTAAAGACTCATCTCCCTAATTGTACGACGATCATCAAACAATATGGTACGATGGTCGTCGTACTTACGGACGAAGGATAACGCACATGGCAGCCACCTTGATCCAGAACCCTTCGGCCGGAGAGCAAGGCGGTGCACCCGGCGAGCGAAGCCTCCCGACGAGCGAGCGAACGGCTGTGAGGCCGCGCAGGACGATGCTGCTGGTGCTGGTGTGCCTGGCGCAGTTGATGGTCATCCTGGACGTCTCGATCGTGAACGTCGCGCTGCCGTCGATCCGCGACGGCCTGCGCTTCTCGACAACGGGACTGCAGTGGGTGGTGAACGCCTACACGCTCACGTTCGCCGGCTTCCTGCTCCTCGGCGGGCGCGCCGCAGACCTGCTTGGGCGCCGGCGCGTGTTCCTCGCGGGTACCGCGCTGTTCGCGCTGGCGTCACTCGCGTGCGCGCTCGCGGACTCGCGCTCGCTGCTGATCGGGGCGCGCGCGCTCCAGGGCATCGGTGGCGCCGTCATCTCCCCGGCGAGCCTCGCGATCATCGCCACATCGTTCGCAGAGGGCCGCGAGCGCAGCCGCGCGCTCGGCGTATGGGGCGCGATGGGCGGCCTCGGTGGCTCGCTCGGCGTACTGCTAGGCGGCGTGCTCACGCAGGCGTTCAGCTGGCCCGCGATCTTCCTTGTCAATGTGCCGATCGCGATCGCCGTTGTCGTGTTCGCGCGCGGCCTGATCCCCGAGGGCCGCGCGGAGTCGGCGGTCCGCCACTTCGATGCGACGGGGGCGCTGCTTGTGACGGGCGGCCTGACCGCGCTCGTGTATGGAATCGTCCGCACCGACACGCTCGGCTGGGGCTCGACCGGGGTGATCGCGCCGCTGGCGCTCGGCGCGGCGCTGCTGGTGGCGTTCGTGGTCGTCGAGGGCAGGATCGCGCGGGCGCCGTTGATGCCGCTGCGAGTGTTCACGATGGCGCGGCTGCGCGCGGCGAACCTGATCATGTTCCTGCTTTACGCGGCGGTGTTCGCGATCTGGTTCTTTCTGTCACTGTACCTGCAGCAGGTGCTCCACTACGACCCCCTGCAGACGGGGTTGCGCTTCCTGCCGATGACGCTCGCGATCGTGGCCACCAGCACGCTCGCGCCGCGCCTGGTCGCCCGCTTCGGTGAGCGCGGCGTGTTGACGGTTGGAATGCTGGTCGCCGCGCTCGGCCTGTACCTGCTGACGGGCGTGCACAGCGGCGGCAGCTACCTCGCGGATGTGCTCCCCGGGGGACTGCTCGCCGGTCTGGGCCTGGGCCTGTCGCTGGTTCCGGCGACGATCGCCGCTGTGGCGGGTGTCCCCGCCAGGGAGAGCGGTCTCGCCTCGGGCATGCTCAACACCTCGCGGCTGATCGGCGGCGCGCTCGGGTTGGCGGTGCTGAGCACGGTTGCCGCTTCGCGCACGCGCGCTGATCTGCTGATCGGCGCCTCCGGCCCGTCGGCGCTCAGCAGCGGCTTCCGTGTGGCGTTCGCGGTGTCGGCGGGCCTCAGCCTGCTCGGCGCGCTCGCCGCGGCGGTGCTGCTGCGCTCGCGCGCGGCGGCGCCGGAGGAGATCGAGAGATCCGCACGCGAGGACAGCCGCCCCTCGACGCCGCTGGTGAAAGAGCCCGTGTAAACCGACGCTGCAGGTTTCGCCTCCGCGGCCGATCGGGGAAGATGCAAAGGTGCCGATCCCACTGATGCTGGCGACCTTGACCGACCGTCGCGACTTCGGTGAGGACTGGCTACTCGAGCGCAAGCTCGACGGCGAGCGCTGCGTCGCTCGGAAGGACGGCGTCTCTGTGCGGCTCGAGTCGCGTACGGGCAAAGACCTGACGGGCACCTACCCGGAGCTGCGGTCCGCGATCGCGGCACAGTCGGTGGGCCAAGCGCTGCTCGACGGCGAGGTCGTGGCATACGACGGCGGGCAGACGTCCTTTGCGCGCCTACAGCAGCGCTTGGGGGTGGCGAGGCCGTCCGCGCGGCTTATGGCTGAGTATCCGGTCGTCTACTGCGTCTTCGATCTGCTCGAGCTAGACGGCGAGGACCTCACCGGCCGGCCTTGGCTCGAGCGCCGCAGCCGGCTCGAGCGCGTGATCCGGACGGATGCGGCGCTGGCGCTGACCGAAGTGTGGCGCGGGGACTCGGAGCGGCGGTTCGCCGAAGCCTGCCGTTCAGGCTGGGAGGGCTTGATCGCCAAGCGCGCCGACGCGTCCTACACGCGGGGGCGCTCGAAGGATTGGCTGAAGCTGAAGTGCTCCTCCGAGCAGGAGCTGGTGATCGGCGGCTTCACCGAGCCGGCCGGCAGCCGCACGGACTTCGGCGCGCTTCTCGTCGGCTACCACGAGGATGGCGCGCTCCGGTACGCGGGCAAGGTTGGCACGGGTTACAGCAGGGCGACGCTCCATGAGCTCGGCGCGAGGCTGCGCGAGCTGGAGAGGCACACGTCGCCGTTCGCCGAGGCGCAGCCAGTGCCGCGCGGCGCGCACTGGGTCCGGCCCGAGCTCGTCGCGCAGATCGGCTTCGCCGAGTGGACGACCGACGGCCGCCTGCGCCAGTCGCGCTTTCTGGGGCTGCGCGACGACAAGCGCGCGTCCGAGGTCGTACGCGAGCGCCCCGGGTGAGCGGGCACCGCTACGCGGTGGTGGACGTCTTCACCGACGTGCCGCTGGAGGGCAACCAGCTCGCCGTGTTCACCGACGCTGCGGCGCTGGGAGGCGAGATCCTGCAGCGGCTGGCGCGCGAGCTCAACCTGTCAGAGACGGTGTACGTGCTCGCGCCCGAGCAGGGCGCGGACGCGCGCATTCGCATCTTTACCCCGGTTGCCGAGCTGCCGTTCGCCGGGCACCCGGTACTCGGCACGGCGATCGTGCTCGGCATCGAGCGCGGGCTCGAGCGCGTAGCGCTTGAGACTGGCGCCGGGATCGTGCCGGTCGCGCTTGGGCACAGCGGAGGGGGTGCGAACGGGCGGAAAGGGTCTGGATCGATGGTCCAGCCGGTCCCGACGTGGCAGCAGTTCGAGCGGGAGGCCGAGCTGCTCGCAGCACTCGGGGTCGAGCGCTCGGGGCTGCCGGTGGAGGTGTACGTCAACGGCCCGCGCCACGTGTATGTCGAGCTCGCCAGCGAGGACGCCGTCGCGGCGCTGAGCCCCGACCTGCGCTCGCTGGCGGCGCTCGGCGAATTCGGCGTCAGCTGCTTCGCCGGTGCAGGCGCGCGCTGGAAGAGTCGGATGTTCGCGCCCGCGCTCGGCGTGCCCGAGGATCCGGCCACAGGCTCAGCGGCGGGGCCGCTCGCTGTGCACCTCGCGCGCCACGGCAGGATCGCATTCGGTGAGGAGATAGAGATCCGCCAAGGCGTCGAGCTCGCTCGCCCGTCGCTGTTGCGTGCGCGAGCGAGCGGATCGGCCGACGCGGTCGAGCGCGTCGAGGTGGCCGGCTCGGCGGTGATCGTCGCGAGCGGCGAGTTCGTCCTGTAGCTCGCGCCCTCGGTGGGGTAGGCTCGCCCGTGCTCTGCTTGCGAGGGAAGGACGGGTGATGGACCGAATCGACGGACGGGGTCGTTGCCGGGCATGTGTCGCTCTCGCGCTGTCGGTCCTCGCGACCCTCTTCGTCTCCGCCGCCGCATCGGCTACGCCGGTGGTCAAGGTCAAGGGCGAGGCGGTCCCGATTCCCGGTTTCCCGCACACCGGCAACATCCTGGGAGGAGGCGCCGCCGTGCATGCCGAACTGACGATCTCGGGCAGCGAATACGCGGGGGCGCCGCCGCCGCTGATCGGCGTGACGGCATGGCTGCCGAGCGGGGTGAAGCTGCATCCGCAGGGATTTCCGACCTGTCCGGTCCGCGTGATCCTCGAAGAAGCAACACCTGACAAGTGCCCGAGGGGCTCGTCGGCTGGACCGATCGGCAAGGCCTACGGCGTCGTCACGTTCGGGACCGAACGCGTCCCTGAGACGGCCGAAATCCACGCCTTCTTCATCCCTGGCGATCGCATCGCGTTCCTCACCGTGGGACATTCGCCGGTGTCGCTGGAAGTCCCCACCAGTGGACAGCTCGAGAATCTCGCCGGTGGCGAAGGGTTCGGGCCGAAGCTCGTCACGCCGGTACCGCTGGTCGCGACCGTCCCCGGCGCCCCTTACGCGTCTGTCGAAGCAATCGACATCACGCTCGGAGCGGCCTACCGTAAGGGCGGCAAGACCATCTATTACGGGCGCGTTCCGAAAAAGTGTCCGCGCGGCGGCTTTCCCGTCCGAGTTCAGTTGACGTTCGCCGAAGACGGCGAAACCTCTCGGCCTGAGACTGTGAGCGTCGACTACGACGCGCCGTGTCCGCGCCGCTAACCGCTCGCGGCGCGCTCAACAGGACCCGCCATGTAGCCTTCCCGCGTGCAGTTCAGGATCACTCACCACTCGGGGTTCGCGGCGCCGGCCGACGCGCTCGATCTCTTGTCGGCCCGCGTCGGCGCGCGCCGCAACGGCGTCTCCTTTGCCAAGGTCGGCCCCGTGATCAAAGTGACGACCTCGGAAGAGGAACCGGTTTCGATGACGCGCGACGAACGCATCGAGATCGGCCGTCGCGCTGTTCTCGATGTCCTGCGCGAGGCCTGCGATGGCTCGCCGGAGCTGAAGTCGGATTGGTTCGCGGTCAGCCCTGAGCCCTGAGTGCCACCCCCGAATTCGCGCAGGCGTCGCGCCCGTGGCGACGTTGTGCGCGGCGCTTGCGCTCGCGCTGGCCTTTACGGGACAGGCGCGCGCCGCCACGCAGACACCAACGCGACAGCGCGTGCCCGGCCACGGCGCGATCCCGGTGGCGGTCTCGTTTGACGCGAGCGAACCGGGCCCCACGGTCCCGCAGGATTTCCTTGGATTGTCCTTCGAGGTGGGCAGTCTGGGCCGGATCGCCGCCTACTCGAGCGAGGGAGACCTGGTCACGATGCTGCGCTCGCTCGGTGTGGGGGTGCTCCGCTTCGGCGGCGTGACCGCCGACGAACAGGTCGCTTGGACCGATCAAGCGACGCCGCGCCCACCGTGGGCGTTGAGCGTGCTCGAACCCGGCAACCTGAGTCAGCTCGGCAGGTTAGCGGCGGAGAGCGGCTGGGGTGTCATTCTCACGCTCGGGCTGGGCCATTACGACCCGCAGGCGGCCGCGCGCGAGGCGGCGGTGGCAAAGGCGGCGCTCGGGACTTCGCTGGAAGCGATCGAGATCGGCAACGAGCCCGAATCCTATGCCAGGCACGGCCTGCGCCCGCTGCCGTGGGAGCCGGAACAGTACAACGAACAGGTCCTCGCCTACCGCACTGCGATCGAAGCGCTGGCACCGGGAATCCCGCTCGCGGGCCCCGACTCGTCGGGCTCGAGCTCTTACGAACGGTGGGGGCTCAGCGACGCGATCTACCAGCGGCCGGCGCTGTTGACCGGGCACCACTACCCGATGGGCTGCGCGGAACGCCCCGCACCGACAATCGCGCGTCTGCTGAGCGGACACGTGCGCGCCCTCGAGGAACGGTCGCTGCGCCGCTACGTGTTCATCGCGCGCGAGACCGAAGTTCCATTCCGCCTCGACGAGTCGGGGACCGTCTCATGCGGCGGCGTGCCCGGCATCAGCAACACGTTCGCCTCGGCGCTGTGGGGGGTCAGCTACCTGACGCAGGCGATGCGCCTGGGTGCCGCCGGCATCAACTTCGAGGGCAACCCGACCAACTGCCTGGGCTACACGCCGGTGTGTGCGCAGACGGCCGAAGCGGCAGCGACGGGCGAGCTCGAAGCCCGCCCGGAGTGGTACGCGCTGCTGCTCGCGCGGTCGCTGCTCGGAGAGCGCCCGCTGCCCACGATCGTCGCCCCGGCGAACCGCCCGAACGTCGTCGCGAACGCGTTCCGCGCAGCCGACGGAACGACGAAGTTCGTGCTGATCGACGACGACGCCCCGGGGGCACGCAGCGTCGCGATGCGCTTGCACGTCGGCAGCGGCTTTGGCGGCGCGACCGTCCTGTCGCTGACGGCGCCTTCGCCGGCCGCGCTGACAGGCGTCGAGCTCGGCGGTAAAGCGGTCGCGGCGAACGGCACCTGGACACAGCCGGCGGTGTTGCCCGGCGCCGCCAATCAGAACGGCGTGATCACGGTGGACGTTGCGCCCAGCAGCGCGGCGCTGGTCACCGTCACGCCGAAGCACTGACGTGGACGAGCCCGAGCTAATCGACCTGATGCACCTGGGCCGGCGGCAGGTCATCGGCGCGTGGCGGGTCGGCGAGGTGATCGTCGATCCGGGGCCGAGCAGCTGCCTCGCAACGCTGCTGCCGGAGCTCGAGCGCAATCCCCCGCGGGCGTTGGCGTTGACGCACATCCATCTCGACCACGCCGGTGCGACGGGGTCGCTGCTGCGGCGGTTTCCCGACCTGGAGGTGTGGGTGCACGAGCGCGGCGCGCGGCACCTGATCGACCCGACGAAGCTGTTGAACAGCGCCACCCGCCTGTATGGCGCCGACATGGAGCGCCGCTGGGGCGAGGTGCTGCCGGTGCCGGCCGAGCGCCTGCGCGTACTCGTCGGCGGCGAGAGCGTCGACGCCTTCCGGGTGGCCTACACGCCGGGGCATGCGTCGCATCACGTCTCCTACCTGCACGAGCCGAGCGGTTATGCGTTCACCGGCGATGTCACGGGCGTGCGCATCGACGGTGCCTGCGTGCTGGCGCCGACGCCGCCACCGGACATCGATCTCGAGGGGTGGCGCGCATCGCTCGAGCTGGTCGAGAGCTGGCAGGCGGATCGTCTCGCACTCACGCATTTCGGGTCCTACAGCGACGTCGAAGCTCATCTGCTGGCGCTGCGCGAGGAGCTCGCGCGCGCGGAGCGGTTGGCCGCGACGCAGGGGCAGGCGGCGTTTGCGGCGTCGATCCGAGGGAAGATCGCCGTCTCGAGCAGCGCCGCGACGGCGGCCGCATACGCGCAGGCGACCTCACCGGAGCAGAACTTCGAGGGCCTGGCGCGCTACCAATCTGCTAGACCGTCCCAAGGGTGAACCGACGGGTCCTGATCGGGGCGAGAGCGGGCTGCGCGCTCGCCTGCGCGCTGGCGATCGCACTGCTCGCCGCGCTCGGGAGCAGTGCGGTGGCGCACGCGAGCGCATGGGGCGCGTTCGGCGACCCGCTGCCGGTGACGATCGAGGGCTACACGGGCAGCGCGGAGGAGCCGTTCATCACACCCGACGGCGCTTACCTGCTTTTCAACAGCTCCGAGGCGATGCCCAACTTCGCGTTGCAATTCGCCACGCGCGTCAACGCGCAGACGTTCGAATATCAGGGCGAGATCCAGGGTGAAAACGTAAACGTTGCGGAATTCCTGTCAGGCACGCCGACCCTCGACGAGGAAGGCAACCTGTACTTCATCTCCAATCGCAGCTACTCGCAAACGCTCTCCACGGTCTACACGGGAGACTTCGCACACGGCACCGTCACAGGCGTTCACCTGGTCCCCGGCGTATCGGGCGAAGTGCCCGGCACGGTCGACTTCGACGTCGACGTCAGCCCCGACGGCTCGATGCTGTATGTGAGCGTCGGCCAGTTCGGGGCCGGCGGCGGGCCCACGAGCTCGAACATCGTGATCTTCGATCGCGTTGGCACCGGCTTCGTGCGCGATCCCAAGAGCGCCAAGATCCTCCAGACCGTCAACCAGGCCGGCACGCTGGACTACGCAGCGGACCCCTCCAGCGATGGGCTGGAACTGTTCTTCACCGTCGCGAGCCCCGCCCTCGGCAGGCCACCGGCGATCTACCGCGCGACGCGCTCGAGCACGAGCAAGCCGTTCGCCAGCGTCGAACGGATCGCCGCGATCACCGGCTTCGCCGAGGCTCCTTCGATCAGCGCCGATGGGACGACGCTCTACTACCACGAGCTCGTCGGAAGCGAATTCCAGATCGAGACGGTCACCCGCACCCCGGCCGCACCTACGGTCACCCACATCTCGCCCAACCGGGGCATAGCCGGTGCTGAAACGCGTGTGACGATCACCGGAACAGACCTCGCCGGCGCCACGTCTGTCGACTTCGGCGCCGCGGGTGCGGCGAGCTTTACGCAGCTCTCGCCCACATCGATCTCGGCGACGGCGCCAGCGGGAGCGAAGGGCACGGTCTATGTCGCGGTGACTGCAGCCACCGGCACGAGCGTCCCCTCCAAGCACGACCGCTTCAAGTACGTTCGCTAGGGGGCGGCGAGCAAAAGCGTGACCGGGACGCGCAATGGCTCAGACACGCATGCGCCCACCCCTTTGGCTCCGGGAGAGAGCGCGCGCAGCCACATCCCGCCACTCGCTGAGGCGACGGGAGTTGCGTTGAGGCTCCACATCCCGGCGGAGTCGGTTCGCGATTCTGCGAGCGTTTGCTCGTTGACCACTTCGCCCTTGCGGCTGACGCTTCGCGCCTGAATCAGGATTGCGGCATCGCTCACCGGGGTGCCATCGATCAGCTCGAGCACACCTGAGAGCTCCTGGGTTTCTGGTGCGCCGGGCGCGGCGGGAGTGGCAGGCGCTCCCGTGCTGGGTGCGGACGCTCCGGGAGTAGGTTCCGAGGCGCCAGGGGTGGGCACCGGTGCCGGCGCGGTCAGTGCGAGCGTGGTCCGCGCGGGGTTCGGGGCGAGGCGCTGCACGGCACGACGGATCGCGGGCAATTCGCCGTAGAGCACGTTGCCGGGGCAGTCGGTGGCGTCGGCGTCGCGATGGCCGGCGATTCGCGGCAGCGGCACGCGAGCGTTCGCTGGGAAGCGGCTATACGAGGCGCCGGCGGGGTTCACGCGCACGATCACGCTGCCCTGCGCCGGCACTCCGTGCAGCGAGAGCTTCCACGCGAGCAGCGCCTCGAGTGCGTGTCGGGCGGCCGTCGAGATCGGGGTCGCCATGAACGAGCCGAGCACAGCGATACCGGTGGAGGCGAGGTTGTAGCCGCCGGCCTGGGCGCCGACAACCGGCTCGTCGATGCCCCCGGCGCGCGCCTCGAAGATCCGCCCGTAGAGGTCGAGGACGAAGTTGTAGCCGATGTCGTCCCAACCGTTGACGTAGCGGTGAAACGCGTAGATCGCGCGCAGCATCGCCGGCACTTCGCTGGCCGCATAACCGTTGGGGTTCTCGGTGTGGTGGACGAACGCCATCCGCACCGCTCCGTATTCGGGCGCCACCTTGGGCTTCGCCACGTCGTGCGCCCACGCCCGGCGGGCGATGATCGGCGGCTGGCCTGGACCGGCCGCAAGTGTCGGTTCGGCGAGCGGCAGCGCGCGCGACAGCGCGGCCGCATGTCCGCCGACGGTGGCTCGCTGACCGCCTCCGCCGACGTCGACGAGGTGCAGCCGCACCCCGCTCAGCGCCTGTGGCGAGCGAATCTGCACCGACGTCGCACCTCCCGCCCAGATCGGCTCGCCGACCTGCCGGCCCGACGGCGCGCGCGCTTCGGGCCCGTGGCCGTTCGCGGCCGCCGAGACCCAGCTGCTCCACAGGCCCTCGCGATCGCGAAAGCGCAGCCACACGCGGGTCCCCGCCGGTGCTCGCCACTCAAGACCGACGAGGTCCACGGGCTGGGTCAGCTCGACGCTGACGCCAGCCGGGGAGAGCTCGCCGAGCCAGCGTTCTGTGAGCGCCGGGGCGCTCGGCCCGGAGAGCAGCGCGAGCGCGGAGCGCGGGCGGAGCAACCCGCCTGTGATCACGCCGGCGGAGGCGGCCAGCAGCGACCTGCGCGTGATCCGCCGCGTGCTCATGACCGCCTCGGGGTGCGCTCAGTTGGCGACAATCGTGAGGAAGTCCCGACTGTAGGGTTCGAGCAGCATGCCCGCGATGCCGTGCTGACCGGGAACCACCGGCACGGGGGAGGGGCCGCCGCGATGATGGACGTAGAGATACCCCGCCACCCAATACGGGTTGATGTCGAGCTCGATCGCACGTACTGCACCGGCCGCGACCAACGCCGCGCCGAGTTCGGCCGGCAGGAGGTGCTCGCCGGCGGCCCACACGAGCTGCCCGGCGGCGGTGATCCCGAGGCCCGAGCGCGGAACCGATCCGCGGTTTTCAACGGTTCCTCCCCAGCACGCGAGGATGCAGCCCGCCGTGGTTTCCGCGATCGCGCCGTGATCGACCAGCAGCCGCTGATTCTGGAGTACTGAGAAGACCCGCTGACGCGAGCTCGGCACGCCGGCGCGCCACGCGCCGATGTTGGTGGTCCCGTCGGTGTAGGTGACGATCGAGGCGAGCCCCGTACGCAACGGGACGGCGACGTGGCCCCCCGACATGAAGCCCACGTTGCTGTAGGTGAGCTTGAAGCCTCCGTTGAACGCGGCGACGATCAGGTGAATCTCACGCGGCGTGATCTGGTCCCCGTACTTCCAGTCGCTTACGCCCCCGTCGAGCGAGCCGGCGTGGAGGTTGAGGTGCACGAGCGTCTGGTCAAAGCGCATGAGTGTGACGCCGGCTCGCCGCGTCAGCCACGCGGCGGGTTGCCCGTGAACGCTCGCGACGGTGCTCCAGGCTCCGGACGTTTGCGCCGGCACGCTGACCAGCAACGGCGTTGCGGCGTGGCGGCGCAGACCCCGACCGGAGTCCTGACGTGCGCGCCCGCCGGGCGCACTCGTCGTGTGCGCGGCGGCGCTCACGGAGTGCGCTCCGCTCGGTTCCGATCCGCCGAGGTGCGCGGCGAGCACTGCTGCGGCCACGACGAGCGCGGCGAGGAGGATGAATGCTCCGAGGCCCTTTCGCAGCCGAAGGCGTGCCTCCAGCATCGTGCTTAGGAGAGGGGCGTCAGGAAGTAGATCCGCGCGGGCGGAGCGGGCTCCCACGAGAAGACCCCCCAAGAGCGCCCGCCAAATTTGACGATCCCGTGACTGGGGAGCCGCGCCGGCACCCCGCCGCCCGCGATCCGCTTCGAGCCGGCACGCACATATGCGGGCCCGCCGGTCGTGCCGTGCAGGACGTCGACGAGCGACTGGTAGTGCGCCGTCAGCGGCTGCAGGCGCGCGGCGATGTGCATCGCGACGCTGCCCCACGACGCCAGTCGCACTGCCGCACAGGTCGTGGCGGAGGTTGCACGCGAGGGAGCGGGAATGAACAGCGAGACGCGGAGCGGCCCGCTGGGAAACGCCCGCTCATTCAACAGCTGCACCTGGTAGGACGCGCCGTCGACGTGGACCGAGGCTCCGCTGCTGAGCGTTGTCGGAGCGTGCTGGAGAGTGCCCATGACGAACGACCCGTTGCGATAGAGATTCACCGGTACGCCGATGAAGCGGCTGACGAGCTTCACATAGCCGAGGTCGTCCTGCACCGACATCACGTAGGTTCCGAGCGTCCTGCCTCGCGAGCGCAGCGTGCCGGAGACCGGGGCGATGACGTCGGGCCCGCCGACGTCGGCGATAACGCGGCCGCCCCTGACCACGCGAAGCCGCACGATGTGCCAGTGCGGGGTGTACACGATGCTATGCACCGCTTCGTAGACCGCCGCCGAGTTGTTGCTCGCGAGCGCGCTGAGCAGCGCCTGCGAATGCGTGATGTGCGCGGTGTCTTCGCTGACCTCGTGGCTCTGTAGCTCGGCCGCGTAGATGCCCTGGGCGACCACGGTGTCGACGCTTGCGATTGTGGATGCGGTCTGCGGCCCGCACGCCGCGGCGGCGATCGCGCGCGATGGCGTCCTGTGCACCGTGCTCGGGTCGGCGACGAGTGTGGCGACAAGCGTCGCGCCGACGGCGCCGGCGACGGCGACGGCGACGGCAAATCGTCGTATCACCCGTCGCTTGCCTGGACCGGACATCACACCAGTTTCAATTAGGACATTAAGCACCCCATCAGCAAGGCATGAGAGCCGTCACATCTCCGCTCGCCTGTTTGACTGTTACGCCGGTGCGTTCGCGCTCAAGCTCTGCGTCTGACCTTGCGCTCCACGCGCGGCCGACCCCGAGGTGCGTCGGCCGCGCGCCGGCGCATGCGCCGTTGCGCGAAGACCGAGCCGGCGCAAGCCGCGAGCACGAGCAGCGCGATCAGTCCGCTGACTGCGAGCCCGGGGCTGATGATCAACAGCATCAGGCCGGCGGCGACGCCGAGGCCGACGTCCACGCGTGCAAGCCTGCGCCTGCGCCGGGCCAGCAGGCGCCGCTGGCGCAGCGCGGACATGTCGGCGGGGGCGGGCACGACCGTGGCGCGCGCCTGTCGCGGATGACGGGCGGCGCTCATTGCTCGATCCTGCGGAAGAGGCGACGGGGTATGAGCTTCGTCACGAGCATGACCCAGCGTAGAGAAGGCGGCGCCCAGACGGTGTGCGCGCCGCGTTCGAGTCCCTTGACCGCGACGGCCGCGACGGCCTCCGGTGTGCTCGCGAGCGGTGCCGGCTCGAGGCCTCGCGTCATCTTCGTCGCGACGAATCCGGGACGCACGACCAGCACGCGGACGCCACGCCCGTGCAGATCGTCGGAAAGCGACTGCGCGAGCGAATCGAGCCCCGCCTTGGATGCCCCGTATACCGCGTTCGCCCGCCGCGGCCGTTCGGCCGCCACGGAGGAGAACACGATGATTGCTCCGCCTGGTCCGTCGCGCAGCTGCTTGGCAGCGTGCATCAGCAGCGAGCCGGCGCCGACGAGGTTGGTCTCGAGCACGGCCGCGGCCGCAGCGATGTCGCCCGGCAGGCCGCCGCGTTCGCCGAGCACACCAACGGCGAGGATCACAATGTCGGCGCCGCCGAGCTCGCGGACCGCCTCTGCGAGAACCTCCTCGTGACGGCTCAGCTCCAACGCGTCGAGCTCGAAGGTAAGGACGCGCGCGCACCCCGCCGCGCCGAGCGCCTGAGCCGCGTTGGCAAGCGACGCCCCGTCGCGTCCGACGAGGGCGACCTCGCGTGGGCCCCGCTCCTGCAGTGCGCAGACCGTGGCGAGCCCGATCTCGGAGCTCCCGCCGAGCACCAGCACGCGTCGCCCATCGGCGCCCGTCGAGCTCATTCCGACGCCCCGCAAAGACCGAGGCGCGAGGCCAGATCCGAGCGCAGCACCCCATGGGGGTCGACTCTCGCGCGCTGCGCGTGGAAGCGATCGAGCTCGGGATACATCGCGCTCAGCGCGTCGCGACCCATTCGCGCATCCTTGCTCAGGTATACGCGGCCGCCGGCATTCGCGACCAGCTCATCGAGCTCCTCCAGCGCCGGTCGCAGGCCGGGCGTGGCGGCCGGGATGTCCAGCGCGAGCGTCCAGCCCTCGAGCGGGAATGAGAGCGGTCCGCCGAACGCCGCGCCCATGCGCTTGAACACGGCCAGGTAGATCGGCAGGCGACGGGCCCGGATCAGCTCGAAGGACCGTTCGAGCGCGTCCTCGGCGCCGGTGGGGACGACGAACTGGTACTGGATCAGGCCACCTGCGCCGTACAGACGGTTCCATTGGCCGACGACGTCGAGCGGAAAGAAGTAGGGCGCGAGCGCAAGTGGCCGCCCGCGCTCGTGCCGCGGCGCCGCGCGCCAGTGGAGCGCGTTGAACGCGCGTACGCCCGCCGGACGCAACAGCGCGCCTGGAAAGGCGTTGGGAACCTCCAGCGTGAGTCGCCTCCTTAACCGTGCGGGATTGCGGGGTCCCGGGGCGCGCCGGCGCGTCTGCGGCGCGCGGCCGTCCGCCGGCATTTGGTCGGCGCGGCTGATCACCGCCCGCCCCATCTTCGTGCCGTCGGCCAGCAGGTCCAGCCACGCCACCGAGTAGCGGTGATGCTCTTCGCCACCGAGCATCGTCAGCGTCTGCTCGAGGCATTCGGTACGGTCGGTATCGGCGCTGACCCACGGGGACGGCAGCGGATGGGCGCGGATGCTTGCCTCGATGACCACGCCCGTCAGCCCCATTCCGCCGAGCGTCGCGTAGAACAGCTCCGGGTCGCTGTCAGGCGTGAGCAGCATGAGCTCGCCGCTCGGCGTGCAGAGCGACAGCGAGGTCACGTGCCGGGCGAAGCCTCCGTCACTGTGATGGTTCTTGCCGTGGATGTCGCTCGCGATCGCGCCGCCGAGCGTGACGTGGCCTGTACCGGGGACGACCGGGAGCGTTAGGCGGTGTGGCGCCAGGCGGACAAGCAGCTGCGCGATCGTCGCGCCGGCCTGCGCCGTCACGAGCCGGTTCTCGACGTCGATCGAGACGATCCGGTCGAGCCCCGTCAGGTCGAGCACGGTTCCGCCGCCGTTCTGAGCTGCGTCGCCGTAGCTGCGCCCGGCCCCACGCGCGATCACGCCGTGGCCGTCGTCCCTGCTCAGCGTCTCGAGGATCTCGTCCGCTCCGTGCGGCGTGAGGACTCGGCAGCTGCTGCGCGCGGTGCGCCCCCAGCCACTCAGCGAGCGCAGCGCAGCCACGGGCGCGGGCTGTGCGCTCACCTCAAGAGCCGGCATACACGCTGGCGAGGAAGAGCAAGTCCCACACAACTCCCAGGGCGAGCAGCGCCCGGTCGCGCAGGATCAGCTCCTCGGGCGCCTGGCCGCCGCCCATCCCGATCAGCTTCGCGTAGCGCGCCAGCCACAGCACAAACGGTGGGATCGTGAGCACGCACAGGACGATGTTCGACGGTCGTGTGAAGGCCCACGAGGCATAGGCGATCACGGCTGCAGTTGCCGACAATGCCAGCGTCAGACGCAGGCGCCCGCGTGAGTAGCGGCGAAGTGTCGCGCGTGCGGGAGCGAACCCCGCGTGCGCACGAAGCTCGGCATAGCGCTTGGCTGTGACGAGGAAGACGGCACAGCACGCCGTCACGATGCCAAACCAGCGCGACAGGTAGATGTCGGTCGCCACGCCGCCGGCGAGGGCGCGGATCACGAACCCCGCTGCGACGACGAGGATGTCGAGCACCACCACGCGTCGCAGCCAAAGCGAATAGCTCGCGGTCATCGCGAGATAGACAACCGCGAGCAGACCCAGATAGGGGGCGATCGCGGTTGCGAGCCCGATTCCCGCAACTGCCAACAGCGCCGCCGTCCACAGCGCGGCGAGCACGGAGAGCTCTCCCGCAGCCACCGGTCGCAGGCGCTTGCGCGGATCCAGGCGGTCCTGCTCGCGGTCGCGCACGTCGTTGACCAGGTAGGTGGCGCTGGAAATGATGCACAGGACCACGAACGCCGCGAGGGTCTCCGCAGCAATCGCCGGTCGACCGATCCAGCCCGCCGCTACGGGAGCAGCGAACACGAGCAGGTTCTTGCTCCACTGGCGAGGCCGGCATGCGCGCAGCAGCACGCCGCACGAGGTCCAAAAGCGCCCACGTGCCGGTGCGGATGCGTTCGGCTCTGCGGGACGTGGCCCCACGAGACGTGGAGCCGAAACCTCGTGGAGGGCCCCCTCAGACGGCCGTTTGTCCTCGGCCAGAGCTCCTACCGGAACGATGTCAAAACCTCCAGTCGTTGCAGCGGAAATGCGGACGACGGTCCGCCGATCATGCGAGAAAAGGATTCCACACGCCCATCCTTTCACCCTCCTAAAGAAACCCGAAGCGAATGTGAGAGTCTTCTCAGTGAGAATCCGCTCAGTGTCCCTTGCGTTCGGACTGCTCGGTCGGCTGGTGTGACTACATTATGCGCATGGGGCTGTCCGTCGGCGCGACCCGTGGTTCGCGACCCGCGAGCCGACGCCCGAAGCGCAAGAATGACTTGTCGCTTTTGGCGCGTGCTCGACGTATCGCGCTCGTCGCCGCGACTGTAGCGTTGGTGCCGGTCGCATTCTCGATCTGGGGGATGGTCAACGAAACCTCAAACTCGAGCCTTGGCATCCGCAGCGTCGAGTGGCTGCGCGACAACGGCGCCGCCGGACTGGTGGCGAAGGTCGAGTCGATCTACTACACGCTGACGGCCCCGAGCAAGGGCGGGCCTACGCTGCGCGCGCTGCCAAAAGTCGGTGTCGGTGGGAGCGCGGCTCGTCTCGCGGCGAGCCCGGAAAACTACCCCGCGCGTGTCGAGCCACTGATCCACCCAGCCCTGCCCGGCGAGGGGGTCTGGCGGGCGACCCGTCCGAGCCTCAAAGCCGCTCCGCCCGTACTCCTGACCACGATCCGCGACCAGCCCGAATACCCTCGAGTCGTGGCAGGGCTCGCGTGGATCGACACGAAACGCGCCACCTTGACGCTCAACCCGGGGCGGCTCGAGCCCTCGGTGGAACTCCCCCGCGGTCCGATGGACGTCCCCTCCGCCGAGCGTCCCCGGCTGCTGGCCACATTCAACAGCGGCTTCAAGCTGAGCGACTCCCACGGCGGCTTCGCCGTAAACGGCCACACCTACGCTCCCATGCGCAACGGCCAGGGCACGATTGTCGGCTACGAAGACGGGCGCGTCGACGTGCTCGACTGGCGCTACGGCGCAACGATCCCGCCCGGTGTGTCCTTCGCGCGCCAGAACCTGCCGCTGATCGTCAACGAAGCAAGGCCCAGCCCGAACATCGCGAACACCTCCGAATGGGGCGCGACGGTGGGCAACGCCGTCCTCGTCTGGCGCTCGGCCGTCGGCGTCGACCGCTACGGCAACCTGATCTACGCAGCCGGCGAAGACCAGACCGTCGCAAGCCTTGCGCGAGCGCTGATACGCGCCGGTGCGATCCGCGCGATGGAGCTCGACATCAACTCCTACTGGACGACGTTCGTCAGCTACGGCGCCCCCGGCGCGGAAGACCCCAACAAGCTGCTGGAAGGCATGGAACGCCCCGCGACCCGCTACCTCGAACCGGACGACAGGGACTTCTTCGCGCTGTACTCGCGCTGAGGCCGGTGCGGTAGCGGCAGCTCCGCGGGCAGCGAGCAGGCGTCGCAGGCGCCGTGCCGAGCATGGTCGGCAAACTCGGCGTCGAACGTTTCGAGCGCGCTGAGGATCAGCCTGACGGCCCCGTCGGGATGGCCACATGCGCCGCGACGCGCCGTCAGCGAGGCGAGATGCTCGATCCGTCGCTTGGCTCCCGTACGCTCGCCGCCGGCCGCGAGTTGCTCGAGCGTGCCCGCGAGCGCGTCGAGCCCGTGCAGGCACGGCCCGCACTGGCGCACGCTCTGACCCGCCATCCAGCGTGCGACGCGGGCGGTTTCCGCGACGGGACAGGCCCGCTCGGAGAGCAACAGCACGACCCCGGCGCCAAGCGAGGCGCCGTGGGCGGCGAGGTGTTCATTCGAAAGCGCGACACCTGCGAGCCACTCCCGGCCGATCCACGTGCCGGCGTAACCGCCGATGAGCGCACCGCGCAGCCCTGCGGTAGCTCCGCCGCCGGCGTCGATCAGCGAGGACAGCGAGGCTCCGTGTTCGATCTCGTACACGCCAGGATGTGCGACCGCCCCGGACAGCGTCACGAGTGCTGAGCCGGGCTGGGCGGCCGTGCCTAGCTGGCGGAACCAGCGGGCTCCGTGGCGTGCGATCAAGGCGATATGTGCGAGCGTCTCGACGTTGTCGACGAGCGTCGGGCGGCGCCTCAATCCCCGCTCGAACGGCATCGGCGGAGTGAATGTCGGCTTCGCCGGGCCGCCGCCGAGATAGGAGACCAGCGCGGACTCTTGCCCGCTGACATAGTGACTCGGAACCGTTCGCAGATGCAACTGCGGCGAGCGTCCGGCGGCGAGCTGAGTCGAGCGTTCCTCCAGCGCTCGTTCGACGCTCCGCGCGCCGGCGCTGGCGGTTTCGCAGACACACACGATCACCTCGTCCGCGTCCACTGCTTCGGCGGCAATGAGCGCGCCGTCGAGCACCAGATGTGGGGTCATTTCCAGGAGGGTGCGGTCCTTCGTGCTTGCCGGCTCGCCCTCCGCGCCGTTGGCCACGACGATCGCTCGTCCGCGCCCGCCGGCCACGGCGCGCATCTTCGTGGCGGTTGGAAACGCGGCCCCTCCACGCCCGAGCAGGCCGGCACGCTCGATCTCATCGATCAGCACCGCCGCCGCCTGCTCACGGTCACGGCGCCGGCGCGCGCCGTGCACCCGCGGCAGCTCTCCGTGTACGAATACGTGCTCGGCGAGCGTCAGCGCCCCGTGCGGATCTACGCCAGCCAGCACCCTGGGGAGCAGCGAACGTTCGTAGGAGGGCAGTGGCGCGGCCGGCGCATCTACGATCGTCGGCGCCGCGCTGCCGACCGTGTGCTCTCCTCGCGTATAAATTGCCACGCGCGAGAGTGTGCAAATTCGCCCTAATCAGTTGATAACCGACTGATGAGAGATCTCATGGTTATGAGATTTCGCTCACACACAACTACGGGCAGCTGGTCGCGGTAGCATCGAGGTGTGACGACTCGCTCGGCGTCGATCGCCCTGCTCACCGTGATTGTTCTCGGTGCGACGCTCCTCGGTAACGCGTTGGCCGCCGCTTCGAACACACGTCCGGCTTCCAGGACCGAACGCGCCGCGATCGTTTCAGCTTTCACCGCAAGCGACGGCAACTCATCCGAGGTGCGCGGCGTCTATGTGTCGCGTTCGAACTCGAGCCTCGCGGTGGTGTGTGCGCGTACCCCGGAAGCAGGCACGCAGGCGTTCGTCTTCCATCATGTCCAGCGCTCTTGGCGCTATGTCACGAGCGGCCGTGTCGGGCGCGCCGGCAATGCGTTCGACCGCAGCCTCGAGCAAGCCTGCGGTTGAGTCACGAGCGTCGGGTCGGTGATTCCGGAGGCGGCGGCGAACGCGCGCGTCGGCGCCGGACGATTCGCCGACGCCGGCAGGCCACGGTTCTCGTGCTCGCGGTGGTGGCTGTGGCGGCGGCACTGTCGATCGCGGCAGCCGGCGGTGGGCCATCTGCTGCCCGCACTCACGTGCAGGCGTCCCGTGCCAGTCCGGCTGCCGAGGTGTCGCGTACCGTCGCGGCTCGCCCGGTTCGCCGTCCCGCGCGCGTGCGTGCACGTGCGGCGGTTCGCTCGCCCGGATCGCTTCCGCAAACCCACGCCTATCCGTCCGGACGGAGTCCACACTTCAAGTCGCTGATGGCGTCTCTGTGGAGCGGAGTCGTGCGTGGGTCGCTGGCACCGGCCATGGCTGCGTTCTTCCCAAAAGCGGCGTACGTGCAGTTGAAGGCGATCGCCTCGGCGGGCTCTGACTGGACCGATCGTCTCGTGCACGACTACGCGATCGACATTGCCGCCGCCCACGCGCTCCTCGGCCGCGGCGCCGTGCACGCAAGCTTGATCGCCGTGAACGTGCCATCTGCATACGGGCATTGGATCGAGCCGGGCGTCTGTTACAACAGCATCGGCTATTACGAGATGCCCAACGCGCGCATCGTGTATAGGTTGAATGGCCGGATCGGCTCCTTTGGCATCGCCTCGATGATCTCCTGGCGTGGCGTCTGGTACGTCGTTCACCTCGGTGCAATCCGGCGATCCGGCGATTCCGGCGAAGTCGACGAACCGTCGTCAGGGCCCGGAAGCTCGGTCTATTCGGGTACGTGCTAGGCGCAGATCCGGTGAGGCGCCGGCGCGTGCGGCGACGCAGGCGCCGGATAGCGGGTGGACTGCTCGCGCTTGCGGTTGCGGCTCTCGCCCTCAGTGTCACGCTGGCCGGCGGTGGGTCCACACCACGGCGCAGCGGCCAGACCGCCGCGAGCTCCGCCAAGGATGCGGGATCGCGTAGGGATCAGAGCTCTCAGGCGAAGTTGCCGCCGGCCTCGTTCGCTGTCGGACTGCGTGTGTTGCGTCTGGTCGACACCAGCCGCACGATCGGGCTCCCGAACGGAACCAGCGAGCCGCGCACTCTCTACACCGAGGTCCGCTACCCGGCGCTTGCACGGCACGGCGGGACCGATCTGCTGGACGCACCGGCGGCGCGCGCCGCCGGTCCGTTTCCGTTGGTCGTCTTCGGACACGGCTTCGCCGTCACGCCGGCGCTGTACGCGCGGCTGCTGCAGAGTTGGGCGCGGGCAGGCTATGTCGTGGCGGCACCCGTGTTTCCCCTCGAGAACGCCGATGCACCCAACGGGCCCGACGAGTCTGACCTCGTCAACCAACCCACCGACATGAGCTTTGTGATCTCCCGCATGCTCGCCGCCAGCCGCGGGGCGGGCCCCCTCGCCGGCCTGATCGATCCCAAGCGCATCGCGGTCGCGGGCCAGTCCGACGGTGGCGACACCGCGCTCGCCGTCGCCTACAACCGCTACTTCCGCGACGCACGGGTGGGCGCCGCGGTGATCCTCTCGGGAGCAGAGATACCCGGCGTCGGCGGCTTCACGTTTCCGCCGCGGAGTCCGCCGCTGCTGGCGACACAGGGTACGGCCGACACGGTCAATCCGCCGAGTGCGACGGACGCGTTCTTCGCAGCGGCGCGGCGCCCGAAGTACCTGCTCAGCCTGATCGGCGCCGAACACCTGCCACCGTACTCATCCCAGCAGCCACAGCTCGCGATCGTCGAGCGCGTCACGATCGCGTTCCTCGACGCCTACCTGGAGCACCGGTCCGGAGCGCTTGCACGCCTCGTCTCTGCCGGGCAGGTGCCCGGCATTGCGTCCATGAGCGCCGAGCCGTAAACGGCTAGCAGGGACTGGCTGTCAAGGACCGTCGCTCGTGCTCGACCACTGCTGTCGATGCAGGCGCCTCGGCGCTGGTGATACCGCCCTCGTGCGCGAGGATTTCGATCTCGACGCGCTCGAAGCCGGACTGCTCGAGCGCCTTGCGCCACCACGCCGCATTAGCGGGATGCTCTCCGGTGCCGCTTGCCTGCCGGGCGGCGTTTCTGATCACCCGCGCGACTCCCGGGGCTCCGCGTCGCGCCAGCGTCCTCAGCTTGGCGCTCACGACGCGGCGATCACGAGGCGCCATCAGGTTGAACGAGAACATCATGTCGCCGATCACCAATCGTCCGCCGGGCTTGAGCACGCGCATCGCCTCAGCGAGAGCGAGCAGCTTGTCCGCGTGGCGCAACTCGTGCAAGCAGTAGTTGGACACCACGAGATCGGCGAGGCCGTCGATCAGCGGAAGGCTGACGGCCGAGGCGAGCACAGTCTCGACGTTAGCGAGGCCCGCGCTAAGCGCCTTTACACGCAGGTACTCGTTCATGGCCGGTGAACTGTCGATCGCCCACACGCGAGCTGTGCGTTCGGCGAACGCAAGCGCCAGCAGCCCTGTGCCCGATCCCACATCAATGACGGTGTGTTCGGCTTGTGCCTCGGCCAGATCGAGGATCCGGTCGCGCAGCTGGCGAAACCCTGGGCTTCGTGCGACCAGCTCGGCATCCGCGACGTGTGCGTCCCAGTTCTTGGGAGTAGTAAAGATTGCTCGATCCTCTTGTTACAGGCTAAGTTCCGGCTATGTGTTGCGATAGAGGTTTCTCATCGAGCCCGTCATCAATTCGCGACGAACGCGAGGAAATCGCGGCTGTAGGGTTCGAGTAGCTTGCCGGCGATTCCCAGCTGACCGGGCACGACCGGCACGCCCGAGGGGCCGCCCCGATGATGCAGGTACAGATAGCCCGCCACCCAGTCGGGATTGATGTCGAGCTCGACCGCGCGCACCGCCCCAGCGCTGATCAACCCGGCGGCGAGGTCGGCGGGCAGGAGCTGCTCGCCCGCCGCCCACACGAGCTGTCCGCCGCCCGTGATCCCTAGCCCCGAGCGAGCGACGGCGGTTTGGCCGCCGATCGTGTCGCCCCAGCACGCGATGATGCATGAGGAAACGTTCGACGCCGCGACACCACGATCGACGAGCAGCCGCTGATTCTGTAGTACCGAGAACACCCTCTTGCTCGCGCTCGGCACACCTGCTCGCCATGTCCCGACATCGGTCGTCCCATCCGTGTAGGTCACGATTGAGGCGAGGCCCGCCTGGAGCGGGACCGCCACATGACCGCCGGAGGCGAAACCCACTCCACCGTAGGTGAGCTTGAACCCGCCGTTGACCGCTGCGATCAGCAAGTGGATCTCCCGCGGCGTGATGCGGTCGCCGTAGGTCCATCCGCTGACACCGCCATCAGTCGAGCCGGCGTGCAGAGTCAGGTGTGTAAGGCTCTGATCGAAGCGGAGGAGGGTCACGCCCGATCGCTGCGCAAGCCACGCCGCGGGCTGACCTCGAACCCGTGCGACCACCGTCCAGCCGCTGCTCGGATGCGCGGGGGCCGTGACAGTGAGCGGCGCTACAGACGGGGCACGAGCCACGTGCGCAGCCGGCCGTGTAGCCGCGACGCCGTGCCTCGCGATGATCCGCCTGGTCGCGGCCTGCGTCGCGTGGGTGTCGGAGTGTCCAGCGAGCAGGGCGTAGAGCCCGGCTGCGAGCAACAGCGCCGCAGCCACGAGCGCGCCCCGACGCACGAGCACGCGGAACTTGGTCGGCGAGTGCACCTGACGCGGGCGCTTTCGTTGGCCACGCGCTTGACCAAGTCCACGCTGGCTGCCCGCGAAGATGGCTCGCCGCCTCACATGTCGATGTTAGTCTCTGCAAACATCGCCGCGAGCCAGCTTGAGAGCTTTCTCACCCCATTGCCATTAAGGGTGACTTTGGGGCGGTGCAGACGCGTCGTGCTGCTAGTCGTCGGGCTCTAGCTGGCGGTTATGTAGCCGCTCATGTAACCAGGGTGCGCCATTGCCCATTCATCGCATGCGAATGTGCAATACCAAAGGAAGGTGCCCGCGCGCTTGACGATGAGCGCGTAGGTGTGAACGCCCGGCATCACGACGATGTTGACGCCAGCGGCAGGCGCCGTGATGCTGTGGGGAACCGTGTCGGTGTTGTCGATCCGCAGCTCTTGGGGGTGGCCGACGTGGACGGTGAATTCGGTGACGGTGAACGCGTCGTGCTTTTCTCCTTCCGGCCCACGCTTGTATTCTGGGATGACCGAAAGGGAGACCTGCGTTGCCACGCGCGGTTCCGCGGCGGCGCGCGTGGCTGCGGCCTGGGATGCCGCACGTGCTTCTTGCCTTTCGCTGCTGTGAATGAGTGCGACCATGGACATCAGCACCGCGGCCGCAATCCCCGCGCCGGCGAGTGCCTTCAGCCCGAAGCTCCTGGCGGCTGTCTCGCCGACTCGGTGCCGGTATGCGACCTCGGCGTCCCGGTCAGGCTCACGCGCACCTGACCCCGAGTCGAACACGAGGTGGCGAACGGGCACGGCGAATCGCTCGCGCACGAGACTTCCGAGTTGCGGCTCGAGCCCGGCGGCGGCGTCGTCCCAGGCAGTGGCGACGATGACCTCATCCGGTGAAAAGGTCGCAAACGCGTCCTCTATGGCCTGCAGGGGCCGCGCCGGTGAGACCTCGCCCGCAACGACGGACTCGTGTCCGACACGATCGAGTGCCGCAGTGAGGCGCACGCGCGTTTGCTCGAGGATCGTGTCGACGGCGCCGCTGAGACGGCTTGCAGAGGAAATCACCGCGGGCACGAGCAGCAGCACGCGCGTTTCCGGACTGGCGGCGAGCCTCTCGACCTCGCTGAGCAGGCCCTCCTCGCCGAGCGTGTCGTTGGCGACGACGAGCACGCGGCGCTCCGCCGCCGAGCCGAGGTGTGGAGGGGCCATCTTGACGGGCATCTCGAGACCCCGAAGCTTGCGCATCCGCAGCTGCGCCCAACGCATCGCGACCGCACCAAGCATGAGACCGAGCGCGACGAGCGCGAGCCACCCCGAGCCGAGCGCGGAGGCGAGAACGACGACGAGCAGCGCGACGATCAGCACCAGCAGGAAGCGGAATGCCTCCCGCTCGCTGTAAAAGGGGTTACGCATCGGCTGGGCCGTGGTGGGTGACGTGGCCAGACAGGCCCTGCACGGCCGCGACGATCTGCTCGGCGCTCGCGGGCGCTGGCAGCTGATGACAGCCGTCCAACAGCTCGCGCAGGGCGCCGTCCATGTCGGGCGGCGTCTCTACCAGCAGCATCTTCTCGGGATAGCGTGTGCGCAGCTCGAGCAGCACCTTGCGCGCGGCCTCGTGCTCGTAGCCGAGGGAGCAGATGACGAGGTCGGCATCATGAGCGGGCGCGCATCCCGCTGGCCCAGTCAGGGGACACTGCCCGTGTCCGTGCGGGCCGGGACAGATCGCGACCGCGTAGCCGGCAAAGCGCAGCCCCGAGGCGATCTCCAGGCCGGTCACCTCGTCTGGATGCTCGACGAGCACCCGCGGGTGGCTCCACCGCCACGGCTGCGGCTTGAGGCTGGCCTGCACCGTCGTCGAATCTCTGGAAAGCATGTGCTTAAGCTAGATCCGACCCAGCTCGAGCTCGTCCGGGTCAAGCCGCAGGTTGCTCGGTAGAAACCCGCTGGCTGCGAAGGCGCGCGTGGCCGCGAGTGCGCTACGGCGTAGCACGGCGCGCGGCCGTCCGCCGGTTCGCCACCTGCACGTGGCGAAACTTCGCTGCCGCCGCGCCGGCGAGGAGCACCGCGACGCCTACCGCCGGCCACGTATCCGACGCGCTGAGGTGCGCGATCACTCCGGGCTCCAGCGAGATGCCGTGGGGCGGAGATATCGCCCAGCTGATCAGAACGAGCGCGACAAACCAACGCCGCCGCGCTCCGAGCACCACCAGCATTGCGGACAGGAGGATGAGGTAATGGCTCCATAGAACAGGCGTCAGCAGGAGCGACACGACGATTCCGGTGCAAAAGTAGACGCGCTCGTCGCGAGTACGACGGAAGTGCACGTAAGCGACGACGCAGACAATCATCGCGACGGCCACCGCCGCCGCCTCGGCCGCGATCGGTGAGAGCCGTGCGCTGATGAGCGCTCCCACGAGACCGAAGCCGGACGACGCCTCGTGCGCTCCGAGCTGCGACAACAGCTTGAGATATGGAGCCGGACCGATCGGGCCGAGCGCGAATGAGAGCGCAAGCGTCGCCGCGCTCGCCGCGCTCGCATACGCGAAGACGCGATAGCGGCGCGCCATAAGCAGCCAGATCAGCAACGGCGCGAGGAACAGCTTGCAGGCAATCACGGGCGCCGCGAGCAGCGTAAACGCGACTGGGCGCTCGCGCAGGCGCCACAGGAACACGGCACCGACGAAGAGCAGCGGGCTGAGAGCGCCCAGCTGCAAGCCGGTGATCGCGAAGGCCGAGCAGAGCGTAAGTATCGCCGGCCAAGCATCGCGGCTGGCGCCGACGAGACAGGCCGCCAGCATCGCGCACACGCACAAGAGGTAGAAGAGCATCGTGCTCAAGCCCGGCGACACCCCAGCGAGCACCGCGAACGGCCACACGGCGAAGTAGGGGTACACGAACGACGAGCCGGAATAGACCGAGGGCGACCCCGGACTTGGGTAAACCTGCTGGCCGTGAACCGCCGCATATCCTGCGCGCAGGAACACGTCGAGGTCATAGCTGGGGGTCAGTGGCAGCAGCACAACGACGATCGCGACGACGATCGCGCCCACCGCGAGCACGGGCGCGATCGAGCGCAGGTGGCGTGGAGCCAAGCGCTTCAGCGACGACGCTGTCGAGGTGCCCGTGAGGCGATGCGGCGTGTCGCTGGTTGGCGCTCCCGGCGCGGTTGCATCTTGGCCCACGGCGCGACAGTCTGACAGCAGCCGGCGCGGCGAACAGAGAGCCGACGTCGGGACTCGAACCCGAGACCCCCTCCTTACCATGGAGGTGCTCTACCAGCTGAGCTACGTCGGCGAAGACCGAATCCTAGCGTGGCGCCGTGGAGCTCTGCTGAGCACTTTCGCCGGCGCTGTTTGCAGCCCCTTTGCCGTTGCTTGGCGCGAGCTTCTTCGCCCGCGGCGCGTGCCGCTTCGCCGGTGGCATGCGCTTCTTCGCTCTTGCCATGAGCGGCGTGTTCCGCGCTCGCGCCGATGCCGGGAGCTTCGGCGTGCCCGCCGTTGCCGGCGTGTGCTTCGCGCCTGCCCGCGCTCCCGCCTGTCGCGTCGGCACTCAACAAGGCATTTCCAGCGCGGCAGACCGGCTCAGAATCCCACCCCACGCGCGCTGATCCTGGCTGGCCGGAGAGGATTCTCCCTTTCTCTCCTTCGACCGCAGACACCACCCCCTCAGTGCGCTCCGGCCGGGTGGGAGGCGTTCTCCCTTTCTCTTCTCTCCTTGGACTGCGTAACCCACCCGGTCAGTGTTAAAACGCGCTGTCGGCTCGCAGGTTGGACGGAAGGGACAGAGATTATTCGCGGGCAGGTCGGGGCACTAAAGAGTAGACTTAGCGGTACGGAGAGGACTCTGTGGCGGACCACAATCGACTCATCAACGCAGGTGCGCGGGTTCGACTCCGTCTCGCGGCGGACGACCGCCTTGTGGCTTTCGTTCGCCGCGGCGACAGCGCTGCGTTCGAAGTGCTCTATGAGCGCCACGCTCGCGGGTTGCTTTCGTTCTGCGTCTACATGCTCGGATCCCGCCACGACGCCGAGGATGCCGTGCAGGCGACGTTTGCCTCGGCCTATCGCGCGCTTCGCGCCGACGGGAAACCGGTTGCGCTGCGGCCATGGCTGTTCACGATCGCTCGCAACGACTGCTTGAGCATCATGCGTCGCCGTCGCCCGACGGTCGAGTTGAACGGCGAGCTCGCGCTGCGTGGCGATCCGGGGCACGAACTCGAGGTTCGCGAGGAGGTCCGGCACATGCTCGACAGCATGCGAGAGCTGCCCGAGCGCCAGCGAGCCGCGTTGGTGCTCGCTGAGCTGCACGGCCTCAGTCAGGCGGAAATCGCCGAGGTGCTGGGTGTCGAGGCGTCCCAGGTCAAGGCATACGTCTACCAAGCGCGATCGAATCTGATCTCGACCAGGCGGGCACGCGAGGCCAACTGCGAGGAGATCCGCGAAGAGCTCGCGACGGCGAAGGGGGCGGCGCTGCTGCGGGGGCGGCTGCGTCGTCACGTTCGCTCGTGCGCGGACTGTCGCGTGTATGCGGACGGGATCGCCCGCCAGCGCCATCAGCTCAACGCGCTGCTCCCGCTGATGCCGGCGCTCGTGCTCAAGTACCGCGCCGTGGAAGAGGCCCTTGGGATCGGCGGCGCGGACCCGGCCACCTATGCCAATGGGGCGACCGTCGGTGGCGCGGTCGCGAGCGGCGCTATCGAGATCGCCGGCGGTGGGGTCAAAGCGCTCGCGGTCAAGGTGGCAGCAGGCGCCGCCGTGCTCGGCGCGGGCGCGGGTGTTGGGGCGACAGTGATCGGCGTACCTATCACCCCCGAAGAACAGACGCCCGCCGCAGTGACGGCGGCCCAATCGTCGCAGCGCGCGGTCGCAGATTCAGCTCGGACAGGCGCCGCGGTCGGTGGCCCGGGGGGCGTGACGCTTCGCGGCGGCCCGCAGCGCGGTCGCGGCGCTGGGCAGACGGTCCTCGGCGGGAGTAACAGCTCGACGACGTCCGGGCAGGCAACGCCGACGGCTGGTGTCGGCGGGAGCCAGCAGGGTGGGCCGGGCCAGGAACTGGAAGGTGCGGCTGAAAGCGTCCAGACGCAAGCCACGGGAACCGATTCGAACCCCACCGTGCCGGCCGCTGGTCAGGAACGTACCCAGCGCGGCCAGCAGAGTCGGGAACGCCAGCTGGAGAACAACGAAGACGTGCACCAGAGTCAAGCGGAACGCGCGAAGCAGACCGAAGAACGCGAACTGCAGAGCAAAGAACGTCAGCTGCAGGCCGAAGAACGCCAGAAGGCGCGTGAAGAACGCCAGCGCCAGCGCGAAGAACCGGTGCCCCAACAGGGCGCGGGCGCCCCCAAGAGCGAAGAAGAACTTCGGATCAAACGCGAAAGGCGTGAAGCACGCCGCAAGCAACACGAACGGGAACGCGAAGAAGGCAAGTAGCTTGAAGCGAGCGCTCGAAGGCGATGCGGGCCGCTGCCCGATGCGTGCCGCTAGTGCTTCTTGTACTTGAAGCGATCCTTCTTGGTGATCGCGCTGGAGCCAGCTGAGGTCGTGACGACGACGTTCACGGCACCCTTTGCCCCGGCGGGTGAGACCACGGTGATCGATGTGGAGGATTGGACGACGACTTCGGTTCCCGCCGTCGCGCCGAAGCTGACAGTCGCCGGCGCTGAGAAATTCGTACCGGTTATCGTCACCGACGTTCCCCCTGCCATCGGGCCCGCCTTGGGCGCGAGACGGGTCACGGTCGGCGGCAGCGGCGCTTTCGCGCGGCGCTGCTGGCAGCCGCTGGCTTCGTTGCTCCACTCCTGTTGATACCAGAAGAGATCCCCGTTGATCACCTGGTTGTAGTTCGAGCCATCAGGAGCCTTGCCGAGCGGTTCACCGAATTCGGTTGACTGTTTGAAGGTGCGGCACTTGTCGCCAACCTCGTTGCCTTTGCTGTCGAACCATGCGTTCAGCTCGGGATCGGTCACCGACTCGCTGTGCTCGTGTGCCATCCCGCCGCCGAGCGTTGCATCGGAGGCGTTTTCGTTGGGGTGTTCTTCACCTGTGTCGCAGTTCGTGCCGTCAACGTAGCCGCTATCCGCGTAGACGATGACCCCTTTTTCAACCGGGATGTAGCCGTGGTAGGAGCAGTAGCTCGGGTGTGTGGTCCCCACGGAGCACGAGTGGCCGGCGGCTTCAAAGCAGCTTTCGACGCCCGGGGGCGTGATCAGGAAGTACTCGTGCTGCAGGTCGGTGGGTAGTTTGTGAGCGTGGACGTAGTTGGTGATCTCCGTCCGCAGCTGTTCGTCGGTAAGGCAGATCGACGCCGCGGAGCAGCCGTTCGCCGGATAGGGATCGCTGTCGCTCAGCGCTCCGCCGAAGTGTGAGTTGTAGTTCGCAAATTCGCCCGCTTCGTCGCCGTACTGGATGAGCACCGAGTCCGTGTTCTGTTCACCGCCGCTGTCGTGCGCGAGGTCTTCAAAGTATTTGTCCAAACCCAGCCCGTAGCCGCTCGGGTATTCAGAGGCTCCCGCGGGATCCCAGTAGAGCGCGTAGTTGGTATTGGACGGCATGACCGGCCCGCCGTGATATTCCAGGGGGCTGCCCGGGCCTTTGCCGTTCGGCTTCGCGAAGGCTTGCGCGCCAGCTTCTTGACTCGCGATCACGGGTTCATAGCTAAGGGCCTTGCCGTGCAGGCGCACGATCACCGCCGACGCGGTCACGCTCGTCGCGGCGAGCATCGTGATCGCGGTGAGCCCGGCGAAGACTGCAGGGCGCACGCGCATTTGTGTCAGCACGCTTCTCAGACGGCTCCTCGACGATACGCACACTGCCCTCATGGCTCTCCCCACAGTTGTACTCAAGATTACGCGGCTCGATTCTAGGTCAAGACTGGCCAGGGCGCAAATGCCACGGCTCCGCTGCGCACGCACGCCCCTCCGCGCGTGTGCGCAGCCTCGCCGGGGCTTTGTCCTTCTGTCAGTCGGTGCTCGCCGCAGTCACTGTGTAGACAGCCTTGTCAGGCTCCTACGCATTCGTGTCTCCCTCTGTCGGATCCCCACGCAACGGGTTCATTCTGTTAACGACATGTCCCCGCAGAGGTTGGACGGGCGCGCACGACAACGCTGGCACTCGCGGGGTGGGGTCAGGACGACGTGGGGAGAGTCACACGCCGAGGGACCCAGCGCGGGCGTTTGCGCGGGCTCTAAGAGATCCCGTCGAGCAGCTCCGCCGGCGACGCCAGCTCGAGGCCGCGCGCCAGGATCACGATCGTCTCCAGGCGCGGCGAGCGCTTGCAGCGCTCGAGCAGGCTTATCTCCGTGCGGTGCAGTTCGCACAGATCCGCAAGCGCCTCCTGCGAGAGACCTGCCCGGTCGCGGTGCTGGCGCAGGTTGGCGGCAAACTGCTTGCGGACAGGCTCCACAGCGCAACTGTGGCGCTCCGCAGACGAAAGTTCCACAGACAGTTGTCCTCGTCGCGGTTGGCGGCTCTTGCCGCCCATCCTGCGGCAACCTCGGCTCGCGTCACGGTTTAGGGTGTGGTGCGTGCGCATTCACGTCAGCGACGAGTACGTCGAAGTGAAGCTCGCGGCGTGGCAGAAGCTGCTCGGCCTGCTTCGCGACATCCGCGTCGCGCGAGCGGATCTGAGCGACGTGCGCGTCGTGGATGATCCGCTCCGCGAGGCGATGAGCTCAGGCCTCAAAGTCGGATTGCGCCTGCCCTGGCTGTGCTACATAGCCCGCACGATCCGCCTCGATGAAGCGTTCGTCGTGCGCCGTGGCGTCCCCGCGCTTTCCTTCGCGGTCGAGAACGACACTCCGCTGCGGCGGGTGCTCGTCAGCACGTCCCAGGCGCAAGCGCTGGCGCAGCAGCTGCAGGGCTCCTGACGCGCCACGTCCGATCGCCGGCGAAGGCTCCGCGCGAAGGCGCCGCCGAGCGTTCTACGACGCGTTCTCGGCGGCGCGCAGACCGGTCAGCATCCATAGCCCGAACAGCAGCAGCAGCCCCGCAGCGGCGATGAACGCGAGCGCGGTGTGATCGTGGACGCCCGAGATCAGCCCGCGGCCGGCGTCGAGGAACGCGGTCGCTGGATTGACGCTGGCGACGGTGTGAATCCAGCCTTTGAGCAGGCTCAGCGGCACGTACACGGGGGCGAGGAACAGCAGCAGGAACACCGGCGTCTGCATCAGCGGACCCGCCTGGATCGAGCGGAAGCGGAACGCCACGCCGGCCGACCAGCCGAAGCCGATCAGCGTCAGCAACGCCGCCAGCCCATAGAGGCCGAAGATATCGACGCCGTCGCCGGTGATGCGCATGCCGGCCACGAGCGCCACCGCCGTGACAAGCGCCAGCGTCAGCGCCGAGCGGGTAAGCGCGACAAGCGCATAGCCGAGCGCGATCCCGCGCCGGTCCTCCGCTGCCAGCATCAGTCGGCGCGCAAAGCCGCTTTCGAAGTCGAAGGCCAGCGTGAAGCCCGTGAACAGGCCGCCGAACATCGCCGACTGGCACAGCACGAACACGAACTGGAACGCCGTGTAGCCCGCGGGGAAGTGAAAGCCGGGCAGGTGGCCGAGCGCCGACAGGCCACCTGCGAACGCCGCAAGGAACACCAGCGGGAACACCAGCGAGGGCACGAACAGGTCGGGCCTACGCACGTACGTGTGCACGCTGCGCCACGCGATCGTGCGCGCCACGCGCCAGATGCCGCCGTGACTGTTCATGTTCGCTGCAGCCTCGTTCGCAGCGCCCCGGCAATGGCGAGCAGGGCAAGGAGCGTCAGGCCGATCGCCACCGCGAAGCCGCGCCACAGCGCGGTCCCGTCCCATCCATATATGTAAAGGCTGCGGAAGCCCTCGATCAGGTAGGAGATCGGGTTGACGTTGGCGATCGCGTGAAACCAGCCGGTCCTTAGAAGGTTGCGCGGCAGGCTGCTCGAGGACAGGAAGATGAACACGAAGAACAACGGAAACAGACCCTGGACCGCCTCGCCGGAGCCGGTGCGCAGCGCCGCCGCGCAGCCGAACGCGCCGAAGGCGACCGCCGTCAGCGAGCCGAGCGCCAGGATCACCAGCGCGCCGCCGATGCCGGCATCCAGGTGCGTGCCCGCGATCACGCCCATGAGCATGTACACCGCCGACTGCAGCACGCCGAGCGCCGCGACGCCCACCAGCAGGCCCCCGATCAGCGACACGCGTCGCAGCGGCGTCAGCGCCAGGCGGTTGAAGAAGCCGCTCTCGATGTCCTCGGCGAGGTTCGTGCCGGTGTTGATCAGCGAGAACATTCCGCCCTGGATGAAGGCGACGGCGATCGCGAAGGAGATGTAGGAGTGCGTCGGGAAGCCCGGCAGGCGCGTCGCTGCCTTCAGCCCGCTGGCGTTCACCGCGAGCAGGATCAGCGGAAAGAAGACGATCGGGAACAGTTGAAACGGCTGGCGCAGCGTCTTGCGCATCGCGCGCCTGGCGAGCGCGCCGATCTGTGTGCCGAGCAGGCTCATGTGCTCGTCGTCGCGGCGGCGTCGCTGCGCTCCGCGTGAGCGCCGTCCGCGCCAGCGCCCTCACCTTCCGCGCCGGCGCCGTCGCTTTCGCCGTCGCCGGCGCCCTCGAGCGAGCGTCCCGTCTTTGCCAGGAAGACATCGTCGAGAGTGGGGGAGTGCAGCCGCAGGTCCGCGATAGCGACGCCCTCGGCGTCGAGCGCGCGCACGATCTCCGCGACGTCGCTTACGCCTTCGGGGAGGCGTACGCCGACGCCGTTGGCGGACGCCGCGGCCTGCTCGCCGAAGCGGGACAGCACGACGGCCAGCCGGTCGCGATCGCCGGGGTCACGTGGGATCACCTCCACGCTCGGGCGCCCGATCGACGCCTTCAGCTCGGCCGGCGTGCCCTCGGCGACGATCTTGCCGCGGTCGATGATCCCAACGCGGTTGGCCAGCACGTCGGCCTCCTCCAGATACTGCGTCGTCAGGAACACCGTCACACCGTCGTTCGCCAGGCGGCGCACCTCATCCCACAGAGCCGCGCGGCTCTGCGGATCGAGGCCGGTGGTCGGCTCGTCGAGGAACAGCAGCCGTGGGCGGTGGACCAGCGCGAGCCCAAGGTCCAGGCGCCGCTTCATCCCGCCGGAGTAGCCGCCGACCTTCCGATCGGCCGCGTCGGTCAGCCCGACGCGCTCGAGCAGCTCCGTGCCGCGACGTTCGCGCTCGGCCTTGCCGAGCCCGTGCAGGGCGCTCTGCAGGCGCATGTGCTCGCGCCCGGTCAGGAACGGGTCTAGCGCGGACTCCTGCAGCGAGGCGCCGATCGCGCGGCGCACCTCCGGGCCCTCGCGCACCACGTCGAATCCCGCCACCCGCGCACTGCCGGCGGTGGGCGGAAGCAGCGTGGTCAGCACGAGCGCGGTCGTCGACTTGCCGGCGCCGTTTGGGCCGAGGAAGCCGTAGATCTCCCCTGGAGCGACGCGCAGGTCGATCCCGTCGACGGCACGCACGCCGCCCTTGAAGTCGCGCACCAGGCCGTCGACTTCGATGCCGTTGTCGCCCATGCCCGATACCTCGTTCACGCCGCCCCCTCAGACGCCGCGGAGCGTCCCAGCGGACGTGGCCCGGGGGAGGGCTCGACGCGCAGCAGCCGCGCCGGCATCTGCGGCAGCCACCAGTTCCAGCGCCCGAACAGCGACACGACCGCCGGCACAAGTAGCGCGCGGATCACCGTCGCGTCCAGCAGGATGCCAGCCGCGAGCCCCGTGGCGAGCAGTTTGATTTCCGTCTCCGGTCCCGACGCGAGCGACACGAAGGCGAGGAACAGGATCAGCGCGGCGCTCGTCACGAGGCGCCCGGTGCGCCCGATGCCGCGCACGACCGCGGTGTCGGTCGACCCGGTCGCGTCGTACTCCTCGCGCATACGCGACAGGATGAACACCTCGTAGTCCATCGACAGCCCGAACAGGAAGGCGAACACCATCAGCGGTACCCAAGCAGTGATCGAGCCCGTCGCCGAGATGCCCCAGATCAGGCTCGAGCCATGGCCGTTCTGCCACACGAGCTCGAGCACGCCCCACGCGGCGGCGACGCTGATCACGTTCAGGACGACCGCCTTCAGCGGCAGCAGCAGCGAGCGGAACGCGCGCGCGAGCAGCACGAACGTGATCAGCGCGATCAGCGCGATCATCAACGGGAAGTTGCCGTAGACGGCTTCGATGAAGTCGTGATTCTGGGCCGGCAGGCCACCCACATGCACGTCGGGGCCGCTCGCACGCGCCGCCGAGCGTACGCTGGCGAGCGTCGAGCGCCCTTCCGAGGTCGACGCATCGGGCGTCTCGAAGGCATCCACAACCGCGGCACCCGGACGCCGCCAGGTGCGAGGCGCGACCGTCCCGTGCACGCCCGGCACCGTGGCCAGCGCCTTGGCGACACCTTCGGGCGAGCTCGAGCCCTCGACCAGCACCTCGTCGGGCAGCAGCACGCCCGAGCCGATGCCGGAGCGCTCGAGTGCCAGCAGACCGCGCTTGGCGTCGCCCTGCTTGGCGATCGTGTTGGCATTCGGCGTTCCCAGCTGCAGGTTCGTCGCCGCCAGCACCAGCGCAGCGAGGATGAGGGCTGCGCCGAGCGCCGCGACCCAGCGGCGGCGGACCACCAGTTTCGCCCAGCCCGTCCAGGCGCGGCTGGCCTTGTCGTCGTTACGCACGTGAGGCCAGTCCAGGCGCGCGCCGAGCTTGCTGAGAACGACGGGCAACAGCGTCAGCGCGACGATCACGCTGATCAACGGGATCAGCATTCCGCCATAGCCGACCGAGCGCAGGAACGGCAGCGGCAGCGCCACCAGCGCGAGCAGGCCGATCGCGACGGTCGTGCCGCTGAACACCACCGCGCGGCCGGCCGTCTGCATCGCGCGTTCGATCGCCGCCTCGCCCGAGAGGCCGTGGGCGCGCTCCTCGCGCCAGCGCACAACCACCAGCAGCGAGTAGTCAATCGAGACGCCGAGCCCGATCAGGGCGATCAGGAACTGCACGATCGGCGAGACTTCGGTGACCGCCGTCAGGCCCCAAACGACCAGAAACGACGTCAGGATCGAGACGATCGCCATCAGGATCGGGACGATCGCAAGGAACGAGCCGAACACGAACGCGAGCACCAACAGCGCGCCGAGGCCACCGAGCAGCGCCTCGACGAGCACGCCCGGCCCGTTGCCGCCGCCGCTCTGCACTGAGAGCGCATCGAAGCCGGTCAGGTGGACGGGTGCGCCGGCGATCGTAGCGCCGGCGAGCGCCGCGCTCGCCTTTTTGGCTGCATTGGGGTTGTCTTCGAATGCCTGTGTGCGATCCGGCGGCGGGTAGGCCACTATGAACGTGGTGCGGCTGTCGGCCGACAGGAAGCTGCGGCTGCCCGTGCTCGCGAAACCGGCGATCCGCGTTCCGGGCAGGACCTGCTGCAGGCGCGATTCGGCGCCGCGAAGCCCGCTCTGCACCGTCGTCGAGCTGACAGACGTCCCGGCGGGCAGCGTCACGACCGCCAGCAGCGGAGCGCCGCTGCCACCGGTGCCACCAAAGTCGCGCTCGATCTGCTGATTGGTCACCCAGCCTTCCTTGCCGGGCTCGGAGAACTTCTGTTTGAGGGCGTTCGTCGCTGAGCCCGCGGACGCTCCGCCGATGATCGTCAGCAGGACCCAGAAGATGACGACGCCGCGTTTGTGCACAAGGACCGCGTGCGTGAGGCGCGTGAGCGCGCCGGCGGGGGGCTCTGCGGCGGTGCGCTGGGACGGGCGCGGGGAGGGTGGCACTGCGAGCTGGGACTCCGGCATGACGCGCCTCCAGTGATTCATCCAAAGAATTGTTCCGTTCAGAACAATCTATATCATAAGTTGTTACGGATGGCTATGATCGTCTGATGAACGTCGAGAACCGCCCAGATGGCCCCGTGGCCAACGGCACGCAGGACCTGTCGACTGCTTCCGTGTCCTCTGCGCCGCTCGCCCCACCCGAGGGACCATGGCCGGACGGCCTCGAGCCCGCCCCGCTGCAAGCTCCCGTCTCCCCCGACTCTAGCGTGCCGTTTCGTTCGGTGGGCTTCACCATCTCGACGGCCGGCTATGCGATTGCGCGTCGCTTCAAGGAGATTCTCGCGCCGCTCGATCTCGAGCCGCGCGAGTTCGCGCTGCTACGCGCAGTCGCTGCCTCAGAGGGCCAATCCCAGCACTCGGTCGGCGCCCGCCTGCAGATCCCGCCGAGCCGGATGGTCGCGTTCGTCGATGCGCTCGAGCACCGCTGCCTGCTCGAGCGACGCCCGAACCCGAGCGATCGCCGCAGCCACGCGCTGTACCTGACCGACGCCGGCCACGAGCTGCTGGCCCGCGCGTTCACGCTCGCAGTCGAGCACGAGCGCGACCTGTGCGCCGAGCTCAACGCCGAGGAGCGTGAGCAGCTGCTCGAATTGCTGCAGCGGGTGGCGGTGCGCCTCGGGCTGGCACCTGGCGTGCACTCGGCGCTCGCCGACGAGTAGCTCTCGAGCGCGTCGTGCAAGGGGGTGGTGGCATCGATGGGCGACCCCGTCATTGCAATCACGCTTGCGAAAGCGTCTAGAGAGCGCTCAACCAGTCAAGTACCACCAGCGCCTGCGTCGAAGCTGACGTGAATGAGCATGTCATTTGCGATTCCCGCAGCCGTGCCGATCGAGCACGACGAGCACGTCGTGCGCTCGCGGCGTAGCGCTGCCAAGACTCGGATCGCGGTGGGCTTGATCGGCATCACGCTGATCGTTGCGCAGCCGCAACTGCTCCCGTATCCGGTGCTGGGCCTGCTCGGCTTCGCGACGATCGAGCTGACCGCGGTCGTGCAGTTCTGGGCCTTGCGCCCAGCGTGGCTGAAAATCGAGGAGTCCGCCGCGGGCTGCGCCGCGCTGCTGATCATCGGTATGGGCACCGAGCAGATCACCGCGCTCAGCATCCTGTGGTTAGCGGCGATCGCCAGCGGCGTGATGGCGCGCGGCGGGCGCGTGCACTGGCTTGGAAGCGTGATCGTCGTGCTCGCGCTGGCGATGCCGGTGCTGCGCATGGAGCAGCTCGAAGGCCAGTACGTGGCGTTGTGCGCAGCCGCGCTCGGGCTGCTGCTGACGTGCGGACGGCTGACGCGCGAGCTCAACCACCTGCTCCTACAGGCACGCCAGCAGGCCGAAAACGCAGAGACGCTGCTGCTCGCCGGCGACATCGCTGCGCGCATGAGCGACCGTAGCGAGCGCGCGGTCACCGTGCCGGTGAGTCCCTCACCCCCCGCGGATGCGCGGCTCAGTTCTGAGGAACAGGCGAGCGCCGGCGACGCCCTGGCGCGCCTGATCGTGGGCGAGGGCCTGACGGTCGTCGTTCAGCCGATCGCCGACGTGCGCAACGGGTCGGTATCTGTCCACGCCTACGAGGCGCTCGCGCGCTTTGGCCAGCCGCGCGAGGGCATGAGCCCGCTCCATTGGTTCTCGCTGGCCCAGGAGCTGGGGCGGCGGGCCGAGCTCGAGCGCGCGTGCCTGCGCGGCGCGTTGGAGCTGCTCGCGAACCGTCCGCTGTACACGAGCCTGTCGGTCAACCTGTCTGCGCCGGTGCTCCTCGAAGCTGAGACGATGGCGATGCTGGAGGCGGCCGGCGACGCGCTGGCGGACGATCTGCATGGGCTGATCGTCGAGATCACCGAGGAGACGCTCGTGCAGAACGACACGCAGCTCGCCCGCGCGATCGAACCGCTACGCGCCCGCGGCGCGCGCCTTGCTGTCGATGACATGGGCGCTGGCTACTCCGGGCTGCGCCAGATCACGACTGTGCATCCCAGCTATCTGAAGCTCGACCGCTCGCTCGTCAGCGGCATCGACAGCGACGACGAGCGCGCGGCGCTTGTGCAGGCCCTCGCGGGCTACTCGATGCAGGTCGGCAGCCTGCTCGTAGCCGAGGGAGTAGAGACCGCGGCCGAGTTGCGAACGATCCGCCGGCTCGGCGTGCCGCTCGTACAGGGCTTCTACCTCAGCCGCCCGGGCCGACCGTGGCCTGAGGTGGGCAACGCGGGGGCTGACTCCGCGGCCGGGAAGGCGTTGGTAGCGCCCGCCTCGACCACGCCGGCGGTGTCCTCGCCCGTCGCGGCGCTCGGAGTCGCGGAGGGCGAGCAGCACAAGCGCCGTGCTCTGCAGCCCGTTGCGTGAGGCGGCTCAGGCGCTGAACGGCAGTCGCTCGAGGATGCCGGTGACCTCGAACAGGCGCTGAATCTGCTCGGGCCCCGGGACCACGTGGAACTCGCAGCCGTGGCCTTCGCAGAGCTCATTGGCGAGCAGCACCACACGCAAACCGGTGGAGTCCATGAAGGTGAGCCGGCTCAGGTCGACTGTCAGCGCCTCCGTGGGGCCGGTGCAGATCCTACGCACAGCCTCGTCGACCGCCGGCGAGGACGCCATGTCGAGTTCGCCGCTCAGCACGAGCACGTGACGAAAGCCCGAGGCGTGGTCGTGGAGCTCGAGCTGAGAGCCTCCGTCGAAGGTAGTGCCCGTGCTTGCTGTCCGCCCGTTGTCTGTCTGATCGCCGTCAAACGCCAATTGGTGTCTCCACGTACGCGCTAGGACAATTGCGGGCGAAGGTCCTGCCCGGCACCTGCGCCGCCGCGCGTCCCTTCGCTGTCAACGATCATCCGCTCCCTCCTCAGAAGAGAGCCAACGAGAGCGTCCAATCATAGAGCGCTGGCGAGAGCAGCGGAGGAATTCGTAGCGGCGCGCGCAGGACCTTGTAGAGTCGTTAGTACGTGAATTCGTGACGGGCCGCCAGTGGGGCGACACTGAGGGGATGCGCGGGCCGAGCGGACGGATTCCCATCCGTCTCCTTCCTTTCCTTCGTTCGGCCCGGGGCTCAGGAGGGAGGCGAGAACGAGGACGTCCTGACCGGTCCACCGAGCACCCAAAAGGGGACGATGGCCTCTGCGATCTCCGGAGCGGTGGTGCAGCTCATCCGGGAGTACACCGGCCGCGGGCCGACGCGCGCGAGGACCTACATAATCGGCGATCTGATCTCGGTCGTGCTGCAGGACACGCTGACGATGGGCGAGCGCAGCCTGGTGCGCGACGGCGAGGTGGATCTCGTGTTGGCCAGCCGCAAAGCGTTTCAGCGCACGATGAGTCAGGAGTTGATCGCCGCCGTCGAAGAGCATTCCGGGCGACGCGTGCTGGCGTTCCTCAGCTCCAACCACATCGACCCGGACATCGCGATCGAGTCGTTCGTCCTCGTGCCACGCTCAGGGAACGAAGTCGACGGTGAGGTCGACTCCGCGAGCGCGCCCGGCTAACACCACATAGGGCAGCTCGGGCAGCGCGCTACACCGGTGACGGTCATATCGCCCGAGCGGGCGCGCGCTCGCTCGGGCGACGGGGGTGCTTGCTCAAGCGGTCAAGCCTTCATGAAACTCCGGGGCTGCTGCCTCGTGACGAAGCGTGTGCATCGTCCAACCGAGCGCGCACGTCGCGACGCCGCTGGCGATAAACGAGATGCCCACGAGCAACGCCAGCGTTGCGAACGCGATCGGTGGGCTCGCCACGATCACGATTCCGGCGGCGACCTCGATCAACGCGACGATGATGTTCCAGGCGCGGTGCTCGCGCTCGAACGCCCCGACGAAGCGGACGACGCCAACGGCGATCAGCCAGATCCCGATGAGCAGCGCCACCGCAAGCACACCACCGATCGGATGACGGATCAGCAGCACGCCGACGACGACGCTGAGGACGCCCATGATCGCCGCCAGCCCACGATTTTCGGTGTGACGGCTGAGCGACACGCCCAGGTCGAACAGGCCGTCGACCAGCACGAATATGCCAGCGATGACGGCGAGCGTCGTGAGACTGCCCCCGGGCTTGGCGAGAATGATCACCCCGGCAGCAATGCTGACCACGCCGAACAGCAGAAACACCCACCATGTGGACGTGGAGTCGCGCATCTCCTCGTCGGCGACACTCCTGACGGACATACGGAGCCTCCTCAAATTGCGATGTCATGACCGGCGTGCGCAACAGGCACATCGAGCGACCGCCGCTCTCGTCGGTAACCGCAACCTGCGCCGTGATGAACCCGGCTCGCAGTCGGCCGAGGCTATGTCCGTCCAGTGAAGCCGACGGGCGTCACCTCGGCGCGTTGGCTGTGAGTGAGGCCCGCACAGCACGGGCCACAGTCCCCGCCATTATCCCACTCCGTAGACCTGGATTCAAGAGCGATCAAGGGCCCTGATCGGCGCGTGTCGGGTCTACGTTGCCGGCACCTCGGAGGGGGTCACGGTGGTCACGGGCAGACCCGCGCCCGAGACCTTGCTCGGAAGGTCGAGCTTCAACCATCGCGACAGTCGCGTGGGCAGCGTTGAGATGATCACCTCGTCGAAGCCGTAGCGGTTGATCGCATCGTGCACCGCGGCGACCGGGTCGGGGTCACCCACGATTCCCTCGACGGGCGTCCCGGCGGCTTCGCTCAACAGGGGCAGCGCCTGATCGATCACGGCGTTGGCCTCGCCGGCGCTCTGGTCCTCAGGGTCGACGATCTTGTGCAGGCCATGGGCTGCGTTTGGGACGAGCAGCGTAAAAGTGGACGGCCCGCTTTGCGCTCGCTCGCGCACAGCGTCGAGCAGCGGTTGTGTGGCGGCCGTCTTGTGCGCCACCACAAGTATTCGCATGGGGGTCTCGGAGGACTCCATAGTCGGGAGCTCCCTTCTCCGGTGGTTGGCTCGGATGATCGCACTTGCGCGCTCGCAGCGCCAGGTGACTGGCTGGTCGGACCACCGGCGCGTTTCGGTCCGTGAGGGGAGGAGGTCGGCGCGCTGCTAGTGATGGCGCAGCACGAGTCGAACCTGCGAATGGCGGGGGAAGGATTCGAACCTTCGAAGGCAGAGCCAAGGCGTTTACAGCGCCTCCCCTTTGACCGCTCGGGAACCCCGCCGGAGCGTGTGGAGGATAGCGATCAGCGCTTCTTGGCAGGACGCAGGGGGCTTGGGACACAACGCTCGGGGCGGACGAGGCTGGCCGAGTCGTGGCCGGCAACCGGCCGCCCCGCGCGAGCGTCGCCGCGCGCGGGGGCGGGCGCGACGCCCCGCCTAGGAGGCCTCGCGCAGCTGCTGGGCTTCGGGGAGCGTCTGCAGCTTTTTGAGTGTCCGGTTCTCGATCTGGCGAACGCGCTCGCGGGTGATGTTGAAGGCGCGCCCGACCTCCTCGAGCGTGCGCGAGCGCCCGCCGACGATGCCGTAGCGCATCTCGATCACCTCGCGCTCACGCCGTGGCAGCGACGCGAGCACACGCGAGACGTTCTCGCGCCGCAGCGCCTCTGAGGCGAGCTCGAACGGCGAGGCTGCTGATGCATCCTCGACGAAGTCGGCGAGGGCGGAGTCGTCCTCCTCGCCGACGGGCTTCTCCAGGGAGATCGGCTGCTGGGTGATGCGCATGATGTCGCGCACGTCACGCACCGTGCACTCGAGCTCGTCGGCGAGCTCAGCGGGGCTGGGCTCACGCCCGAGCTGCTGGATCAGCCGCCGTTCGGCGTGGATCAGGCGGTTGAGCCGCTCGACCATGTGCACGGGGATGCGAATCGTGCGTCCCTTGTCGGCGAGCGAGCGGGTGACCGCCTGACGGATCCACCAGGTGGCGTAGGTCGAGAACTTGTAGCCGCGGCGGTAGTCGAACTTCTCGACCGCCCGGATCAGCCCGAGCGAGCCCTCCTGGATCAGGTCGAGCAGCGTCAGGCCGCGACCGACGTAGCCCTTGGCGATCGACACGACCAGCCGCAGGTTCGCCTCGACCATGTGCTGCTTGGCGGCGACGTCGCCACGCTCGATGCGCTTGGCCAGTGCGACCTCCTCTTCGGCGCTCAGCAGCGGCACCCGGCCGATCGAGCGCAGGTAAAGACGCAGCGAGTCGAGGCTCGGCTCGACCGTCAGATCGACCTCGGGACGTTTGAGCTCCTCGAGGCGGACCTGCATCTCGCCGCCGTGCTCACCGTGCTCGTCGTGTTCGCCGACGCCGGTAACGGCGAGCGCGTGCTCGGGCGCCCTCCCGGCGAGCGGTTCCTCCGCGTGCTCGGGCGGGCTGATCCCGGCGCCATGAACCTGCAGCTCGGGCGCCGACTCACCGGCGGCGAGCACCTCGACGCCGTGCTCCTCGAGGTAGGCCAGCAGGTCGCGCGTCTGCTGGACGGAGAGCTCCGCCTCCTCGACCGCGGCAGCCAGCGCGGCAGCCGTCATGTATCCCCGCTCCTGGGAGTCGGCGATCGTTCCCTGCAACTCCTCCAGCTCGACCACGGCTATCTCCGCGGCACCCAATAGACCCTCAAGCCTCTCGCTCAACTGGCCTCCCAAGTACTCATCCGTCTCCCCTCGGAGTGGCAGATCCGCTCCGACCTCCCCAGCCCGACGCTAAGCCTCCTGTTGCGTTGCGTTGCTCTGATGAGTTGAGTGCCGATTGATACCAGAATCGGCGGTTGGGGGTTCGGGGGGTCCTCAGAGCGTCCGTTCGGGGCGTTGATGCACGCTAGGCTTGGCAGCGGTGCGGGCGACACGGGCGACCTCCACGCTGTCTCTGACCGGCGACTCCGCCGAGGATGTGCAGGCGCGCGAGCCGGGCGTGCAGGTCAGGCTCTCGCGCGTTGGCGTCAGCGGCGTGGAAAAGGTCGTGCGCATCCGCGACGAGCTGTTCCTGGCGCGGCTGGACTGCTTCGTGGATCTGAGCCGCAACCAGAAGGGCGCGCACATGTCGCGCTTTGAGGAGGTCGTCAACGACGCCATCGGTGAGGTCGTCCTCAGCGAGGCGCCGTTTCGGGCGGAGACCCTCGCCCGCCACGTCGCGGAGCTCGTGCGCGCGCGTCAGGGCGCCGAGCGCGCAGAGGTAACGATCGCGGCGCGCTACCCGGAGCACAAGCTGGCACCCGTGTCGGGCATCCAGACGCAGGAGATCTACACGCTGCACGGCCGTGCGGTGGCGTTCGAGCACGGAACGCGCGGCACGGTCGGCGTCTCAGCGACAGGCATGACGGCGTGTCCGTGCGCGCAGGAGCTGGTCGCGGCCCGTGCGCGCGAGCGCTTGGCCGCGCAGGAGTTCTCGCTGGAGCAGATCGAGCGCATCCTCGAGAGCGTGCCGGTGGCGACGCACAACCAGCGGGGGCTGGCGACGCTGAACATCGGCTGCACGGAGGAGTGCGCGGCTGAGATCGACGCGACTACGCTGCTGGCGATCGCCGAGGCGAGCATGTCCTCGGAGATCTATGAGCTGATGAAGCGCTCGGACGAGGTGGCGGTCGTGGAAAAGGCGCATCGCCGGCCGCGGTTCGTCGAGGACTGCGTGCGCGAGATGATCGCCGGCGTCGTCCACGCGTTCGGCGAGCTCGATGGCGCAAGCTTCGTTTCTGCGCGACAGGAGAACCTCGAGACGATCCACCAGCACAATGTCGTCGCCGAACGCCACGGCCTGCTTTCGGAGCTGCGTGCGGAGATCGACGTCGGCGTGCCGATCGCGCACCAGACGACGCTGGAGGAGTGGCTCGACGCAGGCGGCCCGCGCGTCTGACGGTCGTTAGACGTCGACGCCGGCGTTGGCCTGCTGCAGGCGCCGGCGCAGGCCGAAGCAGTAGTCGAGGCCGGAGAGCACGGTGACGAGCACGGTCAGGTACAGCAGCACGGTCAGCCATGCGGGCTGTCCGTGCACGGCGATCACCGCGAGGATGGCGGCGATCTGCATGCAGGTCTTGACCTTGCCGAACATGCTGGCCGGGATGATCACGCCGGCCTGAGTGGCGCCGAGGCGCAGCACCGTGACGACGAGCTCGCGGGTGATGATGACCATCGCCACCCACGCGGCGAGGCGGTGCAGCGACACGAGCGAGATCAGCGCCGCGACGATCAACAGCTTGTCGGCGAGCGGGTCCATCAGCTTGCCGAATGTGGTGATCGAGTCACGCGCTCGCGCGAGGTAGCCGTCGACGAAGTCGGTCAACGACGCGAGCGCGAAAACGATTGCCGCGATGACATCGCCGTCGGGCGTGTTGCCGAGCAACGCCACGACGAGCGCCGGCACGAGCATGATCCGGAGCACGGTGAGTACGTTGGGGAGGTTCAGGGGGAACATGTCTCGCTTGCTCCATTATGTCCGTAACCACTTGGCACCGATGAGAGGAGCGCAACGATGCAGACTCGCACGCTTGGGCCGAACGGCCCGGAGGTCTCGGCGATCGGCCTCGGCTGCATGGGCATGTCGGCGTTCTACGGCGATGCCGATGAAGGTGAAGCAGTGGCGACGATCCACCGTGCGTTGGAGCTCGGCTGCAACTTCCTGGACACGTCCGACATGTACGGGCCGCACACCAACGAGCGGCTGGTGGGTCGCGCGATCAAAGGCCGCCGCGACGAGGTGTTCCTGGCGACGAAGTTCGGCATCAAGCTCGAGCTGGACGAAGCGGGAGGGCCCCCGGTGCGCTCGATCGACGGCAGCCCCGAGTACGTGCACAGGGCGTGTGCAGGCTCGCTGCAGCGCCTGGGCGTCGAGCAGATCGACCTTTACTACCAGCACCGGGTAGATCCGAACACCCCGATCGAGGACACGGTCGCGGCGATGGCGGAACTGGTGGCCGAGGGCAAGGTTCGCTACCTGGGCCTGTCGGAGGCGAGCGCCGAGACGATCCGCCGCGCGCACGCGGTGCACCCGATCACGGCGCTGCAGACGGAGTACTCACTGTGGACGCGCGACGTCGAGGCGGAGATCATGCCCACGCTCGAAGAGCTGGGCATCGCCCTGGTGGCGTACTCGCCGCTCGGACGGGGCTTCCTGTCCGGGCGCTTCAGCAGGCCTGAGGAGCTCGACGAGGGCGACTTCCGCCGCTACGGGCCGCGCTTCACGGGCGAGAACCTCAAGCACAACACCGAGCTGGTGGCGCGCGTGCGCGAGCTCGCGGCCGAGAAGGGCGTTGCGCCTGGCCAGCTTGCGTTGGCGTGGGTGCTGCACCGCGGCGAGCACATCGTGCCGATCCCGGGGACCAAGCGCGTGGCCTACCTGGAAGAGAACCTCGCGGCAGCTGAGATCCCGCTGAGCGAAGTCGAGGTCGATCGGATCACCGCGGCGGTGCCGATGGCGGCCGGTGCGCGCTACGACGAGGCGGGGATGCGGTCGATCAACCTCTAAGGAGCGATGTTGGCGGCGCCGGCGTGCCGGCGCGGCCGGTGATCGACCCTCGCGTTCAGTCGCGCGCTCAGCTGCGGGAGGATCTGGTTGGCCTGGGCCTGGGTGAGCTTGCCGGCGGACACCTCGGACGCGAGCGCTGCCCTGGCCGCGCCGGTGAGCGCTTCGAGGAGGCCGGCGGCAGACCTGCCGTTGGTGTTGGCGAGCTGCGCAAGCGTCTTGCCCGACTGCAGATCTCGACGGAGCTGCGCGGTACTGGTGCCGAGGTAGCCCGCGGCGGTGGACAGCGTCCGCACACGCAGGCGGTTGTGGCGGGCTCCCCTGTCAGCGGCCGGGAGCGGACCGCCGACACGGTCAACCTGCGCGAGGACCCGGTTTGGCAGCCGCGCGGCTGCAGCGGCCAGCTTGCGCTTGTCGGCGCTTACGAGCACTTCGACGAGGCCGGCTTGGGACTTCCCGGGGGTGGAGTTGGCGATCTGCGCGAGCGACTTGCCCGACCGCAGCTCACTTCGTAGCTGCGTGGTGCTCAGCCCCAGGTATCCGGCGGCCGTCACAAGCGGACCGGCGGGACCCTTGTGGTGATGCGTCTTGGCGCTCGGCTGCGCCGCCATGACCACGGCTGCTGTCGCGCCGGCTGCCACCGCGACGAGCGCGATGCCGAGCATTAGCCTGCGTTTGAGCCTGCGGGTCATCGAGCTGTAGTTTCGATCGCCACGCTTAAGACGAACACACCTGGGTGTAAATGCTAGCTAAACGGGCTGGCGGTGCCCCGGCGCGAGTGCCCGTCAGCAGCCGACTGCGTCAGTAGCCGACTGAGTAGAAGCTGATGTGGCGGCAGCCGTGAAGCTTGTAGTGGGGCAGTGCGTGGTGGCTGGTGAAAACGACGATGTTGGGGTTTTCGCAGTGGATGACGCCTGAGTTCTCGTGAGCGTGCACGACGGTGTTGGGGTTGGTGCCGGTCCAGACGAAGTTGACGGTGTCGTTGGCGTAGATGAAGTTGGGGCCGTCGCCGGCGTGGATGACGGCTGTCTGGAATGACGGCCAGCCTGAGGGGTGGTAGTCGCCCCAGATGACGTCGCCGGCACTGCCGCCATAGATCGTGTCGTTGCCGTAGCCGCCCAGCAGGTAGTTGTGCACGCGCTGGTGACCGACGAGCGTGTTGTGGCGTCCGGCGGGCCCCTTGTCCATCTCCAGGTGCTGGTCGGCGGGCCAGCCGGCGTGGCTGGTCATCGCCGCGGCGGAGGCGGCGCATGCGAGGGCTGCGAGGAGCGCGGTGGCCGCCACGGCGCGCCGCAGGCGAAGACGCGCCGGCGGAGCTGGCGTGAATGGTGTCATGGCTCCTCCTTGGGCTCGAGGCACGTGTTGAGCATCGTCAGCGCCGTGTGTACCCGAACCCTGGGGAGCGCGAACTCGGACATCCGGCCAGCAGCATTCGACACGATATCGTGATATCTTGATATCAGACGAGTTGAGGAGGCATCGGTGAGCGACGAGCAGACAACGACCCCAGGGCGCGCAGCGATGGCGCCATTGTTCGTGCGCATCCCGATGGAGCAGGCGCGCCGTCTGGATCGCGCGTCGTTCGAGCGTGGCCGTCCCAAGCAGGCGCTCGTGGCAGAGCTCGTCGAGCGTTATCTGGATGCGCCTTCGCAGGCAGGCGGGCGGCGCAGGCGGTACACGGTCGAATCGCTCGAGCCGGAGGACCTGCAGGTGGGACATGCGTCGTTCCGCGCGTATGCGCCCGAGCGCGACGATCACGAGGAGGTGCTGAGTAGCAAAGAGGCAGCGGAGCTGCTGAAGGTCGACGAGGGGCTCGTGGAGCAGCTCGCGCAGGCTGGAGAGCTCCCGGGACGCAGGCTCGCGGGCGAGTGGCGCTTTGCCCGGGCGGCGCTGCTGGCGTGGCTATCGGTGTCGCCGGCGCAGGATGAGCCTGCAGGCGATGCGCCGGGCAAGAGAGGCGGCAATGGATAGGGTGGGCCCATGCCACTGATCCCGATGGTCATCGAGCGCACCGCGCGCGGCGAGCGCGAGTTCGACATCTATTCGCGACTCCTCAACGAGCGCATCATCTTCCTGGGCACGCCGATCGACGACCAGGTCGCGAACCTCGTTGTGGCACAGCTGCTGCACCTGGAGAGCGAGGATCCCGACAAGGACATATCGATCTACATCAACTCGCCCGGCGGCTCGATCTACTCTGGCCTGGCGATCTACGACACGATGAACTTCGTCAAGCCGGACATCGCGACGATGTGCGTCGGCGTGGCTATGTCGATGGGCTCGCTGCTGCTGGCCGGCGGCACCAAGGGCAAGCGTGCGGTGCTGCCCAACTCGCGGATCCTGATCCACCAGCCGTCGGCGGGCTTCGAAGGGCAGTCGACGGACATCGAGATCCATGCGCGCGAGATCCTGAAGGTGCGCGAGCGGATCGATGAGATCTACGCCCACCACACGGGCCTCTCGCAGGAGCAGGTGCGCCAGGACATGGAGCGCGACCGCTTCTTCACCGCGGAGCAGGCCGTCGAGTACGGCCTCGTCGACCGCGTACTCGAGAGTCACTGACTCTTTCGGCGATCTCCTTCGACGGCGAACCCAAGGCATCCGGGCCCTACCACGGTTGCGCTATCCCGTGTGCCCGACAGCAACCCTTGCAGCCAACCAGCGTTGGTTGAGTGGGGGTGGATAACCCCCGGCACGGGGTAGACCGTGTCGTAGCGTGAGCGGGGGCATGGAGGCCTTCCGCTCCGCTCATGTGCCGCCGGGCTCAGGCGATCGTGTGCTCGATCGAGCCGAGGTCCTGGATCTCGATGCGCACGACGTCGTCAGTGGCGAGGAACGTAGGCGGGTTCTGGCCGACGCCAACGCCTGAGGGGGTGCCGGTGAGGATCAGGTCGCCGGTCTGCAGCGTGCACGTCTGGGAGATGAACTCGATCAGCTCGGGGATCGAGAAGATCAGGTTGGACGTGTTGGAGTCCTGGCGCAGCTCGCCGTTGACCCACGTACGCAGGGTCAGCCGGTGCGGGTCGGGGATCACATCGGCGGTGGTGATCCACGGGCCGTAGGGGCAGAACTCGTCGGCGCCCTTGGCGCGCGTCCACTGCGGCTCGCGGCCCTGCAGGTCGCGGGCGGTGACGTCGTCGGCGACCGCGTAGCCGGCCACCGAGCGCCCGGGCCCCATGACAACCGCGAGCTCGCCCTCGTAGTCCAGGCGCCTGACGACGTGCGGGCAGTGCACGGGAGCGTTGGGCGCGGCGGCGGAGGCGGGCAGCTTCGTGAACACAAGCGGGCGCTCGGGGAGCTCGCCGCCGGTCTCGCGCACGTGGTCGGCGTAGTTGAGGCCGATCCCGAAGATCGCCCTGGGCGTTGGTATGGGCGCGAGCAGCGTCACCTCGTCGAGTCGCCAGGACTCGCTCTCGACGGGCACGGCCTCAGGGTCGGCGAGGCGATCGATCACGGTGAGCTCCTCCAGCGCGTAGGAGAACACGCGCTGCACGCCGTCCTGCTCGCGCACCTCGCCTGCGCGGGGTGTTTCGGAGCCGGGTGCGAGGAACGTCGCCAGACGCATCTGTACAGCAGGATATTGTCGCGGCGAGCCATGTCCGGCATGACTCCCCTCGAGCGCTCCGCCATCCTGGTGGTCGCCGTCCTGACAGCGCTGGCGGGCGTCGCCGACTACGGCGCGTGGGCGCCGGTGCCGCGCTTCGCACTGGCGACCCTCGCGCTGGCGGGCCTGGCGTGGGTGGTGTCGTTCGCGACGGAGCAGCTGGGGGAGCGCTTCGGCCCTGGCGTGACGGGGATGCTGCAGTCGACGCTGGGCAACCTGCCGGAGCTGTTCGTGGTGATCTTCGCGCTGCAGAAGGGCGAGCTGGTGGTGGCGCAGACGGCGATCGTCGGCTCGGTGCTCGCCAACGCGCTGCTGGTGCTCGGCCTGGTGATCGTGGTCGGTGCGCGGCGCTCGCCGGACGGGCTGATGCGGTTCTCCAAGCGCCTGCCGAGGGACACCGCGACGCTCTTGCAGGTGACGGTGTTCATCATCGTGCTGCTGGGTCTGTCGCTGTCCTCACACGACCCGGCAAGCCACCACGTGCAGACGATCTCGATCGTCGGCGCGATCTGCCTGCTTATCGTCTACATGACGTGGGTGGTGCCGTATCTGCGCTCGGACGAGCTGCCGGGTGTGAGTGCCGACGCGCTCGCCGTGAGGGATCCTGCGACGGCGGTTGGGCCCGACGCGCAAGGCCCACGGCTGTCGCTGAGAGTGACGCTGGCGCTGCTGATCGTCGCCGGCACAGCTTCGGCGTTCGTGTCGGATTGGTTCGTCAACGGCCTCCAGCCGGCGATCTCGATCCTGCACCTCTCGCAGGCGTTCGCCGGCTTTGTGATCGTGGCGATCGCGGGCAATGCAGTCGAGAACACAGCTGGCCTGGTGCTCGCGTGGAAGCGCCGCTCGGACCTGGCGATCTCGGTGGTCAAAAACTCCGTGGCGCAGATCGCGGCGTTCCTGTTCCCGGTGCTCGTGCTCGTTTCGTTCGCGCTGAACACGACGCTTACCTTCGCGCTGGCGCCGGTGTACATCGGCGCGCTTGCACTGACGGCGCTGGCGCTGTGGCAGGTCACCGGCGACGGCGAGGCCGCCGAATTCGAGGGCTGGGCGCTGGTCGCGCTGTACGTGATCCTGGCGACGTTCACGGTGTTCGAGTAGCTGCGTGCACGGTCGCGCGCAGCCGCCGCTTGCGGTGCGCCTGTCCGCTCCCCGCCCAACCTCTTCGGCGAATGGGGGTTAAACGGACAAAGGCGATCTGGAACGGGAGTCGGCTGCGGAAGCCCTCCGCAGTCGACTCATTTCAGCTCGTCGCAGCGGCGCCCGTCCCCCTCGAGCATCGGGTCGCCGCAGCGCGCACCGCGAGCGGCGTCCCGCCCGGAGGGAGTGGGAGCTGAGGAGCGGCTTGAAGCCCGGCGTTGCCGGGCTTCGCGCGTTCTCACCCCCGCGTGAGGCCCCCGATCAGCGCGCCGGCGAGACCGCCGGCCGTCGCGGCCTGCGCGTTGGCGCTGACGGCTTCGCCCTCGAGCGGCGCGATGAACATCGTCTGGATTGCGAGGCGCCCCGGCCCGGTGAAGCGGTTCCAGGTGAGCTTGCCGCCGCCGCCCATGATCCCTGTCTTGAGGCCCATGGTCACCGCCTCGAGCTGCACGGACGGGTCCTTGTACAGCCATGCGCCGGCCTCGACGTCGAGCTGCTCGCCGTCGCCGAGGTTGACGAGGAAGACGTTGCCGTGGCCGTGCAGCCAGACGAGCGCGTCACCGTCCTTGGCGCGGAACTTGTCCATGAACAGACCAGAGCCGCCGAGCAGCATGCTCTGAATGCCCTTGATGCGTTCGAAGCTGTAGTCGAGGTTGTCGGTCGCGGCGAGGAACTGGTGCTCGCGCACGTCTATCCCTTCTCCCTGGCCGATGTGCATCGGCACGCATTGGCCGGGCGAGTCGCGTGAGAAGGCGATGCGTCCCGAGCCGGAGGTGCGCGTGACGAAGAATTCGAGGCCGGCGATCTTGCGCTTGATCCCGCCCGGCAGCTTCTTCAGCTCGACGTCCAGCTGCGTCTCCTTCCACAGCAGCGTGTGGTGCTCGAACATGACCTGTTGCCCGGTGATGTCGATCTGCAGCTCGGGAACGAGTTCGCCGCGGATGTGGTAGGTGACGCCCGCGAAGGACTCGTCGTGGGCGCTCACGGGGATCGGCTCGGGTAGGGGCATCGCGCGTGTCTCCTTCTTTTATTTAGATGGGGAGGGCCGGAGGGTGGCGTGGCAGGCGACGTTTTGCGGCCCGCGCTTCATGGTTCGCGCGCTGCGCGTCAAGGCCTGCTCGCCGGCATGCGGGTGCGGTCTTCGACGCGCGCTGGCTCCGAGCACGCAAGCGCGCTAGACTGCTTGGACCTCGCGCCTGGGCGGGGTTTTTCTTCGCCCAGAGCCGCTGCAAACAACAACGCAGGGATTTCTGATCATGGCCCGCGGAGACGTCCGAATCGCTGTCACCCTCGCGTGCGAGGAGTGCAAGCGTCGTAACTACCAGACAAACAAGAGCAAGCGCAACAACCCTGACCGGATCAGCCTGCGCAAGTACTGCCGTTGGTGTCGCAAGCACACCAGCCACAGGGAGACCCGTTAGCGCGGGAGCGCTGCCGTGGCTCGTGACCGTAAACGTGCAAAGCAGCGCCGCGCACGCGGCGGTGGCGCGGCTGTCCGACGGCCCGCAGGGGGGGACGTCGCGCCCAACGGCGCCCAGGGCGCCGCGGTCGACGCCGACGCCGAGCGGAGCTCCGCGCACCCCGAGGCGCACGGCTCGATCGAGCGTGCCGACCTGCCGGGCGCGCTCGAGCACGCAGGCGATGTCGACGAGTTCGACGCGGCGCTCATCCGCGGCGCAGGCGGCGTGCCCGCCACGGGCGACGAGCTCGTCGAAGGCGCCGACGTGCTCTCGGAAGACGAAGTCGAGGCTGAGAACGAGTCCGAGGCTGAGAACGAGCTACAGGAGCCCGGCGGCGGTCCTTCCGCGCCCGGTGGCGCCGGCGGCGGCAGAGGCCATGGCGGTGCGGGCGGGGGCGAGGTCGTGCCACCGTCGGGCGCTCCCCTGCGAGGCGGCAACCGCGCGATCGGCTTCCTCCGAGCGAGCTGGGCTGAGCTCCAACGCGTACAGTGGCCGGACCGGCGTCAGGTCACCCAGGCCACTGCCGTGGTACTCGGATTTGTCGCGATCGCCGGTCTGTACCTCGCCCTGGCCGACTACGTCGCCAAGGAAATCGTCGAACTCATACTCGGCTGAGTCGTAAGGAAGATCTGAATGTTTCGCTGGTACGTCGTAAACACATACTCCGGTCACGAGAACAAGGTCAAGCACAACCTCGAGCACCGCGTGGTGTCGCTCGGGCAGCAGCGCGCCGTGCGCAACGTCGTCGTGCCGACCGAAACGGTCATGGAGATGAAGGACAACCAGAAGAACCCCGTGGAGAAGCGCACGATGCCCGGCTACGTGCTCGTCAACATGGAGCTCAACGAGGACTCCTGGGGCGTCGTCAAGGGCACCCCCGGCGTCACGGGCTTCGTCGGCGCCTCACAAGAGCCCGTGCCGCTGACCCAGATCGAGGTGGACCGACTGCTGCACAAGGAGGTCGCCACGGCCACCCGCACACGCGCCCAGTTCACGATCGGCGAGTCCGTCAAGGTCGTCTCCGGGCCGCTGTCAGACTTCTCCGGCGAGATCTCAGAGATCAACGAGGACGCCGCGCGGCTCAAGGTGCTGGTATCCATCTTCGGCCGGGAGACCCCGGTGGAAGTGCAATTCGACCAAGTAAAGAAGCTCTGAGCCGGCCGATGACCTGCGCGATACTGCGTCCTCGGTCGCTCGTGTGCGGAGCACACTTCGCTTCCTGCGTCCTTGTCTCGCTTGATCCTCGACCGGCTCAGGCGCGCCGCTACGACATAACCTTCCCAACGAACTAAGAACAGAAGACTCGATATGGCAAAGAAGGTCCTAACCACGATCAAGCTGCAGGCGAATGCCGGGCAGGCGAGCCCCGCCCCGCCGGTCGGTCCTGCGCTGGGTCAGCACGGCATCAACATCATGGAGTTCTGCAAGGCGTTCAACGCGCAGACGCAGAGCGAAACCGGCACCGTGATCCCCGTCGTGATCACCGTCTACGAGGACCGCTCGTTCACGTTCATCACCAAGACTCCGCCCGCCGCCGTCCTGATTCGCCAAGCGATCAAAATCAACAAGGGCTCCGGCGAGCCCAACCGCGTGAAGGTCGGCACCATCACCCAGGGCCAGCTGCGCGAGATCGCCGAGCGCAAGCTCGCCGACCTCAACGCGCACGACGTCGACCAGGCCGCCAAGATCATCGCCGGCACAGCTCGCTCGATGGGCGTGGACGTGACGTCATGAGCAAGCACGGCAAGCGCTACTCGGAGCTGCTCGCCAAGGTCGACCGCGAGCACGAGTACCAGCCCAGCGAGGCTGTCGCGCTGGTGCGCGGGCTCGGCGGCGCCAAGTTCGACGAGACCGTCGAGGTGCACGTGCGCACGGGTCTCAATGTGCGCCACGCCGACGAGCAGCTGCGCGGCACGATCGCGCTGCCCAACGGCCTCGGCAAGGACGTCAAAGTCGCGGTGTTCGCGCAGGGACCCAAGGCCGCCGAGGCCGAAGCCGCCGGTGCCGACGTCGTCGGCGCGCAGGACCTCGCCAAACGCATCCAGGAGGGCTTCGACGACTTCGATGTGGCGATCGCCACGCCCGACATGATGTCCGTGGTCGGCCAGCTCGGGCGCATCCTCGGGCCTTCCGGCAAGATGCCAAACCCGAAAGTCGGCACCGTCACCATGGACGTCGCCAAAGCGGTCGAAGAATCCAAGTCCGGCAAGGTCGAGTACCGCACCGACCGCACCGCCATCGTCCATCTCGTGATCGGCAAGGTCAGCTTCGAGGAGCGTCAGCTGCTCGAGAACTACGCAGCCGTGATCGAAGAGCTGGTTCGCGCCAAACCTTCAGCTGCCAAAGGCCGCTACCTGCGCTCGATCACGCTCGCCTCGACCATGGGGCCGGGCATCAAGGTCGATTCTTCAAAGACACGCGAAATCCTCGAGGAGGCGCCCGCGGCTACCATCGCCGCCTAGCGTCATCCACACCAGAGGCCACCAGAGACCCCCGGCAGCCGGCCAGCGGCGCAAGACCGGGACAGGAGCCCCATGAACCGAGACCAGAAGGCAGTGGCGATCGCCGAGATCGCCTCCAACATCGACGAGTCCGACGCGATCTTCGCCGTCGACTACCGCGGCATCACCGTCGCACAGGTCGCCGAGCTGCGTGCCAAGCTGCGCGAGTCCGACGCCACGTTCAAGGTCGTCAAGAACTCGCTCACCGAGCGCGCCGCCGACCAGGTCGGCGCCGAGACGCTCAAGGGCTTCCTCGCCGGGCCCACCGCCCTGACGTTCGTCCGCGGCGACGTCGCCAGCGCCGCCAAAGCCGTCGCCGACTTCGGGCGAGCATCGCAACTGCTGCCGTTCAAGGGCGGTCTCATGGGCGGCGCCGAGCTCGACGTCGAGCAGATCCGCTCGCTCTCGCGTCTGCCCTCGCGCGAAGTCCTCTATGGCCAGCTCGTCGGCGTCGTCGCCTCCCCCGTCAGCGGCCTCGTGCGCACGCTCAGCGCGCTGCTCAGCGGCATCGCCGTCGCGCTCGGGCAGGTGCAGGCCAAGAAGGAGTCCGGCGAGATCCCCGCAGGCGAGGCCCCCGCGGGCGTCCCGGCGGACGAGGCCGCACCTGCGGCCGACGCGGAGCCGGAAGCGGCCGAGGCCGTACCTGCTGCCGACGCTGAGCCCCCGACAGAGGAGCCTGCCGGCGAGGGCGACGCCGAGCAAGCGGCTGAGGAGCCGGCCGCCGAAGCCGCCACAGAGGAGCCCGCCGCTGATGCGCAGGCGGAGACCAAGACTGAGCCGGAGCCCTCCGCGACGGAGGACAGGCAGGACGCGCCGGCGCAAGCAGACGACAACCACGCGGACGTCTCGGCTGAGAACCAGCCAGAGGACGCCGAGACGAATCCCCCCAAGGAGGACTGACGCACATGGCAACAAGCACACAGGATTGGATCGAGGAGCTCAAGGGCATCTCGGTGCTCGAGCTCGCCGAGCGCATCAAAGCGCTCGAGGAGGAGTTCGGTGTATCGGCCGCCGCGGTGGCCGCGCCGGCTGCCGCGCCCGCCGGTGGTGGTGGCGACGCAGGCGGTGGCGAAGAGGAAGCAAGCAGCACCGTCGACGTGATCCTCGCCGGCGCCGGCGACAAGAAGATCCAGGTCATCAAGGTCGTGCGCGCCGCGACCGGCCTCGGCCTCAAAGAGGCCAAGGCGCTCGTCGACGAGGCCCCCAAGCCGGTCAAGGAGGGCATCGAACGCGAGGAGGCCGACAAGCTCAAACAGGAACTCGAGGAGGCCGGAGCGAGCGTCGAGCTTAAGTGACGCTACGCCGGTTCCGTCGGAAGGTCGCGACTGGCGCTTCGCCGATCCGTCCGGAGGTCGCGACTGGCGCTTCGCCGATCCCTCGGAAGGTCGCGACTTCGCGGCGACCTTCCGACGGACGGCTTCGCTTCGCCTAGGTCCGCGGTGCTCGGCTCGGCCGGGCGCCCCTGTTGTCCGCTTCTTGAACGCCGCGTAAGAATGCCGTGCGACGACGCCTACCCGGCCGTCCGCGGCGTCAAAACGGTGTTACAACGATGTGAGTGGCCGCGCGCCGCTGGCAAGTGGGGCTTGCCAGCGACGTGTGTACCCAGCCACCGCGGTCAGCGAACCGCCAAAGATCCGTCGAATGACTGATTGACGATCCCGAAAGAGAGCAGTTATGTATGAGTGGACGCGCTGAGCGTAGGTATTGGCGCCGAGCCGGCATCAGCCGGCGCCCCAGCAGGTTTGCTCGGCGCAGACGCAGCGGTTCCTTCACCGCCGTAGAGCAAGAGCACGGCCTTGAGCGGGCTATCGACAACTCCCCCCTAGCGGAGGGAGCGGCGCCCCCCTGCCCTGTCGATAGCCCGCTGAGGGTCGTGCTCGCGCCGGGCTCGCTCACGCCGGACGCGACGCCACCGGTCGGCCTGCCTGCGACCCGTCGAAGTCAAGCCGCTCGCCGATCTTTACTTTCCGCTCACATTCGCGCATTTTCCGGTAGAGTCTGCCGCGCTGGTCGATAGTCGCAGCCGTCCGCCGCATGGCATCGCGCCACATACGCGAATGTCGAGGACGGGGTCCGTGAGCGCCGGCAGCCCTTCAGGGCGTCGATAGTCTGTGCTATCTTTGCTGGTCGCGCCTCGGCGCCTTCCTCTGCCCGTGTATCGCCCTCCGAAGGAGTCATTTCTTGGCTGCTGCAGATGCTCTCCGGACGCGCCGGACTTTCGCGCGTCTCCAGAAGACCGTTGACGTACCCAACCTCATAGACATTCAGCGCCGCTCCTTCGCGTGGCTCACCGATCCCAAGACCGGTGGCCTGCGCGAGACGATCGACGACATCTCCCCGATCGAGGACTACACGGGCAACCTTGCAGTCCAGTTCGGCGAGTTCACCTTCGACGAGCCGGTCGCGTCGCTGGAGCAGTGCCGCGAGAAGGACCTGACCTACGCGCGTCCGCTCACCGTGACCGTCGCGTTCATCAACCGCGAGACCGGCGAGATCCGCGAGCAGTCCGTGTTCATGGGCGACTTCCCGTGGATGACCGAGCGCGGCACGTTCGTCATCAACGGCACCGAGCGCGTGGTCGTCACGCAGCTGGTGCGCTCCCCCGGCGCCTACCTGATGGAACCCAAGGACCGCGAGAAGCAGGTCTTCATCGCCAACCTGATGCCCGCGCGCGGATCGTGGCTGGAGCTCGAGATCGACAAGAAGGGCAAGGTCTACGTGCGCATCGACCGCAAGCGCAAGCTTCCGGTGACCGTGCTGCTGCGGGCCATGGGCTACGCCTCCGACGAGGAGATCCTGCGGCTGTTCGACAACTCGCTGTACATCCGCAACACGATCGAATCCGACACCGAGGCCACGCGCACCGAAGAGGGAGCGCTGATCGAGCTGTTCAAGAAGCAGCGTCCCGGTGAGCCGCCCAGCGTCGACAACGCCAAGGCGCTGCTCAACCAGCTGTTCTTCGACCCCAAGCGCTACGACCTCACGCGCGTCGGGCGCTACAAGCTCAACGCGCGTCTCGGGCTCGACGTCGACATCGACACGCGCACGCTCACCCACGACGACATCCTCGCGCTCGTGCGCGAGCTCGTCTCGCTGCCCAAGCGCCTCGGCCTGCCCGAGGACGGCGAGGTCGAGATCAAGGACTACGCCGCGGAGGCCAGCAGCATGCCGCGCGAGCCCGTCGCCGAGCACCTCGACGAGTACGAGCACTTCGGCAACCGCCGTCTGCGCACCGTCGGCGAGCTCATCCAGGAGGCCTTCCGCATCGGCCTCTACCGCATGGAGCGCGTCGTGCGCGAGCGTCTCACCACCGAGGACGCCGACACGATCACGCCGCAGACGATCATCAACATCCGCCCTGTCGTGGCTGCGCTGAAGGAGTTCTTCGGCTCATCGCAGCTGTCGCAGTTCATGGACCAGACCAACTCGCTCGCCGGCCTCAGGCACCGGCGCCGCCTGTCGGCGCTCGGCGCCGGTGGACTGACGCGTGAGCGCGCGCCCATCGAGGTCCGCGACGTGCACCCCACCCACTACGGGCGCATGTGCCCGATCGAGACCCCCGAGGGCCCCAACATCGGCCTGATCGGCTCGCTGTCCTCGTTCGCAGAGGTCTCCGAGTACGGGTTCGTGACCACGCCCTACCGCGTCGTCAAGGACGGCAGCGTCACCGATGAGGTGCGCCACCTCGACGCCACGCAGGAAGAGGAGATGCTGATCGCGCAGGCGAACACGCCCGTCGACGAGAAGACCCGCAAGCTCAAGGGCACCGAAATCCTATGCCGTACGCAGGCAGGCCAGTACGTCACCGTCGGGCCCAAGGACGTCGATCTGATCGACGTCTCGCCGGAGCAGATCTGGTCCGTCACCACGGCGATGATCCCGTTCCTCGAGCACGACGACGCCAACCGTGCGCTGATGGGCTCGAACATGCAGGCCCAGGCCGTGCCGCTGCTCAAGGCCGATGCGCCGCTCGTCGGCACCGGCATGGAGAGTCGTGCCGCGCTTGACACCGGCGACGTGCTGCTGGCCAAGAACGCCGGCGCCGTCGACTACATCGACGCCAACCAGATCGTCGTCGCGGGCAAGGACGGCAAGAAGGACGAGTACGAGCTGCAGAAGTACATGCGCTCCAACCAGGGCACGCTGATCCACCAGAAGCCCCTCGTCCGCGCCGGACAGACCGTCAAGGCCGGCGACGTGCTCGCCGACGGCTCCTCGACCGACAAGGGCGAAATGGCGCTCGGCAAGAACCTCATGGTCGCGTTCATGTCCTGGGAGGGCTACAACTTCGAGGACGCCATCATCCTCTCCAAGCGGCTCGTGCAGGACGACGAGCTCACCTCGATCCACATCGAGGAGTACGAGATCGACGCCCGCACGACCAAGCTCGGCGAGGAGGAGATCACCCGCGATATCCCCAACCGCTCCGAGGAGTCGCTGCGCAACCTCGACGACCGCGGCATCGTCCGCGTCGGCGCCGAGGTCATCTCCGGCGACCTGCTCGTCGGCAAGGTCACGCCCAAGGGCGAGACCGAGCTGACGGCCGAGGAGAAGCTGATCCGCGCGATCTTCAAGGAGAAGGCACGCGAGGTCCGCGACACCTCGCTGAAGGTGCCGCACGGCGAGGGCGGCGTGGTGATCGACGTCAAGACCTTCAGCCGCGACGCCGGCGACGACCTGCCACCCGGGGTCAACGACCTGGTGCGCGTGTTCGTCGCCAAGAAGCGCAAGATCTCCGAGGGCGACAAGCTCGCCGGCCGCCACGGCAACAAGGGTGTGATCTCCAAGATCGTCGACCAGCAGGACATGCCGTTCCTCGAGGACGGCACGCCCGTCGACGTCATCCTCAACCCGCTCGGCGTGCCCTCGCGCATGAACGTCGGCCAGATCCTCGAGACCCACCTCGGGTGGGCCGCCGCGCAGGGCTGGTACGACGACGGCACCGAGGCCTACAAGGAAGCCGACTCGGCCGGCGGTCCGCGCCGCGTGTACGTCTCGACGCCCGTGTTCGACGGCGCCACCGTCGCAGACGTCGACAACGCGCTCGTCAAGTGGCAGGACGCGCACACCGGACGCATCCGCATGGACATCGACAAGTCCCGCCGCGTCGGCGAGCAGGCGTCAGGAAAGATGACGCTGTTCAACGGCCGCACCGGTGAGCCGTTCGAGGAACAGGTCACCGTCGGCTACATGTACATCCTGAAGCTCCTGCACCTCGTCGACGACAAGATCCACGCGCGCTCCACCGGTCCCTACTCGCTCGTCACCCAGCAGCCGCTCGGCGGCAAGGCGCAGTTCGGCGGCCAGCGCTTCGGCGAGATGGAGGTCTGGGCGCTGGAGGCGTTCGGCGCCGCGTACACGCTGCAGGAGATGCTCACGATCAAGTCCGACGACACCGTCGGGCGCGTCAAGGCATACGAGGCGATCGTCAAGGGCGAGAACATCGCCGAGCCGTCGATCCCCGAGTCGTTCAAGGTCCTGCTCAAGGAGATGCAGTCGCTGGCGCTCGACGTCAACGTCGTCTCCGAGGAGGGCCAGCGCACGGAGATGCGCGACGAGGACGACGACCTGCTCCGCGCAGCCGAGGAGCTCGGCATCGACCTCTCCGGGGTCAGGGCGCTCGCCGGCGACGGCGCCGAGGAGCCCGCCGCGGTACAGGACGACGCCGAGGCCGACGGCACGGCCGACGCCGGCAGCGACGAGGACACAGAGGACACAGACGACGACGCAGTCGAGGTCGAGGAGTTGCTCGACGTCGGCGCCACGGAGGACATCGACCTGGAGAGCCTCGTCAGCGACGAGTCCGCCGAGTAACAGCCAGGGCACGCGTCGTAGGCGCAGCCCCGGCGAAACCAAAGACCGGGCACGCGCCCTAGGCGCGGCCCCGGCGAAGTCAAAAGCCTGATTCACCCCCGAGCGAAAGCACCCATTAGATGATTGACATAAACAACTTCGACGCCATCGAGATCAGCCTCGCCTCTTCGAAGCAGATCCGCAGTTGGAGCTCCGGCGAGGTAACCAAGCCGGAGACGATCAACTACCGGACGCTGAAGCCGGAGAAGGACGGTCTCTTCTGCGAGCGCATCTTCGGGCCCACCAAGGACTGGGAGTGCTACTGCGGCAAGTACAAGCGCGTGCGCTACAAGGGCATCGTGTGCGAGCGCTGCGGCGTGGAGGTCACGCGCTCGAAGGTCCGCCGCGAGCGCATGGGCCACGTCGACCTCGCCGCGCCCGTGAGCCACATCTGGTTCTTCAAGGGCGTCCCCAGCCGTATCGGCTACCTGCTCGACATGGCGCCCAAGGAACTCGAGAAGGTTCTGTACTTCGCCGCCTCGATCGTCACCTGGGTCGACGACGAGGCTCGCACGCGGGACCTCGAGATGCTTGAGAAAGAGGTCAACAAGGTCCTCGACGCCTACGCTGCCGAGCGTGAGGAGCGCGTGCTCGAACTGCGCGAGTCGCTGGCGCGCCGCGAGAAGTACCTGCAGAACGGCAAACAGACCAACTTCAACGACGAAGACCACCTGTGGGCGGACTCGCTCGACATCAACCTGTCGAAACTGTCAGACGAGGAGCGCGAGAAGCAGGTCAAGGAGCTGACCAAGGCGTTCGACGCCGACATCGCCGACACCGAAGCCTACATCGAGGACGCCGCCGAGCGCATGCGCAACGTGTGGGAGCTCTTCAAGACGATGGAGCCCAAGCAGATCGAGCACGACGAGACCACCTTCCGTGAGCTCAAGGAGCGCTTCGGCTCTCCCTACGGCTTCGGCGAGTACTTCCGTGGCGGCATGGGCGCCGAAGCGATCCGCGACCTGCTCCAGCAGGTGGACCTCGAGGCCGAACGCATCGAGCTCGAGGACCAGGTCAAGACCGGCAAAGGCCAGAAGCAGGCCCGCGCTGTCAAGCGCCTGAAGGTCGTCTCCGCGTTCATCCAGTCCGGCAACAAGCCCGAGATGATGGTGCTCGACGCCGTGCCCGTGATCCCGCCGGAGCTGCGCCCGATGGTCCAGCTCGACGGTGGGCGCTTCGCCACCTCCGACCTCAACGACCTGTACCGCCGCGTCATCAACCGCAACAACCGCCTCAAGCGGCTGCTCGACCTCGGCGCGCCCGAGATCATCGTCAACAACGAGAAGCGCATGCTGCAGGAGGCCGTCGACGCGCTGTTCGACAACGGCCGTCGTGGGCGTCCCGTCACCGGGCCGGGCAACCGTCCGCTGAAGAGCCTGTCCGACATGCTCAAGGGCAAGCAGGGGCGCTTCCGTCAGAACCTGCTCGGCAAGCGCGTGGACTACTCCGGGCGCTCGGTGATCGTCGCCGGCCCCTACCTGAAGCTGCACCAGTGCGGGCTGCCCAAGATCATGGCGCTCGAGCTGTTCAAGCCGTTCATCATGGCGCGCCTGGTCGAGCGCAAGTCCGCGCAGAACATCAAGGCGGCCAAGAAGATGGTCGACTCGATGATCGGCGAGGTGTGGGACGTGCTCGAGGAGGTCATCCACGAGCACCCCGTGCTGCTCAACCGTGCGCCCACGCTTCACCGCCTCGGCATCCAGGCATTCGAGCCGCTGCTCGTCGAGGGCAAGGCGATCCAGGTGCACCCGCTGGTCTGCCACGCGTTCAACGCCGACTTCGACGGCGACCAGATGGCCGTGCACCTGCCGCTGTCGGCCGAGGCCCAGGCGGAGGCGCGCATCCTGATGCTCTCCTCCAACAACATCCTGTCCCCCGCACACGGCGCGCCGCTGGCGACGCCCACGCAGGACATGATCCTGGGTGCCTATTACCTCACCTACGGGCCCGAAGCCGAGGAGCTGTCGAAGATCGACCGCGCCACCTATGAGCCGCGTCCGCACGTGTTCCGCACGGCGCAGGAGGCGGAGCTCTCCTACGAGGGCAACGTCGTCAAGCTGCACGACATCGCCGAGTTCCGCCCCTACGGGCGCGAGGGCGGCCACGTGCTCACAACGATCGGGCGGATCATCTACAACGACCGCATCGAGCGTGCGCTCGCGGAGGCGCTCGGCGACGAGTTCGACGCGTCCAAGTACGTGTTCGTCAACCAGTCGATGAAGAAGCGTGACACCACGCGGCTGATCGACATGCTCGTGCAGGCCTACGGCGCGACCACGATCTCACTCGTGCTCGACGCCTTCAAGGACCTCGGCTTCAAGTACGCCACGCAGGCCGGCATCACGATCTCCAAGAACGACGTCGTCATCCCCCCGGAGAAGCAGGAAATCCTCGACAAGTTCGACAAGCTCGTCGGCGACATCACCGGCCAGTACGACGACGGCCTGATCACCCAGGAGGAGCGCCACGAGGCGGTAGTGGAGCAGTGGAACGCCGCCACCAACGAGGTCGCCGAGGCGATGGTCAAAAACCTCGACGTGCTCAACCCCATCTTCATGATGGCCAACTCGGGCGCCCGTGGCTCGTTCAAGCAGATCCGCCAGCTCGCCGGTATGCGCGGCCTGATGGCCAACCCCAAGGGCGAAATCATCGAGCGCCCGATCAAGGCCAACTTCATGGAGGGCCTGTCGGTGCTCGAGTACTTCATCTCCACCCACGGTGCGCGAAAGGGCCTCGCAGACACCGCCCTGCGCACCGCCGACTCGGGCTACCTGACGCGCCGTCTGGTTGACGTCGCCCAGGACGTGATCATCCGCGAGGCCGACTGCGGCACCGAGGAGTACATCGAGATGGCCGTGTTCAAGGACGGCGGCGAGCCCAACGACGTGCTCGTCGGGCGCATCGCCGCGCTCGACATCAAGACCAAGCGCAACCGCATGCTCGCCGAGCAGGGCGTCGAAATCGGCCGCGCCGAGATGGCCGAGATCGTCAGTGCGTTCGCCGACGACCACGAGAAGGGCGTCGAGGTCACCGTGCCCGTGCGCTCGGTGCTCAAGTGCGAGGCGCCCAGCGGCGTCTGTCAGGCCTGCTACGGCCGCGCCATGGCCACCGGCGCGCTCGCCCAGATCGGCGACGCGGTCGGCATCGTCGCCGCGCAGTCGATCGGCGAGCCCGGCACGCAGCTGACGATGCGTACGTTCCACACCGGCGGCGTCGCCGGCGCGGACATCACGCACGGTCTGCCGCGCGTGGTCGAGCTGTTCGAGGCGCGGCGCCCCAAGGGCCTCGCCAAAATCGCCGAGCAGGACGGCGTCGTATCGATCGAAGAGACCGACAAAGCGGTCACCGTGGTGATCACCGACGAGTCCGGCGAGGAGCACCGCCACGCCTTCCCGCGGCGCACGCGGCTGTTCGTCTCCAGCGGCGAGAAGATCAAAGCCGGTAGGCAGCTCAACGAGGGGTCCGTCTACCCGCACGAGCTGCTCGCCATCCGCGGACGCACCGAGACCGAGCAGTACCTGGTCAAGGAGGTCCAGGAGGTCTACAAGTCCCAGGGCGTGGACATCAACGACAAGCACATCGAGCTGATCGTGCGCCAGATGCTCAAGAAGGTGCGCGTCGATCAGAAGGGCGACACCGACTACCTGCCAGGGCAGTTCGTCGATCGCTTCGAGTTCGCCAAGGCCAACGACGCAGTCGCCACGGCCGGTGGCGAGACGGCGCAGTTCGAGGACATCATCCTCGGGATCACCAAGGCGTCGCTCAACACCGACTCGTTCCTGTCCGCCGCCTCCTTCCAGGAGACCACCAAGGTGCTCACCGACGCGGCGCTCGAAGGCAAGATCGACCGCCTCAACGGCCTCAAGGAGAACGTCATCATCGGCAAGCTCATTCCCGCCGCCACCGGCCTTAAGCGCTACCGGCGGATCGAGATCGAGCCCTCCGAACCGCTGCCGCGTGCCATCGACGACGTCGGCCTGCTCGACCAGGACGAGATCGCAGCAGAGCTCGGACTCGCCGGCGACGGCTTCAACGGCGGCTACGGGCAGGAGTTCGACGCCGACCTCGCCTCGCTCGAGAAGATCGGCGCCGGCGGCACCGACCCCGGCTTCGCCGAGGAGCTCGCCGAGCTCGAGATGACCGACGAGCGCGCCAAAGACGAGTAACAAACGGTCGACGCGCGGCGGTCCGGCCTCGGGGAGAGGCCAGGCCGCCCGCGTCGCTGTGTTCGCGCCTTCGCGCGGAGAGCAGTTACAGCCCGCGGGCCCACTCCGCGAGCTGCCCAGCCTCGTCTGCGGTGAGTCCACGGTCGGGCTGCGTCTGCACCAGCAGCGTCGGCGCTGCGCGGGCGTCGGCCCATTCGTGGCAGGCGGGACTGAGCGCGTCGTCGATCCATGCAAGCGCGCGCCCACGCGCGTACGCTTCGATCGCGTCGAGCTTCCAGTGGGCGTTGGCGCGTCCGACCGCACGATCGAAGCGCAGAAACGGCAGCTCCGGCGGGAGTCCCAGCAGATGCGGCAGGTGCTCGTTGGCGCGCTCCTCCCAGCCGCTTGCCCAAACGAGCTCGAACGCGGGCGCGAGCGCGAGCAGGTGAGCGGCGGCGGTAGACGAAAGGAAGTGGGGTGTGCCGTCGATCGAATGAAAGGAGACGTCGAGCTGACCGGAGGCGCTGTCGGCGACCCGCTCCGAGTACCCGCGCGGCTGGACGCCGCCGAACAGCGAGATGACGCCGTCGATGTCGACCATCAGCAGCGGTCGCTCGTGCGTTTCGGCTCTAGCGCGCTCTTTAGCTTGCACAGAGGTCAAGGTCAGTAGTGTGCCTGGCACGGTCGATGCGCCTAGGACGTCGGCGCGGAGTAAAGCAGCCGCCGGCGCCAACCGATGAGCACACTCGACCTTCCCTGACATGACCATGGATCTCGGCATATTCCTAGCGCTACTCTGCGCCTTCGTAGCGAACCTCGGCTTCTTCTACAAGTACAAAGGCGCCAACTCGGTTCCCAAGGTGCAGGTGCTGCACCCGTTGCGCTCCGCCCGGCAGCTGTACTCGTCGAAGTGGTTCACGCTCGGCATGATCATCGCGACGGCGAGTTGGGGGCTGCACGTGGCCGCCCTGTCGCTGGCGCCGATGTCCGTGGTCCAGGTCTCGCTGGCGGCCGGCGTGGTGTTCGTCGCGGTCATGGCCGAGCGGATGTTCGGCTTCAGCGTTGGGCGCCGGCAGTGGCTGGGCCTCTGCCTGACCGCCGGTGGCCTCGTGCTGCTCGGCGTCACGCTGCCGGCGATGCACGGCGCGCACTCCCACTTCTCAAGCGCCGGGATGATCTCATTCGAGGCGGCACTATTCGGGCTTGGCGGGCTGCTGCTGATGGGCCCGCGCATGGGCGGCCCGACCGAGCACCACGGCGTGATGCTCGGCGCCAGCGCCGGCGTGCTGTTCGGCGTCTCCGACACCTCCATCAAGGCGCTCACCGGCATCACCGGCGCCCACGGCCTGCTCGGCCTGATCCTCAGCCCCTGGCTGGCGGTCGCCGTGCTCGCTTCGATCGTCGCGTTCTACGCCTCCGCGCGCGGCCTGCAGGACGGCGAGGCCGTCCCTGTGATCGCCGTGACAGGAACAGCAGCGAACATCGCCGGCATCGCCGGCGGGATCATCGTGTTCGGTGATCCGATGGCCGCGAGCCCCGCCGGCGTCGTGCTGCAGGCGCTCGCTTTCGTGCTCGTGATCGTCGCCGCCGCGCTGATGCCGGCGCCCGTTCGTGCAGCCGGCGTGGCTCAGAGCGCTTAGCGCTGCTAGCATCACGCAGCGAATGCCAACCACCTCGCAACTCGTGCGCAAGGGCCGCGTGACGCCTAAGAAAAAGGTCGCCACGCCCGGCCTCAAGTCCGGCAAAGGCCGCAAGAAGAAGGTCGCCGCGCCCCAGCGTCGTGGCGTCTGCACGCGCGTCTACACAACGACGCCCAAGAAGCCTAACTCCGCGCTGCGCAAGGTCGCACGTGTGCGCATCTCCGGCTCCATCGAGGTGACCGCGTACATTCCCGGCGAGGGGCACAACCTCCAGGAGCACTCCGTGGTGCTGGTTCGTGGTGGACGCGTCAAGGATCTGCCTGGCGTGCGCTACAAGGTCGTGCGCGGCACGCTCGACGCTGCCGGAGTGAGCGACCGCAAAAAGGCGCGCTCGCAGTACGGCGTCAAGAAAAAGTAGCTGCCCCCCGCTTCCAGGAACGAGACACCGATGCCCCGTCGTGCAGCTGCCCAGATTCGTCCGGTCGAGCCGGACCCCATTCACCGCTCCAAACTCGTCCAGCAGGTGATCAACAAGGTCATGCTCGACGGCAAGAAGTCCACCGCCGAGCGGATCGTCTACGACGCGCTCGCGCTGCTCGCCGAGCGCAGCGACAAAGACCCCGTCGAGACCCTCGACGCCTCCATCAAGGCGCTCACGCCCACGCTCGAGGTCAAATCGCGCCGTGTCGGCGGCGCCACCTACCAGGTGCCCGTCGAGGTCGCCTCCAGGCGCGCGCGCACGCTCGCCGTGCGCTGGCTCGTCGAGTTCGCCCGCCAGCGTCGCGAGAAGACCATGGCCCAGCGGTTGGCCAACGAACTGATGGACGCCCAGTCACAGCAGGGCGGCGCCTACAAGCGCAAGGACGACATCTACCGCATGGCGCAGGCCAACAAGGCCTTCGCCCACTACCGCTGGTAGCGGCCCGATGACCGGCGCTGGCCGATCTCTGATCGGTCGGTGTCCCCGGTCAAGCGTGCCGCGTAGCCGCTCGATGTCAAGCGCGAAGGACTCTGACGGCGTCGTCGTCGCCAGTATCTAGCGGGTTTCAATCGCGTCGGGCAGGTTCTTAGATGCCTCTACGTAGGCTCGGCCGTGGGATTTTGCGAGCTTCGCTAGCGCGTCCTGCTCGTTCGGTGCCAGCTTTGTGAGCGCATGCTGCTCGGCTTTCGGCTGCGAGCTGGTACCTCCGCAACCGACAGTCAGCACGGGAGCGATCAAAAGCAGGGCTACAAGGGTCCGGCGTTTGTGTCTCATGTGGCAGACCGTACACGGGCGACGCCCGGCGGATGTCAAGATCTGGTGGGTCTCTAGGCCGAGCCGCCACTCTGAGGCCCATAGCCGAGATTGTGCCATCCCGCACTTCTGCCGTACATCACGCTGTGCGACCGACATCACGCGCCAGGCCCTTGAAGCAGAAAGGTTTGGTACCTAAACTTTCGGTACCGAATGTCTTCCTCGTCCCCGACAGCAGACTCAGGATTCCACCCGGAGGCGTCAGACCGCATCGAGCCGTACGTGTGGAAGATCGCCGGCGTGGTGATCCTCGGCATGATCATGTCGATCCTCGACACCACGATCGTGAACGTCGCGCTGCGGACGCTCGGCCACGAACTGCACAGCTCGATCGCTCAGATTCAGTGGGTGGTCACCGGCTATCTGCTGTCGCTGGCGGCCGTGATCCCGGTGACGGGTTGGGCGGCGCGGCGCTTCGGCGCCAAGCGCGTGTACATGACCTCCCTGGTGCTGTTCACGGCCGGCTCGGCGCTGTGCGCTGTCGCCGCGTCGACCACCTCGCTGGTGCTGTTCCGCGTCATGCAGGGCGCCGGCGGCGGCATGATCATGCCGGTCGGCCAGTTGATCATGGCGCAGGTCGCAGGGCCCAAGCGCATGGGGCGGGTGATGGGCATCGTCTCGATGCCCGCGATGCTCGCGCCGATCCTCGGGCCGGTCGTCGGCGGCGTGATCCTCGAGAACCTGCACTGGTCGTGGATCTTCCTCGTGAACGTGCCCATCGGCGCGATCGCGCTTGCGCTCGCGTGGCGGATGCTGCCCAAGACCGACTCGGGCGTGGCCGGGCGTCTCGACGTGACCGGCCTCGCGCTGCTCTCAGGGGGATCGACGGCGGTCGTCTACGGCCTTTCGCAGCTCGCGACGCACCCCACGCTCACCGCGCCGACGGTCATGTGGCCGATCCTCGCAGGCCTTGCCATGTGCGCTGTCTTCTGTTGGCACGCGCTGCGGATCGAGCGACCGCTGCTGGACATCCGGCTGTATGCCAACCGCGTGTTCGCGGCGGCGTCGCTCACGACCTTCGCGCTCGGCGCGTCGCTGTTCGGGGCAATGGTGCTGGTGCCTCTCTACTACCAAGAGGTACGGCACGAGAGCGTGATCATCACCGGTCTGCTCGTCGGCCCCCAGGGCCTCGGCATGCTGCTCGTGATGCCGGCCGTCGGGCGCCTGACCGAACGCTTTGGCGGCGGCCGAGTGTCGATCGTGGGGGTGTCGATCCTCATCCTCGGGACGGTTCCGCTGGCGTTCGTCGGCGCTGGCACCTCGATCGCGCAGATCTCGTTGGTGCTGTTGCTTCGCGGTGTCGGCATCGGCTTCGCGTTCGTGCCCGCGATGAGCGCCGCCTTCGCGTCGATGCGACCGGAGCAGCTCTCCGATGCGACCCCGCAGCTGAACGTGCTGCAGCGACTCGGCGGGGCAATCGGCGTCGCGGTGCTGGCCGTCGTGCTGCAGCGTGGCGAACTGCACGCGCACTCGCTGGGACAGTTCGCGGGAGCGTTCGATAGCGCGTACTGGTGGTCGCTTGGCATCTCGGTGCTCGCCCTGATCCCGTGCGTGGCGCTGCTGCTCGCCGAGACCCCACCGGCAAGGCTGCGGCAGGCCGCGGCGAACGCTGAGTCAGCCGTCGAGCCGTTGGGCGTTTAGCGGAGACTTCGATGAGCAGCCCCGTGGCCGTCGAGCCAAAGACCAAGTCCTCCAACGCGCGCGAGGCACAGCTCACAGAGCTGGGTCTGGCATTTCGTCGGGTGTTCCGCAGCTTCAACCGGCTGCGCGGCCGCGACACGCATCTTGGCGGCGCCGAGCTCAGCCACGCCCAGTTCCAGCTGCTGATCGAGCTGTTCGAGCGCGGCGAGCTGCCCGCTGGGGAGCTCGCGGCCGCAGCACAGCTGACGCCCGCGACGGTCACGCAGATGCTCGACCACCTTGCTGAGCAGGGTCACGTTGAGCGCGTGCGCTCCGACACGGACCGTCGCGTGGTGGTCTCGCGCCTCACACCCAAGGGCCGGCGCAAGATCGCGGCCAAGCGCGAGGCCTGGCAGGCCCGCTGGGAGCAGGCGCTCACGGGCGTCGAGCTCGAGGAGCTGCGTGCCGCCACACGTGTGCTCGAGCGCCTCGGCGCGATGGTCGAGGACGTGCCGGCGGCGGCGCCGTGCGAGCCGCCTGAGCGGGCCTGATACAGCTGCCCGCGGGTGCTGAGAAAGCCGCTCGAGAGCAGGAATCGCTCTGCTATAGTCGAAAAGGCGTCGCGGTGGGCGCAAGGAATGCGTGTGCGGCCCGCCGCCTTGGCAATGAAGATGGTGACCTCGAGCAGATAACGAACGCGGACCGGTCCATAACGACCAGCAGCGTGCGTGGGCCCGAGGGGCCTATTTTTTTGCCCGCGGCACCCCCTAGCTACATCCTTTTCACACTGAACCATGCCACGTAAGTTCTCACTCGAAAACACCCGCAACATCGGGATCATGGCGCACATCGACGCCGGTAAGACGACGACGACCGAGCGCATCCTCTACTACACCGGCCGCACCTACAAGATCGGCGAGGTGCACGAGGGCGCTGCCGTGATGGACTGGATGGAGCAGGAGCAGGAGCGCGGCATCACGATCACCTCCGCCGCCACCACCGCGCAGTGGAAGGACCACCGCATCAACATCATCGACACGCCCGGCCACGTCGACTTCACGGTCGAGGTCGAGCGCTCGCTGCGCGTGCTCGACGGCGCGATCGCGCTGTTCGACTCGGTCGCCGGCGTCGAGCCGCAGTCCGAGACCGTCTGGCGCCAGGCCGACAAGTACCACGTGCCGCGCATCGCCTACATCAACAAGATGGACCGCACCGGCGCGGACTTCGAGAAGGGCGTGCAGACGATGATCGACCGACTCGGTGCACACCCCGTGCCGATCCAGCTGCCGATCGGCTCCGAGGGCGACTTCCTCGGCGTCGTCGACCTGGTCGCCATGAAGGCGATCGTCTACAAGGACGAGCTGGGCAAGGAAGTCGATGAGATCGAGATCCCGGAGAATCTCCTCGAAGCGGCGCAGGGCGCGCGCGAACACCTGCTCGAGGAGGTCTCCCACTACGACGACGCGCTGCTCGAACTGGTGCTCGAGGAAACCGAGGTGCCCGAGGACGTCCTCAAGAGCGCGATCCGCGCGGCGACGCTGTCGACCAAACTGACCCCCGTGCTGTGCGGCTCATCCTTCAAGAACAAGGGCGTGCAGCCGCTGCTGGACGCCGTGATCGACTATCTGCCTTCGCCGCTGGACGTGCCGCCGGTCGTGGGCACCGAACTGATCAAGGGGGAGGAGCAGGAGCGCGAGGTCATGCGCCACGCCGACGACTCCGAGCCGTTCTCTGCGCTTGCGTTCAAGATCGCCGCCGACCCGTACGTGGGCAAGCTGACCTACTTCCGTGTCTACTCCGGGCACCTGGAGGCCGGCGCCAAGATCCTCAATGTCGGTAGCGGGCGCACCGAGCGCATCGGGCGGATCCTGATGATGCACGCGAACGAGCGCGAGGAGGTCACCGAGGTCTATGCGGGTGACATTGCCGCCGCCGTGGGCATCAAGCAGGTGATCACCGGCGATACGCTGGCCGATCCCGCCCATCCGGTACATCTCGAGAACATCATCTTTCCGGAGCCTGTCATCAAGGTTGCGGTGGAGCCCAAGACGAAGGTCGACCAGGAGAAGATGTCGGTCGCGCTCGGGCGCCTGGCGGAGGAGGATCCCACGTTCCAGGTGCGCACCAACGAGGAGACCGGCCAGACCGAGATCTCGGGCATGGGCGAGCTGCACCTCGAGGTGCTCGTCGATCGCATGAAGCGAGAGTTCGGCGTCGAGGCCAACGTCGGTCGTCCGCAGGTGTCCTACCGCGAGACCGTGCGCGGCAGCGTCGAGAAGATCGAAGGCAAGTTCGTGCGCCAGACCGGTGGCTCGGGGCAGTTCGGCGTCGTCTTCATCAACCTGGAGCCCGCCCCGGGCTTGGGATTTGAGTTCATCAACAAGATCAAGGGTGGAAACATCCCCTCGGAATACATCCCTGCCGTCAAGAAGGGGATCGAAGAGGCACTCGACAACGGCGTCAAGGCCGGCTACCCGATGGTCGACATGCGCGTGACGCTCGTGGACGGCAAGTACCACGACGTCGACTCCTCGGAAATCGCGTTCAAAGTTGCGGGCTCGCTCGCCTTCAAAGAGGCCGCCAAACGCGCCAAGCCGGTGCTGCTCGAGCCGATCTTCGCCGTCGAGGTCGTCACCCCAGACGACTTCATCGGCGACGTGATTGGCGATCTCAGTCGCCGGCGCGGGCAGGTGGAAGGTCAGGAGGCGCGGGGCAACGCGAAAGCCGTGACCGCGCGCGTTCCGCTCAGCGAGATGTTCGGCTACGCGACCGACCTGCGCTCCAACACGCAGGGCCGTGCGACCTACACGATGCAGTTCGAGGCCTACGAGGAGGTCCCGCCGAACATCGCCGAGAAGATCGTCGAACAGCGCACCGGGGAACCCGTCCCGGCCTAGACGGCGCGGGTCAGGCTGGCAGCACACAGAGCGGACTGCAGCAGGGCAGCAGTCAAGGAAGACTTCATTTAGATAGATTTCTGAGGTTCGCCTCCACAGGGGGCGGGCAAACAAGCGATATAGGAGCGAACAAAAAGTGGCGAAGGAGAAGTTCGAGCGCGACAAGCCGCATGTCAACGTCGGCACGATTGGTCACATCGACCATGGCAAGACGACGCTGACCGCTGCCATAACGACGGTACTGGCCGAGCACGGAGGCGCGGAAGCGCGCACCTTCGCGGAGATCGACAACGCGCCCGAGGAGAAGGAGCGCGGGATCACGATCGCCACCTCCCATGTCGAGTACCAGACCGACAGTCGGCACTACGCCCACGTCGACTGCCCCGGCCACGCCGACTACGTCAAGAACATGATCACCGGTGCCGCGCAGATGGACGGCGCCATCCTGGTGGTATCCGCGGCAGACGGCCCGATGCCCCAGACGCGCGAGCACGTCCTGCTCGCCCGCGAGGTGGGCGTCAACTACATCGTGGTGTTCCTCAACAAGGCGGACATGGTCGACGATGAGGAGCTCCTGGAACTGGTCGAGGTGGAGGTGCGCGAGCTGCTCTCCGAGTACGACTTCCCGGGCGACGACATCCCGTTCATCACCGGCTCGGCACTGAAGGCGCTCGAAGGCGACGATGCCTCCAAGCAGAAGATCCTCGACCTCGCCGCCGCGCTGGACTCCTACATCCCCGATCCCGTGCGCGAGCTCGACAAGCCGTTCATGATGCCCGTCGAGGACGTCTTCTCGATCACCGGCCGCGGCACCGTGGCCACCGGCCGCGTCGAGCAGGGCATCGTCCACACCGGCGACACCGTGGAAATCGTCGGCGTGCACGAGTCGACCTCGACGGTCGTCACCGGCGTCGAGATGTTCCGCAAGATTCTCGACCAGGGCCAGGCTGGCGATAACGTCGGCTGCCTGCTGCGAGGCACCAAGCGCGAGGAGATCGAGCGCGGACAGGTGCTGTGCAAGCCCGGGTCGATCACGCCGCACACCAAGTACAAGGCCGAGGTCTACGTGCTCAAGAAGGAGGAGGGCGGCCGTCACACCCCCTTCTTCACGGGCTATCGGCCGCAGTTCTACTTCCGTACGACCGACGTGACCGGGGTGGCTAAGCTGCCCGAGGGCGTCGAGATGGTCATGCCGGGCGACAACGTCCAGATGGAGATCGAGCTGATCCAGCCGATCGCCATGGACCAGGGCCTGCGCTTCGCCATCCGCGAGGGTGGCCGCACGGTCGGCTCCGGCGTGGTCAGCGAGATCATCGAGTAGCACACGCGCGTCCATCCGAACACCGTCGGGGCGACGCGCACATTGGCAGTCCGATACGACTAATTCAGCCCCACCTCCAGGGTGTGGCGGCGATGGGGCGGGTTCCCGAGTAGAACCCGCCCTTCACGCGCCGCCAGGGAGGGGCGAGCCGGCGGGGAAGCCCCACCGCCGGCGACGCACCGCAGCGACCGCAACGAGTACCAGCAGCACGAGAGCATCCACACGATCACTGCACGACCAGACCAGCAAGGCGAAACCTCATGGCAGCGACCAACCAAAACAAGATTCGTATCCGCCTCAAGGCGTACGACACATCAGCCATCGAGTCGGCCGCTCGCGAGATCGTGGAGACCGCGACGCGGACCGGTGCGAACGTATCGGGACCGGTGCCGCTGCCGACCGAGAAGAACGTCTACTGCGTGATCCGCTCGCCGTTCAAGGACAAGGACTCGCGCGAGCACTTCGAGATCCGCACGCACAAGCGCCTCATCGACATCCACCAACCGACGCCGAAGACGGTCGACTCGCTGCAGCGTCTCGACCACCTGCCTGCGGGCGTCGACATCGAGATCCGCCTGGCAACCTGAACGATGGCTGCGATCCTCGCGAAGAAGCTCGGCATGACGCAGGTCTTTCAGGAGGACGGCAGGGTCGCGCGCGTGACCGTGCTGCTCGCAGGTCCGTGCCCGGTGACAGCGATCCGCACCTCCGAGCGCGACGGCTACGACGCCGTGCAGCTGGCGTTTGGCCTGGCGAAGGAGAAGCACATCTCAAAGCCCGAGCTTGGCCATCTCAAGAAGGCGGACGCGCCGCCGATGCGCACGCTGGCGGAGTTCCGCGGCGAGGTCGGCGAACTGACGCTCGGCGAAACCGTAACGGTGGACTCGTTCGAGGTGGGCGCGCGCGTGAAGATCTCGGGCACGTCGAAGGGCAAGGGCTTCCAGGGCACGATCAAGCGCCACAACTTCGCCAGCGGCCCCAAGTCCCACGGCTCGCACAACGTCCGCGCACCGGGCTCGATCGGCGCCTCTGCGACTCCCTCGCGCGTGTTCAAGGGCATCCGTGGGCCCGGGCAGATGGGCAACAAGCGCGCCACGCAGAAGGGCCTCGAGGTCGTGCGCGTGGACGCCGCTGAGAACCTGCTGATGGTCCGCGGCTCCGTGCCCGGCCCCACAGGCGCGCTCGTGGAGGTACGGACCGATGCCTGACGCGCCCGTGCTCGGCGCAGCCGCCGCCAAGAAGGTCAAGCTCGAGGACTCCGCGTTCGGCGCGAGCTTCTCCGCGCCGCTGGTCCACCAGAGCGTCCGCGCCGAGCAGGCAGCGCGCCGGCGCGGCACCGCCGCCACGAAAACCCGCGGCAAGGTCTCCGGCGGCGGCGCCAAGCCATGGCGCCAGAAGGGCACCGGCCGCGCCCGCGCAGGCTCGAGCCGCTCGCCCATTTGGACGGGCGGTGGCACCGTGTTCGGGCCGCAGCCGCGCTCCTACACCTTCAAGGTCAACCGCAAGGAGCAGCGCGCCGCGCTGCGCAGCGCGCTGTCGCTGCACGCTGCACGCGGGTCGATCGCGATCCTCGACGCGAGCGCCTTCACTGCGCCCAAGACCAGCCAGGCGCTCGAGCTGCTCGAGGAGTGGAACGTCGCGGTCGGCGAGGACGGGCGGCTCAGCTCGACGCTCGTCGTGCTCGTTCCCGAGGAGTCCTCTGCTGCCCTGTCGTTCCGCAACCTCGCACGCGTCGCCGTGCTCAGCGCCGAGAACGTCGGCGTCGCCGATCTGCTCGGCGCCGCCGCGGTCGTCATCTCCGAGCCCGCTCTGCAGGCGCTGACCGCGCGCACCGGCCAGCCTCGCAAGGGAGGCTCCTGATGGAGCCCACGCAGGTGCTAATCCGACCGGTGGTCTCTGAGAAGAGCTACGTGCTCTCCGCGGCCGACCGCTACACCTTTCGCGTGCACCGCGATGCACACAAGACGCAGATCCGCCAGGCCGTCGAGGCGCTGTTCGACGTGCACGTGGTCGAGGTGCGCACGATGAGCGTCAAGTCCAAGCCCAAGCGCCGTGGCAGCACCGCCAAAGGTGCCACGCGCGAGTGGAAGAAGGCGATCGTGCAGGTGCGCGCCGGCGAATCAATCCCGATATTCCAAGGGCTGGCGGCCCTAGAGGGCTAGAACATGCCGATTCGCAAGCCACGTCCCACCAGCCCTGGAAGACGCTTCGTCTCATACCCGGACTTCGCCGAGATCACGAAGTCCGAGCCGGAGAAGACGCTCATCGAAGGCCTCAAGAAGAGCGGCGGGCGCAACGCGCGCGGGCGCAAGACCGCCCGCCACCGTGGCGGTGGCGCCAAGCGCGCCTACCGGCGCGTTGACTTCAAGCGCCGCAAGGATGGCGTGCCGGCGCGCGTCGCGGCGATCGAGTACGACCCCAATCGCTCCGCCTACATCGCGCTGCTTCACTACGTCGACGGCGAGAAGCGTTACATCCTTGCGCCCCAGCGGCTGACCGTCGGGATGCTCGTGTCCTCCGGCGAGGGCGCCGATATCGCTGTCGGCAACTGCTTGGAGCTCGCGCGCATGCCCGTCGGTACGGTCGTGCACAACATCGAGCTCGCGCCCGGCCGCGGCGGTCAGATGGCGCGCTCGGCCGGTGCCTCAGCACAGCTGATGGCCAAGGACGGCGACATGGCAACCCTGCGCCTGCCCTCGGGTGAGATGCGCATCGTTCGGGCGGAGTGTCGCGCCACGGTCGGCACTATCGGCAACGCCGAGCATCAGAACGTGAAGATCGGCAAGGCCGGTCGCAAGCGCCACATGGGCGTGCGCCCACAGACGCGCGGCGTCGCCATGAACCCCGTCGATCACCCGCATGGCGGCGGCGAGGGCTCGACCACCGCCGGTCGCCACCCGGTGACACCGTGGGGCGTGCCAACGCTGGGCTACCGCACGCGCAAAAAGAACAAGTCCTCCGACCGCTACATAGTGCGCGGACGCCGCCGCGGGAAGGGCAAGCAGCGATGAGCCGCTCCAGCAAGAAGGGCCCGTGGGTCGAAGAGCGCCTGATGAAGCGCATCGAAGCGCTCAACGCGGAGAACAACAAAAAAATGATCAGGACGTGGTCGCGCGCATCGACGATCTTCCCTGAGATGGTCGGCCACACGATCGCAGTGCACGACGGCAAGAAACACGTGCCCGTGTATGTGAGCGAGTCGATGGTCGGCCACAAGCTCGGCGAGTTCGCGCCGACGCGCGTCTTCCGCGGCCATGCCGGATCGGGGAAGGTGCGATGAGCGCCGACGACGAGACGACTGCGCCGGACGGCCAGACGGCCGGCGAGCCCGACGCCCCGAAAGCGTCCGCAGCGAAAAAACCTGCCACCGCCAAAAAAGCTCCGGCCGAGAAAAAAGCCGCTGCGTCTGCTGAGAAAAAAGCACCCACGGCGAAAAAACCCGCCGCGAAAAAACCTGCCGCCGCGAAAAAACCTGCCGGCGAGAAAAAACCCGCTGGCGAGAAAAAAGCGCCCGCCGCGAAAAAAGCTCCCGCTGAGCAGCAGCCCGCCGAGGAGCAGCCAAGCGCGGAGAAGAAACCAGCCGCCGAGAAAAAACGCGCCGCTGGCAAACAGACGACCGCCGAGCAGACCGTCGAGAAACCCGCCAAGGCCGCCGCCGCGCCGCGTACCGGCAAGGGCGGCGCCGCCAAAGCCCCTCGCCGCCGTGTCGTCGCCGCGCACGCACGCTACGTACGCACCTCCGCGCGCAAGGCGCGCATGGTGTGCGGCCACCTGCGCGGCAAGTCAGTGCAGGAGGCACGCGCTATCCTCGCATTCACCCCTCGTGAGGTCGCGCGTGACTGGAGCAAGCTGCTCGAGTCCGCGGTGGCAAACGCCGAGAGCAATCACGAACTGCTCGAGGACGATCTGATCGTCCGGGAGGCCTACGCCGACGAAGGACCGACGATCAAGCGCTTCCGCCCGCGCGCGATGGGACGTGCGACGCCGATCCGCAAGCGCACAAGCCACCTGACGATCACGCTCACACCGCGCCCCGAGCCCGCAATCAACAAGAGAAACCGCTGAGAGACGAGAGAAATGGGACAGAAGGTTCATCCAGAGGCAATGCGCGTGGGCTACATCCACGATTGGAAGTCGAACTGGTTCAACGAGAAACACTTCGCCGAGTACCTCGCCGAGGACGTCCACGTGCGCGAGCACATCACCCAAAAGCTGGCCCATGCCGGCCTGTCGGACATAACCATCCGCAAGGACGCCAACGAACTCGAGGTCAACATCCACACCGCCCGCCCGGGCATCGTCATCGGCAAGTCCGGTACCGAAGTCGACGCGCTGCGCCGTGACCTGCACCGTATGACCAAAAAGCAGATCAAGGTCAACATCCTCGAGATCAAGCGCCCCGAGCTCGACGCGAAGCTCGTCGCACAATCGATCGCCGAGCAGCTGCAGAATCGCGTCGCGTTCCGTCGCGCGATGAAGCGCGCGCTCACCAGCGCCATGCGCTCCGGCGCCAAGGGCGTCAAGGTCCAGGTCGCCGGCCGGCTCGGCGGCGCGGAGATGGCGCGCACCGAAAGCTATTCCGACGGTCGCGTCCCGCTGCATACCATGCGTGCCGACATCGACTACGGCTTCTACGAGGCGCGCACCACGTTCGGTCGCATCGGCGTCAAGTGCTGGGTGAACAAGGGCGAGATCATGCCCGAGGGCTACACCGGCGCTGATCTGACAGACATGACCGCACCCGCGCCCCCGAGCTCCGAGCGCGACGGTCGCGGCGGTGGTCGCGACGGGCGCGAAGGTCGCGGCAGGGGCCGCGGGCCTGGAGGTCCCGGCGGCGGCCGCGGCGGTGGTCCCGGCGGCGGCGGACGTGGACGTGGGGCCGGTGGGCCCGGGTCACCCGGTGGCGGCGGTCGTGGCGGCGGAGGCGGTCGCGGGCCCGGCGGGCCCGGCGGCGGACGCGGCGCGGGTGGGCCCAGATCGTCCGGCGGAGGTGGGCGCTGATGCTGTCCCCCAAGCGCGTCAAGCACCGCAAGCAGCACCGGGGGCGTCGCCGCGGCAACTCGCGCGGCCAGCTTCACGTGCAGTTCGGCGAGTACGGGCTGAAGTCGCTCGAGTGCGGCTGGCTCACCAACCGCCAGATCGAGGCAGCCCGTATCGCGATGACGCGCAAGATCAAGCGTGGCGGCAAGGTATGGATCAACGTGTTTCCAGACAAGCCCATCACCAAGAAGCCCGCCGAGACCCGCATGGGCTCCGGCAAGGGTTCGCCCGAAGGCTGGGTCGCGGTGGTCAAGCCGGGACGCGTCATGTTCGAGTTGGCCGGGGTATCCGAGCCGCTGGCCCGTGAAGCGATCCGCCTCGCCGCGCACAAGCTCCCCGTCAAGTCGAAGTTCGTCCTGCGTGAGGACTGACATGAAGGCAAGCGAGCTGCGAGACCTCGACGACAACGAGCTGACCAAGCGCCTCGCCGAGCTGCGCAAAGAGGTCTTCGGCCTGCGCTTCTCCAACGCCACCGGCGAACTCGACGACACCGCAGGTCTCGGCCGCGCTCGACGTGACCTCGCCCGCGCCCTGACCGTCGCCCGCGAGCGCCAGCTCCAGGCCGGCATCTGAGAAATACGAACGTGAACGGATCAAATGGCTGACGAACCAGACAACGACACAGCAGACATCGAGCAGGACCAGGCCGACAAGACGCCAGAGCCCGAGGCCGACGTCACCCCCGAGGTCGAGCCGACGGCCGAGGCTGACTCGGCGTCCGAGGCCGACGCGGCGCCTGAGGCTGACGCGGCGCCTGAGGCTGACGCGGCGCCTGAGGCCGACGCGGCGCCTGACGCTGACGCGGCGTCCGAGGCCGACGCGACGCCGGAGCCTGAGGCCGACGCAGCCGCTGAGCAGTCGTCTGCCGGCGAGCCGGCGGAGCAGCTGCCGCCCAAGGAGCGCCGCCGCAGGGCGCGCTCGAAACACGCCGAGGCGCGTCCCAGCCGCACTCCCGAGGAGCGTCACGCCGAGCGGTTGGCCGAGCGCAAGACCAAGGCCGTCCGCCGCCGCGCGCGGCGACTGCAGGAACGCGCAAAGAAAGCGACACAACGCGCAGCCGCGCCCGCGCCTGAGGCGCTGGCGCCTGTGCACGCGCCCGTGGAGGGCACGCGCAAGGTGCGTCAGGGCGTCGTCGTCTCCGACAAGGCAGAGAAGACGATCACGGTGCGCATCGACGTCGCACGCCGGCACCGGCGCTACGAAAAGATCGTCCGCAGCTCGAGCACCGTGCACGCGCACGACGAGAGCAACGACGCGCGCGAGGGCGACGTGGTGCGCGTGATCGAGAGCCGGCCGCTGTCGCGCACCAAGCGCTGGGCGCTGGTGGACGTGCTGGAGCGAGCGCGATGATCCAGAACGAGACCCGTCTGAGGGTCGCCGATAACTCCGGCGCCCGCGAAATCCTCTGCATCCGCGTCAAGGGTGGCTCCAAGCGACGCTACGCGTTCGTCGGCGACGTGATCACAGCGACCGTCAAGCAGGCGAACCCTCAGGGCACTGTCAAAAAGGGCGACGTAGTCACCGCCGTGATCGTTCGCACCAAGAAGCCGATCGGCCGCGACGACGGAACGTACATCGCGTTCGATGAGAACGCCGCGGTGATCATCGACGATCAGAACAACCCGCGTGGTACGCGCGTGTTCGGGCCGGTCGCACGCGAACTGCGCGAGCGCAACTTCATGCGGATCGTCTCGCTCGCCCCGGAGGTGCTGTGATGGCGCGTCAGGCCGTCCGCCCCAAGCGCCTCTCGCTGAAGATCCGTTCCGGCGACCGCGTGGAGGTCATCTCCGGCAAGGATCGCGGCAAGAGCGGCCGCGTGCTGCGCGTCGACCCGCCCAAGCAGCGGGTCTACGTCGAGGGCCTGAACATGATCAAGCGCCACACGCGTCCGCAGCAGGCCGCCGGTACGAGCTCGCAGACCGCCGCGCAGCTCGGCGGCGTGATCGAGCGCGAGGGGCCGATCCACGTCTCCAACGTGATGCTGCTCGACGCCAAAGGCCAGCGCACGCGCGTGGGCATCGAGCGCGGCGAGCACGGCGAGCGCGTCCGCGTCGCAAAGAGCTCCGGCGCGAGGCTCGACTGACCATGGCAACCATGACCGACAGCGCCCCCACCGCCCGGCTGAAGACGCGCTACCTCGAGGAGATCCGACCCGCGCTCGTCGAGCGCTTCGGCTATTCGTCCGTGATGCAGGCGCCGAAGATCGAGAAGGTCACGCTCAACATGGGCGTGGGCCTCGCCAAGCAGGACTCCAAAATGCTCAAGGCTGCGACCGATCAGCTCGCGACGATCGCCGGGCAGCACCCGAGCATTCGTCGTGCGCGCAAGTCGATCGCCGCGTTCAAACTGCGCGAGGGCATGCCGGTGGGCGTTGCCGTGACGCTGCGGGCGGAACGCAGCTACGAGTTCCTCGATCGGCTCATCTCGGTCGCGATCCCGCGAATCCGCGACTTCCGCGGCCTGAACCCGCGATCCTTCGACGGCCGCGGCAACTACTCGCTGGGCATCAAAGAGCAGATCATCTTCCCCGAGATCGACTACGACAAAATCGACATGGTCCGCGGGCTGGACATCACGATCACCACCTCCGCTGCCACGGATCTCGAGGCCTACGCGCTGCTCGCCGCGCTCGGCATGCCCTTCTCCCCCCAGGGCCGGCCCAAGGGCTATGACCCAGACGCGGACGCCGCCGCGCAGCGCGCCCACGAGGAGGCCGAGGCGGCCAGCGCCGCTGCCGCCGCGCAGCCCGCGCCCGAGGCCGTCACCGCCAAGGCCAAAGCGCCCGCCGCGCCCGAGCCTGAGGACGTCGCGGAGGACGAGGAGGCTCTCGCCGAGGAGGCCGCAGCTGAAGCGGAGGTAGTCGCGGAGGCCGAGGCTGGGGAGCATCAGGCGGCCGAGGAGGTCGTCGAGGAGGCCTTCGACGAGGCCGTCGCCGAGGTGGCCGAGATCGAGGTAGCCGCTGAGGCTGTGGCCGAGCAGGTTGAAGCTGAGGCCGTCACCGAGGTCATGGCCGAGGAGACCGCCGCCGCGGAGGCGACCGTCGAGGCCGTCGCCGAGGAGATCGAAGCCGAGCAGGCCGAGCCGGGCGAGGCTTCGGCCGGCGACACCGACACATCTGAGAAAGAGAGCAACGACTAGATGGCCAAGACCTCACTGCGCGTCAAGCAGGCGCGCCCGCCGAAGTTCAAGACACGTGCATATACTCGCTGCACCCGTTGCGGTCGCCCGCGAGCGGTGTACAAGAAGTTCGGGGTGTGTCGCATCTGCCTCCGCGACCTCGCCCATAACGGCCAGATCCCCGGGATGACGAAGTCCTCCTGGTAGGGATCTCTCTCCGAAGAAACGATCACGCCCACTCACCATGTCGATGACAGATCCCATAGCCGACTTCCTCACGCGCGTGCGAAACGCAATTCACGCCGCGCATGAGACCGTCGACGTGCCCGCGTCCAAGCTCAAGAGCGAGCTTGCCCGCATCCTCGTCGAGCAGGGCTACATCGAATCGTGGTCGGTCGTGCCCGCGCCCGACGGCGCCGCCGGACAGCTGATCCAGATCCGCCTCAAGTACACCGAGGACCGCCGCTCGGCGATCACAGGTCTGCGGCGCGTCTCGCGACCCGGCCAGCGCACGTATGTCGACGCGAAGCACATCCCAAAGGTGCTTGGGGGGATGGGCACATCGATCGTCTCCACCTCACATGGCGTCATGACCGGTCACGACGCGCGCGCTGCCGGAGTCGGCGGCGAGGTCTTGGCCCAGGTCTGGTAGCTGAGCGATGTCGAGAATCGGTAGACAGCCAATCACCGTGCCGGCGGGCGTGACCATCTCGATCGAGCCCGAGTCGGTCCGCGTCAACGGCCCCAAAGGCGAACTCTCCGAGCGCATCCACCGCGACATCCAGGTCGTCCAGGAGGGCGAGCAGCTGGTGGTCAAACGTCCCACCGACCGCGGCGAACATCGCGCCCTGCACGGACTCACGCGCACGCTTGTCGCGAACATGGTCGAGGGCGTCACCAGCGGCTACGAAAAGCGCCTCGAGATCCAGGGCGTCGGCTACCGCGCGCAGCTCAAGGGCAAGAACCTCGAGCTCGCCGTCGGGTATTCGCACCCGGTGCCGATTCCGGCCCCCCAGGGGATCGAATTCGAAGTGCCCCAGCCGACGCGCGTGGTCGTCAAGGGCATCTCAAAGCAGCTCGTCGGCGAGACCGCCGCGATCATCCGCAAGCAGCGCCCGCCCGAGCCATACAAGGGCAAGGGCATCCGCTACGAGGGAGAGCACGTCCAGCGCAAGGTAGGAAAGCGCGCATGACGGTCCTCACCAAGGAGACCCGCCGGCTCAAACGCCGCCGCAGGGTGCGAGCGAAGATCTCGGGCACCGCGACGCGCCCGCGCATCTCGATGTTCCGCTCCAACCGCGGCGTCTCCGCGCAGATGGTCGACGACATCAGCGCGCACACCATCGCCGCTGTCAACTGGTTCGAGCCGGAGCTGCGCTCGCTGTCGAAATCCGAGCGCGCCAAACGCGCCGCTGAGCTGCTCGCCGAGCGCGCCAAGGCGGCGGGTATCTCCGAGGCCGTGTTCGACCGCGGCGGCTACCAGTACCACGGTCACATCCGCACGTTCGCCGAGGCCATCCGTGAGGCCGGCATAACCGTCTAGCCGCCCAGGCTTACGACCCCGCTACGCTCTCCCTCCTGCCATGTCCATATCCATAGATCGCTCAGTCAACCCCGCCGGCCTGGATCTCCAGGAGCGCGTCGTCGAGATCAACCGCGTCGCCAAGGTCGTCAAGGGCGGCCGGCGCTTCTCCTTCACCGCACTCGTGGTCGTCGGCGACGAACGCGAAGTCGTGGGTGTCGGCTACGGCAAGGCCAATGAGGTGCCGCTGGCAATCCAGAAGGGTGTCGAGCGCGCCAAGAAGGACCTCTTCCGCGTGCCCAAGCACGGCAGCACCATCACCCACCAGACCACCGGCATCTTCGGATCCGGACGCGTCCTGCTGAAGCCCGCCTCGCCCGGTACCGGCGTGATCGCCGGCGGCGGTGTGCGCGCGGTGCTCGAGCTAGCGGGCATCCACGACATCCTCTCCAAGAGCCTCGGCACGCAGAACCCCATCAACCTGGTGAAGGCCACCGTTGCCGGGCTGCGCGGGCTGCGCACGCCCGAGGAGGTCGGCAAGCTGCGCGGGCTGAGCATCAACAAGGTCCTCGGCCTCGGCGGCGAGCCCGTCAACGGGAGCGCGCAGGCCGCCGACCCCGAGCCGGAGACCGCTGCGACCGACACGCCTGCGCCGGCCGCCAGCGCCGCTGACGGGGCGAGCCTGTAATGGGCGCCCTCAGCGTCACCCAGCGGCGCTCCAAGAACGGCGCCAACGCCAAACAGCTCGACACGCTGCGCTCGCTCGGCCTGCGCCGCATCGGCCACACCGTCGAGGTCAAGGATTCAGAGCAGGCCCGCGGAATGCTCCACGCCGTGCGTCACCTGGTTGAGGTCAAGGAGGGCAAGTGACCCCCGCCAAACAGGACACCGAGGAGCGCATCGGGCTGCACAGCCTCGCGCCGGCCCCCGGCAGCCGCCGCCCGCGCAAGCGCGTCGGCCGCGGCGAAGGCTCCGGCACCGGCAAGACCGCCGGGCGCGGGCAGAAGGGCGCGGGCGCGCGCTCGGGCTCCAAACGCCGCGCCAACTTCGAGGGTGGCCAGATGCCGATCCACATGCGCATGCGAAAGCTGCGCGGGCCGCACATGAAGAAGTCGATGCCCTTCGAGCCCTTCCGCACGCACACCCAGCCGGTCAACATCGCCGCGCTCGAGAGCCGCTTTGACGCCGGCACAGAGGTCACGCTCGAGTTGATGAAGGCCAACGGCCTGGCGACGCGCAAGGACATACCCGTCAAGGTGCTCGCCAAGGGCGAGATCAGCAAGGCGCTGACGGTTCACGCCCACGCGTTCAGCGCAAGTGCCCGCCAGCGCATCGAGGCGGCCGGCGGCACCTGCAACACGATCGACGGTTAGCCCGCCGAGCGCGCCCCCAACCGGCGGTCAGCGACTCGGCTATCCACTAGAATCGGCGACCACGGCGTGCCTGCGAGGCTTGCGCGCTGAGGACCCAAGCCCATGCTCTCGACGATCCTGAACGCCTTCAAGGTTGCGGATATCCGCAAGAAGCTCGGCTTCACGGCGGCGATGCTGTTGATCTACCGCTTCGGTTCCCACGTCCCCGTGCCGGGCGTCAACCTCACCGCGGTCAACAACATCCAGAAGTCCTTCGGCGGCGGCGGGATCCTCAGCTACCTGAACCTGTTCTCCGGCGGCGGCCTGTCGAAACTCGCGATCTTCGCGCTGGGCATCATGCCCTACATCACCGCCTCGATCATCCTGCAGCTGCTGCAGGTCGCAGTGCCCTCACTGGAGAAGCTCTCCAAGGAAGGCGAAGTCGGGCAGGCGCGCATCACGCAGTACACCCGCTACCTCACCGTCGGGCTCGCCTTCGCGCAGTCGATCGGCTACGTCTTCCTGTTCCACAGCCTGCAGGCCAAAGCCGGCGAAAACGTCATCACGCATTTCAATCTGCCGCACATCTTCCTGATCGTCGTGTGCCTGACGACCGGCTGCGTGATGCTGATGTGGGTCGGCGAGCTGATCACCCAGCGCGGCATCGGCAACGGCATCTCCCTGCTGATCTTCGCCTCGATCGTCTCGCGGCTGCCCAGCGGCATCCAGACCTGGTGGACCACACAGGACCAGGTCTTCAAGGTCATGGCGCCGTTCCTCGTGCTCGTGGTGGTGGCCGCGATCGTGTTCGTGCAGGAAGGCCAGCGGCGGATCCCCGTGCAGTACGCCAAGCGCGTCATCGGGCGGCGCATGACCGAGGGCGGCCAGACCTACCTGCCGCTGCGGATCAACATGGCGGGCGTCATACCCGTGATCTTCGCCGCCAGCCTGATGGCCTTCCCGCCGACCGTCGGGCAGCTCGTCAAAACCCACTGGGGACAGTCGATCTCTGACTTCTTCACGCCCAACGGCTGGCACTACGTCGTCGGCGAGTCCCTTCTGATCATCGTCTTCACCTACTTCTACACCGCCGTGACGTTCAATCCCGTAGATCAGGCCGAAAACCTGAAGAAGTACGGCGGCTTCATCCCCGGCGTGCGACCCGGTCGGCCGACCGCTGAATTCCTCGACCGGATCCTCGCGCGCCTGACTTTCCCCGGAGCGCTGTTCCTCGCTGCCGTCGCTGCACTGCCGGCGCTGCTGTTCGCGCAGACCCACCAGCAGTTCCAGTTCGGCGGCACCTCGATCCTGATCGTCATCGGCGTGGCGCTCGAAACGATGAAGCAGCTCGAGGCGCAGCTGATGATGCGAAGTTACGAGGGGTTCCTTAAGTAGCGCTTCGTCGGGTCGGCCTGGCGGTCGCGACTTCGCGGCGACCGCCATGTCGACCGACTTCGCTTGGCCTAGAGGCCTGCGCTTGGTCACCCACGGTTTGCCCTCCGCGCGGCTGGCAGCCGGACCCCCTTTGCGGGTAGGCTGCCCCGGTCGTGTCCGAACTGAACCTGATCCTGCTCGGTCCGCCCGGTGCCGGAAAGGGCACCCAGGCGGAGCGCCTCCACGAGGACTTCGGGCTGCCGCACATCTCCACCGGCGACATCCTGCGGGCGCAGGTCGCCGAAGGGACCGAGCTCGGCATGGAGGCCAAGCGCTACATGGACGCCGGCGAGCTCGTGCCCGACGACGTGATCATCGGCATGATCACCGAACGGCTCACAAGCGGCGACGCGCGCGACGGCTTCCTGCTCGACGGCTTTCCGCGCAACGAACAACAGGCGGATGCGCTCGATGAGGCGCTGCGTGGTCTCGATCGGCGCTTGACGGCCGTGCTGCTGATCCAGGCCCCCGACGACGAGGTCGTGCGCCGTCTCGCCGGGCGGCGCGTGTGCGTCAAGAACCCCAGCCACATCTACCACGTCGACTTCGATCCACCCAAGCACGACGGCGTGTGCGACCAGGACGGCGCTCGCCTGATCCAGCGCGACGACGACCGCGAGGAGGTGATCCGTCGGCGCCTGGAGGTCTACCACGCCCAGACCGAGCCGCTGATCGCCTACTACGACCGCGCCGGGCTGCTGCGCCGCTTCGACGGTCGGCGCACCGCCGATGAGATCCACGCGCACATCCGCGCGACCGTCGCGACGCTGCGCCTCGAGGAGGGCTTCTAGCCGCAGGCCGCCGTTCGCTGCCGAGCTAAGCTCCGTGGGTGATCATCAAGAAGTCCCCGAAGGAGATCGAGAAGATGGCGCGCGCAGGGCTGCTGCTGGCGGCGGTCCACGACGAGATCGAGCGCAACATCCGCCCCGGGGTGAGCACCGGCGAGCTCGACAAACTCGCCGAGCGCTTCATCCGCGACCACGGCGCCACGCCGACGTTCAAGGGCTACCGCGGCTTCCCCGGCTCGATCTGTGCCTCGCCGAACGCGATGATCGTGCATGGCATTCCCGGCTCCTACAGGCTCGGGACCGGCGACATCATCTCGATCGATGTCGGCGTCACGCTCGGCGGCTGGGTCGCCGACGCGGCCAGGACGTTCGCGGTAGGCGAGGTCGGCAAGGACGCTCGGCGACTGCTCGCAGCAACCGAGGAGTCGCTGCACGCGGGCGTGGCGCAGTGCCGCGACGGGAACCGCGTCGGCGACGTCTCGGCCGCGATACAGCGTGTCGTCGAGGTCGCAGGCCTGTCGGTCGTGCGCTCGCTCGTCGGCCACGGCGTGGGGCGCAGCATGCACGAGGAGCCGCAGGTGCCCAACTACGGCAGGCCCGGCAAGGGCCCGCTACTGCAGGAGGGCATGGTGCTGGCGATCGAGCCGATGACCACCGCGGGCCGACCCGGCGTGCGCGTTGGCGGCGACGGTTGGGCGATCTACTCCCAGGACGGCTCCGCGGCGGCGCACTTCGAGTTCACCGTCGCCGTCACCGCCGCCGGACCGCTGATCCTCACCCCGTGGCATCTGGCGCCCGACGCGCGTGCTGAGGCGCTCGCCGGCGCCGAGCTGCCCGAGGGTGTCGCCACCGCAGGCTGATCGCGCGAGCAGGCCGCGACTCCGAACCGGGCTTGCTACTATCTGGAGTCCTGCCCAGGCGCGTGCGTGGTTGCGCGCGTGGGGGCATATCCTCGACCCGGTAGCGGCGGCCGCAACGGCAGCCAGAGCCGAGTCGCCGGAACCCAGCCGCCGAAAGGGATCATGAAGGTAAGACCGTCGGTCAAGCCGATGTGCGAGAAATGCAAGATCATCCGCCGCAATGGTGTGGTGCTGGTGATCTGCCAGAACAAGCGCCACAAGCAGCGCCAGGGCTAGGTCCTAGGTGGCACGCATCTCTGGCGTCAACCTGCCTCTGAACAAGCGTTCGGAGATCGGGCTGACCTACATCTACGGGATTGGGCGCTCGACGTCGAACAAGGTGCTCGCGCAGGTCGGCGTTGACCCCGACACCTACGTACGCGACCTCACCGAGGATGAGGTCGCCAAGCTGCGCGACGCGATCGACGACGGGCTGACCGTCGAGGGCGATCTGCGGCGCGAGCGTTCCCAGGACATCAAACGCCTGCAGGAGATCGGCTCCTACCGCGGCCTGCGCCACCGGCGCGGGCTGCCGGTTCGTGGGCAGAAGACCAAGACCAACGCGCGTACGCGCAAGGGCCCCAAGCGCATGCAGGTGGCCGGTAAGAAGCGGGCGGGCAAGAAGTAATGCCTCCTGCTCCCAAACGCGCCCGTGGACGGCGCAAGCCGAAAAAGAACATTCCCATCGGACAGGCGCACATCAAGACCTCGTTCAACAACACGATCGTCTCGCTCACGGACACCGCCGGCAACGTCATCGCGTGGGAGTCCGCCGGCGGCGCCGGATTCAAGGGCTCGCGCAAGTCGACGCCGTTCGCCGCCCAGGTGACCGCCGACGCCGCCGCGCGCAAGGGTCTCGAGCAGGGGCTGCAGAAGGTCGAGGTCTACGTCAAGGGCCCCGGCTCCGGCCGCGAGACCGCGATCCGCTCGCTGCAGGCCGCCGGCCTTGAGGTGACTGGCGTCAAGGACGTCACCCCCCAGGCGCATAACGGTTGCCGCCCACGCAAGCGCAGAAGGGTCTAGCCATGGCCAGAGACACGAGCCCGCAGTGCAAGCAGTGCCGTCGCGAGGGACAGAAGCTGTTCCTCAAGGGCGAGCGCTGCCTGACCGACAAGTGCGGCGTGGAGCGGCGCTCCTACCCGCCGGGCGAGCACGGTCGCGGGCGCATGAAACAGAGCGAGTACCGCGTCCAGCTGCGCGAGAAGCAGAAGGCGAAGCGCTACTACGGCGTGCTGGAGAAACAGTTCGCCGGCTACTACGAGAAGGCCTCGCGCCAGACGGGCATCACCGGCGAGAACCTGCTGACGCTGCTGGAGTGCCGCCTGGACAACGTGCTGGTGCGGCTCGGCTTCGGTGCCTCGCGCCGTCAGGCCCGCCAGCTGATCCGTCACGGCCATTGGACGGTCAACGGCCGCCGGGTGAACATCCCCAGCTACCAGGTGCGCCCGGGCGACGTGATCACGATCAAGGCTGACACGCCTGCCACGCAGGTCGTCAGAGACGCCACCGAGCTCACCGGACAGATACCCGCGTGGCTCCAGGCCGACCACGAGTCGCTCTCGGCCAAGGTGCTGCGCAAGCCGGAGCGGCGCGAGGTCGCCGCGCCGGTGCAGGAGCAGCTCATCGTCGAGCTGTACTCGAAGTAGACACAACTTCCCTCGTCGCGGCCCAACCGGGCGGCGACGCTCAGAGCCGGCGCCGTCAATGGGGCCGGTGCGACACCAAAACGACGTTAGGACTCTCATGCTCGACTTCCAAATCCCCCGGATCACAAGCGAGTCCGTGGAGCAGAACCGTGGCACGTTCACGATCGAGCCGCTCGACCGCGGCTTTGGCTACACGTTCGGCAACTCGCTGCGCCGCGTACTGCTCTCCTCGCTCGCCGGCGCCGCCGTCACGAGCGTGCGCATCGAGGGCGTTGCGCACGAGTTCTCCACGATTCAAGGCGTCAAGGAGGACGTCACCGACATCGTGCTCAACCTCAAGGGCGTCGTCTGCCGCATGCACTCAGACGCCAGCGAGGTCGAGGCTCCACTCGTGGTCACCGGTCCTGGAGACATCACCGCCAAGGACATCGACCTGCCCGCCGGCGTCGAGATCCTCAACCCTGAACTGCACATCGCGACACTCGAGAAGAAAACCAAGCTCGAGCTGTACATGACGATCGGACGCGGGCGCGGCTACCGCCCCGCGGAGGAGAACAAGTCCGCCGACCAGCCGATCGGCGTGATCCCGATCGACTCGATCTTCTCACCCGTGCGCCGTGTCGCCTACGCCGTCGAGCAGGCGCGCGTGGGGCAGAAGACGGACTTCGACAAGCTCACCCTCGACATCGAGACCGATGGCTCGATCGACCCGCAGGCGGCACTGCGCGAGGCCGCCGAGCTGCTGATCTCCCAGCTGGCGATCTTCACCGACGCCGACCGTATCCAGGAGCTGCGAGCCGCTCCCGGCGGACAGCTCGACGGCCACGGCCTCGCCGTCGGCGGCGGCGCGCAGCCGGCGCTGCAGGGCGAGGAGTGGGGCATCCTGATCGAGGAGCTCGAGCTCGGCGTGCGCTCCTACAACTGCCTCAAGCGCGCCGGTATCCAGACGGTCGGCGATCTCATCTCCAAGTCCGAGGCCGAGCTCAACGCGATCCCCAACTTCGGCAAAAAGTCGATCGACGAGGTCATCGAAACGCTGCATGCAAGAGGGTTGAACCTCCGCCAGGACTGATCCACAGCGGTAGGGAGCGCGCTGGACTGCGCCTCCCCGAGACCTCGGCTGGAGGGGAGTGAGTGATCGAGTTCACGCCCCGCCGCCGCAGGCGGCCGCGCGAACTCGATCATCTACACTCCCCGACTCATGAGACACCAGAAGACACGCAACAAGCTCAGCCGCGACTCAGCGCACCGCAAGGCACTGCTGATGAACCTGAGCAAGGAGATCATCGAGCACGAGCGGATCGAAACGACGGCGGCCAAGGCCAAGGCCGTCAAGCCAGAGATCGAGAAGCTGATCACGCTTGCAAAGCGCGGTGACCTGCACGCCCGCCGCCAGGCGCTGTCGACGCTGTCGCAGGACAAGTTCGCGGTGCACAAGCTGTTCGTCGAGGTCGCGCCGCGCTACGCCGAGCGGCCCGGTGGCTATACGCGCATCCTCAAGCTCGGGCCGCGTCGCAGCGACGCGACCGAGATGGTCTTCATCGAGCTCGTCTAGCTCCGCGCTCTCGCGGCCGGTAGCGCGGGGATGATCACCAGGCTCACGATCGAGTACGACGGCAGCGACTTCGCCGGCTGGGCGCGCCAGCCTGACAAGCGCACCGTGCAGGAGGAGCTCGAGCGCGCGCTGCGCACCGTGCTCGGCGACGTCGGCCACGACGAGCGACCGCTCGCGCTCACCGTCGCCGGGCGCACCGACGCCGGCGTGCACGCCTGGGGCCAGGTCGCGAGCTACGTGCACGAGGCCGTTGACCCGCTGCGCCTCAACCGCCTGCTCGACCCCGACGTCGCGGTGCTCGCCGCCGAGCCAGCGCCCGCCGGCTTCAACGCGCGTCGTGACGCCACCTCGAGGACCTACTGCTACCGCGTGCTCGCCCGGCGCACACGCTCCGCGTTCGAGCGCAAGCGCGCCTACTGGTGGACCGCTCCCGTCGACGGCGATGCGCTGGACCGTTGCGCCGCCGCGCTGCTCGGCACGCACGACTTCACCGCGTTCACGCCCACCGAGACCGAGCACTCCTATTTCAACTGCAGTGTCAGCTCTGCCGAGTGGCGCGCGCATGGCGACGTGCTCGAGTTCTGGATCGAGGCCGACATGTTCCTGCGCCATATGAACCGGGCGCTCGTCGGCACCATGCTCGACATCGCCGCCGGCCTGCGCACGTTCGATGAATTCCTGCAGTTGCTGGAGGGGCGACCGCGGGCCGAGGCGGGGAGGACCGCGCCGGCGCACGGGCTGGCGCTTGCGCGCGTCGACTACGACGACGATCACTGATCTTCACGCGCCGGGACCGAAGCGGCCCCTATGCTGGACCCAGCGATGCTCAACGTGCTGCTCACCAACGACGACGGGATCGAGGCCGACGGTCTGCAGGCGATGCGCCGCGCGCTCGTCGGACTGGACGACGTGCGCCTCGCGGTGATCGCGCCTGACGGCAACCGCTCGGCGATGGCGCGCTCGATCACAACGCGCCGGCCGCTGTGGGTCGAGGAGGTGCCGTTCTCCGACGGCAGTACCGGCTACGCCACCGACGGTACGCCTGTGGACTGCGTGCGGCTGGCGAGCCTCGGCATCGTCGAGGGCTTCGCCGCGGACTTGGTCGTCGCGGGCATCAACCACGGCGCGAACCTCGGCGACGACATCACCTACTCGGGCACAGTCGCAGCGGCGCTCGAGGGCGTCGTGCTCGGGCTGCCCGCGATCGCCGTATCGCAGCAGTCGCGCGCAGGGGCGCTCGACTACCGCTTCGACGGCGGTTTCGGCTTCGAGACGGCCGCCGCGTTCGTCGCACGCCTGATCGAGCGCATCGAGGACGTGCCGCTGCCCGCGCGCACGCTGCTCAACGTCAACGTGCCCGCCGGCGAGCCCGGCGGCGTGGAGGTGACGAGCCTCGGCAAACGCATCTACCGCGACGAGCTCAAACTCGAGCGCGAGGAGGAGCACCGGCGCCGCTACTGGATCTATGGCGCGGACCCCGGCTTCCACGACGAGCCCGGCACCGACCTCGCGGCGATCGCCGCCGGACGGATCGCCGTAACGCCGATCCACTTCGACCTGACCGACCGCCCTAGCCTCGACGCGCTGCGGCGCTTCGACCTGGAGGAGATGCTGGCGCCGCCGACTGGAGACCGGCCAGCACACGACGCAGTCCCGTGAGCGCTGCCGATCCAGCCGTGAGCGACGCACTCCTCGCGGCCCGCGCGCACGAGCTGCGCCAGCAGCTCGAACACCACGCCTACCGCTACTACGTCCTCGACGACCCCGAGATCGGCGACGACGCCTACGACCGGCTGCTGGACGAGCTGCGAACGATCGAGCGCGAGCACCCCGAGCTCGTCACCCCGGACTCGCCCACGCAGCGTGTGGGAGGCGAGCCTGTTGGGCGGCTTGAGAAAGTACGACATCTCGAGCCGATGCTGTCGCTCGGCAACGTGCGCTCCGAGCAAGAGCTGCGCGCGTGGGTTGAGCGCATGCGCAACCACCTCGCGCGCGAGGGCATCACCGACCCCGAGTTCACGTTCGTGGTCGAGCCCAAGATCGACGGGCTCGCAATCAGCCTGCTGTATCGCGACGGCGTGCTCGAGCGCGGCGCCACGCGCGGCAACGGCGAGATCGGCGAGGACGTCACCCACAACCTGCGCACGATCGGCGCCATCCCGCTGCGCGTCGAGGGTGCCCCGGCGCTGCTCGAGGTGCGAGGCGAGGTGTACATGTCGCTGCGGGACTTCACCGCGCTCAACGAGCGGCGCGCCGAAGCGGGCGAATCGACATTCATGAACCCGCGCAACTCGGCCGCCGGCACCATCCGCCAGCTCGACCCCGCGGACGCCGCCAAGCGTCCGCTCTCCATCTGGGTCTACCAGGTTGGGGTCACCGAGGGGTTGTCCTTCACCAAGCACTCGCAGGCGCTCGACTGGCTGCGCGAGCACGGCTTCCGTGTCAACAGCGGCATCAAGGTGCTCGGGGGCGAGGATGACGTGATCGCGCAGTGCCTGGAGTGGGAGCGGCGTCGTGGCGAGCTCGATTTCGAGATAGATGGGGTCGTCGTCAAGGTCGACGACCTCGAGTTGCAGCGCCGTCTCGGCGCCATCGGGCGCGACCCCCGCTGGGCGGTGGCGTGGAAGTTCGCGCCCACAACCGCCGTCACACGTCTGGAGCGTGTGATGTGGAACGTCGGCAAGTTCGGCGACATGCGTCCCTATGCGGTGCTCGAGCCGGTCGAAGTGGGCGGCGTGACGATCAAGCTGGCGACACTGCACAACGAGGAGGACATCGTGCGCAAGGACCTCCGCGCGGGCGAGGAGGTGATCGTGGTGCGCGCCGGCGATGTGATCCCGCAGGTCGTCTCACCGGCACCGCACGTCGCCGAGCGCAAGGACCGCCCGCCGCTGCCGCAGCCGCCTGAGCGCTGCCCGTTCTGCGACACCGAGACGGTCAAGCTGCCCGACAGCATCTTCACCAAGTGCCCTAACCCCGAGTGCCCCGCGCGCGCTTGGCAGCTGCTCAAGCACTTCGTCTCGCGCGGCGCCATGGACATCGACGGCCTCGGCGAGAAGCAGGTGGCGCTGCTGCAGGACCACGGGCTGGTGGGCACCGCCGCCGACTTCTACCGCCTGCGCGCCGAGCAGCTGCTCGAGCTCGAGGGCTTCGGCGAGCTGTCCGTCAAGAACCTGCTTGCCGCGATCGAGACCTCCAAGGAGCGGCCGTTCGCGCGCGTGCTGTTCGCGCTCGGGATCGAGGAGGTTGGTGAGGTCACCGGCCGCAACCTCGCGCAGCGCTTCCGCGACATCGACGCGCTGCTCGCCGCCACCCCCGAGCAGATCGCGCAGACGCCCGGCATCGGCGAGAAGATGGCCAGCGCGATCCGCACGCAGCTCGACAACGAGCGTATGCGCAAGCTGATCGGCGACCTGCGCCAGCTGGGGCTGCGCTTCCACGAGGAGGGGCCGCCGCCGTCGGAGGGCCCGCTCGCGGGCAAGACGCTCGTGCTCACCGGAACACTGCCGGAGCTCTCGCGTGAGGCCGCCACGCAGCGAATCCTCGCCACCGGTGGCCGCGTCACCAGCTCGGTGTCCAAGAACACCGACTACGTCGTCGCCGGCGAGAGCCCCGGATCGAAGCTCGAGAAGGCCGACAGGCTCGGCGTGCCGGTGCTCGACGAAGCCGCGCTGCTCGCGCTGCTCGACTCCTAGCACGCCTGCCAACAGCCGACGCGCTCAAGCGGAGCGTGGGATGCGCCGAAGCATCCACATGACCTCGCCTCGCCGAAGCCTGTGCGCTCTCGCCGCGGTTGCGTGCCTGCTGTTGCCAGCACTCTCCGGATGCGCAAGCGGCGAAGCGTCAGGCGCCAGCGCATCCGCTGAAGCGTCCGGGGGGGTCGCCGCGCGGCTCGCCGAACAGTACAGCGGCGGCGGCAGTGAAGCTGAACTCAAAGAATTCGTCGACCGCGAAACCAGCAGCGAAGAACGCCAGGAACTACACGAAGAACTAGCCGACGAACCCGGCCAGGAAGAGGGCGAAACCGAACAGCCGGAAACGGAATCCGCGCAGCAGGGCGAAGGGGAAGCGTAGGGGGCAGACGTTGCGGCGCGCGGCGGAAGGGTAAAGTCCCCACATACGCGCGCTACTGGCAATTCCCGCCACGTCCCTCGCACTCGCCGGTGCTCACGTCGGTCTGTACCCGATCACAAGCTCCGAAGCGGCCGCCGCGATCACCGCTCAGATTCACAAGCAGGTCGCGTCCGAGCTGCACGGCGGCTTCCACGCAGCGACGCAGTGCAGCGGCCAGGCCGCCGGTTCGCAGGTGATCAACACGACCACTCGGCTCGCGCGCTGGCGCTGCTCGCTCGAGCTCGGAGGCGTTCACTTCTCCATCCCGTGCAAGGCGCAGGCCGATGTGTTTGCCACCGACCGGCCCCACCACGTTCGAATCGACTGGCTCTCCATGAGCCAGACCTGTCACGCGCACGCCGGCTGAGCGCGCGGCGCTCCTTCTCAATAATCGGCGACCGTGATCGCCATGTGGTCCTGGAAGGTGTGCGCGGTTTCGATCGGAATGTTGTCGGTGAAGATCGCGAACGCGAGCGTGTGACCGTCCGCCGCCTGGCAGTAGCCGACTAGGTTCGAGACACCCGTGAGCGTCCCAGTCTTGCCCTGACAGCGGCCCGCCGCGCCCGTCTCGCGCATGCGAAGTTCGAGCGTGCCGGTGCGCCCCGCAACGGCCATGTGTTCGCGCAGGACCGCGCCGATCGGCGTGGACGCGAGCCCCACCAGCAGATCGGCGACCTGGTAGGGAGACGTCCTGTCCGCTTCCGACAGGCCCGAGCCGTCGAGGACCTGCGGATGGATGCCCAGCAGCGTGGACATCGTGCTCCTCACCACGGCGGCCCCCGCCGCGGTCGTGCCCGCGCCGCCGTAGCGCGCGCCCAGGTCCTTGAGCAGCGTCTCGGCGAAGAAGTTGTCAGACGGCGGCAGCATCAGCCCGAGCAGCTGTGCGATCGTCGGCGACTGCACCTGTGCGAGCGCGACCGCGCCCGCGGGGGTGCTCGCGGCGCCGCTGTGGCCCTGAACGATCACGCCGGCCGCCTTCAGCGCATTGCGCAATGCGCGTGCCGCGAACGCCGCCGGCGCGTGCGCGACATGTTGTGAGCCTGTTTCGCCGCGGTTGAATGCGAGCGCGCTGAGCGTGCCTTCGAGGAACGGGTCCCATGCATAGTTGCTCGACGGCTCGCCTCGCAGCGCATCGAAGTACGACTCGTCGCCCTCGATCGAGCCCGTCACGCGGAGGATGTGGTCCGTTTGCACGAGCTGGGCGACGAGCGAGGAGACGCTCGTGCCGACGCCCCCGTAGTGGCTGCGGACGAACCCGCTCGTGCCGAATGTCGGGTCACCACCGCCCCGCAGGTACAGGCTGCCTTCCCACACGCCGCCCGGTGCCATCCGCCCGACGCCGTAAACGCTCGTCGTCAGGCGCGTGGAGGCGCCCATCTTCGCCAGCGCCGTGGTCGCCGTGTACAGCTTCTCCACAGACGCCGGCGGGCGCATCGCCGTCGCGCGCTCGGAGAACAGCGTCTGTTTGCTTGTCAGGTCGTAGACGTAGGCGCCATCGGCGGGGCCCGCCAGCGCGAGCTGGTGGGCAAAGTCAGCCTGCAGTTCCGCCAGATCACTGCCGGCGCTGGCCGCCGCGGGCGCCAGCACGGCCACAAGTAGAAGTCCGCATAGCAGAATGAGGACTTTGGTTGCAGGTCTTGGCCGCACGGAGCCATAGAATGTCCATGGATGGGCAAGGTTGTCAAGCTCGAGCAGGCCACGAAGGCCAAGCCACGGACCAGGCGCATCGCGGCCCGTGGAGTGGGGCGGCCCGCATCGATCGAGCGTCGGCGCCGTCCCAGGCGCGACAAGACCGCGCTAGTGCTCGGCGGCGGTGGCTTCACCGGCGGCGTGTACGAGATCGGAGCGCTGCGCGCGCTCGATCTGCTGGCTGTGAACAGCAGCGTCAACAACTTCGACGTCTACATCGGCACCTCGGCAGGCTCGTTCATCGCGGCGCTCGCCGCCAACGGCGTGACCCCCGAGGAGATGATGCGGGTCGTCACGCGCCAGGGCAAGCCGCCGTTCAAAGACATCGACATCGGCGACCTGCTGCGTCCGAACCTGTTGGAGTTCGCGCGCAAGGGCGCACTGATGCCGTTGCGCGCCGCGTCGCTCGCACGCCAGGTGATCTCACAGCCCGGTGGCGTGTCGCTGATGGACATCATCATGGGGCTCGCCGATGGGCTGCCGTCCGGCCTGTACACCGGCGAGGGCATCGAGCGCTACCTGCACGACGTGCTCAGCGAGCCCGGCCGCACCGACGACTTCGGCCAGCTCGAGTGCGAGCTGTATCTCACCGCGACCGATCTCGACACCTGCGAGCGCGTGGTGCTCGGCGTGGACGGCTCACGCGACGTGCCGATCTCGACCGCAGTGCGCGCCTCCGGAGCGCTGCCCATGGTCTACGCCCCCGTTCGTGTCCACGATCGCGATCTGATTGACGGCGGGATGATGTCTACGACCAACCTCGACCTTGCGATCCAGGCCGGCGCAAAGCTCGTCGTCGTGATCAACCCGATCGTGCCCTTCGTGAACGACTTCTCGCACAAGATCAACACGCTGCACGGACGGCGCCCGCGCCGAGTCGCGGACATGGGCTTTGCGCAGATCGGATACCAGGTCTTCAAGCTGCTCGCCTACCAGCGTCTACACGAACTCGCCAAGGGCTGGGAGCAGCGCTATCCGGGCGTCGACATCGTGCTGATCGAGCCCGAGCCGACGGACGAACTGATGTTCCAGACGTCGATGATGAGCTTCGCCTCGCGCGTGGAGATCGCGCGCCACGGGTTCGAGTCCGTGACCAAGAAGCTCGCCGGCGAGTACTCCCGCTACGCAGAAGTGGCCGAGCGCCACGGCCTCGAGATCTCCGCCAAGCGCGTGCGCAAGGTCGTCAAGCACTTCGACGAGCGCAATGAGGAGGTCAGCGCCTGGCGCAAGATCCTCGAGGGCACCACCGGCGCACTGCTGCGCCAGGCAGGCAGCGCCAGCTAGGACGACGTATGGCGGCGCGCTACGGCGTCCTCGGTCGCTCGCGTGCGCAGCAGGCCACGCTCCCTGCGTCCTTGTATCGCTTGCCCTACGTCGCCCTAGTCGGCTAAGTCAGAGAGCCTTGTCGATCGCGTTGATCAGGCGATCGGTGGCGGCTGCGGACTGTATGGCGATGCGCACGTGGCCCGGCTCGCCGAGCGCGTCGCCGGCGGCGACGAGCACACCCGAGCGCGCGAGGCGTGCCGCGAGCTCGCCGCCCGGCAGCGCCGGGTGGGCGGCCCACACGAAGTTGGCCTGGCTGTCTGCAACGTCAAAGCCGCTTGCGCGCAGCGCCGCGGTGACGCGCGGGCGCTCCTCGCAGATGACCTGTACGCGCCGGTCAACCAGCTCCGAGCAGCTGTGCAGCGCCTCGAACGCGCCCGCCTGTGAGATTTCTGAGACACCCAGGTCGGGCGCGAGCTCGGCCAGCAGCTCGCCCGAGCCGGGCGCGCCGATCGCATAGCCGATCCGTAGGCCGGCGAGCCCCCACGCCTTGGAGAAGCTGCGGAACACGAGCAGTTGCGGGTGCTGCTCGAGCAGGCCGAGCGACGCGCCGGTGGGCTGATCGTCGACGAACTCCACCAGCGACTCGTCGAGCAGCACCGCGACGCCTGTCGGCAGCCCCTGTAGCAGCCGCTGAAGCTCCGCCGCTCCGAGCAGCTCGCCGGTAGGGTCGTTGGGGCTCGCGATCGCGACCGCGCGAACGCTCGGCTCGCGTCCGGCGGCCTCAAGCAGCTCGTCGACTCCGCCGCTCACAGGCACCGCAACCCCGTGCGCACGGCGCGCCATGATCGGGAACAGCGGATAGGACGGCCACGGGGTGAGCAGCTGCTGGCCCGGCTCGAGCAGTGCGCGCGTGGCGGCGCTGAGCAGCTCGCCGGCGCCGTTGCCGAGGATCAGGCGCTCGGGATCGACGCCGTGGCGCTCGGCCAGCAGGCCGCGCAGGTCAGAGCCGCTGAGGTGCGGATAGCGGTGCAGCCCGCGGCGCGCTACGAACGTGATCGCGTTGACGATGCGCGGGTGGGGCAGCTCTGGCCAGGTCGTGAGAGAGAGGTCGAGCGTCTCGACGCGCGTCAGCGCTTTGCGCCGGCGCTCCGCAGCTTCTTCGCGCAGTCCCCGGTTGACCTCCTCCTCGGACATCCCCTCGAATTGGCGGTAGTAGTCGAGCAGGCTCAAGCTTCCCCGCCGTGCGCCACCAGGCCTGCCCCAGGGCCGTGGATGACCAGGAACCACAGTGCGAACGCGAGCGCCATTACGACCGCCGTGGCCGCGAAGATCCGACCCAGTGCTCCCGTGCGCTGGTCGTAGCCCGCGGCTCGCCGCACCAGGATCCAGGCGCCGTCGATGCGTTTCATCACCGCGAGCGTGCCGAACAGCAGCGCGAACAGCGCGATGAACGACACGAGGATGCCGAGGCTGACGCTGCCCGTTATGTAGTTGGCCTGCGAGCCAAGCCACAGGCACGCGAGTGGGATCGGCCCCCAGCACAGCAGGCACAGCAGCGTGATCCCAGCGAGCATAAAACGGGCGATCGAGCCGTCGACGCGCTGGCGCGTCTCGCCCCCGCGTTCCGGCACCGTACGGAAGTGCACCGGCGCGGTGCCGGGCCTGCGCCCGACGAACAGCCCGCCGTTATCTGAGGGGTCGGTACGCATCGCCTTCCATGTTCGCAGCTATGAGCGCCGTTGCACGTCAGCCGGCGTACAGCGCGTCGAACAGCTCCGCATAGCGCTCGTTGACGACGTTGCGCTTGACCTTCAACGTCGGCGTGAGCTCACCCGTCGCCTGCGACAGGTCATGGTCGAGGATCGCGAACTTCTTGACCTGCTCGACCTGCGCATATTTCGCATTGGCGCGGTCGATCTCGTGCTGGACCAACGCCCGGACCGCAGGCGCGCGCGCGAGCGACGGGATGTCCTCCGGCAATCCGTGTTCGCGCGCGAAGATCGGGATCTCTTCCTCGTCGAGCGTGATCAGCATCACCGGGTACGGGCGCTGGTCGCCGTGCATCACCGCCTGGGAGATCCAGCGGCTCTGCTTGAGGTCGTTCTCGATGTTCGCCGGCGTGAGGTTCTTGCCGCCGGCCGTGATGATGATGTCCTTCTTGCGCCCCGTGATCGACAGGTAGCCGTCCTCGTCGATCGAGCCGAGGTCGCCCGTGTGCAGCCAGCCGTTCTCGACCGCGCCGAAGCTGGTGGACGCCTGGTTGTGGTAGCCGACGAAGATGTTCGGGCCTTTGATCAGGATCTCGCCATCGTCGGCGATCTTCAGCTCGACGTTCGGAAGCGCGCGGCCGACCGTGCCGAAGCGGTGGTTCTCGACGGTCGAGACGGTCGCCGCGGTGGCCGTCTCGGTCATGCCATAGCCCTCGAGCACCGGCACGCCGCACGCCCAGAAGAACTCGAGGATCTCCCTCGCGATCGGCGCGGCGCCGCTGGTCGCGTGACGCACGTTGCCGCCGAAGATCTCCCGAACGTTCTTGAACAGCAACTCGTCCGCTTCGTCGAACTCCGCCTGCAGCTCCTGCGGCACCGCTTCGCCGCGGTTGAGCATGTCGCGCACCTTGACGCCGACTGCGATCGCCGCCCGCGCGCGCTCCTGCTCCTCGGGCGGCTGCGCCTCGATCGCGCCGTGCGCCAGCGTGTAGATCTTCTCGAACACACGCGGCACCGACGGCAGGTACGTCGGTTTGACCTCGAGCAGCTCCGGGATCACCTGCTTGGTGTCGCCGCCGAAGTACGCGAGCGTGCCGCCGAGGTCGAACACCGCGAGCTGGATCAGCAGCGCAAACGAGTGCGCGAGCGGCAGGTACAGGTAGATGACCTCGTCGCCCTTGATCTCACCGGCCTCGCTGATCATGTCGACGATCGCGCGGTAGTTGCCGTGCGTGAGCACGCAGCCCTTGGGCGGCCCCGTGGTGCCGGAGGTGTAGATGAACGTGAACGGGTCCTCCGGGCGCACTCCCGCGCGACGCGCCTCGAGCTCCTCAGGTGAGCGTTTGGCGGCGCGCTCGCGGACCGCATCCAGCGTCAGCACCTCCGAGTGCTCGCCGTCTTGCGGGGACCCATTGGAGCTGCTCCTGTCCGCGGCCGTTGCCGGCGGGTCGATCACGATCACGGTGCGCAGGTTCGGGACCTGATCGCGGATCGCCGCGATCTTGGCGAGCTGCTCGGCGTCCTCGCACACGACCGCGCACGCGTCGGAGTCCGAGAGCACCCACAGGCACTCTTCCGGTGAGTTGGTCTGGTAGATCGGAACCACTACCGCGCCGGCCGCGGTGGCCGCCATGTCCACGTAGGACCACTCGGGACGGGTGTTGGCGAGGAGGCACAACCGCTCGCCAGGCTGGATGCCGACGTCGATCAGGCCGAGCCCGATCTCCTGAACGACGTCGCCGAGCTGCGCGTACGTGACCTCGAGCCACACGCCGTCGCGCTTGTGACGGAGCGCGACTTGCTCGGCATGCGCATCGGCCGAATTCGCGACCAGATCGGCGATTGTGCGCGACGCAGTACTCGACGCGGCGGCCGCTGCCTCCATCGTGGCTTCCTCCTCAAATTTATTCAGGCGAATGAACTACCCGTGATGTTAGACGCTGGCGCGTCGTTTGGATAGGCAAACGGCATGCCTGTTCGGCGGATTCCGCAACCCTAGTTTCCGGGTCGCGCGGGCGCCATGTCAAAATCGAACACACCTCCCGCTCGAGCATGGGAGTGCCGCCCAGCGGCCGTCTCAGACCGGGTTGGGCACGTCGAGAAAGACGTGGCGCAGGTCGAAGCGCTCCGCAAGGTGCTCGCCGAGACGTTTGACGCCGAGCGTCTCCGTCGCGTAGTGGCCCGCGGCGATCAGGTGCACGCACGTCTCGCGCGCAAGCGCCATCGAGCGCTCGGCAGGCTCCCCGGTGAGGAGCGCGTCGGCGCCGGCAGCGGCGGCGTCTGTGGTGTAGTCGGCGCCCGCGCCCGAGACGATCGCCAGGCGGCGCACGCGCGGTGGCCCCGCCTCGAACACGAGCGGCTCGCGCCCCATGATCTCGGCAACGCGCGCGAACAGCTCCTGCGCAGGCAGCCCGTCGCCAGGGAAGGTGGCGAGGAAACCGATCGGCTGCCCGCTGTGCAGTGCGAAGGGAGTCAGGTTGTCTGCGTCGCTCGCGCCGAGCGCGGCGGCCAGGAGCGCGTTGTTGCCGAACTGCCCGTGCGCGTCCAGCGGCAGGTGGTAGGCAGCGAGCGCGATACCCGCGTCGAACAGAGTCTGCAGCCGGCGCTTCAGCAGCGCGTCGATCGCCGTGATGCCCGAGCCCCAGAACAGCCCATGGTGGACGAGCAGCAGCTGCGCCTGCTCGCGCGCGGCCAGCTCGAACAGCTCCGCGTGCGCCGATACGCCCGTCGCGAGCGTCTGCACCTGCTCGGCGCCCGGCACCTGCAGGCCGTTGACGCAGTAGTCCTCGAAGCGCTCCGGTTTGAGGATGCGATCGAGCTCGGCGACGATCTCGGAGGCGGTGGCTGGCACAATCGCGACCATAGCGGCAGCGGCCGTGTGGGATACTGGTCGCTCATCGGGGCGTGGCGCAGCCTGGTAGCGCGCACCGTTCGGGTCGGTGAGGTCCCGAGTTCGAATCTCGGCGCCCCGATTGCATTACTCATCGCGACATGGTGCGACGAATCAAGACAAAATGGCTTTCGAATGCGGGTTTGAGGGCGACAGACGGCGACTGACCGCGACGGGCCGCGACGGCCCGGCTCGACGGTCTGGTTCGCGAACGGTTCGCAAATCGGGCAGGAGTGGTTCGCAAATCGGGGGAACACAGTCGTCGACTCTAGCTCGACTTGGGCGTCTTGAATGGATGCAGAGAGCAGCTTTCGGCGCTTTGCGAGCGAAGCCGATCGGCGTTGAGCGCCTCGTCCGCACAGGACCCGGGCCAGTTCGGCAATCGACCGGGCGTCGATACGCGCTGTCGCGGCGGCCACATCGCCCATCCTGCCAGTTCTCGCAGGCGCCTTGAACGGGCAGCAGGCCTCGCGTGCATCGCGGCGATAAGAGCGCTTTATCGAGCATACCGCCCTGCTGAACTTTGGAATCACGCCTACCGACGACGCAGCCGGCCGGCCTGCTCCAGAAGCTCTCGCTGAGCCGAGTGACCTTTCTCCCCGATCGCCGAGTGGCAACCTACCTCCTACGAGGCGGGGATGCTATTCATTTGGCTATCGGCTAAGCTATCCGCTAATGAGCCGGCCAGCTGAACTTGCATTGCGCCGAGCGCGTCGGCCCGATTCCCTCGCGGCCGCGGTCATCGAGCTCGTTGACGATCTCCAGTGCCCCATATCGACCCAGGCGGTCCGCATCATCCTCAACGCTCGAGGTCGCCCCGTAACCGCCGAACAGCTCGGGCGCCTCGCTGCCTACCAGCGCGAAGATTTCCAGCGAACCAGGATGCCTCCGCCGCTTTCCTGGGCGATCAACCCGGACGGTTCAGCCGCGGTTCCGCGGTGGTGGGCCGGCGGCGATTGGCGTCTGCTGCGAAGGCTCCGGACCGAGGACTCGGTGCCGATTTGGTGTGCGACCCTTGCCGTGCGGCTCTGCCGAGACATAGCCAACCAGCTTGGGGAGCCAGGCCCCGAACTTGCGCTCCTCGCACGCTCAGCAGCCAACGTTGCGCTCGGTGGCGGTCGCACGTTCGAGCTCCCCATTTCAAAGCAAGACTGGGGAGACCTCTGTACAGACGTCTACGGCCCGCACAACGGCGCCTTGAACAACCGCACGGGCGGCACGGCGGAACAGTGCGAAGCGGAGGCGGCCCTCAAGGCAAGTGGTGCGCCGGGGCTCGACCTACTGTTTGGCCGTGTGTGACCCGCAGTGTGGATCGTGCATTTCAACCCCTTGAACGGATCTTGCGACATCCCGTAGGCTCAACGCATGGCTAGATTCGAAGCGATCTTCTTAGACGTGGGCCAGGGCGACAGCACGCTGATCGCCCTGCCAAACGGCGAGTACATGCTCGTCGACGTCTGTTGTGCTGAGGGCCATGGCACCGTGGACACGTTCAAGGTGCTGCGCGACGTTTTGCCTCAGGGCTCGGGCGGGAAGCCCCGGCTCGATTACCTCATTATCACGCACGCTCACGATGACCACATATGGGGGATCGGTGACCTTGCTGAGCAGTTCGAGATCGGCGAGATCTGGGTGCCGCAGTATGGAACGAAGAAGGAGCTCTCGAAAAACTACGAGGCGTTCGAGAAGGTGGTGGAGAGCAAGTCGGACGATGCCAAGGTGTGGCAGAAGGGCTCGCGCAGTCCGGTCGCGCAGCTCGGCGGGTCGGGCGAGGTTTCGGTGCGCTGCTTCTCGCCGCCCGGTTACGTTGACGTCGAGGAGACGCTCAGCGAGGAGGACGCACGCCGAGTGGTTCATGAAAACTGTGGCGTTTACCGCCTCACCTACAAGGGCGTGAGCCTGCTGCTCGCTGGGGACTCGAACCTGCAGGCATGGGAGCGCATCGTCGGGTACTACGAGGATCGCACGGACGAGAACGATCTGTCCGGTCTCAAGAGCCAAATCCTGCACGCCTCGCATCACGGGTCGCGGACTTTCGTGATGGACGACAAAGGCGACGATCCGTGGCTCAACGCGCTCGACGCAATTGACCCAGAGGCGGTTGTCATCTCGGTTGGCGAGGACAATCGCCACGGTCACCCGCACGAGGACATGGTCGCGATCTACGACGAGAAGGTCGGCAGCGAGAACGTGCTACAGACAAAGGACTTGGGGACGATCGTGCTCACGGTCACCGGCGAGGGTGCCTATGAGCTCGGGCCGGACGAGAGCTACGCGGAGAGGTACGGGTGGGACGACGATGACGATGGAGGAGCGAAGAAGGGTTCCGCGCCTCCCAGTGGCAGTCCGCCACGCACGCGCCAGCCGCCGAACGTGCCACCACCGGGCTACGAGAAGACGCCGCAGCGTCCCGCCCGTCGTGAGCGATACGGCGCCTGAGCCTCGTCCTGCTTGGTTCGAGCGAGAGCCAGAGCGACGCGACTGGGAGCTCGAGGAGTTCGCGAAACGCGGACTGCCTGCTGCGCCGTTTGAGCGCGACGGGCTGCTCAGAGTGGAGACGTCATTGCCTTTCGGTGGCGAGGAGATTGACATCGTTGTCGCGTTCCCCTTCGACTATCCGGACAGTCCGCCAGACGTCTACGGACCGCCGGTTTTGGAACGACACCAGGTGCTCAATCCGGGTGGCGGGAATTTCTGTTTGCTCGAGGACCCGGCGAGTGATTGGTGGCCGGCAATGTCGGCTGCTCAGCTCGTAGGCGAGGATCTGCGCTGGCTGCTTGAAGACAGCGAACGGGGGCCCGAGGCTATTGCCGCCGGGCAGGCCGACATGCCTGAGCCGATCAGCGGCCACATCACGTACGAGCTGGGCAAGGCGATGTTGGTACCCGACCCGTTCTGGGTACTCGACGCCCCCAGCCATGGAGGCGAGTTGCAGTTCGTGGACGCGCTGCCCGGATTCAGCTGGATCGCGACGGGCGTCGACGGCTTCGAAGCGCCCGACTCAGGGCTCGTTGAGCGGTACAAGGCAAACAAGGGCAGTCGCCACGTCGCCACGTGGACCGAGCTCACGTTGGATGTTCCACGCTGGCCGGGGTATGAAGCACTCCTGAACGCGGCGATGGCATCCGATGCGCAGATTCTTCGTCGCATCGTGAAGGTGCTCGACCGCGAGCGCAAGCGAGACGCGGCGGAGGGCTGGATCGCGGTGACCTTCGTCGAGGAAGGACCGCTTCTGGGGGAGAAACGCCGAATGTGGGTCTTTCTGCGAGTGCGCGTGTTCAGGACAGGCCTTGCTCAAGTTATGAGTGCTGTTCGGGCACAGGCCCTCACACCCGGAGAGCGAGCGAGGCGCATCCCTGAGCTTGTCGGCCTCGCCGCTGCCCGCGTCCTGGTTGTCGGCGCGGGGTCGCTCGGGGCGCCAGTGGTGCTCGAGCTCGCGAAGGCTGGCGTCGGCCAAATCGATGTCGTCGACCACGACTTCTACGACGTCAACAACGCTGTCCGGCACGTCGTCTCGACGCAATATGCCGGCATGAGGAAGCAGGATATTGTCGTGTCGGATGCTGAGTGGCTCAATCCGTTCGTGGAGATTCGTCCACACGACGTAAAGATCGGGGGAGGGGCCAGCGACAGCGTGCGCCTTGACGAGCTGTTGGCTGGTGCCGCGGTTGTCGTGGACACGACCGGCTCGCAGGTGGTCACGCGCATCTTGCAGCGTCGCTGCCGTGAGCAGGGAAAGACGCTCGTCGTCGCATCGCTGGCTGCTGGCAGCTTCGGCGGTGAGGTTGCTGTCTTCGCCCCCGAAGGGCCGTGCTTCTTCTGCTTCGTGCTCGCCCAGGACGCTGGGGATATTCCGACGCCAGCGGCGGGCCCGCGGAGCAACATGACTCCGGTCGGCTGTAGCCACCCGGCGTTCTCCGGGGCGGGCTTCGACGCGACCGCGCTCGCCGCGCTCGCCGCGCGCACGACGGTCTGCGCCACTCGCAAGTCCGAATATCCGCAGCCGAACTACAACTACTTGATCGTAAACTTCCGCGGCGAGCATCCTTGGCGGCAGGGCACGCTTGTCGCGCGGGCGGATTGCCCGCTGTGCGCGTGACGGGGACGGTGTGGCTCGGTGCGCGCGCTCGAGCGCTCATCGAGCACGAGACGCTGAAACGTCCTCGCGTTGAGACCGGAGGTGCCCTCTTCGGCTACGAAGACGGCGACGGTGCTCTCGTTGCGTGTGCCTATGGTCCGGGGCCGCGCGCCAAACACCGACCCACGAGTTTCGAGCCGCATCCGGCGACGACAAAGGCGCTGATGGACGCTGTGCGGGAGGCGAGCGAGGCCCGGTACCGGTACTTGGGAAGTTGGCACAGTCATCCTGGGGGCGCTGCGTCTCCAAGCGCCCAGGACGCTGCCACGGCCGAGGTCGTCGCGGACGAACCGCAAGTCTTGCTTCCTCATCCGATCGTGCTCATCCAGGCTACGCGGCTGGACTCGGTGGACGCGACGCTGGCAGGGCTGGGTGCGTGGCGCCTCGGAGAGAATGGGGCGCTCGAGCCTCATGAGATCGCGTCGACCGAGGTTGAGGTACTTCGGTGCCCGAAGGTGGTTATTCGGGTGGGCGTGCGTCGACGTCGGCACATCCTGTTGCCCGAGCCGGACTGAGCGTTGAGCGGTGGGTCGCTGCGTGCTGGAGTCGGAAAGGTTTACGGCTTCTTGGGGCGCCAGTGATCCTCGAGGTTCGGTGGGTATCTCAGCGTGCCGTCGTCGTCGATCGTGATTCGGATGTCGCCGGTGAAGCGCGTTGAGACTGTGTGGTCGGAGTAGCGGCGGTACTTCTCGGTCGCGTCGTGCTCCTTCTGGCCGACCGAGGTGATGGTGAGCCAGGGGGACATCTCCTTGGCTGACGGCTGGTGGTAACCGCTGTTGCGGCCGTGGTGGGAGGCCTTCAAGACGTCGATGCCTGTCATGTCGATGTCTTTGTAGATGGCGGGCCAGGTCTCTGTTGCGGTTGCATCGCCGCCGAGCAAGATGGACCTCCCGGCGTGGCTGATCTTCAACACCATGCTGAGGATGTTCTGGTTGTTTTTGCTGACGGCTAGTCCCTCTAGCTCGAGTGTCGGCGCCCATATCTCGATGCCATCCGCGGTCCAGTACTCGCCTTCGTCGCCTTGGCGCTTGTGCAGTGCCTTGGGGTCCGACTCGGAGGCGCGGAGCTGCTTGTAGATGAGCCAGTCGAGCTCGCTGTAGCGCCCGCCGCTCCAATCGGCGTCGTCGAGGTCGAAGTTGTCGTAGCCGGTGTGCCAGAAGTTGATGACGTCCTTCGGCTCCTGGGTGTGGAGGCGGTGCAGGCCGCTGACGTGGTCCATATGGGGATGGGTGATAATCAGCCGGAAGAGGTTGCGTGTGGGTCCGAGGTGCGCATCGAAGTACTCGAGGGCGTCTGTCGTCGGAGCGGCGGCCTTTCGGAGGAACGCCTCCTCCAGGTGGGCGAGGGTTGCCGACCCAGCTTGCTTTGCCATTGCGTACTCGGCGTCGCTGTAGCTCTCGAGTAGTTCGCGTCGGGTGTCGCTGTCCAGTGTCTTGACGTTGCTGATGTCGACCATGCCGACGTGGCCGCTGGGGAACTCGATGATCGTGCAGTCGCCCTCGCCAACGTTGAGGAAGTGGACGACGAGCGGCATTAGTCGAGCTCGGCGTACGTGGTGTAGAGCTCGACGCTGTACTGGCGGAAGAACTTGAGGTAGCGGTAGAAGGTCCCGATCGCGCCAACGAACGCGGCCAACGCCCACCAGCCGGGGCTGATGCTGCCAGTCTTCGCGGCGCCGATCCGGCTGCCGATGACGAGCGCTGGCGCAACGATCAGGAGTGCCAGGCAGACGTTTCGGCAGAAGCCATAGAGATTGAGAAACGTGTTGAGCCGTTCAAGCGCTGCCGGCTGCTTCCTCACGAGCGCGTGACAGTGGTAGAAAAGGCCTTCGTCTGGCGTGCTGATCCCAGCGAGCGTTGTCGATCGTGCCAGGACTCGCTTCTGAGTCTCGCCCGGCAGCGGTCGGTAGTAGCCGGGCAGGAGCCACGCCATCCGCCGGCTTCCCTGGCCGAAGAGGTGCGTAGTCGGGCGCCCGAGGCCGTCGGCTACGACCTTCGTCTCGATGAGGAAGCCGGCGAGGTTAGCGACGACCTGGCCGGCGATGTAGGCGACGATCACGAGCAGGATCGCGATGATCACACTCGGGTCCTGCTTGAGCATCCCATCTCCGGCAAAGGCCGCGACGAGCCCAGCGAGCAGCAGGGTGCCGGCTGCGAGATAGCCGAAGAAGTCGTAGACGGAGAAGGGGATCTTGTCCATTTCTGCCTAGCACGGGTTGAGTTGGTCGAAACCCATATCTCACGCCGCGTCGCGGACGGATCCGCGTGCGGCCAGGCTCAACCGCTTGCGAGCTGACTCGCTGGCTCGCCGAGGATGACTGGGTGAGCTCAAGCCATATCGGCGGCGCGGTCGAGTGCCCGGGACGTTCGTTCTGCATGAAATCCCTGCCCGTGGTGGCGACCGCCCCGACCTGGACTTCCCGCCTCGCGCGAGGATCCTTCCGACTCTTCGATCCCTATAGCAATCCCTAGAGCCAGCATCGCCCCGTTTTTACGGGTCAGAATTGCGGAAGCAGTCCCGGGGCGGCGGCGAAAGGGGATCGACCTCGCGGTCGAGCTACCCGAGACCCTTCCGTGAGTCCTCAGCACCCCGTGTCCACGGCGCCGCGCTCGGCACCATTAGCCTGTTGCGACGACCTCGCCGCCGCCGGGGCTGTTGTCGTAGTGGTTGATCACGCCGCTCGTGTCCACGAAGACGTTCAGGTTGTCGGAGGAGTCCACGACCGAAGTCGGCGCCGGGGTGAACGATCCGCGGTGGGGGGAGGTGTCGTGTGGTGCGAACTGCCGCGTACCGTGTGCCTGTGCGTCGCGGCGAACTAGCTGACCTATCCGAGCTGCTGGGTCGAGCTGGCGCGCTCGTCGCCGGGTTCGAGTCCTCCGGGGCGAGCGTCCCGATCGAGGAGCGGCCCGGCTTTCTGGTGGCACAGCCACAGAACGATCCGCAGCCGATCATCGAGCGGCTGGCCGGTGCCGAGGACCTCACGTTCGTCCTGGGGGCGGGAACATCTATGGAGGCCGGCCTGCCCTCGTGGGCTGGTCTGGTGCGCGCGCTCCTGGAGGCTGGCGCCCCGGCCTCCCTTGATCAGAACGATCGGGTGGCGTGGCTGGACGCTGCCGCCGAGTCGGGGCTGCTCGGGATGGCAGCTACCGCGCGAGTGCTCGCCGGAAGCGACGAGGAGTTCGTCAAGCGCGTCGAGCAGCACCTCTACAGAGGCAAGGGCCCCGGCCACTTCGAGCCTGGGCCACTCGCCCGGGAGATCGCCGCGTGGAAGAAGGCCTACCCGGAGATCCAGCTGGCGACCTTCAACTACGACCAGCTCCTCGAGCGCGCGCTGCAGGACGTCGGCGTGAGCGCCCATCCCCGGGAGGACAACAGTTCCGAGCCAGAGGGGGCAGCATTCGTCCGCCATCTCCATGGCCTGCTCACGGGTACCCCTTCCAACGATGCAGTGGTGCTCACCGAGCGCGACTACGCGGTCTGGTCCCCAGGGAGCTGGCAGGACGAGTTCATGAGCCAGGCGTTGAACGGTGTCTGCGTGTTCCTCGGTCTGTCGTTCACCGACCAGAACCTGCTGCGCTGGATCTACGGTGCCACGGGCAACCATCACGTAGCCGTCCTGACCCGCCAGAGCTCGCCGCGCCTGTCCCGACACGTGCGCCGCGAGCTCGAGTCTGCCAACCGGGCTCGCCTAGCCCAGGCGCACGTTGTGGCCTACTGGGCAGACTTCTACGCCGAGGTGGCGCAGCTGATGCACGAGGCGCGCCGCCGCAAGGGACCCGGAAAACCACCGACGCTCTATCCCGAGCGCGCGCAGAAGCGCGCGGTGAGAGGCCGCCGTCGATGCCTGCCGGCCTCGGGCCTACAGGCGCGCCAGATCAAGCTGCGGGAGATCCTCGCCGGGTCGCTGGCCGGTGTCCGGGCCGCGCTCGCGGCCGTCGGCGTTGACGCCACCAAGGAAGCGCTGGGTCTCGCTCTCTGGGGCCTGGACTACGATCGGCGCGAGGTCACGCTCTGGGGCTCATCCGATCGCGTCCACGTCGACGCCTCCACCGTGATCGGCGTCGCGCTCGATTGGGACTCAAAATGGGTTGCAGTGGAGGCCATCACACAGGGGTCCGTCGTGGAGTGGGACCCGGACACGTACGCAAGCCGCTGGCGTTCGGTTCGCGGTATCCCGCTCGTGTGGACGAAGCCAGCCGGGCGCGAGCGCATCATCGTCGGCGCGGCCACGCTCACATCGACCCAGCCCACCGGGAGCTGTATCTTCGACCGAGCGGAGGAGGCCGCCCCCGGCATCCGCAAGACGATCGACATCGCCCTCCACGACGAGCTCGTCAGGCTGTGGAATTGAAGGCGTCCGCCCGAGCTGCGTAAACTACGAGTATGACCAGCCCGCTCGAGAGCACCAACTCCCACGGAATTCGTGTGGTCGCGGATCGTGCTCCCGTGCGCGAGGACGCAAAGAGCGCGTTCGCAAAAGGCTCACGCAAAGCCACTGCGGCGATCAACAACCTCGTAGGCGCAGGTCATCGCCGGCGCAGCACTGAGCCCGCAGCCAAACGGCGGAAATAGCCTCCAGCCGGGTCGGCAAGGGATTCGCTGGCGGCGGATCGTGAGATCCTGGCCGCCACCTCCGGCTTAGAGAGCGAAGGCCGGCACCCGGTTCGGCCAACGAAAGGAGTTCCGACCCATGGCTCGCTCTCGAAAGACCTCGGCGCGCGTCGCGCGAACGGCTTCCAAGGTGATGCGCGGCAATTACTCCAAGCCGGCCAAGCGCGTCGCGGGCTCCGCGCTATCGCAGCGTGCGCCTCGGCGCAGGAAGCGCTAGCCGGCATCCGCTCCAGGCGGTCACGCGGGCGACGGTTGAGGTGCCGTCGCCCGCGGTATGGGTCGCCAGACCACAAAGTCCGGTCCGCCCTGTAAGAACGGCGGACACACTCGCGGCCTTGTCGTGGAGGGCTGAGTGGAGGCCGCGCGAACGAAGGGCAACCTTTGACGGACACCTCGCCAGATGCAGCACGTGACGCAACCAACCTGCAGGCGCTGCGCGACGCGCGCGGCGTCGGCAGCGTGCCTGGCGAACGGGACGCGTTGACCCGTCTTCTGGCGCCCTATGCGCAGTGGGGGCACTCCATTGCCTACGCGAAGATCAATGGCGTACCTAATCGCAGCGCAGACGCCGACGAGATCGCGCAGGAGCTCATGAGTCGCCTTGTGAAGCTGCTGAACGAGAAGCTGGACTTCGAGATGCCCTTCCACGTGGTGGCCGCCAAGAACCTCGAGTGGGCGATTCTCGACTACTGGCGTGCTCGTGGTAGCGAGGCTGCCTTTCCGGTGGACCCGGGCACGATCGCGGACGGCATGGGGACCGACGACGAGGTGATCACCCCCACCGCCGACGAGGCGGTCATCTCCGCCAGTGCCCAGGCTCTGGCCTTCGGCCCGTATCTCGAGGGTCTGTCCGAACGCGAGCGCGAGCTGGTGATCGAGCGGATCTTCCTCGACATGACGCCCGCGCAGATCGCCGCCCGGCACAGCATGTCGCGCGGCGCCGTGGACACGGCGATGCACCGCGTGCTGAATAAGCTCCGGCAGAGCCCCCAGCTCGACGGCGTAAGAAGTCCGCGCGAGAGCACGGCTTAGTGAGCGTGAGACGCTTCGACACCAACGACGAGCATGCCTTCGGGCGCCTAGATGACGCCCAGCTGGAGCTCGTGCGCGTTGACATGATCACCGACGGCGATGAGCGCCTGGAGCTTGTGATCCGCGTGCTGGTCCTGCGTGCCGTCCCGGTCATCGAGCGGATCTGCCGCAAGCGTGGCAATGATCGCGGTCTGGCGAGCACTCAGATCCAAAAAGCGATCGACGATGCCTCGGTGCGCATGTTGCTGCGCTTGAAGCGTCCAGACCGCCAGCCGGCGGTCACTTCCATCGCCGCCGAGATAGCCACGACCTGCGTCGATGCGCAGGAGTCGCAGTTGGCCGCCGCGGCGCGACTGGCTACGCGCCGCCCCGATCTGCGTATCGCTGACGAGATCGGGGATGCACTGAAGCGTGGCCGCATCCACCCGAATGACTGGAGAAGCTCATGAAGGCTGGCAACGAGGCATTCGATCGGGCTTTCTGGCAGGCCGTCGGTGATATGCAGGCCGGCGCAGCGCGCCCCATCGAGTGTTACCTGCGGTTGGTGCCCCGCCACGAGCACGATGAGCTCGCGCGTATGCTCGCCGACGTGCTTCTCGCTCGGGGTCCGGCTCCGACCCCGAGCGCTGAGGAGAGCAAGGCTTACGCACGCGCCGTGGCCGTCATCGACGAGCTCCTCGGCACCTCCGGACCTGCCGGGATGCTGCCAAAGGCTCTCAAGACGATGCGCGATGCGCGCGGTATCGAACCCGACGAGATCGTCGAGCAACTCGCGGTTGACTTCGGCATAACAGGCGCTGCCGGACGCAAGGCACTGGACCGCAACTATCACCGGCTGGAAACCGGCAAGCTGCTCGGCACGAAGCTCGCGTCCCGCCTGCTGGAGTCGCTAGCCCGGATCTTCGAGATCGACGTTCAGGACCTCCTCGCAGGGGCTCAGCCGACCGGCGAGGCACCCCGGCTGAGCGCCGCGCCGGCCATGGGACGCGGCGCCGGGGCCGCCACCCCGCCGCGCCGTACCGAACGCGCCTCCGAGCTGTTGCCTGACCCTGAGGTTGAGCGCGTTGAACGCCTCTTTTATGGAGGCCCCGACGCCTGATCCGGCCACATCGGCCCAAGCTTTGCTCCGCGAGTTCGAGGAAAACTACGACACCGCAGAGGTACCACCGGTACCCGTGGAACGCATTGCAAGATCGTTGCTAGCTCTCTATGTCGATGAACACGACGATATACGCACACTTCCAAACGCGCCAACCGATCAAGGCCACCTATCGGGCATGCTCGATCCTCAGGACATGATCATCTGGGTCGACCGCGCCGAGTCTCGCCGTAGCCCTCGTCGCAAGCGGTTCACTATCGCGCACGAGATCGGCCACTTCCGAATGCACGTAGACGGGTCGGGCGGGGTCTTTGCGGACCGTCCCCAGGACATCGTCGAAATCGCTAGCAACGTAGACGATCCTCAGGCTCCCGACCTATATCAGCGTGAGCGGGAGGCGGACGCCTTCGCTCGGGAGCTGCTGATGCCCGAACTCCTCGTCTCCGAGAACGCGCGGGCTTCCGGCTTCAACCTGCCTGCGCTTGCCGAACGCTTCGATGTGTCGGTCCCTGCGATTCGGCTGCGCCTGCGGCTGCTCGGACTCCTCCCGAAGTACATGGCATGAAGATCGTTCACCTCTCCGACACCCACCTCGGCGTCCGCCAGTTGCACTACACGAACGAACGTGGGCGCAACGTCCGCGAGCAGGACATCTACGACACCTTCGCTGGTGCGGTGGACAAAATCCTGGAGCTGCGGCCCGTGGCTGTCATCCACGCCGGCGACCTCTTCGACGGTTACCATCCGTCAGCCGCCGCTCTTGGCGTTGGTCTCGATCAGATCGCCCGAATCCGGGACGCTGACATCCAGCTCGTCATCGTTTCGGGCAACCACTCGACGCCGCGGGTGACCGCGGCCGACCACGTGTTCGCGCTCTTGGAGCGCTTCGGGGGGGTGTGCGCGGTGCACAGCCAACCACAGGTTGTCGAGATCGGCGAGCTCGCGGTCACCGCGATCCCACACTGCAACGACCGTGACCAGATGAGCAAATGGATCACGGAAGCCAAGCCGATTGAGAGCAGTCGGTTCAACGTTCTCGTTGCGCATGTCGGCCTAGATGGACTTGGGCACGTCGGCTCTTCGGAGGCTGGATCGGTCGAGCTCTCGGGCGAGACCCTGGAAGCCGTCGCCGAGTTCGACTACATCGCCCTCGGTCACCTACACAAGTTCGATCGGGTGCGCCAGAACGCGGCCTACGCCGGCTCGCTAGAGCAGCTCACATGGGCCGACGATGCCCGCAAGTGCATCGTTGAGATCGATCTGGCCGCGGACCCACTCGACGATGGCTTCATGACGAAGCACCCCCTTGCCTGTCGCAGGCACATCTGTCTGCCGGCTGTCGACGCGTCGCAGACCGAGAATCTCACGGAGACGATTGCAGCTGCGGCGCAGCGAGACGATCTTTCTGGGGCGATCGTGAAGCTGCCGATCCGCTCGGTGACGGTGGAAGCTTACGGAGGGATCGATCGTCGTCATGTCGGCACCGCATTTAGGGATTGCCTCCATTTCGAGCTCGACCCCACGTTTGTGGACGCCGCTGCGGCGGGAGCCAGCCCAGCGGCGCCACAAGACTTGCGTGACTTCCTCTCACACCGCGTGCCGCGAGGCGTCGAGGCCTCCGAGTTCATCGCCCGCGCGGAAGCCTGCGTGACGCGGGCGGCCGAGGAGATCGGCGCGTGAAGCTCCATCACCTCAAGGGCAAGAACTTCCGCTCCTTCGCGGAGTTCGACCTGGACCTGAATGCGTCGGGTCTATTCTCGATCACCGGGCCGAACGGCGCGGGCAAGAGCTCAATCTTCGGCGCCGTCGAGTGGGCACTGTTCGGGCGCAAGCGTGGCCCAGGAGCTCAGCGGGTCCTGCGTCAGGACGCCGAAGGCGAGGAATGCCGTGTCGAGCTGGAGTTCGAGATCGCCGGGCGCACACTCCGGGTCGAGCGTATTGACGGAAAGGACGCGTCGCTAAGCGACGTTGCGAGTGGCCAGGAGATCGCGCGAGGGCTCACCGATACCTCGAACGAGGTGGCTGTGCAGCTGGGGCTGACGCAGGACATGTTCTCCGGAACCTTCTACGCCCGCCAGAAGGAGGTGCAGGCGCTCTCCTCCTCGAAGAGCTTGAGCGAGCGACGCGACCAGCTGGAGCGGCTCCTAGGCATCGAGCATCTGCGTCGAGCGGCCGACATCGCGGCCCGTGACGCGCGAGAACAGCACGCGCTCGTCGGCGCTCTGCGCGATGAGGCACCCGACATCGATGAGCTTCGAGCTGAAGTCGAACGATGCGAGCGCGAAACCCAAGAGTCGGCGCCAGCGATTGGTCGCCTCGAATCCGAGCTCACCCGCCTGGAGACACAGCTAAAGGACGCGACAAACCGCATAGACGTGCTGACCGCGCAGATCACCGAGCACAGCAAGCGTCGCCTCGCCGCCGAGCAGGCGGCAGGCGAACTCGCGCGCGAGCAAGCGGTCCTCGACGGGCTCCGCCAGCGATTGGAGGCAGCGCAGACCGCAAGCGCCGAGCTTGCCCAGCTCGAACCCGTCGCCGCTAACACGGATAAGTTGACCGCTCGTGAGCGGGAGATGGAGCTGCGCCGGCGCAACCACGAGCAAGTCGAGGCGCTGCGCGTGCAAGAGCGTCGCGCGCTGGAAGAACTCGCCACCGCCACAGATGCGCTGAACGAGCTCGGTGAGATTGCGGACGGCGAGGACCCCACGGTGAAGCTCGCGAGTACCCAGCAGCAGCTCAACGATCTCGGGGAGCAGCTGCGCGCGGCTGCTGTCATACGTCAGCAGGCTGAGGAACAACAGCGCCGAGCGAGCGACGCCCACCACCAGGCAAAAGCCGCGGCCGACATCGACGCTGAGCTACTGACGCTATCCGACGCAGAGGCGCGCATACTGACGACGCGCGAGCGCCGGCAAGAGCTGCGCGGCCAAAAGGCTGAAGCCGAGGCACAGCTTGCCCACGACACCAAGCATCGTGACGCACTTCTGGGCGCCGGTGATACAGACATCGCGGAGTGCCCCACCTGTCACCAGCCGCTGGTGGGCACCCTCGGTGACCTCGTCACCGACTACGAGAAAGAGATCGAGCGCCATCGAGCGCGGCTCGCGACACTGTCAAGCGCGATCAAAGACTTGGACGCCGACGCCAAGCTTGACAAAGCTGCCGCGGAGCGTGGCGCTCACCTTCGCGCTCAGCGTCAAACACTCGGGCAGACCGGAGATATCGAGGCGTTATTCGACGCGGTGACGACTGCTACCGGAGCAGCGAGGAAGGCCGCAACCGCGGAGCATCGGCTCGATACCGCCTACCAGCAGCTAGCAGCGAAGATCCCTGACCTCAAGGCGGCGGCGGTGCAGGCCGCCGAGGTCGCACGCCGACGTGCCGACGCCAACGAGCGCAAGACACGTGCAGCAGATCAGCTCGCCACGTACGCCGAGCAGCTACGACAGAACGCCGGTAACGGCTACGACCCAGCCGTGCATGCGGAGCTCCAGTCGAGCCTGAAGCACACGCAGGAGGCCGTTCGCCGCTGCGCCGCGCTACGTGAGAACGCAGGCTCGCTCACGCTTGTCACAGGTCGCATCGAGACGCAGCAACCGCTCGTGGACGGACTCGTGACAAAGGTGCAGCAGCTGCGCTCACTCGTCTCCGAGGTCGAGATCGGGGAGGGCGCACCTGAGCAAGCGGTCGCTGACCGCGACCGGCTAACCGAGGAGCTCAAGCAGGCCCGTCACGATCTGGACACCGCCAAACAAAAGATCCTGCTCGAGTCCCAATCGGTCGCCGCTGCCCGCACCCGACTCGCCGACGGGCACAAGCTAGTCAAGCGCGTCGACAGCGAGCGACGGGAGCTGGAGCTTCGCGCAGCCGTCGCGACTGCGCTGTCGGACTACCGTGAACACCACTCCCGCCAGGCGCGGCCAACCCTCGAACAAGATGCCTCGAATCTGCTCAAGCAAGTGACCGGCGGCACCTACCCGATCATCCGCCTCACAGAGTCCTACCTACTCCAGATCGCTGACGCCGGGCAGCTGCACCCGCTCAGCCGCTTCTCCGGCGGCGAGCAGGATCTCGCATCACTGTGCCTCCGCCTCGCGCTCTCGCGAACGCTCGCTCACCAGCGCGGAGTCGAGACGCGATTCGTGATCCTGGACGAGGTCTTTAGCAGCCAGGATTCCGATCGTCGACGCCTACTGATTGGACAGCTCGCCGAGCTCGCGCGCAGCGAGTTTCAGCAGATTTTCGTTATTTCGCATACCGACGACATCTACGAGTACTGCGACCTGCATATCAAGGTGACCAGAGAAGATGGCGTCAGCCAGGCAGAGGGGCCGATCGCTTGACGCGGCTGCAGGTGGCCGAGGATACGCTGGCGACCCACCTGCGCCCGACCGCAGAGGCCGAGCCTCCAACCAAACGGGAATAGCAAATGGCGCGAAGCGGGGAACGAGCGCGCAACCTCAAGAAACTCGTGTCACGGGTCGCCGACGTGCGCGACAAAGTAACGCTCTCGCGGCCCACATGGGATGACCTCGTCGTGGCCGGCGTCGCCCGGGAGGTGATCCGCATCTATCGGATGCTGGGCGGCATCCATGAGCAGCCACGTATCGCCCCTGGGCCGTGGGACTTGCAGATCGACGAAGTTGCGATCGAGCTCGACGAGGAGAACCATTTCAACCGCTACCGGGCACTAACTCTCGACTCCTCGCTCTACCGGCGGCTTGACCATCTCGACGCTGGCGCCTATCGCGCGTGGTGTGCAAGCCGCGAGGCCGCCTGTCTTACGTACGGCAAGTACTGGTCCACCCCGTCGTCCGAGCGCGAGTTCGGTCCGCCAGGGCCTCGCGCCAGCCTCAGTGGCCGCGGAGCGCCACGCTGGAAGCAGCGCGCTTTCTACGATCTCATCAAGGACCTCAGTCCAATCGTCGGGCACCTGAAGGTCACGAGAGTCTCGATCTACGACACCGTGTCGTGCAGAGGAAGTGCCGAGACCCTGGACGAGCTGCTCCGCAACGCTGACATCGATCAATTGTGCAGTGATGGGTGGGCGCAGGCAATCGCAACTCGGCTTGGGGCGCATAGTCCGTCACGGGGGTGAGGCACAACTCTTGCCCGCAGATCAGGGCGGAGCTGCGCGCCTCTCCGCTACCGCTATAGCGCTGGCCCGGCGCCGTTTTGGGCTAGCTGCTAAGCGGACCCGGGGAGAGCGAGGCCACTGAGTTCCCGCGGCTCAAGCTTCCATAGCCCTTTGCCGTAATGGCGGGAGCCGCTCTCCAACGAGGTCGAGTCGCCTAGGTCCTCGAGTACCGCAAATAGCTCGTCGGGGTCAACGCCGGGGTTGGGGCGGATCACGAGCCAGTTGTTCAGGGGCGCCGCTTCGGCGAGGTTGCGCACGAACCGTGCGTGGGAGCTGTTGAGGTAGCGAAATAGGATCGGCGCCGTCGTGGGGAGCTCGACCTCGAACCACTTTCTGCCGGCCGTGACACGTTGCTGAACGAGGGTGCGGTCGCGCACAGCCAGCACGTTACGGCCGTGATGTAGATAGGAGGAGAGTGGGCCAGAGCGGGGCGCCTTCTTGAGATTCAGCAGCCAACGGGGCACCGAGTCATCCATCGCTGTGAGGTCGCTGCGGCTGAGGGTTGCGCCTTCGAAATAGCGCGGCGAGGCGACGCAGGGCACGAGGTGGCGGAGCGGGATGCCGAGTTGCGCCCGCCGTCCCTCGCTGAGTACGAAGAACGCGTTGTATCCGGTCGCGATTCCGCGGTGCACGCGCGCGAGATCGCCGAGCTTGATCGCGTTCTTGCGGAGCGGAGTGCGCCTTGCGCCGCTCCAGCGATGATCGCTGCGCAGGAGGACGGTTCGCGCGCCAGATGTCCCGTTGATCGCGTTGCGCAGACCCGTCTCGGTAGAGTCGGCCGAGCTGAGCCGAACGACCCGTGTTCGTGCGGCAGGGTCGGCGCTCTTGCGGATCAACGTGATCGCCGCGGTTGTGACGGCGTGGTCGAAGATACGTTCCTTGACCGGGAAGCTGATCAGCGCCTCAACATGCGCGTGCTCGAGCAGCGTCGCCTTGATCGCGCGCGCGTAGTTCATGTCGAGCCAGTGAGCGGGCGCGAGGAACGCGATCCGCGCATCGTTGTCGGCGACCTCGAGTGCTCGCAGCAGGAAAAGCACATGCAGGGACGCGAGTCGGCTAAAGCTTCGCTGCAGGCGCGACGCGAAGCCGTCGTGGATCGCGGACTTCAGGTTGGCTGGGATGTCCTGATGGCGTGTGTAGGGCGGATTGCACGTGATCGCCTGTGGGCGCTCGTCGAGGTCGTCGAGCAGGAAATCGGCTCGTCGCAGCTCGAGCTTTTTGATCCTGCGCACGTCTCGCGTGGCGGCGGCCATAGCGAGGGCGAGCGGATCGACCTCGAGGCCGAGCAGCCGCGTGGCGCCGTCTTTGCGCGCCTGCGCAGCCGCGATCATGAGTGCGCCTGAGCCGACCCCGGGGTCGAGCAGAAGCTTCGGCTTCTCAGCCAGCAGCCACTCGGCCATCGGCCGGGCAGCCCAGAGGGGCGTAAAGAACTGGCCGAGCTTCCGGCGCCCAACCGTCGGTACGAGCCGCTCGAACGCCTCGCCGACGACATCGCGGCCATCGGCCCACGCCGGGTCACCGGGTTTGACCTTGAGGCCCTCGAGTACGCGGGCGAGCGCCTGGCGACGGTCGTGGTCGCCCACCAGTGGCCGGTCCTGGACGTCGGCCACCAGCTCGTCGATCGCCGCAGCGGCTTCAGACATCGCCACAGGGTATGAGCAAATGCGGACGAGCGCTTCGGGGGTGGGTGGCGCTACGCTGCCTCAGTCGTGTCTCAGATCACAGAATCCGAGCGGGTCGCGCGCGTGCAGCAGCTGCTGGCCGAGCTGCACAAGATGCCGCCCGAGAGGCACGAGACGGTGCATATGCCGTGGACTGCGGGGGAGCCGCTGCTGGAGGTGATCCGCATCGGTGTGGATGAGGTTCTGCTGAACCCGCAGTCGCATCGGATCCGCGCCCAGCTGCAGGACGACCCCGAATGGGAGGCGCTGAGCCGCGAACCTTACGGCGAACCCGCGCAGAAGCTGATCGAGCGCCACGTCCGCGCGGCGCGCAAGCCGGAGCAGTTCTCTGCCCTGAAGCAGTCGCTGCTCCAGGATGGTCAGACCGACCCGGGGGTGATGACCCACACGGGGTTGCTGATCAATGCGAACACCCGTGTGGTGGCGCTTCGTGAGGTCGAGGATCCCCTCAAGCGGCTGGTTCGGGTTGCCGTCCTCCCGCCGACCGCCAAGCCGGAGGACCTCGCGCTCCTTGAGCTGCGGCTGCAGATGCAGAAGCAGCTCAAGGTGGAGTACACGATGACCAACGAGCTGCTGTTCATCGAGGAGCTATCGGTCAAGCGGGGTATGTCGGCGGGGCAGATCGCGACCGAGCTGCGGATCGCGCCGGAGAGCGCGCGCAAAGGCGAGGCCGAGGTGCAGCTGCGCCTGAAGCTACTCGACCTGATCCGGATACTGCAGAGGCTCCCGAGCGAGCCGTTGCGGCTGGCGTTCTTTGACGAGCGGATCTCGCTCGAGCAGCTTCGCGAGCTCTACCGCGTATACGCGCCCTTGCTTGAGAGCGATCCGCGGGCCGCTCGCGCGCACCTGGAGAGCTTTCTGCTCTCGATCGCGGTGGGGGTCAGCGCGGTGCACCAGATCCGACACGTTGACGCCGACTTCATGAGCTCGTACATGCTGCCGTCGCTGGAGGAGGACGAGCTTGTGGGCCCAGTGGCCGATGCGCTTGCGGCTCGAACCAGCACGGACGCGCCAGCCAGTCAGCCTACGGGTGTTGAGCTGCTCGACGCAGGAGACCGCGATGATGGCGAGCTGCCCGACGTGGATACCGCACGCCTGATCGACGTTGTGACGGCTGCTGACAAGCGCGTCGAGGTGCCCGGGACCAACTTCATCCTGGACCAGGACGAGGTCAAGGAAGCAGTCAAGGCGGCGATCACGGTCGGAATCAAGGACAAGAAACGCGTCCAGAAAGACGAGGATCAGCTCGCGGCACCGTCGGCAGCGGTCAAACAGGCCACGCAGCAGATCACGCGCGCGAAGGAGGCGCTGCTGACGATCCGCGATGACCCGGATTTCGATGAGCGGATGCGCAAGACGCTCGAGGCGGCCTATAAGAAGCTGAACCGGACCAGCCGCGACCTTGAGGCCGTGCTGGTCAAGACGGGCGTACTCCCGAAGTCCTAGACGATGGCGGGGACGCTGCGCGTCGGGCTCACCGGCAGCCCGCCACGGGCGCAATTCTCGCGCGACGCCGAGGTCCCCGACGAGCTCTGGAACGCCCTCGCGCGCAACATCGCGCCTGGCGTCCGCCAGGTCGATGACCGCCATGTGAGTGTCCCCGTCGAGCGTCTGATCGCGTCACGTCAGTGGCTCGCCGAGGCACTTCGCACCTACGGCAGCGGATTCGATCCGACGAACGCGATCATCGCACTACTCGCGCGCCACGATGCCGAGTACGACGAGGTCGGCCGGGCGCTTGAGCTCGACCCGGCACCAGCAGACGGCGATGAGCTGCTGCGCGAGAGCCGCTTTATTCGTCCGCTTCGCGCCTTTCAGCAGCGCGACCTCGCGCGGCTGCTCGCGCTCTCGCACGGCGCGAACTTCTCCGTGCCCGGCGCGGGCAAGACGACCGTGGCCTACGCGCTGTATGAGGCCGAACGCCAGCGACGCGGGATCGAGCGCCTGCTCGTCATCGCGCCGCTCTCCGCGTTCGACGCCTGGATAACCGAGGCGGAGGAGTGCTTCGATCCCGCACCCGTCCTGCGAGTGCTCCAGAACCGCGCTCGGGCGGGAACCGAGATCCTGCTCGTCAACTATCAGAAGCTTGGCGCCGCTCGCTTCGGGGCGATCGCCGAATGGGTAGCTGCGGCGCCTTGCCACCTGATCCTCGACGAGGCGCACCGGATGAAGCGGGGCCGCGACGGGGAGTGGGGCGCGGCTTGCCTTGACCTCGCTCATCTCGCGGTCCGGCGCGACATCCTCACTGGCACACCGGCGCCCCAGCATCCCAGCGACTTCGTCGCGTTGCTGAACTTCCTCTGGCCCCAACAAGCAACCCGCATCCTGCCCGCGGGCGCCCGGCAACAGGCTCCGACGAATACGACGATGCAGCAGGTCTCCCAACGCCTGCGGCCCCTGCACGCACGAACCCGCAAGCACGAGCTCGGGCTGCTCCCACCGGACCTGCACGTCGAGCTGACCGACATGAAGGACATACAGGCCGAGATCTACACGGCACTTCGCACGCGCATGGCTCGAGCGCTACGCGCCGGTGGCCGAGATCAGGTCACGCTCGCACGCATGGGTGCCGTGACCATGTACATGCTGCAGGCTGCCTCCAACCCCGCGCTCCTCGCGACCGCGCTCGGAGCGCCCGGCACCCCCGCCGTCCAATGGCCGCTCGAGCCGATCCCGCCAGACTCCGAGCTCGGCGAGCTGATCCGCGACTACAGCCGGCGCGAGACCCCCAGCAAGTTCGACAAGCTCGCGACACTTGTCGCCGCCAACGCCGCTGACGGCCGCAAGACGCTCGTCTGGAGCAACTTCGTGGACAATCTCACCGAGCTCACCGAGCACGTGCTCGCCCCCTACGAGCCCGCGATGATCCGCGGCGACGTGCCCGCCGAAACCACCCGCCCGGGGGAACGCAGCCGCGCGACAGAGCTACGGCGCTTCCGCACGGACGAGAACTGCAGCGTGCTCGTCGCGAATCCCGCTGCGATGTCCGAGGGCGTCAGCCTGCACCAAGAGTGCCACGACGCCGTCTACCTGGACCGCACCTTCAACGCCGGCCACTACCTCCAATCCCTCGACCGCATCCACCGCCTCGGACTCGCCGAGGACGTCGTGACCCGGATGACGTTCCTCGTCTCGGTCGGGACGATCGACGAAACCGTCGATCAGCGCCTGCGCATCAAGGCTGAACGGCTCTCGCAAATGCTCGACGACGAGGATCTCGTCGCGATGGCGCTGCCCGACGAGGAGGAGGGCTACGGCGAGGTCATCGATCCCGACGATCTCGAGGTCCTCTTCGGCCACCTGCGTGACGATGGCTGAGAAGCCCGCAAGGTCGAGCGCCGGCCAGCTACCGAGCCTGCACGTCGCACGGGCCGCCCTGCACGTAGCCGTTATCGTCGACCAAAGGGGATCCCGTTCCGCGGACGCGGAGGAGTCCTACTGGCATCACGCGACGGGCGGGAGCTTCGCGCCCGCGGACCTGCATCGCGGCGAGCGCCTGCTGATCGACGTTGGCCTGCTCGTCGAGCGCGACGGCCAGCTAACGCCCACACCTCACCTCGCGCAGCTAGTCCAGGGTTCACCTGCCGATGCTCTCGTGGTGCTCACCCAACGACTGCTTGCCCTAACCCAGCCGTTTGAGCTCGAGGCGCCAGACACCGCCGGGCAGCTCGCCGAGCTGATCCCAGACGCGGCCCGCCGCGAGGAGCTGCTGCTCGCGCTCGCACAGCGATTCGACGATACGTTTCAACGGCTGGTCGGCGAAATCGGCGAGGAGCTCGTCGTCAACGCCGCGCGTACCGAGCTACGGAACATGGGGCGCCCCGACCTTGCTCACGAGGTACGGCGCGTCAGCCTGCTCTCCGACCAACTCGGCTATGACATCAGTGCCCCACGCGTAACTGGCGCCCCGCGACTGCTCGAGGTGAAGGCCACGACAACTGACGGCGCCGGGCGCTCGCTCGCGATCCGTCTCAGCCGCAACGAGGCCGACACCGGCACGACGTTGCCCGACTGGGCGCTCGTCGCCTGCCAGGTCGAGAACACCGTCCAGCGTCAAGGTCACATCATCGGCTGGTGCACGTGCCACGCCCTCGCCGACCTCCTGCCGTCGGACTGTCTCACGGGTCGCTGGGAGCAGGCGTCCCTTGCGCTACCTCTTGACCGCCTATCACCCGGCCTGCCGGGCCTCGCCTTATGAGGTTCACGCCCACTGCCATATGCGACATCGCCGAAGCAGTCTCGCGCGCGCGAAGGGCGCGCGACACCTTCGTTTTAGCCGGTCGACGCGTCGCCCCGGCGGAAACGGTAGAGCACGCGACGTCGTGCTCCGTTCGGGCGCTCGCGCCGCGTGACTGCGCCCTCCTGCGTGAGCTTCCCAAGGATGTTGTATACGGTGACCGCTTTGACGCCGGTGGCGTTGACGATGTCGTTGACCGATGCCTCTGAGGAGCTGGTCTGGAGCATCTGCAGAATCGCCTCGCGGTTCGCTCCGCGAGGGGCACGCTTTCCGCGCCGTCGTCGTTTCGGGCGCGACTGCGGTGTCGCGGCTGGGCTCGGCGTCGCGGTGCTCGCTCGTTTTCCGGGTGGGCGGCCAGGGCCTCGACGGCTCGGGTTGGCGGCCGCGCCGTCCGTGGCTGGCGCGAGCTCGCCGAGCGCGGTGCTCGCGGCGGTGAGTCGCTCGTACTCGGCGACGTAGGGCTCGAGCTCCCGGAGCCGACTCTGGATTTCCGTCTGAATCTCCCCTACGCGGTCGGTAGCCACGATCTCTACTCGCCTTTCTGGAAATGCACTCTCCACGGATGGATCGGCGCATGAGTTGCGTTGCCGCACTATACGAGCCTCAGGCGCCGGCGCCGCGAGCTCGGCGCGGTCGGCCGCCGCGTCTGATGCGGCTGTGTGGGTGTTGCGCGCGAGCTAGCGCCCGCAGCAGCGCTTGTACTTGCTCCCGGAGCCGCAGGGGCAGGGCTGGTTGCGGGTCGGGCGGTCGCTTCTGACTCGCCGCGTGGTGCTGTTGCCCGTGAGGAATCCGGGAGGCATTGGTTCTTCGTGGGTGATCGGGAAGGGACCTGACCCGGCGTGGATTCGCCTCGTCCACAGCTCCCACGCCGCGTGGGCGCCTGGGTCGAAGTCGAGGTTCCCGGCGAGGCGCAGGAGGGTTTCGGCGCCCAGGTCGTTGGTCTCGGGCGTGTCTGCGACGATCGCCGCCACTGCTTCGTTGTCGTTGCCGAACGCGGTGACCATGCCCTCGAACGCTTCCAGGTGTTCAGTGACGATGACCTTACGGATCTCATTGGCCTCGGCGATGGAGTCGCAGAGGGCTCCGCAGATACCGCCGGCGCTCGGCCACGGCTGAGCGTCGGTGTTGCGCGCCAGCATCTGCACGCCTTCCATAGCTTCGCGGGGTGGAAGCATGATCTGCGAGGCGTTGCGACGCCTGAAGCCGTTGGTCGGGTTGGCGCTGGCGAGACGCTTGCCGGTGGTGCGCCGGGCGGCGACGGCTGCGCACGCTTCGTCGCCGAGGAGGATCGGGGTCCCGGGACCCCACGGCAGCCGTGCCGAACACATAGCCGCGGCCAGGTCGTCAGCACAGACAGCGACGATCGTACCGGTGCTGCCGAGGTATCCGAATCGGATCACGCCGGCGTTTGTGCAGAGCTTGGCGTCCAGGTTCTCAAAGGCGCGTTGTGCGGCTGGTTCGTCGTCGTATTGGCAGGCGATGATGTGCGGGCGTGACGGTAGTGGTTTGTTGGTTTGTAGTGACATCTCATATCGTTATCACATATGTTGAAAAAGTGTCCGACATTTTCTGCAGTCCCACAGTTTCGATGTCGCGCGCAGACGTGAAGGACGGTCTTTTGGGTCGTTTCACCCGGTTTTGGGGCGTTCTGACGCTGTTCTCCAAAGAAGCCGCTAATGAGAGCGCTTTGGTGTCGGGCTACGAGGGATGGGCGTCGGGTCGTCGCGCTTCACGGCGCAGTCACGGTGTGAGGGTGTTTGCTCAACCGTCGGGTAGCGTCGCGCACCCGGTTGGTGCGCTCTCGCTACCCTCGCGAAATGCCCTGTTGTTGAAAATCACGATCACGGCCAGCAGTAGACGGGCATTCCGCTCGGTTGAGCAAAGCAAACAAACGTGGAAAAGACCTGCGGTTTTTCCACGTTATTTCGAGCCACGAGTGGTCCAGACGCCACGACATGTACCGGTACGCGTGCGGGCGCTTTCGAAGCGCCTTTGAGGATGGAACGCGCCCACCTAGATCCACACGCGGGCAGGAAGACGCGCCGGAATAACGTGGAAATGCGCGATCCCGAGGATTCACACGGTTTCCACGTTGTTCCCGGCAAGTCGGACGCATTTCCACGTTATTAGGGTGCTGGGTCGTGCAGACGCGTTCGAAAAGGTGAAGCGAGTCGGCCGGCAAACTCGGGGGTTGACTTCGCGTCGTCTGGGTGTAAGAGAAGAGGCATGGCCGACAAGGGTGTTGAGCGGTACGAGAGGTTGGCGGGGCAGCGAGTCGTCGCGGGGGTCGACGAGTCCTACTTTGACGCCGATGACGAGTTCTGGGCGCCGATCCGTCAGGCCGACGAACGTGACGCCGCCGCTCACGAGCGCGAAGTACGCCAACGCCAGGGTTCCCCAGGACGCGGCACACAGGCGAAGCGCGCGAGCGGGGCCGCCGGGCCAGGTCGATGGCGGCCGCGACGGCTGAACTTCAGGCGTCTGCGTTCGCGCCCTTGAGGAAGCTTCTGAGGTTTGGGGCGTGAGGGTGGGCGTGCGCTGGAGATTGAGCGGCGTGCGCCCGACTAGGAACTACAACTGATATGGCGACCGTTGCCGCGGTAGGCGATACGTTAGCCGGAGTGACTGAGCAGATCCCAAATCCGACCACCGATTACGTTGGGACCGTCCTAGCGTGCCCGGAGTGCGGCTCGACCAAAAACCTCGGAGAACTCGAAACACTGGAGGCCATCAGCGAGGCTGAGCAAATAACCGTCGGCGAGGACGGACTCGTCTACGAGTGGAGCGGCCACACGGACTACTTCCACGAGAACTGCAAAACCATTGGGGTAGTGTGCAGGAAATGCGACTGGGAAGGCCAGGAGGCCGAGCTCGTTGCAGCGCGGGCTGAGCAGTGAGCCAACGCAGGCCCCGCGGCCAATATATGAGGTCTTTATAAGGCCGATACTCTTCGGCGCAATACGCTGGCCGTGTAGAAGCTCGGCGGATCGTGACCGCGTGGCTGGTCCCCTTGGCTAGCCGACCCGTGAGGACCCCAGAGCAGTCGAGCCGCCTAGCCCGGGCAGGTCCCCCCGGGTGTGTCCGCCGCGCCCGCGGCATATCGGGATTGAGCGTTGCCGACGGTCTGTCCTTGGGCGCGGCTAGCATGCGAGCATATGTTCGCATGGGGCACCGGTGGGGGCACCAATAGACTGCGCGTGTGGGGAGACATCGTGGCGGTCGGGGCCTACGTTGGGAGGTGAGGCGATCGTGCGCGACGCGCTGCGAGGCCGCCTCGTCGCCGACGGACGCGCGACGCGCGCGTTCCAGGAGCTCTGGGTGCCGCGGTCGCACGAGCGCGTGGACCTGGCCGTCATCGGGCGCAGAATGGACGGCTTCGAGATTAAGAGCGAGCGCGACACGCTGCGGCGGTTGCCGCGCCAGGTCGTTGCCTACTCCAGGGTCATGGACCGCTGCACCCTCGTCGTCGCGGAGAAGCACCTCGAGCCGGCGCACGCTCTCGTTCCGGAGTGGTGGGGCATCTCCACGGTCGCCTGCAACGGCCACGTCACGTTCAGGCGGGTGCGCGGGGCCGGCAAGAATCCGGCGGTCGACCCGGAGATCCTCGTCCGCTTGCTCTGGCGCGCGGAGGCGCTGTCAGCGCTGAAGACGCTCGGCGCGGACCCTGATCCGAGGAGCCATCGGGCGTCGCTGTGGCGCGAGCTGCTGGAGAGGTGCGCGATCGGGCAGTTGCGGTCGGCGGTGCGCGGCGCGCTCCTCGGCCGCGACCACGGGCGGCTTGGTTCGACTAGCGGCTTGGCCGTTGCTCCGGACGCCGGCGCAGCGCGTCCGTGACGTGCTGCATGTGGTGCGAGGTGCCGACTCCGCGCCACTGGTTCTGGGAGCCGGGCGGCACGACGCCGTCGGCGCAGTCCTCGATCGTCGCGTCGCCCCAGCTGTAGTCGCGGCCGGCGAAGTCGCTTAGCGACGCGAGTTCCTCGCAGAGTCGTCGGTACTGCTCGTTGCCCTCCTGCGTCACCGGGCCGCGGCCGCGCGCGACCACCGTGGCGCCGTCGGTCGTGTAGCGGATGTTCGCGCGCATCTGGTTGCCGCCGCCGTCGACGGGCGGGTGCGGGTGTTGGACGGCGTAGTCGCCGAACGCCGGCAACCGCGAGAGGCCCATGCCGGCGAGCTCGGCCCAGAGGTCCCACTCCCGTCGTGGCAGCGACCCAACCGTGCCCTCCGGGATCACCCCGAGCGTCTTCGGGATGGACGTGCCCATCAGCACCACGCTGCGCCACCGCCCGACCGCCGTGACCTGGTCCAGCAGCTCGGCCATCTCCTCTCCGCTCAGTTCGCGGTCCTCGTCGATGAACTGGAGGTCGATCAATAGGTCAGCCTGCTCGGGCAGCCCGTTGACGCGATCCAGCTGGGCTTCCACGAGGTCCCTGCGGGAGGTCCCGGTGGGAAGAAGAACCTCCAGCGCGCGATACCGCAGGGCCACGCCGTGTCCGTCGGCGAGCGCGGCGTCGCGGACGATCTGCTCGACCGCCTCGCTCGCCTCCCCGACACAGGCGACGGGAACGAACCGCATTTGGCGATCCCGTGCCTGGTCCTGCAGGTACCGCAGAACGGGTCGACTGCCCTCCCGAGCCTGCAAGGCCGTGGTTGCATTCAAGCGCAGGGTGTCAAGGTAGAAGGGGTGCTGCCCGAGCACCCCCGCAGCCCGCTTCACCCACGCCGCGGTCGCGGAGGCCGTCAGCGGGCGACTCTTCGGGCCGACGAACTCGAGCAGCGGCGTCATCCGCTCCCAAACCCCGTCCGCCGCGGCCGCCAGCGCTCCGAGCTCGCCCGTCTTGTTCTGCAGCACCGCCACGTAGTGGCCGGGGGCGACCGGCAGGGGACTGAGCGTCTCCGGGGCGAGCAGAGGCAGCTGGACTGGGGCAGATGTGGGCGACATCATCGTTTGGGCTATACTATAACCCCAAGGGTTATAGCTTGTTCAAGGGCGGCGTCATCAAAATCACGTGGGCTGACCACAAACTCGAGAAGTCGTGCACCGGGGAGAGGGCCGGGAAGAAGCGCTGGGGCGGCAACTGGAAGCTGCTGCAGCGGCGCCTCGCGTCCTTGCTGGCCGCGCCGACGCTGAAGGACATGGATGGTGCGCCCGGGCGTTGTCATCCGCTGAGCGCTGACCGTGACGGCGACTTCGCCGTCCACCTTTGGGGCGCCTACCGCCTCGTCTTCGGCCCCGACGACGATCCCGTTCCCCTGCTGGCTGACGGCGGCATCGACACAGAACACGTAACCAGCATCGTCATCAAGGAGGTCGTTGATTACCATGGCCGCTGAACCGCGCAGTTGGCAGCCGGAGTGGGCGGTCATGCCGGGCGAGCTGTTGCTCGAAGCCCTCGAGGACCGCGACATGAGCCAGTCGGATCTCGCGCGGCGGATGGGCCGCCCGGTCAAGACGATCAACGAGATCGTCAACGGCAAGGCGGCGATTACGCCCGACACGGCGATTCAGCTCGAACTCGCGCTGGGGATCACCGCTGGCTTCTGGAACAACCTCGAGGCTGCGTACCGGGCGCATCTCGCGCGTCAACGCGCCGAGCAGGAGCTCGGCCGCTACGAGCAGTGGGCGGCCTCGTTCCCAGTCAAAGACTTGGTACGCCACGGCTTGATCGCCAAGGGAACGGCCCGAGCCGGCACGGTCGCGGCGCTCCTGCGCTACTTCGCCATGAGCACACCGGAGGCATGGGAAAACCATTGGCTCGCTCCGGTCGCCTCCTTCCGCACGTCGCCTGCGTACGAGTCCTCGCCGCACGCAGCAGCAGCGTGGCTGCGCTGGGGCGAGATCCTCGCCTCGGAAGTAGCGACCGAGCCCTACGACGCCGATCGCTTCCAAACCGCGCTCGAGGAAATCCGGCCGCTGACGCGGCGCGAGCTGCCGCTAGCACGCGAACGCATCGAGCGTCTCCTCGCGAGCGCCGGCGTCGTCCTCGTCCTCACCCCCGAGCTGGCGGGGGTGCGGCTGAGCGGCGCCGCTCGTTGGCTCCGCAGCGACAAGGCGTTGATCCAACTTAGCCTCCGACACAAGACCGATGACCAGCTCTGGTTCAGCTTCTACCACGAGGGAGGCCATGTCCTCACGGCTAAACGGAGGGACTTCCTCGACGACGAGGACGGGCCCGGGGACGAGGACAAGGACGAGCGGGCCGCGGACGAGTTCGCAAGGAACGCGTTGGTACCGCTGGCGGACTACCACGACTTCACCGAGCGCGAAGACTTCAGTCGCGCCGCGGTGCGCGAGCGCGCAAAGCGAATGAACGTCGCCCCCGGCATCCTGGTCGGAAGACTCCAACGAGACAAGCACCTACTCCCGTCACAGCTCAACGACCTTAAGAAGCCGTTGCGGTTCGGCAGGCCGTAGCTCGGGGCACCGCAGAACCGACGCCGCTAGGAGCTTATGGACGCCTAAGGCTCAGCCGGAGCTGCCGTCCTTGCCCTCCGTCTCGAGCTCGGCGACCTTCGTCTGAACGAAGCTGCTTGCGTCGGCGGGTCCGATGAACGGCGCGAGGCCCGCGAAGACCTGGGGGGAAGGATGTCGTAGAAGCGGTCGGGTGGTTTGCCCTGACGGATCTCGCGGTAGGGGCCCTCCATCAGCAGGCTGACGATGAGCTCCGAGACGACGCGTGGCAGCTGCTCAGCCTCTGGCCGCTGTTTATAGCCGTCTTCGAGCATCAGGGTGAAGGCCATCAGCCGGTCGCGCTCGAGCTGCCCGCCCGGTGGCCCCATGGACGCGTACTCGACGAAGCAGCAGCCGAATTGTGCGGGGTAGGTCGCGTAGCCCTCGCACAGCGCGCGAGCGGCCGCCCAGACCCGCTCCGGCCAGGAGTCCTGCGCGAAGTAGGCGCGCGCGCTGGTCATCAGCATCAGCTCGAACGCCTGCTCCAGCACGGCGAGCGCCGCGTGTTGCTTGTCGTGGAAGTGCTCGTAAAACACACTCCGTGAGACCCCGGCGGCGCTTACGATGTCCGCGATCCCCATCTGCACGTAGCCCCGCTCGAAGCAGCTTTGCGCGCAGGCGAAGAGGATCCGCTCGCGTTGGTTGCGGGAACGGTCGCCAGCGCTCACGCCGTTGCTACCCAGGCGCACGGGCGGGGGCGCCGCGGCCGGCGTGAGCGCGATGCTCGGCAGTGCGCCTTGCTCGGCAAGCGCCTGGATGTCGCGCGAGCGACTGTGGGGATCGGTCGTCACGTAGGCGTCGAGCCAGGCCAGCAGCCCCTCCTCCAGGTCGTGCAGGCCGGCAGCGCCGCGGCGCATCCGATTGTCAAGCACGCGGAACACAGTGCCGATCGCGGTGCTCGGCGGCAGGTCGAACGTGATCGCGTCCTTCCCTTGACTCTCCAGGCGACCCTCGACCAGCCGGGCGATGTCATCGATTAGGCCGTCGCGGCGGTCCATCGCTGCTGCTCCCCCCGCTAGCGACTCGCAGAAGAGCACGCGCGCCGGCGCTTCCTGCTCGCGCGCGAAGGCCACCAGCGTCCGCGATGCCTCCTTGGGTGCGTCGGCTGATGGGGCGCTCTCCACGGCGCTCTCCACCTTCTGGAACAGCTCGTCAGTGAGCACCGATAGCAGGGCTCCGAGGCAGTCCTCCATGTCAGCGAACTGTGCGTAGAACGTCGAGCGCGAGCAGCCGGCCTGGGACATCACGTCCTTGACCGTGCTCTGCTGGTACCCCCTGCGCGCGACGACAGCCACCATCGCCTCGAGAAGACGCTGGCGTGGCCCCGAGTCTGCTCGCCCCTCGGAGAGCAGGGTCGTCGGCACCCGCTTCGCGCTGGAGCGCACGGACGCACGGCTGATCGGCTTACCCACCACGGAGGCACCACGCTAGCCGGTTGTGTCGGTCCGGAGGCTCCTCATCCGCTCCGCGGCGCAGCAAACGCCCCGAGCACGCGCGCGACGCGCGCCGCCGCTGACACGTCTTTTCGCCAGCTAAGCAGCCTTCACGAGGCGAGTCTCAGACGCCGTGTCTGGTGACCGTTAGCGCGACGGTCTCGCCTCGCGGCGATCAGCGATTGCCCGCCAGTCCAGGTGCGGAGCGGATTCCAGCCCATGGTGATCGTCAACGCAGCGCGTTTGCAATTCGCGACCGTGGCTCGGAGCAGGACCATGCTTTGGTACGTAGATGTTTGCATTGCATCCGTCTGTCGAGCTACAGTCGCCTTGTTGACATGATCATGGGGAATCTGCTTGTATACCGCGCTGTGCGACTCGGATGTTGCTCCGACGTACACCGCGACCGGAGGGAGAGGAGGCGAGGGATGAGGCGACGCAGCACACGCTCGACACCGAGGGCGATGTCGATGCCGAACCCCGCGGCTTCGCAAGATCTCGCGGTCTTCGGAAGTGGAGCCCCGCATCTCGAGGCGTACACGAGCCTGTCCGAGCCCCACCACTCCCTCCCCGGTGGTGCTCGCAGAGGCCCCGACGGGCACCTGCTGCTCCCTCGCCCCTCCACGGGGACCGTGGCGCACCCTCGTCACGGTCCCTGTGAAGAGGGGCGCAATCGGAAAGGGTGTGACATACCGACAGAAGGAGCGGGCGTGAGGCGACCTGGGAGACGGGGAACCTCGAGGACGAAGGCACGTCGGGGAATCCCCAGATACAGGATGGCCACGCTCGCCCGCGCCGGTGTTGTCGTCGGAGTGCTTGCGATGCTGCTGCCGAGCGCGGTGCTTGCCGCCGGCGACTCCAGCGCGGCGACCTGCCCGTTTGAAACCGAAGCATCCGCGGGCTTTCGCACCTACCTTCCGGATTGCCGGGCATATGAGCTAGTCACGCCGCCTTACAAAGAGGGGGGTGAAGTCGCCCTCGGTGGTCCGGCCGCAATTTCGCCCGATGGCGCCCATGTGATTACGGGGGTCGGGGGAGCGTTCGCCGGAGCCGGTAACTATTGGTGGCAAGATAACCGCAATCCCGATTTCGACGCGTATGAGTTCACTCGGACGGAAGCGGGCTGGACGCCGAGTGTTCTCACCCCGCCGGCGACGCAGTTCCCCCATAGTGCGCTGATGGCCGCGGACGGAAACAGTTTGGGCACGACGCTGTGGGGCGCAGCCACGAACACGCTCACTCTCAACGAAGACATCTACGTGCGCGAAACCAATGGCGAGTTTTCCCTAGTAGGACCCGGCAGCGGCCCGGAAGTCCGTCACGAAAACCTCGACTTTCCCGGTGACGAGCTCAACTTCGCGGGCGCCTCGCGGGATCTCACCCACTCCCTTTTTACGGTTACGGCGTTCTCAGGCGGGGAACGCGAAGGTCATGGAGGGCACGGCAACCTATGGCAGGGAGACACGACAAAAGAAGAATCGCCCTCGCTTTACGAATACTTCTATCAAGAGCGACCCAATGCCGAACCGACGCTCGTGGGCGTTAGCAACGAAGGAAAGCTCAAAAGCAACGCGGAAGCGGTGCTCGTGAGCAAGTGTGGCGTCGAATTGGGGTCTGGATACCGCGATTCAGCCTACAACGCCGTTTCGCAAGACGGTGAAACGGTCTTCTTTACAGCGGACGCCGCGCCCGCGTGCAGTGGACCCGGCGAACCGACGGTCAACGAACTCTACGCTCGTGTCGGCCAGTCCAAGACGGTCGCGATCTCCGAGCCCTCGCTGCCCGCTGGCGAGTGCACCTCTCCCGAACCGTGCTCGACCGCCACGCCCAAGGAAGCCATCTTCCAGGGCGCGTCTGAAAACGGGGAGCGCGTCTTCTTCCTAAGCGAACAGCCTCTGGTGAACGGCGCTCCGAGTGCAGGCCTCAAGCTCTACGAGGCGCATGTGGCAGGAGGCAAGGTCGCGGAAATCGTCGACGTCTCCTCCGATCCCATGGCGGGGCAATCGCCTGAAGTGCAGGGGGTCGCGCGGGTCTCGGAGAACGGCGAACGGGTCTACTTCGTCGCCAAGAGCAAGCTCGCTCCCAAGAACGCTGAAGAAAAGGAACCCGAAGAAGGGGCCTACAACCTCTACGTGTACGACACCGGGGCGAAAGACGCGGCGTTCGTGGCGACGCTGCTGACTGTCGCCGAAGAATCGAGCATCAAAGCTGCTGAAGAAGTGGAAAAAAGCCGCATCGAAGAGCTTGCGTTGGAAAGGTATCTCGCTCAGACCGAAGCAGCCCAGCACCGCTTTGAACGAGGGGAAATCTCTGAAGAAGAAAAACTTGCGATAGAACATCAAGCGGAAGCGAGCTACAACGCATTCATCCGCGAAGAACTCGGAACGCTCGGTCCCTCCGGGACGCTGAGCGAGGACAAGGGCGTGTGGCAGCCGGCGGACGAACGTCCCGCGCAGGCGACCCCGAACGGGCAATATCTCGTCTTCCCGAGCTCGGCCGATCTCACGCCCGACGATCACAGCCGGCTTGTGCCGCAGCTCTTCGAGTACGACGCGAGTATCGAAAAGCTCTCGCGGGTCTCGATCGGCGAACACGGGACGTACGGCAACGATGGCAACGTCGGCACGTTCCGCGAAGCGCCGCAGATAGGCGCCCTGAACTTCAGCCGCGATTGGCCGACCGGCGCGGACGGCTCGCTCGCCCTCTCCGGCGACGGCCAGCGTGTGTTCTTCACGAGCGGCGCGCGGTTGACTCCGGAGGTCGAAGACCGCGGCTCCCCCAACGTCTACGAGTATGAGGGCGGTGACGTCTACCTGATCTCCGATGGCCGCGATAGCTCGGTCACGGCGGAACGTCCAACCGTGAAGCTGTTCGGGATCGACTCCTCCGGGCAGGACGCGTTCTTCCTGACGGCAGACGCGCTGGCGCCGCAGGCGGCGCCGACGCAGGTCGCGCTCTACGACGCCCGCCAGGAAGGCGGCTTCCCGGCACCTACGTCCGCGTTGGGCTGCAGCGGCGAAACGTGTCGCGGTGCCTCGGGCGCCCCACCCCAGCTGCAGCTGCCCGGGACGACGGACCAGCTTGGTGGCGACAACCTTCCGCCCGCCGTCGAATCGAAAACAGCGGCGAAACCCCAACCGAAGCCTTTGACTAGATCCGAGAAGCTCGCCAGGGCCCTGAAGGCCTGCAAGAAAAAGTCCAAGCGGCTGAGACCCTCCTGCGAACGGCAAGCCAAAAAATCCTACGGCAAAGTCAAGGCAAGCGGCAAGAATGCAAACAGGAGTGGTAAGTAAATGGCTGTAAAAGCCCACACGCTCCGAACCCTCGGCGCTCTGGCCGGTGCTTTTGCTCTCTTGGCTGCTCCTGCGGCATCGGCCGCGACCCCCAGCGCGGGCTGGTCGATCAGCTCGCTCTCGGAACCGACGAACTTCAGCTCCGGCGAGACCCATGACTCGGTGAGGGAACTCACGGTCAGCGCGACAGGCGGTACGTATGAGCTGCAGCCGAATCACTATGTGGCCACGACCACTCCGATCCAATGGGACGCGAGCGCGGAAGAAGTACAAAAAGCGCTCGAAGCGCTCCCGGAGGTCGGTGCCGACAACGTCTCTGTCACTGGTGGCCCCGGCGACGCGACTGGAAGCAACCCGTACACGGTCACCTGGGTCGGTGCGCTGAGCGCCGGCTATCCGGGCGGGCTGTCAGTGCGCGAAAACAAGCTCGAAGGGGTGGGGAGCGTTGAAGACAAAGCAGTGCAGGCGAATGAAGCTCACGATCGCTACACCCTGGTGGCCGTGAATACAGGTAGTCGCGCAACCGAAGGGGAAGTCACGATCGCGGACAAACTGCCTCCGGGGCTCGTGCCGGTCGAAATAAATGTGGAAGAACCGGCGTCGAGCAGGCTAGGGACGTGCTCGCTTACGGAATTGAAGTGCACGTACAGCGAACCGGTTCGTAGCGGTCACGAACTGCTGGTCAGGATCTACGTGGCGGTCACCTCGTCCTCGCTCAAAGGCCCGGTGATCAACGCAGCGACCGTCTCGGGTGCCGGTGGACGCGAAGCATCGACGAGTGAGTCCACGCTCGTTAACGAGGGTCCGGCGCCGTTCGGTATCTCGCAGTTCGCGTTCGAAGCGACCGGGCTCGACGGCGCCGCCGACCCACAAGCAGGCGATCATCCCTACGGCGTGACTACCACGCTTGATCTCAACACGGACCTAAATGGCAACGGACAGCGGCCCCAGGTGGCACAGGATGCGAGGGAGATCGCGGTGACGTTTCCGCAAGGCTTCTACGGTGACCCTTTGGCGGCAGCACAGTGTCCCGAGGTCGACCTGACCGATGCCGAAGGAGTCTTGGGAGAAGAAGACTATCGCACGCACTGTCCCCCCGCGAGCCAAGTCGGTACAGTCAGGCTCCTGCAGGAAGGCGGGCTCAGGTCCAAGTACCCGTTCCCGCTGTATAACTTGGCGCCGGACGCGGGGTATCCGGCCGAGCTGGGCTTCAATGCCGGCCTCGCCCAACCTATATTTCTCTACGCCAGCCTGGTCCCGAGCCCGAGCGGCTACCGCCTGCGCATCGCAACACCCGGTGCGCTGCGTGCAGTGGGCGTCGAAGGCATCTCGGTTACGACCTTCGGCGATCCCGGCGAACGCGACGGCGGCGGGGGGACGGTCGCATTCATCACAAATCCCACCCACTGCTCGACCACGCCGCTCACGGCGAGCGTGGAAGCAACATCATGGGAAGGCGGCTCCGCGAGCGCCGAATCGACCGCCTATCCCGACGTCTCAGGCTGTAACCTGTTGCAGGGCGTCGCGGCGTTCGATCCGAGCATCAGGGTCGAACCCGAATCGACGCAGGCCGACACGCCGTCGGGCTACGAGGTGGATCTGAAGCTGCCACAGGCGCCGGACGTGTTTGGTGAGTTCGCAACGCCCGAGTTGAAGAACGCGACGGTCACGCTGCCCGCTGGCGTATCGGTCTCCCCCTCGGCTGCCAGCGGCCCTAGCGCCCTGGAAGGCTGCACGGAAGCGCAGATCGACCTGCTCGGCACCGAACTCGGCGAAGGCCATCCCGGCGGTAACGGCAGCCCGTATGACGACGGGCTAACGCACGCCTCGCCCGGCCACTGCCCGGAAAACGCACGGATTGGCAAAGTCGAAGTCAAGACGCCATTGTTCGAGGAACCTTTACGCGGACAGGTCTACCTCGCGCAGCCGCATTGTGGCGGCGCGGGCCAGCCGGAATGCACCGAAGCGGCAGCCGAAGAAGGCGAGGTGTTCGGGCTATACCTGGAAATGGCGGGATCGGGCGTGATAATCAAGCTGGCGGGCTCGGTCGAAGCCGGCGGCTACGGCGCGCACAGCCTCGAGACCGGCCTGGCGCCGGGGCAGCTGCGTACCAGGTTCGACAACAACCCGCAACTGCCCTTCGAAGAACTGAAGCTGACCTTCGCGGGCGGGCAGCGCGCGCCGCTCCAGAACCCACAGAGCTGCGGAACGTTCACGACCACGAGCGAACTGGAACCATGGAGCGCCCCAGAATCGGGTCCCAACGCGACGCCCCCGTCGGCGTTCGCGGTCACGGGCTGCGCGAGCCCGATGCCGTTCAAGCCGGGCTTCACCGCGGGCACGCTCACGCCGATCGCCGGCGGCTACAGCCCGTTCACGTTGCAGCTGACACGCCGGGACGGCGAACAGGACTTCGCCGGCGTGTCGGTGGCCACTCCCGCGGGTCTCGAGGGGATGCTCTCGAGGGTCGCGCTGTGCGGCGAACCGCGGGCTGCGCTAGGGACGTGCTCGTCGTCGTCGCAGATCGGCACGGCGACCGTCGCCTCGGGCGCAGGGTCTGAGCCGCTGTGGCTGTCGGGCCCGGTGTACCTCACGGGCCCGTATAAGGGCGCACCGTTCGGCCTCTCGATCGTGGTGCCGGCGAAGGCCGGGCCGTTCAACCTCGGAAACGTGGTCGTGCGCTCCGCGATCTCAGTCAACCCGTACACCGCGCAGCTGACCGTGACCAGCGACCCGCTGCCGCAGAGCATCGACGGCGTGCCGTTCAGGCTGAAAACAGTCGACGTCGAAGTCAACCGGCGCGAATTCATGTTCAACCCGACGAACTGCGACTCGCAGTCGATCAACGGCACGATCTCCGCTGCGCAGGGCGCGAGTTCCTCCGTGTCCAGCCCGTTCGCGGTGACCGGCTGCCGGAACCTGCCCTTTAAGCCCGGCTTCACCGCCTCGACGCCGGGCAAGACAAGCAAAGCAGATGGGGCCTCGCTGGTCGTCAAGGTCACGCAAAAACCCGGGGAAGCCAACATCCACAAAGTCGACCTGCAACTGCCGATCGCGCTACCGTCGCGCCTGACGACGCTGCAGAAAGCGTGCACCGAAGCGCAGTTCAACGCCAATCCGGCAGGGTGTCCGGAAGGCTCGTTCATCGGCACCGCGACCGCGCACACGCCGGTCCTGAACGTGCCGTTGGCGGGTCCCGCGATCTTGGTCTCCCACGGCAGCGCGGAATTCCCCGACGTGGAGTTCATCCTCCAGGGCGAAGGCGTTGAGATCGTGCTGGACGGCAAGACAGACATCAAAAAAGGCATCACCTACTCGAAGTTCGAAACAGTCCCCGACGCGCCGATCTCGAGCTTCGAAACGGTCCTGCCTGAGGGTCCGCACTCGGTGCTCGCCGCCTACGGCAATTTGTGCTCCCAGAACCTCGTGATGCCCACGACGATCACGGGGCAGAACGGCGCTCAGGTTACGCAGAGCACCAACATCGCCGTGACAGGGTGCGGAAAGCCGGCGATCAAAATCACCAAAGCCAAGATCAAAGGCAACACCGTGCTCGTCACGGTCACGACCAGCCAGCCGGGAACCGTGACCATCAGCGGCAACGGCCTGAAGACGACCAGGGAGACGCTCGGTGCGGGTGGCACCCACCAGCTCAACGTGTCGCTCACCAAGAACGGCAGGACCGCCCGCGCACATCACAGGAAGACCAAGGTCAAGGCCAGCGTCACGGACTCAAACGGATCGTCGCGCACGACGACGACCCTCAAACTCTAGGAGACGTTCTTAGGAGACGTGCACGCCACGGTGCGCATGACGAAAAACCTCTCGTCCCTTGGGCCCTCTCCTCCGGCCCCAACCGGGCGCCGCGGCTGTGAACCTCAGCCGCGGCGCCCACTCCCGCCGACAGCGGGAGTGGGCCCGGCCGGGGATTCGCCAGACGTGGCGCGGAGTGACTGATGTCCTCGATCTTCTGGCGATATGGGCACTTGTACAAGTGCTGTTCGTGTGGTGCCTCGCCCGGTGGGGGAGACTGAGGTCGCGGTCCGAGGAATTATTCAGCCACGATGGGGAGATCCAGGCTCGCGAGTTCCAGGCCGGCGAGTTCCAGGCTCGCGAGTTCCCTCCGCACCCGGCGCGCACCCCAAGCCCCGGCATCAGGAGGAAGCCAGACAGCACGACGCCGGACAACCTCGAGAGCCTCGACCTGTGGCGGCGCAGACTTCACCGCGACTGGCATGAATGAGATAATCGCGCTTCGCCGCTCTCTGGTCGGGCGCCTGCGGTCAGCCGCTCCAGGTCTACTCGCCGTCCCGGCAGCGACGGTCCCGGCGCTCCGCGTTGAATTCAAGGTCAACCTCCGCAAACGCGGCACGGGCGACGAGCGTCCGCACGTCTGGGTCCACTTGTCGTTGCGCACGGAGCGCAACGAGGCGAAGTGGGACGGCGTCCCGAAGCGGGACGGCGTCCAGGCACCGAGATACGCGGTTATCGGGGGTGCGCAGTCGCGGCGGCGTTCGTGCCAGGGGCCCGTTGCAGGGTTCTGAGATGCCGGCGGCGCTGGGTTATCGGTCCTCCACGGTGCTGGCGGTGATCGCCGCTCAGGCCGGGCTGAGCAACCGCGAGGTCGCCGAGGCCGCGGGAGTTTCAGACGAGGGCCAGATCTCGAGGCTCCTCGCGCACCTTCATAGCCTCGGACTGATCCAAAATCGCGGCCAGTGGTGCCCCGGGCAGCCACACTCCTGGCGACTCACGACGCGCGGCAGGCGGGCCGTGCAGGCGCGCACCGCCCAGCAGTCGCAGCTGCGGACTTGAGGGCAACCCGTGCGGACCCCGACAGTCACGGTGGGCGATCGCGTCGTGGACGGCCGCCGGGCGCCTCGGCGCGGCTGGGGCGGTGTGCTGCGATCGAGGGAGACCGCGATCCGCGGCATGGCCCTGATTGCGGCTGTGCTGTTCTGCGTCTTGGCGTGGGTTGCGGTTTACCTGGGAGCAAGGGTGCTACTGGGATGAGCAGGATCGTTCGGGCTATCCCGCTGGGGAAGCAGGCGGGACAACTTCGGCGCACTCGCGTTCTGTCGGCCACTGCGGAGATTGTTCGCGAGTGTGGCTACGAGTCGCTGACGGTCGCCCAGCTTGCGAGCCGCGCGGGAGTCTCCACGCGCGCCTTCAACCAGCTGTTCGATGACCCCCGAGAATGCGTCTCGGCAGCGTTCGAGGATGCCCACCGCCTGCAGAACGAAAGCACCGGCATCATCGCCGCGTGGAAAACCACCCACACCACCCGACGAGTGGGCCGGGACGTAAGGCCTTCTCGTTTTGACGACTGGCCTATTGGATGAGGTGCTCTTCGCGTTGGGTTCCCTCGGGTGCTCTCCAGGTGATGCTCGTTGGCTTGGAGTTGAGGATCGCGGCGACGGTGTTGTTGATGACGGTGAGCGGTTCGGTTCCGTGGGGGGTGGTGACCTCGACGTTGGACACTCCGTTAGGGATCAGGCAGTCGAGCAGGATGCCATCTTTGTTCGGTGCTTCGATGGTGCCGCATGCGAGCGTCCTTGAGTCTGCGGCAGTTGTCTCTGGGCCGCAGCCGCCGCCGGCGGCTAGGCCGGGCTCGCGCTCGACTGCACACACGTTCTCTGCATCGCCGAACACGATGATTTCGTAGAGCGAGTTGTCCTGGGCGAGCCTGAAGGATGCGGGGTCGATAACGGCGTTTCCTGCCAGCAGCTTGACTTGTTTGATCGCTGCGGCGTCTGGTCGGACAGTGTCGTTGTTGAACACTGCGAAGTCATTCCGTGTCGCTGTGCTGAGCGTGCCGCCGCCTGAGGCTCCGAATGCGAAGTGGTGCGCGGCTGTGTTGACGGTTGGGGTAGGGCTCTCAGGTGCGCCGCGCGATGACAGCACGACTGCGGCGGCCGCGAGCGCGAGCATCGCGAGAGCCGCTGTCGGGCGCAGGCCGCGGGCTTGCCGCGTGCGCGCCGGCCGGCGCAGTGCCGCGCCGGAAAAGGAGTGGTCGACCAGCTGCGCGGGCGGGACGTTCTGGAGCGCGCTTGTGATGTGATGCAGGCGGGGATCAGACGGGGGCGTCGGCTTGGACATTTGGGATCTCCTGATCGGGTGTCTGTTCGATCTGCTCGTAGGCGTCGGCCAGTCGTTGGCTGGCTCTTTGCAGGCGCTTGCGCAGCGCGGCCTGGCGGATGCCGGTCAGGGCTGCGAGTTCGGGGCTGTCGAAGTGGTGCACGTAGCGCACCACGAACAGGCTCCTGTCGGCGGGTCCCAGGGTGCGCACGAGCAGGTCACGCATCGCGATCGCCTCGTCCGCGGGCCGCTCTTTGGGTTCGGGCGGTGAGCGGGCAAGGAGCCGCCCGAGGGCGTGCGTGCCGCGTCGGCGCTTGCGCATCGCGCTCAGCGCCCTGTTCCGTGCGACTGCGTACAGCCATGCGCGGCGCTGCGCGGGGTCTTTGGGCGCCCGTGCGCGCTCGCGCCAAGCCACTAGGAAGGTCTCCTGCATGAGATCGGCCGCCAGCGCGCGATCGGATGTCATCTGCGCGAGGAACGAGCCGATCGGCCGTTCGAGTTCCCGGACGAGCTCTGCGAACGCTCGCTCGTCGGAGGGGTCGGCGGCTGGGTTCATGTCACTTCAAGTGCCGCACGGCGATCAATCGTGACGTCAGCGTGCCCGCCCGGTCAGTAGGGCGGGTTGGTGGCCGAGTTCCGGTCCTAGATCGGCAGGCACGTTGGCGCCGGGTTGCGGTACAGGCCGGCGCTCATCCCGATGGCGTGCGACGAGCGGTCACCGTTGCGGCTGTCTATCAGGCGTGCGGTGATGACGACCGTGTCTCCTGGTGGGATCACGTTGGGATGGATGCGGACGGCGAGTCCGTCGAAGGCCGTGTTGTGTGTCTGCGGGCGCGCGACCTGCTGCAGGAGAGCGCCCTCGGCCAGCAGGATGGATTCGATGTGCTGGCGTTCTGTGCGCTGCGCGAGCGCGCCCGTCCCGAGCGGGGCCAGCTCGGCCTTGGCGGTGCAGCCCGCTTCGCGCGCGACGATTCGGACTCTGATGCCGAGGCTTGCGAGCCGTGCGTTTGCGGCTCTCGTGCCCAGGAGCTCGTTGAGCGTGAGCGTGACTGAGCCGTCGCGGTTGACCACCACCGCGTATGCCGGTGTTGTCGTGCTCGCGCTGAGCACCAGTGTGGCGACTGCCGCGGTCAGGGCAAGCGCGCCGCCCCCGGCTAATAGGTGGCGTGCCGGAGGCGCATCGTTACAACACGCTACGGCCAGAAGCCGCTGAAGGGCCCGCAAGTGATTACCGGGACGTGATGCGCCTGACGACTTCGCCGCTGCTGCCCAGCCAGCGCACTTCCTTTGGAGCGGCGTTTGGTGCGGGCAGATCAACCCGGTAGATCAGGAGGTTGTCGGTCACCGCGGCCAATACCGTTCGTCGGTGTGGGTAGACCGCTTCAATCTTGGCGACCCCGTCGGGGATGATCCCCGTGACGACAGCTGGTGGGCGGCCGTAGTCGGAGGTCTCATAGCCGATCGTGTCCAGTTCGGATGCTTCTGCGCACGGGAACGCGACGGGCCCCTCGGTAGCGATCACACAGACGACGGGTCTCACCGCGGCGCGGCGAGCGGCCTTCTGTGCCGCGAGTTCGCTTGAATGTCGCGACCCGGTCACAGCTGCGCTGCACCCGGCGGATCCACCGAGGTCGCCAAAGCTTCTGCGGTAGCCGACGACCATGTAGTAGCGAACGCCCGCGGGTCTAGTCTGCAAGATTCGGATCGAGGACCTAAGGACGCGCGTGAGACCGGGTGCTGCGAGAGATTCGGAGATCGACCCGTTGGCGAGGTTGAGCTCTTCGCTGGTCTGCGGGCGGCGCAGGACCGCAAACCGGCTGGCGAGCGCGGCCGGGACAGCTCCGGCGACGAGCTGTGTCGGGGGCGGGCCTTCGTTTGTGCAGGCCGGCGCGGGCGCCGCGGGTGCGACGACTTCTGTCAGGCCGCGCTTGACGAATCGTTCCGTGGTGCTCGCGACCACGCCGGAGCTGACATATGCCGTGTACTGCACCGCGTAGCCCACGGGCAGTCCGACACTCGGGATCGACGACAGAAGAGCGCGCTGCTGCGCCAACAGCACGCCGGTGGAAGGCTCAAAGATCAGCTCTTCCCGCACGCTCACAGGCTTTGAGAGCTCTCCGCTGCCGTCGATGAAGCGGTAGCGCAGCCCGTTGCTCGCGAGCGCCGCACCTGAACGCCCGAGAGCGTCAGTGACGTGCGGGATGTAGATCACGCCGGGGAGTTTCTCCGTCATGCGGAAGGTCGCTGCGCGCTGCTGCGGGCTGAGCGGCAGGTCGGCGAGGATCCCAGCGATGCTTTCGAGCTCGGTCTGCGTGAGGGACTCTTCTGCGACGGGTGATCCGGGTGCCTGAAGGCGAAGCTCAGTCAGGGAGTGTTCGGCCGCGTGGCGCATCGCGTGGAGCATCGCTTCTGGGGTCGTTGGGAGTGCCTGCACCTGGCTGTAGGTGAGGATCCCGAGAGGTGAGCGGAACCCGGTGCTGTGGGTGAGCAGCTGATCGACAGGGACCGGTTTCGGTGCGCTTGCTTCCCCCCTTCGAAAGCGCGCACGGGCGACCTGCGTACCGAAGAAGACCGGTAGCCCATCGTTCACGGTCCGTTCCCGACCCGAACCGCCGGCGGACTGCCACGTTTCTGTGGTCTGCCTGGACTGGATCAAGGCAGGGCTCCCCAGGGCGCGGTAGCCCGTGGTGCCCGCCGTGACCGACCTGACATACCAATACTCGCCGGGCGCGAGGGTTGGGGCGGCGAGTCCCCGCTCGGCTGCGTCGGCGGCTCGCTGCAGCGCTTGCGCCTCCGAAAGCGACGGGCCCGCACCGATTCCCGCCGCGAGCGCAATGACTGCGGCGATGGCGATCGCTGCGGCAGCAGCGACCAATGCCATGGCGCGGCGCTTTGGTCGAGCAGGCCGTTTCGCTGACTGCTCGGCTTGCCGGTCGCGGACGGCGCGGCGAAGCTGGCGTTCGAGGTCCGGGAGCAGCGGCGTCATGGCATCTCCTTGATTCGGTTTCGCATCGCGGCGAGACCGCGGCTGACGCGCTTGCGCACGACACTCGGCGAGCACTCCAGTTCGCTCGCGATGTCCTCGTATCCGCGTTCGTTGACGACCCGCTCGATGACCGCGTCGCGCTGGTCCTCCGGGAGTGACTGGAGCGCGAGCGTCGCGTCAGCGCTGCCCGCGGTCGCCTCGATCCGCTCGATCGCCTCGTCATCGAGCGCGAGCACTCCAAGGCCAATGCTGCGCCTTGCGCGGTCTTCAACGCGGCCGCGTTCGCGGCTGCGCGCCAGCACGTTTCGGGCGATGCCGAACAGCCACCCGTCGGCCTTGCCAAGCGCAGGGTCATAGCGCTCCGCGGACTCGACGAGGGCCGCGAACGTCTCTGCGGTTAGATCCGCCGCGAGGTCTCCTCTTCCGACGGCCCGCATGAAGAACGCTATGACGCGATGCTCATAGCGCACGTAGAAGGCGCCGAGCGCGTCCTCATCTCTCGCGGCCGACAGCAGTAGCTGCTCGTCGCTTTGCTCGCCTTGCGGTCTCATGTTCGCCCACTAGTTACGGATCCGGCCAAGAGTGTGACCGGACCGGGCGCCCTCCAGTCGAGCTCGGGCATCGCTCGTGGGGAGGGGGCGGACACGACGCCTTGGGTGCGCGCTCGCTGTCGCTTCGCCGGGTACGTTGGATCGCGTCTCGGTCACAGACTCGTCGTTGGCTCGTAGATGAGTATGTGCTGGTGGGAAACGCTGAGGACGCAGCCTTGCTGGGGAGTCGCGACCCGAACGATTTCGGGCGCTTCTACGAACGACATGTCGGGGCGGTCGTCTCGTATCTGGGACCGCGTGTGCGTGGGGCCGACGTCGTATTCGACCTGACCGCGGAGACGTTCGCTCGAGCGTTCGAGCGCCGCGGGCAGTACGACCCCGCGCGCGGCCCCGCAGTCGCGTGGGTTCTCGTGATCGCACGCAACCTGCTGATCGACTCGATGCGCCGCTCGCGTGTCGTTGACCAAAGCCGGCGCCGTCTAGGGGTGGCACCGGTTGCAGTCGACGACGCGCAGCTCGAATTGATCGAGACCCGCAGCCAGGTCGACCTTCGCGCGGTCCTCGCAGGCCTTCCCGCAGAGCAGAGCGAGGCGATCATCCGGCGGTTCCTCCTCCAGGAGTCATACCCCGAGATCGCCGAGCAGCTGTCCTGCTCTGAGCAGGTCATACGCAAGCGCGTCTCGCGCGGACTCGCAAACGCCCGCCAAGCCGTGGAGGAGCAAACATGACCGACCCATTCGAAGACCTGCGCGATCACCTCGTGCTCGCAATCACGCGCCTGGAGAGCCGCCCGGCGCCCAGGAGCCGCTGGGGCCGTGTCCGGTCGCACCCGCTAGCCGCCACGCTGGCAGCGCTCGTGTTCGCGGGAACGGCAACCGCTGCGGTCATCTCGATCACCTCCGAGCGCTCGGCGCCTCTGGCTGGCCAGGTTCCCCAGCAGGCCGGACCGGGATCACCCCACTTTTGGGGTCTCGAAGCAGGCGAGCACTACCGCATCACCGTCTCGCCCGAACTGCAGGGCGGCGTATCAGGTGTCTGCACGCTGATCGTCTTCGAAGGACCGCGCGGTCACGGCGACGGTGACTGCGGCGCGCCGTACCCGACCACCTCGATGCCGTACATCGGGCCCGGCAGGATCGCCTACCACGACGGAGTCATCCCCAAAGGCGGGGCCCTCGAATACTTCCTGACAGGCCCCAACGTGGCCTCGGTCCGTATCGGCAACCATCTGGTCGTCACGCCGCGCAGCGAACCCGGCCTGCCCGCAGGAGACCGCGCAGTCGTGTTCTATCTTCCCGCAGGCTCGCCTGAGATCGATCCGCCGTGGTTCCCGCCCGGGCAAGTCGGCCTACCTCGCGGCGTCAAGACCCTCTCCGTGGTCGCCGTCGGTCGCAACGGAGCGCCCATACCCATAAAGCGGGGTGCCCCGCAGTTCCGTCTCCCCGCTCAATACTGGGAACGGCCCGAGAAGCAACCCCACAGGGCGTGCGCGCTCGCCGCGCCGCCGACCTACCACGCATTCCGGGGCACGACCGCGTCCCGGCTCGAGCCCAACACCGAAGTCGAAGGCGCCGCCCTCACCGCATGCCTGAGTGTCGACTACAGGATCGCCGGCACAATCATCACGGCGGCAGTGCTCGTCAATGCAAAGTCCCCAGGGAGCACTCCACCGTCGCTCTTCGGCACATCGCCCGTACCCGATCAGCCGGGACTCGTCGGCCGCGAAGAACACGCCGGCCCGCAATCCACCACGCTGATGGCCTACACGGCACGGCGCGACGGAAACGCATGGATCGTCGTAGAGGGCGGCAACGGACTCGCCCGACGCATCGCAGCGCTCCACGCGCTGCGAATCGCGCGGATCGACGTGAGTGCCGCTCGCGGGTCGGCTGGCTGACGGCGAAGAGCCCGGATCATCGGGCGCATGCACCGGTGCTCGACGCCGCTCGTCACCCCGCTGCGGATCGCTCTGGCAGCGCGATCCTCGCGCGTAGATGGACCAGAACTTCAATGCGCTGCGCAAGCCCGCTGCCACCGGCCACAACGAGCCAACTCGCGCCGTGTCTCCGGGCGGTGAGCTGACCGTGCCAGCCTGCCGGGGCGTTGTACAACCCCGGCATTCCGCGAACCGGGGTCATCAACGAGATCGGAGCCGGAATACGGCCGGGATGTCGGGCGTCGAGCAGTGTCGCGGTGTCCAGCGGTGCAGGTAGTACCCGGTGTCCGTGCAGGAGAAGAAGGCTCGCCCGATGATGCGCTGGCCATAGGGCTGAATCGTTGCGGCGACATGGCCCCACTGCGGCGCCAGGCCAGGGAGGCCGCTTGCTGTGAGCTGGCACGGGCCGGAGGGGGAGCTTCTCAGGCTTTTCCCACCAGCGGACCCTGTCGCTCGGTTCGATGATGCGCGACGCGCTGGGTATCACGTGGCCAGTGGCGTTGAGCGCTGTGATGGTCCGCGGTCCAGCCGGGTTGCGAAGCGGCCGGGAGACCACCACTCCGCCAGCGGCAGGCAGCGACTAGAAAGATAAGAAGCTTTCGATCTCCGTCGCCTTCTCAGTGGGAACCGGGACGATCTTCACCAAGCCGCGCGACACCGGGTCCGAGAAGAGAGCGGGGTACTGGTCGATCGTCTCCTCCGCGCCATCCCCTAAAACGATCTCCACGATCGTGCCCTCGCTCAGCTCCTGGTTGAGCTGAAAATCAAACGTTGAGGAGTGATCCTCTAACTCCTCCAGAGCGAGTCCCGCGAGGCCCAACCGGCCCCGGACAGGAGGACGGCCTCGGTCGCTCGGGCCCGATCGCCCTCATCGGAAGCCACGGCGCCGCGGGCGTCGGGCAGACGCTGACGCTGATTTCTGAACGGTACAGCCGCTGGCACGCGAACTGAACTGAGGGCCCTGACGCTGCTCAGGCTCAGGAAATTAGCTGCGGCGTGACAATCGGGCTTCAGAGTTCTTGAGGCCGCATATCGGGGTTGACGGGCGGGGATGTCGAGCGAGACTCGGATCATGAGTCTCCAAACCAACACACAGACAGGGGGTCATGTTCATCGCCTTCGGGCTTTTGATAACGGCACCGGAACATTCACATTGCTAGATACTCAGGATGGAACGTTGTATGAGTGGCAGGGCGGGCCGTACGTCAACGTCTTCCCCACGGGGGTCGACGACAAGTACCCGGTCGGTCCGGTTGGCACGCGCCCGCGGCCCAGTGACGTGATCGACGTCTGGGACCGGAGCGCTGGTGTGCCCCGCATCAAGCGGGACGTGCTCGCACTGCGCGACTATGTGGAAGCTTGGCTGTCCAGGCAGGAAGCCGCTAGGGCTCCACAGCCCTGCTGACGCGGGGTGGGGCTTATCGCCCCCAGGATCCCCTTTCACCAACAGGCGCTGAGCGCCAGCGGGGATCCTCCACGGCCGGCAAGCGAGAACGTCTTGCCAACGAGTAATCCGCGCGTATAGTCAGAAGGTGACGGGAGCGAGGGCACATTGCGGGGTGCCGGGGTGCTGGGGTATCGCGGGGGCGCTCGAGCGTTCGGGTGTGAGCGGCGCGCAGTACGACGCCATCGTAGAGCGGTGCCGCGCGGCTCTCGGCTCTGCGTGGCAGCCGGAGTTTGGGCTGCCGGCGAACGTGCTCAGTGGCCGCACGAACCGCCTCGCCCTGGGCGAGGCCGAGGTGAGCGCGTTTCGGTTTGTGAGGCGCTTTGAGGATGCGCACGCGCGCAAGCCCGATGTCGCACGTACGATCATTCTTGCCCAGCACGGCTACCAGTTTGTCTCCCTGCGCCCGTGGCTCTCGCTGACCGGAACTGCCTTCCCCGTCGACGGGGGTAACGCCGCGAAGCTCGAGTGGTATCGCAGCGAGCTTCTGGCGGGGCGTGCCGTCAAGCAAGTTCACGTTCCCCAGGGCCTGAAGTGTCTGGTCGCTGAGGAGCTCGACTTCGACGCCGAGACGAGGTTGCGATGTCCGTACTGTTGTCGGCCGGTGACGCGCTGCGGGACTTTCGCGCGCGGCGCGAGCCAGGCCGAGTTCCTCGCCCTGCGTCGGCTCGCCAGCCACGGCATTCTCGACTGGTATGACCTCGGCAGCACACTCGCGGACGCGGAACGGGAAAGAGCCACACGCGACGCGACTGAGCGAACGGCGCCGGGTTGCGGCGGCGCCGAAGGGAGCGGCGAGCCGCACGCGGCTGTTGCGGGGGAGGCGCCTTGACTTCGCGGTGTCGAGAGGAGCAGGATCCGCTCGTGGCGACGCAGGGCAAGGAGATCGCCGAGTATCTCGCGCGCCAGGAAGAGTTCGATACGAGCGTCACGCCGTTGAACGCGTACTCGCTGCAGGAGCTGCGCGACGCGCTGAGTAGCGTCCGGGCGATCCGCCTCGGCCTCAACGGCATGCTCGATGGCGCTGGTGGGCTTGTCTCTGGGCGTGAGCGAGCACTGGCCAGGGAGCTGGCCAGGCGCGAAGTGCAAGGCAGCGGCCCAATCGCTCCTGCGGAAGACACCGACCTCTTTTAGAGGCAGCAACGCCTCCTCGCGGTCGTTCGTGTGCCACGCGGCGGGCCGACCCTCCCCATTTTCGCAGGCCTTGGGCCTGCAGGGGGTCCGGGATCGGTCCCGCACCCGGCGGGGCCCCGAAGCAGGAGGTCCGCAAGATGCAGGCGCGCAGCAGCAACAAGACGAAGCCATCATCGAGCCGGGGGCGCGAGCTCACAGACGAGGAGAGGGAGCAGAAACGCCGTGAGCAGCGTGAGCGCGTGGAGAAGGCGTGCCGCGAGTTGCTGACGAGCGATGGGTGGCGGCGGTGGGTGAGGGTGCGTTCAGCGAACGGTCTGAGCCGTTACTCGGTTCACAACCAGTTCTTGCTTGCGTTGCAGGCGATGGAACGCGAGATCGAGCTCAGCTACGTCACCGGCTTCAAGTCGTTCAAGAAGCTCGGCCGGGCCGTGCGCAAGGGCGAGCGCGCGTTGTGGGTGCTCGCGCCGCGGACGGCGATCCTCAGCGAGGGTGAGCAGGAGCGCGGTAGCGGCACGGTGGTGGAGAGCGGTCCAGGAGGGCGCGCTCGCGGCGGCGGCTCGTCAGCTAACGCTGAGACCGCAGGCGTTGGGAGGCGTGTTTATTTCCGTGCCGTGCCTGTGTTCGATGTTTCGCAGACGGATGAGATTCCGGGCGCGAAGGTCGTGGCGTTGACGGCGCCTGTGCAGCCGCTTGGCGGGGACAGCCACGAGCATCTCCTGGAGCCGCTGCGGAAGCATGCTGCGCAGCTCGGTTTCCTGGTGGAGGAACGCCAGCTAGAGCCCGGCGGGCCCGGTGGGTGGTGTGACTACAAGAACAAGCTCATCGTCGTCGGCGCGGATCACCCGGCGAACCACCGTGTGCGAGTGTTGGTACATGAGTTGGCTCACGCCCACGGCGTCTCCTACAAGGATTACAACCGTCGCCAGGCCGAGGTCATGGTGGACACGGCAACGCATGTTGTGCTCAGCAACGCTGGTCTTGACGTCTCAGGCGAGACCCTGCCGTACATCTCGGGGTGGGGTGAAACCGGGGCGCTTGAGGCGATCACTCAGTACGCCGAGAAGATCGACGAGGTCGCCAGGCGTCTGGAAGACGCGATCAACGTCAACTCAAACGGCGATGTCTCGCGTTAGCGTTTACGTGGTTTCGATCGTTGAGCCTTGACCTCGGCGTCGAGGACGCAGACGCAGCCTTCGCCAATGTTCTCGCTGCGCTCATGCCCGCCGGCGTCGGCACATCGTCGTGCTTGGATCTCAAGCAACCCTGGGTCTGGCCCGATAAGAAGCCCGAGTTGACCACGGGGACTTCAACACGGCCGCGCAAGACACGACACGCCGCGCCGGCGCGGCCAACAGCCGATGTCCCAACGGCGCAGCGCCTAATGGTCGCGGTCCGCGAACGCCCCGGGGACACCCTCGCCGAGATCGCGTCACGAACCGGCGACGACGTTGCAGCGCTGATTCCTGTGGCCGACGCTCTCGCTGCGCGTGGCTGGCTCCACAACACCGGGCGCGGCTACGTCGCCGCCGCCAAGGCCAGACGCCGAGCGCCCACCGGTGACGCAGGGCCCAGCGCAGCGGCCGGCGGTCTCGCCGAGGCGACGCGGGAGCAGCCTCTCGCTGAGTCGATCGCGATCCTCCAGCCCGGCTTCGGACTGACGTGGAAACCCAAGGATGAACACTTTTCAATCGGTCTACCCGCGTACCGGCTCGTTCGCTCGCGGTTCGCGAACTGGTGCGAACGTCTGCGCCGCGACGCCTCGCTCGGCCTCAGAGGAAGCGAGTACGCCGTGGCGGTTCAGGCCGCTCTCGCGTCGACCGACGTTCCCATGCTCGCCGACCCTGACGAGGTCGCAAAATGGCGAGGATCCCCGAGGGGCTACGACGAGTATCTCGAGGAGCTCCGCGAGCTCACGCGTCTCGGCGCGATTCACCCGCGCTGTTTCCTGGAGATCATCCACGCTCAGCCCGAGCTGGTGCCCGACCATTTCATCGCGAACACGCGTAAGCGGCCCAGAACCCTTCACCGGCCACCGCATTGGGCGGGGCTGCACGCCGCTGATAACCGTGGTGGTAGTCACCTTGAGCGACTGCTCACAGCGTTCACGCCCGAGCTTTGCAGTGCCGCATTCGTTTACGTCTACCAGCTGAACATCGGCAACCCGCTGCGCTGAGCGTCTCCTGCGCACACCACCAGGACCGCCTCAAGGCTCCTAGCGCAGGCACCGATACGTCTCCCACGATGGCTACCGACCCACAAACCACACGGCGTCGCACCCAGCCGCGCAAACGAAGTGCGAGGGACGAGCTCAAGCAGCGCATCGCCGAGATCGTCACCGCTGAGCCCGGGATCAGCGCTCGCGAGATCGAGTCGCGCGCCGGCATCGACCCCAGCAAACGTCGCCTCGCAGGCCGCCTTACATCGGAGCTTCAGCACGAAGGCGTTGTGCGCTACGAAGCCGGGTGGCGGCCCGGCAGGCACGTGCAGGAGCCCTTCAGCCGCGTCGACCAGAGCCTTGACCCCGACGCGTTCGCGCCCGTCCAACACGTCGCCGTGCTCGTCGACAACGTCAGCATCAACATCCTGAAAAAACCGCGCCGCCACGAAGCGCAAGCGCGCAAGCTTCTGGAAGGCGTAATTGCTCATTGGGCCCGCGATCTCGGGCAGCCACTCGCGCTCGCGTCCGGGCATGAGTACCGTGAGCTCCTAGCCGAGGCCGCCCGCCACGTCAACCTGCCGCAACGAGACGTCGAGTATTGGGACGAACTTCAGCACGCCGAAGCCGTCGTCGAGGAGGTACGCGAGCGCGAGGCCTTGGAGTGTGTTGCGATCGAAGAGGGTGTGATCTACCCGGCCTACTTCGCCGAGCTCGTCCAACACCACGAGGCGCGCACGAGCCGCCTCCGCGACGGGAAGGCCGTCATCGACACCGTCGCGCTTCGCGCCCTGCCTGACCACCTCGTCGTGGTCTTCGCCGACGAGGTGGTGGGCGTCCTGCACCGTTCCGCAGCGTGGGGACCAGACTCGTACAGTTCAGGCGCCTACACGCTCCTCGGCACGCCGTTCGAGCAGCGCGTCGCCGCCGAGGTCACGGAGGACGTGGACACCAACAGCGCCGTCGTCTACCCGTTTGACGTCACGATCAGCCGGTCTTGATGTATTAGCTGGGAGCGCCCCCTACATCTCCTCGGGGTGGGAGCGGGCGGGGGGCTTGAGGCGATCACGCGCTACGCGGAGAAGATCGACGGGGTCGCGGGGCTACTCGAAAACGCGATACTTCCAAGGTCGGTGTCCGAGAGCGACGAGGACGGTGCCGTCGCCGAACCGGATCTTGCCTATGCCTCGTAGAGGGTCAGGAGTTGCCTCGCGGCGTCACAACGTCGGATCCGGGCTCGCTGCCCGGTGTCTGAGCTTTGCGGCTGCCAGTCCTCCTGATCGAGCCAGCCGAAACGGATGCTGCGCACGGCGGGGTGCTGTGTTCTCTGCGGGTGGTCGTAGTTGACGACGAGGTAGTAGCCGTGCTTGCTCTTGCGCGCGGCGGTGCTCGATGAGGCGTAGCTCTTGTTGCCCGCGAGGCTGCTCTTGCTCGTGGAGGTCTTGATCTCAAACGAGTAGCGGTCACTCACCAGACACACGGCGTCCTTGTCGTGCCGAGAGAGCTCGCCGCGCCAGAGCTCGGGCTGCGCGTCTGCGAGCCGTCTGACGATCAGCTTCTCCAACAGGTCGCCGATCGCGCGGGGAGCGATGCCGAGCTCGGAGACCAGGTTCAGTCCCGTTGCCGTCGTCGTCGCGGCGAGCTCGGCCCACGCCGCGAGCACGACCTCGACGATCTCATCGTCTGAGAGCGGATGCGCGCGCACACGCCGGCGCGCCGTGTCCCTGCTGCAGCTCAGTACTCGTCTGGTTTGACCCCTCATAAGCTTTCCTGTTTCTCGTACTTTCGTCTCGTCGGTCTCGTGGCCTGCGGTGGTTTGTGTGGTGGTTGTCTAGTCGCCGGCTGGCGGTTGCTTGGTGGTTTCGGTGTCGCCGTCATCGCTCCGTCTGCTCGGGTCTTATGAGCTCGCGACCGCGACCACGGCGAAGGTATCGCGCCGCGGCCGTTTCGCTCACCTGCGTCCAGGATCACTCGAACAGCCGCGTAGAGCTGCTTCAGCCACCGCGCTGGCTTCTAGTAGCGAAAACGGCCCATATTCGGCTCTGAGAGGCCCTCAGACGCGCCAAAACCGCCGAGGCGCCCCGAACTACCCCTGGTGCCTAACTCACGTTTAGCGGCCCTGAGCGCGGTTGTGACATCCGCAGCCGCGAGTGCTCTCGCCGTCAACCGCGCGGTCCCTGAGTGGGCGAGGTGAGGGCACTGCCACTTATTACCTCAAGAGTTAGAACGTTACAAGTGTTGACTGTTTCTGGTCTCTCTGATTGGTAAAGGCTCAGGGAGCGGGCGTCGATAAACCCACCGTGATGCGCAGGCGTGGGGTGACATCGAGATCGTGCAAATGTGAGCGGCTGGCGTCGGCGTCTACTGGGCCGCGCGGCGCCGGCGGCGAGCTGCGGGAGCTCTCTGGGGCCGCGGCGATGGCCGCGGCGGCGAGGTCGGTGGGCACGCCATGAGTGCCGAGCCCGAGGGCGCCTTCGACGCGGTCAACGCGGTGCTCGGTAATGGTGACGGCGTCACCATGGGGCGTGTCAGCAGCGAGGACCGCGCAGACGCCGCCGCGTTGACCGCGGCTGATGTCCTTGAGATCGCGAAGGCCCGGCTGCCGGAGGTCGTGGACGCCGACGACGGGGGCCGCGAACGCGGTTTCGTGCCACCGAACATCGTTTGCGCCAACGAGAGGAGTGTTGAGCAGTGGGGAGTGATCCTGCTGCCGTGTGATGGTTTCTTTCTCAAAGTCGGTGAGGCCACGGCGGGGACGTTGCTGCGTCTGCAGGCCCACGCCGCGGCCGTGGCCGTGCGCGTACACCGCGAGGAGGTCTTGCCGCCGGGCAGTCCCGGCGCCCAAGGCGACGGCTGGGCGATCTGCGTCACCGCCCTCGACAGCTCCGGGACACTCCTTGCGGAGGCCGCGCCGATCCAAACCGGCCCCGATGCCCTCCCCGCTCGCTTTGACTGGGTGAGGGCCGCGACTGTCGACCCCGACCTGCTCGAGGCGCTCATCGCCGGCCTGTCCAACGAGAAGCCCGACTACACCGACCACGCTCATGTCGCGGCTTTCCAGGAGAACCCGGGAGCGCCGTTGACGCGGGTCCGGACGTTCGTTCTCGATCACGTTCACCGTGAGGACCGAGACGACGCCGCCGGCCTCGGTTGCGTTGAGCTGCTCGAGCTCGCCCAGGCCAGCGCGCTCGAGCTCACCAGCCACGCGCAAGCAAACGGCGGGCCCGCGACCGGCACGGGCACGGGCCTGCTGTTCTCCCCGCGTGTGATCACTGCCAACGCGGAGTTCGTGAGCGTCGATGAATACCGCGAGGGCGGCGGTGACGGCGGCGGCCTGAACCTGGCGTGGATGCGGCGCGCCCTCGCTGAGCACGCCTCGTCGGTCGGCGCGCACGCCGCCGCCCTGGTGTTGCCGCCCGGCTACGCCGGCGCCGGTGTCGAGCACGGGGCCGCGGCCGCGGGCGTGGCCGTGATCGCGGTCGGCTTCGCCGGCGACGTCGTTCAGGAATGCGCGGCCGTCGTCGAGCTCGCCCGCGGCGGCCTTGACCTCGGCCGGTGGACCCCGTCGGGCACGCTCGACACCGAGACCATCACGACTCTCCGCGGCGCTCTCGTCGCCCCCGCGCCCGCGAGCGCCCGCCCCCAGGACCCGGGGCCGCGGCCGCTTGCGACGGTGCGAGCCGCTCCGATTGACCCGGCTGGGCGTCACACCCCGAAGGGCGGTAGCGAGGGCGCGGCCGAGAACGAGAGCGAGCGCGAGGACAGCGGCGAGGTCAAAACCAGGGCGAACGGCGAGGGCGCTGACGGCGGCAGCGACCTCGGGGGCGAGAGCGCCGTTGGCGAGGACCTCGCGGACGCGTGGAGCCTGGGCGAGCTCACTGAGTTGCGCCGTCAGGAGTTGCAGGCCGAGGTCTCCGGGCTCGCAGAAGACGGGGATCCAGCGGTCTGTGTCGCCTTCGCCCACGACGACGTCGCGACCGCGCGGCCGCTCGAGCTCCCGGATGACGCGGTAGAGCGCAACGCCTACTTCGTCGAGGTCGCGTTGGAGCTGCGCAAACGCGCGCCGAAGGCGGTCGTGTTCAACATCACGATGGTCGACAAAGCCGAGGGCCAGGACCTCGTGTTCATGGTCGCCGCCGACACCGCGGGCGAACAGGAGGTCTGGCAGGCCGTGATCGATCGCCCGCCGCGCCACGCGCCGCGGCTGGGGCCGTGGCAGCGCCTTCCCGCCGACTGCGTGAGCGGCAACCTCGCCGGTTTCGTCATCGCCAGCCTCGACCAGCCGCGGCTGACACGGCGGTTCCTCACACGGGGCGCCGAGGGCCTCGCCAGCGGCATCTTCGCGCTGCTGACCCACACCCCCGCCGAGGTCGACGGCGTCAGCGATGGTGTGGAGCTGATCCCGCGCCTGCACGGGCGCGCCACGAAGGGGGTCCTCGATACCTCCGAGCTCGCGGGGAGGCTGAAGCAGACGGCGGAGGAGATCCTGCGCTTGGGGCAGGGTGGCTACCAACCCCACCTGCTCTACGCGATCCGCGACCGACTCTACAGCCAGGAGCTCCTGCTGCCCGAAACCGCAGAGGAGTTCCGGGGCTACCTGCTACGCCTGAGCCGACGGCTGCGCGAGCAGGTGCCGAGCGCGGTTGCGATCGCCCTCACCTTCCGTCCCGAGGACGGGCGGCCCCCGCGCGCGCTCGTACACGCCGCGGGCGAGGACGGGCACAGTGAGACATGGACCGCGGTGATCTCCAAGCGCGGGGGCCGTGTCGAGCTCGGCGAGTGGAGGCTCACGAGCGCCGAGGCGTGCGGGGCCTACGCGGTCGTGGTCGCGTGCGCGCTAGACAACGACCTCCCCGAGAACACCCGCGACCCAGACGACCACGACGGATACGTGGACGCTGGCGGCGACCCCGCCTACCCAGCCGCGCCGGGTACATCACCCGCAGGGCGCGGCGCGCGCTCAGACGAGGAGGATGGCGAGCTCGCCTCGACACCGGTGCATCGGCTGCGCGAGCAGCCCCACGACGGCGATGATGATGCGCTCCGCCTGCTGGACCTCGGGCGTGAGGCCGCGGCCGACGCGGTCGCGCAGGCCCGGGGTGGAAATGGGGTCTGCCCGCGGGTCCTGCTCGCCGACGCTGAGACGCTGTGGGAGTACGAGCTCCCCGCCTTCGCGACGCCCGGCCACGGCGCCGGCGGGGCCGACGAGGGTTTGAGCCCGGGGGAGGTATGGCAGCATTTGCTCGCGGTGCTCGCCGGGCTCGCGGGGTTGCACGCCGCGCGCGTGCTCGCGATCGTCGCTGCCGAGCGCGGTCGACGCCACGCGCCCGAGGACGGGCGCGATGGCGAGCCGGTCGTGATCATGCGCGTGCTCAGCGCCAACAGCGCTGGCGAGGCGGAGGAAGCCTGCGCCGAGGTGCAGTACCAGGACGGCGGCGTCAACGGTGTCGGCGATTGGGAGCGGTGCCAGGCGCGGGAGCCGCTGCGCACCGGCGTGCTCGACGCGCTCGCCACCACGAGCGTCCGCGTGGACCAGGACGTAAGCCCAGGGTCCCCCGAGCGCGCCCTCACCCCCGACCACACGAAAGCTCAGCCTGAGCGGTCACGTAAGCCAGCGCGGGCCGGCAAGCCCGCGCGGCGCCGCCGTAGCCGGCGAGCTCGCACCGGCGCCGACGCCGGCGCTGAGCTGCCGTTGTTCTCGTTCTTCGCCCACCCCCGCAGCGAGCAAACCGACGATGCGGACGGGCTCGCAACATTGCAGCGCGCGTTCTACGACGCCGCGGTCCCCGAGCTCGGGGCCGGCGAGGACGCGGCGCCGGTCGTCGCTTTCACGACCGTCGACGCCGGCTACGGCGCCGAGCTCGAGTTCCCGCTCGACGATCAGCAGCACAGCCTCTACTGCTTCCGCCTGGCCGAAGAAATAGCCGAACGCGACGCCAGCGCGGCCGCGCTCGGCGTCCTCGCAAGCAAACCACCACCGCCGGGTAAAAAGCGCGCGGTCGCGGGCTACTACGTCGTCGCGGTCGACCGCTCGCCCGCGGTCACGCGCTGGTGGGCGCCCGTCAGCACCCGCAGCGGCAAACGCAAACTCGGGAAATGGACCGAGACCAACGACATTCTCCCCTTGTACGAGTACACGCTAGTGATGGCGATGAAAGACCCCGAGCTCCTGGCCTCATGGCAGCGCCAGTACGGGGTCCCGGGCGACTGGCCTCAGCACACACCGGAGCTGCTGCGGCCCCCGGCCGATGACGAGTACGCCGAGCTCGAGCACCATCCGCAGCTGCCCGAGCTCCGCCGCCAGGGCCCCGCGATCTGGGCAACGCGGCGCGCGTTCAAGCACGCCGACGCGCTCAAGCACGCCCTAGCCGTGGCCGCCGAACACGACCCTCGCTCCCTCCCGCGGACTGCGCTCTCATGCGCCGACGCCACGGGCGTGTACGCGCTGCTGGTACCCGACGGCCAGGCCCCCGACTACTACCGGCAGCTCACCGCGGACCTCGCCCGTCTCGAGCTCTACGCTGGCGCGATCTCGATGAACGTCCCGGCCCGGGACCACGCTGTCGTCGTCTACGCCGCGGATAGCAGCGGCGCGCGCGAGGCCTGGCTCGGGCAGATCCCATCCCAACCAGGCCAACCACTCTCATGGAAGCCCGTGGGCGCCCCCGCCGTGCCCTACCCGTTCGCGCTGATGCTCCTGCTCGCTCTCAAACAGAGCGAGCTCGTCGAGGAGTTCATCCGCGACCACGGCGACCCGCACGCGCTCGCCGACGGCCTCGCCAAGAGCAACAAGACCGGCAAGCGAGCACGGAAGACCACGCGCAGCTTCCGGCCGTCCCCGCGAGTCACCAGCCGCTAGATCGTAGGGCCCTCCACCAACCCTCATCCGGCGCGGTGGGAACTGGGCGGCGTATTCCGACCGTCTAAATGGGATGGTCTCCCACCTTCACTCGAAAGACAACCAGGAGCCCACCCGCCTGGATCTCTCTACCTGCCTAGCGAGGTGACTACGCGAAGGGCATGCTCACTACCGGAATGCTGACGTTCCTTTGCTCCAGCTACTTAATTTCAGTGCTTAATCCATTATGCACGTCCCCTCTGAGGGGGAGGAACCACAAGCCCCTGTGGTTAAGAGTACGCCCGTTGAGTGACACTTGTCAAGACTTTACGTAACAGAATCGAACCTGTAAACGCTGCGAGCTCGCGCGTTGTCGGCATGATCGCCATGCACGCTGGCGGTGTGAGCTCGGCGCTGGCCTGGGCAACTGAAGTGCCGGCGAAGTGGGTATCGGTGTTCGGGTCCGGTCTGAGCGCCCGGGTAGCGTCCTGAAAGATAGGCGCTGTGTGTCACCAAGGTCCCTGGGAAGTCGACGCCGTGCGGTTTGGAAGCGCTCGACGAGCTATCGGCGGGAGCTGACCGCGGGCTGAGCGCCTAGCTCCCGAAAACCCCTTTTATTAGCCGCTGGGAGGCTCTGTAACGAGAAAAAGTTGCGGCAGCGTCCCACAATACCCCCGGCGCAAAACGGCGGTTCGCCGCCCTGGGCGGCGTTCTGCGGTTGCCGTCTACCTGTTCGATTGACGTTGACGACCGCTCGCGTCTTCACCGAGGCCGTGGCTTTCCGCGCGCCCCACACGACCCCGTGAGGCTGTACCTAAATCACATGCTAATTCGGTAACTACTCGTACAATCGTCCAGCGTGTGCGACCGTTCAGTGACACCGTGAGAAGTTCACCATATGTCCGCCAACAAAAAGACCAAAAACACGAAATACGCGAAAAACACGCAAAATGCAAAAACTGCCGGGGCGCTGATCGGGGTGCTGAACAACGAACCCCGCGAGGACGCCGCCGAGCTCGGTGCCGCTGAGCTGCTGGAGATCGCCCAGCTCTCGGCTGTCGACGCCCTCCGCCGTTTCCGCGATGAGGACCGTGCGACCTATCCGCGCCTGCTCTGTGTCAACGACGAGGGGTTCTGCGAGCTCGAGTTCATCGGCTCGGCCGATGAGGACAGCGCCGTCGTCGCCGACCTCGAGAACATCCCCGCGCTCGGGCTCGCCGAGCTCCTCGCCGGCTTCACCGCGGTGTTGCAGCAAAGCTGCGCCCACGCCGCTGCAGTCGTCATTGCTAGACCGTCGGCTCCCGGGGAGGACTTCGTCGACGACGCGCTCGCCGGCCCCGACGGCGTGACCTATGTGATGGCGGTGCTCGCCGCCAACATCGACGGCGAGGTCCTCGAAGTCTGCGCGCAGGTTGACCCCCGCGATCTCGGTGAGCTCGGCGAGTGGTGGCAAGTGGATCCTGACAGCGGTCTCGCCCACGCGCTGCTCGCTGGGATGGACCCGGCGACCCCGAGCCGCGTGGTCTGCCAGCAGCAGGCAACGGTGCTACCCGACTTCCGGCCGCTGCGCCCCGCCGACGCGGACGACATGACGGCCGCGCTTCACGCCAGCCTCCACAAGGGCGCGATCGAGCAGGAAACCACCGGCCTCGCTCCTGAGCGCGACGTCATGCGCTTCATCACGTTCGCCAGCGACGACGCGTACTACTCCGCTCCCGTCGACCTGCCCGGCGATTACGTTGAGCTCGGCCACTTCTGCACACTCCTAGCGGGCGAGCTCCACAAGCATGGCGCTCGCGCGGCCGGCTTCAGCTGCACCGGCCTCAGCAGCGCCGACGCCAGCGGCGAGCGCAGCGAAAGCATCCTCGTGATCGCGGCCGACACCACGGGCGGCCAGGAGGCGTGGATCGCGGACATCATCCGCAGCCACGGCGCGCCGAAACTCACGGAGTGGGAGCGGATCGAGATGGGCGGCACGTTCATGTTCATGCTCTGCGCCGGAGTCGGGAACATGACCGGCATGGTCGAGATCGTCGAACGCGAGGGCTACCCGCCAGCGTTCGCCCCACTCGCTCGCGCCCACGGGCAGGGCGGGCAGTAAACGCTGAGCACGCCTGCAGCAACTCGCGTGTACAGCCCGGGTCGTGAGCTCCGAGCGCCGTCTGGGCCCCGGGCGGCTCGGCTGCACCGCGAGCTGTGAACGCGACAGCTTCGGGTAGAGCTGGCCACCGCGGCGTGGCCAGTCGATGCCGGCTCCGGCGCCCGATCCATGGGTTAGGCGGCATGACGGCGAAACCACCCCGTATTCGGCGCTGAGCGGCTCTGAAACGCCCTCAAACCACGTGGGCGCCCCGGAATACCCCTTCGCGAAAACAACCTTCAGCGGCTCTCAGAGCCGTTCTAACGCTGACATCGACCGCGCCGGAGTGAGCACGTTCGCGCCAAAGCGGCATCGCCTACCGGGTGGTTGGCCGTCGGGCGCGCTTGAAGAGGAATCGAGCTCTCTCTCATGCTTCCAGCAGTCTGCTGGCCGCGACGTCAGCACGGTGCTCGCCACAAAGCTGGCACGCTCTCACCGCGATCCTGTCAGGCTCATACGCTCGGCCCTGGCGCGAGACCGATTCGCGACGCCGCTACCACAAAAGGCAATCAGGGTTTGCCGCCCTGCGGATCACACGGACGAGCGCCTCTTTTCAAGCCCCTTAACTTCGTACGTATTCATTGTTCACGGCCCCTCTGAGGGAGGGGTAAACAAGGCCGCTTCGATTTAAGTACGCGTGTGCGGGGGGCCTTGTCAAGGCTTTATGTAACAAAGAGGTGGTTCGAAAGGCTGGTCCGCGCCGCGTCGTGTGGCTTCGTCGTGACGGTTCGTGACGTGGCTGTTGTCTGTGCCGGCATCTGTTTGACGTCTTGCTGGGGTCGTCGGCCGCGCCCTGGCCGTGCCCTTGCCATTTTGGCAGCCCGGGGGCTGCTGTGGCTTCGGGCTCTCACGGCCTGCAACGGGCGGGCCGACCCCGGAAAGGAAGCCACAGATGCCAGCGGCGACAGCAACAAGAACGCGAGCGAATACTCGGAAACCGAAACAGAGCAAGCGCGGGAGTTGTCTGGGTCGCTACCGCGAGCAGCACACTGGTGCGGTCCGCTCGATCGTCGCGCTCGCCGGAGCCGGCGGCTCGGTCGTTGTCGTCGACCGGCTCGCCGGGACTAAGGCCGACGCCCGCGTCATCGCTCGTATCGCGGCTGACGAGGACCCCGGCAACGCATCGCTCGTCACGCAGCTCTACCTGGCTGATGAGAATCGCGGCCGGTGCCGGGAGCTCACGAGCGAGGATCTCTCACCTTCACCAACGAAGGATGCCGGCGACGCCGATCGGGGCGAGGACGCTGCCGCGCACGACCACTCCGACGGGGTGCTCGACGAGGAGGGGGTGCGCTACAGCATCCGGGAGCTCGGTGGTGGCGACGGTGCGGCGCGTGAGCTGCGCTGGGCGCGTCGGAGCGCCGGCGGCGAGTGGCAGGCGCTGACGCTGCGCGAGACCATCGGCCACTTCGAGGATTACGAGCCGTTCATGGCGATGGCCGCGGCGGCCGTCGCGGCGAACAAGGACGATCAGTCGGTCGGCGTCGCGACGCTGCACTGCGAGCTCCGGCGCCAACAGGACAGTCCGATCGTGCTCAACCGCGGCATCCGCGCGGCCGTGCTCAGGGCCGTCAACGAGCAGGGACTGAGCCTGAGTGAAATCGCGGCGCGCTGCGGGCGACGCCACAGCGGCTGCGATGACTTCAGCTCCGGCGACACCACGTGGCTGCAGCGGCGCATCGGCGTCAAGAAGGAGGCCGGAAGCGACGGGCCGACCAGGTGGGTGCACACCGACGTCCTCGCCCTGATCGCACGCGACGGCCTCGGGCTGGCCCCCCACGAGGTCGAGGTCTAACCCGTGAGCCCCAAGCCAAACAGCATTGCGCGGCATTGCGAGTGGTGTGGAGGCGATGTCGCGGTGGACGCCGGGCCGTGTCCGCTCTCGCTGCAGTGTCCGACGTGCAAGGCGAAGCCGGGGCAGTGGTGCCGACGGCCAAGCGAACACCGGGCGGCGCAACTGCATCGCGCGCGCGTGGATCTCGAGCACGCAGAGAGCGACCGGCGCGCCGGGCGGCAAGCCAACACGACGCCCCCGCTCTTCAACGAAAGGTAAGCGACTACCAGTGCTGTTCCCACACGCCGACACCGAACCGGGAGGACGAACATGAGTAACCGAGAAGACATCTACACCCGCGAACACGCTAGGCGCGTGAACGCGGGGCGTGCTGCCGTCGAGCATGGCAGCGAGTCTGACGAGCCCCGCGAGGAGCTCGTTGACACGCTCACGAACCTGATGCACTACGCCGGCACGGCGGGCCTTGACTTCGAAGACGCCCTGCGGCTCGCCTATAGCCATCACGCCGCCGAGATCCCGTCCGTCCGCCTGCAGCGGTTCCGGACGCTCTGCGACTACTACCTCTTCGAGCCCGAAGACGCCGAGACGACGTCCCGCTATGCGGCTTGCTGTAGAGACCGTGATGACGAGCTCGCGGTGAGCGGACGCGTGACGACGTGGGAGAGACTCCAGGACGCGTTTGGCGACCTCGCCGATCAGCTGCTGGACGGCCAGGCGGTTGACGCGGTGTATGACCTCGACACGGCTGAGCGGATCGAGATCCACATCTCCACCCCCATCATCACCAGGTCTGAGGATCAAGGGACCATGGAGAACCCGCTCGGGCCGCAACCAACACCGAACCCTTCGACCGGGCAGGCGCGCTAGGCGCGCTTACGGAAACTCTTGCACTATGAGTGTTCACACGTATAGTCGATCCGAGGTTAGTAATAGCGCTATGGACGGGGCGAAGACGAGAACGCGACCAAACAACGGCAGCGGCGGGAAGGACACCGCCGGTGATGTCTTCCAGGCCGTCAAGGACGCCGTCAGCGTCTCGGAGTTCTTCTCGCGGACGCTCGGGGCCGACCTACGCGCGTGCGCTCGTGGCTACAAATGTCTCTGCCCGTTCCATGAGGAGGACACTCCGTCGTGCGAAATCACCGAGGATGACAGCGCGCGCAACGGTCGCTTCCGCTGCTGGGGCTGCGGCGCCAAAGGCTCCGTCATCGACGCCGTGATGCTCAAGTACCAGCTCGAGAAGCCCATGGACGCCGTGACGTGGCTCGGGCGCGAGTACAAGATCAAGCTCTCCCTGAACGGCCACGAAAATGGTCGCACCCGCGCGCAACAGCAGCGCCAGGCGGACGCTGCCGAGGGCGCGGCCAAGCGCGGCGAGGAGGTCCTCTGGGACGCGGCGAGCAAACTCGGCGGGCAAGCAAGAAAGGCATTGCGGGCGCGGGGCCTGAGCGATGAGACGATCAAAGCGTTCGCTCTTGGCGCGAGCATCAACGAGAAGAGCGGGCCACGCATCACCATCCCGATCGGCGACGCCCACGGCGAGGTCGTCACGATCACACGCCGCGCGATGTTCGACCGCTTCACCTGCCCGGGGTGCGGCGCCACCACCAGCGCGAAGACGATCGCCGCGCGAGCAAAGGACGGCAAGGGCCGCGAATGCCCGAGCTGCGGGCAGCAGACGATGTTGAAGCTCGCGGCGACGCAGACCCCGAAGTATCTGAACGAGAGCGCCAACACCAGCGGCGTTGAAAAGTCAAAGCTGCTCTACAACGAGCACGCCGCCGCCTCGCGCTTCCTCGACGGCAAGCTCGACGAGCCGCTGATCGTGACCGAGGGCTACGGCGATGTCTGGGCCGCCCACGAGGCCGGTCACGGCGCCGCGGTCGCCTACGGATGCGGCGCTCTCAGCAGCACCCAGGCCGAGCACCTCGTGGATTTGGCTTTGCGTGCGCAGCGCGCAAAGCGGGCGCACAAGTACATCCTGCTCGTCCCCGACTTCGACGAGACCGGAAAAGAGGGCGTGACGAAGAACCTGAACATCCTGCAGAAAGCTGCGAGCGCGCTCGAGCAGGCCGGGCACAGGGGCGCGGTCGCGGGCACAGCGAGCGGCGTCGCCGTTCGCGTGCTCACCGGCGTGGACGCCTACGAGCTCACCGACGCCGACGGCAACATCAGGCGCTGCAAGGACCTCGGCGAGCTGTTGCAAGCCCACGGCGCGGACACAGCCCGAAAGCTGCTTGAGCAGAACACGGTCAGCCCCGCGCAGTGGCGCATCCTCGCGATGCTCGACGACACGCGCTACACCCGCGACGCGCAGATCCACGGCGTCGCCCAGATCCTCAACAGCACGCCATACGCGCTAAGCCTCAGCCACCTCACACCCACCCTCGCCGCGCAGTGGGAACTGCCCGAGGCACAGGTACGCCAATTCCTCTACACCGAAGGCGTGCAGGGTCAGAGCAACGGAAGGCTCGCCCAAGCCGAGCGCTTGCTGGCAGCCCAGCGCGAGATCCTCGGCGACGAGAAACTCGCCGACGCGGAGAAGCTCGGAAGGCTCACGCGCCTGCTCAACAACCGGTAAGCGGCGAAGGCAACGCAGCCGGTCGCGCGAAGCGGAGCCTTACGCTAGAGAACCAGCAGCTCCGCCCGGTTGTGGATGCGGCGCCTGTGGCCGGCGTCCGGGCCCACCCGCTGAGGCCAGCAGACCGGCTGGTGGTCGCGTCAAGCCCTGCGCTTCGCGCCGCCCCTCGCGGCCCCTGACGGGACAGGGCTGGACGCGCCTGGCCGGCCCGCTCTGGCCGGGGAGTGCCCAACCACGACCACAAGGAGACACTCATGAGCAACAACGCTCCTACAACACGCCAGCTGCGCTACTTAAGATCGCTGGCAATCGAGAGCGGAACGACCTTTACGAACCCGAGCACGAGCCGTCAAGCGAGCGCCGAGATCGACAGGCTCCGCGGTCTGAGCTCGCGGCCACGCGTCCAAGACACGGACTTCGCCGAGGACCGCGAGCGGCGACCAGCTTACGCTACCGGCCAACAGCCCGGTGAGGTCTACGGGTACGGCTCGAGCGCGAGCTGGCAACGCCCGCTACGCACACCGCATCCTTAACCGAGACCCCAACCCGATCAAGGCGGCACAGCGATCCCAGCCGCGCGCTCCCGGCGCCGCGTAACCCGCGTCGCCGCCACTAAGAAGAGGGGATTGACAAGTGAGAAAGTCGAGCGACGCTCTGAGGCGTGAGTAAAACCAACACGCAAGGGAGTGACCTATGGTAGTTGCAACCGTCATTGGGAATCTCGTCGCATCTCCGCAGGAGGTCGGCAAGGACCTGGACACGACAGTGGCGCGGCTGCGCGTCGCCTACGACCAGCCGAACGGTGGCACCGGGTTCATCACGGTGCTGGCGTATGGCAACACTGCCGTCTCGAGCCTGAAATGGCTGGAGAAGGGCAGGGGCGTCTGCGTCGTCGGCCGTCTTCGCTTCAACGAGGACAGCCAGGGCGAGAAGCACGTTCTCGTCGCGAACACCGTCAAGTTCCTGGGCCGGGCTAACGGTCAGGCTCACGACTCCGAGGAGGACCCGGGTGAGACCGAGGGTCACTCCGAGGCCGTCTCTGAGGAGGCGGAGGCCATCACGGCCTAGTGGCGACAGCCACACTTTTTCCGGGGGATCAAGGGCGCTGAGCGCCTCCCCCGGAAAACCTATTCCCTTCCACGATCGTCGGCGTTGTGGCCCGGATCTGCTTCGCCGCGGCCGCAGCGGAGCTCGTGACCAGCGCCTGCGGGCGGTCTTGGCTCGGGCGCGCGCTGCTCTTGGTCCAAGCGTCCCGTCGTGGCAGCGTCCATACCTCGTTCACTTATGGCTATGGGGTCTGCCTTGAGCGCGGCTCCTGCGGGCGTTGGAGCGGCCGCGTTACACCGTTCGCGTCGGCAAAGAGCTGCTTCCATTCGCTGGCCTCCTAGAGGCAGAAGAACTCGAGCGCCGCCTCGAAACGCAAGACTTCGCCCGACTTCAGATGGAAGTTCAGGTTCGGCCGCACCGCGTCCTCGCTCATCAGAACATCCCGCGTTACGACGCTCATCAGTCCCGTGAACACCGGGTCCATCCTTCTGATGAATGCAGGCAGCGCGTCGGCGAGCTCAGCCTCGGTTAATGCTGACGTGAGCGCTTCCATGTACGCAAGCACGAACTCGCCGGGAACCAGCACGCCGTCGCCCATACGAGGACGCTCGGAGCTGCCGTGGGCCCGACCGCCGCTTGTCCGGGACTCTCACTGCTCGCGGAGGCGACAGCCGGCCGTCCCCCGAATCAACTTCCGGGTCGTCCACTCGATTGCGGCAATCCCGGCTCTTGTCAGTGTCGCGGCGGTCGCCGCGAGCGTCGTTGTGATCGTCGCGGTCCCCGGCTATCTCGCGACGGGCGTGTCCCCGGCCGTGGCGCTGGGGGATTGACCTCACGCGCGGGATGCCCGGGGCGGCCGAGAGCGGTGGATGACTGCGGCGCTCCTGCACGCGGACGGGGGAGATGGCTGGCGAGCGGATCTCGCGGGACCGGGTGGTGGGTGTGTCGATCCTCGGCGAGGAATATGTCCGCTGCCGGGGGATCCTCGACCGCTCGCCCCGGCCCGGTATCGGGTGGGTGAGGCGACTCGCCCGGGGCGGCTCCTCGCGGCATGTGTGAGCTGTCACGCCTGTCGCTCGGCTTGGCCGCGGGCCTCTCAAGTCTTAGAACGTTGCACGCTATGGCTTGCGCGTGGTGTGCCCGGCGGGTGATGATGGCGGTGTGGAGTGATCGGGCGGGTTTCTTCGGGGTCCCATCGGGGGCTTCGTCCGGCAGGTCTTTCAACCGCAGCATGGAGGAGAGGGCAGCAGATGAGCAGAGTGGTTTGGCGGTCCGCGGCTCGCACCGCGTCTCGGAGTGCCGCTTCGCCGGCCGGTGAGATGTCGCCGCGCGGCGTCAACGCTGCACCGCTGTCCGCCGTGTCCTCGCCCACCTCCGGCCTGGCGGACACCTGCCCTGACCGCCCGAAAGCCCCATCGCGGCTTAGGACACCGCGGCATTCCGCGCTCGACGGTGCCTCTGACGCCCCGCGCGTGCGGCTCACGCTGACGCGCGTGTCAGCCCATCGTCATGTGAGTGATCGAGGGGTCGTCCCCTCTCTATTCGAGGAGACGGTTCAATGAAGGCTGTCCGCAGGTTGGCCCTGGCGTTCCTTGCCCTCCCGGCACTCCTCCTTGCCCTCACCGCGGCCCCCGCGCTCGCCGCCCCCTCTTGGGGCGTCGAAATGACCCATGTCAACGCCTACGGCGCCCAGGCGGCGTCCTGCCCGGGCGGCCACGAAAGCCTGCCCGGCGAACCCGATTGCGGCGTCGACCCCTACACAGGCAGTGGTACGACATTTGCCCGTGAAAGCGGCTTCAACACGTACACGATCCACGTCAAGAACACTTCCAGCGGTGGCCTCGGCACAGGCACGACCTTGAAATGCGAACCGGGCAGTGAATGGCAAGAAGGCCCCACATTCAGCTACCACTGGCTGCGCAACGGCACGTTGATCGCGGGCGCGGACGAAGCCGAATACACGGTGACCTCCGAAGACGAAGGCAAGGCGCTCCAGTGCCAGGTCACCGCCACGAACGCGAGCGGAGCGGCAAACGACGTGACCAAGGCAGCTGTCGTGGAACCGCCGCCGGCCACCGAACCACCTGAATCCACGTCCCCGCCCACTGTCCCCCAGGAATCCGCAACTGTCCCGGTCGGTAAAGATTTGACCTGCTCCCCGGGCTCGTGGACTGGCAGCCCAACTTTCACCTATCAGTGGCTGCGTAACGGTGTCGCTATCCCCGGTGCCGAAAGTGCCGAATACAAGACCACCGAAGAAGACACTGGGACCGCATTGCAGTGCCAGGTCATGGCCACCAACGCAGGTGGCGCCGTCGCGGCCGACAACGTCTACTTCATTTACGTGGGCGAAGCAGAACCTAGCCCGTACCCGCCTTACACCGAACAGGCGCCCACGATCCCCAGCAGCTCGGAAATCACCGGCCCTGTGACCGTCGCGGACCGGCTCCCCGAAGGGCTGGTCCTAGAGGGGACGGGGGGGGGCGCCTGCGGTGTCGGGTGCAGGTTGGCGAGGAGGTGCTGGGGAAGGTAGCTGTGCGGTGGTGAGCGGTGGGGCCGGTTTCACGTGTACGACCTCCAATCCGCTGGCGCCGGGCGAATCCTATCCGCCGATCACGCTGCACGTCCGCGTGAGCGGCGAAGCCCCTGTTGGTAGTCCTCCGAGTGGGGGTGTGACGAACACGGCGGCTGTCAGTGGTGGCGGTGCGGCGACGGCCCTAGGAAGCGACCCGACGACGATCGCGTCCGCGGTTCCGTTTGGTATCCAGAGTTTCACGACGAGCGTCACCGAATCGCTTGGTAATCCCTTCACTCAGGCCGGGGGCCACCCGGTTGCGGCGAACGCCACCTTTGTGTTCAACTACACCGTCGACAATACCGGTGGGATGCAGACCGCGGGTGGCACTCCTAGGGATATCGAGACCGAACTTCCCCCCGGGTTTGTCGGCGATCCTCTGAACACGACTCGGTGCACCGATGCTCAGATTCAGCAACACCGCGTAGAACCGCCCGAATCCTCAACAGAATGTCCTGCGGGCTCGGTGGCGGGGTTCGTCAGGGTTGGGCTGGGCGCTCAGATAACAGGCGGAGTGGCCAACCCATTTCCCGCTACGGCATATAACACGTATTTGGTTTATAACCTGGAACCGTCGCCGGGGTATCCGGCGGCGTTTGGCTTCGTAGTGGGCAATACTGGCGCGTTCTTCTCACTAAACGCAAAGCTCCGCAGCGACGGTGACTACGGTGTGACGATCGGGGACAGCCAGAGTGCAACGAGCGCGGCCCACCAACATGGGGTGCAGGCTCTCAGCTTGACGCTGTGCAGTTACGGCATCACTGGTTACTCCAACGAAGTACCTCATGAAGTCACACCGGCGACTGTCGCGTGTGCCTCGCCCACCGCGGGCGTGAAGCCGTTGGTGACTGACCCGACGCAGTGCACCGGGCCAGCGCCGGTGACGACGCTGCTCGCCGATACCTATTCGCAGCCGGCCGACTACGTGTCAAAGACTGTGCCCACGGGTACAAGCCTAATAGCAGGCGCGCCGAGCGCGACTGAATCGTTCGTGACTGGCTGCAATTTGCTTCAGTTCAAACCGGAAGTCGAATTCAAGCCGAGCTCCGCCTCGGAAGGTGGCACGACCCGGGCCGATGAGCCGACGGGGGCTACGTTTGCCTTGAAGGTCCCGCAGTCCAACGAAGCTGGCGTGAACGCGACGCCGGAGCTGAAGAACGCGACGGTGACGTTGCCGGAAGGCATGACGGTCGACCCGTCGGCCGCGGATGGCCTGCAGGCGTGCTCAAACGCCCAGTTTGGGCTGGGTTCGACGGTGGAACCGGCCGAACCGGCCTCCTGTCCACTGGCCTCTCAGATCGGGACGGTGAAGGTCATCACGCCGCTGCTCGAAAAGCCTCTCGAAGGCCAGGTGTTCCTCGGCGAACCGGAATGCTCACCGTGCAGCAGCACGGACGCTGAAGATGGCCACATCTTCAGGCTCTTCCTGCAGGTGCGCTCCGTCGAACGTGGTGTGCTCGTCAAGCTAGCGGGCCGCGTCTCTGCGAACCCGGTGACGGGACGGCTGCAGGCGACGTTCACGCAGCAGCCCCAGCTCCCGTTCAGCGAACTGCTGCTGACGTTCACCGGCGGCGCCAGATCGCCGTTGGCCAACCCGCAGACGTGCGGCACGTTCACCACGAGCACCGACCTGACGCCGTGGAGCACATCCGGTGTGGGCGGCGTGTCGGGCACCGAAGCGATCGCGGGCACCCCCGACGCGACCCCGTCATCGTCGTTCAACGTCGACTGGAACGGTGCGGGTGGCGCGTGCCCGGGGAGCCTGCCGTTCAGCCCGTCGTTCACCGCGGGCAGCCAGACGCCCACCGCGGGCGCCTCCAGCCCGTTCTCGGTGACCATCGGCCGTGAAGACCGCGAACAGGACGTCTCTGCCCTAACCCTCACCACCCCGCCCGGGCTGCTGGGAATGGTCTCCCAGGTCTCCCAGTGCCCGGAAGCGCAGGCGAACGCCGGCACATGCGGTCCTGAGAGCCTGATCGGTTCAACGACCGTCGGCGCGGGCCCGGGACCCCACCCGTTCTATCTCGGCGGCAAGGTCTACCTGACCGGCCCCTACAAGGGCCAGCCGTTTGGGCTGAGCATCGTCGTTCCTGCGGTGGCCGGCCCGTTCAACCTCGGTACGGTCGTGGTCAGGGCCTCCATCGCCGTGAACCCGGCCACGGCGGCGCTTACGATCGTCTCTGACCCGCTGCCGCAGTTCGTCGACGGTGTGCAGCTGCGGCTGCGCAAGATCAACGTCGAAGTCAACCGGCCGGGCTTCATGCTGAACCCCACCAGCTGCGCCCAGCAGGCCGTGGGCGCGACGATCACCGCCGCGCAGGGCGCGAGCTCAGCACAGTCGACCCCCTTTGAGGTCGGCGGCTGCCAGAACCTTCCGTTCGCTCCGAAGCTGACGGCCTCCTCGGGAGGCCATGCGAGCAGAGCCGGCGGGGCGAGCCTTGACGTGAAGATCGAATCCGCGGGGCAGGGACAGGCGAACATCGCCAAAGTCGACCTGCAGCTGCCCAACGCGCTGCCGTCGCGTCTGTCGACGCTCCAGAAAGCCTGTCTGGCAGCGGTGTTCAACGCGAACCCCGCGGCGTGCAAAGAAGAATCGGTGATTGGGAAAGCGACGATCCGCACGCCGATCCTGAAAGCGCCGTTGACGGGCCCGGCGTATCTGGTCTCTCACGGTGGTGCGGCGTTCCCCGACGTTGAGTTCGTGCTCCAGGGCGAAGGCGTCACCCTGATCCTGGACGGCAACACGGACATCAAAAACGGCATCACCTACTCGCGTTTCGAATCAGCCCCGGACGCTCCGTTCACGAGCTTTGAAACGGAACTGCCGACCGGTCCGCACTCGATCCTCGGGGCGTACGTCCCGGCCAAGGAAAACTACAGCCTGTGCAAAACCAGCCTTGCGATGCCGACGATCATCACCGCCCAGAACGGCAAGCAGATCAAGCAGACCACCAAGATCGCCGTCACCGGCTGCAAGGCATCCAAGTCCCTGACACGAGCGCAGAAGCTCGCGAAGGCACTCAAGGAATGCAAGAAGAAGAAAAACAAGAAGAAGCGAGCTGCCTGCAAAGCGCAGGCCAAAAAGAAATACGGGCCGATAAGCAAAGCCAAGAAGACGAACCGGAGGGGCAAGTAGATGCGCAACCCGAGAGTCCAAATCACCCCTCGTCTCATAGTGGCTGGACTGGCGCTCTTGGCGAGCTTCCTTTTGTCGGCTCCCGCGGCGTTCGCTTCCGAAGCGTGCCCCAACGAAGCGGTGAGGGCGGAAAGCCGAGAAGACCCTATCACCGGCACGCCCTACTCGCAGGGTCTACCCGAATGCCGGGCGTATGAGATGGTGAGCCCGCTCGAAAAGCAGCAACACAATGCGCTCCCAATCAGTGCGGGAGCGTCGCGCACATCGGTATCGCCGGACGGAAGCGCGATCCAGTGGACCGGTGAAGGCGCCTATGCCGGCGCGGAAAACTATGAGGTCAACGCATCTAAACCCACCAACCCATACGTAGCGCACCGCACCGCGTCGGGCTGGGTGACCAGATCCGGGTATCCTCCGAGCAGTCTCATCGAAGGACCATTCGGAGCCTTCCAGTCATCTGGTGTGTACTCACCCGATCTCGCAAGCGAGGCGGATTGCGGGACCGTGGCTTTCACGGGCCCCGAAACTGGTCCGACGATTCGCTGCGCTCGACGCGAGCCCGATGGCTCCTGGGCGAGCACTCCAGAGTACACCGACCTGACCGGCCAACACCTCGGCCCAGGCGGCATAATGGGAGCATCCCGCACGGGCGAAGACGTCGTCTTCTACAGCGCGGCCGGTGTTCCCTTTCTGTCGGCCGACACGTCGTCCGGCGAAAAACCGTGTGAAGGTGGCACCCACTGCGGCGGTATCTATGAGGTGGCCGGAGTGGGCGCCTCCCAGCCGGAATTGCGGCTCGTGGACGTCGATAACAATGGAAGCATGATCGGGCCGGAGGAGCCCTCGGCACTGGGAGCGTTCGGCGAAAGCCGCGTTATCGAAGAATACAAAGCATACCAGGCGGTCTCGGCCAATGGCTCCACCATCTTCTTCACCGCGACGCCGAATACCGGCAACGGCTTTGGCTCAAGCGTCAATGTGAAGACCGTCTTTGCGCGCGTCGAGGGGACCTCGACCGTCGACATCTCCAATCCCTCCCCCTCGGAGTGCACGAGGTGCACCCAGGAAGCCGAAGAAGGCAAACCGGAAAACAGCGAAGCCAAGCCCGCGATTTATCAGGGCGCCTCGGCGGACGGCTCGAAGGTGTTCTTCACGACCACGCAACAGCTTGTGAACGGTGACACAGACTCGACCACCGACCTGTACGAGTACGACTTCAACAATCCTCCCGGGGATAGGATCGGCCAGGTCTCCGGCGGTGGCTTGGGCGACGTGACCCCCGGGGCCGGCGCGGAAGTGCAGGGTGTGGTGAGCATCTCAGAAGACGGGTCACACGTGTATTTCGTCGCGAAAGGCGTGTTGACGACGCTGCCCAACGGCCTTGGACAGACTGCAAGCCAAGGCTCGCACAACCTCTACGCATACGACACCATTACCGGCGAAACGAAGTTCGTCGCGACGATTCTCGAAAGCGACAAGCAACTGTGGGGCGAAACGGCACCTAACAGCGTCAAAACCGAGGCCGACTTTCAACAGGCTCAGACGACGCCCGATGGTCGCTATCTGGTGTTCGATAGCTTCGCCAAGCTGACAACTGCGGGACCGGAAGCGGATACCAGTGGAGCACAACAGGTATACCGCTACGACTTCCAGACAGGGCAGCTGATCCGTGTATCCATAGGCCACGAAGGATTCGCAAACAACGGGAACACCTCGGGAGTGGGTGCCGTGATCGGAACCGCGGATGTTCACGAAGAAGGTGCGTCGCCGACGGCCAACGACGGAAGCAGGTCGATCAGCGAAAACGGTGAAATCATTGCGTTCGTCACTACCGAGCAGCTGCAGAGCACCGACGTCGCCGGTGGGTCCAACAGCTCCTGTGTCGCCCTCGGCCCTGCTGGTGGCGCTGGCTGCGAGGTGTACGCGTGGCACGAATGCACGGCCGGACTGTGTGCGACGGGCGCGCAGGGCGAAGTGAGCATGATCTCCGACGGCCAGGATCCGGCAGGGATGCTGTTCGCGGGCATGTCAGCGACCGGCTCAGACATTTTCTTCCAGACCCGAACCCAGCTCGTGGGGCAGGACACGGACACCCTCGGCGATATCTACGACGCGAGGATCGGCGGAGGCTTCCCGGCACCCACCCCTGAACCTTCCTGCTCGGGTGAAGCCTGCCAGGGCAGCGCATCGTCTTCCCCAGCCTTCGGCGGCTCGGGCACCTCGTCCTTCGCCAGCGGCGGGAATGTGACGCCCGGATCAACCTCGTTCCCCACGCCGACAGAATCTAAACCCAAGCCGTTGACGACAGCGCAGAAGCTGGCGAAGGCCCTGAAGCAGTGCAAGAAAGACAAGAGCAAGAAGAAGAGAAGGTCCTGCGAAAAGGAAGCTAAGAAGAAATACGGTCCGGTGAAGAAGAAGGCGAAAAGGAAGTAGGCCAGACTGTTCACATCTTGAGTGCCGTTCCGCGCACCCTCGCGGGCGCCGCTCGAGGAAGGTCCCGTGGACACGCGGTAAGCGCGGGTGTCGGGTCCATGCTCCCGCGCCCCTGGCAGTAGCAAGCTGAGGGGAGCTTGTCTCGGTGATCCCTATTTTGATCGCGATTGCCTGGCTCAACGTCGTGACGGCTACCGTCAGCGCCTGTCGCGTAGCGGCGCGCGCTGACGCCGTTGAAGTCGAGATCTGCGGAGCACTTATGGGGGGTCGGGCCATCCCCGCCTGCCCTCGTGGGCGGCGGGAGCGCACTCGAACCGACGAGCGGCCCTAGCCTCCGTGGGAGCCGGGGCACGCCACGACGGTCCGGGTGCTTGCGCTCTCGCCGTCGAGGAACGCGAGCCTGGATGCGAAGCGAAACCCGCCGCGCGGGCACGTGTCGGGCAGGCCGATGCCCGCCGGGTGGTAGGGGATGCTGCGCCGGCGGACGGTTTCGTAGTAGGTGAGGTTCCCGCCGAGGGTGATGTGCATCTCGCTGACGGACACGTAGGGCGCTTCGGGGAGGCTCGGGATCGGTGGGACCGTGATCGCGATCTGACCGCGGGCGAGCACCGCGCTCAGCACGACGCCTGCTTGGACCGGTGATTCGCCACGGGCGTAGATCAGCAGGTGCAGATACCCGTCGCTGGAGGGCCCCGCGAACAGCGTCAGCGTGACCTGCTCTGGGACCAGGTCCGGTCCGAACGCGATCTCGACGGTCGCGCTGCCGGCGCCCATGCGGGAGTCCGGCGGGCACGCCGCTGGGCCTGACGTTTCCAGCGCGAGCGGCGGGCACGCCATGATGCCGAGGTCGCTCGTGGCGAGCCCCAGGCCTCGGGGGTAGGTGAGGGTGATCCCGGTGAGCGGCGCCGGGGCGAGCCCTTCGTCGGCGACCCGGAACGCGAACGACACGGTCGTGGGGGCACCGAGGCGCTCGGGGATGAACGCGGCGCTCATCCGCGCGCTCGTCCCGGCGGAGGCGACTGCGGGCAGCGCCAGGCACGCGGCGAGCGCGAGAGTCCCGGCGCGTGCTCGCGGGATCACAGCGCTCCGCTCCCGCTCCTAGTAGGGGAGCTTGCCGATTGCCTGGACGGTCAGCGCGTAGCTTCGCCGATAGTACACGCCGTACAGTTCCCCGCCGCCGTGGATGTGCGCGTAGCGGCCGGTCCCGCCCGTGACGCTCATCGTCCCGTGAAAGCTCGGGCTCGGGCTCGTCGGGCTGGACAGCCGCCCGCTGCCGCGCGCGCTGATCGACCCGCCCGCCCCCGAGATCGTGAAATGCGCGGTGACCGTGGGTTCGCCGTTGTAGAGGAACCGCGCCCTGATCCAGCCCGGGAAGCTGCCGCTGGCGCGGCCTTCGTCGATGATCAATTCACCCGAGCTCTTGGTGAAGTGAAGGCGTCCTTCATCGCGCACGCTGAGTACCCGCGCGGCGCGTGCCGCCGGCCTGCCCGACGCGGATCCGCTCGCGCCGGCGGCCATGGCCAGCGCCAGGATGCCCGTGCCGATGAGCGCCACGCTGCGCCGGCGCCCGATCACAGAAGATCTCCCCATGAGGGCTGCAACACCGCGCCGGTCCGATAGTTCCTGCGGGCCGCCGCGGCGGGCGCCGGCGCCTTCTCGAGCGTTCACCGTGTCCTGCCTTCCGCCCCAGGGCTCCCCGATAGTGCTCATGCCAACTCGCTCCTTTCTGCTGTGCGCCACCTCGCTGTTTGACTGGGGCGATGCGCGCGGGCCACCGCGCGCAACCGCCGCGCGGCCCGCCACGCCCGCATTACCGCGAGCGTCGGGCCGATCAGTGGGCGAAGCTCGCGGCACACCCGCGCGATCACCGGCCGTGCGAGCTCGCTCGCCGCGCCGCGCTCGGAGCCGTAGTAGCCGACGACCGCAACGAACAGCATCACGTGCTGCGGGCCGTCGGGCAGGGCCCGCGTCTGGGTGATCGCCCGGCGCGCAAGAGCGGCCATCATCTCCCCGAGCCCCCCGGGGTCCTCATACAGCCCGAGGTATCCCGGCCCTGTCGGCTGCTCGCCGGCCGTGTCCTCGGCCTCGTCGATGAGCCCGTCCAGCAGCGTCAGCACCGCGCAGGTGCTCAGGTACCCCGCGGCGATCCGCTCGCCCTGCTGGGATGTCGTGGCGGGGTCCGCGGCCGCGACGATCAGCGCGTGCAGCGCCAGCACCGAGGACGCCGCGCCGCACGCCAGCTCACGCCATCCCAGCCCTGTGCCCTGCGCCTCGCGGGCGGCCCACTGTTGCAGCTGTCCTGCGCCGAGGCCCCCGATCGCGTGCATCCGGGTCTGGGCCTGCCCGGCGCGCGACGCGGTCCGCCGCGCGACGTCTGTCACCGCCGGGGCGGCGGGCAGCCGGAAGAGCGCTACACGGACAGCGCCCGAGAGCGCCTGCAGGTAGCCGCCGTCCTGCGCGAAGGGCGCCCGGCCGCTCGCTGCCTCCGGCGGTGAGACGGCGTCCTCCAGGGCGGCGAACAGGCGCTCACCGTCGCCGAGCGGGTCCTTGGAGGGGCGCTCGCTGAGCCCGTCCAGGTAGTCGAACAGCAGCTCGAGCGCCACGATCGCCTCGGTGACCGTGGCGCGCTGCGCCCGTGGCGCGCCGGTCGCGAGCATCGCAGCGGCCTGCGCGTGGAAACCCTCGCGGTCAAGCTTGCCGAGCGCCAGCGCCCGCAGCCCGGGGTCAGCGATCGCCTCGGCTCTGCGCTGCCAGCGCGCGAGCTCGCGGTGCACCGTCGCCGCGACGCCGCTCCAGTAGCGCGCGTTCGCGACCACGAGCGCGATGCTCGCCCGCGCCGCGAGCCGCCGATCTTCGATCGCTGATGCCACCCTCAGCGCCCCCCGAAACGGCGGTTTCGCTCGGCGAACTCCAGCAGCGACTGCTCCAGGCACTCGCGGGTGAAGTCGGGCCAGAGCTCCTCGCGGAACACGAGCTCTGAGTAGGCGGACTGCCACAGCAGGAAGTTCGACAGGCGATGCTCGCCGCCAGTGCGGATGATCAGCTCCGGGTCGTGCATCCCGGGCTCGTAAAGGCACCGTACGAACTCCTCCTCGCCGCCGGCCGCGAACCGTCCGGCCGCCCGCAGGATCTCAGCGCGCCCGCCGTAGTTGATCGCGATGTACAGGGTCAGCCGCTCGTTGCCCTCGGTCAGCGCCTGCGAGCGATCCATCTGCTCGGCCAACTCCGGCGAGATGCCCTCGCGGGCACCAAGGAAACGCATCCTGACCCCGTCACGGTGAAGCTCCGGGGTCTCGCTGGCAAGGCGACGGCAAAGCATTCCCATCAGCGCGTCGATCTCGCCGTTCGAGCGCGACCAGTTCTCGGTCGAGAACACGTATACCGTGAGCTCCTTCACACCGAGGCGTGCGGCGTCGCGAATGCGTGCGCTGAGGGTGTCCGCGGCGGCGTCGTGCCCGGCCGTCACCGGCAGGCCGTGGCCCTGTGCCCAGCGGCGGTTGCCGTCGGCGATGATCGCCACATAACGGGCCATCTGGGCTAGCGCTCCTCGAGCGCCAGGGCGGCGGGCACACGCGAGGCGATGAAGCTCGGGACCGCGACGAGCGCGAACGCTGCGGCGAGCACGAGCGCGAACACCTCAAACGGGCGCGCTCCCGTCGCCACCCGCGCGAGCGGGAATCCGGTGACGTGCCGCAGGTACCCGTCGAGGACGAGCTGCCCGTAGACGCCGAGCGCTGCGCCCGTGAGGCACCCGGCGGCGAGCATCAGCGCCGCTTCGATCGCGAGGATCAGCCGCAGCCGCGAGGGCCTCACCCCCAAGAGGCGTAGGCTGGCGAGCGAGCTGCGGCGCTGCCACACGCTCGAGGCGAGCGCGGCGGCCATCGCGCCGATCGCAGCCAGCAGCAGCAGCGTTGAAATCTCAGAGAGCTGGCCGAGGCCTTCACCTGCGAGCCCGTCGATCCGCGCCGCGCGTTCCGCCGCTAGCGACACTTCAAGGCCGCTGGCGGGTCCGAGCACCGCGATGATCGCGGCACGGGCCACGGCCGGGTTGCTGCCGGGCCGCAACCTCACCCCGAGCGCGCTCGGGGTGCTGTTCGCGAACGCGCGGGTGTAGTCGCGTGAGCTGATGAAGATCACGCCCGGCGGCCACGCGAGGTTCGTCGTCGTCGCCGCGATCCGGTAGCTGACATTCCCGGTCGGCGTGGGCAGGACGAGCGTGCCGCCGACGCCGGTGTGGTGTTCTGCGGCGATCTGCTGGGAGACAGCGATCCAGCCGCCACGGGCAAGGCGCGCGAGCGCCTCCGGGGCGCTGCCCGTGATGATCTGACTCGCGAGCACGTGCTGACTTCCGCCGGGTGGGCGGGCGATCACCCACACCCGGCGGCCACCGAGCGTCAGAAAACCGCCGTTGAACGCCTGCACGCTCGCGACTGCGGGCACGTGGGCGATCGCGGCGCGCGCCCCGGCCGGCGGGTCGATGTTGTCGACGGCTTGGTTATCACCGGGGTTGGTGACCCAGATGTTTGCGTCGGCGACGTAGCTGTTCGCGAACGTGTTGATCCCGCGCAGCAGATCATCGCGGGATCCGCCGAGCGCGACGCTGCCGAACAGCGCGACGGCGCCGGTCGCGGCGAGCGCGAGCGAGCGGATCGTGCTCACCCGCAGCGAGGACAGCGCGACCGGGAGCGCCGTCAGCCGCTGGAAGCGTTCGGCCAGCACGCCGCCAGCGCGCAGCACCGCGGCGAACGTCAGCGGGACCGCGAGCACGGTCGCGGCGGCCAGCAGCGCACAGGACGCGATCGCCGCCGACGGCGCCGCCGCGAACAGCGCCGTGGCGAGCGCCACGAGCACGAGCGCGGCGGCGAACATCCGCGCCTGGGTGTGTGGGTGAAGCGCGTTGCCGGGAGCGCCTTCCTCGCGGTAGACGGCATCGCGCGCGCGGCCGCGGCGCAGGTCAAGCAGCGGCACCGCCGACGCCAGACACGTCGCGGCCACCCCTCCGATCGAAGCGACGAGCAGCGGTCGCAGCCCGACGACCGTCGCGTTTGAGAGCGTGAACGCCTCGGCGAGGTAGCCGGTCGGCTGGTGAAACACGCCGCTTGAGAGCGCGTAGCCCACGATCAGCCCGACCAGGGTTGCCCCGAGGCCGAGGCAGAGCGCCTGGAAGAGCACCATCTGCACGACAGCGGTGCGTTTGATGCCGGTCAGGCGGAGGTCGGCGATCGCCTGACGGCGCTCGGGGACCGTCAGCAGCAGCGCGTTGAACGCGAGCAGCAGCCCGAGCAGCACCCCGATCGCAGCGAACACCTCGCTCGCCAGGGCACTCGGCCGAAGCGCCTGCGAGAGCAGGCCGACATCCTGGTCGGCGGGCGCGAGCGTCAACCGCTGCCCGGCGAGCGACTGCAGCTCGCGTTGCACGAGTGCCTGTCTGCCCGGGTCGCTCTGCACGAAGATGCGCGTCACGCGACCCTGGAGTCCGGCGAGCTGCTGCATCCGCTTCAACGGCATCACCGCCACGAGCGAGCGCGACAGCGCGCCGGCGGCTTCGGGGCCGAGGACCGCCGAGACCCTTAGTGGGCTCGCGCGGCCGCGCATCAGCAGCGTCACCTCCCCTGCGCCGGCGCCTGTGCCGGTGATCTGAAGCGCCTGCGCGGTGGTTCGGCTGAGGCCGATGCCGCCGGGTGTCAGCGCGCCGAGCGGCAGCGTACGCGCCAGGCCGTCGAGCGTCGCGAGCGCCACATCGGTCCCGGCGAGCTCGATCCGTACCCGCCGGCCGTCCTGGGCGACCACGGTCGCGCTCTGCTCCAGCAGCGGCGCGGCCTGTTTGACGCCGGGGAGGCCTTCTACGCGGGTGAGCAGTGCTTCGCTCATGCCGTCGCCGTCACGGGCTTGCAGCTGCAGGCTTGCCGGGCCGATGACCGCGTCGATCACTTCGCCTGAGGAGGAGGCGATGCTGCCCTGCGCGACGAGTGCTGCGAACAGCAGCGCGACGGCGATCGCGACGCCGACCCCCGCCAACAGCTCCTGCGCGCCGTGCGCGCGCAGCCGCCGGCGGTAGAGGTAGAAGAGCGCGTAGGGGCGCATCAGCGCGCGCGTCTGCAGGCGCTCAGGGCCGGGCATGCTCGCCCTAGCCTCCCGCGCTCTGCGATCGCGGCGCAACGGTCAGGTGCGGCGCGCCAGGGTGCTGCTCGGCGGGGGAGAGCTGCCCGTCGCGCAGCAAAAAGCGCCGGTCGGCGAGCCCCGCGGCGTCGCTGTCGTGGGTGACCAGCACGACGGCGGCGCGACGCTCGCGCGCGACCGTGTGCAGCAGCTCGACGACCTCCCGGCTGCGGGCGCTGTCGAGGTTGCCGGTCGGCTCATCGGCGAGGATCAGCCGCGGCTCGCCGGCGAGCGCGCGCGCGATCGCCACGCGCTGGCGCTCGCCGCCCGAGAGCTGCTCGGGCGTGTGCTCGAGGCGGTCGCCGAGGCCGACGCGCTGCAGCCACGGCAGGGCGTGCGCCTTGGCCTCCCGCATCGGAACGCCGCCGACGAGCAGCTTCAACGCGGCGTTCTCAAGCACCGAGGTGCGCGCCATCAGCTGCACGCGCTGGTAGACGAAGCCGACATCGCGCATCAGGTAATCCGCCGCCTCATCCTCGGAGAGGCAGGCGACATCGCGCCCCTCAAAGCGCACCTGGCCGGAGTCCGCGGCCGTCAGGGCCGCGATCAGCAAAAGCAACGTCGTCTTGCCTGAGCCGCTCGGCCCCTGCAGCGCGACCATCTCGCCTGGGCGCACGCGCAGGTTGACGCCGTCGACCGCGCGGACCTCCTCGCCGCCGGAGCGGAAGTGCTTTACGACCCGCTCAAGCTCGAGCATTGACGCTCCGTCGCTCGCTGACGCTTACCCAGCGGCCCGGCGGGGGCCGCGCAGGGGAAGGACCGTCGCGAGCTCCGCGGGCGGCGCTCCCCGCAGCTCCCCTTCGCTGAGAGCGAGCGCACGGTCCGCGCCCGCCAGGCCGGTCGACTCGCTGGTGCTCGCGAGCACCGCGATGCCGTCGTCGGCGAGCGAGCGAAGCAGCGCGAGGACCCCGTCGCGTGCCAGCAGGTCCACGCCCTTGGTCGGCTCGTCGATCACTAGCAGCGCGGGTTCCAGCGTGAGCGCGCGCGCGATCGCGACGCGCACGCTCTCGTCCTCCTCGAGCGCCGCGAGCCGCTGGCGGGCGGTCTGCTCGGCACCGACCCGCACAAGCGCTCTGAGCGCGCGCGTGCGTGCCCTTCGGGGGCCCACGCCGTGCGCGAGCAACCCCACCATCACGTGGTCGAGCACGCCGCGCCCTTCCGCGGATCGAGAACCACGCTCGGGGAAGCCGATGCCCTCGCCGAGCAGTGCCTCGCCGGCGTCTGCGAGGTCCCGTCCTTCAAAGCGCACGCTTCCACTGTCCGGGGCCTCGATGCCTGCAGCGATGCGCAGCAGCGTCGAGCGTCCGGAGCCCTTCAGGCCCCAGACGACCGCGAGCTCCCCCTGCTCAAGCTGGAGCGTCACCTCGCGCAGCACGATCCGCTCACCGGCCGTGCGGCGGTAGCGCTTGCAGACATCCTGCAGCGCGAGCAGGCTCATCGCCGTGGGCTCGCGGGCTCGCCGATTGCCTGCAGCTCCCGGCGCACATACTGCACCCACGCTAGGCGGGCTCCCACGGCGAGGCGATTCTCCTCCTCGATCAGCCGCTCGGCCAGCTGCGAGACCGTCTCCCCGGGGTTCGCGTCCCCGCAACGCAGGGGAGTGTCGCTGGCTTCCTGCAGGCACGCCTGCTCATAGCCGTCGATCACGCCGCGCGCCACCTCCGGGCGGCTCATCAGGGCGGCGAGCTCGATCGCGAACAACCGCTGGCGGCGGCGCTCCTCGGCGAGCTGACCGATCAGCCACTGCTGGTAGAGCTCCACGGCACTATCCGCCGCGCGGTAGCAGGGCTTCGGCTGGCGTCCCGTACCGCTGCCCGGGACTTCCTCGACCAGCCCCCGCTGCTCAAGCGCCGCGAGCGCCGTATAAACATGCGAGGTGCTACTCAAACACAGAGCACCGTCATAGGTCCTGTCAAAGCGGTGCGCAAGCTCATACGCGTAGCTCGGGCGCTCGATCACCAACCCCAGCAGCGCCCAGTTCACCGGCGACTGCATCGCGCTCTGCTGCTCCCGTACCCTCCCCGCTCCCATGGCTTGACATCCTAGCTCGACAGGCACACGCACGTCATAGCCAGACCCCCAAAACACCCAAGGCTTGCAACGTTATATGGCTTGTAATAGTTGGGGGTTTCAGCGGCGCTTACCCACCGCGAGCCGTCATTCTGGCGCCACGGCGCCCGGCTCACCCGCGGCGCATGGTCGCTCTGATTGTTGTATGAAAAGTGTGCATCCGGATCGGTCTGTCAAGGCGTAGAACGTTCAACGTCTTGGCTTACCTCGGGGTGCGTGGCGGCGTGATGATGGGCACCCTTTGGTCGAGCGCTGCGATGATGAGTGAAACACCGTTCTCGGAGCTGCGGCGAGCGCCGCGGCGGACGGGGGCTCTGCTTTATATCGCCGCGCACCCGGAAGCAAGCAACCGCGAGGTCGCCGACGGTATCGGTATCGGCGATGACGCACAGATCTCGCGGTTGCTCGCGCGGATGAAGGATCTCGGGCTCGTCCACAATCGGGCCGGGGTGGGTAATCACGGTGGCGCAAACGCCTGGCAGCTCACCGCTGAGGGCCGGCGGCTCCTCAGCGCCGTGAAGGGCTCCCGCGACCAGCTGACGCCCAGTCGCGGGCGGATGGGCGCGGGTCCTCAGCGGCGTAACGATCGGGAAGGCTGCAGATATTCGAGTCAGCCCCGGCTTGGCAAGAGCTAGAACGTTGCACACGTTGACTGGCTAGCGAGGCTACAAAGCAGCAGTATCGCTGCGTGGGCGACTCCCCACCGCCACCAATGAAGTCGCCCGTGAACTGGGCGCTACTCGGGCTGATCATCGAACGCGAGAGCTACGCCTTCGATCTCGCCCGCCGCTTCCAGAGCATCTACCGGCACGTGCTCGCGCTCAGCAGCACCTCCCACGTTTACACCGCGCTCACCGTTCTGCAGGAGCGCGCGCTGGTCGAACAGATCGACGGCGAGCGCACCGGCCGCCAGCCCAAGCCGTGCTACCGCGCTACCCCGCTCGGGATTGAGAGCTACGGCGAGTGGCTCGTCAGCTACGTCCACGAGGACCGCCGCCGCCAGGTGCTGTTCGCGCTAGCGCTCTCCGCCCTCGCGGGCAACACCAGTTGGGTCAGCGAGATCCTCGACCGCTACGAGCAGGCGTGGCGCACCCACCAAAACGATGAGGATATCTTCGACCTCGACGGCGTCCCGGAAGGGCCCGGCGCGCAGCTGCTCCGACGAATCCTTCCGGTGCAGGACGAGCTCACCGCCACCGCGAGGCTCACTTGGGTCAGACACGCGCGGGACGCCCTGGACGCGGTCGCGCCCGACCCGCCGGCCTGACATCCCCGACCTCTCAAGGCCTAGAAGGTTTCACGCCGTGACTTATCACGCGGCGATCGGGGCGCGATCATCGAGCGTGTGGCGGGTTGATCGCACCGCGGTGCCGGGCAATCCCTCTCCCGTCCGTCACAGCGCCCGCCGTGTCACTCCTCACGGCCTCGGCGCAGAGTTGGGTCCGCAGGTCCCTCTCCGGCGGGCCCAGGCGGGGGCGTCACGGCCCATACCCTAGCCGTGGCGCTCGCGCGTACCCACGACGCTCACAACAGCTAGAACGTTTCACGACGTGACTTGTCGACGTTCCAGCCAGCATGCATGATCCGCGCACGGCCGGTCAGCGCGCCTCAGTCGTTCCGGGCGCGCCGATGATCATCACGCGAAGGAGGGGGTGGCTGCGATGAGGGAATACATCGTCACCGGGGTTCGCAAGGAGCTGTCCCCGGACGCGACCCACCGTCACATCAGCGAGCTCCACACCCAGGGCGCGATCCGCTTCACCCGCCTAGAGGTGATCGACAGCATCAGAGCGGGCAACACGTGGAAGACACTCGCCGACGGCCGCGCCACCGAGATCCACATCGTCGAGCGCTGCCCGCACGACGGCTGCATCCTAGGCCCGTACATAGCCAGCGACCCCGACGGCACCGGCAACCTCGAGAGCCTCGACTTGGCGTAAGGGTGCCCGACTATGAACGCTGCCAAGAGTTAGAACGTTTCACGCCGTGACTTGCGCCAGCGCGCGCGCCGACGCATGATGGCCCCTCCAGGAGGGAGGCGATTTGAACACGATCCTCGATGCGCTCGCGATGTGGGGGCTCCTGCAGGTGCTCATCCTGTGCGTTCTCGCCCGCGCAGGCGGACAGAGAGAACGCGCGCGCCGACGCGAACGGGAACGCAGGCGACAAGCCTGCGATTTGGTAGAGCTCGAGTCGCTGTGGGAGGTCAGAGACGCGTCGCCACGAGCGACCCGGCTTCCCGCGGCGCCACGGGTGATCACGGCACGCCGCGCGTCGAGCACGACGGTGCTCGGCAAGCTGCGATGAGCCCTATCAGGCAGGCGCTCCCCGCGAGGCCCGCCCTGCTGAGGCGCTTGGGCGTGAGGCCGCCCGCCCTGCTGCGGCTGCCCGTGTCGGTCCTCTCCCGCGCGCCGTGGCAGCTCACTCTCGAGCTGCGGGCGCACGCCGCCGCCAACAAGGCGCGCGAGCTCATCGTCACGATCGCGCTGGGCGCCAGCAGCGAGCCCCCTCACGAGGGCGATCCACAGGCCCAGCGGCGCTCTCTCTCCGCCCGCGCGCCCGCCCGCCGCCTCGCCTGTCAGGGGCCGCGGCGCAGACGATGACGCCTCCCCCCATGCAGCCGGACCGAGCCGCTCTCCAAGAATTAGAACGTTCGATGGTATGACTTACCAAGCGAGGCCACAAGCGAGACCCTAACGATGGACGACGCTAGGGAAGGGGGCTTGCTCGAGCGTGACCGTCGCACTCCTTGCGGACCGCTCGAAGAAGTCCCTCGGCACGTTCCCTCCGTGCCACGACCGCATGCGCGCCGCGGCCTCAAATCCCTGGGTCGCGGCGCGCGAGCGGCACTCCTCCTGCCCGACCACACGTCCTCCGATCCGCACCAACGCAACACTCCGAACGCCCTGCGCAGTGCCTTGCGGCAACCCGTGATGATCCGATGATCCGCGATGATCCCACCGGCAGCCTCAGGGCGTCCCTGCAGGATCACCTCGACGCAGCCGACGCGCTGCGCGCACGAGCTCACAGCGTCTGCGACCACTGCGGCTTTCTGGACTGGCGCGCCCAGGTCGCCGACCGGCGCGCCCATTGTGCGGAGCTGCTTCGCAGTGAGTTCGAGCAGGAGGCCTTCGAGGAGTTCCGCCGCGGGATGCCCATGCGTGACCTGCCGCCAGAGCAGTGGCGCGATGGACTACGGGCAGACATGCGCGAGCTGGGGAACATGATCGAGCTTCTCGCCTCGCTGCGCAACACACTCCCGAACCCCGATCGGGGTGTCCTGGGGCGCCTCACGCGTTTCGATGCCTCAGAGAGGCGCTGAGAGCCGCTCAGCGCCCTTTTTGGCATCCCAGTCGGCGCGCGGCCGCTCGGCGGCGAGCTGGACCGCGCGCCCGAGCGCGCAGAGCGCCTTCGCAGCTCCGGGTTCCCAAAGAGACCCTTGCAATGAGATAAAGCAGACGTAGTGTTGGTTTGTAACTGTCATGAACCGGGAGAGGAGGAAGTCACAGGGCCAGGAGAGGCGCCGAGCCGCAGCTGCCCCGATAGGGGCTGAGAGGCTCCTGCTGTCGAGGTTCGCCGCGCTGGCGTGGCGCGCGCCGTTCACACCCGGCTGGATCTGGGCTCGCGTCACCAGTAGTGCCGCGAGAGGCGCCGTTCAAAAGTCGGCGACGGGCAGCGCCGGCGTCGTGTGGGGTCTGCTTCACGAACTCGTCCGCACCGCCAGGGGCCTGCCGCGTGCGCCCAGGACCCCAGCAGGTGTCCACTCGCGCCACCTCTTGCCGGACGCGGGCGGGGAGATCGTTCACATTGGCAGGTGTCTCGCCGCGGCGTTGATCTGCGTGACCGCGCTGCCTTATCTGGTCTACCTGTCTGTCATCGTGCCCGCCTGTTATCTCGCGTGTGTTGTGCCGTTCCTGCGGAGCGAGATCGCCAGCGGCGAGGACGACAGGAGCGCACAGGCGGCGAGCGTGGCCGCGACCGGCGTGATCGTGGGCGTCATCGCCGCCGGCGCCGCGTTCGACCTCGGCTGGCCACCTCTGGCGGTGCTCTACGTCGGTTACCTCGCCGGCGCCGTCTCGGTCGTCGTCGCGGCCGTTGTGAGCTACCGCGGCCGTGTCGCGTGGCAGTCGCGGGAGCCCACGGGGACGACCGGAATGCCCGGCTACACCGAGACCAACCCCTACCTCGACGACGAGGTCGAGCTGCCCCCGAGTCAAAGCGGCGCCAATGACCAATCGGGGCACGCGGACACCGCGAAGGCGCGGATCGCACCGTTGGCGCTCGGCGTGTTCGTGCCGACGCCGCTGGAGCGCGAAGTCGGGGAGGTCATCGGCGGCACGATCGTGCCCAGGAGCCACCATCGCTTCCTACCCGCCAACGGCGCCCTGTTCGATCAGGACGCGTCTGACCTGCTCAAGCACGTCATCATCCAGGGCAGCATCGGGACGGGCAAGACCACGAAGTTCATCCTGCCGTACAAGCGCTATCTGGTGGAGGAGTTGAGGCCGCACGGCGTTGGTGGGCTGATCTTCGACTTCAAGGGCCGCGTGAACCCGCAGACCGGGCGCAGCGGCTCGCTGAACCTGGAGAACGGCTGTGACCAGGTGTTCGCGCTAGACCTCGGCTCTGGCTCGGGTCGCTGGAACCCGCTGCAGGCGGGCGGGCAGGCTCTGCTTGAGAGCATGTTCGGCGCTGTTGACTCGCGTAGCGATAGCGCCTACTACCACGAAACGGAGATCAAGTACGGCGCGATGCTCGTCGACGTCCTGCGTGCTTGCGCCCAGACCTGCGCTGAGCACCGGGAGATCCAGGTCGGCAGGGACGGGGAGAAGGTGCCGGCGTTGGCGCTGGCGGGCGGTGGTCATGTTCGGTTCCATCCGGCGGCGCGGCACGCGAGGATCGACGTGCTCGACAATCTCGTGAGCGCGTCAAAGCTCGGGGAGGACATCGCCAAGGGCATCGACCGGCTGCTGCGCTGGCGCGACCCCGACAAACCCGCAGGACACGACCCACTGGTCTCGGCGGGCAGGCGGGGCCCTGAGTTCCTCGTGCAGCTCGGCGACGCGGACTGGGATACGTGGCAGGACTATTTCCGTCAGGCCGTCGGCTCCTGGGTGAGCGAGGGCGACAAGGGCCGCAAGGGCGGGGGGGAGCGCGTGTTCAAGGCGGCGAACCAGCAGGTGCGCGCCCAGTTCATCAAGAACATGTCGGGGCTCTCGAACAAGATCACACAGCTGCGCAAAACCTACGGGCAGCTGCTCGACGACAGCGACCCCACCGCGAACGTGATCTGTTTGCAGGACTGCGTTGACGGCGGGAAGGTGATCGGGTTTCGCCTCTCAAGCGGCGGCGGGGAGGCGCAGCGCATGCTCGGGAAGACCATCCTGCGCCAATACTCGACGCTCGTCGTCAACCAGGGCCAGGAGCGCGACGCCCTCACCACATTGTTACTGCTCGATGAGTGCGTGACGCTGCTCGTCAACGACGAAGACTTCGCCAGCGGCTTCCTGGACAAGGCGCGCAGCATGGGGGGTGGGGCCGTGCTCGCGTTCCAGTACCGCGAGCAATGGGAGGACAACAGGAAAACGCTCGGGAACCTGGAGAACAACTGCGGCACCCACATTACGCTGCTCCCGGTGAGCCCGCGCGAAGCCCGCAGGCTCAGCGAGGAGAAGCTGACACGGGAGAAGGTCGAGACCACCGAGCGCAGCCAAAGCCTCGCCCTCACCGACCCCGACCGCGACGCCTACGTGCGTACGGGCTACTCAGAGTCACGCCTCGAACAGGACTACGATCATTACCCGGCCGCCTATCTGGGTCAGCGTCAGCATGAGGCGCTCTGTGATGGTTACCATCACGGCCGCCGCTACGCCGGTAGGTTGCTCGCCGTCGAGCAGAGCCTCGTCCGCGCAGCAGCCGAACGGGAAAGGGCGAGGGGCCGCGAGGTCTTCATCGCCGGCGCCGACGACCACGCCCACCCCGACTGGCAGTGCGAGGACCAGGACAGCGACGAGCAACCTGGTGGGCGGGATGAGGGCCAGGAGATCGGTTTCGCCTGGGCAGACCGGCCCGAACCCGACACCGAGACCGGCTTCGATGAGCCGGGCGCGAGCGACGACGATCTACTCGTGGGGGCAGCCCGATGACCCAGTCAGCGGCGGCCGAGGCGACGCTGGCGCAGCTCGCTGAGCGGGTGCAGGAGCTCGAGCGAAAGCTGTCCGCGCCGCAACCGCAGACGACCTCAGTCGGGGCCGCGCCGGCGAGACAGCCACGCCGGGCGACACGGGCGAGCCAGGTGCTGCGCGACGCGCCGCGGAGTCATTTCGAGAACACGGCGTTGGTGACGTTCAGCGACCGCGAGGTCGTCTCCGTACGCAAACACTTCAACCACGACGAGGCGCGGCCGCTAACGAAAACCCCGTATGTGCGGATGACGCCGCGCGTGCATGAGCTCCTCACGTTCTTGTACCGGTTCAAGGGGGCGAACTACGGCTGCATCGCCAAACGCGGGATCTGGAGCAACAAAGGCATCCACAAGGGCCTTGACGCGGTCAGCACGAACATGCTGCACCTGCACGCCGCGGGCCTGGTGGAGCGCAACCCCTACACGCATAAGAAGATCATCCCCGACCGGGATCTGCTCGCCCCCGAGGGCAAGCCTGCCCCCGACAAGCAGTGGGTTCACGTCGCGCTGAGCACGAAAGCGATCCGGCTCTTGAAGGCCGACGGGACGATCACGACCGGGACGAACCCCACGACGCTACGCCAGCGGCTCTTGAGCGGTCGTGACGGCACGATCTGGTCGCATCAAAACAACGCGCTGGACGCGGCGCTGAACCTCGTCAACCTCGCCAGCGGCACCGACGAGAACGGCGCCAGCGTCAGCTATGAGCTTGAGAAGTCTGACCGGGAGCTCCGCCACGAGCAGATCAGGTTTCTCGCCGGCGGCAAGCTCACGTTCTCCTCATACAAGGGCCGCCTAGTCACCCCCGACATCAGCCTCATCAAAACCATCACCGGCCCGGACGGCTCGACACGCCGGGTCTGCGTTTTACTCGAGTACGATCACGGTAATTACGCCCGCGCCGGGATCCTAGAGGGCAAAATCGGAATGTTGCGCGGACCCTTCGGCGCCACGCCCGGCACCGCCGTCGCCGACGGGCACGACGGCAGCGACACTCACGAGGCCTACGCCGACAGCGAGGACGGGTTGTTCTTCGCCGACGAGGGCACCAGTTCGGGCAGCGAGTCGCGCCAGCAGCAAGCAGAGCGCTACTGGGCCGCGAAAGCCAAGAACTACGACGACGTCAAGCTCGTCTTCGTCTCCTACAACAACACCGTACGGCGAGCACAGCAGCGCCGGCTCGGCGCCGACTTCCAGCCAAGCGCCGGCGAAGCCAGCAGCGACCCCGGCCAGGTGCAGCGGATGACCGAGCGCCGCGACTACATCAACGAGCACTGCCAGTTCGTCACGCTCGCCGACCTCGAGCGCGGCGTCCACGTCGGCTAAGTAGCGGCGGGCAAAGTGTGGAGCCCGGCGGGCCGCTCCCCCCGAAATCGCGACCGGCACCGAGGATGCCGATCGCGCCATCGAGCCCACCCGCAGGAGCCGAGCTAGCAGTGCAGGGTGCAAAGATTGGCGCCGGTCGCTGGCAACGCGCACTGGAGGGAGGTCCGCGAGGAGGCTTGCAATAGTGTCCGCGTCGCCAAAGGAATCCGCGCCGTGCCGATCGATTCTGACGCCCTTGAAGCCACGCTGAGAACGCTGCGCCTTACCCCCGGCGCGGTCCCGACTCGCTGGGACGAGGACACCGCTGACGAGCTGCTCCACGTGGTGCAGTTGACGTTCTGCAACCTCGTGGCGGCGGTCCTTGAGGATCCGCTCCCCTCGGGACAACCAGGTGACGGCACGCCTTTGGCGCTGCCGGCCGCTCTGCACGGCCGAGCCGTCGCCGGTCTACTGGCCGCCTTGGCCGACACGGGCGCGGACGGCGGGAACGCGGCCGCGGTGATCGAGCACGCGCTCGACGTCATCGCCCAGATCTCCTCTGATGAGGACGATCGCCCCAAGCATCAGAGCCCGGCTGAGTATGTCCGCGGCGCGGCTGCCACGTTGAGCTTCATCACGCGGATCCTGCTCGGCGAACGGGGTTTTTCCATCGACCCCGCCGATCCCCGCGGGCCGATGACGCAGCCCGACGACACGATGACCGGCGAGGACGCGGCAGGGATGCTCCTCTGGTGCGCCGCTGCCGCTCAGTGCATCGCAGCAACCCTGCAGCCCGACTACCGGATGCAGCCGCCCGACACGCCGTGAACGCTCCGGCCTGGGAGCCTTCCGCGGGGCCTGCCCGAGTCATCCGAGTAGACGGTTGAGCAGGATCAGGATCACGATTAACTCGATACCAGCCATGGCAACATCCTCCAGAGGTCAGGAGGAGCGAAATTGCCCCTCACCTCTTAGCGGTCGCCCTGGCTGAAAAATAAGTGTCGAAGTCGAACAAAACGTGGAGGGGTGGGGTAGGTTCATGTATGAACGGTGCGGCCAACAGAAAAGTGGTGTGGAGCCCGCACGCGGTCGCCGTGAAACTGACCGCCGAGATGGAGGGCCTCGTCTACGAGCTCCATCCAGGTGGCTCCACCATTTACATCTACGATGGCGAAGAGTTTGAGGGCGGAGGCGACTGGGACGGACAAACGCGTTTCCCGCGCCGACCCAGCCTCGAGGAGTTCCGCGAGGCCGTCGCCGAGCACCTCAACACGAGGTGAGACGGGATTGACATCACCTAGGCCGGGCGTAAGCTCGGAAAGTGAAGCACCCCTCTGCACCACAGATCCGCTACGCCCGTATCTCCCTCCCGCTACGGCGCCGGTCTGACCGCAAAACGATCACCTGTAAGGCCGGCCCGCACAAGCGCAAACTCCGCGACGGCAGGAGCGTGATCGAATGGCTCAGCGCCTCAGGTCAACTGCACCGCGACCCCGGCGAGGGGCCGGCTCTGATCGTCCGCTACCCGACCGGCCGGGTCATGGAGGAGTGCTACTGCCTCCACGACCGCTGCCACCGCGAGGACGGCCCCGCCGTCATCGAATACGCCCACGACGGCAGCATCCGCGGCGAAGAGTGCTGGCTGCACGGCCTCGAGATCGCACGGCGCAGGTACACCACTGTGACCTAGCGTCATACACACGAGCGGCGACGGAATTGCTCCGACGCGCTCCCGCGACACGCTCTACCCGTACAACCGCTGTTAAGGTCCGGGGACGACGCTGAGGTGACGACGAGATTGGCGGGCGCTGTAGGCCTCCATCGCACGTTGGGCGCGCGCGACGGCTTGTTTCTTGCCCAGCTTCGAGTAAACGGTCGCGATTAGGTAGCCGCCATCGTCATGTCCGACCATCTCGGCCGCCGTCGCGAAGTCCAGTCCTAGCCCGCCCTCGTCAGCGGGGTTGATCATCCACGTGATCGCGCGGTGCTTCAGCTCGTAGAATTGTTGGTCTGGCATCCCAGCGGTCGCGCGGATGGAGTGCCAGTGCTTCGCCCAGTTGGCGCGCAGCATGTAGCCGCCGCGCGGCGCGGGGAAGAGGATCTTGCCGATGCGCGGCATCTTCTGGAGGTGTTCGCGCAGCGCCGGGCTCATCACGACATCGCGCTTGTCGTCGTCCTTCGGCCACGTGATCTTGCCTGTGTCCAGGTCCAACGCTTTGCGCATACGGATCACGTTGTCGGCGTAGTTCACGTCGTCGCAGTGGAGCGCGAAGATTTCTTGTGGGCGCATCGCCGTCTCGCCCACGGCGAGCACGGCGCCCTCCAGGATCAGGCCGTACTGATCTGCGCGACTCTCCCGAGCGGCAATGCATAGGCGCGCGTACTCCTCGTCCGTGATGATTTCGAAGTCGGGTCGGTCGACGCGGCGCTTGCGCTTGCTCGCCCCGAGTTTCGCGAAGTTGTTTTTGTCGACCAGTTCGCGTTCCAGGGCACAGTTGAAGAACTGTCTGACGGCTTGCTGGACGTTCGCGCCTCGTGCGAGCGCCCACGTCATCGCTTCATCGCGTCGGAAGCTGTCAAGGCGACGGTCCGGGAACTCGCGAACGAACGGGCGTAGTCCGTCGCGCAGGCGCCGAATGCTCGAGTCCTTGCGTCCAGTTTCCTTCTGTGCGCGCTCTCCGTCGGGCCAGGTCATCGTGACCTTCCCGCTGTCATGAAGCTCGGCACCGGCGAACTCGCGCACCGTCGGGATCCGGCCGCTTCTGCGCGGCCGGCTCATGAGCGCCTTGCGTTCGGCGTCCTTTGCCTCGCGCCACGAGTCGTAGGTGCCGACCCACTTGGGGTCGCCGTTGACTTTGATTTTGACGCCGTATTTGGTGCCCTTCGGCCCCTTGCGCTTGACTATCGCCATCCGTGGTCAGCTCCTTGGGTGAGCCATGCCTCCACGGCGCTGATCTTGAAGCGAGGCTGATTGCCGAGTCGCAGCGTCGGCAGTCCCGCAGCCATGCGACGCTCAATCCACCGGGTTGAGACGCCCAGGTACTCGCTGAGCTGTCGCTTTGACACCCATGGCTCGAGTCTCTCTCCGCCATCCAGACCGGGTGTGGTGTGAACGAAGCTGCGGTCTGAGAGTGCGCTCTCTGTTGTTGTTTGGCTTGGCACACATAACCAGTATCACATCGGGTCAGATCTGATTTTGGCTTAGGAGAATGTTTCGGATTCCGGTGTTTCGCGCGGCGCACCGATCAAACGTATCCCACCTCAGTGGTTACGACTTGGGCGCCTCGGCGATGAGGATCGCGACGGGTGCGTCGTGTCGGAGACGAGCGCCTGCGTGTGCGCGGAGAGCGACGACGCGCCCTGGGTGGATCGTGTGGCTTGCGAGGTGGTAGATGCGCCCGAGACGACAGTGTCGCGCGGCGAGTAGTTTCCGTGCGCGCCTCAGCGTTGTGCCGGCGTGCAGTCTTGGCACGACGCAGCTCGTCGCGGCCAGTGGTTTGCTTGCCTCGCCGAGCTCCTCGGCATTGCTTTCGTCTTTCCCTGGGGTGTTTTCGCTCCCGCCCTCAGCGTCACGTGTTGTGGGTGTTTTGTCGGGTGGTGGGCTCGGTGGTTTCGCTGCTGGGCAGCCGTCAACCCCGGCGCCGCCCTGGACCGCCACGGCGGCGAGGTTGACGCCCGGCGCGATGTTGAATGAGCCGCCTGTGAACGTCAGTGCAGCGCCGTCGCTCTCCCATGTGCCGGTCGAGCATTCGCTCGGCACGCTGCCGTCGTTGAACGCGAGGGCTCCTTCCCTCGCGATGACCGTGCCGTCGTTCGTGACGGGCACACCGATCGTGGACGTGTTTTCGCCCCATTCCGTGTCGATCGTTCCCGTGTTGATGATCGCTTCGCTGACATAGGGCGAGGTCGGCGCCTGGCGGAAGATCGTGGCGCCGTTCTGTCCGCGCGGCGGACAGTCTTCGGGCTCGTTGACTTGCGTGTCCATGCCGAGCACGCCTTCATTGATGATCTGCGCCTCGTTTGAGAGCGCGATGATCATGCCTCCGACGTACCTGCGGCCTACGTGGAGCGTGCCTCGGTTGACGATGCTGGTGTTGTTGATGTTGAGGGTGGTGCAGCCGACTTCGCCGAGTTCGCCGACGGCGCCTGGTTCAAGGACGATCCTGCCGCGGCCAGCGATACTCGAGTATCCGTTGATGAAGAGCTCGTGACTGAGCAGCACTTCGCTGCCTTCCTCCACTGTCACTTTCGTGCCCTCAAAGGCGAGTTCTTCCATTTCGGTTGGGGCTTCGCTCGCCGGCCCGGTGAAGTAGAGCTCCGTGTTGGAGAACACGCTGCCGCCACGGATGGCCCGGATGGACACGAACGCCGGCACTTCGGTCATGAACCAGAGGCTTGCCGTGATGCCGCGCGGGATGCAGACGACTTCTTCCGGCGTCGGCACGTGGCCGTCGCTCCAGTTCGCGGCGTCGGTCCATTTCGCGTTGTTCGCGCCTACGAACGTGTTCGTGCATGGCGCCTCGGCGAGGCTCCTCGCCGGCGCGGCCAGGACCACAGCAAACACGACCCCGAGAAGGACCGCGGTGGCGAGGAGCTGGCGCCGAATACCAGCGTGGCGCGAGCGCTCTGGGGAGCGAACGAGCCCCATGCCCGACAGCCGAGTCATGATGAGCTTCCTCATCGCTCGTGCGTCTTGCATCGTGGGGTGCTTGGTGCTCATCGTGTTGACCTCGTTTCGTCCTTGAGAGGGTTGGGTGGCGGCGTACTGATGTCGTTTGTGACCTTCCGCACGTGGTTGCGGACCGTAGCAACGGCCTACGGCGATACCTTCTGACGAGATCGTGAAAACCCCGTACTGCTAAGGGCGTCGCTGGTTCGCACGGTTCGCAAGAAGCCCCTGTCGACCCCGCGGATGGTTCGCGAAGGGGTCGCAAGTGCTTCGAGAAATGGCTCTAGAAAGCCATAAAATGCCAAACGTGAACCGGGCGCCCCGATACTTTTCTCTGACAAGACAGACGAGCAGGAGCGAAGACGGGCGTAGATCTCCGAACGGCGGCGTGCCATAGGCAGCGCTTATGCGAGAGCGCGCAAAAGATATTTGACCCGACGGCGCGCGAGGCCAGAGACTTGCGCCGTCCGCCCTGCGCAGACCATGGTGCCATGCGCGCCTGGACAGGGCGACGGAGAATGGTGAGGCGCACGGCTGTGCGCCGGTCAACGAGGGGGAGGGTCCATGAACAAGCAAGTTCTAACGCGGCTCAGCGTGGCGTGCGCGTCTGTGCTCGCCTGTGCGGCTACGGTTGCCGTCGGCAGCGCCAATGCGGGCACGCAGGTCGCCTACAACAACCTCAACACGGTCCCGTCGACGGTGAACGGGAAAGCCAACGAAGACACCTATTCGATCCCCTACTTCGACGGCTTCAACGCCGGCACAGGCTGGGGTGGGCAGGTCCAGACGGTCAACACGAACGGCCGCGTGCTCAAGTCGATAACGACCCAGCTCGACGTGTTCGCCTGCGAAAGGGGCGAATACCAGTTTGAAAACTGCTACACGATCAAGCCCCACAAGAAGTTCACCCAGGAATGGTACGTGAGCGTCTACGAAGTGGGCGCCGGCGAAGAACCGGGCGCGCTCGTGGCGAGCGGCAGCACGATGGCCAAGCTCCACTACCGGCCGACGACGAACGTCAGCTGCCCGGCAACCGCAGAAGGCAAGGGCTTCGGGCCGAACTGTGATGTTGGCGGGCTCCTGCAGACGATCACCTTCAAGCATTTCACCCAGAGCAAGCCGCTACCGGCGAAGGCGATCGTCCTGCTGACGAACAAATGCGAAGCGTGTGCGGGCAAATCCGTGAACGTCGGCACGTTCACCTCGTACAAGGAATACAACTCACACCTGCCCGAACCGTTCGTCGCTGAACCGCCGGCGAATGGGGGTGTTCCGGCAGTCGGGTCTAACCCGCTCCCGAACAGCGCCTACGCCTTCAACAAATTCGAAGCGACCGGTTGGGGTGAATACCAGCCGGTCTTCGAGGTCGAGGTCAAGTAGGCGACACGAACCCGGCTGAAGGCTCCCGACGGAGCCAGGAGCAGATGGGCGAGGGCCCCGCCTTGGCGGGGCCCTTTCGCGTTCCGGGCGAGCCAAAGGGGAGGTCTCCCCGCCACGCTCGCTCTCCTCAGCTGGCCTGCGCGTCCGCTCGTCCGCGTTTTGGGCGCGGTTGGGGGACGGCGCGAGCCGGCGGCGAGTGGTGGGTGTCGCCCGCGGGGCTCGCGAGCCGCCGCTCGAGCGCGGTGAACGCATCGATCATCTCGGGTGCTTCGAAGGCGCGGTTGCGTTTCCCGATCGTCGTTTGCGTGAGGACCTGCGCGTCGAGCAGCCTTGGGATCGCCGCGTTGACGGCCTGCTCGCTGCGGCCGGTCAGCGCCGCCGCGCTTGCCACGGTCACGATCGGCGCCCCCGGGAGGGCGTCTAGAAGCAACGCGACCGCGGAGTCGCGCCGGATGCGGGCGAGACGCTCACGCCAACGCTCCTTGATCTCGGCGACGGTCTGCTCATAGGTCTCGGCGTCGGCGACGGCTCGGCTCGTCGCCGCGGCGAACAGCGCGATCCAGTCGTTGAGGCCCTCCTGTGCGGAGGGCGAGCCAGCGGGTTCGTGGTGGCGGGTCGCGGTCAGCCCGCGGATGTAGTCCCGCGACCAGGTCGCGAGCACGAGCGAGATCGGCGGGGTGACGTTGACCGTCAGGCCGCGGCGACGCAGGATCAGCTGGATCAGTGCTCGGCCGACGCGGCCGTTGCCGTCGATGAGAGGGTGGATCGTCTCGAACTGGGCGTGCGCGAGCGCCGCCTGCACGAGCGCCGGCAACCTGTCCTGGCTAGCGAACTCACAGAGGTCGGCCATGAGCTCCGGCACCCGGTTCTTCGGTGGCGGGACGAACTCGGCGCTGCAGGGGTTGTATGAGCTACCACCGATCCAGTTCTGCTTCTCGCGCAGCCGCCCCGACTGTGCCTCAAGGCTAGTTCCTTCGAGCAGTCGCGCGTGGGCTTCGAGCAACCGCACGAGCGTGATCGGTTGCCCCGGCTGCTGGGCGGCGAGCGCGGCGGCCATGGCCTCGATGTTGTTGAGGATCTCCTGCGCCGTCAGGTCGTTGGCAGGCTGGTCGAGCGACTGGGCGAGCTGCGCCTTCAGCAGCCGCCGGCCGCCGACCTCCAGGCCCTCGATCCTCGAGGAGGCGACCGCCTCGGCGCGAAGCAGCAGGCGCGCGATGGCCTCCGAGTCGGCGAGGTCGTGCGCGTTCGTCTCGAGACGGGCGATCGCGCGTTCCGCGTCGGCGATGTCCGCGGCGCTCGCGCCGTCGAGTGTGATTGGGCGGCCCACGAGCCGGTCGGGCACGTACGCTTCGTAGTCGCAGCCCTGGCCGTCTTTGCGGGGGAGTCCCTCGGTCGCCGCGGGCGTCCATCTAAGCTTGATCAGCTTCGGCATGTGCTCAAGGTTAACAGCTAATCTTGATTATGAGGGCAGCGTGAGTGCTCGGGACCTATCAGATCAGGGCCTAGATCTGGCTGCTGCTACCGTTGATAGATCAGGTTGGGTGCTTCACCCAACATCGCAGTGCCAGCGCTCGTAGCCTTTGCTCAGCAATCTCCGCGTTCGCAGCACTTCAACAGCGGAGGAAATACCATGCCTACCGGAACCGTAAAGTGGTTCAGCGACGACAAGGGCTTCGGGTTCATCACACCCGACGACCAGTCGAAGGACCTGTTCGTCCATCACAGCGCGATCGTCGGTGAGGGCTATCGCTCGCTCGCCGAGGGCGCAAAGGTCTCCTTCGACACCGAGACGAGCGACAAAGGGCCGAAGGCTGGCAACGTCCAGCTGGTGTAGCGCTTTTCGGGCCTGTCGACCGTGATCGGTCTCCAGGCCGCACGGAACGTGAAGTTGGTTCAACGGTGACGGGTCCGCGGTTCATCCCAGCGGATGGCCCGCGCGTGGACGCGCTCGGCACTCCCCAACAAGGAGCTGACAGACATGGCCTCAAGCGGCAAGAAGAAGACGACGATGGCAAAGCTCACCCGTGAAAGCCGGCTCCGAGAGCGTCGGCTGGACAAGCAGGCCAAGAAGGACGCGCGGAAGCTGGCGCCGGCCCACGGTTCAGACGGGCCCGGCGACACGAACGACGCAACGACCAGCGAGCTGTTCCCGACAGGCGCCGGGGAGCCCGCGGTAGAAACCGTCGCTCAGGCGCTCCCAGACGCCTGAGGTGTGGCTGCGCCCAGCGCCGGCGCAGTCAGGAACGCGCTTGCCGGCAGTACGAACCGTCGTGGTGGCGCGGCCTGTAGCGGGGCGTTGGCGCCCGAGCCGTGCAGTCCGTGGCTGCGCGTGGACGGCGCTGTGGAGTCCGCGATGCCGTCATGCTCGGAGATCCAGGTCAGGATTGCGGCTGAGTTGGCGCCCTCGGCGAGGATCACAGAGCGCTCGATCACCATTCCCCCGGAGGCATGCGGACGGGCCAAGCGTCTGACCAGGGCTCCCGTTTCGTCTGTTGCCGTCTGTGTCATCTCTATCTCGCTGTCGACGAGCATAACATGAAACCTAAATCTAGAGTTGGTAATCTAGCTTGTATGGTCGTCGGAGAGACGCGTTGGGCGTTCCTAACCAACCACGCCCAGGTGCTGTTGTGCATAGCCGATGAGCCCGGCGTCCGCCTGCGCGACATCAGCGAGCGCGTCGGGATCACAGAACGAGCCGCGCACCGCATCGTCGCCGAGCTCGCCGACGCCGGCTACATCACACGTAAGCGCACCGGTCGCCGCAATGCCTACCTCGTCCACACCGAGCTTCCGCTGCCGGATGCGCTTGCACGCAACCAGAAGGTGGGCGACCTACTCGCCATCCTCGCCCGTCCGAGCGAGCCGACTCCATCTATGCTCGAAAGCGCCGCTGGCTAACTGAACCGAGCCTCTGAGGACCGGGGCCCGCCCGACCCCAGCTCCGCGTGGGGTCCGAGGCGTGGTATTTCAAGCAGGCGTGTTGCCGAACGACGAAGAAGCCCTGGACAATCCAGCGTACGCGTCGCTGTGCGGCGTACATGCGCCGCTCGCGCATGTGCGAGGGCGCGCGCGTCGATATCCGGCCGACGTGGCGCCGTTCCTCGCCCTGCCCTCGCCGCCGTCGGCACAGGACTGGCAGGACGCCGCCGGTCTCGTCGCGCCGGGAACGTACGTGGCCGGCCGCTACGGCGGCGCCGAGCTGCCAGAGGGCTGGCGGGCGGTTCAGACGTTCGACTTGGTGCAGATGATCGAGGAGCGCGTCACGGGGGTCGATTGCGCGGAGGCGATCCCGCTCGGCGCCGACGACGTCCCCGAGATGCTCGCACTCGTCGCCCAGACCGAGCCGGGGCCGTTTCTGACGCGGACTGTCGAGCTTGGCGATTACCTGGGCGTTCGGCGCGACGGGGCGCTGGTCGCGATGGCCGGCGAGCGATTTCACGTGGACGGTTGGACCGAGATCAGCGCCGTCTGCACTATGCCGGACTATCGCGGCGAGGGGCTGGCCTCGCGGCTCATGGGCGCGTTGATCGCGGGCGTCCAGCGGCGCTCGGAGCGTGTATTCCTGCACGTACTGACCACCAACACCGGGGCGATTCGGCTCTACGAGACGCTCGGCTTTCGTGTGCGCCAACACGCGACGCTTACCGTCGTGATGCGCGAACCGCTCCCAACCGACTACGGAATTGCGACCCGCTGATGAACGTCACGCCAACGCCGATCAAACGTCCAGGCGGCGTCGGCGTCGATCATCTCGCCCACCACCAGCGCGATTGCGTCAGGCAGGCTGAGGCCGTGGTGGTGAGCCTTCAGCACCGCGGCGTCACCGGCGATGACGGCGCCGACAGGGACCGTCTCACAGCCGGCACCGCGCAGCTCAAACCCAGTTCGGCGGCTCCCACGCCACCGCCGCAACCTTGCGGGTGATCCATGCGGGAGCGTTCCGCGTATAGGTGAGTCGACGGTCGAACGGTCCCTGTCGGGCGATTGATTGCGAATAGAGGGGTGAGCAGTGAGCGAGCGGGCGGTGGTGTACGCACCGAGGCGCGCGGGCACCGTCGTAACGGTCCCCGGCGCCGGGGATGCGCCCGAGGTCGAAGACCTGGACTCAGCTATCTCCCTGATGCGCGAGCGGGGTATGCGTGTCTCCGCTGCTCGCCGGCTGGTGCTCGAGGCGCTGCTCGCCGCCGATGGTCCGATGTCAGCCGAGCAGATAGCCGAAGGGATCGGCGGCCGCGTGCCGTCCTCGGACATTGCGTCCGTGTACCGCAACCTGCAGGCGTTCGAGGACATCGGCCTGGTACGCCATGTGCACCTCGGCCACGGTCCCGGAGTGCACGCGCTCGCCGTCACTGGGGAGCGCGAGTACCTGACATGTGAGCGCTGCGGCGACTACCGGCCGGTGGCGACGAACGAGCTCGACGGGGTGAGAGAGCAGATCGAGCGCCAGTTCGGCTATCGCGCGAGCTTCACCCACTTTCCCATCGTGGGCCTGTGTCAAGACTGCGCAGCGGCGGTCGATTGCCAGCCACCACGGTCACCGGGTACGCCGTGAACTCAGCACGTGCAGGGGCTCATGCCTAGCCAGCCTGGCGGCTCCTGTGTTCAATCAATCGAGAGAAAGGAGTCGACCGATGAGCTCTGCACAGGGTCGCTCGGGAGATTCGCCCACGAACACGGCGAACGCTAGCCGCTTTGGCGCACTCGGCTATGTCGTTGGCGTTGCAAAGGCGCTCAGCGACGCGGAGCGGCGTCGGGCTGGCGTGATGTTCGCTGTGATCGCGGCGCTTCACATCATCGGGTTTGGTGTGTTCGTTGCGTTCGTTGTCCCGTCCCACTACAAGGGATTGGGGATCGGCGTCGCCGCGCTCGCGTACACCTTGGGGTTGCGCCATGCTTTCGACGCGGACCACATCTCCGCGATCGATAACACCACTCGCAAGCTGATGAGCGAAGGCAAGCGCCCACTCAGCATCGGGTTCTGGTTCTCCCTCGGACACTCGACGATCGTCGTCGCCATCGGCGTCGGGATCGTCCTCGCCGAGAAGACGGTCTACGGCGCCGTCTCGCACCACAAGTCAAGCCTCGAGCAATTCGGCGGGCTCTTCGGCACGATCGTCTCGGCGACGTTCCTGTACCTGATCGCGCTACTGAACGTCGTGATCCTTGCAGGCATCATTCGCGTGTTCCGGGCGATGCGCCACGGCGACTACGACGAGACAGAGCTTGAGCGCCAGCTCAACAACCGCGGGCTGATGTGCCGCTTCTTCGGTAAATGGATGAAGACGATTGACCGCGAGTGGAAGATCTACCCGGTCGGCGTCGTCTTTGGCATGGGCTTTGACACGGCGACCGAGGTCGCTCTACTCGCGACGACCGCCCTCGTGGCCTCGCAGCACCTGCCCTTCTACGCGATCCTTTGCCTGCCGATCCTGTTCACCGCAGGCATGACGCTGATGGACACCGTCGACGGGATCTTCATGAACTTCGCCTACTCCTGGGCCTTCTTCAACCCAGTGCGCAAGGTCTACTACAACCTCGCCATCACCGGACTATCGGTCGCGATCTGCTTCTTCATCGCCACGATCGAGATCCTCGGCCTGCTGCCAATGGAGCTCGGTGGGCTGCACAGCGGCTTCTGGAACTACATGGCGAGCTTCGACATCAACACAGCGGGCTTCGTGATCGTCGGGATGTTCGTCGCCTGCTGGACCGGTGCCCTGGCATTCTGGAAGCTCGCCAACGTCGAAGAGAAGTGGAGTACGCAGCTGCAGCGCCGCGCGCCAACGCTCGCCGATGCGGCGGACGCCGTGGGCTAGGAAGGTCGCTACTGTCTCGCCGATGCGGAGGATGCTGGCGATTGTGGCGGGCGGAATAGTGCCGCTGGCATTGGCGTCGCCCGCATGGGGGCTGACCGTCGAAGTGCAGGGGAAGCCGACGGTGCATTCGAGCGTGCAGCTACAGCTGTCCGCGCCGGCGCTCCCCGGCGGGGGCTACTACTACGGCGTCGTCGTGCTGCGGCCCTACCGGCATTTCACGCGCGCGATCCAGCCAGCATGTGCGACATCGAGCGAAATGCGGCGCACCGAGTACGGCTATCCGCCGCCGGACGGCCGATTGCCGCTCACGCTCGCACCGGCCAAATCGGATACGGGCCGCTGGTGCCGCGGCGGCAGCTACGAAGGCGCCGTCTACGCGGTCCCGCACCCGCCGCCATGCCAGGGCAATTACCCGTGCCTTGTCAGTGAACCATACGAACCGCCCGCGCTACTCAGCTACGAAGGCCACTTCCGGGCCGGCATCGTCCTACCACCAACCTGGAGCTACCCGAGCTCACTGCCGCAGCCACTCGCGAGCGGCACAACGATCGTCGATCGCTTCTCCGTCTCGTTCCCAGCAAGGACGCTGCGAGCGATCCATCTGTCGGCGACGGTCTTAAACGTCACCGAAACGCTCAAGGGCGTGGTCAGCTCGCACGAGGCTCTGCGCCTTGCCGGCCGGCCCGCCGGGCAGGGCTTCTTCAGCTGCGAACCACGGACCGCGGGAGCGGCGCATTGCACCGGCAAATACGCGCTCGCCGACGGGACGATCACGTTCGCCGGAACGATCCCGATCCCGAGCCGCTCGAACACCCTCACGATCACCGGCGGCACCGGTCGCTCCCGAGACGCTGAAGGCGCCGTCCTCACCGAATACAACGCCCACGGCACCCACGCCGAGGAGACGATCACCCTCGAAGGATGAGGTCTCGGTAGATTCAGTAGCTTCCGGTGGGTGCCTGCTCGACGTTGCATAACCAGTCGAGTTCGGAGATGGCGCCGCCGGTGACGACAACGTCGCGAGCACGCGCAAGGTCGTCGACCCACAGCGTATAGCTGCCCTCCCGGACTTTGTCGAAAACTGCCGTGAACGCTGGCCGCCCGTCGATCTCGCGCTCGAGCACATCCTTGTGGCTGCGCTGATCGTCGCGCCCGGTGGCGCTGATCTCCACCTCGACACCGTGCATGTCTGCGTCGGTGTGAACGATCAGCGCCCCGATCTCCCCGCCGATGTCCAAGATCACCGACTCGGGGTGGCGGCGGGCGGAGTAATTCTCTCCGCCCGCCGCATGGCTGTGACCGTGCTCGTGAGCGTGGCTGTGGTCATGGTCGTGCATCGCCTGGCTGACCTCAGCTCGTTTCCGACGGCTCGTCGAATCCGCTGTGTGGCGTCCCCACGTAGGGGAACGTGGCCTGAGCCCGGATCGGCAGCGGTTCCAGACCCTGTTCGAGCGCGTTCGCCGCAGCATCGGCTTCGAAGCTCGGTTCCACGAGCGGTAGCGCGGCGCCCGCCACAGCACGCAATGAGATCGACGCCGCGTCGTCGGTGACGCGCCGCCCGTTGGGGTACCCGGCCAGATCGCCGCCGAGGATCCCGAACTTGTTTGGTTCCTTGGCGGGCGGGATCGCGACGTTGAGCCTCATCAGATCGGCGAATACGCCCCCCTTGCTGGCGTTTTGGAAGCCGGGAATGACCCCGGCGGGAATCCCCGTCCCGAGGATCGCCACGAGGTCGTTGCGCGACCCCTTGAACGCTTCCAGGTTGGGAAACACGCCGGGGTACAGGCCAGGCAGCAGTTCCGCGAGTTCAGGGTGTTCGAAGAACTGTTTGAACTGCCCTTCTTCGCGCGGCGCCACGCCGTTCCACAGGTCCTTGCGAGCCATCGGTATCAGCACCTCGTTGACCAGCGGGTTGGCGAGCCTCGAGACCTGCACAAACGGCCCCGACTCCAGGTGTTCGTCGCCCTCGCCGGCGATGCGCGTCTTGCGCCGGCTCGCCGTGCCCCAAACGCCGAGCACCGCCTTCGGGCTCATCACGTTTTTGGGCTTCTTTCCGTCTGCCGTAAGGCTCGTGATCGGTACCTGGATGGCGATCGCGTGGACGTTGAGCGTCGCCAGGGTGTCCGTGCCCTTGGTGGCTGGTTCCGGGAAGATGTGCAGGTTCTGGAACGGGCGCAGATCGCCGAGATCGAAGATCGAGCCGATGTCGACGAAGAACGGATCGTTTCGCTGACCCGCAAACACTGTCTGGCCGTGGGCCAGCGAGTGAATCGCTTCTTCCGCGAGCGACGCGTAGTTCGGTGTCGAGCGCGGGCCGATGTTGGACGGCGGACAGGCGAGCCCTTCGCCGAGCACGGTGGTGCCGGTCTTGTCGACTCGCGTGACCGTGTAGAACTGGCGTTTGCTCCAGTTCGGGTCGGTCAGCGATTTGATCGGCCCGGTGTTGTAAAGGAACGTCTTGGCATTTTCGATTTTCGATTCGAACGTGAACTGGTACAGGATGTCGGCCTTGCCGTCCCCGTTGTTGTCAATGTTGATCGTGTACTGCACGTCGTTGCCGAACTCGTAGAAGGTCGGACCACCAGCCGGCGCCTCCGCGGGGAGGTAGTTAGTGATAAGCGTCACCGTGTCCGGCTTGTCCGGACTGACGAACGCGTAGGTGTCTGTGTTGTCGGCGACAGGATCCTTGCTGATCTCCGGCGCCTCGCGGTGCGATGACATATCTGTTCTTCCTTTCTGGCTGGAGTTTGTGTCAGCGGGCCGCTTTGAGCAGTCGCTTGACTAGTGCCGGGTCGCGGTACGTGGTCTCTTGCTTGCCGGACATCACGGTCACCTCGCCACGCTCGGCGTCGCGCACGAATGCCGTTACCGGTTCACGACGCGCACGTCCCGAGGGGTTGGTGACGACGGCCTGGGGCTCACGCACAGCGTTCGAGGCGCCGTTGTCAAGTGTCACGGCGGCGACCTTGGGGGTGGCGAGGATCAACGCTGCGCCGGCGGCAGCACCAGCGCTGCCCTGTAGAAACTCCTTGCGGCTGGTGCCCTCGTCGCCCACCGCCCCGTTGCCACTTACGGCCGGGATTGCGCATGACAGGTCAAGCCGAGGCTTGAGGAATGCACGGCGGTTGAGCTTGTCCATTTTGAGGCTCCTCTCAAGTGGAGTGATAAATGCAGCGAGTTCTGGTGAAGCTAACAGCCGATGATGTGAAATCGAGCCGATTTTGTGCGAACTAGTTGCACTTACGAGGGCCGTGCAGGAGACAGAGCGCACACTGCGCCTGCTGCTGGAGCAGCACGACGGTCTCGCCGCCGGGAAGCCTCACCCGCACCCCATGTTTCGGACGAGATGCTCGGGGAATAAAACGAGCACAGTCGCCATCGCGTATTGTCGCCTCGATTACAGGCGGCCCAACACTGAGAGGGACACATGAGACTGATCGAACGACGGCACCGCGGCGATCGCCACACCCGAGGCGCCGCCCGCGGAGGCCTGAGCCTTCCACCCATGCTCGCGACCGTGGTCCTCGCGCTCGCTCTGCCCACGGCCGCGAGCGCGATGGCCACCTCCTACGCGGCGCTCGGCGACTCTTATACGTCGGCGTTCGGTGTTCTGCCCCTCGCGCCCGGGGCCCCGCCCGAGTGTGGCCAGTCGACGTTGAACTACCCGCACCTCGCCGCGGCGGCGCTGAAGCTGTCGCTCACCGATGTGAGCTGCGGCGGCGCCAAGACCGAAAACTTCACAGTTGCGCAGTACCCCAACCAGCCACCTCAGTTCGACGCGCTCTCGATGTCGACGGAAGTCATCTCCGTCGGGATGGGCGGCAACGACAACAACCTGTTCGTCAGCCTCGTTGCCGGGTGTACGGCGACTGACGCCGGCCGGCCGAACATCGGGGCGCCGTGCGAGAAGAAGTTCGCCGCGTTCGTGAACACGACGTTCGAAAAGGATTTGCCGCCCCGCGAAAAAGCGCTCGAAGAAATCCATGCCCTGTCGCCCAAGGCCAAGGTGTTCATCGTCGGGTACCCAGAGATCACCCCACAGAACGGCTACTGCCCGGCGGCCCTGCCGTGGACGACGGGCGATCTGCGATGGTTTCGCGACGCCGTAACCGCTCGCGGCAACGCGTTGTTGGAGCGCTCAGCCCTGGCACATAACGACATTTTCGTCAACACGTTCGGTCCGAGCGCAGGTCACAATGCGTGTGAACCCGTAGGCGTGCGGTGGATCGAACCACTGATCGGGTCACTCACCGGGGTGCCCGTGCACCCCAACGCGACCGGTGAGGAACACGACGCGTTCGACCTCGAGCGAGCGATGCTCAGGGCCGGTATTCGCTAGCGCACGTGTTCCGCCACCGGGCGCGGCTGGTCATGCGGCTGGCGTCTTGAAGTAGTGGCCCTGGTCGAGGTCCTCGATCAGGGCCGGCTGCGTGGGGCTCCATCCCAGCAGCTCCCGGGTCAGCGTGCTCGACGCCGGCGCATCGGCCGCGAGGAAGTGGGCCAGCCACGTGAAGTGCTCCGGTGCATCCTCGACAGAGATGGAGAGCACCGGGACCTCGAGATGGCGCCCGATCACATCAGCTATGTCGCGGATCGGCACGCCAACGTCGGCGACCGCGTGCAGCGTCGATCCCGCCGGCGCTTGCTCGAGCGCGAGGCGGAAGAGATGGGCGGAATCGAGGCGATGGACGGCCGGCCAGCGGTTGGCCCCGTCGCCGATGTAACCGGAGAGGCCCTTCTCGCGAGCGATGCCGACGAGCGTCGCCATGAAGCCGTTGTCTCCGTCGCCGTGATTGGTCGGCGGAAGTCGCACCACCGACGAGCGGACGCCGCGGGATGCCATCGAGAGCACCAGCTCGGCCGTCCCCCAGCGAGTCTGCGGACCGCCGCCAAACCCGGCGATCTCTGCGACGGGACCATGTCCGTCTTGCTCGGTCGCGACGCGTCCTGGTGCGACCGCGAGCGTCCCGGAGGCGATCACGAGCGGCCGATCAGAGCCCGTGAGCGCGTCGCCGAGCGCCTCGACAGCGCGGCGGTCCGCGTCCGCGGCGCCCTCGAAGTCGCCCGTGAAGGCGAGCTCGTGCTTGAACGCCACGTGGATCACGCCATCCGACGCGCCGGCCGCGCTGCGCAGGATGTCGAGGTCGTCGAGAGTGCCGCGCTGCACCTCTGCTCCGGCCGTGGCGAGCGCTGCGGCCGAGGCATCCGAGCGGGCCAGCCCAAGGACCTGGTGGCCCGCCTCGATGAGCTCGGGGACGACGGCGGAGCCGATCCAGCCGCTCGCGCCGGTGACGAATACGCGCATGAGAAACCTCCAAGTGCTCGACTGTCCCCGGGCGACACTTGTACGCGAGGAGCAGCTCAATGTCAGTTACTGTCATCACATTAGCACAGATGTCAGTCGCTGTCATCAAGTAAGATCGGTGTATGACTCGGTGGCAGCCAGACGCGCGCGGGCGCCTCGAGCGGGCGGCCCTCGAGCTCTACAGCGAGCGGGGATTCGAACAGACGACCGTGGCGGAGATCGCTGAGCGAGCGGGGCTGACCGAGCGAACCTTCTTCCGGCACTTCGCCGACAAGCGCGAGGTGCTCTTCGGGGGCGCTGGTGGGCTCCAGGAGCTGCTCGTGAATGCAGTCGCGGCAGCGCCCGACTCGCTCGCTCCGATCGACGCGGTCGCCGCCGGCCTCGATGCGACCGGCGAGGTCTTTCAGGAGCGACGGGAGTTCTCTCGACAGCGCCAGAGCATCATTGCTGCCAACGCCGACCTGCAGGAGCGTGAGCTGATCAAGCTCGCCTCACTCGCAGCGGCGATCGCAGACGTGCTGCGCCGTCGCGGCGTCGGGGAGCCGGCCGCGAGCCTGGCCGCCGAGGCCGGCATCGCGGTCTTCAAGATTGCGTTCGAACGCTGGGTCGGGGACACCGAGCAGCAAGATTTCCGACAGCTGATCGGAGACTCGCTCGAGGAGTTGAAGGCGGTGGCCGTCGGGAGATGATCGAGATCACGGATCGCTTCGAGTGCTTTGGCTCCTGGTGTGAGCTCAAGGTGATCGGTGACGGAAGCGACTGCAGCGCCGAGGATGCCGTGGCGCTGGGGCGCCGGGAACTGCTCGGGTGGCACGATCGCTTCTCGCGATTTCTGGCTGACAGCGAGCTCTCGCGCCTGAACGACGACCCGCGCGAGGCAGTGCCCGTGAGCGCGCTCATGGCGCGATTCGCGCAGGCCGTCCGCGAAGCCGGATCTTTGACAGGGGGCCTCGTCGACGCGACCCTGATCGAGGAGATCGAGACCGCTGGCTACACGAGCGATCTCGGCGATCCACTCCAGCTCGAGGAGGCGTTGGAGTTGGCGCCGGCCCGCCGCCCCGCCGCCGCGAGCGAGCAGGCCCACTGGCAACTGCTGCAAGTCGATCTGACCGCAGGAACGGTTACGCGTCCACCCGCCGTCAAGCTCGACAGTGGCGGCTTGGCCAAGGGTCTTTTCGCCGACGTGCTCGCGGAAAGGCTCGCCACCCATCACAGCTTCGCGATCAACTGCGCCGGCGATCTGTCGATCGGCGGAGCCGGCGCGATCACGCGCCCACTCCAGGTCGAAAGCCCCTTCGACGGGCGGACCCTCCACACGTTCGAGATGACGCGGACGGGTGTCGCCACGAGTGGCATCGGACGTCGCAGCTGGCTCGATGCAAGCGGGCGTCCCGCCCACCATCTGCTGGATCCTGCCAGTGGCCAGCCGGCATTCACCGGCATCGTGCAGGTCACCGCGCTCGCGCCGAGCGCACTGTTGGCTGAGATCCGTGCCAAGGCGGCGATTCTCAGCGGGCCGCGCGCCGCATCCTCATGGCTCCCCGATGGCGGGGCGATCGTGTTTGACGATGGCTCGCACCGGGTGATCCAACCGCCCCCCGTGATCCCGCTCAGCCAGCTCTCAGCGTTTGCCAAGCTACGGAAGCATTGACGCAGCGCGGCGTCTCTAGCTCACACCACATCAACCGCTTGGCCTGCGCCGGGAAGGCATACGCGCAGGCGATAAGGAGAGAGCACCAGATGAAGTTCGCGAGAGCTCGAGGAGCGACGCGCGCCAGCGTCCGAGGACGAGCGGCGTCCGCTGCTGCTTTGCTCGTCGCGCTCAGCGTCTCCGCCTGCGCAAGCACGGCTACGTCCGATCCCGCCAGCGCCGGCTTTGGCTGGCTGAAGCCGGCGCCGGCACCCCATGGCTGGCTTGGCGCACGCGTGCCCAGCGGCGCCGAGATCGCGTTTCCGCCGGACTGGCGCCTGATTCACGGCGACCGAGGGACGGCGACCGCAGCGCTGTTCGACGCTCGGCGACAGTTCCTGGGTTACCTCAACCTCACGCCTCGGCAGGGATCCGAGACGACGTCAGACTGGACCGCCTTCCGCCTGCGCCACAACGCCGGGGAGGGCGAGCGCGAAGTGCGCTCCGACGGCGCCGCGAGGAACCTTCGCTTTCGCACCGGGCGGGGCACCTGTGTGCGCGATACCTACACCACCTCGATCAACGCTCACTATGAGGAGATCGCCTGCCTGATCGTGGGGCGCCGCGCCGCCTCCGTGGTTGTCGGCGCCGCGCCCGTCGCTCGCTGGACCGCGGAGAAGTCGGTCATCGAGCGCGAGATCTCCGCGACGACGACCTAAGCCGCGACCGCCTCGAGCTCGCCGCGGCGCGCGTCGTCTGCCTGCTCGCGGCTGTCACGCGAGGAGATCAGCACAGTGGTGAGGATCGCGCCGACAATCGCGAAGCCGGCTCCGACAAGAAAGGCTCGGTCGAATCCTTTCGTGAGCGCGACCGATTGGCTGTGCACGCCGCCCATGAGAAGGCTCTGTGTGCGGCTGTTGGCGACCGTTGCGAGAATCGCCAGCCCGAGCGCGCCGCCCACCTGCTGAGAGGTGTTGATCAGCCCCGAGGCCAGGCCGGCCTCATGCGGCTTGGTGCCCGTCACGGCGCCGATCGTCACCGAGACAAAGGAGAAACCGAGGCCGAAGGCGGCGAGCAGCGACGGCCCCAGCACATCGGCGATGAACGATCCGCCAGGCGCGGGTACGCGCGAGAACCACACCAGACCGCCCGCAATCAGCAGCAGACCTCCGGTCAGCACTGGCTTGAAGCCGATGCGTGTCACGAGCTGCGAGGCAACGCCGGCCGAGATGATGATGCCGACAGCGAGCGGCAGGTAGGAAAGTCCCGTCTTGATCGGTGAGAAGTGAAGGACGTCCTGTAGATACAGCGATATGAAGAAGAACATCGAGAAGAGCGACATCCCGATCAGCAGGCCGACGATGTCTGCTCCCCGCAATGTGCGCAGCCGGAAGATCGAAAACGGCGTCAGTGGGTGGCGCTGGCGCCGCTCGATCGCGACGAACGCGGCAAGCAGGACGGCCGAGCCGGCCAGCCTCAGCAGCGTGCCGGTCGAGCCCCAGCCTACGTTGACGGCGTCGACCACCGTGTAGACGAGCAGTGCAAGCCCGGCTGTGACCGTCACCGCGCCCGGGATGTCAAAGCCCTTCACGCCATCCTCGCCTCGGCTCTCGAGCAGCAGCCGAGGCGCCATTGTCGCCGCGGCGATGCCGATCGGGACGTTCACGAACAGCACCCAACGCCAGCTCAACCCGCTCGTGAGGATGCCGCCTAGCAGCACGCCGGCCGCGCCGCCGGCGCCCGCGACGGCGCCCCAGATGCCCAGGGCGCGGTTGCGCTCCGCGCCTTCGGCGAAGGTCGTCGTGATGATCGAGAGCGCCGCCGGCGAGACGATCGCCGCGCCGAGGCCCTGGATCGCGCGCGCCGCGAGCAGCCAGGCCTCGGACTGGGCCAGGCCGCCGGCGAGCGACGCGAGCGAGAACACGACGAGGCCGATCATGAACATGCGCCTGCGTCCGAGCAGGTCGGCGAGCCGTCCCCCGAGCAGCAGGAAGCCGCCAAAGGTAAGCGTGTAGGCATTGACCACCCACGAGAGGTCGTCGCGCGAGAAGTGCAGATGGCTCCCAATTGACGGCAGCGCCACGTTGACGATCGACGCGTCGATCACGATCACGAACTGCGTCATCGCGAGCAGCATCAACGCCAGGTTCTTGCCGCGCTGGGAGCTCAGGTCGGGGGCGGAGCGCGGGACACGCGGGACACGCGGGACACGCGGGACACGCGGGACGATCGTCGCCGTGCCGCGTTCTTGGAGCTTGGTCGTCATGATGCCGGTCCTCTCGTGAGTAGTGCGGGAAGTCGGGCGAAGCGAGTGAACGAAGTCATACGGAAGCGGAATTACGGTTCCTCTTGTTTATAGCAGCATGCGGAGCTATGATTCCGTTTGTCAAGGTCATGTCCATAGATCAGCGAACACTCCGAGCCGACGCTCGACGCAACCGGGAGCGGATCATGTCCTCCGGGCGCGAGCTCTTCGCCCGTCTCGGGCCGCAGGCCCAGATGGATGAGATCGCCGCGCACGCCGGCGTCGGGATCGGCACCGTCTACCGGCACTTCCCCACGAAGGAGGCGCTGCTGACGGCGATGGTCCGCGACCGTTTCCGGGAGTTCGCCGAGATCGCTCGGCTCGCCGAGGACATCGCCGATCCGCGCGAGGCACTCCAAACGATGATGCGCCGCTCGGCCGAAGCGGTCGAGGGAGACATGGGCTTTCAGCTCGCGATGATGGGCTCAGAGGAGCTGGAGTGGGAGGGTATCGAGGAGGAGAAGGAGGCCCTCGCGGAGGTCGTCGGCCGGATCATTCGCCGCGCGGCCGACGCCGGCACGATCCGCGGCGACTTCACGTTTGGCGACTTCGGCATGGTGATGTGTGGAATCACCTCCACCATGTACTACAAACCGGGCAGCGCAAACTGGCGACGCCATCTTGAGATCGTCCTCGACGGCCTATCCGCCCCGGAACGCGAGCGACACGGACAGACGGTCTAGCCACGCCGCCGCGTGCTCAAAGGTCGAGTAGGAAGCGCGGCGCGCGAGAGGCTTCGAACATGACTTCGTCTCCCACTGCGCCAAGACGAGCCAGTCAGTCGAGGTTCTCGATGATCTCGTTCGCGCGCGACCACTGCCCGGGTGGGACGACCAGGTAGATATCGCCACGGCCAAATCGGTCGAGCGGGTGGTCGGCGGCGCATGCCGCGTCGATGCCCATGTTGCGGAGCTGATCGCGCCACGCCAGTGCCGTCGTCTGCTCCTCGAACGTGCTGACTGTCTCCCAGCTCTCCAAGCGCGGATCCGCAATCGCCACCGCCGGCTCCCTTGTGGCGCTCCGCTTTCCAAACCAACGGATCGGCATGACCACAGGGTATGCCGCCAAGCGCCCAGCAAGCCTCGCCGCGACACCAGAGCAGACCTGATTGGATGGCGCGGATGAGCTCGCCGCCCGCCCGTGACCAGACCGCGCTCGAGACGCTGCGGAGCTCGCGCGTGGGTGTGTGGACGACCGCGCTGGACGCCGTGTCGCCGCTGCAGGCAGGCCAATACGCGGCCGAGCTCGAGCGGCTCGGCTACGCCTCGCTGTGGTTCGGCGAGGCATATGGACGCGAGGCGTTCACGAACGCGAGCCTGCTGCTCGGCGCGAGCGAGCGTCTCGTGATCGCCACGGGCATCGCCAACATCTACGGTCGCGACGCGGTCACAGGCAATGCCGCGGGGCGCACGCTGCACGCCGCGCATCCGGGCCGGCTGGTGGTCGGGTGGGGCATCTCCCACGAGCCGCTCGTCCAGCGCATGCGCGGTCACAGCTACGGCAAGCCGCTCAGCACGATGCGCGAATACCTCGAAGCGCTCGACGCGGCGCCGTTCTTCGCCGCGGGTCCAGCGAACGCTCCGCCGCGCGTCCTCGCCGCCCTGCGTCCAAAGATGATCGAGCTGTCGGGAACGCTAGCCGATGGCGCTCATCCTTACCTGGTCACTCCAGAGCACACCCGCCGGGCGCGCGAGATCCTAGGCCCGGAGCCGATTCTGTGCGTCGAGCAGGCCGTCGCGCTCACAACCGATCGCGACGAGTTCCTGAAGCGCGCGCACTGGCACCTCGAGATCTACACGGGCCTGCCCAACTATCGCGGATCGTGGGAAACGCAGGGCTTTGGCGCGGAGGACTTCGTTCGCGGGGGATCGCAGCGCCTCAAGGAGGCGATGGTGGCGTGGGGTGATGCCGACGCGATCGCGGCGCGTGTGCGCGAACATCACGAGGCGGGCGCCGACCACGTGATGATCCAGGCGCTCGGCGCGGACGCGTTCGAGGTGCCCGCCGAGCAGTGGCGCGCGCTCGCGCCCATCCTTACGTGTTGACGCTCGCCGTCGACTGGCCCACGATCGCCTCATTGGCGACAGCGGCCGGCACGCTTGTGCTCGCCATTGCGACGTTCTCCTCGGTGCGCTCCGGGCAGCGCTCGACGCGCATCGCAGAGCGTTCAACGGCGATCGCCGAGCGCTCGCTGCTGCTCGGCCTGCGTCCTGTGCTCGCGCCCGCGCGCGTGACGGACCCGCCCGAGGTCGTGCGCTTCGGCGAGGGTCGGATGGTGAGCGTCGAAGGAGGCATGGCCGCGGTCGAGCACGACGCTGGCAACTACTACCTTGTGATCCCGCTGCGCAACGTCGGCAACGGCTTGGCTGTGCTGCAAGCCTGGCGCCTGCAGGCACAGCGCCCGGATCTGAACGCGTCACACGCCGAGCCCGCCGAGCATCGCCCGCAGACACGCGATCTGTATGTCCCGGCGGGGGACACGGGCTTCTGGCAGGGCGCGATCCGCGAACCGGACGACCCATTCCGCGAGGGGTTGGACGAGGCCTTCCGCGCCGGTGGGATCTTGACGGTCGACCTCCTCTACGGCGACCACGAGGGCGGTCAGCTGACGATTAGCCGCTTCATCGTGACGCGCGAGGAGGATGGACATTGGCGCCCCGGTGTGGTTCGCCACTGGCCGTTGGAATCCAGTGACCCGCGGGGGCGCTAACAGCCGTCAGGCGGTCCCCAAAGCGACGAACCGGACCACGGTCCGCTTATGCTAGCGTCATTCGTGTAAACGGACCAGCGGGTCCGGACCGTCGAATTAGGAGGGATTCCCATGGCTAGCACTCCCAGCACCGACGCACATCCCGTCACGCTACCGGTCGGGGATTGGCGCGTCGTCGTCCCCGAGAGCGAGCTCGGCTTTGAAACCCGCATTATGTTCGGACTAGTGCCCGTGCGCGGCCGCTACAGCGGATACACCGGCGAGCTTCACATCGACGACGCAGGCAGCGTTCGTGGCGAGCTTCAGATCGAGGCCGCCACCGTCGCGACCGGGATCAAGAAGCGCGACTCACACCTTCGCTCGACGGACTTCTTTGCGGTCGATGAGCATCCGCACCTGCGCTTCGAGCTGGATGCACTCGCTCCCGGCGCCGACGGTGCGCTGACGTTGACCGGGACGCTTCACATCCGCGACGAAGCACTGCCCATCGAGGCGCCGGTTTCGGTTGAGCAGGTGGGTCCGGACAGGCTGCGCGTGGACGGGGATTTCAATGTGGAGCACCGTGCGTCGGGGCTTCGCTCCTCCGGTGTCGGCTGGAAGAAAGTCCCGGAGACGGTCCGCGTCAGGGCCGCGCTGATGCTGGAACGAACCGGCTGACGAACTTCATCGCCGGCGGGTCGTTAGGCTCGCGGTGTGAGTGAGAATTGCAGGCGCGTGTGCCGATGACGGACGCGGCCGCGAGCGGGCTTCTCACCGGCGAGGATGGAGTCACCCGCTGTTGGTGGGCCGCCTCGGCCCCCGAGTACCGTGTCTATCACGACACCGAATGGGGCTTCCCGGTCCCGGACGACGTACGCCTGTTCGAGAAGCTGAGCCTGGAGGGGTTTCAGGCTGGACTCTCGTGGCTGACGATCCTGCGCAAGCGCGAGGCGTTCAGAGCGGCGTTCGCCGGCTTCGACTTCGCAACGGTCGCCTCCTTTGGCGCGCGCGACGTCAAGCTTCTGCTCGCCGACGCTGGGATCGTGCGCCACCGCGGCAAGATCGAGGCGGTCATCAACAACGCGCAGCGTGCCCTCGAGCTGGGCGAAGCGGAGGGCTCGCTCGCGAGATACATCTGGAGCTTCGAGCCCAAACCGCGGCGAGGAAAGCTGACTCGCGCCCGCCTTGCGCAGCTGTCCGTCACACCCGAGTCCACGGCGCTCGCGAAGGATCTCAAGCGACGCGGCTGGCGCTTCGTCGGGCCGACCACCGTGTACGCGTTCATGCAGTCGATGGGCCTTGTCAACGACCACCTCGACGGCTGCCAGGCGCGGGCCGGTGTCGCTGCCGCCCGCCGAGAGTTCGAGCGGCCGTGAGGTGCGCGGGCTACACGCTCGGCTGGTTGCCCTGTGCGCCGTCCGCCGGGGCGGGGTCGTGGCTCTCGACGTCTTCGGCGAGACGAGAGACCCGCGCTGCCTCGTCCAGGACGACCTCTGTGATTCCGGTCAGGGCGTTCCCCTCGACTCCGTGCGCTTCGTCGAGGTCACCGGCTGCGCTCTCCAGCGCTGCTCCGGCCCAGTCGGTGCGCTTGGCCGCGCGTCTGATCAGCTCACTGTCTCTGATTACGGATGCGTCTATTCGGAGGTTGCGGCGGCCGTTCGTGGTGCCAGGCATTGCCAGCTCCCATCTCGCCCCCCTCTGAGGTGGGGCAGCGCACAAGAACGAGAGAGACGAGTGAGATCCGTGCAGCTGCCAGCGCTTCCCAGTCTTGTCGGACGTGCCGATCACACTGGAGCTCGCGTATTCACAGCATACTCGCTGTGGGGCCCCGGTTGGCGGAGCGCGCGTGCTGTCAGGAGACTCAGCGGCGGGCGAGTCGGCGTCCGCTCTCGGTGTGGGGCGGTGTGTAGTTCAGCTCGAAGTGGTGGTACAGGGCTGACTCGTCTGCTTGCGAGAGCTCCTCGCCGTGCTGCTCGATGTTGGGAGCCGACTCGATCTGCGCCCTGGTGACCGCGACCTGCAATTCATCAGGAGAGACCTTGATCCCCCCAAGTGGCACGAACGTCAGATGCCGACTGATGAAGCCTTCCTTGACAGTCGCGAACTGCGGTTCGTCGTTCTCGACGTCGACGTAGACATCCTGCAGCTTGCCGATCTTCTCGCCGTCGCGATCGACCAACATCTTGCCGTGCCACTCAGCGACGGTCCACTCGGCGTCTTGCTCGTTCTCGTTCTCGTTCTCGGTCATCGTCCAAGCTTACCCCGCGGGCGGCCTGCAGCGCGCGCGCGCAAGCCCGGTCGGTCGTGTGTTGCGCTACTCGCCTTCAAGGTGCGCAGCCACTGCACGACCTCGCCTTCGAGATGGCGCGCTCGCGGCGTCGGGCCGCGCGGATCGCGGTGCGAGGGACGGTCGGCTAATGCGCCGGGAGCGGGAGGGTTCGGGGCAGATCTGACCATTTTTGGGGCTTTCTGATAGTTCGTTGGACGGGGGCGCGACCGCGTCGGCTCGGGCCGGCGTGGGTTGCGATGCTTCGATGTCACGTCGCAGCAGTCGATACGCGAACAGGCCGCCGAGGCTGGGAACCCAGAATGCGATCGCGTGGTAGACGAGCACGCCGGCGGCGGCGTCTGTAGCGGGTGCGCCGTACAGGACGAGCGTTCCGGCGAGACCGCCCTCGAGCACGCCGACGCCGCCGGGGATCGGGATAAGGTTGGCGAGGTAGCCGATGATGTAGCCGAGCAGCAGGACGGCTATGGGAGGGGTGTAGCCGACGGCGCTCAGCGTTGCCCAGAGCACGGCGATGTCGAACCCGAGGTAGCCGATCGCACCGACGAGACGCCACGTGGGATGGCGGATCGCGCCCTGCGCGTCGCTGATGCCTTTCGCGAGCGCCACGATCCAGCGGGAGTTCGCGAGCGGGGGCGAGCGGCGCGTGCTCACGCGCGCGATCACCAGCGCGACGGCGATCACGCCGACGCCAAGCACGATCGGAGCGCCAGCGAGCACGAGCTCGTCGTTGCCGTGCGAGAGGCCGCTCGCGAGCAGCGTGCCGCCGGCGACCAGCGCTCCGACGTTGACGGCGCTTGTGAAGAAGAACAGGCTGCTCGAGCTGCGGACGATCTCGCGGGTCGGCATCCCCGCCAGGTGCAGCAGCCAGCCGCCGACGGCCAGCGAGCCGACGCCGCCGCCCGGCAGCAACGCGCCTGACCCCATCTCGGTCCATGCGAGCTCACGGGCCGCCGCTGTGGGAACTCTGGCGAAGAAGTGGCGGAAGACGATCACGAAGCTCGCACATGACGCGAGCTCGAACGCGCCCGCAAGTACCAGCCAGCGCGAGTCGACGTGTGCGATCGCCCGTGCGATCCCGCTCAGAGCCGGGACCGCGACCACCAGCGAGATGAGCATGGCGACGAGCAACGCCATCGTGAGCACGCGCGCGCGTAGCGAGATCCCACGACCGACCGGCTCGCTTCGCGAATTCGTGTGCGTTGAGATCGATGCCGTCGAGCTAGCCAAGACGCCTCGTTCCATGGATGGTCGGCAACAGCGTGTCGCAGTAGTCTATCAATCATTGGTCATTACCAATCGCCCGTTGTGCGCTACGATTATGGAATGAGCACGGATGTCACCTCGGGGCCTGCCGCAACCTCCAGCGGAGAGCTCACGCAGCACACCGGCTTCCTGCTCGCCCGCCTCGGACGTGCGGTTACTCGTCAGTTCCGCTCGGCGCTCACGCCGATCGGGCTGAAGCCGAGGGAGACCAGTGCGCTGCTGACGCTACGCGATGAGGGCGCGATGAGTCAGCAGGCGCTCGGAGCGGCGCTGGACATCGACGCGAGCAACCTCGTCGTGCTGCTCAACGACCTCGAAGGCGCCGGCTTGATTCTGCGCCACCGAGACCCGGAGGATCGGCGTCGGCACCTCGTGGAGATCTCCAAGCGAGGCAGCAAGCTGATCTGCGAAGTCGAGCATGCCTCGATGCGGATCGAGGACGAGTTCTTTGCAGGGCTCGACCAGGACGAGCGCGCGAGCCTTCATGATCTGCTCGTCCGGGTGGCGCAAAGCACCGACGTCTCAGCGAAGGTCGACGAGGAAGGCTGCTAGCTCCGCCTGCGGCTTTGTCGCCGGGGGCCCGCTCGGAGAGCGTGTTATCGCTACCAGCCGCCGCGCGACACATGGCGAGGGCCAGCGCCGTCACAGCGACCCACGTGGGCACGATCCAAATCATGAGCATGCGGCCTCGCTGACGTGTAGAGGCGTCACTGCCTTAACGACGCTTCCAGGTGCCAAAAGTTGGCCGGAGATGCAGCCGTCTCCCGACGCCGGTGAGGTGTTCTGTGCTTCCTGACAAGCCGGCGTGACGCGGCCGGCGTCGCTCAGCTCGCCTGAATTGCGCTGCGGTAGCCCGGCCCGCGTTCGGGCGTCACGTTGCGGTTGTTGATCTCCTCGCCGCAGACATCGCACGTGACGTGCGGGTGGGTGGGCTGCCCGCAGGTATCGTGGCGCAGCACGATCGGGGGCCCGTCGGGGCCGGCGAAGTGCCGATCGCTCCATCGCATCAACGCGATCACCGCGGGGAACAGGTCACGGCCCGCCGGGGTGAGGCGATACTCGTAGCGGTCGGGGTCGGTCGAGTAGCGGGCCCGTTCGAGCAGCCCGGCATCCACGAGCTTGCGCAGCCGCAGCGACAGCGTCGGGCGCGGGATCCCGAGGTTCCGTGCGAACTGGCCGTAGCGGCGCACGCCGAAGAACGTTTCGCGCAGGATCAACATCGTCCAGCGCTCACCAACCAGGCTCAGGGCGCGGCCGACCGAGTCGGCCTGGAGGCGGTGGCTGAGATCCAGCGCATCTTCGGCTTGGGGCTGTCTCATACGGCGGCGAGGTGGGCGGTGCGGGGTCCGAGTGCGGCGAGCACGCGCGCTCCGGCTGGGTCCTCCGCGGTAGCGGGGACGACGCCCACGCGGTTTGCGCCCGCCGCCAGATAGCTTCCGAGGCGCCCACGGATCTCCGCTTCGGAGCCGATGGCGCACACCTGGCGGAGAAGCTCGTCGGGGACCTGCTCGGCGAGCTCGCTGCGCTTGGCCCCCGCGCGAGCTCGCTGCACGAGCGCGCCGAAGCCGAGCTCGGTGAACATCTCTCCATACCCGGGAGGACGCAGGTAGACGGCGATCTGCGCCGCCATCTGCGCGAGCGTCGCTGCCCCGGGGTCCAGCGCGACGCTCAGCCAAACGGCGATATCAACCGCCGCGCACCCCGCGCCCTGGGCCTGCGCGTCGACGCTCGCGCGCACCCGCGCGACGCGCTCCGGCGTGACGAGGTTGAGCACGAGCTCGTCAGCGCTCGTGGCCGCGACCGCCGTCATGCTCGGCCCGAACGCCGCGAGCGAGATACGCGCCTCGGGTTGGGCTCGTTTCAGTCGAAAACCGTGGGTGTGCACGTAGCGGCCGGAATACGCGGCGCGCTCGCCGGCGAGGATCGAGCGGAGCGCCTCGACGGTCTCGCGGGCGCGTGGCGCGAGCGCGTCCCACGGACGGTCGTGCCAGCCGCTGACGATCTCAGGGCTCGAGGCCCCCAGCGCGAGGTCTACGCGCGCGCCCGTCAGCGTGGCGACCGACGCGAGCCCCAAGGCGAGCGCGACGGGGCTCCGCACGCCGAGCGCGAGCGGCCCGATCTTCAGCGCAAGACCGGGTGCGCGCAGGCCGACGGCGGTCGCAAGCGCGAAGGCGTCGAACGTCGCCATCTCGCCGAGCCACATCGTCTCGAACCCGTTGCGCCGCGCGGCGACGGCGATCTCGAGCACCTCCTCGTCGGGGCGGTCGAGCCAGTAGGGCGCGACGACCTCCAGGTCGCCAGGCCCAAAGGCACTGTCCGTCCTCACAGCTGCTCTGTCCTCGCCGGCACGCCCAGCAGCACGCGCCCGGTGAGCTCCCAGATCGCGGGGTTGACCTGGAAGTGCGCGGTCGCGGCATGGGCGTCGCGGAAGCGCCGCTGCAGCGGCGAGTCCTCGTAGATCGCCGTACCGCCACCGAGGTCGTACATCGAGCGGGCGACATCGGCGGCTGTCCTGACCGCGTGCGTCGCCGCAAGGCGCAGACCGAGGCGCAGCGAAACGTCGACCGGGCCGGCCTGCTGTGCGGCCTGCCAGGCGTCTTCGATCGCGCCGTAGTAGAAGGCGCGAGCCGCCCGCAGCGCCGCCTCGGCCTCGCCAACGGCCGCCTGTGTGGCCGGGCGTGCGGCCAGAACCCGGCTCGAGCCCTGCGCAGTCTTCGCGCCGGCCAGCGCACTCAACTCGTCGATCGCGCCGCGCGCGTTGCCCAGTGCGGCGGCCGCGATCGACAGCGCGAAGAAGCCGAAGATCGGGAAGCGGTATAGGGGGGCATCGATCCGCGGCGGCGCGTCCATGAGCGACAGGACGTGGCGATCGGGAACGAACAGGTCCTCCGCCACGGCATCGTGGCTGCCGGTACCACGCAGGCCACTGGTATGCCACGTGTCGAGGATCTCGAGCTCGGTGGTCGGCAGCGCGGTGGTCACCAGCACCGGTGCGTCGTCTGCTCCCGCTTGTGGAACCTCGAGCACGCACCCCGCGAACAGCCACTCGGAGTGCGAGATCCCGCTGCAGAACGACCAGCGCCCTGAGACACGCAGTCCGCCATCGACGCTCATGGCGCGGCCGCGCGGCGCCCACACGCCGGCGGCCACCATCCGCGGATCACCGAAGATCTCTGCGGCGCCGTCCTCGGGGAGGTAGGCCGAGAGCAGGCTGCTGGTGGCCGCGATCGAGACGCACCAGCCGGCCGACGCATCCCCGCGCGCGATGCTCTCGGCAGCTGCCAACGTCGTCGCCGGCGGTGCTTCGAGCGCATCGAGCGAGGCGGGCACACCGGCGCGCATCAACCCTGTCTCGCGCAGCACGTCGAGCAGCTCGACCGGCAGCGCGCGCTCGCGCTCGGTCGTGGCGGCGAGCTCGCAGGCGAGCGTGGACGCCCGCTCGATCAGTCCGTCCAGGTCGGGATCGACAGAAGTCGGAGTGGGGGCAGCGGACGGGATCGGCATGGCGGCCTCTCTGTTGACGGTACAAAAATCTTACTGCTGCGGTAGTGTAACCACGCGTCCATCAAGCCGTCAACGCGGGGACCGCGACCCGCGGGAGGAGGAGCCACATGAGTTCGACCAACAACCAGGTGCGCCTCGCCGCGCGACCGTCCGGCCTGCCCCAGCCGACGGACTGGGAGCTGACCAGCGAACCGGTCCCGACGCCGGCCGCCGGCGAGTTCGTCGTCGCGGTGTCCCACGTGTCGGTCGATCCGGCGATGCGCGGCTGGATGAACGCAGGGGCGTCGTACATCGAGCCGGTCGAAGTCGGCGACGTGATGCGCGCGGGCGCGATCGGACGGGTGCTCGCCTCCGAGCATCCCGGGTTCGCCGTGGACGAACACGTGTACGGCGCCTTCGGCGTGCAGGAGTTCGCCCTCAGCGACGGCAAGGGCATCGTCAAGCTCGACGCGTCACTCGCGCCGCTGACGACGTATCTGGGCGCGCTCGGCATCACCGGCATGACGGCGTACTTCGGGCTGCTCGACGTCGGTGCTCTGAAAGCGGGTGAGACGGTTGTCGTCTCAGGCGCCGCCGGAGCCGTCGGCAGCGTCGCCGGGCAAATCGCCAAGATCAAGGGAGCGCGGGTGATCGGCATCGCGGGCGGCGAGGAGAAGTGTCGGTGGCTCGTCGAGGAGCTCGGCTTCGACGCGGCGATCGACTACAAGACCCAGGACGTGCGCCGCGCCCTGAGAGATGCCGCGCCCGACGGCGTCGACGTCTACTTCGACAATGTCGGCGGTGAGATCCTCGACGCGGTGCTGACCCGTCTGGCGCGCGGCGCGCGGATCGTGCTCTGCGGCGCCGTATCCCAGTACAACGGCAGCGACGGCGTCCGCGGACCGGCCAACTACATGTCGCTGCTCGTGGCGCGCGCCGCGATGATCGGCTTCGTCGTCTTCGACTACGCAGCGCGCTACGCGGAGGCCGGCGCTGAGATCGCGGGATGGATGCGCGAAGGTCGCCTGATCTCGCGCGAGGACGTGATCGACGGTGGCGTGAGCGCGTTCCCGGATGCGCTGTTGAGGCTGTTCGCCGGCGAGAACGTGGGGAAGCTGATTCTCGCGCTCGACGTGGACGCCGCCGGCTGAGATGCTGGTCGTCGTCGCGCTCGGCGGCAACGCCCTGCTGCGCCGCGGCGAGCCCGCCGACGCACCCACACAGCGCCGGAACATCGCCACGGCGGTTGACGCCCTGGCGCAGATCGCTCGGAGCCACAGGCTGGTGGTCACACACGGCAATGGTCCGCAGGTCGGGCTGCTGGCGCTGCAGGCCGAGTCATACGTGGATCTCGCGCCCTACCCATTGGACGTGCTTGGCGCGGAGTCGGAGGGAATGATCGGCTACCTGCTCGAGCAGGGTCTCATGAACCGCCTGCCCGGCACGTCGGTGGCCACGCTCCTGACGCAGGTCGTCGTCGACGGCGAGGACCCCGCGTTCGGAGATCCCAGCAAGCCGATCGGCCCGATCTATGACCGCGCGAGCGCGCAGCGCCTCGCCCGCGAGCGTCACTGGACGGTCGCGCGCGACGGCGAGCACTGGCGTCGCGTCGTGCCCTCGCCGGAGCCGCAGCGGATCGTGGAGCTGCTGACGATCCGCGCGCTCGTGGACGCAGGCGTCCTCGTCGTGTGCGTCGGCGGCGGCGGGATTCCCGTCACGCTCGACGAGCACAACGCCCTGCGCGGCGTTGAGGCCGTGATCGACAAGGACCACTCCGCCGCGCTGCTCGCGCGCGAGCTGGCGGCGGAGGCGCTGCTGCTGCTCACCGACGTGCCCTTTGTGGAGCGCGACCACGGCACCGCGCACCCCCAGCCGATCCGCGAAGCAGCGGTGCGAGAGCTCGACCCGGCGATGTTCGCCGCCGGATCGATGCGCCCGAAGATCGAGGCGGCGTGCCGCTTTGCCTCACAGACGGGCGGGATCGCCGCGATCGGCGCGCTCGCCGACGCACCCGCGATCCTCTCCGGCGAGGCAGGCACGCGCATCGTCTACGAACGCGCCGCGACGCCGACGCCGGCCCCATAGCTCCTCGGCCGCGCCCGTAGTTCTCCGCGTCTAACCGTGGCTGAGCGCGGATGCTCGGCCTTGGCGCCTGCGCGACGCTTGGGCCACGATGATGAGAAGCGGATCCGCGACAGCTCCCGCGCCGGGGCCGCCGTTCTCGAGCGAGGGCCGGCCGGAGGCCGAGGTCATCAAGCTCCGAGATGGCTCCTCGGTTGCTGTCCGTGCCGCCACGGCAACCGACGAGCCGGCGTTGCGGTCGTTCCTTCGGGGACTGTGCCTCGAAGCCCGCCGCCTGCGGTTCTTCAGCGCGGCCGCCAGCATGACCGCCGCGGCGCACCTCGCATCCGCCACGGACGAGACGCACTACGGGCTCGTTGCTCATGATGAAGCCGGCGTGCTCGTCGGGCACGCGACCTATGTGCAGCTCGAGGAGACGCGCGCCGAAATCGCGGTCGAGGTCGCCGATCACCTCCAGGGCCGCGGTCTGGGCACGATTCTCATCGAGCGACTGGCGATCGTCGCGGAGCGCCGGGGGATCGCGTATTTCGTGGCCGAGGTCCTGTGCGAAAACCGCGCGATGCTGGACGTCTTTCGAGAAGGCTTCGATGCGCGCGTGGTACAGCACGCCGGTCCTGAGGAGCGGGTCGAGTTCCTGACCTCCGCCTGGCACCTCGCGCACGAGCGCTTCGGCTCGGACGCTTGAGCTGGGGTGAGCTGCCAAATGTTCGCCGAGGTCATCGTAGGTTTCGACGGCCGCGACGGCGGCCGCGACGCGCTCGCGCTGGGCTGCAGCCTGACTGCGCCCGACGGCGAGCTCGTCGTCTGTTGCGTGCACCGCCTCGACGGCCTCTCCTCGCGCATCGACCCGGTCGAGCCCCAGCTCGACCGTGCGAGCGCCGAGAGGCTACTCGGGGCGATATGCCGCGAGACCCCGCGAACGATCACGCCGCTGCTCGTCGCTGGCGCCGACGCCGCGCTTGCGCTGCAGACCACGGCAAGACAGCGGGGCTCCGAGCTGCTGGTACTCGGCTCTTCACATCACGGGGCGGTAGGTCGTGTACTCGTCGGGAGCGTGACCGAGGAGACGCTGCACGGAGCTCCCTGCCCGGTTGCGGTCGCCCCGGTGGGCTTCCATCGCACATCCCCGACCTCTGCTCTGGCGCGCATCGCCATCGGCTATGACGTCGTCAATCCGTCGCTCGAGGCGCTGGGTGCCGCAGCGGCGCTCGCGTCGCAGACGGGCGCCGAGCTGCAAGTGATCGTCGTCGCGGACACTGCCGCCGCGCGCGCGGGCGGCGCCAGCGCGGCCATGTCCTACCCTGCGATCGTCAAGGCCCGCCTGGACGAGGCCCACGCAGGCCTCGCGCGTGCGCTCGGCGCGTTGCCGGCCGGCATCGCGGCCGCGGGTGTCGTTCGCGACGGCATCGCCAGCAATGAGCTGCTCGAGGTCACACAGAGCGTGGACCTGCTCGTTCTCGGCTCGCGCAGGCGTGGCACTCTGGGACGCTTGCTGCTCGGCAGCGTGGGCGACACGATCGTGCGCGCGGCCGCGTGCCCGGTGCTCGTGATCCCGCCCGCGTCCGACGCCGACGAGCGCTCCCGGTCGCTCAGCAACGCGCTCGCGCGCGCGTGAGCCGGATCCGCAGCGTGTGGGGCCGGCGATGATCGAGGTCGAAGGGGTTGCCAAGCGCTTCGGGTCGACCCAGGCGCTCGCCGGCGTCGATCTGTTCGCCGAGGAGGGCAAGGTGCTCGCATTGCTCGGTCCCAACGGCGCCGGCAAGACCACGCTCGTGCGAATCCTCGCGACGCTCCTGAGGCCGGACAGCGGATGCGCGCGTGTGGCCGGCTGCGACGTCGTCGCCGACGCGACACGCCTACGCCCACTGATCGGCCTCACCGGGCAGTTCGCCGCCGTCGACGAGCTGCTGACGGGACGGGAGAACCTCGAGCTCGTCGGGCTCTTCTACCACCTCAGCGGGGCTGAGCGCAGACGTCAGGCCCGGCACGTGCTCGAGCGCTTCTCCCTGACGGACGCCGCCGACCATCTCGTGAAGACCTATTCGGGTGGGATGCGTCGGCGCCTTGACGTCGGCGCGAGCCTGATCGGTCACCCGCGGGTCCTGTTCCTGGACGAGCCGACCACCGGTCTGGATCCGCGCACCCGCAACGACGTCTGGCACTTCGTCGATGAGCTCGTCAGCGACGGCACAACCGTGCTGCTCACCACGCAGTACATGGAGGAGGCCGAGCATCTGGCGCAGCGCATCGTCGTGCTCGACGCCGGCTCTGTCGTCGCGCAGGGCACCGCCGGTGAGCTCAAGGAGCAGCTCGGCGGCGATGTGCTCGAGGCGCGCGTGAGCAGTGAGAGCGACCTCGCTCACGCCGCCGCACTGATCGCCGAGCTCGGACAGGGCACCCCCCGGATCGAGCCCGACCAACGTCGCGTGAGCGTTCCCACAAAAGGCGCAACCGAGGTTCTGATCGCCGCCGGCGAACGCTTGCAGCAGGGCGGGATCGCGCTCGACGATCTCGGCATCCGCCATCCCTCACTCGACGACGTGTTCCTGTCGCTGACCGGCAACGCCGGAGATGTCAGGGGCGAGGACGCGGGCATCGAGGATTTGCACGCCGGCGTCGACGGTGCACATGGGAACGGCGCAGCGGTCACGGGCGCGCACGTGCATCGAATCCGAGCTCCCGCGCCGGCCGCCGCGCTCGCGCAGCCACCGCAGCCGGCGCGCGCGCGACAGCCGGCGCTGCGGGCCTCGCCGCGGCGCGCAGCGGCCGTCCGCGACATCGTCGGCGTCGCCAAGCGCAACCTGCTGCGCATCGTTCGCAACCCCCGGCTGCTCGTGATCTCCGCTGTCCAGCCGGCGCTGCTGCTCCTGCTCTTCCGCTACGTCCTGGGCGGCGCGATTCACATCCCGGGGCGCAGCTATGTCGATTACATCGTGCCCGCGGTGTTCATCGAGGCGGTGATGATCGGCGGGATGGCGACGGCGATCGGGTTGGCCGACGATCTCCGCAGCGGCATCATCGACCGCTTCCGTAGCCTGCCGATGGCGCGCTCGGCGGTCCTGGCCGGGCGCACGCTGGCCGATCTCGCTCGCAGCGTGTTCTCGCTTACGCTGATGGTCGGGCTGGGGCTGCTGGTCGGATTCAGCTTCCACGGCAGCGTCGGCGCGATCGTCGCCGGCCTGCTGCTGGTGATCTTCTTCGGCTACTGCTTCTCCTGGATCTACGCCACGATCGGGCTATTGACGAAGGATCCCGAAACTGCGCAGGTGGCGGGCATCCTGCCGTTCTTCATCCTCGTGTTCGCCAGCTCGGCGATCGTGCCGGTGGCGACGATGCCCGGCTGGCTCCAGCCATTCGCACGCCACCAGCCGGTGAGCGTCACGATCAACGCGGTGCGCGCGCTGTTGCAGGGTGAACCCACTCACCACTGGGTGTGGCAGTCGCTCGCATGGTCGCTGGGGATTCTCGTCGTCTTCTTCACGATCGCCGTCAGCCTGTACCGCAACCTCACGACCTGAGCACCCAGCTCAGCGCAACAGCAACCCGCCGTCGGCCACGATCTGTGACCCGGTGAGGTAGCTGGAGAGCCCCGAGGCGAGGAACAGCGCGACGCGTCCCATGTCATCGGGGACGCCCATCCGGTGCATCGGTATCCGCTGCTCGGTTTCGCGCAGGACGTCGGCGTCGACCGCCCCGCCGCTGGCGCCGGGCGTGGCGATCGCGCCAGGCGCAAGTGCGTTGACGGCGATGCCGTGCTCGGCCAGCTCGAGCGCGACGTTCTTGGTCAGCCCCCAGACGCCGTGCTTGGAGGCGTCGTAGTGCGCGAGGCCGACCATCGACGGGTGCAGCGCGTCGATCGAGCTGACGTTGATGATCTTGCCGCCGTGGCCCTGAGCGATCATCTGCTTGGCGGCTGCCTGCATGGCGTTGAACACGCCGAACAGGTTGACGCGCAGCACGTGCTCAAACAGCTCGGCGTCCATCTCCAGGAACGGGGCGAACGGGTAGATGCCTGCGTTGTTGACGAGGATGTCCAGCCCGCCGAAGCGCTCGACCGCGGCGCTCACCATCGCGTCTGTGTCCGCTCGCCGGCCGACGTCTGTCTGCACCGCGAGGGCGCTGCCGGAACGGCCGGCGTTGAGACGATCGGCTAGCTCGAGGCCGGTGCCCAGGTCGAGGTCGGCGATCACGACTGCGGCGCCGGCCTCGTGCAGGCGCCCGACGATGCCTGCGCCGATGCCCATCGACCCGCCCGTGACGATCGCGGTCCTGCCGCTGAGGTCGAGGAGCTCGGCGATGCTTGTTTTGGGGAGTGTCGTTGGTGTGCTCATGACAAAGACGCTGCCAGCTCGGGGTGCGCGCGTCGTCCCGGCAAACCAACACCAATGCTCGGTAGTTCTCCGCGCTGGCGCTCAGGCGAGCGCCGCGACGTGCTCGCGCAGCTCGTCGCGCGCATCGGGGTGGGCGGCTTGGTCGATGATCAGCCGCGCCTGCGCGCGCTCGCTGCGTCCGAACACGTGCGCGCAACCCTGCTCGGTGATCACGGCGGAGTGCTGGAAAGAGGTGACCGGGTCGGTCAGCCGCGGGACGATCGTCGAGCTGTCGCTGCGCTCGTGCCACGAGCGCAGCGCGATCACCGCGTGCCCGCCCGGTGAGTGCAGCGCACCCGTCACGAAATCGGGCTGACCACCGAAGCCGGAGTAGAGGCGGCCGTTGATGTGGCTCGCTCCGGCCTGGTCTGAGAGATCGACGTGCAGCGCCGTGTTCACCGAGACCATCGCCGAGTGCGCCGCGATGTTCGACGGATCGTTCGCGACCTCCGTGCGTGTCATCCGCAGTCTCGGGTTCTGATCGACCCAGCTGTAGAGCTCTGGGGATCCGAACAGGAACGAGCACACGATCGGGCGCCGTGGCTCGAGCGCTCCTGCGTGGTCGAGGCGCATCACGCCGTCGCTGATCATCTCCGACCAGATCGCCAGCTCACGCCTGCCGAGGAGCGCGCGCAGCGTCGCGTCCGGCACCTGGCCGATGCCCATCTGCAGCGTCGAGCCGTCCTGCACGAGCTCCGCGACGAGCTCGGCGATGCGGTCGGTGTCCGAGTGGGCCGGGCTGACGGCGGGCGAGCTCAGCTGTTCCTCGACCTCGATCGCGAGGTCGATCAGCCCTTCGTCGAGCTCGCCATCGCCGAGCGTGTACGGCATCCTCGGGTTCATCTGCGCCACGACGAGACCGCCTCGCGCGCGCACCGCCTCGACGGCTGCCACGAGGATGTTCACCTCGATCCCCAGCGAGACCTTCCCGTGCCGGGGAGTCGACGTGTGCAGCAGCACGACGTCGGGGGGACGGATCGTCGCGAACAGCTTCGGCACGAGCGACAGGCGCATCGGCAGGTAGTCCAGGCGGTCGCCGGCGTCGCGCATCCCCGGCCCGACGAACGGCGTCTCGAGGACCACCTCGTCGCGTTCGGGCAGGGGGGACTGCGCGGCGAGCATGAACAGGCGGTAGCGCTCTACCGAGCGCTCGAGCGTGTCGAGCAGCGCTCGCGGGGTCCCGAGGTTGCCGCTCGCGACAATCCGCGGCTCGGGCGCCCGGACCGCTGCGAGTGCGCGTGCGACCTGCTGTTCGGAGACGATCTTCATCGCTCTACACCGCAGCCGGCATCCGCGCCATTACGCGCGCGGCCAGATCTACCAGCCGGCTCGCATAGCCCCACTCATTGTCGTACCAGGCCACGACCTTCACCTGGGTTCCGTTCAACACGCTCGTGAGCTGTGCATCGAGGATCGAGGAGAAGGGTGAGCCGACGATGTCGCTCGAGACGATCGGTTCCTCGCTGTAGGAGAGGATGCCGTGCAGGCGGCCGTGCTCGGCGGCGCCGTGGAACGCGTCGTTGACCTCCGCCACGCTCGTTGCCCGTTCGGCCTCGACGGTGAGGTCGACGAGCGAGCCGGTGGGGGTGGGCACGCGGATCGCGATTCCTCCAAGGCGGCCCTCGAGCTCGGGGATCACCAGGCCGAGCGCCTTGGCGGCGCCCGTGGAGGTCGGCACCAGGTTCAGCGCAGCCGCCCGCGCCCGGCGCAGGTCGCTGTGCGGTCCGTCCAGCAGGTTCTGATCCGCGGTGTAGGCGTGGACGGTGCTCATCTGGCCGTGGCGGATGCCGACCGTGTCGTGCAGCACCTTCGCGACGGGCGCCAGGCAGTTGGTCGTGCACGAGGCGTTGCTGATGATGTGGTGGCGCTCCGGGTCGTAGGAGTCCTCGAAGTTCACGCCGATCACAACTGTCGCGTCCACCGGCTCCGAGCCCTTGGCCGGTGCCGACAGGATCACCTTGCTGGCGCCCTTCGCGAGATGCTCAGCGGCCGCGGCGCGCGTGCGGTAACGGCCGGTTGACTCGATCACCACGTCCACTCCCAGCTCGCGCCACGGCAGGCTCGAGATCGACGGCTCGGCGAAGGCGCGGATCGGCTCCCCGGACACGAGCAGCTCGCCCTCGATCGCCTCCACGTCACCGGGAAAAGCTCCGTAGACGGAGTCGTGGCGCAGCAGGTGCGCGAGCGTCGCAGCATCGGTGAGGTCGTTGATCGCCACGATCTCGAGATGTGAGCCGCCTTCGTGCGCGATCCGAAGAAAGGCACGTCCGACGCGGCCAAAGCCGTTGATTGCGACTCGAGTGGGCATGTTGAGCTCCCTGTTGGCGTGTCCCAAGTTGTTGCCTGGGCCGGGACAGAGCGACCTAGGCAGAAGGGACGCTAGGCGCGTGGCGCAGCCACGTCATGCGTGCTCAACCCCATATCGACGCGGTGAGAACTACGGAGCTGTGCGTCGTTGGGGGCGGAGCGAACCTCGGGTGGCGAAAACTACTGAGCGTCTTCCGTGGGCAGCACCGTGGTCAAGAGGCTGTTCGAGCGGTTGACTGATCACAGCCGTGCAAAGCCAATCCGAGGAGCTATGCGCACATGAACGCCACGCCGACAGCGACACCCGTGACAGCGGCCTCCGAGACGGCGCCCCGGCAGAGCGAGCCCGTGCTGCGCACGTTCACGCAGCTCGGCCGCGACGACATCGACTACGCCGGCGGCAAGGGCGCGAACCTCGGCGAGCTCACCGCGGCGGGCCTGCCCGTGCCCGACGGCTTCGTCGTTGGCGCCCCGGCATACGCCGCCTACTGCGCCGAGACAGGGCTGCGCACGCGGCTGGCCGCGTTGCTGGACTCGGTCAACGTCGAGGACACCGCCGCGCTGCAGGCGGCGAGCGTTGCCGCCCGCGCGCTGTTCGACGAGACACCCATGCCCGAGCCGCTGGCGGCAGAGATCCGCGCGGCCTATGAGCGGCTCGCGCGCGAGGCAGGCGGGGATCCCCAGCTCGCGGTGGCCGTGCGCTCCTCGGCAACGGCCGAGGACACGGCGGCGAGCTCCTTCGCGGGTATGAACGAGACCTTCCTGAACACCCGCGGCGCCGATGCCGTGATCGACGCGGTGCGTCGCTGCTGGCGCTCGCTGTTCGGCGCCCGCACGATCTACTACCGGCGCGTCAACGGCTTCGCACAGGCCGACATGGACATCGCGGTCGTCGTGCAGCGCCAGCTCGACTCGAGCAGGGCGGGCGTGATGTTCACCGTCAACCCCGCCACCGGGCAGCGCGACGAGCTCGTGATCGAGGGGTCGTTCGGTCTCGGCGAGGCGGTGGTTTCCGGCTCGGTGTCACCCGACCGCTACGTCGTGGAGAAGGCGACCCTCGCGATCCGCCGGCGCGAGGTGCACCACAAGGACCTCGTCATCGAGTACGCGCCCGACGGCAGCGGCACCCGCCAGCGCGCGCTCACCGAGGAGGAGGCCCTGCGGCCGGTGCTCAGCGACGAGGAGGTCGTCGCAGTCGCCGAGCTCGGCCGGCGCATCGAGGAGCACTACGGCGCTCCGCAGGACACCGAGTGGGCGTTCGACCCCGACGGCTCGCTGTGGATGCTTCAGAGCCGCCCGATCACGACCCTGCACGACGCCTCCACGGATGACGCCGCGGCATCAGAGCGGGCGCAGCCGCAGACAGTGCTGCTGCGCGGTCTCGGCGGCGCGCCCGGCAGCGCCAGCGGCGCGGCGCGCGTGCTCGCCTCGCTCGACGACGCCGACAGATTGAAGGACGGCGATGTGCTCGTCACGCATATGACCTCTCCCGACTGGCTGCCGCTGATGCGCCGCGCCTCGGCGATCATCACCGACTCCGGCGGCATGACCTGCCACGCCGCAATCGTCTCGCGCGAGCTGGGGATTCCCTGCGTCGTCGGCACCGGCGAAGCGACGCGCAAGCTGCGCGACGGTGAGATCGTGACCATCGATGCCACCCGCGGCGTTGTTTATGAGGGCGCCCGCCCGCCCGCCCGTCCGTCCGCCGACGGGGGCGAGCCGACCGCAGGCTCCACGGGCCAGCTCACCACCAGCGCGGGAGGCGAGGGGCGGACGTTGCCGGTCCAGAGCGCACCGGTGACAGCCACGCAGATCCTCCTCAACCTCTCAGAGCCTTCGCAGGTGGCGCGCGTCAAGGACCTGCCGGTCGACGGGGTCGGGCTGCTGCGCGCCGAGATGATGGTGCTCGAGGCGCTCGGCGGCGACCATCCGCGCACGCTGCTCGAGGAGGGCCGCGGCGATGACTTCGTCGCGCGCATGGCCGAGGGGCTGAGCACGTTCGCCGCGGGCTTCGCGCCGCGCCCGGTCACCTACCGCACGATCGACTTCCGCACCAACGAGTTCTCCGGGCTGCGCGGCGGCGAGCGCTTCGAGCCGCACGAGTCCAACCCGATGATCGGCTACCGCGGCGCGCTGCGCTACACGCGCGAGCCCGACGTGTTCGCGCTAGAGCTCGCGGCGCTGCGCCAGGTGTGGGACGCCGGCCTGCACAATCTGCACGTGATGTTGCCGTTCGTGCGCTCGACGCGCGAGCTGCGCCGCTGCCGCGAGCTGATCGCCGAGTCCGGACTGCTCGATCGCCCCGGCTTCGAGCTGTGGGTGATGGCCGAGGTCCCGTCGGTGCTGTTCAACCTCGAGCAGTACGCCGCGCTCGGCGTCGCCGGCATCTCGATCGGCTCCAACGACCTCACGCAGCTGTTGCTCGGCGCCGACCGCGACAACGAGGTGCTCGCCGAGACCTTCGACGAGCGCGACCCAGCGGTCACCGCCTACCTGCGCGAGCTCATCCCCCGCGCGCGCCGGCTCGGGCTGCGCACCTCGATCTGCGGGCAGGCGCCCTCCGTGCACCCCGAGTACGCCGAGCTGCTCGTGCGCGCCGGCATCGATGCGATCTCCGTCAGCGTGGATGTTGTTGACCGGACGCGCAGGCTCGTCGCCGCCGCCGAGCAGCGCGTGCTGCTGGACGCCGCGCGTGCCCGTGACGCGTGATCGATCTCCACTGTCACATCCTGCCGGCACTCGACGATGGCGCGCTGGACCTCGCCGACAGCGTGGCGATGGCACGCGAAGCCGAACGCGACGGGATCGCGATCGTGTGCGCGACGCCGCATATCCGCTCCGACCACGACGTGCGCATCGAGGAGTTGCCGCTCCGCGTCGCCGAGCTCCAGCGAGAGCTGGACGAGCGCGAGGTGAGCGTGCGCGTGGCGCAGGGCGGCGAGGTCTCACAGCTCGCGGCGGAGGCGCTCAGCGCCGAGCAGCTGCGTGCGGTGTCACTCGACGGCGCTGGCTGGATCCTGTTGGAGCCGGCGCCGGGCCCGCTCTGCGATGAGCTGCCGGCGCTCGTCGAGCGGCTGGCAGCACGTGGCGCGCGGACGATCCTCGCGCACCCCGAGCGCCACGCCGGCGCGGATTTCGAGCGGCGGCTGCGGACGCTCGCCGCGCGCGGCTGTCTGCTGCAGTGGACGGCGGACTTCATCGCGCAACGGACCTCCGGCGACCCCGAGGACTTCGTGCTGGGCCTGGCACGCGATGGTCTCGTGCACCTGCTCTCGAGCGACGCGCACTCGTCGCACGGCGGGCGCCCGCTGCGCCTAAGCGCGGGCTACGAGCGCCTGCGTGAGGTCTGTTCGCCCGAGCTTGTCGAGTGGATCGCAGACGAGGCGCCGGCGGCGATCCTACGCGGCGATCCGGTCGAGTCGACCTGGTGAGTTTCAGGCCGCCCCGCGGTCGACCAGGGCTCGAGCGTGACGGTGTCGGCGAGCTGCTCGACCACCTCGCGGGAGGCGTGCCCCACGCCGCGGCGCAGGAAGTTCGCAGCGCCGGCGGCCGCGCCGAGCACTAGCGCGCGCTCGAAGCTCTCGCCGCGCGCCCAGGTGGCAGCGAGGGCGCCCATCATCGCGTCGCCGCAGCCCTCACGGAAGCCACGCTCGAAGCGCGGCGGCGTCAGCTGCCAGAGCCGATCGCCGTGCAGCACCAGCGCCGGCAGCTCGCCGCGGGTGACGATCACGCTCCGCGCTCCGCGCTCGCGCAGGCGACGGGCGCCCGCAAGCAGCAACTCGGGCGTGGACACGGGTCCGCGCACGAACTCCGCGAGCTCCCAGTCGTTGACTTTCACCACGTCGGGCTCGCTCGCGAGCGCGCTGTCCAGGCGCGGCGAGGACAGGTCCACGAGCGTGCGGCAACCGCCCGCGCGCGTGTCGGCGAGGAGATCGCGGTACACCTCCAGCGGCAGAGACTCGCCCGGCAGTGGGTTGGTGACCACGAGCCATCCGCACTCGAGCGCCTGCGAGCACGTCAGCGAGAACAGCTCGTCGAGCTCGTGCCGCGAGGGCGCGTCGCTGAGGCTCATCGCCAGGAGCTCGCGCTCCCCGGAGCGGCGGTCGGTTACATAGCAGCCGCTCGCGCTCGAGCTCTGCACAAGGCGGGGACACACTCCGGTCGCCTTCTCGAGCAGTGGGCGCAGCAGCTCGCCCGGCTCGCCGCCGAGCATTCCGCAGAGCACCGGCGCGGCGCCCAGGCAGCGGGCCATGCCCGCCACCCACACGCCCTGGCCGCCCGCGTGGAAGTGGATGCTTTGGCGCTCCTCGCCCTCGAGCTCGAGCGTGACCGTCAGCAGCGGGTTCGGGGCGAACACCGCAATGCCGGTCCGCTTCTCGCCGGCGCCATCTCCGAGCGAGGCCGCGGCGCCCACCGGGGTCGCGCCCTGCAACTGCTCATCGGCCACTGGCGTCGCCAACGGGATGGCCGTTGCCTGTGGGGCCGGGGCTCGCCGTGGCCGGGGCAGCCGTCGCGGGTGTGCCGGCGGTCGCGCCGTTGCGGGTGACGCTTTGCAGAAGCGGCCCGATCAGGTCGATCGGCAGCGGGAACACGATCGTGGAGTTCTGCTCGCTGCCGATCTCCAGCAGCGTCTGCAGGTAGCGCAGCTGGATCGTCACGGGGTTGCGGCCGATGACGTCCGCGGCTTCGCCGAGCTTGGCAGCCGCCTGGAACTCGCCCTCAGCGTTGATGATCTTCGCGCGGCGCTCGCGCTCGGCCTCCGCCTGGCGGGCGATCGCGTGCTGCATGTCCTCGGGAATTTCCACGTCCTTGATCTCGACCGCGGTCACCTTGATGCCCCACGGCTCGGTCTGGTCGTCGATGATCTTCTGCAGATCCTCGTTGAGTCGCTCGCGCTCGGCCAGCAGCGTGTCGAGCTCGGCCTTGCCGAGCACCGAGCGCAGCGTCGTCTGCGCGATCTGCGATGTCGCGGCGAGCACGTCCTGGACCTCGACCACGGAGCGGTTCGGGTCGACGACGTGGAAGTAAGTGACGGCGGTGACGCGCGCGGGGACGTTGTCGCGCGTGATCACCTCCTGCGGCGGGATCTGCTGGGTGACGGTTCGCAGGCTGACGCGTACGAGTCGGTCGACAAACGGGATCAGCAGTACGACACCCGGACCCTTCTGGTCGAGCAGCCGCCCCAGCCGGAAGACGACGCCGCGCTCGTACTCGCGCAGGATGCGCACCGACGCCGCCGCGAGGATCAAGCCCAGCAGCAGCGCGACAACGACGACAATGATCAAGACAGTGACGATCATGGATTCAGCTCCCATTGCTCCGCCTTGCGCACGCGCAAGGTCAAGCCGTTGACGCCTTCGACGACTACGCGCTCGCCGTCCTGTAGCTCGCTCTCGTGATGAATCGGGCTCGCTTCGGCGCGCCACAGCGACCCCTCGAGGAATACCGCCGGCTCGGGCCCGCCGTCCGCGCGGACCACGCCGAGGTGTCCCACGAGCGCCTCTCTGCCGGTTCGAGGACGCGCCCGGAGAGGCAGCACGATCCGACCTCGCGCGAACAGCAGCAGCGACAACGCTGCCGCAGCAGCACACAGCCCGACGAGCAGCACCAGCACCGCGCCGGCGCCCGCCGCGACCAACAGCACCACCACGCCGCCGACGAGTGCAATGCCGGCGCACGCAGCCATCAGCCCGCCGGTCGATAGATGCGCCTCGGCCAGCAGCAGCACCACCGCCGCGAGGATCAGGACAACACCCAGGGCCGTCATCGGCTCGCTGCCAGGGCGTGAGTTCCCATCATCTGGCGAGCGTACGACCGCCGCCGCCGAGCGCCATCGTGCGATTCCCGGCCAGTCGCTACGGAAAACTACGTGCCCCAAGCGAGCGCCAACGGCCAAGCCGAGCGAGCCGGCCGTCGATCCCGCGCGTGACCTCGTCAACCTGGACGTCCAAGGTGTGAGAGGCGTCGAGCTCGATCACGCTGCCGGGCGCGAGCTCCTCGAGCGGCTGGAAGGAGCGGTACTGCTGGGCGACGATGTGTGGGTCGGCGTCGGAGATGCGGTCCGGATCGTGCATGCGGCGTGCGGCTCGCTCCAACGCGACCTCGAGTGGGACATCGCAGCGCACGACGAGACGCGGTAGCCCGCTGCGACCCAGCCGACCGAGCAGCGTCGAGCGCTCCACGCGCGAGTGGCACGAGGCATCGACGATCACGCCGCTGCCGCCGTCGAGAAGCTCTCGTGCTCGCGTCGCAAGCAGCTCGTAGGTGTGGTGGGTGAAGCGGTGGCGGTAGTGCTCCGCTGTCGCCCGCTCTGTGGCTCTGAGCCCGGCGGCGGCCTTGCGCGTGGCGTCGGAGGAGAGGACCGTCAACCCCGAGCGGCGCGAGAGCTCGGCGGCGAGGCTCGACTTGCCGCTCGCCGCCGGCCCACAGATGACCACCGCCAGGGGTCCTCTCGCGCGCCAGCACAAGCGCTCGGATAGAGCCAGCATCGATCGTGCCTGCTCGAGCAGCTCCTGCGAGCGCTCTCCGTCATGCTCGGCGGCCGCGATCAGCGCGACCTTCGCTCGCACCAGCGCGTGGTGCGCCGCGTAGAAGGCCAGCAGCGTCTCGCTGCCGGCGTCCACTCCCTCCCGTCGATAGGCGCTCACGAGCTCCTCCGCCGCCCAGCGCTGACCCTGTGCCTCGAGGTCCATCGTCAGGAACGCCAAGTCGCAGGCGATATCGGCGCGGCGCAGCGTGGGGTCGAACTCGATGCGGTCGACAACGCGCACGGGTGGCACCGCGAGCACGTGCTCGCAACGCAGGTCGCCATGCCCGTCGCGGACAAGCCCGGCACGGCGGCGACGTTCGATCTCCTCGCTGTGCGCGCTCACGAACGCTTCGGCAAACCCTGCGCTGAGATCGACCGACGACGCCGCTGCACGACCCGCCTCCGCGAGTTCGCGAACGTTCACGAGCCACACGCGCAGAACGTCTTGCGCGCTGCCGCCCGCCACTACGAGGGCCCCGCGATGGAATGCCGCCAGACGGCGAGCGACCGCCTCGACGTGCGAAGCGCTGAGTCCTTCCGATGCGATCAGACCGGCGAGCGTGTCGGCCTCGCTGAAGCGCCGCATCTCGACGACATAGTCGATCGCGTTGCTCGCCTCCTCGGAGGTCATCGTCAATCTCGTGTCGGCTCTCACGATCGCGCGCACGCCGAGGTAGATGTCTTGCGCGAGGTCCCGGTTGACGCGCACCTCCTCGAGGCAGGCGATCCGCCGGCGTGCCGGCGTGCTGTAGTCCAGAAACCCGAGGTCGAGCGGCTTCTTCAGCTTGAAGGCGCGGTCCCCGACGAGGAAGACCCAGGAGGCGTGCGTCTCGTGCACCTCGACGGGCTCCGTGGCGCCGTATGTCGAGGCGTCCGCGAGCGCCGCGAGCAGGTCCGCTCTCCGATGCTCCCCCCGCTCCACGCACCGGGGGGTGCTGAGCGCATTAGGGGCGGAGGGAGTGTTCATCGGTGCGGCGCTGTGGTCTGCATCAACCGGCGGTCGGCGTGATCTCGATTTTCTCCTTCTTGGCCTCCTTCGGCAACGGGATCGTCACCTCGACCACGCCGTCGTGGGTCTTTGCCTTGATCTTCCTGGCCTCCACGCCGGGCGGTAGCGCCATCGAGCGAGAGAACGAGCCGTAGCGACGCTCGCGGCGCAGGAAGTGCTTGTCCTTCTGCTCCTTGCGCTCCTCGTGCTCCCCCGAGACCGTGAGGATGTCGTTCTCGACCTCGATCTTGACCTCCTCCGGTTTGATCCCCGGCACGTCGGCGCGCACGACAAGATTGCCGTTGTCGCGCTCGACGTCCATCGCGGGTGTCCATCCCCGCTCGCGTCCGTCGGTGAGGTCGTCGAACATACGGTCGAAGCGGCTGCGCAGCTCGCCGAGCTCGGCAAATGGTTCCCAACGCGTTAGTGCTCCAGGCATGACTCATCTCCTTGCTTCGATCAATGAACTCCGTTCCCGACGCTAGTCGGGATGCTGCCGCCGGGTATCGGGGCGCGACCCCAGCGAGGCTCAGTGGAAAGCCACAATGGTGTTACCCGGTCTGGGGGACTCTGCTCAGCTCGTTGATCGCAATGTGGCGACTGAGCTGCTGAATCTGCTCGCGTGTCCCCGTGCCGAGCCCGTGTCTCGTGGCGTTCAGGCATCCTGCCGCCATCGCTAGGCGCAGGGCGACGTCCAGCTCCTGGCTGTCGGCCAGGCTGGCGCCGAGCGCGGCGAACATCGAGTCGCCTGTGCCTTTTGGCTCGAGCGTCTCGACGCGCGGCCCGGTCAGGTCCAGATAGCGGCCGCGGGCGCCGTCGAGCACCAACGCGGGCTGGGCGGCGCGCGAGATAAGTACCGTCTCGGCCCCCTCGCTGTGAAGCTTGTCAAGCGCGTCCAGGAGGTCATCGACTTCAGAGCTAACGGCGATGCCCTGGTCGAGCGCCTCCTCCTCGCTGATCTTCAAGATGTCCAGGCCTCCGGCGAGCGCCGCGGTCAAGCACGACCCCGCGAGATCCGCGATCACCTGGACGCCATTCGAGCGCAGGTCCCCTGCGAGTCGACGATAGATCTCGCTGTCCAGCACGTTTGGTGGGTCAACTCCCGTGAGCAGCGCCACACCCGCGTCCAACCCTGCGCTGAGAGCGAGCCCGTAGAGCTCGTCGGCCTCGTGGCGCGACAGGCGGCCGGAGTCGGTGCGCGCGAGCTGTTCACGGGCACCGCTGCCCCGTCGGGCGTGGATGTAGACGCCGTTGGGCGCGTCACAGCCGACGCTGAGCAGCTCGACGTTCTCCCTGGCTATCAGCGCGCGCAGCACCGCACCCGACTCGCCGCCGAGAGCGCAGCACAACGAGACCTCCGCGCCGAGCAGCGACGCCATCCGCGCGACCCAGAATCCCTGTCCGCCGGCATGCAGATGGATCTCCTGTCCTGGGCTGTCCGCCGCCTCGACCGTGATCGTCAAAAGCGGCGAGGGCGCGAACACGACGAGCGAAGGGCTCATCATGTGACCGGGAGCAGCTCGAGCAACAGGGGCTTGAGGCTGGGCGCGTCATTCACTCGGCCGAGTGGCAAGTTCATCGCACCGCCATCGTCGAGCCCCCTGCGTCGGCTGTCATCCGCGTCCGTCACGGGCACAGATCCGCGATTCGCCGCAGCCAGCCGACTGTGCCACTGCCCACAGCGCGGTGTGACGTGCGGCTTTCAGTAGTCCACCGCGCCGGCCGGCGGACATCTCCCGACACGCACATCACGCCGATCGGAGACGATCGTCTCATGGTGTTTCTCGATCGTGTGGACGCGGGCACCCGACTGGCGGTTGAGCTTGAGGGCCTCGCGCTCGAGCACCCCGTGATCGTCGCGCTGCCGCGGGGCGGCGTGCCGGTCGCCTTCGAGATTGCCCGCGCGCTTCACGCACCGCTCGACATCCTCGCGGTGCGCAAGCTGGGAGCACCGGGCAATCCCGAGCTCGGCGTGGGTGCCGTTGCGGAGGATGGCACGGGCGTACTCGATCCCCAATCGGCTGAGATGCACGGCATGACCCAGGCGGCGCTCGAGGAAACGCTCGTCGTCGAGTCACGCGAGCTGCGCCGCAGGGTGGAGCGCTACCGCGATGGTCGACCGTCGGTCCCGGTGGAGGGGCGAACTGTGGTCGTCGTCGACGACGGCCTGGCGACGGGGCTGACCGACCTCGCAGCCGTCCGCGCGCTGCGCAAGCGCAGCGCGCGAGAGATCATCGTCGCGGTCCCGGTGGGTTCCAGCGAGGCGGTGTCGATGCTGGCTGGCGAGGCCGATCGCGTCGTCTGCCTGGAGGTGCCGCGTCGCCTGTTCGGCGTGGGCATGTGGTACCGCGACTTCTCGGCCGTCTCCGACGGGCAGGTCGAAGCGCTTCTCGCCGAGGCCGGCAGGGAGGAGACAACCCCGCGGTCAGCAGCGAGCAATCGGGCCTGACGAACACCGCGGGTCGCTCGGAGGATGCGCTCCGTGGGGTGGGATGACGTGTCTTCGCCGCTCGCCCTGGCGATCGGCGTGCTCGGTGGCATCTACCCCGCCTGGAGGGTGACGCGCATGACGCCGCTGAAGGTCCTCGGCGCCACATAGGTCCCGAGCGCCTGGTGAAAACTACGGAACCTGTTCAGTGCGTAGTGCGGTGGCTTGTACACCGGCGCCGCGCTTGACTGCTCTATATGTTCGAGGTGCGCATCCACGGCCGCGGCGGTCAGGGCGTCGTCACCGCCGCCGAGCTGCTGTCACTGGCGGCGTTCGACGAGGGCCGCTACGCGCAGGCGTTTCCGAGCTTCGGCTCCGAGCGCATGGGCGCGCCGGTGGTCGCGTTCTGTCGCATCGACGATCACGGGATCCGCACGCGCGAGCCCGTGATGCAGCCGGACGCGCTGATCGTGCAGGACCCGACGCTGCTGCACCAGGTGGACGTGTTCGGTGGGTGCAAGCCCGACGGCTTCATCCTCATCAACTCCGCCAGGAGCTTCGACGAGCTCGGCCTCGCAGGGTTCGTTGAGGGCTTTCGTCGCGAGCGACTGCTGACGGTGCCCGCGTCCGAGCTTGCACGCGAACACACTGGACGCACGGTGGCCAACGCCACGCTGCTGGGCGGCTTCGCTGCGCTGACCCGCGTGATCTCGCTGGATGCTGTCGAGCGCGCGATCCGCGAGCGCTTCTCCGGCGCCGTCGCCGAGGGCAACCTCGCCGCTGCGCACGCCGCCCACAGCTGGGTCCTAAAAGAGCTTCGGGAGCTGAGCGATGCCGCGCCAGCTTGAGGGCTCGCGGGCGGTGGCCGAGGCGGTCGCGCTGTGCCGGCCGGAGGTGATCTGCGCCTACCCGATCTCGCCGCAGACGCACATCGTCGAGAACCTCTCGCAGCTGGTGAAGGCCGGCGAGCTCGCGCCGTGCGAGTTCGTCAACGTCGAGTCCGAGTTCGCCGCGATGTCGGCGTCGATCGGCGCGTCGGCCACCGGCGCGCGCGCCTACACCGCGACGGCCAGCCAGGGCCTGTTGTACATGGCCGAGGCGCTCTACAACGCCTCGGGGCTCGGGCTGCCGATCGTGATGACCGTCGCCAACCGCGCGATCGGTGCGCCGATCAACATCTGGAACGACCACAGCGACTCGATGTCCCAGCGCGACTCCGGCTGGATCCAGCTGTACGCCGAGACCAACCAGGAGGCGCTCGACCTGCACATCCAGGCGTTTCGCCTCGCCGAGGAGCTCTCCACGCCGGTGATGGTGTGCATGGACGGCTTCATCCTCACGCATGCAGTTGAGCGCGTCGAGATGCCCACACAGGAGCAGGTGGACGCGTTCCTGCCCCCGTTCCAGCCGCGCCAGGTGCTCGACCCCGACGAGCCGATCACGATCGGTGCGATGGTCGGGCCGGAGGCGTTCATGGAGGTCAAGTACCTCGCACACGCCAAGCAGATGCGGGCGCTCGAGCTGATCCCCGAGATCGCCCGCGACTTCGAGGGCGCGTTCGCACGCGAGTCCGGCGGGCTGATCCGCAGCTATCGAGCCGAGGACGCCGAGACGATCGTCGTCGCGCTCGGCTCGGTGCTCGGCACGATCAAGGACACCGTCGACGAGCTGCGTGAGCAGGGCGTGAGCATCGGCGTCATCGGGATCACCTCCTTCCGGCCTTTCCCGCTTGACGCCGTTCGCGCGGCGCTCGCGGGGGCCAGGCGCGTGCTCGTGCTCGAGAAGGCGCTCGCGGTCGGCATCGGCGGGATCGTCTCCATGGACGTCCACGCCGCGCTCGCCGGCATCCACCGCGCCGGAGCGCTCCAGCCGCACGGCTACACCGTGATCGCGGGCCTCGGCGGGCGGCCGATCACCAAAGCCTCGCTGCACGCGCTGTTCAGCGACGCGGTCGCCGATCGTCTCGAGCCGCTGACGTTCCTCGACCTCGACTGGGAGCTGGTGGACCGCGAGCTCAAGCGTATGGCCGGTTCGCGCGCATCCGGCCCCCACGCGGAGAACATGCTGCGCGATCTCGGAGCCGTCGCGGCGGGGCCGGTCTGAGATGAAGGCGCCCGCGATCCGCTTCTACCAGACGGGCAGCTTCGCTGTCGGTAACCGCCTGCTCGACCCCGAGCAGCGCTCGGTGCAGGCCGACGAGCAGCGCACAAACTCGATCACCTGCGGGCACCGCGCGTGTCAGGGCTGTGGCGAGGCGCTCGGCGCACGCTACGCGCTCGACGCCGCGATGCGGGCCACCGGCGGTCAGATGATCGCCGCCAACGCCACCGGCTGCCTCGAGGTGTTCTCGACGCCATACCCGGAGAGCTCGTGGCGCATCCCGTGGATCCATTCGCTGTTCGCCAACGCGCCGTCGGTGTCCACAGGCATCGCCGCTGCGCTTCGCGCCAAAGGCCGCGAGGACGTTCGCGTAGTCGGCCAGGGCGGGGACGGCGGCACCGTCGACATCGGCATGGCGTGCCTGTCGGGGATGTTCGAGCGTAACGACGACGTTCTCTACATCTGTTACGACAACGAGGCGTACATGAACACCGGCGTGCAGCGTTCGGGCTCGACGCCGCCCGCCGCGCGTACCACTACCACGCAGGCCGTCGGGCCCGAGCCGGGGAACGTCTTCGGTCAGGGCAAGAGCGCGCCGCTGATCGCGATGGCTCATGAGATCCCCTACGTCGCCACCGCCACCGTCGCCGAGCTGCGCGACCTCGAGGCCAAGGTCCAGACCGCGATGGAGATCCGGGGCGCGCGCTACCTGCACGTGTTCGTGCCTTGCCCGCTTGGTTGGGGCAGCGCCTCCAAGGACACGATCCGGATCGCCCGGCTTGCCAAGGAGTCGGGCATCTTCCCCGTGTTCGAGGCGCGCGACGGCGAGGTCACGGACGTCTCGAAGATCCGCCGCCAGGTTCCCGTCGAGGACTACCTGCGGCCGCAGAAGCGCTTCGCGCACCTGTTCGCGCCGGAGCCGAAGACCGAGGTGATCGCCCGCATCCAGGCCGGCGCCGAGCGCAACATCCGACGCTTCGGGCTGCTCGGCGAGACCCGTCCGGCGCAGCGCCTCTCCGCCGCCGCGGGCGAGAGCGGGCAAGGCTGATGGACAAGCCGTTCGCGATCACGCTGGACGTCGGCTCGAGCCTCGCAAACAAGACCGGCTCGTGGCGCGAGGAGCGCCCGCGCTACGTGCACCGGATGCCGCCGTGCAACCACGGCTGCCCCGCCGGCGAGAACATCCAGCAGTGGCTCTACGACGCGGAGTCCGGCGACTACGAGGCGGCATGGCGCGAGCTCGTGAAGGACAACCCGCTGCCCGCCGTCATGGGACGCGTTTGCTACCACCCGTGCGAGACGGCCTGCAACCGCGCGCAGGTGGACGACGCCGTCGGCATCCACGGCGTCGAGCGCTTCCTCGGCGACGAGGCAATCAGGCAGGGCTGGAAGGTCGCGGTCGAGGCCGCACCGAGCGGTAAGCGCGTGCTGATCGTCGGCGCCGGCCCCTCCGGACTCTCCGCCGCCTATCACCTGGCGCGCCGCGGACACGCGGTGACGGTCCGCGACGCCGGCCCGCTGGCCGGGGGCATGATGCGCTTCGGCATCCCCAAGTACCGGCTGCCACGCGACGTGCTCGACGGCGAGGTTCAACGCATCCTCGACCTCGGCGTGACGCTCGAGCTGAACGCCAAGGTGACGAACATCCTCGAGTCGATGCACGCGGGGAAATTCGACGCGGCGTTCCTGGCGGTCGGCGCGCACATCGGCAAACGCGCATACATCCCCGCGGGCGAGGCCGCGCACATCCTCGACGCGGTCGCGATGCTGGCGAGCATGGAGGGTGAGGGGCGCCCGCTGCTCGGACGACGTGTCGTCGTCTACGGCGGCGGCAACACGGCGATGGACGCTGCGCGCACTGCCAGGCGCCTGGGCGCGGAGGAGGCGATCGTCGTCTACCGGCGCACCCGCGAGCGCATGCCGGCGCACGACTTCGAGGTCGAGGAGGCGCTCGAGGAGGGCGTGATGATGAAGTGGCTGTCGACGATCAAGCACGCCGACGCGGGCAAGCTGGTACTGGAGCGGATGGAGCTCGACGACAGCGGCTTCCCGCAGCCCACCGGTGAGACTGAGGAGCTGGAGGCGGACTCGCTGGTGCTTGCGCTCGGCCAGGAAGCCGACCTGTCGCTGCTCGACGGCGTGCCGGGGCTCGCGATCGATGACGGCGTCGTCCAGGTCGACGAGCGCATGATGACCGGTCACGAGGGGATCTTCGCCGGCGGCGACATGGTGCCCGCCGAGCGTACCGTCACGGTTGCCGTCGGTCACGGCAAGCAGGCGGCCCGCAACATCGACGCATGGCTGGGCGAAAGCGAGTTCGTGCATGCCGCCGAGCCACCGCTCGCGAGCTTCGAGACGCTCAACGTCTGGTACTACGCCGACGCGCCCAAGACGGTGGCCCCGCAACTGGACGCGATCCGCCGGCAGTCGACGTTCGAGGAGGTCACGCAGGGTCTAGACGAGTCCAACGCGCTGTTCGAGGCACGGCGCTGCCTCAGCTGCGGCAACTGCTTCGGCTGCGACAACTGCTACGGCGTGTGCCCCGATAACGCCGTGCTGAAGGTCGACGAGGGCGATGGCTACGCCTTCGACCTCGACTACTGCAAGGGCTGCGGTATCTGCATGCAGGAGTGCCCGTGTGGAGCGATCGAGATGGTCCCGGAGGTGATCTGACGCATCGGCCTGGTTTCCGCCCGAGGCGCGCAGGCCGCGTTTTGCCGCCGCCGCGATCGCTAGAAACTACGGATGCGCGTCGTTCGGGCACGACGTTAGGCTCCGACCACGTTAGATGTTCGACAATGGGAGGCCGGCTGTGAGTGCCATAAGCGCAAACGCGATGGGCGCCGTTTTCAACCTGAATCACCCGGCGCACACGGTGGACTGGAACTTCATTCACCTGTCCGTGGCGAACGTCGTGGTCATCGGCCTGATGTTCGTGGCTTTCTTCCTGGCGATCCTGCTGCCGTTCCCCGGCGCCGCGGCGCGAGAAGCCGCTCGTCGCGGTGGAGGCGCATCGTGAGCGTCTCCCCGACGTCTCCGTCGAAGTCCTGGACCGTCAAAGTCCGCGAAAAAGGCGTTGAGGCGCTTCCGCCCGAGCGGCTGCTGCCCGACGGCCAGCCGACCTACGTCGCGTCGTGGATCTACGTGTTCGGGGTGGCAAGCATTGCCTCCCTGATCGTGATCATCGGCTCGGGCTCGATCCTCACCCTGAAGGGACCGGCATGGTGGCACGAGACCGGCGTCGGGCACTTCTTCAACAGCATCCACATGTGGAGCGTGGAGCTGTTCTTCTTCGTGATGGTCGTGCACCTGTGGGGCAAGTACTGGATGGCCGCCTGGCGCGGAGGCCGTGGGCGCGTTTGGGTCACCGGCGCCATCACCTTCCTGGTCGCGGTGCCGGCCGCGCTGACCGGTTACGTCTCCCAGCAGAACTTCGACGCGCAGTGGATCTCCACACAGGCCAAGGACGCGATGAACTCCGTTGGCGTCGGTGCGTTCTTCAACCTCACCAACTTCGGCCAGATGTACAGCTACCACATCCTGCTGCTCCCGATAGCGGTCGTGCTGCTCGTCAGCGTGCATGTCCTGCTCGTGCGCCGTAACGGGGTCGTGCCACCGCTCGAGCTCGACAGGAAGCTGGCGGGCGCACGGGCCGGGAGTCCCGACGCAGACGGCTCCGCGCGGGCATCGAGCGAGGGGCAGGCATGAGCTTCCTACGGCCCAAGGACGACACGCAGCCCTGGAAAGGCCGCTATGCGCCCTACGACCTCGTCAAAGAGCTGTGCATCGCGGTCGGCGTCATCACCCTGGTGGCGGTGTTGCTCACCGTGCTGCTGTCCTCACCCGATGACAAGCCCAGCACGATTGGGCAGTGGTCACACGAACTGCCGGCCGATTTCGCCAATACCGCGGCCACGGAGCTCGACGGAACGAGCGGGACGGCCGAATACGGCCCCCCCTACAACCACAGCTCGGGCAGCGTGCAGCACTTCCTGTTTCTGCACCCGCAGCGGTGGCTCGGCGTCAGCCATCCGATCAACACGGCCGACGACTACGTGATCAAACCGCTGGAAACGATCCCCAACGATCCAGCGCTGCAGGCGGCGCTCGCCGAATACAAGGCTGCCCCCGAAAAGCAGAAAAAGGAATGGTCAGAAGCCTACGCCAAGCCGCTCGGAGAATATTCAGAAGCGGTGGAAGAAAAGAAGACGCCGCCCAGCACAGTGTCGGTCGACCAGAGCACGGGCACGGTTACCGTCAAGGCCAGCGGCGCCGGGCCGGTGCCGGTGATGATGACCAGCCTGCAGAGCCTCGCCCAGACCGGCGGCCTCGAAGGGGGCCTTGTCTCGAGCAGCCAGTTCTTCCAGACCGACTACACCAAGCCGCTGCTGTTCATGGCCGATGGCGGGCTGCTCGCCGAACGCGCCGAACAGCAGCACCTGCTGGGCGAGCAGTGGGGCCTGATGAACGAGACGGGCAGCTACCCGGGCCAACCCTGGCTGTGGCTGTACGCGCTCTGGTACCAGGTCGAACCGATGAAGTCATCTCCGAACGCCGACATCCAGGTGCTCCTGATCATGGGCCTGCTCAGCCTCGCGTTCATCTGCATACCGTTCATTCCTGGCATCAACATCCTTCCCCGCAAGATCCCGATCTACAAGCTGATCTGGCGCGAGCACTATCGCTCGCAGTCGAGTGAGTAGCGGAAGGTCAGCTGCCGTTGGCGCCTTCGCCGCCGGTATTGATGAGCCCGCGCTCGAGGGCGTAGCCGACGAGCTCGGCACGGGTCGAGAGCCGGAGCTTCTGCTGGATGTGCGAGCGATGCGTCTCGACCGTTCGCACCGACAGGTACAGCTGCTCGGCGATCTCCGCGTTGGTGTGGCCGAGGGCGATCAGCCGCAGCACGTCGACCTCTCGTTCTGAGAGATCATCCGGTGGCCCGGGTGGAGGCTCGGAGGCGATCCGGGCGCCCAGCCTGGGGTTGAGGTAACTCTCTCCCGCGGCGGCGCGTCGAACCGCTTCGACCAACTCATCGTCGGCCGCCTCCTTGAGCACATAGGCAAGCGCGCCCGCGCTCAAGGCCTCGCGGGCGAACGCAGGCTCCTGCTGCATCGTCAGCACGACGATCTGGGTTTCGGGTGACTGCTCGCGAATCACCGGGATCGCCTCGAGACTTGAGCCACCCGGCATGTTTAGATCGAGCACGAGCACCCTGGGGTGGTGGCCGAGCACGTAGCGGCGGGCGCTGTCGACGTCGCTGGCCTCGGCTACAACTTCGAAGTCGCTTTCGTGGTCGAGCAGCATCCGCAGACCGCTGCGAACGACTGCGTGATCATCGGCGAGAACTATGCGGATCAGCTCCGCCGAATCGCTCTCGTCGCTCTTGGCGGCGTCGTCCGGGGTCGCCTGTGCCTCGCTCATGCGGAGAAGGTATCGACTGCGCGCGTCGGACTATGGGTTGGGTGGCAGGACCAGCACCGAGCAGGGCGCGTCGTGCACGACGCGCCGGCTGACGCTGCCGAGGGCGCGGAGGCCGCTGAGCCGTCGGCTGCCGATCACCACGAGCGCGGCCTTCTTGTGCTCGGCGGCGTCGAGGATCACGTCCCAGGGCTTGCCCGGTTCGATCAGCGGCTCGCCCGCGTCGGGCGCCGCCAGCTTCAATGTGCTTGCCTGCGCCTGAATCGTGCGGGCGTTGCTCTTGGACTCGACGCCGGGGGCGTTCACGAGGGTGACATGCGCACCGTGGCTCTGCGCGAGGCGACCCGCGAGCTCCACGAGACGATCCGAGCCGTCCTCGCCGTCGCTCGCGACCAGGATTTCGCGGCCTCGCAGCGAGGTGAACGACCGGCGGACGACGAGCATCGGCGTGGTGAACTCGCTCAGCGCGATCGTTGCCACGCCGCCGAGGAGCATTCCCCCCAGCCAGGAGGTGGCGGGCGCTCCGATCACGAGCAGGTCGTGATCACGGGCGCGCGCGAGGATCACCCCGACCGGTGGGCTGCCCGGATCCACGACTGTGTTACATGGCACGCCGGCATCGTGGGCGATGCGCCTGGCGTTGCTCAGAGCGAGCTCAGCGCGTTTTGGACTGATGGCAGCCATGCCGTATGCGCCCGTTCCTGACTCCGCGGTCACTGCGAGCAGCGTCAGGTGGCCGTTGGGGCCGGCCAGGTTGGCAGCCATGCGGACGGCCGCCGTGCTCGTCCGCGTGCCGTCAACGGCGCAGAGGATCTCCGGAAAGACGCTGGCTGGTGTTGACTCAGCAGAGCCAGGGTGCGATGCGCTCGCGTGTCTGTGCGGTTGAGATGTCTGGGTCTTGGTCATGTGCTGCACGCTAAGGCGTCGCTGTCGCCGGGGTATCCGCAGCTTCCCGTCAGCGTGTGCGGGAAACCCCGTAGCTCCGCAGAGTCCGTAGAAAACACGCTCTCAGGTGAGGCACCGCCCCGATGCGCGCGCCCCGAAAGAGACCTAGGTTCGGTGTCCACAAGTCGCTTCGACCAAAGGCAGGCACAGGAAATGAAGGCACTCGTTTACCACGGCCCTGGAGAACGGGGCTGGGACACCGTCGCTGACCCGGCGATCCTCGACGCGACCGACGCGATCGTGCGCATCGACACCTCGACCATCTGTGGCACAGATCTGCACATCCTCAAAGGAGACGTGCCCGAGACCACCCCTGGCACCGTGCTCGGCCACGAGGCCGTTGGCACCGTGCAGGAGGTCGGCGCGGCGGTCAGCACCGTCGCTCCCGGCGACCGCGTGCTGATGTCGTGCGTGAGCTCGTGCGGGCGTTGCCGCTACTGCAAGGAAGGCCGCTACGGCCAGTGCCTGGGTGGCGGCGGCTGGATCTTCGGCCACCTGATCAACGGGTTGCAGGCGGAGTACGCGCGCGTGCCGTTCGCCGAGAACTCCGTCTACAAGGTGCCGGCGCAGCTCACCGACGAGCAGGTGCTGTTCCTCGCCGACATCCTCCCAACCTCCTTCGAGGTCGGCGTGCTCAACGGCATGGTCGGCCCGGGCGACGTGGTGGCGATCGTCGGCGCCGGTCCAATCGGTCTGGCAGCGATTCTGACGGCGAGGCTGTACACGCCCGGGCGGATCGTCGCAATCGACCTCGCGGACAGCCGTCTGGAGAGCGCGCGGCGCTTCGGCGCCGACACGACGATCAACAACGGCAACCAGGACGCGGTCAAGCAGGTGATGGAGCTCACCGACGGCCTCGGCGCGGACGTTGCCTTCGAGGCTGTCGGCGTGCCCGAGACTTTCGAGCTCGCGGCCGATCTGATCCGCGCCGGAGGGCGTGTCGCGAACATCGGCGTTCACGGCAAGCCCGCGGCGCTGCATCTGGAGAGACTGTGGATCCGCGACGTCACGATCACGACTGGGCTGGTCGACACGTTCAGCATCCCTCAGCTGATGCGGCTGATCGCGAGCGGTCGGCTCGACCCGTCGCTGTTCGCCACGCACCGCTTTGCGCTCGGTGACACGATGAGCGCCTACGACACGTTCGCCGACGCGGCCAACTCGGGCGCGCTGAAGGTCGTGCTGCAGGGCTCAAACGGCGCCTCAGTGGCCGCCGAGACCGAGCGCGTGGGGGCCGTTGCGTGAGGGCGGCTTAGGCGACGGCGGGAACCTGCTGGGTGATGCAGTGGATGTTGCCGCCGCCCAGCAGGATCTCCCGCGCCTCCACGCCCACGACCTCGCGATCGGGAAAGCAGTCGCTGAGGATCTCGCCGGCCTGCGCGTCGTAGCGCTCGTCGAGTAGCGGGTAGACGATCCGCGTGGTGGCTGTGTAGAAGTTTGCGTAGGAAGCGGCCAGGCGGTCGCCCGCGCGGCGGGGGAGGCTGCCGGGGACGGCGTCAACGCCCTGCGCCTCCTGCTCGGTGATTGTCACCGGGCCGGGGGAGGGCAGACGGATCACTTCAATCGAGCGCCCGCGCGCATCGGTGGCGGCCTCGAGACGCTCCTGCGCGTCGCGCGAGATCGCGTGCTGGGGGTCGGACTCGTCCTCGCTGTAGCTGAGCAGCACGATCCCGGGCCGCGCGAAGCACGCGAGGTTGTCGACGTGGCCGTCGGTCTCGTCATTGAAGACGCCGCGGCCGAGCCAGATCATCTTCTTGGCGCCGAGGTGGTCGAACAGCACGCGCTCGATCTGCTCGCGCGTCAGCTCGGGGTTGCGGTTGGCGTTGAGCAGGCACTCTTCGGTGGCCATCACGGTGCCCTCGCCGTCTACGTGGATCGAGCCGCCCTCGAGCACGATCGGCGCGCGATAGCGATCGGCGCCTTCGATCTCGAGCACCTTCTCGGCGACACGCTCGTCACGGTCCCAGGGGAAGTAGAGCCCGCCCTCGAGCCCGCCCCAGGCGTTGAAGCGCCAGTCGACGCCGCGCCGCCCGCCTTCGCCGCCGAGGAGGAACGTCGGGCCCATGTCGCGTATCCACGCGTCGTCGGTCGAGATCTCAACGACGCGGATCATGGGGGAGAGCACCGAGCGGCAATGCTCGAACTGGGCGTCTGAGACCGCGACGGTCACCGGCTCGGAGACGTTGATCGCCTCGGCGACCGCCGCGTAGGCCTGCTGTGCGGGCTTTGCTCCCAGGCGCCAGTTGTCCGGTCGCTCGGGCCAGGCGATCCAGCAGCCGGAGTGCGCCTCGAACTCGCCCGGCATCCGGTAGCCGTCGGCGGCGGGCGTGGAGGTGAGCGTCGCGCTCACGGGCGCTGGGCGCTCACGCTCGGCTGGCCGGCGGCCTGGCTCGCGGCCGGTTGCATCCGTGGCTTGCGCGGATGGCTCATCCGCCAGAGGATCGCCTCGCCGGCGAGAAGCGTGACCATGACGATCGCCAGCAGCGGCCCGGTGTACGACCATTCTGCAGGGGCACTCGGTATTTCGGGCCAGAGGAACAGCAGCACGCCGGCGGCGATGAACACGCAGGTGATCGCGGACATCGCGATGACGAGGCGGTCGCCGCCGGGAATCCGGAACGGCCGCGGCCGATCGGGGTCCTTGTAGCGCAGGATCGCCACGGCCGGGAACATCAGCAGGTAGGGAAGCAGGAAGATCACCGAGGAGGCGGCGAAGATCCCGAAGAAGAGCGAATCCTGTTTGTTGATGAACAGTGCGGTTGCAACGAGTACGAACGTAGATATCACGCCGGTCCAGATCAGCGCGCCCACAGGGGTGCGTCGGGTCGGATGTTCGCGTCCCAGCACCTTCGGCAGCTCGCCTTCGGCGGCCGCCTCGACCGCCGAGCGGTTGGCTCCCATCGTCCACGTGGTCATATTCGTGAAGTACGTGTACAGCGCGGCGATCCCGAGGACATAGACGACGACCTCCCCGAGGCCCTTGTGGCCGAAGATCGCCTTGAAGGTTTCGACGAGTCCTTCGACGAGGTGCAGCTTCGTCAGCGACAGCGCCAGCAGGATGCCGATCGTGGCAAACATGTAGAGGAACGCGATCACGGCGCCAGAGGTGAAGATCGCACGCGGTATGCGCTTCGCGGGCTCCTTGACCTCCCCGGCCATGCTCGAGATCAGCTCGAAGCCGAGCAGCAGGAAGACGATCACCGGCAGGAACTTCTTGGCCACCCCGAACGAGGGCACGAAGCTCGAGCCATTGATCGTGTTCGCCGCTCCGTGGCGGATCGCGAAGACGATGCCACCGACACCCAGCGCGAAGATGATGATGACCTTCAAGATCGCTCCGAGGTTGTTGACCCACTTGCCGATTTCGAGGCGCATCACGCCGACCCAAATGACCAGCCAGACCATCGCGACCGCCATCGCCACCTGCCACCACTTGCCGGCGGGCCATTCGGCCAAATGGTGGTCGAAAAGCTGGAAGAAGACGCCGGCGAACAGCACGAACACCGAAGGCATCCACAGCGCCACATTCACCCAGTACCAGTAGGTGGTCCGCGCCGCCCAGCGGGGACCGAACGCACGCTTCACCCACACGTAGATTCCGCCCTGGCTCGGATAAGCGGTCGCCAGCTCGGCGGTGATAAGCGCGTAGGGGATCAGGAAGAAGATGATCGCCACGAGCCACCAGGCGATCGTGTCGGTGCCGATCGCGGCCGATGCGGTCAGCGTTTCCACGACGAGCATCGCCGAGACGGTGAACAGGGTCACATCCAGGATGCCCATAACCCGTCGCCGCTGGACACGCTCCTCGCCTCCTGCCGCGTTCGTCGTCTCGATCGTCTCGCTCGCCATCTCGATTCTCCTTATCCGTGGTGTGCCGTTGCGCGTTGCTGCCCGACTGTGGCCGGCTCCTCGGTCTGCGCCGACGCGCCTCGGTCCCAGCCGACCTCGTGCAGGTAGGAGCGAACCCGTCCGTCGTGGAAGCGCAGCTGCTCTTCGCTCGGCTGCATGAGCGTTGGATAGGTCAGCCACACGAGGATGCCCTTCTCGGTGTGCAGTCGGTTCTCGGCCTGGTCGAAGACGATCGACGAGGGCCCGTCGATGACCTCGTCTGTGACCTCGACGCCGCGCGAGGCCGGTAGGCAGTGCATGAACCTGGCGTGTGCGGGCGCGCGCGCGAGGAGCGTTGCGTTGACCTGATAGCGCGGCATGAACGCGGCCCGCCGCTCGGGGATCTCATCCTCCTGATCGACCCACCACCAGAGGTCTGTGTAGACGAAGTCGGCGCTTGCGACAGCGTCCTCGACCTCGGCGGTAACCGACACCGACCCGCCCGAGGCAGCCGCGTTCGCCTCGGCGATGGCGACCCAGTCGCTCGGGGCTTGGTAGGCGGCGGGGGCGGCATGGACAAAACGCATCCCGAACTGCGTCGTGATGAACATCAGCGAGCTGCACACGTTGGTGCGGTCGCCGACGAATACCACCGTGCAGTCCTGCAGGCGCCGTCCCTGCGGCAGGTGCTCGCTCATGGTGAGCAGGTCGCAGACCACCTGGGTCGGGTGGTTGAAGTCGGTGAGACCGTTGATCACCGGAACCTCGGCGGCGTCGGCGAGGGCGAGCACGGTGTCGTGCCTGAGCGTGCGCGCCTCGATCACGTCGCACATGCGCGAGAGCACCTTCGCCGTGTCGTACAACGACTCGCGCTTGCCGAGGTGGATCTCGCCGGGCTTCAGATACAGGGCGTGACCGCCGAGCTTCGCCATCGCGACCTCGAATGAGACGCGCGTGCGCGTAGAGGGCTCCTCGAAGATCATCCCCAGCGAGCGGTGGCTGAGCAGCTGTGGCACGGCGGCGTCTCGATCGGCGTGCTTCAGCAGCCGGATCAGGGCGATCAGCTCCTCAAGTTCGACGCGCGAGAAATCCTGGGTGTCGATGAAGTTGTTCACTGACGTCAATCCTGTTCGTACGCCGCGCGCATGCCATCCGTCGCCGACCGCACAGAGTCGTCCGCGCAAACTACGTACCGGGGCGGGCGTCGCCGGCGGCTGACTGCGCGACTGCCTAGAGTCCTCGTGATGCAGGACATACGTCTGATCGCCGCGCCGCCGCTGCATCACTCTCCGGCCCGCAAGCGTCCGCCCCGTCGAGCTCCCCTGCGGGTCGCTGCGGTCCAGGAGCGCTGGCATCCGGACGCGGACGAGCACGAGGCGGCTCTGGCAGCCGGCATCATGCTCGCCGCCGAGGAGGGCGCTCGGCTGGTGTGTTTGCAGGAGCTGACGCTCAGTCGCTACTTCGGTGTCGATCCAGGCGGCCCGCAGGCGGCCGGGGTCCAGCCAGAGGAGCTTCCAGGCGGAGCTACCCATCGCTTTGCCGCTCACATGGCGGGCGAGACCGGCATCTACGTGCACGCGTCGCTATACGAGCGCGCCGAGGGCAGTGACGGGCTCGGCTATAACACCGCGATTCTCGTGAGCCCGGGCGGCGAGCTGGTCGCGCGCACACGCAAGCTGCACATCCCGGTCACGGCGGGATACCACGAGGATCGCTACTTCCGTCCCGGGCCGGGGGATCAGGACCCGTTCCCGCTAATCACGCTGGAGCAGGCGCATCTCGGCTTGCCGACGTGCTGGGACCAGTGGTTTCCGGAGGTCGCCCGCGCGTACAGCCTCGAGGGGGCGGACGTGCTCGTGTATCCGACAGCGATCGGCTCAGAGCCCGAGCATCCGGACTTCGACACCCAGCCGCTGTGGGAGCAGGTGATCCTCGGCAACGCGATCGCCAACGGCGTGTTCATGGTCGCGGTCAACCGGGTCGGCGAGGAGCCGCCGCTGCATTTCTACGGCTCTTCGTTCATCTGCGACCCGTACGGGCGCAAGCTCGTGCAGGGCCCGCGCGAGGAGCCCGCAGTGCTGGTCGCCGACCTCGACCTCGACCAGCGCCACGACTGGCTCGAGCTGTTCCCGTTCCTGGCCACGCGTCGCCCCGAGGCCTACGCGCGCCTGCTGGAATACCCGTCGGACTGAGCGTCGGATCGGGCCACGTAGTTCTCCACAGCGCCTGACGGGCGACCTCGGATGGCCGATCGTGCTCTGTGAGCCAGTGTTGGCGCATCGTGAACGGGACATCTCGCAGGCGTCTCGCGGTCGCGGTCGCCGGGGCGGCGGCGACCGCACTATTCACCTGCGCGGTCTCAGCAGGGGATGTGACGCTGACGAGTGGTTTGCCACAGGCGCCGAAGGTGAGCGCTGCCGGCCAGGCGCTCGCGTGGAGTGTGCTCGAACCGGGTACGCGCGTGTGGCGGCTGGTCGCACGCCGCAACGGCGAGACGCAGGTCCTGCCGATTGCGCCGCGCTCGACGCCGTTCGACGTGGATCTCGGCGATGACGGACACGGGGGTCTCGTCGCGAGCTACTCGCGCTGCTCCGTGCCTGCGCCAAGCAGCGGTGCGCCACATGGTTGTCGTCTCTACTACTACGACTTCGCGACCGGCAGCGAACACGCAATCGCGGTGGCCAACGCGCCTGGCTATTCTCAGTTCGACCCCTCGATGGCGGCGGGACGGGTCGCGTTTGCGCGGATCGAAGACAGACGCCCGGTTGGCGCCGGCAATCGTGTGCGTCTCTATGTCCAGAGCCTCACCGGCGGCAAGCCGCGGCTGCTTCCGGGCGGCTTCGAAAACAACGAATCCGATACCGGTCCCACGGCGCTCGACCTGGGCGCCACGCAGCTGGCGTTCAGCTGGGACGCCCGCGGCGCGACCGCCTTCGAACCGTTCAGCCTGGCCAGCTCGCAGATAAGCGTCGACTATCTCTCCGGCGGGCAGATGCTCGTAGCGCTCGCGACCAGCGGCGATGTCTCGGCGTACCAGGAGCTCTCGCCGACACTGATTGACACCACAGTGGACTACGGCGAAACGGGTATCGAAGAAGGCGCGAACACGCACGTGCTCCGTAGCCTCAGCCTGCCGGGGGCACACGCCGGAGTAGCTGCGGCCGCCCCCAACCTGCAGAGCACCGCGACGAGCTCAGCCGGAACGATCTACTCGGCCTGCGCGACGAACAGCATGGGCTTCCCAGTTGGACCGCCGTGCGAAGTCGCACTCGCGGAACGCACCACCTACACCGATCCCGACCAGGAGCTCGCGCATACCTCCCGGCCGACGACGATCAGCATCAGCCCGCAACAGTCCATCGAGCAGAGCCCGGGGCACGTCCCCGGCAACTGGTTGGCGTGGAGCTCATACGACCCGGCGCATCGCGACTACCGACTGATGCTGCGCGGCCCGAGTGGAGCAGCCGCGATTGCCCCGGTGAGCCCGCGTTCGGTTCCGTTCGACGTGGAGCTCGGCCCGCGCGCAGGTGGCGGGCTGGTGGCGGTTTACTCACGCTGCCACGTCGAACCTCGGCTCGACTCGCGCGACTCGCTGCCGCTGCCGGCGACAGGTCGCGGCTGCCGCCTCTACCGCTATGACATTGGCTCGAGCGGCGAGCACGTGATACCGGGCACGGGGTCGCGCTTCCTGCCGAGCGTCTGGAATGACGAACTCGCGTTCGTGGAGACGAGCAGCGACGGCAGACCGGCGCTGTTCCTGGGCTCGCTGGATGGACGCAGGGCCCCGCGAGCGCTGGGCGCGGGTCCGCTCGGCAGCACTTCTGAGCTCGGTCCGCGCGCGCTCGTCCTACGCGAAGGCCGCGTCGCGTTCGTATGGGAGTACCGAACGAGCTCGGTCCTGCGCTCGGAGCTCCGCATGGACGGTCCGGGTAGCCGGTCGCGGCTGCTCGACAGCGTGGTCGGCCGCACTGGAAGCGTCCGCGAGCTATCACCGTGCTTCACCCTCGGGGTGCTCGCCTGGGCACGTCGCGAAGCGGCCGGACGCAGCCGCATCGAGGTGTTCGGCCTTGCGAGCCAGCATCTCGACACCTACCTCGCACCCGATCCGATCGAGGCACTCGCTACCAATCACCTGGTCGTCGAGAATCACCTGGCCACCGGCGAGGCCGTCTACGCTGGCGGCGACGGGCATGGCGGCACAACGATTCGCCGGCTCGTCACACGCCTGCGGGAGCTGCCGACCCAGACGGTCGGATGAAGCTGATGCTCATCCGCGTAGACGTGCAGCGCCGCCGGCCGGCGGCCGCGGCAGTACCAGCAGCGAGCAGCGTGCGTGACGCTCGAGATAGTCGGAGGTGCTGCCGATCATCAGACGCTTGATCGGGCCGTAGCTGCGCGAGCCCACGATCAGCAGATCGAGTTCATCGCCGAATTTGGCGAGCTCCTCGCCTGCCACCAGCCCGTAAACCGCGGTCGCCTGCACGTCGCGCAGCTCGGACAGGCGGCGGTTGGCCCGCTCCAGCACCTCGTCGATCGACTCGACGATCGGCATCGCGAACAGTCCGACACCGTGGATCGGCAGCGCGACGACCTCCAGCGCCCGAATCACCGCCGCGTCGTTCGCGAGCGAGCGCGCTGCCTCGAGCGCGGCCTCGCTCTCGCGCGAGCCGTTGTAGGCCACACCGATTCTTTCAATCGCGGTGCTCGACTCGGCAAACCCGCGGGAGGCGATTGCCACTGCACACGGCGCTCCGTTGAGGGCGCTGCGCGTGTCGTCGCCGAGCATCACACGGCCAAACCGGCCGCGCCTGCACGAGCCGACTACCAAGAGATCGGCGCGCTGGCGCTCGGCCTGCTCGTGCAGTGCGCGCCCGGGGCTCAGAGCGACGATGCTCATCAGCTCCGCTTCGACGCCGGCTGTCGAGCGTTCGAGCTCGAGGAGTTGCTGCGAGGAGGAGAGCTCGTCACTGACCAGGTTCGGCGTGATCGCGTGGAGCGAGTTCAGCTCCCCCTCGCGCACGTGTGCCAAGGTCATCTGTCCCTGCGGGGCGACGAGCTGCGCGGCGAGCGCCACCGCATCACGGCCCCCGGGCCTGCCGTCCACTCCAACGAGCACGTTCTGAAAGACCTTCGTCCCTTCTTGGGCCTCGATCTGAGACTTGGCAGAGCTGGCGAGCATGTTCAGATCTCCCCGCCGACCCCGACGCCGGATCGCGCCTGCGCGTCGTCGGTCTGACTCGCGGCGACTCGCGGCAGCACGAGCAATGACGAGCGTGCGTGGCCTGCGAGGTAGTTGGAGGTGCTGCCGAGCACGAGGCGCTTCAATGGCCCATAGCCGCGTGAGCCGACGACGAGCAGATCGACCTGCGCGCTGAAGGCCGCGAGCTCCTCGCCGGGAATTCCGTAGATGGCTTTTCCGTCGACGCCAGTGAGCGCGCTCATGCGCACCTTCGCTGACTCCAGCATCGTGTCGAGCGTGTCGCCCATGGGCAGAGCGATGATTCCGGTGAAAGCGACGCTCGGCATCGAGACGACGTCCATCGCCTCGATCTTCGCCCCACTCGAGTCTGCAAGCTCGCGCGCCAACTCGAGTGCCGCAGCGCTCTCGGGAGACCCGTCGTAGGCGACGCCGATCGTCTCAATTGGCTCGGGGTTCTCGGCGTAGCCGCGTGCGGCGATCGCGACCGCACAGGGGGCGCCGTTGAGCGCGTCACGGGTGTCATCGCCCAGCGTCGCGCGGCCGAAGAGACCATGGCTGCAGGAGCCGACGACGAGCAGGTCGGCCTGCTGGCGCTCGGCTTGCTGGTGAAGGCCCGCGCCTGGATGCGATGCGACGATGCTCTTCAGCTCCACATCGACACCGGCGGCAGCAAGCGCCGGCTCGAGCAGCTCGATCGACGGCATCTCCCCCCGGTGGACGTGTCCGAGCGTCAGCTGCCCGTCGCGGGCGATTAGCCGCCGCGCCAGCGCCACGGCGTCACGCGCGTTCGGCTTGCCATTGACTCCCACGAGCACGTTCTCAAACATCGCTGCGACTCCTCTTGAGCGTCATGCCGAGGAGGCTAGGCGGAGAGATTCAGCGTTTCGTCCGGGTCAGGCACCCAACCTGCTGCGGGCTTCTACCTAGGTGGGCATGGATCTATCCCGGAGGGTCCGACATCCGCGGTGAGACACAATCGCCGAGCAGCCCGCTCGTACCCTACGTGTGAGTCCTTTGATGCCCGACGGCGCCGCCCTCGATCGAGCCGCTCCCCTGTCGAACCTCGAGCTCGAGGGGATCGACGCATACTGGCGCGCCGCGAACTACCTGTCGGTCGGCCAGATCTACCTGCTGGCGAACCCGCTTCTGCGGGTTCCGCTCGAGATCGAGCACACCAAGCCGCGGCTGCTCGGCCACTGGGGCACCACGCCGGGGCTGAACTTCGTCTACGCCCACATGAACCGCGTGATACGCCAGCGCGACGTGAGCTCGATCTTCATCGCAGGCCCTGGCCACGGTGGACCTGGAGTCGTAGCCAACGTCTACCTGGAGGGCACCTATACGGAGATCTATTCGCGCATCGGGCACGATGAGGAGGGGCTGCGCCGGCTGTTCCGGCAGTTCTCGTTCCCCGGCGGCATACCCAGCCACGCGGCCCCGGAGACGCCGGGGTCGATCCACGAGGGGGGCGAGCTCGGGTACTCCCTTGCCCACGCCTTCGGCGCCGCCTTCGACAACCCAGATCTGCTCGTGTGCTGCGTCGTCGGCGACGGCGAGGCTGAGACCGGACCGCTGGCCACGAGCTGGCACTCCAACAAGTTTCTCGACCCGGCGCGCGACGGCGCTGTGCTTCCGATCCTGCATCTCAACGGTTACAAGATCGCCAACCCGACGGTGCTCGCGCGGATCCCCGAGGTGGAGCTGCGCGCACTGCTGGAGGGCTACGGCTACGCACCGAGATTCGTGGCGGGCGAGGAGCCGGCTGCGATGCACCAGCTGATGGCCGCGACGCTCGACGAGGTCGTGGCCGAGATCGATGCGATCCAGCGACGAGCTCGGCATAAGGGCGCCGGCGCGGGCGAGCGACCGCGCTGGCCGATGATCGTGCTGCGCACGCCCAAGGGCTGGACCGGCCCGAAGGTCGTCGACGGTCTCCCTATGGAGGGAACTTTTCGCGCCCACCAGGTGCCGCTCGCGGACCTGGCGGGCAACCCCGAGCACCTGGCACAGCTGGAGCAGTGGATGCGCTCCTACCGTCCCGAGGAGCTGTTCGACGAGCGCGGGGCGCTGCGCCCCGAGCTCGCCGCTCTGGCGCCCGAGGGGGAGCGGCGCATGGGGGCCAACCCCCATGCCAACGGTGGGCTGTTGCTGCACGACCTCGAGCTGCCGGATTTTCGCTCCTATGCCGTCGAGGTACCCGCGCCGACGGCGACCGTCAGCGAGCCCACGCGCGTGCTCGGCGCACTCCTGCGCGATGTGATCCGACTGAATCCCGACTGCTTCCGCCTGGTGGGACCGGATGAGACGGCCTCAAATCGGCTGGGTGCTGTGTTCGAGGTGACCGACCGCGTTTGGGACGCCGAGCTGGTGCCGGGCGACGACCACCTGGCACGCGACGGCAGGGTGATGGAGGTGCTGAGCGAGCACCTATGCCAGGGGTGGCTCGAGGGCTACCTGCTCACCGGCCGCCACGGCCTGTTCAACAGCTATGAGGCGTTCATCCACATCGTCGACTCGATGTTCAACCAGCACGCCAAATGGCTCAAGGTGACTCGCGGGATCCCGTGGCGCAGGCCGATCGCCTCGCTGAACTACCTGCTCTCCTCGCACGTCTGGCGCCAGGACCACAATGGCTTCACCCACCAGGACCCGGGCTTCATCGACCACGTCGTCAACAAGAAGGCGGAGATCGTGCGCGTGTACCTGCCGCCGGACGCCAACTGCCTGCTGTCGGTGGCCGACCACTGCCTGCGCAGCCGCGACTACGTGAACGTGGTCGTCGCGGGTAAGCAGCCGTCGTTGAACTACCTCACGATCGACGAGGCGATCGCGCACTGCACCCGTGGGATCGGCATCTGGGACTGCTTCTCGAGCGACGGCGAGGAGGAGCCGGATGTCGTGCTCGGCTGCGCCGGCGACGTGCCGACGCTCGAGACCGTTGCCGCCGCTGCGATCTTGCGCGAGCGGCTGCCCGAGCTGAGGGTGCGCGTGGTAAACGTCGTCGATCTGATGCGCTTGGAGCCGGACAGCGAGCATCCGCACGGTCTCTCCGAGCCGGAGTTCGACGCGCTGTTCACAACCGCGCAGCCCGTGATCTTCGCCTACCACGGCTACCCCTATCTGATCCATCGCCTCACCTACCGCCGCACCAATCACCACAACATCCATGTGCGCGGCTACAAGGAGGAGGGCACGACGACGACCCCGTTCGACATGGTGATGCTCAACGACCTCGACCGCTTCCATCTCGTGATGGACGTGATCGACCGCGTCCCCGGGCTGGCGGAGCGCGCCGCGCACCTGCGCCAGGACATGGAAGACGAGCGCCTGCGCCACCGCGCGTACACCCGCGAGCACGGCGAGGACCCGGACGATGTCAACGACTGGTGCTGGCCGGCGGGTGACGAGGCGCCTGCGACCCGGCACCCGCGCGGTTCCTGAGCGCTTGCGCGTCCTGGTCGTCAACGCCGGCTCGAGCAGCCTGAAGCTGGCGCTGCTCGACAGCGACGACGTCACGATCGCTGCACGCGAGCTGCTTGCACCGCGCGCGCAGGTCGACCCGGAGGAGCTACGCTCGGCGCTCGACTCGCCGCTTGGCGAGGCCGACGCCGTCGGGCACCGGATCGTTCACGGAGGTGAGCGCTATCGCGACGCCGTGATCGTGAGCCCGACGGTCGAGCAGGGGTTGAGAGAGCTTGTCGAGCTTGCGCCCCTGCACCAGCCCAAGTCGCTCGCCGCGCTGGACGCCGTCAGCCGGGCGCTGCCACGTCTCCCTGCGGTCGCGTGCTTTGACACCGCCTTTCACGCGACGCTGCCGCCGGCCGCGTTCACATACGCGCTGCCGGTGCAGTGGCGCGAGCGCTGGGGCCTGCGCCGTTATGGCTTTCACGGGCTCTCACACGCGTGGGTCGCGCGGCGGGCACCCGAGCTGCTGCGGCGCGACCCGGCGGGGCTGCGAATCGTCAGCTGCCACCTCGGCGCCGGCGCATCGCTGTGCGCAATCGACGACGGCCGCTCGCTCGACACCACGATGGGCTTCACGCCGCTGGAGGGCCTGGTGATGGCGACCCGATCGGGCAGCGTCGACCCAGGCATGCTGATGTGGCTGCTCGAGCACGAGCGGCTCTCGCCCTCCGAGCTCGCCGATGCGCTCGAGTACCGCTCGGGGCTGCTGGGGCTGGCGGGCAGCGCCGACATGGGAGAGATCGTCGAGCGCGCAGGTGATGGGGATCCCGGCGCGCAGCTCGCCTTGGAGGTATACGTGCACAGGCTGCGCGCGGAGATCGCGGCGATGGCCGCCGCGCTCGGTGGCCTCGACGCACTCGTCTTCACCGGCGGCGTCGGCGAGCGCTCGGCGGCGGTGCGGGCGCTTGCCGCCGAGCGGCTCGGCTTTCTCGGGGTCGAGTTGGACACTGAGCGCAACGACGCCGCAACGGCAGACTGCGATCTGTCACCTGACGGATCACAGGTTCACACATTGGTGATCCAGGCGCGTGAGGATCTCGAGATCGCACGGCAGGTGCGAGCGGTTCTGTCGGACGCCGTGCCGTAGGGGGTTATCCGCGGTCTGCGTCCGACGTCATTCTGATCGCAAGGCGCGTTCGGGCGGCCGCGAGCTGATTGTGAGGTCCCGCCGAGCTTGGGGATCGCGCGGGCCGGGTCGTGCCCGGACCGGAGGCACGGGTGTGAGAACCTGGCGCGGTGAGCCAGAGTCCGGAGCACCTCAAGGCAGGCGAGCTCGGCACGGTGGACGTGACAGCCTCGACGGTCGCCAACATCGGTCCGGGGATCGACTTCTACTTCGCCTTCGGCGTGATCGCGGTCACTGCCGGCGTTGCCGCTCCGCTGACGATCCTCGCAGCGGGGGTGGCGGTCGTGTTCCTCGCCTTCACCGTCGCCGAGTTCACCAGGGCGGAGCCGTCGGCGGGGAGCTTCATCACCTATGTGGAGACCTCGCTGGGGGCGAGGGCCGGCGTGGCGACAGCGCTGCTCGTCGCGGTGGGCTTTACGGTGGCGATCGCGGGCGTGTTCACGATGTCGGGAGGCATGGTCGCGATGACCGTTGCGCACTACACATCGTGGCGCCTGCCGTGGGAGCCGCTCACGCTCGTGCTCACCGGCGGCGCGATCTGGCTGACGGCGCGCGGCGTCAGGCTCTCGACCACCGCAGTCGGCGTGGCAGTGCTCGTGCAGGTGGCGATCATGCTCGTGGTCTGCGTGACCGTGCTTGTTGACCAGCGAGCGGAGCTCTCGACTGTCCCGTTCTCGTGGTCGCACCTCAACGGTGGCCTCGCAGGGCTGTCCGCGGGCTTTCCACTTGCCCTGTACATGTTCATCGGCTGGGAAAACGGCCCTGCCCTCGCTGAGGAGTGCCGCAATCCCCGGCGCACCGTCCCGCGGGCGCTGTACCTCTCGATCGCGATCGCGACAGTGCTGTTCGTGCTCTTCGCCTATGCGACGGTCACCGGCTTCAACTACGACGTCTCCTCGATCGGTCGCTCGTCAGTGCCGTTTCTTTCTGTCGCTGACCGCTACCTCGGCGGCGTCGCCGTGCTCGCATGGCTGGCGGGAATCGTCTCGGTGGTTGCGACGCTCGTCTCCGCGGCGAACTCCCAGGCGCGCATGCTGTTCGACGGCGGCCGCTCCGGCCTCCTGCCTGCTCGACTCGGGCACCTGCGTGCGGCGGCCGAGACGCCGGTGAACGCGCTGCTGGTGATGGCTACAGGCGGGCTCGGGGTCATCGCGGTCTGGTGGGCGCTGCACGTGTTCGGTTGGGACTCGGGATCGACGAACCCCGTCGGGCTGTATGCGGAGTGCTCAACGATGGGCACGATCGTGATCTTGTTCGTCTACTTCCTGACCACGCTTTCGCTGCCCGTGTTCATGTGGCGCCGCCACCGCCAGACCTTCTCGGCTCTGCGGCACATCGTCGTCCCGCTCGTCGGCGCCGCAACGCTGATCGTCCCCTTCGTCGAGCTGTGCAAGCCTGGGCAGCCCTCGCCCTATAACGCGTTTCCCTACCTCGCCCTGGCGATCGTCGCGGTGGCCGGCGGGATCGCGTGGATTGTCGTGCGCCGCAATCCGCTGACGGGCGCGGGTGAGGGCGCGGCCTTCTCTGAATCGTGAGGCACGGTGATCGTGAGTGCTCCGCGCGACAGGTGCGCCACGCGGTCAAAGCCCTCGACTGCTGCGAGATCGTGCGTGATCACGAGCACGCTGCGGCCCTTGCTCGTACTCAGCAGCCTCTGCATCACACGCCGGGCGAGCTCGGTGTCGAGGTGGGCTGTCGGCTCGTCGAGGATCAAGAAACGCGCGTTCGAGAGCAGTGCGCGCGCGAGCGCGATACGCCGTCGCTGCCCCCCCGAGGCGAGCTCGCCGTCCTGACCGATCAGCGTGTCGAGGCCCTGCGGCAACGCGAGCGCCCACTCGTCGAGCTCGACGATCGCGAGCGCGTCGAGGAGCTCGCGGTCGGTGGCGTCGCGGCGGGCGAGCAGGAGGTTCTCGCGGATCGTCGTGTTGAACACGTGGCAGTCCTGCCCGCACAGAAGCACGCCGGCGCGAATCTGGCTCTGGGTGAGCTCGCGAAGGTCGATCCCATCGAGCGTCAGGCGGCCGAGCGTCGGCTCGTTGAAGCGGACGAGCAGCTCCGCGAGTGTGCTCTTGCCGCCACCGCTCACTCCGGTCAGCGCGACGTGCTCGCCGCTAGCGATCCGCAGTCGCAGATCCTCGAGGACCCACGGCTCCTCGGCGCCGTAGCGGAAGCTGACGTGCTCGGCGCACAGCTCACCGGCGCCGCTGAGCTGTCGCGCGCAGGGCGGGTCGCTCACCGCCGGCGCCCGCTGCGCAAGCTCCTGCAGGCGCCCGGCGGCGGTCGCGCATACGCGCAGGCTGCGGGCTGCAGCGGAGAGCGGCAGGATGCTGTCGTACGCTGCAAGCATCAGGAATACGAGTGCCGCGAGCAGCACGCCGCCGAGCGCGCCGGAGTGCACGGCGGGGATCGCGACGAGCAGCAGCGCTAGGACCCCGACGCCGGCAAGCAGCGAGCCGGCGGCGCCCGCGCCCGATGAGGCCAGTGCGTCGCTGCGGGCGATTCGCGCCAGGCGCTTGTCGCTGCGGGCCAGTCGCTCGGCGTGAGCGGCGCTGGCGCCGGCGAGCGCGAGCTCGCTGGCGCCGTCGATTCCCTCGATCAGCTCGCTGGTCAGGCGCGCGCGCGCGGGCGCCTGGCGCCGAGCTGCGCGCGAGGCGACGGTCCCGCTCAGCCATGGCAGCGCCACGATGGCGAGGCTCAGCGACAGCAGGACCGTCGCGCCAGCGCTGGGCAGCATCAGCCAGGCGGCGAGTGTGGCGGCGATCAGCACGAGCAGCGCGACGACCCCTGGGATCACGACCCGCAGGTAGAGATCCCTTAGCGTGTCGACGTCGACCACGAAGCGGCTCAGCAGGTCGCCGCTGCGGTTGGACACGTCGCCTGGGACAAGCGGCACGAGGCTGCGGTAGAAGCGCCGGCGCAGCCTGCCGAGCTGGCGCAGCGCGAGGTCGTGGGAAGCCAGCCGTTCGCCGTAGCGCAGGACTGCGCGGGTCAACCCGAAGGCGCGCACGGCGACGATCGTGACCATCAGCATCAGGATCGGCGGACGCTCGGCCGCCCGTGAGATCAGATACCCCGATGTGGCGAGCAGCGCGATCGCCGCCAGTGCGGCGCCGGTGGCAAGCGCCACCGACAGCGACAGTCGGCGAGCCTCGCGAGGGCCCGGGCGCGCAAGACGCAGCAGCGCGCGGCCGTTTCCCCCGGTCATGCCGCCACCCAGCTGCGCTGCTCGATCGACGGTCGAGTCGCGGTGCTCTGCTCAGCGGTGCTCAGCAGGCGCCCATCGTGGATCACGTGCAGACGGTCGGCCAGCTCGGCGAGCAGCGGGTGGTGGACGATCAGCAGCGTGGTCCGTCCCTGCGCGAGCCTACGGATCGTCTCGCTGATCGTGTGGGTGCTCTCGTCGTCGAGGTGGGCGGTCGGCTCATCCAACAGCAGCAACGGGCGGTCCGCCAGGAACACGCGCGCGAGCGCGATGCGCTGGGCCTGTCCCGCGGACAGCCGTCGCGCGCCCTCGCCGACGCGGGTGTCGAAGCCGTGCGGGAGTCGCCGGATGAACTGCTCGGCTCCCACTGCCTTGGCGGCCCGGCAAATCTCGGCGCTCGTGGCACTCGGGCGGCAGATTGCGAGATTCTGCGCGATCGTCCCGCTGAACAGGGTGGGACGCTGAGGCACCCAGGCGATCTGCCTGCGCCAAGCGTCGAGGTCGAGCTCTGCGAGCGTCACGCCGGCGCACGTGATGCGCCCCTCGATGGGGTCGGCAAGTCGCATCAACAGTCGCGCGATCGTGCTCTTGCCGGCGCCGCTCTCTCCGAGCAGCGCCGTGATTAGTCCCGGCTCGAGCTCGAGCTCGATGTCGCTGAGCGCGTTGCCGGCGCGCTGGGGATACGCGTAGCCGACGGACTCGAAGCGCACGGGCGCCTGGGCGGGGCTCGGTGCGGGCCTGGGGTGCTGCGTTCGCGCGATCGCCGGGGCGCCGTCGAGCGCTGCGAAGATCCGCTCGGAGGCGGTGGTGGCGTCGGTGCTCGCATGGAACTGCTGGCCCACGTTGCGTAGCGGGCCGTACAGCTCCGGCGCGAGCAGCAGCACCGTCAGCCCGGCCTGCAGGCCGAGCGCGCCGGACACGAGCTGCACGCCGATCGTTGCTGCGACCAGCGCGGTGCCGATCATGGCGCACAGCTCGAGCACGAACGCCGACAGGAACGCTGTCCGCAGCGTCGCCATCGTCTCGACGCGGTAGCGCTCGCCGACGTCGGCGAGCGTCTGCTCCTGTGCGTCCTCGCGACGGTATGCGCGCAGAGTCGCTAGCCCGCGTACAACATCGAGGAAGTGCGAGCCGAGCAGCGCGAGCGCGCGCCAGCGTCGCCCAGCCTGCGCGCGCGCGCCCTTGCCGATCAGCACCATGAAGAGCACCAGCAGCGGCACCGTCAGCGCGAGGATCCCGGCGGTGATCGGGTCGAGCATGATCACCCAAGCGATCACCGCGAGCGGCACGACGGCGGCGAGCACGAGCTGGGGGAGATAGTCGGCGAAGTACGTCTCGAGTGCGTCCACCCCCTGGACGGCGGTGCTCGCCAGCTCGCCCGTGCGTCCGGCGTTCGGACGCAGCTCGGGGCTCTCGAGCAGCAGCCGGCAAACGAGGCGGCCGCGGAGCTCGGACATGATGCGCGTGGCGCCCAGGCGCCCTGAAAGCTCGAAGCCGCCGTTGACGAGCGCCCGCGCGAACAGCACTCCCGCGAGCGCGATCAGCGTCGCCTGCAGCGACGCGAGTGTCGCGTGGTGCATGGCGGCCCGGTCGATCACACAGGCGAGCAGCGCGGCCTGCGCGACGATGAGCACCGCTGAGCCGGCGCCTAGCGCCGCGGCGAGCAGCAGATGGGTGCGCGCGACGCGGCTCTCGCCGATCAGCCGGCGGTCGACTGGACCGGCCATGCTCAGGCGGGGCTCGCGGGCCCCGACGTGGCCGGCGGCGCCGCGGGCTGCCCTGCGACCTGGCCGCTCTTGTCGCCGCCGAGGCTCGCGATGACCGCGACCGGCGTCGGCTTGCCCTCGAAGTCCGTGCGCCCGAGCCGGTGGCGGAAGACCCAGTAGGTCCACGCCTGGTAGGCGAGCACGATCGGCACGAAGATCACGGCGACGACGGTCATCACCGTCTGCGTGTAGTGGCTGGAGGAGGCGGCGGCGAGCGTCAGGTCGTAGGCGTGCGAGGTGCTCGACGGCAGCGCGTCCGGGTAAAGCCACACGAACAGGCTGACGAACAGCAGCGTGATCACGCCCGCGCTGAGCGCGAACGCCCAGCCGTCGCGCGCGCGACGCAGCAGCGCGGGGACGGCCGCGGCGAGCACAACCGCGCCGGCGGCGGGGATCTCGGCGGCGATCTTGACGCCGCCCGCGTCCTGGTTGAAGCCGGTCCACACGAGGAAGCCGGTGAGCAGCGCTAGCGTCGCCACAGCGCCCCACGAGGCGACCCTGCGGGCGCGCTCGACCATCTCGCCGCTGGTGCGCAGCGACAGGAAGATCGCCCCATGCGTGAGGAACAGAGCGAGCGTCGTCAGCCCGCCGAGCAGCGCGTAGGGGTTCAGCAGGTCCCACAGCGAGGCGGTGACGTTGTGATGCGCGTTCATGGGGACGCCCTGGACGATGTTCGCCCATCCGACGCCCCACACAAGCGCCGCCAGGAAGCTGCCCACCACGGCTGTCCACTCCCATGTGGCGCGCCAGCGCGGCGAGTCCTGCTTGCCCCAGAACTCGAACGACACGCCGCGGACGATCAGCGCCGCGAGGATCAGGAACAGTGCGAGATAGAAGCCTGAGAACAGGCTGGCGTACCAGCCCGGGAACGCCGCGAAGGTCGCGCCTCCGGCCGTCAGTAGCCACACCTCGTTGCCGTCCCAGACGGGGCCGATCGTGTGGATGATCATGCGCTTGTCGGTGTCGTCTCGCCCGAGCGCGCGGATCAGCATGCCGACGCCGAAGTCGAAGCCCTCGAGGACGAAGTAGCCGATCCACAGGACGCCGATCAGCGCGAACCATAACGTCTGCAGGAAGTTCGGCTCGCGCATGCTCCACCCCCTTTCAGTAGGCGAGGATCAGGTCGGGGTGGGGCGAGTCGGGGGTCTCGGACTCCGGCGCGGCGGGTGCGCCTTCGGGGCCGTGGGCGATCTCGCGCAGGAACAGTTTTGCGCCGACGACGAGCAGGATTCCGTAGAGCAGCGTGTAGCCGACGATCGTGATGATGATCGAGCTCGAGCCGACGAGCGGCGAGCGCGCTTCGTTGGTCTTCAGAAGGCCGTAGACGACCCACGGCTGGCGGCCCATCTCGGTGAAGATCCAGCCCGTGAGGTTGGCGAGCGGGGGCAGGAACGCGCCGGCGACGCAGACCCACAGGAAGCGGCGCGAGCGCTCGAAGGTTCTGCGACGGAGCAGCAGCAGCCCGATCAGCGGGATCACGAGCAGCGCCACGCCGACGCCGGCCATCAGCCGGAACGTCCAGTAGGTGACGCCGAGGATCGGCACGTACTCGCCCGGTCCATATTTCTTCACGTCTTCGGCCTGGAGCTGGTCGGCGCCCTTGACTTCGCCATTCCAGGAGGCCGTGCCGAGGATCGAGAGCAGGTGCGGAATGCGGATGTCGGTGTTGAGCCGCTTGGGGAAGTGTTCGAATGGCCCGACCGCGAAGATCGACAGGCTCGCGCCCTTGGTCGTCTTGTACAGCGCCTCGGCGGCGGCCATCTTCATCGGCTGCTGTTTCTCCATCAGCATCCCCTGGGTGTGACCAAACGCGCCCGTCAGCAAGGCCGAAACCAGCACCAAGGGCAGCACCTTGCGCACTGAGCGCGAGTACACGTCAACGTTGCGTTTACGCAGCAGCCCGAAGGCGGAGATCCCGAGCACGAGGAAGCCACCGGTGCACAGCGCGCCGAAGATCGTGTGCGGGAACGCCAGTAGCAGGGTCGAGTTGGTGAGCACGGCGAAGATGCTCGTCAGTTCGGCCTTGTGGCTGACGTGGTTGATCACGTAGCCCACCGGATGCTGCATCCAGGAGTTGGCGGCGAGGATGAAGTACGCCGACAGGACCGTCCCGAATGCGAGCAGCCACACGGTCGCGAGGTGCACGCGCGGCGAGAGCTTGCCCCAACCGAAGATCCACAGCCCGAGGAACGTGGACTCCAGGAAGAACGCCATCAGCCCCTCCATCGCCAGCGGCGCGCCGAAGATGTCACCGACGTAGCGCGAGTATTCCGACCAATTCATGCCGAACTGAAACTCCTGGACGATCCCGGTCACCACGCCGATCGCAATCGAGATCAACATGAACTTCCCCCAGAAGCGGGTCATGCGCAGGTAGAGCTCGTCTTTGGAGCGGTAGTAGCGCGTCTGGCAGTAAGCGACCCACACCGCCAGGCCGATCGACATCGGCACGAAGATGAAGTGAAAGACGGTCGTGATCCCGAACTGCAGCCGGGCGAGTTCAAGCGTGTTCACGCCGGAGAAGCTATGCGCGGCGACTCGCCCGTATATCCGCCTGTTTCACCCCCGCGTTCGCGGCAAACTACCGAAGGCGCCCGCGAGCGCCGTGGGCGTCAGGCGGCCGCGTGAGCCGCCTGTGAGGCGCGCCGGCGCAGCACCCAGCGGCGGAGCTCGTCTGCGCCCCACACGATCAGCGGGTAGGGGAGCAGCAGCACCAGATCGCTTGCCGGCAGCCCGGCGGTGCCGAGCAGCGACTGCAGCGGTGGCGCGTAGACGAACACGACCGCCAGCAGCAGCTCCCCGGCGATGGCCAGCAGCAGGTAGCGGTTGCTGAAGACACCGATCGATCGCAGCGATGCTCGTCTGGTGCGCACGGCGAACGCGGTGCCGATCTGCCCGAAGATCATCCCCAGGAAGGTCATCGTCGTTGCCTGCTGGTAGGCGTGATGAAGCGGATGCCCGACGCCGACCGGGTCCCCCGGGTGCCATCCGGCGCGTGTGAGGACGTAGAAGAAGCCGGCGAGCGACAGGCCGGCGACCATCACGCCGAGAAACAACCAGGCGCGCACGAGCATTGGCGCCTGGATGACGCCCTCGGAGCGCGGCCGCGGTGGGCGGGTCATGCTGCCCGGCTCGATCGGGTCGCGCCCCAGCGCGAGTGACGGCAGCGTCTCTGAGCCGACGTCGAAGGCCAGCAGCTGCAGGATCGTGAGCGGGAGCGGGACGAGACCGCCGGCGAGCGCGAACACGAGGAACGGCGCGACCTCCGGGGTCGCGTGGGCGAAGATGTACTGGATGAACTTGCGCACGTTGTCGTAGACCTGTCTGCCCGCCTCTATCGCGACGACGATCGTCGCGAAGTTGTCGTCGGTCAGCACCATCGTCGAGGCCTCGCGGGCGACGTCTGTGCCCGAGCGCCCCATCGCCACTCCGATGTCGGCGCGACGCAGCGCCGGAGCGTCGTTGACGCCGTCGCCGGTCATCGCGACCACGTGGCCCTGACCGCGCAGCGCCTCCGCGATCTGCAGCTTGGTCTCCGGCGAGGCACGGGCGAAGATCACCTCGCGACCGGTCGCGAGGATCTCGCGCACCTCCCGCTCGTGGCGATGATCGAAGGTTTGGGCGTTCACGACCAGCGGATCGGTTCCGCCGATGCCCACCTGGTCCGCGATCGCCGCCGCGGTGAGCGGATGATCGCCGGTGATCAGCACGATCCGTATCCCGGCGCCGTGGCAGCGCGACACGGCGTCGACGACCTCGGCGCGAGGCGGGTCCTGCATCGTGATCAGCCCGAGCAGGCAGAGCTCGCGCTCCGCCTGCTCGCGCTCCGGGGGCTCTGCGTCAGCGGGCAGCGCCCGACGGGCGAGTGCCAGTACGCGCTGCCCGCTCCGGGCGAAGCGCTCGACCGCAGCTGTCACGTGTTCGCGCTCAGCCTGCCCGAGCGGAATCTCGGAGTCTCCCGCCACGAGGATCGTGCTGCACAGCGGCAGCACCGCCTCGGGTGCCCCCTTGGTCGCAAGCAAGGCGTGGCCATCAGCGGCGTCAAGCGTTGACATCAGCTTGCGCCGAGGGTCGAAGTTGTACTGGTGAAGGCGCCTTCGCTCACGCGCGCGGGCATCGCTGGGGACGCCGAGCATCTTGGCGGCCTGCAGCAGCGCCACCTCGGTCGGGTCGCCGCTCGGGTGCCCGTCGCCCTCCAGACGCGCGTTGTTGCAGTCGCTTGCAACCTGAGCCAGCGCGTGGATTGCGCTGTCCTCGCTGCCGGCGCGCGTAGTTCCGTCGAGCGCGACCTCGCGTTGCGGCGTCCAAGCCGCCATCGGTCGCATGCGGTTCTCCGTCAGGGTCCCTGTCTTGTCCGTGCAGATCACGTCGGTCGAGCCGAGCGTCTCGACGGCGCTCAGCCGCTTGACCAGGGCGCCGCGGCGCGCGAGCGCGCTGACGGCGACCGCCAGCGCCAGCGTGATGACGGGCAGCAGCCCCTCCGGCACGTTGCCGGCGAGCAGGCCGACCGCGAAGACGATGCTGTTCTCGAGCGACAGACCAGCGCCGAAGATCGCGACCGGCACGAAGGCCACGGCCATCGCAATTGCGATCCCGGCGATCAACCACGCGACTTTGCGCACCTGCGCTTCCAGCGGACTCGGCTCCTCCTTCACGCGCTCAGACAGCGCGGCAATGCGGCCGAGCTCGGTGTGCATTCCGGTCGCGAACACGACGCCGCGCGCTTCCCCGCCGGTGGCGCTCGTGCCGCTGAACAGGAGGTCCTGTGCAGCGATCCGCGGAACGCTCGCGTCGATTAGATCGGCAGAGCGCAGCGCCGGCGCCGACTCTCCGTTCAGCGTGGAAAGGTCGACCTCGACCGCGCCCTCGATCATGCGCATGTCGGCGGCGATCCGGTCGCCCTCCTCGATCAGGACGATGTCGCCAGGGACCAGGTCGATGGCGAGGATCTCGCTCCGCCTGCCATCACGGATGACCGTGACGTGCTGCGGCAGAAACTGCGCCAGGGCCTCCACAGCGCGCTCGGCCTGCATCTCCTGGATCAACGCGAAGCCTGCGTTGAGGGCGATCACGAGCAGCACCGCGATCGCGACGGTCTGGCTGCCCACCGCAAACGACAGCGCGGCGGCCAGCCACAAGAGCAGCGCGAGCGGGTGCGTCAGCTGGTGCGCCAGCTCGCCGGGCCACTTCAGGCCGCCGCGCCGTCGCAGCTCGTTGGGGCCGTACTGCAGCATCCGGCGGCGTGCCTCGGCATCAGAGAGCCCCTGGCGCGAGCTGCGCAGGTTGCGCATCAGCAGCTCGACCGTCTCGGTCGGCTCGACCTGCTCGTCGTCTGCGACGCTCGCGCTTGGGTCGAGCTGTTCCGTGCTCCCAGCCATCCTTCATCACGCTAGGTGGGCACCGCGCCCGCGCCATCGGGTGGGGGCCGCGAGCGGCGTGCGTAGAAACCACGGGCAGCGCACCCAGCCGCGGCCGACTACTGAGCGAGCTTCGCGGCTTCTGCGGATGTCGCTGTTGCCGAGCCGTGTGATGTTCGACGTACACCCGATTCCAGGAGGATTCCCATGGCCGTTGCAGTCGACACCCCCACCGTCTTCGCCGCTCCCGGGCAGCCGGGGAGCCTCGTCGAGTTGAAGTCCCGCTACGAGAACTTCATCGGGGGCGGGTGGGTCGCCCCGAGCACCGGCGAGTACCGCGAGAACCTCACGCCTGTGACGGCCGAGCCGTTCTGCGAGGTTGCACACTCGACGCCCGCCGACGTCGAGCTTGCGCTCGACGCCGCACACGCCGCGAAGACCGGCTGGGGTCGCACCTCCCCGGCGGAGCGCGCCGCAGTGCTCGAGGCGATCGCCGACGCGATGCAGGAGAACCTCGAGATGCTGGCGGTCGCGGAGAGCTGGGAGAACGGCAAGCCCGTGCGCGAGACGCTCGCCGCCGACCTGCCGCTCGCGATCGACCACTTCCGCTACTTCGCAGGCGCCGCGCGCGCCGAGGAAGGCGCGATCTCCGAGATCGACGATCAGACCTACGCCTACCACTTCCGCGAGCCGCTGGGCGTCGTCGGGCAGATCATTCCGTTCAACTTCCCCTTGCTAATGGCCGCGTGGAAGCTCGCGCCGGCGCTCGCCGGCGGCAACTGCACGGTGATCAAGCCCGCGAGCCCGACGCCGTGGTCGCTGTTGAAGCTCGCCGAGGTGATCGAAGAGGTCGTGCCGGCGGGGGTGCTCAACATCGTCAACGGTCCCGGCGCCGAGATCGGCCGCGCGCTCGGCTCGAGCAAGCGGATCGCGAAGATCGCGTTCACGGGTGAGACCGTGACGGGACGGCTGATTATGTCCTACGCGGCGCAGAGCCTGATTCCCTCGACGACCGAGCTCGGCGGCAAGTCGCCAAACGTCTTCTTCGAGGACATCATGGCTGCCGACGACGAGATGCTCGACAAGGCGATCGAGGGCCTCGTGCTGTACGCGTTCAACAAGGGCGAGGTCTGCACGTGCCCCTCGCGCGCGCTGATCCAGGAGTCGATCTACGACGAGTTCATCGGCCGCGCGCTCGAGCGGATTCGCGCGATTCGTCAGGGCAATCCGCTCGACCCATCGACCCAAATCGGGCCGCAGGTCTCTCGCGCGCAGCTCGAGAAGATCGAGAGCTACGTGAAGATCGGCCTCGACGAGGGCGCTGAGCTCTTGATCGGCGGCCACGCTCCCGCGATGGGGGGCGAGCTCGAGGGCGGCTACTTCTTCGAGCCCACCGTGCTCAAGGGACACAACTCGATGCGCGTGTTCCAGGAGGAGATCTTCGGTCCGGTGCTCGCCGTGACCACCTTCCGCGACGAGCAGGAGGCGCTGGAGATCGCCAACGACACCATGTACGGCCTCGGCGCCGGTGTCTGGACGCGCGACGGCAGCCGCGCCTTCCGCATGGGTCGTGGCATCGAAGCAGGGCGGGTGTGGACCAACTGCTACCACCTTTACCCCGCCGGCGCCGCCTTCGGCGGCTACAAGTCCTCGGGCGTCGGACGCGAGAACCACCGCATGATGCTGGACCACTACACCCAGACGAAGTGCCTGCTCGTTAGCTACGACCCCAAGCCGCTCGGCTTCTTTTGAGATGGAGGAACGGGTCAGCGCGACGCCGGCCGTGCTCGGTCTGCTCGAGCGGTTGGCGGTGCGCTACGGCACGCTGGTGATCCACCAATCGGGGGGCTGCTGTGACGGCAGCTCTCCGCTCTGCCTGCCGGCCGGCGAGCTGCCACCGGCGCCGGGCGACGTGCTGCTCGGCATCGTCGGCGAGACCCCCGTATACGTCGACGGCGAGCAGGACAGGCGCTGGCAGGAACCCGACCTGCTGATCGACGTCGCGCCGGGCGCCGCGATGGGCTTCTCGCTCGAGGGCGTCGAGGGGCTGCACCTCGTCGGGCGCGCACGGGCGCGCCGCCTGCCGGCAGGGCAGTAACAACCTCGACAAGCTGATCCTTGACCTCGGGCGCGTACACTCGGCGCGGTCACCAAGCAATGAGCAAGCCCCGGCATTACAGCGAGAAGGAGTTCGAGGCGCTCGTCAGCTCAGCGCTCGACGAGCTCCCGATCGAGTTCCAACGAGCGCTTGAGCACGTAGCGATCGTCGTTTCCGACCGCGGCGCCGAGAACCACGCGTACGGGATGTATGTCGGCTCCAAGCTGGGCGGGTCGCCTTTCTTCGGCGGCGGCGGCATGCCGGATGAGATCCTGATCTTTCGCGACACGCTCGTACGCGACTTCGGCGATGACCCCAACCGCCTGCGCAGACACGTCACCCAGACGGTGCGTCACGAGGTTGGTCACCACTTGGGCTTCAACGAGGAGGGCGTGCGCAAGCTCGGGCTCTGAGCCTGCACGCCGCGATTTGAGATAACCCGACCACGATCGAGGGGAGCGCAATGAAAGCGGTGCGGTTCGACAAATACGGCGGCCTTGACGTGCTCGACGTGCGCGAGGTCGAGGATCCGGTCGCCGGCCCCGGCGAGGCTCTGGTGGCGGTCAAGGCGGCCGGCATCAACCCTGGTGAGATCGCGATCCGCGAGGGGCGACTGGACGCGCGATGGCCGGCGACGTTCCCCTCTGGGGAGGGCACCGATCTCGCGGGCATCGTGCAGGCGCTCGGCGACGACGTGAGCGATTTCCGCGTCGGCGACGAGGTACTCGGCTGGACCGAGCAGCGGGCGAGCCAAGCCGAGCTCGTCGTCGTGCCGGTCGATCAGCTCACAGCCAAGCCCGCCAACGTTCCCTGGGAGGTCGCCGGCTCGCTGTTCGTCGCTGGCATGGCCGCGTACGCCTCCGTGCAGGCGGTCTCGCCACAAGAGGGAGAGACGGTCGTGGTCTCGGCCGCGGCGGGCGGAGTCGGCTCTGTGGCAGTTCAGCTGGCGCGTAACACGGGCGCGAAGGTGATCGGGCTCGCCGGCGAGCAGAACCACGACTGGCTGCGAGCACACGACATCGTGCCCGTCACCTACGGAGACGGACAGGCCGAGCGCATCCGCGACGCAGCCGGCGACGGCATCGACGCGTTCATCGACACGTTCGGCGGCGGCTATGTCGACATGGCGATCGAGCTCGGCGTCTCACCCGAGCGGATCAACACGATTGCCGACTTCGACGCGGCGCAACGATTGGGAGTCAAGGCGCAGGGGACGCACGCGATCGCCACCGCAGCCCTGCTCGCGCAGCTCGTCGCGCTCGTCGCCGCCGGCAAGCTGGAGATCCCGATCGCGCGCACCTATCCGCTGGCACAGGTTCGCGACGCGTTCGAAGAGCTCGCCACGCGGCACACGCACGGGAAGATCGTGCTCCTGCCCTGATGGCGCCTCGTGCCGCGTCAGTGCGGCCGCTTGCGGCGGAACGCAGTTACGCTCCGACCAGGTCGCGCCGCCGGAAGATCCAGATGGCGGCGAGCGCGCAGCCCGCGCCGATCGCGAGCATCACGACGGCAGCGCCCGCGTGAAAGGACTGCTCGGGCACGAAGCCGACGTGGGCGAACGGGGTGAGTTCGAGGAGCCACTTGGGCACGCCGAGCACCGAGCCGGTGAGCTGCCACAGGAACGCGACCGTGACCAACCCGTAGGAGATGCCGGCGCTCGCCCGCGGCACGATCGCGTAGACGAGCGCGGCGAGCCCGAGGAACAGCAGCGCGACGGGTAGGCAGTTGCCGCCGGCCTCGAGCATCCGCGACAGCGAGATGCCGGCGGCGTCCTGGGAAGCGGCGCCGGCCCAGCTGCAGAGTCCGGCCGCCAGCGAGATCGCGACGATGCCGCCCGCTGCCAGCGCCAGCCGCCCGCCGAGCCAGCGGCGACGGTCGACGGGCAGCGCGAGCAGCGTCTCGAGCCGCTCCTCGGCCTCCTCGTGCCGGGCGGCGCCGATCTGCGCGCATGCGAACAGGCTGACGGCGAGGATGAAGAAGATGAACACGAGCGCGAGATACCCGCTCGGCGTCTGGATCGAGCCGGCGCCGAACTTCGCAATCTCGCGCTGCAGGCTGTTGGAGACTACGGCGGATGAGATGCTCGTCGAGACCATCCCGAGAATGAATGCGAAGGCCCCCACGCTGACGATCCACACGAGCAGGCTGGCGCGCTCGGAGCGCAGTGCCTGGGCCGTCGTCGAGGACAGCAGGCCCAGGCGCGGCGGAGCGGTGTCGCGCGTGGGAATCATCCCCGTGCCGACGTCGCGCTTGGCTGCGATTCGCGCGGCCAGCGCGAGCAGCAACGTGCTTGCCGCGGCCGGCGCCAGCAGCACCAGCGGTCGCGGCCCGGCAAACGGGCGCAGTTCCTCCGCCCACCCGAGCGGCGTCGCCCACCGCAGCCACGACGCGCCGCTCGAGGTGTCGGCGATCACCCGCAACAGCAGAGACAGGCCCACGATCGCGCTCCCCAGCTCGAGCGCAACGCGCCGCGACGGCGCCAGTTGGCTGGCGATCGCGCCGACACCCACGTAGACGGGCACGACGGACGCGCTCGCGAGCGCCAGGTAGGCCGAGCCGCCGGCGGGCAATCCGCCGGCGATGAAGCCCGCCGACTCGGCGAGCCACAGGATCGCGATACCCATTGCGATCGCGGCCAGCGCCGCGATATAGGTCGTGCGCCGCGCGACGGGCGCGGCGAGGATCAGCTCCATGCGCCCGCTGTCCTCCTCGTCGCGCAGTGCCCGCACCGCGGCCAGCAGCCCGAAGATCGCGGCGAGGATCGCGATCGTCCCGCCCACGCGCCAGGCGGTGTAGCCGTTGACGCTCAGCGGGCTGAACGGGTAGCCGTAGAACAGGCGTAGCGCGTCGTTGTTCGCGAAGGTGCGAGCGAACGCCAGCCTGTCGGCGAGCGTCGGGTAGGCGCTGCGGTAGCCGACCGGTTGAATGTAGGCGTAGATCGCGAACAGATAGGCGAACGCGATCGTGCGCGTCCTCGCGTCGCGGAAGCTCCGTCGGGCGAGGGCCATGGCGGCCCCGCGGCCGACGCCGGCAGCCGGCCGGCGCGCCGTTGGCGCCGACAGGGCGTCGGCGCTAGCCACGGCGTTCTGAGCGGTCGTAGTGGTGCAGGAAGATCTCCTCGAGCGACGGCTCGCGACTCGTCATCGCGATCACTGGATGCTTGGCAAGCTCTGCGATCAGCGGCCCGATGGCGCCGCTCACCTCGATGTGCAGCGCGTTGACGCCGGCGCGGGTCACGTGCATTCCCGGAAGCTCCGGCAGTTGGGGAGCGGGGCCGTCGAAGGTGACCTCGATCGTCTGTGCGCTCAGATGGCGCAGCTCCGCGAGCGTGCCCTCGTCGACGAGACGGCCGTCGCGAAGAATCCCGACGCGGTCGCACAGTGCCTCGACCTCACTGAGGATGTGCGAGGAGAGGAAGATCGCCTGCCCGCGCTGCTTGGCTTCGAGCACGCTTTCGCGGAAGGCGACCTCCATCAACGGGTCGAGCCCCGCGGTGGGCTCGTCCAGGAGCAGCAGCTCGGCGCGCGTGGCGAGCGCGGCGATCAGCTGCACCTTCTGGCGGTTGCCCTTGGACAGCGCACGGATCTTCTTGTTGACGTCGAGCTGGAAGCGCTCCACGAGCACGTCCCGGTAGGCCACATCGGTTCCGCCGCTTAGGTGTGCGAGGAACTCGAAGGTCTCGGCGCTCGTCAGCGACGGCCACAGGAACGGCTCGCCCGGGACGTAAGCCACGCGGCTGTGGGCGTCCACGGGCCTGCTCCACGCGTCGATGCCGAACAGCGCGGCGCGCCCGGCGCTCGGCCGGTGCAGTCCCAGCAGCAGCCGGATCGTGGTTGTCTTGCCAGCACCGTTCGGGCCGAGATAGCCGTAGACCTCGCCGGCGCTGACCCGGAGGTCGAGCTGATCGAGGGCCAGCGTGCTCCCGTAGCGCTTGGACAGCCCGACCGTATCAATTGCCGCCTCGTGCCCGTCGACCGGCGAGCGAGCTGATTGGGATGGGCGACTTAGCTGCGGCTGCGGCATGGGATAAGCATCTGCGAATGCGGGGTCTCGAGCATCCGGGTTTTTCCCGGAGGCTGTCTCGCAACGATCCGTGCTTTACCACCCCGAACGGAGTGTTTACCCGGTGGTTGATCCCTCACCGCCGGGCTAGCGTGACGACATGGCTACACATCTGCATCTGGCGCACACCTCCGAGGAGCGTGAGACCAAGACCGTTGCTGGGGACTTGCCGACCCGCGTGGTGCTCGCCGACGACCACGCGATGATGCGCCGCAGCCTGCGCATGCTGATGGATCGCGAGGAAGATGTCGAGGTTGTCGCCGAAGCGGACGACCTCGCGGCGGTCATGCGCGACGTCCAGGATCACGAGCCGCATGTGCTGGTCCTCGATCTGGGCATGCCCGGCGGATCAACGATCGAGGCGATCGGGCGCCTGCGCGAGCGCGCACCGGAGACCCAGATCGTCGTGATGACGATGGAGGAGAACGCCGTCTTCGCACAGCGCGCGTTCGCCGCAGGTGCGCTCGGCTTCGTCGCCAAGGATCGGGCCGACAGCGAGCTTCCCGAAGCCGTTCAAGCCGCCGCACGCGGGCAGGAGTTCGTCAGCCCGCGAGTTGCCGCGCGCCTGGACGCGCTGCAGCGCTCGCTCACCGACGACGCCCTGACCCCGCGCGAGGTCGAAGTCCTGCGGCTGATCGCGCTCGGCCACACGAGCGTCGAAATCGCGCGCAAGCTTCACCTCTCACCTCGCACCGTCGAGACGCACCGCGCGAACATCCACCGCAAGCTCGAGCTGAGCACACGGGCGGAACTGGTTCGCTACGCGCTACGACGCGGCCTGGTGCGCGCCTGAGCGCTCCCGGCGCTCCGCCGGATGTGCCGGGAGGCAGACGCTGACGAGCGTGCCTCCCTCACCGGAGTCGATGCTCAGCGTGCCGCCCGCGAGGCCCACCCGCTCGCGCATTCCGGCTAGCCCGAACCCCTCGCTTGCGAGCTCCGGGTCGAAGCCGGCGCCGTCGTCCTGCACCTCGATCAGCAGCTTGCCGTCCGCCTGCCCGACCGCCACGCGCACCTGCTCGGCGCCGGCGTGCTTGGCGACGTTCGTGAGCGCCTCCTGCACGAGCCGGTAGACGGTGGTCTCGAGCTCCTCGCCGAGGCGCGCCTCGTCTTCGGCGGAGCCGGGGAGCGCGAGCTCCTCCTCGATCTCGAACCCGCTCTGCACGCGATGGCGTTCGAGCAGCGCCTCGATCGCCGTGCCCAGACCCAGTTCGTCGAGCGCTGCGGGGCGCAGCTCCGTGATGATCGCGCGCAGGTTCGCGATCTCGCGCTCGATGTGCTCAACCGCCTCGCCCATCGCCTGCCGGGCGCGCTCGAGGTCGTCGCCGCGCCGGGCCGAGGAGAGCAGCACACGTAGCCCCCCGAGGCCCTGCAGCGTCTCGTCGTGCAGCTCCCGCGCCCAGCGGCGCCGCTCGGCGTCGGCGGCCGCGATCGAGCTGCGCAGCCGATCGGTCTGGACGCTCTGGGCGAGCGCCACGGCGGTCGCGGCGCTTGCAGCGAATGTTCGCATCAGCTGCTCGTCGTCCTCACTGAAGACGCTCCCGTCCTCGCCGCGATCGAACGCCGCAAGAATGCCGACTCCCTGCCCGCGATAGAGCATCGGCACCAGCAGCGCGGTCTGCGAATCGGCAACGCCGAACTGCGCCGGCGCGATCCGCAGGCGAGCGGCCACGTCCGTGATCCGCTCGGGACGTTGGCGTTCGAGCACCTGCCCGGAGGTCGACTCGGCGATCGGCAGTCGCGTGCCGCGCGGCCCCTGAACGTGACCGGCGCTGGCCTCGACGACCAGCTCGTGGCCGTCGCGCAGCATGATCACGAGGCTGCGCGCTCCCACGAGCGCGCGTCCGCGCTTGACGATCAGCTCGAGCACGTGCTCGAGCGCGATCTCCCCGCCGATCGCGACCGCCACGTCCCGGTTCGCCTCGAGCCCTCGGATCGCCTTCTCGGCCTCCTCGCGGCGGCGCTGACTGGTCTCATACAGGCGTGCGTTGTTGATCGCGACCGCCGCCCAGTCGGCGAGGATCACGGCGGCTTCCTCGTCGCGCTCGGAGAACTCGCCGCCGTCCTTCTCGGTCAGATACAGGTTGCCCCACGCCTCTCCACGCACCCTCACCGGCACGCCCAGGAAGCTGCGCATCACGGGATGGCCCGCCGGGAAGCCGTAGCTCGCTGGGTGCCGGCCGACGTCGGCGAGCCGTAGCGGCTGCTGATCCGTGATCAGCGCGCCAAGCACGCCACGCCCGGTCGGCAGATCGCCGATCGCGCGCTTCGTATCCTCGCCGACCCCCGCGGTCAGGAACTGCTCGAGCTCGGTGCGCTGCTCGTTCAGGATGCCGAGCGCCGCGTAGCGTGCGCCGGTGGTCTCGCGCGCCGTCTGCAGCACGCGCTCGAGCACGACGCTGAGGTCGAGCTCGGTCACGAGCTCGCGTCCGACATCGAGCAGACGACGAAGCCAAACGTCGTCGGAGGAGACGCTCATCGTACGTGGAGCTTACGCGCGAAGAGACGGGCGTGCGCGCGGCGGCTCGGTAGAAACCACCCTTCTTTGTGCTCACGCGTCGGGTCCGTATTTGTCCTCATGGACTGCGCGGGACATTCCGGAAGCCCGCAAAAGTGGCACGGCCTATGTTCGGCTTGGTCTTTCATGGTGATTTTTATCCCCAGGCAGATGAGTCGCTCCGCGCTTCTTTGCAGTTGTGTGCGACCGCCAGCAGGCGGGCCGTGAGCAAGGACGCGCGCTGCCGGCATTGCGGCCAGGTGATCGGCGTGTACGAGCCGCTGATCAGACTGATCGGGGATCGGGCGCAGGAAACCTCGCGAGTGCTCGATCCGGACGTCGCGGACGCAGACGGTCATTGCTACCACCGCGCCTGTTACGAACGCCTGAGCGGCGATGAGCCATCCCAGACAGGATGAGCAGTACCGTACCGTCGCCGCGACTACGTAGTTTTCCCGCAACGACGGTGGCTTTGTGCGGCTGGCGCCGCATGCGGACGAGAGCTACCTTGCAGTCATGACAACACATAGCTCCCAGTCCAAGCTTCGCGTAGTGATCGTGGGCGGCGGGGTCGCCGCTCTGGAGACCGCCCTGGCTCTGGGACAGCTCGCGCCCGAGCGGACCGCCATCACGGTGGTTGCGCCGAACGACGAGTTCGTCGTGCGCCCATTGACGGTGCGCGAGCCCTTCGGGTACGCCTCGGCGCGCCGTTACCCCCTCCCCGAGATCGTTCGCGGCGCCGGCGCCGAGCTGCTCGCCGACGAGCTCGCGTGGGTCGATCACGGCGCGCATGCCGTTCTTACCAAGGCGGACGCGGTCCTCGAGTACGACGCGCTCGTGCTGGCGCTGGGCGCCCGCGCCGTCCCGCGCTACCGGCACGCGATCACGATCGACGACCGCCACCTCGACGCGGCGCTGCACGGCCTGATCCAGGACATCGAGGGCGGCTACGTCGAGAGCGTCGCTTTTGTGGCTCCCGGACGGATGGCATGGCCGATGCCGCTGTACGAGCTCGCGATGATGACCGCCGGACGCGCCTACGACATGGACATCGAGCTCGCGACGACGGTGATCACGCCGGAGGACCGCCCCTTGGCAATCTTCGGTCCCACGGCGAGCGATGCCGTCGCAGAGCGGCTCGAGCGCGCACGCATCGAGACGATCACCTCGGCCTACGCCGAGATTCCCCGCAGCGGCGAGGTGGTGATCAACCCCGGCGATCGGCGGCTGAGAGTCGACCGCGTCGTCGCGTTGCCCGAGCTCTACGGGCCGGCTGTGCGCGGTATCCCCCTCGGCGAACACGGCTTCATCCGTGTCGACCCCTACGGACTCGTCCGCGACCTCGAGGGCGTATACGCGGCCGGTGACGCGACCGACTTCCCGATCAAGCACGGCGGGATCGGCTCCCAGCAGGCAGACGTCGTGGCGGAGTCGATCGCCGCGTTGGCCGGCGCGCCCGTGACACCGGAGCCGTTCAACCCGGTGATCCACGGCATGCTGCTGACCGACGAGCAGCCGCTGTACCTGACGGCGAAGATCACCGGTGGCCAGGGGTTCAGCTCAGAGGTCTCCGACACGCCGGACTGGGATCCGCCGAGCAAGATCGCGTCGAAGTACCTCGCGCCCTACCTCGAGCAGCGAGATCGTCAAGCGGCGCCGGCGCACTGAGAGCGGTCTGCTGGAAGCAGCCGCCGCCGGGCTGGGGGCGCTTCGCGTCACCGCTGGCGTCAGCTCCTGTCGCCGGGCTCGCGCCGATCTGAGCCCGCGGCGAGGCCTTCGATCGCGGAAGTGCTCAGTTCCTCGAGCGACTCGATCGTGAGGTCAGCCAGGCCCAACGCGTCACGGTCGGGAGGGAACTCGCGGTTGGGTACCGCGATCACCGCCATGCCAGCGGCGGCAGCCGCGCGCAGGCCGTTGGCGGAATCCTCGATCGCGGCGCTGCGTCGCGGATCGGCGCCGAGCTCGTCGGCGACGGCCAGATACACGTCCGGTGCGGGCTTGCCATGCGCCACCTCTTCGCCGGAGACCGTCGCCTTGAAGCACGCATCGAGGCCGCTAAGCGCAAGCACGGCATCGATCACCGGTCGGTTGGCCGAGGAGGCGAGGCCGAGTGGCCACACAGCCGCCGTTCGCTGCACGGCTGCCACGGCGCCGGGAAGAAGCGGCAACTCGCGCTCCAGCGACGCGAGCACGCGCTGCAGGACGCGGTCGTTGATCTCACTCGGCTCGAGCGCCACGCCGAGTCGATCACGTAGGAATCGCGACCACTCGCGCGAGCTCATTCCCAACATTTCCTCGGAGGCGCCCTCGTGCCAGCGTCCCCCCGTTTCGACGACGACCTCCCGGCGGGCGCGATCCCAGGCTCGCTCCGAGTCGATCAGAACGCCGTCGAGGTCGAACACCACGACCTCCACGCCAAGGTTCGTGGTCGTGTTGAACGACTACCCGGACGTGCGCCCGAGCGCCTCGAAATGAGCGTCGGCGGCGACCCACCGACGCTCCCCCGCGCGTACGCGGCGAGCGCTGATCTCACCGGCGACGTGATCACCTTCGGCGGGTAGGCCGTTGAGGCGCCCTCGGGCACCGTCGAGGAGCTTCGCGATCACAGGCGGCTCGACACCGAAGCGTCGAGCCAGCTCGGCGGGCCCGAGCTGTCCCGCGAGCTGGAGCATTACGTGGTCACGCTCGCGGCGCAGTTCCTGCTTCTCGCGCTCGAGGGCGATGTAGCGAGCGACGCGTGCCGGCTCACCGCCGTCTACTGCCAGCTCTCCCTCGGGGCTCGCGGGCGACACGTCACGATCCATCGCGCCAGTATCACGAAACCGTCGGACGTCTGAATCGGCTTTTGCCGCACAATGCGAGATGCGCGTCGGGCGAGAGGGCGCCGCGCGACGTCCTCGAGCGAGAGCGGTAGCATCGAGGCATGTCCCACGCCGCGCTTGTCGATGAGCTCGCCAACGAGCTCGACAGCTGGCCCGGTGTGCGAATCGAGCGCATCGCGGACGGTATAGCCGTCGTGCGCTACGAGCAGCTCGAGCTCGGCGTGCTGGACGCCGAAAGTGGCATCGCCGAGTTGCGCTTCTCGCTTCCCGAGCGCGACGCGCTCGTCGAGCACGGCGACGCCGAGTCGGTCGATTCCGCAACTGAGCTGGACGTCGTGCGCCACGCGGTCCACGGCCCCTCGGACGTGAGCGCTGTGCTCGAGCTCTTCGATCGTCGCTACCGCGACGTGCGCGGCGAGGACGACCCGTACAGCTCGCAGGACCCCGACTGAACTGACGAAGCCGGGCGGTTCCTCGGAGTGCGGCGCGCCTGCGGTCGAACAAGCGTCCACGCTCGTATAGAAAGCCCGGGTTCGAATCGCGGGGGCGGGGCAAGATCAGTCGTACAGCCGATGCAGCCTGTGCGAATCCCACTCGACAATGAATACATGGTGCCCATGCGCTTGGATCGCCGAGTCGATGCGCTCGCCTGGAGTGGAGTGGGGTAAATGGCGTCCTCCAGCACAGCTGCTCCCGAGATCGCGCGTGGCGCTTGGAATCGGGAAGCACTGTATGTGCTGCTGAAGGTGCTCAATGAGCACACTCCCGGTGTAGTCGAGGATCTGAACAAGGTTGCGCGCCTCGCGACCGCGACGGCGGAAGCGCTGGGGCTGCCGGAGGATGAGGTGGAACGGGTCGAGCTCGCGGGACGCCTGCACAACGTGGGCAACGTCGCGATCCCGGACGCGATCCTGAACAAGCCCGGTGCGCTGTTCAACGAGGAGTTCGAAGTCATGTGCACGCACTCCGAAATCGGGGCGCGCATCGTCGCCTCGGCGCCGTCGCTCGCGCACGTCGCCCCGCTGGTGCGCTCTCACCACGAGCGCTGGGACGGTCGCGGCTATCCCGACGGGCTCGCCGGCGAGCGCATCCCGGTCGGTGCGAGGATCATCGCGGTATGCGCGGCGTTCGTGGCGATGATGAGGCAACGTCCGTTCAGTGACGCGATCACCGTCGAGGAGGCGATCGCCGAGGTCCGCAAAAATGCCGGGTCGCAGTTCGATCCGCGTGTAGCGGACTCCTTCTGCCAGCTCATCCGGCTGGCGCTGGCGTAGCGGTCGCAGGACGTGACGGCGCGGCGTTGCGGCGCAGGTCAGCTGGACTCGGCAAGCAGCGCTGCGGCGAGCGGGCGTGCCCGCCGCGCCGCATCTACGTTGCCGGCGCTCGCCGAGGTGATCGAGCCCATCACCAGGATCTGCAGCTGGCGTCCGGCCTCGTCGGGACGGCTGGCTCCGGCCTGCTCGGCGTAGCGCGCGAGGATTGCGCCGATGACGGCGATGTGACGGACCGTCTCCATGTGGACGGGGCTGTCAGCGTGGCCGATTTCGAGCAGCGTCTTCACGAACGAGCAGCCCTCGTAGTCGGGGCGCTGGAACCACGCGTCGAGGGCGTCGAACACGGCGAGCGCTCGCTCCTGCGGCCTGGCGGCCCGCCGCTCGGCTTCGGACTCGAGCCATTCGCGCGTCCAGCGCCGCTCGCGCAGCTCCAGAAACGCAATCACGAGCGCCTCCTTCGACGGAAAGTGGTGATAGAGCGTCGCCTTCGCGACGCCGGCCTCGGCGATCACCCTGTCGATCCCAACGGCATGGATGCCATTGCAGGAGAAGAGGTCGTAGGCGGCGTCGAGGATGCGCTCACGCGCGTCGTGAGCGCGCAGCCCATCGCGCTCGGTCCCGTCTTTAGCGGCCGCGTCTATCGCATTCCCCCCATGGTTAGACGGTAGCCAGACGGGTATGTATAGTCAAATAGACAGACCAGTATGTACAGCAAGGGAACGCCCGATCTGAGCGCTGTGCCCTGGGCCTCGTCCGACACCGAGCCGATACGGCCATCGCAGGCGTTTGATGATGGCGAGCTGGAGCTGGCAGTGGTGCTGGCGGTCCTGCGGACGCTGACCGCGTGGGAACGCTTCGGTGAGGGCAGCGAACGTCTGCTTTGCGAACTGGGCAGCGCGCTCGGACAGATGGCCGCGGCGCTGTGGATGCCGCGGGGGGAATCGCTCGTCACGCGCGCGGTGTGGAGTATGCCGGGCGTAGACGCGGCCGCGCTCCAGCGTGTGCTCGGCCGGTTGCGAGTTTCGCGAGGCGTCGGGCTAGCGGGCCGTGCCTGGGAGCGCCGGGAGGTGGTCGATGACCCTGTCTGCGCTGCGCCCGACGGCGGGTCGCGGCGAGAGCGTCCGCCGCAGGGACTCGGCGCGACGCTCGCCTTCCCCTGCGCAAAGTCCGGGGAGGTGTTCGGAGTCGTCGAGCTCTACTCGAGCGCACGGCCTGAGTGGAGTGGTCAGGTGATCGAGGTCCTCGCGTATGCAGGGGCCGGCTTTGGAGCGCTCTTCGCGCGCCGGCGCGGCGAACTGGGCCTCACGCCTCTGAGCCTACGCGAGGTAGAGGTTCTGACGTTGGCCGCCCGCGGCCTGTCCGTATACGGGATCGGCGAGACGCTCACGATCAGCCCGGCGACCGTCAAGACCCATCTGGAACACATCTATCGCAAGCTCGGAGTGCGCGACCGCACAGCGGCCGTCGCGAATGCCCTGCGGGCCGGGTTCATCGAATAGGCGAGGGCTAGCGCGGGGAGGTGATCGTCGGCGTGAGGCGCTCGTGGACGAAGCGCACGACCGTCGCACCCTCGCCCACGGCGGTCGCGCAGCGCTTGGTCGACCCCGCCCGCACGTCGCCGGCCGCGTAGATGCCCGGCACGCTCGTTTCGAGCAGGCCCTCGGTCCCGGCGTCGCGGCCGGTGAGGACGAAGCCGTTCGCGTCGCGCGCGACGACGTCGCCGAGCCAATCGGTGCAGGGTGAGGCGCCGAGGAACAGGAAGAGGAACGAAAGCGCAACCGTCGCGCCGTCGGCGAGCGTGACCGACTCGAGCCGTCCGTCCTGCCCGTGCAGGGCACTGATCTCACTACGGTCGCGAACCGCGACGCCGAACCGATCGAGCTCGTCGATCAGGTAATGCGACATCGTCTCACTCAGATCGGCCCGGCGGTGCAGCAGCGTCACCAGCGCGCCCCCCCGGGCGAGCCACACCGCCGCCTGCGCCGCCGAGTTGCCGCCGCCGACGACCGCCACCCGCTGCGCGGCGCAGAGCTGGCCCTCGGGCGGGCCTGCCGCATAGAAGACGCTGACTCCCTCGTACTGCTCGAGGTCGGCTACGGGTAGACGGCGGTATTCGGCGCCTGTGGCGAGCAGCACCGCTCGCGCGCTCACGGTATTGCCCTCCTCGAGCGTCACAAGGTGGCGTTCGCCGCCAGGCTCGAGTGACCGTGCACGGTACGGCGTCGCGGTCCGCGCGCCGAACTTCCGCGCCTGGGTGATCGCGCGGCTGGAGAGCTCGGTGCCGCTGATGCCGGCGGGAAAGCCGAGGTAGTTCTCGATGCGTCGTGAAGTGCCGGCCTGTCCGCCGAGCACGGTGCTCTCGATCACGAGCGTCTCGAGTCCCTCTGAGGCGCCGTAGACGGCTGCGCCGAGGCCGCCCGGTCCACCGCCGATCACGAGCAGATCGACCTCCTCGTGCTGCGCGAGCTCGAGCCCGATGCCCAGTGCCCGCGACAGCTCGCCGTTGCTCGGCCGTCGCAGCAGGCCGCCGCCTGGAAGGAGGACGAGAGGGACGTCGTCGAGCTCGAGCGGGTCGAGCAGCGCGCTCGCCCGAGGGTCCTCACCTGGCACGAGCCAGGAATGGGGAAGTCGCATGCGCTTGGCGAAGTCCGCCAGTCTGCGCGTGTCGGGCGAATCGCGGGGGCCGACGATCTCGAAGCCGATGCCGTCACGCCGCTGGAGCATCTCGCGACGCTCGACGAAGGCCGACAGGAGCAGGTCCGAGAGCGAGCCGTCCTCGAACAGGAGCCCTCTGAGCACTTCACGGTCGACCGCGATGTAGCGCATCGGCGCTGTCACAACCGCGGTGAGGAACACGGTCTGCCCGGAGAGCAGGTTCATCTCTCCGAGGAAGCCCGAGGCGCCGTGGCGGATGATCTCCTGTCCCGTGGCGTCTGTCACCGCGACCTCGCCCTCGATGATCGCGATGAACGGATAGCTCGCGTCGCCGACCTCGAACAGCGTGTCGCCGACTTCGGCGGTCAGCTCCTCGCCGTGCTCGGCGAGCATCGCGAGCTGTGAGCTCGACAACACTCGGGTCCCTGGGGTGGCCACCTGCCCATCCTAGTGTCGTCAAATCAAAAGTTCGGGGAGTGTTTGTCGGCTTTGACCGACGACGCTAGATCTCAGCCTGAGCGGGCGCGAGGATTACCTGCTCGATGCGGCGCACCGCATCCAGATGGTCACCCGTCCAGATGATCCGTACGGCGGTCGCGCTCGGGCTCGCGTCCGCGCCATCGAGATCGTCCCGGACGGCATCGAACAGTCGCCTTTCGCCAGCGTCGTCGTGGGGAAGTGGCGCGGGCGGCTCCTCGCCCCTGAGGAGGCTGCGGGCGAAGTCCTCGTACCAGCTCTTCACGAGCTCGCTCGCTTGCAAGAGCTCTCGCCGCGCTGCAGTCCGGTCGCCGTTGCTCGAGCGGTCTTCCCGCTCCCAGAGGTCGAGCACTGCGTCAGCGGCGAGGCGCAGGCCGCCGACGCCCGTGACGAGGCTCGTGACGTCCGCCAACGGGACCGGCTTGGCGCCGCGCTCGGCCAGGAAACCACGGAAGGCGTCGTCGAGCCGGTGGCCCGCCGCGCTCGCGCGAGCCGCGCCGTCCGAGGGCGGCGGCGATGGCGGGGCACTTGCGTCGCAGCAAAGCAGCCCAAAGCGCACAGCGCCGGCGAGGTAGTCCGCGCTCTGCGCATAAGCGTCGGCCAGAGCGCGGCGCAGTACGACGCGAGCGCCACGGGGCCAGAACAGCAAGCCAACGGCAAGGCTGACAGCGCACCCGAGGGCGATGTCCTCGATCCGCAGCAGGCCGACACGCCATCCGATCGGCTGGATGATGTTGAAGAGGAACACCAATGTCAGCGTGAACGCGGCCTGCCCCGCCGTGAACGAGATTGCCGCAGGTGCTACGCCCGCGAGGAGGATCACCGGCGGCAGCAGGAACCACAGCAGTTTCTGATCGGTTCCGATCACGGTCAGGATCGCAGCGCCGATGATGAACCCGACCACGGTGCCGGCCAGCGCGTGAACCACGCTCTGTCCAGTGTTGAGCGCGTTCGAACGCAGCACCGACAACGTTCCGAGTACCACCCAGAAGGAGTGCTGGACACCCGTCCGATTTGCGACGAACACGGCGAGCGCCAGGCCCGCTGCCCCGCGCAGGCTGTTGTGGAGCCACACGGAGTTGCGATCGACATGCGCGCTCGCGCGCTGCTGCGCTGCGGCCAGCGTGCCCGCGAGGCCCTCGGGCTGACGGCCCAGGGCTCGGTCGAGCCAGCTCCGCCGCTCGGCCGCCGCCGTCAGCTCGGCGTTACGTCCGATCAGCGACACGGCGAAGCCCAGCTCCTGTGCCCGAAAGCCCGGATCGAGCGACGTGATGAAGCCGCTGACCGGCTCTGCGGCGATCTGCGCCCCAGCGGTGGCGCTTGCGACTGGGAGGCTCCCGACCGCGCTCTCCTCGAGATGCGCGAGTGTGTCACTCAGGTTTGCGAGCGCACCACGGAGCTCGGCGCAGTCGCCTGCGGTCGCCTCGAGCAGCCGCGCTCCCGCTTCGAGCACGGCGGCTGAGGCCGTCCTGACCCGGCAGGCCGCGTGGTCGACGCCGGCGCGATCCATCGCCCGCGCGGACTCGACAACGACCGCGTCCACCCAGGTGATCTCATCGACGAGACGTACCGTCGCCCGCTCGGCGGTACCCAAGCTGGTCGGGCGATACGGCGTGGCGAGAAATGCCCGGCGCAGCGCGTCGACGGCGTCGTTCGCCGCGGCTACCGCGAGATCGCGCTCGCGCGCGAAAGGCTCGCCCCGATCGCTCGTCATGTAGGCGACCTCGGCGCGCAGCCGCGCAGCGAGCGACCGGCAGGCGCTGGCGGCGGCCGCCCGCAGGGGGTCGTGCGCGGGCGCCGGCCACAAGAGCGCCACCGCGAGCAGCGCAGCGCCGGCGGCGAGACCCCAGCCGGCGACGCGATCGGGCACGGCCGATATCGGGGCGGCGATTGTGACCGGCAATATGAAGGCGAGCAGCAGCGAGGTGCTCGCGCCTGCGAGCACCGAGCTGACAACTCCAGCGAAGATCACGACGAACGCGACGAGCGCCATGGTCACGGTCGCCAGCCAGACCGAACGTGACGCCAGCGTGCCGAGGCAGACGAGCCCGCAACCGACGACCGCGAGCGCCGCCTCGGCCTGCAGCCGCTCTCGCATCGGACCGCTGAAGTCGACCAGCAACAGCATCGCAAACGAGCCAAACGCCGCGAACGTCGCCACGACGGGATTGCCGATGACCTGCTCGCCGAGCGCGAACATCGCAGGCATGACGATCGCGGCGCGCCCCGCGCGGCGCAGCGCCGCAAGGTCGTGGTCGCGTTGCCTGAGCCACTGCAGCGTTCGGGTCATGCGACGCTCCGCTCACGCGACCTTCGCGGCCAGTTTCGTGCGCCGGCTTGCGGCCTTCACCTCCGCGCTCAGCGTGTCGATGTCGTAGGCGCCGTAGTGGCGGCGTCCGTTGATGAAGAACGTGGGCGTCCCGGAGACCCCGCTCTCGTCGGCGCTGGCGACGTCCTCGCTGACCCGCGGTGCGTACTCGTGGCGACGCAGCTCCTCGCTCATGCGCTCGGCGTCGAGCCCGATTTCGTTGGCGTAGCTCATCAGCTCCGCTGGGAGCAGCTCGCCCTCGTGCGCCAAAAGCGCGTCGTGCATCTCCCAGAAGTGACCCTGGGCGGAAGCCGCCTCCGAGGCTTCGGCGGCGAGCTGCGCGTTCGGGTGCACGTCGTTGAGCGGGAGATTGCGCCAGACGTAGCGCACGTCCTGGCCGAACGACCTCAGCAGCTCGCGAATGACCTGCTCGGCCTGCCCGCAGTAGGGACACTCGAAGTCGCCGTACTCGACGAGCGTCACGGGCGCGTCCTCGGCGCCGCGGACGTGGTCGCGCTCGGGATCGACGTCCTGCGAGAGATCGAGGATGTCCTCTGATGTCCGCGCGATCTGGCGCGCGCGCACGTTGGCCGGCAGCCGTTTGACAACCTGCAGTACAGCCCGAGCGACCAGCGGTGCCAGGATCACCGTCGCGAGCGCGCCGAGCTTGGCCTCCTCGAGTCGCTCTCCGGAGAAGGCGAGGCTCGCGATCAGCACCGAGACCGTGAAGCCGATCCCCGCGAAGGCGCCCGCGGCGACTAGCAGCGGCGGGCTGAGTGGCGAGCGCGGGCCGTGGATCGCCGGTCGCGATGCCAGCCACGAGGCCCCGGTGATACCGAGCGGCTTGCCGAGCACGTAGCCGCAGACGATGCCGAGCGTAATCGGGGAGCCGAGCGCGTCCGTGAGCAGGCCGCCGGTCACGTGGACGCCGAGATTGGCGAGCGCGAACAGGGGCACGATCACGTAGCTGGTCCACGGGTGCAGGCGGTACTGCAGGCGCTCGTTCGGCGAGATCGCAAAGATCACGCTCTGCTGCGCAGAGCGCGCCAGCTCGGGTGTCGGTTGCTCGCGGAAGGAGCGCGCGAGCTCGGTCGCCCGCTCGAGGTCCTGACGAGCGGGCTCGTACGCGCTGGTCGCGAGGCCGACCGCGAGCCCCGCGATCACCGGGTCCACGCCCGACTCGAACATCGCGATCCACAGTCCAGCGCCGACCGTCCAGAACACTGGGCGACGCCGTTCCGGGGGGGCGTAGCGCAGCGCCAGCAACACGCCGAACAGCGCCGCGGCGATCGCCAGCGCGAGCACCGACACATGCGCCGTGTAGACGGTCGCGATGACGAGCAGGCCGAAGAGATCGTCGACCACCGCGAGCGTCAGCAGGAACACTCGCGTGCGGGTGGCCGCACGCGGGGTCAGGACCGCGACGGCGCCGAGCGCGAAAGCGGTGTCCGTCGACATCGCCGCCCCCCAGCCGTGGGCGCCGGGGCCGCCGGCGTTGAACGCGAGGAAGATGGCGACCGGGACGATCATGCCTCCGAGGGCCGCCGCCGCGGGAATCGTCAGCCGCCGGCGCTCGCGCAACTCCCCGAGGTCGAGCTCGCGCTTGGCCTCGAGGCCGACGACCAGGAAGAACATCGTCATCAGGCCCTCGTTGACCCAGTGACGCAGGTCGAGCGAGATGCCGTGGCTGCCGATCCTCACCGCGAGCGTCGTGCTCCACAGCGTTTCGTACGAATGCGACCAGGGGGAGTTGGCCCACACGAGCGCCAGCGCGGTGGCGGCCAGGAGCACGCTCGCGCTGCCTGTCTCTGTGCCGAGGAAGTCGCGCACCGGTGCCGCCAGGCTCCGCGCCCAGGCCGTGCGGCCGGCGTAGCTCGTGGCGTTTACCGCCGGCGCTGGCGTCAAGCGAGCCAAAGGATGCCTGACTGAGCGCCACCACGACCTGGCCACGAGGCGATTATCCCGCGCCGACGCCATTCACGCTCGACCGTTCACACTGGTGGCGATGCGCGTCCTGTTCATCGGCGATGTCGTCGGCCCTCGTGCTGTGCGCTGGCTGACCAGTCGCCTTCGAGGGCTGCGAGCCGAGCACGCCGTCGACCTGGTGGTGGTGAACGCGGAGAACTGCGGCGCGGACGCCGCGAGCATGACCGTCGCCGCAGTCGAGCAGCTGCTGGAAGCCGGCGCTGACGTGATCACCGGCGGCAACCATGCCTTCGAAGGTAATGAGGTCGAGGCGGTGCTCGGGCATGAGCGGGTGCTGCGCCCGCTGAACGTCGGCGTCGAGGTGCCTGGGCGCGGCACGCTCACGCTGACCGTCTCTGGCGAGGCCGTGCGTGTCGTCGTCTTTGCAGACCGGGCCGCGCTCGATGTGGCTCCACCGTTCGCCCGCATGACGATCGACGCGTACGCAGCGTGGAGCGCGTTGCCGCCCGGACCGGCGACGATCATCGACATGCACGCACTGTCGGTCACCGCCAAGCAGGCGCTCGCCTATGCGCTCGACGGACAGGTCGCTGCGGTCCTCGGCACGCACACGCACGAGCCGACGCTGCCCTTGCACCTGCTCGCGGGCGGCACGGCTCTGGTCACCGATGTGGGCATGACCGGTCCCTCGGGCGGGCCGCAGGGGATGGACGCGCGAGGCGTGGTCGCGCGTGTCCGCGGGCTAGTCGCCGCCGAGCTGCCTCCGGGACCAGCCGACGGCGAGATAGTGCTGGGGGCTGTCGTGGTCGAGATCATCGATGGTCTCGCCTGCAGTGTCACCCGCCTGCGCAGCGACGGCCGCGGCGTGCTCGAGTCTTCCTCGCGCCTGGAGATGGGCCAGCCGCCGCGGAGCTAGCCATCCAGTTTGGTGAAGCCTTCCTGATCACGGCGTCCGGTTTTTCGGCCGATTCGTTCATTTTCTTCTCGTTACCCGACGTGAGGAAGTTGACATTGCACGTCGCGCCTTCTTTGGTGAAGACGTTTCCAGGAGACCCGGCAGTTTGTTTTTGATGAATTCGCTCGCTTCGCTGTGCGCTCGACTCTGTGAGTTGGAGAGGCCGTTCATCAGCGCTGGCGGGCGAACCTATCCGCACCGACTGGGCCGCGTCGACCGTCACTCGGGAAGGTTCTTTCCTCGCGCGCGTCTCTCTTGGTAACGCGCATTGCGACGGTCGCACTGCCAAACCGAAGGGATGACCCCGATGATCCGTCCGAAGACTCGCCGTCTCGTCGTGCCCAAACGTCGTCGAAGCAGGAGTCCGCGGGCGTGCTTCAGCGGGGCGATCGGCGTCGCGCTCGTCGTCGCTGGCTGCGGCTCGGCGGCCGGAAGCTACGGTCACGCCGGTACGAGCGCCACGACGCCCGCTGCCGTCCCGGCGACCACCGCGGCCGCGCCCGCCCCGGTGAGCACCACGCCGAAGGCGGCGGCCAAGACCGCGGCAAAGACAACCGACAAGGCAGCAGTGCCGAGCGTGTCAAGCTCGAGCGCCGCTGCAGCTCCCGTCACGACCCCCGCGGCTCCGCCGGCGCAAAAGGAACCAACGGCGCCGAAGGAACCCGCCGCGCCGAAGGAACCCGCCGCGCCGAAGGAACCCGCCGCCCCCGAGGAACCGGCCGCGGTGAAGAGCGCCGAAGGTGCCATTCCCCAGAACAACGGCGGCGACGGCGACTCTGACAACAACGGTGGCCCGAGCGACGGCGACGGCAATATGTAAGCGTGGTCCCCGGCGCGGCAGCCGTGGCGTGGAGGCGCTCCATCGAGCACCCGCCGCGGGCTGCAGCGTCTCGCCCGCCACGCCTGACGAAGGGCGGCTAAGCTAGCGCCGGGTATGACTCTGGTGAGGCCGCCGCGGGCCGGTGTGATCGCGTTGATCCTGGGGCTGGTCGTGACGGCGGCGCTGACCCTGACGGCCGTCAGCCTGTACGACCGCAACGAGACGCGTCTGCTGAAATTGAACGCCCTCGAGCTGGGATCGCTGTTAAGTGCCGCCGTGCCGACGGTGCAGACGCCGCTCGCGTCGGCCGCCGAGCTCGCAGACGCGACGGGCGGGGATGCTCACAAGTTCCGTGCCTTCATGGCGCCGTACGTGGGTACGGGTCGCCAGTTCCAGTCGGCGTCGTTGTGGCGGCTGGGCAACTCCCGGCCGGCGCCGGCAACGGTTATCGGCTCGCGCCCGGTGCTGGCCACGCTGCCGCGACAGGCACAGCAGTTCTTCGCGCGCGCCAAGGGAAGCTCGCTGCTGAGCGTGACCGGAATCCTCGGCTCCAAGACGCCGGCGCTCGGCTACCTGTACGCGACGCCGGGTGCCAAGAATGGCTTCGCCGCGTACGCGGAAGGGCTGCTTCCCAAGAACAGACGCTCGCGGATCGCGAGCGGGTCAGGTTTCTCCGATCTCAATTACGCGCTGTACCTTGGTCGCTCCCGGAGCCGCGCCAACCTGTTGCTGACGAGCGTGCGCCAATTCCCGATTACCGGGCGTCAGGCCTCGGACGTCGTGCCGTTCGGTGACAGCGCTTTCACGCTCGTGATCACACCCAGGGGATCGCTCGCCGGTAGCTTCTTCCAGAGCCTGCCGTGGATCATCGCCGGCGTGGGGGTGCTGCTGACACTAGCGGCCGCACTGATCACCGATCGCTTGGCGCGGCGCCGACGCCACGCTGAGCAGCTGGCTGTGGATCTCGACCGCGTCGCCACAGAGAACGAGCGGATGTACACCCAGCAGCGTGGAATCGCGCAGACGCTCCAGCACGCTCTGCTTCCCGACGCGCTGCCCGAGCTCGAGGGCGTGCGGGTGAGCGCGCGCTACGTTCCAGCCGCATCCGGAATCGACGTCGGAGGCGACTGGTATGACGTAGTCAAAGTCGATGACCAGTGTGCGCTTCTCTTGATCGGCGATGTCTCCGGGCACGGGCTCCGCGCCGCCACCGCGATGGCGGCGCTGCGATACGCGGCCCTCGCCTACGCGACGGAGGACAGCGGCCCGGCCACCGTCCTCGCGAAGCTCTCGGATTTCGTCAACAGCGCCAAGCATGACTACTTTGCGACGGTGCTGTGTGCACTCATCGATGTGCAGGCTCACACTGTGACCGTCGCCAGCGCGGGTCACATGGCGCCGCTGGTGATCAACGGCGATGACGGACGCTATGTCGAGTTCCAGGTCGATGTTCCGATCGGTGTCATGCGTGAGTCGCACTATCGCGAGGCCGTCGTCACAGTTCCACCGCACGCGACGTTGGTAGCCTTCACCGACGGCTTGGTCGAGCGTCGTGGCGAGGTCCTCGATGTCGGCTTGGAGCGGTTGCGTGAAGCGGCCACCGGGACGGACCTCCCACTCGACGAGTTGCTGAGCGCGCTCGCGCGTGACCTCGCGAGCGCGGACCACCAGGACGACACTGCGATAGTTGGGATCCAATGGCAGAGCTAGGGGAAAACGCCGGCGCCGAGGTCGTCGTCGAGACCAGCACAGATCAAACGGGCGCGACGATCGTGAATCTGTCGGGCGAGCTCGACAGCGCTAACGCCGATGCGCTCGATGCGTCGCTGGCGCCGCTCACCGGCGACCGTTCCGCGCAGCTGATCTTCGATCTCAGCGGCTTGCGCTTCATCGACAGCGCCGGCATCGCCGTGCTGCTCGGGGTTGCGGCGAAGGTGGCAGCCGTGCGCCTGCGCGACGCGTCGCCGGTCGTTCGCCGCGTGATCGAGCTCACCGGCCTGTCGGACGTGCTGCGCATCGAGTCGTGACTCGCGCACGTCGATTCAGCTGCCGGGCGCAATCCGTGACGGCCGCGCGCCACTTCGTCCGAGAGACCCTGAGCGGGCAATCCGAGGAGGTTGTGGATGCCGTGGAGCTGATGGTGTGTGAGCTCGCCACCAATTGCGTGCAACATGCTCAAACCGACTTCGAGGTTGTGATACACCACCAACATGGCGAGATTCGCGTCGAGGTGAGCGACGCCGGTAGGGGACGCCCGACGCTGCGATCGCCGACATCGCAGGAGTGCTCCGGGCGCGGACTGCGCATTGTGGAGGCGCTGTCGACGGCGTGGGGAGTCGTTCCCGGCGATGACGGCACGCGCGTGTGGTTCACCATCTCTTCAAGAACCGGTGTGCGCGCACGTGAACCGGTGGCTGCAGAGACGGCGGAAGCTACCGACCCGCGCGACTAGCGGCCGCCTCTGCGCCGTCGCCGAGATCGAAGCGCATGCGGACCTCGACGCCGCCGCTGGAGCGCGCGAGGATCGTCAGCGCGTCGCTCAGCTGCGCCATCAGGCCGAGCCCGAGACCCAGCCCACGGATCTCGCTGGGCCTCGCGCGCATGCCGGTCCCGTCGTCGGCGACCACCAGCCACAGCTCCTGTGACACGACAGCGGCGATCACGTGGATCTCTCCGGGCACGTCGTCATATGCGTATGCAACTGCGTTGGTGGCGGCCTCGGAGGTCGCCAGGCGTACGTCCTCCAGGCGTTGGCCCGCGAGCCCGGCGGCTGAGGCGAAGTCGCCCACGATCCGCCGGGCCCATGACACCGACGCGGGGGCAGCGGGGGCGGACTCGCTCAGGTACGCAGTCGTCTGACCTGACCCCATCCACGCTGTGTCATTCATGGGTCGCTGATCGTATCGACCCGATCGGTCCACTGGCGACGCCGCTGCGCGAAAGCGCTTGTGGTGAAAAGCTCAGCGCACCTGCTAGAAGATCCCGATGCGATCCGGTGGCCAGTACGTCAAGATCGCCTGGCCGATGATCCAGCCGGTCGGAACCGGACCCCAGAAACGGCTGTCGTCCGAGTCGCCGCGGTTGTCGCCCATCATGAACCAGTGCCCCGCCGGGATCGTGATCGGGGTGGGGAAGTTGCACTCGGCGCTCCCTCCGCACGCTTTGATGTAGGAGTCCTTCTCCGGCGCGAACCGCTTCGTGCCTGCGGCCTTGCGGTAGACGTGGCCTTCGGCGATGTAGATCTCGTCTCCCGGTCCGGCCACGACGCGCTTGACGAAGTTGACGCTCGCCTCGGTGGGAATCGGCTGCGCGCATGCCGCACCCCCGGGCTCGACCGTGTGGGGCGTCGGTCCGCACTGCTGCTGTTCGGCGCCTTCGGGCGGGTGGAACACAGCCACCTCGCCGACGTGCGGTTCGTCGAAGTCCGTGCCAAGGCGGTTGACCAGCACGCGCTGTCCTTTCGCGAGCGTCGGTTCCATCGAGCCGCTCGGGATGCGGTATGGCTTGATCACGAACGCCTGCACGGCGAACGCCAATCCAGCCGCGACGGCGACGATTGCGAGGAGCTCCAGCAGCGCGGCGGTGCGAAAGCGCTTCCAGGTCATCGGAGCAGCGCCTCCGCGAGCGCGAGCGTCAGCTCCGCGCGCTCGCGCAGGGAGGGACCGTAGACGTACTCCTCCGGCGAGTGTGCATGGCCGCCGCGAGGCCCGAGTCCGTCGATCGTCATCGGGATCGCGCCCGCGAAGTGACTCGCGTCGCTGGCTCCGCCGCGCGCTACGCCGGCGATCTCACGGCCGAGACGAGCGCTCGCGGCCTCGAGTAGCCCGCTGCTCGCCGCGCGTGTGTCCATCCCGGGCCAGCTGCGGACCAGCTCCACCTCCAGACGCACGGCGCCGGCGGAGTCGTGGATGGCTTTGCTCACCCGTGCGAATGACGCGTCGCTATCGGCGCGCACGTCGATCATCAGCTCTCCCTCTGCCGGCACGACGTTGATCGCCCCGCCGGCGCGGATCCTGCTCGGCACCACGCTCAGGGCCTCGGGACCGGCGGGGTCGTGCAAGCTGGCCGCTGCGGTCGCGGCCTCGGCGAGCGCGAGCAGCGCATTGGCGCCCGCATCGGGATTCGAGCCGGCGTGCGCGGCACGGCCGTGGGCGCCAACGCGCAGCGTGCCCGCGGCCTTGCGTTTGACGACCACGCCCTCGGCTCCCGTCGGTGTGCGCTCACCGGCCTCGAAACACAGGCACGCGTCGTAGTCGCTGAATCGCTGCACATGGGCAAACGGCTCTGAGCGCCACTCCTCGTCGACCACCAGCAGCACGCCGAGCTCGGCGAACGCGTCAGGTCTCTGCGCCAGCGACCGCGCGAGCGCGAGCGCCAGTGCCACGCCCCCCTTCATGTCGACCGCCCCCGACCCTTGCCAGATGTCGCCTTCACGGCTCAGCGGGCGGTGTTCGGAGTCGGCCACCACGGTGTCGACGTGGCCCAGGAGCAGCACCCGGCGAGCGCCATTGCCGTCAATGCGAGCCAGCAGGTCGCGCGCGTGGCCAGGAGATGAGCACGGGACACGCTCGATCGTCGCTGATGGGGGGAGCCGCTGCGCGCACAGCGCGAGCGCCGCGTCGGCGCCGCTCGCGTCACCGGACGGGCTCGAGATGGCGACAAGCTCCTCGAGGTCGGCCTCGACCGCTGCGACCATCGTCTCGGTGGCCGCCGGCGCCGATGAGCTCATCGGCCGAGGGTAGCGCCCAGGCGCTGGGGGCGCGCTGGATGCGATAAACCCCGCCGAGCAACCGAGGAGGAGTGGCAGATGCCGAAGTACGTGGGGGCGATCGACGAGGGAACGACGAGCAGTCGCTTCATCCTGTTCGACAGGGACGGCCGGATCGTCGCGGTGGATCAACGCGAGCACGAGCAGATCACGCCAAAGGCCGGCTGGGTCGAGCACGACGCGAGCGAGATCTGGCACCACACGCGCGAGGTGATCGGCGGTGCGCTCGCTAAGTCCGACGCCGAGGCCGGCGACGTCGCGGCGATCGGGATCACCAACCAGCGCGAGACGACGGTCGTTTGGGACCGCGAGAGCGGCAAGCCGATCCACAACGCGATCGTGTGGCAGGACACGCGTACGGACCAGCTCGTCCGCGAGCTCGCCGGCGAGGCGGGTGTCGATCGCCTGCGCGAGCGCGTCGGGTTGCCGCTGTCCACGTATTTCTCCGGCCCCAAGGTGACGTGGCTGCTCGACAACGTCGACGGCGCGCGCGAGCGCGCCGAGAACGGCGAGCTCGCGTTCGGAACGATGGATACCTGGGTGCTGTGGAATCTCACCGGCGGAGCAAACGGCGGTGTGCACGTGACCGACGTGACGAACGCCAGTCGCACGATGCTGATGGATCTCGAGACGCTCGAATGGCACGCGCCGAGCCTCGAGCTGATGGGCATCCCGCGGTCGATGCTTCCTGAGATCCGCTCTTCCAGCGAGGTCTACGGCGAGGCGTCCGGGACAGCCGCCGCCGGCCGTCCGGTCGCGGGCATCCTCGGTGACCAGCAAGCAGCGCTGTTTGGCCAGACGTGCTTTGCGCGCGGCGAGGCGAAGAACACCTACGGGACCGGTTCGTTCCTGCTGATGAATACCGGCGTGGAGGTCGTGCACTCGCAGAAGCTCCTGACGAGCGTCGGTTACAAGCTCGGTGAGGGCAAGCCGACGTACGTTCTGGAGGGCTCGATCGCGGTCACCGGCGGGCTGATCCAGTGGCTGCGTGACCGGCTGGAGCTGATCGACAGCGCTGCCGAGGTGGAGGAGCTTGCGCGCACCGTCGAGGACAACGGCGGTGTCTACTTTGTGCCGGCCTTCTCCGGGCTGTTCGCGCCCTACTGGCGCGACGACGCACGCGGCGTGATCGTCGGGCTGACCGCCTACGCCAACCGCGGGCACATCGCGCGTGCGGCGCTCGAGGCGACCGCGTGGCAGACCCGCGAGGTGGTCGACGAGGCCAACGCCGTTGCCGGTGTTCCCTTCGGCGCGCTGAAGGTCGACGGTGGAATGACAGCCAACGAGTTGCTCATGCAGTTCCAGGCGGACGTGCTCGGGGTGCCGGTGATACGCCCGGCCGTAACGGAGACGACGGCATTGGGCGCCGCGTTCGCAGCGGGGCTGGCGGTTGGCTTCTGGCCTGACCAGGACGACCTGCGCGAGCGTTGGTCCGAGGACAGGCGCTGGGAGCCCGCGATGGAGGAGTCAGAGCGCGAACGCCAGTACGCACAATGGAAGAAGGCCGTCCAGCGCTCCTTCGGCTGGGTCGAGCAGGAGTAGTCGACGGGATCCCCGTCCAGAGGGTCGTATCGCACCCAGTCGGTCGTCGCTTCGAGTCCGGGCTCGTTGTCGTTGTTGCAACGATCCTGCTACGCGCCGTCGAGATGCTCGCCGTTCGTCCTTGCGCAACTTCGGTGCGAGGGCCGGCCTGCACTGGCATTGCTCGGAGAGCGGCTTGAGCCGTAAACAACTCCTCGGCTCTATTGACAAGCTCAGGCCGTGCTGACAGTATCCGCCTCGCTCATGGGCTGAGCTGATGCGGATGGGTCCGCGTAGTAAGAGCTGATCGAGACAACTAACCCCGGGGGGGCGACGGCAGGGACGACCGGTAGTACGCGTGCAGCGGCGTCTCCGTGCGTGCGCGCCGCGTCATATCACCGACCTGCCCAGGGATCGAGGGTATGGAGTTGGGGAGCGCGCGGGGAACGCTCGGGTTGACCGCGAACCTACGAGGCATAAGGGGTGGCGTGATGAAAACGTTCGAGAACTATGAGGGACTGATGCTGTGGGCCGCTCGTAGCATGCACACGCGAATCAACGCCATGTTCGGGCGCGCGCTAGGCATGATGACCGCAGCCGGGTTGCTCGCCACGGGCTGCCTCATGGCCCTCAGCGTCGTGGCAGCGCCGGCAAGCGCGGCCACGCTATCCGCATCCACTTGGTCCAGTTTGAGCGGCCCGACGTTTCCGGCCATTTCTGGCGCGGCGATGGCGTACGACCCTCATTATGGGCTCGTGATCTTTGGTGGCGGCTTCCCGATCGCGGAATGTCCACCAGCCGACAAGAGTGTCAACGCACCAGCCGGCTGGTGTTTCGGCACCGAAACGTCCATCTATAACGGCACGAGCATCGCCCAAGTCCACTATGCCCCTGGCTGGTCGATGCCGCCAGTCGAATCTGCATCGATGGAATATGATCCGCACACTGGTCAGCTCATACTGACTGGCGGCATCAACGGTGAATCTTTCTCGAATGGCTTCCCAGCCAATGCGAAAACATACATCTTTGAGGGCAGCTACTGGCTACCGATTGCTACAGAGCACACGCCTGGAGAAGCGGCGGCCGCTTGGCAAGACGGCATCGAAGGCTCCGCGATGGCATATGACCCGGCTACGCAGCAGCTCGTCCTCTTTGGCGGCCAGGACGAGGCTCAAGAACCCAAGAGGGAAACCTGGCTTTGGACCGGAAGCGACTGGAGTTTGCAACATACCGCGACCGTCATGCCGTACTTGACTAGCCCTTCGATGGCCTATGAGCCAGGCGTAGGCCTCGTCCTCTTTGGGGGAAAGCCGTGGGTAGCGAATTCCCTCGAACACCTCAGTAACGAAACGTATGTCTGGAATGGCACCAACTGGACTCAGCTCCACCCTGCTACAAGCCCGCCCGGCGAGTTTCGATCCGCCATGGCTTACGATCCAGCGATTAACGAACTCGTCCTGCTAGTTGGAGACACGAACGCTGCTCACGGCGACAAGGCTACGTGGACGTTTAACGGCACCAGCTGGACCGAACAGCATCCATCCGCGAGTCCTCCTGATCTTCTCCAAGCCAATATGGTCGACGACGCTGGCACGGAACAGGTGGTCCTGTTTGGGGGATATCTCTATTCTCAGGTTTCCCGGAGCAATACTGTGAATCCGACAACCATCGCGGCTTTTGGCGCTGCCCCGGCTGCGCCTGCCGTCACGAGCGTGACCTCGGGCAACACGCAGTTGCGGGTTGCTTTCAAAGCGCCAGCTACGGACGGCGGTTCGCCGATCACCTCCTACGAAGTGGAGGCGGTGAACTCGGTCGGTACCGGCGTTCAGATCGCTCGCGCGCAGGGCACCGGCAGCCCGCTTGCCGTGACCGGCCTCACAAACGGTGACCCCTATTACCTTTACGTGCGTGCTAAGAACGCTGTCGGTGAAAGCTATGACGCCAACTACACCGCTACTGCGACCCCTAAGCCAGAAGCACCGACGGCTCCCGTGATCCAGGTCGTGACATCGAAGGAGGTCGTAACCAAACACGGGTCCGCTACCGTGCGTAGTTGGGAAGCTGTTATGACCCTTACGGCTCCGTCGTCCGATGGCGGCTCGGCGATCGAAAGCTACCAGGTGGAATGCATCGCCGCGGCGAGTGGCTGTCCCGACCAATATTACGGTCCATATGCCGCCTCCTCTTCGTCGGTGGCAGTGCCCGATCTCACCGTTGGTGAAAGCTACGAATTCCGTGTGCGGGCGAAGAACTCGGCCGGATACGGCTCGTGGTCGAGCGAATCCAATCTCATCGTTATCGGCCGAGCACCGGAAGCACCAGCAGACATAACCGCGGTGTCCGGCCCTGGTCGGGTGTCGGTGTCGTTTGGCGAGCCATTCAACTACGCTGAACCCGCCGAAACATTCACGGTCGTGGCCACAAACGAACGCACGGGCGTCGAAGAAGCCGTCTCGGGGTCGGCGAGTCCGATCACGGTGTCCCAGCTTGTAAACGGTGAAGCCTACGAACTGACGGTGTATGCCTGCAATGTCGTGGCGGAGTCTGAAGCGGGGGGCTGTCCCAAGGCTACGATCCGCGGCGTTGTGCCGGGCGAACTGCCCGGCGCGCCGCAGAGCGTTAGCGCTGAAGCGGGCTACGGTCAGTCAGAACAGGCGACCGTGGCCTTTAACGAACCGAGCGACCGCGGCGCCCCGGTAGGGTGGTACTGGGTCGAAGCGTGCGAAGTTCAAGGCGGGACAGTGAACGCCAATGACTGTTTCTCCGAACTCGTCCCTGCCAAGACGGCGCGTGGTCGGAACGAAGCCACCGTGGGGGGCCTCACCAACGGCTCGGAATACGAGTTTCGGGTTCTCGGCGAAAACGTGATCGGCGCAGGACCCGTGTCGGAATGGTCGCCCAGCGTGATTCCGGGTCTTGAACCGACCGTTGTCGCTGAAGGCACCTCGGAACTCACCAAATCCAGTGCGACGCTGAATCTGTCGATCAACCCCAACTACGTCGCGATCGACCGATGCGAAGTCGAATACGAAGCGGCCGGCTCGGGCGAAACTCAGCGCGCGACCTGCAGCGATCTGCCGGCGGCGGGCCATGTACCGGTGCATGTGACTGTGCACCTCACAGGCCTGAGCCCGAATACGGAATATGTCTACCGGGCGTACGCCGAAAACCAGGACGGCCAAGGCGCTCCGAGCGGGACGACGTTTACAACGCTCGCGAACAGCGGCGTTGGCTTGACGATAAACCCACTCGAAGCGGCGACCGCGAGCGATGCTGGGGCAGCGTTGACGGCAACGGCGGCAGAAGGGACGGGCACCGTCGCCGTAGGCCAGTATGAAGGCATCCCCACGAGCCTGACCGAACAACTCACCTTCAGGGCGGGGTCGTATTTTGACGTGTTCCTCAGCGAAGGCAACAGCTTCGGGAAACTCGAATTCACCGACTGCGAACTTTACGGAGCCCAGACGGTGAAATGGTATAATCCAGCTGGGCTCAACACCGGCACCGGCCGCGATACCGGGGCATGGCAGGCCGTGTCAAACGAGCTGTACAAGGCGGGGTCAGGCAACGCGCCCGCGTGCGTCACCGTGACGATTGACGGCAACACCGAACCAAGCCTCAAACAGATGGAAGGAACGGTGTTCAGCGCGGCTATTGCCGCCGGACCGGCACCGACCATCACCGCGGTCTCGCCCAAAAAGGGCAGCTCCGCAGGTGGCACCATGGTTACGCTTACCGGCACGGGATTCGCTGGAGTTGCGGGCGTCAAGTTCGGCTCTGTTGCCGCGAAGACGGTGATCTACGTTTCGCCCAGCTCAATCGAGGTAGTGAGCCCTGGAGAGGCGGTGGGAACGGTGGCGATCTACGTGACGACTCCGAACGGCACGAATGCAGCCGGTAAGAAGGACAAGTACAAGATCAAAGCCGTGAAGATCAAGAGATGAGCGCTGGGCGGACCAAGGTCCAATTTTCTGGTCGGCAAACAAACTAGAGACCCAAGACGAGCGCGATGACACTGAGCGCTGCGGCAGAGCTGTCGTCCAAGCGCACATGAAGAGCGGCGCTTTGTCTTGCTCATCCCAGCGTGTCGAGCAGATCGCCGACGGAGTCGACGATCCGCGACGCACGGAACGGGTAACGCTCTGCAGCCTCGCGCGTGGTCACGCCCGTCAGCACCAGGACCGTCTCCATCCCGGCCTCGAGCCCGGCGATCACATCGGTGTCCATGCGGTCTCCGATCATCGCGGTTGTCTCGGAGTGTGCCTCAATGGCGTTCAGCGCGGAGCGCATCATTAGCGGGTTGGGCTTGCCGACGAAATAGGGCTCGACACCGGTCGCACGACTGATCAGTGCCGCGACGGACCCGGTGGCGGGCAGCGGGCCGTCGGCAGTCGGGCCGGTGGCGTCAGGGTTCGTGGCGATGAAGCGCGCGCCGGCTGCGATCAGCCGGATGGCGCGAGTTATACGCTCGAACGAGTAGGTCCGCGTCTCGCCGAGCACCACATAGTCGGGGGTACGCTCGGTCAGCGTGTAGCCGGCGTCGTGGAGCGCGGTCGTCAGGCCCGCCTCGCCGATCACGAAGGCGGAGCCTCCAGGGCGTTGGTCGCGCAGGAAACGCGCCGTCGCGAGCGCGGAGGTCCAGATCGCGTCCTCGGGCACGTGCAGGCCGCTGGCGGCCAGGCGCGCGGCGAGGTCTCGGCGCGTATAGATGGAGTTGTTCGTCAGCACGAGGAACGGCAAGCCGAGCTCGTGCAGGCGCGCGAGGAAGCGCTCGGCGCCGGGGATCGGCTGCTCCTCGCGCACCAGCACGCCGTCCATGTCCATCAGCCACGAGCGGATCTCACGATCGGACATCAGCCCGGCAAGCTTGACAGGCGCTGCTAGGCAGCCTCCCTTCGACGTGACGTCACGAGCGCGGCGAGGCCGGCGATCAGCCCGAGCGCCCCGACGATGAGTGCCGCGATCGCGAGGCCCTTGCTGGCTCCGGTGGTAGTTGACTGCGCGGCGGCGGGTGTCGAGCTTGGCGCGGGTGTGACTGCGGCTGTTTGGCCGGCTTGCGGGCCTGCCTCGTCACCGGCAATATCCTGGATCACGCCGCCTTTGGTGGTGACGTTGATCCGCGGCGAGGGATGTTCTGCGGTCAGCGAGGGGGAGATCCAATGGACGACCTGGCCGTTGCTGTAGCTCTGGACAGTCCTGAATTCCAGCGCCTTGCCCGTCGCGTCCTCGGGGATCGCGAGGGAGAGCGGAAAGTTGATGAACTGGCCGTTGTTGACCTTCCCGAGCGGGCCGGCCCACGTCCACACGATCTGGGACACCTCCGAGTTGATTGTTTCTCCGTCTTCTTTGATCGGCGTCGCGAGCTTCGTTTCGATGATCTTGGTGCTCCAGCCGGGCACGTTTTCGTAATCGACGCCCGTGAACCCCTGGGGGAACAGGACATCCACCTTCGTCACATAGGCGCCTTCCTGCTCGCCCGGAACGCGCACGTCGAGCGTCGCGAACGCTCCCGCGGGGATCGTGTTGGGATGCAGGCTGATGTGCGCCTGTGCGGTGGCTGGGACAAGCAGCGCCACCGCAGCGGCGAGCGCGGCGATCGACTTCGCTTTCATATCTGTGTCGCTCCTGAGTAGGGGTGAATGAGGGGCCGTGGATGTGTTGGATGTCGGGGGCTTCTCAGCCGATGGGCACCTTCACGGTGCGGCTGGACTGTTCAAATTCGGAGACGCGGTCGGTGACTTCGATTTCCCATGTGCCGCCCGGGCTGAGCACGGCGGCGTTCAGCACGTAATGACCCGGCCCGGCGAGGTTCGCCTTCAGCGGCAGCGGACCGATTCCCTTCGACGGCAGCCTGGCGACGGCCGTGAGTTCCTTCGTCGCGGTGAACTGGGCACCGGTCTTTGCATCGATGAGATACAGGTGGATCGTGTTGAGGCCGACCTTTGCGGGTTCGACCGTCATCTCGAGCTCGGCTGAGCCGATTGTTGTATTCGTCGAGAACGGTCCCGATGCGGCGTCGATCGGCGGTGCGTAGCTGATGAGCGCCGCTGTGACTCCGAAGACGCAGAGCATCAGCGCGAGCTCGCCGCGCAGCGTCCGCCGCGCCAAGGCGCCGATACCTCCGGGTGAGCGGCCGTCGCCGACGAGGCGTTCGAGCGCCGGGATCACTCGCTCGCGGTTGACCCACCCGATGCCGATCAGCAGCGCCAGCAGCACCGTCTTGACGATGATCAGCGTCCCGTAGGTGGAATGCAGTAGCCCGTGGACGCTGCGCACGTCTATGTAGGCCTGGATGATCCCGGTGATCGCGATCACGACCACCGAGCTCAAAGCGATCGGCGAGAAGCGCGCGAGCGCCGCGAGCAGGAGCCGGCTGCGCTCGGGACCCTCGAGCTGGCGCGTGGCGCCCGGCAGGACAAGCAGCAGGCAGGCGATCCCTCCAACCCAGATGCTCGCGGCGCCCACGTGCAGCACGTCTGAGGGGAAGAACACGCCGGTGGGACTCTCGATGCTCGCGTGACCGGCCAACGCCGGGGTGCACAGGAGGTAGGCGCTGCCGATCCCCAGCAGCACGAGCAACAGACGCGGCGGAGGTGCACTCAACCTCGGGCCGCCCGCGTCCTCCGCACCTGCATGCACATCTGGGATCGCGTCTCTGTGCATTGCTCTCGCCGTTAGCAGCAGGCCGCCGAGCAGGATCCAATCGATCGCACGCAGGCCCCATACCGTCCCAAAGCGGCTATCGAGGGTGTCGTTGATGACGGCGCTTTTCAGCGATGCCCACAAGGAGACACCCGCCGCGGTCGCGCCCTGCAAGAGCACACCGAGCACGCTGACGAGCGCACCGAGCACGATCGCGGTCGCGAACAGCAGTCGCAGGCGCTTTGCGAAAGCGCCGGTGGCCAGCGACCAGCGCTGCTCGCCGGCGCCAACCCTCGTCAGGGCGGGTCTCCACACGAAGAAGAGGAAGATGAGGCCGCCGACCATCAGAGCGAGCGTGAGGTAGTTGAGCCCGCGTACGACGCCGAACGCAACCTCCGTGACCTTGCCGCTCTTGTTCTTGCCGATCAGGCCCGCGACGGTGAACTTCGGCGCCACCCCCGCGTGGCCGATGTTGAACACGAGCCCGCCGTAGACGATGTGCGTGTCGGCTGAGATCACCCGGTAGGTCCCGGTGTAGGTGCCATCGGGCAGGTGCGGCTTGAGACCGACGCCCATCCAGTGCTCGTTGCCATCGGGGTGCGAGACATCGAGGTTGTCGACCTCGTTACCCTGCGCGTCGTACACGCGCACCGCGCCGAGCGTTCCGCCGACGTTCTGGTTGAACTCGAAGATCACCTCAGTCGGCTGCGTCGGAACAGTCGAGCCCGACGTCGGTGAGGTGCCCAGCAGTTGCGCGTGTGCCGAGGCCGCGGGCGCGCTCACGAGCAGCCCGACAGCTGCGAGCGCGAGCACGACCGGGGTGAGGCGTGCGATAGCGAGTGAACGGGAAATCGAAGGCTCCTTTGTTGCTGACCATCCGCTGATCGACCGCGCGCAGGCGTGAACTGACGCCGTGCGCGCACACAGACAAACTGGCTCGGGACGAGCAGGCGAGTCCCCGGGCGGGGGACGAGAAGCTCTAGCTCGCCGCGATCACGGCGGGAGGCGGACGGACCGCGAGGGAACGACCGATCAGCAGCCCGCCGCGCGCCAGGACGGCGATACGCGGGCGGGATGAGGGTGCGCACGATCGCGGGCGCGGCCAGCGAGCCGGCTCGGCTCTACGGAGAGCCAGCAGCGCGCGCTCACCTGGAAAACGCCGTGCGAGCAGCGGCACCGCTATTACGACGGCAGGCAGGAGAAACAGCAGCGCATTCAGCACGAGGACGCAGAGACTACTACCCGCGCGGCGCGAGTTACAGGAATCCTCAGGTCTACGCTGTCTGGGTCAACCCACGCGCTCGGCGTGGGTGTAGACGTTGACGCGTCCGCGACGCGCGAACCCGCAGAGCGTCACGCCGCGGTCGGCGGCCAGCTCCACCGCGAGTGAGGTCGGCGCACCGACACCGACGAGGATCGGACAGCCTGCGACCGCGGCCTTCTGCACGAGCTCGAACGACAAGCGGCCGCTGACGCACAGCAGCGCCTCTGCGAGTGGCAGACGCGCACTCATCAGCGCCCATCCGAGCACCTTGTCCATCGCGTTGTGGCGGCCAACGTCCTCGCGCACGCACAGCAGCTCGCCGCTCGCATCGAAGAGTCCGGTGGCGTGCAGGCCACCGGTCCGCGCGAACCCCGGTTGCACGAGCCTCCGCGAGCAGGCTCCGGGCGACCAGCTGACCTGGCAGCAGCTGCGGCGAATGCACGGCGACCTCCTCGAGCGCGCCCTTACCGCACACGCCGCAGGAGGACGTCGTGTAGAAGCGCCGCGCGCGTGGCTGGCGGGTCAGCGGTCCGGCAACTTCGATCGTGTTGGCGGCGAGGTCGTCGGTCAGGCCCACCGCCGGGGTTTGCTCGATCAGTCCCTCTCCGTAGAGAAACCCGACCGCCAGCTCCTCGTCGTGGCCGGGCGTTCGCATCGTCACCGCGATCGGATCCCCGTCGACGCGGATCTCGAGCGGCTCCTCGATCGCGACCAGGTCGCTCTCGCCGTCGCGCGTGACGCGCTTCAGCGCGGCTATGCCCTCGATCCTCGCAGAGGTTTGCATCGCTCATGTGGACGTTACCCCTTCCAGAATGTGCCGGAAACGACCGCCTATCGGCGCGCTGGCCACGCGAGAGTTCGCCTGGTAGGCTGCCTATGCATTGCCCGGGCAGAAGCAATCTGACCTCTCACTCGGGGACGCGGCCGCGGCGATCGGCGTGAGCGTCGACACGCTCCGCCGCTGGGACCGTGCCGGCAAGCTGCGAAGCCACCGCGACGAGCGCAACCGCCGGCGGGTCTCGCAGGCCGAGGTGCAGCGCCTGGCAAATCGCCCCCAGCGGCATCGCACGGGGACGCGCGGCTCGGCACGCAACCGCTTCGCCGGAGTGGTGCGTTCGGTCGAGGTCGACGGCGTGATGGCGCTGGTCGAGATCGAGGCGGGTCCGTTCCTCGTGACCGCGGCGATCACTCGCGACTCGGTCGAGGAGCTCGCGCTCGCACCCGGCGTCGAGGCAACGGCGACGGTCAAGGCGACCTCCGTGATGGTCGAGCGAACTCCCAGCGAAGAGAAGGGGCAGACATGACAAGAGTCGAGACACGACGCCCTGGGCGTGTGACGAGAACGGCACGGAGCGCCGCACTGATCGCGGTGACTACAACACTCACGGTCGGGAGCAGCCTCTTCGGGGCGGCGTCAACCGGCGCTGCGCCAGGCGCGCGCGCGGCGGGCGCGAAGAACACGGTGTCGGCGATCTTCGCCGGCTCGCTCATAGACATCATGGAAAGGTCGCTCGGCCCGGAATTCACGGCGGCGACGGGCTACCCGTTCGAAGGCTTCGGCGGCGGGTCAAACGCCGACGCAGCCGCGATCAAGGGCAAGGTGCGCCAGGGCGATGTGTTCGTGAGCGCGGCGGCGTCGGCCGACCACGAACTGGAAGGGTCCGCCAACGGAAACTGGGTTTCCTGGTACTCGACGTTCACCTCTTCGAGCCTCGTTCTGGGCTACGACCGCAACACCAAGTTCGGCAAGGAACTGGCCGCCGGCAAGCCGTGGTACAAGGTCGTCACCGAGCCGGGCGTCCTCGTCGGGCGCACCGAACCGAAGGCGGATCCTAAGGGCAAGCTGACCGTCGAAGCAGTCGACGCGGCGGCCAAGAAGCTGCACGATCCCACCCTCGTCAAAGCGCTGAGCTCGTTCCCAGTGTTCGAAGAGACATCGATGTTGGCGCGCCTGCAGGCTGGACAGATCGACGCGGGGTTCTTCTACGTCGTGGAGGCGAAGACCGCTCACGTGCCCACGGTTCCGCTGACGCCGATCTACAAGTACGCGAGCTACACGGTGACACTGCTCAGAAACGCCGCGAACCCCGCTGGCGGTGAAGCGCTGGTGTCGTTCCTGCTGAGCCCCAAGCGCAAGGCCGTGGAACAGAAGTACGGGCTGGTGCCCGTCAAGCCGACGTTCTCCGGCAAGGCCTCGGCGGTCCCCAAGAGCCTGCGCAGGATCGTCGGCGCGGGCTAGGAGCGGCGGATGCGAACTCGGGCGAGCAACCCGCTGCCCTGGCTGGGCGGGCTGCTCGCCCTCTATCTGCTCGTCCCGATCGTCGCCTTCGTGGTGCGCCTCGCCGGGGGTGCTCCCGCCTCGCCCGGGCTTGGCTCGGCGCTTGCGACGTCGCTTGAGACCGCGACGATCTCAACCGTGGTGATCACGCTCCTGGGGACGCCGCTGGCGTATCTGATGGCGCGCATGCACGGCGTCGTATCGCGCCTGGCGCTGGCGATGGTGGCGCTGCCTCTGGCGCTGCCGGCGCTGATGAGCGGCATCCTCCTGCTCTATGTGGTCGGTCCGTTCACGCTCCTCGGGGAACTCTTCGGCGGACGGCTGACCGACACCCGCACCGGGATCGTCCTCGCGCAGATATTCGTCTCCGCGCCGTTCTTGGTCATTGCGGCGCGGGCGGCGTTCGCGGCCGTAGACCCGGCCCTCGAGGAAGTGGCGGCCACGCTGGGCTTCGGACCATTTGCGCGCTTCGCGCGCGTGGCGGTACCCGCGGCGCTGGCCGGCATCGGCGCTGGGATCCTGCTGACGTGGCTGCGGGCATTCGCGGAGTTCGGTGCGACGGTGATCCTCGCCTACCACCCGTTCTCATTGCCCGTGTTCACGTTCGTCCAGTTCGACGAGACCGGCCTCCCAGGCACGATGCTGCCCGTTGGCGCCGCATTGGGGGTGGCGCTCGTGATCCTGCTGCTCGCCGGCGCGCGGCCGCCGGGACGCCGCAGCAGAGGAGCGCTCGCTGTGACCCCCGTCCCGGTTTCGGCAGGCTCTCCGCCGAGCCTGGATTTTGCGCTGAGCCGGCGCATCGGTGACTTCTCGCTCGAGATCGCCCACCGGGCGCACGGGCCGCGCCTGGCGCTGCTCGGGCCTTCGGGGGCGGGCAAGACGATGACGCTGCGCCTGCTCGCCGGCCTGCTGGAGAGCGAGGGCGGGCACGTCCATGCTGGGTCGCGTGCGCTCGAGCAGCTCCCCGCCGAGCGACGCGGGATCGGGTACGTGCCACAGCACCCGGCGCTGCTGCCGCGGCGCACGGTCTGGCGCCAGGTCACCCTCGGCGTGGGCGCTCGCCCCGGCGTGGCCGCCTGGTGGCTCGGGCGCCTGGGCCTGGATGGATTGGAGGATCGCTACCCGGAGGAGCTCTCCGGGGGCCAGCAGCGCCGCGTCGCGCTGGCGCGGGCGCTGGCGATCGAGCCGCGCATGCTGCTGCTCGATGAGCCGTTCACCGGGCTCGACGCGCCGGTGCGCGATCGTCTTCGGCGCGATCTGCGCCGCCTCCAGCGGGAGGCCGGGCTGTGCACGGTGATTGTCACGCACGACCCCGAGGAGGCGGCGCTGCTAGCCGACGAGATCGTGATGATCGACGGCGGCCGCGTGCTCCAGGCCGGGACGCGCGAGCAGGTGTTCCGTGCACCGAGCTCGCCAGAGGTGGCCGCACTTCTGGGGATCGCCAACGCGCGCCGCGCCGTCGCCGTCACGAGCGAAGTGATCAGCAGCGACGGCACCGAGATCCACGTCGGCGCCCGGGCGCTGGCGCCGGGCAGCGAGGTGACCTGGTGCGTGCGCCCCGAGCGAGTCACCCTGGATCCCTGCGGAGCCTACGAGGCGATGCTCCTCGACGACGTCGACCTCGGCTCCTCGCGCGAGCTCACGGTCGCCCTTGCGGGGACGCTCGAGCTGACAGTGCGCACCGCCGCGACGACGGAGCTGACGATCGGGGAGCGCCTGCGCCTGGAGCTCGCGCCCGAGGACCTGTCGGTGTGGCCGCTGCCCCGTCCCCGGTACGGCGGCGACGACCCCAGCGATGCGACGGTCGTGCATGCCGGGTAGGGAGAATCCCACCCCATGTGCTTTTCACCGGAAGCCGATTTCACCGCCTCGGTTCTCGTGGGAGCCGTCGGTGTCGAGACGCTGCGGCGCGTGCGCGCGAGCCGCGAGCTGATCGTCGGTGCGCTGCCGCTGCTGTTCGCGGTTCACCAGTTCAGCGAGGGGTTCGTCTGGCTGGGCCTGCGCGGAGAGGTTTCCAGCGGGCTCGATCACACCGCGACAGACATCTACGTGATCTATGCATATGCGGTGCTGCCGGTGATCGTCCCGGTCGGGCTGTACCTAATCGAGCCCAGCATCCCGCGCCGCCGCTGGGTGCTGCCGTTCATCGCGCTGGGGCTGCTCGTCGGCGGATACATGCTCTGGCAGGTCACCCAGTATCCGATCTACGCCCAGGAGCAGGCGTCGTGCATCAACTACGTCTCCAACACCCCGCTGGAAACACAGGCGGCCGTCGCCTACGTGATTGCGACGTGCGCCCCCGCGCTGCTTTCCAGCCGGCGCTACCTGCAGTGGTTCGGCGTGGTGAATCTGGTGGGGGTCGCGATCGCCTTCAGCGTCAGAGAAGCGGAGTTCACTTCGGTCTGGTGTGTCTACGCGGCGCTTGTGAGCGTCCTGATCCTGGAGCACTTCCGCCGCCAGCGGCGTCTCGAGGGAGCGATGGCGAGCACCCGACCGGCGGCCACGGCGCCCGGCTAGCCGGTTGCTAGCCGCCGATGTAGGACATCTCGACCTTGGCGGGCGACTCGAGCGTCCGTTCACGTGCGGCCCGCTCCGCCGAGTAGCGGTCGCTGCGAGCCGTCCAGATGGCGCGGGTGCGCTCGGCGAGCTCCTGGTCCCCCGCGCCGCCTCGGAGCGTTGCGCGTAGGTCGTGTCCGCGGCGCGCGAACAGACACGTAAACAGCTTGCCGTCGGCGGACAGGCGCGCTCGCGAGCAGCCGGAGCAGAACGGCTCGCTGACGGAGTGGATCAAGCCGATCTCACCGCCTCCGTCGCGGTAGCGGTAGCGCGTGGCCACCTCACCCACCCGTGTCGGCTCGAGCGGCTCCAAAGGCCAGCGCGCGGCGATCCGCTCGCGTATCTCCGCCGCCGGCACCACCTCATCACCCCTCCAGCCGTTGGTCGAGCCGACGTCCATGAACTCGATGAACCGCAGGATCTGGCGGCTGTTGCGGAAGCGCTCGGCCATCGCAAGCACGCAGCCCTCGTTGACGCCGCGCCGGACGACCATGTTGACCTTGACGGGGCTCAGCCCAGCCGCGACCGCGGCGTCGATGCCAGCGAGGACGCGAGTCGCCGAGATCGGCGCGTCGCTGACCGTGTGCAGCGTCTCGTCGTCGAGGGCATCGAGGCTCACGGTCACGCGATCGAGGCCGGCGTCCGCGAGCGAGCGCGCCTTGTCGGCGAGCAACAGGCCGTTGGTGGTGAGTGCGATGTCATCGATGCCCTCGATGCCGGCGAGCAGCTCGACAAGGCGCTCGAGGTCGCGGCGCAGCAGCGGCTCGCCACCGGTAAGGCGCAGCTTGTCGACCCCCTGCGCCGCCAGTACGCGCGCCACCCGGGCGATCTCCTCGAAGCTCAAGAGCTCCTCGCGGGGCAGGAACACGTAGCGCGCGCCGAAGACCTCTTTTGGCATGCAGTAGACGCAGCGCAGGTTGCAGCGATCCGTGACGGAGATCCGTAGATCGCGCAGAGGCCTGTCGAGCCGGTCGCGCATTCCCTCGTTCTACCCGATCCTCCCTCGCGGCTAAGCTGCGAGCGGTGACGCGCGATGAATGGATCGCGGCTTTTGCCCGCGAGGCGGGCGTCCAGCGGCCCTCGCCGCAGGAGGTGAGGGAGCTGCTCGAGCTCGCAGGCATCGCGGCGCACGCGTCCGAGCGCACGGCCGCGCCGCTCGCCTGCTGGATCGCCGGGCGCAGCGCGCTATCGCTCGAGCAGCTGGGCGCGATCGCCGAGCGTATTGGCGATCCGACCGATCGGGTATGAGTCCGCGCACGTGCCTCTATGGCGCGACCTCGCCGACTGTGGAGTAGACGTCGTGCCCGAGGATCGCGAGCTCGCCGGCCGACAGCCACAGCTGCGTCATGCCCGGATCGATGTCGATCAGCGCCGAGCGTGGGAAGCGGACGGGCAGCAACTCGGGCTCCTCGTAGGCCATGTTCAGCAGCAGTTCGGCGCCCTCGAGCGCGTCCGCGCCGAGCGCCCCGGGCGGGAGGGCTTCGGCCGGCCCATGGAGCGCGATGTGATCAGCCAGTCCAAACCGCTTCAGCTGGCGACGCAGCGCGGCGAACTGGTGAGCGAGCTCTCGCGGCGAGACAGACGGTCAAAGGCACGGGCTCACAGCCATTCCTCGGCGCGCCGCAGGTCCTCGGCTTCGTTGACGTTGAAGCAGAGCCGCTCCGGGAGGCCAAAGCGGGCCAGTTCCGGCTCGCGCAGGAGTCGTGGCCTGAACGCTTCGATTGCGCCGGTCAACGACCGGCGCTCGTCGAGCGCATGCTCCAGGGCAGAGAGCCGGTCCGGCGGGCAGCGTGCGAGCAGCGGCTGAGGCCGGCCGTCGAGGACGGCCATCGCGGCGCCGTCGAGGCTCGCGAGCCACACGAGCAGCGGGCCCGTGAGGAATGGCATGTCACACGCGAGCAGCACCACATCGGGTGCCGGCGAGCGGCTGGCGGCGTGCTCCAGCGCGCTCAGCACGCCACGCAGCGGATGGCTGGGTCGGTCGGGCTCGAGCAGCACTCGCTCGCGTAGCCGCGGCAGACGCGTGCTGGGCTTGGCGACGACGATCGTCTCGAGTCCCGCGCCGTCTGCGGCGGCGAGCGGGCGGCAGATCAACGGACACCCGCCGAGCGGCGTCGTCGGCTTCGCTCCACCTAGGCGCTGTCCGCGTCCGCCCCCGAGAACGGCGACGATTGCCGAGGGCTCAACCATCGCGTGAGTGTCTCACTACAGTGGCGAGGCGATCATGGCTAGTGGGCAAATGGAGATCGACGAGGCGCGGCGGCTCGTACTGAGCGCCGTCACGCCGCCGTCGCCGCAGCCCGTAGAACTGGAGACGGCGCTGGGAAGAGTTCTTGGCGAGGACGTCAGCGCCGAGCAGCCCGTCCCGGCATTCGAGAACTCCGCAATGGACGGCTTCGCGGTGCGCGCGCAGGACGTCGCGGCGGCCACTGACGCCAGCCCCGTGATGCTGGAGCTCGTCGACGAGTCGCGCGCCGGCGATCCCGCGCGCCAGAAGCTCGCGGCGGGCCAGGCAATCGCGATCTCGACAGGCGCGATGCTTCCGGCCGGTGCCGATGCGATCGTCCCCGTCGAGGATGCCGGCCAACGCGACGGGACCATCGAGGTGCGCTTCGCGGCGCTCGCCGGACGTCACATCCGCCGAGCCGGCGACGACATCCGCGCCGGACAGGCGGTGCTCGAGCGGGGGGCGCTTCTGGGAGCGGCCGAGCTTGGGGTCTTGGCGTCGTTGGGGCGCGCCAACGTCAGCTGTGCGCCTCGACCTCGGCTCTCAGTGCTGGTGAGCGGCGACGAGCTGATCTCGCCAGGTCAGTCGCTGCGTTTAGGCGGCGTGCACGACTCGAACACAGTGACGATCGGCGCGCTCGCGAGCAGTGACGGTGCGGAGGTCGTGCGCACCGCGGTCGTGGCAGACGACGCTCAGGCGACGAGCGCCGCGGTCGCGTCGGCGGTTAACGGCATCGACGTCGCCGTGATCTGTGGCGGCGTGTCGGTGGGCGTGCACGATCACGTCCGGCCGAGCCTCGAGGCGCTCGGTGCGCAGCAGGTCTTCTGGGGGCTCGCGCTGCGGCCAGGGCACCCGACCTGGTTCGGGACGCTCGGCGCCACGCTCGTCTTCGGGCTTCCAGGCAACCCGGTCTCGGCAATGGTGACGTTCGTGCTGCTCGTGCGCCCGGCGCTGCGCGCGCTGCTCGGGATGCCGGCGCGGGCGCCGCGGCTGACGGCCGTAATGGACCGCCACTACGAGAAGCCGGCCGGGCGCGCGCACGCGGTGCGCTGCCGGATCAGAGCGCGCGAGGACGGCTGGCACGCCGAGCCGACCGGCCATCAGGGCTCCCATGTGCTGAGCTCGATGCTGGCGGCCGACGCGCTCGCGCTGATCCCGAGCTACAGCGTCGCTGTCCGCGCAGGCGAGCGCGTGGAGATCGAGCCACTGCGCACGTGGGTCGGGGGGTCGGCGTGACGGGCGGTGGCACCGGAGGTGCCGGGACGCGCGAGATGGTGGTTCACGTGCGGCTGTTCGCCGTCCTGCGCGAACGGGCCGGCACCGACGCCCTCGAGGTCGTGCTGCGCCACGGCGCGACGGTCGCAGACGCCATGCACGCCCTCGCCGGGGACGAGCGGCTCGGAGAGCTGCTCGAACGGATGCCCGTGCACATGGCCGTCAACCGCGACTATGCGAACACGGATACGGTGCTGACGCAAGAGGACGAGCTCGCGCTGATCCCGCCAGTCAGCGGCGGCGTAGCCGCCGACGACGAGCAAGGCGCCGCACAGCGAGTACACGTGCGGGTCTGCGAGGAGCCGCTGTCGCTCGAGGCGCTGTCGCGCATCGTCGGCGATCCGGGCTCAGGAGCGATCGTGATCTTCCAGGGCGTCACCCGCGAGGTCGAGCGCCTGGACTACGAGGCCTACACAGAGATGGCGCAGGAGCGGATCGAGGCGATCGTCCGTGAGTGCATCGCCACCCACGATCTGCACGCCGCCGCCGTCGAGCACCGCATCGGGAGCGTGCCCCGCGGCGAGCCAAGCGTGATCGTCGCCGTCTCCGCGGCACACCGTGGCGAAGCTTTCGCAGGCGCGCGCGAGGCGATCGACCGGCTCAAGGCGGAGGCACCGATCTGGAAGCGAGAGCACGCCGCAGGAGTCCCGGGGCGCTGGGCCACCGGAACGGAACCACCGCTGTGAGCGAGGATCGCCCGCAGCGGCTGAGCCACCTCGACGAGCACGGCCACGCACGGATGGTCGACGTCGGCGCCAAGCAGGAAACCGAGCGCGTCGCGCGCGCGCGTGCGCGGGTGCGGATGTCGCCCACCAGTGCGCAAGCCGTCGCCGCCGGCAACGGCCCCAAGGGTGAGGTGCTCGGCGTCGCGCGACTCGCGGGCGTGCAGGCCGCGAAGCTGACTGGCCAGCTGATCCCGCTCGCGCACCCGCTGGCGCTGACGTTCGTCGACGTGCATGCCCGCGTCGAGCACGAGCAGGGGCTCGTCGAGCTGGTCAGCGAAGTGCGCACCGTCGGACGCACCGGCGTCGAGATGGAGGCGATGACCGCGTGCGCGGTCGCGGCGCTGACCGTCTACGACATGGTCAAGGGCATCGAGCGAGGAATCGTGATCGAGCAGGTGCTGCTGCTGGAGAAGCAGGGCGGGCGCAGCGACTACCGGCGCGAGGATGAGCGCTCGCAGAACAGATGACACGCGCGGCGATCGTCACAATCAGTAGCTCCAAGGCATCGGGGGAAGGGGAGGACGAGAGCGGGCCGAGGCTCGCCGCGCTGGCCGAGCAGCTGGGCGCTGAGATCGCAGGTCGGGATCTCATCCCGGACGATCGGGCGGCGATCGAACAGCGCCTGCGCCACTGGGCCGATGTCGAGCACTGCGCGCTCGTGCTGACGACCGGCGGCACCGGCGTGGCGCCCAGCGACGTCACGCCCGAGGCGACGCTGGCGGTGATCGATCGCGAGGTTCCAGGACTCGCGGAGGCGATGCGCGCGGCCTCGCGTCCCCACACCGCGCACTGGATGCTCTCGCGTGCAGTGGCCGGCATCCGCGGCAGGAGCTTGGTGATCAACTTTCCCGGCAATCCGCGCAGCGTCGAGCAGATGGGCGAGGCGATCCGGGGGGCGCTGCCGCATGCGCTCGCGCTGCTGGCAGGTGAGCGGCCTGCGCACTGAGCTGTCATGCGGCGACGTGGGGGGTAACCTCAGGCAGGATGTCTGAGCTCCCTGAGAACGAGCCGCCGGACGCGCTCGAGGCGCCGCTGATCTGCGTTGTTGAGATCCCCAAGGGCGGACGCAACAAGTACGAGTACGACCCAGAGCTCGGCGGCATCAAGTTCGACAGGCTGCTGATCAGCGCGGCGACCTACCCCACCGACTACGGCTACCTGCGCGACACGTTGGGCCAGGACGGAGACCCGCTGGATGCGCTGGTGTGCCTGACCGAGCCGACGTTTCCGGGGTGCATGATCCCGGTGAAGCCGGTCGGGATGTTCAAGATGCGCGACGACAAGGGCGTCGACGACAAGGTCATCTGCGTGCCGCTGCACGACACCTACTGGAACGGGTACGAGGAGCTGGAGGACCTGCCGATGCCGCTGCGTCAGGAGATCGAGCAGTTCTTCTCGATCTACAAGGAGCTGGAACACAAGGACGTGAGCATCGGCGGCTGGTGTCCACGCGCGGAGGCGTTGCGGGAGATCGCGGAGGCGCAGCAGCGCGCGCGTTGAGCGGCTGGCCGCACGGCCAGAGTGTGTCAATCACACACGCACACGCGCGCGAATATGTGAAAGCCGACATGCACCTGGTCGCGACCGACCCGGCTCGCACGCGCAGGTGAAAGTGTCAAAACTGACATGCGCTGATCACGACGACCTAGTCGCCGGGTGGACGCGCGAATGTGTCAAATACAACATGCCTGGACCCTTGCCGCAAGCGACGCTGCGCGCGCTCGGCCGGTTGGCCACACGAGGAGCCGCGCGTGGGCCATCTGTCACACATGGACGCTCGATCTCAGGCCGCGTGGCTATGGAGAGGGGTGCGGAGCGTGCGTAATTTGCGATGGGCCCTGTCACATAAACCCACCTTGGGGGTCCATCAGCATGAGCACCACCACCGCCGCGACCGAGCCTTCGGGGAGTGTGGGGACCTCCTCGCCACGTCTACGACCACACGCACTCGGATTTCCACCGTTGCTCGCACAATCGGTGGCGCTGATCTCGCCGACGATGACAGCGGTGCTGATCATCGCGCTTGCGTTCGCGGACTCCGGCCAGGGGACGTGGGCGGCCTACCTGTTCGGCACGATGATGCTGCTGTTCGTCGTGCTGGGGCTCAACCAGTTCGCACGCCGCTCCGCGACTGCCGGGTCGATGTACGCGTACACGGCTCGAGGTCTCGGCGCCTCCGCGGGCATCCTCTCGGGGTGGTCACTGATCTGGGCCTACTGGGGCATCGCCACGGCGGGCCTGGCGGGCTTTGCGATCTTCGCGCAGGAATTTCTCTCAGGAATTGGAGTGCATGGCACGGTCAGTCCCTGGGTCTTCTTCCTGATCAGCGGCTTCGTCTGCCTGACGATCGCCTGGAAGGACATTCGTATCTCCTCGCTCTTGACCCTCGCGCTCGAGGCGATCTCCGTGACGATCATCCTTGCGCTTGCGGGTGTGGTGCTTTTCCGTCACGGCGTTTCCCTCGACACGGGCCAGCTACAGCTGAAGGGGGTCGGCCTGAAGGGCATGGACTTCGCGATCGTGATCTGCATCTTCAGCCTGGTGGGCTTCGAGAGCGCCACGACACTCGGCGGTGAGGCGAAGCGTCCGCTCCATAACGTGCCGCGCGCGGTCATCTGGAGTCTGTTGATCACGGGTGCATTCATGGTGTTCATGAGCTATGTCGAGGTCTTCGCGACCAACCACATGGGCCAGTCGCTCAGCTCGTTCAGCACGCCGCTCACCGCGATCTCGGCGGCTTACGGAGTCAGCTTCTTCAAGGTGCCGGTGGCATTGGGCGCGATGGTGAGCTTCTTCTCACTGTCGCTCTCCTGCCTGAACGCGGGCGCCCGTATCATCTTCCCGCTCGGCGGACACGGGTTCCTGCCGAAGCGGGCACACGCCGTGCACACCAAGAACATGACGCCGCACATCGCGCTCGCCGCCTACGGAGCGCTGATTCTCAGCGTCGCGCTTGTGCTGGAGCTGACGGGCACGAGCCCGCTGACGCTGTTCGGCGACGCAGGAACGATGGCGGCGTTCGGTTTCCTCTTCGCCTACTTCATGATCAGCATCGCGGCGCCGTTCTACATGCGCAAGCTGGGCGAGCTGCGGCGCCGCAACGTCACGGTGGCGGTGCTTGCGTTCATCTGCCTGATGGTGCCGACCGTCGGCAGCTTCTACCCGGCGCCACCGTCGCCGGTGAACCTGTTCCCTTACCTCTTCCTCGGCTTCATGCTGATCGGCGGGGCACGCCTCTACTGGATGCACCGTACGCAGCCCGAAGCGCTCACGGGGATCCAGCGTGACCTCGAACGAGCGCTCGCCGCTTCGGCGCACGAGATCGCGCTCAGCGAGGAGGAGCATCAGCACCATCTGCACGCACCGAGCCCCGGTTTCACTCCCGCGCCGACGCAGGCACCGGTAATGGGAGCGAACATGGTCTCTGCGGTACAACAACAGCCTGAATGAGCGACGAGGTTGCGGAGCCTGACGGCAGTCTGGCGGCGAGCACAGCACTGGGCTCGCCGCCCGCTGTCGTGACCGCCCTCGCGACCACGCCGGTGAAGGGACTAAGGATCTGCGCGCGCGAGGAACTGATGCTCGAGCGCGCAGGCGTCGTCGAGAACCGCCGCTTCTACCTGATCGATGAGCGCGCGCGGATGGTCAACGGCAAGCGCATCGGGATTCTCAGCGCCGTGCGCGCTGATTTCGACACCGAGGCAGAACGACTGACGCTGAGCTTCCCCGACGGAACGCGGGTGTCCAGCAACGTGGCGCTCGGGGAGGCGCTCGAGACGCGCTTCTTCTCGCGCAGGCCCAAGGCGCGCCTGGTCACGGGCCCGTGGTCGCAGGCGCTCTCCGAGTACACCGGCGCGCAGCTACGGCTCGTGCAGGCCGACCCCGAGGAAGGCGGTGTCGACCGCGGGATCGCCGGGGCGGTGTCCCTGATCTCCGAGGCTTCGGTGGCGCGACTGGAAGCGGTGGCCGACGGTCGCGAGGTCGACTCCAGGCGCTTCAGAATGCTGATCGAGGTATCCGGCCCGCAGGCGCACGAGGAGGACGAGTGGGTCGGGCGCTCCGCGCGGATCGGCGCGGCGCGGGTGGCGTTTCGCGGTCACGTCGGGCGCTGCCTCGTGACCTCGCAGGACCCCGACACCGGGATCGTCGACCTGCCGACGCTCGAGCTGCTCTCCTACCGTCGGGGCGCGGCGACCAGTGAACCGCTCGCGTTCGGTGTCTTCGGGGAGGTCCTCAAGCCGGGGCTGGTCCGGCTCGGCGACGGTGTCGTGGTGGAGTGAACTTGGTGCTGAGCGACGCTGTCAGTCCGTGGGGCCGAAGCGCTCGGTGCGGATCCGGTCGGGCGCGAAGCCGGCGCTCATGAGCAGCTGCGAGCCGGTCTCAACGAAGCCGTTGGAGCCGCATACGAACGCGACGCCGTCGGCGAGTAGGGAGCAGACCTCGTCGATCAGCGCGGCGTCGATGCGCCCGCGATGCCCGCTCCAGCCCTCCGGAGGCTCGCGTGTGTAAGTCAGCACGGCGTCCTCGCCGAGCTCGTCGGCGTAGATGACATCATCGGCGGAGCGCACCGAGTAGACGAGGCGCATCGGCAGTTCGGGGGCGCTGCGACGGCGGTCCCGGAGCATTGCCATCAGCGGCACCACGCCTGAGCCGCCGCCCACGAGCGCGACCGGGCTTTCCCCCCGCCAGACGAAATACGAGGTGAAGGGGCCACGCACCTCCACTTGGTCACCCACGACGAGCACGTCGTGGAAGTAGGGAGAGACCTCGCCGTCGGCGAGCCGGTCGATCGTCAGCTCGACTTCATCCTCGTCGAGCGGGGAAGAGCCGATCGAGTAGGAGCGCTGCGCGCGGTAGCCGTCCGGTGCCGTCAGACGCACTTCGTAGTGCTGCCCTGGTACCTGCGGGATCCACATCGGCACGCTGATGCGAAACGACTTGACGGTCGGCGTCTCGCGCTTGATCGCTGTGATCGTGCCGAGTTGCCACAGGCCCGGCGCACGTTGAGCGACTGGCGTCAGTCGCTCCAATACCGCTGCTCCTTCCACGGGTCGCCGTGCATGTGGTAGCCGTTGGCCTCCCAGAACCCCGGCTCGTCGTGGTCCATCAGACGCAGGCCCGTCACCCACTTGGCGCTCTTCCAGAAGTACAGATGCGGCACCAGCAGCCGAGCCGGCCCGCCGTGCTCGCGCGGTAGCGGTGCGCCCTCGTGCTCTGTCACTACCCAAGCCTTGCCGCCAGTCACATCCTCGACCGCGAGGTTGGTCGTGTAGCCGCCGTAGCTGCGCGCCATCAGGTAGCCCCCGCGCGGCTCGGCCGCTGTCAGCAGCGTGTCGACGGAGACGCCGCGGAAGCTGGTGCCGAGTTTCGACCACTTGGTGACGCAGTGAATGTCGCAGGGCACGTCTTCGAATGGCAGCTCGGCGAACGCGCTCCAGCTCCATTCGTGCGGGCTCGCGACCATCCCGTCCACTGAGAACTGCCACTCGGCCGGCGCCACATTGGGGGTCGGGCCCGCCGTCAGCACGGGGAAGCCGGTTTCGAGGTACTGGCCCGGCGGCAGGCGCGCCGCGAGCTCCGGTGGCACGCGCCGCTTGCCTGTGAATGCCCGCGAGATGAAGTCGCTCATCGCTGCCCGCCTCCTGACCGCCTGGTGCCGTCGAAGCGTAGCGCTATGCCGTCGCGAGTGGCTTGCACAGCTCCGACGGATCGATGAAGAATTCCCGCGCGAGCGTCGCGATCAGCCGCGCGAGCTCTTCGTGCTCCTCCGGCCGCCAGTCCTCGAGCAGATCCGCGAGGCGCTGCTCGCCGGTGCTGGTCAGGCGCTCGAGCGTCGTGTGCCCCTCCGCGGTCAGCTCCTCGCCGGATGCCGTCCCGTCGGCGACGGCAATCAACCCGGCTTCGCGGAGCTCGTCCTCGGCACCGGTCAGCGTCTGCAAGCTGACGTCAGCGCTGTCGGCAAGCGTCGCCAACGCGGGAGCGTCGTCATCGCTGAGGCGCGCGAGCAGCCAGCACGCCGCCGGGCTGAGGTTCACGCCAGCTCGTGCCGCGACTCGCGTGAGGATCTCGCGGGCGCCCTCGCGCCGGTCGAGGCGACCGATCATGTTGGCGACTTCGGCGAGCGAGCCGGCGTCCCGTGGCGCCGCGTAGGTATGGGCAAGGTCGTCGGTCGCGACGGTCTCACGCAGCGGCAGCTGGCGGATGAACCACGACGCGAGGAAGGCCGCGGCGGTGATCGCGGACGCGACCAAGAAGACCGTGCTCAGCGAGCTGGTGAACGCGTGCAGGTAACCGGCGCGAAGCGCCGCCGGCAGGTGTGCGATCTGCTGCGGGTTGACCTGCGCGCCGTTACCGGTCCGCGCAGCGACGCTGCGGGGGAGGTATCTGTGCAGCTCCGTGCTGAGGCGGTTCGCGAAGATCGCACCGAGCGTCGCCGTTCCGAGCGATCCGCCGATCGAGCGAAAAAGGGTGGCGCCCGATGTCGCGACGCCGAGATCGGAGTAGTCGACGGCGTTCTGGACGGCGAGCACGAGCACCTGCATCACCATCCCGAGGCCGAGGCCGAGCACGAACATGAACACGTAGATCAGCCCCTGGCTGCTCGACGCTTCGATCGTCGAGAGCAGGTACAGGCCGACGACCATCACCCCCGTGCCGGCGATCGGAAACGGCTTGTAGCGGCCGGTCCGCGTGATCACCTGGCCCGAGACGATCGAAGTGACCAGCAGGCCGCCCATCAGCGGCACGAGCTGCAGCCCCGAGCCGGTCGGGGTCGCGCCCTTGACGACCTGCAGGAACAGCGGCAGGTAGGTGATCGCGCCGAACAGCGCGAAGCCGATGATCAAGCCGACGAGGCTCGTGACCACGAACACCCGGTTCTTGAACAGCCGCGGTGGCAGGACCGGCTCGGGCGCACGACGCTCGACCAGTCCGAACGCCACCAGCAGCACCGCTCCCCCGACGGCCAGGCCGACGATCATCGGCGAGCCCCACGCGTAGGAGGTCCCGCCGAGCGACGTCGCCAACACGATCCCCGCGAGTCCGGCCGCGAGCAGCGCCGTGCCGAGGTAGTCGATTCTGTGGTGCACGCGCGTGGAGGCGGCCGGGAGCGTGGCAGCGAGCACGAACAGCGCGAGTACCCCGAGGGGCAGGTTCACGTAGAAGATCCAGCGCCAGCTCAGATTGCTGGTCAGAAAACCCCCGAGCAGTGGCCCGGCGACGCTCGCCAGTCCGAAGACGGCGCCGAACAGGCCCGTGTAGCGGCCACGTTCGCGGGGAGGGACGACGTCGCCGATCGCGGCCTGCGCGCTGACGATCAGGCCACCCCCACCCAGTCCCTGAAGTGCCCGGAAAGCGATCAGCTCGTCGAGGCTCTGGCTGAGCCCGCACAGCGCTGAGCCGAGGAGGAAGACGACGAGCGCGGACTGCAGGACGATCTTGCGCCCGTACATGTCGCCGAGCTTTCCGTACAGGGGCGTGACCACCGTCTGCGCGAGCAGGTAGGCGGTGACGACCCACGAGATGTGATTGAGACCGCCGAGGTCGGTGACGATCGTCGGCAGCGCCGTGGCGACAATCGTCTGGTCGAGCGCCGCCAGGAACAACACCAGCATCAGGCCGGCGAACACGAGGCGCAGCGGTCGCCCGTGCAGCGCAGTCACAGAGGGCTGCGCAGGCGCGACACCGGCCCGGTCAACTTGCTGGCTGATCTGCGCCACCTTACTCTCGGTCGGCTCGGCTGCTCCGAGGACGAGCAGCTACGCTCACGCGATGAACGCGGCCAGCGCGGGAGATCCCGCGGCGGATCCCACGCTCAACCCGGTGCTCAGCCCGTCGCAGCTGCGCGAAATCGCCGAGTTCGGCAGTGAGCGGACCGTCGCCACCGGCGAGGTCCTGTTCGAGGCCGGCGAGGCCTCCTCCGACCTGTTCGTCGTGCTCGAGGGCGAAGCCGAGATCGTGCAGGGCACGGGCTCCGACGAGGCCATCGTGCTCGTCTACGGCCCGGGCAACTTCATCGGCGAGATGAACCTGTTGACCGGTCAGCGCCGGTTCCTCACTGCGCGGATGCTGCGGGCCGGGCGCGTGTTGACGGTCGGGCAGCGCGAGCTGCGACGGCTGCTGAGCGTGCGCCCGACGATCGCCGACGTGATCTTCGGTGCGCTTGTCGCGCGGCGCGAGTACCTGCGCACGGGTCCAGGCGCGAAGACGATCAAGATCATCGGCTCGCGCTACTCACCCGAGGCGATGAGCCTGCGCAACTTCGCCGAGCACTCGCGGCTCGCGCACACATGGATCGACCTCGAGGACGCCGCCGACGTGGATGCGCTGCTGCAAAGCATGGATGTGCGCCCGCAGGACACGCCCGTCGTGATAACGCCCACGGGGATCCTGCGCCGCGCGACGGCGCCGGCGCTCGCCGAACTGCTGGGCCTGACCTTCCAGCCGAAGCCGGGCTACATCTTCGACCTGGTGGTGGTCGGCAGCGGCCCCGCCGGCCTGTCCGCGGCTGTGTACGGCGCCTCTGAGGGGCTGGGCACCGTGTGCCTGGACGCCGTCGCGGTCGGCGGCCAGGCCGGCTCGAGCTCGAGGATCGAGAACTACGCCGGCTTTCCCAACGGCATCTCCGGTGGTGATCTCACCGCGCGGGCCGCCGTCCAGGCGTTGCGACTCGGCGCGCGCATGAACTCCCCGTGCGAGGTCGTCGGGCTGCGAGTCGAGGCCAGCTTCAACGTGATCGTGCTCGGCGACGGCAGCGAGATCCCCACGCGTGCGGTGATCGTCGCCTCCGGAGCGCGCTACCGCCGCCTGCCCGTGGAGAACCTCGAGCGCTTCGAGGGCGCCGGCGTCTACTACGCCGCGACCGACCTCGAGGCGCGCGTCTGCGGCGGCGCACCCGTGCTCGTCATCGGCGGCGGCAACTCCGCCGGCCAGGCCGCGATCTACCTCGCCCAGAGCAACTGCGCCGTCACGATCGCGATCCGCCGGCCCGACCTCACCCACACGATGTCGCATTACCTGATCGAGCGGATCGAAGCCAACCCGAAGATCGATCTCATCACGGACGTCGAAGTCCAGGCGCTCGTCGGCGGCGAGCATCTGGAACGGGTCACGCTCGTCAGCGTCGACGGCGGCGAGCAGCACACGACGCCGTGCTCCGGCCTGTTCTGCTTCATCGGCGCCACACCGGCGACCTCGTGGCTCGCAGACACCGTGGTGCTCGACCGCGACGGCTTCGTCCTGACCGATCGCCAACTGCCCGTGCCAGAGCCCGGCGCTACCACACCCCTGCCGTTCGAGACCTCCACCCCCGGCATATTCGCGGCGGGCGACGTGCGGCGCGGCTCGATGAAGCGCGTCGCCGCCGCGGTCGGGGAGGGCTCGAGCGCGGTGCGCTCGGTTCACGAGCGCCTCGCCACCCAGGTGTGACAGCCCGCACGCCGCCCATCTATATGTTTTAGATCCTCGAAGATCCATCCGGCCGAAGGAGTGGACAGCAATGGCGAGCACTGCAGCGGCGCCCCAGGCGATCAACCCCAAGGACTTCCTCGGCATCGACCAGCTCCTCTCCGACGAGGAGCGCGACATCCGCGACACCGTGCGGGCGTTCGTGCGCGACCGCGTGCTGCCGTTCGTCGGCGACTGGTTCGAGGAGGCGCGCTTCCCGACGAGCGAGCTCGCGCCCGAGCTCGGCAAGCTCGGCGTTCTCGGCATGCACCTCGAGGGCTACGGCTGCGCCGGCGCCAGCGCAACCGCCTATGGCCTCACCTGCCTCGAGCTCGAGGCGGGTGACAGCGGGCTGCGCTCGCTCGTCTCGGTTCAGGGATCGCTCGCGATGTATGCGATCTGGCGCTGGGGCAGCGAGGAGCAGAAGCAGGACTGGCTGCCGCGCATGGCCGCCGGCGAGGCGATCGGGTGCTTCGGGCTGACCGAGCCCGACGCCGGCTCAGACCCGGGCGCGATGCGCACGCGTGCGCGCCGGGACGGCAGCGACTGGATCCTGCACGGGCAGAAGATGTGGATCACCAACGGCTCCGTCGCCGACGTCGCCGTCGTCTGGGCCGCCACCGATGAGGGCACCCGCGGCTTTCTCGTGCCCGCCGGCACCCCCGGCTTCACAACGCAGGACATCCACCGCAAGCTCTCGCTGCGCGCGTCCGTCACATCGGAGCTGCTGCTCGACGACGTGCGCCTCCCCTCCGACGCCGTGCTGCCCGAGGTGTCTTCGCTGCGCGGACCGCTGTCGTGCCTGAACGAGGCGCGCTACGGCATCGTCTGGGGCGCCGTCGGCGCCGCGCGCGCCTGCTTCGAAGCCGCGCTCGACTACAGCAACGAGCGCATCGCCTTCGGGCGCCCGATCGCCGCCACCCAGATCCAGCAGCACAAGCTCGCCCACATGGCGCTAGAGGTCAATCGTGCCACGCTGCTCGCGCTGCACCTCGGGCGCCTGAAGGACGAGCATCGGCTTGCCCCCGAGCACGTCTCGATGGGCAAGCTCGGCAACGTCAACGCCGCCCTCGACGTCGCCCGCACCGCGCGCCAGGTGCTCGGCGCCAACGGCATTACGCTCGAGTACCCCGTCATCCGCCACATGAACAACCTCGAGTCCGTCGTCACCTACGAGGGCACCGCGGATGTGCATGAGCTCGTCATCGGCGGCGCGCTCACGGGTATCCAGGCGTTCCGCTGACGCCGACAGCTCATCGCGGGTAGCCAGCCAACGCGCGCAGGGCGCGCAGGCCGCGGCTCACGCGCTGGCGCACCACGAGCTCCGAGCATGCGAACTCTCGAGCAAGTTCCTCATAGTCGCGACCCTCGATCACGCGCCCTCTCACGGCGTCGCGCTGCGGAGCCGGAAGCGCGTCAAGCAAGGCGAGCGAATCCACCCGCCCCGCTGCGCACAGCCTCGAGAGATCCGTTGATCGCACTAACTCCATATCGCAGTCGGAGACTGATTTGTGACCAACTGCCCGCGACAGACCCCATTTGGCCAAGCTCGCGCCCTGGTAGCGCATACTGCAAGTTGTGCCCGCTGATCTCACCGTTCGGCTCAAACCGCGTTCCAGGCGCAACGCGCTGGTGGCCGAGCGCGACGGCGTGCTGCACGTGAGCGTCGCGGCGGCACCCGTCGAAGGCAAGGCCAACGCGGCACTGTGCAAGCTGATCGCCAAGCGAGTCGGCGTGGCTCGCGGGCAGGTCAGCGTCATCCGTGGCGAGCGCTCCCGCGAGAAGGTCGTGCGTGTCGAGGGAGTGACGCCGCACGAGCTGCGACGCGCCCTCGCGCAAACCGCGCTTCGGTCGGGTCCTGGCGGGCAATAGTGAGGCGTGATCGTGAGTCACGATGGCGCGATAGAGCCCCGCGACCAGCTACAGGCACAGGTCGTTGAGCGCCTGCGGGCGGCCGGCGGCGCTCCCGTCAGCTTCGACGAGCTGCGCGCGATGGGTATCGAAAACCCAGCGCTGCTCGGGTACGAGCTCGCGGCCGCGGGCCTCCCGATCGAACAGATGCGCGACTTGGGGGGCCGCGCGCTCGCCCTGGACCGTCGGGCTCAACACCCCGGAGGCGAGCGGCGCGTCCTCCGGCCCGCAGGCGCCGCCGATCCGTGCGCGCCGACCGACGCGTTGCGTTCGAGGCTGAGCCAGCGCTCACATATCGGCTTCACCGTACGAGTGCCCAGTCGCGCGGCGGCGGCGGCCGCCGCCGCGGCGCTGACCATCGTGGTCGCAGCACTGCTCGCGCTGACGCTCGGTGCTCATCCAGCCAGGCCGACGCGGCTAAGCGCAGATCACCCCCAACGCGGGCTTGCCCGCGCGCTCGGCCCGAGCGCTGGGCATCACGCGCAGCAATCGACGTCAGCGGGGATCGGCCCGGCGAAGCACGCCGGGCCCGGAGCGCTCGCCGGGAGCCAACCGTCGGTGGTCGTGTCAGCGGTCGTCGCAGCATCGCTCGAGGCGAGCGGGCATGAGCTGCTCTTGCAAGGTCGCTATGCGCAGGCAATCGGCGAGCTTCGCGACGCGGTGCAGGCGAGCGGCGGATCGGTCGCTCGCTGTGCTGAACCGACCAGCGAAGCTTGCCTGACGTTCGCCTACGCGCTGTACGACCTGGGCAGCGCCCTGCGGCTGGCGGGTGACCCGCATGCTGCGATTCCGATTCTCAGCGAACGTCTGCAGATCGAGAACCAGCGTACGGCGGTCGAAGAACAGCTCGAGCTCGCGCGCGCCGGCATCGTTTGAGCCGCTAGCGCGCCTCGCTGCCACTGCTGAACGGCAGCGCATCGATCAGCCCAGTGCGCTCGAACAGGCGCTGCACGGGGCGCGGCCCAGGAATCAGGGTGAGCTCAAAGCCGTCCCTTTCGCAGAGCTGGCTCGTCAGGATGATCTCCGCAAGGCCGGTCGAGTCGATGAAGATCAGCCGGCTCAAGTCGAGGGTTATCCCGCGTATGCTGCCGGCCCTGGAGATGCGCGCGATCGCCGCATGCAGGATCGGCACCGAGGCTATGTCGAGCTCGCCGCCGAGCTCGAGCGTGTGGCGGCGCTCGTCGATGCTCTCGTCGATCTCAAGGCCCGAAAATTGCTCTGTCATTGCTGCACCGGTCCTCGCTAGCTACCCCGGGGAGGCCTCGAGTGAAACGGAGCTCGCGTGGCACTGAAAGCGTTGTCCATCAACGAGTTTGAATCTCCGGGGCCGGGGCAAACCCGAGGACAGTGCCAGCTCTGAGTCCACCGGATGCGGTCATCTCGTTGCACCCCGACCCCTACGCACCGCGCGCGGCACGCTTCTGCGTGGGAACGGTCGATCGTCCCTCCCCCGATTTGCGCGATGTCGTCGTGCTACTCACCAGCGAACTGGTCACCCGGGCGGTGATGCTGTGTCAGAGCGCGCTTGACGAGTTCGTGGAGCTGCGTGTCTGGATGCCGCACGATTTGGTGCGGGTCGAGCTACACGGTGCACGGCAGCTGCTGTGCGCTCCTGCTGAGTCCGATCACCCGCAGGATGACCTGATGCTCGTTGACGGTCTGGCCGACCGCTGGGCGATCGATACGGACGAGGACGATGCGTGCATCTGGTTCGAGATCGACCGCCACCCCGAGACGGCGCCATCTCCCGCGCAGGGCAGCGCGCACGCAGACGGGCCTTTCGCCTCGATGCGGCGGCGTTGAGCCCACGACGTGCGGCCTCTTGGATAAAATCCCCGCCGTGGGGACACAGGATCAGCTCCAGATCGAGGTCCGGCACGACGGTGGCCGCGGCGTTCTCGCCCTCGTGGGCGAACTCGACATGGCCAGCGCGGAGCGCCTGCAGCAGGCGGTCGATGACGAGGCCCTACTCGCCGACACCAGCGTGGTGCTTGACCTCGAGGGGCTGCAGTTCATCGACTCGACCGGCCTACGCGTGATTCTCAGGGCGCTGGAGGGCTGCCGTGGGCGTGGGCAGGGATTCGCTATTACGCGCGGCTCCCCCCAGGTGCAGCGACTGCTGAGCATCACCGGCGTCGCCGCACAGCTGCCGACCATCTCGTCAGCTGACGAGATGGTCGCCTAGCCAGGGCTCGTGTCGAGCGAGGGAGGTTTAGAGCCTGCGGATGGGGGCAACTAGTCTCTGCAGTGCCACCCCCGGCGGGCGGAAGCCGAGCCCCCCGGCTAGCCCCCAGATCGAGAGCGGGGTGGCGCGGCGGTGTGCCGGCATGGCTTCGCCCCCGACGCTTTGCCTGCCGGCACGCCGCCCCCTGCGTTGGCTCTTGGACCGAGGTTCATCGGGGTCGCGAACGGGTAGATACTGGTAGGAGTTCGGCACGCCGCCGGGCGCCGGAAAGCTGTGGACCTAAATGCAAGGGGAGTAGGGAATGACGGTCGTCGGAGGTATCGAGGGAGGCGCCGACTTCCTTGCTGGCGCGTTCCCCGGGTTGGTTCGGTTCAATGTTTGAAATGGAGAGAGAAAGGGTGTCGATGTCGAGGAGCCTGGCTCAACGGTCGCGGGCATGGTTGGCTGCGCTGATCACAGCGGCGCTTGTTTTCTTCGCCCTTTCCAACGGCGCCCAAGCTGCGCTCACGATCAAGAAGTGGGAAGCCGGCACGTGCACCGAATCGACCTGCACCGACGAAGGACCAGCCTCCGCGTTCTACACGCAGGCCGCCGGGCACCCCAACTTCGGGATCACTGACTTCGAGTTCAACTACCGGCAGGCGTTGCTAAAAAAAGAACCCGAAGGCAAAGTCAAGGATGTTCGCGTTGATCTGCCGCCGGGCCTCGCAGTCAACCCCGAAGCCACAGAAAAGTGCACCGAAGAAGAGCTGAACGAACTCAAGTGCCCGGAAGCGACGCGTGTCGGCGAAGACGAAGCCACTGGCACAGCGCTCGGGCTGACTTTTCCCCCGCAACATTTCAACGTCTACAACATGGTGCGCAAGACCGGGGAGCCAGCCCGCTTCGGGGTGGAGCTCAAGAGCGTGGCGCTTGAAGTCGCCGGCCTGCAGGGACATCTGTACTTGGAAGGCGGCATCAGCTGGCACCACGAAGCGGAAACGAACGAAAACAGCGGAGTGGCGACAGGCGACTACCACGAGTACTTTAAGATCGAAAACATCGACGAACAACCTGAAATCGTCGAGTCGCGGCTGATCTTCGATGGTGTCGTCAATGGCCATGCCTTCCTCACGCTCCCGAGCACTTGCGCGGAAAAGCCCGTCACCTATCTGCACGTGGACTCACACGAAGAACCCGGACACTGGCTCGCCGCCGCCAACCGGACTCCTGTCGCGGCCACCGGCTGCAACTCGCTCGCATTCAACCCATCGCTGTCGCTGAGCCCGGAAACCACCCAGTCCGACCAGCCCGACGGCGCAACGGCGAGCCTACACGTGCCGCAGGCGACGAACAAACCATCCGAGCCAAACTCGCCCGACGTCGAAACGGCCGTCGTGACGCTGCCGGAAGGGATGACGCTGAACCCGGCGGCGGCGCAGGGGCTGGTCGGATGCAGCACGGCGGAATTCGAAGGTGGGGCGTGTCCAAACGCATCGAAGCTCGGCACGTTCTCCGTCAACGCGCCGGGAATCCCGCCGGGGGTGCTCACCGGCGGCGTGTACGCCGGCTCGCCCCAAAACAGCGAACCTGAATCGGGCGGCATGTACAGGATCTTCCTGATCGGAGAATCGGCGCAGTACGGCGTCGGCCTGCGCCTGCAAGGCCGCGTCAGTGCCAACACCTCCACCGGTCGCCTGACGGCCACATTCACCGGCGCCCCGCAGGTCCCGGTCGAAGACCTCTCGCTGCACTTCAACCCTGGCCCGCGCGCGCCGCTCGCCAACCCGCTGAGCTGCGGCGCCATCACGCCGACGGCGGCGATCACGCCCTACGGCGGCGAGCCCGCGAAATCGGCCAGCACGACCGGCTTCACGGTCGACGGCAACGGCTCCGGCGGTGCGTGTCCCTCGCCGCTGCCGTTCTCGCTCGTGCAGAGCCTCACGCCTCAGAGCCCGGCGAACGCCGGGGCCTACGACCAGGCGGCCTTCAACCTGACGCGGGCGACAGGGCAGCAATACCTGTCGAAGATCAGCACCACGCTGCCGCCCGGCCTCCTCGGCGCGATCCCGTCAGTCCCACTGTGCCTCGAAGCTCAGGCCAACGCCGGCACCTGCGCGGCGCCGAGCCAGATCGGCACGGTCACGGTCGCGGCGGGCGCGGGCAGCGAACCGTACACGTTCACCGGCCGCGCCTACCTGACCGGCCCCTACGGCGGTGCGCCATACGGGCTGTCGGTCGTCGTGCCGGCGGTCGCGGGGCCGTATGACCTCGGCGAAGTCGTCACGCGTGCCGCCATCACCGTCGGCCTCTACAGCGGTCGGGTCACGGTGACGAGCACATTGCCGAGCATCGTCGGCGGCGTGCCGCTGCGCCTGCAGAGCCTGAACGTGTCGATCAACCGGCCGAACTTCCTGTTCAACCCGACGAGCTGCGCGCCGCTGTCCACGGAATCGCTGCTGACATCGACGTTTGGTGCCGGCGAGAGCCTGTCGAGCCCGTTCCAGGTGGGCGGCTGCGGCGCCCTCCCGTTCACCCCGACGGTCAGCGTGATCAGCTCCGCCAACACCTCGAAACTGGGCGGTGCGAGCCTCGAAGTCAAGGTCACCGAGGCCCCCCATCAGGCCGACCTCCACGAGCTGCAGCTGCAGTTGCCCGCGCAGCTCGTGGCGCGCCTGTCGACGCTCCAGAAAGCGTGTCTGGCCGCTGAATTCGAAGCCGGCGCACCACCGGGCACGTGCAAGTCGACGGCGCGAGTCGGCACCGCCACGGTGACCACGCCGGTCTTGCCCAACCCGCTCGCCGGCAACGCGTACTTCGTTTCGCATGGCGCCGCATCGTTTCCCGATCTCGATCTCGTCCTGCAAGGTGACGGCGTCGAGGTCGTGCTCGTCGGACACACCCACATCGCGCACTCGAGCATCACCACGTCGACCTACGAAAGTCTCCCTGACGTCCCGATCTCCAGCGCGGCTGTGAGCCTGCCGACCGGCTCGAACTCCGCGGTGACCGCCAACGGCCCGCTTTGCGGCGTGAACCTGCTCGCCCCGACGACGATCATCGCCCAGAGTGGCGCCAAGATCACCGACAACACGAGGATCGTCGTCAGCGGCTGTCCAATCGAGGTGATCTCCCACCGGCGCCGCGGCCGACGCCTGATCTTGAAGGTCTGGGTCCCAGAAGCCGGTCGCCTCAGCGTGAGCGGGCGCGGCGTCAAGCCCGCGAGCGTAGGCGTGAAGCGAGCCGGCGCGATCGTCACTTTCGGCCTGCGGCTGACACCACGTGGCATGGCCGCGCTGCATGGTCACGGGCAGAAGCTGAAGCTGAGAATCGCCTTCGCCCCGCAGGCGGGCCACAAACCCTTGGCGCGCACGCTCCTGCTGTCACGCTGACGCTAGCGGCGGTCGGCGAGGTGCAGCTCGAGCGTCTCGGCGGAGTCGAAAGACGCGACGCGTTGGGCGTCGGTGAGCCGTTCGATCACGGGCGCGCTGCCATCGGCGGCCGCCGTCATCAGGCTTTCGCCGCGACCGGCGAGCAGCGGACCGATGAACAGCCCGAGCTCGTGGGGGGCGACGGTCACGCCAATCTCCAGATGGGTTCCCCTGATCGATTGGCCTGCATTGGCTGCGAGCACGTCGGCGACAATCTGCACGTCTGAGATCCGATCGGTGGTGAAGTAGGCGCGCGCGGCGAGCGCGCCAAGCACGCGCGGGAGGACCGCGCGCGCGATCGCGTTCGGCGCGAGGCGCAGCTCGACCGTGCCCGCGAGTCCGCTACGCGCCGCGGCGAAGGTTGCGAGGCCCTCGCCGGCGATCGGCTCGAGCACGCTCGCGTTCGGGACCCCGAACTCCATACGAAGCTCGGTCCCGCCGGCCGGCGTCTGCGCGAACTCGACCCGCCGCGCGAGCGCATCGATCACCGCCAGGCCGATCGCTTCCCGACGCTCCCCCTCGCCTCCCGCGACGCCGACGGGCATGCCCTTGCCGTGGTCACGAACGACGACCTCGACGCTGTCTGAAAACGCGTACACGTCGACTTCAAGCGCCCCGTCCTGCTCGCCGTAGGCGTGCATCACGACGTTGTTGCACGCCTCCGTCACGGCTGTGTTCAGGTCGTTGCTCTCGATCGCGTCCAGCGCGAGGCAGCTCGCTACCCCGCTCAATGCCTGGCGTACGATCAGGACGTTCTCCGGCCTGCCGGGAAGGCTCAGGTGGACGTTGGGAATCTCGGCCATCGAGCGCCAGCGATCGACCCTATCCCCCAAGGCGAGCATCGAGCCGCAGCGGCAGGGCGAGGCGTCGGTCGTGCCGGGGCGCCGACCTTAGCTCGCATGCGTCAGCGTCCGCAGCTGCTCCAGCGAGCGGCGCAGCAGGCGCGAAACCTGCATCTGCGAGATGCCGACACGCTCCGCAATCTCCGTCTGCGTGAGGTCTTCGACGAACCGCATCCGCAGGATCAGTCGCTCGCGCGGAGGAATGTGCCCAAGTACTGCCGTCACGGTGGCGTCGAGCTCGACCAGCTCGTAGCGCCCGTCGTCTTCGCCGACCGTGTCGCCGTATGAGACCGCCTCGCCGTCGGCGCGCGGCCGCGGCGCGTCCAGCGAGAGCGTGTCGTAGGCCTGGATCGCCTGTAGCGCGTCGATGACGTCCTCGCTGTCGAGCTCGAGGAACTCGGCCAGCCGGTTGACCGTCGGCGCGCGCCCGTGCTCGTTGGCGAGGCGCTCCTGCGCGTCGCGTACCTTGAGCGCGCGCTCCTGTGCGCCCCGGGGAACGTGTACCGCCCAGCCGGAGTCGCGGAAGTACCGGCGCATCTCACCGAGGATCGTTGGCACGGCGAACGACGCAAACGGATGGCCGCGGTCGGCGTCGTAGCGGTCCAAGGCCTTCAGCAGGCCCAGGGACGCGACCTGCAACAGGTCCTCGAACGGCTCGGACGAGCGCCCGTAGCGCCGCGCGAGACCGCGCGTGAGCGGCATGTACTGGCGCACCAGGACTTCCCGCGCGTGCTCATCCCTGTCGCGTTGCCAGCGCACGAATAGCTCGTGCGAGTCGTCGGCTGCTCCAGGAACGGTGCGCGATCCAGACGATGGCTTGGTCGCCGCTACAGGCATCTCGACTCCTCTCTAGCTCGCAAAACACACGGGCGTGGCCCCCGACTGTAGAGCCGCCAGTCATCGCGAATTATACCCGTCTCGGGACGTCCCAAACCTAGAGATGTGGACCCCCGCACGCCATCGTGCACAGCTCGCGCAAGTCGCGCGAGGTCAATGAGCGGTGGGGCTCAGCGGAGTCGACGTTTCGGCGTCGTCCTGCGGCCGCACGCTCGCGGGCGCGGATGTGAATCCGGGCAGCTCGAGCTCGAAGCGAGCACCGCCGTCGCGTGCCTCACCAGCCCAGACGCTGCCCCCGTGGGCGTCGGTTATGGCGCGCACGATCGCAAGGCCAAGTCCGGTGCCGCCCGAGGCCCGGTCGCGCGCGACGTCGGTGCGGTGGAAGCGGTGAAAGACGTGCTCACGCTGGTCGGGTGGGATACCCGGACCATCGTCTTCCACGATGAATCGGATGCGCCCACCCGCGAGCGCCCGCACGCGCATGCGCACCATTCCGCTCTCGGGAGCCGTGTGGTCGATCGCGTTGCCAACCAGGTTGCGCAGCGCCTGGGCGAGGCGATCGGGATCGGCGCGGAGCGTCCCGTGCGGTACCGGTCCGAGCTCGAAGCGGCGGCTTGCGAGCAGGCTCATTCCGTCCCACAGCTCGCTCACAAATACAGGCAGCTCGATTGACTCGATGCGAAGGAACTCGAACTGGTCGGTCTTGGCGAGCAGCAGCAGGTCGTCGACGAGGCGGCTCATCCTCGCGATCTCGGCCTGCACGAGGCCCTCCACGCGGTCTACCTCCTCGCGCGAGGGGTGCTTTTGCCCGGCCAGCACTTCGAGCTGGCCGCGGATCACCGTGAGCGGTGTGCGCAGCTCGTGCGACGCATCGGCTACGAACGCGCGCTGGCCCGCGAACGCCTCGGTCAGCCGATCGAGCATGTGGTTGAACGCCTCCGCAAGGACCGTCACCTCGTCTCCCTGCGGCGCAGGGACATGGATGCGCGGGTGCAGATCACCGGCGTCGACCCGCGCGGCCACGTCCGCCATCCTGCGCAAGGGTCGCGACACGCGTGCGCCGACGAAGTAGGAGGCGAGCAGCGCGACGGCGAGAGCGATCATTCCCGCCAGCACGAACGCCTGCGCGACGCCGCGCTGCGCCCGCGAGACTGCCGCGAGTGGCTCTCCGGCGCCGACGATAACGCTCAGCCCCGGGTGCACCCGTACGCGGAGCTTGAGCACGCGCACCTGTCCGACGTCGGGCAGCATCAGCGTGCTGTAGCCGACGGTTGCGCTTCGCAGCTGTCGCGCGAGCCGGTTCTCTTCGCTCTGCTCCGGGACGGTCTCCCCGACCTCGGGAGGGGGGCTGCCGAACAGCTCCGGCCTGTTGGTGCTGGGAGCCACGCCGGGAATCAGCACGAACAGCAGCGTCGAGCTGGCGCTGAACGGCTGGTCGGTGATATAGCGCGTGGCTGCCCTGTGCAGCTCTGAGACGCCACGCTCTTGAGGGTCCTCGGCGTCGGTCTCGCTGAGGTTGTGGGAGAGCTCCGCGGCGTCGCCGGAGAGCTCGTGGTCGATCTGACTGCGCAGCTGGGTGCCTGTGCCGCGATACACCGCGACGAAGACGATCGCGATGCAGAGCAGCGTCACGAGCGTGAACCAGCCCGCCAGCCGCCAGCGCAGGCCAGTCGGCACGAGCCGTCTGAGGCTCGAGCGCACGCCTCTCAGCCCGAGCTGCCGAGGCGATAGCCCACGGCGCGCACGGTATGTATCGGCGCGGGTTGCCCCGAGATTGCCAGCTTGCGCCTCAGATAGCCGACGTAGACATCCACCACGTTCGTCGCCGGATCGTGCTCGTAGCCCCACACGGAGCTGAGGATCTGCTCCCGCGAGACCACTTGGCCATGGTGGCGCAGCAGGTACACGAGTAGCTCGAACTCCGTCGTCGAGAGCATCACCTGATGCCCGCTACGGCGAACCCTGCGCGTCATCAGGTCGACCTCGATGTCCTCCGCGGCGAGCGTGCTCGCGGATGCCTGCGCGATGACGCGCAAATGTGCGCGCACCCGTGCCACCAGCTCGGTCATCGAGAACGGCTTCACCAGGTAGTCAACGGCTCCGGCGTCGAGCCCGCCGACGCGGTCCTCGATCTCACCGCGCGCGCTCAGAACGATCACCGGCACGCTCGGCATCGCACGCCGCACCGACTCGAGCACGTCCATACCGCTGCGGCCCGGGAGCATCAGGTCCAGCACGATCGCGTCGAAGTTCCCGTTCAGAGCCATCCGTTCGCCCTGGATCCCGTCGCTCGCCGCTTCGACGACGAATCCCTCGGCCTCAAGGCCGCGCCGCACGAAGTCGACGATCCCGGGCTCATCCTCGATCAACAACACGGCCTCGCCCTTGCGCAGGAGGTCGGCGTCGTCGCCTACCCGGTCGCCGTGTGGTGGTCTCGCGCGTTTCATCCGCGAGTCGGGTGTCGTGCTCATTTGCCAAGGATAAGTCTTCCCCACCGAGGCAAGGTGCCGGAGTCAGGCGGCGTTGTGAGCTTTCTCATCACGAGGTTATGAATTGCTTAGCCTCGATTCGCACACTGCGTCCATGGTCGCGAGTGACGACGCCCTTTCGAGCGCCGTGAGCGAGGAGCCGGTCGCGGCTAGGCGCGCGGCGTATCAGCCCGTACACACGCATCAAGGCCAATTGACGGGCGGCGGAACCGAGGGCAACGAACGGCTCACGTATGCGACGGGGGCGATGTTGCTCGTGCTGCTCGCAGCGATCGGCGTGACGATCGTGCGAATCGGCCAGCTGCTGCCCGAGCACCTGTTCCTGGGCATGCTGCTGGTGCCCCCGGTGCTGTTGAAGATGTCGAGCACGGGGTACCGGTTCGTGCGCTACTACACCGGCAACCCGCGCTACCGCGAAGAGGGGGCACCCGAACTGGCGCTGCGCCTGCTCGCGCCTCTGGTTGTGCTGTCCACGCTCGTGGTGTTCATCAGCGGCATCGTGCTCCTGTTCGCGGGGCCGTCCTCGCGCGAAACGGTGTTCCCGATCCACAAGGACAGCTTCTTCGTATGGCTCGCGTTGATGGCGTTGCACGTGCTCGGGCACCTGCCGGGGATGCCGAGCGTGCTGCGCGCGGACTACGGTGCTTCCGCCGGGCTGAGCAGCGATGTCACCGGCCGTGCGGGGCGCAATCTCGCGCTCGCCGGTGCGCTTGTCGCAGGCATCGTCCTGGCTGTCGTGCTGATCCCCGAATTCGGTGCTTGGCTGGCGCCGGGCGCGATCCCGCACCACCACCACTGAGCGCCACCCGCGCTAATCGAGCTCGAGGTCCAGCACAGCCGGTCCGTGGGCTCGCGCCGTCGCACTCGCTTGCAGCGCGCCGGCGACGGCGCGCTGCACGTCGATGCGAGTGATCGCGAGGTACGCGATGAACGCGAGCATCGCGACGGCCAGGCCGATCGCGACCGGGCCGGCGCCCCAGGTGAGGCCGCCGACGCGGTGTGAGGTGTCCATCCAATCGGCGAACGACGCACCGAGTGGCCTCGTCATGACGTAGGCAAGCCAGAAGGCGGCGATCGAGTTGAGCCCAAGCCTCCAGTAGGCGAAGGCCGGAAGCGCGATCAGGCTGCCGAACAGCACGCCCGAGGCGAGGAAGCCGATGTGCATGCTGGTGGCTGTCATGTCGCCGGCGGCGGTCCCGAGCGCGAACGTCGCCAGGACCGCTCCCCAGTAGAAGCGCTCGCGGCGTTGCGTGTAGATGCTGTGGATCGAGAGGGTCTTCTCGCTCCGGTACCACGCCGCGAAGATCACCGCCAGGACGACGAGGTAGAACGCACTCGAGACCGGATAGGCGATGCCAAACCCGACGTGCAGGGCGTCTGCGGCCGAGGTGCCGAACACCGCGACCATGATCACCACGAACCAGTAGGGCCACGCGCTGTACGCCGGCGCACGCATCTGGATTTTCAGCGCGATCGTCAGGCCGATGAGCATGATCGGCACCGCAATCGCCGGCCCGAGTGCCTGATTCATGAAATCGGAGGTTGCCTCGCCCATCGCCGTCGTCAGCACCTTCGTTATCCAGAAGAAGATCGTGATCTCGGGAACCTTGGTCAGGGCTCGCCGCGCGCTGGCACCGGCCCCCCTGCCGCCGGCGCTCCCGTCCGGCGTGGTGAACACGTCAGTATCTGCCTGCATGCCTGCGATCCTCGCTCGGGTTGGCGTGGGTTTCTCACAGCCGGGCCTCCGTGCTCATGCTTGTGCCCCCTCGCAACCTGAGGCATCCCTTGGCCCGATACCGGACCACGAATACCAGTCAAATATTTGGTGTCACTAAAGAGCGGCCGCTAGGCTCAAGCTCGTGGCGACGCCCAGCGAGCCCCTGCCGACGGTTGCGCAGCTGCTCCTCGCTCGCAGCGGCGAGGAGATGGCGCTCAACGACGGGTATCTGAACCCGCAGATCGGGCGCATCCTGCGCACGCTGGGATTCGACAAGGTCTGGAGCGGTGGCGAGGGTGCGCATCTGATCGACGCCGACGGTGAGCGTTATCTCGATCTGTTCGGGGGCTATGGGGTTTTCGCGATCGGTCGCAACCATCCGGAGGCGATCGCGGCGATCGAGCAGGTGCTCGAGGCGCGGACAGGGAACCTCCCGCAGCTCGGGGTCACGCTGCTGAGCGGCGTGCTCGCCGAGCAGCTGCTCGCGAGAGCGCCCGCCAGCGTCGCTGCGATGGTTCCAGCCAACACCGGCACAGAGGCGGTGGAGGCCGCGATCAAGATCTCCCGCGCTGCGACCGGACGCCCGCGCGTGCTGTACGCCGAGCATGCCTTTCACGGGCTCACGCTCGGCTCGCTGTCGCTAAACGGCGGCGTCGAGTTCCGCGAGGGCTTCGGTCCGCTGCTGCCCGGCTGCGATCCGGTTGGCTTCGGCGACGTGGAGGCGCTCGAGCGCGAGCTCGCGCGCGGCGACGTCGCGGCGTTCATCGTCGAGCCGGTCCAGGGCAAGGGTGTCAATCTGCCGGCGCCGGACTACCTCCCGGCCGCCCAGCGCCTTTGCCGGGAAGCCGGCGCGCTGTTCGTGTGCGACGAGGTGCAGACCGGGATCGGGCGCACTGGACGTTTTCTCGCGCTCGAGCATTGGAGCCTTGAACCGGACATGATCTGCCTCGCCAAGGCGCTCTCGGGCGGGTTCGTCCCGATCGGCGCGGTGCTCGTCTCGCGCGCGGCGTTCGAGCGGGTCTTCGACGGCATGGAGCGTGCCGTGCGCCACGGCTCGACGTTTGGGGGCAACGACCTGGCAGCGGCCGTCGCGCTGGCGACGCTGCGGGTGCTCGATCAGGAGCAGCTCATCGCCCGCGCCGAGCGCATGGGCGCGTTGCTGCTCGAGCTCACGGCGCCGCTCGTCGAGCGCTTCGAGGTCGTCAGCGACGTCCGCGGCCTCGGGCTGATGTGGGCGATCGAATTCGGGCCGCCGGCCGGCGCGCGCGCGCGGCGGCTGTGGGAGCGGGTTGAGCGACGCCAGCCGGGGCTGTTCTCGCAGCTGGTCACGGTGCCGCTGTTCCACGAGCACAAGATCTTCTGCCAGGTGGCAGGTCATCACATGAACGTGATCAAGGCGCTGCCGGCGCTGACGATCGAGGAGACGGAGGTGCGTAGGTTCGCCCACGCGCTCGAGCAGACGATCGCCGCCGCCGAGCGCTATCCGGCGGCGCTCGCGCGCTTCGGGCTGCGTACGGGTCTGCGCGCCGTCGGCGTCGGGCGCTAGCCCGGCTCACCCGCCGCGAGGGGAGGCGCCCCGCGGCGGGTGAGCGCGGTCGCTCTGGTGAGCTACTTGGCGGCGGTGAACACGTCCGCGCCGAATGTCGCCGGCACGGTGGCGGCGTCGGCGAGGCGGGGGAGACCGAATAGCGACTCCCAGCTGGCCAGCGAGGAGTAGTGGTTGTAGGCGACTGTGCTGATCGTCCCGGGCTTGATGAAGTGGGACAGCAGCACCGCGCCGACGCGGCCGCCGCCCGGGCCGGTGATTCCCGGCATCGGCGACCCGGGGCCAGGCATCTCGCCGCAGCAGCTTTCCGTTTCCGAGTCGGCCGCCTCGTCGAAGATGATCTCGAGCAGCCCGCCGCGGGCGTAGGCGGGCGAGCTCGTGATCTTCGGCACCCACGTTTCGAGGAATGTGTCGATGTCGGCGAGCGCCGAGGCGCCGCTTGGCTGGTTCGTGCAGGGATAGTCGTGGCCGTCGTCGCACAGGTTGGGCGTGATGAAGGAGAACGCCGGCGTCTTTCCAGCCGATCGCAGGTCGGTCGCGAGCCCGGTCTCGCCCTTCAGCGCGGCGGGCGGCATCGCGCCGCTCGGCGAGCCGAGCGCCACGACGTGCGCGTCGCAGTAGGACTGTTCGTCGATCACCGATTTGAAGTACACAAACGGGTCGTGGCGAGTCGCGTAGCCGTCGCCGGCGACGGCGCTCTGCGTTTCGTCTTTGGCGTTCAACGCCGGGTGGCCACACGCCGCGGTCTCGCGGTTTGGGTCGTTGCCCATGTCCTCCTCGTACGCCTTCCAGCTCCTGCCCGCCGCCGACAGCTGCGTGCCGATGTTCTGGACTTCGTTGGGATACACGCAGCCGCTGCCCGTCTCGACGCCTTCCGGGAGCATCGCCGCACCGGCGAGTTCGTCGAAGGACGGGCAGTCGGCCTGGTTCTGGGCGTTCGGCGGCTGGCCGGAGACGAGCGCCACGTAGTTGTCGTTGCTCTCGTGGCCGGTCGCGTAATAGCTTTCGAGCAGCGCGCCCTCAGACGGCAGCGTCTGCGCGAGGTACGGGTCGGCCGCGGGGTCCCCGAAGGTGGCGCTGTAGCCCTGGTTCTCGAGCACGATCACCCACACGTGGTGGATCTTGGGCTGCTTGTAGACCGGCGTCCGCGCGGCGGCGCTCGTCGCCGGTCCGCCACCGAGCAGGCCCGCGAAGGCAGCCAGCGCGAGCGTGGCCGCGCTCGAGACGCGCCCGAGGATCCCAGTGGACCTGCTCGACGTGTGTGGCGTGGCGGACATTGCGCTCCTGTCTCAGGGGGTTGTCACGGCTTCGACGGGGGCCGGCGGTTCTGTGAGCGCCGGCGGCTCCAGCAGGGCCGCGTTTTCGGGATCGAGGAAGTCCATGACAGTGTTCGCGTTCGCGTCGCGGTAGGTGAGCCGCGGGAGGTTCCACTTCGCCTCCACGGTCGCGAGAAACGAGGTGTGGTCGTGCACTGTCTTCGTCACGGCGTTCGGCTTCGAGTACGGCGAGGCGACGATCGCTGGGACGCGGACCCCGTAGATGTCGTAGCCGCCGGGTATGTCGCCCAGTTCGAGCTTGGGAGCGATCGAGTCAGGGGCGATCGCGGCCGGTACCGGCACGTGGTCGTAGTAGCCGCCGTGCTCGTCGTAGGTGTAGATCAGCAGCGTGCGCGGCCACGCCGGCGACTCGAGCACCGCCTTGACCGTCTGGTAGGCCCAGTACTCGCCGTACGCCATGTCCTGCGGGTTCTCCTCGTCGCCGCCGGTCGTTTCCAGCTTTTCGGCGATCGGCGCGAGCGCGGGCACGGTCGCGAGGCCCGAGCCGACGATCCCGGCCACGCCGAACTCGGGGTCGACGAGGCTCACCGATGGCAGCGAGCCCGCGGCGCAGTCGGCATAGAACTGCGCGATCGGCGCGAGGTTGCTCGGATACTTTTCGACCGTCCCGGAGATGATCGCGGTCGAGGGCAGGTCGGTGAAGTAGTTCTTCCAGCTGACGCCATAGGCGTGCAATCGATCCCATAGCGTGCCGTTGGGCGGCGGCGGGTCTTTCAGGCTTTCGGTATCCGTCGAGATGTTCCCGTAGGCCGTGCCGGCCATCAGGAAGCGGCGATTCGGATATGTCTGGCATGGGGCCGAGCAGAACCAGCGGTTGGCCAGGCAGAACGTCCGCGCCAGCGAGTATGCGAACGGCAGGACCTCCTCGGTCCAATAGCCCATCGGGCCGGGAGCGTCGACGGAGGTAACGAAGCCATCCATTTTGCCGCCGTCGATCTGTTCGTGGGTGGCGTTCCAGCTCTGGCTCGGCCCGGGCGGCTGGGCCGTCGTCGGGATCACGAACGACTGCACCGGACCTTCGGGGCCGGGATTGCTGTTGAGCGCGACGCCCGCGTGGTTGAGGTGCAACCCCTGCGCCCGCGGCTGACCGGAGTGCGCGAGCGCGCCGAGCAGGTTGTCGAATGAGTGGTTCTCCATCATCACGATCACGATGTGGTCGAAGGGCATCGACTCGTTGACCGTGCCCGCCGGGAGCTTCGGGTTGGGCAGGCTGTCGGGCACGCGCAGCGGCCTGGCGGCGGCGGACGCCGTGCGCCACACGGCGCCGGCACTCGACGCGCCCGCTACGGCCGCTCCGAGCGAGCCGCCGTAGCGCAGCAGTGCGCGCCGGGTGATGGTGTGCTCGAGTGATGGGTGGTTGAAGTCGAACATGGCTCCTGGCTTCGCGGGCGGTCGGCTCCGCGGCCCCGCGATCCCCGCGGCCCGCGCTCGTCGGCAGCTTCTGTGCCCCGGTTCAACCGCCCACTCGTGAAGATCCTGTGAGCACGGGCGAACGCCGGCGTCGGCTCCGGCACGGCGCCTGCCCGGCGAGCGCCCCCGACGCCGCTAGCCTGTCGAGCCGTGCTCGTAACCAGAGATGACATCCGCAACGTGGCGATCGTCGCGCACGTCGACCACGGCAAGACGACGCTCGTGGACGCGATGCTGTGGCAGTCGGGCGCGTTTCGCGTCGGTCAGGACGTCGCCACGCGGGTGCTCGACTCGATGGACCTCGAGCGCGAGAAGGGCATCACGATCCTCGCCAAGAACACCTCGCTGCGCTACAGGGACGTCAAGCTCAACATCATCGACACCCCCGGTCACGCGGACTTCGGCGGGGAGGTCGAGCGCGGCCTGACGATGGTCGACGGCGTGCTGCTGCTGGTGGACGCGTCCGAGGGCCCGCTGCCGCAGACGCGCTTCGTGCTGCGCAAGGCGCTCGAGGCGAAGCTGCCGGTGATCCTCGTCGTCAACAAGGTGGACCGCCCCGACGCGCGCGTCGCGGAGGTCGTCGACGAGGTGTACGAGCTGTTCCTCGACCTCGACGCCGACGAGCACCAGATCGAGTTCCCGATCGTCTATTGCAACGCGAAGGCGGGCGTCGCCTCGTTGCACTACGAGGCGGGAACGCCGATCCAGGAGGAGAACCTCGCGCCACTGCTCGACCTGCTGCTCGAGCGCATCCCCGCGCCAACCTACGATCCACAGCACCCGCTGCAGGCGCTCGTGACCAACCTCGACGCCTCTCCCTACGTCGGGCGCCTGGCTATCTGCCGCGTGCGCCACGGGACGATCCGCAAGGGGCAGCAGATCGCGTGGTGCCGCGCCGACGGCTCGATCCAGCGCGCGACGGTCGCCGAGCTGTACGTGACCGACGCGCTCGACCGCGTCGACGCGCCCGAGGCGGGACCGGGGGAGATCATCGCCGTGGCGGGCATCGCCGAGGTCACGATCGGCGAGACGCTCGCCGACCTCGGCGACCCGCGTCCGCTGCCGGTGATCACCGTCGACGAGCCCGCGATGTCGATCACGCTCGGGGTCAACACATCGCCGCTGGCGGGCAAAGACGGCGACAAGCTCACGGCCAGGCAGATCGAGGCGCGGCTGAAGCAGGAGCTGGTCGGAAACGTCTCGCTGCGCGTGAAAGAGACCGAGCGCCCGGACACCTATGAGGTCCAGGGTCGCGGTGAGCTGCAGCTGGCGGTGCTCGTCGAGATGATGCGCAGGGAGGGCTTCGAGCTGACCGTCGGCCAGCCGCACGTGCTCGAGCGCGAGATCGAAGGCAAGCGCCACGAGCCGGTCGAGCGCCTGTCGGTCGACGTCCCAGAGGAGCATGTCGGAACGGTCACGCAGCTGCTGGCCGCGCGCAAGGGCAGGATGGAGCACATGACCAACCACGGCACGGGCTGGGTGCGAATGGACTACCTCGTCCCCGCCCGCGGGCTGATCGGCTTTCGCACGCAGTTCCTGACCGAGACGCGCGGGACGGGGATCATGCACCACGTGTTCGATCGCTGGGAGCCGTGGGCGGGGGACATCCTGACGCGCACGAGCGGGGTGCTTGTCGCCGACCGCCGCGGCGAGAGCGTGACCTTCTCGCTGTTCACGCTGCAGGAGCGCGGCTCGCTGTTCGTCGGTCCCGGCGAGGAGGTCTACGAAGGGATGATCATCGGCGAGAACGCCCGCTCGGACGACCTCGATGTCAACCCCGTCAAAGAGAAGCACCTGACGAACATGCGCTCGTCGACGTCGGACGTGCTCGTGCGCCTCGACGCGCACCGCAAACTGACGCTCGACGAGGCACTGGAGTTCGTGCGCGAGGACGAGGCGGTCGAGGTGACGCCGGCGTCGGTGCGCATGCGCAAGGTGAACCTATCGAAGCTGGAACGTCAGAAGGCCATGAAAATGGCGCGCAAGTGACGCGTCTGCGCACGCAGCGCCGAGCGACGCTAGGGTACCGCCGATGATCACAACGACAAGAGCCTCACTCACCGCCAGGATCGCCGTTCTCGCCGTATCGCTGGCCTGCGCATCGCTGCTTGCCGGCCCGGTCGCCGCGCGCGCGGCGACGATCGACTACACGCCCGAGAGCTTCGCCGAATATCAACAGCAGCTCGCCGCCGGCAAGATCAAGGCCGTCACGATCAACAGGCGCCTGCGCTCACTCCGGGTGACGCTCACCGACGGCCGCTACGTGCTCGCGCACTACGAACCCAGGGGACAGAAAAAAGTCGAGTCGTTGCTCAAACTCCACGGGGTGCCGGTCAAGCTGCTCACGCCGGCGGAAGCCGCCAAAGAAGTCGGTCCCAAAAAACTTAGAGCCAAAAAACCCGTCAAACACAAACTGCGCTACATCGCCGCAGGGGTGCTCGTCGTCGTGATCATCATCGTCGCTGCCGTGCTGCTCATCAGGCGCAGGCGCTACAGCGCCGAGTACTGATCGACATAGCCGGAGCTCGGCCGGCGCCCTAAGTCGCAGCCAAGACTGAGAATAAGACTCAGTCTTGATATGGTGGTCGCGCCGCACCGACCATCCGCGTCTATCAAGGAGCCGGCCGAGATGAAGCTGAGCCACACCCGCGCGTCAGTGCGCCTCACCATCCTCATGCTGCTCGCGGCGCTGCCCGCGTCGCTCGCCGGCTGCGGCAGCAGCGCTCAGAGCGCCACGACCGGCGGCACGATCAACGCGGTCGGCGCGGAGAACGAGTACGCGAACGCGATCGAACAGATCGGCGGCAAGTACGTCAAGGTGACCGCGATCGAGAGCAACCCGAACACCGATCCCCACACCTACGAGGCCAGCGCGAGCACCGCCCGGGCGGTCAGCGCCGCGAGCTTGCTGATCGAAAACGGCGTGGGCTATGACACCTACATGCAAAAAATCGAGTCGGCCTCACCGAACTCCTCGCGGAAGGTCATCAACGTCCAGAAGCTGCTCGGCCTGCCGGAATCGACCCCCAACCCGCACCTCTGGTACAAGCCCACGACGATGCCGATCGTCGCCAAGGCGATCGTCAGCGATCTCTCCGCGCTGGCGCCCGCTCACGCGGCGTACTTCCAGGAAAACGCCAAGAAGTTCGAAGAATCGCTGAAGCCGTGGTATGAAGCGATCGCGAAGTTCAAGGCCGCCTACCCGAGCACGCCGGTCGCGACTACCGAGCCTGTCGCGGACTACATGCTCGAAGCGGCCGGCGCGAAGAACCTGACGCCGTTTCCGTTTCAGGCGGACATCATGAACGGCACCGACCCCGCTCCCCAGCTGGTGACACTTCAGAACAGCTTTTTCTCCGGGCACAAGGTGAAGGTGTTCGTCCACAACCAGCAGGTCACCAGCTCGCTCACGGAATCGTTTGTGCAGGCCGCCAAGCGTGCGGGAATCCCGGTGGTCGGGGTGTACGAGACGATGCCTACCCCCGGATATGACTATCAGTCGTGGATGCTCGCCGAGGTGAAGGCCATCGAAAAGGCCGTCGGACAGGGCATCTCGACCGAAAAACTGTGAGCTCGGCGGGCACATCTGTGGGCCATGACATCCTCACGGTGCAGGGGGTGGACGTGCGGCTCTCGGGCCGCACGATCCTCGACCAGGTGAGCTTCACGATCGCGCCCGGAGAGTTCACAGGGCTGATCGGGTCAAACGGGGCCGGCAAGACGACGCTGTTCCGCGTGATCCTCGGGCTGCAAGCCGCGAGCGCGGGAGAGGTCCTCTTCGGTGGACCCGCCGGTCCGCGCTCCCGCGTGCGAGGACCACAGCTGATCGGCTTCGTCCCCCAGAAGTTTCTGCTCGACCCGGACCTGCCGCTGCGCGCACGGGATCTCGTTGGTCTCGGCCTGGACGCCCACCGCCTCGGGGTACCGCGCCCATCCCGCGCCCGCCGCGCGCTGGTCGATGAGATGCTCGCGGCGGTCGACGCGGAGCGCTTTGCCGACACCCGCGTCGGGCGGCTCTCCGGCGGCGAGCAGCAGCGAGTTCTGATCGCGCACGCCCTGATCGCGCGTCCCCGGCTGCTGCTGTTGGACGAGCCGTTGGCGAACCTCGACCTGCGCAGCGCGCACGAGGTCGTCGCGCTGCTCTCTCGCATCGCCCGCGAGCAGGAGATCGCGGTGCTGATCTCAGCGCACGAGATCAACCCCCTGCTCGGGGTGATGGACCGCATCGTCTACCTCGCCGCAGGACGCGCCGCGAGCGGAACGACCGCTGAGGTCGTCCGCGCGGACGTCCTCAGCAAGCTCTACGGCCACCACGTCGACGTGCTGAACGTCCACGGCCGCGTGCTGATCGTCGCGGGCGCCGGCGATGAAACAGATCTCGCCGGGCACGAGGTCGCCTTCCCAAAGACCGAGATCGTCTCATGAGCGACTTCCTGAGCCCTGTGTTCGCCCCTGGCTTCTTCGACAGCGAGGCGGTTCACATAGCGCTCGCCGTCGGGGCGATCGCCGCGATCGTCACCGGGGTCGTGGGGCTGTTCACGGTCATGCGAGGACAATCCTTCGCCGGCGAGGCGTTCGGCGACATCGGCACCACGGGGGGCTCGGGAGCGTTCCTCGTCGGCGTTGGGCCGCTGTGGGGGTTCGTGGTGGGCAACCTCGCGGCGGCTGCGGCGATGGAGGCGATCGGCATCCAGCGCACGCGTGGACGGGATCTCGCCACGGGGATCGTGCTCGGCGCGTCGATCGGGCTCGCGGCGCTGTTCCTCTACATAACAACCACCGAACAGAGCACCACGGGCGCGACCGTCACGATCCTGTTCGGCTCAGTGTTCGCGATCGCGAGTTCGACTGTCCCGCTGGTACTGCTCCTCAGCCTGCTCGTGCTCGGTGTGATGCTTGCGATCTACCGGCCGCTGCTGCTCGCCACTGTGAGCCCCGAGATGGCAGCCGCGCGCGGAATCCCCGTTCGGCTCGTCGGGGTGCTCTACCTGCTCGCGCTCGCGCTCGCCGCAGCGCTCGCCGCGATCACGATCGGCTCGATCCTCGGAACCGCGCTGCTCGTCGGTCCGGCTGCCAGCGCGCTGCGGCTGACAAAGCGTCCGCTGGCAGCGATGCTGACCGCGGCCGGCATCGGGATCGGAGCGATGTGCCTCGGGATCGTGCTCGCCTACGACAGCTACGAATGGCCTCCCGTGCGACATGGATGGCCGGTGAGCTTCTTTGTGGTCAGCATCATCTTCGTTCTCTATCTGCTCTCCGGGCTGCCCGAGCGGCGCCACAGAAACCGCGATCGCAAGGCCGTCCTGCCGCCTCCTCTGCCCGCTGTCCCGGAGATCGGATAGGCGATGTTCTCGGGTTTCATGGTCAACGCGTGGGAGGTCGCGAGCATCGTCGCCGTCGTCGCCGGGGTGGTCGGGTTCTTCACCGTCCTGCGCGGCTCGGCATTCGCCGCGCACGCGATCCCCAACGGGTCCTTCGCCGGCGCCGCCGGCGCGAGCCTGATCGGGGTCAGCACACTCCTCGGGCTCGGCGTGTTCGCCCTTGCCGGAGCGCTCGGGATCGGCCTGCTCGGCCGCCGGGGCCGCCACGACGTCGCGACCGCGCTCGCGCTAGTGACGATGCTCGGCCTCGGTGCGCTGTTCCTCAGCTTCAGCGAAGAGTACGCGCCGGCGGTCTACTCGCTCCTGTTCGGAGAGGTCCTCGGGATCTCGAGCAACGACATCGCCCCGACCGCGCTGCTCGGCCTGGCGTGCATCATCGCGATCGCTCTCCTATACGGTCCGCTGATGCTCTCCTCGGTCCTTCCCGAGGTCGGCGAAGCCCGTGGAGTGAGCAGCTTCCGCATGGAGATGCTGTTCCTGACCGTCCTCGCACTGGCAACGGCCATGACCGTGCCCGTCGTCGGCACGCTGCTGATCTTCAGCCTGATGATCGGCGCGCCCGCGGCCGCGCGCTCGTTCACCGACCGGCCGCTTCTAGCTATGGCCCTGTCGGTGGCCTTCGCCCTGTTGATCGTGTGGTTCGCGATCGCCGCCTCCTATGAAACCAACTACCCCGTCGGGTTCTTCGTCGGCAGTGCCAGCGCCCTTTCCTACGCGCTCGGGCGCGGCTGGGCCGCGTGGCGCTCGCATCGGCTGAGCCGGGGAGCCGCGACGCTCGAGTACGCCGTCAGCGGCGCCTCTAACATCGTCTCATGAGCTCTGAAGCCGCAACCGACAGCTGGGTCGAGGATGCCGAGGCGGCACTCGCCGCCGCGGGGCGGAAGCGTGGCGGCGCCAGGCGCGCGCTGCTCGAGCTGCTCGCCGCGCAGGAATGCGCGCTGACCGCGGTCGAGATCGAGGACGCGCTGCGCGCTCGTTCTGCACGCCCGGTCAGCCGTGCGAGCGTGTACCGGATCCTCGACGAGCTCGAGGCGCTAGCGCTCGTGCAGCGCGTCGAGACAGGACAGACGATGGTGCGCTACGAGCGCGTCTGCGAGCACGAGCAGCACCACCATCACCTCGTCTGCGACGAGTGCGGCCTCGTGATGCCGTTCTCCGATGCCGGCCTCGAGCGCGCGATCGACTCGCTCAGCGCGCGGGTCCCGCTCACGGTCTCCGAGCACGAGATCGTGCTGCACGGGGCGTGCAGCGACTGCACGTCGCATCGGCTCGCCGACATGGTTCGCCACCGTTCGATTCCGGTCGACCTGGACGCCGCCGACGAAGTCAAGCGCCTCGGGCTGATCGCCGACTGAGCATGGTCGACCGCGACTAGGACCTGCTCGCCGAGCACACGAGCCTGGCATTCGAGAGCGAGTGGCTCGCTCCGCCAGGCGTCTTGTGAGTCCGAGCCCGTCGGTCGCGCCGGTGATCAGGATTGTCTGCTGACTGACAGGTCGGATGGTGTCTCCTTGTGTCCGGTCACGGTACCCGGCCGACGCGATCCGGCGCTCGAGCGTGCCGCGCCTGGCGCAGCGCGCGGCTTGCCCCAGAGGTAGGCGAGCACGCAGCCGAGCGCGAACACCGCCACCACCAGCAGCACCGGCCCGGAGTCCTCGACGAGCGCGCCCACGACCCCCGCGGCGAGAGCGCCCGCGAACGCTGCCAGCCACGCTGGATCGCCTGCGACGGGGGCCAGTACGCGTGCGCGCCGGCGGATGCACAGTGCCGTCGCGGCGAGCGCGATGACCGTCGCGACGGGCATCGCATGGTTCTTCAGCTCGTCCCACGCGCCGTCGTAGCGGCGGACGATCAGGTCGCGCAGCTCGCCCGCCGAGCGCGCGTCGAGGACACTGCCGGTGAAGTGCCCGGAGCCGTGCGCCGCGGCGAGGTCGAGTGCGGCCAGCGCGACGAGCCCCACGACAGGGCTGAGCAGCACGATCAGCGCGCGTCTGCGCGTCAGAGCGCCCGGGAGGAGCATCACCGTGGCGAGGGCGAAGGCGAAGCTCACCAGGATCACCCCGCCGACGCCCGCGCCGATCCGCGCGGAGCCCTCGATCACCGCCAGCACCGCGCCGGTGCCCGCCATCGTCAGCGCTGCGCGTCGACCGCGCGTCGCGGGGTAGAGCGCGGCGGCGACCGCAGCCAGCACGAGCACTGCAAGCGCGGACTTGAGATCGTTGCCGATGCCGTAGAAGCGCGCTCCCAGGATCGGGTTCGGTCCGAGCAGCGAACGCATCAGCAGCTGTGTGCCGGCGAGCGCGTCGACGCTGATCGCGACGATCGCCGCTACCGCCGGGACGAGCAGTGCACGCGGCCAGCGAACGAGCGCGTCGCTGAGGCCGCCGAGCGCCAGGCAGAGCAGCGCGATCGTCGCGTACTCGACCGCCGCGCCGGGCTCGAGTGCCGCCGGGACCAACACCGCGACCGGCGCCCACAGCACGCCCAGCGCGCCGACGCGCAACGCCCACGCGCGCCGGCGCGGCCACGGCGACGCCAGCACCGTGAGCAGTGCCCACGCGGCGAGCAGCCAGGCGAGCGCGGGCAGGCGCCGGGCGCCGATCACGCGCAGACGCGCCATCAGGCGCTCTAGGCTTGCGGCGTCCAGCGCGCCGTCGTTGACCAGCGGGTTGCCGCGCACGTCCGCCGGGATCGGCCGCACGCCCAGGTACTCGAGGATCGTCGGCGTGAGATCGTAGGCCGCGATCAGACCGCGCTGTTTCGTGCTCTGCGAGCTCAGCTGCTGGCCGCCGCCGCCCGCGAGCCCGGCCGCGGCCGTCCACAGCAGCTCGCCCGCTGCGCCATGCTCGACGCGCTGCACCACGAGCAGCAGCTCGTTCGCAGCGCGCCGGCGACCGAGCGCGAGCAGCTCCGCGCGGCCTTCGGCGCCCGCAGGCAGGTCGGCGATCAGCAGGCGCACGCGGCGTTGTAGCGCGGCGATGCGTGCCAGCAGCGTCGCCGCCGGCCCGAACGACGCAGCCGCGACGTGCCCGTCGCGTCCTGCCGCGAGTACGCCGTCCGTGCTCGCGCCCGAGAGCCCTGCGTATCCAGCCCCGCCGGGAATCTCGCTGGCGAGCAGTCCGGGGCGCAACAGCTGCGGCGCGGCTTCCGCACGCCTGCGCGCGGCCTGCCAGCCCTCGGCGTCAGCTCCCGCGCCGGAGGCGATCAGGGTGAGCGTCGGGACTCGCGACGACGCGTACGCCGAGCTGGCAATGCGCGCACCCTGGCCGATGTCCAGGAGCAGCTGGGTTTGGGAGTAGGTGCCCTGGCTCGCGGACATGACGGCGACGGAGGCACCAGAAACGCGGGCCAGCTGCAGCCCGCCGACGGGCGCGAAGACGACCAGCACTGAGCGGTGCGCGGGCGTGCCGGAGGCGTCGGCGTCGCTCGTCCAGGCGCTGAGCGCCGACATGCAGACCAGGGTCAGCGCCGCGACGCGCCAGACCCGGCTCAGAGCCCCGCTCCGTGTCTCACCCGCAGCAGCACTGCGCGCAAGCGTAGCCGTACGGTCAGTTGACGCTCGGGTCGAGCGGCATGCGGGCGAGCAGTGCGTAGCTGCCGCCCATACGCGTGAGCACGCTGCTCCACAGCTCCTCCGGGGTGTCGCTGAAGACGTCACGCGGCTCGGCCTGGTGCGCGATCCAGGCGCCTTCGGCGAGCTCCGCGTCGAGCTGCCCGCGGCCCCAGCCGGCATGACCAGCGAATACCCGCCGGCGCTCGGTCGTCTCGGCCAGCTCCTCCACGCCCGCGTCCGGAGCGGGGAAGCCGATGCGACCGAGGACCATCACCCCCGCCAGCGCAGGCTCGAGGAACTCCGCCAGGAACACGACCGAGCTCGGCTGCACCGGACCGCCCACATACACCGTCTCCAGTGCACCGACGACATCCAGCAGCTGTGGCACGGCTTCGCCGACGGTGACGCGCGACGGGCGGTTGAGGATCACACCCATCGCGCCGTCCTCACTGTGAATCCCGATCAGGACGACCGTGCGGGCGAAGTTCGGATCCAACAGCGACGGCGAGGCGAGCAGCAACTGGCCGGCGAGCGATTGCTCCATGATCCCAGGCTAGCGTTCGTTGGACGCCCCTATCAGCCGTGCCAGAATGCTCGGCTCGACACGACTCGCCATGGCCTCCGGCGATGGCCGCTTCACCCCAGAGAGGATTGAGATGGACGTGCAGGAGATCAAGCAGCGCATCGCGGCGCTTCCCGGCTGGCACTACGAGTTCGAGTTCGACGGCGGGGTCCGCACGCACGTCGCCAATCCCGTGCTGATCAACCGGCAGCGCGAGCGCTACCGCTACTTCTTCGATGCACTGCTCGAGGTGACAGCTGGCTCGCTCGCCGGGCGTCGAGTGCTCGACCTCGGATGCAACGCGGGCTTCTGGTCACTCGCGGCGGCCGAGGCCGGCGCCGACTTCGTGCTGGGCGTCGATGCTCGCCAGAGCTACCTCGACCAGGCTGCGCTCGTGTTCGAGGCCAAGGGGATCGACCCGTCGCGCTACCGCTTCGAGCGCGCGAACATTCTCGAGCTGGCGCTCGCGGAGCGCTTCGACGTCGTCCTGTGCCTCGGTCTGATGAGCGTCCTGTGCAAGCCGTTCGAGCTGTTCGAGCTCATGTCGGGCGCGGGCGCCGAGCTGATCGTGATCGATACCGAAGTCTCGCGTGAGCGTTTGAGCGTGTTCGAGCTCGCGCGGCCATTCAACACGAGCGATGCCGTCGAATACCCGCTCGGGCTGGTTCCGAGCCGCTCGGCCGTCGTGGAGCTCGCGAGCCAGTTCGGCTTCGACGCGCTGGCGCTGGCACCCGATATCTCCGACTACACCGGCATGAGCGACTATCGACGTCGGCGAAGGCTCGCGTTCATGTGCTCGAAGGACCTGCCGGTGCATGGGCTGAACGAGGCGGCCACGCCATCGTTGGTGCCCTGGTGGGTGCGCGATCCGGGTGCATTGCTCAGCGCGCCGCACTGATCCTCAGCGGGGGACGCTGAAGATCTCGAGCGTTCCGCTGAGCTTGTGGTCGTTGGCGTTGCCCGACGGCTCGATGACGTGCCCGTCGACGACGATCGGGCTGTTCCAGTGTCCGGGTTCGCCCCCCAGCTTGGCGATCGCGCGCGGCGAGGTCGGGCGGTAGACATAGATGCCGCCGCCGTTGGGTTCGTAGACGAAGAGCAGACCGCCGGCCATCACCGGGCTGGTGCCGGCCGTTTGGTTCTGCCATGCGCGATACAGGCGTCCGCCTCTCAGGACGTACGCGGCTGTGGCGTGTTCGTCGGCGAGGAACATCGTCGTGCGGCCGCCCCGCTGCCATACCGCGGGCGCCGTGAACAGCTGACCACCTCCTGGCAGCGACAGCCGCTGCACTTCGCCGCCGAGCGGGTGCAGCCGCGCGCCCGATGGCGGATGGCCGTCCAGGCGAGAGAGCGCCAGCAGGCGCATGACGCCGTCCTTGCCCGCGACCATGATCCTGTCCTGCCCGAGCAGGACCGGCGCGCTCGAGCCGAAGTCGGTGTCCGTGCTGTTCAGTTCTTCCTGGTTTGTGGGTGTGAAGGACTGGCGCAGCGTCAGTGCGGGGAACGTCAGCTCGAGGACGCTGTCGCCGAAGTCGGTGGTGCCGTTCCAGGGGCCGTTGCCGGTGTCGAGCAGGATCCGGCCACCGCCGGGCTCCACCACTGGACCCCCGCGCGAGAGGATCGCCGAGTCGCTCGCGCTGCACGTGCTCGGCTGTTGCAGTTCGCGGCGGTTCGCGCACAGCGTGTTGAACACTCGCGCCAGACGGCCGCTGGAGCGGTCGATCAGGACGAGGTGCCCCTGGTAGGGCGGGCTGTCACCGTAGTAGCCGCTGGTGGCCACGAGCAGGTCGGGGCCGTCGATGTTGAGCGCCGCGCCGAGCTTCTCGTGCACCGGTTCGCGCGTGACCCGCACCGGCCACGCGCCGGCGGCGTCTTCGGCCCCGTCAGCGAGCGAGAGCTTGTGAATCTCGCCGTCGGGCGAGGCGGCGTACACGAACAGCCGGTCCGGATCCGCCAGTGGTGTGGCGACGGTGATCTGCGCGGTGCCCGCCCAGCGGCTGTAGCCCGGCGGCGTGAAGGTCCACAGGATCTGGCCGCTGTCGGCGTCGATCGCGAACGTCTTGCCGTACGTGCTCGTCACCACGATCACGTTGCGCACGGCGCCCGCGACCATCACGCCGTGCAGGTAGATCGGCGAGGAGTCGACCGTCCCGGGGAGCGAGACGCTGAGGCTGCGCAGGTGGGTGACGTTGGCGGCGGTGATGCCGTCGTCGAGTTCGCTGACGTCGCTGCGCTGCGGGTCGAGGCCGAACTCCGGCCAGTCGCGCAGCTCGGCGGCGGCGGAGCGGCTCGCGGTTGGAATCGCGGTGGCGCTGACCGTAGGCGTCACCGCAGCCGGGGTCGTGCTCCCGCAGGCGCCAAGCAGCGCGCACAGCGCGGCCAGGAGGCCCAGACGGGTGGGGCGGCGTGCGCGCATCGAGCCACTTTCTAGCGGATCCTCCGCTAGGGTGACGAGCGTGGCCAAGAGTCCTCAGGTCGGCGAGCAGCATACGCCTGCACCGGGGCGAGCAACAGCGTGCGTCCCGGCGCACGTTGCGGTGCTAGAGACGTTTGTCGGCGATGCGCTCGGTGGCGACCTTCTAGACGCCGTCGATATCGGGCGATTGCGGCTGGCAAGGCGGCAAAGAGGGGCGCCAGCCTGAAGGCTGGCGCCCCTCCTGATTTAAGAAATCATCACCGCATACTCAGCTTTCCAAACCGACCGCAGCTATCAGCGTTGGGGGCGGGGTCCGCACGACACTCCATTCGAGTTCGAGGTCCGCAGCGTAGACCGTAACAGCGATACTAGCCGCGGTAACCGCACCGACATTCGTTACTTCGAGGACACATTTTGCGGTCGCAGGAATAGCTACCCCGGCTAGTTTAGTGAATGCCCCGCAGGGCTGTACCCCGCCAACTGCAGCTGCTGGCGATTTGATTACGAACCGCGGGCATGAGAGGCCGCCAAGCGCTGGCAGACACGCAGGAACATTTTTGGTCACTTCAATTTGCCAAAGATAGCCCTGCGCCGTTCCGCGATTTTCAATTTCCAGGATTTTTGTTTCTGGTATTGCCAAGAACTGCCAATTGCCGATCGCATTAAGCCCGCCCGCTGGCTTCAGCACAACTTCTGCGATCGGTGCTGCGCAAGGCGCCGCCGCCGCCGCCGCCGCCGTCTTGCATTCCTTCTTCTCCTGCTTGGCCTCTTCCTTTTGCTGCTTCTTTATTTCCTTGTCGAGCGTCTTTAATTCCTTCTTGTATTTCTTTTCTTCGTTTCCTTTTTCTGATTTGGCGGCTGGGCGCGCGGCCGTGCGCGACGCGCCAGCGCCGGGTGCGAAGGCGACTGCCAAAACAACGAGCACCGCGAGAATGGGCGCGATACGCCATACGCGTTTCATAGCTACCCCCCTCTGGTTACAGAAAGTTAGCGTCCTTACCGCGAATCCCCAAGCCCTGCTTGACATGAGGACCCGGGAGACGTGCCCGGGCGGGGGCTAGTCTGACCGGCGTCAGGGGCGCTGTCAAGTCGGCATTTGCGAACAAGGAGAACGCGCCCTGGCTACGTCGTGAAGGACGGCCTGAGCAGCCTGCGGTCAGGTCCGACTCGCTGAGGCGAGCCACCCGCCGCCGGATGGATACGCACGCCGAGGGGGTCGTGATCCCCGAGGCGACCAGTCTGAGCGCCGAGGACGACGAAGGCGACGACTAAGGGCGACGCAGACACAGGGCCGCAGGGCGCATGTAACGGCCGCTGTAGACTGAGCCAATGGCAAAGACCCCCGCAGTCGGCGACGAGGCGCCCGACTTCGAGCTACCCGGCACCGACGGGCCGTTCAGGCTGTCCGACCATCGACGCGAGCGCGTCGTACTGCTTTTTTATCCAGGCGACAACACGATGGTGTGCACGAAGCAGTTCTGCTCCTATCGTGATCGCGCCGATGACTTCGCCGCCCTCGATGCGACCGTCGTCGGGATCTCCGCACAGGACCTCGACTCCCACCGGGGCTTCAGCGAGAAGTACGGTCTGACGGTGCCGCTGCTCGCCGACGTCGACAAGGACGTCGCTCGCAAGTACGATGCGTTCTCCTCGCGCCTGGGGGTCAAGCGCGCAGTGATCGTGATCGACGAGCAGGGCATCGTCCGGCATCGGCACGATCACATGCTGGGGCTCGACTACCAGTCGGTGGACGAGCTGAAGGCGGCGCTCGACGCGCTTCCAGCGCGCGCCTAGCGCTGACCGGCCCGCGCGCTCCTGCGACGGTCGGGGGTCGCCGACACGGACTGCTAGCGTGCCACGGTCTATGCGACCCGCGAGCCGGTTGAGCCGGATCCTCCCGGGCCCCCTCAGACGCCGGCTCAGACGGCGCCTGGACGCCAGCAGGCTCGCCAGGGAGACGGCACAGCTGCCGCCGCTGCCCAGTTCGACGCTCGACGTCGAGCTCGCCCGAAACGAGCACGGTCTGTACTGCCTGCCGCGCGAGGCCAAAGGCGTCGTTGCGCAGACGCTGCGCCGGGCGCGCGTGTGGGAGCACGAGACGATCGAGCTGATATGCGCGACGCCGGGTGATGTCGTTCACGCGGGTACCTTCTTCGGCGACTTCCTCCCGGCTCTCTCCGCATCGCGCGACGCCGTCGTGTGGGCGTTTGAGCCGAGCCTTGAAAACTACAGGTGCGCGAGCGTGACTATTGCGCTCAACGACCTGCAGAACGTGACGCTGACGCTGGCCGCGCTGAGCGACGAGGCGGGCGTCGGTTCCCTGAGCAGCGCAGCCAAGCAGGGTCTCCCGGCCGGGGGCGCGGGTCGTCTGCTGGCGGGCCCCACGAGTGATGGGCGCCAGCGCGAAACCGTGCCGCTCGTCACGGTCGATGCGACCGTTCCCCCTGATCGCCACATCGGTGTGTTACACCTCGACGTGGAGGGACACGAGCAGCAGGCGCTCGCCGGGGCTCTGAAGACCATCACAAGATGTAAGCCGCTGCTGATCCTCGAGAGCGTTCCCCCCGTGGAGTGGCTAGGCGAACATCTGCCCGGGTATCGGGTGACGAAAACGGTCGACGCCAACAGCGTGCTGGAGCCCGAGTAGGTTCAGCGAGGATCGCTGACTCCTCGTCTGGAACTCCACCAGCTACGCGGCCCAGGGGTCCGTCAACCAATCGGGCGCTTGCGCTCAGCGACGCGCCGCGCTCAGCGAAGCCGCCTCGGGCTCGCCGCCTGGTCGCTCGTTGCGCGCTCGCGCGGCATACAGCTCGGCGAGCTCGAGCTGCAGGCTGCGGGGCCGTTCACCGGGGCGCGGCGAGTTGCGGTGCCAGTCGCCGTCGCCGTCGAGGTCCCACGAGTTCTGGTTGTCGGCGAAGGCGCGTTCGAGCACGTCGAGCAGCTCTTCGCGCAGAGCCTGTGACTCGATCGGCACGGCCAGCTCGACGCGGTGGTCGAGGTTGCGCGGCATCAGGTCCGCGGAGGCGATGTAGATCGCGTGGTCTCCGTCGCGTTCGAAGGAATAGACGCGCGAGTGCTCGAGCAGGCGCCCGACGATCGAGACGACCCTGATGTTCTCCGAGACGCCGGGCACGCCGGGGCGCAGGCAGCAGATGCCGCGAACGTTCAGCTCCACGCGTACGCCTGCCTGCGATGCCGCATACAGCGCGCGGATGCAACGGCCGTCCACGAGCGAGTTCATCTTCATCGCAATCCGCGCGGGGTGCTCGGCGGAGTGGGCGGCGACCGTGCGCTCGATCTGGTCGATGATGCCGTCGCGCAGATGCTCGGGGGCGATCAGCACCTTGCGGTAGTGCAGCGGTCGCCCGTAGCCGGTGAGGTAGTTGAACATGTCGGCCACATCCGCGCCGATCTGCTCGTCGGTCGTGAACAGCCCGAAGTCCGTGTACAGCCGAGCGGTCGCGGAGTGGTAGTTGCCGGTGCCGATGTGCACGTAGTTGCGTACGCCGTCGCCCTCGCGGCGCACGACGAGCACGCACTTGGCGTGGGTCTTCAGAGCCGGCTGGCCGTAGACGACGTGCACGCCCGCCTCCTCGAGCGCCTTGGCCCAGTGGATGTTCATGCGCTCGTCGAAGCGCGCCTGCAGCTCCACCAGCGCGACCGCCTGCTTGCCCCGTTCGGTGGCGTCGATCAGCGCCGGCACCAGCGGTGAGTCGTCGCTCGTGCGGTAGACGGTCTGCTTGATCGCCAGCACGTTTGGATCCTCGACGGCCTGCTCGACGAAGCGCTCGACCGACGTGGCGAAGGAAACGTAGGGGTGGTGCACGAGCAGGTCGCCTTCGCGCATCGCGCCGAGCACGTCCGGGCGCTCGCCCTCGCGGCGCAGCAGTCGCGGATGCGTGATCCCGACAATCGGCTCCTCGCGCAGCTCGTTGTGGCCGGGTAGCTTGACGATCTGCCACAGCGCGCCCATGTCGAGCAGGCCGTCGACGGGGTAGACCTCCTCGTCCTGCACGCCCAGGAGGTTCGCCAGCGACTCGCGCAGCTGCTCGGAGCAGTGGGCGCCGACCTCGACGCGCACGACCTCGCCGAAGCGCCTGCGGCGCAGCTCGTCCTCGACGGCCTGCAGCAGGTCCGCGGCGTCGTCGGAGACCTCGAGGTCGGCGTCGCGGGTCACGCGGAAGACGTCGTAGTCGGCGATCGCCATGCCTGGGAACAGCGCGTCGAGGTGGTTGGCGATCACGTCCTCGAGCGGCACGAGTAGCGCAGGCTCTGACCCCGGTTGCTTCAGGGTGACGAAGCGTGGCAGGATCTCGGTGGGGACCTTGACGCGGGCGAACACGGTCTGCTCGTTGGTCGGGTCGCGGACGAGCACAGCGAGGCTCAGCGACAGGTTGGAGATGTATGGAAACGGGCGGCCGGGCGCGACCGCCAACGGCGTGAGGGCAGGGAAGATCGCCTTTTGGAAATGCCTCGCCAGCTCCGCGCGGCGCTCGTCGTCGAGCTCGCTCACGCCGACCACGCGAATATCGTGCGCTGCGAGCGCCGGGCGCAGCTGTCCTTCGAAGCAGTCGGTCAGCCGCCGGCCCTGCGCAAGCACGCGCTCGCGGATCAGTGCGATCACCTGCGAGGGGATCAGGCCATCCTGGCTGGGGTTCTCGACGCCCGCGTCGATCTGGTCGCGCAGCCCCGCGACGCGCACCATGTAGTACTCGTCGAGGTTCGTCGTGTAGATAGCGCAGAACTTGACGCGCTCGAGCAGCGGCACGCGCTCGTCCTCGGCCAGCTGCAGGACGCGGTCGTTGAAGTCGAGCCACGAGAGCTCGCGGTTGAGATAGAGCGACGGGTCCAGCAGCGACGGCTCGATGGCCGACTGCTCGAGGGCGCCTGCGGGGGGCGCAGCGGTCGCGACCGTCGCGCGGTCGTGGAGGTTGTGCTCGAGCTCACGCTCCATGCACTCAAGCTACACCGTGGCGGCAAGAAGCCCAAGGCTCCCGCCTGTCGCTCGGGTCAGTCGATCTCTACGTCGAAGTCCCACGAGACGGTCGGCCGCCGGCCCTCCGGCGTCCAGCTCAGGCTGCCGGAGCCTGTGGGGAGGACCGCATAGATCTCGAGCGAGACCGGCTTGCCTGACGTGATCTGGCTCGGCGGCGCGCCGCCGCGGAGTTCCGTCACCCTGGGGTGGTGCAGGCGCCCCTGCTCGTCGGTGATCGTGAACGCCGCCGGGCTGATCGGGACCGCGCCCGACGTCCTGGCGAACGTCACGATGAAGGTGCACGGGCTCGTCCGGGGGACCGGAAATTTGCCTGACTCAGGAACGCTCGGGCCGACGGCCGTCGCGTAGGAGCTTCCGCGCGCAAGGCGTACGGCGACCGTGTCGCCCTCGATCCCGAGCACGGGGTGGGTTGGGCTCGCCTGCACGATCCGCCCGACCGGGACGGTGGCCTTCGGTAGCCAGCTCGGCAGGCCTCCATATCTTGCGCTCGGGCTCGCCTTCGCGCCGCCGTGGCCTGCGAGCAACGCGACCGCGCCGAGTACGATCGCGCCCGCCAGGAGGACGGCGAGCGCGACGCGGCGAGGCCCGGACCGAAGGGCCCGAGTCTCGCCGTGCGTCGCTGACGTCATCGTCCGTTTACCCTTCGCGGCCCTTGGGGTTGTTGAAGACGTCCTTGCCGAACGGCGCGAGCCCGGGTTGCGCGGCGTAGCCGATGTGGCCTTTCTTGTCCAGGCCCGGGGACGCGCTCTTGACGTTGAACAGGTCCTCCATCGTGCGCAGCCAGCTGTAGTGGTTGTAGTAGACGTTGCTGACGGTGCCCGGGAAGATGTACGGGCTGATCAGCACGCTTCCGGTGTCGCCACCGCCGCTGGTCGCGTCGGTGGAGTCGAACAGCGGATCCGTCGACGGCGTCCGGGCACCCAGCGTGATCCCGGTCACCGCTTCGGTCGTTTTGAGCGGTTCGCCGGAACCGTTCACCAGCGTGAACGAGCCTTCATCGACGAAGCCGCCGCTCTGGCTCGGAGCGGTGGCGGCGACCGGCGTGTCGGTGACCTTGCCGACGAACGCCGCCGCTGGGATCCCCGCCCCGGTGACCGAACGGCCCGTGTCGGTCGCCACGATCGAGTTATCGGCAATCGTCGGGCTCCCTTCGGGCGCTGTGGCTTTCTCGCTGGTCGCGCCCGGTGAGTGGCTGCCGCCGCCGAGCAGGCACGTGGTGGCCGGCTGCGACGGGACCGTCTGTGCGACGCAGCTGCTTGGCCGGTCGATGTCCGAGTTGTCGCCCGGTCCGGGGTAGAGCTGTTCGCCCGCCCCGTTCTTCGCGAGCGGTGTGTTCGGGCCGGTCGGCTCGAAGCCGACAGTCTGGCCGTCCAGCGTCTCGCCGGCGCTGTCGGAGAGGATCGACGTGGCGGCGTTGGCCGGCACTTCGGTCGAGTTGGCAAAGCTGTTGCCTGTGAACGTGAACGGCGGGAACGCCTCGTCGAAGGTGATGTCGATGAGCCCGCCTTCCTTGAACGCCGGCGATTCCTCGATCTCGGGAATGACGTGCTCGAGGAACAGGTCAGCCGCATACAGCCCACCCGTGTAGTTCACCGGCGCGTTCGGGGTGTTCGCGCCGGAGAAACCGCCCGACAGGTTGTTGCCGTGGCAGACGGCGTCGTGCGCGTCGCTGCAGTTGTTCGGCGAGATCCAGCTGAAGGCCGGTGTCGTTGCCGCGCTCTGCAGGTCGTGGTAGAGGCCGTTTGTTTCGCTGAACAGGTTGGCGATGTGCGCTTCGTTGCAGTCGCCCGCGGCCCGTATCGATTCAAACCAGGGGAAGGGGAAGTGCTTGGGCACGTACTGGTCGGTCCCGTTGGCGCTGCCGGGGTTCGGGAAGGCCGCGCTACCCGTGGCCCCCGGTTCGGCGTAGGGGGCGCCGCAGAATTCGGTTCCGGCATCGTGTGTGGAACCGCTTTCGTCCGGGTTGCCGAGATCCTGGGCGTAGCCCTTCCAGCTGACGCCCGCCGCGTCGAGTTGGTTGAAGAGCGTCGGCACGTTCTTCGGGTAGACGCAGCCGTTGGTCCCAGGTGCCGCGTTCGGGCCCTCCGCTGAGACGACCTGACCGTAGTCGGGGTTCGTCGTGAGCTTGCCCTGCAGGTTGACCGACCCCGTGAATTTGTCGTAGAACGGGCAGTCCGACTGCGTGTCGGGCTGAGTCGCCTGGCCGCTCACCATCGAGATGTAGTTGTCGAGGCTGAAGTGCCCGGTGCCGTAGTAGTGCTTCAGCAGCACGCCTTGCGACGGCAGCGTTTTCCATAGATAGGTGTTGTTGTTCAGGCCACTGAACGTCGCTTCGTAGGACTTGTTCTCGAGGATGATCAGCCAGACGTGTTTGATCTTGCCGGGCTTCACGCCGACCTTGTCGGCGGAGGCGGCGACAGGCTTGGGGCCGGCCGCGCTGCTTGCGGACACCACCGGCACCGCTGCGATCGCCGCCGCTGCTACGGCGACGCTCGCGACGAGGCCTCTACGGCGCAGCAGGCGCGCAAGGCGCCCAGGGGGCTTCGAGCTCTTCTCTCGCATGTCCGACTCATCTCCTTTGAGCACGTGATCTTCGAAGGACCTTGTGGCCTCCGCCTCGGTCTTGGACCTCCCCGCGGTCTTGGACCTCCGCCTCAGTCTTTGCGCGAGGCGGGAGCGCATCGGTGTCAATTCCGTAACCGAGGCGTGAAGAAATCGAGATCGTGCAACCGCGACCGCGCTTCGAGCGGCCTCAGAGACTCTCGAGGGGCACGCCGATGAGCTTCAGCCGGCGCGTGAGTCCCTCAACGGCGAAGGCGCGCAGCTCCTCATCGGATGCGCCGAGCTCGGAGGTGTCGGCTCCCGCCGGTGGCGTCAGGGACTCCGCGACGGCCGGCAGCAGCTCGCGCAGCGTCTCGCGTACGACATCGCCCGCGCCCGGAGTCTCCTCGACGGCCTTGCGCAGGAACCACACGCCATAGCCGATGTGGCGGTGCTCGTCGTGGTGGATCTTCGTGTAGCCGGCCACGAACCCCGGCAACAGGCTCGCGTTTTCCATGAAGCGCGTCGAGAACTCGAACGTCGTCAGCCCGAGGGTCGCCTCGAGGATCAGGTGGTAGATCGTCACGAATGCCACCTTCGCGGCGAGGTCCCCGGGATTCGCGACGAGACGCACGTGGGCGGCGACGAGCTTGTCGTCGAAGATCGTCTGGAACGCGGGGGAGACCTGTTGGCGGGCGCGCTCGACGTGCGCGGCGATGAGCGCGGGCTCTGAGACGACCTCGTCTTGGAAGCGCGCGTAGAACTGCATGTGCCGCGCCTCGTCGACCTGCTGGGTAGCGAGGAACGTGATCTCCTCCTCGCTCCCGTCCGCTCCAACCAGGCCGGAGAACTTCGTCGTGATCCGCTCCTCGGCCACCATCAGCGAGCCGAGGACGAAGGAAATGAGTGTGCGGTCCTCCATCGCATCCCACTGCTCACGGTCGACCGACAGGTCGATGTCCCAGGGACTCCACTGGCTCTCCTCCCAGTGGCGGTACAGCTTCTGCGGGTCGTGCAGGTGGAGCGGCTGCGTCGGGGCGCTCATACCCAAGTCGCGGTCGGCTTGCGCGCGCGGACGATCGCCGAGGCAGCCTGTGGGTGCACGCGGTGGGTTTCGCGGATCTCCACGTCGGTCAGGCCGGCGTCCAAGAGGGCGCGCACGAACTCGCGCTGAGTCAGCGCCCCTGCGATGCAGCCGGTAAATGCCTGCATGTCGGCGCGGGTGGCATCGTCCATGTCCTCATCGGCGATCACGTCGGAGACCGCAAAGCGCCCGCCTGGCCGCAGGACGCGTGCGACCTCGCGTAGCACCTTTGGCTTGTCGCCTGAGAGGTTGATCACGCAGTTGGAGATCACCACGTCGACGCTCGCGTCCGGTAGTGGGATCTGCTCGATGTAGCCCTTGTGAAACTCGACGTTCGTGACGCCGGCCTTCTGCGCGTTCTCGCGCGCGAGCGCGAGCATCTCGTCGGTCATGTCGAGGCCGTGCGCTCGGCCGGTCGGGCCCACGCGCTTGGCGGACAGCAGCACGTCGATGCCGCCGCCGGAGCCGAGGTCGAGCACCGTCTCGCCCTCGTGCAGCTCGGCCACCGCAGTGGGGTTGCCGCAGCCGAGCGAGGCGAGCTTGGCGGTGTCGGGTAGCTCGGCGCGGTCGCCGAGGGCGTAGAGCGCGGCGCCAAATACGTCGCTGCCCCCGTCGAACGCCTCACTGGGGGCACAGCAACCGAGCGCCGGATCGGCGTGCGTCACCTGAAGCGCTGCAGCCGAGTAGCGCGCACGCACCCGCTCACGCACTGCGCTCGTCGGAGAATCGGCAGCAGCGCCCGCCGCGCATCCGCAGCCGTCTCCGTGGCCGGCGCCGCAGCACTCCTCCTTGGCGCTTGGCTCGCAGCAGCTCGCCTGCTGCTCGGGGGCGCAACAGGAGTTGGCGTTCGTCTGTGGGGGAGTCAGCTCAGCCATGCGGATAGCTCCTTCAGTGCATCGGGGATGACGTAGTAGTAGGCCCACAGGCCATGGCGCTCGGAATCGACGATGCCGGCGTCGCGGAGCTTCTTCAGGTGATGCGAGAGCGTCGGCTGGGTCACCTCGAACAGCGGCACGAGCTCGCACACGCAGACCTTGCCGGCGTGCTTGCGCAGCACGTCCACGAGCTGCAGCCGGATCGGATCGCCGAGCGCCTTCGCGACCTCCGCCATCCGCAGCGCGTGATCGCGATGAACGTCGGGATACACAACCGGCTCGCAACAGCGCTCACCGGCGGCGCGCTTCTGCTTCGGGGAGAGCTGCAAATCGACGGGCATCAATCTACTTATATCAATAACACTCACGTATGTCGATGTAATACCATCGGAGCATGAGCTCTAGCGAGGCGGCCGTCGACAGCCACGAGCGAAAGATCCGCTACGTAGTGTTCATCTGCAATCACAACGCCGGGCGCTCGCAAATGGCGCAGGCGTTCTTCGAGCGCTTCGCTGCGGAGGACGTGCGGGCAGAGTCCGCCGGCACCGAACCAGCTCGTGAGATCTGGCCGTCGGTCGTCGAGGCGATGCGCGAGGTCGGCTTCGACCTCAGCGGCCGTAAGCCGAAGAGGTTGACGCTCGAGATGCAGCTTCATGCGGACTGGGCGATCACGATGGGTTGCGGCGACGCCTGCCCCTACGTGCCAACCGCCGTAGAGGCGTGGGATATCCCGGACCCCGCCGGCAGACCGCTCGAGGACGTACGCGCGATCCGCGACGAAATCGAGGCACTAGTGGGCGAGCTGATCGCCAACCGACTGGATGCGATCCGCGTCGATCGCACCGCCCACGAGCTGCGCCTCACGCGCTTGCTGCCGCCGCTCGTGCGCGAGTTCGCGGCGACACGCTCCCCCGAGGCGATACGCGCATGCGCGGATGCCGTGCTCGAGGGCTTCGACGGAGCACCGGTGCGCTCGCACATAATGACCCTGGCGCATCGTCAGTCGCGCGAGTGCCTGCGCCGCGACACGTGCGATCTGACCGCGGTCGGGGAGGGATCGTGAGCAACGACCACGACGACGCCGTCGCCGTCATCACCGACATTCACGGCAACCTTCCGGCGCTGCAGGCCGCGCTCGCGCGCATCGAGGAGCTCGGCGTCGAGCGCGTCTTCTGCGGCGGCGACCTCGTTGGCTACGGTCCCCGCCCGAACGAGGTCTGCGAGCTGATCGCCGAGCTCGAGATCCCGACGATCTACGGCAACTACGACTACGCGATCGCTCGCGACGAAGAGGACTGCGGCTGTGCGTACGTCACGCCGCACGACCGCGAGCTCGGGCAGCTGTCGGTCGACTGGACGCTCGCGCACACCAGCTCCGAGTCGAAGGACTTCATGCGCAGCCTGCCGTTCGACCTGCACTTCCTGGTCGGCGGGGTAGAGATCCATCTCGTCCACGGCTCGCCGCGAAAAGTCAACGAGTATCTGTTCGAGGACAAGCCGGCCCGCTTGTACGAACGTCTTGCCGCGGCCGAGAGCGACGCGATGCTCGTGTTCGGTCACACCCACAAACCCTGGGTGCACGAGTACGGAGGGGTGCTGTTCGTCAACTGCGGGTCGGTGGGCAAGCCCAAGGACGGCGACCCACGCGGCGCCTTCGCCGTTCTGACGCCGAATGCAAGCACCGTGGCCGTGAGCATCGAGCGCGTCGCGTATGACGCCGAGGCCGTCGCCGCTGAGGTTCGCGAGGTCGGGCTACCCGGAGAGTTCGCGGACAAGCTCCTGGTCGCGGCGTGACGCATCCGCCTCCGCTCGCCCGCCGGCTGCTCGCCGAGCTGCTCGGCTCGGCTTTTCTGGCCGCGCTCGTGATCGGATCGGGGATCGCCGCACAGACGCTCTCCCCAAACGACGTCGGCCTCGAGCTGTTCGAGAATGCCGCCGCCACGGCGGCCGGGCTGTTCACGATCATCCTGATGTTCGGTCCCGTCTCCGGTGGCCACTTCAACCCGGTCGTCTCGCTCGTCGACGCGAGCTTTGGCGGCATGCGCTGGCGCGATGCGCTCGCCTACATTCCCGCCCAGGTGGCCGGCTGCGTGCTCGGCGCGATCGTCGCGAATGGCATGTTCGCGCTCGCGGCCGTCAGCATCTCCACACATCATCGCGCCTCGCCGGCGCACCTGTTCTCTGAGGTGATCGCCACTGCCGGTCTGGTGATCGTGATCTTCTCGCTTGCCCGTACCAAACGCGCACACATCGCTCCGGCCGCCGTCGGCGCGTACATCGGTGCCGCGTACTTCTTCACCAGCTCCGCGAGCTTCGCCAACCCCGCGATCAGCGTCGGGCGCATGTTCTCCGACACGTTCGCCGGGATCGCACCGGCGTCTGTGCCGGGGTTCGTCCTCGCGCAGATATTCGGTGGCGCCTGTGCAGTCCTGGTGATCCGGGCGCTCTACCCGGACGTCACGCCGGCCGAGGCGGCCCAGGTCGTGCTGCCACACGACGACACAGCACCTGTCGCGGCGTCTCTGTCGCGCGTTCCCCGTTCGTCATGACTTGTGTGTGCGCGTCCGCGCTCGAGCCGAGCGCGGTTTCGACGGTCTTGGTCATCGCTTGAGGCGGCGGGAGACGTTGGCTGGGTAGACCACGGACCGACAACCGGGGGTTTCTACCGATGCGCTGGCGCAGCGCAGCGGCGAGCCTGCCCCGTCGAGCATCGTCAAGCGATCAGGAGGTCTCTGAATGTCCGTGGCGGACGGGGCCAGCGGCGCGAGCGTCGTCCCCTCAGGCAAGTGGTCAGTCGACCTCCCGCGCTCGAGCGTCTCGTTCACCTTGAAGCACATGATCTTCGCAACGGTCAACGGTCGCTTCCGCGAGTTCGACGGGACACTGGAAACAGGGTCAGGCGCGCCTCGGGCCACCGGCGTGGTCAAGGCCGCGTCGGTCGACACGAACGAGGCAGTGCGCGACGAGCACCTGCGCAGCTCTCCCGACTTCTTCGACGTCGTGCGTTATCCGGAGATCAGCTTCGACTCGACCCGCATCGATCACCCCGACGACGGGCGGTTGCACATCGTGGGCGCGCTGACGATGCGCGGCATCACACGCAAGATCGAGCTTCACGCCCACGTGGGCGCCACGACGCGCGAGCCCGGCGGCGTCCAGCGGATCGAGCTCGCGCTGCGCGGGGAGCTCAACCGCAAGGACTTCGGCCTCACCTGGAATCAGGCGCTCGAGGCGGGCGGAGCGCTGCTCGGCAACAAGGTGAATATCGCGCTCGACATCTCGGCGGTGAAGACCGAAGCGGCATACACGAAAGTAAGTTGACGTGAGCGAGCTTCGCCCGGCGCAGAGCACGACCCGATAGGGTTAGCGTCGAGGGGAATGGCTCGCCAGCTCTGGCTACTTCGTCACGCGGATGCGGAGCCTCACGGCACGCGCCCCGACGCGGAGCGTCGCTTGACCCAGCGAGGTCGAGCGCAGGCGCGCGCGGCTGGCGTCGCGTTGCGGCGGCTCGGGCCGGCCTTCGACGCGGTGCTGTACAGCCCACGGGTGCGCGCGCGCCAGACGGCCGAGCTGGCGGCGGAGGCGTGGAGCACGCGCCAGCGAGCCCACCTCGAGGCCTACGAGCCGCTCGCCGGCGGGTTCGACGCCGCGCAGGCGCTCGAGGCGATGCACGCGGTGCGGGGTGAGGGGCGCCTGCTCGTGGTCGGACACGAGCCTGACCTCTCGCGCACAGTTGGAGAACTGACCGGCGCTCGCGCCGACATCAAGAAGGGCGGTTTGGCGGTGGTGCGCCTAGAGGGCGCGGGCGGTGAGCTCGTCGCCCTCTTGCGGCCCCGCGAGCTGGGCCTTATCGCCAGTGTCCCAGTCGGCGGGAAGTGACGAGGGGACGGCGTTCGGGTCGACGACCTCCACCGATTCCGCGGCAAAGCGGTAGCCGATACCGAAGTGCGTGTGGATGTAGCGCCAGCTCGGTGAAGCCTTCTCGAGCTTCTGGCGCAGCTTGCGCACAAACACGTCGACCGAGCGGTCGCCGCGCACCATCGTGTATCCCCACAGGCGCGAGTAGATCTCCTCGCGCTCGAGCACGCGGCCCTCGGCGGCGGCGAGCAGCTCGATCAGCTCGAACTCGCGTCTGGTGAGGTCGATGCTCTGCTTGCCGACGAAAGCCTGGAAACGATCCGAGCGGATCTCGACCTCGCCCGCGGTGATCGGCTCGGTCTCGGCGCGCGTGGCGCTGCGCCGGCGCCGGCGCACGACGCTCTGCACGCGCGCGATGACTTCCTCGGGGTGGCAGGGCTTGGTGATCCAGTCGTCGGCCCCGAGGCGCAGCCCGCGGACCCGCTGGGCGACGGTCGATGGACCGGTGCACACGACGATGCCCAGCTCGGGCAGTGCCTCGCACAGGCGCTCCAGCCAGTCCCAGGCCTGCGGCCCCAGCACTGCGAGGTCCACGACCAGCGCGCTCAGTCGCATCGAGACGACGGCGTCGGTGGGAACGGGGCTCGCGAGCACCCGGTGCTCCCAAGCGAGCCGATCCAGGCGCTTGCTCAGGACCTGGATGAATCCGCTGTCACGGTCCAGGACGGCGATGCGAAGGGATGCACTTGAGGCATTGGCGGCGTCCTGTGCAGCAGACGCGCCCCCCGCCTCTTCGGCGCTCACGCTTGCGCTCATCGCGGCGCAGTCTAAGCGATGTGCGCCTCGCGTGAGCGCTCGGCAACCCGATGTAACAGGATCTTCACAGGAGCGGATCGCTATTTGCGGCCCGCCCGGGCACGCGCGATGAGTCCGAGAACTCGCGGAACAGGCCCGTGACGACGAACGCGACCTGCTCGCCGATGTCCACCGCGTTGTCGCCGATCCGCTCAAGCGCTCGGGCGACGAGCGTCATGTGCATCGCCCACTCGCGCGTGTCCGGGTCGTCGCCGATCTCGATCGCCAGGCGGAAGATCTCGCGATTCAGCCGGTTGATCTCGCGGTCCTGCCGAACGAGGTCTTCGGCCAGCGCAACATCGCGCGCGGCGAAGGCCGCCTTGGATTGGACGACCTCCGAGCGGGCAAATGCGCCCATCTTTGCCAGCGCGTCGAGCATTTCTCGGTGGACCGGGGGCTCATATCCGGAGAGGGGGATCAGCTTGGCGATGTTGACGCACTGGTCGCCCATGCGCTCGATGTGCTTGATCATGTGCAGCAGCGCCGCAACCAGCCGCAGATCGCCGGCGACGGGCGCCTGCAGCGCCAGCAGCGACAGGATCCCCTGGTGCACCTCCAGGTAGCGGCCGTCGACACGGTCGTCGTCTGCGATCACCATCTGCGCGAGCTCGACATCCTGGTGGTGCAGCGCCTCGAGCACTCGATCGAGCTGCTCGACGATCAGATCGAGCCCCCCGAGCGCGTTCGACTCGAGCTCCCGCAGCTGTGCCTGGAAGTGCGCGCGTCCCTGCGCGTGCGCATCCTCGGCGGGGGACGCAGCCGAGTGCTGGGTCACTGCGCCGGCTCCGAACGCCGCTGCCGGCCCGTCCTCGTCAGCCGAACTTGCCGGTGACATATTCCTCGGTCCGTGGGTCGGACGGTTTCGTGAAGATCTCCTGCGTCGGGCCGACCTCGACGAGCTTGCCGTCGAGCATGAACGCGGTGCGGTCGGCCACGCGCGCGGCCTGCTGCATGTTGTGCGTGACGATCACGATCGTGACGCGCCGCTTGAGCTCGTCGATCAGCTCCTCGATCTTCAGCGTCGCGATCGGGTCGAGCGCCGAGCACGGCTCGTCCATCAGGATCACCTCGGGTTCGACCGCGAGCGAGCGCGCGATGCACAGGCGCTGCTGCTGGCCGCCCGAGAGACCGGCTCCCGCCTCGTCGAGGCGATCGGCCACCTCGTCCCACAGGCCCGCGCCGCGCAACGCCGCCTCGACCTTCTCGCGCAGGTCGCCGCGTCGGCGCGAGCTGAGCCGCGGCCCGGCGGCGACGTTGTCGAAGATCGACATCGTGGGGAACGGGTTGGGCTTCTGGAAGACCATGCCTACGGCCCGTCGCACCGCGACCACGTCCACCGACGGGTCGTACACGTCGAGGTCCTCGAGCAGCACCTTGCCCTCCGCGTGGGCGCCGGGGATCTCCTCGTGCATGCGGTTGATGCAACGCACCATCGTCGACTTGCCGCAACCGGAAGGTCCGATGATCGCGGTCACCTCGTTGGCGCGGAACTCGAGGTCGATGCCCTTGACCTGTTCGGTGTCCCCGTAGAACGCGCGCAGTCCTTCGAGCCTGACGGCGATCCCGGCCTTGGCCTCTACGCCGGCAACTCCGTCGCCGAGCCCCGAGCCGGTCGGCGTCACGGAGCCAGCTGCGGGATTGGTGATCCGATGTAGCGGCTGCTCGGTGTTGAGCTCGCGCTCGTCCTGCTGGCCCTCGAGCTCCGAGCGGCTTTCGGGATCCACGTCAGCCACCTCTGGGGCGCGACCGTCGGGTGTCATGCAAGGCGACTCCTTCGCGAGATCAGGCGGGCGACGAGGTTGAGCAGCAGGATCATCACGACCAGCGTGAGCGCTGCTCCCCAGGCGCGATTGACGACGGCCGTCGTGGGGGAGGTCACGTCCTTGTAGATTTGCACAGGGAGCGAGTTCATGAAACCGCCGAGGTCGAAACTGGTCTTCAGCGTCGCGGCGGCGGTGAACAGGAGCGGCGCGGTCTCGCCGGCCGCGCGCGCAATCGCCAAGAGTACTCCGGTGAGCATCCCCGGCAGCGCCGTCGGCAGCACGACGTTGAAGATCACGCGCCAGCGCGGTGCGCCGAGCGCGAGCGCCGACTCCCGCAGCGCCCCGGGCACGAGCAGCAGGATCACCTCGGCCGAGCGGATCACGATCGGGAGCATCAGCAGCGCGAGCGCGATCGAGCCCTTGTAACCGGCGTACGTGCTCCCGGTGCCGATGATCAGCACGATGTAGATGAACAGCCCGAACAGAATCGAGGGGACGCCCGTGAGCACGTCGACGAAGAAGCGGACCGTGTTCGCAAACCAGCTGTTGCGGCCGTACTCGACGAGCCAGATCGCGACGCCGATGCCAAGCGGGATCGAGATCGCCGAGGCGAGCGCGACGATCTCGATCGTTCCGAGGATCGCGCTCTTGATGCCGCCGATGCTCGAGGCTCCGAAGAACGTGTTGCCGGTCGGGTCAGTCGTGAAGAAGCTCACGCTCCATGCGCCAAGCCCCTTGCGTAGCAAGTAGTAGACGATCAGCGCCAGGGGAACGAGCGCGATCGCCGTGCCGACGAGCACTCCTGTGCGCGCGATCCGGTCCCTGCGCCGGCGCGCGGGGCTGACGGCGAAGCGCGCCAGCCGGTCCGGGGGGGCGCCCTGCGTGCTCATGCGCCTGCCGCGGCCCCGGCGACGACGCCCGTTCCGCCCGCGGCCCCGACGGGCGCCTGCCCCGAGTCGCTCGCGCGCGACGCCCTGAGCACGAACAGGCGCGCGATCCCGTTGACCAACAGGGTTAGCACGAACAGGACGAGCCCCGCGGCGAACAGCGCCGAGCGGTGCACGCCCTGGGCTTCGCCGAACTCGTTGGCGATCGCGGCGGCGAGGCTGTAGCCCTGCGAGAAGAGGTGTTCACCGAGCCTTGGCGCGTTGCCGATCAGGATCGTCACGGCGATCGTCTCGCCGATCGCGCGGCCGAGGCCGAGCATCGCTCCGCCGACTATGCCCGAGCGGCAATACGGAAGGACCGCGATGCGGATCATCTCCCAGCGCGTGGCGCCGAGCCCCAGCGCCGCTTCCTTGTGATCGGCCGGCACGGTCGCCATCACCTCGCGGCTGATCGCGGAGACGATCGGCAGGATCATGATCGCGAGGACGAGGCCGGTGATGAAATAGTTGGGAATCGTCACGAGACCGCCTCCGACAAACGGGATGAACGACAGCCGGTCGGCGATCCACTGCTCGGCCGGTTGCAGCTTCGGCGCGAGGAAGAAGATGCCCCACAGCCCGTAGACGACCGACGGCACCGCTGCGAGCAGCTCGACGAGCATCGTCAGCGGGCCACGCAGGCGCAGTGGACACAGCTCGGTGGCATACACCGCTGTGGCGACCGCCACCGGGACGCCGATCAGCAGCGCCAGCGCGGAGGTGATCAGCGTTCCGACGAGCAGCGGCAGCGCGCCGAAGTGTTCAGCGCCGACGTTCCAGTCGTTGCCGAAGACGAAGCCGATCACGCCTTCCTTGGCGAACGCGGGCTGGGCTTGGCCGACTAGGCGAACGAAGAAGTAGACGATCAGCGCGAGGATCAGCGCGGCGAGCGCCGTCAGCCCGTACTTCAGCGCACGATCGGGTAGACGTGCCGCCGGCGAGCGCTCCAGAATCGAGCGCTCGCCGGTCGGGATCGTCGCTGCGTCCACGGCCGTCTGTCTATCGGAAAGGCGGCCGTGGTGTCATCGTCAGGCGATCGGCGCGCCGTTGCACTGCAGGCCAGCTGCCGCTTCCTTCGACTTAGCCAGGATCGGCGCGGGCAGGGCGGCGTAGTCGGCCTTCGAGAGGATCGACTGTCCTTCGCCGAGCCCGTAGTCGATGAACTTGACCACGCCCTTGGCGGCCGCTTCGCCGCCGGGAGTGCCTGCCTTGCAGAGGTCCTTGTTGACGACGATGAAGGTCTGCGAGGTGATCGGGTAGGCGTTGGGCGCCGGGGAGTTGATGACTTTGATGCCGAGGTTCGCCGGGACCGTCACGCCTTCGCCGGAGGCGCTCGTCGACGCGAGTGACGGTTCGATGAACTTCCCCGCCTTGTTCTTGACCGCCGCGACGGTGAAGTTGTGCGTGAGCGCGTAAGCCTGCTCGACATAACCGACCGCGCCGACCGTCTGCTGGACGCCGCCGGCGACCCCGGCGTTGCCCTTCGCGCCCGTGCCGGTCGGCCACTGCACCGTCTTGCCTTCGCCGACCTTGCTCTTCCATTCAGGGTCGACCTCGGAAAGGAAGCTCGTGAAGCCGGACGTCGTGCCTGAGGAGTCTGAGCGGTGGATCACCGTGATCGGCGTGCTCGGAAGGCTGACGCCCGGGTTCAGTGCCTTGATTTCCGGGTCGTTCCAGGTCTTGATCTTGCCGAGGAAGATGTTGGCGACTGTCTTGCCTTCGAGCTTCATGCCGGTCTTGACGCCCGGCAGGTTGTAGGAGACGGTGATCGCGCCCAGGAACATCGGTATCTGCACCGCCGGGCTGCCGTTCTTGGCGATCGCTTCTTCGTCAGCGGGCTTCAGCGGCGGGTCGCTGGCCCCGAAATCGACGGTCTTCGTCTCGATCGCGGTGATCCCGGCGCCTGAGCCGACGGCCTGGTAGTTGACGGTCAGACCGGAGCTCGAGAGCGATGATCCCCACTGTTCGTAGACCGGCGCGGCAAATGTCGAGCCAGCACCGGAGATCGTCGCCGACGCGGTCGGGGTGGAGCTGCTCGATGTGCTGGAGCTTCCGCACGCTGCGACACCCAGAGCTAGCACCGCGACACCCGCGAATGCGCTCATCTTGTTCTTGATCACAACTTCTCCTCTGGCTGGTTGGTCAGTTGACGGCAGGTCGCGCATGCGCCTTTCCGCCGGAACGGCTTACCCAGGCCAGTCTCTTCAACCGCTGGCAGCCTCCGTGTAAACATTTCGTGAAGGCTGTGGCTGAAATCTGTATCCGAAGCCCGGGTGGGTGTGGATGAAGCGGCGGTCGGGAAGCGCGTCCTCGAGCTTGCTGCGCAACTTGCTCACGTAAACGTCCACCGAGCGGTCGCCAGGTCGCTGCTCGCCGCCCCATACGGTTCTGTAGAGGTCGTCGCGCGTGATGATCGCTCCGAGCCGCCGCGCCATTGCCACCAGCACCTCGAACTCCCGCACGGAGAGCATCAGCGGTTGGCCGGTGGCGAGCACGAGGCCTTCCTCGAGACGAATCTCGAGCTCGCCCGCGTAGAGGACATCGGCCGTCTCCGGCGGCGTGTCCGTGCTCTCGGGAATGGCCGCCACGACGCAAAAGCGTCGCAATCGGATGGCCCCAAGGAGTTGCAAACTCGTGACTTAGTCGTGAAAAATCCGTGAAGGCGATGGCCTGGGGAGACGGTCGGGGAGCGCAGGACAATATCCTCGCCCGATGAGCATTCTGCGGCGCAGCGTCGACGGCACTCTGATGTCGCTGGTCGAAGAGTCCGGGCGCAACGTGCAGCGCTGCGGCCTGCTGCTGCACGACCTCCTCAGGGACTACCCCGAGCGCGCCACGCTGGCGCAGGACTTGAAGGTATGCGAGCAGGAAGGCGACCGCATCACGCACGACATCATCCATCGCCTCGCCGGCCGCGGGCGCGTGCGCGCCCCGTTCGACGCCGGCGACGGATACGCGCTTGCGACCGCACTCGACGACATCGTCGATCACTCCGAGCAGGTCGCGGCGCAGCTCGGGCTCTACGGCGTGGAGGCGCCGATGGAGCAGGCCGTCGAGTTCACCGAGGTCCTCGTGGGGGCCGGCGAGCAGATCGCGCAGGCGCTGCGCAGCCTGCGCACCGGCACCGAGCTGGGGCCGCACCTCGTCGAGATCCACCGCCTGGAGAACGAGGGCGACCGGCTGCAGCGCGACGGCGTCGCGTCGCTGTTCGCGGGGGGCATCGACCCGATGGTCGTGATCCGCTGGAAGGACATCTTCGAGTCGCTCGAGGCGGCCGTGGACGCCTGCGAGACGGTCGCGCACGTGCTCGAGGGGATCACGCTGAAGCAGCACCGGCGACGCTGACCTCGAGCTGCGCGCCCGTCCGATCACCGACGAGGAACGCTTCGTCGTGGAGCTCGCACTCTCCGGCACAAAACTCGCCGAGCTGAACGGGCGATCGCGCGCTGTCACCCGAACGTGCTTGCCAGCGCGCTCGCTTCCAATTGTGCCCCGGCCGGTGAGCCGATGAGGAACGCCTGAAACGGGACCGACGCGCCGGGCGCGACTTCGGCCAGGATGGCCCTGCCGGCGGCGACGATCGCGCCGGCGCGGCGTGCGATCACGTAGACGATGAGGTGCTGCTGGGTCACGCTCGAGCGGTTGCGCACCGTGCCCGAGGTTTCGCCCGTGGAGGCTTCGGCCAGATGTGTGCCCTGGACTTCGATCTTCGGTTCTGGCGCGCTCGCGACGGGCGCTTCACCGGCTATGGCGGTCACGCTCGCGGGCGCTCCCGAGATGGGTACCTGGTCGTCCACCCAGGTGACCGAGCCGTGGGCCGGCAGCGAGGAGATCTGCGTGAGCCCCGCTTCCAGGCCGGGGGCGTTGTTCTGGTAGATGCTCTGCCCGCGCGCGTTCCTGACCGTGATTGCGATCGGCACCGAGCTCAGCGTGTGCGAGCCCGAGTTGCGAACCGTAACCGCCGCCGCCGCGCCTTCGGAGTCGTGCACGAGGGCGGCGCTCAGCACCTGAACCTGTGTGCTCGCGTGCGCGATCGTCAGTCCCGTGTGCGCCAGCCTAAAGTGCTTGGCCGTCTTTTCGAGCTTAGCGCTCTCTTCCTGGGTACTCTCGCATCCGCTCAGCGCCAGCGCCGCCAGCGCGAGCGCCGCCGGGGCCCACCGGCTCACCCGAACGCCCCGCCGATGTACTCGCGCGTGCGCTGCTGGGCCGGGCGGTCGAACACCTGCTCGGCGGGACCGTACTCGACGAGCTCACCGAGGTGCATGAACGCCACGTGGTCGGCCACGCGGAACGCCTGCTGGAGGTTGTGCGTGACGATCACAATCGCCACGCTCTCGCGCAACCCGACGATCAGCTCCTCGATCGTCGCGGTGGAGATCGGATCAAGCGCCGAGCACGGCTCGTCGAGCAGCAGCACCTCGGGCTGAGCGGCGAGCGCGCGCGCGATGCACAGCCGCTGCTGCTGGCCGCCGGAGAGCCTCAGCGCCGAGCGGTCGAGATCGCCGGCGACCTCGTCATACAGCCCGGCCCGGCGCAGCGCATCGGCCACGGCCTGCTCGATCTCTGAGCTGTGTCGTCGCCGCCGTCCGCGCGGGGGGGAGTGCTCGGCCAGCGAGTAGGCGACGTTGTCGTAGATCGACATCGGAAACGGGTTCGGCTGCTGAAACACCATCGACACGCGCCGGCGCAGCGCGTTGACCTCCAGTTCGTGGATCTCCTGCCCGTCGAGCGTGATCTGACCCGCGCGCGCCGCCCCCGCGGTGATCTCGGTGAGGCGGTTCAGCGAGCGCAAGAGCGTGGTCTTACCCGACCCCGATGCTCCTATCAGTGCGAGCACCTCGCCACGGCGCACGGGCAGGCTGACGTCGCGCACGACCCAGTTATCGCCGTAGGCCAGCCACACCGATTCAACCCGCATGCGCTCGCGCACGGCGCCGACCGGCGGACGCGCCGCACGCAGACGCGCTGAGGCGGCGGGGCGTGCCGCCGTTGCTGTGCCCGCGCCGTTGGGGCTCGTTGTAGGCGCGGCCACTTTCGGCTCGCGCCCTACGGTGATCCGGCGTACAGGGGGTGGGGTGGCGGGCGCCATCAGGCCCCGGGCTCCCGCGCCGGTCGCAGTCGGCGGATGAGCCCTCGCCCGCCCGCAATCTGCCACCAGCGGCCGCTGGTGCGGTCTTCGCGGCTGCGCCCGGCCGTGATCCCGGTGACGGCGAAGTTGAGCGCCAGGACGATGACCAACAGGACGAACGCCGCCGCGTAGGCCTTCTGGTGGGAGTTGCCCTCGCCGGCGGGCGAGTTTTCGTAGATGTAGTAGGTCAGCGTCGAGCCGGTTCCGCGCAGCAGCCCGAGGCCCGGGATGCCGCTCGCCGGTTCGGTCCGCAGCGTCGACCCGAGCAGGATCAACACGATCGCGGTGTCACCGATGATCCGGCCCATGCCGAGCACGACCCCTTCGGCGATGTTCGACCTGCTCGACGGCAGCAGCACGTGGCGGATCGTAGTGGCCCGTGTCTTGCCGAGGCCAAACGAGGCCTCGCGCATGCGATCCGGCAGCTGAGCCAGGCCCTCGCGGGTGGCGGCGACGATCAGGGGCAGCGCCAGCAAAGCCATGATCGCGCCGGCGGTCAGAAACGATTTCCCTGTGACCGCCTCACCGGCGGTGCTTTCGGAGAGGAAGCCGAGAACGCTGTGGCTGAAGACGAACAGCCCGAAGATCGCGAGCACTACGCTCGGCGCCCCGGCGATCATCTCGACCGCGGACTCCACCGCCCTCGCCAGCGGGCCGTCGTGGCCGTACTCGCTCAACCACACCGCCAGCGCCACCCCGATCGGAGCGGCGATCGCGATGCCGACGGCGGTGATGATGAACGTGCCCTCGAGCGGATCGAGAAAGCCCCCCGATCTGTTCTGATGGATTTCCGCCGCGGGATGCTGGGTGAACAGGCTCACGTGCAGGTAGGAGATCCCCTCGATCAGCATGTACACGACGATCCCCAACGCGATCGCGGCCAGCGCGATCCCCGACGCCCAGCACAGCAGGTAACCCAGGCGGTCGATCAGCGGCCAGGAGGCTGTGCTCTGCCGGGGCGGGCGGACGACGCGCAGGCCAGCTGGTGGCGAGGTCAGGCCCGGGGGGGTCAGGCCGGCCGGCGATGTCAGTCCCTCTGAGGCCATCTCACGCACCCGTGCCGCGGCCCATGCTCCGATTCCACATCGGCTCGTGCCCCGGCCCCAGATCGTGGCTCATGTCCTGATCCCGTAGCGCTTCAAGGGCTGCTTGACCGCCCAGCCGGCGAACGAGAGGAGCGTCGCGGAGATGAGCAGGACAGCTCCGATCGCGTACAGGGTGTGGCTCAGCGGTCCGATCGTCAGCCCCCCCGATTCCTGGAAGATGGTCGCGGCCAGCGGCCGGACGGGCTCGAAGAAGAAAGTCAGGCCGTCGAGCGGATTGGCGGCGAAGCCGCGCGCGCCGGCGACCATCGCGAGCATGATCGCCTCGCCGAGCGCGCGGGCGGTGGCGAGCACGGTCGCGGCGGCGATTGCGGGGCGGGCGGTGCGCAGCGATACGCGCACAATCGTACGCCAGCGGTTGACGCCGAGCGCCGCCGAGCCCTCCTTCCAGGACGGTGGCACCGAGGCCAGCGCCCCCGCGATCAGCGCGACCATGATCGGCGTGACCATGACCGCGAGCACGAAGATCGCCAGCGTCAGGTTCTCGCCGCTGAGCTGCACGACGTTGATGACCGACTGCTTGCGGGCGTTGCTGATGAAGTGGCTTTCGATCCAGGGCGCGAGCGCGAGGATCGCGACCAGGCCGTAGACGACGGAGGGCACGCCGGCGAGCAGCCGGATGATCGGCTCGAGCGTTCGGCGCACGGGGAGGGGAGCGAACTCGGTCAGGCAGATCGCCGCCAGCGTCGAGCCGATCAGCGCGATCAGGACGGCCGGGACGGTGGTGATGAGCGTGCCCCAGATCAGGGGCCACGCGCGGAAGTAGAGGACGGAATGTCCGTGCAGCGGGACGTTTTCGTACATCGCCCGCAGCTGCAGGTCGACGTCCCCGCTCGAGCCGAACCAGCTCACCCCGTTGGCCTGGAACGACGGCCAGGCCTTGATGAAGACCGTGACCACCATTGCGCCGATCAGGGCGAGCGTCAGCACCGCGAGCGCGCGCAGGACGCGCTCGGTGCGCCGATCGGCGCCCGCGCCCCCGCCGAGGCGTCCGCGCAATGAGTGTTGTTCAGCCCCGGCGGGCACCGGTCCCAGCGGTCCTAGTAGACGGCGATCCAGCTCGAGTTGATGATCCTTTTGGTGGTCGCGTTGCCGCTCGTTACCCATTTGATGAACTTCGCGGCTTCGCCTTTGGGTGCGTGCTTGGTGACCATCCAAAAGTTACGCACGCCCTGGTACTGACCGGAGCGGGCGTTGGCCAGGTTGCAGGCCACGCCCTGGTAGGAGACGGGGTGGACGCCGCCGGTGTAGGCGAAGGACACGAACCCGATCCCGTGTTCGTCCTTTTCGACGTGCAGCTGCTCCAGGCCGTTGGAGGCCTCGGCGACGGCGCTCGGGGAGATCTTCAGGTATTCGCCGAGGAAGATGTGCTGGAACGCGTCCTCGGTACCGGAGGCGCTGGTGCGCTGGAACAGGTCGATCGGCCCGGAGACCGACGCGCCCGGCACTTCGCCCCAATCATGGATCCTGCCCGTAAAAATGCCTTCGACCTCTTCCTGGGAGAGGTTGGAGATGGGGTTGTGGGCGTTGGTGATCATGCACACGCCGTCACGGGCGAGCTTGATGAACACGAGACCCGAGGGGTCGACGCCTACGATCGGATTGCGTGACGCGTCGCCGATGTCGAGGCTGCCGTTGGCGGCGCCTGAGATGCCGATGTCCGACTGTCCGCCGCTGACCTGCGGCGCGGGGATCTTCGGATAGGCCTTGTGGTAGGCGGCGGCTAGTTTCTGCATGAGGGGAAGCACGGATGTGGAGCCGCCGATGGTCAGGCGGCTAGCCGCGGCGCCGGCCGGCACGGCGAGTGCCAGCGCGAGGACCAGGGAGACGATCAGGGTTCGATGCGCACGCACGTAATTGCTCCTTCAGTCGCTTTCGGGCTCGGGATCTTACGCAGCGTCTTGGGACGCCGGGGGTGGCAACAACTCGATGCTGCGCTCGATGCGGTATGCGCGATGAACCTCACCCCTGCGCAAGAGTGTCGATCGGAGGTTTGCTCGATGTGGCGTTTTTGTGAACGCCATTGATTTTTAGCGTGCGGCGTGTGACGCTGGCGCGGCTCGACCGCAAAGTTGCGTCAGCGGCGACTTGGGCAGAACCCCCCCCGGGACTCCCAGCATTGCCTGCCCAAAACCAGACAGATGACAGACGAGCCCAACACTCCCGACGGCCACGACGGTCACGCTGACGATTCCGGCTTGTCGGTGCCTCCGCTGCCCGCGTCGCCCAACGGCGCGAGCTCCGCGGGCAGGCCCGCCGTGCGCTCGGGCTTGGCTCGACGGCGCAACCCGGTGCTCGCGACCCTCGGCGATTTCGCGCAGGGTGCGCGCCGGGTGGCGATGCGCGATCCGCTCGCCGTGTTCCTGCTGCTCGCCTCGATCGGGCTGGCGATCGCATTCGCGACCCTGCTCGGTGACATCAAGCCGAGCAGCGCGGGGATAGAGGCGCCGCTTAGCACCGTGCAGACGCTGGCCAAACGCCACCAGATCTCCAGTGCAGTGCTGCTCGACCACGACAACCGCGTGGAGATCACCACGACCACCGCGGCTCCCCCGCTATCGGCCGCCGGCGTGCTGCCGCCGCTCACGCAACGGACCGTGCGCACGCACGTCAAGGGCTCGAAGAAGACCACCCTCAGCACCATCCTCGTTCCCCCGCCCGGGGCCGGCAAGCTCCAGCTCCTGTGGGCGGCGTACCCTGCCTCGGGCGCGCTGACCCAGCAGCTGCTGCGCGAACTCGACGAAAGCGGCGCCGGCGTCGCAGTCGACCAGCAGTCGGGCAAGGGCACGAAGACGATCATCGTCCAGTTCCTGATCCCGATCCTGCTGCTGGTCTGCCTGTTCTCGCTGTTCATGCGCCTGGGCACCGAAGGCGGCGCCGCGGGGGGGATCGCCGGGTTCTCGCAGTTCACGGGCAAAGGGCGTAAGAAGGGCAAGGGAACGAGCGACAAGACCACGTTCGCCGACGTCGCGGGCGCGGGCGAAGCGCTGGCCGAGCTCAGGGAGATCCGCGACTACCTGGCCGATCCGAGCAAGTATCTGGCCGTGGGCGCGGCCGCCCCCAAGGGCGTGCTGCTGGTGGGGCCTCCGGGTACGGGCAAGACGCTGCTCGCCAAGGCCGTCGCCGGGGAAGCGGACGCGTCGTTCTTCACCGTGTCGGGCTCTGACTTCGTCGAGTCGCTCGTCGGTGTCGGCGCTGCGCGCGTGCGCGACCTGTTCCGCAAGGCGCGCAAGGCGGCCCCGGCGATCATCTTCATCGACGAGCTCGATGCCGCCGGGCGCAAGCGCGGCGCGGGCATCGGGCAGGGCAACGACGAGCGCGAGCAGACGCTCAACCAGATCCTCGTCGAGATGGACGGGTTCGCGGGGGACGGCGGCCTCGTGGTGATGGGTGCGACGAACAGGCCCGACATCCTCGACCCGGCGCTGCTGCGCCCGGGACGGTTCGACCGCCAGGTCGTGATCGACGTGCCCGACGTGCATGGGCGCCTGGAGATCCTGCGGCTGCACGGCGGCAAGCGCCCGCTGGCGCCGAATGCCTCGCTGGAAGAGGTGGCGCGCCAGACGCCCGGCTTCAGCGGCGCCGAGCTGGCCAACGTGATCAACGAGGCGGCGTTGCTCAGCGTGCGCGACGGAAAGGCGGAGATCGACCAGGCAACTCTGGACGAGGCGATCGATCGCGTCGTCGCCGGCCCGGCCAAGCACCACATCCTGAGCGAGCAGGAGCGCTGGCTGATCGCGATCCACGAGTCCTCGCATGCGGTCGTGACCGATGCGCTGGGACACACGGCCTCGACGCGCAAGCTGTCGATCGTGGCGCGCGGACGCCAGCTCGGGACGGCCGCCCACATGCTCTCCGACCGCGACCAGACGATCATGAGCAAGCCCGAGCTGCAGAGCCAGCTGATCGTGATCACTGCGGGCTTGGCGGGCGAGAGGATTGCGTTCGGGCATACCTCGACGAGCGTCAACGACGACCTGCACGCTGCGACCGCGCTGGCGCGCAGCATGGTCACCTCGTTCGGCATGTCCGAGAGTCTGGGTCTCGTGACGATCGGCGAGAAGTCGGGCGAGGTGTTCCTCGGCGCCTCGCTGCAGGATCTCGGCTCGGTCGGCCCGGAGACGCTGAACGTGATTGACAACGAGGTTGAGCGGCTGGTCGGCGACGCCGAGGCGCGAGCTGCCGCGGTGCTCGATCGCAACTGGAGCACGGTCGAGGAGACCGCCGCGGCGCTGCTCGAGCACGAGACGCTGTCCGGGATGGCCCTCGACGCGCTGCTGTCCACCGTCCAGGAGGTGAAGCTCGAGGATCTGCACGACATCCGCCGCACTCCGCCCGCCCGCCGCGACCCTGACCAGACCTCATGATCCGGCGGCGGGGCGCTGGTGAGCGAGCGGCGAATATCGTGAGCCGAGTGGGAACGAGAGCCGGGTGGATCGCATGAGACCCCGCCTGCCCTCACCGGCGATGGTCGTCGCGCTGGTCGCGCTCGTGCTGTCCACGAGCGGGCTGGCCGACGCCGCCCGCCACGCGGTGGTCGCCGCGTTCGCCGGACACCCGGTCAGCACCAAGCCGCGCGCCGGGGGCATCCTGGTGCTCGGCAAGAACCGGAAATTCCCCGCCTCGGTGATCCCGACGGTGGGGAACGCAAAGGAGCTGTCCGGCAAGACCGTGGCGGAGCTGGAAGGAGAGTGCCCGCCCGACACGATCAGCGTCGGCGGCGGCAGCGGCAGCTGGTGTCTGGAAACCACGCCCTATCCCCTGACGAATGCCGACGTCGGCAAGAACAACTTCATCTGGGCCAGCAAGAAGTGCCAGGAAGTTGGCGGCTGGCTGCCCTCGGCCTCGGAACTGCTCGGCGGCGCCGAACACGTCAAGCTCGAGTCCACGATCCACGACTCGCAGCTGACCGCGACGATCAACCTCGATCCCACCCGCGGGCTTAAAGACGAACGCGAGATGAGCTCGACGCTGGTCACGACCGAAGCGGGCTCGCAGGCGGCCGGGTTTGAGGGCGTCAGCGAAGGCGCGACCGGGAATCCCCGCCAGGGCCAGGCCAACCCGATCCCGCTGCCGGCCAACCCCTACCCCGAATCGCTGCAGTACGTGGACGTCTACAGCAACGGCACCAAAGGCGGGTTCGCCGGCTCGCAGCCGATCATCGAACCCCAAAACTTCCGCTGCGCCTACAACAAGACGCCGGGCGCGCTGAGCAAAACCGAATCCTGAGGGTGCGGCGCGACGCCTCATCTCTGGTTCGTGCAGATCGTCGCCTGCTGCGAGTTCTCTACCCCGACATGACGCCGGCCGAGGCCGCCGAGATCATGCTCCCGCACAGCGACGGGCAGCCTGCGGATCACGCCGTGACCAACTCGTGATCTTTCTGTGAAACAGCGCTCTGACTGGCCCAGAGCGCTCGCGAGGCGACTATCTTTGGCCTCTCGATGAGCCTCGCAGCCGGGCCGCCTCACCTCCTCCAAGCGCGCCCGTGGCGCGTGCCCGCGCTCGTGTGCGTGGCTGGGCCGCGCGTGGCAGCGGCGCTGTTAGCCCTCGCCGCGCTTGCCCTCGCCATCCATGTCCAGCAGGCGCGCGCGGTGATCCTGCCGGCGCAGACGATCGACGGGCCGAGCCAGGAAATCGTCGGCTTCGGCGGCGTGGCGATGGCGGAAGACGGCACTGGGGGGCTGGTCTATCTCCAGCGGGTCGACGGGGTCGTCCACCTTTTCGTCTCGCGGTATCTCGAAGGGCGCTGGCTGGCGCCGATCCGGGTCGATACCGAACAGCCCTACGCCGCCAGCTGGCCGCGGATCGGCGCGGCGAACGGTGGTGAGCTGATCGTCGTGTGGGCGACGCCGTTCGCCACCGAGGACGAAAAGCCCGTGGACGAGCTACTCGGCGCCACGCTTGCTCCCGGGGCCACGGGTTTCGGCCCGGCGATGATCGTCGACCCGAACATCGGCGATGGCACCGGCACGAGCCCCGATCTCGCGCTTAGCTCGACAGGCCAGGGCGATGTCGTGTACCGAGTCGTCAGCAGCAGCATCAACGGCACCGTTCCACTGCTGCGTCCCGGTGACGTGGTTGAGAAGGTGCGCGTAGCGCACTACGACGGTGCGAGATGGACGGGTCTGGGTGCGATCAACCGCGAGCCGGGCGTCTCGATGCGACCTCCGAGCGAAGCGAACGCGCCGAAGATCGCAATCGGCCCAACCGGCAACGGGGTGGTCGTCTGGCAGGAGCCGGAAATCACCGGCGTGGCGCGCATCTGGGCCAGGCGCCTGTTCGGAACCAGTCTGGACTACGTGCTCCCGGTCACGGCCACCACGTTCGGCGGTGCGCCGATCGACGAAGACGCCGACGCACCCAGCGTGGCGGTCTCGTGGCTGGGACAGGCCGACGTTGCCTACCGGCAGAGCGCGGGCCCCGGCTCGCCGCTGCCCGGGCCGCGGATCTTCCTGAACATCCTGTCCAACGGTGAATCCAAGAGCGGCGCGGAGTTCCTCGGCGCGAGCATCGCCGACGACGCGGTGCCGGGAGGGAAGAGCGCGTCGATCGGTCCGCCTAGCATCGACATCGACGAAAAGGAAGACGCACGGTTGCTGTATGACGCCAACGGCAGTCCGCGCGTGATCGAGGGGGACGACAAAGGGCTGACGGCCGCGCTATCGCTCGGGTCGCCATTCGCAGGCGCGGAAACCGGTGCGGCGAGCGTCATGAATCGACAGGGGGGCGGTGTCTCGGCGTGGTCCAGCACCAATCCACAGGGGCAACCAGCGGTGGCGGTGCGCGAGGACTTCCCAGATGGCGCCGTGCAGACAGCGCTGGTGGCCGGTGGCGCGGGCGGGGAAGTGGCAGAACTGGCCGTCGGCCGCTCAGGGTTTGGTGACGGGCTCATCGCATTTCGCCAGGGGCCCCTCGGCAACGCCGCGATCGTCGCCACCACGGTCAGTGCGCCGCCGGCAGAATTGGTGCTGAGCGTGCCCAAGAGCTGGGTCAGCCCCGCGCAGGCGGTGGTCAGCTGGCAGCCGGCGGTGAGCGCCGACGGGCCGCTGCGCTACAACGTCGTGCTCGATGGCCGCGAGCTGGCGACGCCCGCAGGCGCCTTCGAAATGCAGCTGGATCCGCGCGGTCTGGGCTCCGGGCGCCACACCGTGCAGCTGCTGGTCACCGACATCGACGGCGAGGAGACGCTCTCCAAGCCCTCCACCCTACTCGTCGACGGCGGTCCGCCGACCGTCAAGATCACACACGCGGATGGCGGCTACGGTGTGAGCGTGCGCGTCAGCGACGCATATTCGGGCGTCGAGAAGCAGGCGGCGCGCGTCACATTCGGCGACGGTCACAGCGCCGCACGCCGAGCTCGCTTCAGCCATCGCTACGCCCGCGGCGGCATCTACGAGATCGTCGTGTATGTGCGCAACAAGCTCGGCAACGCCGGCGTAGTGCGCAGGTGGGTGAGCGTGCGATGAGCCTGAGCGCCGCAAGCGAGCGCGCTCGGCCAGTGCGGGCGCGATCGCTGCGCGCCCCGCGGGTCGCGCTGCTGTGTGCGATCGCGGTCGCCTCGGCTTGGGCGCCCGCGGCGTCCCGGGCGGACGTCTTCGAACCGATCTCGCTCGTCTCCGCCATCGCGCCTCCAGCGGTGCCGGCCGACCGCGCCGAGCAGGCCGACTACGCGCACGACCCGGCGATCTCCGGCGACGGTCACTATCTCGCGTTCGACGGTTCGTTCGGCGGGGTCACAGGGGTGTGGCGCAGAGACGTCGCAAGCGGCGCCGTCGAACCGGTGGCGGTGGGACCGGCGGGAAGCCCGCAGGGCAGCGCCGAGCTGCCGTCGATCAGCGAAGAAGGGCGTTACATCAGCTTCACCACGTCGGCCCAGCTGGTCGCGGGCGACCACAACGAAGGGCCGGACGTGTACGTGCGCGACATGGATCGCAACGAATCCGAAGCCGGCGCCTTCACACTCGCCTCGGCCGTCAACGGCGCGGAAGAAAGCCTGACCTACACGACCAGCGAACCGACGCGTTATGGCTCGCTTGCCGCCGGGGGCAGCGCGTTGAGCGCCAACGGTCAGGAGGTCGCGTTTGTGACCACGGCGATCTCCAACCTCGCGGGGCCCGAAACTCCGGCGATGCAGGTCGCCGTCCGCAACCTGCTCACCAAGCAGACGCAGCTCGTGAGCGTCGTCTATGACCCCACGACCGGCACGGAGACGGGCGAACCCGTGCCCACGAGCGGCGAAGCGGCAGCCGTCTACCCCGGGGTGAAGCTGGCCCCCCGCTTTCCCGTTCCGCCCCCGCTGAGCACGATGGGGGTGGGCGCCTCGATCAGCGCCGACGGCTCGACCGTCGCGTGGCTGGGACAGGAGATCGAACGGCAGGCGCCCGTCCTCGCCCACGAACGCAACATGACGCCTGAATACACCGAGCCGCTCTGGCGAAGAATCGCGGATGGGCCACAGGCGCCGACCCGGCGCGTCACCGGAGGCGGCGACCCCGCCAGCGCAGCCTGCGCGGCCAGCGGCGAGACCACGCTCTCCGAACCGGAGACGCTGACGGACCCCTGTCAGGGTCCGTTCGACACTGCAGCCCACTTTTCTTCGACCCCGGGGACCTGGACCCTGGCTCCCACCGGCGATTACCTGCCGCGCCTGGGCGCCAACGGTATGACCGTCGCCTTTCTCTCGAACGCGCGCTATGTCGCCGGCGGCGGCGAAAATTTCGGTACGGCCGGCGAATTCTCCAACGACCTGTACGTCGTCAACATGGAAGAAGGCCTCACGCGCGTGCAGGCCATCACACCCCTGACCGAGCTAGCCGCAGGAACGGGGGAAGACCAGGCCGGCGTGGCCCCGATCGCCGCTGTGGCCATCTCGCCCGACGGCACCCAGGTCGCCTTCACCACGCAGCGCACGCTGTTCCCACTTGGCTCGCCGGCCTTCATCAGCGCCCCCGCGGCCGAGCCCGGAGAGCTCGAACTGTTCGACGCCGACCTAGCCGACCAAACAGTTACGCGCGTCACCCAGAGCATCGAGGGGGGGCCGAGTGAACAGTCCCACGTGGAACTTCAGCCGGGCGAGGATCCGTACAACGGCGAACAGGGCGCGTTCTCGCCGTCCTTCTCGACCGGCGGAAATGAGCTCTCATTCGCGTCGACGGCCGCCAACCTCGTCTACGACGACGGAAACGCGCCGCCCGCGGTCACCGAAGTTCAGAAGAACGGCCGCGATGGCAGCAACGTGTACGTCGTGAGGCGCAAGACGTTCGGCGGTGAAGCCCCGGCGCAGTACGTCTCACCCGCGCCGGCAAGCCCGCCGCTCGAGCCGAGCTGGATGCTGAGCGCAAGCGCGCGGTCGCTCTCCAACGGGTCGGTGCAGCTGTACGTCGTGGCCCCTGGTCCAGGACGCCTGGGCATCGGTGCCAAGAGCAGTGTGCCTATCGAGGCCGCCCGCAAGTCGACCAAGGGCAAGCCCGCCCGACGTTCCCCGGCCAGCAGTGCGCGCGTGGTCACGACGGTCGCCGACCGCACGGTGGCGAGCGCTGCTGCACAGGCACGGGACACCGTCGGTGAACTGATCACGTCGACGCTGACGCTCGCGCCGCCCTACCGCTCGCTGGCCGGCCGGCGCGGCGGTCTGTCGGCGACGGTGACGGTCTCCTTCTTCAGCGCGCCCGGCCGTCCGGTGCTGCGCGAGAGCATCCCCGTAACCTTCCTGCGTGAGGTGAAACGATCCACAGCGCACTCGAGCAAGGCGCGTCGCTCCTCGAAGGCCCACGGGCACTCGTCCAAGGCGAGACCGCGATGATCTCACCGCACCGGATCCCGCTCCTGCTTGTAGCTCTCGCCCTCGTGCTCGCGATCGCTCCCGCGGGCGCGCGCGCCCAAGCCGGAGGGAGTCCCGAATGGCACCTGGAACAGCCACAGCCGCCGCCCCCACCGCCAAGCGTCCCGCGCGACGAAACACCGTATCCCATTGGCCTCGGCAAGATCGGCGACATCGAGTTCCGGGCGCCCAACGAAGGGCTGTTGATCACCGCCGGTAACCCTCCCACGATCGCCCCGGGAGTGTGGTGGTACGACGGTGCTTCGTGGCGACAGATCTCCACCGTGTGCGGTGGCACCGATGGACGAGTGGCATGGGCCGGCCCGGACGAATTCTGGACGGTGTCCGACGGACTCCCGGGGCAGGCCGGCAGCGAACCCGGAAAGCTGCCGCCCCTGGCCGACAACACCCTCTGCCACTTCGCCGCCCCCGCGGGGAAACTGGAAGTTGTCGCTTCTTACGCCACGCTGGCCTTCCAGCCGACCTCGTATCAGGCGATGCACGGCGCCGGCTGCATCGGCCCGTCAGACTGCTGGTTCGCCGGGGAACCTCTGCCGCGTGGCCAGCGTGGCGCCTTTCAGCTGCATTGGAACGGGAGCTCGCTGACGGCCGAACCCAATCCAGAGGGGCGTGCGGTGGAGGACATGGTCGGGTTCGAAGGCCGCCTCTTTGAGGGCGTGCGCTTGACCGCAAAAGACCTCATCACGCCTGAAGAAGAAGAACGGCTCTTCGCCGGCGAAGCATCCGTCCTGCACATCATAAACCCGATCGGAGCGGCTAACCAATTCGTGTTTCCCCGCATCGGGGTGCCGCACTACGCGCCGGAAGAGATTCCCGAAGCGCTCGGCTTCTTTCACCTGAGCGCCGAGGAAAGCTCCTTGTGGGGCGCCGCCGACCCCGCCCTGCCGGTCGCAAACGGCGCCGAGGTGACCGTGATACATGACTCCGAAGGTCTGTGGACCCAGCTGATCGGCCACGGCAGCGACGCTGAAGGCAAAAACCCCTTCACGAAATTCAACGCCGGCGAAATCGCGGAAGAACCGGGAAGAGGAACGCAGAACGAATACGTCAACTCGATCGCCGCCGAACCCGGCGGCGAACCCGGCGGCGAAAGCGCCTGGTTAGCGATCAGCTCCGAGCGTAACGCCGGGCTGGGATCGGTGGCGCCGGCGATGGTCGCACGCATATCCGCCGCAGGCACGGTGTCCGAACGGCAGACGCTCCCCTCGAGCATCGAAGCGCAGGAAGGCGTGGGCCCCAAGGGTGCTGCCGACATAGTCGTCTGCCCCGCCGTCGAGGACTGCTGGCTGGCGACCACTCAGGGGTGGCTGTTTCACCTCGCGCTCGGGGGCTACCCCGAAGTCACAGACCCGGCCTTCCCGCCGCTCGGAGAACCGATCACCTATCGGCCGTACAACGGGCCACAGATAGTGCCCGACGCCCCCCCGGAAGACGATTCGGGGCTGAAAGAAGAAGCTCCCGACTATGGTGGAACGTTCGCGGAAGCGAAGGTCCCGGCGATCGAATCCAAGGTCGCGGCTCCGCTGCTCACCGACCTGCACAGCCGGCTGGTACACGGCAGCACGCTCGAACTACGCTTCCACCTCGCCGTGAAGGCGCGTGTCCGGCTGCTCGCCAAGCGCGATAAGAGGCTGGTGGCGAGCACTCCCATGCGCACGCTGGCCGCGGGCAACCGCAAGCTGCTGCTGCGCCTGAACCCCCACGAGTGGCCGACCAAGCTCTCGCTGCAGACCCATGCGCTGGCGCCGCTGCCGACGAGCACGGTCAAAGAATCGGTGGGTGGCCCAGAACATGGTGGCGGAGCCTCGAATACGGTCTCGACCGGTCTTACCGTGCTGCCCCAGACGCCCTCGTTCGCGGGATCTGGACTCTAGCCTTGAGACGTTCGCGCAAGCGCCCGAGCACGGTGTTCGTGCGGTCGTCACTCGTGGCTGCGCTCGCGCTGCTGATCGCGCTGGCGCTCTCGCTGGCGGACGGGGCGCTCGGGCCGGCCGGCGTCTCGCACGCCGCCGGGGCATCGAGCGCGGCTGAAGTGACCGCGCAGACCGACGACTCGGTGCCCGCGCGCGAGGTGATGATGATCGGCTCATCGCCGCTCGAGGCGCCCGGCGAGACCTGGGGGATCGGCAAGCTTGGGTCAGAAGGACAATCTCTGTGGACAGTCGTCCGCTACGCCGAAGGCGCGGGATGGTCGCTGGCGCCCGGGTTCCTCAACGACGCGGGCCAGCCGCTGTCGGGGTTCGAACCCGACCCCAAAGCGCTGCTGGCTGGGCAGGTCACTCCACGGGGGAGCGGCGTGCTGCTCGGAACCGTCCCGGAAGGACCGGGCGGCGAATCCGCCTCGCGGCGGCAGGTGCTGCTGGTACGCGACCCGCACTCCCAACAGGGCGCATTTCAGGAAACCGCCCCAGTGCCGCAGACGGGGGAAGGGGCGCTGCTGGAATCCGGTGAAAGCCTGTTCGGCGCAAATCGCGCGCCGCTAACGGTCGCGCTCGAAGAAGGAGGCGGGTCCACGGGTGCGCTGGTGGTTCCCGCGCAGAGCTCTGCGACAGGTCCCGAGGACGGCGTTCTGCACTGGAACGCCAGCAGATGGACACGCGAGCCGATCGAAATCCCAGAAGGAGATCGGGAAGGATTTCGCGTGGAGGCGATCGGGGCCACCTCTCCGGCCAACGCCTGGCTGCTGGCCCGACTCCCGTCGCCGGCGGGGGCCGTGGCGCTGTTTCACCGCAATCTCGCCGGTGCCACGCCGCGCTGGCAGCCTGTGGCGCCGGGACCCGGCGAAGCCGACGGCGCGCCCGTGAAAGCCAACGGCGAGCCGGTGACCGTGACGGCAACCGGCCCCACCGATCCGCAGATCCTGACCGTCACAGAAGAAGGCGTGTGGATCGACGGCGAACGTTCCGACATCTCCGAACGGCTGACGATGTTCTTCACGCCCAAACGCGAAGGCGAAGGCGAAGGCGAACGCTACAGCGGCGAAGTGCACAGCTGGTGCAACGCGCCCTCCGGGTCGCCGTCCTGCGACTACTCGCTGCCCGAATCGCTTCCGAGGGGCCCCTCGCGCAGCTTCGCTTGGGCCGATCCCTCAAACCCGCAGGGCTACGGCCAGCGCGTGATCACGGGGCTGACCGAAGGGGTAAGCCTGCGCTTGGAAGGCGCGACGTTCGTCCGCGTCCTGTCCCTCGGCGGGTCCTCCTCGCCGGATGTCGGCGGCAGCCTCGGCGCGGCCTTCTCCAATCCCCGCGAGGGATGGCTAGGTAACGAATATCTGCCCGTCCATCTGACCCTGAATCCGGCCCCCAACCGGCTCACTCCATATCCGGTGCCGTTCCGCCGCCCGCTGCTCGCGGTCGCGCCTCAACCTGGCGCGCCGGTCGGCTCCCTGTCAAGTGAGGCGCTCGCGGTCGGCGAACGCGGCCAGGTCGCGCGTTACGTCCGCGGCGAGGGGTGGCTGCCGGAAAGCCTGTTCGCGCTCGGCGAGCGTGTGGCCAAGCCGCGCCTGCGGGCGGTCGCGTGGCCGACGCCCAACAGGGCTTATGCCGTAGGAGCGCTGGACACGCAGGGCGATCCTCAGATGTGGCTGTGGCGCGGAGAAACCGGCCTGTGGGAACCAGACCCGGCGACCCCAGAGAACTTCCGCGGCAGTCTGCTCGGCATCGCCTTCGATCCCAGCAATCCCAGCCGCGGTTATGCGGTCGGCCAACAGGGAGTGCTGTTGCGCTACGGCAAGACGTGGACGCAGGAAGCGCTTCCGCCCGGACTCGCCAGCGCGACCTTCACGTCGATCGCCTTCGCGGGATCCGAGGCGATCGTGGCCTTTCGGGTGGCGCATTTCGAAGGAGGTGCTCGCTTCTACACCGGCGGCGTGATCGTGAACGAAGGCGCCGGCTGGAAGCTCGACCAGGGCGCGAGCGAAGCGCTGGGCCGCGTCGTGCCGTGGGCTGTCGCCGGTCTCCCCGACGGGGGCGCCGCGATCTCGGGGTCGGGTCCGCACGGCACGGTGATCCTCGAGCGGGAATCCGCGGCGGCACCGTGGCAGCCGACCCCCACGCCCTACCCCGGCGCGGCGTATGAACAGCCCGGGTCGCTAGCGCTGTTTCGCGAAGGAGGCGCGCTGCGCGTCATCGCCTCCGGGGGTGTGCCGTACGAAGCTACGCTGCTGGAAGTGGACACGCCCGTCCCGCCTCCGGTGGGCTTGCCACCCGACCTGATCAACCCGTACCCGCTCGCTGGTTACGGCGATGTCGTGCGCCAGACCGCTGCGAGCTGGAGCGATGAGGAGCACGACCGCAACTCCGCCCTCGAACCACCGGGCGAATACAAATTCTATGACACCGTCTATCAGCCAGACCCGATCTCCGCGGTGCTGGTCGACCCCACCGGCGCCCAGGGCTGGGCCGTGGGGGGGTTCGTCGCCGAAACCAACGAAGCGCTCGACACGGCTGACGTCGAGCGCTACCCGGCCGACGGCGTGCCGCCTCCGGGCTTCGCAAAGGCCGCCGTGCAGGCGACCGCCTCGCAGGCCACCTTCGCGATCGCCGGCGGCGCCGGCTGCCTGGCGCCGTGCGCCGATCGGGCCAACGCCGGAATCGGACCTCAGGCATGGCTCGCCAGCGCGCTCGAACGCACGGGCGAAATCCAGGGGGTGCGAGCGTTCTTCTACACGGGGCCGGGCGTGACGACCGGTATCGGCCACGGCCTGTTTCCCGTTGACTACAGCCAGGAGTTCGCGCGATACGCCTCGGCGCTCGGGACGAGCTCGCTGCCGGCGTTCGCGGCCGCCGACCGCAACGATCGCGGCACCGGCAACGAGTGCTCCTTCTTGGAAGAGTTCTCGGGCTTCCCTGCGCCCTTCGGCGATGCGGGAGCTGCGCCGGGTCTCGCCGACGCCGGTCGTTCCAGCGAGCCCTGCTCGGAAGCGAATGCGCAGGCCGGCTACTACGCCGTTGACTCCAGCGGCCCTGCCGGTCCAGTGCGCGTGATCGTGCTGGACGACAGCACCGAAGTCGGCATCCCGCAGCTGGCGTGGCTGGCCGAACAGCTGAACCACGCAAGGAAACAAGAACCAGAACCAGAACCGGCGATCGTGGTCGGCAGCGCCGACCTGGACGCGGAACTTGCAGCCGGAAATGCCGCGGCTGCCGCGGTTGCCGTGACGCTCGTGCGCGGAAGAGCGTCCGCCTACTTCTACGACTCGCCGGGCGAAAACGTCACCAAGCCGCTCACAGTCGGCTCGGAATCGATCCCGACGTTCGGCTCGGGCACGCTCGGGTACGTCAGCGTTGTCGCGGCCGAAGCACAGGCCTTCAAAGGCCACAGCGGCTTCCTGCTCGCCCAGGTCGGGAAAATCCCGGGCCCCGGCGCGCTCGCGCCCGTAACCGTGCGCCTGATCCCGGACATCGGAGAACTGGCGCTGGAAGCCGAGAACGGCGTGCTCCTGCGCCGCAGTCAGGTGGCGCAGTTCAGCGCGCTGGCACGCCGCCCGCGCTCCGGAGGCAGAGCCGAGCGACAGTCGACCACCAACGAATCGGCGGTCTACATACCGATCCCCGCCAACTGCGTGGGGGTCGATTGCGCAGACGGCATCTTCCCGGAATACACGTTCAGCTCCTCGCGCCCGGAAATCGGCGAGTTCGTCGAGCCCAACCTCGCCTCCTCCGAAGCCAACGCGGTGCTGCTGGGCCCCGGCGAACAGCCGATCCCCGACCCGCGGTCGGGTCTCTTCTGCGCCTACAACGCAGGCACGACGATCGTGACGATCAGCGCGGGCGGCCTCTCTTCCTCCCTGCCGGTGACCGTACAGGCCGGCAGCGTCCGCCGGCCGTGCGGCACGGTGCCGCTGAAAAATGTCGCAAGCGCGCAGCAGTCGGCGCCGGCGCCCGTTCCACCGCCGCCCGCGCCCGCTCCCGCTCCCGCGCCGGCCTCCTCACCGCCTCCGGTCGTGCCGGTACCGCCGCCCCCGCCGGTCGCCGTCAAGCTCTCCCCGCCGGCCCGTCCGGTACCCGCGCCCCCGCCGCCGTTCTTCGTCCAGCCTGCGCCTCCGTTTGTCGCCGCTGCCTTCGTCCCTCCGCCCCTGCCCGCCCCGGCCGAGCCGACACCGCCGAGCGGCACCTCGGCGGTCACCTCCCCCGTGGAGGCCGCGCAGAAAGAAGAGGAAGACGAGCAGGCCACAGAGTCGGTCTCAAACCAGGCAGCCGCATACCGGGCGCACGAACACGAGCCCTCGCCCGCGTACGTCATCGGCATCGTGATCCTAGCGGCGTTCGCCGGCGCCTCCGTCCGTCGGCGCCCGCGGCGAGGCCGGCGCGAGGTGCGCGTGGCGCCGGCGACGCTCTCGGGCATGCGCGCTCAGCGGCGGATGAGCGGGCGGCGCGGACAGCTGCCGTGAGGTGCGATTCACCGCGGCTTCACCACTTCATAACACGCTCGATGATCGTGGCCGTCACCATCGGCCCCGGTCGATGGGGTTGCTCCAGCGGCCCGGCGACGCCGTGATGCTGTTGCGGGCCGCGTGCTCTGCGAGAGTTCATGCCTGCGCTGTCAGCGCATACCACTGGAAATGTGAACGAGGAGATCGGCATCTGATGCATCAGGCGCAAACTGTCCACAGGAAACTACTGTTCCTCGCGATCGGCTTCCTGTTTGCGCTGGCCGTGCTCGTCACGCTCACCAGCAGCGCCCGAGCCGCCGAGCAGTACGGCGAAATCACTCGTTTCGGTACGGAGGGTGACTCAGAAGGCTCGCTGGACGAAGCCAGGACGCGCGCGATCGGCGTGGATCCCACCGACAACAGCGTCTATGTGGTAGACGAACCGGAAGCCCCACACGAAGAAATCATAATACCCGAACCCTCCCAAAAAGAAGTAAAAGAATGCGTCGCGGAAGCGGTCAAAGAAGCAGAAGAAAACGAAGAACCCGTAGAAGAAAAGGTGTTCAAGAAAGAATGCATAGAAGAACTCGAGGAACCAGTCTTCGGCCCGACAACTCGTCATTTGCGCTTGCAGAAGTTCACCGAGTCAGGGGGGTCGTACACGCTCAACGCGTCGGTGCGCTTCACCGATGTCTCGGAAGGCTTTGAAGAAGTTCAACCAGAAGCGCTGGGGATCGAGGGGGTCGCGGTCGATCCGACCGACAAACGCGTCTACCTGCTCGCCGCCGACGCGCGCACGAGCTCGCTGTCGCACGACGGCGCGCAGCTGAAAGGCGGCAAAGAAGTTGGCCTGCTGGCGGCCTCCACGCTGTATGCCTTCAAAACCGAACCGGTGTCGGGAAAACTGGTCGGGGCGGGCAGCGAAGGACCCGGCAAAGAAGTGCTGGCCGGACCGACGGCGCTGGAAGCGCGATCGGAAGTGCCCGGCAAGGCGCTGCTCGGGCCTGAAGGCATCACGGTCGACCCCGGCACAGGCGAAATCATCGTCCTTGGCCACATCGACGAAAAAGGCGCCTCGGCCGACAACCTCGAAAGTGCGACCGACCACTTCGCGCTGCAGCGGATCACCTCGAGCGGGACGCTCGGCAAGCGCTACGTCGACACCAAAAACGTGCTGAAGGAAGGTGAAGCAGGACCACCCAACTCGCCGACGGTCGCCAGCGCCTCGGGCGCCGAGCACGTCTACGTCCTGCACGAAGGCCTGATCGAAATCCCCGACAACTTCGAAGCGACGACCGCGCCCAAGATCGTCGCCGGCAACCCGCCGGATAAAGGTGTCGAGCGAGGCCTGACCGGCGCGCGCTTCGGAGGCCAGCTGTCGGCCTCGCCACCCGAAGGGAATCCGGCCACCTCGACCATCTACGGTCGCACCAACGTCTTCGACGAAACATTGGAGGAAAATTACGCCGGCGTGCTCGCCGTCGCACCGAGCGGATCCGAGCTCGGCTGGACCGGCGGTCAGAGCGTCATCGAACCGGCCGAGAACAAAGACAACTGCGCGCTCGAACCGACGCTCGCCACCCTGCCGATCGACGTCGCGGCGGGCTCGGGTGGCAAGGTGTTCGCGCTCGCCCCGGAGTTCCTGCAACGCAAAGAAAAAACCAAACCGCTGCCAGGGCCCTTCTTCGACGCGGTCGTGGAGTTTGGCCCGGCGCCGCCGCCGCCGCCGGGGACCGTGGGTTGCCCGGAAGCGCATGCCACAGAACCCGTCGCCAAGGTCAATGGCCAAGCGGTGCCCAAAGAAACAGCGGTCGAACCCGGCAAGGAAGTGACTTTCTCCTCGGAAGTCAAACAGGCCGACGCGTTGAAGGTCGAATGGGAATTTGGCGACGGGTCGGCGAAGCAGACGGTGAGCGAAGACGAGTTCCAGACCACAAAGGTCGTCCACACCTTCACCAAAGCAAGCCCCGCTGAAGGCTACCTCGTCAAGGAGATCGTCCACACCGACAACCTCGCGACGCCCGAAGTCATAGCCGAACGCAAAATCAAAGTCAGCGGCGAAGTGGCGCCCGCAGTACAGATCGAAGCCAAGCCGACGAGCCCGAAAGTCAATGAAACGGTGACGTTCACCGATCCGGACTCGGGTGGAATCAAAGAATACGAATGGGAATTCGGCGAACCTGGAAGCAAGAAGGAAACGACCACAGTTCCGCAGATCAAACACTCCTACGCCAAGGCGGGCGAATACAAGGTCAGCCTGACCGTCACGAGTGTGGGCGGGACAAAAGCCACGGCCAAACTCACGATCACGGTGAGCGAAGAACACAAAGAAGAACACAAAGAAGAACACAAAGAAGAACACAAAGAAGAACACAAAGAAGAACACAAAGTAGAACCCCCCAAAGAAGAACCCAAAACGCCCGTCAAAGAAGAACCCAAAGGGGAAGTCAAAGGCGAACAGCAGTTCCACGACCCCGAAGCGAAACTTGCCAGCGTGTCGCTGTCGGCCACTTCGTCGGGAACCGTCGTCGTCGAGGTGACCTGCCCAACGCGCGAGAGCAGTTGCGCGGGCTCTGTGACCCTGCGCACGCTCAGCGCGGTCGTCGCATCGGCGCGAGCGGGTGGCGCGATCACGTCGAAGGCCAAGAAGGCCATCCTGACGCTTGCGAGCGGGTCGTTCACCGTAGCGGGCGGCCAGATGCGCAAGGTGACCGTACACCTGTCAAAGCAGGCGCGTGCGCTGCTGGCGAAGGTGAAGGTGCTGCGCGCCAGGGCGACGATCGTGGCCCACGATCCCTCGGGAGTGACGAGAACCACGCAGGCGGTCGTGACGCTACGGCTCGCGAAGAGCCACAAGCCCTGACTGACGTGCCCGCGCAGCGTCGTGCGCTGCGCGGCTCGGGGGCGCGGCGGCGCCACTCGGCCGCCGGGGTCCGCGACGGCTCCCAGCCTCGGCCCAAGCAACAGGATCGTAACAAGTTGGAAGCAGGATGATCACGTCCGCGAGGGCTGTGGAGGCCAACATTCGGGCCGTGGAGACGGCTACACCGCGGGGGAGAACACGGGCGTGCCGAGCTCAGTTGAGCTTGCGCCGCGATCCCGCACCGGACCCGTTTGCGCGCATTGTTACCGACATGGAGGTATCTACGCAATGAACCTAGCGAAAGCGCGCCGGCTCTTGGCCGCGTGCATCCTTCCGGCGGCCGTGGTCGCCGCGCTCGCCGGACCGGGTAGTGCGAGCGCATTCTCACCCGAACCGCCCTTGGAATGCCAAGGCGAAAACATCACAGGGCAAGGCTCGACCTTTCAGAACTACGCCGTGAGCAAAGTCTTCATCCCCGACTTCAAGTCGTTCGACTGCACGGGTGCTGAACCGACGGTGAGCTACACCTCCGACGGGAGCGGCGCCGGGCTGAAATCCTGGGGCGTCGAAGTGCCCACCTCGAACTTCACGGCGGCGAACGCCTACGTCGGAACCGACAACGCGCCGAATCAGGTGCAGCGGGAAGAAATCGAGAAAAAGGCGGAAGTACCCCTCGAAGCGGAAGAAGGGAACGAAAAAAGCGAGGGCACGGTGATGACGATCCCGATCGAGCAGGCGGCGAACGCGATCATCGTGCACCTGCCCGAAGGCTGCTCGGCGAAGAGCGAGCCGGTTAAGAAAGACAAGGAGGCCCGCCCGGTCCTCACGAACGCGATGCTCCTGAAGATCGAGGAAGGCACCGCCGTCTGGTCAGAACTGAACGGGCCAGGCAAGAGCAAGATCAAATGCAAAGGCAAAGTAGCCAAAGCGGCCGAGCGCGGGCTCATCAAACGCACAGTGCGTGAAGATGGTTCGGGCACCACGGCGATCCAGAAGAAGTACATGGAAGTCATCGCGACCTCGCTGGGTCACGGGGGCGAAAAAGTCATCGGCACCGAAACCTGGGCGCAGAACGGACAGAAATCCGGCAACACGGTATGGCCCAACGAAGGCACCAACCCGGTGATCAAAGGCAACGGTAACCCTGGCGTGGTGGCAAAAACGCTCGCAGATCCAGGAACCGTTGGTTACGCCGTCCTCGCCAACGCCCGTGCCGAAGGATTCGGGACACCCACCGCTACAACGTTCTGGGTTGAACTCGAAGACGGCCCAGGCAAATACGCCGAACCGTCCACGGACGGAGAGAACGCGACGACTGCGAAATCCAACTGCAGTGAAACCCCGTACACGAACGGCGTGAAAAAATTCCCGCCGGCGACTGTATACCTGCCGTGGAACGAAGCAACGACGGCGGTGGAAGCACCGAACTACACCCTGTGCGGCTTGACGTACGAGCTGGCAATGAGCAAATACAAGCCCTACACCGGCACGAACTCGAAAGAGGCACGGACGGTGTATGACTTCGAGAACTACATCCAGGCCACCGGTCCAAACGGCGGTCAGACAAAGATCGACGAAAACACCGACTACGGACAGCTGCCGCACGAAGTCAAAGTGATCGCAGCGACCGGAGCGAAAGAAGTCTCATTCGAATAGGGATATTCACGTTGGATGAGGAATGTCATCTGGTTGGTGGGTGCAGCCTGCGGTAACGTGGCGGCACCGGGCCAACGACGATGAATGATCGGACGGTGGGGCCGCTCCAGGGATGGGGCGGCCCCAGGCCGTTAAGTGGGATTCGGGGCGTGGCTGTTGAGCACAGGCCCAGTCGGGCAAGGACGTCGGAGCCGGGCCCCCCGAGAGACGGGCCGGCCCGCTCGCCTCTTGGCCGGAAGCGCTCTCCCCGGCGCTCTACGCCGCTCCTCGAGCCGACCGGTCAGAAGCAGCCTCGCACCTCGGTCACAGGATCTCGACATCTCACGCGCGCTACGGGCGGAGGATGTGGCCCCATGGCGGGGACCAAGGAGGCCGTAGAGGCGATGAGCGCCGAAGCCGAACCAAGGCTGGGAGCGGCGACGCCGGCGACCCTCTCCGTCCTCGCCCCGTCGCGTGGTTTTTTGGGGTTGGGTGGGCGGCGGCGTGTGGTTGTGGGGGGGATTGCTGAGGTTCGGGGGCCGGCTGCGTGTTTGCGGCGGGATGCGTTGTTTCGGCGGTTGTTGGTGGTTGCTGATGTGGTGGCGATTGTTGGGGCGTTTGTGTTGACGGTGGAGTTGTCGCGGCGGTCGTTGGCGTTGACGTGGGCGGCTGCTGCTGGGGTGCCGATTTTGGTGGTGTGCGCGAAGTTGACTGGGTTGTATGACCGGGATGAGACGTTGTTGCGTAAGACGACGTTGGATGAGGCGCCGAAGCTGTTTCAGTTGGCGACGTTGTGTGCGTTGGTGGCGTGGTTGACGGGTGGCTTGTTGACGCATCGTGTGCTTGATCGTCATGAGGCGTTGTTCTTGTGGTTGGCGTTGGCGGGGGGGTTGTTGCTGGCGCGTGCTGCGTCGCGGGTCGTGGCGTTGCGGATCGCGCCGGCGGAGCGGTGTTTGTTTATCGGGGATGAGGTTTCGGCGGAGACGATTCGCGCGAAGCTGTCTGGGCAGGGTGGGGTGAAGGCGGAGGTTGTCGCGCATTTGGATTTGGACAAGGTCGCTTCGTGGTCGACGGATAGCTTCTCTGAGGCGCGTTTGGCGGAGATCAGGGATTTGGCGCAGACGTTGGATGTGCATCGGGCGATCATCGCGCCGCGTAGCGTCGATGGGGGGGAGATGTTGAACCTGGTGCGGACGCTGAAGGCGGTCGGGGTGCGGGTGAGTGTGTTGCCGCGGCTGTTGGAGGTCGTGGGTTCCTCGGTCGAGTTCGATGATCTGCATGGGGTGACGGTGATGGGGGTCAGGCGGTTCGATTTGACGCGGTCTTCGGCGGCGTTCAAGCGTGCGTTTGATCTGTTTGGCGCGTCGTTGGGGTTGTTGGCGGTCTCGCCGTTGTTGGTCGTGATCGCGGCTGCGATCAAGCTCGATGGTCGGGGGTCGGTGTTCTTTCGCCAGCAGCGGGTGGGGCGTCATGGCAAGCGTTTTGAGATGTTGAAGTTCCGCACGATGGTGCCGGGGGCGGATGCGCTGAAGGATGGGTTGCGTGATCGCAATGAGGCGCAGGAGGGGTTGTTCAAGATCGCTGAGGATCCGCGGGTCACGCGGGTCGGGCGGTGGTTGCGGCGCAGCGCGCTGGACGAGTTGCCGCAGCTGTGGAACATCGTCAGGGGCGAGATGAGCTTGGTGGGTCCGCGGCCGTTGGTGCTCGATGAGGACCAGCGGATCGAGGGCTGGCACCGTCGCAGGCTGGAGTTGACGCCGGGGATGACGGGCCCGTGGCAGATCCTCGGGCCCGCGCGGGTACCGCTCAGAGAGATGGTCGCGATCGACTACCTGTACGCCGCGAACTGGTCGCTATGGACCGACATCAAGATCCTCCTACGCACCATCCCCCACGTCCTCCAACGCCGCGGACTCTAAGAACTACGCCGCAGCGCTCGGCGCCTGCGGCGTGAGCACCCGCTCGTCGAAGCTGAAGCCGGCTTCCAAGGCGCGGCGCACGGGGCAGGTCTCGGCGACGCGCTCGAGTCGGCGCCGCTGCTCGAGCGTGAGCCCGCGCGGCAGCTGGATGTCGATGGCGAAGCGCCGCGGAACGCTGTCCGGGTCGTAGTTGACCTCAACCGCCGCCTCGCCGATCTCCCAAGCGTGGCTCTTCGCGTAGAGGGCGATCATCGTCGCGATGCACGAGGCCAGCGTCGCCGCGAGCAGCTCGTGCGGCGCCGCTCCCTGGTCGGTGCCGCCCAGACGCTCCGGCTCGTCGGTGATGATCGTGTGGCGCCCGTTGACACTCACCTCGTGCATCAGGCCGTTGCCCACACGGCGGGCCACTGCTGTCATAGCCATCGACTTCGGACCTCCAGCGTGATCGCATGCAAATACCTCGCGCAGTCCTCCCGATCGTGCCTTGCGTGCAGCGCGATCGCATCCGCCGCAACTACCTCACCCACTCCGTATCGGGTACTCATACAACGACAGTAGCATACAACTGTGTAGTTGTGCTAACGTCACGTGTCATGAACACCGCGAACAAGATCCCGCACCCTCTGCCGGAGGCCCTCGTCGAGTTGATCGCCGCCCGCTTTCGCGTCCTCGGCGAGCCGATGCGCATCCGGCTGCTGGACGCCCTGCGTGAGGGCCCCGCCACGGTCCAAGAGCTCGAGGCGGCGACAGGCGCCTCCCAGCAGAACGTCTCCAAGCACCTCGGGGTGCTGCTGCGTGAGGGGCTCGTGAGCAGAAGCAAGGCCGGCAACTTCTCGCGCTACGAGATCGCCGACGAGGGCGTGTTCGAGCTGTGCGAGCAGGTCTGCGGCGGTCTGCGCCGCCAGCTCGACGAGCTCGACGCGCTCCTGCCGAGCGGGCCCGGGCGATGAGCGCCGTCGCGCGCCCGCGCCCGCGCCCCGCGGCGCTCGCGCCGGCGCCGCGCCGGGAGGCGGTCGCCGTCGGCCCGATCGGGCGCCTTGGCCGCTACACCGCGACACATTTCCGCGCCGTGCTCGCGGGATGGCTGGTGGTGGCGCTCGTCCTCGGCTTCTTCGCGCCCCGAGTCGAGACCGCGCTTTCGGGCGCAGGGTGGGAAGCGAGCGCGTCCCAATCCACGCAGGCGCGCAAGCTCGTCGAACGCGATTTCGCGGGCCTCGGCAGCTACGGGCTGATGACGGTCCTGTACTCGCCGAGGCATACCGTCAGCTCGGCTGCGTTCGCGACAGTGCTGAGGCGTGTCGAGCGGACGCTGGGCTCGGACCCCGCGGTGCGAACGGTCATCGCGCCCGCGCCCGGGCTGTCGATCTCGCGGGACGGCCACACCGCGATCGTGCAGGCCGGCGCCGCGCGCGGGCCAAACGAAATGGTCGCGGCCGCCAATGGCTTGAAGGGCACGCTGCACGGGCTCTCCGCGGGCGGCGTGCAGGTCGAGCTGACCGGAGCCGCCGGCATGTGGTCTGACTTCAACGCGGCCAACCGCTCGGCGATGCTCAAATCGGAGGTCATCTCCTGGCCCGTGACGCTCGGCATCATGCTGGTCGCGTTCGGCTCGGCGGTCGCGGCGGGGCTGCCGTTGATGCTGACGATGGTCGGCCTGCTGGCCGCCGCCGGCTCGCTGTACCTCGGCACGCTGATCATGCCGATCTCGATCTGGGCGATGAACTTCGCGCTGATGTTCGCGCTCGCGCTCGGCATCGACTATGCGCTGTTCCTCGTGATGCGCTTCCGCAGCGCGTTCTTTGGCTCGCGGCTGGACGCGACGGACGCGACGGCTGTGACGATGGACACCGCCGGCAAGGCGGTGCTGTTCAGTGGCGTCACCGTGCTGATCTCGCTGACCGCTGTAATGCTCGTCCCGAGCCCCGCGTTTCGGAGCATGAGCCTCGGCATCATGTTCGCCGTGATCTTCGTGCTCGCCGCGACGCTCACCCTGCTGCCTGCGGTGCTCGCGAAGCTCGGACCGAACCTCGACGCTCTCTCGCTCCCGTGGGCTCACTCCGGCGAGCACCGCTCGCCACGTTTTGCCGCGTGGGGTGAGCGCCTGTGGCGCCACCCGCTGCGCTACGGCGTGCCCACGCTCGTGCTGCTGCTCGCGCTCGCCTACCCCGTGACGCAGCTGCGGACATCGATGCCCTCGATCAAGGTCGTGCCGAGCGGCGACGCCTCGCGCGTCGGCTATGAACAGGTGCGGGCTGCGATGGGACCGGGCGCCACCGGCCCGCTGCAGCTCATTGCCACCGCCGCCGACGGGAGCGCCGTCGCGCGGATCGCCAAGGCCGATCCCGGCATCGCGCAGGTCCTGCCCGCCCAGTCCGGCCGCGACGCACGCGTGCTCGTGACAGCGATCCCGCGCGAGGACCCCTCGGATCCCAAGGTCGGGAGTACGATCGAGCGGCTGCGGGCCGAGCTGCCCGCCGGGACGCTCGTCGGTGGTGCGGCCGCCGAAAACCACGACCTGCAGCAGCTGCTCTCGGCGAAGACCCCGCTGGTGATCGGCGTGGTGCTTGCGCTCGGGTTCGCGTTGCTGCTGTTCGCGCTGCAGGCGCCGCTGCTCGCCGCCGCCGGCGTGCTCACCAACCTGCTCGCAACCGGGGCGGCGTTCGGCGTAGCCAAGTGGATCTTCCAGGACGGCGAGGCGCACTCGCTGCTCGGCTTCCAGCCGCAGGGCTTCCTCGACGCCTGGGGGCCGGTGTTCTTCTTCGCGATGATCTTCGCGATCTCGATGGACTACACGATGTTCCTGCTGTCCTCCGCCAAGGAGCACTGGGATCGCACCCACGACGCGCACGAGGCGATGGTCGGAGCGCTCGCGCACAGTGGACGGGTGATCTTCGCCGCGGCCGTCGTGATGGTCGCCGTGTTCTTCACATTCGCGCTCTCCGGGCCGCTGCCGCCGAAGGAGATGGGAATCATCCTCGGCGTCGCCGTGCTGCTCGACGCCGCGCTGATCCGCCTGCTGGCGCTGCCGGTGCTGCTGCGTCTGATGGGCGCGCGCGCCTGGTACCTGCCGCGCTGGGCACGACGCGTCCTGCCCGACGTGCGCTTCGGGCACTCGTGAATCCATGTTTGCGCTCGGCTACGTGGTATTCCGCAGCAACTGAGCGGTACGTCCCCCTTGGGGCAGCGACGGGCAGCGGCCAGCATGGGTGATGCTGTGGCCCACAGGATCCTCATTCTCGGCGGAGGAACGGGAGGCACTCTCGCCGCGAACCGGCTGCGCCGGCTGTACGGCGACGCGGCGAGCATCGCGGTGATCGACCGCGACGATCGCCATCTCTACGAGCCGGGACTGCTGTTCGTGCCCTTCGAGCTGGAGGAGCCGGACGGGATCGTCCGCTCGCGGCGCAAGCAGCTGCACGCCGGGATCGACTTGCTGATCGCGGAGATCGACCGTGTCGAGACCGCCACGAGCAGCGTGCATCTCGTCGACGGTTCGACGCTCCCCTACGACGTGCTGGTGATTGCGTCGGGCGCCTCGCTGCTGCCGGGCGAGACCGAGGGCCTGACGGGATCGGGGTGGAGCGAGACCGTCTTCTCGTTCTACTCGCTGGCGGAGGCGGTTGCGCTTGGCGAGGCCCTACGCGCGTTTGAGCGCGGGCGGCTCGTGGTGAACGTGACCGACATGCCGATCAAGTGTCCCGTGGCGCCGCTGGAGTTCTGCTTCCTGGCGGACTGGCACTTTCGCGAGCGGGGCATCCGGGGGCAGGTCCAGATCACCTACGTCACGCCTCTGGACGGCGCCTTCACCAAGGCGACGTGTAATCGCGAGCTCTCCGGGCTGCTCGCGGCAAAGAGCATCGAGGTGGTGAGCGAGTTCAACACCGGCCGAGTCGACGGCGAGGCCCGCAAGCTGATCTCCTTCGACGGGCGCGAGGTCGACTTCGACCTGGCCGTCGTCGTGCCGCTGCACGGCGGCGCCGAGTTCGTCTCGCGCTCCGCGGATCTGGGGGATGAGCTGGGCTTCATTCCGACCGACCCGCACACGCTGCAAAGCAGGGTCGCCGCGAACGTCTTCGTGATCGGCGACGCCGCCGACCTGCCGACGTCCAAGGCGGGTTCCGCGGCGCACTTCCAGGGCGAGACGCTCACCGAGAACATCCGCCGCTTCCTCGCGGGCGAGGAGCTCGTGTCCGGCTACGACGGACACGTCAACTGCTTCATAGAGAGCGGGTTCCACAAGGCGCTGCTGATCGACTTCAACTATGAGACCGAACCGCTGCCTGGCCGCTACCCAGATCCCCATCTCGGCCCGCTGCCGCTGCTACGGGAGTCGCGGCTGAACCACCTCGCCAAGCTCGCCTTCCAGTCCGTCTATTGGCACATGCTGCTGCCAGGGCACGACATTCCCGGCATCGGCGCGCAGATGTCATCGGCCGGCAAGCAGCTCGTCGCGGCTCAGGAGGCAGGCAGCAGATGACCACCATGACCTACGCCGGCTCCACCATCGAGGTCGACGCCGAGGGCTTCCTCCTTCACACAGAGCAGTGGAACGAGCAGGTCGCGCGGGAGATCGCCCGCACCAACGGCATCGAGCAGCTCACCGACCGCCACTGGCAGGTCATCAACTTCATGCGCAGCACCTATCTCGAGACAGGCTCGGCGCCGTCCATCCGCAGCCTGGGCAAGACGTCAGGAGTCCCCATCAAGGAGCTCTACCAACTGTTCCCCAAGGGCCCCGCCAAGCTCGCCGCGAAGATCGGCGGCATACCCAAGCCGCGCGGGTGCATCTAGACATCGAAAGAGCGAGGCGCACATGAGCGGCACGATCGAGAAGGTCTCAATCATCATCTCCAAGGGCTCGCTCGAGGGGATCTACCCCGGCCTGATCATGGCCAACGGCGCCCGCATGGAGGGCATCGAGGCGAACCTGTTCTTCACGTTCTTCGGGCTGGACGCGATCAACAGGGCCAAGCACCAGCACGTCAAGGTCGCGACTGTGGGCAATCCGGGCCTGCACCTCGCCACCTGGGCCGGCGGCGTGCCCGGCATCTCGGCGATCGTCACGCACCAGCTCGCACGGGAGATGGAGAAGCTGGACATCCCGCCGATCCCTGAGTTCGTCGAGATGATCGCCGACTCCGGGGCGGGGCTCTACGCATGCAAGGCCTCGGTCGATCTCTTCCACCTCGCCAAGGACGACTTCATCCCCCAGGTACAGGACATCATCACCGTCGGCGAGTTCTACGGCAGGGCCGCCGGCGGCCAGATCATCTTCACGTAGACCCGGCCGAAGATCAGGCTTTGCCTTTCGGGTGAGCAGTTCAGCCAATCCGAGTCAATCACAAGTCCCGTCTAGGGCAGCACCGTTTGCAGCTGCGCGGTGATCAGCTCGCTGTAAGGCGCGTCGGCCAGATGGTGATTGCGAGGATTGTGGTGCAGGTAGTCCGCGCGAATCAGCCCCGAGCTCTCGTCGAGCTGGGCCGAGGTGACATCGAGAAAGGTCGCCCCGATCCGCTGGCATCGTTCCCTCAGCTCCGCCGTAAATCTCAACGTGAGCTGTGTCCGCTCGCGCTGTGTCGCGGCGATGCTGATGCGTTCACGCGCGACTTTGCCAATCTTTTTGGCTTCGTCGTCGATTGTCGGCAGTGGCGGGCTGAGGACGATGACGTCCTTGAAACCCGACCGAACCAGATCCGTGATGAAGACCTCGTAGGCATCGAGCGTTTGCGTCAGCTGCTGATCCACGGAGATACCGTGTCGCTCGGCGCGTTGCCAGATCAGAAAGCCGCAGTCGACCTCGCCCAGGAGCAGCAGGATCGTTTGCCAGCTTCCTGTTCTTCCGAGCCGCTTCTTGAAGCTCGCCGCCGCGCGGCTCTTGCTGTTTGGGTTCAATAGGCCCGACGCCGTGGCTCCACCCACGCCGCAAGCGCTGAACCGCACGTTCGGAAGTTGGACGTCCCGCATGACTTTCACGTGGCTGTCGCCCAGGCACAGAACGTGCTCTTGCCCAAGCAAGCGCGCGAGACTGCGGCGATTGAACCACCAGTTCCCCACGCGCCGGCCGATCCACCGGTTTGCCCTTCGGATTCGAGTCTCCGTCTCGCGCATGCTGATGCCCCGTCGCTTCGGCTGCTTCAGGCGGCGAAAAGGCCCTTCGACGGAATCGCCACGCAGGATATAGCCGGTAAAAAGGCGTGTCAAGCGCTCGCGGAGCTGGCGACGCACGCTCGGCACGGCCGCCGCTCACGAGTGGCGCGATGGCCCTACTCGTTGCCCCTGCGCGCCAGCAAGTCGCTGTCGAGGGCCGCGCGACTGTGCGCGCCTCTGCCGGGGCGGGCCGCTGAGCGCACTGCCGGGCGCCGCCAGGTCCTGCGCGTCGTCGCAGAGGGGCTGCCGATGCCGTGAGACATGCCCGTCCCCCGCTCGCCACCAGCGATCAGCGCGGCATCGCCGTCGGCGGCCGCGCGACACAGCACCACAACGAACATCGCAATTGCGAGCCAGATGAGAGGAACTGCGAAAATGAGCATTTGATCCCGGTCGGTTCGAGGTGATCGCGTCAGTCGAGGGCCGACGCGGACTTAGTGGTGGTATCGGGTCCTGAACACAAACACTTTAATGCCCCGATCAGACACCAGCCGAAGGTCCACCACCCCGGGGCGCGGCAGGCGCTACCGGCGGTACTCGAGGTCTGGGCGTGGTGCAAGATCGGGCGCCGTTGTCGCCTCCGCGATGACCTCCGCGCCCGGCGACTCGACCCCGTTGGCGCTCTGCCATGGGCGCTTGTAAAGGACCCACGCGAGCGCCGCCGCGAACAGCGTCGCACACAAGATCCAGCCGAGCGCTTCGGTGGACACCCCCACGTACTTGAGACCCGAGGCGAAGATCACGAACGTGATCGCGGGCCGGATGTAGCGGTCGGGCGCGCTGGAGGACAGCAACGAGCCGAGCAACACGGCCGGCACGCTGCCGATGATCAGCGAGGTTGTGACGCCGAAGTCGACATGTCCAAAGGCGAGTGCCCCGAGCGCCGCGGCGAGCGTCAGCGGCACCGCCTGGCTAAGGTCGGTGCCGACGAGCTGGTTGGCGCCGAGCATCGGGTAGAGGAACAGCAGCAGGATGATCATCAGCGAGCCCGAGCCGACCGATGTCAACCCCACGATCAGGCCGCCGATCATTCCGATCAGCACGGTGCGCACCGGCTTGACGTCGACGTCGTGGACGACGCTCACGCGTGTCTGTCCGCGCCGGCGGTCGAGGGCGTAGCGCAGCACCATCGCGGCGGCACCCAGGAGCAGCGCCGCGCCCAGCACCATCTCGATTTTTTCCTGGTCGGCTTTGCTGTTACCCATCAGGTGCAGCAGGTATGCGCCGAGGAATGCCATTGGCACGGAGCCCAGGACCATCCAGCCGACCAGGCGGTGGTTGACCGTCCCTTTGCGCAGGTGCACGGCGGCGCCGAACGGCCGCATCACGACCGCCGCGACGAGGTCGCTGGAGATCGCCTTGGAGGGTGTCACGCCGAACAGCAGGATCAGCATCGGCGTCATCAATGCGCCACCACCGGCGCCGGTGAGGCCCACCAGGAAGCCGACGACGGCGCTTCCAAGGACGATGTAGGGATCGACATGCATTGGCCTGGTGCGGGCTAGGAGAGCGCGCCGTCGGCGCGCTCGCGCCGGAGCGCTACCTCCGCCCTCAGTCGAGCATCATAGGGCATTTCTCACGTTGTGGGTGGGATTGACCTGAATTGTCGGATCGGTTTCCTAAAGGGGTCTTGCTTTAGCTTTCGATGGTGTTTATGATGCGATCCCCGAGTAGGGGTCACGGAATCTCGAACAGCTGTTGGGGTTGTTGGGCTCCCCGTGTGGGGTCCGGTAGTGGCGAGCAAGGAGGCGGGAGACGCTATGAGTGTGGATACGGGGAGTGGGGCCGAGGCCGGAGTGGTCTGGGGTTCTCCGTCGCTGGCTGACAAGGCGAGCGCGCTGCCCGGCACGGGAGCGCTCGCCGGTTCGCCGCGGCCACTGTCGGGGCCGCGTGGTTTTTTGGGGTTGGGTGGGCGGCGGCGTGTGGTTGTGGGGGGGATTGCTGAGGTTCGGGGGCCGGCTGCGTGTTTGCGGCGGGATGCGTTGTTTCGGCGGTTGTTGGTGGTTGCTGATGTGGTGGCGATTGTTGGGGCGTTTGTGTTGACGGTGGAGTTGTCGCGGCGGTCGTTGGCGTTGACGTGGGCGGCTGCTGCTGGGGTGCCGATTTTGGTGGTGTGCGCGAAGTTGACTGGGTTGTATGACCGGGATGAGACGTTGTTGCGTAAGACGACGTTGGATGAGGCGCCGAAGCTGTTTCAGTTGGCGACGTTGTGTGCGTTGGTGGCGTGGTTGACGGGTGGCTTGTTGACGCATCGTGTGCTTGATCGTCATGAGGCGTTGTTCTTGTGGTTGGCGTTGGCGGGGGGGTTGTTGCTGGCGCGTGCTGCGTCGCGGGTCGTGGCGTTGCGGATCGCGCCGGCGGAGCGGTGTTTGTTTATCGGGGATGAGGTTTCGGCGGAGACGATTCGCGCGAAGCTGTCTGGGCAGGGTGGGGTGAAGGCGGAGGTTGTCGCGCATTTGGATTTGGACAAGGTCGCTTCGTGGTCGACGGATAGCTTCTCTGAGGCGCGTTTGGCGGAGATCAGGGATTTGGCGCAGACGTTGGATGTGCATCGGGCGATCATCGCGCCGCGTAGCGTCGATGGGGGGGAGATGTTGAACCTGGTGCGGACGCTGAAGGCGGTCGGGGTGCGGGTGAGTGTGTTGCCGCGGCTGTTGGAGGTCGTGGGTTCCTCGGTCGAGTTCGATGATCTGCATGGGGTGACGGTGATGGGGGTCAGGCGGTTCGATTTGACGCGGTCTTCGGCGGCGTTCAAGCGTGCGTTTGATCTGTTTGGCGCGTCGTTGGGGTTGTTGGCGGTCTCGCCGTTGTTGGTCGTGATCGCGGCTGCGATCAAGCTCGATGGTCGGGGGTCGGTGTTCTTTCGCCAGCAGCGGGTGGGGCGTCATGGCAAGCGTTTTGAGATGTTGAAGTTCCGCACGATGGTGCCGGGGGCGGATGCGCTGAAGGATGGGTTGCGTGATCGCAATGAGGCGCAGGAGGGGTTGTTCAAGATCGCTGAGGATCCGCGGGTCACGCGGGTCGGGCGGTGGTTGCGGCGCAGCGCGCTGGACGAGTTGCCGCAGCTGTGGAACATCGTCAGGGGCGAGATGAGCTTGGTGGGTCCGCGGCCGTTGGTGCTCGATGAGGACCAGCGGATCGAGGGCTGGCACCGTCGCAGGCTGGAGTTGACGCCGGGGATGACGGGCCCGTGGCAGATCCTCGGGCCCGCGCGGGTACCGCTCAGAGAGATGGTCGCGATCGACTACCTGTACGCCGCGAACTGGTCGCTATGGACCGACATCAAGATCCTCCTACGCACCATCCCCCACGTCCTCCAACGCCGCGGACTCTAAGAACCTGTTTCGAAAATAGGCTCTAGCGACCGCTACCGACGAGCGCGAGAAGGGCATCGGACACCTGCCGGCAGACGACGTCAGGGGCAAACCGGCGCTCTGCCTCGGCATGAGCCAGTGAGCGCAGGCGCGGCGCGTCCTGCGCGAGCCGCTCGAGCATCTCGGTGACCGCGGAGGTGAGGCCCTCGACGTCACCCGCTGGTACCTCGGTGACGACCGCCCGATCCACGTCCTCGATCGCTCCCACCTCGCTGCTCGCCACCACCGGCGCTCCGGCCGCCAGCGCCTCGCCCACCGTCAACCCGAACGGCTCATACTTGCTGGCCTGCACCAGCACGTCTGCCCTGGCGAGCTCCGCGGGAATCTCCGCAGGTGGGATGCGCCCCGCGAATTCGGAGTTCTCTGGCGGGAGATCCACCAGCAGCTTGCTGTAGTCCGACCAGAGGCTCGGGCCGCCGACGACACGGACGCGGGCGTCGACCCCGCGCTGGTGCAGGCGCCGCGCCATCGCAATGACGTCCTCGATGCCCTTGCGCGCGGAGATGCGGCCGAGCACGAGCACCGTGGGCGGCTCGCCCACAGCGCGCGAGAGGTCGGCCGCGGCGAAGCGTTCGAGGCGCACCGGGTTGGGGATGACCACAGTGTCCTCGAGCGGAAAGCGATAATCGTGGACGAGGTGGTCGCGAAACACCGTGCTGATGCAGACCAGCAGCCGGGCGGCGCGGATCCGGCGTCGTTGAACGAGGACGCGAAGCCACATGACGGCGCACGTGAGCGCGAAGACGTGTGGCGGATGGCAGCGCAAAGCCAGCGAGCGCTCGGCGAGGAGGTGACGGAGCTCTCCCTCGATGTGGGTCTCGGGATGTATGACGAGCGGTACTGATCGTCTGAGTGACGCGGGCATGCCAAGTGCCTCGATATTCGAGAACTGGTAGATCACGTCATACGGCTGAAGCGCGTGCTCGCGTGTAAGGCTGCGACGAAGTCGGAACGAGCCGAGCCCGCGGGTCAAGAGGCCTGAGATGAAGCTGCCGATCACGGTGCGGTTGTACCAGCGATCCCAGCGCCACTCAACGGTGCCCCAGTGAAAGGTCACACGCTCGGCTTTCGCGAGTCGATCGGGAATCTCTCGCTCGCGACCTGACAGGTAACAATCGATCTGGTGCCCGAGCCCGGCGAGGCCGAGCATCAACTCGGTCGCAACGCCTGGAACTCCGCCGGACTCCTGCAACCCCGGCCCGGTACCGATCCATGCGATGCGCAGCGTTCTCGGAGGCATGACCTCGCCCACCCTACCTGTCGCCATCGAGGAGTCCGGTTGCGCGCGCGGGCGCTAGCCGGCAACTCCGCTGGCGCGTTGCTCGAGTGCAGAATTCACGTAACTCGAGAGCTGGCGCTGGAAGTTCGCAACCGAGAATCGCTGCGCGTGCTCGACGGCGTGTGCGGGAACGAAGTCGAGCTCGTCGATCGCGCCGATCGCCGCGGCGAAGGCGTCGGGGTCGTCGGGCGCGGCCAGCAGCCCGGTCTCGCCATCGAGCACGGTCTTGAGTGCGCCGCCGGCGGCTGCGGCGATCACCGGCCGCCCCGCTGCCTGTGCCTCGACGGCAGTTATGCCGAACTCCTCGATCCCGGGCACGATCACAGCACGCGCTCCCGCGTACAGCTCCGCGAGCTCGGCGTCACTGGCACGGCCCAGGAACACCGCCTCGGGGTAGGCGGCACTCAACGCCGCGTGGTCGGGACCCGAGCCAACAACCCGGATCGGCGCACGAGCCCGTCTGGCGGCCTCCAGCGCGACGTGCACGCGCTTGTGCGAGACGAGCTCGGACACGACGAGCAGCGAGTCCCCCGGCGCTCCGACGCTGAAACGATCGGTTTCCACCGGAGGATGGATGATCGTCGCCGAACGTCCGTACAGACGTTCGATGCGCTCCTGGGTGACGCTCGAGTTGGCGATGTAGTGGTCAACACGGCGACTCGCCGCGAGGTCCCATCTGCGCATCCGATTCAGCACCATGTTGAGAGGCAGCCGCAACGCTCGACGCACTTCCCCGAGGCCACGCTCACGCTCGGTCCAGAGGTAGCGAAACGGCGCGTGGCAGTAGCAGATGTGTATCGCGCCGGGTGGGGCGTGCACGCCGTGGGCGAAGGCGCTGCTGCTGCTGAGGACGACGTCGCTGGCGGGAAGCTCGAGCCGCTCCACGGCAAGTGGATAAAGCGGAAGGAGCCGCCTGAAATTGCTCTGGTTCGCGCCGAGCTTCTGGAGCATCGAAGCGGTCACTCGATGACCGCCGAGGCGGCCCCGTGTGATCTTGCTGTCGTACAGAAGTGTGAAGATCGGCGCTTGCGCGTAGAGATCCGCGATTGTCGCAAATGTCCGCTCGGCCCCGCGCATGACCAACAGATAGTCGTGTACTAGTGTGACACGGCTGGCGCCCTGATTGATGTCTGTGGTCGCAGCCAAGTCGAGGAAAGCGTACAGTAGGCTACGATCTCGCCGATGTGGGACAACACGCTCCGAGGAGTTCGCTGACCAGTCGTGCGCATCGTGGTGACGGTTCCATGGTATGAGCGCCTCGGTGGCGCGGAGGCGTTGCTCCAAACCATCCTCGACGGTGTTCAGGAGAGCGGGCACGAGTTGGAGCTGGTCTTCTTCGAGGATGGCCCCTGGCCGGCCGAGCTGAGCGAAGCGGGTCTGCGGGTCGAGATCGTCAGGGCGGGGCGATTGCGTCACCTGCACCGCTGGCTCCCAACCGTGTTGCGGCTGGCAGCGATCTTTCGCGAGCGCCAACCGGACGTGATCCTCAACTGGGCGACGACGACCCAGCTCTATGGCTCGCCGGCGGCGCTGCTCGTCGGCATGTCAGACAGGGTTGTTTGGTGGCAGCACGCGATCGCGGGTGGCTGGCTGGATCGTTGCGCCCAGCTGCTGCCCGCGCGCGCCATATTTTGTTGTTCGACCGCCGCGGCGAGAGCGCAGCGCAGGCTGTTCCCGCGACGAGAGACGATCGTCGTCCCCGCTGGCGCCGCTCCGTCCGGCGCGACCCAGGGAGCTGCGCTCGAATTGCCTCCCGGCGACGTGGTGATCGGCATCGTGGGGCGCTTGCAGCCGTGGAAGGGGCAGGATCGCCTGCTCGCCGCCCAGGCGATTCTGCGGGAGCGCGGGCACCCGGTGCACGTGGTGATCGTCGGCGGCGACTCCTACGGACTGTCCCCGGACTACGCAGCGTCGCTGCCGGCGTTGATCGGTCGACTCGGTCTCACCGAGCACGTCACGATGACCGGTGAGGTTTCAGACGCGCGGCCGTTCATCGGGCGACTGGACGTCCTCGTCAACGCCTCAGACCCGGAGCCATTTGGCATCGTGCTGCTGGAGGGGATGGCCGAGGCGATCCCGGTCCTCGCCGTCGACGCCGGCGGTCCCGCAGAGATCGTCGAGCACGGGAAGACCGGGATGCTCGCGCGCTCGGGGGAGCCCCAGGCTCTCGCGGATGCGCTCGAGCCGCTTCTGAGCTCGGCGGAGCTGCGGCGGGCGCTCGGTCAGGCAGGCAGAGATCGCTTCTTGCGCGAGTACTCGGACGTGGCCTTGCGCAAGCGGTTCTTCACAGCGCTCGAAGGGCTCGTCGAGCGGCGCAGGGTCGCGAATGCCAACGAACGCTGAACACGAGCACGGCAGCGAGGCGTCGCGACGCCCGCCGGAGGTCACACTGGTCGCCCACCACGTCGGTCACGTCGGCGGCATGGAGCGCGTCCTCACCGAACTCGCGTTGGGTCTTCGGCGCCGCGGCTATGAGGTGACAGTCATCGCCTACGCGTGCGAGCTGCCCGCGGACTCAGGTGTCACATTTCGACGTGTGCGCGGCCCGAGCCGACCGTTCGTGCTGAGTTACCCATGGTTCATGCTGGCCGCCACGATCGCCGTGTGGCGCTGGCGGCGAGGTCTGGTGCTCGCTACGGGCGCGATTATCCTCAACCGCGTCGATCTGGTTGCGATTCACTACTGTCACCAGGTCGGCCCGGCGACGCCGAGTCGCACCGGCTGGCCATTTCGCTTGAACGCTCGGGTCTCTGCGCTGCTCGGGCAGATCGCGGAAAGGGTGTGCTTCCCGCTGAACCGCCCGCGCCGGTTCGTGTGCGTGTCCGACGGGGTGGCGCAGGAGATCCGCGAGAATTTCCCCGATTACGGGGACCGCGTCATCACGATTCCAAACGGAGTAGACGTCGACGCCTTCACGCCGAGCTCGCGCAGCGAGGAGGCGGCAGCGCTGCGCGAAGCGCTCGATATCGACCCAGAGCGCAGAGTCGCGATCTTCGTCGGCAGCGAGTGGCAGCGCAAGGGTCTGGAGCCGGCGATCCAGGCACTGGCCCTCGCTGACGGCTGGGTGTTGCTGGTCGTCGGAAGCGGCGACCGCGAGCGCTACCGTGCGCTGGCCGAGCGTGCGGGAGTGGCGGACGCGGTCAGGTGGGTTGGTGTCTCGCGTGACCTGGCACCGCTCTACCAGCTGGCCGACGTGTTCGTGTTCCCCACGAGCTACGAGGCGTTCCCGCTCGTCGCGCTCGAGGCGGCCTCTAGCGGACTGCCGATCCTCGCGACCCCAGTCAACGGCGTTCGCGAGCTCGTCACCGATGGGGTCAACGGCTTCCTGATCGAGCCCGACGCGGGCGACATCGCCAAGCACCTGCGGACGCTCGCCGGCGATCCCGAGCTGCGTGAGCGGCTCGGACGCGCGGCCCGGAGCGCGGCGCTCGAGTACAGCTGGGAGAAGATGGTCGAGCGCCACGACGAGCTCTACTCGAGCGTGATGACGTCGCGAGGCGTTCGCGAGGGTGACAGCGTCGATCAGGCCGCCTGAGCGCGCGCGGCGAGTATGTCTCCAACGAACGCGCTCATGCGCCGCTGCTGCGCGACGCGATCGAAGGCCTCTGCGCGTGACGCGATGGCCGCCTCGCGGTGGCTCTCGATGTCAGCCCGCTCGAGCTGCGCCACCAACTCGCTCAGCGCGTCCAGGTAGGTTGAGCTCCACGGTGCACTGCCGGGCAGCCGCCAGAAGTATCCCTCGTCGAGATCGTATGCAACCGGAGTCTCGCCGGTGATGATCGGGAGCCCCGCCGCGAGATACTCGCTCAGTTTGGTCGTGTAGCGGAACATGCCGACCCGGTCGACGCTCTGAGACAGGCTGCCCACGTCAAACGCCGCGAGATAGTCGGGGACCTGCTCGGGTGCCACGCGCCCCGGAAGCAGCACGCGTTTTCCCAACTCCTCTCCGGCGAGCTCTTCCAGACGAGCGCGCCCGTCGCCGTCGCCGACGATGCACGCGACTACGTCATCGCGTGCAGCCCGGCGAACGGCCTGCACGATCTCCGCTCCGTAGACGTAGGAGACCGCGTCATTCCAGTGAAGCGAGCCAACGAGCCCGATCACGATCGCCTCGTCGGTGAGCCCAAGCCTGGCGCGTACGTCGGCGCGCGCCTGCGGGCTCGGCTCGCTGCGGGTCCAGCCCGGAGCGGTCATTCCACGCGGTGCCCCATACGTGAGCGCCCGCCCGACGAGGTAAGGGGTCCATCCCACGAATCCTGCGCACGCCCGACACAGAAGCCGCTCATATACTCCGCCGATTATCCCGGCGGCGCGCGAGTGCAGGCGTAGGAACGGACCCACCGCATCGCCGCTGGAGAATACAAATGGGACACCGTGGAGCGCCCGCATCAGTAGCAGCGGCAGCCCGCCGGCGAGACCGGTTCCCTCCATCACGATCAGGTCCGGGCGAGCGGCGCGCGCGGTCCTCAGCAGGCCCAGAGCGGAGCGAAGCTTGTGCGCGCGGTCGAAGCAGTACTCCTCGCCACCGAGTGGCTCCAGCAGTACCCTGATCCGCTCTCCCTCGATGTGCCCGTGACCCTGCGTTGCGAAGCACAGGATTCGCCCTGCTTTTCCCGGCGCCGGCACGGGCTCGCATCTTACGGGCTCGCGGCGCCCGACGCGATGCAGACCGGCTCGAGGCGTGACGCGCCGGGCCCCGGAAACCGGTGGATTTGGAGCCGCGGAAGCGACTCCTGCACGTGTGCTTGCCGCTGCAATCAGGGCCCGCGGACGCGCTAATCTTTAGGTTCGGATAAGCGCCACGCATATGATGCGGGGCCCTGACGCCACGGACGGATCCCAACCCCGATGAACCAGACCCCTGACGCTCGCTCCATCTTCGCTCCGATCTGGAGATGGAAGTGGCTAATCCTCGCCGTGGCCGTGTTCGTAGGCGGGGCGACCTACCTCTATTACAAACGCGAGAAGCGCACCTACGCATCCTCGACCGAGGTCTATCTGGGGGCCAGCAGTGAAGAAGCGGCCCCCTCGTCGAAGAAGTCGAAGGGCGGCGGCGGCGACCAGGCGGCGATCGTCAACTCGATCGTCGTCGAAGAACTACGCGGCCAGCTGATCAAGGAGCACAAAGTGGGGTTCATCCGTGGCGTCCAAGTGAGCGCCAAGCTCCCGGAAAAGACCGAATTTATGACGATCTCGACGACCGCGCACAGCGCGGTGAACGCAGCGTTCACGGCCAACGCGGTGGCCCAGGCATACATCAGACGCAAAGCCAGCAAGCGCGAAGCCGGGATCGAGAAGGCGATCAAGCTCAGTCGCGAACAGCTGAGGAGGATCGAATCGGCCGCTGCCGCCAAGGAAGCCGCCGCCCAGGAAGCCGCCGCCACTTCCACAAAGAAAAAGGGCAAAGGTAGCGGCGCGGCCGGTGCGGGCGGAAAGGGATCGACCCAGAGCGTGATCCAGGCGGCGACCCTCAGCGCCAAGATCAACGAACTCGAAGGGAGTCTCGGCACGGTCACGGCGGTGCAGTTGAGACCGGCGAAGGCCAGAAACGCCGCGCTCGTGGCGCCGATGCCCAAGCAGGACGCCGAGTTCGGCTTCGTGCTCGGTCTCGTGCTCGCTGCGCTCACTGTGTTCACAGTCAGCCGATTCGATCGGCGCCTGCGCTCGCTGGAGGGAATCGAAGCAGCGATCCCGGCACCGCTGCTCGCCGCGTTGCCGAAGGCACCGCGACCGATCGTCCGCCGTGACGGCTCCGTGCGCCCTTCCAACGTCCTACTCGAGCCGCTGCGTCGGCTCCATACGGGTCTCCAGCTGATCGACGCACCGGGCAACGGCGCCGTATCGGGCAACGGCGTGAGCGCCGCCCGACGTTCGCGCGTGATTCTGTTCGTGAGCCCGGATCCCGGAGACGGCAAGTCGACACTGGCTGCAGATCTTGCGTTGATCCAGCGCGAGGCGGGTGAGCAGGTGGTCGTCGTGGAGGCAAACTTCCGCCGCCCGATCCAGTCGCGCATGCTCGGGCTCGAAGCGGGCCACTCGCTCGCCGATGTGCTCACCGGGAGGCTTGACGTCGATGATGCGATGCAACCCGTGATGCCGGTTGATCTGCCGGACGCCGAGGACGTTGGGGGCGGCGCGCTGACCGCGACGCAGGAGCGAGTTGGCTCGCTGTTCCTGCTCGCAGGCGACGCGTCTGTGCCGAATCCGCCGGCGCTGGTTGCGCAACTGGCGACATCGGGCCTGTTGCCCTCGCTCGCGGACAGATTCGACTATGTGTTGATCGACGCTCCGTCACCGCTGGAGGTGAGCGACGCGGAGCCGCTGTTCGGCGCAGTCGACGGGATCGTGATCGTTGCTCGCGTGGGGCACTCGCGCGAAGTCTCTGCGCAGCGCATGCGTCAGATGCTCGAGCGTCCGCACAACGCCCCGGTGCTCGGCCTCGTCGCCAACTTCGCGGCGCCGCGGGAACTCAAGCGCTCGGGCTTCTCGTCGTTCAACGGGCGGCGGCGGTCAGGCACCAGGCCAAGAAGAGGATGAACGTTCGTCGCCGGCGCGCGCCAGCGGCGCCTGCGGTTCACCCGCTGGTCCTGGAGCGGCGCCTCCAAAGCGTGATGCTGGTCGCGCTGACCGCGGCCGTCCCTGCAATCACGGCGACCGCGGTCACGATCGCGCTCCCGAGCGCGAACATCCTGATCGCACTCGCGATCATCACCGGCGTGGTCGCGATCATTGCGTTGATGGCGAGCAGCCGCCTCGACGTGACGGTCACGCTGATCGCCATCTATCTCGGCATGATCAACGGCCCCGTCAAGCTGCTGTTGCCGGGGCGCGAATTGACCGCCTCGTTCCAGAACGTGATCATCCTGGCCGTTGCCGCGGGGGCGCTCGTGCGCATCCTCATGCGCCGGGAGCAGGTACGTCTTCCCCCGCTCTCCGGCTGGGTGATCGGGTGGGTTGTGTTGGTCCTCGTCAACGCGTTCAATCCGAAAACGGAAAGCCTGTTGCACGTTCTCGGCGGCTTTCGCCAACAGCTCGAGTACATTCCGTTTTTCTTCTTCGGCTACGTGCTGATGCGCTCGAAGCGGCGCTTCCGCCAGTTGTTCGTGATCTTCGGGGTGATGGCGCTCGCGAACGGAGTCGTCGCGGCATACCAGACCGAGCTCTCGCCCGGCCAGCTGTCGAGCTGGGGCCCCGGCTACGCCGCGCTCATCAAACCGACCGGCGTCGGCACCGGACGCGTCTATGTCTCCGAAGGTGAAACCAGGGTCAGGCCTCCCGGTCTCGGCTCCGACGCAGGTTACAGCGGGGCCGTCGGGCACATCGCGCTGCCGATGTGCCTGGCGCTGCTGGTGATCTCGCGTCGGCGACGGTGGCTTGCGATACTCCTGTGCTTGGGAGCGATCGTCGGGGTGTTCGTCGGACTCGGACGCCTGCCGTTGATCGGAGCGGGGCTCGGGGTCGTCACCTTCATCGGATATGCGGCCCTCTCGGGCCGTTCGCTGACGCGCAGCCTGGCTTCCCTGCTGGTGATAGTGATCCTCGTGATTCCCGTGGGAGTGCTCGTGGTCTCGACGCTGCGGCCTGGCACGTTCAAGCGATATGAACAGCTCGGCACCGGCTCGTCAACAACCCTGCACAAGGAAAACTCGTGGGACAAAATCCCCAAGTACGTCGAGGCATCTCCATTCGGCTTCGGGCTCGGCAACAGCGGAGCGATCGGGGGCCTGGGCGGTCGCGCCAACGACCTGCTCAACGGTCACGGTCTCACATCGGAGACCCAGTACAACGTCCTCGTCAAGGAACTCGGTCTGCCCGGTCTCATACTCTGGCCGGCAATCATCATATATGTAACTTTTATAACCGCGATCGGACTACGGCGCATCCGTGACAGCGATCTCGCCGTCTGCCTGGCAGGCACGATGGCCGCGTTCGGCCCGCTGCTGATCGAGGGATCCTCCGGGTTCCTGTCGGCGAGCACCGGTGATGGGCCTTATTACTGGTTTGCCGTTGGCGTTGCGGCGTACTGGTTCGTCAGGCCGAAACACGTAACGAACGGCCCCGCTACCGCAGGCCCCGAACTGCAAAGGCACGAAGATGCCCCGCTTGCTGTCGCCTGAGACCCCGCGGACGCCGACGCCGACGCCGTCGCCGGCGGCGATGCGCGCGCGCCTGAGCCTGCTGATCGGCGACCGCCGCAGCATGGTGGGCGGTGTGGCTGTCTGCTCGATCATGGCAGGACTCACCGAAGCGGCGACGCTCGCGTTGGTCGCGGAGCTCGCAGCGTCGCTCGTTGGTCACACGAAAGGGGCAAAAGCGCCCAAGTCCCTGTCGGTGCTGAACGTTCACGCCTCTCCCGGCACGTTGATCTTGGTTGGCTTCGGGCTGTGCGCGCTTCGCCTGGCGTTCCAGGTTCCGCTCGCGGTGATGTCCGCGCGGATCGCCGCGGACGTGCAGGCACGCCTGCGAACCGAGCTGTTCGAGGCGTTCAACAGGTCCTCCTGGTCGGTGCAGTCGCGCGACCGAGAGGGACAGCTACAGGAGGTGATGACCGGTCAGGTGCTGCAGGCGGTGGGCGGGGCATCGGGCACGATCTTGCTGCTGACCTCGGTGCTTCAGTTCCTCGTCTTGATGGCCGCCGCGTTCTGGCTCAGCGCGGTCGCGGCTGTCACCGTGGGCGTGATGTCCGTCGCGATGTTCGCGCTGCTGCGCCCGCTGCGATCGCGCGGGGGGCGCTACGCGCGTGAGCTGTCGCGTGCGCAGATCGCCTACGCCGGCGGGATCGCCGAGAGCAACCGCGTCGCCGAAGAGAGCCACGTGTTCGGCGCCGGCTCGGCCCAGCGCGCGAAAGTCGCGCAACTCGTGCGTCGCTCCCAGCATTACTTCCTCCGCTCGCAGATACTGGGGCGAATGGTCACAAACGGCTATCAGAGCCTGATCTATGTGCTGCTCGTAGCCGGTATCGGCGTGCTGTTTCTCATCGGCGCGCGCCACGCTGGCTCGCTCGGCGGCGTCGTCCTGCTGCTGCTGCGCGCCGGAACCACCGGGCAGACAGTGCAGGGCGCATACCAGTCACTCATCCAGGCCCTTCCATTCGTCGAGCGCACCCAGAAGGCGTTGGAGCGATATCGCGAGCACGCCGAGCACTTCGGTGACACGCCGCTGCCGGTGGTTGAGGAGATAGCGTTCGAGAGCGTCTCCTTCGCGTACAACCCGGAGACGCCGGTTCTCACCGACGTCAGTTTCGCAATTGGCAGTGGTGAAGCGATCGGGATCGTCGGACCGTCGGGGGCCGGCAAGTCGACGCTCGTGCAGCTGTTGCTGCGGCTGCGGCTGCCCGTCGACGGCCGCTACCTGATCAACGGAGTCGCCGCGGAGGAGTTTGACAGCGACGACTGGCACCGCCAGGTTTCCTACGTGCCCCAGGAACCGCGGCTGCTGCACGCGTCGGTCGCGGAGAACATCCGCTTCTTCCGCGACATCTCCGACGAGCAGGTGCGGCGCGCCGCGCGCCTGGCGCGGATCCACGATGACATCATGAGTTGGCCCGGAGCATACGACGCGCTCGTCGGTCCCCGGGCAGACGCGGTGTCGGGTGGCCAGCAGCAGCGGATCTGCCTCGCGCGTGCTCTCGCCGCGGAACCGGAGGTGCTGATCCTCGATGAGCCCACGAGCGCGCTCGACCCGCAGTCGGAGGCGTTCATCGGAGCGTCGCTGCTGGCGATGCGCAGTAGCCTGACGCTGATCATCGTCGCGCACCGGATGTCGACGCTCGAGATGTGTGACCGCGTGATGGTGGTCCTCGACGGGCGTCTGGCCGCCTTCGACACCAAAGCCGCGCTGCAGAACAGCAGCGAGTACTACCGTCAGGCTGCGGAACTGTCGATGATCGGCAACGCGCAGTAGCAGCGCAGAGCTCGACGATCGGGAGGACGCGAGCTTGTAAGCTTTGTGGCAATGGCCACGTCGATCGACCTGTCTTCTCCCGGTGCGAGCGTCGGCAGAATCCCGGATTTCCTGATAGTGGGGCACCCCAAGTGCGGCACCACCGCGCTGTTTGAGATGCTCAGTAACCATCCGGAGGTCTATATCCCTCCCCGCAAGGAGCCGTACTTCTTTTCGGAGGAGTTGCACGAGTTCACTCCACCGCGGCCGGGAGGCACTCCGCGTAGCTTGACCGAGTATGCCGAGTGGTTCACCGACGCCGAGCCGGGCCAGAAAGTGGGCGAGGCATCGTCGTTGTATCTATGGTCGAAGGCCGCCGCCGCGAACATCGCAGAGGTGATTCCGGACGCGCGCATCATCGCTATCCTGCGCGAGCCGGCCAGCTTTCTGTACTCCTGGCATCTGCAGTTGCTCGAAACATACGTGGAGGTCGAGGCGGACCTGCGCAAGGCGACCGAGCTCGAGCCGCAACGGCGCGAAGGCCGGGCGGTACCGCCCTACACGTACTGGCCGCAGCTGCTCATGTACTCAGAGTTCATCCGTTACACCGAGCAGCTGCGTCGCTTTCACTCCGCCTTCCCGGCGGAGCAGGTCAAGGTTCTGATCTACGACGACTTCCGCGCCGAGAACGAGCAGACGGTGCACGACGTCTGCCGTTTCCTCGATATCGACGACTCGATACCCGTCGAGACCACCATGGCAAACCCAACGGTCGCTCCGCGCTCGCAGCGGGTGAACGAGCTGGCGCACGCCGTCGGTGTCGGGCGGGGGCCGGTGTCGCACACAGTCAAGGAGATGATCAAGGCGGTTACGCCGTCGGGTCCCAGGCGACGGGCGTTCTACGCGCTCAAGCGTCAGCTCGTCTTCGGCCCTCCACCGGCGCCGCCTGACGAGCTGATGCACGAGCTGCGCGTCCGCTACCGCGACGAGGTGTTCGCGCTGAGCGAGTATCTCGACCGAGATCTGGTCGGGCTGTGGGGCTATGACGAGCTCTGAGGGTGACGCGGCGCTCGCCGAGAGCGAGATCCCGGCGCAGAGGTCGACCGCTAGAGCGCCTGACTTCTTCATCGTCGGCCATCCCAAGTGCGGCACGACCGCGCTCTACGAGATGCTGCGCCGTCACCCGCAGATCTACATGCCGGAGCTCAAGGAGACGCGGTTCTTCGCGCGTGAGCTGCACCCGCGCTCACCGCAGTCCCACCCCGATTCGCTCGCCGCCTACCTGGCGCTGTTCGAGTCGGCCGAGCCTCAGCAGCGCCTCGGCGAGGCTTCGCCGTCATATCTGAGATCGCACGCTGCCGCGCGACGCATCGCGGAGCTACGTCCCGACGCGCGCATCATTGCGATCTTCCGGGAGCCCGCGAGCTTCGTTCGCTCGCTGCACATGGAGCTGCTGCGCGACCACGTCGAGACAGAGGCGGACCTGGGCGCGGCGCTGGAGCTGGAGGCCGTGCGGAGTCAGAAGGACGAGCTCGAGCGTCACCCGGGTCTCGTCTACTCGGAGTACGTACGCTACGTCGAGCAGCTGGGCCGCTACGCAGCGGTGTTCGGACCCGAGCAGATAATGGTGATCATCTACGACGACTTCCGACGCGAAAACGACGCGACCCTCGCCGCGGTGCTCCGCTTCCTGGGAGTCGACGGGAGTCTTGCCGCGGAGCCGATCGAGGCGAACCCAACCGTGCGCGTGCGCTCCGTCCGCCTCTATCGGCTGCTGCAGTCGCTGTACCTGGGCAAGGGTGGGCCGGCGGCGGCCGTCAAGTGGACGATCAAGGCGCTCACACCTCGGCGCCTGCGCCGCCACGCGCTCGATGCGTTTCGACGGCAGGTCGTCTATGGCAAGCCCGACTCCCCGGACGAGCGCGTTACGAGAGAGCTAAAGCTGCGCTTCAAGCCAGAGGTCGTGGCGCTCGGCGAATACCTGAAACGCGACCTCGTGACGCTCTGGGGCTATGACCGCCTCGACTGAGACATCCGCGCTGCCACGCCCGCGCCGGCAGCGAACACCCGACTTCTTCATCGTCGGTCACCCCAAGTGTGGGACGACGGCGCTCTATGAGATGTTGCGCGAGCACTCCCAGATCTACATGCCCGAGCTCAAGGAGCCGTGGTTCCTTGCGAGCGACATGCGGCCGCGCTTCCAGCCGCCGCGCTCGGCGCCGCCGCTGAAGACGCTCGATGAGTATCTCGCGCTGTTCAGTGCGGCGGAGCCGGAGCAGCGTGCCGGGGAGGCGTCGTCGTCGTACCTGCTCTCGAACACCGCAGCGGCGGCGATTGCGGAGCTCTCGGCGGAGGCGCGCGTGATCGCGATCCTGCGCGAGCCAGCGAGCTTCCTGTTCTCGCTGCACAACCAGTTGCTGCGTACGCACGTCGAGAGCGAGAAGGACCTCAGGCGCGCCATCGAGCTGGAACGCCCGCGCAGAGCAGGCAAGAAGGTGCCCCGCCGCTCCCACCGGCCGCAGCTGCTGCTCTACTCCGACCACGTGCGCTACGTCGAGCAGCTGGAGCGCTACCGCGCCGTGCTGGGGGCCGAGCAGATGCTGGTGCTGATCTACGACGATTTCCGGCTCGACAACGAGGCGACGGTGCGCTCCGTGTTCCGCTTCCTGGACGTCGACGATACGTTTCCGGTCGCGACCAGGGATGCCAACCCAACCCGCCAGCGGATGCGCTCGCAGTGGGCCGATGAAATCGTCAACCGGGTGTCGGTCGGGAGGGGACTGCCCGGGCGCGCCGTGAAGGCGGGGATCAAGGTACTCACCACCGACGCGCTGCGCAGCGACGCAATGCGGGTCACCCGGCGACATGTCATCCACGGCAAGTCCGGTCCGGCGGACGAGCAGCTGATGCGTGATCTGCGACTGCGCTTCCGGGACGAGGTCATCGCGCTGAGCGAGTACCTGGACCGCGATCTGGTGAGCCTCTGGGGCTATGACAGCGGTGAGTGAGGTGCGCGTGCCGGAGGACCCGCGACAGCGGGCCGGTCTGGGAACGCTGCGCAGCGCGATGGCAGAGCAGCAGCGTGCGGCGATGCCCGCCGGGGCCGTGAACGTGTCCTGCTCGGCACCCCTCGGAAAGGGCGGCCTCGGGCGTCACCTGCAGGAGATCCTCGAAGCGCTGGAGCGCAGCGGCCAGCCGGCGACCTGTATCTCCGGATCGGCCAGAGCGCCCACTGTGTCAGCGCAGCGACGGCCGTTGCCAGGCGCCGCCGAGCGTCTGGCGGGGCTCCTCGCGACATCGCCGGCGCCGATCTCGCCGGGACTGCGCGCGCTCGCCCACGCCATCGAGTTCGACCGGTCCGCGGCGCGGAGCCTGCCGCCGGGAGAGCACCTGATCGCGTTCAACGGCCAGGCCCTCGCGCAGCTGCAGGAGGCGCGGCGGGCGAGCTATCGCTCGCTGGCGCTGGTGTCGGCGAACTCGCACATGCGCCGGGTTCTCCGCCAGCATCAGGCGGCGCATCGGCGCTATCCGCTGGAGGGCTCGTGGGCTCGATGGCTCCTGCCGCGCAATCTGAAGGAATACGAGCAGGCCGACATGATCTATGTCGCCTCGCGCTACATCCGCGAGTCGTTCCTCGAGGAGGGCTTCTCCGACGATCAGATGACCGACTTTCCGCTGACGCCGCATCCCCGCTTCGACGGCCACGCCGAGCGTGGCGCCAGCGACCGCTTCGAGATCGTCTACAGCGGAAGCCTCGCGGTGCACAAGGGCGTGCCGCTGCTGATCGACGCGTTCCGAAGGCTCCCGTACGCGGACATGCGCCTGACGCTCGTCGGAGGGTGGGGATCACGAGGCATGCGACGCTTCGTGCAGGACGCGTGCGCGGCCGACCGGCGGATCACGGCCGGTGCGGGCGACCCGCTGGTGCATCTGCGGACCGCCGCGCTGTGCGTGCATCCAGCCTACGAGGACGGGTTCGGATACGCACCGGCGGAGGCGCTCGCCTGCGGCGTACCGGTGCTCGTCAGCGAGGACACCGGGATGAAGGACATGATCGCCTCGACTCGCCTCGGACTGATCCTGGCGACCGGTGACCTCGATGCGCTGACGCAGGCGATCGAGGCCGCCTACCGCGCTGAGATCTTCGGCGGCTGAGGGCGCGGCAGTGCGCGAGACGACCAGCGACGTGGCGTCGACGCCGGTCGCCGGCGAATCCCAGCTCGGGGCGATCGTGGACGTCGGCACGATCGGGGTCTCGCTGGGAACACCGTGCGGGGTCTACGATCACGCGCAGCGGCTGGCGGAGGCGCTCGAGCAGCAGGGCTTCTCCTCGGCGCGTCACTGGCTGTGGCGCAGCGAGGCGCCGTTCGCCGCCAGCGCCGCGGAGATCAGGCAATGGAGCGAGCGGCTTGCCGGCGAGCTCGAACGCGACCCACCCGGCGCGCTACTGCTTCACTACTCCGTCTTCGCCTACTCCTACCGTGGCTTTCCCGTATTCGTCCGACCGGTGCTGACAGTCGCGCGCAAGCTCGGTGTTCCCACTGTCGCGCTGCTGCACGAGTACGCGTATCCGTGGCACCGTCACGGCGTCCGTGGAAAGGCATGGGCGCTGAGCCACCGCCTGCTGCTGCGCGATGTGATGCGTGCCTGCTCGGCTGTCGCCGTCACCACCGACGTTCGCGCCGACTGGTTGAGCACACGTGCATGGCTGCCGCGGCGGCCGATGGCTCTGGCCCCGGTGTTCTCGAGCCTTCCCGCCGCTGAGGCGGGCGTTGGACCCGAGGGCGAGCGGCCGCGGATCGGGCTGTTCGGGTACGCCCACGAGGGCGTCGTCAAAGAGGTGGTGCTCGACGCGTTGCGCTCGCTGCAGGACCGCGGCGTCGAGGTCGAGCTGCTGCTTGCGGGCGCGCCGGGACGCTCCTCCGTCGCGGGTGAGTCGTGGCTGGCGGGCGCCCGCACGCGTGGAATCAGCCGACCGCCCGCGTTCTCGGGCATGCTCTCGGCGCAAGCGATCTCCAACACGCTGTCCGGCTGTGACGTGCTGCTGTCAGCCGACAGCATCGGCCCAACGTCGAGACGCACCACGCTCGCGGCGTCGCTCGCAGCGGGGGTGCCGGTGGTCGCGCTCGACGGTCGCCACAGCTGGCGCGAGTTGCGTGACGCAGAAGCGGCGCAGCTCGTCGAGCCGACGGCCGATGCGCTCGCCGACGCCCTCGCCGGATTGCTCGACGACGCAGACATGCGAGCGCAGCTCGCGCGGCGTGGGCGCGAGTTCGCGCTGAGCGCGATGAGCGTGGAGCGCAGTGCACGCGCCGTGGGGGGGCTGCTCCGCGGGCTCAGCGATGCTGGGCATGCCGGCGCTCCCAGCCCACACGCGCGGAGTTGAACGCGGCGAGCAGCGCGCTGACGTGACGCGCGGGAGTGAAGCGGGAAGCCACGCTCTCGCGACCGGCGGCGCCCATCGCCCGTGCACGCTGCGGGTCGGCGAGCAGCTCGCCCAGAGCCTCGGCGAGCGCAGCTACCTCTCCAGGGGCGACGGCGAGGCCGCTGACGCCGTGCTCGAGCCAGTCGCCGATTCCGCCGGTCGCGCTGGCGACGACGGGCGTGCCGAGCGTGAAGGCCTCGATGCCGACGAGCCCGAACGGCTCGGGCCAAACCGAGGGAATCGCGACAACCTGGGCCTCGGCGAGCTCCGACGCCAGCGCCGCGGGAGCGAGCCAGCCCTTGAAGCTGACACGGTCGCCCACGTCCAGGCGGCTAGCGAGCGAACGCAGCGAGTCGAGATCGCGACCATCGCCGCAGATCACGAGCTCCACGTCGAGCGTGCTGGCCGCGCGCAGCAGCACCTGCACGCCCTTCGGACGCACCACCCGTCCGGCGAACACCACACGTCGGCGACGCGCTCCCGCGATCGCGGCCGGCGGCAGCGTGCTGAACAGCGGGGCTCGAGCACGGCGCAGGATCCCGTTCGCAAGCAGGTGACGGTCAATCACGGAGGAGTAAGAGATCACGAGGTCCGCTTGACGCAGGAGCTGCACCGAGCGGGTCGCCCGCCGGAAGGAGCCCGGGAGCCAACTCGGGTTGCGAGTGTGGGCGCAGCCGCGAGCGAGCAGATTGGGGACGCACCCGGCGCCGTGCGGGCGATCGCATTCCTCGCCGGGCCGGAAATAGTGAACCGCGGAGGTGCAGGCGGAATAACCGTGCACGCTGACGATCAGCGGCGCGCTCCGTTGAATGTGCGATGCCACGTCGGCATCCTCGAATTGATGAAAGTGGACGATCCGCGGCGAACAGCTCATCGCGGCGTCGACGCGTTGCTGCGGTGAAACGTCGGCGTTGTACAGGTCGGGGCTGTGATGGAAGGTGATGCCCGGAACGTGCTCCCCAGGCTCGATCACCGCCGCCAGGACGTGGACCTCGACCCCATGGGCGGCGAGCGCTGAGGCGCTCGCCATGACGTGGGTCGCCACGCCGCCGTCCCGCCGCCAGCGCGGAGTCACGAGCAGCACCGGGTCGGTCATCAATGAAACTGTGAGCCGTTGTCGTGGCGGGCGCCTCGCTGCTCGATCGCCTCCCGTATGACCGCCGCGAACTCGCTCGCGCGGGTTTCGTAGGAGAGCTCCGTACGGAGCTTCGAGCGATCGAATACAGGCTGCTGCCCGCCGAACTTGGCGCGGGCGAGCGCCGTGATCACCTCCTGCATGCGCTGCCGATCCTGCGGGTCGACGAGCCAGACGCCGGGCTTGTCCTCCAGGTAGTCCCAGTTCTCTCCACGGGGCACCGCGGCAAGGATCGGACGGTCGGTCATCAGGTACTCGTAGGTCTTCGCCGAGATACGACCGCCGCGCGAGCCATCGACACGCCGCGGCAGCGTCAGGAACAGCAGATCTGCTTGGCCCATCAGCGCAGCCACCTGATTGTGAGGGAGCGGCCCGAGCACGGTTACCACGTCATCGACCTGCTCGCTCTCCAGTGCGCGCGCGACCACCTCCGGCGCGTATGGATTGCCATAGATGATCAGCTGCAGGAGTCCCTGCCACTGCGGCTGCTCGGCGATGACGCCGTGCATCGCCTCGCCGATTGCCGCGGGTGAGGATGTGCGCTGATCCAGCGTGAGACGCTCGTGGCGGCCGAGGCGCGTCCACGCGTCGTAGATCCGCTTCGCACGTCCCGGCTGCGCGCCCTGCTCGATCAGCGCCCACCAGCCAGACATCGCGCCGACGTAGGCGATCTGAAACGTCGAGCTGCTCTGCTGCTGGGTGTGGAAATCTGCCGGGTCGGCGCCGTAGCGGACGAGGTGCATTCGTCGGCGCACCTGCTGCGGCTGGCGTTCCTTGACCGCGTCGAGGTTCGTCTGCGATACATACACCACCGCGTCGGCGCGTCTCGAGTAGAGGTTCTCGAGCGCACACGCGAGCCGGTAGTGCAAGCGCGTCGGGAAGTAGGGGTGCATGTCGGTGCACGTCGGCGAGTCGTCGAGGTTCAGCACGAGGGGGAGGCCCGTCAGTCGTCTGAGCGCGACCCCCGCCAGTCCAGCGGAGTAGGGCATCATGAACACGACGATCGCGTCGAAGTCGGCGCTCTTGATCGCGCGGCGTGCAGCCACGATCGCCGGCAGCACCCAGAAGATCGACTCATCCGGCCACACGCCGAGCTCCAACAGCTTGCTCAGTCGCGCTCGTCGCAACGCGGCGAGCAGCCGGCGGGGACGGCGGCTGCGAACGCTCAGGACCGCGACCGCGCTGTCGTGTTGCGGGGCTCCGGTCTCGCTCACGACCGTGATGTCCCACTCGCCGCTCAGCTGCTCGAGCAGCTTGCTGGCGCGGATCGCCGTCGGTGTGGTGTCGGGAGCGAACGACTGCGAGATACACAGCAGCGCGGGGCGGCCCTCACGTCGAGCATCGGGCTCCCCGTCAGAGTTTCTGTGCCTACGCATTGACCGGGCTCCCCACGATGACTCGCCAGGAGCTTAGCGGCGGCTTGACATCTGGGAGCGAGGCAAGCTCGATTAGACTCCGCCGCGATGGAGCGCGGAGCGACGACGACGGGCTCACGGACGAAGGCGGTCTACGTGATGGGGGCGGGACACAGCGGCAGTACGATCCTCGGGGTCGCCCTCGGCAACTGCGCCGATTTCTTCTATGCGGGTGAGGTCGAGGAGTGGCTCGTCAAGTCCGGCGTGCCGCCGTGGGCCGACGAGCAGCGCCGCGCCTTCTGGAAGAGCGTCGGCGCCGAAACGGACGGTGCCGACCTGTTTGGCAGCGAGGCGGTCGACTGCATAGAGCGCTCCTCTGCCGTGGTGCGAGTCGATCGTTGGCCGGCCCGTCGTCGGCTGCTGGGGCGCTATCGCCGTATCTGTGAGGAACTGCTGAACGCGATCTCGCGCACCGCCAGCGCGAGCCACGTCATCGACACCTCGCACTTCCCTCTGCGTGCGCGCGAGCTCAAAAAGCTGACCGGGATCGATCTCTACCTGATCTTCCTCGTGCGCGATCCGCACGGCGTGGTCGACTCGAGCCTCCGCCAGCTGAAGCCGCACGAAGTCGCCGAGCGACGGCTGCGCACGGTCCTGCTGAACCTCAACCTGTGGTTCACCCTGCTCGTGTCGCTCGTCGTGTTTCTCGGGCAGCGTCGCGACCGCCGCCTGTTCGTGCGTCACGAGGCGTTCATGCAGGACCCCGAAGGGGTGCTTCGTCAGATCCTCGACCTGGTCGGCTCGCAGGCGAGCACGCCGGATCTGCAAGAGCTGCGCGTCGGCGCGCCGATGGAGGGCAACAGGTTGATCCGCACCGACGTGATCTCGCTCAGGCGCAGGCCCGAGCAGGCCGAGGCTTCCTCGCTTCTCACCACGCTGTTGCAACTGCCGTGGAAGCCGGTGCTCGACCGCCTGCGCCCAGCGGCAACCGCGCGGGCTCCGCTCGAGCAGGTTCGCTGAGCATGCCCGCGCCAGCCGTCGTGAGGGCATCGGCATGCTGAGAAGGCGCGCGGTTGGCTGGCTCTCGCGCAGGCTCGATCGCCCCGAGCTGCTCGCCGCGTTCTATTCGGGCGCGCGCCACGCTTGGCGCGAGGAGATCGCGATGGGCGCGGTGCTCGTGAGCGCGTTGCGCAACGACTCCACCTACGTCGACATCGGTACCAACCGCGGGCAGCTCCTGCGGGAGGCGTTGCGCGCGGCGCCGCGCGGCCACCACGTCGCGTTCGAGCCGATCCCTGAGCTGGCAGCGGAGCTCGCGGCCTCGTTTCCGCAGGTGGACACGCGCCGTCTCGCGCTTGGCGCCGCCGCCGGCTCTGGCGAGTTCTGCCACTTCCGCAAGCTCGACGGATGGAGCGGGCTGCGACGGAGCCCAGAGATCAGCGACACGCGAGGTGACCCCGAGCAGATCACGGTGCAGGTCTCGACCCTCGACCTCGAGCTCGCGGGCCTGCGACCGGATGTCATCAAGATCGATGTCGAGGGCGCGGAGCTCGACGTGCTCACCGGTGGCCGTACCGTGCTGAGCGAGGCCAGTCCGCTGGTCGTGTTCGAGCACGTGGCCTCCGCGGCTGCGCTATACGGCTCCTCCTCAGGTGCTCTGTGGGATCTGCTGAACGAGCTGGACTACGACGTCTTCACGATCACCGGCAGCGGCCCTGTCGGGCGCACCGCGTTCTCCGAGAACCAGACCGTCGTGAACTGGCTCGCCCGGCCGAGCTCCGGCGGATCAGTCGCCTGAGCCCGGCGGCGCTTCGGTCGGTGCTTCAGCTTCGCCCGCGCCGCTTGGCGCTCCGGTGACCGTGACGTCGAAAGCTTCAGTTGTGCTGTCGAGCATGTCAGCGCTCGCCGGCACCCTGACGCGCATGCGGTAGCTGCCGGCGCGGCGGAAGGTGTAAGGGATCGCGTAGGAGAAGGCTCCGTCCACGTTGCCGGTGGCCACCACGCGAAAACGAGCAACGGTGCCTTCGTCGCCGCTCGCGCGTTCGAGGTAGACGGCCTGTCCCGGCGGAGCGGTGGGGACCGTGCCCGAGAAGCTCGCCTGCACGCCCGTCTGCAGCGGGCCCGCGGGCGCGACGGCGCTCAGCGAGTATCTGACGCCCTCGAACAGCTCGGCTGAGACGGCATCCGCGCTGCTAACCCGGTAGGTCGTGTTCTCCAGCGGCGTCACGGCGAAGCTGTACGCGCCGGCGCTTTCGCTGGTGCCCGTGGCGACGGTGGCGAAGCGCCCGGCGCGGGTCCGCGCCTGCAGCGTCAGCGGCTGCCCCGTCGCCCCCGCGGCCACGCCGGTGATCGCGACCGATCCGCCCGAGACGGCGGGATCGGCTGAGGTCTGGATCGTGAGCTGTGGGTTCTGCGCCTGGGCGATTTCGTAGGTGAGGATTTCGCTCGCTGCGACGACCTCGCCGCGCACGTGGGAGAGCACGCGCACCTCGACCTCGCCCGGCGAGCCGAAGCCGCGGCTGATCGAGAAGCGGCCTTCGCTGTCGAGCCGGACGCGGCCGATCGTGTGCCAGCGTTCGTCTGCCCCGAGGTACTCGCTCTGCAGCGCCACGTGGCCACCTTCGCCTGCCGGGGTTACCGTGCCGCTGAAGGTGAAGCGGTTCGGCGCCTGTGCGCGACCGCCGCGGGTGGCCAGCTCGGCGCCTGCGACGGCGGGGCCGGCGAGCGTGACCGTCGGCGTGACCCTGATCGTCGTGCGGGCTTTGCCGCCCGACGCCGCGCTGGCGACGAACACGCTCTTGCGCGTCAGGGGCGGCGTGGTCAGCTGATAGGACCCGTCAACGTCCGCGGTGACGGTCGAGAGCGCGGCCAGTGCGGTGCGAGGGGCGCCGGCGCGCTGGTAGATCGTTATCTGTTCGCCGGCCTCGGACGTGCCGGCTGGGCAGCTCACGCGACCGAACAGGGTGACGGTTTCATCGGCGCTGACGACCTGCGCGGAGGCTTCCAGGTTGACGCGGCATTTCCCGTGGCGACGAACGCGTTCCGGAGGTGTGGTGAGCGCCGGTTCGGAGGGTGGCGGGGTCGAAAGGCTCGGTTCGTACGCAGGCCCGGTGGTGCTCGGTTGCTCGGGCGTGTTGGGCGTCGGTGCTTCGCTCGCGGGCTGTTCGACCGCGGCGCGGCGGTGTCCGCGCGCAGAGGCGGCGGCGGGGAGCGTCAGCGGGGCGCTGAGCAGGGCGATCGGCACGGCGAAGAGGGTTCGGCGAACGAGCGGCGTTCGGCGAAGGAGCTTGGGCATGTTCGTCGTCCTCCGAAGGAGAAAGTCTCTGGACAGCGAGGCTGTGCCTCTATCGGCCGCCGTTTGGCGGGACTTGAGCAGAGGGCCCAGCAGGCGGCGGATTCATCGATCCCTCACCGGCGCGGCGCCGGCTGCACCGGCGGATCACTATGTTTGGGCAGGTGTGTGGAATCGCCGGGAGCACGGATGACCCTGGCGCGCGCGCGGTGCGCGCGATGTGCGCGACGATGCGCCACCGCGGACCCGACGACGAGGGCGTCCACACAGACGAGTCCTCGGCGGTGAGCATCGGCATTCGGCGCCTGTCGATCATGGACGTGACGGGCGGCCATCAGCCGCTGTGCAATGAGGAGCGGTCGGTATGGGTCGTCTGCAACGGCGAGATCTACAACCATCCCGAGCTGCGTGCGCAGCTGCGTGCCCGCGGACACACGTTCGCCACCGGCTCAGACACGGAGGTGTTGGTTCACCTCTACGAGGAGTACGGGGACGAGCTGGTCCAGGCGCTGGACGGCATGTTCGCTTTTGCATTGTGGGACGAGCCTCGCCAGCGGATGCTGCTGGCACGTGACCGCTTCGGCGAGAAGCCGCTGTTCCTGCGCGAACGCGGCGGCCAGCTCGCCTTCGCCTCCGAGTTGAGCGCGCTGGTGGCCGTCGAGCCGGACCTGCGCAGGCTCGATCCGGCGGCGATCGACGCGTTTTTTGTGTTCGCCTACGTGCCCGGCCCCGGCACGATCGTGCCGGGCGTCAGGCAGCTGGCACCCGGACATCTGCTCACCTGGGAGCGCGACGGATCGGCCGGTCGCGAGCGACGCTGGTGGACGCCGCTCGACGAGGCTCTTGCGCCGCGGGAGCGCTTTGAGTCGGTCCTGGCCGAGACGCAGCGGCTGTTCGAGGAGTCGGTCCGCAGGCGCATGATCTCCGACGTGCCGCTCGGCGTGTTCCTGAGCGGCGGCGTCGACTCGACGCTCGTGGCGGTCGCGGCGGCGAAGGCATCCTCCAAGCGCCTGCAGACCTTCACCGTTGGCTATGACGTCGGTGCCGTCAGCGAGACATCACAGGCGCGGCGGACGGCGGAGTATCTGCAGAGCGAGCACCACGAGGTGACGCTCACCGAGCAGGAGGTCGCGACGCGCGCGCCGGCGCTGCTCGCCGGCATGGACCAGCCGCTGGCCGATCCGGCGCTGCTGCCGCTGCACGCCTTGTCGGAGTTCGCTCGCCCGCGCGTGACGGTCGCGCTCGGTGGTGAGGGCGCCGATGAGCTCTTCGGGGGCTACCCACGCTACCGCTGGCTCGAGCGCTCGAGGCAGCTCGAGGCAGCGCTGCCGGGCGCCGCCGCAGCGTCGCTCGGCACGGTGCTGCGGAGCGGTGCGAGGAGGGTGGGCCGCGGCGAGCGGGCCACCAGACGGCTGACGCCCGCGCCGCTGCTTGAGCGCAACCTCGACTGGGTCACCGCTGAACGTCGTCATCGCCGTAGCGAGCTCTACGGGCCTGGCCTGGCAGAGGTCAGCGCCGAACGCGTACTGGACGGCCTCGAAGCGCGTGCCGGCGAGCTCGACGGTAAGCCGACCGCGCGCTGGCTGATGCGCCTGGACCAGCTCGATTACCTACCCGACGACGTGCTCTTCAAGACCGACCGCGCGGGCATGCTCGCATCGCTCGAGATCAGAACGGTGTTCCTGAACCGGGAGCTCGCCGACTTCGCGGCGTCGCTGAACAGCGCGACGCACCTCGCCGGCGGCGGCAAGGCGCTGCTCCGGGCGATGCTGCCGCACGGTGTCATCGACACATCACGCCTCGGGCGCTACCGGAAGACCGCATTCAGGGTCCCGGTCGCACACTGGCTGCGAGGGCCGCTCGCCGAGCCGCTCAGACGTCAGCTCGAGGACGGTGTGATCTACGGAGAGGGCTACTTCGACCGCCGCGCCGTCGCGCGCCTGGCGGGCGAGCACCTGGCCGGGGCGGCCGACCACAGCGCCGAGCTGTGGCCGCTGCTTTCGCTCGGGCTGTGGGCGGATCGCTTCTGCGGGCTAGACGGCTCCTACGTTCGTGGGTAGGGACACGAGACCGCGGCTGCTGCTGCTGACGCCGGACTACCCGCCCGCGCCAGGGGGTATCCAGGTTGTCGCCGAGCGTCTGGTCGAGGGGCTCGAGGGCTTTCAGATATGCACGGTCGCGCTCAGCGCTGCCGGTGCGCACGACTACGACGGTACGCGCCAGGCGCAGGTACGCCGCGTCGGCGCGGGCGCCCTCCCGCACAGCGGCCGGGTCGCGCTCCTGAACGCGGTCGCGCTCGGCGAGGCGCTGCGGTTTCGACCGGACGTGACGCTGAGCATGCATCTTGTCGCGAGTCCCGCCGCGGCCGCCGTGCGGCGTGCGCTGGGCACACCGGTTGTGCAGTACTTCCACGCTGAAGAGATCGGCTCGCGGCCACGGCTCGCGGCATTCGCCGCCGAGCAGGCCGACGCTGTGATCGCCGTCAGCGCCTACACCGCCGAGCTGGTGGCGGCGCGCACCTCGGCGCCCGTGGAGATCACGGTCATACCAAACGGAGTCGACCTCGTAGCGGGCGCGCACGCCGAGCTGTGCGAGCGACCGACCTTCGTGACGGTCGCTCGCATTCAGGAGCGCTACAAGGGGCACGACGTGCTGGTGCGCGCCCTTGCGCTCGTGCGAGCCAAGGTTCCGAGCGTCGAGTGGGTCGTCATCGGTGAGGGATCGCTGCGCTCTGGCGTCGAACAGCTCGCAGAGTCCTACGGGGTGGCGGACGCTGCGCGCTTCCTCGGAGCGGTGTCCGACGAGGAGCGCGACTCGTGGCTCGCTCGCAGCCATCTGCTCGCGATGCCGAGTCGACTTCCCGCAGGCGGCTTCGCCGGCGAGGGCTTCGGCATCGCGTTCCTCGAGGCGGCAGCGCACGGGCGCCCCGTGGTCGCAGGCAATGTCGGCGGCGCGACAGACGCGGTCATCGACGGCGTGACGGGGCTGCTGGTGGATCCATGCGACCAGCTCGCCGTGGCGGAGGCGATCACGCGGCTGCTACTCGACAGCGACCTCGCCGAGCGGCTCGGAAGCGCGGGGCGCGAGCGTGCCGAGGCGTTGGCGTGGCCGGTGATCGCCGAGCGCGTGCAGCGGCTACTGCTCGAGTTGCTCGAGGCGCCATGCCGATGAGGGTGCTGTACGTGAGCCACACGGCCGAGATCAGCGGCGGCGAGCGCTCGCTGCTGGGCCTGCTCGGCGCGCTGCCGGCGAGCGTGCAACCGCGCCTGGCCGCGCCCGCGGGCCCGCTGCAGAGGGCAGTCCAGGCGCTCGGCGTACCGGTGACGAGCATCGTGGGCACCGCCGGCAGCCTGCGGTTGCACCCGTTGCACACGCCACGCGCGATCGCTGAGATCGAGCTCGCGGCGATGCAGGTGCGCCGCGCGGCGCGGCGCGCAGATGCGGCGATCGTCCACGCCAACTCGATCCGGGCAGGGATCGAGCTCGGGCTCGCGCCGGCACCGCGAACGGTCCGCGGAAAGCGGGCGGTCCGCGTGGTGCACGTCCGCGACTGCCTGCCCGCGGGCCTGCTGAGCAGTGCCACGATGCGTCTGATCGCAGCCACCGCGAGTACCGTCGTGGCCAACTCGCGCTACACCGCGCGCTCGCTCCTCACCGCCGCGCCAGGCGCGCGCGTGGAGGTGGTCTACAACGCGGTGGACCTCACCCGCTTCGATCCGGCGCGGATCGACCGCGGGGCTGCGCGTGCGGGCCTCGGCGGTGTGCCAGAGGGGGCGCTGCTGCTCGGGGTGGTCGCGCAGCTGAGCCCGTGGAAGGGCCAGGACACGGCGATCGAAGCGCTGTCGCGGCTGCGGGCCGACGGCATCGATGCGCACCTGCTGCTGATCGGCGCGGCCAAGTTCGTCGCGCGCTCGACCCGGTATGACAACGAGGCGTACCTGCGCCGGCTGCACGCGATGGCCGCAGCCGCCGGCGTGGCCGACCGGGTGTCTTTCCTGGGCGAGCGCGAGGACGTTCCCGAGCTGATCAGCGCCCTGGACGTCCTGCTCCTGCCCTCCTGGGAGGAGCCGTTCGGACGCGCGCTGATCGAGGCAATGGCGCTCGAAGTGCCTGTGATCGCGACGAGCGTCGGCGGCCCGGCGGAGATTCTCGACGACGGCCACGAGGGCCTGTTGCGCCGGCCTCGTGACGCGCCGGCCTGGGCGCAGGCGATCGCCGGCCTGGCTGGCGACGCCGAGCGACGCGCGCAGATGGGGCGCGCCGGGCGCGAGCGGGTCGAACGGCGCTTCACGCTCGCCAGCCACGTCGCGGCGATGCTGGACGTGTACGAGTCCGCGCTGGCACGCCTCGGCGTGTAGTCCCGCCGCCGGCGAGCACCGCGTTGCGGGGATGTGACGCTGTTGCAATATCCGCCCCGACGCCCTAACGTTTGATCGCGCGTGCAGATGGGGGCGCGCCCTGTCAACCGGTCATCGCGCGCACTTCGGACTCTTCAAGGGGAAGCCAGCAAGGATGCCAGCCACCTACCATCTCTCACACCTGCGCGCGCTCGAGGCCGAGGCGGTCCACGTGATGCGCGAGGTCGCAGCCGAATTCGAGCGTCCGGTCCTGCTTTTCAGCGGCGGCAAGGACTCGATCGTGCTCCTGCGCCTGGCAGAGAAGGCGTTCCGGCCGGCGCCGTTCCCGTTCCCGCTGATGCACGTCGACACCGCGCACAACTTCCCGGAGGCGATCGATTTCCGCGATCGCCGTGCCGAGGAGCTCGGAGAGCGGTTGATCGTGGCGTCCGTGGAGGACTCGATCCGCAACGGCAGGGCCGTCGAGCAGCAGGGTCCGCGTGCCTCCCGCAATGCGCTGCAGACGGTCACGCTGCTCGATGCGATCGCCGAGCACGGCTTCGATGCCGCCTTCGGCGGCGCCCGCCGCGACGAGGAGCGCGCGCGGGCCAAGGAGCGCATCCTCTCCTTCCGCGACGAGTTCGGCCAGTGGGAGCCCCACAAACAGCGTCCGGAGGTGTGGAGCCTCTACAATGGCCGCGTTCGCAAGGGAGAGCACGCGCGTGTCTTTCCGATCTCCAACTGGACTGAGCTCGACGTGTGGCAGTACATAGCCGAGGAGGAGTTGGAGGTGCCGTCGATCTACTTCGCACACGAACGCGAGGTGTTCGCGCGCGACGGGATGCTCTACGCGGTGAGCCCGTTCGTCGCGCTCATGGATGACGAGGAGCCCTTCGCGGCACAGGTGCGCTATCGCACCGTCGGTGACATGAGCTGCACGGGCGCGGTCGAGTCCAACGCGAGCACCCTCGCCGAGGTCGTCGCTGAGATCGCCGCCACGCAGATCACCGAGCGCGGCGAGACGCGCGCGGACGATCGCGTGACGGAGGCGGCGATGGAGGATCGCAAGCGGCAGGGGTATTTCTGATGGCACGTGCAGGCGGCTCCGGCTCGTCGCGCGCGACCGCGCTCAACGGCAACGGCAGCGCCGGTGCGACTGTCGCAAATGCCCAGGCGCCGACGCCCGAGAGCTCGGCGGAGGTCTTCCGGCGCCTGAGCGACCGACCGACCGACCTGCTGCGCTTCGCGACGGCGGGCTCCGTCGACGACGGCAAGAGCACGCTGATCGGCCGGCTTCTGTACGACTCCAAGCAGGTGCTCGCCGACCAGCTCGAACACGTGGAGCAGGCCAGCCAGCGCAAGGGTCAGGCGCTCGACCTGTCGCTGCTCACCGATGGGCTGCGCGCGGAGCGCGAGCAGGGCATCACGATCGACGTCGCCTACCGCTACTTCGCCACCGCGCAGCGCCGCTTCATCATCGCCGACACGCCCGGGCACGAGCAGTACACACGCAATATGGTCACCGGCGCTTCGACGGCGGACCTCGCAATCGTGCTGGTCGACGCCCGCAAGGGCGTCCTCGCGCAGTCCAAGCGCCACGCCTTCATCAGCTCGTTGCTGGGGATTCCGCACGTGGTGGTGTGCGTCAACAAGATGGATCTCGTCGACTTCGACGAGGCGGTGTTCGACACGATCGTCGAGGAGTTCGATGCGTTCGCTGCTCGCCTCGAGCTGCCCGACGTGACGTTCATCCCGATTTCCGCGCTGCTGGGCGACAACGTCGTCGATCGCTCGGAGGCGATGCCGTGGTACCAGGGCCCGCCGCTGCTCTACCACCTCGAGCACGTTCACATCGCATCCGACCGTAACCTGATCGACGTGCGCTTCCCGGTGCAGTGGGTGATTCGCACGGGTGGGCGGGCCAGCGGAGCAGACGTCGCCGACTACCGCGCATACGCGGGACAGCTCGCAGGCGGCATCATCCGTGAGGGCGACGAGGTGGTCGTGCTGCCGGGCGGGCGACGCACGACGGTCGCCGGCATCGACACCTTCGAGGGCAGCGTTCCAGAGGCCTTCACGCCGATGTCGGTCGCGCTCAGGCTGAGCGACGACATCGACGTCGGGCGCGGAAGCACGATCGTCCGCACGCAGAACCAGCCGACCGTCTCGAGCCGCTTCGAGTGCCAGCTGTGTTGGATGTCCGAGCAGCCGCTCAGCGCGGGCAGGCGCTACCTGGTCAAGCACACGACGCGCACCGCGATGGTTGGCAAGATCGACGTCCGCTACAGGATCGACGTCGAGACGCTCCGACGCGACGAGCGTCCGACGACGCTCGAGCTGAACGACCTCGCGCGCGTCCACATGGAGCTGAGCTCGCCGCTGGTGTTCGACTCCTACAGGCGCAACCGCGTCACTGGAAGCCTGATCGTGATCGACGAGGCGACCAACGACACGGTCGCCGCCGGCGTGATCCTCGACACCGAGGTCGAGGAGGCCGAGTCCGAGCCGAAGAGCGAGCGCAGCCCTAACGTCCGCTGGCAGGGCACCCGCATGACCCGGCAGCGGCGCTGGCAGTCACTCGGCCACGGTGGCGTGACGCTGTGGTTCACCGGCCTGCCCGGCGCGGGCAAGTCGACGGTCGCGGCCGCTGTCGAGGAGCGCTTGCTGGCGGCCGGTCAGCCGGCGTTCCTACTCGACGGCGACAACCTGCGCCATGGCCTCAACGGCGACCTCGGCTTCGACGAAGATGCGCGCCGCGAGAACGTGCGCCGCACCGCGCACGTGGCGCGGCTGCTCGCGGAGTCGGGCACTGTCGCGCTGGTCAGCCTCGTCAGCCCCTACGCGGCCGATCGCGAGGCCGCGGCCGCGCTGCACGCGGCGGACGAGCTCGGCTTCCTCGAGATCTTCGTCGACGCTCCACTCGAGCTGTGCGAGCAGCGCGACCCGAAGGGCCTGTACGCGCGGGCGCGGTCGGGAGAGCTCGCCGGGCTGACCGGCGTCGGCGCTCCGTATGAGGCGCCCGCCGAACCGGACTTGGTGCTCGGCGGCCGCGAGGAAACGGTCGAGGAAGAGGTCGAGCGCGTGATGGAGCTGCTGCTCGCGCGCGGGTTGATCGCGGGCGCGCGCTAGGCGGGCGCAGCCTTAGCGCGCGCCGCGCGAGAGCGGCTCACCCTTTCTTCTTTTTCTTGGCCTTTGCCTTGGCGGGGGCGTGCAGCAGCACAGTCGTGCTGTGGCCGGAGACAAGCGGCCCAGCCGGAACCAGCACAAACACCCTGTAGTGGCCGGTCGCGCGAATGCTCACGACGATGCTGAAGCGCGACAGCGTCGTGGTCCCCGGCTTCACCACGGCCTTGAACTTGGTCGCGAACGTTGGCCCCTTTTCTTCCTTCTTTTCGGAGCCGCCGCCGCCGGAGCCGCCCTTGCCGGGCTTTTCCAGCTTGCTGGGCTTTTCGCTGCTTTCGGACTTCTTTTCTTCCGCTTCCACCGGCGCCCTTTCGAGCTGCACGAGCACGTGTGCCCCGACCTCGGCGGGCGTGACCGTGCCGTACAGCCGGTACAGGCCCTTGTGGCTGCTCGAGCGCACTTTCAGCACCACGCGCACCGCGACCTGCGCGGGCACGATCAGGCTTGTCAGCACGGGAGCGCCGACGGTAACAACGCGGAACCTCGTGCTGGTGCGCATGTTGGCGACGCGGAAGGAGAAGGCGCCCGTGGCGGTTGTGAGCAGGGGCGCCCCGACGTTCGCGTACGCGGTTCTGTAGGGGTAGGGGCTTGCCTGCAAGACGATCTCGCGGCCGCCGTTTTTCGGCCCCGTCAGCGTGCCGCTGAGGAAGAACTCACTACCGAGCGGGATCGCGGCGAAGGTCTTCGGCAGCACGAAGCCGGGCTTCGCCGACTTGGCCTTCTTCTTGGCCGTGACGACGCGGTCGCGGCCTTCGCTCGAGCCGTCGGCATTGGTCGCCACCACGCGGTAGTGGAAGCCTTCTTTGATGCCGACGGCGGGCTCGCTGACCCTCTGCCCAGTCGTCGCCGTCGCAGAGGCTTCGATTTTGCCGACGGCCGTCTCCTGGCCATATGCGGTCGTGGGGCCGTACTTGAAGTAGTAGGTGGTGGCGAGGGCGTGCGGATTGACGGTTGCCTCGAGCAGGGCTGAGGAGCCGCTCACCTTCGCGGGACGGGTCGAAACGGTTGGTGCGGCCGATCCGTTCGAGGAAGACGTGCGCGCCCACGCGGCGAGCGGTAGCGCCAGGACGAGGCCGGTGAGCATCAGAACCGGGAGGCTCCATGCCTGCTTGATTCGGTAGCCGCTCATTGTTCGAGTCCCTCCTGGTCTCTGGTTTTGCGCCCGTTTTCGGCCACAGACCGGTCCCACCTGTCCGTGGCCCGCATCACCACAACCCGCTGCGGGCCTGATCGATGCGGTTTCGCGCGCACCCATTGTCGCAGTCGGGCTCCGCTAGCCGCCAGATCGCCGCGCCGCCGGGCCGCCGGAGCCTTCACAAAATCGTCACGCCGAGTCGGCTGGGCGCCTCGACCATACGTGAGTAGCATCTAGCGCGGCGCAGCCGGGGGCCCGGTGTGCCTAATTGCGTCGGCCGCGAAGCACACCCGAAGGGGTTCTAGCCCTGTCCACGGAATCGATCGCAAGCTCAGCTTCCTCGGAATCAGACACAGCCGCGCACTGCCCGGGCTGCGGTGCTCCGTGCGCCCGCGACCAGCGCTACTGCCTGGAGTGCGGCGAGCGGCTCGTACCGATGAGCAGCGTGCTGAGCGGGGACGCGCCGCCGCAGCAAGCCTCCACGCCGGCGACGCCGCCGCGCTCGCCCGGGGCTGCACCTCCGACGGCGGGCGGCTCGGAGCGCAACAACACGCTCCTCGTGATCGCGGGCGTCGGCGTGCTGCTGCTGGCGATGGGGGTGGGCGTGCTGATCGGGCGAGCCGGCTCCTCCAAGCAGGGCGCCCCGCCGGCGGCGCAGGTGATCACGGTCGCCTCCCCGACCTCGACTGGGAGCACCGGCGCAACCGGGAGCGAAGCGCCGTTCACCGGCGACTGGCCGTCCGGCACGAGCGGATATACCGTGCAACTGCAGACGCTCCCGCAGTCGGGAACCAGCGCGGGAGCCGTTGAAGCCGCGAAGTCCACCGTGACGGCAAAGGGCGCGAAGTCGGTGGGCGCCCTGAAGTCCGAAGAATTCAGCAGCCTGACGGCGGGCAGTTACGTGATCTACTCGGGTGTCTACCACAAGAAGCCCGAAGCCGAAAAAGCTCTCGCCGGCCTCAAGAAGAGCTTCCCCGGGGCGAAGGTGATCAAGGTGTCGAACGCCGGGTCGAGCTCAGCCAAAGAAGGCTCCGGCGGCGGCTCGTCGTCGAGTACACCACCGTCGAGCCTGACTCACCCGGCGCCGCCCACGGTGCTGAACAAACTCAAAAACAGCAAGGGCAAGAGCTACGTGGAACAGTCCAAGAACCTCCCCAACGTAGTTGAAACGGGATAGATCGATGGGCATCCTCCAAGACGGAGCGGGCAGCGAGCGAGCGGCGAGCGCGGACGGCGCGGCAGACGGTAGCGCGGGCTTCTCGTTCTCCTCGACAGCGCCCGAGACTCGGCCCGCGCCAGCGCCGCCGGAGCGGCCGGCCGCAACGGATGAGGACGCGCGCTCGGAGCTGCAGCGCAAGCGCGACGCGCTCGCCGAACAGGTGACCGAGCTGCACTGGGACCTCGGCGGGCTCGTTTACGAGATGGCGATCCGCGACCACTTCCGCCTTGACGTGCTCGTCCGCCGCGCCGCGGTGCTGCAGGAACGCGACGCCGAGCTGGCCGAGATCGAGCGCCTGCTGCGGATGGAGCTCGACGGTGTCGCCGGCAACTGTCCGAGCTGCGGTGCGCCCCACAGCCGCGGCGCGCTCTACTGCTGGCAGTGCGGGACCACGCTGATGGAGCGACGCAGCTCCGGCGACGCCGCCGAGCACGACGGCGCGACGTCGGTCATGGATGCCATGCTCGCTCAGCCGGCCGGGCCGGCGAGCGACGCAACAGCCAACGCGGACGAGTAGGAGGCGCCGGCCATCGGTGTCGAGCGCCCCCAGCTGTGCGAGGACTGCGGCTCGCCGCTCGCCCGCGACCAGCGCTACTGCTTGGTGTGCGGCGCGCGCGTCGGGCCGCGCAGCGCGAACCTCGAGGCGCTGCTGCGACGCGCCGGTGGCCGCTCGCGTGTACCGGAAGGGCACGTCGAGGCCGACGCTGCCCGCGCCCCAGCTGCGAGCGCCCCAGCCGCGAGCGCCCCGGCCGCGAGCGCGCCGGCCGCGAGCCTAGGGGCCGGGCTGCGGCTCCCGGCACCGCGGATCTCGGCCTTGCTGGTTGTGGTGTTCCTCGGCTTCGGGGTGCTGCTCGGCAACGTCGCCGGCTCTCCGCCGGCTGACACGCTCGCGTCGGCGCGCTCGCCGGTGAAGGTCGCACTCACGCCCACGACCGCCACCGGCCCCTCGGCCTCCACGACCGCGTCCACGCCCGAACCGTCCGCCACCGGGGGCGAAACCGCTCCCCCCGAAGCCGAAGCCGAAGCCGAAACGGAAGCCGAAGCCGAACCTGCGGCGACGCCGGCCCCCGCAGCGCCACCGACGAAAACGAGCCAGGCGCCGGCGCCGGCACCATCGAACTCGGGTGGCGGCGGCTCCGGATCGCCGGGCGAATCCACGAAAGCCGCTGCCGGCGCCCCCGCCACCAAATTGCCACCGGTGAAGCACGTGTTCGTGATCATGCTCTCCGACGAGCCGTACTCGGCGGTGTTCGGTCCGTCCTCGGCGGCGCCGTACCTCTCCCAGACACTCGAGCACCAGGGCGAGCTGCTCGTTCGCTATTACGCCGTCGCGCACGAGGAGCTCGCCAACGAGGTGGCGCTGCTCAGCGGCCAGGGGCCGACGCTGGAAACGTCGGCGAACTGCCCCAACTACACAGCGATTACGCCCGCGAGCTCGGGCGCCGACGAACAAGTGCTGGGCGCCGGCTGCGTGTATCCGGTCTCGACGCAAACACTGCTCGGGCAGCTTCAGGCCAAGCACTTGAGCCTGCGCGCGTATGTGCAGGGCATCGACGAAGCCGGCACGCAGCTGGGCGCGTGTGCCCATCCTGCGCTCGGCCAGCCCGACTCCACGGCTCTGCAGAGCGCGAGCACCGGTGCGTACGCGACGTTCCGCAACCCGCTCGTGTACTTCGACTCGATCCTCCAGGCGCCCGCCTGCGCCAGCGACGACGTCGGCCTTGAAGGCCTGAAGGGAGATCTCGCGTCCGCCAAGCGCACTCCGAGCGTCGCCTACATCGTGCCCGACCGCTGCGATGACGGGAATCCGACGCCTTGCGCCGCGGGAGCGCCGGCGGGCCTCGCGCCGGCCGACGCGTTCCTCAAGCGCGTCGTTCCGGAGATCCTCGCGTCGAAGGCCTACAAGGAAAGCGGCCTGCTCGTGATCAGCGTCGATGAGGCACCGTCCAGCGGCGAATTCGCCGACTCGACCTCCTGCTGCGGCCAGCCGCTGTTCCCCAACGCGCCGGCGAAGACGCCGAGCGGCGCCCCGCGCGGCGGTGGGGGGGTGGGCGCACTGCTGCTCTCGCCGTATGTGAAGGGTGCGACGACCAACCAGGAACTGTTCAACCACTTCTCACTGCTGCGCACGATCGAGGACCTGTTCGGCCTTGGCCACCTGGGCTATGCGGGGCTTTCCGCGGTCAAGTCATTCGAACCGTCGATGTTCACCGCGCGCAAGGGTTGAGTGAGCGCACGACCGGGCCTGGTCGTGACGGGCGCCACCCCGGCGAGTTCGCGGTAGGTGACGGCGGTGCGGCGCGGGCCGGAGTAGGCCAGCACCCACTCGAGTGCCAGCATGTGGCGCGGGTGACGTAGGTCGGCTGGATGCAGGTCGATGCGCAGCGTGCTCGTCGGCAGCAACGCGCCCGCGCGCACGATCGTTGGAGAGATGGCGCGCGTCAAAGGCCCGGCGGCCGCGAAGCTCCAAGCCGGCGCCAGCGGCCCCGCCGCGGGATCGGAGCCCGACCTGCGCACGGCGCCTGACGACGCGGCCACGTCAGCTGCCAGGCCCTCGGGCCGCGGCTGTGCGCGGTGCACGCGAAGCAGCCCCGCCCACCAGCTAAACCTGACGCTCAACGCGTGGCGCAGCGCGTCGGTGTAGGCGTAGGCTGGGGCGACGAAGCCGTCCGGTTCGATGCCGGCCAGCTTGAGCACCCGCCAGCCCGCGTGAACGGCGCGCCGCGTCTCCTCGTCGTCGAGCCCGATGAACTCGCCCGCTCGCTGTCCGTGTGCGCCGGGGAGCAGCCGCAGCGCTGATCCGCGCGTGCGCGCGCGCACGTGCTGGAAGCCGTGCTGCGCGATCGAGTCACCCGCACGCCGGCGCTCGGACAGCCACTCGACCATCCCCGGCGAGCGCTCGCCGACCGGATGCAGGTCGCGGGCGGGGATCACCAACAGCGTGACGCGGTCGATGCCGTGGTCGTCGAGCCAGTCCCGGATCACCGCGCAACGCTCGAAGGTCGCGGGCTCGATTCCGTGCAGCGCGACGGCGATCGTCGGGCGTTGCTTGGGTGCCTGTGCGCCGCGCATGGTCTCGCGCCGCGCCTCAAGCGGCGCGACTGCTCGCTCCGATCGGCAGCGCCGGGGTGTCACCGAGCGCTGTCCGACTCGTGCCCAGTGCTCGCTCGTATCCGTCGGCGAGCCGCCGCAGGGTCTGCTCCCAGGTTCGCGCACGTGCCGAGCGCAGCGCGCCGATCGCGAGGTTCTCGCGCAGCAGCGGCGAGCTGGCCAGCTCGAGCAACGCAGTCGCAAGCTCGCGTGCGTCGGGCTCGCACAACAGACCGCTGACGCGGTGCTCGAGGAGCGACAGCGGGCCACCCCGCGCGAGCGCGACGGTCGGCACGCCGCTCGCCTGTGCCTCGAGGATCACCTGACCAAACGTGTCGGTGGCGCTCGGGAACACGAAGATGTCGGCGCTCGCGTAGGTGCGGGCGAGCTCCTCGCCCTCCAGCCAGCCGAGGAAGCTCGCGTGCTCGCCAAGGCGCTCGCGAACGCGCTCCTGCTCAGGGCCGCCGCCGGCGAGCACGAGGTGCAAGGACGGCTCGCTCTCGCGTGCGAGCAGGAACGCCTCCGTGAGCAGATCGGCACCCTTCTCGGCCGTGATCCGGCCCGAGTACAGCACGTTGATCGCACCTCCCAGCAGCGACGGGTCGCGCAACGCCGGATCGAAGCGCTCGGTATCGACGCCGCGATCCCAGCGCAGCACGCGCTCGGGAGGCATCCCGAGCGCGGCCAGAGCGGCGTCCGACGCGGGGCTTGGGGAGAGCACGATGTCGCAGGCGTTGTAGAAGGTGCTGACGGCGAGCGCCATCGCGTCGGCCACGCGCTGCTCGCCGGAGCGCAGCCCCGCATACGCGGTCAGCTCGGTGTGGTAGCTGCCCACCAGCGGCAGCCCGAGCGCGCGCGCGACGAGTGCACCGCAGACGCCGGCCGGTCCCGGTGAGCAGACGTGGATCGCGTCGTAGCCGTCGCCGTTCGGGCCGGCGAGTGTCTGTACGGCGACCGGCAGGCTCGGAACGCCGATACGCAGGCCGGGGTAGAACGGCACGTCGATCTCTGCCACCGCCGACAGGCGCCGGTCGACCTCTGGATCGGTGCCGACCACCTCGATCTCGAAGCCTGGCACGCCGCGCTGGCGGATCTCCTCGATCGTGCGCGTGACGCCGTGCGTGGAGCCGATTCCGTCGGCGAGGATCGCGACGCGTGGGCGCTCGCCGTCATCGCGTCGGCGCTCGGCGGCTCGCTCGCCGCCCGCGCGCGGCGCCGAGTAGGGGATCGCCGCGAGCTTCTCCTGCTCGTTCGCCAGGAACGCGGTCGCCGGTGCGTAGGGGATCGCCGCGATGCACGCCTCGAAGAGCCCCTCGGCGGCGCCCAGCACGTCGATCTGGCCGCTGGCGGCACCGATCGCGGCGTCTACCGCCGCGCGCAGCTTGCGCTCGTGCAAACGGCACGCACGCCGGTAGAGGTCGGCGTGGCTGAAGTCCGCGGCCTGCATGTAGCTGATCAGCTCGCGCTCGTCGAGCTCGTCGAGCCCGACGGCGCTCAGCCATGCGCGCAGCAGGCAGCGGGCATCATCGGGCGTGACGTCACTGCCGAGCGTCCCGCGACGCGCGTCGCCCTCGCTCAGCAGTCGCCTGACCATCGTCATCACGCGAGCCGGGTCCGGCCGCTCGCGGCGTTCCTCGTCGACGGGCTCGCCGGCGAAGGAGCGCGCGGCAAGCGCGATCGCGGCGTGCGCCCACTTGGCGGCGCTTCCCTGCTCGCCGCGCGCGAACACCTCGCCGCGGCGCAGGTGCTCGAGGAAGTCGCGCGGCGTACACGCGGGCGGCGTTTCGCTGTAGGTACGCCCGATGTCAACGCCGGCGTGATCGTCGCTGCCGCCGATGCCGATTCCCTCGCGTGTAGCCACGTATGTGGCTGCGGGCCGGTTGAGCTCGCGAGCGCGAGCGCCATTGCGGATCTCCCAGATGGCGAAGAGCTCGGCCAGACGGCGGCGATGGCGCGCGGTCAACGGGGCCGCGACGGTGTAGTACGGGTGAGCGAGCGCGCACACGATCTCCTGTTCGTACATGTAGCCCGCGCACAGCTCGAGATCGCCGCTGTGCGCCTGCAGCCACTCGTGGTCCTCGCGGGTGATGCCGTAGCAGAGCACGTGCACCGCCTGTGGCTCGCCGCGGAAGTGTGCCGTCAGCTCCTCGGAGATGAAAACGTCGGGGCGATCGGCGATCTCGAGCACGCCCGCGATCGTGTCGTGGTCGGTGATCGTCACGAAGTCCATGCCGCGACGCTTGGCCAGCTCGTAGACCTCGTGTGGGGGCGTGGCGCACTCGGGCATCCCGGCCGCGCGTTGCACGCCCAGCTTCGACTCCTGCGAGGCGGTCGAGTGGCAGTGCATATCGACCTTGCACGTCCCGCATACAGCCTGTTGGCCGCCGGCACGCAAATCGTGAGTGACCGTTCGATGACCATTCATAGCACAACAGTTTTCGCCGCAAAGAGCGGGTTTTTGTGACCAAGCAGCAACGATCGTGTGAAGCGGTGGTGAAGTTCGCTGAGATCCGGCTCACTGCGTTATCGGCGCGCCGAGGAGCGTGGCGGCGATGCCCGCGCAGCCGGCCAGCAGGAGCGTCGCTACGACGCCCCGTCGCAGGAGCAGCAGGGAGACGGCGGCGGCGGCGAGCACCGCGTACTGCCAGCTCTGTTCGAGCGCCGCCGCCAGCGGCACGGTCGCACCGATGATCGCTCCGGCAGCCGCCGGGGCGGCTCCGGCGAGAAAGGCCCGGGCGCGCTGATTGACCAGCAGCCGCTCGAAGCGCGCGGCGCCGACGAGGATGAACGCAAAGGACGGAGCGAACGCGACGAGCGCCGCGAGCAGCGCATCGGGCAGGCCGCCTGCGGCGTAGCCGACGACCGCCACGGTCTGCAGGACCGGCCCGGGCGTCACCTGGCCCAGCGCGACGGCGTTCAGGAACTGCCCGTGCGTCATCCAGTGGTGGACGTTTACGGCGTCTGCCTGCAGGAGCGGCACGATCACAAAGCCGCCGCCGAACGCGAGCGCGCCGACCTTAAAGGCCGTCCAGGCGAGCGCCAGCGTCCCTCCCGACGCCACCGCAGCCCCGAGCGGCGCCCAGATCGAGCTCAAAAGCCTCCGGTCGAGCAGCTCAATCGCGCCGCAGGCGAGCAGGACGAGCACCAGCTCTGCGCCGGCGAGTGACACGGCGATCCCACCGGCGAGCGCGTATGCGAGCACGCGCAGGCGACTGCGCCCGCTCGATCGGCGCCAGATCGGCCTCGCCACGTCGATCCCGGCACGCGCCGCCACCGCGGCGACTGCCGCTCCGGCGCCCATCCCGACGCCACGCAGCCATGCAGGTGGCGAGCCGGAGAGGAAGAGGGCCGCCAGCGCGATGATGACCACGAGCCCGGGAAGGATGAAGCAGAGGCCGCCGAGCAGCGCTCCGCGGTTCCCGCGCAGACGCCAGGCGCAGTAGATCGCGAGCTGCGTGGAGGCGGGCCCGGGGAGCAGGTTGGTGGCGGCGATCGCGCGCTCGAACTGGGCGTCGGTCAGCCAGCCGTGGCGGATCACGCAGAGCTCGTGCAAGAGCGCCACGTGCGCCGGGGGGCCGCCAAAGCCGATGCAGCCGATCCTGCCCCACTCGCGGGCGATCAGCGCGAGCGAGGGCTGAGGCTGAGGCTCGGCGTGATCACCCCCGGGCGGCATCGACGGGAGGCTATGGAAGGCGGTGGTCGCACCATGGCCGGCGCGGCCCGGCTTGCCCGTGCATGAGCGCGTGTTGGCGCGATCGGTCGCGCCGAGCCACTAAGCTCTCGCGCCGATGTCCGCCCACCTCGCGATTCCCCTCGCGTCAGCCTCCCCCCTCACTTACTTCCAGGCAATCGTGCTCGGGTTCCTGCAGGGAGTGACCGAGCTGTTCCCGATCTCGAGCCTCGGGCATACGGTGCTGTTCCCGACGCTGTTCGGATGGAACGAACTCGTGAAGGCCCAGTCGGAGTCGGAGTCCTTCTGGCTGGCGTTCGTGGTGATGCTCCACGTCGGCAGCGCGCTGGGCCTGCTCTTCTACTACCGCCGGGACTGGGTCCAGATCGTGCGCGCTTTCTTCCGCACCCTCGCCAAGCGCCGGGTCGAGACCTCCACCGAGCGGCTGGCCTGGCTGATCATCGCGGCGAGCATCCCTGCCGGCATTATCGGCCTGGCGCTGGAGCACCAGCTGCGAACGATCACGGCCAAGCCGGAACTCGCGGCGATCTTCCTGATGGTCAACGGCTGCCTGCTGCTCGGATTCGAGCGTTTCCGCCGGCGTGCCGAGGTGCGCGAACTGGCGATCCGGGAGGGGGCCAAGCCGGACGGTGGCCGCGAGCTGGACACGCTCGAGTACCGCGAGGCGCTGGTCATCGGCGCGGCCCAGTCGACTGCGCTGGTCGCGGGCATCAGCCGCGACGGCGTGACAATGGGCGCGGGCCTCGTGCGCGGGCTCGACCACAGCGACTCGGCACGCTTCGCCTTCCTGCTGGCCACGCCGATCATCCTGGCCGCGGGCCTCTTCAAGCTGCCCGACCTGCTCGGGCACCTCGGCAATGGCATCCGGGGCCAGGCGATCGTGGCCTGTGCGACGGCGGCGGTGACGGCGGTCTTCACCGTCGCGTTCCTGGTGCGCTGGTTCAAGACGCGCACGCTGATCCCGTTCGCCGTGTACTGCCTGGTGTTCGGCGGGGCGATGGTCATCTACACGCAGGCCTAGCGCGCGCACGCCGGCTCCCAGGCCGGCGAGCGCGGATACACCATCATTGACCCCCGATGCCGGTTCCGAGGACGCCACCAAAGATGTTCGAGACCCGCAGCCAGGCCTGGAAGGAGGTCGGGTTGCTACGTCAGATCAGCCCCCGCGTGGTCAAACGCGCGCGCCTGGAGGCGCTCGTGCTGCTGCCGCTGTTCGTGGGCATCGTGATCTTCTACGACAACCGCGTCAGCCTGCTCGGCACGCGCGGGCCGTCGAAGCACGGACATCCCGGGGCGGTCGCGCTCGAATCGGGGATCGAGACGCCGCTGCGGGCGCTGACGGTGGTGGCGCTCGTGATCCTCGGCTGGGCGATCGCGCGCGACATCGGGCGCGGCCTCGGGCCGCCGCTGTTCCGGCGCCTCGACCCCGCCACCGCGGGCACCGTCGGCTTTCTGATCAGGCTGGTGGCGATCGGGCTGGCGCTGCTCGTGGCGCTGCGGGTGGCGGGCATCGAAGCGCGCGAACTGGCCCTCGGCACGGCGTTCACGGCCGTCATCTTCGGCCTTGCCGCGCAGCAGACGTTGGGTAACCTGATTGCGGGGATGGTGCTGCTGAGCGCCCGGCCGTTCCGTGTGGGCGAGCGCGTGCGGCTGCAGGGCGGCCCGCTGGCGGGCCAGCTGGAGGGCACCGTCAGCTCGCTGGGGCTGCTGTACACCACGTTCGCCACCGGCGAGGACTCGGCGATGGTGCCGAACAGCGTCGTGCTGAACGTCGCGGTGCTCCCGCTGCGCGAGCCCGACGCGGTCAACCTGCGCGCGCGCCTACGCGCGGGTATGACGCCGGGCGACCTGCAGGAGATACTCGAGAAGTCGCTGCAGACGCCGCTGCGCGGGCCGCCGCGGATCACCCTCGAGGAGCTGGACGGTGACGAAGTGGTGGTGCGGATCTCGGCGACGCCCCTCGTCGCCCCGCAGGGACGCCACCTGGCCAGCGAATTGCTCGCGATCGTCTCACGCGAGACGCGCTCTCAAGCGGCGAGCACGCCGTAGCGCAGGAACAGCTCGGAGGCGCTGCTCAGCACCCCCAGCAGCTCGAGCTCGCGCGGCGGCAGCAGCTCGCTGCCGGCGAGAATCCGCAGCGCCTCGCCTCCGGCCGGCTCTACGCCGGCGAGCATCGGTGCGATCGTCAGGAACAGCTCGTCGAGCAGACCGGCGGCCAGCAGCTGCCCCGCGAGGTGGGGTCCGCCCTCGCACAGCATGCGCTGAACCCCGTAGCGCTCGCCCAGCTCGGTTATGGCGTCCGCCAGATCGCAACGGCCGGCGTGTCCGGTACGCACGTACTCGACGTGCGCGGCGGTGGCGGGCAGGCTTGCCTGCGAGCTCGTCAGGATCACGACCCGCGCGGCGGGCTCGCGCAGCAGCGGGATGTTCTCGTCGAGCTCCAGGCGTCCGGAGACGATGCACGCCAGCGGCTCGTCGCTGAGGCCGTGTCGGCGCCGCAGCTCCCGCCGCGCGGGGTCCCGGATGATCCGCCCGTAGCGCTCGACGCGCACCGTGCCCGCGCCGACGAGCACCGCGTCCACTGCGGTGCGCAGGCCGTGGAACAGCGCCCGATCCGCGCTCTGGCTGATCGTTCCGGAACGCCCATCCAACGTGGCGCGGCCGTCGGCCGTGCTGATCATGTTGAGCATCACCTGCGGACGCCCATCCGCCTGGGCGGCCCGGTCCCACAATCCCAGATCCTCGACGATCTCGGTCACCGAAGCCGGAGTGCCGACCGGCAGCAGCCGCCTGAACAGGGGCGATCCGGCTTCCGCGCCATCGGAAACCTCGCCTGGATGGCCCGCCATTGACTCAGACTAGCCGCCGCGCACGCGGTGAGCCGCGTCAATCGCTCACCCGAGGCACGCAACAACTCGACAACACGTCGTCGCTGCGACGTGCTACGGTCGTGCTGTATGGCCGGCGCATAAGACCGGCGAAAGTAGTGCAAGCGCTCGCAGGTCGAAGCTTTGAGAAGCATCCTCCGCGTGCAGCACGCACATACCGTGGAGGAAATTCACACCATGCCTACTGGCACAGTCAAGTGGTTCAGCGACGACAAGGGGTTCGGCTTCATCACCCCGGATGACGGTGACAAGGACCTGTTCGTCCATCACACCGGCATCAACGGCGAGGGTTACCGCTCTCTGCAGGAGGGGGCGAAGGTCTCCTACGACCCCGAGCAGGGCGAGAAGGGTCCCAAGGCCGTAAACGTTCAGGCGATCTAGTCTTACGCCCGGCGATCGCGCCGGGCCTTTAGGAACCACCGTTCGAGGGCCCGCTCAGGCGGGCCCTCTGCGTGTCCGGACCGGATATCGTGCCAACGGCTGAGCATGCCGGGCGACGCGACTACCATTCCCTTCGGCCGCGCTGCCGGCGATGCGCCGCCGGCGGGCACTTCAAACCTGCCCTGGCGCCGGCGCGCCGCGGCGCACGCACGGGCCGACGCCGGCGTGATCACCGGGGCCTTGTCGCTCGCGGCGATCGTCGCGATCAGCGCGTTCGTCGTGCTCGTGGCCGCCAATCGCCCGAGCCTGATCGCACCGACGACGCACATCGGCTTCTTCCCCGGCTGGATGGCAGGTCCGCTCGGCGGGATGCTGCCAGGCTTCACGAACAGCGGCACGACCCTCAAGTACCTGTTCACGGGCGCGATCGTAGCCATGTACCTCAGCTACCTGCTCGTCCTCAAGTACGTGCCGCGCCTGCCGGCGCGATGGGTGATCGCGACGATCCTCGCCGCGCACGCGATCTACCTGCTCGCGCCGCCGCTGGCGTTGACCGACCTCTTCAACTACATCAACTACGGGCGCATGGAGGTCGTGCACAACCTCAACCCGTACACGACGATCCCGGTGCTCGAGCCGCACAACGATCCGAGCTTCCTGCTCAGCAACTGGCACGAGCTGCTCAGCCCCTATGGGCCGTTGTTCACGCTCGTTACGTTCGCCGTGGTACCGCTCGGCGTCGGCGGCTCGTTCTGGGCGCTGAAGGTGCTGCTGTTGTTGACGAGCCTCGCGACGATCCTGCTGGTATGGCGCTCGGCGCTGCTGCTGAAGCGCGACCCGCGGGCCGCGATTGCGCTCGTGGGCCTCAATCCGATCGTCCTGGTCTGGGGTCTCGGCGGCGACCACAACGACTTCCTGATGCTGTTCTTCATCATGCTCGGCTTCTATCTGCTGCTGCTCGCGCGCGCTCGGGCGCAGGGCTCGAGCGGCGGAGAGGCTGTTGCCGGCAGGCCCGATGGCGCCGCCATCACGGCGGAGATCGGAGGGCCTGGCGAGAACCCGGCCGCCGGTCGTGGCGCGGCAGCCAGGTTGCGTGGATGGCTTATGCCGCTGTCCATGCTCGACTTCGGCGCCGGTGGCGCCTTCGTGATCGCGATCGGGCTCAAGGCCTCGGCGGCGGTGCTCGTCCCGGTCGTGCTCGCGTCGCTGCTGCGCGCCCGGCGTGCGCTCGTCCAGTTCGTGCTCGGCATGCTCGCCACAGGCGTCCTCGTTGCGGCGGCAAGCCTGCTGGCTTTCGGCCTGCACATCCCCGACCTCAGCACGCAGAGCGAGCTGGTCACCAGCGAGAGCATTCCCAATCTGATCGGGTTGCTGTTCGGAGCAGGTGGGGAGAACGAATTGGTTCGCGGCGTCGTGTCGCTCGTCCTGGTGGCATCGGTGGCGTGGTGCAGCTGGTTTGCCTGGCGCCGGCGCGACGTGTTCACAGCGGCCGGATGGGCGAGTGTCGCGCTGCTCGTGACGCTGAGCTGGGTCTTGCCGTGGTACGTGCTGTGGATCCTGCCGCTGGCCGCGCTGTCACGCTCGCGCCGGTTGCGCGCCGTTGTGCTGGTGCTCGGCGTATACCTGATCATCACGTGGGCGCCCGCCTCGGCGGTCTTGTGGGACGCCCTCGATTTCCATCCGGAAAACACCCCGCTGGGCCGGCTGCACCACCGCTACGTCAAGGAGCTGTTGAACTGAGAACCGGCTTCAAGAAGGTTCTAAGGAGAATCCGGAGTCGGTGGCTGCGCGCCGGCGACGGGTCGCAGCCGCGCGAAGATCATCTGCCACGGCTGCTGTAGCACAGCTGTGGCGAGCGAGCGACGGGGCGGTCGTGGCGCGGAGCCTTTGAGCGAGACGACCTCCGACCTCGCCACGCGATTGCCTTGGAAGGGAATGCCCGTCTTCAGAGCGGTGAAGTCAGGGATCGTCGCGGATGACCCGGTGCAGTCAAAGATGTCACGCAAAACGCCCTGCGGGTTTGCAAGGAAATCCTCGTGACGCACCAGCAGCCGGCGCTCGCGAGGATGACGAAGAAAGACAAACAGGGCAAGCAGGTAGGTCAACCACAGATACGCATTTGTGGTGCGCGTGTCGAATCTCGGCTCGACCACATCGTCGCGATTCCAGGAGGCGACGACACTCTGGGGATCACGCACGACGAACAGCAGATAGAGCTCGATCCCATCGAGGCTCTGCAGCTCGCGTGCGCGTCGCGGAAAGTGTGAAGTGTCAACTATGTGAGTCGCGCCGGCCGTACGCGCGATCGCGCGGTAGAGCTCCTGTGAGAAGCGCCGATACGGTTTGCGCAAGCGTCGCTGCGCTCGCCACGAGCCGATTCGAAACGGCGCCGAGGATTGCTCCAGGCAGCGGGCGTCTTTTCCGAGCAGGCTCTCGGGCACGTCCATGTCTTCACGCACTTCACGCCAGAACTTCTCCCGCTCTGCACCACCGAGAGGCGGCTTCCCCGAGCGGCGCAGCCACTTGTCCAGCTCGCCCCCGTAGAAGATGCCCTCGCAGTTACCCAGCGTGATGCCGAGGATCGTGCTGCCGCTGCGGCCGGCTCCGACCACATACAGGACCTTGGGCACGGCGTCCACGCGCGAGGAGACTGGCTCCGTCGCGCTCACTGGCGTTCCTCCGCTGAAGCCGTCTCATCCACCCGGCTGCATTCTTGCATGATACGGTCCCGGCGGTGGCGCGCAAACCGCTTCACATAGCGTGGATCGGGGGTGCGCCTAGGGATACGGGCGGCGTTCCAGGTGTCGCGGTGGACCTGCTGCACGGGCTTGCGTCGCTCGGGCATCGGATCGACTGCTACTTCCCAGGCGACGGACACGAGCTTCCCCAACGCCTCGCGCATGACAACATAACCGTCATATGGGGTAGGTCGGGTTGGCGGTGGGGACGGTGGTACAGCAAGACGCGATTCACCGCTACAGCGAGTCAGCTCGTGCTTCGGGTCTTCGCGTCATTGCGCCTGCGCCGCGAGGTCGCACGCAGACACGCACAGTCGCCGTACGATTTGAGTTACGAGTTTGCGATGGTCGAAAATCTCGCGTCCCCGGCGAGCCTCCGGCGCGCGGTTCCGATGGTCGTTCATCCCGAGACTCACAGCGCGGGCGAGCTCAAATCATTGCTCGCCGAGCGCCGGCTCAGCCTCCGCTGTCAACCGCTTCACACCCTCACCCTGGCGGTTCTCGTGTTGTGCGTGAGAACGGTCGTGCAGCGTCAGCGGATCCGGAGCGCCGATCTGCTCGTATGCATCAGCAGCGTCTTTCGCGATCACATGATCCGTGACTACGGCTTTCCGCTGGAGCGGACCGTGGTCGTCCCGAACCCCGTGCGACTGGAGCGCTTCGACGAGCTCGAGCCGGCGCCTGAGCATCCACCGACCGTTCTGGTGCTCGGCAGGATTGCGGCGCGCAAGGGCATCGACGACGTGGTCGAGATCGCGAAGCTGCTGCTCGCGAGGGGCGTGGATGCCCACTTTCGCATCGTCGGCGGCACCAGCCTGTGGTCCAACTACGTCAAGCTGCTCGACGACCTGCCTGAGGAGAACTCGGAATATGTCGGGCGCGTCGAGTCCGATCGCGTTCCGGCGGAGCTCGCCGGCAGCGACGTCCTGCTGCAGGCGAGCAAGTATGAGCCGTTCGCGCTCACCGTCGGTGAGGCTCTGGCTGCCGGCATCCCAGTGGTCGCCACGACGGAGGTGGGGGCCATCGAGGGCGTCGATGCCGCAGTCGCGAGCGTCGCGCAACCTGGCGATGTCGCGGCGATGGCGGCGGCGCTGACTACGACGCTGGCGCGGATGCAGGCAAATCGTTCAGAGATTGCCGCGTTGGCGCGGGCCGAGGCAGAGCGGCTGTTCGCGCCCGAGGTCGTGTGCGGGCAGATCTCCGACGCGCTCGAGCGGCTGGTGGACGCGCGGCGCGGGAGCTAGTTGCTAGTCCTCTTCACCGCCCGGGCGCGGTCGCCGGCGCGTGAGCTTGCGAGCGCCGGCGCGGCGCTTGCGCTCGAGGCGGCGCGCCCGCGACGCGGCGGAGGGCCGCGTCGCGTGTCTGGCGCGAGGCACGGCAAGAGCCAGCGACAGGCGCTGGGCAAGGCGCCGCAGCGCGAGCTCGCGGTTGCGCGTCTGCGAGCGCTCATCTTGTGCGACCGCCACCAGCCGCGGGCCGGCGCGCGCGAGCACACGCTCGCGTTGCGCCTCGCTCAACGATCTCGAGGCGAGCACGTCAAAGCTCGCTTCCACGCGCGAGGCGGTGACGTTCGCGTGCTGGCCGCCGGGCCCGGAGGAGCGGCTCGCGCGCAGGGTGATCTCGGCGAGCGGGATCTCCAGTCCCTCGCCTATCGCCAGCGTCCGTTGAGGCCCGTCAGCCTCGCTCATCCGGCGAGCGGATCGGACTGACGCGGCTCTCCTCGCCGGGGCGCACGCGCCCGTCGCGCCCGACATAGCCGTCCTTGCCGCCCGCGCACAGATAGATGGCGTCGACGTCTCCGACGTTGCGCACGCGGCGCACGGTCGCGGCGTCGACACGCGCCATGCCGCCCTCGTGCAGGCGCTCGACGCTCCCGTCCCCGAATTCCATCTCGATCGAGCCGCGATGGACGAAGTACAGCTCCTCTTGGGCGTCGTGATAGTGAAAGCCGGACTCGATGCCGGGCGGGATCACGACTGCGTTGACGCCGAACGCGGTGACGCCCAGCCCCTTTCGCACCTTGCGGAAGCCGGGGCCCTCGCCCAGGTCCTCCAGATGGGCGACCGCATAGCCCTCGCCGAAGCTCACGTTCGGGTACTCGCTCGAAGCCTCCATACGTGTGATTCCTCCTGTCGTCGGATTCGATATCGCTCTTGGAAACTCTGGCTAGTGCTCGGCGACGGAGCCGCCATCCGGCGCCAGCGGGCGTTCCTCGTTGGCCCAACGCAGGAGTCCGCCGCTCAGCGAGTATGCCTCGAAGCCGGCGGCGCGGAACGCCTGGGCGGCCATCTCCGAGCGCGCGCCGACGCGGCAGTAGAACACCACCGGCCGCTCGCGCTCGACTGTGTCCGCGGCGGCGGAGAGCTGGACGAGCTCGATGTGGCGCGTCCCGGCGATGTGCCCGGCATCGCGCTCGTAGGGCTCGCGCACGTCGATCACCTGAACCGCGTCGTCCTGCTCCAGCCATGCTGCGAGCTGCACGGGCTCGATCGCGATCGTCTGCGAAGCGTCCGCCGGGCTCATAGGTTGAGCGTAGCGGGCCGCCCACGGTGGGAGCGGCGCTGCGCGCGCGTGGTTCTTCCCGGCTCGAGCGTGGGTGCGCGTCGCGCAGCCAGCCGCCACTAGTATGAGGGAATGGAGGCGCTCAGCGACGTCTACACGGTGCCCCAGGAGCACCTGGACCTCTGTGAGACGATCGGGCAGATCGCGCGTGAGCGGATCGCGCCGCGCTCGGCCGAGATCGACGAGCGCGCGGAATATCCGTGGGACGTGCGCAAGCTGCTCGCCGAGCAGGACATCCTCGGGCTGCCATTCGGAACCGAGTACGGCGGCACGGGCACGGGCACGTTGATGCTGAACATGGCTGTGGAGGAGATCGCGAAGGTCGACGCGGCCTGCGCGCTGATCCTGATGGTCCAGGAGCTCGGCACGCTGCCGATCCAGCTGTTCGGCTCAGAGGAGCTCAAGGAGCGCTTCCTGCCCAGGTGCGCCACCGGAGAGTGGTCGCCGGCGTTCGCGCTGTCGGAGCCGGAGGCCGGCTCGGACCCGGCGGGGATGAAGACCACCGCCGTCAGCGATGGCGATGAGTGGGTGATCAACGGCACCAAGAACTGGATCTCCAACCTCGGCGTGGCGGACTTCTACATCACCTTCGCCGTCACAGACCGCGACACCCGACGGCTGACCGCGTTCGTCGTGGAGGCCGACCGGCCCGGATTCAGCGTGGGCAAGCTCGAGCACAAGCTCGGCATCCGCGCCTCGCCCACCGGCCAGCCGATCTTCGAGGATGTGCGCGTCCCGCACGCGAACGTGATCGGCGAGGTCGGCAAGGGTCTATCCGTTGCGCTTGGCACGCTCGAGCGCACGCGCCTCGGAGCTGCCGCGCAGGCCGTCGGCATCGCCCAGGGCGCAACAGACTACGCCGTGGCCTACGCGCGCGAGCGTCGTCAGTTCGGCAAGGCGATCAACGAATTTCAGGCGATCCAGTTCAAGCTCGCCGACATGGAAACCCGCACCGCGGCAGCCCGCGAGCTGCTGTACAAGGCGTGCGCGATGGCCGACCAACGCCACCCGCAGCGCGCAAAGTACTCATCGATGGCCAAGGTCTTCTGCTCGGACACGGCGATGGCCGTGACGGTCGAGGCCGTGCAGGTTCTGGGCGGCTACGGCTACGTCAAGGAGTACCCGGTGGAGCGCATGATGCGAGACGCGAAGATCACCCAGATATACGAGGGCACCAACGAGATCCAGCGTCTCGTGATCGCCCGTACGCTGAAATAGGACGACCTCAGGCGATGCGCGCGTCCACCCCTCCCGAAGATCCACGGTCTCTTCGGCGCGCCGGTGTGGCGGCGCTGGTGGCGATGTCCATCGGGCTGGTGGTGCTCGTGGTCGGCCAGGGGTTCAGCTCGATCGGCGTGGTGCGGGCGCTCGAGGACGTCGCCCTGGGCGTGATCGTGGCGATGGTCTTGATGGGCAGCGTGGCGTTCGTCGCCGTGCGCTTGGCCGGCTGGCGCAACCCGGAGTCAGAGAGCGAGTTCGAAGAGATCGTCCGCCACTCCGAGCGGCTCGCCCGCGAAGGCCTGGTCGTGGCGCCCGAAGAAGCCGAGTTCATGGAGCTCGACCCGCTCAACGACACGGACTTCGAGGAGCTCGTCCGCGACGCGCTGGATGATCTGCCGGATCTGCTGAGAAACGCGCTCGCGCATGTTGCGGTCGTGATCTCCGACGGGGGTCGGCGGCGCGGCGCCTACGGGCTCTATCAGGGCGACGGCGCTTCCCGCGACAACACGCACGACCGCATCGTGATCTTTCGCGACACGCTGCGTCGCGACTTCGGCCACGACCCGGATCTCCTTCGCGATCAGGTGACGCGGACCGTTCGCCACGAGCTCGCACACCACGTCGGCTTCGACGAGCTCGGCGTCAGCCGCTTGGACCTATAGACCTAGCCGCGCCGTTACACTCCGGACCTAATGACAGTGCCAGACGAGCCGTCGCCCGCGGGCGTCGAAGTCCGTGGCTCGGGTGGCCCGGCTGCGACGCAGGCGCGCGCGCCCGACTTCTTCATCGTGGGACACCAGAAGTGCGGCACGACCGCGCTGTTCATGATGCTCAGCGAGCATCCGCAGATCTTCATGTCCGATGTCAAGGAGCCGTGGTACTTCGGCAGGGAGCTCCGCTCCCGATTCGACAAACCGAGCACACGTAACCGCCCGAACACGCTCGAGGACTACCTCTCGCTGTTCGCCGAGGCCGCTCCCGAACAGACCGTGGGCGAGGCTTCCCCGCAATACATCCGCTCGGAGGACGCGCCGCGCGAAATCGCCGAGCTGCGGCCGGACGCCCGCATCATTGTCCTGCTTCGAGAGCCGGCGGCATTTCTTCGCTCGCTCCACCTCCAGTTGGTTGCGACTCACATCGAGGACGAGATCGACTTCGCCCGTGCGATTCAGCTCGAGGAGGAGAGGCGCGCAGGCAAACACATTCCGCGTCGCTCTGTCTCGCCGCAGTCGCTCCTCTATTCCGAGCACGTGCGCTACACCACGCAGCTGCGGCGGCTGTACGCGGAGTTCCCGCGCGAGCAGGTGCTGGTGCTCGTCTATGAGGACTTCAGGCGTGACAACGAGGCAGTCGTGCGCGAGGTCCTTGGGTTCCTGAGCGTCGACACGACTGTGCCGATCTCGCCGGTCGAGACGAGGCCGCTGAAGGACGTACGCTCGCGGCGGCTGCATCAGCTACGGCGCGTGATCCGGCGAGCTCGCCTGCATCCGGGCGCGAAAGGCCCGCTCGTGAGGACACTCGACGCGATCGCGCCGGGACGACTCAGTGGCGACTCGATCTCGGCTGCCTTCCGCCGCGTCGCCTACCGACCTCAACGACCGGCTGACGAGGCGCTGATGCGACGGCTGCGCGTTCGCTTCAAACCCGAGGTGGTGGCGCTGAGCGAGTATCTGGGCCGGGATCTGGTCAGCGAGTGGGGCTATGAGCGCATAGACTGAGCACGCCGCGGCCGTCCACCGCCCGCGCCGTCAACTGGGCCGTCAACCGACCAAGGAGAATCTCGCATGCCCGAAGCTGTAATCGTCGACGCCGTTCGCACGCCGATCGGACGTGCCGCCAAGGGGTCGCTCAAGTCCGTGCGCGCGGATGACCTGGCAGCGTTGCCGCTGAAAGCTCTGATCGAGCGCAACCCTCAGCTCGACCAGAGCTCGATCGGCGATGTGATGATGGGCTGTGGCTATGGCGAGCGCGAGTCGGGCTACAACATCGGCCGCATGGCGACGCTGCTCGCGGGCATCGATTACCACGTGCCCGGATGCACGGTCAATCGCTTCTGCGCGTCCTCGCTGCAGACGACACGCATGGCGTTCCACGCGATCAAGGTGGGTGAGGGTGACACTTACATCGCCGCTGGGGTCGAGGCGGTGTCGCGCACCGCGCCGGGGGCTGCGTTCGAGTTTCACCCGAAGCTGGACGGCTCCGAGGGCTCGCTGTACAACGCGTACATCACGATGGGGATGACGGCCGAGAACGTCGCGGAGGAACGCAAAGTCAGCCGTGAGTCCCAGGACGCGTGGGCGCTGATCTCACAGACACGCGCAGTCGCAGCGCAGGAATCTGGGCATTTCGACAAGGAGATCATTCCCGTGCCGGTGCCGGCGCACAAGGACGTCGACAAGGAGGGCAACGAGATCGACGTGCCCGAGACGGTCGTTTCCAAGGACGACGGACCGCGCCCGGGGACGACGCTGGAGGCGCTGGCGTCGCTGCGACCTGTGTTCAAAGAGGACGGCACAGTCACCGCAGGCAACGCGTGCCCGCTCAACGACGGCGCAGCCGCGCTGCTGATCATGAGCGATGAGAAGGCGAGGTCCGCGGGTTTCACCCCGCGCGCGCGGATCGTGGCCTCGACGGTCGCGGCGATCCGGCCCGAGGTCATGGGTCTCGGTCCAATCCCGGCGATTCAGCAGCTGCTGAAGAACACCGGCATGACGATCGACGACGTCGATGTGGTTGAGATCAACGAGGCCTTCGCGGCGCAGATCGTGCCGTGCAAAGACGAGCTGGGGATCCCGGACGAGAAGCTCAACCCGTTCGGTGGCGCGATCGCACTCGGTCATCCGTTCGGTATGACCGGCGCGCGCATCATGACGACGCTGCTCAACGATCTGGAGACGCTCGATGTGACATACGGCATCGAGTCGATGTGCGTCGCCGGCGGCATGGGTATGGCGATGCTGGTGGAACGCCTGTCGTGATGGTCGCTCGCTCACGGGTGCGCACGCCAGGTGCCTGACGCGACGACGCCCCTTGCCGCGTCCGCCGAAGGGATCATCTATTCGTGCGCTGGTGACTTCTACATAGGTGAGGCGCTGCGATCGGCGCGGTCCTCGCTGCGCCACAACGCGGTGCCTCACCTGATCTTCACCTCGCGCGAAGGTGACAGCGAGGAGGGTGTGTCATTCCAGCATTTCGATCCGTCGGCGAACCCCTACGCTGACAAGATCGCCAACATCCGTCGTTCGCCGTTCGAGCGCACGATCTACCTCGACAGCGACACGTTCGTCGTCGACGAGATCGTCCACCTGCTGGCCCTTCTGGATCACTACGACGTCGCGGTCGCGTACGCACCGGCCTATCGCGGACTCGCCGACCCTGGCGTCCCGCACGCGTTCTACGAGTTCAACACGGGCGTGCTCGCGTGGCGGGCCAGCGACCGCGTGGCTGCCTTCCTGCGCAGCTGGGAAGAGACCTATCTCGCGTGGCTGTCTGAGGAGCCCTTTCCCGGCGCGACCAAAGCGAGTAACAGCCGGCGTGCCGATCAGCCGGCCTTTCGCCGCTGTGCATGGGAACACGGGCTGCGGCTGTTCGTACTCGCGCCAGAGTACAACTTTCGCCTTGGCTATCCGACAACCGTTGTGGACCGGGTGCACATCATTCACGGCGCGCACGAGGACTACGATGCGCTCGCCGCGCGCGTCAACGAGCGCGAGCTGCCGCGTACGTGGCCACCGCCGCTGGCGCTGCGCGACAAAGTCGCGAGGAGAGTGCGCAAAGCTGCACGCCTCGGTCGCGGCGAGTCGCGCCCGAAGCGCCCCGGGTGGCACGCCGATGCCCGCCCCGACTGAGACGGCCCTCGCCGCCGGCGAGCTGTTACACGCTCACGGCTTCGCCGCCGACGCTCGCCAGCCAGTCCGGATCACCGCTCGCGATCCGCCGGTACACGGTCTCGGAGAGCTCAGCGTTGGCGCGTTCGCGCTCGCGCCGCCAGTGTCGCCAGCGCCTGCGGTTGATCCGGCGCACGGCGTGGGCCACGCCGGGCAGGGAGGGCACTCGCAGCAGCGGAGGCGCGGCCTCTCGATCGGATCTGAGCAGCACGCCGTGGTCGCGAAAGGACGCGCCGTGGTGATAGACGACGCCGCCATAGACAGAGAAGAGCGAAGGGTGCAAGTCGTTTGCATTCGAGCGGTGCAACTCAACCCAAGGTGTGTTGGTCAGCTCGAGCGCGCGGAGCAAGTTCGCCCCCGGCCCGTTCGAGACCGCGCCGTCCGCGTCGATCCATGTGTAACCCTGCGACCAGTCACCCGGAAGGCTGCGCCAGAAGCCAACCGTCGTCACGCAGAAGCACGGGTGCGGATGCGGCTCGTTCGCCTGCTCGATGCGACGCACGGCCAGCAGGGGCGCCTCGGAGAGCCCGCGCGTCAGCAGCGGGCCGAGGTCTGCGATCGGGAAGGCGTCGCCGTCAAGGAAAATCAACAGATCCTCCGGCGCCGCCTCGCTCGAGATCTCCAGCGCGAGATGATTCAGCTTTTCAGGGTGAGTGACACGACCGCGATGCTCGATCGCACGGTCGAAGTGCTGGTAGTGCCGCGCGTCGATGCCCTGCAGGCCTCCCCAGATCATCAGCGGCGCAGGAATGTGCTGACGCAGATGTGTTACCTGAATCTCAATCCACCGCGGCGAACGAAAGTGCACCGTTGCCACGTGAACCGTCATCTCGCGGCGACAAGATACCACAGGGCTGCTCGCTGATGACAACTGTAGACGGCGTAAACGTCGGCGGACCCGCGATCAGGCCTATCTTTACCGGTTATACTCCCGACTATGACGTCCGGGTCTGAAGCGGACGCGCGGATGTCGCCCGGAGTAGGCAACGGCGCCGTGCGCGACGCCGGATCGACCGACCCACGCGCCGCGGCTGCCGACCCGCGAGGCGGTGTCGTGTCGCTTCCCGACGGGTACGACCCGCCACTCGTCGTCGCTGGAATCGGCGGCAGCGGCACGCGCGTCGCGGCCCAGCTGTTGATCGAGCTGGGCTTCTATCTCGGCGACGACCTCAACCCTGCGCTCGACAATCTCACCTCGACGTTCCTGTTCAAGCGCCCCCGCTGGTACGGTCGCGCGGCACCGCGCCAGCGCCGGATCGACGCAGCGGCGCGTCTGTTCTCGAGAAGCATGACCGTAGGTACTGCGCCCCCGCTGCGCGAGCGGCTCACGATGTACGGCGCGATGGCGGGGACGATGCCGCGTGGTATCGACCGTCTCGGTCGCAGGCGGGGCATGCGCTGGGCGCCCGAGCGCGCGCGTCGTCTGCTCTCGAGCGCTGGGCACGACCCCACCCGAACGACCGGCTGGGGCTGGAAGGAGCCCAACGTGTTGCTTCTGCTCGAGGAGCTCGACACGGCGTTCCCGGGTCTGCGTTTCATCCACGTGCTGCGCGATCCCGAGCAGATCGCCCACGGTCACAACCACACGATGCTCTACAACTGGAGCCGGCACCTGGGCCTCGAGCCGCCGCGACGCAACCACACACGCTTCGACCGCTGGTGCCTGCGAGTCGGGCTCAAATCTCCTCGCACGCGCGCCGAGCTCGTCGAGCGCTCGCTCGAGTTCAGCCGCGTGGTGACAGCGCGAACCGAGCACATCGGGCGAACGCGCCTCGGCGCGCGCTACCACCAGCTCGACATGAACCGGCTGTGCGACGAGCCCGACGTCGAGATTGATCCGCTGCTGCGGTTCCTCGATTTGGCGCCCGATGTCCTCACGCGCGAGCGGCTGCGCAGCATCCCGGACGCCAAGCGGCTCACCCGCAGCAGCTGAGCTGACGTTGTCCGCGAGCGAGCACAGTGAACGCGTGCAGCCCACGAGCGCCGAGGGGTCGGCGCCCGCAGAGCAGCCCGTCCCGGGGCGGATGCCCGACTTCTTCGTTATCGGCCACCCCAAGTGCGGCACGACAGCGCTCTACGCAATGCTCAAGCGCCATCCGCACATCTACATGTCCGATGTGAAGGAGCCACAGTTCTTCGCGAGCGACCTGCGAGTCACCGCCGGCGACCAGCGTTCGCCAGCCGGCGAGCGGACGCGCTCGGAGTACACGGCTTTGTTCGAGGCGGCACGGGCGGACCAGCTCGTGGGAGACGCCTCGACACGCCACATCTGGTCCCCGGGCGCGGCGGCGAGGATCGCCGCCGCCCAGCCGGCGGCGCGCATCGTCGCCGTGCTGCGCGAGCCGACAAGCTTCGTGCGCTCGCTGCACCTGCAGCTGCTGCAGAATCGCGCGGAGGACGAGCCCGATCTCCGCAAGGCGCTTGCGCTCGAAGATGACAGGCGCGCGGGACGCGCGTTGACCGAGCTCGCCGCGTCGCAGCCGAAGTTGCTGCTCTACACCGAGCGCGCGGGATACCTCGAGCAGTTGCGTCGCTATCACGCGGTTTTCCCCCGAGATCAGGTGCTCGTGCTGATCTACGAGGACTTTCGCGCCGACAACGAGCGGACGCTGCGCCAGGTGCAGCGCTTCCTCGGCGTCGACGACACGGCGCCGGTGGAGGTTGTGGAAGCCAACCCCAGCGTCCGCCGGCGCGTGGGCTTGGACGCGAGCATGTTCGCGGTGACCTACGGCCGGAGCCGGGGCGCGCGCATGGTCCGCAAGACGCTCGTGCGCCTGACACCCAGGCGACTGCGCCACACGGCGTTTCGGACGCTCCAGCGTAATGTCGTGCTCGGCAGCCCGCGCCCGCCCGACGAACAGCTGATGCTCGAGCTGCGGCGCCGTTTCAAGCCCGAAGTACAGGCGCTGAGCGAGTATCTCGATCGCGACCTCGTGAGCCTGTGGGGCTACGAGGCGATCGACTGACGCCTCAGAACCTCAGCGCGGCGGCATCCGCAACGCGCCGTCGAGCCGGACCGTCTCTCCGTTGAGCATGCGGTTCTCGACGATGTGACAGGCCAGCTGCGCGTACTCGGCGGGCTGGCCAAGACGCTGCGGGAACGGGACGCCGGCACCGAGCTTGCTGCGAGCCTCCTCGGGCAGCGCCGCGAGCAGCGGTGTGTCGAACAGTCCAGGTGCGATCGTGTTGACGCGAATCCCGTACTGGGAGAGGTCGCGTGCGGCCGGCAACGTCATCGCTACGACGCCGCCCTTGGACGCCGAGTAGGCGATCTGACCGACCTGGCCATCGAACGCCGCGATCGAGGCGGTATGCACGCACACGCCACGTTCGCCGTCCTGCAATGGCTCGTTCGCGATCATTGCGCTCGCGGCCAGCCGCAGCAGATTGAACGTCCCGATCAGGTTGATCGAGATGATCGTCTCGAATGGCATCAGCGGGTGTGGCCCCTTCGAGCCGGCGACCTTCTGCGCCCAGCCTGTGCCCGCACAGCTGACAGCGATGCGCAGGCCGCCCTCGGCGCTGGCGGCCCGCTCGACCGCAGCCTGCACCTGGTCCTCCTCGCGGACGTCGCAGGCGACGAACTCGAGGCCGAGCTCGGTGCCCAGCGCCTGGCCCTTCTCGGCATTGACGTCGGCGATCGTGACGTGCGCGCCGCGCGCGTGCAGGGCGCGAACAGTCGCCTCGCCCAGGCCGGATGCGCCGCCGGAGACGAGCGCTGCGCTGCCTTCGATGTTCATGGGTTGGAGCCTATTGATCTGAGCGCACGCGCGACAGCGACAGCGCGAACAGCGCCTCGGGGTCGGTCAGCCAGCGCACGAGCTCGAGGCCCGCCGCGGACAGGTCGCCCTCGAGACGTTCGGGCGTGAACTTTGCGCTGATCTCTGTGCGCATCTCCTCGCCGGCGTCGAAGTGCACGGGCAGGTCGAGGTCGCGCACGAGCGTAGTGTGCTCGCGGCGCGCCCGCAGCCGCATCTCGATCCACTCGTTGTTGGGGTCGAACAGGGCCACATGCTCGAAGTCGTCCGGGTCGAAGTCCGCCTGCAGCTCGCGGTTGAGCACGTGCAGAACGTTGCGGTTGAACGCCGCGGTCACGCCCTGGGCGTCGTCATAAGCCGCCTCGAGCACGCTTGGGTCCTTGACCAGGTCGGTGCCCATCAGCAGGTGATCGGACGGTCCGAGCAGGCGCGCGATCTGGCGCAGGAAGCGTCGACGGCTGCCGGGCGGGAAGTTGCCGATCGTGCCACCGAGGAAGGCCACGATCCGCGGGCCGGCCGCGGGCGGGACGCGATCGAGGTGCCGCTCGAAGTCGCCGATCACGCCGTGCACGCGTAGGCCCGGATACTCGCTGGTGAGCTCCTGCGCACAGTCGCGCACCATGCTCTCGGTGACGTCCACCGGCACATAGCGCTCCAGCGTGCCTGCGGCAAACAGTGCGTCGAGCAGGACGCGCGTCTTCGCCGCCGTGCCGGAGCCGAGCTCCACGAGCTCGACCGCGCCGGTCAGCTCCGCCAGCAGCTCCGCCTGCTGCTCGAGGATCGCGCGCTCGGTGCGCGTGGGGTAGTACTCGGGCTGGTCGCAGATCTGATCGAACAGCTCGGCGCCGCGCGCGTCATAGAAATGCTTGGGGGGCAACTCCTTGAACGGGCGGGTGAGCCCGTCGAGCACGTCCTCGGCGAGCGAGCGCTCATTGGTGGCGTCGAGGTGCGAGTCGATCTGGATCGCGCCCACGAGGTCCTCGGCGAGCGGCTGCTGCGGCGTAGAGGATTCCATCACAGCTCCCTCGCGAGGCGCACGCCGGCGAAGATCTGGCGCCGCTGCGGCAGATCCCAGTTGCGGAAGGTGAGGGTCGCGACGCGTGGATCGCTCGCCCACGATCCCCCGCGCAGCACGCGGTAGTCCTCGCCGAAGAACACCTGCGAATACTCGCGGTAGGGATAGGGCTCAAAGCCCGGGTAGCCGACGAAGTGCGAGCCCGTCCACTCCCACACGCGGCCGACCCCGGCGAGACCTCGTGCGGGGAACTGCTGGGTCCAGGTCGCCGCCTTCTCCCACTCAGCCTCAGTGGGCAGCCGCGCGTCGTGAGCGCGCGCGAAGGCGTCGGCCTCGAACCAGGAGACGTGGCACACGGGCGCCTCCGGGTGGCCATTCGCCACGACTGGATGATGCGTGATGTCGTGCTCCTCCTTCCACGCCCAGCCCTCGCGCGACCACCACTCGCGCCGCTCATAGCCACCGCCCTGGCTGAAGCTCATCCAGCTCTGGTTGCTCACCGGGCGCCGCGCGATCGCGAACGCGCGCAGCTCGACACTGTGGCGCGGGCGCTCGTTGTCGTAGGCGAAGCCCTCCGCGACGGCGCCCATCGCGAAAGCGCCGGCCGGAAGCTCGAGCCAGCCCGCGGAAGGGGCGTCCGGCGCGAGCGGCGCGCGGGCGGCCGCCTCCTCGGCGCTTGGCAGCAACCCGGCGATCGCCATCGTCTGTCGCATGGTCTCGGCGTGCTGGAGCTCGTGGCGCAGGACCAGCTCGCACAGCACGCCATCTCCGACGCCGCGCTCGGCGATCACCTCAGCGCTGCGTTCGCTGACAGCGGACATGTATGTGCGCGCGTCGGCGGGACCGAGCGCTTCGATCTCGCCGCGCACAGCGCGCGGGGTCTCAAACGCGTCGTAGAGGTTGGCGAGGTCGGGCCGCAGCAGCTCGAGGCCGCCATGGCGATGGCCCAGCCACAGGTCCTCGTAGGCCGCGATGTGCGCGAGGTCCCACACCAGCGGGCTCATGATCGGCGAGTGAACGCGCTCGAGCTGCTCGTCGTCGAGCTCCGCCACCAGCGACAGCGTCCGCTCCCGAGCCGCGCCGAGTGCGCGCAGCATCTGCGCGGCGTCGCAGGGAAGAGGGGAGTTCTTTAGCGCGCGAGTTGCCATAGCCGGCGATGCTGTGCCACTCCGGAGCGACCGTGCTGGCTCACTCTAGAACGAAAGTCCCCCCAGCAGCGAAAGTGTTACAGACCGGTGTCGTTCCAGCGGCCGATCACAGCCGTGTCGCGCTCGTGCCCGAGCACAGAGATGGCGGCGGTCGAGAGCCCCAGGCGGCCACCCCCTTCCGGCGCGAGCGCGATCCAGCGCGCGCCGAGCACGCGCAGCATATGTCCGTGCGAGAACACCGCCACGTCGCCATCGTTGGCGGCGATCTCGGCGACCACGCCGTCGGCGCGCGCGCCCACGTCGGCGGGGCTCTCGCCCCCGGGGCAGCCGTCACGCCACAGCACCCAGCCCGGGCGCCGTTCCCAGATCTCCGCCGTCGTCAGCCCCTCGTAGTCGCCGTAGTCCCACTCGTGCAGCTCGTCGCGGACCTGCGCCTCGGGGCCCAACCCGCATAGCTCGCACGTTTCCCGCGCGCGGCGTGCCGGGCTGACCAGCACAAGCGCGAACTGCCACGCCCGCAGCCGCTCGCGCAGGGCGGCGGCGAGGACGCGACCGTGGTCGGTGAGGGGAAGGTCTGTGCGGCCGGTGTGGCGGCCGTTGAGGCTCCACTCCGTCTCGGCGTGGCGTACCAGCACCGCCTCGCGCGCGTTGGGGCTGCTCACCGCTCCGAGCCCTCCGGTGCGGCCGCGTCGTCGACGATCACCGTCAACCGCTCGCGCCGCAGCAGGCTCGCAGGTACATGCCTGCTGGGCTCGCCGAGCATCGCACTGATCGCGTTGGCCTTGCTGGCGTCGGTCGCGAGCAGCAGGCACTCGCGCGCGGCGCGCAGCACGGCGAGGCTCAGCGTGATCCGCTGTGGAGGGGGCTTCGGCGAGTCCTCGACACCGAGGCAGATCGCCTCCTCGCCGGCATCCAGTGTCTCGGCTCCGGGGAACAGCGATGCGACGTGACCGTCGGGGCCGATGCCGAGCACGATCAGATCGAGCACCGGTAGCGACGCTGTGGTCGCACCGTCGCCCGGCACGTGCTCGACCAGCTCCTCGGCGTAGCGACGTGCGCCCTCGTACGGGCCCGCCTCGCCTTGCATCCGGTGCACGCGCTCAGGTGCGATCTTCGCGCTTGCCAGCAGTGTCTGGGCGACGAGCAGGTAGTTGCTCTCGGCGTCCTGCGGCGGCACGCAGCGCTCGTCGGCAAACCACAGCTCGACACCGCTCAGATCGTCGGGCTCGGCGCCGCCCAGCAGATCGTATGTGCGCCCCGGCGTGGTGCCGCCGCTGAGCGCCAGGTGTGCAACGCCGCGCTGCTCCTTGGCTTGGCGCAGCTGGCGCACGATGTGTGCGGCGGCGCGCTGTGCGACCGTGTCCGCATCGGGGCAGGTGGTCAGGCGGGTCACGACGCCGGCGCGAGCATCTCGCGTGCCGCCTTGAGCGCTGGCAGGTAGGTGGGGTCGCGCAGGAGCGCTTGGCGGATGCCCTCGCCGAGAACGCCGCCCTCGCCTCGCGAGGCGCCGAGGAGCGTCCATTCCCGTTCCCCACCGCCGCTGTCACGCCTGTGGGCGCGCAGCCCACCGCGGCCGCGACTGAGACGCAGGTGCATGCCCGACGCGGTGTCGAGTGCCAGCGCCTCGAGGCCCGGCACCTGCAGCTCCGGCGCGACCTCCAAGCGGACAGCGACGTCGTAGTCGCCCGTCTGCGTGGCTCCGACGAGCGCACCCGCCTCGCTGACGAGCGACCCCGTCCGCCAGCTCAGGCGCGAGGCCAGCCAGCCTACGAGCAGCGCTGCGGCGGCGGTGGAGGCGGGATGGTGACGCACGGTTACCTCGGTGATCATGCCCAACTCACGACGCAGCCAAACCGGGTCAAAGGTCGAGGCGAGGCGCTCGCGCCAGGGCGTCGACCGCAGCCATGCGAGGTCAACGACGTAAGCCCGCTCGCTCAGCTCGCACGCGCGGTCAAGCGCCTCCTGGGCGACCGGCGCCTCGACCGAATCCACCAGCACCGCCTGCGCGAGCTCGAGCAGTTCGGTCACGATCTCGTGATGGCCGTGCGGCGACCACAGCAGGGTCGGTAGGTCGGTAACCACCAGCGGGTCTGCGATCGTCAGCAGGTCATCGAGGTGGCGCTCGCCGAGCTCCACGACGACGGTCTCGCGCAGCAGCGCCAGCCCACTTGCAGCGGACGCGTCTTCGGAGACGATCGTCACGCGCGCATCCAGGCGCTCGCGCCGCGGCTCGTAGGCGAGCACGAGCAGGCGCGAGGCGTGGTAGCGCCCGACGCCGCGAAGGCGGTTGGCGATCTCGCCGCTCCATTCGCGATCGACGAACACGATCATGTTCAGCACGCGCGCCGGCACATACTCGCTGTGTTCGGAATGGACCTGCACGAGCAGTTCGCGCAGCGCCGCTTCAATCGCGTCGGGGGTCGTGCCCTGCTCGCTCCAGACCGCGTCGCTGCGAACGGCCAGAGCCTCGCCGTGGGCCATCAGATCGCGCGCCAGTGATCGGCCTCCCGCAGCAGCTGCTCGGCCTCGTTCGGGCCCTGCGAGCCGGCGGGGTATTTCGGCAGCGGCCCGGGCGTCTGCGCCCACGCTTTCACGATCGGATCACAGATCCGCCATTGCGCCTCGACCTCGTCGTTGCGCGTGAACAGCGTCGGGTCGCCGCGCATCGCGTCGGTGATCAGGCGCTCATAGGCCTCGGGCGACTGCGACAGGAAGGCGGTGCCGTAAAGGAACTCCATCTTCACGGGGCGGATGCTCATGCGCGTGCCGGGGATCTTCGCGCCGAGCAGCAGCGACACGCCCTCGTTCGGCTGCAGCGTCAGCACGAGCTGGTTGGGCTGCACGCCGAGTGAGCCGGCCTGGCTGAAGGCGAGATGGGGGACGGGCTTGAGCGTGACCGCGATCTCGGTGATCTTGCGCGCCAGGCGCTTGCCGGTGCGCAGGTAGAACGGAACCCCGGCCCAGCGCCAGTTGTCGACTTCCAGGCGCAGCGCGGCGTAGGTCTCGGTCGTCGAGTCCTCCGGCACGCCCTCCTCTTGCAGATAGCCCGGCACGTCTTCGCCGCCGGCGTGCCCGGGTCCGTACTGCGCGCGCACAGCGATCTCGGCGACCTGCTCGGGCGTCGGCTCGTGGATCGCCTCCAGGACCTTGACCTTCTCGTTGCGCACCTCTTCGGCTGCGAAGTGCACGGGCGGCTCCATCGCGACGTGGCACAGCAGCTGCAGCATGTGGTTCTGGATCAGGTCGCGCAGCGCGCCCGCCTTGTCGTAGTAGTCCGCGCGTGAGCCGATGCCGAGGTCCTCCGCAGCGGTGATCTGCACGCTCTCGATGTAGTTGCGGTTCCACAGCGGCTCGAACATGCCGTTGGCGAAGCGGAACGCCAGCATGTTCTGGACGGTCTCCTTGCCCAGGTAGTGATCGATGCGGTAGACCTGGCTCTCTTCGAAGATCGACAGCACGCGGCGGTTGAGCTCGCGCGCCTGCTCGAGCGTCGTTCCGAAGGGCTTCTCGATGATCACGCGCACTTCACGGTGCGCGTCAGTGTCGGCGCGCGCCAGGCCGGAGCCGCCCAGCCGTTCGATGATCACGGGGAAGAAGTTCGGCGCCGTCGACAGGTAGAACGCCCGGTTCAGGGGCTCGCCGGCTTCCTTCTCGAACTCGTCCAGCACGGTGCACAGTTCGCTGTACACGGCCTCGTCGTCGAAGGTACCCGGCACGTAGCGAACATTTTCGAGCAGGCTCTTGAGGACGTCGTCGTCTGGTTTGCGCCGCGAGAAGCGCCTGATCGCCTCCTCGCACTCCTCGCGGTAGTCCTCGTCCGCTTTTTCTTTGCGCGCGACCCCCACCAGGTGAAAGTGCTCGGGCAACGCGCCGTCGTGGGCGAGGTTGTACAGCGCGGGCAGCAGTTTGCGCTTGGCCAGATCGCCGGTGGCGCCGAAGATCACGAGCGAAGTCGGGGGTACAGGCAGTCGCTCGAGTCCAGCCGTGAGCGGGTTCTCCGGCGCGGGCTCGTCCGTCGGACGACCGGCCGTGACAGCCATCGTCAGCGTCCCGCTGCTTTCGGTGCGCTCTTGACCGCATGGCCACCGAACTGGTTGCGAAGCGCGGCGAGCACGCGGTCGGCGAAATCGCCGTTGCCGCGCGAGCGAAAGCGTGCGTAGAGCGATGCCGTGATCACCGGTGTGGGCACGTCATGGGCGGTCGCGTCCTCGATCGTCCAGCGACCCTCGCCGGAGTCCTCGGTGTAGCCCTCGATGGCTTCGAGCTTGTTGCCGTCCGCCTCGAACGCGCGCGCGGCCAGTTCGCACAGCCACGAACGTACCACCGAGCCCTGGCCCCAGAGGTGTGCGATCTTGGCGTTGTCGAGCTCATACTCACACTTGTCGAACACGTCGAAGCCCTCCGCGTAGGCCTGCATCAGGCCGTACTCGACGCCGTTGTGGACCATCTTCACGTAATGCCCCGCGCCTGACGGACCAAAGCGCAGCCAGCCGCGATCGCCGATGGCCGCGCGGCTCTGCTCATTGGTCGCTGGAGCGAGGACGTCGAGAATCGGCGCGAGCCGTGTGACCGCTTTGGGCGGGCCCCCGACCATCATGCAGTAGCCCACTTCCAGCCCCCACACGCCGCCGGATACGCCGACGTCGACGTACTCGATCCCGCTCGCTTTGAGCTGCTGGGAGCGGCGCTTGTCGTCGGTCCACTTGGAGTTGCCGCCGTCGATGATCATGTCGCCGCGCTCGAGCAGCTTTGCGAGCTTGTCCACCGTTTCCTGCGTCGGCTTGCCGGCGGGGACCATGATCCATACCATGCGCGGCGCTTGCAGCTGCTTGACGAGGTTCTTCAGCGAGCCCGCTCCGGCGGCGCCGTTCTTGACTGCCTGTTTGACCGCCTTCTCGTCGAAGTCGAAGGCGACGACCTCGTGCTCGGAGTCGCGGCGGATGCGGTGCACCATGTTGCCGCCCATCTTGCCCAGCCCGACGAAACCGATCTGCGTCATCTTTGGAGTCTCCTCGATCCGGCGTTGATCGTTGCGGTCAGGGCGCGCAGCGCGCCCACGGGGTCATCGCCCTGCAGTCGCACGCGCTCCGCGGGCAGGCCGAGCTCGCGCAACGTGTTCAGGTCGCCGATTGCCTGGGCGTTCTTGAGCGTCGTGAAGGTGTACGGCGCGCCGGGGATCTCGACGTCGTTCGGACCGTCGTGGATCAGCTGCAGGAAGCGCCCGGTCTTGGGGCCGCCCTTGTGGAACTGCCCGGTCGAGTGCAGGAAGCGCGGACCGTAGCCGAACGTGGTGGTCGCCTTCGTCGCGTCGCGGATCGCTACGCGCAGATCGCTGGCGGCCGCGTCGAACTCGGGGGTGGGCTGGCTGTAGGACATGATCGCGACGTATTGCGGCGGGCGGGCGTCGAGCAGCAGCGAGCGCACTGCGGTCTCGGCGGCGTCGGGCACCTGCGGAAGCTCGTGATTCGCTTCGAATTCGGCTAGCACCTGCTTGGTCGCGTCCTTGGCTTGCTGCACGTTCGGCTGGTCGAACGGGTTGATCTCGAGGCCCCAGCCGACGACCGCGACGACGAGCTCCCACAGCAGGAACACCCGTCCGAGGTCCGTAGGGCCCTGCGTGGGCATCGTGATCACCGGGTGTCCCGCGTCGGCGAGCGCGCGGACGCGGGCGTCGAGCGCGGCGTCGGGCGCGTGCAGGTCGGGCAGGTAGGCGAAAACGCGATCCTCGCCGTAGTCCGCCGGCGCGCCGAGCGGCTCGTCGGCGACCGGCAGGATGCCGGTGCCGTGCTTGCCGGTCGACTCCGCGACGAGCTGCTCGAGCCACAGTCCGAGCTCGGGCAGCGTTTCGGAGATCACGAACGTGAGCTTGTCGCGCCCGGCTCGCGCCATACCGCTGAGGGCCGCCCCGAGCCACACGGCGGCACCGTCGCTGACTGCGCCGGAGCCGTCGCCGAGCGCGGTGTCGCAGGCGTCTGCAGCGCCCTCGAGCAGTACCCGCACGCGGATCCCCATCAGCGCGCCTGGGACGATGCCGAACGCCGAAAGCGCGCTGTAGCGACCCCCGATGTTCGGGTCGCCGTGGAATACGCGCCGGAAGGCATGCTTGTTCGCGAGCGCTTCCAGGCCCGAGCCGGGGTCGGTGATCGCGATGAAGCTGCTGCCGTGCCCGACCAGCGCGAAGAAGTGCGCGAACAGCGACAGCGGCTCGATCGTGCCGCCTGACTTCGAGGAGACGATGAACAGCGTTCGCCGCAGATCGACCGCGGCTTCGACCGCGCGGATACGCGCCGCGTCGGTCGAGTCCAGTACGTGCATCCGTGCGTTGCCTTCGTGTCCCGCGAACGAGCGCCGCAGGACCTCGGGCGCGAGCGAGGAACCGCCCATCCCGAGCAGGACCATCTCCTCGAGTTCATCGTCGTGAACCTCCGCGGCAAACAGCTCGAGCGCTCCCAGCTCGCCGAGCATCCGCTCGGCGATTGTCAGCCAGCCAAGGCGCTTGGCCACCTCGGGCGTGTCGGGGGCGCCCCACAGGGTCGCGTCACCTTCGCGCAGCCGCTCGCCCACCCGTGCCTGTGTCGCTGCCGCCAGCCTGTCGTCGACCGACGCTCTCAACGCGCCGGGGATGCGCGCCTCGACGGTCAGAGTGGAGTCGATCACGCCACGATCGTAGTGACCGCGGCGCTGGTATAGGTTTCCGACGCGCGTTGAGCCCGACCACCCCCCATCAGCTGCCGGACCGCAACCTCGCGCTCGAGCTCGTGCGCGTCACCGAGGCTGCCGCGCTCGCGACGGCCCCGCTCGTCGGCATGGGCGACAAGGAGGCCGCCGACCAGGCGGCCGTCGACGGGATGCGCTACATGCTCCATTCAGTCCAAATGGACGGCGTGGTCGTGATCGGCGAGGGCGAGAAGGACGAGGCGCCGATGCTCTACAACGGCGAGAAGATCGGCGACGGCTCGCCGCCACGGGTGGACATCGCGGTCGATCCGCTCGAGGGCACGACGCTGGCGGCCAACGGGATGCCGAGCGCGCTCGCCGTGATCGCGCTGTCGGCGCGCGGCACGATGTTCGATCCCGGTCCCTGCGTGTACATGGAGAAGCTGGCCGGGGCCCCGGACATCGCCGACCTGCTCGACCTCGACCGTCCGCTCGGCGAGACCGTCGCGCTCGTCGCCAAGCGCCGGGGCTGTCCGGTCGGCGACGTCATCGTGGTCGTGCTCGACCGCCCTCGCCACGAGCAGGGGATCGCGGCGATCCGCGCGGCCGGCGCGCGCGTGCGCCTGATTCCGCACGGCGATGTCTCGGCGGCGCTGCTCGCCGTCACCGAGCGCTCGCCGGTCGCGCTGCTGTGGGGAATCGGCGGGACGCCGGAGGGTGTGATCTCCGCCGCAGCGGTCAAGTGTGTCGGGGGGCAGCTGCTGGGCCGCCTGTGGCCGCGCGACGAGGCTGAGCGGGCCGCCGCCGAGGCCGCCGGGTACGACCTTGGACGGATACTCGACCGCGACGACCTGGTCGCCGGCGAGGATGTCTTCTTCTCCGCGACCGGAATCACCGACGGCGACGTGCTGCAGGGAGTGCGCTATCCGAGCGCCGGCGGGGCCACCACCGAATCGCTTGTCACGCGCGCGCGTACGGGCACGATCAGGCGGATCACAGCGACGCACGACCGCGCCAAGCTGCGCGCCGTCGCCGGTGCGCGGCTGTGAGGGCGCGCGCGTCACGATGAGTCCCGAACGGCTGTGGCTGCTGTCGATCGCGCTACGGGATCGCGGGCACCAGCGCCTCGCGCTGTGGATCAAGAAACTCAACTCGGCCCTCTACAACAACTCACTCGCCCCGGGCGCGAAGGTGAGCCCAGATATCAAGTTGGGTCACCGCGGCTTCGGGACGATGATCCACAGCAACGTCGTCATCGGTCGCCGGGTCAAGATCTGGCACAACGTCACCATCGCGGTGCGTTCGCGTTCGGGATGGAGCACGCCGCACGGAATCACGATCGAGGACGACGTTCGCATCGGCGCGAACTCGGTCATCATCAGCCCCTACGAAGGCAGCCTGCGGATCGGTCGTGGCGCGCGGATCGGTGCCGGGACGGTCGTGACGAGCGACGTTCCACCAGGCGCTACCGTGGTTTCCGCCCCGGTGCGGGTGTTGACACGTGACGCGGCAGACGCCGGTCAGTCGCTTGAGCAAGACGGCGACGACTGGTAGCTTGACGTAGTGATAGGTCGTAGAGTCCTCCGAGCGGCGTTGCCCTGCTTGGTCGTGATCGTCCTCCCCGGCGTGATGGCCGGCTGCGGCGCCGCCAAGGCCAAAAAAGGGTCGGAACCCAGCGCAGCGGAAGTTGAACACAGCGAAGAACTCGCACAGCACAAACAGGAAGCCGCCGAAACGACGTCGGATCAAGAACTGCTTGTGCGGATAGAAGCGAAGAAACGCGAAGAAGCCGCCGAAGAAAACGCGCAAAGGACCGAAGCGCTCGCGGCGGCGAGGGCGAAGAAAAAGGAACAGGCCGCTGTACGGGAGGCAAAGCACAAAGAAAAGCTGGCAGAAGCGAACGCCAAGAAACGCGAAGAAGCTTCAAAGGCGGCCGCCAAGAAGGTGAAAGAAGAAGAACAGAGGAAGCTCGCAGACGAACGGGCGAAGCACGCTGCAGAACAGGCGAAGCCCACGTCAACGCAAAAGCCGCCGTCGAGTGGGGCCACGCTCCAAGGTCAAACCTCGAGCACGGGACATGTGTCGGAATGAGTAGCTTTGAGCGCAACGAAAAACTGTGAAACAGAGGCCGGCGGCGCCGGCTCCACGCCGTCCGGCCAAGCGCAGGCTCGCTGCCGGCTGCGCTCGCTGCTCTTCTGTCTGCTGGCGGTGGCGATCGCCTTAATGATCGCGGGCTGTGGCGGCTCCTCCTCCGGGGGTGAACCTGTCGAAAAGGAACCGACTGCTGAAGTCGCCCCCAGCAGCGCAGCCTCTGCCGCGATCGAACGCAAGAAGCGGGAAGCCCAGGCCGAAGCCGCATCCAAGGCCGAAGAGCAGAAGCTGAAGCAAGCGGCCACGAAGCGAGCGCAAGCGGCCGGCGCGAAACCGGCAGCGACGAACAGCGGTAAGTCCGGCAAGGGACACAAAGGCTCGAAATCGGGCAAGGCGCACGGCAAGGCAGGCAAGAAGACCTCGGGGACCAAAGGCTCAAAGAAAGCCGGCAAACACACGACCAGCAAAGGTGGCGGTGCTGAAGAAGCGGCACGCAAGCAGTTTGCCGCCGAAGAAGCTGCCGAAGCGAAGGCCTTTCACAAGCTGCAACAGAAGGAAGGCAAATGAGCGCCGCGCGCCCGTCGAGCCTCGCCACGCTCGCGCACTAGGGGTTGCCGGAAGCGCTCTCCTCGCCACGGTAGCGTCCCACTCGAGACTCCGCGAGATCCAAGCGCGCGAGTGAGCGCAGGAACCCATAGGTGACGATCACGTGGATGCGCGACTGCGTCGCGTTGTACAGGCGCAGGCTCAGTCGCGAGGCGATCGAGGGATAGAAGTTGGCGACCGCGACCTCGACGTGCAGACGCGCGTGGTCCGGATCCTCACCGGGGTACCTGCACACTTCGATCTGCAGGTAGCCGCGGCCGTCGTGTCCTTGCCGCGACACGAGCAGCCCCCGAGCGATGCGCCAGCGCACGAGGCCGCGCGTGGCGCTCATCTCGTATTCGGGCGCCTCGAAGCTCAGCAGCTTCAACGCTCGTCCCACGAGCACCACGGATCGTTCGGACTCCGTATAGCGCACGCGAATCAGCCCCAGCGTCACGCGCGAAAGGAACCGCCAGTAGGTGCGCGCCAGGCGCTCGAGGTGCGCCGGGGTCCAGATCGCGTCGAGCGCGCTCTGCTCGATGACGAGATCCGCCTTCTGCACCGAGCGCACGGCGCCGGTGTCGCGGTCGAAGGAGGTAGCGCTCGCGAGCTCGATGATCTGCGCCTTTGCCGAGCGCTGTGCGCGCGCTCGGCGGCGGTTTATCACGAGGGCGGCGGTCACTGCGATCCCCAGCGCGACAGCGATCCACAGACCGGTCATGTCGGCTTTGGGCGCTCCACGCCCTCAGGCTATCTTCGCGGCGTTCTCGCAGGGAGGTGAAGCGGCAGCCCGCCCGGCGCTTCACGTCCCCGGCGGCTGATATTCAATGGCTGTGACCGACGATCCGCGCTCGCGCCGCAGCCCCCGCGCACGTCCCGTGGTCGAGCTGCCAAGCGAGCGCCTGCTGTCGGGGGCCGCGGAGCTGGCGCGGCGCTGGGCGGTCGCGCTGATCCTCACCCGCCCGCTGGAGGGCGTCGCGGCGGTGCCCCTCGAGACGCTCATAGACGAGGCTCCAGCGCTCTGCGCTCAGGCCATACGGGCGCTCGAGTCGGATCTCGAGTTGGACCGGCTGACAGGGCGCGGCGCGACGCTCGGCAGGGCGGACGCGGCGGTGGCGCGACGCCTCGCCGTCGTCTGCGGCGCGCTCGACGAGCTCGGCGCGGTGGAAGCTGTCGAGGCGCTGCGAGGAGTGCTCTGGGAAGCGCTGCGCGACGAGTTGCGCGAGCCGTCGGCGCGGCTGGCAGGCGACGCATGCGACCGGCTCGCGTACGTCTGCGCCGAGATGCTCGCGGCGGCGCTCGAGGCGTCGCCGGCGCTCGCTGCCGGGCTGCAGAACCTCGAGGAGCCTGCCGCGCGTGGGCAATCTGACATCGCGCGAGCCGATGCCGAGGCGGTGATCGTCGACGAGCGAGCTCAGCCGGTCGCCGCATTCCCTTTCGGGGAGCCCGCGCGCTCGCGGGAAGCGCCTCCGTCGGATCCTCGCGACGTGCAACCCGTCGAGATCGCGATCCGTGACGAACGGCCCGATGCCGGCCCGGCGGCGTGGATCGGGTTGATTGGCGCGCAGTTGGAGCGCTTCAGGCGGGACAGCCTGCCGTTTGCGGTGTTGCTTGTCGAGTTGGTGGACATCGAGCGGATGCGCCGCGCGGGACAGGCCGAGGAGATCGCACGGATGGCGGATCAGATGGAGCTGGCGCTGACGGGTGCGCTGGGCGCGTGGACGGGATCTCTCACGCGCGAGCGGCTCGGTCGGTGCTGGCTCGTGGCGCCGGAAACGGACATCGCCGGCGCCGAGCTGCTGGCCGAGCGCCTCGCCCGCGCGGTTGGCACGCGCTCGAGTCATCGCGGCGCACCCCTGGAGGTGGCGATCGGTACGGCCGTGTGCCCGGAGCAGGGACGCGAGGCGTCGGCGCTCGCGGCGCACGCAGATGTGGGCGCCTATGCGGCGCGCTCCCGTGCCCATGCGCCCGCAGGCCCGTCTGGGGCCATCCGCGACGAATCCGTCTAGAGGGAGATCGGCGGCCCGCAGCCGTCAGCCTGCGAGCGACCCGCCTGCGACGGTGGTGCTCGAAGACGTCGACGGCAGGCCGAGCGTAGGCGTGTTGGGGGTCTTGCCGACCACCTGCGTGCCGATGCGCACCGTTTCGGTGATGCCCAGCGCGCCTGCGGCGCCGGCTGTCAGATCCCAGCTTGCGTGATGCGCGTACGGACCACGGTCGAGCACGGGCACGGTGAGCGTGTGGCCCTTGTATGTGATCTGGACGAGCGTGCCGCACGGCAGCGTGCGGTTGGCTACACCGATCACCCCGGGGGTGAGCGTCTGCCCGCAAGCCGTCTGCCGGCCGTAGAACCCAGGTCCGAACCACGTTGCGACGGCGGCGGTGTGTGCCCGCGAGGGCGGCGTTGCGGGCGTCGGCGCCGGTGCTGCCGCGCCGCCTGCATCGGCGGCGAGCGCGCCCGCCGGGAGCGTCGCGGCCAGCGCGGTACCCGCCAGAAGGACGAGCAGCATCGTGTATGTCTTCAGCGCGACTCGCATTGTCGTCGACGCCTACGGGGTGAGCTGACGGGCTCGCGCGGCAACTATGCGGCGCTACGGCCCTGACGGACCGATTCGCCCCAGCGGATCCACATCGATCCGCGTTGGGTCCCCCGCCCACCGCGACCTGAGTCGCAGTGGCTCGGCGTTGCGCGGCAGTATACAAGTCGCGCGGCGCGAGCGACGCTGCCGAGGTCCCGCTTTGGGTCGAGCAGGCTCAGAGCGGCAGGCGGGAGAGCACGTCTTTGAGCAGGCGCTCTCCCGTGGACAGCCCGGCCTTGGCGAGCTCGCCGACGATCTCGGCGGCGGACGCCACCAGCTCGGCGCCTCCAGGTGGATTCACCGTCGCGCTTGCTCGCTCGCCCTCGCACTCGAATCCCTGCCTGGGAGCCGTCGACGTGGCGCTCGGCGCGGCAGAGCTGCTCGGAGGAGCGGTGCGTGTGCGGCGTTTCGCCGAAGTGCCACGCGACGGTGCTTTGGTCGAGGCATCGGCGCCGGCGCCGGCGCCGGCGGAGCCCTGGGCCCCTTGCTTGGCGGATGGGCGCGCCGCCTTCGCGCGACTCCTCGGCGCCGCTGTCTTGCCAGTGCGTGCACTTCTGGGCTTCTCTGCGGCGGGCGCGTCTCCGTTGGCGGCGCTCGAAGTCGCCGTGCTCGCCGCCTCCGCGACGCTGCCGTCGCGTGCAGCCGCGCGGTGGCGACTCGAGCGCTGGGGTCGCGTTCGCGGCAGTTGCGAGAGGATCCCCGGATCCTCGTCGCCCGGCCGGCCCCGCCCGTTGCGCGTCGTGCCCGCTCCGCGCTCGCTGTCTTTGGGGGGGCTCATGGGCACATCATTGCTTAATGCGACTGGCAAGCGACCGACAAATGGTCCAAACATCACCGTAACGCGTTAGCATGAGCGCTTGGAGAACGCAGTTGGCATGTAACGTCGGCACGGTTGCGACCGTATGTGCGACGGAGTAGCTGTTCTCAGGCATAGTGCTGCGCCGGGCTCTCGCCCTCTGGTGTCGATTGACGGAAGAAATGGAAACACGAATGTCAGTAGTCGAGCTGCAGGAGCTGGATGAGGTCAAGGGCCTGCTCGCCAAGGGGCAGCAGGTAGGCGTGCTCTCCTATGCGGAGATCACGAGGGCAATGTCGGAGCTCGACTTGGACGAGTCCGACGTCGAGGAGCTGCACGGTTTCCTCGAGCGCGCAGAGATCGAGCTTGTCGAGGACATCGACCCGGCGATCGCGGCGTCCGCGCAGCTCGAGCGTGCACCGGACAAGCGCGGTCGGCGCAAAGCCAAAGCTGCGCTCGACCTCAAGCCGGACATGACCACCGACTCGCTGCAGCTGTTCCTGAAGGACATCGGCAAGGTCCGTCTGTTGACCGCACAGGAGGAGGTCGATCTGGCCAAGCGCATCGAGCGCGGCGACCTCGACGCCAAGCAGAAGATGGTCGAGTCGAACCTGCGTCTGGTCGTGTCGATCGCCAAGAACTACCGCAACCAGGGCCTGCCGTTCCTCGACCTGATCCAGGAGGGCACGCTCGGCCTGGTGCGCGCGGCCGAGAAGTTCGACTACCGCAAGGGCTTCAAGTTCTCCACCTACGCCACATGGTGGATCCGCCAAGCGATCGCGCGCGCGTTGGCGGACAAGGCGCGCACGATCCGCATCCCGGTGCACGTGGTCGAGAAGCTCAACAAGATCGGACGCGCCGAGCGTAAGCTCGTGACCGAGCTGGGACGTGAGCCGACGGCGCAGGAGATCGCCGACGTCACCGGCATCGATCCGGAGGAGGTCGACTCGATCAAGCGCTCAGCGCAGGCGCCGGTCTCGCTCGAGAAGCCTGTCGGCGACGAGGAGGAGTCGGAGTTCGGCCAGTTCATCGCTGACGAGCGCGCCGAGTCCCCGTATGAGCGCGCCGCCGAGATCCTCACAAAGGAGGCGCTGCGCGAGGCGCTCGAGAACCTCTCCTATCGCGAACGTCGCGTGCTCGAGCTCCGGTACGGGCTCGGCGGTGAGCACCCTCGTACGCTCGATGAGGTCGGACGCACGTTCAACGTCACCCGTGAGCGCATCCGGCAGATCGAGAACCAGTCGCTGAAGAAGCTGCAAAGTCTCGCGGAGGCACAAAAGCTCCGCGACGTCGCGTAGCCGTTCGTCCACGGGCATTCAAGGCCGGCGTTCGGATTGCCGATCAGGAGGGCATGTTCGACGTCCAGGCTGCGCTGCGCGAGCTCGTCGAGAGGGAGGGCTCCGATCTGCACTTGAAGGTCGGCTCGGCGCCGCTGTACCGCGTCCACGGTGAGCTGACGCTCGACGAGAGCATCGAGGCATTGAGCGCCGAGGACACCGAGAGCGCGCTCAGGACGCTTCTAAGCGACGAGGTCAAGCTCTCCGAATTCGCGCAGGAGCACGAGGTCGACTTCTCCTTCGAAATCCCGGGCGTCGCGCGCTACCGCATCAACGCCTTCCAGCAGCGCGGCGTGATCTCGATGGCGTGTCGCGCGATCCCTCATCACATCAGCACGATCGAGGAGCTTGCGCTGCCTCCGGTCGTGCGCGAACTGGCGGAGGAGGAGCGCGGCATCGTCCTGCTCACCGGCACCACCGGCTCGGGAAAGTCGACCACGCTCGCGGCGATGATCGATCACATGAATCACACGATGAGCAAGCACATTGTCACGATCGAGGACCCGATCGAGTTCGTCCACTCAGACGTACGCTCGGTGATCAACCAGCGCGAGATCGGGATGGACACGGCCTCGTTCAAGCGCGCCCTGCGCCGCGTGCTGCGTCAGGATCCCGACGTGATCCTCGTCGGCGAGATGCGCGACGAGGAGACCGTGCAGACGGCTCTGTCAGCGGCAGAGACCGGGCACCTCGTGCTCTCGACGATCCACACCGTGGACGCGACCGAGTCGATCAACCGCATGCTCGACTTCTTCCCGCCGCACCAGCACGGCCAGGCGCGCAGCATGATCGCCGGCACGGTCAAGGGCGTGATCTCCCAGCGCCTTGTACCGGGTGCGGACGGCGGACGCGTGGCGGTGTGCGAGATCCTGCGCATGACCGGGCGCGTGCGCGACATGATCGTCGACCCTAGCCAGACGGGGAAGCTCGTCGAGGTGATCACCGCCGGCGGCTACTACGGCATGCAGACCTTCGACCAGGCGCTGTACGGTCACGTCAAGGCCGGCCGCGTGACTTTCGAGGACGCGATGCGCGTGGCATCGAGCCCGCACGACTTCAAGCTGTTGATGCAGGCCGAAGGGCGCCAGGGCACGACCATGGAGGACGTCGCGGTCGCCGAGGAAAAGCGCGAGTCGGCGTCCAAACCCTCTCTGACGACAGCCTGATCGTCGCCGCATCGGGCGGCTCCCAACACTTCAATTGGTAAAGTAACGGGAGCGATGGCTGTAGACGAGACATGTCCGGTATGCATGACGGCCGAGATCGTGTGCGGCAAGTGGACGCTCCTGCTGGTGCGCGACCTCGCTGAGGGGCGCTCCCGTTTCTGCGAGCTGGAACGCTCGCTCGCGGGGATCAGCCCACGGACGTTGTCGCTACGACTGCGCGCATTGGAGGAGGAGGGCATCGTCGAGCGCCACACCTTTGCGGAGGTGCCGCCGCGCGTCGAGTACGCGCTCACCGCCAAGGGTCGCGCGCTGCTACCGATCATCGACGACATGCGCGCGTACGGCGAAGACTGGCTGGCCGATGAGTGCGCCGAGCGCTCGCAGGCAGCCCGAGACGTTCTCGCCGTCGCCTGACGCGAAGCACGTCGCGCCGCGCGCGATCGCTGCAAGACGGGGTGCGCCCGGCAGGAGGGCGCCCCCGCAGGGCGAAGTCAGCGCACCATGCGCTCACCCCAGCTTCAGGCCGCGCTCACAGAGATCGTCGAGGCGGCCGCAGGGCACTTCGCCGCGGCGCTCGCGTCCGGAGCGGAGGTCGCGTTCGAGCTCGAGCCGCACAAGAGCGGTCGCGGGGCCGCTCCGGCCTTGTATTGCTACCGGGCGCTCACCGACGAGTTCATCGCCCGGCGCCAGCCCGAGCTCGAGCGCCTGCAGAGCTACGCCCAGGCGGCAAACATGCTCGAGGGCTTTGATGGCCTCGACCGTTATCTCGCGAACGTCGGTGCTGAGCCGGCACGTCGCGACGCGCGCACGCGCGCTCACGCGGCGATCTCGGCGCTGCTGAGCGAGGTGTTCGACGAGCAGACCGACTTCGAGCTTCGCCCCGAGCGGCTTCACGCGGCGCTCGAGCGCGTCGACCGCGCGGCATTTTCGGGTACGTCGCAGACGACGCTGATCGCGACACTCCACGGGGTGACGATCAGCACGAGCGAGCTCGCGCTGACGAGCGGCCTCACGATTGCCCAACCGCACGTGCTCGAGGGACTCCCCGAGGGAGCCCGCGCGCCGGAGGGGCCCGACGGCCACGATCACCTGATCGTGGCGCTAGCCGCCGGCGAGGACGACGCCGCCGAGGCGATCGCGAACGGGCGCGAGATCCTGAAGGACCTGCTCGGCGCACTGCGCCTCTTCGGCGACGGTCGCGTGACCCTCGGCGCGCTCGGCTGGTCGCGCGTGGCGGGTGGCAGCTGGCGCGCCGTTGCGCTCGGTGGCGGCGGGCGTCCGCACGGCATGCTCCTGGTGAGCGCTGAGCAGGAGGACGAGTTGCGAGCTTTCTGCAACCTCGTCTCACGTCGCGCTCCGCATGGCAACGCGCTCGCGTGGGCGCTCAGCCGCTTCGAGCTCGGCTGCGAGCGCGAGAGCGCGTTCGAGGCGTTGAGCGACCACCTGCTCGCGTTGCGCGCGCTGCTCGAGCCCGAGGGGCCCGCGAGCGGGCTTCTCCCCGGTCGACTGGCAGCGCTGTGCGCCACACCCGAGGGCCGTCTCGAGCTGACCGAACGAACGATCGCCGCGCTCGAGCTCGAGCGCGAAGTCGTGACGGGCGTCGCGGCTCCCCGCGCGGGCCGGTCGCGCAACGCCAGACAGGCGCTCGCGAGGGACATCGCGGACCATCTGCGCGCGCTGCTCCGGGACGTGATCTGCGGTCATCTCGACCCCGACCTCGTGACGCTGGCCGATGAGCTGCTGTTGGAGCCCCTTGCCGGCACGGACGACGCCGCGGCGGCGGATCTGTCAGTCGAAGAGCTGCTCGGCGATGCTGGCCAGTCCGAGGAGATCCTGGACGTCTTCATCTAGCTGCGCGACGACGATCGGCTCGCCGGCGCCCCAAGCACGTGACAGGCGCGCGATCGCCAGACGGTCACGCTCCGCCAGCAGGTCGAAGTCTGCGAGGTTGGTGCTCACACGGGTGGCGAGTTGCTCCCCTAGCGCCGGTGCGAGCCGCCCGGCCAACTCGTGGGTGGGCACGCCGCCCAGCGCGTAGGTGTTGACGCGGTTCACGATCAGCTCACCGACCGGCATCTCGGTTGCCGCCAGCCGCTCGAGCAGGAACTCCGCCTCGCGAACCGACTCGGCCTCCGGCGAGGTCACGATCATGAACGTCGTCGAAGGCGCCCGCAAAAGCGCCGAGACGTTGCGCGTGCGCTCGCCGAAGCCGTCGAGCACGCCTGACAGCGAGCGGAAGAACGCGGATAGCTGGCTGAGCATGTCCACGCCGGTGACGCGCGCGAAGATCGCAAACACCAGCGCCGTGCCGCGCCCGAACATGCGCGCCGTCAGGCCGCTCGGGCCGAGGAACACCTGCAGCGCCCTGCCTTCGAGGAAGCCGAGCAGCCGTCCGGGCGCGTCCAGGAAGTCCAGTGCGTTGCGCGACGGCGGCGTGTCCAAGACGATCACGTCGAAGTCGTGCTCCTCGTAGAGCTCGTAGAGCTTGGCGATCGCGCTGAGCTCGTGCGAGCCGGCCACCGCCGTCGAGAGCTCCGCGTAGACGCCGTTGGCGAGGATCTCCTCGCGCGTGCGCTCATCGGGTGCCAGTTGCGTGATCAGCTCGTCGAATGTGCGCTTCGCGTCGAGCATCATCGCCCACAGCTCGCCGGCAACCGGCAAGCCCTGCGCGGCGAACAGCGCCGGCTCGATGCGCTGCGGCTCCGATGGCAGCTCAGCCAGGCCGAGAGCTGACGCGAGACGCCTCGCCGGGTCGATCGTGACGACCACCACCTTCTGACCACGCAGCGCGAGTCCTAGCGCAAGCGCCGCCGAGGTAGTTGTCTTGCCGACGCCGCCGGCACCCACGCACACCAGCACACGCTTGCCGCGCACACGCGCTGCGAGCGTCCCGCGCCGCACCGGCTCCGAACGGCTGCTCGTCTGGGCCATCTCCGGATCGTAGTTCCCGTGCAGGAATCGCCACGTGCTATGCGAATACCGAGCGGACGGCTTACCAGCAATCGAGTATCGGAGCCACCGTGGAAGGCAAGGCCAAGGTCATCGCGTTCGCCAACCAGAAGGGCGGCGTGGCCAAGACGACGACGACGCTCAACCTGGCAGCCGCATTCGCGGAGGAGGGTCACCGGGTGCTGTGTGTTGACATGGACCCGCAGGGCAACCTCACGATGTCGCAAGGGATCGACCCGGACACGCTCGAGCAATCGATGTACGACGTGCTCGTGCACAAGGTGTCCATTCGTGAGGTCATCCGCAAGCGCGAGATCGACATTGCGTGTGCATCGATCGATCTTGCGGGCGCCGAGATCGCGATGTCGACGATGATCGGGCGTGAGCGCTCGTTGCAGAAGGCGTTTGAACCGATTCTCGAGGACTACGACTTCATCTGCATTGACACGCCACCGAGCCTCGGGCTGCTGACGATCAATGCGCTCACGGCCTCCGACAAGGTGATCGTCCCCGTGCAGTGCGAGTATCTGTCGATGCGCGGGCTCATCCAGCTGCAGAACACGCTGGCGATGATCCGGGAGAACCTCAATCCGGGCGTCGACATCGAGGGTATCCTCCCGACGTTGGTGGATTCGCGCACGATCCACGCCAAGGAGGCGATCGAGATCCTCGAGGAAAACTTCGGCGACCGCGTGTTCGCATCGCGCATCCGTAAGACGGTGCGCTTCGCCGAGGCCCCCGTGAAGGGGATGTCGGTGCTGAAGTACGAGCCCGACGGCGTCGCCGCGCAGTCCTACCGACAACTCGCGCAGGAGGTTCTAACCAATGGCCAACGCTAAACGCGCGAGCATGCGTGAAGGGCCGCTGGCGGCACTGTTCCGCAAGACGGAGGAGGGCGAGAGCGTGCCGGACGGGCCCGAGTCCTCGGCCCCAGGACGCGCCGACTCCGAGCCACCGACGCATCCCCGCGAGAGCGGGCTGCCGCACCCGGCCCTGAGCGCCTCGACAGTGACGCCGCCCGAGGCCGAGGTCCATGTGCCGTCTCCTCAGGAGCGCCTGCGCCACGCCTTCTCGTCGGAGATACCCCAGAACTTCATGGACCGGCCGTCCACCGGACGTCTGGTCATCGACGACTACGCCCATGGAAACCCGCTTCCGGCGAGCTCTTCCGGCACGGCGGGGCAGCCGGTGATCCGCGTCGTCGGCGTCGGTGGCGCGGGCGTGAACGCCGTCAACCGGATGGTGGAGGCGCAGGTAGAGGGCATCGAGTTCGTAGCCGTCAACACCGATGTGCAATCGCTGCAACAGTCGACCGCAGACATCACGCTCCACATCGGCGCGGAGCTCACGCGCGGCCTCGGATCGGGCTCGGACGCGAACGTGGGCCGTCAGGCCGCAATGGAGGACTACGACCGTGTCAAGGCGCTGCTCAAGGGCTCGGACATGATCTTCATCGCCGCCGGCGCAGGCGGCGGCACCGGCACCGGTGCAGCTCCGATCGTCGCGCGCATCGCGCGCGAAGTCGGTGCGCTCACCGTCGCGATCGTCACCAAGCCGTTTGGCTTCGAGGGCACGCGCCGCGGCGAGCAGGCCGACCGCGGCGTGGACGCGCTCGCGGACGAGGTGGACACGCTGATCGTCGTGCCCAACGACCGCCTGCTGGGCGTGCTCGACAAGCAGACCGCGATGGTCGAGGCGTTCCGCGTCGCCGACGATGTACTGCGCCAGGGCGTTCAGGGGATCTCCGACCTCGTCACGCTGCCGGGCCTCATCAACCTCGACTTCGCGGACGTGCGCACGATTATGAGCGAGGCCGGCAATGCGTTGCTTGGCATCGGCATGGGCGTCGGCGAGCACCGTGCGACCGAGGCCGCCATGCAGGCCGTCTCCTCGCCGCTGCTGGAAACCTCGATGGAGGGCGCGCGCTCGATCCTGTTGTCGATCACCGGCGGCACCAACCTCTCGCTGTGGGAGGTCAACGAGGCCGCCAAGTCCGTGTCCGAGGCTGCGCACCCGGACGCGAACATCATCTTCGGTGCGATGGTCGACGAGAAGCTCGACGACGAGGTGTGGGTGACCGTCGTCGCGACCGGCTACGGCGACCAGGGCCGACGCAAGAGCGTCAGCCGCCTCAAAGAGCCCGCGACCACCGGCGAGGTGAGGGCCCAACGCGCGACGCGGGCACGCCCGAGCCGAGAGTCACGGCGCGTTGGCTCCTCTCCTGAGGAACTAGAGATACCCGAGTTCCTCCCCAACCTCTGACCTGACGCGCGTCAGCACTTCGTCAGGCTGCGTCCTCGATCGCTCGTGTGCTAAGGCACACTTCGCTCACTGCGTCCTTGCCTGACTCGACTGACGCACCTCAGAGGGCGCGTGTCAGTCCCTGCGTGCGCTCCGCATTGAACGGGCTGCCTGTGGTATCGCTCTGCAATGGGCGAACTTGAACGAGGGGTCGTCGCGGCGGGGCACCCGCTTACGGCGCGTGCCGGCGCGAGCGTGCTGCGCGCGGGTGGCAACGCGGTCGACGCGACGGTCGCGGCGATGCTCACGTCGTTCGTCACGGAGTCGCTGCTGACGGGACTGGGCGCGGGCGGTTACATGATGGTTGCGGGTGCCGGCATCGAGCCGACCCTGCTGGACTTCTTCGTGGCGGCGCCGACACGGATCGGCGACGGCTCCGAGGCCGAGCTGCTCGGCGTTGGCGTTTCCTTCGGCGATGCTGAGCAGGTGTTCCACATCGGGCCGGCCTCGTGCGGCGTCTACGGGGTTCCGGCGGGTGTATGTGAGGCCGTGCGCAGGTGGGGGACAGTCCCGCTCGAGGAGCTCGCCGAGCCGGCGGCACAGCTCGCCCGCGAGGGCGTCGTGCTCAACGCCGGGCAGGCGTATGTGGCTGAGATCCTGATCGAGCTGTTGACCTCAACACCCGAGTCGGCTGCGCTGTGGGCGCCGGACGGGCAGTTGCTGCGCGAGGGAGGCTTGCTGCGCAATCCCGAGCTGGGAGATGCGCTGATGCGCCTGGCGCGCGACGGCGCCGAGCCGTTCTACCGCGGCGACATCGCGGCGTCGGTGTGCGACTGGCTGCTCGAGCGGGGTGGCTCGTTGCGCCCGGCGGATCTCGCACGCTATGGGGCGATCGAGCGGGAGCCAATCGAGATCGCCTATCGCGACCGGCAGATCCTCACAAACCCGCCGCCGTCGGCCGGCGGCACGCTGCTGGCGTACGCGCTCGCGCTGCTCAACCGAGGCTCCTCGCCGCCGACGCTGCGCGCGGTGATCGACGCGATGGCCGCGGCGCAGTCCGAGCGCACTCCCGAGTTCGTCGAGGGACTCGACCAGGACGGCTTCCTCGAGCGCTTCCTCACCACCCGTCTCGGCTCCACCACTCACATCTCGGTGATCGACGCGGAAGGGCGCGCGTGCAGCGCGACGTGCACGAACGGAGAGGGATCGGGGGTGGTCGTGCCGGGCACCGGGATGCACATCAACAACGTCATGGGCGAGGAAGACCTCAACCCGCTCGGTTTTCACCTGCATCCTGCCGGCCGGCGGATGCCGAGCATGATGGCTCCTTCGGTGGTGATGCGCGACGGCGAGGTCGAGTTGGTCCTCGGCAGCGCCGGCTCTAACCGGATCCGTTCTGCGCTGCTGCAGACGATCGTGGCAGTAGTCGATCACGGTATGTCCGTGCGCGAGGCCGTGGCGGCGCCGCGGGTGCATTTCGAGGACGGTGTCCTGTTCGCCGAGCCCGGTGTCGAGCTAGGGGAGCTCGAGGCAGAGGCGCGCGTCGTTCGCTTCGGAGCCCTCAACCTGTTCTTCGGCGGGGTGCAGGCCGCGCTGAGGCGCGGCTCGAGTATCGCCGGCGCCGGTGACCCGCGCCGAGGCGGTGTCGCGGTGAGCGGATGAGACGCGCGCTCGCGCTGTGCGCGTTCACCGCGACGCTGATCCTCGCCGGCTGCTCCGGCGTCACGGCGCCAGACCTGTTCGTTGTGAACCGCTACGGCGAAACGCCGGGCGCGAAGCTGACGCTGCTCGTCAACGAAGAAGGCGGCGTCAGCTGCGACGGGCGTCCTGCGCGCCAGAAACTCGAAGACGCGCAGATCATCAAGGCGCGAGAAATCCAGGAAGAACTCCTGAAGCCGTCCTCTGCGCACCTGGCATTGCCGCCACGAAAAGGCTCGGCGCTGAGCTACCGCGTCCGCGATGAAAGCGGCAGCGTGAGCTTCAGCGACAACTCCGCTGGGCAGCCACCGGTCCTGCAGAAGCTGCAGCTGTTCGTGCTCCAGACCGCGCAGCAGGTCTGCCACCGCTCGGAGTGAGCCCGTGGGCTTCACGCTATGATCCCGCCCCCGTGGCGCGCTTCTGGGACCCACGCTAGCGCCGTGCTCCACATCGCGACAGTGCACTACGGTTCGCCGGACTGGATCGAGATCCAGGCATCGCACCTACGCGAGCACATCCCGGTGCCCTATCAGACGTGGACGTCGCTCGAGCGGATCGACCGCTCGTATTCGTCGTATTTCGATCACGTCGTCGAGCAGGGCGGCCGTCACTCCGACAAGCTCAATCATCTCGCAATAGAGATCTCGCACGCGGCAGCCGACGGCGACCTTCTGATGTTCCTCGACGGCGACGCGTTCCCGATCGCCGACCCGATGGCGCTCATTACCGACGCTCTCAAAAGCGCGCCGCTGATCGCGGTCAGACGTGACGAGAACGCCGGCGACCCCCAGCCGCACCCGTGCTTCTGCGTGACGACCGTCGGCGCCTGGCGCAGCTTGCCAGGCGATTGGTCGAAGGGCTACACCTGGGTGAACAGTGTGGGCGAAACCGTGAGCGACGTCGGGGCCAACCTGCTGCGCCAGCTGGAACTGACGCACACCCCTTGGGTCGAGGTGCTGCGGTCCAATCGCATCGATGTAGACCCCGTCTTCTACGCCATCTACGGCGACGTCGTTTACCACCATGGGGCGGCCTTTCGTACAGGTCAGCTGAGTCGTGTGACACGCGCGCTCAGACCCGAGCCACGGGCGCTGCCGCGTATACCGGTGCTGCGCCAGCTCGTTGGTCGCAACAATTCGAACAAACGGCGTGCATGGGAACGGCGTGCCAACGAGCAGAGCGAGCGCCAATCCGAGCGCATCCGCGAGAGCATCGCCGCAGGCGGGTCGGCCTGGCTAAGCCAGTTCATGTAACCGAAAGAATTAAGCTGGCTGGCCAGCCGCTTGCGCCGTTTGTCGCTTGCTCTGGCAGCGCCGACGGCCAGCTAAAGGATATAGACTGCGCCTGGACGGATGTTGTAGAGCTGTGATTTTCGCTCGAGGCCATCGCCGGCGACTATGGAGGGTTGCGCATGGTCAAGCCGACTGAGTTTGGCACCAATAGTGTTAAGGGTTTCTCCATGACAGGGAGCGTTGCGGTCCCGGTGCGTCTGCACGTGCCGTGGCGGGCGCTTGCCTTGGCGCTGCTGCTGACGTCGCTCGTCGGCGTGGTGCTCTACGAGGGTCTCGTGGCCGGCAACGGCGCGCCTGCGACACCGCTCGCGAGTGCGCCCGGCGTCGCGCGCGTCGCATCTGAAGCGCGCGCATCGATCTCCGCACAGCTCGGCCTCGACATTCCCGCCTACCACCTCGTACCGGACACCGGTGCTTTCCGTGGCGCCAATGCGGCGCAGCACCTGCGTCTCGACTTCACTCGCTCGGGCGTGCTGGTGGGCTCCGGCGCAGCACGGTTCGGCTTGGGCCTGCGTGCTGAGGGGAGCGGCAGCTCGCTGCATGCTGTCAATACCGTTACACCCGAGCTCGAACGTGCGAACGACATCGCCTATCTCCACGAAGCGATCAGTGAGTGGTACGTCAACGGTCCCCTCGGGCTCGAGCAGGGGTTCTCGATCGCGCGCCCGCCGGCCGCTGCCGCAGCGCTGACGCTGGCGGTCGGCGTCTCCGGTGCGAGCCGCGTCGCGCTGTCGGCGGACGGGCAGAGCGCGCTGCTGCGCGGCGCCGGCGGCAACGCTCTGCGCTACGGGCATTTGAGTACGCGAGATGCCCGTGGGCGTGCGCTGCGCACCTGGTTGACAGTCGATGGTCAGCAGCTCTTGCTGCACGTCGACGCTCGCGGCGCGCGCTTCCCGCTCGTTGTCGATCCGATGGTCGAAGCGGAACCGGAACAGAAGCTCGACGCGGGTTCCGAACGACTGTCCAACGGCAGCTCAGGAGAAGTCCCGGAACGCTCGCGGTTCGGGTGGAGCGTGGCGCTCTCGGCCGACGGTGACACCGCACTCGTCGGCGCGCCCGGCGAAGACAGCGGCGTCGGCGCCGCGTGGATATTCACGCGCTCGGGTAGCGGATGGATCGAACAGGGCACCAAGTTGACGATCCCGGAAGGGGCGATCAACGGTGCAACGTGCAGCGATGCCCAAGAAGATGCCGAAGAAGAAGAAGAAGGCGAACAGCCGAGCGAAGAAGAGCATCACCCGTGCCACTTCGGTCGTAGCGTCGCGCTCTCGGCGGACGGCAACACGGCCGTCATCGGCGCGCCACGCGAGAACGGGAACACGGGAGCTGTGTGGATCTTCACGCGTTCGGGCCCCGGCTGGTCAGCCGGGAGCGAACTGAGCAGCCCTGAACCTACGAGCAAACGCCGCTTCGGCACCAGCGTTGCCGTGTCCGCCGACGGCGGCACGCTGGCGGTAGGCGCGCCGCGGCTGAACGGAGGGCGGGTCTGGGCGTTCGGCCGTTCGGCCTCGAGTTGGTCACCGCTCGGCGGGCCGCTCACCGGGGCAGGCGAGCAAGGCGAAGGGCTCTTCGGTTTGAGCATCGCGCTGTCGGCTGACGGCGAAACGATCCTGGTCGGCGCCCCAGCCGACAGCGAACAGCAGGGGGCAGTGTGGGCCTTCTCGCGCTCCGGCGCGGGCTGGGAAGAACACGGCCCGAAGCTGACCGGCGGCACCCCAACCCCGGGAGCGCGCTTCGGCACGAGTGTGGCGCTGTCGGGAGACGCCACCACGGCATTGATCGGGGCGCGGGGCGCTGAGAACGGCAGCGGCGCAGCGTGGCCGTTCTCCAACACGGGCACAGGCTGGGCCGAACAGGGGCCGGCGCTCAAGGGCGAAGATGAAGTCGGCGAAGGATTTGGTGGCAGTGTGGCGCTGTCATTCGACGGGAGCGTCGCGGTGGTGGGCGCCGCTCAGGCTGAAACTCACCGAGGGCGCACGTGGCTGTTCGAACGCTCCGCCGCCAGTAGCTGGGGCACAGCGCAGGAGAAGCTCGGCAACGGCCTGTCGGGACACGGCCAGATCCAGTTCGGCTCGGGCGTCGCGCTGTCCGCCGACTCCGAAACGGTGCTCGTAGGTGCACACTCCGACGGAAGAGCCGGGGCCGCCTGGGTGTTCGGTCCGAGCCCGTCGGGCGAGAATCCCGGCGGCGGCGGCGGTGGTGGCGGCGGCGGGAACCCTGGCGGCGGCCCGCCGGCCAACTCGCAAACGACGGATGAAGTCTCCGGCAATTCAGGATCGCTCTCGCAGCTCGCCACGGGCAGCGAGGTCGTCGTCCTCTCGTTTGGCCCCAGTGCGCATCGGACCTGCAGCGTGTCACTGCTCAGCAGCAGAATCACCGTGCAGGCGCACGCGCGCGCGCTCGTCAGGCTGAAGGCGCTCGGCGTGGGCACCTGCCGCGGCATCTTGACGCTGAAGGTCAAGCTCAAGCCGGCGAAGCGGCGGTCGCTGCTGAAGCCCATCGCCAGTGTGCGGTTCTCGCTCGCCGCGGGCAGGGTTGCCGCGGTCAAGCTCGCGCTCAACGCCTCGGGGCGCGCGCTCCTGCGCGCCGGACACGGACACCTGGCTGCGAGCCTGGTGGTGCTGAAGTCGGCGCCCGCGCCGACGCAGGCGCGCACCGCCAAGGTGCGACTGACGCGGCGACGCGCCGCGCCTGCGAAGGCGCCGGCCGGCCGCTAGCCAGACGGCGGCTTGCGCGCTGCGAGCATCAGGTTGTAGAAGATCGCCGGCGGCAGCCGCGACTCGAGCAGCCGCCGGTCGAGCTCCTGCAGCACCAGGTAGCCGCGGTAGGCATACACGCGCCAGGCCCACGGCACCTCCTCGGGCTCAGCCGTGGACTCGAGCGTCCGATTCGCCCAACCGAACCAGTTGGCCAGCAGCTCCTCACCGCTGACGCGGACCTTCTCGAAGCCGGCCGAGCGCGCGAGCCCCGAGAGCTCGGTCGGTGCGAAGGCATGAACGTCGACGAGACCCTCGAGCGCGGCGTCCGGCGCGCCCCCGTCCTGGGCGCGCGCAGCTGCTGCGCCGACAGCGCGCCGCCACAGCGGCGCCATCGTGCTTGCCACGCGCTTTGGCACCGTCGCGAGGCGATCGCCGTAGAGCGACGGCTCGCCGGCGAACAGGACGGTGCCGCCGGGCGCGAGCACGCGCTCGAACTCGGCGAACGCGCGCGCGAGATCCGGGATGTGGTGCAGCACGGCGTGTCCGAGGACCAGATCGAAGCTCTCGTCGGCGAACGGCAGGTGCTCGGCGTCGGCCGTCTCGGTGCGCACCTCGAGTCCGAGCTGTGCGGCGTTCTGCTGCAGCGTCTCGAGCATGCCGGGCGAGATGTCGCTGCACGTCGCGGAGCCGATGATCCCGGCGCCGAGCAGATTGAGCGTGAAGTACCCCGTACCGGAGCCGATCTCCAGTGAGCGCTCGTAGCGAGGAGGCTCACCGCGGAGCGCCTTGCGCACCTTGGCCGCTACCTGCCCGCGTCCGACCTCGCCGAAGTCGATGCCCCACTTGGAGTCGTAGTGGTCGGCCGCGACGTCGTGATAGCGGGTGTTGGCGTCGCGTATCTGCTCGGCGCTCAGAACGGAGGGCATCGGGCGGACCATATACTCGCGCGCCGTGCTCGCGTCTCGCACCCGCGGACTGACCGCAACGACAAAAGGCGTCTATTGACATCAACATCGCACTCGGATCCCGCGGCCGCGTCCTACCGCCAGCGCGACCAGCCCGACGGGGTGCCGCCGCTGGCGCTGACGGGCGAGCGCACCCTCCCGGACGTTCCCGAGGAGAACTACTGGTATCGACGCCACCTCGTCGTGTACGAGTGGATTGCGCAGCGCATACGGGGGCTGAGCGCGATCGACATGGCGTGCGGCGAGGGCTACGGCGCAGACGTGCTCGCTCGCGCTGCATCGAGCGTCATCGGGGTCGACGCCAATCCAGAGGCCCACGAGCACGCCCGCCTGCGCTACACCCGCCCCAACCTCCGCTACGTCCGCGACCTCGTGGACCGCTTCTCCGAGCCCGCTGACGCGATCGTGTTCCTGCAGACGATCGAGCACCTGGAGGACCCCGGCTCGGTGCTCGAGCATTTCCGCTCGCTTGTCGGCGAGCATGGATCTGTGTTCGTGTCCACGCCAAACGTGCTCACGCTGGCGCCGCGCGGGGCGGCGCGCTCGGACAATCCCTGGCACGTGCACGAGTACCGTCGCGCCGAGTTCGAGCGGCTCTGCAGCGCGCACTTCACCACGGTCGAGCTGTACGGGCTGTTCCACGCCCGCAAGCTGCGTGCGCACGAGCTGGCGCTGCGTCTCGGATGGGACAGCGTCCACCCGCGCCTGGGCCTGACCCGGCGCTTCTACGACCGGTTCACGCCGGCGATCGCGGCCTCGGACTTCCGCCTGCGCGCCGCGGACGACGCCGACATGGACCGCGCGCTCGACTTCATCGCGGTGTGCCGGCCGTGAGCGGCAGCCGCGAGGGCGGCGCGCTGGCGATCGTCCTGCACACGCACATGCCCTACGTCGAGGGCTTCGGGAGCTGGCCATTCGGCGAGGAGTGGCTGTGGGAGGCGATCGCGGGGTGCTACCTGCCGCTGCTCGACCTGCTCGACGACGGCGCTCCGCTGACGCTCTCGCTGACCCCCGTGCTGTGCGATCAGCTGGAAGCTGGCGGGGTGCCCGAGCGCTTCGCCGCGTTCGTGGAAGGCGTCCGCCGCGATACCCACGAGCAGGATGCAGCGGGGTTGCGCGCGGGCGGCCACGAGGCGCTCGCACTCGAGGTCGAGCGCTCGTGGAGCGACTACACGGGCGCGCTCGAGAGTCTGCGCCGGCGCGGCGGTGATCTGCTCGGGTCGCTCGCACGCCACGCTCAGTGGACGTCTGCTGCCACACACGCGATCCTGCCGCAGCTCGCCACGGACGCGGGGCTGCGCCTACAGGTCCGAACGGGCGTGGCGGCTCATCGCCGCCGTTTCGGTGATTCTTGGCGCGGCGGCTTCTGGCTGCCCGAGTGCGCATACGCTGCGTGGCTCGGCGGGGTGCTCGACGACGCCGGCGTGCGCGCCGTGTGCGTGGAGCTCACCGGCCGCTTCGGCCTCGGCGCCGCCGAGCATCTGAGCCCGGTCGTGACCGACTCGGGCGTACTACTCGTACCGATCGACCGAAGCACGATGTCGCTGGTGTGGAGCGAGCGCGGCTATCCGTCGAACGGCACGTATCGCGACTACCACCATCACACAGTCCACCATCGCACTCCATGGAACAACGACGGTGATCCATACGATCACGACGCTGCATGCACGCTCGCGCGCGAGCACGCTGCCGACTTCGTGCGGCGAGCGCTCGCGCGGCTGAGCGAGGCCAACGAGTCGACGGAGGCCGACGCGTCGCTTGCGGGCGGAGGCCTGCTTGTGTGCGCGCTCGATACCGAGCTGCTCGGGCACTGGTGGTACGAGGGTGTGGTGTGGCTGCGCGCGGTGGTCGCGGAGTGTGCGAGCCAGGGACTCGCGCTGGTGTGCCTCGATGACGCGCTCGAGCGCCACCAGTGGCCACCGGCCTCGACGGTGGCGGAGGCGTGGCCGCCGAGCAGTTGGGGGGAGGGTGGCGACCTGTCGACCTGGTCGGGGCCGGCTGTCGCGGACATGGCCTTCACCGCCCGCGCCGCCGAGCTGCAGGTGCTCGCCGCGGGCGAGCGCGCCGGTATGGCTGCCGTCCGGGAGCTCCTCGCGCTGCAGGCGAGCGACTGGGCTTTCATGATCTCGCGCGAGATCGCCGCGCCGTACGCGCGCGAGCGCTTCGATGCCCACGATCAGGCGCTCGCGCGCGCGCTAGCTCGCGGCGCTCACGCCGACTCGAGCGCCCTGCGCAACCTGGCCGCCGACGCCGACGCCGGCTATCTGCGCGTGCCGTCCTGACGCCACGCGATGATCGCCGCACGCCCGTTCCCGCGAGAGGAGGCAAGATGGCCGCGACCGAGATTCAGCAGCAGGCGCAGAGCCAGACCCAACCGGATCCCCTGCGTCACTACGCGCACTACGCCGAAAGCGGCAGTGCGTCGTCGTCCTCCCCCTACGCGGGCGGCAGCAGCTTCATGGAGCGCCTGTCCGAGGGCGTGGCGAGCGGCATGGGCACGGTCGGCTTTCTGCTCGTCAGCTCGGGCGTGATCATCGCGTGGGTGCTCGCCAACCACGTCGTCCACTTCCTCAGCAACTCGTGGACCGGGCTACTGAACGGCAAGGGCTTCGATCCGGCGCCGTTCATCCTGCTCAACCTCGTCTTCTCCGCCGTTGCCTTCTACACGGGCGCGCTCGTGATCATCGCCCAGAAGGCGCAGACACGGACCGACAAGGCCAACGAGGAAGCCGCCGCCAAGCACAGGGACGAGCTCGCGCAGTTTCAGACCGGCCTGCTGCAGAAGAACACCGACCTGACCGAGCAGATCCACACCCTCAGCGAGAAGCTCAGCAAGCTCACCGAAGAGGTCCACGCGGCGACCTGCCGCAAGGGCGCGTCCCCGGTTTGAGTTCCTACTCCCAGCGCATCGCGCTGGGCGCCTCGCGCATGCGAATCGTGCGGGCCGGCGAGCCCGCGACGACGGCGTTTGCGGGCACCGGCTTGGTGACCACGGAGCTCGTGCCGATGATGGCGTTGTCGCCAACCGTCACCCCCCGCAGGATGCAAGCGCCGTAGCCGATCCAGACGTTGTGACCGACACGCACGTCGCGCTTGTAGATTCCCTGGAGGCGAATCGGACGCTCGACCTCGGCCACGCCGTGGTCGAAGTCGATCAGCATGACGCGATCGGCGACGATGCACTCGCGCCCGATCGACACGTGCTGAAAGGCCGAGATTGTGCACTCCTGGCCGATCACGGTCTTGGCGCCGATGCTGACCTCGCCCTCGTGCACACGGATCTTGGAGGCGTGGCCGATCCACGCCCAGCGGCCGATCCGCAGCGTCGCGTTGCGGCCGATCTCGAGCTTCACGCGCGGGCAGATAAAGCAGATGCCGTCGGTCTGCAGCCGTCGGCCGAAGCGCAGCTTCAAGAATGCATAGCGAGCCAGCAGCAGCGCGTAGCCGGGTCTGAGCATGTGGTTGGCGCGCATGAAGTGGAGCAACCTCAGCGGGCCACCGCGGCGGGGTGCCGGAGCGCGGCGCGCCGCCTCCGCGGGCTCGCCCGTCGGAGGTTGGGCCGCCTGCTCGGCACTTTCGTCGGCCACCAGCTCCATTGCAGGGGAATCGTATGGGACCGCCCGCGCGTCGGCACCCGCGGGGCCCCCTGCGATGATTCCCGCTCGATGACGGACCCCACGCTCGCACAGCGCCTGCTCGACGGCGACCGCCGCGCGCTCGCGCGCGCGATCACGCTCGTCGAGGACAACCGCCCGGAGGGCTGGGAGCTCGTGCGGGAGGTCTATCCGCACACCGGCCGCGCCGAGGTGGTCGGCTTCACGGGCCCGCCTGGCGTTGGCAAGTCGACACTGATCGGGGCGCTGACGAAGGCGCGACGGCAGGCTGGGCGCACGGTGGGCGTGCTGTCGGTGGACCCCTCCTCGCCGTTCACGCAGGGCGCGCTGCTGGGAGACCGGATACGCCTGTCAGAGCACTTCCTCGACCCGGGCGTGTTCATCCGCTCGATGGCCAACCGTGGCGCGCTCGGGGGCCTATCCGAGGCGGCGCTGCAGGCGGCGTTGCTGCTGGACGCTGCAGGACGCCAGGACGTGTTCGTGGAGACAGTCGGTGTTGGCCAGGCTGAGATCGACATCATCGACCACGCCGACACGATCGTGCTGGTGCTGATGCCGGGCTCGGGCGACTCGATTCAGGCGCTGAAGGCGGGCGTGATGGAGATCCCGGACGTGATCGTGATCAACAAGTCCGACCATCCGCTGACCGACACGATGATTCGCGAGATCCGCGGCGTGCTGTCACTGGCCAACCTGGACCGCACACCCGAGGAAGCCCGCTCGCGTTGGCGGGTGCCGATCGTGAAGACAGAGGCCGCGCGCGGCGAGGGCGTCGAGGAGCTCGTGCAGAGCCTGGAGCAGCACCGCGCGCACATCCTCGCGGCGGGTGAGCTAGAGGAGCGGCGCGCGCGCAACCTGCGCAGCGAGGTGTTGGCGATTGCGACGGCGCGCATGCGCCGGCGCCTGGAGGAAGATCTGTATGAGGACGCCGAGTTCCAGCGCCTGCTCGAGGAGGTCGTGCACCGGCGGCTGGATCCGGCGAGCGCGGCAGCGACGCTGCTCGAGCGCGAGTCGGGCGCCGAGCGCCCTGTCGGCTGAGCCCAAACGGCTGGTACGGTTCACGCGATGACGGCACAGTGGAGGCGGCTGCGAGCCAGGATGAGGCGCGCCTTGAGATCGCGGGGGCGCGGCCGGGCGGACGTGCACAGCCGGGAGCAGCTCGACCTGCCTCCGATCGAGCAGCGTCTGCAGCAGACGCTGCGCAGATATTGGATCGACCGCGGCGGCAATCGCATCGAGGACAACTACGCGGGCGTGTTGATGCGCAAGCTGCCTGAGGATCTGCGCGTATACGAGCACCTGCTGTGGGACGACCGCGCGAACGTGGTCATCGAGATCGGCACGCTGTGCGGCGCGAGCGCGCTTTGGTTTCGCGACCGCCTACGCACGATGGCCGCATACGGCTTGATCTCCGATTACCACGTGATCTCGATCGACGTGGACGCCGAGCGCGCGCGTCCGCACCTGGACGGAGCCGATCCGCGCTGGCAGGAGCACATCACGCTGGTCTCCTCGGACATCTGCGACCAGGAGCTGCCTGCGCGCGTGGCCGAGCTGCTGCCACCCGGTGCCCGCTGCTTCGTGATCGAGGACTCGGCTCACATCTACGACACGACGTTGGCGGCGCTCGAGGGCTTCGCGCAGTTCGTGCCGCCGGGCGGCTTCTTCATCGTCGAGGACAGCTACGTGGATATCGAGCAGATGCGCCGTCACGCCAACCAGCCTCGGGGCGTGCTGCCGGCCGTGGCCGACTGGCTCGCCACTCCGGCCGGCGAGCAGTTCACCACGCGCCGAGACCTGGAGCTGTACGGCCTGACGTGCTTTCCACAGGGTGTGCTGCAACGGCGCGACGGCGTCGCCGCCGATCGAGCCGCGGCGGCAGGCGCAGTCGCAGCGGGCGAGCGCTAGGCGCCGAGCGCCCTGGCGATCACCATCTGCTGGATCTCGTCGGTGCCCTCGCCGATCGTGAGGATCTTGGCGTCGCGATAGAAGCGACACACGGGGTACTCCTCGATGAAGCCGTAGCCGCCGTGTATCTGAACGGCCTCCTCGGTGCAGCGCACCGCCAGCCGGCCGGTCTTTAGCTTGGCCTGCGCTGCGGTCAGCGTGAAGTTGCGCCCGGCGTCCTTCTCGCGGGCGGCCTTGTACACGAGCAGCCGTGCGGCGGCGATCTCGGTGGACATGTCGGCGAGCTTGCCCTGGATCGCCTGGAACTTGGAGATCGATGAGCCGAACGCCTTGCGCTCCTTGGCGTAGGACAGCGCCTCGTCGAGCGCACCCTGCGCGAGCCCGACACCCATCGCGGCGACGCCGATGCGCCCGATGTCGAGGATGTGCAGGAACTGCTTGAAGCCCGCGCCGCGGGGGCCCAACAGGTTCGTCTCGGGCACGCGGCAGTCGGTGAACGTCAGCGGCCGCGTGTCCGATGCGTTCCAGCCCATCTTGCGGTAAGGCTCGCCCTGTCCGTAGCCGTCGGTGCCGTTGGCGACGATGATGTTGGAGATCTCCTTCGAACCGTTCGTCTCGCCACCCGTGACGGCCGTGATGCACACGATTCCGGATATAGATGTGCCGGCGTTCGTAATGAACTGCTTGGCGCCGTCGATCACCCAGTCGCCGTTCTCGAGCCGCGCGCGCGTGCGCGTGTTGCCCGCGTCGGAGCCTGCCTCCGGCTCGGTCAGCCCGAACGCGCCGAGCCGTTCGCCCGAGCACAGCCGCGGCATCCATTCGCGCTTCTGCTCCTCTGAGCCGAACACGTAGATCGGCTGCGTGCCCAGCGAGGTGTGCGCGCACAGCGTGATCGCCACCGAGGAGTCCACCCGCGTGAGCTCCTCGACCGCAAGTGCGTAGGCGAGCGTGTCGCCGCCGCCACCGCCGTACTCCTCCGGGAACGGGATGCCCATCAGGTTCAGCTCGCCGAGCTTCGCGACGATCTCATACGGGAACGACTTCGTGCGGTCGAGCTCCTCGGCGACCGGCGCGACCTCGCCCTCGGCGAATTCCCTGACGGTGCGCCGGATCAGCTCGTGCTCGGGGGAGAGGTCGAAGTCCACGGCGGGCATTCTCTCAGAGTCCCGCCAGGCGCCCGCTGCCGCTGGCGGCCGGCCTCCCCTCAAAAAACGATGGTGCGGCCGTCGTGCACGAGCACGCGGTCGTCGAGCTCGCTGCGAACCGCGCGGGCGAGCACCATGCGCTCGAGGTCGCGTCCCACGCGCTCGAGGTCCTCGACGGTGTAGCGGTGTCCGACGCGCTGCACGTCCTGCTCGATGATCGGGCCCTCGTCGAGCTCCTCTGTGACGTAATGCGCCGTGGCGCCGATCAGCTTCACGCCCCGTTCGTAGGCGTGCCGGTAGGGCTGCGCGCCCGCGAAGGCGGGCAGGAACGAGTGGTGGATGTTGATCACCGGGCAGCCGACCCGTGCGAGGAAGTCCCCCGAGAGGATCTGCATGTAGCGCGCGAGCACCAGCAGCTCGGCGCGGCCGGCGAGCTCGTCGAGCGCGCGCTGCTCGGCCTGGGGCTTGGTGTGGCTGCTGACGGGGATGTGCAGGAACGGCACGCCCAGCGCAACGACCTCGCCGCGAACGTCCTCGTGGTTTGAGATCACGCAGATGACGTCCATGTCGAGCTCGCCGCGGCGGTTGCGCCACAGCAGGTCGAGCAGGCAGTGATCCTCGCGTGAGGCCATCAGCGCGACGCGGCGACGGTCGCGCGCGTAGGCGATGCGCCACTGCATCGCAAACCGCTCGGCGAGCGCGCCGAACGCCGTCTCGAACGCGGCCCGATCGTTCTCGATCGTGGGCAGGTAGAAAGCCGAGCGCATGAAGAAGCTGCCGTGCTCGGGGTCGGTGGAGTACTGGTCGGAGCTGACGATGTTGGCTCCCTGCTCGAACAGGAAGCGCGACACCGCGGCGACGATCCCCGGCCCGTCTGGGCAGGAGATCAAGAGGCGGGCCGTGTGGTCGGCACCGCGCCCGGTGTGCGAGCCGAGGTAGGCCATCAGTGGCTCACCGCTGCAGCCGCGAGCTCGGAGACGAGCCGGTCCTCGTAGAAGCGCTCGAGCACGAACGGCGCTATCAGCTCAGGCGTGCGGCCGGTGTGGATCAGCTCGGCGAGTGTCCTGCCGACGATCGGCGCGGCCTTGAAGCCGTAGGTGCCCCAGCCGGCGCTGACGTGGAAGTTCTCGACGCCCGTGCGGCCGAGGATCGGGCTGTAGTCAGGCGAGAGGTCGCACAGCCCGGCCCAGCTGCGCAGCAGGCGGGCATGCTCGAGCTGCGGGAACAGCTCGAGCGTATGGCGTGTCAAATCCTGGAGGAAGTTGAGCGTTCCCTGCATGCGGTAGGTCGTCCATGGTTCGATCTCTGAGCCCATCACGAACTCTCCGCGGTCGGATTGCGAGATGTAGACGTGCATCTGCGAAGAGACGATCACCACGTCGAGCAGCGGCTTGACCGGCTCGGTCACGCACGCCTGCAGGATGTGCGTGGTGATCGGCAGCTGCACTCCCGCCATCGCGCAGACGAGCGTGCTCCAGCCGGCCGTTGCGCTGATCACCTGTCCGGCCTTGACGGTGCCGCGGTTGGTGCGCACCGCGGCGATCCGCCCGTCGCCGGTTGTGTCGAAGCCTTCGACTTTCGTGTAGGGATGGATCTCGACGCCCGCACGGTCGGCGCCGCGCGCGTATCCCCACACGACGGCGTCGTGGCGGATGATCCCGCCGGGCGGGTGATACAGCGCGCCCAGGATCGGATATGTGACGTCCTCTGACACGTTCAGCTGCGGGCACAGCCGCTTCACCTCGGCGGCGTCCACGAGCTGTGAGTCGATCCCGTGCAGACGGTTGACCTCAGCGCGATTGGCCATGACGAACATCGCGCGATCTGAATGCGCGAGCGTGAGGTGCCCGCACTGCGAGAACAGCACGTTGAAGTCGAGCTCGCCCGAGAGGCCTTCGTAGAGCTTGATGCTCGCGTCATAGAAGCGCGCGCCCTCCGGCGTCTTGTAGTTCGAGCGAAGGATCGTCGTGTTGCGCCCGGCGGCGCCCGAGCCTATATAGCTTTGCTCCAGCACCGCCACGTTCTTGACGCCGAGCTGGCCGAGGTAGTAAGCCGTCGCGAGGCCGTGCGCGCCGCCGCCCACGACCACGACGTCGTATGAGTCGCGCAGCTCGGTCGCTGACCTCCACATCCGAGCGGGCCGGAAGATCTCACGCATCGTTTCTCTCCAGGTGGTTGGCCAGCGCTTCGGCGCCCACCGGCCCGCCCCCCAGCTGGTCGGCCGCGTCGGCGACCACCTGCCAGAGATACTCGCCGAGCGCCCAGCCGACGAGCACCAGCAGACGGTCGTGCGCCTCGACGAGCACGTAGCCGGGGGTGCGCGCGACCGATCCCGGCCGGAAGGCCCCCACAGGCGCGAGCGCAGGGCGCACATCGATCGCACAGAAGCGCGCTAGCAGCTCGCGCGCTTCAGGGCCGATCAGCGCCAGCGCCGCGAGGCCGCATGTGGCGTCGAGCACGGTCGCCGTGGCGCGGGCATCCTCGGCTGCGTGCTCGAAGGTCGTGCGCAGCGCCACTGCCTGCCCGGGCTCGCCGAGCACGAGCACGCGCCCGGGCGTCACGGGACACCACCACGCCTCGGACGAGCGCAGTGCCCGCCCCGGCTCGAGTGCCAGCGTCAGGTCTGGGACGTGCTCACCATTTGCCAGGCGCTGGCTGGCGCGCGCGAGGATCGCCTCGAGCTCCTGGGGCTCGGCCTGGATCTCGAGCTTGGTGAGAGGCGAGCGGTCGGCGAACGCGACGGTTTGCGTGAGTCGCTCGCGCTCGGTGCCGGGCTCGCTGTACGCGTTTGGCACGTTCCACCCGTCCAGCAGCGCCAGCCGGGCGCCTGACGCCACGGCCAGGCGCTCCATCGGCGAGCGCGCGCGCAGCTGCCGCGATGGCTGCGCGTCGGCGCTGAGGAACGCGAGGCTCACGCGCGCAGCAGCTCGCCGGCGGGGTCGTGGAAGGGCTCGGTCATCACGGTGGCGGTCACGCGCGCGCCGTTGTCGGAGATCACGATGCTGTGCCCGTCGTCGGCGAGCGCGCTCGGTACCCAGGCCATCCCGATGACGCCGCCGAGCTGCTGCGAGCGTCGCGCGCTCGTGACCTGTCCGGCCGCCTCGCCGCGCGCGTCGAGCACCACTGCGCCCTCCGTCGGCACGTGTCCGTTGGCGACGGTGAAGCCAACGAGCGCCGTCTCGGCGGGCGCGCCGGCGACGTTCGCGAGCGCCCACTTGCCGATGAACTGCTCGTCCTTGTCGAGCTTGACCGCCCACGGCATTCCCGCGCCGAACGGCGTCGACTCCGAATCGGTGTCCTGACCGACGATGATGTGCTGCTTTTGCAGGCGCAGGATCCGCTGCGGCTCGAGACCGAACGGGCGGATGCCCTCGGGCTCACCGGCCCTGAGGATCGCGTTCCACACATCCTCGCCGTAGGCGGCCGGAAAGTGGATCTCATAGCCGAGCTCGCCGACGAAGCCGATCCGCATCAACAAGGCGCGTACGCCCGCGACGCGCGCCTGGCGCGCGTCGAGGTAGGCGAAGGCGTCGGGCGAGCAGTCGGCGTCGCTGAGACGCGTGAGTATCTCCCGGGCGTGGGGCCCGGCGAGGTTGACGGCACACAGCGACTGCGTGACGTCTGAGAGCTGCACGTCGAGCTTCCAGTCGGCCAACCACCAAGAGAACCATTGCTCGACGGCGCCCGCTCCGCTCGAGGTGGTCGTCACGTAGAACGTGTCGTCGCCGATCCGTGTGACGGTGCCGTCATCCATGATGCGGCCGGCGTCGCTGGTGAGCACCCCGTAGCGCACGCGGCCGGGCTTCAGGTTGGACAGCCGGTTCGGATACAGGCGGTCCAGGAACTCTCCGGCCTGCGTTCCCCGCACGAGGAGCTTGCCGAGCGTCGAGACGTCGATCAGTCCGGCGGCCGCGTGCACGTTCAGCGCCTCGCCCTCGGCGTCGCCGTAGTCGTACGCGCGGCGCCAGTCGCCGGCCCATTTGATGCTCGCGCCGAGCTCGCGGTGTACACCGTGGATCGAGGAGCGCTTGGCGGGCTCGAGCGGCCGGCCGGCGAGTGCGCCGAGCGGCACCGTAGACCACGGCGGTCGCGCGGTTGTGGTGCCGATCTGCTCGAGCCCCTGGCCGGTCTCGGCGGCCATCAGGCGGATCGAGGAGAGCTGGCACATGCGGCCTTGGCAGGGGCCCATCGTTACGGTCGTGAAGCGCTTGCACAGCTCGATCGAGTCATAGCCCTCCTGCACGCCGCGGTGGATGTCCTTTGCGGTGACGTCCTCACACAGGCAGGTGAACGCCTTGCCCTTGCGTGACGCGGCCCCGTCAAGCACGGGGGCAAGTGCGTCCTGATCGCGGCGCGGCGCTCCGGGCAACCCGCCCGCGAGCTCGCGCTCGCGCGACGCGGAGCGCTCGTCGCCGAGACCGAGCGCGTGGGCGGCCTGGAGCCCGGCGCGCTCGCCCGCGAGCGCCACCAGCAGCTCGTCGCCGTCACCCGCGAGATCGCCCGCCGCCCACACCCCTGGCGGCAGCTCGGCGAGACAGAAGTTGCCACGCGCGGCGTCATACTCGGTCCGTGCGCCGGCCTGCGCGACGAGCGCCGTGGCAGGGGCCTCGCCGCCACAGACGAGCACAAGATCGCAGCGCAGCTCGCGCCGCTCGGAGCTTGAGGTGCGACTGCTGCTCGCTTCGGCGACGGGTGCGAGCGTCGCCGCCTCGACCCCCTTGCGACCGCGGGCGCCGACGATCGTCCAGCCGCTCAGGATCTCGACGCCCTGCGCGCGCAGCGCGTCGGCCGCCGGCGAGGACGCGGAGCGCAGATCCGCCACGCAGACCAGCTCGACGCCCAGCCCGCTGAGCGCAGCCGCCGCGAGCAGGCCTCGGTCCGAGGTGCTCGCGACCACGGCGCGCGTCCCCGGCCGCACGCCGTATAGCGCCGCCAGCCGCCACGCGCCGCTCGAGAGCATCACGCCGGGCAGGTCGTTGCCCGCGAACACGAGCGGCTGCTCGATCGCGCCGGTCGTGTACACGTGCTGGCGTGCGCGCACCTGGTGCAGGGTGTCGCCCTGCCACACCGGCACGAGACCGTCGAAGTGTCCGAGCGCAGGGGCCGAGCTGAGGATCTCGACGCCGACTGCGCGCGCCCTCTCGGCCAGGGCGCCCGCCCGCGCGTGCCCGCCTTCCCACAGCAGGCGCCCGCCCGGCTGAGGGGCCTCGTCGGCGAGCACCACGTCGGCGCCGAGCTCGGCCGCCGCGATCGCGGCGCTGAGGCCGGCGTGCCCCGCGCCGACGACGAGCACGTCGGCGTGGCGGCGGCGGTACTCGGTGCGCCAGCGCCTCTCCGCCTGCTTCTGGGGCAGGCGGCCGAGTCCCGCGGCGTGCCGCAACACCCACTCATACAGCGGCCACAGCCGCCGCGGGCGGATGAACGTCTTGTAGTAGAAGCCAGGAGGGGTGAACGGCCCGCCGAGCTTGTCGGTGATCGCCATCGCGTCGAGCTCGAGCCCGGGGCTGGCGTTCAGATGCTCGACCTGCATCCCCTCGCGCGCGGGCTCGGTGCAAGCGCGAACGCCGGGCGCGCCGTCGACCGCCACCATGCAGTTCGGGCAGTTGCCGGCGCAGCACAGCAGACCGCGGCGCCGGTGGTACTTGAAGCTGCGCGAGAAGGTGCGCCGCCCCGCTGCGAACAGGGCGGAGGCGATCGTGTCGCCCTGAAGCGCCGAAACAGGCTTGCCGTCGAAGCTGAACGTGAGCGTCTCGCTGCGCACGAGCCGCTCGCCCGGCTGCGGCGGCAGCCGGCTCACGCGAGCTCCCCGGGCAGCCCCACGCGCAGCACCTCGTTGGTGCGCGTGTCGCGTTCGGCCTGGAACCACGTACGACACCCCGAGCGGTGGTACCACCACTCGCGCTGAACGCCTGCGACGTTGGCCCGGAAGTAGTTGTACTCGCACAGCTCGCGTAGCGAAGGGGGCTCAACCGGGCGGACGCTCAGCTCCCCGCCGAACGCGAAGTCGGCGACCTCGCGGACGCCGCAGTACGGGCACGTGAGCACGAACGACACTGACGCCGATCCTAGACAGCCGTCGCGCAAAGCGCAATACTGTTGCCGATGGCGCAACACGTGCAGAAGCCGGATGTGCGGGCACGTCCGGTCGCGTCGGTCGCACGGGCGCTGGCGTTGCTCGACGAGCTGCGCGAGAGCGAGCAGGATCTCGGCGTCAACGAGCTGGCGCGGCGGATCGGCGTCAGCCCGAGCACGGCCTCGCGGCTGCTCGCTACGCTCCAGGTCGCGGGCATGGTCCAGCGCGAAGGCCAGGGACCGTTCCGCCTGGGACTTGGGCTGGTGACGCTGGCCGACCGCGTGCTCGCGCGACTGGACCTGCGCGCCTTGGCACGCCCGGTCCTGGTGGAGCTGATGGAGCGCACGGGCGAGACGGCAACGCTGTCGGTGCCCGGGGAGCGCGAGGCGATCACCGTCGACTCGGTGCCGTCGCGCTCGAGCGTCGTCAGCATGGCGCGCCTCGGGCGCCCGAGCGTCGCGCACGCGACGGCGGTCGGCAAGGTGATGCTCGCGTTTGGCGGTGGCGCGCTTCCGCGCGAGCGCGACCTGGAGGCTCTGACCGAGCGGACGATCACCGATCGAGCGCAACTGGCGAGGGAGGTGCTGTCGGTGCGCCAGCGCGGCTACGGCACGGTCTTCGGCGAGCGCGAGCTGGACGTCAACGCGATCGCAGCGCCGGTGTTCGACCGTGCCGGGGCGCTCGCGGCGATCCTCGGCCTCCAGGGACCGGCAAATCGCCTCGAGGATCCGACGCGCCTACTTGCGCAGCTGCGCGAGGGCGCGGCGACGCTCACGCGGGCGCTCGGAGTAGACCGTTGAGACGGCCGGCCCTCAACCTGCTGGCCGGCGCGCCCCGCGCGCTCACGCCGCTCGCGCTGCTCGCTGCCGTCCTCGGCGTGGCGGTCCCGTCGGGAGCACTCGCGGCGCGTTCGGACCTGCTGCTCGCGCTGCTCGTCCTCGCGACCGCGCTCGGGATCTCGTTGGCCGATCTGCGCCGCCTGCGCGGGCACGCGCGAGCGGTGGCGATCCTGTCGCTGGCGCCGCTGCCGGTCCTCGTTGGCGCGGCGTGGCTGCTGGGACGGCCGTTCGTGCCGCTCGTGCGCGACGGGCTGCTGGCCGTCGGACTGTCCTCGGCGGAGGTCGCGTCGGTCGGCCTCGTCGCGCTGGCCGGCGCCGACGCGACGGTCGCGCTCGGCGTGGTCACCGGCTCGCTGGTGCTCGCCGCACTCGTCGGGCCGGTGGCGATCGGCTGGCTGTCCGGAAGCGCCGTGCACGTCGGATCGGCGCAGCTGCTCGGCCGCTTCGCGCTCGTCGTGCTCGTGCCATTGCTCGTCGGTGTCGCTGCGCGCAGCCGCGGGGCGCTTGCGCAGTGGCTCGCGAAACCGGACGTCGACGCCGCCCGCGAGGGCGTTGCCGCGCTGACCGTGGCGGTGCTCGTCTACGCGGCGCTGAGCGGCACGCACGGAGCCCACCATCTCGGCGCCGCAGTGCTCGCGAGCGTCGCCTTCCTGATCGTGTGCGTGTGCCTGGCCGAGCTCTGGCGTCGGATCGACGCGGGCAGGGCGAGCGCGATCCCGGGAGCGTTCACGATCGCGATGCGCGACTTCGCCGTCGCCGCCGCGCTCGCCACGCAGGCGTTCGGCACGGAGGCCGGAGCCGTCCCCGGGGTCTACGGCGTGGTGATGCTGGTGGCTGCTGCGGTCGTCGTGGGGCGGTTCTCGACACGGCAACCGGCGAGGTAACGCACACACTCCCGTCCGGCCAGCCGCCACCCACACCGGGCGGCTAGGTACTTCACTCAGACGCCGCGCCCCGGGATCCAGCTCGTCCCCGCCAGCGGCACGCGTGCCATTGCCGCGGCCTCGATCGTCAATGCGACGAGGTCCTCGGGTTCTAGGTTGTGGACGTGGGACTTGCCGCATGCGCGCGCGAGGGTCTGTGTCTCGAGCACCAGCGTGCGCAGGTAGTTGGCCAGGCGCCGGCCGCCCTCGACGGGGTCCAGGCGCGCGGCGAGCCGTTCGTCCTGGGTCGAGATCCCGGCCGGGTCGAGCCCGGCCTGGTAGTCGTCGTAGTACCCGGCGGCCGACCCGATCGCGCGGTACTCCGGGTCATGCTCCGGCGCGTTGTCACCCAGCGCGATCATCGCGGCCACTCCGATCGAGACGGCGTCGGCGCCGAGCGCGAGCGCCTTGGCGACGTCTGCGCCGGTGCGGATGCCGCCGGAGACGATCAGCTGCACCTTGCGGTGCATGCCGAGATCTATCAGCGACTCGACTGCCTGTGGGATCGCAGCGAGGATCGGGATCCCGACGTGCTCGATGAAGACCTCCTGCGTCGCGGCGGTGCCGCCCTGCATGCCGTCGAGCACGATCGCGTCGGCGCCGGCCTTCACCGCCAGCGCGACGTCGTAGTAGGTGCGTGTGGCACCCACCTTGATGAAGATCGGCACGCGCCAGTCGGTGATCTCGCGCAGCTCCTCGATCTTGATCTCGAGGTCGTCCGGCCCGGTCCAATCCGGATGCCGGCAGGCGCTGCGCTGGTCGATCCCTGGCGGCAGGTCGCGCATCTGCGCGACCCGCTCTGAGATCTTGTGGCCGAGCAGCATGCCACCACCGCCGGGCTTCGCGCCCTGGCCCACGACAACCTCGATCGCGTCCGCGCGGCGTAGGTCGTCCGGATTCATGCCGTAGCGTGACGGCAGCAGCTGGTAGACGAGCGTGCGCGAGTGCTCGCGCTCCTCGGGGGTCATGCCGCCGTCGCCGGTCGTCGTGCTCGTCCCGACCGCGCTCGCGCCCCGCCCGAGCGCCTCCTTCGCCGGCCCGGAGAGGGCGCCGAAGCTCATCCCCGCGATCGTGATCGGGATGTCGAGGTGCAGTGGCTCGCGCGCGAAGCGTCCGCCGATCACGACGTCGGTCGCGCAGCTCTCGCGGTATCCCTCCAGCGGGTAGCGCGAGACGCTCGCGCCCAGGAACAGCAGGTCGTCGAAGTGCGGTACGTGACGCTTGGCGCCAAAGCCGCGGATGTCGTACATCCCCTCACGCGCAGCGCGCTGGATCTCGGCGATCGCCGCCCGGTCGAAGGTGGCCGACTCGCGCAGCACCTCAATAGCTCCCGAGGTTGTCCACGTGGAAGTTGTAGAGCGCCCGCGCCGAGCCGTAGCGGCGAAAGTCCGCCGCGTCGACGTCGTCGATCTCAGCACGCTCGAGCAGCTGCGAGAGCTCCTCGAGGTGCTCGGCGCGCAGCTCCTTCTCGATGCAGTCGGCACCGAGCCGCGCGACCGAGCCACGCACGTACAGCCGCGCCTCGTAGAGCGAGTCGCCGAGCGCGTCGCCGGCATCGCCGCAGACGACGAGTGATCCCTTCTGCGCCATGAACGCGCTCATGTGGCCGACCGAGCCGCGCACCACGATGTCGGCGCCCTTCAGCGAGATCGCGCAGCGCGCCGAGGCGTCTCCGTGCACCACGAGCAGGCCGCCGCGCGCGCTCGCCGCCGCCGACTGGCTGGCGCTGCCCTCGATGATCACCGTCCCCGACATCATGTTCTCGGCGACGCCCACGCCGCAGTTTCCGTGCACCCGCACCGTCGCGAGCTTGTTCATGCCCGCGCAGTAGTAGCCGACGTGTCCGTCGACCTCGATCTCGTGCTGGGCGTCGACGCCAACGCAAATCGAATGCATGCCGGCAGGGTTGAGCACGCGCACGCGCTGGGGCTCGTGGGTGTCGTGGAGGCGCTGGTTGAGCTGTCTGACGCTTTCGCTCGCCAAGTCGACGGACAGCACGGCCTCCCGGGTCGCGTCCGCGGCAGGCATCACGCGACCAACGCGGGGCGGACGGGGCGGGCGGGGCTGGCGGGGCTGGCCGGGCTGGCGGGGTGGGCGGGACCCCATACATACACACGTCCCGGCTCGGGCTCCCAGCTGACGGCTTGCTCGGCGCCCGGCAGCACGGCGATCGCCCGATACTCCGACGCGATCGCGACCCACTCGTCCGTCTCGGCCATCACTGCGGGCTTGCACGCAATCGGGTCGCGCAGCACGGCGAAGCCGTCGGCGCTGCCCACCGCGAACGTGTAGAAGCCGTCGAGGTCCTCGAGGCAGCCCTCGAGCGCCTGCTCGAGGCTCGCGCCGTCCTGCAGCCGCCACGTCAGGTAGCCGGCTGCGACCTCGCTGTCGTTGTCCGTTTGAAACTGGACGCCTTCGCGGCGCAGCTTCGCCCGCAGGCGATTGTGATTGGAGAGCGAGCCGTTGTGCACGAGACACAGGTCGAGGCCCGTCGAGAACGGATGCGAGTGCTCGGTCGTCACCCGGCTCTCGGTCGCCATGCGCGTGTGACCGAGTGCGTGGCTGCCGTCGATCTGATCGATCGCGAAGCGCCGCACGAAATCGGTCGGTCGGCCGGCCTCCTTGTAGATCTCGATCGAGCTTCCGGCGCTCATCAGGCGCAGTTCGGGGTGATGCTGCGCGAGCCAAGCCTGCAAGTGCTCGGCGACGCCTGCGACGACGAACACGGCGTGCGTGGCGCGTATCCGCGGCGCCGAGCACGCTCCGAACGCGTCTTCGAGCTCACCGGCGAGGACCGCCCACTCCGCGTCGCTCGCCGCGCCGCACAGCGAGATCTTGCACGAGCCGGCGGGCGCCGGATCGCGATAGAACGCAACGCCCGCACTGTCCGGCCCGCGAAAGGAGAGCTGCTCGAGCATGCTCGAGAGGTGCTCGCCGAGCTCGGCCTGCAGCGCGGGAGACTTGGTGTAGAGCCCTGCGATCCCACACATGAGAATCACTGTAGACGCCGGACTTCGCCGCGCACATGGCGTCCGCGCGCACACTTTCAGCGCAGAATGTGGCCGCTGGCGCTACAGCCTGGGGGGTGACCAGACGCCGACGCGCTTCTGCTCGCGACGCACCGTGTGCAGCGCCTCGCGCAGCTCCACGCGGGCGATCGGCGCCAGCGCGCCGGGATCGATCAGGTTCTCCGGGGCGGCCCCCGCCGCGATCAGATCGGCGTGATGCTCGAAGCGTACGCGCGTGATCACGCCGAACGCCTCCCGCAGCGCGTCGGCCACACCCCGCTCGATGCCGCCGGCGCTCGCCGCGGCCTCGATCCGATCGACCGTCGGTGAGATCGTCACGCCGTTGGCGAGCGCGTGAAAGCGCACGAGGTTCACGAGCGGAACGATCGCGCCGCGCTTGAGGTCCAGGCGACCGGCGTCCGCGCCGCGCCGCTCGACGGCGAGATCGCCTCGGAAGCCAAGCGCCACCGGATAGCCGGTAGCCGTGCGCGCCATCAGGCGCATGAAGTCGGGGTGTTCGCGCGCGTCGCGGATGCGTGCGGTGAGCGCCGCCGTGAGCGCCAGGGCGCCGGCACACTGGCGGAAGTCGAATGCCACCGACGCGCGGATCAACTGGGACTCGCTCGGGAGGCGCAGACACTCGTCGAAGGTCTCGATCCAGTCGGCCTTCGACATGCGCCACAGGCGGTTGCCCGCCAGCACGTCGTTGTTGTCGACACCGAAGCCGCAGCGCGCGAGGCCGGTGTTCACCTCGCGCCCGAGCCGCGCGAAGTACTCATCCACGGCGTCGACGTCGCCGGCGGGCGGCGTCTCGTAGGCCAGCGCGTTGTCCTGATCGGAGGCCAGCGTGAACTCACGCCGTGCTGCGCTGCCGAGGTCGAGCCACGCCCACGCGACCGGAGCAGGGCCGTGGCGCGAGAGCGAGAAGTCAATCAGCCGCATCGTGAGCGCGTCGTGCTGCAGGCTGAGGACGCGTCCGATGTCGCGCGGCGGGACGCCCGCGCGGACGAGCAGGCGGAAGAGCTGCGGCAGGTGCTCGGCCGCACGCGCCAGCACCTCCTCGTCGGCTGCCCCGAGGATCGTGTGGCGCAGTGCGATCGGGCTGCGGGCGTCGAGCCCGAGCAGGTCGGCGGCCGAGAGCATGCCGCAGACGCGCTCGCCGTCGAGCACCGCCATGTGCTCGACGCCGGCCGCGAGCATGTCGACCGTCGCCTCGACCGCGAGCTGCCCCACCGGCACCGTCCGGGCGGGGCGGGCGACCGCGGCGACGGGCACCTCGCCGTCGCCGCGGCCCGCCGCGACCCACTCACGCACCTCGGCGTCTGTGACCAGGCCGAGATGCTCATCGGCGAGGCGCACCAGGAGTGCCGTCGCTCGCCCATCGGCGCCGAGCCGCGCGGCCGCTGCGTGCAGGGGCTCCTCCGGCTCGCAGAAGACCGCGGGGCGCATGATCGCCGAGACCGGTGTCGTGCCGACGTCGAGCAGGCCGTGCACGGTGTGACCGGTGCGTGTCAGGCGCGTGCGCATCGTCCCCGCTACGTAGCGCACGCCCGCCTCGGTGGCGAGCACGCGGCGCGCGCTCGACGCGTCCAGCAGTGCGCACACCGACGGCTCGCGCGTGCGCACCGTGAACAGCGGCGCCATTCCGCTCAACAGCGAGGGGTGACCGAAGCACTCGCCGGGCTCCAGTACGACCATCGGCTCGCCCTCGTGCACGAGCTCCATCGAGCCCGCGGTCAGGACGTAGAGCCCCTCGGCGGGAATGCCGTCCTCGACGAGCACCAGCTCGCCCGTATCGAAGGAGACCTCGCGCGCCTGCGCGGCCAGCGCGGACAGCTCGGCGGGGGAGAGCCCGTCAAACGGTGGCTGGCGAGAGAGGAATGTGTCCAGGTGCTCCATGTCGCTTCCAACAATTGTGTTCACATCTCGCCTGGGAGTTCTCGCGGTCACCTGGCAACCTGGCGACGAACACACAACCGTGATCGGGAGAGCATATGGCGGATGAGACTGGCTCTGGCACCTACGACGAGCTGAGCTACGAGGGCGGGGGGCTGCCGAAAACCATCAACTGGTGGGGCGCCTTCGTAATCGGGCTCGCGGGCGTGATCCTCGTCACCGGGATCGCGCCGGTGATGGTGACCTCGCTCGGTGCGGCGGCGATCCCGGTGATCTTCGTGATCACCTGCAGTGGCTGGCTGTTGTGCCTGTTCCTGGCGGAGCTCTCGGCGATGATGCCCGAGCGCTCGGGCGGCTCGCCCGCCTACGCGTACCCTGCCTTCAAGGACAAATGGCCGCGTCTCGCCGAACACGTCAATGGGCTCACCGCCTGGGGCTATTGGCTCGGCTGGTTCCCGGTGGCGCCACTGAACATGATCCTGGCGTCCTTCTACATCGTCGACCTGCTGCACCTGTCGACGGCCGGCTTCACCCCGATCGACACGCCGATCGCGTATTGGACCGTCGGCATCTCGGTCGTCGGACTGCTGCTGTTGTTTATTCCCTCATACCGTGGTCTGCGTTTCGGCACGGTCTTCGCGACGACGCTCGCGATCCTGGCGATGATCCCGTTGACGTTCCTTGCGATCGCGTGGATCTTCAACCCGTCGGTCGTCAACTTCGCCGAACTGACCCACTTCCGTCACATCGACGGCACGGGCTTCTTCTCGTCTCAATTCGGGCACGGATGGCTGACGTTGTATGTCGCCTTCGCGTTCCTGCTGACCTGGAACGTGATCGCGATGGAGGCGGCAGCGTGCTACATCGGCGAGACCCGTAACCCCGACCGCGACGCGAAAATCGCGCTCAACCTCGAGGGCGGCTACGGCGTTTTCATCTACACGATGATTCCCGTCGCGTTCGTGATCGTGCTCGGCGTCAAGGCGCTCGGCAACGTCGCGCTCGTCGATCCGAAGACGATCTTCGTCAGCTTCGCCTCGGACGTGTTCGGCGCGGGCAAGGGGTCGGAAGTTCTGAACTGGGCGATCGCGATCATGCTGATTCTCGCCCTGGTGCTGTCCGCGCTGAACGCGATCACCGGCACCGCGCGCTCGCTGCACCAGATGTCCACCGACGGACACTTCCCGCGCTTCTTCCAGGCCACCAACTCACACGGCGTGCCGCATCGCTCGATGATCTTCAACATCATCTGCTCGATCATCGTCGTGTTCTTCGGCGGCGCGGTGCAGATCTATACGTTCTCGAACGTCGGCTACCTGTTCTCGTTCATTCCCGTGCTGATCGGCTACTACCTGCTGCGCAAGCACCGGCCGAACGTGCGTCGTCCCTTCAAATTGCCGGAGTGGATGAAGTACGTGGCGCTCGCGCTCGCCGGTCTGTATGCCGTCATCTACGTCTGGGGCGGACCCGTGTACGCCGACTGCACCTGCAACGCCGCCGGGCAGAAGACGCTGCCCTACTACTTCATCGGCTTGGCCGTGCTGCTCTCCTACTACCCGCTGTATCGCTGGCGCAAGTGGCACGACAAGCGGGCCGGCGTCGGTCCGCCGGCGTCCTCGTCCTCGCCGAAGCTCGAGGTCTCGACCGCCGAGGTCGCCGCCGCCAGCGCGGATCCCGGCCCGTGACCGCTGCCGCACCGGCCCCGGTGATGGTCCGCGAGCAGGATCCGGGGTTCGGGCGCATCCTGCTCGCGACGGAGGGGCGAGCAATCCCGGACGCGGCGATCGCGCGTGTGGCCGAGCTCGCTGACAGCTCCGACGCGAGCGTGTGCGTGCTGTCGATCGCACGTGTCCACGGCGTCGCCTTCGGGCTGCCGAACCCCGGACTGCTGCCCACGAAGAAAGAGCTCGATGAGCAGCGCGCGATCGTCGACAGCGCGATCAAACGCCTGAAGCGCGGCGGCCTGCAGGCCACAGGCCATGTGATCGGGACGCGTAAAGCCACAGCTCGCATATGCGAGGAGGCCACCGCCAAGGAGTGCCAGGCGATCGTGATGGCGGCTGACCGCGACCGCAATCGCCTGGTCGCCGACATGATGTGGACCCAGGAGCCGCAGCGGGTGCGCCGCAGGGCGAAGGTGCCGGTTTTCCTGGTCTCAGACGGCGACTGAGCCGCTCGGCGCACCCGGGCGCCCGTGCAGCCGCGCCAGCTTGATCGCGAGCTCGAGTGACAGCAGGTCGTCCTGGTCGAGCTCGACACCGGTGAGCTCCTCGATCCGTGCCAGCCGCTGGCGCAGCGTGTTCGGGTGGATGAACAGCGCGCGAGCGCTCTCGATCACGCTGCGGCGCTCCGCCAGGTAGCGCTCGAGCGTGTCCAGCAGTGACGAGCGTCGCCTGTTGTCATAGTCGATCAGCACGTCGACCGCGTCGCGCATGCGATCGCGCGGCGCCTGCTCGGCGGCGATGTGGACGAGGTAGCGGTATGCGCCGAGCTGTGAGTAGGCGATCGCGCCGCCGTCGTGCAGCAGCGCCCGGCCAATGGTGGCGGCGTCCAGGGCCTCGTGGTAGGCGCGCGTGGCCTCCGCGCCGGAGGTGCGCAGCTGGCTGACCCCGATCGCCGCGCGCGTCTGCCCGCCGAGCTCGACGCACGAGCGCAGCAGCTCCTCGACGCGCTCGGGTTGGTTCGTGCCGAGCGGCAGCGCCGCCCGTACCGGCCCAGGTCCCGCCTCTATCGCCGCCCTCGGCTGCAACGCGGCGAGGCCCCGGCCGAGCACCTCGGCGGCATCGCGCCACTCGACCGACGCCGACTCGATGCCGCCCGCCGGCTCGGCGCAGACCATCACGAACGGGCTCGTCAGATCGCAGTGAACCTCGGCCGCCTTGGCGACCGCGAACGCCGTCGCGCCGGCGGCCAGCGCCTCGAACAGGTCCTTGACGATGTTGGCGTTCGTGAGGTGCTCGATCAGCTCCGCGCGCTTGATCGCGACCGCCGCGATCTGGGCGACCGCGCGCGCGAGGTCGGTGTCCTCGCCGCTGAACTTCTGGCCGGGGGGCGAGCCCGCGCACAGCAGCCCGAGCCGCTCGCCTCCGGCGGTCAGCGGCGTCAGCAGCAGATCGCCGACGTCGAGCCCCGGCCACAGGGCGCGCGCTGCGGGGCCCGAGCCGCGTCCATCGAGCGCGTCGATCAGGACCCCCGCAGCCGACAGCTCCGGAGGCGAGGACACGGCTTCCGGGTCGGATCGCAGCAGCTGCAGTCCGCCATCGTCAGGGTCGAGGCGGTAGACCTGACAGAGCTCGGCTTCAAGCAGCCGTCGCGTGCCCCGTGCGACGATCAGCCCGAGGTCGTCCGCGTCGGTCGCCGAGGCCACTTCGCCGCCGATCGCCGCGAGCCGCGTCAGCGTGTCCACGCGACGGCGCTCGCGCTGATAGAGCTGGGCGTTCTCGATCGCGCCGGAGACCAGCGAGGCGATGTTCACGAGCAGCTTCAGCGTGTCCTCGGTGAACTCGCGCGGCGCCTCGGTGTGGAGCACGATCACGCCGAGCGTGTCACTGGAGCGAGACAGAATCGGGACTGCGACCATCGACTGGAAGCGCTCCTCCTGCAGCAGCGGTATGTACTTCATGCGCGGGTCGTTCATCGCCTGCTCGCGGATGAACTCGGGCGTGCGATGGCGCGCCACCCAACCGGTGAGGCCCTCCTCGATAGCGAGCTGCACACGCCCGACAGCGTCCGCGAACACCTGCGACGCCGCGCGGATCGTCAGCTGGTCGTCTTCGAGCAGGTAGATGAAGCATGCGTGGCAGTCCGTCGCCTGCGTCGCCAGGTCGACGATCCCCTGCAGCATCGGCCCGAGCTCCACAGAGGAGGACACGAGCTTGATGACGCTGTAGAGCGTACGATTCTCATCGCGTAGCCCGCTTAGCTCGGTGATATCGGACATATGTGCTTAGTGCACATGCTACCCCTAGGTTTCAGGACGCGCCAGCCATAGCGGTGCCACGGCAGTGCGGATATACCTTGACCAGATGAACGCGCCGCCCCAGAACGCCGACGCTGTGCGGCGCATCGTCCAGGACGCGGGCATCGAGTTCCTGTTCGCGCAGTTCGTCGATATGCACGGCAAGCCGAGCGCCAAGCTCGTGCCGGCACATCACCTCGACGAGATGCTCGAGGACGGCGCCGGCTTCGCCGGCTTCGCCGCCGGCGACATCGGCCAGGGACCCGACGACCCCGACCTGGTCGCGATCCCAGACCCGCGCAGCCTCACGATCCTCCCGTGGCGCAGGGACGTGGCGCGCTTCGCCTGCGACGTGACCGTCGAGGGCGAGCCGTGGCCATACTGCCCGCGGACAATCCTGCGCGGCGCGCTCGAGCGTGCCGCAGCGCTCGGCTTCGAGCTCAAGATCGGTGCCGAGCTCGAGTACTTCCTGCTGCGCCGCGGCGCCGATGGCGGGCTCGAGCTCGCCGACCCGCTCGACACGCTCGAGCAGCCCTGCTACGACATGCGCGCGCTGACGCGCAACCTCGACTTCGTCACGACGGTCTCCAAAGCGGTCACGGAGCTCGGCTGGGACAACTACGCGACCGACCATGAGGATGCCAACGGCCAGTTCGAGCAGAACTTCGCGTTCGCCGACGCGCTCACGACGTGCGATCGCGCGGTCTTCTTCCGCTACATGGTCGAGTCGCTAGCGCAGGAGCGCGGCCTGATCGCGACGTTCATGCCCAAGCCGTTCGCCAAGCTGACAGGCAACGGCTGCCACTTCCACATCAGCCTGTGGCGCGACGGCGAGAACGTGTTCGAGCGCGATCCCGCCGAGGATCCGCGCGGCCTCGGCCTCTCCGAGCTCGGGTATCAGTTCCTCGGCGGGCTCAAGGCGCACGCCAAGGCATACATCGCGCTGACCGCCCCTACGGTCAACTCCTACAAGCGGCTGTCCGTGGGCGCGCCGACGAGCGGCTCCACGTGGGCGCCCGCGTACGTCAGCTATGGCTACAACAACCGCACCCAGATGCTGCGCATCCCCGCCGGCGGGCGCATCGAGGACCGTACCGTCGACGGCTCGTGCAACCCGTATCTCGCCGCGACCGCGATGATCGCCGCGGGGCTCGACGGGATCGAGCGCGGCCTGGACCCGGGCGAGCCGAACGCCGCCAACCTGTACACGCTGAGCGACCAAGAGCTCGCCGCCGCCGGGATCGAGCTGCTGCCGGCCAACCTGCTCGACGCCACCCGCGAGCTCGAGCGCTGCGAGGTGCTGCGCGACGCGCTCGGCAAGACGGGCGGGCGGGGAGCGCATCAGGACTACGTCGACTACTACGTCGAGGTCAAGCGCCGCGAAGTCCAGGCCGCCCACGAGCAGATCACGCCGTGGGAGCTCGAGCGCTACCTCCAGCTGTTCTAGCGCGACGGGTACGCCAGCAGCGACTGCAGGTGGCGATCGGCGGCGGTCAGGCGCCGCACCGTCTGCGGCTGCAGTGCGTCCAGATGCGTGGCCAGCGCCAGGAACACCTGCCCTGTGGTCAGCGCGTCACCGAAGGCGTCGTGTGGATGGTGGGAGGGCAGGCCGAGCGTCTGGCTGAGGTTGCCGAGCGACAAGTGACTGGGGCCGCCGCCGTAGCGCTCGTGCAGCCAGACCATCCCGAGCACGCTCGTGTCGATCATCGGCGCGCGCAGGCGCAGGCCCTGCCGGCGCAGCGCCGGCCGCAAGAAGCCGCGCTCGATGGCGGCGACGTGGACAACCGGGATCCGGCCCGCCATCAGCGCCAGCAGCGGGTCTATCGCCTCCTCCAGCGCGGGCGCATCGGCGAGGTCGGCGGCACGCAGCCCGTGCACACGGATCGAGGACTCGCTGAGCTCGCGCAGCGGGCGTGCACGCCCATGGACTGCGCCGGCGAGCTGCACGCGCCCGTCCTCGATCGGCACCGCGCCGAAGGAGATGATCTCGTGCCGCTTGGGGTCGAGGCCGCTGAGCTCGAGGTCGACGGCGCAGAAGCGCGCGTCGCGCCACGGCGTGCGGCCGGGCGGCAGGCGTGCGTCCCTGTACGCCGCTGCGCCGGGGCCGTGCGGCGCGCGGCGGAGTCTCATCGCACGCCGAGGCTCAGCTCCGCGGCGAGACGCTTCTGCACCGACGCGACCGCACGAAACGCCTCCTTTAGGTAGCTGCGCGTCAGTGCGCTGAGCTCGTTTGGGTTCAAGTGATCATCGGGCTCCTCGCCCGCGCGCAACTGGCCGACCTGATGCTCCATGCGCAGCTCCGAGAACAGCTCGAACGCGTCCTCGAGCGTGTGCACGTCGGCCGCCGGCAGCGTGCCGGCGCCGGCCGCCGCGCGCAGACGCTCGAGCGTCGAAGCGCTCGTCACGCCGGCCGCCATCCCCGCCCAGCGCGCGAGATCGACGACTGGCAACAGGCCCCCGCGCTTCAGATCGAGCCGTCCCCGGTGCTCGCCGTCATGCTCGACGACAAGCCCGCGCAGGAAGCCGGTCGGCGGCCGGTGCGCGAGCGCATAGCGCGCCAGCAAATGCAGGAGCTCGGGTCGCGAGGAGGCAGCGCGGAACGTGTCCGACACGGGCGCGCCCCTGTGCACACCCCACACCGGGCGGCTGTCGACGAGCACCGACACCAGGATCAGCGCCTGCTCGCGGGTGGGGCGGTCGATCCAGTCACGCGCCACCCGCTGCCAGGACTCGAGCGAGCGCACGAACAGCACGTCTGAGGCAGTGGCGCCATGGCTGTCGACGCGAATGCCGCACGCTGCCAATCCGTCGACGACCTTCTTGGCGACGCCGTGCAGATAGGAGCGTATGAGCCGCTCGTCACCGTCGCCGTACCACACGATCGCGCTGTCGGCGTCCGAGCCGGGCGTCGCCTCGCGCCGTGCCTCGCTGCCGAGTGCGAGCCACGAGAACTCAGCCGGCGGCTGCCCCGCGTCGGCCAGCCCGAGCTCGATCAGCCTGCGCGTCAGCGCGTCGAGCACGACCGAGTAGATCGCGGCGATGCTCGATGCGGCCACGCGCGCGTCGTGCAGCGCGAGCACCGCCGGGCGCATGCCCTCCGCCGCGCGTGCGAGCTCCGTGACACTGCCCGCGCGAGCGATGGCACGGCGCAGGTAGAAGGAAGAGAGTGTCTCGACGGCCTGCAGGTCGACCGCCTCGACCACGCCGACCACGCCGCCTGCCGGCGCGAGCACCGGGAAGTGGCGTACCCCACGGTCGAGCATCTCCAGCAGGACGTCTCCTCCCAGCATGCCCGCCTCGACGGTGTAGGCCGGCGCGCTCATCACCGAGGACACCGGATCCTCGTAGGAGACGCCCGCTGCCACCACGCGCGAGCGCAGGTCGCGGTCGGTGAGGATGCCGAGCGAGTCCCCCAGCTCGATCACGATCGACGTCGCCGCTGCGGCGGCCATCCGCGCCGCCGCCTCGCGGATCGTGCTCGTCGGCGAGCAAAGCAGCGGTGGGTCGCGGATCAGGCTCGCGACCGGCTGGTTCGCCGGGTCGGGCGAGGGCGTGCGCGCTGCGAGCGCCCCGGGATTGCTCGCGCTCATCTCGAGCAGCGAGCGCGCCACGAAGCGCACGCTCTCCGGCCGCGCCAGCACGTCACGAGCGACCTGCGCTGGGATCCGGTAGCACAGCGTGTCCTCCTGCGCGCGCGCCGAGAAGCCTGGCGGCAGTCCTGACAGCATCGAGGCGTGGCCGAACAGCTCGCCTGGGACCAGCAGGTCGAGCACACGCTCCTCGTGCACTATCTCCACGGCGCCGGTGCGCACCACGCGCAGGTGCTCAACCGGCCGCGCGTCCTGCGCGAAGATCGTCGTGCCTGCCAGGAAGAACTCGACCTCAGCGGAGGCGGCCGCGCGCTCTACGTCCGCCTGATCGAGTGCGTCGAACGGCGGATGCGCACGCAGGAAATCCGCGACGTCGCTCGGTGTCGCCGGCGCGCTCGTCAGGTAGGGCGGATCGCTTCGCTCACTCGCCACGGCGTGATCGTACGTCCCCGCCGGCGCCTCGGCCCGGCCGGCGGCGCCGGCGGTGCGGTCTGTCAGGATTCGCCCGCAGTGGCTCGCACGCGTCTGATCCTCGACCTGCTCAAGCGCGGACGCACCTTCAGCTACGGTCCCCATCGCTCGCAGCGCGCCGACCTGCACCTCCCGCGCGCTCCGGGGACGCACCCCGTGATCGTCCTCATCCACGGCGGCTCGTGGCGGGCTCGCTACGGGCGGCTCGTGATGCGCGGCCTCGCCGGCAACCTCGTCAAGCGCGGCTGGGCAGTGTGGAACATCGAGTACCGGCGCGTAGGCGCCGGCGGCGGCTGGCCGGCCACGTTCGCAGACGTCGCCGCCGCGATCGACCACCTCGCCGAGCTCCGCGCGCCACTTGCGCTCGACGCGATCACGATCATCGGGCACTCCGCCGGCGGCCAGCTCGCGCTGTGGGCCGCCGGCCGCGACAAGCTCCCGCAGGGCGCCCCCGGCTTCATCGCCGGCGCCCCCGTCGTTGCGGTCGCCGGCGTGGTCGCGCAGGCCGGCGTGTGCGACCTCGCCGGCGCCTACTCGCGCTGGCACGGCGGTGCCGTCCGGGGGCTGATGGGCGGCTCGCCCGAGGAGTTCCCCGAGCGCTACGCCGTCGGCGACCCGATGAGCCTGGTGCCGCTGAGCATGCCCGCGCTGCTCGTGCACGGCACGCTCGACGAGACCGTCTCGATCGAGCTCGCCCGCAGCTACGCGCAGGCCTCGCGCGCTGCCGGCGGCGAGGTCGAGCTCGTCGAGATCCCAGGCGAGGCCGGACGCCACCGCGCCCACATCGACCCGCGCGGCGCGGCCTGGGCGGCGGTCACCAGCAGGTTGGACGGGCCGGCCGGCGTCGCGGGCGCTCCGCTGCCCCGCGCGAGACCGCGTAGCGGTCTCCATTCAAACATCTGAGCGCGCGTACGAAGCGACTCAGGCGCAGTAGGAGCGGGCGAGCTCGACCAGCAGCCGCACCGCGTAGCCCGACGCGCCCTTGCCGACGTAGGCGCGATCGAGGTCCCATGCCGATCCAGCGATGTCGAGGTGCGCCCACGGTGTGTCGCCGACGAAGTTCGACAGGAACATCCCGCCGACGATCGTGCCGGCCTTGCGTGCTTCCGGCGCGTTGTCAAGGTCGCCGTATTTGCCCTTGATCAGCTCCTCGTACTCCTCGTGCAGCGGCAGGCGCCAAACGATCTCGCCGGTGCGCTCGCCCGCTGCGGTGATCCGCGCCGCGAGCTCGTCGTCGTTGCTCATCAGACCCGCGTACGTCGAGCCAAGCGCGACGATCACCGCGCCCGTCAGCGTCGCCAGGTCGACGATCCGCTCCGCGCCCTGCGCGACCACGTGACACAGGCAGTCAGCCAGCACCAGCCTGCCCTCGGCGTCGGTGTTGTTGACCTCGATCGTCTTGCCGTTGGCGGCCGTCACGATGTCGCCCGGCTTGATCGCGTGCCCGCTCGGAAGGTTCTCCGTCGCGCCCACCACCGCCACGAGCCGCATCGGCAGCCGTAGGCGCGCGATCGCCGACACCGCCTCGATCACCGCCGCACCCCCCGACATGTCGAACTTCATCTCCGCCATTTTCGCGCCCGGCTTCAGCGAGATGCCCCCGCTGTCGAACGTCACCGCCTTGCCCACGAGGCCGAGCATCGGGCCCGTCGCGGCGGCGCCGGCGGCTGGGCCTTCATATCTGAGCGTGATCAGCGCCGGCTCCTGGTCTGAGCCCTGTGCGACCGCCGCGAACGCGCCCATACCGCGCGAGAGGATTCCCTCGCGTCCCTCGACCTCCACCGACAGTCTCTCCAGATCGTGCGCCAGCGCCGTCGCGTACTCCCCCAACGCCGTTGGCGTCAGGTCGTTGCCGGGACGGTTCTGCAGGTCGCGTGCGCGATTGACCGCCTCGCCAACCAGCGCCGCCTCCGCGACCGTGCCCTCGAGTCCGGTGGCGCCGGCGATGATCAGGCGCTCCAGATGCTTCGGCGGCGCGTCGTCCGCGGCGCCATCGCTGGCCGGCTTGGACTTGTACAGCTCGAAGCGGTAGTCGCCCAGGATCGTGCCCTCGACAAGCGCCGCCGCGATCGCCTCGGCAGAGGTTGCGTCGCCGCCGTCGCCTGGCACCTCCCAGCAGAGCGTGTTGGTCGAGACCTCCCTGGCGCGCGCCCCCGCGACCGATGCCGCCACACGCGCGCGCTCGGGCGTGAACTCCTCGCGCGCGCCGAGGCCCACCACGAGCCAGCGTTTGCCCTCCGCGTGCGTCAGCGCCAGCGACTTGAACGAGCGGCGCGCCTCGCCCGAGTCCAGCAGCTGCCCGACCTCTGCCGGCGCGTCGGGCGGCGCCGCGTCCGCCTCGAAGGAGCCGATCGCGATCGTGTCCGCATCAGCCGCTCCCCCCTTTGAGCGATCGCCGATATCTGCATGGGCGCGCACGATATCCACCTTCCGAACGATTCGTCGCCGCGGGGTGACCGTCAGTTTGCGACGGGGCGCCACGCGGCGCGGCGCCGGCCGTCCACTACCATTCTCGCTCTCGCGTCCCTACTCACGACCTACAGGAGCAGAGCCACTTCCATGTCCACGACCGTGATCCTCGGCAGCGCGCGCACCCCCATTGCCAAGATGGGTGGCGGCCTGTCCTCGCTGGACGCCACCGAGCTCGGCGGACTTGCCATCAGCGCCGCCCTCGAGCGCGCCGGCGTCGAGCCCGAGCAGGTCGAGCACGTCGTCATGGGCCAGGTCCTCCAGGCCGGGCAGGGGCAGATCCCCTCGCGCCAGGCGCAGATCAAGGCCGGTGTTCCCAAGGAGGTCTCTTCCGAGACGATCAACAAGGTCTGTGCGTCCGGCCTGCGCGCCTCAGTGATCCTCGACCAGGCGATCCGCGCCGGCGACATGCAGGTCGGCGTCGGCGGTGGCATGGAGTCGATGTCCAAGGCTCCCTACCTGCTCCCGCAGGCACGCTTCGGCTACCGCATGGGCGACGCCCAGATGCTCGACGCGATGGTCCACGACGGGCTCACCAACCCGTTCTCCGGCAAGCAGATGTTCGTCGAGGCCACCGAAGTCGGCGACGAGCTCGAGATGACGCGCGCCGACATGGACCGCTGGGCGCTGCGCTCACACGTCCGCGCGCTCGCCGCGATCGACGAGGGGCGCATGTCCGAGGAGATCGTGCCCGTGACGGTCAACGGCCGCAAGCAGAGCACTGTCGTCGAGATCGACGAGGGCCCGCGCAGGGACACCTCGCTCGAGAAGCTCGCCTCGCTGCCTGGGCTCGTCGGCAAGGAGGGCTCGCACACCGCCGGCAACTCGCCCGGCGTGAACGACGGCGCCGGCGCGCTCGTGCTCGCCTCAGAGGAGTGGGCTGGCGCCAATGGCAAGGAGGTGCTCGCCGAGATCGTCGCGCACGCCCAGAGCGCCAACGACTTCGCCTACCTCGCCACCACGCCCGCGAGCGCCGCCAAGAAGGCGCTTGAGAAGGCCGGCCTGCAGCCAGGGGACATCGACGTGTGGGAGATCAACGAGGCGTTCGCGTCGGTCACGCTCAACTCGATCCGCATGCTCGGCATCGACGAGGAGCGCGTCAACGTAAACGGCGGCGCCGTCGCCCTCGGCCATCCCATCGGCGCCTCCGGCGCCCGCATCCTCGGCAGCCTCGTGCTCGAGCTGCGCAGGCGTGGCGGCGGCCTCGGCTGCGCGGCTATCTGCTCCGGCGGCGGTCAGGGCGACGCGCTGATCCTCAGGGTCTGAGATCGCCGTGAGCGCTTCGCTGGTCGAAACGGGGATTCGCGCCGAAGGCGCGTGTCTACCGGCTTCGGTCGGCGTCCTCGCTCGCTCGCATACGAAGTACGCCACGCTCACTGCGTCCTTGTCTGGCTCGACTCACGGCCAGCTCAGCTTGCGGTGACTGCCGAGGAGAACGGCGCCGGCGCCGCGTCGCTGAACGGCGGCCAACCCCGCGGCGCTGCGTTCTTCGACCTCGACAAGACCCTGATGGCCGGCTCCTCGGGCGTGTTCTTCGCGCGCGCGGCCTACGAGACCGGGATGATCTCGCGCGGGCGGCTGGTGCGCGACGTCTACGAGAACCTGCGCTTCCGTCTGCGCGGCTCCACCGACGACCGCGCCGACGACGTGCGCAAGCGGGTCGGGGAGATGATCGCCGGCGTGCGCGTGCGCGATCTCGAGCGGTTGACCCCGCGCGTGCTCTCCGGCGTGCTCCCGCGCCTATATCCACAGATGCTCGAGCGGGCCTACGCCCACCAGGACGCCGGCGTACCCGTCTACATCCTCACCGCCGCCTCGCAGGAGATGGCCGATCTGCTCGCGCGCGTGCTCGCCTTCGACGGCGGCCTCGGCTCGCGCTCGGAGATCGTCGACGGCCACTACACCGGCAGGCCCGCCGGGCCGTTCAATTACCGCGAGGGCAAGGTGCTCTCGATGCGCGAGGTCGCCGAGCGGGACGCCATCGACCTGTCGGCCTCCTACGCGTACTCGGATTCGGAGTCCGATCTGCCGATGCTGCGCGCCGTGCGCCACGCCGTCGTCGTCAACCCCGACGCCGTGCTCCGGCGGATCGCGCTCGAGGAGGGCTGGGAGGTGATCGAGCTCGACCGGCTCGGCAGGCGCCTCAAGGTGCTAGCCGCGCTCGGCGCCGGCACCGCGCTCGCGTCGCTCGGTCGGGCCGTGCTCGAGCGAGATGGCGCAACGCGCACGCGCGCGAGACGGCGGCGCCGGTGAACGCGGAGGGCCCCGCGATCGGGCCGTGCCGTAGTCTGCGCCGATGACCCCCGCCGGTCCGGCCACCCAGAGCAAGATCCGCGTGGTCGTCGCCAAGCCCGGGCTCGACGGCCACGATCGCGGGGCCAAGATCATCGCGCGCGCACTGCGCGACGCGGGCATGGAGGTGATCTACACGGGCCTGCATCAGACGCCCGAGCAGATCGTCGAGACCGTGATCCAGGAGGACGCCGACGCTGTGGGTCTGTCGATCCTTTCCGGCGCCCACATGACGCTGGTGCCGCGCGTCGTCGAGCTGCTGCGCGAGCAGGGGGTCGAAGATGTCGTGATCACCGTCGGCGGCACGATCCCCGCGGACGACATTCCCGAGCTCAAGCGCCTCGGCGTCGCCGAGGTGTTCACGCCCGGGGCGCCCACGCAGGCGATCGTCGATTTCATCCGCGGCGCGGTCGTGAGCCGCTAGCGCGCCGCCCACCGGTGCGCGCAACCGAAGCCGATTGACTCGTCAGTCAACCGCTCGAACAGATAAGATTGGCCCCACTCATACCCCAAGGAGTTGCCTGAGAATGAAGATATGCGTCCTGGTGAAGGAGGTCCCGGACGCCGCCGTCGAGAAGCGAATCGATCCCTCGACGGGGCGCATGGACCGCAGCGGCGAGAAGAACCTGAATCCGTATGACACGCACGCGATCGAGGCGGCGATGCAGATCAAGGAGGGCGAAACGGTACCCGTCGAGGAGATCGTCGCCGTCACCATGGGTCCCGACAGCGCCGTGCGCGCGCTGCACAAGGCGGTGTCGCTCGGAGCCGATCGCTCGGTCCACCTCTCAGACCCGGCGGTCGCCGGATCTGACGTGGCGGCCACCGGTTACGCGCTCGCCAAGACGCTGCAGCGCGAGAGCCCCGACCTGGTGCTGCTCGGCCAGCAGTCCGACGACGGCGAGTGCTACACGATCGGCGCGGTCGTCGCCGAGCACCTCGGCATGCCGTCGTTGACGCAGGTCATCAAGATGGACATCGAGGGGGAGGGGGGTGGGTCTGGATCGCTGCGCTGCGAGCGCCAGGCTGAGTACGGCTACGACACCGTGCAGGTGAGGCTGCCCGCTGTGATCTCCGTCGGGGACGCCATCAACGAGCCGCGCTACCCGTCGCTGAAGGCGATCATGGGCGCCAAGAAGAAGCCGCTGGACACGGTCACCGCCGGCGACGTCGAGATCGACGCGTCGAAAGTCGGGGGCGATAACTCCGCGGCGCAGTGGGTCGCCGCGAAGGCGCCGCCGGCGAAGGCCGCCGGCGAGATCATCGAGGACGAGGACACCGGCGAGACCGTCGAAAAAATCGTCGCCTGGCTCGACGAGAGGAAGCTGATCTGAAATGGCAAACATCCTGGTTTACGCGCTGCACTACGACGGCGCGATCAACAAGAACTCGCTCGGGGCCGTCTCCGAGGGCGCCAAGCTCGCCGCCGAGCTGGGCGGCGAGGCGCACGCGATCCTGCTCGGCGAGAACGTGCCTCAGGAGCTGGCCGGGTCGCTCGGCAAATACGGCGCCAAGAAGGTGCTCGTCGCAGAGGGCCCGGAGGGTCTCGCACAGCCGCTCGTCGACGCGATGGCCGCGGCCATCACCGGCGGTGGCTACTCCTACGCGCTCTTCGGCGGCGGCCTGCTCGGCTTCGAGATCGGCGCCGGCCTTGCGGCGCGGCTCGGCGCCGGCGTCGTCATGGAGGTCACCAACGTCCGTGCGGAGAACGGCGAGCTGATCGCCGAGCGTCCGATCCTCGGCGACTCCTCGATCTCCGAAGTCAAATACCGCTCCGACGTCGGCATCGTCATCGGGCGGCTCAACGCGTTCGAGATCAAAGACGTCGGCGGCGCGGACGCGCCGGTCGAGCAGCTCAGCTTCGAGCTGAGCGCACAGGCTCAGCAGGCGACGATGCTCACCCGCGGCGAACAGCGCGGCGCCGACGTGGACATCGAGGGCGCGGACATCCTGATCGCGGGCGGGCGTGGTCTGGGCAAGCCGGAGGGCTTCGAGCTCGCCGAGGACCTGGCCAAGGCGTTTGGCGGCAACAGCGCTGTTGCGGCGACCCGCGCGGTCGTCGACGCCGGCTGGTACCCCTACGCGGCGCAGATCGGTCAGACGGGCAAGACCGTCTCGCCGAAGCTGTACCTCGCGGCGGGCATCTCCGGCGCGATCCAACACAAGGTCGGCATGCAGAGCTCGGAGAACATCGTCGCGATCAACAAGGATGCCAACGCGCCGATCTTCGAATTCTCTGACCTCGGAATCGTCGGCGACCTCAACAAGATCCTGCCGAAGCTGACAGAGGCTGTGAAGGCCAAGAAGGGGTCCTGACGATGAGCGGCAACGGCGCCTCAAGCAACGGGAAGGTTGCACCGGCGGCCTTCCCACCGCCGGTGGACTCACGCAAGGAGTTCATCAAGCGCGGCCTTGACGCCGAGGACGAGCTGATCGAAGTCGGCGTCGCGATCGTCGGCGGAGGCACGGCCGGGCTGGCGTGTGCCAACCGCCTGCTGCAGCTGCTCGCCGACGACGCTGAGACGATGGAGCGCCTCGGCGAAGTGCCCGTCGCCGTGATCGAGAAGGCCAAGACCTGCGGCGGACACAACCTGTCCGGTGCGGTCATGCGTCCCGGGCCGCTCCAGGAGCTGTTCCCCGATGTGTCCCGCGAGGACTGGCGCAAGGAGGGCTTCGCCTTCGGCGAAGTCACCAAGGAGGCCGTCTACATGATGCCCAGCGCCAAGACCAAGCTGCGCATCCCCACGCCCCCCAACTTCAAGAACCACGGCAACGAGGTCGTCTCCGTGTCCGCCATGGCGCGCTTCCAGCAGCGCCAGGCCGAGGAGGGCGGCGCTTACGTCCTCACCGAGACCTCGGCCACCCAGCTGATCGTCGAGGACGGCCGCGTCGTCGGTGTGCGCTCGGGCGACAAGGGCCGCGGCAAGGACGGCGAGCCGCTTGGAAACTTCGAGCCGGGCACCGACATCAAGGCACACGCGACCGTGCTTGCCGAGGGCTGCTGGGGCCACATCACGGGCGCCGCCATCAAGGAGTTCGACCTCGCCGACGGCCGCGAGCCGCAGGTGTGGGAGCTCGGCGTCAAGGAGGTGTGGAAGGTCCCCAAGCCGCTCGATCGCGTGATCCACACGATCGGGCCGTGGCCGCTGAAGCTCTCCGCCAAGTACGGGCAGATCGGCGGCACCTGGCTGTACCCGATGAAGGACGAGAAGACCGGCGATGACCTCGTCAGCATCGGCTTCGTCATCGACCTCGAGTACGCCGACGCGACCACCTCCGCCCACGACCTGCTCCAGCTGTTCAAGATGCACCCGCTCGTGAAGGGCGTCCTTGAGGGCGGCGAGCGCGTTGCCTGGGGGGCCAAGGCGCTCCCCGGCGGTGGCTACTGGTCGATGCCAAAGCTGTCGATGCCGGGTGCGGTGATCGTCGGCGACGCCGCCGGCATGGTCGACACCGTGGCGCTGAAGGGCGTCCACCACAGCGTCATGTCCGGCAAGCTCGCCGCCGAGTCGATCTACGCAGCGCTCGTGCGCGGCGAGACCTCGTTTGACTCCTACGAACAGGCGATCGAAGACTCCTCCGTCGGCAAGGAGCTCTACCAGGAGCGCAACACCCGCCAGCCCTTCCAGAAAGGCTTCGTCCTCGGCGCGCCGCTGGTGAACCTCGCGATCGCCACCAAAGGCAAGCTGCCGCCCGGACGTCTGGGCTGGCACCGCAACGACGCGAGGGCGATGTTCGTCGGCAAGACCAAGGACAGCTATCCCAAGCCCGATGGGAAATACACGTTCGACAAGCTCTCCTCGGTGTTCATCACCGGCAACGCCACACGTGACGACGCCCCCAACCACATTCGCGTGCGCAAACACGTCCCGCGCGAGGTCGCCGAGACGTGGCGCTGGATGTGCCCCGCCGGGGTCTACGAGATTCCCGAGGACGCCCCGGAGCACGGCGAGGTCGACGTGATCGTCAACTACACCAACTGCGTACAGTGTGGCGCGATCACCGCCAAGGGCGGGCGACTGACGACCCCCGAGGGCGGCGACGGGCCGCTGTACCAGATCACCTGAGCGGCCCGCTCGCCCAGGTGGGAGACATCGTCGCGCCGTTCGCGACGGTGCGTTGCGCTGTTCGCAACGCGCTGCGAAACGAGCGCTTGGCTCGAGTGTTACAAAGGTGATGAGAGTGATCGCTTCGAGCGGACGAGACGCGCGCGCGGCCTTCGAGCGCCGCGTGCTCGGGCTCGTGCTCGCTGCGACAGCCGCGTGCATGGCGCTCTGCTCGCCCGCGCTGGGTGAGGCGGCGGCGGCCGCCCCGTCGGCCGGCGTCACGCCGAGCATCGCCGCCGGCGCCGTCGCCGTGGATGGCGAGAGCGGTACGCCGACCTCCAAGCCGGTCGCGTCCGCGACGCTGACCCAGTGCGCCACCGCGACGATGCCCCAGATCGAACGATCCGCAACGTTTGCGGGTGAAATGACAGCCATCCCGGGAACCGCACGCATGCAGATTCGCGTCGACCTCGAGGAGCAGATCCCCGGAGAACCGCAGTACCGTACAGTCAGCGACCCCGCTCTCGGCGTGTGGCATGGCTCCAGCCCGGGGGTCAAGGTGTTCACCCGCATCCAGCAGGTGACGAACCTCTCCGCGCCGGCCTCCTACCGCGGTGTCGTGCGCTTCCGCTGGCTGGGCGCGAAGGGTCGCACGATCAAGTCCGAGGAGCTTTTCACGGTGCGCTGCGAACAGCCGGCACCGCCCTCGAGCAGCGGTACAGCCGCCTCGACCGCCACCGCGGGCGCCGACGCGGGCGCGACCGGTACATCCTCGTGACCGCGTCCTTCGATGCGTGGCCCGCTAGAATCGAGCGACGATGAAGACCGAGATTCACCCTAACTACGTTCGTGCGCACGTGCGTTGCACTTGCGGCAACGAGTTCATCACGCGCGCGACTCAAGATGAGCTGCACGTCGAGGTGTGCTCGAACTGCCATCCCTTCTACACGGGCAGGCAGAAGCTGATGGACACCGGTGGCCGCGTCGAGCGCTTCCAGCGCAGGGTCGCAAAAGGCCGCCTGAGCCAAGCTCGGTCCGCCCAGTAGTCTGATGGCAGGTGCCGTGGCTGACCCCGCGGCGCCGTCAGCGCTGGTCGAGGCCGACGGCGAGCTCAGCGCGCAGCGCGACGCGCCCGTAGGCGGGCAGGCCGTCATCGAGGGCGTGATGATGCGCGGCGTCGCGAACTGGGCGGTGGCCGTGCGCAAGCCCACGGCCGAGCAGCTGCTCGACGACGAGCGCACCGAGCAGGACGGCGCCAAGGGCGAGATCGAGGTCACCACGTATCCGCTCGAGTCGGCGATGCGGCGCCACCGCGTATTGCGCCTGCCGATCGTCCGCGGAGTTGTGGCGCTCGGGGGATCGCTGGTGATCGGCTTCCGCGCGCTCGAGATCTCGGCCAACGCACAGCTGCCGCCGGAGGAGCGCGCCAGCCCGAACGAGGAGGGCGACGGCACGGCGCAGGACAGCCAGGAGATCCCGCGTGCGGTGTGGGCTGGGACGATCGTGCTCGCCGTCGTGCTGGCGGTTGGGCTGTTCTTCCTGCTGCCGGTCGGGTTGACCAGCCTGATCAAGGGCGAGCTCGGATCCTCGACCCTGTTCTGGGTGATCGAGGGCTTGATCCGCACGGGCCTGTTCCTCGGCTACTTGTTGCTCCTTTCACGCGTGCGCGACCTGCGCCGCGTGTTCGAGTACCACGGCGCCGAGCACAAGACGATCTCCTGCTATGAGGCCGGTCTTGCGCTGACGCCGCAGAACGCCCAGCGCTTCTCGCGCCTGCATCCCCGCTGCGGCACGAGCTTCCTGCTCGTGGTGATGATCGTCGCGATCTTCGTGTTCGCGCCGATCGGACTGCCCGCGTGGTACTGGCTGATGGCCACCCGCGTGCTGGGGGTACCCCTGGTCGCGGGAATCTCCTTCGAGCTGATCAAGTTCGCCGGGCGACACCGCAGCAGGAGGTGGGTACGGGCGGTGATGTGGCCCGGCCTGAAGCTGCAGCTGCTGACCACGCGCGAGCCCGACCTCGAGCAGCTCGCGGTTGCGATCGCCGCGCTGCAGGCGGTGCTCGAGCGCGAGACGCCCGGCGAGCTCTCCGCTGCCGATCTCCTCGGCGTCGAGGTCGTAGCCTAGGCGCGAACGACGTCCGCCGGCACGGTCCGGCGCACCAGCTCGCGCCAGCCCTGCTTGAGGCGCTCCAGCGACATGCCGCGCACCCCGCGCTGGTGGATGAAGAGATCGGCGCTCAGCGCGGCCAGCAACGTGTCCGCGAGCATCTCGGCGTCGCACCCGGGATCGGCCTCGCGTAGCAGCAGCGTTACGTGCAGTCTGTGCACGCCATACGTGGGATGCTCGAAGCGCGCCGCGCCGGTTTCGGCCGCGAGCAGCAACTCGGGGTGCGCCTCGAGCGTTTCGAGCAGGGCCTCGCCGAAGGCCATCAGACGCTCAGCCGGTGGCGCTCCGGGGCCGAGCGGGGGCTCACCGCGGATTATCGCTTCCTGAAACGCACGCTCACGCTCGCTCAGCACGGCGGCTGCGAGCGACGCGCGCGAGCCGAAACGGCGGAACAGCGTTCCCTTGCCGACGCCCGCCGCCTCCGCTACCTCGTCCATCGATACGCAGCCGGCGCCGCGCTCGGCGAACAGGCGCGTCGCAGCACACAGGATTCGCTCACGATTGCGAGCCGCGTCCGCGCGCTCGCCGGCGTCCGGTTCGATCTGGGGGAGCTCCGGAAACGTGTCCATAGACACAAGCCTACTAAATGGACCACGGTCCGTTTATGTGCTAGGCTCAACCCTCGTAAACGGACTGCGGTCCGCAACCCCTAGGAAGGAGCACTGCAATGAGCCCCACCACTACCGACCAACCGCTCGCAACCGGCACCTGGAGCATCGACAAGATCCACTCCCACGTCGGCTTCGCCGTCAAACACATGGTCGTTGCGACCTTTCGCGCGCACTTCGAGGACTACGATGGCGCGCTGACGGTCGGCGAGAATGCAGAGCCCGGGCTGCGTGGCACAGTCCGCGCCGACTCGATCGTGGTCAAGGACGAGAACCTCGCCGCGCACCTGGGAGCGCCGGACTTCTTCGACACCGAGCGCTATCCCGAGATCGGATTCGTCTCGAGCGCGATCAACGTCGGCGAGCAGGGCGAGCTCGAGGTCGAGGGCGATCTGACGATCAAGGGCCACACCCACCGAGTCACCGCGCGCGGCAGCATCTCCGGCCCGCACACCGACCTCGCCGGTAACGACAAGCTCGGCGTGGAGCTCGAGGCGGTCATCGATCGCCGCGACTACGGGCTCGACTTCAATGCCGAGCTGCCCAAGGGCGGCTACGCCGTCGCCAACGACGTCAAGCTCGACGTCTCACTCGAGCTCGTGCGGGAGGGCTAGCATCATGCGGATCCTCGGCCTGTCGGGCAGCCTGCGACGCGGCTCCTACAACACGCGCCTGCTCCAGGGCACGCGCTCGCTGCTGCCCTCCGGCGTCGAGCTGGTGCTGTTCGATCAGCTCGCTGCAATCCCCCCCTACAGCGAGGACGACGAGCAGGACAGCGTCGACGCGGTCGCCGCCCTGTCGGCGGCGATCGCCGACGCGGATGCCCTGCTGATCGCCACGCCGGAGTACAACGGGTCGATCCCGGGAGCGCTCAAGAACGCGCTCGACTGGGTTTCGCGCCCGATCGCGACCACGCCGTTGCGGGGCAAGCCAGCAGCTGTCGTCGGTGCCAGCACCGGACTGTTCGGCGCGGTCTGGGCGCAGGCCGAGTTGCGCAAGGTGCTTACCACGATCGGGGCGCGCGTCGTCGACCGTGAGCTGCCGGTGCCGCAGGCCGACGAGTCGCTCCGAGCCGACGGTCTGCCGCTCGAGCGCGAGGCCGTCGAGGCGCTGTCCGCGACGCTCGACGAGCTGCTCGACCTCGCCGCTCCGAGCCGGGTGGCGGCCTGAGCGCGGGGCGCTGATGCCGACATGCGCGGCGTCGGCGCCCCGCTCTGCCCGGCCGGGTGGCGTGCGTTGTAGGCTCGCTTCGTGATCGAAGAGCTCGTAGGCCAGATCGAGTCGCGCTTCGCGGAGCTGGGCGCGCAGATGACCGATGCAGAGGTGATCTCCGACAGAGAGCGCTATGCCGAGGTCGGCCGCGCCTACAGCCAGCTCGAGCCCGCTGCGAAGCTCGCCAAGCAGTGGCGCCTCGCGCAAGACGACGCGGCGGGCGCCGAGGAGCTCCTTTCGGAGATGGGCGAGGACGCCGAGATGCGGGAGGAGCTCGCGGCGGCGCGCCGGCGCATCGAGGAGATCGAGGAGCAGATCCGCCTGGCAATGGTCGAGCGCGACCCCAACGACGAGAAGAGCGTGATCGTCGAAATCCAGGGCGGCGCCGGCGGCGAGGAGGCCGGATTGTGGGCAGGCGACGTGTATCGGATGCTCGTGCGCTACGCCGAGCGGCTCGGCTTCGAGACCGAGCCGATGGACATCGGCGACGGCAAGTACACCTTCGAGATCAAGTCCCGCCCGCCGAACGGCGCGTACTCGGTGTTCAAGTACGAGGGCGGCACCCACCGCGTCCAGCGCGTGCCCCAGACCGAGTCGCAGGGGCGGATCCACACCTCGACGGCGACCGTCGCCGTGCTGCCCGAGGCAGAGGACGTCGACGTCCAGATTGACCAGAGCGATCTGCAGATCGACGTCTACCGCTCCTCCGGACCCGGTGGCCAGTCCGTCAACACGACCGACTCGGCTGTGCGGGTGACACACAAGCCGTCCGGGATCGTCGTCTCGATGCAGGACGAGAAGTCCCAGCTGCAGAACCGCGAAAAGGCGCTGCGCGTGCTGCGCGCGCGGCTGTACGAGCGGGCGCTTGCCGAGCAGCAGGCCGAGCTCGCCGCGGACCGGCGCTCGCAGGTTGGTACGGGCGATCGCGCGGAGAAGATCCGCACCTACAACTACGGCGAGCGACGCGTCACCGACCACCGCATCAAGCTGACCGTCCACAACCTCGAGCAGGTGCTCGAAGGCGAGCTCGAGGAGCTAACCGACGCGCTGCAGTCGGACGAGAAGCGCAGGCGCCTGGAGACGCAGGCGCTGGCCTAGCTGGCGTGCGAGGAGTCGCTGATGGATGCACAGTCGAATGCCGGGACGCCGGTACGCGAGGCGCTCGAGGGTGCCATCACAGCGATCACCGCCGCCGGCTGCGAAACGCCTCGCCTCGACGCCGAACTGCTGCTCGCGCACGCACTGGGCGTTCGGCGTGAGCGGCTGCTGAGCGAGCCTGACGCGCTCGTCGCCGGCCCGGCGGTGCGCGTCTTCCAGAATGCAGTGCAGCGACGCGCCGTCGCTCGCGAGCCGGTGGCCTACATCGTCGGGCACCGCGGCTTCCGCCGCCTCGAGCTGGCCGTAGACAGGCGCGTGCTGGTGCCGCGCCCCGAGACCGAGCTGCTCGTCGAGGTCGGTCTCGGCCTGCCGGCCGGCGCGCGCGTGCTCGACGTGGGCACCGGCAGCGGGGCGGTGGCGCTCGCGCTGAAGGACGAGCGCCCCGATCTGCAGGTCACCGGCAGCGACATCAGCACCGCCGCGCTGGAGCTCGCCGAGGACAACGCGCAGACGCTCGGGCTGGATGTGCAGTGGCTGCACGCGGACCTGCTCACGGACGTGGGCGAGTTCGACGCGATCCTTTCCAACCCGCCATACGTGGCGGAGTCCGAGCGCGCGGCGCTCGCGCCGGAGATCGTTCGACACGAGCCTGCGGGAGCGCTGTTCGCGGGCCCCGACGGGCTGAGCGTGATTCGCGCGCTGCTCGCCCAGCTGAGCGAGCTGCCCGATGTGCGCTTCCTGGGGCTCGAGGTCGGCGCCGGTCAGGCTCAGCCGGTCGCCGATTTGACCAGCGCCGCTGGCTTCGACACGATACGGTTCGAACGCGACCTCGCGCGGATCCAGCGGGTGGTCGTCGCGGAGCGCCACAGGGAATGAATACGAACACCGACGAGCAGCAGCGGCTCAGCGAGCGCGACGCCCGGCGTCTGGAGCAGTGTGTGTCCGGGGGCGGCGTCGCGGTTTTCCCCACGGACACCGTCTACGGCGTCTGCTGTGACCCCGGCGACGAGCATGCCGCCAGGCGGCTGTACGCGCTCAAGGGTCGCCCCGCCGCGCGCCCCGCGGCGGTCATGTTCTTCTCATTGGAGCCTGCGCTGGAGACGCTCAGCGAGCTGCATCACGACGAGCGTGCCGCGCTTGCGGCGCTGCTGCCTGGACCCGTGACGCTGCTGCTGTCCAACCCCCTGCGTCGCTTCGCGCCCGCGTGCAGGGTCGATTCCGCGACGCTCGGGCTGCGGGTCCCGCAGCTGCCCGAGCGCCTGCGGGCGCTCGCCGCGAGCACGATGCCGGTGATGCAATCGAGCGCCAACCTCAGCGGCGAGCCGGACGCCCGCTCGCTCGAGCAGATCCCCGACAGCATCCTCGACGGGGCCGATCTCGTGCTCGACGGCGGCGAGCTCCCGGGCACGCCGTCCACGGTGATCGATTTGCGCGACTACAGCGCCCACCGGCGCTGGCACGTGCTGCGCGAGGGCGCGCTGGCGCGCAGCGCGGTGCGTGAGACGCTCACCTCGCTGGCCTGAGTGCTAGCCTCGACAAAGCTGCCGCGACTGGCGCCTGAGGTGGAATCGACCACCGGGAAGCGGCCAGCACACACGCCGCGCGCCTGGGCAACAAAGTCCTCACGTCGTCCAAGGAGAGCGCCGTGTCTGAGCTGAGCCCCGATTACTTCAACCGTCCTCTGGCCGAGGTCGATCCCGAGATCGCCGAGGCGCTGCGCGGCGAGCTCGAGCGCGAGCAGAACACGCTCGAGATGATCGCCTCGGAGAACTTCGTCCCCCGTGCCGTGCTCGAGTGCCAGGGGTCGGTGCTGACCAACAAGTACGCCGAGGGCTACCCCGGCCGCCGCTACTACGGGGGCTGCGAGTGGGTGGACGTCGCCGAGCAGCTCGCGATCGACCGCGCCAAGGAGCTTTTCGGCGCCGAGCATGCCAACGTGCAGCCGCATTCCGGCTCGCAGGCCAACGCCGCCGTGTATCACGCGCTACTCCAGCCCGGCGACACGATCATGGGCATGTCGCTCGCGCACGGTGGCCATCTGAGCCACGGCATGAAGATCAACGTGTCCGGGCGCCTGTACGACATCGCCGCCTATGAGGTCGACCGCGAGAGCAGCCTGATCGACATGGACGAGGTCGCGCGGATCGCACGCGAGCGCCGGCCGAAGCTGCTGCTCGCGGGGTGGTCGGCGTATCCCCGCCAGCTCGACTTCGCGCGCTTCAGGGAGATCGCCGACGAGGTGGGTGCGCTGCTGATGGTCGACATGGCGCACTTCGCCGGTCTCGTCGCAGCGGGCCTGCATCCCAGCCCGATCGAGCACGGCGCGGACGTCGTCACCACCACCACGCACAAGACGCTCGGCGGACCCCGCGCGGGCGTGATCCTGAGCAAGGAGGAGCTCGCCAAGAAGATCGACTCGGCGGTCTTCCCCGGCCAGCAGGGTGGCCCGCTCGAGCACGTGATCGCCGCCAAGGCCGTCGCCTTCAAGATCGCCGCGAGCGAGCTTTTCGCCGAGCGCCAGCGCCGTACGATCGAGGGTGCCCGGGCGCTCGCGCACGAGCTGCTGAAAGCCGGCCACGGTGTCAACGTGCTCACCGGTGGCACCGACGTGCACCTGATTCTCGTGGATCTGCGCGACACCGAGCCTGCGCTCACCGGCAGACAGGCCGAGGACCGGCTGCACGAGATCCAGATCACCGTCAACCGCAACGCCGTGCCGTTCGACCCGCGCCCCCCGATCGAGGCATCGGGCCTGCGCATCGGTACGCCCGCGCTGGCCACCCGCGGCCTGCAGCAGGACGATTTCGAAGAGGTCGGGCGCATCCTCGCGATCGCGCTGACCCCCGAATACGAGTCGCGGGCCAGCGAGCTGTCCGAGCGCGTCGGCGCGATCGTCGAGCGCTACCCGCTCTACGAGCAGCTCGCCGCCACCGCGCAGGTGTAGGCAGGTTCCAAGCCCGCAGCGCTCGCGACCTCCCGGCCTGCGATGCTTTACTCGAGCCGATGGCGCATCCAACCGAGCTCGACGCGCTTTACGCACTCCTGGCCGCCGCGGTACTCACGGCGCTGCTGACGCCCCTCACGATGCGCTTCGCGAGGTTCGTCGGGGCGATCGACGAGCCGCGCGAGCGGGGGCTGTCCGAGCGCCCGACGCCGCTGCTCGGCGGACTGGCGATCTTCGCGGGCGTGCTGCTCGCGGGGCTGATCTGGCTGCCCGCGGGCTACGCGCGCGAACACCAGCCACAGCTGTGGCACGGCGTGCTGATCGCCGCCGCCGTGATCACGCTCGTCGGCGCGCTGGACGACCGCTTCGAGCTGCACCCGGCGCTCAAGCTCATCGGCCAGGTAGTCGCCGCGGTGATCGTCGTGCACTTCGGCGTGGCCGTGAAGGCGATCACCCTGCCGTTCGTCGGCCACCTGTCGTTTCCCAACACGGGCCCCGCGGACGCCGGCCCAGTGCTGACGGTGATCGGCCTGGTGGTGATGATGAACGTCGTCAACTTCTCCGACGGCGTCGACGGCCTCGCCGCGGGAGTCTGCGCGATCATCGCCGCGGCGATGGCGGTCATCGCGTTCGACCTCGGCCGCCAGGAACCCGGGGTCCTGGCGGCCTTGACCGCGGGCGCCGCGCTCGGCTTCCTGATCTATAACTTCCCGCCGGCGTCGAGCTTCATGGGCGATTGTGGAGCCCAGCTGCTCGGCCTGCTGATGGGCGTGATCACGGTTGAGGCCGCTGTCAAGACCGAGGCGGTGGTGTCGTTCGTGCTGCCGCTGATCCTGCTGGCGGTGCCCTTCCTGGACACGACGTTCGTCGTGCTCAAGCGCCTTAAGTACAGGCAGCCGATCTACCGGCCTGACAGCGAGCACTTCCACCACCGGATGGCGCGCATCGGCTTCTCCAGCCGCCGCACGATCGCCTACCTGTACGCGTGGACGCTACTGCTGGCAGGCATGGCGCTGGCGCTGCGGTTCGTGCCCTACAGCGACCACAAAGGCCACTACAACACCGGCTGGACGCTCGTGATGCTCGCAATCGGGCTGGTCGTGGTCGCGGCCAGCGTGTACCTCGTCTACGTGCTCGAGATCCTCAAGTTCAGGCGATTGGACGCGATTCGACTGCGGCGCCTGCGCCCGGGGGCCTCACCAGCGGAGATTGACCTGGACGTCGTGAAGCACCTGGAAACTGGTGAGTTCCAGGCGGTGTCCCAGGTGGGGGACGGCGACGTGCACACCGTCAGCGACGGGAGCGGCGGGGGGACTGAGCAGCGGATCGGCAAGCGCCAGATGGATGAGGATGGCGTAGGCGCAAAGCAGGAGCGTGGCGGCGCGCAGGCGCCGATCGCCGCCGACGGCCGCTAGCGGCAGCACCCAGATCGCATACCACGGCAGCAGCCACGCGGTCGAGATGAGCAGCGCGATCGTGCTCCAGCCGGCGGCCACGCGCCAGTTCGCGCCGCGCGCGGTGCGCCACAGCGCGAACGCGAACACGACGAGGAATCCGCCTAGGAACGCGTGGCGCCACCAGCCGGGCGTCCCGCTGAGACCCACAAGACGCGCGGTCTCAGCGGGGATGCTGTGCGTCGCCACGAGCTGCTGCTGCTCGCCGACCGCGCCCACGAAGCCGAACGTGTCAACGCCGAAGCCGAGCACCCCCACGAGTGCGACCGCCGCCAAGGCGGCGCCCGCCGCGATCGCCAGCTGCGCGCGGTCGCGCGACCGACGTGGCGCGAGCACGAGGAACGGCAGCACCAATCCGGCCGTGACCTTGACCCCGACACCGGCGGCCAACGCGGCCGCGCCGGCGCGCATGTCCGAGCTCGTCGCGCGAGCGCCCGCGGTGAGCGCCAGCGCGGCGGCCAACGCGAGCATCAGCAGCGTGTCGTTGTGCGCCCCTCCCACCGCCAGCAGCACCAGCACCGGGTTCAGGCCGACGAACGCCGTCGCCCAGTTCGGCGACTGCCCCAGCCGGCTCGCCGCCCGCGCGATCAGCGCCACCGCGCCGAGGCTCGATAGGACCGCGATCGCCTTGAATGCCCACAGCCCACCCGCCGGTCCGAGCGGTACCAGTGCGTAGCTGAGGAGCGTAAACAGCGGTCCATAGGGCGAATGTTGAAAGGGCCAGCCGATGAAATGGAACACCTGGTCGGTAGGCGCTTCGGCGGCGATGTGCGTATACGGGTCAAGTCCGTGCAGGACCCCCAACCGCGCGAACGCCAGATAGCCGAAGACGTCCTGGGAGATCAGCGGCGGGCCGAGCGCCACGATCACGTCGGCCAGCACGATCGCAGCGGCTAGCGCCGCGAGCGGTAGCCGCCGTGCCACCAGTAGGACGAGCACATAGCTCGCGCACATGATTAGAACCAGGGTCTGAAAGCCCGCGGTGGACAGGCCGATCCCCAGTCCTCGCAGTGGTCCCGCCAGCCACGCCGGCCAGCCGCCGCTGCGGGCCGGCACATACCGGGACGGTTCCGAGGCGGCTCCAGCGCTCACAAGGAACGCGCAAACGACGATCCCGAGCAGCCCGAGCGCGCCCAACGCGCGCGCGAGCGCCAGGGGCGTGCGGGCGCGCGCGGACGCGCCCGCCTGCGTGCGCGTTGCCCCGTCGGCCAGCACGGGGGGTATGGGGGTCGCGGCGGGAATCCGTCCATTTTTACCTCTCCCGTCCCGCACGCGTCCTCCGCGGCCGTTACCCTGTCCACAGGTCCGGAGCGCCCCGGCGGAACTTCCGTGCGCGTACGCCGGACTCACGCCGCCCGACGGGGTGGCACCTTCTATGCGCAGTCGCTACCGCATCCGCAACAGGCGCCGGGGTTCGCATCCCGCTCGCCCGCGCCGCATCCTGATCCTGTCCGCCGATGTGGGCGAGGGCCATGCCGCGGCGGCGCGCGCCCTGGCGGAGCAGATCGAAGCATCCCCGGAGCACGTCGAGGTGAGCGTGATCGACGGGCTCGATGCGATGGGCCCGCTCGTGCGCCCGGTGGTCGAGGACGGATACCGCGTCCAGCTGCGCTTCTTCCCCTGGACCTACACGCTCGTCTACTGGCTGCTCGAGCACGTCATGCCCGTCAGAGCGGTGACGCGGCGGCTGCTGTGCCTGCTCGGCTCGCGACCGCTTGCGCGTGTCATCGCCGAGCACGACCCCGACGTGGTCGTCTCGACCTACCCCGCCGTCACGGTTGTGCTGGCTCGTCTGCGGCGCACCGGGGCGGTGCGCTGTCCGACGGTCGCCACGATCACCGACCTGACAGGGCTGTTCTTCTGGGCGCAGCCGGGCATCGACACGCACCTCGTGATGTACGGAGAGTCGATGCGGTCGGTCGAGCGCATTGCCGGGCGCGGCAGCGTGCAGCTTGTACGCCCGCTGATATCCGCCGACTTCCTCCAGCCACGCTGTCCGGCCGAGGCGCGGCGGGCACTCGGTCTGTCCGAGAGCGGCCGCACGGTGGTCGTCTCGGGTGGCGGCTGGGGCGTCGGCGACATCGCGGGCGCCGTTCACGAGTTCACCAAGGTGCCCGAGGTGAGCAGCATCGTCTGCCTCGCGGGGCGCAACGAGCAGCTCGCGACGAAGCTGCGCCTCGCCTTCGTGAACGAACCGCGGGTACGCGTGTACGGGTTCACCGACAAGATGCCCGAGATCCTGGCGGCCGCAGACGTGCTCGTGCACTCGACCGGCGGCGTCACCTGCCTGGAGGCACGCGCCGCGGGTACGCCCGTGGTCTCCTACGGCCTGCCGGTCGGACATGCGCGGCTGAACACGCGGGCGATGGCTGCGCTCGACCTCCTGCGCCTGGCCAACGACACCCAGGAGCTCCGCTCGCACGTTCGGGCCAGCTTCGCCGCTGAGCGCGAGACACGCGGCGACCCGACGATCGCCGGCGCTTCACCGACGGCGCAGTTCGAGCATCCGGCGGCGGTCGACGTGGTGCTGCAGGCGCCGCGAAGAGTGCGGCCGATCCCGCGCTGGAGATTGCGTCTGGTGGCGTTCGCTACGCAGCTGACGCTGCTCGTGCTGGTCGGCGGTTGGATGGCCTCGACCGACGAGGTCAACGCGGTCGCAGACAAGCTGCTGCACGTGCACCCACTCGTGCGCGTGAGCACGACGCAGTCGGAGGTTGGCGTGATCGTCCACGCGCCCGCGCGCGACGTGGCGCTGGTCGCGGCGGCGCTCGCAGCAAAGGGAATCCACGTTTCGTTCGCGGACGACTCGAGCGTTCCGCACGTCGGGAAAATCGCCGCGCTGCGCGCGCTCCACGACGAGTTCTTGGCGGAAGTGCCGAACTCGGCGCCGCTGCGCTGGGAGCGCACCCGCAGCCTGCTGCGCGCACAGGCTCATGCGCTGGGGCTGCATCACTCGTTCTTCTACCTGCAACCGCACGGCGGCCTGTCGCTCGGCCAGCTGGTGCTCGCGCGTACCGACGGAGCGACCCCCGTGGTCGGCGCGCTGCGTCTGAGCGCGACCCGTCCGCTGCCTCAACGGCGCATGCGCGCCGGCGATGTGGTCGTGGTCGAACTCGACGGGTCCTCAGCATCGGTGCTCGGGCTCGAGCGAATCGTCAACTGGCTCGGTTCCAAGGGGCTCGGGGCCGAGCCGCTGACGTCACTGACCCGCTCCGCTTCCATCAGCGCCAGCAGCAGCGGCGAGCGTGCCAGCATCGCCGCGCCGCCAATCACCACGGCGAGCGAGATGCTCAGTGGCACCCCGCCCAGGGGCGTAGCGCTGAAGCGCTCGCCGAACAGGAACGGCGCCACTGCAACCGGCACGATCGTCTGAGTCACGAACACGACCGGCGCCACCTGGATCGCCGGGCGAGACTGCAGCGCGCTCATCTCGCTGAGCACGCCCACGGCCCCCGCGGCGGCGGTCGACAGGCCCCACAATGCGGCGATCAGCAGATGATGGTGGGAGAGATCGTTCGAGGCCAGCTTCGTCGCGATTCCGCTCCAACCGCCCGCGAGGCCCGCGCAGACCATCGTCACCTCTGCGATCGAATGCCCTAACGCGCGGAGCAGATAGGGCAGCATGCACAGGAGGGCGAGGCCAAGGAGCACGAGCGTGATCGTCAGCTGCTTGCCGGCCGGGCTCGCGCTGCGTGGGGGAGCGAACAAGGCCGTGCCGACCATCCCAACGACGATCGCGAGCATCGCCAGATGCTCGTAGCGCCCCGCGTGCTCGCCGAGCATCCGCTCGCCGAAGAACAGCAGCACGAGCAGGCCCACCGCGAGCGTCGGCTGCACGACCACCAGGGGCGCCAGCAGCAAGGCCACCACCTGCAGCGGCCAGCCGAGCATCGACAGCCCGGTGCCGAGCAGCCAGCGGGCGCGCTGCAGCAGGCCGATCACCAGTGCCGGACGCAGGTGCTCCTCGTCGGGCGCCTCCTTGGCATCCATCGCCTGGAGGGCGATCCCTAGGCTGTAAAGCGCCGAGGCGCCAATGGCCGCCACGATTCCCAGGATCAGCTTGAGCATCTCTGCCCCCGATCATCGCAGCCGAGCCACGCGTGTCGCGGGCGCAGTCGGTGGCGCAGCGCTCGCCGGCTACCTGCTGCCGGCGCTGGCTGGGGCGTGGCCCGCGCTGCGCGCGCCGCTGGGGATCGAGGACCGGACCGCGTGCGGGCGCGGCTATGCGCTCACGTTCGACGACGGTCCACACAAGCAGGGAACTCCAGCCGTGCTCGAGATCCTCCGCGCGGAGGGCGTGCACGCGACGTTCTTCCTCGTCGGCGAGCAGGTACTGAGCAATCCCGCGCTGGCACGCGAGATCGCCGACTCCGGCCACCAGATCGCGTTGCACTGCCAGCGCCACCGCAACCTGCTGCGCCTCACCCCGCCGCAGGTGCGGGCTGATATCGCCCGCGCGCATGACAGCATCGGCGAGCACACCGGCTGCTCGCCGACGCTCTACCGGCCGCCGTACGGGATCGCCAACGCGGCAGCGCTGCGCGTCGCTCGCGCACACGGCTGGCGCACGCTGCTGTGGAGCCATTGGGGCCGGGATTGGGAGGCACGAGCGACGCCCGCGTCGATCGCGGCGCGCGTGACCGATGGCGCAGGGGAGGGGGCCGTGCTGCTGCTGCACGACGCTGATCACTACTCGGCGCCTGACTCCTGGAGGCGCACGGCGGCTGCGCTGCCGCGCGTTCTCGAAACGCTCGCCCAGCGAGGCCTTGAGCCGGTGATGCCCTGACGAATCCTCACAGCCGCGAGAGCCGTACAGCGATTGAGACACGGAACTCAAATGCAAGGAAACGTCGCAGCCTCGCGCGACCGCTGAGCCGGCGGATAACATCGACAGCTTGTCTACAGTCGCACCCGCACAGGTAGACGCCAGCGCCGTTGTCAGGGCTGGCATCCGATCCCCTGTGGCGAGCCCACAGGCGCAAACGCGCACGCACTGGTGGGTCGAGGCGCTCACGATCGTGTGGCTGTGCTGGGTCTACGACGCGGTCACGAACCTGGCGCCGCTCCGCGTCCATGCGGCACTTGCACACGGCGCGGCCCTCCTGCGCGTCGAGCAGTCCCTGCACATCGATCCCGAGCACGCGCTCGACACCTGGCTGGCCGCGCACCGCACGCTCGGGCTCGCGGTGTCTGACTACTACGACAATGCGCACTTCATCGTCACGCTCGGCCTGCTCGGCTTCCTGTGGTGGCGTCGTGCGGACATATACCGCCCGCTACGCAACGCGCTCGTGCTCGCGAACGTGCTCGCGTTCGTCGTCTTCTGGCTGTATCCGGTCGCCCCGCCGCGGATGCTGCACGGCTTCACCGACGTGGTGGCAGCAACCCACGCGATCGGCTCGTGGCATTCCGGCACGCTGGCGTCCGCCGCGAACCAGTTCGCGGCGATGCCGTCGCTGCACATCGCGTGGGCGGTGTGGTGCACGGTGGTGCTGTGGCGGATCAGCGCCCGTCGATGGGTGCGGATCCTCGCCCTGCTCTATCCCTGCGCGACCGCCTTCGCCGTGCTCGCGACCGGCAACCACTACGTGCTCGACCTCTTCGGTGGGCTTGCCACGATCGCCGTGTCGATCCTGCTCGTGCAGCTGCTGGACGGTCGGCTTCGCGCCGTTTTGGCCCGGCTGCAGGTGCGCCGCACGGCACGCGGAGCGCGGCTCCTCGGGAGCTCCGGTCGCGCGTACCCGTTGTCACAAAGTTGTTACGAAGTCCAAGACCGGGTAGACTAGGCGCCGCCGTGGCTGACCGTTGAGGGACGCGTCAACGGCGCCGCCGCTTTTTCGCGCCGGGACCTTCTTTTCTATAGGGTGGCCAGTCAACGCGACATGCCAGTAAAACGACTTACGAACAGCGCCAACGGCGCAAGCCCGTCACGCCGCCGGCGATCCAACGGGTAACACGGCCACGTTCCCGTCCGCGTGCTTCGACGACCGCCAGCCGGCCTACGCCCGGCCATCACCCAATCGCCGCTAGAGCTTTCCGCTCGCGGCGCGCAGCCTCAACAGCGCCCGAGTACGAGCTTTGAGAGATGGGGGCTCGCGTTCGTGCGCTCGCTCGATGTCGTTCTCGTTGTCATCGGCACCCCGGTGGCGATTGCGCTGGGCGCGCCGGTAGTGGGGTGCGTGATCGGCGCCGTCGCCTGGCTTATTCAGCGTGTTCTCGCGCAGCTCGACAGACGCTGGATTCGCAAGTCGGTCGAGCCGCGCAGACAGCTCGGCCTCAACCTGTTCGAGGCGTTCGGCCGGATCTGGCTGCTCGCGGGGGCGATCGTTCTCGCCGCCGTCCTGGGCGGGCGCGCGGACGGTCTCGCGGCGGCGGTGCTCATATTCTGCGCATACTCGGTTGCATTCGCGATCCGCGTCCTGTGCGGTCCCCCGGCCTCGGCTCGACGTAAGGTCGGCCGATGAGCCGCGTACGAGCCTGGAGCAAGACGAGGAAAATCCTCTACGGCGTTCTGCTGGTCTACGTGCTCGGCCTGATCGCGTTCGCCGTCGGCTTCGGGATCAAAGGACACAAAAACGAAAACTTCAAGGTGATCGATGCATTTCACCTCGAAACCTGGTTTCACATCGCCGGCCCGATCAATTTCGACAAGGGCGTGCTGTACCTACTGATTGCGACCGTGCTGACTCTCGGGATCATGCTGTACGTCGCCCGAAACATGCGCCAACGCCCTGGCCGTCTGCAGGTCGCGGTCGAAATGGGGTATGGCCTGATGGAGACGGTGACGCGCGAGAACATGGACCAGAAAATGGCAAAGCGATGGTTTCCCGTCGTGTTCACCCTGTTCGTGTTCATCCTCGTGTCCAACCTGATCGGCTACATTCCGCTGCCGGTCGATTCGCAGAACACATTCAAGCTGTTCGGCGCGCATATCCCGTCGTTCCAGATCTACGCGTCGGTGACGAACGTCGCGGTCCCGCTGGTGCTGGCCCTCGGCGTGTTCGTCGCATACAACGTCGAAGGAGTACGTGTCCACGGCCCCATCGGTTACATAAAAAGCCTGATCCCACAGGGCGTCGGAGGGCTGATGGCCGTGCTGATCTTTCCGCTGGAGATGCTTTCGAACTTTGTCCTGAGGCCGCTCTCGCTCACCATTCGACTCTGGGCCAATCTGCTCGCCGGACATCTGCTGATCGACTTCATGGCCGGCAACCTGGCCGTGCTCCTCGGACTGCAGCTCCTCGGCTGGCTCACGCTGCCGCTCGGCGTCATCATCTATCTGTTCGAGGCCGTCCTGATCGCCGGCCTACAAGCCTTCATCTTCGCCATTCTGACCGCCATCTACCTCGGCGGGGCGACCGCCGCAAGCCACTAAGCACTCGACAAGGAGAACGATGCTGACTCACCTCTTCCCTTTCATGTCCATCCACCTGGGCACGCCGTTGCTCGCGGCGGCAGAAGCCGCGAAGGAAATCGGCGCGAACGCCGGCAAAGCGATCGCGCTCGGCGTGGGCGCAGGCGGTGGCGCCGCTGGCGCCGGCGCGGGCATCGGCATGCTGTTCGGCAAGGTGATCGAGGCCGTCACCCGCCAGCCGGAGATGCGCGACGAGATCACCTCGATCCAGTGGCTCGGCTTCGCCTTGACCGAGGCGACCTTCTTCTACGGCCTCGTGGGCGGCTTCATCGCCTTCTTCCTATAGGCCCATGCACCCCATCGCCACAATCACGAGCACGCCAATCGCCTCGAGCGACTCCTGGCTCATCACGCCCAACGTCGGCTTGATGGTCTGGACGTTCGTCGTCTTTGGGATCTCCCTGTACATTCTCGCGAAGGCCGTCTTTCCCCGTATCCGGCAGGCTCTCGACGAACGCGCCGCGACAGTCAACGCAACGATCGACGAAGCAGAGCGCCGGCGCAGGGAAGCGGACGAGCTTTTGGCCGAATATCGCGAGCGCCTACAGGAGGCCCGCGCACAGGCCGAGGAGATCCTCCAGCGCGCACGTCAGACGGCCGATGGGCACGAGCACGACGCCCGCGAGCGCGTGCACGGGATCCTCGCCGAGGCGTCGAGTCGCGCCGAGCGCGAGATCGACGCAGCCACCAAACGGGCGCTCGACGACATCCGCCGCGAGGTCGCCGACCTCACGATCATGGCCACCGAGAAGGTCGTACGCAAGACGCTCGACGACTCCGACCAGCGGCGCCTCGTCGAGGAGGCCCTCGGCGAACTTGACCTCTCAGCGCTTTCCCCGGGGGCGCAGAATTGATTGACATGACCGCCCGTCCGCCACTGATATTCGCGATCGCGACTCACCGTCCCAGCCTGGATCTGCCGATCCCGGTGCGGGCGAGCGGGCCGCAAGGGTGCCGCTAGTGGAGGAGCTCGCTCAGGTATACGGCCGCTCGCTATTCGAGATCGCCCTCGAACACGGCACGCTCGACGAGTTGCGTGAGCAGCTCGGCCAGTTCGCCGATGCGCTCAGCGAGAACCGCGAGCTGGCGGTGTTCTTCTTCTCGCCCTACTTCTCCACCAAGGAGAAGCAGGATGCGCTCGCCCGCATGCTCGACGGCGCCGACCCGCTGTTCGTGAACTTCCTCAGCCTGCTGATCGAAAACCACCGCATGCCCGTGATCTTCCGCATCCGCGAAGAGTACGAGCGTCTGTGGGAGGAGGAGAACAGGATGCTGCCGGTCGAGATCACGAGCGCGATCGCGCTCGACCCGGCGACCACACAGCGACTCGGTGAGCAAATCGGAGAGCGCGCGGGCGGCCGCAAGATAACGTTGGCTGCGCGCGTGGACCCGGACATCCTCGGCGGCATCATCATCAGGGTCGGAAACTCGATCCTCGACGCCTCTATCCGCAACCGACTGGAGCAGCTGCGCAGGCAAGTTGCCCAAGGAGCTTCCTAGCATGGAGATCAACCCCGACGAGATCACGAGCATTCTGAAGAGCCGTATCGAGGGACTCGACAGCGGCACCGCCGAGCTGACCGAGGTCGGCACCGTTCTGTCCGTCGCCGACGGCATCGCGCGCGTCCACGGCGTCGAGAACTGCATGTCCTTCGAGCTGCTCGAGCTTCCCCACGGCGTCACCGGCCTGGCGCTGAACCTCGAGTCCGACAACGTCGGCGCGGTCCTGTTCGGGGAGTGGGAGCACATCTCCGAGGGTGACACCGTCAAGCGGACGGGCACGCTGCTGGAGATCCCCGTCGGCGAGCAGCTGCTCGGGCGCATCGTCGACCCGCTCGGACGCGCTCTGGACGGCAAGGGCCCGGTCTCCCTCGAGCAGACACGCCCCGCCGAGTTCAAGGCGCCCGGCGTCGTGCAGCGCCAGCCGGTCACCGAACCGATGCAGACCGGCCTGAAGGCGATCGACGCGATGATCCCGATCGGCCGCGGTCAGCGAGAGCTGATCATCGGCGACCGCCAGACCGGCAAGACGGCGATCGCACTCGACACGATCATCAACAACAAGGACACCGGCGTGGTGTCGGTGTACGTCGCGATCGGCCAGCGCATGTCAACGGTCATCGCGCTGGCGCAGACGCTCGAGGAGTACGGCGCGCTCGCTAGCACGATCATCGTCGCGGCGGGCGCCGACGAGGCCGCGCCGATCAAGTTCATCGCGCCCTACGCCGGCTGCGCGATGGCGGAGCACTTCCTTTACAACGGCGGCCACGCCCTGTGCGTGTACGACGACCTCACCAAGCACGCATACGCCTACCGGCAGATGTCGCTGCTGCTGCGTCGCCCCCCCGGCCGCGAGGCGTACCCCGGTGACGTCTTCTACCTGCACTCGCGCCTGCTCGAGCGCGCGGTCAAGCTCAACGACGAGCTCGGTGGCGGCTCGCTGACGGCGCTGCCGATCATCGAGACCCAGGCGGGCGACGTGTCCGCGTACATCCCCACGAACGTGATCTCGATCACCGACGGGCAGATCTTCCTCGAGTCGAAACTCTTCAACTCGGGTGTGCGTCCGGCCATCAACGTCGGCATCTCCGTGTCGCGCGTCGGCGGCAACGCCCAAATCGGCCCGATGAAGAAAGTCGCCGGAAGGATCAAGCTCGAGCTCTCGCAGTACCGCGACCTCGAAGCGTTCGCGCAGTTCGGCTCTGACCTCGACGCGGACACCCAGCGCACGCTTGCCCGCGGCGCGCGACTGGTGATGACACTCAACCAGCACGAGCGCGAGCCGCTGCCGGTCGAGGACCAGGTCGTGCAGATCTACGCCGCGACGAACGGCTTCCTGGATCGCATCAACGTCGAGCGCGTGAGCGAGTTCCTACTCGAGCTGACCGAACGGACGCACGCCCAGCACGCCGACGTGCTCGGGCGGATCGCCGGCGGCGACTGGTCGGAGGAGACCCAGAAGGCTGTTCACGACGCGGTCGAAGGGTTCGCACAGGACTTCGGCTATGACCTCGACGAGGAGGGCCAGCCGCTCGAGGACGACCAGGCTCCGCCGTCCCGGTCCGCCCGGCCGTCGACGGACGCCGAGTCCGACGCGCAGCCACAAGCTGTTGAGGAGGCGACGGCGGCGGTCTAGCGCCGGCCGCCCGAACGCCATGGCATCTCAGCGCGACGTCAAGAACAAGATCGCCTCCGTCAAGAACATCCAGAAGATCACACGCGCGATGGAGATGGTCGCCGCCGCGCGCCTGCGCCGGGCTGAGCAGCGGATCGCCGTGCTGCGGCCGTATGCGGACGCGCTCGGGCGTATGACTCGCCAAGCCGCACAGGCAGCCGGCGCCGAGGCGGCGCGCGTGCCGCTGCTGCGCGAGCACGAGACCCAGACGAACGCGGGCCTGCTGCTCGTGACCGGCGATCGCGGTCTCGCCGGCGGCTTCAACTCCCAGATCATCCGCTCCGGCGTGCGGCTGTCCGCAGAACTCGGCGAGGAGGGCCTGCACACCAACTGGTATGCGACCGGCCGCCGTGGCGTCTCTTCGCTCGTGTTCCGCGGCAACGAGTTGAGCGGCGCGTACACAGGATTCGCCGATCGACCCGCCTATGCGGACGCACGGACGATCGCCGACGACCTGATTCAGGCGTATGTCGATGGGCACGTCGATCGCGTCGAGATGATCTTCAACTCATACGTCTCGCCGCTGACCCAGCACGTCACGCGCCAGACGCTGCTGCCGCTCACGCACGCGGCGATCGACAGCGGCCAGGGCTCCGACGAGCAGGGCGCCGGGTCCGGTTCCGCGGGCTCGCAGAGCGGCAAACGCGGCTCCGTGGAGTACGAGCCGGATCCGGAAAAGATCCTCAGGCGACTCGTCCCCGACTACATCGAGATCTCGATCTACCGCGCGCTCGTGGAGTCGGCGGCCGGCTTCTTCGGGGCACAGATGACCGCGATGCGCAGCGCGTCCGAGAACGCCGGCGAAATCATCACCGAGTACACGCTGCAGATGAACCGCGCCCGCCAAGCCGAGATCACGCAGGAGATCATGGAGGTAGTGGCCGGCGCCGAGGGTTTGGCATGACGTTGGGCCGCGCCATACTGCGTCATACCGATCGGAGCTCGACGGGATCTCCGATCGTCCAGCACGCGTGCGAAGCACGCCACGCTCCTTGCGTCCTTGTCTGGCTTGCCCATCGCCACGCCAAACCGGCGCCCACACCCACACGAACTTGAAACAGAATGATTAGGAGATCAGAGAGCTAATGGCATCCATCCCCACACAAGAGGCCAGCGGGTCCGTCAACGGCAACGCCACCGAGCGCAACGTCGGGCGTATCGAGGAGATCCAGGGCGTCGTGATCGAGGCCGTATTCGAGGACCGTCTACCCGAGATCAACCACGCGATCACGATCGTGCGGCCCGCCGCCAACAAGGAAGAGGAGGCGCCCGGCATCAGCGCCGGCGCTGAGGAGAAGCTGCTCGTGTGCGAGGTCCAGCAGCACCTCGGTGACGATCGCGTCCGGGCCGTCGCGATGGACACGACCGACGGTCTCGCACGAGGCCTGGAGGTCGTGGACACCGGCGCCCCGATCACCGTGCCGGTCGGCGAGGTCACCCTGGGGCGAATCTTCAACCTGCTCGGCGACCCGATCGACCTTGGCGAGCCTCTGCCCGCCGACGTCGAGCGCCGTGGCATTCACCAAGAGGCCCCGGCCCCGACGGAACTGACTCCGACGACTGAGATGTTCGAGACGGGCATCAAGGTCATCGACCTGCTCGCCCCCTACGCCAAGGGTGGCAAGGTCGGGCTGTTCGGTGGTGCGGGCGTCGGCAAGACGGTGCTGATCCAGGAGCTCATCCACAACCTCGCGAAGGAGCACGGCGGGCTGTCTGCCTTCTGCGGGGTCGGCGAGCGCTCGCGCGAGGGCAACGACCTTTGGCTGGAGATGAAGGAGTCGGGCGTGCTCGACAAGACGATGCTCGTGTTCGGCCAGATGAACGAGCCGCCGGGGGCGCGCATGCGCGTGGCGCTGTCCGGCCTGACGATGGCCGAATACTTCCGCGACCAGGGCCAGGACGTGCTGCTGTTCATCGACAACATCTTCCGCTTCGTCCAGGCGGGCTCCGAGGTCTCGGCGCTGCTCGGACGGATGCCCTCGCAGGTCGGCTACCAGCCGACGCTCGAGACGGAGATGGGTCAGCTGCAGGAGCGCATCACCTCGACGACGCGTGGCTCGGTCACCTCGATCCAGGCGATCTACGTGCCGGCTGACGACTACACGGACCCGGCCCCCGCGTCTGTATTCGCGCACCTCAACGCGACCACCGCGCTCTCGCGCGCAATCTCCGAAAAAGGCATCTACCCGGCGGTCGATCCGCTCGACTCGACCTCCACGATCCTGAAGGCGGACATCCTCGGCGAGGACCACTTCCGTGTGGCCAACAGCGTCAAGGAGATCCTGCAGCGCTACAAGGAGCTGCAGGACATCATCGCGATCCTCGGCATCGACGAGCTCTCCGACGAGGACAAGCTCACTGTCTCGCGCGCACGTAGGATCGAGCGCTTCCTCTCGCAGCCGTTCTTCGTGGCCGAGCAGTTCACCGGCACCCCGGGCGCATACGTGCCGATCGCGGAGACGATCAGGGGCTTCGAGGAGATCATCGAAGGCAAGCACGACGAGGTCCCCGAGAGCGCCTTCTTCCTGAAGGGCACGATCGACGAAGTCGTCGCTGCCGCCAAGAAATAGTCCATGGCCCACTCAAAGTTCCCAGTCGAAGTGCTCACCCCTGAGGGCGAGGTGTTCTCGGACGAGGTTGAAATGGTCTCGACCGTCACCGTCGTTGGCTCGGTCGGGATCCTTGCCAATCACGAGCCCGTGCTGGCGACGCTGGAACCGACGGAGCTGCGGCTGTATCGCTCTGAAGGCGACATCGTTCGCTTCGCGCAGGCCGAGGGCTACCTGCAGTTCGTCGAGAATCGCGCGCTGGTGCTCGTCGAGGAGGCGATCCCGCCCGAGCAGATCGACCGCGCGACCTTCGAGACGAAGCTCTCAGAAGCGCGCACAGCAGCTGAGCGGGCGGGGCCCGACAGCGAGGAACAGGCGCGGGCGCAGCGCGACATCCGCCGTTACGAGGCCTTCCTGGCGGTCGGGCAGTAGGAGGCTGGGCCGCGATGGAGGCTGGCGGCGATCACTTCAAGCGCCCTGGATGGCTCACCAAGAATGTGTTCAACCGGCTCGTCGCGTGGCTGACGCGAGCGGGCATCAGCGTTTGGGGCTCACGGGTTCTGGAGGTGCGCGGACGCACCTCGGGACAACCGCGCCGCACGCCCGTCAACCTGCTCACGGTGGACGGTCAGCGCTATCTGGTGGCGCCTCGCGGGCACACGCAGTGGGTGCGCAACCTGCGCGCCAGCGGACAGGGCAGGCTGCTGCTGGGCCGACGCAGCGAGACGTTCAGGGCCGATGAGCTCGACGATCAGGACAAGGCGCCGGTGCTGCGCGCTTACCTGAAGCGCTGGAAGGCCGAGGTGGGCGTGTTCTTCGAAGGCGTTGGACCCGATTCGAGCGAGCAGGAGCTCGTGCGGATCGCGCCCAATCATCCCGTATTCCGCTTGAGCACAAACGGCTCCTGAGCACGCTGCGCACGCACGATCGCCTCCAGCGTCCGCACCGGCTAGCCTTCCCCGCCTCATGACTGAGACACGTGAGCCAATCGGAGTGATCGGCACCGGCTATGTCGGCCTGGTGACCGCAGCCGGCTTTGCCGAGCTCGGCAGCGACGTATGGTGCGTGGACATCGACGCCGCCAAGGTCGAGCGTCTGCGGCGCGGCGAGGTCCCGATCTACGAGCCCGGGCTCGAAGAGCTGCTCACGCGCAACGCCGCGCGCCTGCACTTCTCGACCGACCTCAGCGACGCGCTCGAGCACTGCCGACTGCTGTTCGTCGCCGTGGGGACGCCGCCGACCTACTCCGGCGACGCGGACCTGAGCGCCGTACACGCCGTAGTCGACGCCGTTCCGGCCGCCGAGGACCGCGCACTCGTGATGAAGTCGACCGTGCCCTGCGGCACCGGCACGTCGCTGCAGCGCGTCTTCGGGGAACAGGGCAAGCAGGGCCTCGGCTACGTCTCCTGTCCGGAGTTCCTCAAGGAGGGCTCAGCCGTCCAGGACTTCCTGCACCCCGACCGCGTCGTAGTCGGCGACGACGGCGGCTGGGCCGGCGACGCGGTGGTCGCACTGTACGCGCCGCTGGATGCACCGCTGGTGCGCACCGACGTGGCAAGCGCCGAGATGGTCAAGCTCGCCTCCAACGCCTTCCTGGCGACCAAGATCTCGTTCATCAACGAGATCGCCAACGTGTGCGAGGAGACCGGCGCCGACGTGGTCGAGGTCGCGCGCGGGATGGGCCTCGACGATCGCATCGGGTCCAAGTTTCTGCAGGCGGGTATTGGCTTCGGCGGGTCCTGTTTTCCAAAGGATGTGGATGCTTTGAAGCAGCTCGCGGGCAACTCCGGCTACCACTTCCAGCTGCTGACGGCGGTGATCGAGGTGAACGAGCTGCAGAAGCGGCGCGTGATCGGCAAGCTGCACAAGCACCTGGGCGGGCTCGCCGGCAAGCGCGTGGCGCTGCTCGGCCTGGCGTTCAAGCCGAACACCGACGACATGCGCGAGGCCTCCTCGCTGGTGCTCTCGGCGCGCCTGCAGGCCGACGGTGCGATCGTCACGGCATGTGACCCGGTGGCCGAGGAGCAGGCGCGGGCGCTGGTGTCGCGGGTCACGTTCGCGGACTCGCCGCTGGCCGCGGTCGCGGATGCCGACGCCGTCGTGCTGGTGACGGAGTGGCCCGAGTTCCTGGAGCTCGACTGGAAGCAGGTGGCCGATGCGATGGCCGGCGAAATCGTCGTCGACGGGCGCAACGCGCTGGATCCGGACGCGATACGGGCGGCCGGGCTCGTCTACGAGGGCATAGGACGGCGGTGAGAGCATTCAGGCGGTGATTCTGGTGGGGGGGCAGGGCACCCGCCTGCGCCCGCTGACCTCGACAGTGCCCAAGCCGGTTGTGCGGCTCGTCGACAGGCCGTTCATCGCGTTCATGCTCGAGTGGCTGCGCGCACATGGGATCGATGACGTGATCATGTCCTGCGGCTTCCTCGCGGAGGGCATGCGCAGCGTCCTCGGCGACGGCTCGCAGCTCGGCATTCGCCTGCGCTTTGTCGAGGAGCCGGACCCGCGTGGCACGGCCGGCGCGCTGAAGCTCGCCGGGCCGATGCTCGACGAAAGCTTCCTGATGCTCAACGGCGACGTTCTCACCGACATCGATCTCAGCGCCCAGATCGCGCAGCACCGGGCCACCGGCGCGCGGGCGACGCTCGCTCTCGTCGAGGTGCCGGACCCGAGCGCCTACGGACTGGTGATCCTTGCGCCCGACCGATCGGTGGCCGACTTCATCGAGAAGCCAAGCTCGGACGTCGCCGCCGAGAAGTTGATCAGCGCCGGCGCCTACGTGCTGCAGCGCGACATCCTCGAGCTCGTGCCGCCCGATCGAAACGTCTCGATCGAGCGCGAGGTGTGGCCGCTGCTCGTCGGCAACGGCTTGTACGGCTTCCCCTCCGAGGGCTACTGGCTGGACATCGGCACGCCGGCGCGCTACCTGCAGGGGACCTTCGACATCATCGAGGGCAACGTCCAGACCGCTGTCTCTGAGCGCCTCGGGAGCGACTGGCTTGCCGTTGACGATGGTGCCGAGGTGCACGGCCGGGTGATCCCGCCGGCGGTGCTCGAGCGCGGCGTGCGGGTTGCCGAGGGCGCCCACGTCGGCAGCCTGGTGGTCCTCGCCGAGGATGTGTCGGTCGGCGCGGGCGCCACGGTCGAGCGTTCGGTTGTCTTGCAGGGGGCCCAGATCGGCGACGGCTGCGAGCTGCGCGACTGCATCATCGCCGCCGGTTCCCGCGTTGGCGCCGGCTCGAAGATCACCGGCGGGGCGGTGCTCGGCGAAAACGTTCAGATCGGGGCTGACAACGTGATCACACGCGGGGCGCGTATCTTCCCTGGTGTGGAGCTGCCCGACCACGCGATCGAGTTCTAGGCGCTCGAGCTCACTACGGACCGTGGCGAACGACACATTTCAACGATCGACGACCATCATCACCCGAGCACAACAGGAGGCGAGCAGCAGATGAGTGACGGCGGCGCGACCGCGACACCGACCGCGGAGGAGCTCTCGCGTGAGAGCATCGCGCGAATCGACCCGTCGGACCAGCTGGGAGACGTGCTGGCGCTGCCAGAGCACCTGCGCGACGCGCTCTGGCGCGTGGAGTCGGCGATCATGCAGGACTGGGACACGGCCGCGGGGCTCGTCGTCGCTGGCATGGGCGGCTCGGCGATCGGCGGGGCGCTGGCGCGGGCCGCGATGGGTGACCACGCCTCGCGCCCGATCTTCATCACGCGCGCATACGGGCTGCCACCGTGGACCACGCCCGACACGATGGTGCTGTGCGCGAGTTACTCCGGAGACACCGAGGAGACCCTCGCCTGCTACGAGTCGGCGGGCGCGCTCGGCGCCAAGCGCACGGTCGTGACCACCGGGGGGCGCCTCGCCGAGATGGCGCGCGATGAGGGCGTGCCCGTGATCCCGTTGCCCGCCGGCTTTCAGCCGCGCGCAGCGGTTGCGTACATGATCGTCGCTTCGCTCGAGGTCGCCGCGCTGTGCGGCGCAGGTCCACGGCTGACCTCGGAGATCGACGTAGCGGCGTCGCACATAGAGCAGCTGGTCGCCGAGTGGGGCCCCGACGCGCCGGAGGACTCGCTCGCAAAGACGGTCGCGCGCGGGCTCTCGGGTACGACGCCGGTCATCGCCGGTGCGGGTCTGACCAACCCGATCGCCTACCGATGGAAGACGCAGATCAACGAGAACGCCAAGCAGCCGGCCTTCTCCAACGAACTTCCCGAGCTCGACCACAACGAGATCGTCGGATGGGAGGGGGCGCCGGAGCTCGGACGCTTCTCGGCGGTGTTCCTGGACGACTCCGACGCTCACCCGCGGGTCAAGGAGCGGATGGCGCTGACAGAGCGGCTGATCGCCGGCAACGCCGCAGCCAGCTTCCGGCTGGAGACGCGCGGAGAGACGGCGATCGAGCGCGTGATCTCGCTCGTGCTGCTCGGGGACCTCGTGTCGATCTACCTGGCGGCGCTGCGAGGAGTGGACCCCGGACCGGTGAAGATCCTCGACGAGCTCAAGACGGCGCTCGCTGAACGCTAGCGACACTTGGCGGCCGGGAGCGTGTGCTACCTTGCGGGGCGGCCGAGGAGCGCTGCGACGGGCTGTAATCCGCCACGCTCGGCCCGTTATCTCTGCAGCAAGGGCGCTCACCTGACCCGACAGGAGGCTTCGTCATGTCAGCAATGACCCCCACTGCCACGCTCACGAGCGACTTCAAGGTCGCCGACCTCTCACTTGCCGAGTTCGGCCGCAAGGAGATCACCCTCGCCGAGCACGAGATGCCTGGCCTGATGGCGATCCGGGCCGAGTACGCCGACCAGCAGCCGCTGCGCGGCGCGCGCATCACCGGCTCGCTGCACATGACCATCCAGACCGCCGTGCTGATCGAGACGCTGACCGCTCTCGGCGCCGAGGTTCGCTGGTGCAGCTGCAACATCTTCTCCACGCAGGATCACGCCGCGGCCGCCGTCGCGGTCGGGCCCGACGGCACGGTCGACGATCCCCGCGGTGTGCCTGTGTACGCCTGGAAGGGCGAGACGCTCGAGGAGTACTGGTGGTGCACCGAGCAAGTGCTGAACTGGCCACAGGCCGGCGCTGATGGCGAAGCCGGGCCGAACATGATCCTCGACGACGGCGGTGATGCGACGCTACTCGTGCACAAGGGCACCGAGTACGAGAAAGCCGGCGCCGTACCGGCGCCGACGGACGCCGACTCCGAGGAGTACCAGGTGATCCTGTCGGTGCTGACACGCTCGCTGGGCGAGGATCCGCAGCGCTGGACACGCATCGGCGAGGGCATCAAAGGCGTCACCGAGGAGACCACCACGGGCGTGCACCGTCTCTACCAGATGGTCGAGGCCGGTGAGCTGCTGTTCCCGGCGATCAACGTCAACGACTCCGTAACCAAGTCCAAGTTCGACAACCTGTATGGCTGCAGGCACTCGCTGATCGACGGCATCAACCGTGCCACCGACGTGATGATCGGCGGCAAGGTAGCCGTCGTGTGCGGATTCGGCGACGTCGGCAAGGGCTGCGCGGAATCGCTTCGGGGCCAGGGAGCACGCGTCGTCATCACCGAGGTCGACCCTATCTGCGCGCTCCAGGCGGCGATGCAGGGCTATGAGGTCAACACGCTCGATGACGTGATCGACAGCGCCGACATCTTCATCACCACGACCGGCAACAAGGACATCATCACCGCACAGGACATGGCGCGCATGAAGCACCAGGCGATCGTCGGCAACATCGGCCACTTCGACAACGAGATCGACATCGCCGGCCTGGCCAAGGTCCCAGGGATCGAGCGTCTGAACATCAAGCCGCAGGTCGACAAGTGGACCTTCCCCGACGGTCACGCGATCATCATGCTCTCGGAGGGGCGGCTGCTGAACCTCGGCAACGCGACAGGTCATCCGAGCTTCGTGATGAGCAACTCGTTCTCCAACCAGACGATCGCTCAGATCGAGCTGTTCACCAAGAACGACGAGTACGAAAAGCGCGTCTACGTGCTGCCCAAGCACCTCGACGAGAAGGTCGCGCGGCTGCACCTCGACGCGCTCGGCGTGAAGCTCACGCGGCTCACCGACGATCAGGCCGCATACATCGGCGTGCCCGTCAACGGCCCGTACAAGCCAGACCACTACCGCTACTAGCCAGACGAACGTTGACCTGCGCGATCCAGCGTCCTACCGATCGGAGATCGATGGGATCTCCGATCGTCCAGCACGCGTGCCGAAGCCGGCGAGACACTCGCTCCGCTCGCATCCCCGTTTCGGCCAGCACGCCACGCTCCTGCCTGTGCCCCGAAGGGGTGCGTCCTTGGCTCGCTTGGTCAACCTTCGTCTGGACCCCGTCGACTGAAGGAAACTCCCAATGAGGGCGATGGTCCTGGCGGCGGGGCTTGGCACGCGCCTGCGGCCGCTGACATACGAGGTCACGAAGCCGATGGTGCCGGTGCTCGACCGACCGGTGATGGAGCACATCGTCGAGTTGCTCGACCGGCACGGCTTCGATGAGGTGATCGCCAACCTGCACTACTTCCCCGACTCGATCCGCGAGTACTTCGGACAGCGGCTGAGCTACCGCTACGAGGAGGAGCTGCTGGGGACCGCCGGTGGCGTGCGGGGCTGCGCGGACTTCTTCGGCGACGAGCCCTTTCTGGTGATCTCTGGCGACGCGCTCACGGACATCGATCTCGGGGCGTTCGTCGCCAGGCACCGCGAGAGTGGCGGCATCGCGACGCTGGCGGTGAAGAAGGTGCCGGACACGCGGGAGTACGGAGTGGTGTTGCACGACCGCGACGGGCGGATCACGGGCTTTCAAGAGAAGCCTGCGCCCGAGGAGGCCCTGTCGGATCTCGGCAACTGCGGCATCTACATGTTCGAGCCTGGGATCTTCGACTATTTCCCCGCGCGGCCGTTCGTCGACTGGGCGCAGGACGTGTTCCCGGCGCTGCTCGAGAACGACGTGCCGTTCTATATCCACGAGCTGCGCGAGTACTGGAACGACGTCGGCTCGCTGAGCGAGCTGCGCCAGGGGACCCTGGACGCGCTGCGCGGCGAGCTGCACCTGCAGATCGAGGGCGAGGAGGTCGGTCCGGGCGTGGTCGTCGCGGGCGGCGCCTCCCCGCTGCGAGACGACACAGAGCTTGACGGTCAGGCATGGATCGGGCGCGACGTGCAAATCGGCGACGGGGTGCGCCTGATGGGGCCGATCGTGCTCGGCGACGGCGCGCGAGTGGGCGACCGAGCGCAACTGCGCGGATGCATAGTGTTCCCCGGAACGGAGATCGCGCCAGACTCGATCCTGATCGACGCGATCGCGGGTCACAGCGGCATCCTGCAGAGCCTGCGCCGGCGCGGCTGATCATCGCGGCCGCGACATTCCGTCCACGGGGCATTTACATCCGCCGCACACGGGCGTAGCATCGGGAACACGAAAAAGCAGTTCCCGACCGAAGGAGCCTGTGATGCAGATCGACATCAAGGGTCGCAACGTCCCGGTCACCGACGAGCTTCGCATGCATGCCGAGCGCCGTCTGAGGAAGGTCGCGCGACAGGTTTCGGACCTCGCCCGCCTTGAGATCGAGATCTTCAGGGAGCGCAACCCGCGCGTCAGCGACAGCGACGTAGCGGAGTGCACGCTGTACTTGAAGGGCGTCACCCTGCGCGCCCGCGACGCCTCGCCCGACATGCTGCACTCGCTGAACCTCGTCGTGGACGAGCTGGCTCGTCAGGTCAAGCGTCATCGCGACAAACTGCGCCACCGTCGGGAGGCCCACGCAGCCTCGGCACGGGTCGCTGCCACAGCGCCGCCGGGGCTATCGCTGCCTTCGGTCTAGCGTGCCAGCGTCTGGGGCTATCCTTGGCGCATGCCATCCCTGTTGGATCGCGCGCTCAACGTCGGCGAGGCGAAGAAGCGCAAGGAATATGAGAAGCGCGTCGCGCTGATCGGCGCCTTCGAGGGCGAGCTCGAACACGAGAGCGACGTCGAACTGCGGGAACGGATGGACGATCTGCGCGCCCGCGCCGGCGAGGGCGAGTCGCTCGACTCGCTGCTGCCCGAGTGCTTCGCGATCGTGCGCGAGACCGGCAAGCGCACCATGGGGATGCGCCACTTCGACGTGCAGATGATCGGCGGGATGGCCCTACACGAGGGGCAGATCGCGGAGATGAAGACCGGCGAGGGCAAGACGCTGACGGCGACGCTGGCGGTCGTGCTGAACTCGCTCGCGGTGCGGGATGCCGATCCGGACGCGCCGGATGACGCGCCCAGCGAGCGCAAGGGCGTGCACGTGGTGACCGTAAACGACTACCTGGCGCGTCGCGACGCGGAATGGATGAGCCCGATCTACGACGCGCTGGGCGTGTCGGTGGGCGTACTGCAGAACATGCAGGACTACGAGCAGAAGCACCGGGCGTACGCGTGCGACGTCGTCTACGGCACGAACTCGGAGTTCGGCTTTGACTACCTGCGCGACAACATGGCCAAGGATCTCGCCGAAAAGGTCCAGCGCGGGCACCACTTCGCGATCGTGGATGAGGTCGACAACATCCTGATCGACGAGGCGCGTACGCCGCTGATCATCTCCGGAGCGCCCGAACAGGCAGCCGATCTGTACGTGCAGTTCGCACGCCTGGCGCCGCAGCTGAAGCTCGGGGAGACGCCCGAAGGCATGGACCCACGCACGAAGAAGCAGTACGTGGCGGACTTCGACTTCGAGATCGACGAGAAGCAGAAGACGGTCGCGATCACCGAGCAGGGCGTCGCCAAGGCCGAGCGCTTCCTCAAAATCGACCACCTGTACCGCGCCGAGAACGGCCATCTCGTCAACCACCTGATCCAGGCGCTCCGCGCGCAGGCGCTCTACAAGAAGGACGTCGACTATGCAGTGATCGACGGCGAGGTCAAGATCATCGACGAGTTCACCGGGCGCATCCTCGACGGCAGGCGCTGGTCGGAGGGCCTGCACCAGGCGGTGGAGGCGAAGGAGGGGGTGTCCGTCCAGGAGGAGAACCAGACGCTCGCGACGATCACCTACCAGAACTACTTCCGCCTGTACGACAAGCTCGCCGGCATGACCGGAACGGCGCTGACCGAGGCGACGGAGTTCATGAAGATCTACGAGCTGCCGGTCGTGCAAATCCCCACGAACATGGCGATGGTGCGCGAGGACCGCAACGATCAGGTCTACAAGACCAAGGAGGGCAAGTGGAACGCGGTCGTCAAAGAGATCGCTGCGCGCCACGGCAGCGGCCAGCCGGTGCTCGTCGGCACGATCTCGGTGGAGGTCTCAGAGCTCCTGGGTGAGCGGTTGACCAAGCGCGGGATCAAGCACACGGTGCTGAACGCCAAGCCTGAGCACGCGGCCCTTGAGGCCGAGACTGTCGCCGAGGCGGGTCAGCCGGGCGCGGTGACGATCGCGACGAACATGGCGGGACGCGGTGTCGACATCAAGCTCGGCGGCAACGCCGAGCACATGGCCGCGCTGCAGCTCGCGCGCGAGGGCGCCGATCCGGCCGACGCGGAGAGCCACGAGCGGCGCATGAAGGAGATCATGCCGGAGCTCGAACGCAAGGTGGCCGAGAACCGCGAGATCGTGATGGCGGCCGGCGGCCTCTTCATCTGCGGCACCGAGCGCCACGAGTCCAGGCGCATCGACAACCAGCTGCGGGGACGTGCGGGTCGCCAGGGAGACCCAGGCGAATCGCGCTTCTTCCTGTCCGCCGAGGACGATCTCGTGCGCCTGTTCGCGGGTGATCGTATCTACCGGATCCTCGACAAACTGGGCGGCGTCGACGAGGAGGGCAACGAGGAGCCGATCGAGGCGGGCATGCTCTCCAAACAGATCGAGAAAGCCCAGAAGAAGGTCGAGGAGCAGAACTTCCTGATCCGCAAACGCGTGCTCGAGTACGACGATGTCATGAACGAGCAGCGACGCGTGATCTACAAATACCGCGACGAGGTGCTCGACGGCAAGAGCATCGGCGAGGAGGCTCGGGAGGAGGTGGCGAAGGTCGTCGAACGCACGATCGACCAGTACACGCCCGGCGACTTCTTCGAGGACTGGGACGTAGACGGCCTGTTCACCGCCCTCGGCCAGCTGTTCCCTGTGGAGCTCGCCGGCGAGGGGCTCGACCGGGAGTCGATCGACCGCAACTCCCTGACCGAGCGCATCATCGACGAGGCGCTCGAGCGCTACAACGCGCGCGAAGACGCGCTCGGCCAGGAGCTGATGGAAGCGCTCGAGCGTTTCCTGCTGCTGCAGATCATCGACGAACGCTGGCGCGAGCACCTGTTCGACATGGACTACCTGCGTGAGGGCATCCACCTGCGCGGCTTCGCGCAGATCGACCCGCTGGTGGCATACAAGAATGAAGCGTTCGCGCTGTTCGGCGACCTGATGAACAGCGTCTGGTCGGACTACGCCCGCATGATCTTCAACGTGCAGGTCAACGTCGAGGGCGAGAACGGCGGCGCGGCGGGTGCAGCGCCGATCGCGCCCTTCTCGGCCGCCGGCAACTCCACGCGCGCCGGGCGCGTGTCCTACTCGGGTGGTCACAGCGCCGCCGGCTCAGGCGCGCTCGCCGCTGCGGCCGCGGCGGCGGGGCTCGGCACGGGAGCCGCCGCAGAGGGCGCCTTCGGCGAGAACGGCCAGGAGCTGGAAGCCCTGCCGGTGGTGGAGCAGCGCGTGCTCGACGACGAGCATCAGGTGGGGCGCAACGACCCGTGCTGGTGTGGGTCGGGTAAGAAGTTCAAGAAGTGCCACGGGGCCTAGACGGACGTGGACGCGGCGCGGAGCGGCGTCCTCGGTCGCTCGCGTGCCGAAGCACGCCACGCTCCCTGCGTCCTAGCTCCGCTTGGTCCACGTCCGTCTAGTGACCTGAGTCGTTAGTTCGCAGGCTTGGGGGGCTGTTTGGCGAATCCGTTGTCGTTAGCCGCGACGATTGGGGGCAGCTATGCAGCGTGCGGAGGTCGTGCTTTCAGGGGATGAGCGGGAGGTGCTCGAGCGATGGGCTCGCCGGCCGACGAGCGCGCAGGCGCTTGCATTGCGCTGTCGGATCGTGTTGGCGGCGGCCGAAGGAGAGAGAAGTATCGATATCGCGGCACGGCTCGGCTGTTCTAAATCGACGGTCGGCAAGTGGCGGGGGCGGTTCGCGAAGCGCGGTCTTGACGGGCTGCACGATGAGCCGCGCCCGGGGAAACCCCGCTCGATCGGCGATGAGGACGTCGAGCGGGTGATCGTCAAGACACTTGAGCAGCAGCCGCCGGATGCCACTCACTGGTCGACGCGCTCGATGGCCGCATGCGACCGGGATGAGCCAGACTGCGGTCAGCCGGATCTGGCGTGCATTCGGGCTGAAGCCCCACCAGGTGGAGTCCTTCAAGCTCTCGCCCGACCCGCAGTTCATCGAGAAGGTCCGCGACATCGTGGGGCTCTATCTGAACCCGCCTGATGCCGCTGTTGTGCTGTGCGTCGATGAGAAGTCCCAGATCCAGGCACTCGACCGCTCAGCGCCGATCCTGCCATTGATGGCGGGGGTGCCCGAACGCCACACCCACGCTTACGTGCGCAACGGCACCACGAACCTCTACGCAGCGCTCGACGTCGCCTCCGGGCAGGTGATCGCCGACATGACGCCACGCCACCGCGCCGAGGAGTTCCGGCGGTTCCTGAACCTGATCGACAGCGCGGTGCCGGCACACCTCGAGGTGCACGTCGTGCTCGATAACTCATCGACGCACAAGACCCCCTCGATCCAGCGCTGGCTCGTGCGCCACCCCCGCTTCCACGTGCATTTCACGCCGACCTACAGCTCATGGCTGAACCTCGTCGAGCGCTGGTTCGCGGAGCTCACCACGAAATGGATCAAGCGCAGCGCTCACCGCTCCGTCCGCGAGCTCACCGCCTCGATCCGCACCTGGATCACCAACTGGAACGACGAGCCCAAACCCTACGTCTGGCACAAGACCGCCGATGAGATCCTCGACAGCCTCGCCAGCTACTGCCAACGAATCAACGACTCAGGTCACTAGGCGTTTAAGCGCTCGGCGAGCGGTGCCGCCTATCCTGGCGGCGCTGGTGATCGTGCTGCTGGCGAGCGTCGGCTCGAGCGCAGCCGAAGTCCCAACCTCGGCGTGTCCGCCGACGGTCGCCTCGCCCCCGGTCAGCCCCGCACCGCCCGCCAGCTCGCCGCCGGCTCCCGATCAGACGCTCGTTTGCGTCGCCGCTCAGGCGATCACCGGTCAGACGTACTCGCATTGGCTGACCGTCGCCAACAAGGACGCGGGAGCGCCCGGCAAGGGGCATCCGGCGCCCAGCGCGACGGCGCTGCGAAACGAGGTCCTGGGCTTCCTGATCTCCTCCGAGTGGGTGAAGGGCGAAGCGGCGGACCTCGGTGTCCGCGTGAGCGCGGGCGAAGTGCGCAAGAGCTTCGACCACATACGCAGTCAGCAGTTCCCCAAGCGCAGAGAATTCGAGCGATTCCTCCGCCAGACCGGCCAGACCGTCGCCGATCTCCTGTTCCGCGTGGAACTGAACCTGCTGTCGGGGCGGGTGCAGAAGCAGGTCGTCGCCGGCCACCACGGCGCGGCGAGCAAGGAGCGTGCCCTGTCGGAGTTCGTCAAGACGTTCAAAAGCAGGTGGCAGGCGCAGACCTTCTGTGAGGCCCAGTATGCCGTCTCTGACTGCGGGCACGTGCAGGAATCGGTGTAGCGAGCGCTGGCGCTGCCGTGGCTGGCACCCCGTGGGACGCGCGTACGTATGACCGCTCGAGCGAGCCGCAGCAGGCTTGGGCGGCAGATGTCCTGGCGCGCCTGCAGGGCATAGCGCCGGACGCGACGGTGCTGGACGTCGGGTGCGGCACGGGGCGCGTGACCGAGGCGCTGTTGGCGCTCGTGCCCCGAGGCCGCGTGCTGGCGATAGACGCCTCGGCGGACATGGTCGAGGTCGCGCGTGGACGGTTGGGCGAGCGCGCACAGGTGTGGTGCCAGGACGCGCTCGAGCTCGACCTTGAGCTTGACGACGCCGTCGACGTGGTCGTCTCGACGGCAGCGTTGCACTGGGTGCCCGACCACGATCGTCTGTGGGCGCGGCTGGCCGACGCCCTGAGGCCGGGCGGCATGCTCGAGATCCAGTGCGGGGGAGAGGGCAACATCGACGGCGTGCGTGAGGTCATCGACGCGGCTGCCCGCGACGCCGCGCCGAGCTCTTGGCTGGTCGCCGTGGGTCTTCGCCGAGCCCGCTCGAGACCGAGCGGCGCCTGCGTGACGCCGGCTTCACCGCGACGCGCTGCTGGCTCGAGGAGCGTCCGACGTATCCGCAGGACGTGGACGCGTTCGTGCGCACGTCGATCCTCGCGGCGCATCTCGAGCGGCTGCCAGCGGAGCGCCGCGAGCCGTTCGCGGCGGCGGTCGTCGCGGGAGTGCGCCTGCGCTGGACTACGTGCGCCTGAACGTCTGGCAGTGCGGGGCCGGCTTGAGGCAGGCTCCGATTGTGAGCCGGAACTACAGACCAGGTCTGACCAGGTCTGATAGGATCGCAGCCATGGCAGACGCGCATACGCCGGCAGCCGCGGTGACGGTCACCGAGGCAAAAGCACAACTATCGAGCCTGCTCGAGCGCGTGAGTCGCGGTGAGGAGATAGTGATCCGGCGCGGGCGACAGCCCGTTGCGAAGCTCACTGCCTACGTGCCAGCTCGCAAACGACGGGTTCCCGGGGATCTGGAGGGCCAGATCTGGATGAGCGACGACTTCGACGAGCCCGACGAGGAGCTGGAGCGACTGTTCGGCACGCGCGAGTGACGGGCCTGCTGCTCGACACGCACGTGCTGCTGTGGTGGAGGGGCGAACACGGGCGGATCGGTGCGAGCGTGCACGAGACGATCGCGAATCCCGAGACTGCGGTGTTCTTCAGCTCCGCATCGATCTGGGAGATGGCGATCAAGCGGGCATTGGGCAAGCTGAGCATGCCGGCGAGCCTGCTCGAAACGATGGCCGAGCGTGGGTTCTCGGAGCTGCCGGTGCGCTCGACCGACGCGCTGCGCGCCGGCGCGCTGCCGCCACACCACGCTGACCCCTTCGACCGCATGCTGATCGCGCAGGCGCAGGGCGAGGGCCTCACGCTGGTGACGAGCGACACCCGGATCGCCGCCTATGACGTGCCGATCCTGTGGTGAGCCAGGCACGCTGATAGCGTGAAGGCATGGCCACAGCGGCACCAAGCGAGTCCACACCTCAGCGCCTGGCCGCAATCCGTGAGCAGATGAAACTGCTCTCGGATTATCTTTGACCCGGCTGGGCTGGCCGAGCGCGTGGCGGCGCTCGAGGGCGAGATGGGAGCGGAGGGCTTCTGGGATGACTCCGAGCGGGCCGCGACGGTGTCGGCGGAGCACGCGCGAGCGTCGCGGCGACTGGAGATGTTCGCCGGGCTGCAGGCCGACGTAGAGGACCTGGACGGGCTGGCCGAGATGGCGGCGGAGGACGTGTCGCTGGAAGGCGAGGTCGACGAGCAGATCGCGTCGGTGGAGGCGCGCCTGGCCGAGCTGGAGGAGCAGCGGCTGTTCTCCGGACGCTATGACACGGGCGACGCGCTCGTCACGGTGAACGCCGGCGCGGGGGGGACCGACGCGCAGGACTGGGCTGAGATGGTGCTGCGGATGCTGATGCGCTGGGCAGAGCGCCGTGGCTTTGAGGTCGAGCTGCTGGAGGCGAGCGCCGGAGAGGAAGCTGGGATCAAGTCTGCGACGTTCAGGGCCTCTGGCGAGAACGCGTACGGGCTGTTCGGTGCCGAGAGCGGCGTGCACCGGCTCGTGCGCCTGTCGCCGTTCGACTCGGCCCACCGCCGCCAGACGAGCTTCGCGGGCGTCGAGGTCGCTCCTGTGGTCAAGGACACCGGCGAGATCGAGATCAACGACGACGATCTGCAGGTTGACACCTACCGCGCCTCGGGCGCCGGCGGCCAGCACGTCAACAAGACCGACTCGGCCGTGCGCATCACCCATCGTCCGAGCGGCATCGTCGTGCAATGCCAGAACGAGCGCTCGCAGTCCTCCAACCGCGCCACTGCGATGGCGATGCTGCGGGCGAAGCTGCTGGAGCGCAAGGAGCGCGAACGCCAGGAAGAGATCGCGCGCGAGAAGGGCGACGCGCAGGACGTCAACTTCGGCTCGCAGATCCGCTCATACGTGCTGCATCCCTACACGATGGTCAAGGACCACCGGACCGGATACGAGATGGGCGACGTCCAGCGCGTGCTCGACGGCGATCTAGATGGATTCGTGCGCGCGTACCTGCTCGCCAGCGCGGCGGCTAAGAACTAGCGCGCGCGAGACCCCGCCTGCGCGCCGAGCGCAGCGCTCCGACCCGGCGCCCCGGCGCTAAGGTGGGCAGCCTCCAAGATGTGCCGACAGGTGCGGCTCATCTTGCCTCCATCTTTCGGGCACGGTAGACGATGTCGGCGGGGATGCGTCCTTGTGTGAGTCGTCCGTGGTGGACGCGGTCGTTGTTGTAGAAGCGCAGGTAGGTGTCGAGCTCTCTCTTTAGCCCGGTGTAGCGGGGGTAGATGTAGCGGGCGAATGCGGGGCGCCAGCACTCGTCGAGGATCGTCTTGTGTAGCGCCTCGACGTTGCCGTTGGTCTGAGGGCGTGCCGGCATGGATGCGGGTGTGGCGGACACCCAGCCGCTCGAGGGTGCTTGTGAAGTCGCTGCCGCGGAACTCGTTGCCGTTGTCGCTGAGCATCCGCTGCAGCTGCCAGCCGGCGGCCTTCAGCTCCCTTGGCGACGCGCTCGAGCGAGCTTTGAGGTCTGTCGAGCGGTGGGGTTGCCTTGCTTGCAGATCACGAGCTCTGCCCAGGCGTAGGAGGAGGCGATGTCGATCGCGGTGAGCTGCCAGATCGCACCATCGGTGCCCTTCAAGCCGCCCGACGTAGAAGCAGTCGATCCCGACCAGCTCGCCAGGCCGTGAGACGTCGATGTGCTGCTCTGGCCCAGGATCTCGGGGTGGCTCATAGGGAGCGGCATAGCCGGCGATCAGCCCGAGGCGCTTGGAGCGGGTATTCAGCCCGTGGCGACAGAGGACCTTCCACACGCCGTTCGGTGAGACGACGATCCCGCCCCACTTCTCCCGGGCGAGCTCGGAGGCGACACGCCGTGGGCCCGAGGCCCGGGTGAGCGATCGAGAAGGACACGATCCGCTCCTCGATCATCTTCGGCAGCGCGTTGGGCATCTGCGGCCGGCGGCGCTCCCTGGGTCTGCAGCATCTCCAAGGCCGTGCCGGTCGACCTGGCGCTTCCAGGGGTAGTAGGTGGAGCGGTGCACCCCGAACGTCCGGCACGCCGCCGAGACGCTCGTCCTCGCTGCCTCCGCGAACAGCTGCTGGCGGTAGCCGAACAGCACGTCATCCTTGGTCATCAGGCTCAACCTCCTCTTCACTTGGCGGTGAAGGAGGCAGCCTGAGCCGAGGCACGGACGGGTTCCCCAGCCGGGGAACCCGTCCAAACCTCAAAGACCTATCGAGCCCCCAACTGTCGGGAGCACTTGGAGGCTGCACGCTAAGGCGCGCCGTGGCGTGCGAAGCTCAGCGCGCTGCTTGCATCTGCTCGCGCTCGGCCAGCCGGTTGCGGCGGCGAAGCTGCGCCTCACTCTCGCGCCGACGCTCCTCGTCGGTGGCCGTGAGGAGCGGCGGCACGGGTTGTGGGTTGCCCTGCTCGTCGACGGCCACCATCGTCATGTAGGCGCTGTTGCTGTGCCGTCGTATCCCGGTGCGGGGGTCCTCGGTGTCGACCCGCACTCCCACCTCCATCGAGGTGTGCCAGACGGCGTTGACGCTCGCCTGAAAGCTCACGAGTTCGCCCACGTGGATCGGAACCAGGAAGGTCATGCGATCCATGCTCGCGGTGACGACCCGGCTGCGAGAGTGCTTCACGGCAGCCAGGCCGCCGGCCTCGTCACACAGCTTCATGACGGTGCCGCCGTGCACGAAGCCGGCGCCGTTGGCGTCAAGCGGTCCCATCCAGTGGGCGAGCGTGGCGTGCGAGTCTGCGGCAGGGCGCGAGTCCATCTCCATGATCCTATGCTGATGCGCAGTGAGCTCCGCCCTGGATGTCGACATGGCCGCGCTGGTGCGCGCGGCGCTCGAGGAGGACGTGGGCACCGGCGACGTCACGACGCTTGCGACGGTGGACGCTGACGCGAGTGCGGCGGCACTGATCACCCAGAAGGCCCCAGGCGTGATCTACGGCGTGCAGGCCGCCGAAGCGGTGTTCGCACAGCTGGACCCCGACGCGCGCTTCGAGCGGCTCGTCGAGGAGGGCGTGTGGCGCGAGCAGGGGGGACCGGTGCTGTCGATCTCGGGCAGCGCCCGCGCGCTGCTCACCGGCGAGCGCACCGCGCTGAATTTCCTCGCGCACCTCTCCGGCGTGGCGACACTCGCCGCGCGGGCCGCGCTGGAGGTCCAGGGCACCGGTGCGAAGGTGCTCGACACGCGCAAGACCACGCCGGGGCTACGCGCGCTCGAGAAGGCCGCAGTCGCGGCCGGCGGCGCGAGCAACCACCGCGCGGGCCTGTACGACGCGATCCTGATCAAGGAGAACCACATCGCCGCCGCGGGCGGCATCGCTCAGGCGATTGAGCGGGCGCGAGAGCTTGCGCCGGAGCTGGCAGACACGCTCGAGGTGGAGGTGCGCGATGAGGACGAGATCGAGCAGGCGCTCGCGGCGGGCGCGCCACGTCTGCTGCTCGACAACATGGACGAGACGCGCCTGCGCGCCGCCGTCGAGCAGGTGGCGGGCAGGGCGGAGCTCGAGGCGAGCGGTGGCGTGACCCTGCAGACGCTGCCAGCGCTCGCCCACACGGGGATAGAATCGATCTCCATGGGCGCGTTGACACATTCCGCGCCGGCCCTCGACCTGTCGCTGATCATTGAGGCACAGCCATGAACCTGCCGATGGCACCCACCGCCCTGCCGATGGCACCCAGCCAGCAAGCCGCCGGCGCCGTGTCCGAGGCCGAGATCGCTGCGCTGCAGGCGGAGGTGCGCGCACTCGCCGCCGAGCGCCGCGCGGTGATCCTCGCGCACAACTACCAGGTCCCTGAGGTTCAGGACGTCGCCGATTACGTCGGTGACTCGCTTGGCCTCTCGCGCAGAGCCGCCGCGGCGGCCGATGCCCAGACGATTGTGTTCTGCGGCGTGCATTTCATGGCCGAGACCGCGTCGATCCTGTGCCCGGAGAAGACCGTGCTGATCCCCGATCTCGACGCCGGCTGCTCGCTCGCCGAGTCGATCGACTTCGACCAGCTGGCGGCATGGAAGGCCGAGTACCCCGACGGGGTCGTGGTGATGTACGTGAACACCACCGCCGAGGTCAAGGCGCTGACCGACTACTGCTGCACATCCGCCAACGCGGTCGACGTGGTGCGCCACATCTATGACACGCACGGCTCCAATACGGAGATCCTGTTCGGGCCCGACATGTGGCTCGGCGCGTATGTAGAGAAGGAGCTCGGCCGGCGAATGCACGTGTGGGACGGCGAGTGCCACGTACACGCCGGCATCCGCCCCGCGGACATCGAGGCGACGCGAGCCGCACACCCGGGCGCGGACTTCCTGATCCACCCCGAGTGTGGGTGCACAACCAGCGTAATGGAGTATGTGGCCGCCGGCGACGTGTCGGCTGAGGGCGTGCACATGCTCTCGACGGGCGGGATGCTCGACTACGCAGAGCACGCCGAGCACGAAGCGCGCGAGCTCCGCGGCGCTACCGGGGCCGGGGCGCGTGCGCGCCGCGAGGTGGTAGTTGCGACTGAGACCGGCATGCTCTACCCGCTGCGCATGGCCGCGCCCGACGTCGAGTTCATCCCCGGCAACGCCGAGGCCTCGTGCGTCTACATGAAGATGATCACGCTGCCCAAGCTGCGTGACGCGCTGCGCGACATGAAGTTCGAGGTGCGCGTCCCGGAGGACGTTGCCGCGAGGGCGCGCGTGCCGATCGACCGGATGGTGGCGATCGGATGAGCCTCGGCTCCCGTCGGTAGACGGACCGGGCTGTCTTCTCATCGAGAGATTCGCGTACATTTACGAGCGATGAGCGTCGAGCGTGTCCTGATCACCGGCGGCGCCGGGTTCATCGGCGCCAGCCTCGCGCTCGAGCTCGCTGCGCGTCACCCTGGCTGGGAGATCACCGCATTCGACAACCTGCACAGGAGGGGCGCCGAGCTCAACCTCAGCCGGCTGCGCGAAGCGGGAGTGCGCTTCACACACGGTGACGTGCGCGAGCCTGGTGATCTGCAGGCGCTGGGTGGCTTCGACGCCCTGGTGGAGTGCTCGGCCGAGCCATCGGTGATGGCCGGCGTGGATGGCTCTACCGGCTTCCTCGTACGCACAAACCTGCTCGGCGCGTACCACTGTCTGGAGGAGGCCGCGCGTCATGATGCGCAGGTTCTGTTTCTGTCGACGAGTCGTGTGTACCCCGTCGCAGCGCTCAACTCGCTCGCCTATGTAGAGCAGGAGACCCGCTTCGAGCTCGTGGACGAGCAGGTTTTGACCGGGGCCTCCAGAGAGGGCGTGTCGGAGAGCTTTCCGCTCGAGGGTGCGCGCACGCTCTACGGAGCGAGCAAGCTGTGTGCCGAGCTGCTGATCGCGGAGTACGCCGAGAGCTTCGGCCTGCGCACTGTGATCGACCGCTGCGGCGTCGTCGCCGGCCCGTGGCAGATGGGGAAGGTCGACCAGGGGGTCTTCACCCACTGGATGCTCGCCTTCTACTTCGCTCGCCCGCTGTCCTACATCGGCTTCGGCGGCGTCGGCAAGCAGGTGCGAGACCTGTTGCACATCGCCGACCTCGCCGAGCTCGTGGACGATCAGCTGCTGCGTCCCGAGCATTGGTCGGGCGCCGTCGTCAATGTCGGCGGCGGCACTGCAAGCAGCTTGTCACTCCAAGAGACGTCGCTTCTTTGCGGCGAGATCACCGGACGCGAGCTGAGCGTCGAGCGCGATCCCGCGACCCGCGTCGGCGACATTCGCTCATACGTGTCTGACTGCCGGGCGTTGGGTCGCTACACGGATTGGACTCCGCAGCGCTCAGCCTATGAGATAATGAGCGACATATACACCTGGGTACACGACAACGAGCGCTTGGTTTCCGAGACGCTCCTTAGCAGCTGATGGGCGTTGCGATCGTCACCGGCTCGGGCGGGCTGATCGGCTCGGAATCGGTGCGCTTCTTCGCTGAGCAGGGGCTCGACGTGATTGGCGTCGAGAACGACATGCGCGCGCACTTCTTCGGCGCGGAGGCATCGACCACCCCGACGTCCGAGCGCCTCGTGAACGAGGTTGAAGGCTTTCACTGGGAGCAGCTCGACATCCGTGACGCCGACGGCGTCGACCGGCTGTTCTCTCGGCACAGCGGGCAAATCGAGCTGGTCATACACACCGCCGCGCAGCCGTCGCACGATTGGGCTGCGTCGGATCCTCAGACGGACTTCACAATTAATGCCAACGGCACGCTCAATCTGCTTCAGGCGACCCGTGCGCACGCCCCCGGCGCCACGTTCATCTTCACCTCGACGAACAAGGTGTACGGCGATCGCCCCAATTTCCTCCCTCTGGAAGAGCTCCCAACGCGCCTCGAGCTTCCGGAGTCTCACCACTGGTACGGCGGGATTGGCACGGATATGTCGATCGACCTCACGACTCACTCGCTGTTCGGGGTCTCAAAGGCGGCAGCCGACCTGCTGGTGCAGGAGTACGGTCGCTACTTCGGCATGCCCACCGTGTGCTTTCGCGGTGGCTGCCTGACGGGACCACAGCACGCCGGGGCACAGTTGCACGGTTTCCTCGCCTACCTCATGAAGTGCACGGTCACCGGCGAGCCGTACACGATCTTTGGCTACGGCGGGAAGCAGGTGCGCGACAATATCCACGCGCACGATGTCGTGCGCGCCTTCGCAGCGTTCCACGCAGCCCCTCGTCCTGCCGCGGTCTACAACCTCGGTGGCGGCCGCGACTCCAACGTATCGATGCTCGAGGCGATCGAGCTCTGCCAGAAGATCGCGGGACGCGAGCTCGACTACACGCTGTCGGACTCGGCGCGAATCGGAGACCACCGTTGGTGGATCAGCGAGATCCAAGCCTTCGCCGCAGATTACAGTGACTGGCGTCTGACGTACGGCATCGAGGACGTTCTCCGCGACATCTACGAGTACAACGTCGAGCGATGGACACCAACAGCGCGATGAAGCTCTCAGTCATCATCCCTGCATACAACGAGGAGGGCTCGGTTGGTGAGACGATCGCCGCCGTCGTCGACGTTCTCGCTCGCGAGGAGATCGACTACGAGGTGCTGGTGATCGACGACGGCAGCGCCGACCGTACGGCGGCGGTGGTCGCGGAGGTCGGCGCCGGCAACGAACGCGTTCGTTGCATCGCCTCGCCGTATCGCAACGGCTTTGGCTTCGCGGTGCGCGCCGGGCTCGAGCAGTACACCGGGGATGCAGTCGCGATCATGATGGCCGACGGGTCCGACAGTCCTGAGGATCTCGTCTCCTATCAGCGACTGCTGACCGCAGGCTATGACTGCGCGTTCGGCTCGCGCTTCGTCTACGGCGGGAGCGTGCGCGGCTATCCACTATTCAAGCGCGTCGTCAACCGCATCGTCAATGTCGCGATTCGTTTCGCTTTCGGCCACGGCTACGACGACACCACCAACGCCTTCAAGGCCTACCGGCGCGAGGTCATCGACAACATCCAACCGCTGATCTCTCATCACTTCAACCTCACCGTGGAGCTTCCGTTGAAGGCAGTGGTGCGCGGACACTCATACGCGATCACCCCGATCAGTTGGACCGGCCGCAAGAACGGAAAGTCCAAGCTGCGTCTGCAGGAGATGGGCAGCCGCTACCTGTTCATCGTGCTGTACGTGTTCTTCGAGCATCACCTCAGCAGAGGCGACTACCGGCGCGTGGATGGCCCGCGGCCGACCGGCGTGGCCGGTTGGCGCGCCGGTGCGCCGGCTGTGCGCGTCCACAGCGAGCTTCGAGCTCGTGGCGGCGGGGACAACGGCCAGCCGTCGCGCGAGGACGGCGAGAGTGGACAGGATCCCGAGCCTTCACAGCGCCGAGACGTGGGCTAGCGGCTTGGAAACCGTCTAGGAGCAGGACAGCAGGACCGACCAGCCGGGGGGGCTCAGCGGAACTTCCGTCGCGGCCACGCGCGGGCGCCGGCATTCCGCTTCATGCTGGCTGACGGCGCCTGACCAGGTCGGGCCGGAGAGCCTTGAGCTGCTCGCGGGGAAGCTCACGATGAAGAGCACCGCCAGCACCGTCAACGCCGCGAGCACTCCACGTCGGTCCATCTGTGGCAGAAAGCATGCGAGCCCGCCGATCATGAACATCGTCGTGATACCCACGTAGCGGCTGGCCGCATACCCGGTGACGGCAGTCGTGACGCAGTAGATGGCCAGACCGGTGATCACGGCCGCCGTGCCGAGCAGTCGACGCTTTGCCGCCCACCAGGCCCACAGCAGCAGCACGGCTATCACGAGGCCGACGAACACGCGGACGATGTATGGCCCGGAGGTGGGACCGAGGACTGACTTGAACAGGTTTTCAAGCCCGGTCTTGACGGTCGAGGAGGTGATCCCTTTGCGCACGGGGCCACCGCCGGTTTCCGGCAACAGCGCGATGGCGATCAACTGGAGCGCCTCGCCGGCGATCAGCGCGAGCAGCGGCCAGTAACGCAGCGCCTTCCTCGGCCCGTGCACGACGACGGCCACCGGCGCCACGAACACGGCGAGCGGAGAGGTGAGCGCAGCGAGGGCCGCGACGATCGTCGCCGAATATGGGCGGCTGTCACTTGCGGGGACGAGCATTGCCCAGAAGGCGGCATAGATCAGAAACCACTGCAGATTCGCCAAGGTGCCGAGCGAAGCGGTGGCGAGCGCCGGCGCGAGGGCCATGCCGAGGGCCGCAACGACCGCCGCAACCGTCGAGTGCAGGACCTTTGCCGCAGTCACATACACAAATGCGGCTAGGCCGCCGACGACGAGCGAGCTTGCGATTACTACATAGGTTGCGTAATCGCGGAGCGGCAGCGCCTCGCCGATGAGCGCAACCGCTCGCGACGGGACTTGCAGATACCCGGCATAGCGGTAGAACAGCGAAGCAACGCCATGCTGCTGTGCGGCGGCGAGGTACACCTTGCCGTCCTCGGCCCAGACGTGGTTGAACGCGTTACCTGTGACAAGCAGGCGTGCGGCGGCCAGGCAGGTGACCGCAACGAAGATCGCGCCCGCCGCGGTTCGCTGGGATGTGAGCCATCCGTACGAACGTGTCCCCTCGATTTGAGAGCTTTCTACGCTCACGAGCCGCGTATCATACCCCGTCTAACAGCAAAGGTTTTTGCATCTGCGCGCGAGAGCGTGACGGTCGCGCGAGCTGAACGGCCGCTGGCCCCGTCGGGTAGACTCCGCGACCCTCGTCAGCCTTTTTCCCACCCTTGCCACCACGATGAACTATCAGCGTCTCTATGAATATCGCTTCCGCGGTGTCGATCAAAAGCGCCGCGACGACGTCTGGGTCGCGCTCGCTCCCATGCTCTATCAGCTGCTCGGGCAGCCCGAGCGCGTGCTCGACCCTGCCGCCGGACGTTGCGAGTTCATCAACGCCGTCCCGTCAGCCGAGCGCTGGGCGGTGGATGCGGTTGCCTACGAGGAGGGTGTCGCCCGCCCCGGAACGCGTCTGATCGTCTCAGAGATCATGGAGGCCGATCTACCCGCTGAATACTTCGGGGGTGTGTGGGTGTCGAACTTCCTCGAGCACCTGCTCAGTCAAGAGGCGGTTGCGATGTTCCTGGAGAAGATGTGCGAGTGCCTCGCCCCGGGGGGACGGATCGCGATCATGGGACCGAACTTTCGCTACAGCGCGCGCGAGTACTTCGACTTCGCCGACCACACGGTCGTGCTCACCGAGCGCGCCGTCGAGGAGCACCTGTATGCGGCCGGCTTCGAGATCCTCACGGTGCATCCTCGCTTCCTGCCATACACCTTCACAGGCTCGCTGCCCTCGTATCCCGCGCTCGTCCGCGCCTACCTGCGCCTGCCGATCGCCTGGCGGATCCTCGGTAAGCAGTTCCTGGTCGTCGCTGAGCGCCCGCGCGCAGCGTGATCGCAAGCGGGTCAGGCCGTGTGCGCGGCCTCGACGCGGCCGAGGCGCAGAGGGTGGCGTGAGTTGTAGTGCAGCGTCAGCGCGCCCGCGACGAGGAACGGGACGAAGTTGACCAGGTGCAGGACCACGGCGTAAGGCAGGGCCTCCGAAGCGGGAATGCCGTACGCCTTCAGGGCGATCAGCGTGGCTCCCTCGAACACCCCCACGGCAGCCGGCGGGGACGGCAGGATGTTGCCCAATCCGACCGCTACCGTCACGAGCAGGCCGAAGGAGACGGGAAGGTCCAGGTGGAAGGCGAGGCCGACCAGGTAGGCGCAGGCCGCCGTCAACAGCCAAGCCGCGACCGTCCACCCCGACGCTTCCACCGCGAGTCGCGGGTGACGTAGGCTGCTGAGACCGTACGCGAGCTCTGCGATCGCGCGGTCCAGGCGAGCGTCCGAGACCAGCGACAGCCGTCTCAGCGGAAGTGTCATCACGTACAACGGCCGGTCGCCGAAGACGGCGAGCACCGTTGCCGCCACGATGATCAGGACCGCGAGGACGAGCGCCGCGACCGCCGCTGCGCCGAACCAGCTCACGTGCGGCAGCCACGGCTCCGCGGCGAAGAACAGCACGAGGATCGCGAGCACGTCGTACAGGCGCTCGAGCACGACCGTGCCGACGATCTCCACGGGTGGTGTCGTGCTGCGTTGGGTGAGAACGACCACGCGAGCCGCTTCTCCCGCCCGGGCGGGGAGGATGTTGTTGTAGAGATATCCCACAAGCATCGCGTCCAGAACCGCTCCCGCCGGGGGACGACGGCCGCGGGCGAAGAGCGAGCGCCAGCGCATCGCGCGAGCGCCAGTGCCGAGGGCAAAGGGGATCAGCGCTGCGATCAGCCACCAGAGATCGCTTGTGCGCAACGCATGCCAGGCCAGCGACAGGTTGATCTGGCTCACGGCGAGGTAGGAGAACGCGAGCGTGACGAGCACCGCGACGACTATGAGCAGCCGGCGAGCGCCGCTCGCCCGCGGCGAGGCGCGCAGCCGCCGTGGTAGGCGCCAGAAGTCCCGCTCCGTGGTCACCACGTCCGCAGGCTCGGCGATCTGGGCCTGTTGGTCTCCCGCGAGCACTAAGGCACGGTAATCGATAAAGGCCCAAATGACGAATCGTGACGGACGCCCCAATAACGAATCTTCACAGTACAGGCTGGTCTGGCCAAGCGTCCTAGATCGGGTATCGTGGCTCGGAGCCGACTTCTTGGCCGCCACACGCGGCGGCCACGGCACCCGCGGGAGCGTGCAGAGATGGCATCAGCGGACGACGACGTCGCCGAGATTCGAGTCGGCGACCTGGTCAACTTCCAGGCCGGGCCACCGCACGATCTGTTCCAGCGGCTGCGCTCCCGGTGCCCGGTCCATTGGTCGGACGGCATCACCGAGCACCCCGACGAAAACGGTTTCTGGTCGGTGACGCGAGCCGAGGACGTGCACGAGGTGAGCCGCGACTGGCAGACGTTCTCCTCGGAGGTGGGTGGCTTCACGGCCGTCAAGAACGGCGGCCTGTCACTGGAGATGCAGCAGGCGATGTTCATCGGCATGGACCCGCCGAAGCACGACCGGCTGAAGGCGCTCTTCCAGCGCGGGTTCACACCCAAGCGGATCGCCGAGCACGACGACGCGATCCGGGCGATCACTCTCGGGGTGCTGGACCGGCTCGACGGCCGCGAGACATGCGATCTCGTCAACGACGTCGCGCAGCCCGTGGTGGCGCGGGTGATCGGCAGCTTCATGGGCCTCTCACCCGAGGACGATGCGGCGTGGGCGCGGCTGATGAACGCGATCGTGGGTGCAGGGGACCCGGACGCCACCCCGGAGGGCACGGCAAGCGTGATGGAGAAAGAGGTTCCCGAGGTGTTCGCGCGCTGCGCCAGGCTGATCGCCGAACGACGCGAGACGCCGACCGATGACCTCACGAGCGTGCTCGTCCACGCTGACCTCGACGGCGAGCACCTCGAGGAGCACGAGATCGTGATGGGGTTCCTGCTGCTGATGGCCGCCGGGAACGACAGCACCAAGGCGACCTACTGCAGCGGCATGCGCGCGCTGATGGAAGACCGAGAGCAGCTGCGCCAGGTCGTGCAGGACGCGTCGCTGGTCCCCGGCGTCGTCGAGGAGTCGCTGCGCATGTTTCCCGCCTTCGCGCATTTCGCCCGCACTGCGACCTGTGACACGGAGCTGGGCGGCCAGAGGATCCGCGAGGGCGAGAAGCTGGTGATGTGGTACCCCTCGTCCAACCGCGACGAGACTCGCTTCGAGGACCCGGATCGCTTCGATATCACGCGCAACGCCGAGCACCAGGCGTTCGGCGCGGGCGGCCGGCACTTCTGCCTCGGCACAGCGCTGGCCCGCCTGGAGCTGCGGATCCTGATCGAGGAGACGCTCTCGCGCTTCCCCACGATCGAGCTGGCCGGCACTCCGACGTACGTCCAGTCGGCGTTCGCCAACCAGCTCAAGACGCTGCCGGTACGGCTCGCGGCCTGACCGGCCGCCCGAGGCTTCCGCGCCTCGCCGATCGACCAGGCTCCGATCGCCGCATCGGACAGCTCTCTGCCCGTCGGGAAGCCCCACGTCTCGAGCCGGGACCACAGACCGCCGGCCGATGTGCGACACTTAAGCCGATGCTTAAGCAATATGAGCCGGCGGAGAGCGAGGTGGATCTTCTGTTCCACGCGCTCGCCGACGCCAGCCGTCGCGCGATGGTCGACCGTCTGACCCGTGGGCCGGCGTCCGTCAGCGAGCTCGCGCGGCCGCTCGCGATGTCGCTGCCGGCGGTCGTGCAGCACCTGCACGTGCTGGAGGCGAGCGGGCTCGTGCGCTCCGAGAAGCTCGGACGGGTGCGCACCTGCACCGTCGAGCCCGCCGCGCTGCGAGCCGCGGAGCGCTGGATCGCCGAGCGGCGCAGCTTCTGGGAGCAAAGCCTCGACCGCCTCGGCGAGTACCTAGCCGGAAACCAAGAGCCAGCAAAGCAAAGGAGCGAGCAGTGAGCGACACTGACCAGGCCGCCGTCGAGCGGTTCACCACACACTCCACGTTCGTGATCGAGCGAACCTTCGATGCCTCGCCACAGCGCGTGTTCGACGCGTGGGCCGATCCCGCAGCCAAGTCGCAGTGGTTCGGGCCGCCCGAGAAACCCGACTACTCGCTCGAGTTCCGCGTTGGCGGGCGCGAGCACCTCACCGTCCAGATGCCAGACGGGCCGACCTACACGCTGGACGCCGTCTACCAGGACATCGTGCCCGGGCGCCGGATCATCCACGCCTATGACATGCACAAGGGGGATGAGCGTATCTCCGTGTCGCTGGCCACGATCGAGATCGAGCCCCACGGCGATGGCGCGCGCATGACGCTGACCGAGCACGGCGTGTACCTCGACGGACACGACACCCCGCAGCAGCGTGAACATGGCACGATCGAGATGATGAACGCGCTGGCCGAGTTCGTTCAGCGTGGTGGTGACGGCCCGTGAGCACGACCGCGGATGCCGGAACGCGCCGCCGGAGCGCTCAGAACTGGTCGGCGGTGTGCGGACCGACGACGGCCACCGCGAGGTCCTCCGCGATGCCCGCCGCGACCTCCCTGACCTCGTCGTAAGTGACAGCGTCGAGCGCCGCAATCGCCGCGTCCGGGTCGATGTCCTCGCCGAACACGATCCGCTGGTTGGCCGAGTACCGCGCGACCGCGTTGGTGTTCTCGAAGGCCAAGACCAGGCGCCCGGCGGCGTACGCGCGCGCCCGCGCGACCTCCTCCTCGGTCGGGCCGTCGCTGCGCAGCTCATCGACGATCTCGCGCATGCGCGAGTACGCCTCGACGGCCTTCGCCGACTCGAGGCCCGAGCCGAGCTGCAGGATCGGCACGTCCGCGAAGGCGTGGTTGAGCGCGTACACCGAGTAGCACAGGCCGCGCTTCTCGCGAATCTCCTCGAACAGGCGCGAGCCCATCGAGCCGCCGAGCAGCGTCGAGTAGATCGACAGCGCAGCGCGTTCGCGAACGTCTGACACAGAGATCGCGGGGCGGTAGATCATGCGCAGGTGCGACTGGTTGGTGTCGCGCTCCTCGGCGAGCTTCTGCGGAACGAACTCCGCCCGCAGATACGGTTCGGGCTCGGGCAGCGAAGGAAAGCGCGCAAAGCGCTCCTGCAGCTCTGCATCATCGGGCAGGTGCTCGAGGTTGCCGACCAGGAAAGCGCCGCCATGCGCGCCCGACCAGCGGCGCTCGCGAAACGCCACGATGCCCTCGCGTGTGAAGCCGCGCAGGTTCTCCTCGGGCCCGAGCACCGTGCGTCCAAGTGGGTGCTCGCCGAACGTCGCGCGGTCGATCAGGTACTCAGCGACCGTCGAGGGCTGGTCGTATGCGCGGTTGATCTCCTGGATCACCACGCCGCGCTCGCGGTCGAGCTCCTCGGCGTCCAGACGCGGCCGCCCGACGAAGTCGCTCAGCAGGTCGATCGCCGGGCCCGCGCTCTCCGCGCGCACCGTGATGTGAAACGCCACCAGGTCGTGGCTGGTGTAGGCGTTGAGCACGCCGCCGAGTCGCTCGGCCGTCTCGTTGACATCCTTGTAGGTCGGGTAGCTCTCGCCGCCCTTGAACACGAGGTGCTCGAGGAAGTGAGCCATGCCGTTCTCCTCAGGACGCTCGTTGCGCGCACCCGCATCGAACGCAACCAGCACCGTCAGCGCCCGCGTGCCCGGCAGCTCGATGCGGTGGATCGGAAGCCCGTTCGCCGGGACTGTGCTCGTGCTCACGTTCGCCATGTCTGCACCCTAGAACGTTCTACGCTAGCGCGAGCCCATGTCGCGAAGATCGCCTCGCCAGCCGCTGACAATCGCGCTCGCACTGCTGCTTCCCGTGCTGCTCGTCGCGGGCCTGTGGCTGGGCGGACACCCCGAAGACCTGCCCGGGTTCCTGCGCAGCGCGTTCGTCTCGAGCTCGCAGACGGGCGTCGTCGACGAAGCCCTCCAACGCATCGCGCACGACTACTACCGGCCGATCCCCACGAGCAAGCTCGAGAACTCGTCGATTGCGGGCGTCGTCGAGAGCCTCGACGACCGCTTCTCGCACTACCTCAGCCCAAGCGAATTCCGTGAATTCGCCGCGCCGCCCCATTTCACCGGCATCGGCGTTGCCGTCGCCACACAGCTCTCCACCAACCACGGGCTGTTGATCGTGCGCGTCTTCAACTCCTCGCCGGCGGCCCGCGCCGGCCTGAAGCCAGGGGATGTGATCGTCGCGGTCGACGGTCGCAAGCTCGAACGGCTGTCGGCCGAAGCCGCCACGGCGCTCATCCGAGGCCTTCCCGGCACCGACGTGCAGCTCGGCATCCAGGGCCCGCCAGCCAGAAGCTCGCCCAGCGCCCCACACAGCGTCAAGCTCACCCGCGCCGTCGTCTCCGAGCCTGTCGTGGAATCCAGCACCAAGACCGTTCACGGAACCAAGCTCGGTGTCGTCGCGCTCGCCAGCTTCAGCCCCGGCGCCCACGGCGAAGTGCGCGAAGCCGTCGAACACGAGCTCCACGCAGGCGCGCGGGGGCTCGTGTTCGACCTGCGCGGCAACGGCGGCGGGCTCGTCGAGGAGGCGCAGCTGATCGCCAGCATCTTCATTCCCAAGGGCGTCATCGTGACCACGCGTGGGCGCACGCAGCCGACGCAGGTGCTCGTCGCGACCGGCGACGCCATCTCAAAGTCGATCCCGATGGTCGTGCTCGTCGACTTCAACACAGCCTCTTCATCGGAGATCGTCACCGCCGCGTTGCAGGATCACCACCGCGCGACCGTCGTCGGCACGCACACCTTCGGCAAGGGCGTCTTCCAGGAGGAGGAGCCGCTGTCCAACGGCGGGGCGCTCGACATCACCGTGGGCGAGTACTTCACGCCCAACGGCCGCAACCTCGGCGGTGGCGGCGTCAAGCAGGGCGCCGGCGTGACCCCCGAAGTGGCAGTGCCCAAGCAGATCGTCGACACCACCCGCGGGCTGGATGTCGCGCTGAGCACGCTCGCCGCCAAAGTTAAGTGAGTCCACCGGGCCCGCGCGGGCGCAGCTCGAAGCGCGCGGTCGGCCGCGCGCCTGCTGCCGGCGCCGCCAGCGGACCCGCGCCCGCGGGTGCGCTCGTTGCGGTCGTCGAGCGTCACGGGCGTTTCCTGACCGCCGAGCCGCTGTTCCCGTCGCGCGACCGCGACCCCGACGGCCGTCCATCCCGTAGGGGCGCCAGCGCCCGCTTGACGCTCGGGCCCGCTCGCGGTGGACGGGGCGGCACGATCGACGTCTCCGCAGGCCAGCTGGTGCTCGTGCAGCGCAGCGGACGCGGGGGCGCCGCCGGGGCGCGCGTGCTGCGGGTGCTCGGGCGGCCCGATGTCGCCCGCGACGTGATCGAGGCGCTGCTGCTCGACCGCGGCCTGGCGCGCGGCTTCGACGGCGGGCTCGAGCGCGAAGCACGCAGCGCCGGCGAAGGCGTCGCGCGCGCGCCCGGCGAGCGTCGCGACCTGCGCCGGCTGCCGACGCTCACGATCGACCCCGTCAGTGCACGCGATTTCGACGACGCCATCTCGGCGGAACCGATCGACGGCGCCGACGGCGCGATTCGGGTCTGGGTGCACATCGCGGACGTCGCCGCCCACGTGGGCGGCGGCTCGCCGCTGGATCGTGAGGCGCGCAGGCGCTCCACCAGCGTGTACGCGCCGGGAGCCGTCGAGCCGATGCTTCCGGATGCGCTTTCGAGTGATGCCTGCTCGCTCGTCGCCGGCGCCGACCGCGCCGCCGTCACCGTCGAGTTGGAGCTGCGCGACGCCGTCGTCACCCGCGCCGCCTTCTACCGCTCCTTGATCCACTCCGACGCGCGCCTCGACTACGAGCAGGTGGACCGCATCTTCGCCGGCACCGAGTCCGCCGCCGAACCCTGGGGGGCGCCTCTGCGCGCCGCGCGCCACGCCGCCGCCGCGCTCCAGCGCCGGCGAGAGCGAAGCGGCGCGCTGGTGGTCGAGTCCGAGGAGCCCGAGTTCGAGTTCGACGATCGCGGCAACGTCCTCGCGATCCACGCACGCGTGCAGACCGAGTCCCACCGCCTGATCGAGCACCTCATGATCGCCGCCAACGAGGCTGTCGCCGGAATGCTCTCCCAGCGCGCCATCCCGTGCCTCTACCGCGTGCACGAGACGCCCGATCCGGAGCGCGTCGAGCGGCTGGCCGACCAGCTCGCAACGCTCGCGGTGCCCACGCCGCCGCTGCCCGCAAAGGGTGAGCACATGTCCTCCGCGCAGGCCGCCGAGCTCGTCGTCGAGATGTCACAACGCGTAGAGCAGCACGTGCGCCGCACCGGTCACGGACGCCGGGCGCTCAGCTCGCTCGTGCTGCGCTCGCTCAAGCAGGCCTACTACTCGCCCCGGAACCTCGGACACGCCGGCCTGAAATCGGCCAGCTACTGCCACTTCACCTCGCCCATCCGGCGCTATCCCGACCTCGTCTGCCACCGCGCGCTGCTGTCGGCCGTCGGTGCCGGCGAGACGGCGCCGCGAGCCGGCGAGCTCGCCGAGCTCGGGGCATGGACATCCGAACGCGAGCGAGACGCAATGGTCATCGAGCGCGACGCCGACGACGTCGCGCGCAGCTTCGCGCTCGAGCGCTTGCTGTACGAGCGCGGTCTCGAGCAGCCGTTCGTCGGCGAGATCACCGGCCTGATCTCAGCCGGGGCGTTCATCGCCTTCGACGAACGCGCCGACGTCATGCAGCGCTTCGAGGGCATGCTGCCTGTGCGGCTGCTGCGTCCGCCGCCGGCGGCCGGCAACGCGCGCCCGCGTGCGCGCGACGGGGCGCCGAGCCTCGGGCGCGACTGGTGGGAGCTCAACGAGCAGGGCACGATCCTGCGCGGCGAGCGCAGCGGCGCCACGCTGCGCCTCGGCGACCGCGTTGATGTGCGCGTCGTACGCGTCGACTCGGTGCGCGGGCGCGTGGATCTGGAGCCGCCTCCGTCGGAGCCGCTGCGAACGCCGCCGCGGAGCCCGTCACCCCACGGGGCACAGGCAGGGCGGAGCCGATCAAGCTCCAAACGCTAGTCTCGGGCAGTGGCAAAGGGCAAGGGCAAGCGCAAGGTGGGGGCGGGCGACGTTGCGTCCAACCGCTACGCGTCCTACCGCTACGAGCTGATCGAGCGCCTCGAGTGCGGCATCGTGCTCGAGGGCACCGAGGTCAAGGCGCTGCGCACCTCAGGCGCGCAGCTCAAGGACGGCTATGCCGCCATCCGCGACGGTGAGCTGTGGCTGCACTCCGTGCACATCCCGCCCTACGGTCCAGCCTCGCGCGAAAACCACGAGCCCGAGCGCACGCGCAAGCTGCTGCTTCATCGCCGCGAGATCGACCGCATCGCCGCCCGTGTCGCGGAACGGGGGCTCACGCTGGTGCCCACCCGCATCTACTTCTCCGGAGCCCACGCCAAGGTCGAGATCGCGCTCGCCCGCGGCAAGGACCTCTACGACAAGCGCCAGACGCTGCGAGAGCGCGAGACCAAGCGCGACATGGAACGCGGGATTCGCGAAGCCAGACGCTAGGCCACGTGGAACGTGTGCCCGGCGTAATGCAGGACCTCGCTGCCCACCATGCCGAGCGCCAGCGCCACGATCAGGCCCACGTACACGAGCCCGACGAGCAACCGCGCGCGTGGAGCCACGCGATAGTAGGCGGCCTGTTGCGGCGAGCCGCTTTTCCTCAGCTTCCAGCGCCGGTAGGTGTCATACCCGCCGAACAGCACGAAGATCAGCAGGAACGATATGTGCGTGACCAGCAGCAGGAACACCATCACGCCGAGCCCGATGAACCACATGAACGGCGCCATCGCCGCCATCGCGCGGCCGCCGTCGAACGGCGTCAGCGGCACCAGGTTGATGAGGTTGAGCAGAAAGCCGACGTATGCCAGCGCCCGCAGCAGCGAGCTGCCCGTGGCTTCGGCGATCGCGAAGCACACCGCCGAACCCGCGGTGCCCAGGATCGGGCCGGCAAGGCCCACGCGCGCCTCAGCGAGTGCGTCGTCAGGCATCTGCTTCATCCCCACCACTGCCCCGAGAAACGGTATGAACACCGGGGCCGTCGCCCTGATCCCTTCGCGGCGCAGTTGGATCACGTGGCCCATCTCGTGGACGAACAGCAGCACCACGAAGCCGACTGCAAACCACCATCCGAACACGAGCGAGTACAGCACCACCGAGATCAATGCCGTCCCCGCCGTAGTGAGCAGCTTCGCTTTCGGGAGCAGCAGCAGTACGCCTTTGATCGCCGCGAAGAACTTCGCAATCAGCGCGGCGATCGCCGCGAGCGCGCTGCTGATCCGCTTGCGCAGGCTCCGCACCGGCTGCTTCCCGCGGGGCTGCTCGCCGAACGGGTTCTCGCCGGGGTAGATCGGCGTCGACGGCGCCGGCGTGGCCGTGGCCTGGCTCGGATAACCACCCGGTGCCACCGGCACCGGCGATGTAGCGGGCAGCGACACGTCGATGTTCTCCATACCTACATTCTGGCAGCAGTTCTAAGCGCTTCCTAACAGCTGCGCAAGCTTCCGTGCGCCTCCGGCTCGGCACGGTGATGGCCACCACACGCTCCCGCCCCACGCGCGTCGCAGAGATTTTCTCGGAAGGTGCGAAATCGATCGTCCAGCACGGTTGCAATCCGCGTGGGCGCGAGCTACCTTGATTGCAGACGCGGAACCAAGCCGCAAAGAGCGAGGCCACTGAGGTGTGAGGCCGCGCCACCCAAGAGGAAAGGCCCTCGGGCCTGACCAGGAGGGTTCCTCAAAGGTGGCTTGGAACCGCGTCACTTTTCGTCTGTGACCGCTCGTCTCGCGTCTGGCGCGCAGCCGCCAACGCGATGCCAAGGCCTTACCCGGCCAGCGGTACACTGCAGCCGTAGCAATGTGAAGTACATCCAGGGGACGACAGGCTTCGACGTGGTCGGTTCGTGGGTGTGGTTGCGAGTCGAGGTCCCGGGCGGCCTCGTAAAACACCCGGGAAAACCATAAGTGCGGACTCTCACGAGTACGCCCTCGCCGCTTAGTCAATAGCTAAGCCGTGAGGTCTCGGGCCCCGCTTGCCTGCGGCGGGGAAGGCCGGGATCAGAAAGCAGGCTCACCCGGTGCGGTCCGCCTCCGCCAATCCGGGGAATCTCAAGGAGGCTGGTCCCCCACAACCCAGCCGGCGAGGCGAGTCGGGGATGAGATCAGAGTGCCGGCTACGCTCGTAGAAGCCACCCTTACGCGATTGCGGACGTGGGTTCGATTCCCACCGTCTCCACTTTTGTCGGTCACTGACCGGTCCCTGCCAGGCGTTGGGCGCTGACACCCCGCGCGACGCGGAACTCCGCGGCGACCTCGCGTGTAGCCGCCTCGGCTCCGAGCGGAAATACGTGAAGCGCATCTACGCGCGAGATCCTGGCAACGCTGGCCGCCAGTTCGCGCGCTAGGTCGATGCCGCCGCCGCGACTGATCTGCGCCACGGCTCGCTGAGGAATCGCGACCCCCGGTAGCGCGCGGGCGCGCTCAGCCATGTGCGCGCTGCGGAGCAGCGCGACGCTTGCGTAGAACCGCACGCCCGCGAGTGTGTCCTCGGCGGTCGAGAGGAACGCTTCCAGGCGCTCGAGGTCGAAGATCATCTGCGACTGTAGGAAGGTGGCTCCGGCGGCGATCTTGCGCCGCAGGAGCCGCAACTCCCGGTCGACGTCCTCGGCGAAGGGATTGACGACCGCCCCGACCGCCAGCGGGTGCGGGGCGCTCCATGCCGACGCGCTCGCAATGAGCTGCGTGGCGGTCATGTCGGCCACAGGTTCGATGTCAGGCACCGGGTCGCCCTGCATGCAGAGGACCGCCTCAGCGCCGAGCGCTGCCGCGCCCACGACCTGGGACTGCAGGGCAAGCCGGTTGCGATCGCGGCAGGAAACGTGGACGATTGTCTCCACGCCCTGCTCCCGCGCGAGCGCTACCGCCGCCAGCGGCGACATCCGCGGCTGACCAGCGTGATTGTCGGTCAACCCGACGACGTCGACGGTGTCGGCCAGAACAGCGATCCGGTCGCTGACGCGCGCGCCATCGGGCTCGGCCGGCAGCGAGATCTCCGCGGACGTCAGGGCGGTCAGCGACACGACCGCTGGAGCTTAGCGGCCGCTGTGGCAGTCATCATGGGCAGATTCGCAACCCGAGGAGTTGATGTGAGCAAGCTCAGACTCACCATCACGATGTCACTGGACGGCTATGTTGCCGGTCCTGCCCAGAGCGAGGAGAACCCGCTCGGAGTAGGCGGGATGGAGCTGCACGAGTGGTTCTTCCCGCTCAAGGAGTTCAGAGAGATGCACGGCGAGCAGGGCGGCGAGACCAACGCCAGCTCGTCGGTCGTCGACGAGCGCCGCGCAAACATCGGAGCCACGATCATGGGACGCAACATGTTCGGCGGCGGCGCCGGACCCTGGGGCAACGATCCGTGGCCAGGCTGGTGGGGCGAGGACCCGCCATATCACCACCCGGTGTTTGTGCTCACCCACCACGCGCGCGAGCCGCTTGAGATGAAGGGCGGCACCACCTTCCACTTCGTGACCGACGGGATCGAGTCGGCGCTTGCGCAAGCCACGGGCGCCGCCCAGGAGCAGGACATCTCGCTTGCCGGTGGCGCGTCGGTGATCAACCAGTACCTGGCCGCAGGCCTCGTCGACGAGCTCGACCTCTCGATCGCGCCCGTGATCATGGGCGGCGGTGAGCGCCTGTTCGAGGAGCTCCAGCGCGGAGCTCTCAAGCTGACGCAGGTCCGGGCCGTCGACGCACCCGGCGTCACACACATCAAGTACCAGGTCGGCTGAGCCGCTGTTGAGCGGACGCGGTCGAACCCGCCGTCTCGTCCCGCCTCAGGAGGACTTGACTTCGCTTCAATTTGGCACGAAGATCGCGTCGGCGGTTGAAGGGAGAGCGCGATGGCAACGACGTACGAGTCGGTCGGCGACCTCGCGGACGCGCTTAGGCGCGCCGAGGAGGCACACGGCAAGCACGAGGAGCGAACTGGCCAGGCCGATCCGGACTGGCCGGATTGGTATGCGCTGTTCATGGTGCGCGAGCGCGCAGGGGAGGATCTGCCGACATGAACAGCGACTGCGACGTGATCGCGCTCGGCGCGGCTCGCGCGGCTGAGTGACGGGGGCGACCGTGCGGCCTGACATCGTCCCCGGCGCCACGTTCCCCGACCATGAGCTGCCCGACCACACCAAAGCTCCGTGCAAGCTCAGCCAGCTGCAGGGTGACGATCCGCTGATCCTGACGCTCGCGCGCGGCAACTACTGCCCGAAGGAGCACCAGCAGCATCTGGAACTCGCCGCGTTCCATTCGAGGATCGCCGTGGCCTACACCCAGATCGCCACGATCTCAAGCGACGCCGACCACGAGCTCAAAGAGTTCCGCGCGGCGGTGGGGGCGCAGTGGACGTTCCTCTCGGACTCGGAGCGGGTCCTCCAGAAGGACCTCGACATCCAGGAGTACACAGACCCCGAGAACGACCCGATGATCCCGCACACGTTCGTTCTGAAGCCGGGCCTGGTCATCCACAGCATTTACAACGGCTACTGGTTCTGGGGGCGTCCCTCGATCGTTGACCTGTGGCACGACCTGCGCGCCGTCACGCGCGAGATCCGCCCCGACTGGGACCTCAGCGCCCCGGGGCTGCGCGAGGCCTGGGACGCCGGTGATCGCTCGCCGTTCCACGGCTTCGACGCCAGCGAGTAGCGCTCACGATGCCACGCTATGCATACACCCCGGTCAGCCAAGCCTGGAGCGCCGCTTCGCTCGAGGTGGCGTCGACGCCGTCCACGAACAGGTGCGCGCTCATGCCGACGACGCCGCCGAAATGGTTGCGTCCAAAGAATCGGTACAGGCCGTCTGCGGTGCGCACGCCCAGGAACTCCCGCGTCGAGTAATCGATCACGCCGTCGAGCGTCCCGGCGTCGCCGAGCGAGGCGTGGACCGGATCGCCCACACCCGCGTTTGCGGAGACGCCGAGGGCGCTGCGAAGCACATCCATCGCGTCCGGCGTTCCGGCCGCCTCGGGCCCCTCGATACCGGATGACGGCTGGCCGACGTAGGTGACCTGGCGGCCGTTGAAGTGCTCCAGGTACTGCGCAAGCGTGTGGAGGTAGAAGTCCGTGTGGCCGTCGATCCCGTCGTACTGGTCCTCCCACCCGTCCGCAAGGATGCCGCTGTGGACGTAGCGCAGGTGCGCCGTGCCGCCTGCGCGGGCCTCGATCGCGTAATCGAGGGCGTTGAATGTCCCGTCCGGCGACTCCATCCGGATCACCAGTCGGTGCGGCGGGTCCCACGTCGTGACGGGCCCATCCTTGGGTGGAGTGGTGCCCGCGGGGATCTCCATCCCTGTGGGGAACTGCCACGCGGCCGTGTCAGCCGTGATCGCGGTCCACACGTCGCGCGGGCCGACGGGTAGGTCGACCTCGCGGGTGATCTCGAATGCGCGGCTCATAGCGGTGGCTCCTTCTTGTTAGCAATGGTGGGGTGCAGTGCAACGACGAACCGGTGCCGACGCCCGCCGGGCGTGGCCTCATCGTGGTACTTCGCGACGAGGCCGTTGACAGCGGCGGCCAGCTCGACCGCAAACGCGGCTCGGTCCGTTGCGGACGCGAAGCGCACCTCGCTGTCGATACCGAGGGTCGCCAGCGGCTTGCCGACCGCGCTCGCGCCCGTGATCAGCTCACCGACGTCACTAACGAGCCTTCCCGCGACTGCGAGCAGCCAGCGCGCCGAGCGCTGGTCCGGCTCACGTGACGGATCCGGTGCGAGGGCTGACAGTGCCGCCGGCGAGATCACATAGGACGCGGCCGTCGCCTGGAGGATGCGCTCGGTGCAGTTTCCCTTGCGGCGCTCCTCGACGAGCTCCACCAGGCCGTGGCGCTCCAGCGCCCGTAAGTGGTAGTTCGTCTTCTGGCGCGTCAGCCCGACGCGTGTCGCAAGTGTGCTCGCGGACCCGGCTACGGACAGCTCGGCCAGCAGCCGAGCGCGGATCGGGTCGAGCGATGCCTCCGCAGCGGCTGGGTCCTCGATGACCGCGACCTCGTGCATCGGTGCACCTTCTCACCGAAGGCTATTTTTGTCAAGCACATTTATGTTGTCGGCTAGTGCGTGGGCAGCGCGATAGGGCCGTCTGGACAGCGTGATCGCCCGGCGGCTTCCCCGTCGGGACCGGCCGTCGGACCGCAGGGAAGGGTGTTCCTGCCGTGACGGGACGGGGCGAGCCGCCCGATCGGATCTGAGCGCAGCAGCCCCCGCGGCGTCCCTCACGTCCGCGGGGGCTGGCGTATGCACTCAACGGCCCCGCCCCAATAGGGGGCCGCGCTTGTTGGGCGGGCCTGAGTGTGCGGATCTCGGAAGCGAGATGGAAGCGAATTTCGCTCAACGGCGTTTTTTTGGACGGATGTTCTAGCAACGAGTCGCAGACGGGATCGCGTGCCGTGCACGGCTGCGAGTGCATAATCGATCTGATGGCGAGCGTTCTCATAACCGGAGCCAACAAGGGCCTCGGCCGTGAGGCCGCTCGACGCCTGTTGGCTGATGGACATGACGTCTGGGCAGCCGCTCGGGATCCGGCGCGGGGTGCCGCAGTTGCAGCGGAGCTGGGTGCGCGACCGCTGGTGCTCGATGTCACCGACGATGTCTCAGTTGACGCGGCTGCGCAGACCGTGGCTGCGTCCTGCGACGGGGCGCTGGATGTTCTGATCAACAACGCCGGCATATCGGGCGGGGGGACGCCTGCTCGCGAGGTGACGGCCGATCAGGTCCGGGCTGTCTACGACGTGAATGTCTTCGGCGCGGTTCGCATGTTCCACGCATTCCTGCCGCTGCTCGAGAAGTCCGAGGCGCCGGTCGTGGTGAACGTGTCCAGCGGCCTGGGCTCCTTGGCCAAGAGCGCTGACCCGGATTCTGCCTACTCGCGGCTGATCGCTCCAGCCTACTTCTCGTCGAAGGCGGCGCTCAACATGCTCACCTTGCAATGGGCCCGGGCATTCCCGGCAATGCGCATCAACTCCGTCGATCCCGGTTACACCGCGACGGATCTCAACGCCAACCGTGGCACGCAGACCGTGACCGAGGGCACCGACGCGATCGTCGAGATGGCGACGATCGACGGCAGCGGAGCAACCGGCACGTTTGTCAGCCGCGATGGACCGGTGCCGTGGTGATCGCCGGGGAACGGTGGCCGCCGCCTTGTCTATGCCCCGTCGCCGGAGGTGCGCGGTCGCGGACGGCCGAGCAGGACCGCGCCGGCGACGACGGCGACGAACGCGACGATCCGTAGCGCGCCCTGAGCGCCGTGCGGCGGCGCCTCTCCCAGCAGCACCGCACCGGCGGCGATCGGCAGCGCGGTCGTGAGCAGCGTCGCCACGCCGGCGATGCTCAGCGCTGTGCCGCGTTGGTAGCCGATCTGGAGCAACGAGCTGCCGAGCACATACGCGAGGATCGCCGCCAGCGCGAATAGGGCTCTCGTGCCGCCCTGGGTTGCGATCTTCGTCGAGATGTCCCCGCAGGAGAACAGCAGCCCGCCGGCGACCGCGTCGGCGGCGGCCGCCCCGAGCACCGCGCGGCCCGCCGTAAGCACGAGCAACGCCGCCACGCCACTGCAGCCGAGCCACAGGCCGATCTCGAGCAGGCCGCCGCGCGTGCCCTGCTGGACTCCCCCTGCCAGCGACAGCGACAGGAACAGCAGTCCCGCGACAGAGACGCCCGCGCCGGCGCGCTCACTCCCGCTCAGCTCGCGACGCCCGATGCGCGCCGACGCCACGGCGAGGACGCCGATCCCTCCGGCCGCGACGCTCTGCACGAGCGCCAGCGGCGCGAGCCTGAGGGCGGCCACGTACAGCAGGAACCCACTCGACTCCATCGCAAAGGCCGCGAGCCAAGGGCGATCGGCGAGCAGCAGGCGCAGCGAGTGCAACGGGCGCCGCAGCGACAGCGGCGGAAGCTCGCCGACGGCGTCGTGCTCGCGGACGTACGCGAGGTTCACGAGCGTTGTCGACGCCAGCGCCAGCACCAGCCCGGTAGCGACCTCGATGTTGGTGTAAGCCATCGCCGCGAGCGCCATCATGCTCGTACTGAACCGCTTTCTCGCCGTCGGCGACGGCATCGAACCGTCGAACGCGCGGGCGTTGAGGCGCGGGCCGTCACCATGACGGGGTGCGCTCCCTCGCAACGGTGCTCTCGGCGCTGGCCGGCCTCGCCGTCCTTCACCACCACGCTCACGACCCCACCCTCGACTATGTGGGCGTGTTCCTCGCCGCCGGCGCGAGCTGGGTAGGGCTGCCAGGGCCGGGCGAGGCGGCCCTCGTCGCAGCGGCGATCTCTGCGGCTCACGGGCGGCTCGACCTCACGGCCGTGCTCGCGGTCGCGTGGGCCGGAGCGAGCATAGGAGGAACCGCCGGATGGCTCATCGGCATCAAGGGCGGCCGCGGCGTGCTGACGGCTCCGGGGCCGCTGCATCAGCTACGGCTTGCGCTGATCGCACGCGGCGATCGTTTCTACGAGCGCTACGGCCCGATCGCTGTGCTGTTCACGCCGTCGTGGATCGCCGGGATCCACGCCATGCGCGCCTCGCGCTTTCTTGCCTTCAACGCGATCTCTGCGCTGGCGTGGGCCCTGGGGATCGGTCTCGGCGCATACTTCGTGGGTCCGTCGATCACCGACATCGTCGCCGACGCCGGTACCGCGGGCGCGATCGCCATCGGCGTGCTGTTCGCGCTCGCTGTCGTGCTCGTGCTCAAACGGAGGGCTCACGCTTAGGTCCGGCATCGCTGGGAGCGCTAGAGTCCTAGGTATGATCGGCCTGCGAAGAATCGAGGAGTTGCAGGCTGAGGCGCGCTATCACCGCGAGCGCTACGAGCTCTACAAAGCAAAGACGTACGGCCCGCGTCTGACGAGTCCAGCGCGGCTCAGGGAACTGGAGCGCCGCCATCAGGGGGCGAACTCGCGCCTGCGCGCGGCCGAACACGAGAACGCGCACCCAGAGACGGCCGACTCAGCCGACTCAGAGTAGGTTCGCCAGCCGCCAGCCGAGCGACGGACCGCCGACGGAGCGCACGGAGAACGCTCCGGTGGACGCGCGACCGGCGCCTGTAACCGACACCGTCGCCATGCGCTGACCCGCGCCCAGCCCGTCCCCGGGGACGCGCGCCGTCAATACCAGGGGGAGCGCCAGTCCGCCCCAGCCGATCTCGCGCAGCGCTCCCGCTGTCAGCGCTGTGGTGTGGCGACCGTCCGCGGAGCTCGCGCTCAGCACGCGCGTACCCGCAGGCAGCACCGTCTCGACGTGCACCGCGGCAGCGAAGGAGTCGCCGAGGCGCCGAGCCGCGGCGAGCACCGTTTCGATCGGCGGCCCCTGGTGCTGCCCGAGCACAGCGCCGAGGATGGTGAGGCCCCGCCCGGCGACGGTGATCTGCTTGGCGAACACGAGGCAGCCGCCGGCGGCGCCCTCGGAGCCCGTCTTGACGCCGACGTAGCCGTCGGTGCCGACGAGTGCGTTGATGTTCTCGACCCGCCCCGCGACCGGCACGACAGCTGAGCGCTCCGCGACGATCGTCGCGAACGCCGCCTCAGCCATTGCGACACGAGCGAGCTGCAGCTGGTCGCTGGCCGTGGAGACGGTTCCGGGGTTGAAGCCACTGGGGTCGGTGTAGGTTGTGGCGCGCATGCCGAGCGCGTGCGCCATGGCGTTCATGCGTGCGACGAAAGCCGCGAGCGTGCTCGCGTCGTGGACCGCGAGCAGCGCGGCGATGTTGTTCGCCGACGGCAGCAGCAGCGCCTGCAGCGCCTCACGCTCGCTGATGCGCTCGCCTGCCCGCACGCTCACCGCCGACTCGCCGAGCGCCACACGCCGCTGCTCTTCGGCGACGTCCGCGCGGGTGATCGTCATCGTGAACCCCTGCCGCCCGCTCGCGAGCGGGTGTTCGCGCAGGACCAGGTAGGCGGTCATGATCTTCGCGACGCTCGCGATCGGGACCGGCCGGAGAGAGCGCGCGCTCGCGAGGCCCCCGAGCCCCTCCACCTCGACCGCCGCCTGTCCATCGCGGGGCCAGGCGAGCGCGGGCTGGCCGCCGGGTAGACGCACATACGCGGCCACGGTGCGGTGCACGATCAGGGGCGGCGTGGACTCCGTGGTGATCCGGGCCGCCACGACTGCCACGAGGAGCAGGAGCGCGCCGAGCCCCACCCGTCGCGAGCGCCACTGGGAGCTGCCGCTGAGCACTCGCCGTTCGCTCGTCACCACGGCCTCCAGACGCTAGCGCAGCGTGCGACAGCTAGCGCCGGCCGGCAACGCGCGTCAGGGTCTCTGAGCCTCCGCCGGCGCGGCTGATCGCGCACGCAGGCGGATCACCTCGGCGACGGCCGCCGGATCGTCGTAGAAGGGCACGTGCCCGGCGCCGAGCGTGAGGTGCGTAGCCCACGGCATCAAAGCCCGGGCTCGCGGTGCGTGCAGGCGGTAGGGGAGCAGCCTGTCGCGTCTGCCCCACGCGATCGTCACGGGGGTGCTCTGCAGCTGCTGTGGCGAGCCAAAGCGGTACTGGCTGAACGCGTCGAGAGCCCCGCTCAGCGCGGGTGCGGCCCAGGCGTCGCGGAGCGTCGCGAGCGCCTCATCGGGCGGCAGCCGCGCCGGATAGCCGTAGGTCTGGGAGAACAGCGCGACACGCCCAGCGCGCGTGCGCGCGAGCGCTTCGATCGCCGGGCGGGCAGCCGCGGGCACGGCGCCGACGGCTCGCAGCGAGAGCTGGCAGAAGCGGAGCTCCGGTCCGTTCCAGAAGCCAGCGGGCGAGAACGCGGTGACCGAGCGCACCGCCCGGCCGCGTGCGAGCTCGAGTGCGATCGCGCCGCCCATCGAGTTGCCGGCGACGTGCGGGCGCTCGAGGCCGAGCTCGGCGAAGAACCACTCGAACGCGTCGGCGTAGGCGGGGATCGTGGGTTCGATGCCGGCCGCCAGCGGCGCGGAGTGACCGAAGCCGGGGGAGTCGCATGCGATCACGTCAAATTCATCTACCAGCCGCTCGATCACGGGCTCCCACGCCTGCCAGTGGTGCCCGACGCCGTGCAGCAGCACGAGCGGCGGTCCATCGCCCTCGCGGTGGTAGTTGATTGAGAGGCTCACGCCAGGCTCCCGCTGCTCTCGACGCTCGCTGCGGGTGGGCGGGATCGAATCAGGTCGGCGCCACGCTCGGCGATCATGATCGTCGGCGCGTTGGTGTTACCCCCGGTGATGGTGGGCATGATCGAGGCGTCGATCACGCGCACCCCCTGCAGTCCATGAACGCGCAGCTGCGAGTCGACCACCGCCTCCTCGTGCGTGTCGCTCATCCTGGCGGTGCCGACGGGGTGGTAGATGAGCATCAGGCGCCTGCGCAGATCGGCCTCCAGCTCGGCATCGTCGGTGCTGTCGGAGCCGGGCTTGAGCTCCTTGACGATCAGCTCCCGCAGCGGCGACTGCGCGGCGATCTCGCGCGCGAGCCGCATCCCGGCGAGCAGTGAGCGCACGTCGTCGGGCTCGGACAGCGTGTTGGTGATGATGCGCGGCTTGGCGGTCGGGTCGGACGAGCGCAGCCACACCCGCCCGCGGGCCTGCGGTGAGACGAGCGTCGGCGCGATCACCATGCAATCGCCCTCGTAGGTCTCGGCGCCGTGGTCTTCGTAGTAGGCCGCCCCCATGTGGAATTGAATGTCGGGCGCCGGCAGGCCGCCGCGTGTGCGCGTGAACGCGACGACCTCCGCGACGGTCGAGCTGAGCTTGCCGGTCCTGCGCAGCAGCCACTCGGCGAGCGGCTTGGGCTTGTCGGCGCCGTACAGCGTGTTCGTGTCGGAGACCTCCCAGATGACGGTCACGAACGGGTGGTCCTGGAGGTTGCGACCGACGCCGGGCAGCTCGTGACGGACCTCGACGCCGGCGGCGCGCAGCTCCTCGCCCGCGCCGACGCCCGACAGCTGTAGCAGCTGTGGCGAGCCGATCGCTCCGGCGCTCAGCAGCACCTCACGCTCGGCCCGCAGCACCTCGATGCCACCGCGGCGTCCGCGGCCGACGCGCACGCCCACGGCGCGATCGCCTTCGAGCTCGACGGCGAGCACGCTGACGTTCTTGCGAAGCTCGAGGTTCGGACGCGTGAGCGCCGGGCGCAGGTATGCGTCAGCGGCGCTGAAGCGCCGTCCGTTCTTCTGGGTGACCTGGAACATCGAGACGCCGTCCTGCTCGGGACCGTTGTAGTCGTCGATCCGCGGGATGCCGGCGGCCTCGCTGGCGGCGAGCAGCCGTGCGCTCATCGGTCGCGGCGAGCGCTGCTCGGCGACGTGCAGCGGACCGCCGGCGCCGTGGTAGGCGGATGCGCCGCGGACGTTGTCCTCGGCCTTCTTGAAGTACGGCAGCACGTCGGCGTAGCCCCAGCCGGGGGCGCCCTGCGCCTCCCAGCCGTCGTAGTCGAGCGGACGCCCGCGGACGTAGAGCATCGCGTTCATCGAGCTCGAGCCGCCGAGCGCCTTGCCGCGCGGGATGTACAGAGAGCGCCCGTCGACATGCGGCTCGGGCTCGGTCTGAAAGTCCCAGTCGAGCTTCGAGTGGAACTGTTCGGGGAACGCCGCGGGAATCTTGATCTTCAGCGAGCGGTCCGCGCCGCCGGCCTCGATCAGCAGCACCCGTACGGAGGGATCCTCGGAGAGACGGTTCGCGAGCACGCAGCCGGCGGAGCCGGCTCCTACGATTATGTAGTCGTACACGGGCTGGCCTTCTCTCCGCGCACCCTAAGCAGTCACGACAGTTGCCGGCTTTGGCAGGGGGGCGAAGCGGTACTCGGCTGCGTCCAGGCGCGCGGTCCGCTCGAGGTACTCGCGCATATAGCCTGGCCAGTTGGTCACGATCCGTCCGTTCTGGTCCCGGTACCAGGAGTCACACTGCGTCCACGCGGTTCCGGCGAAGCGCGCCTGCAGCTCGCGGTCGCTCGCGTACTCGACCTCAGCGCGCACCTCGATCGCTCCCGCGCGCCGCGCGCTCAGCTGCTCGACGGCCTGGCGGATGTAGCCCGCCTGTGCCTCGAGGTAGACGATGATCGAGCCGCCCGAGGTGTTTGTATTGGGCCCGTACATGACGAACATGTTGGGAAAGCCCGGCACGCACATGCCGAGGTGCGCGTGCGCGCCGCCCGACCAGTACTCGTGCAGCTCGATGCCGTCGCCCCCGGTCACGCGCATCGGGAACATGAAGTCGGTGCTCTTGAATCCGGTCGCCCAGATCACGCAGTCGACCTTGTGCTCCGCGCCGCCGACGGTCTCGATGCCGGTGGGTGTGATGCGCGCGATCGCGTCGGTGACGAGCTCGACGTTCGCCCGCGCGAGCGCAGGCAGGTAGTGCGAGCTGAAGAGGATCCGCTTGCAGCCGAACGTGTAGTCCGGCCAGGCCTTCTGGCGGAGCTGCGGGTCCTTCAGCTGTGAGCGCATGAAGCCGGCAGAGCGCGCGGCGGCGAGACGCCCGACGGTGCGGGGGTGGCGGATCGCGAGCGTCAGCGACTCGGTGTACTCGAACACGAACCTGCGCCGCAGCGCCTGCAGCCCGGGAACGCGTTCGATCGCCGCCTTGATCGCGTGGTTGTAGCGGCGGTTGCGCCGCGGCAGGAACCAGTTGCCCGTGCGCTGGAACACGCTCAGATGCTGCGCCGCGGGCGCGATCTCAGGCACGAACTGAACGGCGCTCGCGCCCGTACCGATCACCGCCACGCGCTTGCCCGCCAGCGGGTAGTCGTGATCCCATTCGGCCGAGTGGAAGCTGTGTCCGGCGAAGCTCTCCGCGCCGTCGATCTCTGGACGCGCCGGCTGGTCGAGCTGCCCGGTCGCGATGATCAGCACGTCCGCCTCGTGAGTGGGGCCGTCCGCCGTCTGCACGCTCCAACGGCAGCGCTCGGCGTCCCACGCGCAGGCCGTGACGGTTGTGCTCGTCTGCACCAGGCGGTCGATGCCGTACGCCCGCGCGACGTCGCCGAGGTACGCGCGGATCTCCGGCTGGGGCGAGCACAGCCGCGACCAGTCGCGCCGCTGGGCGAAGGAGAACGAGTACAGGTGACTGGGCACGTCGCACGCGGCGCCCGGGTAGCTGTTGTAGAACCAAGTGCCGCCGAGCTCGGGAGCCTTCTCGAGGATCGTGATGCCCCTGATCCCATGCCGGCGCAGCTCGATCGCGGCTGCGATCCCGCCGAAGCCTGCGCCGACGATCAGCACCTCGAGCGTGCGGCTCGCGGACTGCTGCGGACCCACCGTCACGGCGGACATGCCACCACTCCTCCTCCTAGTGCTGCTGGGATGTCACGATCAACCTTATGCGGGCCGCGGCTCGAATGTCGCGCGCAGCCACGCGCCGGCGTGCGGGATCTCGCGCGGGTCGATGTGGTGTCCGGCCTCTGACTCGTGGTAGTCGACCTGCAGGCCGGCGTCCTGTAGCCGCGTCGCGGCCTCGCGCGCGAACTCGATGGGGATCACCTGGTCGCGGCGCCCGTGGGCGATGAACACGCGCACGCCGGTCCGGTTCGCAAGGTCTGGTTGCCAGCCCTCGACCGTGGGGATGAAGCCAGAGAAGGCGAGGATCCCGCGCGGCGCCGGGCGCTCCGCGTCGAAGCCGAGCACATAGCTCATGACGGTACCCATCGAGAAGCCGCCGAGCACTGTCTGCTCAGGTGTGAGCCCGGTCCTCTGCCACAGCTCGTCGTGCAGCTTGCCGAGCGCCTGCCTGGCGGCGTCGAAGGTCTCGGGGTCGGGGTAGCCGACGCGCGGCACGAGGTACCAGTGAAAGCCGGGCGAGCTCGGCAGCATCAGCGGCGCGCGCGGCGTCACGACGTGCAGCCGGCGCTCGGGGTCGAGCACGTCGGCCAAGGTCAGCAGGTCGTGCTCGTCCGCGCCGCGCCCATGGTGCAGGATCAAAAGGCCCTGGGGCTCGCCGGCGGCCGGGCGCTCGCGGTAGATCAGTGAGCTCATACGTCCTCCCTCCTCACGGCGCTCGAGCGAGCAGCGCCGCCGCCACTCCTTCGATCGTTTCCTCGCCGTAGCTCATCGAAGGCTCGCCGGCGGTGAAGACCGCGACCGTGAACGTCAGGCCCGGACGCTCCAGCCGGGCGACCTCGTTGAACACGCCCTCTTCGGGCAGCGCGCCCGTCTTGAAGAACACCTGCCAACGGGGCCTTGCGACCGGTGGCACGCCCCAGCTCTGCGACGGCTCGATGCCCGACAGCAGCCCGCGCGCGTACCCGTAGAACTGCGGTGGGATCAGTCGCTGCAGCGCGAAGAAGAAGCGTGCCTGGTCGGCCGCGGAGGTCTGCGTGTAGGCCCACCAGCCGACGCCCGGCTCGTAGTCGCTCATTCCCGATTCCCGCGCCACACGTGCCACCGCCGCGCCGCCCACGATCGCGAGCACCGCCGACGCGGCTTCGTTGTCGGAGATGTGGATCATCGGATAAAGCAGCGCGGTGTCCTGCGCGTCAAGGCCGCGATGGCGCGCGTTCAGCATCTGCAGGTAGGCCACGAGCATCATCACCTTGACGACGCTCGCGGTCTCGAAGTGCTCGTGCAGCCGTGCGCCGCTCAGCCCGCCCGCGCTGTTGACGACCGCGAACGACGTGCTGCCGGCGCGGGATGCGAGGTAGCGCGCGGCGGCCGCGATCGCACCCGCTGAGGGATACGCGGCCACCGGTGTACCGCTGCCTTCGCCCTGGAACCCAGGCGGTGGCGTGCCGCCGCGCTCCGTGCGCTCGTTGTCGGGACACGGCTGGTGCGACGCCGCAGGGCCCATCGCGCGTTCCCACGGCGGGTTCATGCAGACGCGGTAGGAGAAGCGCTTCGACGGTGGGTCGATCGTGGCGCTCGCGTAGGTGACACCGGCGCTGAGCTCACGGCTGGAGGTTGTCGCTGCGAGCGTGAAGTCGTGCGTGCCGGCCGCTGCCACGAACCAGCGCGTAAGCACCGCTGCAGGGTCTCCCAACGGCGTGTGGCGAACGCGAATGCTGAGCCTCGTCGCTCCCGGGCCGAGGCGACGCGCGTTTACCGCGACGTCCGGATCGACGATCACCGAGAGCTGCTGGCTGGCGAGGGTCGGTCCCTGCGCGGGCGCCGCGGCCGAGGCGCCTTCGAGGACGACGCGCACACGCATGTTGCGGTCCGGTCTTAGCCCGGTGAACGAGAAGCTCCCGTCCTCGGCGGTCCGCTGGCGCGCGATCGTGGCATAGCCGCGGAACGGGTAGGAGTCGGCCTGCAGTGCCACGACCGCGGCGGGCACCGCGTTTCCGGCTTCGACGAGCGCGCCGGCGACCGTCATTTCCGCGCCGAGAGTCAGCTCAGCAGGGGTCGCGGCCGCGCTGAGGACGGGCGTCACGGGCGCCGCCACCACGGCGCTCGCCGGGCCGACCAGCATCAGTGCGAAGGCGCCCAACACGCCCGCGCCCGCGCGCGCACTCGCGTTGGGCAGCGCCTCCAGGACGCTCCACGGCGCTCGGAGACCTCCGTGTTGACCCCCCATCCTGTCCGGGGCTACGCGGTCACCTTTGCGGGCTCCTGGCGGGGTATGTAGGGGGCGAGCTCGCGCCGGGCGATCGAGAGCTTGTGCACCTCGTCGGGGCCGTCTGCGAGTCGCAGCGTGCGCAGGTATGCATATGCGCGGGCGAGCCCGAAGTCATCGGACACGCCGCCGCCGCCGTGGACCTGGATCGCTCGGTCGAGCACCTTCAGCGCGACGTTCGGCGCAGCGACCTTGATCGCTGAGATCTCGATGCGCGCGTGGCGGTTGCCGACCGTGTCCATCATCCACGCGGCCTTCAGCGTCAACAGGCGCGCCATCTCGATCTCGATCCGTGACTCGGCGATCCAGTCCTGGATGTTGCCGCGCCTTGCCAGCGGCTGGCCGAACGTCACGCGCGAGACCGCGCGCTTGCACATCTGTTCGAGCGCGCGCTCTGCCGCGCCGATCGCGCGCATGCAGTGGTGGATCCGGCCCGGACCGAGGCGCGCCTGGGCGATCATGAAGCCGTCGCCTTCCTTGGCGATCATGTTGCTCGCCGGCACGCGCACGTCCTCGAACAGGATTTCCCCGTGGCCGTCCTGGTCTGTGTAGCCGAACACCGGCAGGTTGCGCTCGATCTTCACCCCCGGCGTGTCCAGCGGCACCAGCACCTGGCTCTGCTGCGTGTACGTGGGCGCGTCGGGCTGCGTCTTGCCCATCACGATCAAGATCCGGCAGTTGGGGTGGAACACGTTCGTTATCCACCACTTGCGGCCGTTGAGCACGTACTCATCGCCGTCGCGTTCGATGCGAAGCGCGATGTTGGTCGCGTCCGAGCTCGCCACGTCGGGCTCGGTCATCGCGAACGCCGAGCGGATCTCTCCGTCCAAGAGCGGCGTCAGCCAGCGGTCGTTCTGCTCGGGCGTGCCGAACTGGTGGAGCACCTCCATGTTGCCGGTGTCGGGCGCCGAGCAGTTGCAAGCCTCCGAGGCGATGTGCGAGCGCCCGAGGATCTCCGCGAGCGGCGCGTAGTCGCTGTTGGACAGCCCAGCGCCGTGCTCCTCGTCGGGCAGGAACATGTTCCACAGGCCCGCGTCGCGGGCGAGGCGCTTCAGCTCCTCCATGATCGGCGGCTGGAAGTGCGGATCGCCGGACTCGCGCAGCTGGCGCTCGTACACGTCCTCCGCGGGATATACGTGCTCGTCCATGAACGCCGTCAGGCGCTCCTTGAATTCAGAACAGCGCGGGCTCGGCTCGAAGTCCATTGGTTCTCTCCCTCGATGACGGCAGTGGTGTGGACGGTCGCCTAGGATCATCGCGGATGAGCGACCACGGCGGGAGTCAGCGCGCACAGGAGGTCGCCGGCCGTGGCGAGGCGGGCGCGAGCTACCGCGCGGCCGGGGTCGATTACGACGCGCTCGACGCCGGCAAGCGCATGGCGATGGCCAAGGCGCTTTCGACCTCACCGCTGCTGACAGCGCGCGGCGGGTGCGCGCTGGACGCCTCGCGTGGCGAGCCCGCATTCGTGTTCGAGCTCGGCGAGCAGACGCTCGCGTTCGTCGTCGAGGGGCTGGGCACGAAGTCGATCATCGCGCGCCAGGTGCTGGAAGAGCAGGGAATCGACCGCTTCGCGGACGTCGCTTACGACACGGTCGCGGCGATCGTCAACGACCTCTGCTGCGTCGGGGCGCTGCCCTTGGTGGTGAACGCGTACTTCGCGACCGGCGCGTCGGAGTGGTACCTGCAGCGTGAGCGCTCGGAGTCGCTGCTCGAGGGCTGGCGCGGCGCGTGCGCCGACGCGGGCTGCGTGTGGGGCGGGGGCGAGTCACCGTCGCTTCCCGGAATGCTCGCCGAGCAGGACATCGAGCTCGCGGGCGCCGCCGTCGGGGCCGTCCCCGCCGGGCGCCGGGCGATCCTCGGCGAGCGCCTGGCGGCGGGCGACGAGATCGTGCTCGTTGCCTCCAGCGGGCTGCACGCGAACGGCGCGTCACTCGCGCGCATGGTCGCGTCGCGGCTGCCTCACGGCTACGCGACCGAGCTTGGCGGCGCGACGCTCGGGGAGGCGCTGCTCGAGCCCTCCGTGATGTACGTCCCGCTCGTGGCGGCGCTGCTCGAGCACGACGTACCGGTGACGTATCTGAGTCACATCACCGGTCACGGCCTGCTCAAGCTGATGCGTCCCGACAAGCCGCTTCGCTATCGCATCGAGCGCCTGCCCGAAGTGCCGCCTGTGCTCAGCTACCTCGTCGCCGAGGAGGGGATGGACGCGCAGGCGGCGTACTCGACCTTCAACATGGGTGCTGGCTTCGCGCTGTACTGCAGCTCCGGAGCGGGCGCACAGGCGGTCGAGCTCGCGCAGCGCCTTGGCCACGACGCGCTGCTCGCCGGGCACGTCGAGGCGGGGCCGAGGGAGGTCCTGCTCGAGCCGGTCGGGGTGCGCTTCGGCGGAGAGCGGCTCGAGCTGTCGATCGGGCCGCAGTAAGAGACTCAACCTCAGGTTAAGGATCAGTGTTCGGGATACCGCGGCTTCGGGGGATCTCGCGCGAGAGCTGAGCCGAATACCCCGTGCGATGAGACGGTCACAGCTTGAACACAAGGGGCCGGACATATAAGGTTTCCGCCAGAAACTCGCCACTGTTCCACTGCGAACCCGCAGGGATCTCGATGTCGCCGGACCGGCATGGCTCCGGATCTACCCGGATCGAGGCGGACCTGTCCATCAAAAAGAGGGAGAGAATCTGATGCGCAGAGCATCGACCTGTCTTGCCGTCCTCGGCCTCGCGCTGCTGGCCCTGCCCGGCGTCGCCTCGGCGTTGCCGACGGTCAAGTTCAAAGCGGAAGCTGTGCCGATCCCGGGCTTCCCCCACACCGGCAACATCCTCGGCGCCGGCGCCGCGCTGAAGGCCGAATACGAAATCACGGGCACGGAATACCTCGGCTCGCCGCCGCCGGTCATCGGCGTCAACTTCTACCTGCCAACCGGCGCAAAACTGAGCCCCAACGGCTTCCCGACCTGCACCAAGGCGACGCTCGAACAGTTCGGCCCGATCAAGTGCCCGAAAGGCTCGGCGGCCGGTCCGATCGGAACGGTGCTCGGCTTCGTGACCTTCGGCGGCGAACGGGTTGAAGAGAGGGCGGAACTGTCCTCGTTCTATGCGCCGGGCGGCGGCTTCCTGTTCTTCACCGACGGTCACTCGCCGGTGTCGCTGGAAATCCTGTCGGCGGGCCACTACAAGAACTTCACCGGTGGCGGCGGCTTCGGCCCCGAGCTGATCACACAGGTGCCGCTCGTCGCGAGCGTGCCGGGGGCGCCGTACGCGTCGGTCAAGACGATCGACGTGAAGGCCGGCTCCGCGTACAAGAAGGGCGGCAAGACGAACTACTACGGACGCCTCCCGACGAAATGCCCGAAAGGCGGCTTCCCGCTGAAGACCGAAGTGATCTTCGCGGAAAACGGCGAAGAATCGAAGCCGGAGACCGCGACCGCTCTCTACAAGGCGCCGTGCCCCCGCAAGTAACGAAAGCGGAAGCTGCAGGGTTTGCGCGATTGAGAGCGTAAGCTCGACTACAAGCAAGGCCCGAGGGCGACCCCATCGAAGACGGTGGGGTCGCCCGCTCGTTGTAAACGCAAGGAAGGATTGGGTTGAGGACGGAGATAGTGGGGTGGAGGAGATGGGCTGCTGGCCTCGCGGGCGCGGCCTGTCTCGCCACGCTCGTGGGCGTCGTGCTGCTCGCGACCGCCGCCGGCGGCTCCAACGGCGCGTACAACGTGCGCGCGATCTTCGACGACGCCGGCAACCTGATCTCGGGTGAGAACGTCAAGATCGGCGGCGTCAAGGTAGGAACGGTGAGCTCGGTCACGCCCACGCCGCAGGGCAAGGCGGCGATCGTGCTCAACATCGAAAACCCCGGCTTCAAGGACTTCCGCTCCGACGCGAGCTGCACGATCCGCCCCCAGTCGTTGATCGGTGAGAAGTACGTCGATTGCCTGCCGACCCAGCCGCGCGTCGAAGGCACACCGCTGCCGCCACCGCTGCCGAGGATCCCCAGCGGCCACGAAGGCGAAGGTGAGTACCTGCTTCCGGTGCAGAACACCTCGAGCCCGGTCGACGTGGACCTGCTCGGCGACATCAACCGCCTGCCCGAACAGCAGCGCTTCACGATCATCCTCAACGAACTCGGCGCCGGGCTCGCCGGGCGCGGCAGCGACCTCAGCGAAGTGATCAAGCGGGCCAGTCCGGCGCTGCAGGAACTCGACAAGGTGCTGCAGATCCTCGCCAACGAGAATCATGTGCTCGCGAAACTGGCGGTCGACTCCGACCAGGCGCTGCAGCCGCTCGCCAAAGTCAGCTCCCGCGTCGCCGACTTCATCGTGCAGAGCAACACGGTCGCGCAGGCCGGCGCCGCCACGCGCGGGGCCCTGGCGCGCAACCTCGCGCTGTTCCCGCCCTTCCTCGAACAGCTCGGCCCCGCGGTCGAACGCGTAGGTCGCTTCGCCGAACAGACGACGCCGACCTTCACCAGCCTGAAAGTCGCCGCGCCCGGCCTGAACCAGGCCTTCACCAGCCTGCCGGCGTTCTCGCAGAGCTCCGAAAAGTTCTTCGTGAACCTGGGTAAGACCTCCAAAGTCTCGGGCCCGGCGCTCGTCGGCGTCAGACCGCTGCTCAAACGCCTCGAAACACTCGGCAAGGCCGCCGTGCCGTTCACGACGAACTTCTCGCAGCTGTTCGAAAGCCTGCGCAACACCGGCGGCCTCGAGCGGATCATGGACTTCATCTTCCTCGGCACCAGCTCGGCCAACGGCTACGACGCGCTCGGCCACTTCCTGCGCGCCGAGGGCGTAGGCAACGGCTGCCTCAAATACGAAATCACGCAGTCCTCAGGGGTGGGTTGCAGGCGCAAGCTGTTCAGCAACTCCGGCACCGCCGCGAGCGCCGGCAACGCTCCGAACGCGTCCTCGGCGGTCGCGAGCAGCACGACCAGCGTGCTGATGTCGCGCACGCTCGCGGTGCTCAAAGGCGCGACGCCCGCGCAGGCGCTTGCGCAATACCCCGGGCCCACGACGACGAGCGCGGGCGAAGCGTCCGCGCCGAGCCCCACGAGCGGCTCGCCCGCGCCGAGTGCGACCCCCGTCGGCGGCTCCACCGCCGGCACCACCTTCTACACGCCCCCGAGCGAAGGCTCGGAAGCGGATGGCCTGCTCCTCAAATACCTCCTCGGCAACGAATGACACGACGTCCCGTACTCCCATGCCTCCTGCCCGCGCTGACCGTCGCGGCGCTCGCGCTGGCCGCCGTTCCCACCGCTGGCCAGGCGGACGAAACGAGCACCGCGACGACGCCGACGTCGAGCGCAGCGACACCGCCGCCCGCGGCGAGCGAAACGCATGTGGGAGCACCTGCCGGCGAAGCTCCCGTGCCGACGAGCGGCGCGCCTTCGGCGCCGGAAGTCGCGCCCACGGAAGCGCCACCGCAGGTGCAGGGGCAACATCCGCAGGGCGCAAGCCCGAGCGGCTCATCACCTGGCGAGCACGCCAAGCACAAGCCGTCGAGCACGGCTCATGGCGGCACAGCTGGGAGCGCCGGGGAAGGCTCCGCGGCGGGGGGCGTCCGCGCCAAGAAGCCCGCGCCGGCTCCATCGACGCTGACACCGTCGCTGCCGCTGAACCTGCGCTCGTCGATCTTCGGAGTGCCGGCGTTCTTCATCGAAAGCTTCCAGATCCCGCCGTTCCTACTACCCATCTTCCAGGCCGCCGGGACGGCGTACGGGGTGCCCTGGCAGGTGCTGGCGGCGATCAACGAGGTCGAGACCGACTACGGGCGCGATCTCAGCGTCTCGAGCGCCGGCGCCGAGGGCTGGATGCAGTTCCTGCCCACGGAGTGGGCGCAGTACGGCGTCGACGCCAACGGCGACGGCTTCAAGGACCCATACAACCCGGCCGACGCGATCTTCGCCGCTGCCAGGTACCTGCGCGCCGCTGGGGGCGACATGAACGTCAAGGCCGCCGTCTTCTCCTACAACCACTCGCAGGCATACGTGGAATCGGTGATGCTGCGCGCACAGCTGCTCGGGGGCACTCCCTCAGAACTGCTGGGCGCCATCACCGGCCTGACCGAGGCCCGCTTCCCCGTGCACGCCGCCTCGCACTACAGCGACGGCTTCCCGACGGTCTCAGCCGGGGGTCAGGCGAAGCCCACGACGCTCGTCGGCACGACGATCTACTCCCAGGCGGGAGCGCCGGTGATCGCCGTTGCGGACGGCGAGGTCGTACAGGTCGGCGACTCGCCTGCGCTCGGGCGCTTCGTAACGCTGCGCGACGCATACGGCAACACCTACGTCTACGCCGAGCTGGGCGATGTCGCGTCGGTGTATCCGGTGCTCGAGCCACACGTCCACACAACGCCCAGTCCGCGCGTCGCGCCACGCCGCAGCGAACAGGCGCCGAGCGGCCCGGCGACGGCCGGCGCCCAGCCGCGCTCGCCGCTGAGCGAAGGTGCGACGATCTCCGGGCTCGCGCTCGGTGCAGCCGCCGGCCTCGAAGCGAGCCCCGCCCCGACGCCGACCGCCGCTGGCCCGACCCAGGTGCCGGCACCCCGTAAGGCGACGCCCCACGTTCGCGTCTTCACCGAAGGCGCGAACGATGTCTACCTGCATCCGCTGGCGCCCGGCGTGCAGGTGATCGCCGGCACGGTTCTGGGCCACATCGGCGCCGGCACACCCTCAGGGGCGCAGGCTGGCGGGGAAGCGGCCCCGCACATGGTGTTCCAGATGCGCCCCGGTGGCGGCGGGGCGCCGCTGATCGATCCGAAGCCGATCCTCGATGGCTGGGTGGCTCTCGAAGACACGTCGATCTTCCGCGCCAAGGGCGAGAACCCGTTCCTCGCCACATCGCCGACGGTCGGGCAGGTGCTGCTCGAGCCCAAGCAGCAGCTTGAGCCGCAGGTTCTGCACGGCGGCGGCATCCACTTGGGTGGGTGCGCGCGTCAGGACGTGCAGGGGGGCAGGGTGGACAAGCGCGTGCTCGCGATGCTCGAGTACCTGTCGGTCTCGGGCCTGCGGCCGACCGTCTCCGGCCTGCCGTGCGCCCCCCGGACGCCCGCTGCGCTCGCGGCCAACGCGCCCGCGAGCGCGAGCGCGGTCTCCGTTGACATCAGCGCCATCAACGGTGTGCCGGTCGCCGGCCATCAGGGGCCGGGCTCGATCGCGGACACCACCGTGCGCAAGCTGCTGATGCTCCAGGGGCTCGCGAGGCCCAAGCGGATCGTGAGCCTGATGAGCTACCCGGGCGCGGCTGCCGCGCACACGAGCCCGAACGCCCGCGACGCGATCCAGGTCGCCTTCGCGGCATTGGGGACAGGCGGCGCCGGCGGTGCGCGCGTCGCCGCGCAGTCGGCGTCGGGGCTCACGCCCAGCGAGTGGATCGAGCTGCTCGACAGGCTCGGCGAGATACCCGACCCGACGGTCGCCAGCGGCCACTCGAGCGCCGCGATACCCGACGGCATCAGCCCGTCGAGCGGGCAGGCGAGCGAAGAAGGACAGGCACGTGGCAACTACTAGCCCGCCCACCCCGCCAGCGGCCACGCCGCCACCGCCGCCGGGCGGCCCACCGGCTCCTGGCGCGCGGGTCAGAGCGCCGCGGACGGGGCCGGTGCGGATCATCGCCGTAGGTGCCCTGGCGCTCGTGGTGCTGGTCGTCGCCTACCTCGTGTTCGGCGGCTCGAGCGGCGCGAACTACAAGCTCGTGTTCGCCGAAGCCGACCAGCTCGTCAGGGGCGACCAGGTCGAGGTGGGCGGCACGCCGGTGGGCAGCGTCACCGACATCGCCCTGACCCCCAGCTTCAAGGCGGAAGTCACGATCCACGTGGAAGGCTCGATCGTGCCGCTACACGTAGGAACGGTCGCCCAGGTGCGGACTCCGTCGCTGACGACGGTCGCCAATCGCTACATCGAGCTCTCGCTGGGGCCGAACAGCAATCCTGCCTACCCGGCAGGGGCGACGCTGCCGGCGAGCGCCACGCGAGAAGTAACCGATCTCGATGCGCTGTTCAACACGTTGAACCCGAAGACCCGCAAGGGGCTGCAGGGGTTCATCCAGGGCACCGCCGAACAGTTCGCCGGACAGGGGCGCAACCTCCGAGCCTCAACCGAATATTTCCCACCCGCGCTCACGTCCACCGACCACTTCATCTCCCAGCTGACACGCGACCAGCCCGTCTTCACGCACTTCCTGATCGAAACCGCCAAGGCCGTGACCACGATCGGCGCGCGCCAGGCATCGGTCGCGAACCTGGTCGAAAACCAGAACAAGACCTTCCAAGCGATCGGCTCTGAGCAGACGGCGCTGGCACAGGGCCTGAAAAAGCTCCCAGTGACCCTGCGCCAAGGCAACCGCACGTTCGCCGAACTACCCGCCACCTTCGCCGCATTGACGGTGCTCGTGAACGCGTCGAGGCCGACGACCAAGTCGCTGACCGAGCTGTTCGAACGGCTGCGACCACTGCTGAGCACCGCGACGCCGGTCGTGCGCAACTTCAGTGAAACCTTCAGCCGACCGGGGCCAAACAACGATCTGACCGATCTCGCGAACGCGCTGCCGGCGCTGGCCAAGCAGCTGACGACGGCCTCGCCGATCAGTGTCACGGCACTGAAGGAAACCGTGCCGATCACCGCCGTCTTCGGCCCCTACTCACCCGATCTCGCGGGCACGCTGCGGACGTTCGGCGCCGGCGCGGGGTACTACGACGCCGACGGCCACTACGTCCACATCAACCCGGTCCTGCCCGACTTCAAGGTCGGCGAACACGAAGCGCTCACGCCCGCAGCCACCGCCCCCCAGGCGCTCGAAGGGCTCGTACACGGGCAGCTGCGCCGCTGCCCCGGCGCCGGAACCCAGCCGGCAGCCGACGGCTCCTCGCCGTTCGTAGACGGCGAACTGCTCAGCTGCGACCCGTCGGAGATCCCATGAACCGGCGTCGCAGCTCACTGGCGGCAAGCCCGCTGCTGATCGGCGCGATCACGACGCTGATCGTCGTCGTCGCGGTGTTCCTCTCCTACAACGCCAACAACGGCCTGCCGTTCGTACCGACGTACAACATCAAGGTCGAACTGCCCGAGACGGCCGGCCTGCAGGTGTCCAACCAGGTCCGGATCGCGGGCACGCGGGTGGGCCTCGTCAGCTCGCTCACGCCCCACCAGAACCCGCGCACCGGACGCATCACGGCGATCGCGGAACTCCATCTCGAAAAGAAAATCGAACCGCTGCCCGCAGACACGAAAGCGATCGTGCAGTCGGTCTCGACCGTCGGGCTGAAGTACCTCGAACTCGAAAAGGGCAGCTCGGGCCAGACGCTGAAGGCGGGTCGCACGATTCCCGTCTCCCAGACGCGTGAACCGGTGGACATCGAGGAACTCTTCAATATGTTCAACAAGCCGACCAGGACTGCGATCAAGATCAACAGCAACAACTTCGGCGACGGCCTCGCCGGCCGTGGGCTCGGCCTGAACAACACGATCGCGGAACTGCGCCCGCTGGTGATTCACGCGATCCCCGCGCTGCACAACCTCGCGCTGCCCGCCACGGGGCTGCACGAGCTGTTCGTCGCGCTCGACCGCGTTGCCTCGCAGTCGGCGCCGGTCGCGCAACAGCAGGCGGAATATTTCAGCAACCTCGACACGTTCTTCAAGGCGTGGGCGAGCGTGGCACCGTCGATCGAAGCGGCCAACAGGGGCGGGCCGGCGTCTCTGGAACAGGCGATCTACTCGCTCCCGCACGAGGCGCCCTTCTACGAAAACGCCGCGGAGTTCATGCACCTGCTGCGTCCCAGCGCGAACTCGCTGCGCACGGTCGCGCCGCAGCTCGGGCACGCCTTCAGCGTCGGCGCGACCAACCTCGCCGCCGCCACGGCGCTGAACACGAAGCTGGCCGAATCCTCCCAGGCGCTCAACGAATTCGCGCACAACCCCGTGGTAACGCTCGCCTTCGAAGACTTCGCCGAAACGCTCGAAATCGGCAACCCGCTGCTCGCGGGGATCGCGCCCGAGCAGGTCAACTGCAACTACTGGACGCTGGCCTTCCGCAACCTCGCGAGCCTCGAGTCCGAGAACATCGGCGTGGGCACCCTCGCACGTGCGGGCACTTTGCTCGCTCCCTCCGGTGTCAACAACGAGGGTTACCCGGCATCAGCGCCGGCCAACGGTCCTGACATCGAAAAAGCAGGACCGGGCAGCAGCGCGATCGTCAAGAACAACCACCTGCACTACAACCCCTATCCGAACACCACCGCGCCGGGTCAGCCTGACGTCTGCGAAGCCGGCAACGAGAACTACATTCCGGCACAGCTGACGGTCGGCAACCTGCCGGCGGCCGCCGTCACGCACAACCGCGAAATCACCAACCGGGGAGACAACCTCTTTGGTGAACCGTACTCGCCCGCGACGCTCAAGGCGCTCGGTCTCGCCAAGTCGAAGCCCAAGAGCAAGCCGAAGGGGAAGGGCAAATGAAACGCCTGCGCTTCTGGGGCCGGCGGAATCGCGTCGCGGTCGTGGACCTGCAGCGCGCGCACCCTGTCCGCGCGGGGATCGTGCTGCTCGTGCTGATCGCGATAGCCGTGTACTTCGGTTTCACCAAGCACCTCCCGTTCAAACACGGCTTCCGGCTCAAGGCCCAGTTCGCCACCACGGTTGACATCCAGCCGAAGTCGCCGGTGCGGATCGCCGGCGTCACCATCGGCCAGGTCACGACGATCCAGCGCCAGGGCAACACCGGCCTCGTGAACATGGAAATCGAAAACCGCGGGCTACCGATCCACACCGACGCGACCGTCAAGATCCGTCCGCGGCTGTTCCTGGAAGGAAACTGGTTCGTCGAACTTCAGCCCGGCTCGCCAACGGCGAGGACCGTTTCCTCCGGCTACACGATCCCCAGCACGCAAAGCTCGGACCCGGTGCAGCTCGACCAGGTGCTCGACGCGCTCAACACGGACACGCGCGCCAACCTGCAGAGCTTCCTGATCAACTACGGCGAAGCACTGACGGCAAAGCCGACCGCAGCCGAGGACGCCGAACAGGAACCCGAAGTCCGCGGGCTGAACGCGGCGCAGGCGTTGAACAAGGTCTATGCGCGCGGGGCCGCACCGCTGCGCGGTGGCGCGATCGACGCCCAGGCGGTCACGGGGACCGAACCTAACGACCTGTCGAAGCTGATCGCGAGCATCGGCAGGATCACCGCCGCGCTCAACGTGCACGAACAGGACCTGAGTGAACTGTTCCCGAACTTCAACACATTCTTCGAAGCGCTCGCATCCCAGTCCGCCGGTCTGAAAACACTCGTCGCGGAGCTGCCCGGATCGCTTACGAGCGTCGATCAGGGCCTCGCGGGCCTCGACGCCTCCTTCCCGCCGACGCGCGCCTTTGCACACGACATCCTCCCGGGCGTGAAAAACACGAACAAGACGGTCGCCGCGACGCTGCCATGGATCGAACAGGTCCAGGCCTCGCTGGCGCCCAGCGAGCTCGGCGGGGTGGCGAAGGGGCTGCAGGCGTCAGTTCCGACGCTCGCGAAGCTGACGGCTGAACAGACGCCGCTCTACAAGCAGACGGAATCCTTCAACGAGTGCATGACCAAGGTCATCTATCCGGCCGGCAACACCAAGATCCAGGACGGCAACAGCACGACCGGCGTCGAAAACTATAAGGAATTCTGGTACAGCCTCGTGGGTCTCGACAGCATCGGCCAGGGCTTCACCGGCAACGGCCCGGGGGTCCGGTTCCTCGTCGGCAACAGCGGACAGACGCTACGCTCGCTGCCCGTCGGCGTCCTCGGCGCCCACCCGAAAACCGAAGGTGAAAAGCTCTTGACGCGCGCGCCGCTGACGCCGCTCGGCACGCGCCCCGCGTATCCCTCGGAAGAGCCGCCGTATCAACCGCTCGTACCATGCGCCAAGCAGGCGCTGCCGAACTTCAACGGGCCGCTGTCGCAGGGCCCCGCCGACGGGAGCGGACAGGGATGAACCCGGCTGACAGTCACGAAGGCGGCCGGAGCGTCCGCGACCAGATCGAGCGCTACCGCGCGTCGTTCATCGCCGTGCTGACGATGGTCGCGCTCGCGGCGGTGGTGGGCGGCTACATCCTCGCGCACGAGAACCTCAAGCTTCCGAGCTGGGTGCCGGTCCTCGGGCACAACTACTTCACGCTCGAGGGCGAATTCGAGACCGCCCAGGCCGTGACTCCCGGCCAGGGTCAGGCGGTCACCATCGCCGGCGCCAAGATCGGCGAAATCGCGAGCGTCGACCTGCGCCACGGCGTCGCGCTCGTGACGATGAAAGTCGACCCGAAGTATGCGACCTACATCTACCGCAACGCGACGATGCTGCTGCGCCCGAAGACACAGCTGCAGGACATCACGCTCGAGGTCAACCCCGGCACCCCGTCCGCCGGCAAATTGCACAGCGGGGAAGTGATCCCCCTCTCCCAGACTGCCGCGAACATCGACTTCGACCAGTTCTTAGCGGGACTCGACGCGGAAACGCGCTCCTACCTGCAGGAGCTGCTCGCCGGCCTGGGCATCGGGCTGAAGGACAACGGGCCGGCGCTGTCCGCGGCGCTGAAGCGCTTTGACCCGACCGCTCGCTACACCGAAGAGATCGCCCAGCAGCTCGAAATCCGCCACGCGAACGTCGCCCGCTCGATCCACAACTTCGGGGTCCTGACGAAAGCGCTCGGTGACAAGGACACCCAGCTCGCGCAGCTCGTCGACGCCTCCAACGCCGTGTTCAAAACGTTCGCCCAAGAGGACGCGAGCTTCAAGAAGACGCTCGCGCTGCTCCCCGGCGCGCTGCACAAGACGGGCGTTGGGCTTGGCAAGCTCGCGACCGCGACGCACGTGCTGGCGCCGACGCTGCACGACCTCCTGCCGTTCGCGCGCGCCCTCGGTCCGGCCAACGAAGCGACGCGTAAGCTCGCGTTGAAGACCACGCCGATCATCAAGAACGAAGTCCGTCCGTTCGCGCGAGAAATTCTCCCCGTCGTCAACGAATTGGGGCCCTCCACGCAGAACCTCGCAACGGCGCTGCCGAAACTCGCTTCCGCGTTCTCCGTGCTCAACGAATTCTTCAACGAGATCGCCTACAACCCCGGCGCGAGCAAGGGCGGCTTCCTGTTCTTCCTCGACTGGGGCAATCACGATCTCAACAGCGTGCTCAGCACCGCCGACGCCCACGGGGTCCTAGGCCGAAGCCTCGTCTACTTCAACTGCAAAGTGCTGCCGATCTTCAAAGGCGCCTCGGAAGTCAACCCGACGGTGAACCTACTCGTCACGCTGCTGAAGCCGCCGACCAAGCAGGAATGCATCAACCAGGGGATCTTGAAAGGAAGCGCGAGCGGTGCAGCGAGCGAGCATGGTCACGCGAAGGCGCCGGCCAGCGGCCCATTCTCGAACCTCGCGAAAAACGCTTTCGGAGGCAAGGGCTGAGATGCAAAAGCGCGCCCCGACACTCGGCAACCTGCTCGTGATCATCCTGTTCGTGCTCAGCTGCTTCGCGCTGCTGATGTTCCTGTGGGAGTCCTTCGGCGGACCGCTGCCGCTGAAACCGAAGGGCTATCGCTTCACGGTGGCGTTCCCGCGCTCGTTCTCCCTCGCCGAAGAGTCCGACGTGCGCATCAGCGGGGTTGAAGTCGGGCACGTCGTCTCTCTGAAGCTGAACAACGAAGGCCGCACCGAAGCGACCGTCGAACTCAACGGGCGCTACGCGCCGATCCGCGAAGACATGCACGCGATTCTGCGCACCAAGACGCTGCTGGGGGAGACCTACATACAGCTGATCCCGGAGGCCAACAGCGGACCGCGTCTGCAGGACGGGCATCGCCTTCCGAATAGCCAGGTCGAACCATCGGTGACCCTCGACGACATCCTCTCGGCGTTCAATGCGAAGACCAGAGCCGACTTCCAGCTGTGGCAGAGGGAAGTCGCGATCGGGATCGCCAACCGCGGAGAAGACATCAACGCGTCCTTCGCGCAGCTCGAACCGTTCGTCGAACACGCCAACCAACTGGTGACGCTGCTCGACCAGCAGGAAGGAGCAGTGAAAGCGCTCGTGCACAACACCGGTGTGGTGTTCAACGCGCTCGCGAGCCGTGACCACCAGCTCGAAGGCTCGATCGAAAACGGCGAGCGCACCTTCCACGCCGCGGCCGAAGCCAGTCAGGCATTCGCCGAAGCCTTCCAGGCGCTGCCGACGTTCGAGCACAACTCGACGGTGGCGCTCAAAGAAACGGACCGCTTCGCCGCGATCGCGAACCCGTACTTCAAGGAATTCCAGCCGACCGAGCGCCAGCTCTCGGCGCTGCTCGAGACGGCGAAGCCGTTCGCGCCCCAGTTCAACAGCTTCCTCACGGCACTCGGGCCGCTGACCAAGGCCGCCAAGACGGGCCTGCCCGATCAGAAGAAGTCGCTCGAACTCACCGTCCCGGTGCTCGAAAACTTCAGGCCCGTCCTGCACAACCTCGATCCGTTCCTGCAATACCTCGGTGAGTACCTGCCGGAGGTGCAGTCGTTCTTCGCCAACATCACCGCGGCTACGGAGGCGTCCGAAGAAAACGCCAACATCGGTAGCCACGAAGGTCCGAAGCAGCACCTGCTCACCGCGATGCAGGTGCTCACGCCGGAAAGCCTCGCGGTCTATCCGAAACGAATCGGCACCAACCGCGCAAACGCCTATCCGCACTCCGGCGCCTACGGCTCGCTCGTCAGCGGGCTGCCTGTGTTTAACGCGAGCACGTGCGCGAACTCCGCGCCGTCGGTCAGCGGCCCGGCCAACGAAATCGTCTCCGAAGAACTCCTCAAAGAGCTCACGCACCCGCCGAATGCGGGCGAATCCCCGGTCGCAAACGAACCGGAAAAGCCCAACAGCGTGGCCGCGCCCGGTTGCGCCCAGCAGGGGCCGTTCACGTTCAACGGCGAAACCAGCCAGTTCCCGCATGTCGTGTATAAAGCTCCCCCGGGCAAGTGATGTCTGACGAAGACCGCCACCAGTACCACGCAAGCGACGTCGACCTCCTCGGCGAGCCCGACGACGGCGAGTGGTCGATCCGCTGCCTGGACGTGCACAAGCGCCTTGGGGGCGTGTCGGTCCTCGACGGGCTGAACGTCGCGTTCCCGGACGACAAGATCACCGTCGTGCTGGGGCCGTCCGGCACCGGCAAGAGCGTGCTGATCAAGCACATCATCGGGCTGATGTTCCCGGACTCGGGCGATGTCGTGGTGAAAGGAAAAGTCGTCAAAGAGCTGACGATGCCCGCGCTGCTGGAATTGCGGCGCAAGATCGGGGTGCTCTTTCAGGACGGCGCGCTGTTCGGCTCGATGTCGGTGTTCGACAACGTCGCTTTCCCGCTGCGCCAGCACACGGACTACTCGGAGGGCATGATCGCCCAGCGCGTGCGCGAGCGGTTGGCCGACGTCGGCCTTGCGGACGCGATGGACGATGCGCCGTCGCAGCTCTCCGGGGGCATGCGCAAGCGCGCGGGCTTCGCGCGCGCGCTCGTGATGGAGCCGGACATCGTGATCTTCGACGAGCCCGACTCCGGTCTGGATCCGGTGCGCACCGCGCTGCTGTGCGACCTGATCCAGGAGATGCATGAGATCCACAAAGGCACCTACATCGTCGTCACGCACAACATCGCATCCGCGCGCCAGATCGGCGAATACATCGCCGTCCTTTGGCGCGGACGGATCGTCGAATCGGGCGACGCCGCCAAGATGTTCTCCTCGGAGAACCCCTTCGTGCGCCAGTTCCTCAGCGGTTCCGCCGAGGGTCCGTTGACGATGGATTGAGCTGCAGCGCTCGTGGAGGACTCGTTGACGTAGCCGGACCTCTATGCGAACATACGTTCGCATGGTCGTATGCTTCTACATCCCCCGCTTCGAGCTGGTCGTGGCGGCCGGCGAGGGCCCGAAGATCGCTCACGAGACGCTGGCGGGGCGTGCGCTGGCGGTGGCGCCGCTAGTCGGCTCAGAACAGCGCGTGGGCGAGGTCTCGGGGGCGGCCGAGGCGCAGGGCGTGGCGCGGGGGATGGCCCTCGGAGAGGCGCTCGCGCGCTGCCCTGAGCTGGTGCTCGTGCCGGGCGACCCCGTGCAGGTGGCGGAGGTGTGGGAGCGGACGACGCGCGCGCTGGAGTCGATCGGCGCGGCCGTCGAGCCGGCCGGTCCCGGGCTCGCGTACTTCGAGAGCGAGCCGCTGCGCGCGATCCACGGCACGCAGGAGAAGACGCTTGCCGCAGCCGCGCGCGCCGGCCGATCTGTGATCGGCAAGCGCCCGGTGCACATCGGGGCCGGGCCGACGCGCTTCTGCGCGCTGGCCGCCGCCCTGGCAGTACGCTCGCGCCGTCCGCTCGTGATTGAAGGCCCGCCCACTCGCGAGGCCAGGCGCTGGCTCGCCGGGCGTCCGATCGAGCTGCTCGGCTTCCGGCGGGACACGGCGGCGCTCGTGGAGCCGCTCTCACGCCTGGGGGTGCGCACGCTGGGTGAGCTGACGCGGCTCGGGCGCTCTGAGCTCAGCGACCGCTTCGGGACGCCGGGCGCGCTCGCGCACAGGCTGGCCTGTGGCGAGGACAGCCGGGTGCGCCCGCGCCGCGTGGAGGAGCGCCTGGAGGAGTCGATGGGGGTCGGCGATGCGAGCTCCGGCGAGGCGCTGAAGCGCGTGCTGGGCGTGCTCGTGGACCGGCTGCTGGCTCGCCCCGAGCGGCGCGGGCGCACGCTGCGCGCCGCCACGCTATCGGCGCTGCTCCTCGCGGGCGGCGGCTGGCGCGAACGTGTGGTCTTCCGTCAGGCGCTGTGTGATCCCGAACGCATCTGGCTGGCGCTGTCGCTGCGCCTGCTGGCGCTCCCCGCCCCAGCAGCAGCGCTGCGGCTGAGTGTCGATGGCTTCGGGCCGCCTCTCAGCGAGCAGGGTGGGCTGTTCGAGCGGGAGGGCGCTGGCGGGCGCCCTGTCGCCAGCCATGCGCGCGCCGCGCGCCTGCGCGAGGCCATCGCGCAGGTGCGCGCTGTGGCAGGGCAGGATGCGGCGCTGCGCGCCGTGTGCATCGATCCCGACTCGCGCGTGCCGGAGCGACGGGTAGTGCTGGCCCCGATCCCGGATTGATGGCTCGCGCATGGCTCGTGCTCTGAACAAGCCCCGTCCGGCGCGCGTGCGATTGGACCCCGCCCGCCGCGAGGGCATGCCGGGCGAGGTGGACGGCGAACGGGTCGAGTCGCTGCGGGAGTCCTGGCTCGTGGAGGACCGCTGGTGGACCGCCGAGCCACTGCGGCGCCGCTACTGGGAGCTGGTGGGGGAGCGGGGCCGCAACGTGGTCGTCTTTCACGACCTGCGCTCAGGCCGCTGGTTCGTGCAGTGAAGACTTCGCCGTATGTCGAGCTGCACTGCCACTCGGCGTACTCGTTCCTGGACGGCGTGTCGCAGCCGCACGAGCTGGCTCAGCGCGCCGGCGAGCTGGGTTACACGGCGCTCGCGCTGACCGACCACAACTCGCTTTCCGGGTCGATGGAGCTGGCGCAGGCAACGGCGGCCAGCGGGGTGAGGGCGATCCACGGTGCGGAGATCGACGTGGCTCTCGAGGAGCCACGCGCCCGCGAGGGCAGTGATGGCGGCTCTGTGGCGGGCGGTGCGCACGGGGCGGGCGGGACGCGTCACCTGACGCTGCTGGTGCGCGACGCGCGTGGCTGGAGCAACCTCTGCCGGATCATCACGCTCGCCCATGCGCACACCCGTGACGGCACGGCGCGGCGCGAGCGCAGCGAGCCGTGGGTTGACTTGCAGGCGGTGATCGACCACGCCGAGGGTCTGGTGTGCCTGACGGGCTGCGCCGAGCGCTCTGTGATCGGTCGTGGCAACCGCGACGAGCCCACCGGGCGGCGGCTGCTGGACGCGTTCGGGCCCGAGGGCCTGTACGTGGAGCTGCAGCGGCCATATGCCCGCCACGATCGTGTGCGCAATCGTGCGCTTGCCGCGCAGGCGCGGCGGTTGGGAGTCAGGTGTGTGGCCACCGGCGACGTCCACGCGCACACGCGCGCCAGGGCCGAGCTACAGGACGCGTTCGTGGCGCTCGCTCACCACGCCACGCTCGACGCATCCGAGCCGCTGCGACGCGGCAACCACAGCCATGTGATGAGCACACCCCGGGCGATGGCCAGCCGCTTCGACGATCATCCAGAGGCGGTCCGTGAGACGCTGGCGCTGGCCGAGCAGCTGACGTTCGACCTGACAACGGACCTCGGCTACCGCTATCCAGGGGCGGAGGACGAGGGCTCGACGCGCCGTCTGGCAGAGCTGTGCCGAGCACGTCTGGACGAGCGCTACGGGTCGGACTGCGTGCCTGCGCCGGCCAGCGCGCGCGGCGCCTACGCGGAGGCGCACGCGCGCCTGGAAGAGGAGCTGCGTGTGATCGAGCAGCTCGGTCTGGCGGGCTTTTTCCTGCTCCACCAAGACATGCTGGAGCTGGCGCGCGAGGTCGCCGCGGAGGTTCGCCCCGGCGGCGACTCGCCGCGTGCGCTGCTGGCGCCGGGACGCGGACGGGGCTCGTCGGTGTCCTCGATCGTGTGCTACCTGATCGGTCTCTCGCACATCGACCCGATCGCGAGCAGGTTGGAGCTGGGGCGCTTCCTGCACGAGGACCTGCATGGGCTGCCCGATATCGACCTGGACTTTCCCCGCGACATCCGCGAGCGGCTGATCCCGCGCGTGCACGAGCGCTACGGGCGCGACCGCGCAGCGCTGGTGGCGGCCTTTCCGACGTTTCGCACGCGCGGGGGGATCCGCGAGCTGGGCAAGGTCCTCGGGCTACCCGCCGGCGAGATCGAGCGCGCCGCCCGCGGAGCCGAGCCGTGGGGCCGAGAGGCCGAGAGCATCGCCCCCGCCGGACCGGGCTCGCCACGCTGGCGCTGGCTGGCGCGGCTGGTCGAGCAGGCCTACGGGCTGCCACGCCATCTCTCCCAGCACTCGGGCGGGATGGTGATCGCGACGAGGCCGTTGATCGACTGCTGCCCGGTGGTGCCCGCGGCGATGGAGGGCAGGCAGATGGTCCAGTGGGACAAGGACTCGTGCGCGGATGCGGGCTTCCTGAAGATCGACCTGCTCGGCCTGGGGATGCTCTCGGCGGTTGAGCGCTGCGTGGAGGAAATCGCGCGCGTGCGCGGTGAGCGGATCGACCTGTCCCGCATCCCGTTCGACGACGCGCAGACCTTCAAGGCGATCCGCGAGGCCGACACCGTCGGCGTCTTTCAGATCGAGAGCCGCGCGCAGATGCAGTCGATTCGCCGTACGCGGCCGGAGAACCTCGACGACCTCGTCATCCAGGTCGCGATCGTGCGGCCGGGGCCGATCCAGGGCGGAGCGATCAACCCATACATCGAGCGGCGACGGCGCCTGCGCGAGGACCCAGAGTTTGTGATCCCCTACGATCACCCATCGCTCGAGCCGGTCCTGCGGGAGACGCTCGGCACGATCATCTTCCAAGACCAGGTGATGCAGGTGGCCGAAGTGTTCGCCGGCTTCACGCCTGGAGAAGCAGAGGGGCTGCGCCGGGCGATGAGCCGCAAGCGCTCGCACGAGATGCTCGATGGTCACCGCGAGCGCTTCATCGAGGGGGTGCTGCGTCATCGCGGCGGGATCGGCAGCCCCCCCGACCGCCAGACGGCCGAGCGCGTGTGGACGATGATCGAGGGCTTCGCTGGCTTCGGCTTCCCCAAGGCGCACAGCGCCGCCTTCGGCCTGCTCGCCTACCAGTCGACCTGGCTGCGTGTGCACTACGGCCAGGAGTTCCTGTGCGCGCTGCTGAACGAGCAGCCAATGGGCTTCTACGCTCCGGACAGCCTCGTCCACGAGGCCCAAAACCGCGGAATCGCCATTCGCAGGCTCGACGTGAACGCTTCCCAGGTGCAGTGCACGGTCGAGCGGGGGGGTGTGCGCCTGGGCCTGGGCTATATCAAGGACGTGCCCGCCGCCGAGATGCACAGGCTGGTCTGCGAGCGCGAGCGCAACGGGCCCTTCACCAGCCTCGGAGAGCTCGCCGGGCGCATCGACTGCAGACGCGGCTCGCTCGAACAGCTCGCCTGGTCGGGCGCCTGCGACGGCCTGCTCGACACCCACATGGATGGATCTCTGCCGCTCGGCGAGCGCGACCGGCGCACCGCCCTGTGGCAGCTGGGGATGGCGGCGCCAGCGGAGACGGTCGGGCGCTCCGTGGCCCGCGACGGCTCCTTGGCGGCGGCGCAGGAGAGCACGCAGCTGGCGCTGCCCCTGGAACTGCCCGAGCCGCCTCGGCTGCGTGCGCTCGGACGCTGGCAGCAGCTGATCGCCGACTACTCCACCAGCGGCGTGACGATCGGCGAGCACGCCCTGGCGATCTTGCGCGGGCGGCTGACAGTGCCGATGCTGGCGACCAGCGCGCAGCTGCCGCGGCTGCCGTCGGGCTGCCAGGTCGCGGTGGCGGGGCTGGTGATCGCCAGGCAGAAACCGGGGACGGCAAAGGGGACGATGTTCCTGCTGTTCGAGGACGAGTTCGGCACGGTCAACCTGATCGTGCCGAAGGCCGTCTACGAGCGCCACCGCCACCTGGCGCGGGCCGAGCCGCTGCTGCTCGCCCGGGGCAGCCTCGAGCGCGCGCAGGGGGTCGTCAACGTGATCGTTCGCGAGCTGGCGGCGCTCGAGCGCTTCCTGCCGGGTGGCATCGAGGAGGACGAGGGGAGGGCCGCGCAGGCGCGCGTCCACGAGCTGCGCCGCGAGGGCTCACAGCCGTCAACGAGCGAGGAACAGGCCGATGGCGCCGACGTCGGATCGAGCATGCGCGCGGTCGCCCCGCCGATCCAGAGCTTCGCGATGGGCCGGCGACGCTAGCCTTCCACCCAACGGCGGGCGAGCTACCCGAGCACCTTCGCCTTCGCCCGCTCGAACTCGTCCTCGGTGAGCACCCCGCGGTCTTTCAGTTCCACGAGCTTCTCGATGTCGCTTGCCGGACCGAGGCCCGCCCCCCCGCGTGTGAACTGCTGGAAGGCTTCGGCCTGCGACCGTTCGCGTTCCTGGTGTTCGTGCATCTTGTGGCCGCGCGCGAGCAGGTAGGCGAGCACTCCGATCCAGGGAAGGACGATGATCAACAGCACCCACAGCGCCTTCGCCCAGTTGGAGAGGTCGGAGCTCCGGAAGATGTCGAAGATGACTCCGACCGCGATCCAGATCCACAGGAACAGCAATGCGAACTCCAGCACCGTGAGCAGGACGTCTCCGAACGTGTATGTCGTCGCCAGCAGCATCGTCTTCCCTCTTTCCTCGGTCGGACTGGATTGATGGGTTGTCAGACCTTACAAGTGGACCCGCGGCTCTTGAGAGTCTCCTTCGCCACGCTCGGCTGCCGCGCAGGGCTTGGCGATAGGCCGCGCGGGTAGCCTGCGGTCGGTGCAAGGCCGAACTACGACGAGCGCTCAACGCTCGCCGCCACCGGCAGACAGGCGAGCGGCTGAGGATCGTGAGTCACATGCGCGGTGGCGCGACGCGCTGCTCGTCGGCGTCGCCGGCGCGATCGCGCTGGGGGTGCTGAGCGCGCCGATCCGCAAGGAGCCGACGCCGCGCGGGGACGACCTGATCTACGAAGACATCGCCCGCCATCCGTTCGGCGTCCACACATTTCCCTTCGGCTTCCGGCTGGGGGTGCCGCTGGTGGTCAACTGGCTGCCCTTCGGCCACACCTTTTCGTTCACCGCGCTCGCGCTGCTGGCTGCGGGGGGAGCAGCGGGGTTTGCATATCTGCTGATGTGCCAGCTCGGCAGCGACCGGCGTGTGGCGGCGGCGCTGGCGGTGTTGATGAGCGTCTCGCCGCCGTTCCTGATCGTGATGCTCCGCCACGGGCGCAATCCCGACATTGCGACTGTGTTCCTGATGATGGCGGCGAGCTACTTCGCGGTCCGACGCGAGCGCTGGCGCCTGGCTGTGACGCTCGCGGTGGGCGTGGTCGTTCGCGAAGCGGTTCTGTTCGTCGTGCCGTTCGCATATGCGCTGTGGGCGGTCCGCCCGCTGGACCGCCGCGCCGCGCTCGAGAGCCTGGCTGTGGCGACGCCCGCGCTCGCCGTCTATGCGGCGATCAGGCTGGGCATCCGCACGGTCGGCGAAACGCAGGTTCCCGGCTACGCGGGATCGCTGGTGGCGGAGCGCTTCACGGTCATCAAACTGGGGCTGCAGAGCGCCTTCCTCCAGGCGCGCCGGATGTTCACCGTGTACGGGCCGCTGTGGCTCGTCGCGCCGCTCGCGCTGCGCGACATGCGCTTTGCCCGTCGTGGCCTGGTGCTGGTGGCGTTGAGCGTGCTCGCGATGAGCTTCGCGCTCGACTGGGGACGCATGATCCTGCTGGCCGCGCCCGTGTTCTACCCGGCCGCTGCGCACGTCTTGAGCCGGCGCCCGACGTGGCGTGCGCCGGTGTTCGCCGCCTTCGCGCTACTGGTGATCGTGTATGCGCTCTACATGGACGTGTCGGGTGTGAAGAGCGGCATCATCGACAACCCGCCGCCGCCGTACCCGGTGCAGTAGCAGCCGCTCCGCCCTCGCTACGCTGGGCGCATCGTTCGTCTGGCGGACACCGACCTCGACGTCTTTCAGCTGTGCCTGGGCGGCAACGTGTTCGGCTGGTCGATCGACGAGCAGCGCTCGTTTGAGGTGCTGGACGCGTACGTGGCGGCTGGCGGCAACTTCATCGACACGGCAGACTCCTACGGGCGCCGCGGGCCTGGTGGCGCGGGGGAGTCCGAGCGCATCATCGGCCGCTGGATGGCGGCGCGCGGCAATCGCGAGCAGCTGGTGATCGCCACCAAGGTCGGCATGGCACCAGATCCGGCGGGTCTCTCGCGCGCGAGCATCAGGCGCGGCATCGAGGGCTCGCTCGACCGGCTCGGCGTCGAGACGGTCGACCTGTATTACGCCCACAGGGATGATCCCGACACGCCGCTGCAGGAGACGCTTGGCGCGTTCGCCGGGCTGATCGATGAGGGCAGGATCCGCTATGCGGCGGCGTCCAACTACAGCGCTGCGCGCCTGGAGGAGGCGATGCGGGTTGGCCAGGAACCCGGCATGGCCTTGTATGTGGCGCTGCAGCCGCAATACAACCTGATGGAGCGCGGCGCGTACGAGGGTGAGCTGCGGTCGGTGTGCGAACGCCACGGGCTTGCGTGCCTCCCGTACTTCGGCCTCGCGCGCGGCTTTCTGACGGGGAAGTACAGGCGCGACGGTCCGGTGCTCGACAGCCCGCGGGCGGCGGGCGTGCGTGCCGCCTACTTCAACGAGCGCGGCTTCGCCGTGCTGGACGCGCTGGAGGAGATCGCCGTGGTGCACGAGACGGCTGTCGCGGCGGTCGCGCTGGCGTGGCTGCTGGCGAAGCCAACGGTGCTCGCGCCGATCGCAAGCGCCACCTCGATCCAGCAGCTGGCCGAGCTGACGGCGTGCGTCGATCTGCAGCTGACGGCGGATGAGATCGCGCGCCTGGACGCTGTCAGCGGCTGAGCGAGGAGCGGGACAGCGCGACTAGCGCTGCGCGAACGCGAGCAGCTGGCCGTCGGGGTCGCGCACCGAAAGCTCCTCGTCGCTACGTTCGGGTGCCGCGGGTGCGCCTGCATCCGCGATGGTGCGCTCGAGCGCGTCCAGGGCAGTTGCGTCGCCGAGCTCGAATTCGATCTGGCGCAGGCCGGGCGCGCTGTCGGGTGCGCTTGCGGCGCCGCGACTCTGCCACGAGTTCAGCCCGACGTGATGGTGGTAGCCGCCGGCGGCAAGGAACGCGGCAGAAGGCAGTTGCGCCTGTTCTTCCAGGCCAAGCGCGTCGCGGTAGAAGGCGGTCGCGCTGGGCACGTCGGAGACCTTCAGGTGCACGTGGCCGGCCTTGGTGTCTGTCGGGACGGCCGCGGACGGTTCGCTGAGGGACTGCGCGAGCAGGTCTTCGAGATCGAGCGGCAGCGTCACCATGTTCACGCTGTGGCCGTCGCTTGCCCGTTCCCAGCGCTCGCGCGGCCGGTCGGCGTACAGCTCGATTCCGAGGCCGTCGGGGTCGCTCAGGTAGAGCGCCTCGGAGACGCCGTGGTCGGAGGCGCCCTCGAAGGGCCAGCTCGCGCCGGCCACCCGGCGCACGCTGTCGGCGAGCGCGGCGCGGCTCGGGTGCAACCACGCGACGTGATAGAGGCCAGTGGCGCTCGGCGGCAGCGGCGTCGGAGATTCGATGTCGCTGAGCACGAGCGCCGGGCGCTGGGCGTCGGGGCCGAGCCGCGCGGAGCGCTCGTCGCGGGAGATCAGCGGCAGGCCGATAACCCGCTCGTAGAAGTCAGCGCTGCGCCCAAGGTCGCTGACGGCGAGCGTCACCGAGCGGACGCGCATGCTGGGGTCGATGACGGTCATGTCCGACTGTTGAAGATAGGCCGCATCGCGTTTCAGGGTAGCCTCCCGGCGGATGGATTTCCGCAGGCTCGGCACGAGCGACATCGAGGTCTCCGAGATCAGCCTCGGTTCGTGGCTGACGTACTCGGGCGGGGTGGAGCGCGAGCAGGCGCGTGCGTGCGTGGAGGCGGCATTCGAGGAGGGCATCAACTTCATTGACACCGCCAACGTGTACGGGCGCGGCACCGCCGAGGCGCTGCTCGGCGAAGTTCTCTCCGATCACGAGCGCTCCTCCTACGTGCTCGCGACGAAGCTCTATTTCCCGATGTCCGACACCGATCGCGGCCTGTCGGCGGCCCAGATCCACAAGCAGATCGACGCTTCGCTGGAGCGCCTGCAGACCGACTACGTGGACCTGTACCAGTGTCACCGCTACGACGCGCAGACGCCACTGGAGGAGACGATGGGCGCGCTCACCGAAGTGGTGCGGGCGGGCAAGGCGCGCCACATCGGCTTCAGCGAGTGGCCGGTGGAGAAGGTCGTCGAGTCGCTCGCGCTACCGGACGTCGAGCGCTGGGTCTCTAGCCAGCCGCAGTACTCGATGCTGTGGCGAGCTCCCGAGGCGGAGTTGATCCCGCTGTGCGAGGCGGAGGGCATCTCGCAGATCGTGTGGTCACCGCTGGCGCAGGGCGTGCTCACCGGCAAGTACCGGCCGGGTGAGCCGCCGCCGCCGGACTCGCGTGCGGCGAGCGAGAGCATGGGTGGCTTCATCGACCGCCTGATCGAGCCGCGCGTGCTGGAGGCGGTCCAGCGCCTGCAGCCGATCGCCGAGCAGGCTGGGCTGACGATGGCCCAGATGGCGCTCGCGTGGGTGCTGCGCCAGCAGAATCTCGCGTCGGCGATCGTCGGCGCGAGCCGTCCCGAGCAGGTGCGGGCGAACGCATCGGCGTCGGGCGTGAAGCTCAGCGCCGACACGCTGACGGCGGTCGACGAGGCGCTCGCCGACGTGATCGTGCGCTGAGGCGGCGCCGCAGCGAGAACACCTAGTTGAGGGACCGCCTGCCGGCGGCCGGGGCGGGTCGCGTGACTGCGGGGCCGCGCGACCCGCGAAACCGTTGTTGGTCGCGCTCAGCCGGCCTTGACGGCTGAGATGTCGATCAGGATCTTGACCTTCTCGCCGACGACGACGTTGCCCGAGCCGAGCGGCATGTTGAACGTCATGCCGTAGTCCGAGCGATTGATCGCGGCGGTGGCCGAGAGGCCGACGCGCTCGTTGCCCTGCGGGTCGGTCTCGGTGCCCTCGAGCACGCCCACCAGTTTCAGCGGCTTGGTGATGCCACGGATCGTGAAGTCGCCCTCGACCTCGAACTCGTCGTCGTCGAGCGGACGCACGGCTGTGGATTTGAAAGTGATCTGCGGGTGGTTCTCGACGTCGAAGAAGTCGGGCGAGCGCAGGTGCGTGTCGCGCTGAGGCTCGCGCGTGTTGACGCTGGCGACGTCGACTGTGCCGTAGGCGTTGAGCCCGTCCGGTGTCACCTCGAGCGTGCCCTCGAAGTCCGTGAACTGGCCCTTGACGGTCGCGATGCCGAGGTGTTTGACCTGGAACTCGACGCTCGAGTGGATCGGGTCGATCTTCCAGGTGCCGGTCGGCAGCGGGGTCTGGGTGGCTGTGCTCTCTGGTGTTGACATCGGGTCTCCTATTTGGGGGGTGGCTGTTGTCTCATCTAGGACAGGCTGCCCCCGACAGTAGCAACGTTGCTTGCGTCCGCAACTATTTTCTGGAGGGCATTTCCAGGCCTCAACGCGGCTCGACCACGAGCGTCTGAAACGCGCGGCCGACCGGGCCGTCGAGGTCGTGCAGGACGCTCTCTGCCTGGCCCGCGCCACCGTCCTGGAGCCACGTGCGCGCGTCGAGCCCGATCCACTCGCCGCGCGGCTCGCGCTGCAGGTGGATGGTGAGATCGGCGTTGATGAACAGGTAGCGCTCGAACGGCAGCGCGGCAGCGACGCCGTTGCCGAAGTCGGCGGTCGCGGCTAGGCGCGCGAGCGGGCTGAGCTGCTCGCCGGGCAGCAGCGGGTGGCGCAGACGCATCCACACACGTGCCGGGCCCGGCGTGCGGGGGTCATCGAGCCAGCGCATCTCCATCGCGGTGGCCGCGAAGCTCGATTCTTCGGAGTCGTTCAGCGAGAAGCGCACGCCCTTGCCGGCCTGCGGTGGCGGCAGTGGTTCCTCGCGTGCGCTTGTGGTGGCCTCGGGCGCGCCGGCGATTGCCGCGTCCGCCACCTCCGCGCTGATCGACTGGACACGCAACGCGCTCGCGCGACACACGAGCTGCTCTGCGCCAGACTGGGGGTCCGTGGCGGTCAGCTCGCCGGCGAGCTCCTGTACGCGCCGGCCGGGTCGCACGATGCGCGTCGAGAGCTGCAGCGGGGCGAGCGGGATCGGGCGCAGGAACTCGAACCCCAGCCGCGCGATCTGCAGCTCGGAGCCGGGCTCGGCGCGCTCGAAGGCGGCCGCGAACAGCGCCGCTGGCGCGCCGCCGTGCAGCGCGCGTGGATCCCAGGGGCCCCGCGCCTGCTCGGTCGGCCGTATAACCATGGTTACACGGCCGTCGGAAGAGGACATGCCGGCCGCCGCTTGCTCGCGCTCGTCGCCGGCGCGAAAGATCGTCTCGTCCATCGCGCCGCTCAACTCGGCAAGCCGGCGACGAAATCGGCTAGCTTCCCGGGGTCTCGCACCGGAGCGCCGTGGCCGAAGAGCGTCAACCGTGGACGCAGCGCGGCGAGCCGGCGCGCCGATGCGCGGTTGCGGGCGGGGTCGGGCGAGACCATCGCCGGCGGCTCGTGCAGCCCGGGCATCCCCGTCCGGATGTCGATGTTGTTGAGCACATCGCCGAGGATCAGCACGCGGTCTGACTCGCGCCAGTAGGCGACGTGGCCGCGAGAGTGTCCGGGCGTCTCGAGCACTGTGAAGCCCGCCACGACGTCGCCCTCGACGAGCGCCCGCGCGACCGGGTGCGCGGGTCCGGTCCAGAACCGCGTGTAGAGCCGGTCAAGCCACGGTGGCGCCTTCGGGTTGTGGATGCCGCCGGGAGTCTCCATCGCGGGCACGTCGCCCTGACCGCACCACAGTGGAATCTGCAGGCGTTCGCAGATCGCGTGACTGGAGCCCTGGTGATCGGGGTGGGCGTGCGTGAGGGCATGTGCGCTGAGCGTGCGCCCGGCGATCTGGCGCAAGATCCGCCGCTCTCCCTGACGCGTGGCGGCGTCGAGCAGCACGTCGCCGATCACGTACACGTTGATCGCGTTCGGCGGCCAGCCGCGCAACAGGTGAACATCCTGCGCGAGCTGCCTCACGTGCGCGCGGCCTCCCACGAGAAGCCGCGCACGGCGAAGTACAGTCCGAACGCGCCCCACAGGGCGATCACCGCGAGCGAGTCGAGACTGCCGCCGAGGCTCGCGCCGCCGATCATCGCCGCCGACAGCCCGTCGATCAGCGGCTTGAGCGGCAGCGCGTCGGCAATCGTGCTGACGAAGCCGGGCGCGCTGCTGGAGTCGAACGCGTAGAAGGAGATCGCCACGACCGGCAGGAACACAGCGTTGACGTACGCCGCGGTCGACTCGAAGTTGGGGATCAGGTGCGCGAAGGCGACGCCGAGCGCGGCGAAGCACACGACGCCGGCGAGCACAAACACGATCAGCGCTTCCCAGTGACGAGGCCAGCCGACGCCGAAGAACACGCGCCCGGCGACGACGATGATCCCGATCTGCAGCGCCGTATTCGTGACTGCGTTGGCGGCCACACCGCCGAAGTAGGACACGGTCGGCAACGGCGTCCCGCGGATCCGCTTCAGCACGCCGCGCTCGCGCAGGAACACGATGTTGTAGGCAAGCGCGGTGAAGGTCGTCGACATTACGCTCATGCCGGCGATCATCGGTACGAGCCGGTTGAGCTGGTGCTGGTTGCCGCTGAGCGCCGCGCCGGCGCCCACGAGGATCACCAGCGGCAGCACGAAGTTGAAGAACGCGGCACTCGGGTTGCGCCAGAACATCCTGCGCTCGAGGCGGTACTGGCGCCACGACAGCACGACCGGGTTGGGCGGCGACGGCCGAGCGCGCGCGCTGCCGAGCGCCTCAGGCATTGGCCGTCAGCTCCAGGTAGACGTCCTCGAGCGTCGGGCGGGAGACCGACAGCTCCTGCAGCTGCTGCCCGCGCGCGAGCGCTTCGCCTGTGAGCTCGTTCAAGAGCGCTGTCGGGTCGTCGGTCTCGCGCTCGATCAGCTCGCCGCTCGAATCGCGGTAGGAGACTCGATAGCTCGCCGCCCCGGGGGGATGGCCGGGTGGGCGGGCCATCAGTTCTCGCGGAGCGCCGATTGCGAGCACGCGCCCGTCCTTGACGATCGCGACGCGGTCGGCGAGCGCCTGCGCCTCCTCGAGGTAGTGCGTGGTGAGCAGGATCGTCTTGCCGAGCTCGCGCAGCGAGCGCACGGTGTTCCACGCCGCCCGCCGGGCCTGCGGGTCGAAGCCGGTGGTGGGCTCGTCGAGGAAGATCAGCTCCGGGTCGCCGACCAGCGCCAGCGCGAAGTCCAGTCGGCGCAGCTGACCGCCGGAGAGCGTGCGGCTGCGCTCGTCGGCCTTGTCCTCGAGGCCGGCGAGCGCGAGCACCTCCTCGACCTCGCGCGGATGCGGGTAGAAGCTCGCCCAGTGTCTGAGCGCCTCGCGCGGGGTGATGTGGCTGTAGATGCCGCCCGACTGCAGCACGATTCCGATCCGACGGCGCAGTTCGATCGAGCGCCCGGCCGGGTCGTAGCCGAGCACGGAGACCTCACCGCTGGTGCGCGTGCGGTAGCCCTCGAGGATCTCCACGGTGGTCGTCTTGCCGGCGCCGTTCGGACCGAGCAGCCCGAACACCTCGCCTCGCCGAACGGTGATGTCGATGCCGCGCACCGCCTCGTACTCGCCATAGCGCTTTCGAAGCGCGCTCACCTCGATCGCCAGGGCCGACTCGCTCACCCTTTGATCATCTCAAGACCGCGGCCGCCGCGACCACGCAGGGGCGCTACCAGTGCACGCCCCTGGTGAGCGTCGCCATCGCGATCTGCTCGAAGGACGCGCGCTCCTCCACGTCGGCGTGGCCCTTGGACGCGGCCGAGTCCGGGAACACGCGGTAGGCGAGGTGCAGGAGCCGGTCGACGGTGCTCGGCGACAGCGTGTATGCGACCTCCCCGAACTTCCCCATCCACGTACCCATCTCCTTGGGGCGCGCGCGCAGCGCCTCGCAGATCATGTCGGCGGCCTCCTCGGGGCTGATTGCGGGGAAGGCGTCGTACATCTTCGTGGGAGCGATCATCGGTGTGCGCACGAGCGGCATGTGGATCGTTGTGAAGGTGACGCCATCGCCGATGACCTCTGAGGCGACCACGCGCGTGAACGCGTCGAGCGCCGCCTTCGAGGCGACGTAGGCGGAGAAGCGCGGCGGGTTGGTCTGCACGCCGATCGAGGAGACGTTGACGATGTGCCCTGAGCCGCGCTCGCGCATGTGCGGCAACAGGCCGATGATCAGCTTGACGGCGCCGAAGTAGTTGAGCTGGATCGTGCGTTCGAAGTCGTGGAAGCGGTCGTAGCTGAGCGCGATCGAGCGGCGGATCGAGCGTCCGGCGTTGTTGACGAGCATGTCGATGTTGCGATGGTCGGCGAGCACGCGTTCGAGCAGCCGTTCGACTGACTCGATGTCGGAGATGTCCGCTGCGTAGACATAGGCGGTGCCGCCGCCGGCCACGATCTCGGCGCGCACCTCCTCGAGCTTGTCGACGTTGCGCGCTACCAGCAGCGGCACGCCGCCCGCCTCGGCGACCTTGAGCGCGGTCGAGCGTCCGATGCCCGAGGACGCCCCGGTGATCAGCACGTGCTTGCCATCGAGCGCCTGCTTGAGCGTGGCACCGCGGCGCAGCTGGTTGTCCATGTCGCGCTCCCAGTAGTCCCACAGGCGTCCGATGTAGTCCTTCAGCGGCGGCGGCTGCTCGAGCTGCGAGTCGGCGAGCGCGCGCGTGGCCTCGCGCGTGTCGAAGCGCGGCACGAGCTCCATGTGGGCGAGCACCTCCTCGGGGATGCCGAGATCGCGCAGCGCCAGCGTGCGGGCCTGACGCAGGGGCGGCAACGCCAGCGCCAGCTTGAGCGGCCACTTCGGCAGCGGGTCGGTGATCCGTTTGTCGATGCTCACCGCGAAACGCGGCGCGTGCGCGATCGTCGCCAGCTCGTTGATCACATCCTCGACGCGCTGCCCGCGCGGGTCGGTGAGATGGAACGCCCGGCCGTCGAGGTCGGGCTCGTGCGCGATGTGCTCGAGCGCGCCGGCAACCCAGTCGACCGGGACGATGTTCGTGTAGCCCAGGTCCAACCCCACGAGCGGCACCCACTCGGGCAGCAGCTGGCGCAGCCGTTGGATTGCCTTGAAGAAGTAATACGGGCCGTCGATCTTGTCCATCTCGCCGGTCTCGGAGTCGCCGACCACGACGCCCGGCCTGTAGACGCGCCACGGCACGTACGGCTGCTCGCGCACGATCCGCTCGGACTCGTACTTGGTGCGGTGATACGGCGAGGGCAGGCGCTGGCCCTCGTCGAACATGTCCTCGTCGAAGATGCCCCGGTAGGTGCCCGCGACGGCGATCGAGGACACGTGGTGCAGGCGCTTGGCGTCGATCGCCCGGGCCAGCTCGACGGCGTGCGTGGTTCCACCGACGTTGACCGCCGTGTTGCGCTCGGCGGGCGCGGTCATGTCATAGACGGCGGCGAGGTGGAAGAAGTGGTCGATCTCGCCGCGCAGCTCCGCAACGCGCTCCTTATCGACGCCCAGCAGCGGGCGGCGCAGATCGCCGATCACCGGCTGCACGCGCTCCTTGGCCGAGGATCCAGCGACCATGCCCCAGCGCGCGATCAGGTCGTCCAGCCGGCCGGTTGAGCTCTCGCGTACGAGCACGTACACGTTGCCCTGGCGCAACTCGAGTAGCCGCTCCACCAGCCGGCGACCGATAAAGCCGGTTGCTCCTGTCACGAAGTAGGCCATTGCCTAGGCGAGCATACCCTGCGCCAAGAGTTCGTGACCGGCGTTTTGGCTGCCATGTGGCTTTGTCCGCGCGCCCGCCTGCGGGTTGCGCGCACAAGTGTGCCTGAACTGTGACAACTTTGTGCATACAACGATAGAATCGCTGTATGGCTATTGATCTACAAGCGTATATGGAAGGGTGCCAATGGTGAGACGGACGACGATCAATCTGGACACGGACCTTGTGGCTGAGGCGCGTGAGGTGCTGAAGACGAGGAACACAACCGACACGGTGCACCACGCGCTGCGCGACGTGGTTCGTCGCGAGCGCTTGAAACGGCTTGGTGAATGGAACCTCGGCGGTATGACCCTGGAGGATGTCAAGGAGATGCGCCGCTCACGGAGCGAAACAAAGCCCTGGGGCAAGCTGGTTGCTGAGTGATTCAACTCGCCGACACCAGCGCATGGGGGGTATCGCGACGCACTCCCGATTTGCAGACGGCGTTCAACGCGACGATGTTCGCGGGCGATATTGGCACGTGTGCGATGGTTTCCCTGGAGCTGTTGAAGCGCGCTCGCAACGGCCGGGAGTTCGATGAGCACAGATTTGAGCTGAACGAACTGCCGCAGTTCCCGATCGCCGAGCGCGAGTGGGCGCGCGCGATCGACGTCTACCGCGAGCTGGCCCACCAAGGTGGCGCCCACCAGCGCAGCGTCGGGCATGCGGACCTGCTGATCGCCGCTGCCGCGGAGTCCGCGGGGGTCGAGCTGCTGCACTACGACGCGGATTTCGAGCGCATCGCGGCGATCACAGGTCAACCGACGCGCTGGATCGTGCCGCGCGGAAGCCTGTGAGGGACTGCACAGGCGGCAGTCCTGGTCGCTAGATCACGCCCCCGCGCCGGCGCCCCCGCGGCCCTCGCCGGCGGCGAAGCGCTGCGCGCCGCGCGCGCCGTCCTCGAACACCTCCGGCCCCGCCTTCGCCTCGAGCGCGAGCGCGTCGGAGAGAGGCATGCCGAAGCCTTCGATTGCGGCGCGTCGATCGGCGAGCATCGTCCGCTGCGGGAAGCGCGCGAGGCCCTCGGCGAGCGTGAGCGCGCGCTCGAGGTGAGCGCCGGGCGCGACGACCTCGGTCAGCAGACCCATCGACAGCGCCTCGCTGGCGTCGATCATGCGCCCGGTGAGGATCAGATCGAGCGCGCGCCCGAGGCCGACGATGCGCGGCAGGCGTTGGGTGCCACCGTCGATCAACGGCACCCCCCAGCGACGCTCTGGATAGCCGAGCATCGAGGATTCGGTGGCGATGCGCAGATCGCACCACAGCGCGATCTCGAGGCCGCCCGCGAGGCAGTACCCGGAGATCGCGGCGATTGTGGGCTTCGACGGCGTCAGCCGCGTGAAACCCATCGGCCCCTCATCGCTCATCAGCCGCCCGGCCATCGTGTGGGTCGCCTTGAGGTCGGCGCCCGCGCAGAAGGAGACATCGCCGGCTCCCGTGACGACGAGCACGCGCGCCTCTTCATCGGCCTCGAAGCGCAGGTACGCCTCGTGCAAGGCCGCTGCTGTCGGACCATCGACGGCGTTACGCCGATGCTGGCGGTCGATCGTGATCACGGCGGCGGCGCCGTCGCGCTCGTAGCGAACCGGCGCCGGCTCCGTCATGGGAACGCTCGTGCTACCAACCGCCGCGCCACTGGCCGTTCGCGAGGAACGCCTTGTGTGCGGCTTTGCGCGCTTCCTTGCGCTTCTCCAAGCCGCGCTGGAGCATGCTCATCGAGAACACGAACAACGGGAAGAAGACGATCAGCGCGAGGCCGGTGATGGTAACCGCTTCTTCCTTGACGTCGCCGTACAGGCCGCGACCGTCGTTGTATGCGCCGGCGACGGGGGCGAGCGCGAGCGACGCGAGCAGCGCGAGCGTGAACAGCGTTGCGAGCAGCCGGGTGCGCATCTGGCGTGATCCTACCTGAGCACGTGGAGGCGAAGCGTCGAGCAAAGGCAAATCCAGCGCCTACCATCAGCAGCCGATGGCGCTTCTGACCGCATCAGACATGCACAAGGACATGGCCGGCAAGCCGCTGCTGCGCGGCGTCTCGTTCAAGCTCGAGCGACGCGAACGGATGACGATCGCGGGGCGCAACGGGGCGGGCAAGACGACGCTGTTGCGGATGCTCGCGGGCGAGACCTCGATCGACCGCGGTGAGCTGAGCGTCGCCAAGGGCGTGCGCATCGCCCTGCACGATCAGCGCCCGCCCCGCGAGCGCGACGTGGCGCTGCGCGACTACCTGCTGTCAGGCTGCGCGGAGGAGCTGCAGATCGAAGCTGAGCTGGCGGCGCTCGAGGCGAAGATGGCGGCGGGCGCGAGCGACGAGGCGACGTTCGCCCGTTATGCGCGTGCGCAGGCCCGCCTGGAGTCGCGCGGCGGCTACCTCTGGCGCAACCGCGCAACCGCGATGGCGCACGGACTCGGCTTTCGCGACGCGGACCTCGACCGCAACCTGGACACCTTCTCCGGCGGCCAGCTCACGCGCGCGTCGCTCGCGCGCGCGTTGGCGACCGGCGCCGACGTGCTGCTGCTCGACGAGCCGACGAACCACCTGGACATCGAGTCGCTGGAGTGGCTCGAGCAGACCCTCGTGGACCTCGACGCGGCGGTCGTGCTCGTGGCGCACGACCGCTGGTTTCTGGAGGCGGTGGGCACGGCTGTGTTGGAGCTCGAGGCCGGACGCTCGCGCTTCTTCGCCGGCACGTGGCATCAGTGGCGACGCGAGCAGGCGGCGCGCGACATGGCGCTGGGCAAGGCGATCGACAAGCAGCAGGCCGAGATCGAGCGCATGGAGCGTTTCATCGAGCGCTTCCGCTACAAGGCGACGAAGGCGAAACAGGCCCAGTCGCGGGTGAAGAAGCTGAACAAGATCGAGCGCATTGAGCGCGACCCCCGCGACGGCAAGGGCCTGGAGTTCGAGTTCGCGGCGCCCGAGCGCACCGGCAGGGTGATCTTCGAGCTGCAGGACGGCCGCGTCGAGATCGGCGAGAGGGCGGATGGGAGTCCGATCGTGCTGCTCGATCATGTCGAGCTGTGGCTCGAACGCGGCGAGCACGTCTCGCTGGTGGGACCGAACGGCACCGGCAAGACGACGCTGATCGAGACGCTCGCCGGCCGCCGGCCGCTCGCGGCGGGGAAGCTGAGCACCGGCCATAACGTGAAGGTCGGCTACCTCTCCCAGCACGCGGACGAGCTCGGCGCGGGCGGGCCGCCCGAGCAGAGCGTCGCCGATGCGGCGCAGCGCGCCACGGGTCTCAGCCCCGGTAAGGCGCGCGCGCTGCTGGGACGCTTCCTGTTCTCGGGCGAGGACGGTGATAAGCCGCTGAGCGGGCTCTCGGGTGGTGAGCGCCGGCGACTGTCGCTGGCGGTGCTCGTCCAGTCCGGCGCCAACGTGCTGATCCTCGACGAGCCCACCAACCACCTCGACCTCGAGAGCCGCGAGGCGTTGGAGGACGCGCTGCGCTCCTTCCCCGGGGCGATCCTGCTCGTGTCTCACGATCGTGCGCTTCTGGACGCGGTCGGCACGCGCACGGTCGCGGTCCAGGAGCGCTCGCTGCACAGCTACGTCGGCGGCTGGCCGGAGTACGTGCGCGTGCGCGACGAACTTCGCGCGGCCAGTGGCCCGGGCGCGCCGACGCCCGGCTCGCGGCCACCAATGGACGCCGTCAACGGCTCGAGTCCGAGCGGCGCTACGCAGCGAAGCCGGCCAGAGGAGCCGGGGGTGGGGGCCACAGACAAACCGAAGCGCAAGGCGAAGGCGAAGGGCGCATCCAAGAACCGCGTCAGCGCCCAGCAAAGGGCCGAGCGCGACGTCGAAGCGGCCGAGGCGGCGCTGCGTGCGCTCGAAGCCGAGCTCATCGATCCGGCGGCGTGGGCGAGTCGCTATGAGTCGGCCAAGTCCGAAGCGCGTCACACGGCGGCGACGCGCGCGGTCGAGGACGCCTACGCGCGCCTCGAGACGCTCGTCGACTAGGAACCGGACCGTTCGCGGCGGCTAACCTCTCGGTGTGAGCGAACGCATGAAGCACGCGCGCAACATCGCGATCATCCTCGTGATCGCGGCGGCGGTGTACTTCATCCCCGGCGGCGGGCGCGCCGCCAACACCTTCGAAGCTGTCCTGTGGGTGGGGTTCGGTGTCGCGATTGGCTATCTCGGCCTGCGCATGTATCGCGAACACCACATGAGTCTGTACGGGCTGGGCGACCGATACCGGGGCCTGCTGTACGGCGCGGTCGTGCTGGCGGTGTTCCTGTACGTGGTGCGGAGCCGGATGTGGTACGCGCTGCAGGTGCGGGGCAGCGAATTGGTGCAGGTGCACAGGTGGAGCGGGTTGGGCGAGCTCGCCTGGTTCGTGCTGGCGGCGCTCGTCGTGTACTCGCTCGTCGCTGTGTACCGACAGGCCCGTCGCTACTGAGCCGCTTCGAGCGGCGCCTAACCTCTGAGTGATGGCTGCGACAAGAGCAGTGACAGACGCAGACGACCCCACGCTGCGCGACGGCGAGCAACCGACGGCTGCCGAGGACGCGCGCACGAGCCTCGCCGCGCAGCGCCGCGCGCTGCCCGACCAGCCGGGCGTGTACCTGTTCAGGGACTCGCGCGGGCGCGTGATCTACGTCGGCAAGGCCAAGTCGGTGCGCAAGCGGGTTGCGTCTCACTTCTCCAAAGCGCAGGTGGGCGGGCGGGGATCGAGTTCACCGGGGCATGCCGAGATGGTTGCCAGCGTCGAGCAGATCGAGTGCGTCGTCGTGGCCACCGAGGCGGATGCGCTGCTGGCTGAGCAGAGCTTCATCAAGCAGTACCGGCCGCGCTTCAACATCCGCCTGCGCGACGACAAGTCCTATCCGTTCATTGCGATTTCGCTCGACGAGCCATATCCACGGGTGTACTTCACGCGCGAGCGCCACCGGCCGGGACGCGCCTACTTCGGCCCGTACTCGAACGCGAAGCGCGTGCGGGCGACGCTCGAGGTGCTCGCGAAGGTGTTCATGTTCCGCTCGTGCACCGGTCCCGAGCCGGGCCGGCGCAGCGGCAGCCCCTGCCTGGACTACTACATCAAGCGCTGCGGGGCGCCGTGCGTCGACTACGTCTCCAAAGACGAGTACCGCGACAGCATCGACGGGGTGATCGACTTCCTCAGCGGTCGCTTCTCGGCGATCGAGCGGGATCTCGAGGCCCGCATGCTGGCGGCGGCGGCAGAGGAGGAGTTCGAGCAGGCGACGCTCGAGCGCAACAGGCTGCAGGCGGTACGCTCGCTGTTGGAGCGCCGCCGGGTGACGAGCGAGTCGGTGGGCACGTTCGACGCGGTCGCGGTTGCTGTGGACGGGCGCGAGGCGAACGCCCAGGTCTTTCAGGTGCGCGACGGCGTGCTGTCGGACCGTCAGTCCTTCTACCTGGCGAACGAGGCCGAGCGCGACGAGGCGGAGGTGGGGGAGGAGTTCATGCTCCAGTACTACGGGGGCTACACGTCGATCCCGGCGCTGCTGGTGGTCCGGCGTGGCCTGGATCGGCGCCAGGCGCTGGCAGACGCTCTCTCCAGCCGGCGCGGCGGCCCGGTGGAGCTACGCGCGGCCGAACGCGGCGAGAAGCGCCGGATCCTGGAGCTGGCCGAGCGCAACGCGCTACTCGCGCTCGACCAGGAGCGCCTGCGCTCCGAGCGCCGACGCCAGAGCCGGGTGGAGGCACTCGAGGGCCTGCAGGTGGCGCTGGGCCTCGACGTTCCCCCGATTCGGATCGAGTGCTTCGACATCTCGAACCTCGGCGGCACCCACACGGTCGCGTCGATGGTCGTGTTCGAGGGCGGCGCGCCGAAGAAGTCCGACTATCGTCGCTTCACGATCCGCACGACAGAGGGCGCACCGGACGACTTCGCCTCGATGGCGGAGGTCCTGAGCCGTCGCTTTGCCCAATGGGAGCGCCAGGCGGACATCTCGCCGCACGACACCGCCTACGATCAGAGCTTCGCGGCGCTGCCGAACCTGGTCGTGATCGACGGCGGTAAGGGGCAGCTCGCCGCCGGGCTCGGGCCGTTGCGGGGCTTTCGCGAGCGCGGCGTGGCGGTCGTGTCGCTTGCCAAGCGGATCGAGGAGATATTCGTGCCGGGCGCGCGCGCGCCGCTCGTGCTCGAGCACTCCACTCCAGAGCTGCAGCTGCTGCAGCGCGTCCGCGATGAGGCGCACCGCTTCGCGATCACCCATCATCGCGGTCGTCGCGACAAGGCGATGAAGAGCTCGCTGTTGGACGAGCTGCCGGGGATCGGCGCGGCGCGCAAGCGCGCACTGCTCACGCATTTCGGCTCGCCCGAGGCGGTCGTCTCGGCGTCAAGTGAGGAACTGCAGTCAGTGCCCGGACTGCCGGCGAAGGTCGGTCGCGATATACACGCTTACCTCCACCGCGCCGGCTGAGCCGGCCGAGGGATTTCGCTGGACGATCTTCGATCGGTCTGCGTCCTCGATCGCTCGTCGCTCGAGCTTTGGTCATGAGCCGTTCACAATCGGTTGACCCGCGCGTCCGCCGGGCGCGGCACAATCACTGGTGATGGCGGTGATCAGGCCACTGCGCCCGCTGCGCCCCGCTGGCGGGAAAACTGACAAGCCGGTGATCGAGTCGCGCCTGGAGGACCTCGTGGTGATCACGGGTTTCTCGGGAGCGGGCAAGTCGACGGCGATGAACGTGTTCGAGGACGCGGGCTACTTCTGCGTGGACAACCTGCCGCCGGAGATGATCCGCTCGCTGGTCGAGCTGTTCGTGCACAAGGGGTCGAAGGTCGAGCGCGCGGCGGTCGTCTCAGATGTGCGCGGCGGCGTGTACTTCGATGCGCTGCGCGCCGTGGTGGACGATCTCGACGCGCTTGGGCTCTCGCACCACGTGCTGTTCCTCGAGGCCGCGGAGCAGACGCTCGTGACCCGTTACAAGGAGACCCGCCGGCGTCACCCGCTCGCGCCGGAGGGGAGCGTCGCGGCGGGGGTGGCGGCCGAGCGCGCGCTGCTCGAGCCGCTGCGCGGACGCGCCGACCTGGTGATCGACACGACCGCGATGTCGGCGGCGATGCTGCGCGAGAAGATCGCGGAGGAGTTCCTGCCGCGCCAGGCCGTCGGACGGCTGTCGGTGACGTTCATGAGCTTCGGCTTCAAGCACGGTCCGCCTCGCGAGGAGGACCTGGCGTTCGATGTGCGCTTCCTTGCCAATCCCCACTACGAGCCGGAGCTGCAGCAACTGACCGGATTGGACGCCGAGGTGGTCGAGTACATCGCGCGCGATGGGCGTCTCGAGGAGCTGTATGAGCGGCTCGAGGCGCTGCTGGACTTCCTGCTGCCGCAGTACGTCGCCGAGGGCAAGGCGCACCTCGTGATCGCGATCGGCTGCACCGGCGGGCGCCACCGCTCGGTGGCGATCGCCGAGCACCTGGCTCAGCGCTATAGCGATGAGGACGATCTCGACGTGGCTGTAGCGCATCGGGATCTGGACAAGTCGCCGCGCGCCTCCTGAGCTCGAAATTGCGGCCAAAAACCGCCCACTGCAGGGGGTTTCTGCGAACTGTGTGCTACAGCATTGATAGCGGCCGCCGAAAATGGGAGAGGTCTCTGGTCGCCAAGCACCGGAGCAGCGGATGAGTTTTTTCTATCTCACCGAGGACGCAACGACACAGGGTGTCGACCATGACGAAGAGGTCGTCATCCTGGTTGCTGGTGGGGAGCTCGATTACGCGGCGAGTCCCCGGTTCAGAGAACGCATTGCCGAGGCCATCGGCGCCGGTATGCGGCTCGTCGTCGATCTGTCGCCGACGACGTTCATCGACTCGACTGCGATCGGCGCTCTTGTGGGCGCGGTGATGAGGCTGCGCGAGCACGGGGGCGGATCGCTCGCGGTGGTCTGCAGCGAGCAGAACGAGCGGGTGCTGCGAACCTTCGACATAGCGGGGGTCACTGGCCTGATCACCCTCTATCCCACCCGCGAGGCGGCGCTACTGGCGCTGGCGGCTGATTGAGGTGCGCCGAGCGGCTGCGTCGCTGATGGGCGTGGCCGCTGCGCTGCTGGCGGGCGGCTCCGCGGATGCCCAGGCCGGCGTGTCGCTGCCGGGCGTCGGGGTCTCGGTACCCGGTGTGACGGTGTCAACGCCGTCGGTCACGCTCTCCACACCTGCGGTCAATGCATCCGTCCCGTCGGTCACCGTGTCGACGCCGACGGTCACCGTGGAAACGCCGGAAGTCAAAGTGTCGACGCCACCGGTGACCGTCTCGACACCCCCGGTGACGGTTTCGACTCCGGGCACCCCGAGCGGCATACCCACGGAAGTCCCGCGCACGGGCACTCCGACGAGTCCGGGCGCGGGCGCCTCGGGGACACCGGCCGGCGAAGCATCCTCTCCGGGCGCCGGCCACGGGCCGACGGCGACGGCGGCGGCGGTTGGCTCGAGCGCCGCCGCGGCATCTCGCTCGACGCCGGCCGGCAAGGCCACGAGTCGCCGATCCACCCGCAGCGGCGGCGCGCGGCGAGGGCCCCCGGCGTCACGTGGCGCGCGTGGCCCGAGTGGAGCGGGCGCTCGCGGCAGCTCCACGGCGGGCGTCGAGGTGGCTGTGAGCGGGCCTCCTACGCGCGGCGCGAACGCGGCCCGCGGCTCGAGCTCGGGAGCTCGCGCCAGCGACCCGCTCGATGCGATCGGCAGGCACATACCGTTGCCCCTCCCCGTGCCGGATTGGAGCAAGCCGATCATCCTCGTGCTGCTGCTGCTGGCACTGTGGCTTGGTGTGCGCTCGCGCACGGCCGCCCGTCGCGCGCGACGCCTTGAGGGCCAGCGCGCGACGCTGCTGGCGGATGTCGACGTGATGCAGGCGGCGCTCGTGCCGGCGATCCCGGCCCGCATCGGCGGCGCGGCAGTGTCGGTCGCGTACAGACCGGCTGAGGGCCCGGCCGCAGGGGGCGATTTCTACGACGTGTTCGTTCCCGAGCCGGGGAGGATCGCGCTGATCCTGGGCGATGTCGCCGGCCATGGACATGAAGCCCTGACGCAGGCGGCGCTGATGCGATACACGCTGCGGGCATATCTGCAGGCCGGACTGGAGCCCCGCGCGGCCGTGGCGCTGGCCGGACGGGTGCTGGCCGACCGCACGCTGGAGCACTTCGCGACGGTCGTGGTGGCCGCTTACGACACGGGTGAGGGCCGCCTGACGTATGCGAGCGCAGGGCATCCGCCGCCGATCCTGCTGGGCCTGAACACGCGCGAGCCGCTCGGCATCTGCGCCTCTCCGCCGATCGGCTGGACGGTCCCCACCGGGCGCCGGCAAACGACCGTGTCGCTGCCTCTGGGCGCAGTGGCGTGCTTCTTCACCGACGGTCTCATCGAGGCCCGCTGCGAGGACGATCTGCTCGGGCACGAGCGGCTCAGGGAGATCGTCGTGGAGCTCGGTTCGCGGCCCGACGCCGAGAAGTTGCTCGCGCGTGTGCGGGCGGCGGCGCTCGCCACCCCGGACGACATGGCGGCGTGCATGCTTGCACCGCAGATCGCCGGGATCGCCGCGCCTATCCATATCGAGGAGCTGGAGGCGGACGCGCAGATGCTCGAGGGCGGCCAGCTGCGGCGCTTCCTCGAGGCATGCCTGGTTCCGACGGCTGCCGTCGAGCGCGCGATCGACGACGCGTACGAGATCGTTGCGTTGTCAGTGTCGGGCACGGCGCTCGCGCGCGTGGAGCTCGAGGCGAGCACCGCGACCGTCACCGTGACCGCTCCTCCGCCGTCCGCCGAAGCCGAGATGCCGGCGGGCTGGCCGCACCCGGCGGGCCAGCCCTCCGCGGCCGGCTAAGAGCCTTTCTGAAACAGGCTCTGACCCCGCAGCAACGTCGTCCCCCTGCGGCGCGCTGATAGCCTCCACCGCATACGCCGGGCGAGGGAGCATCGGCGGCCGGAGGATCTCCCGTCGGCCACTGGGCTCCCGAGGCCGGCATCGTTCATTTTCGGTTTCAGGAGGCAGTGAATGGCAGTACGCGTCGGGATCAACGGTTTCGGCCGAATCGGGCGAAACGTGTTCCGCGCCTGGAAGGCTCGGGGTGGCGCGCTGGCGGACGAGATCGAGTGGGTGGCGGTGAACGACCTGACCGACTCAACGACGCTGGCCCATCTGCTCAAGTACGACTCGATCCTCGGGCCCTACCCGGGCGAGGTGCGCGCAAGCGGCGAGCGAGCGCTGGAAGTCGACGGAAAACAACTGCTGGTGCTGGCTGAGCGCGACCCAGGGGCGCTGCCGTGGGGAGAGCTCGGGGTCGATGTCGTGATCGAGTCCACGGGATTGTTCACCGACCGCGAGAGCGCCGCGAAGCACCTGGCGCAGGGCGCGAAGAAGGTGATCATCTCGGCCCCGGCCAGTGACCCTGACGTGACGGTGGTGCTGGGGGTCAACTTCGAGGATGTGTACGACCGCGAGCGCCACGACGTGATCTCCAACGCATCGTGCACGACCAACTGCCTGGCGCCGGTGGCGAAGGTCGTGAACGACACCGTCGGCATCGAGCACGGCCTGATGACGACGATTCACGCGTACACGGCCGACCAGCGCTTGCAGGACCTGCCCCACAAGGACCTCCGTCGCGCGCGCGCTGCGGCGATCAACCTGATCCCCGCATCCACCGGTGCCGCGAAGGCGATCGGCTTGGTGATCCCGGAGCTGCAGGGCAAGCTGGGCGGCTTTGCGGTGCGCGCCCCGGTTCCGACGGGCTCGGTTGTCGATCTGACGGTTGAGTGCGCTCGTGAGACGACCGTGGAGGAGGTCAACGCGGCGCTGAAGGCCGCAGCCGACAGCGGACCGCTCGCCGGGATCCTGCAGTACACGGAGGACCCGATCGTCTCGACCGACATCATCTCCTCGCAGTTCTCATCGATCGTGGACTCGCTGCTCACGGTGGTGATGGACGGGACGATGCTGAAGGTGGTGGCGTGGTACGACAACGAGTGGGGGTACTCGAACCGCGTGGTCGACCTGGTGCAGAGGGTCTTGTGAGTGACGGCGACCCGGCCGATCTCAATCAGGCCGCGGGGCAGGGCCGGCAGACAGGAGGCCTGCCGGGTGGATATCGTGAGGTGTGCGGCAGATGGGAGAGTCGATGAGGAGCATTGACGACCTCGACGTGCATGGACGGCGCGTGCTCGTGCGGGTCGATTTCAATGTGCCGCTTGGCACGGACAGCGACGCGGCGGCCGGCGGTGTTCCGCTGGTCAGCGACGACCGGCGCATCGCTGCTGCTTTGGCGACGATCGAAGATCTGCGCGCTCGCGGTGCGCGGCTCGTGCTGGTCTCGCATCTGGGCAGGCCGGAGGGGAAACCGGTGCCGGAGCTGTCGTTGGCGCCGGTGGCGGATCGCCTGCGTGAGCTGACGGGCGCGAAGGTGACGCTCGCGCCGGCGGTGGTGGGCGAGGAGGTGACGGCGCTGGCTGATGAGTTGCGCGACGGAGAGATCCTGGTGCTCGAGAACGTGCGCTTCGAGCCGGGGGAGACGAGCAACGATCCCGAGTTCGCCAAGGAGCTCGCGGCGCTGGCAGATATGTACGTGGACGACGCCTTTGGCGTGGCGCACCGTGCGCACGCGAGCAACGAGGGCGTCACGCACCTGCTGCCGAGCGCTGCTGGACGGCTGCTCGAACGGGAGGTCAAGACGCTCACGGGGATCCTCGAGCATCCCGAGCACCCGCTCGTGGCGATCGTCGGCGGCGCCAAGGTGGCCGACAAGATCAAGGTGATCGAGCGCTTCTTGGCGGTCGCCGACGTGGTGATGATCGGCGGCGCGATGTGCTTTCCGTTCCTATGCGCACAGGGACACACGGTCGGCAAGTCGCTTTGCGACGACGAGGACGTCGAGCACGCGCGCAGCGCGCTGGCGCGCGCCAGCGACACGCATGCGCCGCAGCGCGGCCGCGCACGGCTGCTCGTCCCGAGCGATCTCGTGATCGGCAAGCGCCTGGCGGCCGACGCCGAGCACAGGGTCCTCCACGGGGTCGAGGTGCCGGACGGCTGGATGGGCCTCGATATCGGCCCGGAGACGGTGGCGCGCTACAGCGCTGAGATCGCGCGCGCGGGAACGGTGTTCTGGAATGGCCCGATGGGTGCGTTCGAGCTCGAGCCGTTCGCTGGGGGCACGCGCGCCGTGGCGGAGGCGGTTGCGCGCGCGCCGGGACTGACTGTTGTGGGTGGCGGTGACTCGGCGGCGGCGCTGGCGCAGTTCGGGCTGGAGCATGCGGTCGACCACCTGTCCACCGGCGGCGGCGCGACGCTCGAGCTGGTGGAGGGTCGCGCGCTGCCCGGCGTGCAGGCGCTCGAAGGCGCCGGAGTCGCTTCTTAATGGCCTCCGCGTCGGTGCGGACCCCGCTGATCGCGGGCAACTGGAAGATGCACAAGACGCAGGAGCAGGCTGAGGAGTACATCCAGGGGCTGCTTCCACGTGTATCGGCGCTGGACGGCGTCGATGTCGCGATCTGCGTCCCGTTCACGGATCTGCAGGCGATGGTGGACAGCGCGCGCGGCTCGCGCGTGGAGGTCTACGCGCAGAACATGCACCAGGAGCCCGACGGCGCGTACACGGGCGAGATCTCGGCGCCGATGCTGACCGAGCTGGACGTGCGCGGCGTGGTGCTGGGTCATTCAGAGCGCAGGGCGATGTTCGGCGAGACCGACCGGGCGCTGGCGCTGAAGCTGCCGGCGGCGCAGGCGGCGGGTCTCACGCCAATCCTGTGCGTGGGCGAGACCGAGGAGGAGCGCGACAACGACGAAACCGATCGCAAGCTGCGCCAGCAGGTAAGAGACGACCTGGCGAACGTGGCCGTCGAGCGGCTGGCGGAGGTGGTGATCGCGTACGAGCCGATCTGGGCGATCGGCACGGGTAGGGTGGCCACGCCGGAGCAAGCGCAGGAGGCGATCGCGTTCATCCGCGCGCTCGTGGGAGATCGTGACGCGCAGGCGGCGCAGTCGATCCGGATCTTGTATGGAGGCTCGGTCAAGCCGGAGAACGCGGCGGAGCTGTTGGCGCTGGCGGATGTGGACGGGGCGCTCGTAGGCGGCGCGTCGCTCGAGGCCGAGTCGTTTGCGCAGATCGCGGCGGCCGCTGCCGCCCTCGGACGCTCCGGCGGCGGCTCAGTCGCGCGCACGCGATGAGCCTTCCGGCTGGGCCGGCAGACCTCCCGGCGCCGTGTGCATGCCTGATCGTGCTCGACGGCTGGGGATTGGCTGAGCCGGGCCCGGGCAACGCCGTGTCGTTGGCGCGCACGCCCGTGTTCGACGAGCTGTGGGCGTCATATCCGCATACGACGCTGAACGCGTGCGGGCTGGCGGTGGGACTGCCGGCGGGACAGATGGGCAACAGCGAGGTGGGGCACCTGAACCTGGGCGCGGGCGCGGTGGTACGCCAGGACCTGGTGCGGATCGACGACGCGGCCGCCGACGGCTCGCTCGCGCAGAACGAGATGCTGCGAGCGGCGTTCGCGGACGCCGAGCGCGTGCACCTGCTCGGCCTTGTCTCCGACGGCGGCGTGCACTCCTCGCTGGATCACCTGCGAGCTCTGATCGCGCTCGGGCGCGCGCTCGCGGTGAAGGACCTGGTGGTGCACGCGTTCACCGACGGCCGCGACACGCTGCCGCATGCGGGGGCCGCATACCTGCGCGAGCTCGACGCCACACCGGGGGTTCGCGTCGGCTCGGTCGTGGGTCGCTACTGGGCGATGGACCGCGACCGCCGCTGGGAGCGCACGCAGCGCGCCTACGACATGCTCGTGCACGGCCGGGCGCCGCACCGCGCGGACAGCGGCGAGCAGGCGGTCCAGAACGCATATCGCAGAGGTGAGACCGACGAGTTCATCGAGCCGACGCTCGTGGGCGAGGAGGCGCGCATCCGCACCGGCGACAGCGTGATCGCGTTCAACTTCAGGCCCGACAGGATGCGCGAGTTGACGCGGGCGCTGGCGGAGCCGGGCTTCGGAGAACGTGATTCCGACCCACCGGAGGACCTCCCCGGCTGGAGCGGTCGCGGCGGCGCGCCGCCGACCAGCCGTTACACGACGATGACGAGCTACGAGGAGGACTGGTCCTACCCGGTCGTGTTCTCCGCGGAGCACCCGGCCACGACGCTCTCGCGCGTGCTCGAGCAGGCGGGGGCGACGCAGCTGCATGTGGCGGAGACCGAGAAGTACCCGCACGTGACGTACTTCTTCAACGGCGGCGATGAGGCGCCACTGCGCGGCGAGCGCCGCAAGCTGGTGCCCTCGCCGCGGGACGTCCCGACCTACGACCACAAGCCGCAGATGAGCGCGCGCGAGGCCGCGGCGGCGTTCGTCGCTGGCTGGCGTGAGGATTCGAGCCCTCCGCGGTTCGGGATCATCAACTTCGCAAACGCGGACATGGTTGGGCACACGGGCGTGATCGAGTCTGCGGTAGCGGCGATCGAGACAGTAGACGAGTGTCTCGGCGAGGTCGCGGCGGCGGTGCACGAGCGCGGCGGCGTGTGCGCGGTGACGGCCGATCACGGCAACGCGGACCACATGCTCGAGCCCGACGGCAGTCCCAACACCGCCCACTCGCTGAACCCGGTGCCGTTGATCCTGACGAGCAAGGGCGTGCGGCTGCGTGAGGAGGGCGGCATCCTGGCGGACGTCGCGCCGACGGTGCTGCAGGCGCTCGGGATCGAACAGCCGCAGCAGATGACCGGGCACTCGCTGATCGAGGCGCGGCGTGCGCGCGGCGGAAAGGGAGCGTAGATGGACTCACAGGAGCAGGGCCCCAACAGGCGGGGAAGGTCGCGTAAGCTGCTGGGCGCGTTCTTCATTCAGGCGGGCATCAACCACTTCGTGATGCCGCGTCCGTATCAGCAGATCGTGCCGCCGCGGCTGAAGCGCAGCGCGAAGCTACTCGTGCAGGTGAGCGGCGTCGCTGAGGTGGCGGGCGGTGTCGGAGTGTTGCTGCCGTGGACTCGGCGCCTGTCAGGTCTGGCCCTGATCGCGCTGCTGGCGGCGGTGTTCCCGGCGAACTTGTACATGGCGCGCGAGCCCCAGCGCTTCCGCCGGATCCCGCCGTGGGCGCTTTACGCGCGGTTGCCGCTGCAGCCGCTGATGATGCTGTGGGCGTGGCGGGCGACGCGCCGATGAAAGCGATCTCGCGAGCTGCGGGCGCTCGCGCTGCTATGTTCGACTGAGGAAAGGGACGTTGCAAGGACCGCCATGTCGACTGTCACAGCCGTCAATATCGCCACCTCCGAGCAGGAGGGACTCTCGCTGGGGGAGTTGCGCGCGTGGCGGGGTCTGCTCAGGGCACACGCGTGCTTGGCCAAGCGCCTCGACGCCGAATTGGAGCAGGCGCACGGGCTGCCGATGACTTCCTACGAGGTGCTCTACCACCTCGAGGAGTCCACCGGCGGGCGCATGCGCATGTGCGAACTGGCGGAGCAGGCGCAGCTGTCGCGCAGCGGGCTGACGCGACTGGTTGACCGTCTCGAGCGTGAGGGGTTGCTCGAGCGCTGCTCATGCGACCACGACGCGCGCGGCTCCTACGCGTGTCTCACAGACACCGGGCGGGAGCGCCTGGAGGCGGCCCGCGGCACACACCTGGCGGTCGTCAGGGAGCACTTCTTCTCGCGCTTCTCCGAGAGCGAGCTGAGTCTGCTCGCAGACATGTGGGAGCGCATCGCTCCCTGCAGCGCCTGCTGAGCGGCCCCCCGGCGAACGCTACTCGCTCGGTGTGCGCGGTCCGCGACTGACGTGGCGTCGATGTAGCACGAGGCCGCCGACGATTGCGATCGCGACGGCGACGAGCCCGTAGATCCCGAAGGCTTCGACTGCGCTTCCGGCGGAGTTGCCGAGGAGGTAGGCGACCAGCCCGACGGCAGTCGCCCACGTGACCCCTCCGAGCGCATTCCACAGCGCGAACGAGCTCCAGTGCATACGCGTCGCACCGGCCAGCCACGATGCCCAGACACGCAGGCCGAGCACGAAGCGCCCGAAGAAAACCGCCTTGGGTCCGTGACGTTCGAAGAAGGGCTCGCCGACCCCAAGAACCGTGTGACGCTGGCGGACGAAGGCGCCGGGTCGCTGGAGCACCCAGCGCCCGCCCTTGCGGCCGATCACGTAGCCGATGTTGTCGCCGACGATCGCGCCGGCGGCCGCGACCACGATCACGAGCTCGATCTGCAGCTTGCCCTGGCTCGCGAGCACGCCGGCGGCGATCAGTGCGGTCTCGCCGGGGATCGGGACGCCGCTGGACTCGCCCATGACGAGCACGAACAGCAGCGGGTAGCCGGCGGTCTTTACGAGTTCGTTGACATCGAGGAGCGCGGCAAGCACTACTGCGTGTTTTCGGAGACGAGCTTCTGGAGCGCGGCGGCGGTGTGCTGGACGTCTGAATAGACGACGTTGCGCAATAGGACCTTGGTGGGTGAGGGCGCGGTCAGGATCACGGCAGCGACGATCGCGACCGCGAGCACCAGGATCGCGAGCATCGTCACGAGCAGGCGCGAGCGGCGCCGGTCGGACGCAGGGGCGTGACCGGCGGGATGCGCGTGGGCGGGGGCGGCTCTGACGGGCCCGGGGCGCGGCCGGCGCGCCGCGACGGTGGGGGCCGCGCGCGAGCGTGTGGCGCCGGCGAGCACGCTGGTGGCCTCGGTGCCGGGCGCCGCCCCGCGCCCGGCCAAGCGGCGCGTGCCGGCCGCGCCGCGCCGCCCGCCAGGTGCGACGCCTCTGGCTCCGTCGCTGAGGGCGTGCCGCATCTCCAAGGCGGTCTTGTAGCGGTCGCGTGGATCGAGCGCGAGGGCGCCGGCGACCGCCTCGGCGAGCTCCGGGTTGACTGCGCCGACGAGCGTGTCCAGCCTTGGTGGCTCCTCCTGCTGCTGCTTGAGCGCGAGCTCGGTCAGCGAGTTGGCCTCGTAGGGTAGGCGTCCGGAGATCAGCTGGTAGGTGACGACGCCGAGCGCGTACAGGTCGGCGCTCGGTCCGGCCTCCTCACCGCGCGCCTGCTCGGGTGAGAGGTATGCGGCGGTTCCGAGCACGGAGCCGACCTGGGTGATGCTCGACTGCTCGGTGGCCTTGGCGATCCCGAAGTCCGCGAGCTTGACCTCGCCTTCGCGCGCGCGCAGCAGGTTGCCGGGCTTGACGTCTCGGTGCACGACGCCGTGGCGGTGTGCGTAGTGCAGGCCCTCGCATGCCTGTTCGATGATCGACAGCGCCTCGTCGACCTCGACCCAGCCCTGGTCGCGCAGGATCTCTGCGCCCGAGGAGCCTTCGATGTACTCCATGACGATGAAGTACTGCGCGGTGTGCTCGTCGCGCCCCGAGTCGAACACCTGAACGATGTTCGGGTGTACGAGCCGCGCGGCGGCCTGCGCCTCTCGCTGGAAGCGCGACACGAAGGCCGGGTCGTCGGCCAGGTGCTCGGCGAGCAGCTTGACCGCAACGGGGCGTTCGAGGCGCAGGTCTCGGGCGAGGTGCACCGTGGACATGCCGCCGAAGCCGAGCCGGCTCTCCAGCCGGTAGCGCCCCGCGATCTCGCGCTCGCTCATTTGTTGCCTTCCGGACCACCCGCACCGGGGCCACCGGGGCCCGCGCCCCCACCGGCTTCACCGCTGCTTTCGCCGGCCCCGGTGCCGCCCTGTTCGCTGCCTGCGCCGGGCGTAGCTTCGCCGGGACCGGCTGGCGTTCCGCCTCCGGGGGTCGCGGGGGTCGTGGGGGTGGTGTTGGTGGGGGTGGTCGTTGTCGGCGTCGTTGTGCTGGGCGTGGTCGTCGGCGTGGTGGCGGTGCTGGTGCTCGTTGTGGTGCTCGGCTTCGATGTGGTGCTGGTGGGTGTCTTCTGCGCGAGCGGCTGTGCGCACAGCGCGAGGGCGCGTTTGCGCAGGTTGTCGATGCCCTGGCGGAGCGTGTTGCGGAGCCCGGAATCGATCGACCCGGGCAGGGCGTTGAAGTCCTGTTCAGTCTTGGCGAGCGCTGTTTCGGTCGCCGAGCAACTGCCGTTGCCGGTTTCGGCGTCCTGCGCGACGGTTTCGAAGTCAGCCTGCAGCGGACCCGAGTCCGCGACCGGAATCAACTTCCCGTTGGAGCTGCCGCACGCGACGAGCAGGGCGGCGGCGACACCGAGCGTCGCCGCCAGCGCGAAGCGCACCAGCTGCGCGCGGCGCGGCGCGTCTTGGTGGGCGGGTCTGGCGCTAGGCGCAGCCGACCGGCGTTGCCGCCGGCTCATTGGCCGTACTCCAGGCGCTCGGCGAGCGAGTCGGGCAGGCGCGCGGCGCGGATTGCGCTGGCCGCGCCGGCGATGTCGTAGTCGGCGCGGTGAAAGGACGCGGCCATCTCGTCGAGATCGAGCAGCAGCCACGAGGCGCGTGGGTCTCCGTCGCGCGGCTGGCCGACGCTGCCGGGGTTGAGCAGCCATTCGCCCTCGGCGACGTCGAGGTACGCGCGATCCCGCCGCGGCTCACCCGTGGCGAGCTCCCCTTCCTGGCGCGCGAACGACAGCGCCACGTGCGAGTGTCCGATCAGGCAGATGCGTTGACGTTGGACGTCGAGGCACAGCTCGGCGAGCAGCACCGAGAGCACGTACTCCCACACGGGGTCACGCGGGCTCGCGTGGAAGAGGCCGACGGGACCCTCCTGCGCCTGCGGGCTCAGACCCTCCAGGAAAGCGAGGTTCTCCGGAGCGATTACCTCCCGCGTCCATTGCGCGGCGAGGCTGGCGCCCTTGGAGAACTCGTCGAGCGGAATCTCGCCGGTCACGGCGAGATCGTGGTTGCCGGCCAGACAAACGGCCGCGTGCGCCCGTGCGAGCTCGATGCACGCATCGGGCTCAGCTCCGTAGCCGACAAGGTCGCCGAGGCACCACAGCTCGGACGCGTCGCTTGCGGCGACGGCCTCAAGAGTCGCCTCGAAGGCGTGGCGGTTGGCGTGGATATCGGAGATGACGGCGACCTTCATCCTTGCAGGGTACGAACACCGCTGAGCGTCGCGTGTTCCACGCTCGCCGCTGCTGCAAGGGCGCAGCCAGCCAGCCCGACCGGGCGCGGCGACGCGCCACGGCTACTACTCGGTGGCGGGACCGCCCTCGGTGCCGCCGTACTCGGGCAGGTTCTTGATGCCCTCGCGAGTGCGCCACTTGGAGTAGTTGTCCTCCATCGCGTCAATCAGCTCACGCATGAAGCGCGGGGACAGGTTGACTCGCGAAACTACGACCCCGGGGACCTCGTCTGACTCGACCTCGTGGTCGACCCGTGCGAACGTGACGGTGAACTCGTAGTCGGAGTGGCTGACGTTGGCGAAGTTGGCGTAGACGCCCCCCATGATCTCGGGGGAGAGATGGATGTTTATGTGGCGCTCGGCGCCTGAGTCTTGGTCGTTCACACAGCTAGTATCGCAATCCCCGGGAACGAACCAATGACAGAGCCTCTCAGCCACGACGATCAAGCTTCCCCGGAGCGCCTGCGGCAAACTGTGCTCGCCGCGGTGGCCGATCTCGCAGGCACGAGCACAGCCAACGGCGGCCGTGCCTCGATCACGCTGGAGCGTCCGCGACGCGCGGAGTTCGGCGACTACTCGACGAACGCGGCGCTGCTGATGGCGCCGGGCGTCGGCCTGCCGCCGCGGGAGCTGGCTGAGCGTCTGGGCAGCTCGTTGCAGGAGCGCCTGGGGACGAGCTTGGAGCGCTTCGAGGTCGCTGGCCCGGGCTTCGTCAACCTCTTCATGTCTGACTCATGGCTGACGGCGGCGCTCGCCCAGGCGCTGGCTGCGGGTGAGGCGTTCGGGACCGGCGTGGTCGAGCGCCCCGAGCGCGTCCTCGTGGAATTCGTGTCGGCGAACCCGACAGGGCCGATGCACGTGGGACACGCACGCAATGCGGCCTACGGCGATGCCCTGGCGCGCATGCTCGCGTGGCAGGGCCATCGGGTGGAGCGGGAGTTCTACGTCAACGACGCCGGCTCGCAGGTACGCAAGCTCGGCGAGTCGCTGCAGGCGATCGCGCGGGGTGAGCCCGTCCCGGAGGACGGCTATAAGGGCGACTACGTGGTGGAGCTGGCGGCAAGGCTGCCGGATGCGGCGAGCATGGCGCCCGCGGAGGTCGGCCGCGCGGCTGTGGCGCTCGTGATCGAGAGCATTCGCGCGTCCCTGGCTGCGTTCGGGGTCGGCGAGTTCGACGTATGGAGCTATGAGAGCTCCCTGCACGAAGGCGATCCGAGCCCGGTGGCGCACACGCTCGCGATCCTCGAGCGCGAAGGCCACACGTATACAAACGACGGGGCGCTGTGGCTGCGCACGACCGACTTCGGCGACGACAAGGACCGGGTTCTGGTGCGCTCGGCCGGCGAGCACACGTATTTCGCGTCGGACATCGCCTACCACCAGGACAAGCGCGAGCGCGGCTTCGAGCGTCAGATCGACGTCTGGGGCGCCGACCATCACGGCTATGTGCTGCGCATGAAGGCGGCGTACGAGGCTCTCGGGGGCGACCCAGCGGAGCTCGAGCTGCTGATCATGCAGCTCGTGCACCTGATGAGCTCTGGCGAGCGCGCGCAGATGTCCAAGCGCGCGGGCGAGTTCGTGACGCTCGACGACCTCGTGACGGAGATCGGCGTGGACGCGGCGCGCTGGTACCTGCTGGCGCGCTCACACGACACGACGGTCGACCTCGACCTGGACCTGGCGCGGGAACAGTCGAGCGAGAACGACGTCTACTACGTGCAGTACGCGCATGCGCGGATCGCGTCGATGCTCGCCAAGGCGGGGCCCGAGCGCGTGCAGGGGGCGAGCGCGGCGATGGCGGAGCTCGAGCGCGAACCTCTGCACATCACCGAGCGTGCGCTCGTGGAGCAGCTGCTGGCATTCCCGGCGGAGCTCGCGGAGGCGGCGGCCCGCCGTGCTCCGCACCGGATCGCGGCGTACGTGCTCGCGCTGGCGCAGACCTTCACCGCGTTCTACCGCGACTGCCACGTGGTCGGCGCGGAACCGAGGGAGGTGGAGTCATTTCGCATCCTGCTGTGCGTCGTGAGCATGCGCACGATCGCGCGCTCCCTGGAGCTCCTCGGTGTGAGCGCGCCGACCGAGATGTAGCCACGACGCGGCGGATCGGCGCTTGCCGTGGGATGCGACGCCATCGAGGCGTCAGTCGAAGCGGGCGAGGTCGGCCTCGAGCTTGGCCGTGTCCTCAGCGCTGAGCACTGCGGCGGCACCGGTGGCGGCGGCTTGCGCGCGACCCCGTCGCCGCCAGCCGGGGATCAGCAACAGGACCGTTGCGATCAGCGCCAGCACCACGAGCACCGGCACGAGATACGCGGTCAGGTCGAAGCCGTGGGCGCTCGGCAGACCAAGCACGGTCGGGCCGTACTGGGCGACGAGCGCGCGCTTGATCTCGGCTTCGTCCTCGCCTTGGTTGATCAGGCCTTGAATGTATTCCCGCTCGGTGTTGGCCTGGGGCGCCTCAGACTCGTCGAGCGCGACTTTGCACGTCACGCACATCGCCTGGCGCTCGATCGCGAGCAGCGACGCGCGCGGCGCGACGGCGGCAGCTGCCTGCGCGGCGCTCGCCATGAGCGCAGCCGCGACCAGCAGGGCCGCCAGCAACCCGGACCCAGCTCTCACGAGCTGGCGGCGAGCGCGAGCGCGCGGTTGACGAAGCCCTGTTCGATCTCGCCTCGAGAAATGGCTACGACCCGTCCTTTGCGGTTGATGATGAAGCTCTCGGGCACCTGGTGTGTGCCGTAGGAGCTCGCGAATTCGCTGGTGGTGTCGCGAACCACAGGATACGTGAGGTGGTAGTGCCGCACGAAGCCTTCGGAGTCGGGGGAGTTGTCCTGGTAGGTGACCCCCAGGACGGTTGCGCGATGCCGCTCGAGCTGGCCCTGCGCGTGCTCGAGCAGCGGCGCCTCGGTCTGGCACGGTTCACACCACGATGCCCAGAAGTTGAGGATCACGACCTGCCCCCTGAGAGACGCCAGCGTCGTGCTTGTGTCCGCGCCCAGCACCGGCAGCGCACGCGTTGCGTCGGGCGCTGGCGGGTAAACGTGGCGCTGGACCTGTTCATCGAGCGTGCGGTTGGACGCCTGCGTCGTCACGCCGTAGAGCAGGAGTGCGATCAGCGCGGCGCCCGCGAGCGAGGCGAGGATCGGCACGAGGCGGCGTCTCACGAGCGAGAAGGTTAGAGCGGCGGGGCGTGGCCGGTGCCACCGAGCCGCTGCTGCGCAAAGCGAACGGGCCGCCCAAGCTCCTCGTCAGCCGGGCGACACGGTGCGTGCGCAGTCCGCGATGCCCAGCGCCTTCGCCTGTTCATCGGCCCCGGTGGAGCTCAGGCCTTCCAGTGCCCGACGGGCGCGTGCAGCGCTGCGCGCGCGCAGCGCAGCCACTGCGTCTTCGAGCAGCTTCGCTTCCCGCGCGACGCTCTTGACGAAGCGGCTGTAGGCAGTGCGGTCGTTCGCCGGAGCCTTGACGTCGCCCAATTCGCTCGCGAGCCTAGACACGATCGCGCTCGTCTGCTCGGAGAACGACAGCAGCTCTGCTGTCGATTTGGGTGCCTGCAGGCGGGCGGCGCTGCGCAGGCCCGCAACGCAGATCGCGTTCGCGCGCGTGGCGAACTGGGCCTGGGTCGAGGTGGAGCCGGAGCTGTTGCTGCTCCCACACGAGGAGAGCAACAGCGCGGCCACAACCATCGCAGCGCCGGCCCTACCGCTCGCGCGGCGGCCGGCGGGACACGGGGAGCACGCGACCTTCATGCGCGGGAAGCGTAGTGGGCTGCGAGCTTCCCAAGCCAGCTGCCGAGCGCGACGGCAGGTCCGCGGACAGCGCCGCCGATGTGAAGGCCCGGTAATCGCCCCCCGTCGCTATTCTTGACTGCACGGTCGTACCGTGCTTGCGGGGGCCGGAGGTGCGGGATTGGCGGCCAAGTGTGCGGGGGTGCTGTGAGACGTTTGGAGTCAGCCGCACTTTGCTTTATCGCGACCTTCGTGTGCGCGGCGATCCTCGTAGGGCCCGCGCGAGCGGCCGAAATCGGACAGTGCAGGCAGCTGACTAAGGGCACGATCCCGAAGGCCAAGCACGGGAAGTACGCGGATGCCAACTGCTTGACCCTGTTCGAAAAGAAGGGCGTGGTTGAGGCGAAGGGCCCCTACGAATGGTTCCCCGGGCCGGCGCCGAGTTGCGTACACCGGAAGCACGGCGCGTGGGCCAACGAATCCTGCACTCAGGAACCAGCGAAGGCGGGCAAGGGAAGCTTCGAACGCGAACCCTGCTACGGCAGTGGCAACGGTTGCGCGGAATACGGCTCATCGAGCACCACGGCCGAACTCGAGACGGCCCCGTTCAGTCATCCGATCGAATGCGCGCCGGCCACAGACGTCGGCGAAATCACAGGCGCCGTGTCAGGGTTTGACACGGTGACTCTCAGGGGCTGTACCGACTTCGCAGACCTCTACACTTGCGCGGACGACGGCAGTTCCGGCAGTATCTCCACATTCCCGCTCGACACAGCCCTTACCACTCATGGCGGGAGCGGAGGGAATGAAGTCTGGTATACGCTGACCGGGACGGGCGCTCAAGGAGTTCTGGGCACGCCAGCGCTGACGAACGTCGTGACGTGCCAGGAAAACGTCAGCGGCAACGGTGTTTTGCCTTTCATCGTGGACGGCTCGGCGAGCGGTGTGATCGCACCGCTGAACGTCATGTCGAGCGACTTCGTCGAGGTGTTTGGGCCCGGCGTGGGCGCGCAAAACCTGCGCACCTACATATGCCCTGACACGCCTTGCCTCGAACTACCGGATGTCCTCACGATGCGCGCACTGGTCGCGACCAACGCCGCCTACGAGATCAAACCGTAGTGGCCACTCGGCGCCCCAGTGCGGGGAGCGGGTAGAAGCGCGGGAGGTGGGCGCGCTGCCGCCGAGACGGCCTGCTGATCGCCCTGGGCGGCGATCCCGTGTACGTCATGCCCCGGATGGGACATAATCCCCCGATCATCGTGCGGCGGTAGCTCAGTTGGTAGAGCGCAAGCTTCCCAAGCTTGAGGTCGCGGGTTCGACCCCCGTCCGCCGCTTGCAGAGACTGCCAGCAAACGGGCGATTTCTGCGGTCGGGCGGCTTCGGCGTCGGGCGATCGAGGTTCGTTCTCCTGCAACGCCGCCTACTCCTCCAGCCCGACGGCACGGAGGCATGCCGTGCGATCCTCGCCGAAGTACTCGTCGCGGATAATCTTGCCATCGCGAAACGTCCACACTTGACCGACGTTGATCCCAAGCGAGATACCGGACTTGGCCACACCCGCCATGTAACTGAAGATGACGACGCTGTCCCCGGCGTCGATGAGCTCTTGGGTCTCAAAGCGAAGCTCATGCCAGGCGTCGCCGAACTGCTCGGCGATGCGCAGCCAGCCGTCGTAGCCGTGGTAGATCTCGGGGTCGACCCCTCGCCGCGAGAAGTCCCATTCGACCTCCGAGTCGCAGAACTCCTGCAGGACGGGCAGCGGATCAGCACCGCCGACCATTAGATTCCACTCGCTCAGGGCGTCCATCGCTCGCCTGGCGATCTCGACATTCTCCTGCGACATCGCCTACCCCCGCTCCTCGGCGAGGCGTTCCGCGGCAGCACGAGCCTCGTCGATGTCGGAGTAGCTCGATCCTCTCATCAATACGCCCCTGTCCCACACGCTGACCCACGCCTCGCGCGCCCGTACGCGTGCGCCGCTCCCGGCAGGACGAGCATCCTGGCAGACGATGGCGAAGACCACGCCATCGCCGAGATCGAGAGCCTCCTCAAGCTCGAACCTGAGGTCCTCGAACGATCGGTAGTAGTCCTCCCAGAAACCACGGATCGCTGTCAGACCCTCAAAGATCCCCAACCCCCGCGAGGACATGTCAAGCACAGCATCGGGAGCGTAAACGCTCATCTGCGCGTCAAAGTCACCCTGGCTGAAAGCCACCATCGTTCGGCGCATCGACTTGAACGAGTCGGGGGTCGTGGGCTCCTCGGGAACCACCCGCGGAGTATCCCGCAGCCCCTAGCGCACCGGTCGTCTGAGGGCGCCAGGCGGCTCATAGGGCTCTCGTGTCGATCGAGCTCACGCCCTCCGCACCGCCATGCTTGGCGGGCTGCAATAGTCCGGGCATGGTGGATGACTCGCGTTAGCGACCTACAGGAGAAACGATGACTCCCCTCGCAACGACATCAGACGGTCGGGCACGCGTCCTCGCGGATGGCCATGAGCTGCCGATGCTCGGCCTCGGCGTTTGGCAGGTACCGAACGGCCCCGAGTGCGTCAACGCGGTGCGATGGGCGCTCGACGTCGGGTACCGCCATATAGACACCGCCCAGGCCTACGGCAACGAGGAGAGCGTCGGCCGGGCGTTGCGCGATGCCGGCATCGCGCGCGAGGAGGTGTTCATCACGACCAAGTTCTACCCCGCGCACAAAGATCCGACCGCCGAGGCCGAGAACAGCCTCAGGCGCCTCGGCGTCGACCAGGTCGACCTCTACATCATCCACTGGCCCCAGGGCGGCGCCACGTGGGCGTGGCCCGGCATGGAAAAAGCGCAGGAGCACGGTTACGCCCGGTCGATCGGCGTCTCGAACTTCAGCGCGTCGGAGATCGAGCAGGTGAGCGCCGTGGCCGACCTCCCACCGGTCGTCAACCAGGTGCAGCTCAGTCCGTTCGAGTACCGTCGTGCGCTGCTCGAGGCCTGCCGGCAGCACGACATCGCGCTCGAGGCATACAGCCCGCTCGGCACAGGTCGCCACCTGACGGACGCGACCGTCGCCCGGATCGCTGAGCGCGCCGGGCGCACGCCGGCGCAGGTGCTGCTGCGCTGGTGCGTACAGCACGATGTCCCCGCTCTAACCAAGTCAACGCACCGAGAGCGCATCGAGGAGAACCTGCATGTCTTTGATTTCGCGCTCTCCGATGGGGACATGGCAGAGCTCGACGAGCTCGATCAAACCGGAGGCACCGACCAGGCACTCGAGCGCAAGTGGTGGTAGCGGCGCGCGGCGACAGAGCGAACATGGAGTTGAGGATCTTCGCCGAGCCGCAGGAAGGCGCAAGCTATGACCAGCAGCTCAGCATGGCCCAGGCTGCCGAGTCGCACGGATTCGGTGCTTTCTTTCGATCGGATCACCTGCTGAGGATCGCACCGGGCTCGGGGTTGCCCGGACCGACGGATTCCTGGGTGACTCTCGGCGCGATCGCGCGCGAGACGAGCAGGATCCGTCTTGGCACCTTGGTCACATCGGCGACGTTCAGGCTCCCGGGGCCGCTTGCCGTCGCGGTCGCGCAGGTGGACGCGATGAGTGGCGGGCGCGTGGACTTCGGCATCGGGACCGGATGGTTCGAGGCCGAGCACACCGCCTACGGCATCCCGTTCCCGGTGCTTGCTGAGCGCTTTGACCGTCTCGAAGAGCAGCTGTCGATCCTCACCGGCTTGTGGAGCACGCCGCTCGAGGAGCGCTTCACCTTTGACGGCTCCTACTATCAGTTCACCGACAGCCCGGCGCTGCCCAAGCCGCTGCAGCGCCCGCACCCGCCGATCATCGTCGGCGGCCTCGGAACGCGCCGCACTCCGGCGCTGGCCGCTCGGTTCGCGAAGGAGTTCAACGTGCCGTTCGCTTCCCCCGAGGTCACGGCAGAACGTATCGCGGGGGTGCGAGCGGCGTGCGAAGCCGCCGCTCGTGATCCCGACGAGCTCGTGTACTCGCACGCGATCACGGTGTGCTGCGCGCGCGAGGAGTCTGAGCTCGAGCGGCGTGCCGCTCGCATCGGCCGCGATCTCGACGATCTGCGCAGTTGGGGCGCCGCGGGAACCCCGCAAGAGGTCGTCGCGCGGCTGCGGGCGTACCGTCGCGCGGGTGCGTCGCGGTCATACCTTCAGATCATCGACCTCGACGACCTCGACCACGTGGCTTTGATCGCAGCCGAGGTCTTGCCGCAGCTGGCCGAGTGACGCCACTCGGCTGACCTTTACCATCTCACTCAAATAGGTGATACTCGTGTGAATGTTCGCGATTATCCCTCGATATTGAGTTACGCCGATGGCTCGCTGCTCGGCGTGTTCTGCTGAAAATCCCGTAGGGGCACGCTTCTGCATGGCGTGCGGCACCGCGCTCGAGCGGCGCTGCGAAGAGTGCGGTGAGCACGCGCCGGACGACGCGCGGTTCTGTGCCGCGTGCGGCGCGTCGCTCGATGCCGTCGCCGTCGCCGCTCAGAGATCGGCGAAACCAGCATCCGGGTATGACGCAGATGCGCCGGCCGTTGCGCTCGCACCCCCAACGCTCGACGAGCGCCGCACGGCAACTGTCCTGTTCGCCGACCTCTCCGGCTACACGGCGGTGGCGGCGAAACTTGATCCCGAGACGGTAAAGCGACAGCTCGAGCGGATCCTCGGGCGATTGGGGGATGAGGTCGTCGCCTATGGCGGCTACGTGGACAAGTTCATCGGTGACAACGTCATGGCGATCTTCGGCGCACCCGTCGCGCACGGCGACGACGCTGAGCGCGCGGTGCGTGCCGGCCTGGGCATGCAGGGCGCAATGGGCGAGATCAACGAGCCGCTGACGGCGCAGCATGACATCGCGTTCGAGTTGTGCGTGGGCATTAACACTGGTGAGGTGCTCGCAGGTCATGTCGGTGACAGCTACACCGTCATCGGTGACACCGTCAACGTCGCCTCGCGCCTGCAGGCGGCCGCGCGCCCGGGGAGCGTGACCGTCGGCGAGGCGACCTATCGCGCGACCCGGGAGACGATCGAGTACAGGCCGCTCGAGGAGCTCGTCGTCAAGGGCAAGGCGGAGCCCGTGCCCGCGTGGGAGGCGGTTTCGGTAGACGAGCCCACGGGCACGTCGATCTCGGCGCTTCCATCGCGCACCCCTCTGGTGGGCCGCGCCTCCGAGCTGGCCCAGCTGCACGATCTGCTCACGCGGGTCGAGCGCAAGCACGCGCCGCATCTGGCCACCGTGATCGGCGATCCCGGCGTAGGCAAGTCACGCCTGCTGCGCCAGTTCGAGCTAGAGCTGCAGACCCGCGACTCGCGACCGCTGGTGCGACACGGACGCTGTCTGCCGTACGGCTCGAGCATCGTGTACTGGCCGCTCGGCGAGGTCATTCGCGCCGAGTGCGGCATCACCGACGGAGATCCGCCCGCCGCGGCGTGGGACAAGCTCTCGGCGCGGGTCGGCGAGCTGCTCGACCTCCCGGCGTCCGACGGCAGGTCCTCGGCGTCGAAAACCGCGGTGATCGGCCGGCTGCTCGGGATCGACGCGCCTGACGAGTCGCTGCTCGCGGAGCACGAGGACGCGCAGCGGGCCCGCGAAGTGTTCTTTGCGGCGGTGCGCGCATGTGTGGAAGGACTCGCGCGCGAGGCACCGCTCGTGCTCGTGTGGGAGGACATTCACTGGGCAGACGAGGGGATGCTGGACTTGATCGAGCATCTGGTGCAGTGGGTGCGTGCGCCGGTGCTGCAGATCTGTCTCGCCAGAGAAGAGCTGCTCGCGCGCCGCGCCGGTTGGGGAGGTGTGCGCCGCGACTCCACGACGATGTTCCTCGAGCCGCTCGGCGACAGCGAGACACGGGAGCTGATCACCTCGCTGATGCACGTCACCGGACCCAGCAACGGCGTCGTCGCGGCCGTGGCGGCGCGCGCCGAGGGAAATCCGCTGTTCGCCGAGGAGATGGTTCGTCGCCTGGCGGAGGAGGAAGGCGCGAGTGCCGCCGAGCTGCCGGCGACCGTGCAGGCGCTGCTCGCGGCGCGCCTGGACTCACTCGAGCCCTTCCAGCGTCGGCTGCTGGCGCATGCAGCCGTGATCGGGCGGACGTTCTGGGAGGGCGCCCTGACCTCGGTCGCCGCGGCCGAGGGCGGCGACCTCGCCGCGGCCTTGCGAGCGTTGCGCGACAAGGACATCGTCGTCGCCGGCGAGGGCGGCGCGCTCGCGGGCGAGCCCGAGCTCGCGTTCAAGCATGCGCTGATTCGTGATGCCGCCTACGAGATGCTGCCCAAGGCGGTGCGCGCCCAGAAGCACTTCGAGGTCGCGCGCTTCATCGAGGCGCGTGCCGGGGAGCGCGTCGATGAGGTGGTCGCGCTGCTCGCCGAGCACTACGGCAAAGCGGCCGAGCTCGGTGGGGAGCTGGGCCTGGCCCCCGGCGCGCTCGCGCCGTACCGCGCAAAGGCGCTCACCTACCTGGAGGCCGCGGGCGATGCGGCTACCGCGTTCTACTCGAACGCGGACGCCTTCTCCAACTACGAGGCCGCTCTCGCGCAGGCCGGCGAAGATTCGCAGGTAGCGGCCCGCCTGCTCGAGAAGCAGGGCGACGTCGCGTTGCGCCTTGGCCGTGTCGATGTCGCGATCGGTGTGTGGGAGCGCGCGCTCGAGCATCACCGCGAGCGCGACGACCTCGAGCACGTCGCCGAGCTTCACCGCAAGATCGGCGCCGGCCTGGCTCACAAGGGCGAGCGCAAGCAGGCAATCGAGCATCACCAGCGTGGCATCAACCTGATCAAGGACAGCGAGCCGTCGCTGGCGCTTGTGCGCCTGTACGAGGAGGCTGCGTGGCTCTACATGCAGACCGGCGACAACATGCTCGCGATCTACGCGTCTGAGAAGGCGCTACGGCTCGCGGAGCGTCTCGGCGAGGTTCGCGCCGCGAGTCGCGCGCACGGCATCTTCGGGCGTGTCTTCGGCCGCATCGGCGATACGGTCAAGGCGCGTGAGAACCTCGAGCGCGCTGTCGAGCTGGCCCGCGGTTCGGACGCGCATGAGACGGTTCTCGCGCTGATGGCGCTCGGCCATCACCTCGAGAGCTCCGACGGCGACTACGTCGGTGCCGCCGATGCCTACAACGAGGCGCTCGCCCTCGCTCAGCAGATTGGCGACGTGCCGACCGAGATAGAGCTGCACGCCGCCGTCGCGCAGCTTGCCCTCTACGCTGCCGACTGGGCGGCGGTCGCGCGCTCCAGCGACGCGAGCGCGGAGCTGTCCGAACGCGAGGGCCTGGTTGGCAAGCTGTGCCTGCCGTACGCGCTGCGCGGCCGACTTCACTGGCGCAGCGGGGAGTGGCAGGAATCGCAGCTCTTCTACACCCGTGCATACGAGCTCGCGCAGCAGATCGGCTGGTCGGAGGTCAGCTTCGAAGCGCTCTACGGGCTCTCCAACACGCTTCGCGACCACGGCGAGCTAGCGGCTGCAGAGACCGCGCTCGCCCAGGCGCTGGACATTTGCGAACGCGCCGGTCTGATCGTGGAGTCGATCCAAGCCAACTCGGCTCAGGCGCTGCTGCATCGTCTGGCGGGCCGCCACGACGAGGCAGAGCACGCGGCGCGGGAGGCGGTCGCGCTCTCCGAGCGTGCGCGCTACCCGGTGGGTGAAGCGGCCGCGATCGAAGCCACCGGGATCGTCGGGCCGCTGCCGGACGCACCCGCTGAGCTGAAGCGTGCACGTGAGGCGTGGCAGAGCCTCAGACGTCCGCTGGAGGCAGCCCGCTGCGAGCTGCTGTTGGGTCAGCGGCTGCTGGAGGAAGACCGCGATGCCGCATTCGCATCGCTGATGCGCGCGGCGAGCGAGTACGACGCGCTAGGCGTCGCGCACCTGGCCGCCACCGCCCGCGAGCTCGCTGGCTGAGCTGACTGAATGCTCGCGACGCGCCCGGAGGATGAACGGGCGCGTCACAAGCGATCCACAGTGACTCTAGGACCCTGAGGGCTGGGTCCTAGCGCCTGCTACCCCAAAACGGCGAGCACGAAACACCCAGTTGCGTAGGAACGCCGCCGCGTCGTCCGGATCCAGCGGCCGGGCGAACAAGAAGCCCTGGCCGCTGTCGCAGCGCTCACCCTGGAGCAGGCTCAGCTCGTGGCTGCGCTCGATGCCCTCGGCGAGGGTCTCGATCGAAAGCGCCTTGCCAAGTTGCACGAGCGTGCGAATGATCGTCTCGCCCTCGCTGTTGTGTGTCATCTGCGCGATGAACGAGCGGTCGATCTTGAGCGCATCGACCGACAGCTGCTGCAGGTGCGCCATCGAGGAGTAGCCCGTCCCGAAGTCGTCGATCGCCACGCGCGTCCCCAGCTCCTTGACCTTCGCGAGCCGCACAGCCGCCTGTGGCAGGTCGCGCATCAGGGCCGTCTCCGTGATCTCGACGGTCAAGAGGCTCGGGTCCAGTCCCGTCTCTCGCAGCGTGCGCTCGACGTCGGCGATGAAGTCGTCGGTGTCCAGCTGCAGTGCAGAGACGTTGACCGCCACGCCGATCGGGTGGCCGGCTTCGCGCCACTGCACGGCCTGGCGGCAGGCTTCCAGCAGCACCCAGCGGCCGACTTCGACGATCAGGCCGGTTTCCTCCAACAGCGGGATGAAGTCGTTTGGCTGCACCTGCCCGCGCGTCGGGCTGCTCCAGCGGATCAGCGCCTCCATACCGGTGGGGCTCATGTCGCGCAGGCTGAACGTTGGCTGATAGACGAGGAAGAACTCTCCGTTCTCGAGCGCCACGCGCAGATCCATCTCGAGTTCCATCCGCGACTGGACGGCGGTATGCATGCCGGCCTCGAAGAGCACGTAGCGATGGCGCCCGTCCCACTTGGCCTCGTACATCGCAACGTCTGCGTCGCGCAGCAGCTCGTCAGCGGATTCTCGATCGCCCGCCGCAATGCCGATGCTCGCGGTCAGCTTCAAGGGTGTGTGAGCCACTCCGGCGAGCCGGAACGGCTGGCCGAGTGCTTCGAGCAGACGCTCGGCGATCAGCTCGGGCCCAGCGGTAAGCGATAGGTCGCTGGCGATCACGACGAACTCGTCGCCGCCGAGCCGGCCAACCGCGTCGGTCTCCCGCACCACGGCCGTCAGCCTCGCCGCGACCGCCTGCAACAGCTCGTCGCCCGCGGCGTGGCCGAGCGAGTCGTTGATCGCCTTGAAGTTGTCGAGATCGACGAACAGGACCGCGAGCGGCGCCTTCTCGCGGCGCGAACGCACCATCAGCTGCTCGACGCGATCGAGGATCAGGGTCCGGTTCGGCAGGCCGGTGAGCGCGTCGTGCGTCGCGAGGAACGCGAGCTCGCGCTGGCGGTGCTCGAGCTCCTCATCTGCGGATCGGCGCTCGTTCTCGAAGGACTCGCACATCCGCACGAGCGTGACGTTGAGGCTGCGCTGCAGCATTGCGAGCGCCTGCGCCAGCACCGCCGGGCCGAGGTCGAGATCCTCGACGCACTCCCTTACGACCTCGCCAGCCGCGTCGCACCAGCGCAGGCAGCGCTTTGTGACCTCGTTCAGTGGCGCTGCGCGCTGCGAGGCGAGCTGGCCGAATATCTGCCACGCCTCCCGCCCGACCTCACGCGCAACCTCGGGGCCCTCGCCCGACATCCAGCGGGCGACCGCGACGGTCGAGACGGCGCCGACGCGCGCGAATCGCTCCTCTACAGCCGTGTCCAGCTGGCAGTCCGATGCACGCGTGCGCACGAGCATCGCCTCGACCACGTCTGCTGTGCGGGCGTCGAGCGCCTGCCCGAGACGCGAGAGCTGCTCGACGCATGAAGTTGACTGTGGGCTCGCCATCACTCCCGCCGATCGGCAACGGCCGGCCCGGCCTTAATCGGTTGGCGGATTGACCGCTTGCGTCTGCAGAAGCCAACGGTCCGCTCGCTAGGCGCTGTAGGAGGCGGGCGCCGGCGGGTCTTCGCGCGCTCCGTCCACCGATTCCAGCAGCCCGGGACCGCTCGTGCCCCCGAGCACGCGCAGGCGGTGCAGGCGATACGGATCGTCGCCAGGGTGCGCCCAGCCGGGGACCACAGTGGTGGATCCGATGAAGCCCGCCGCCTTCACCGCGGCGACGACCGTCGCGTCGTAGTGGCCTGACGGGTAGCAGAACCAGTTGACCGGGACGTGGTAGCGGCGCTGAAGCGTCTGGCGCGCGACGGCCACCTGCTGGTGCAGCTGTTCGGCGTCTAGCGTGATCAGGTCCGCATGGCTGATGCCCTGGGTGTCGAGCTCCCAGCCTGCCGCCAGCAGGCCGCGGATCTGTCCGGCGCCGAGACCCCCTTGTGCGGGAGGAAGGCCGGTGAGCTGGATGTTCTCGTCGCCGACCCAGCCGAGGCGTCGCAGCACCGGCAACGCCTGCGTGTACTGCGAGTTGTAGCCGTTGTCGAAGCTGATCACGATCGCTTTGCCCGCCCCGAGCGGCACGCCGTGACGCCAGTATTCCTGCACCTGATCGAGCGTCACCGCGTGCCAGCCGGCGCTCGCGAGTGCCTGCATCTGTTCGGCGAACTCCGCCGGTTCCACGTACAGGCCCGGGAACGGGGCGCCGGCCGGAGGCGCTGCGATCACGTGGTACATCAGGATCGGGATCGCCTGCGTCCCCGGGGGGCCGCCGCGCTTGCTCGCGGGCTCGCTCGTGCTCGCGCTCGCGGGCCGATGGCCGCTCGCGGCGGTGCTCGGACGGGCTGCCGCCGCGACAGCGTGTGAGCCCTTGCCCGAGCCGCCCGCGAGAACGATCACGATCACCGCCGCGACGGCGGCTGCGATCAGCCCGGCGACGAGACGGCGACGGCGGATCTGTCGCCGACGCTGCTCACGACGCGCATGCCGAGCCTCGATCTCCATTCAGTCGCCCCCCAGGCTCGACGGCAACGCCTGGCCCGCTGGCGGCGGATCATCGCGCAGCAGTTCCGGAACGGTCACAAGGTGAAAACCCCGTGCGCGCAGCCTGTTGATGATCGTGGGCAGTGCGGCGACCGTCTGCGTGCGCGTGCCGCCGGCGTCGTGCATCAGGATGATCGCCCCCGGGTGTGCGCCCGCGAGCGCGCGCTGCACTATCACCGCGACGCCCGGCTGCAGGTAGTCGCCGGTGTCGACCGACCACAGCACCATCAGCAGGTGCAGCCTCCGCAGCTCGCGCATCGTCGTCGCGTCGTAGGAGCCGTACGGCGGGCGGAACAGGACGGGACGTGGGCCACCCAGCAGTTCGATGTGCAATATCTGTTCGAACAGCTGTTCATGCTGGGCGTGCGCGGAGAGGGTCGCCATCTCCGGGTGTGTCTCGGTGTGATCGCCGATCACGTCGCCGTCGCGCAGCTCGCGCACCGTGGATGGGCTGAAGTAGCGCAGCATCGCGCCAATCTCGAAGAACGTCGCATGGACGTGCAAACGCTCGAGCACGCTGAGCACAGCGGGCGTGTAGGGCCCGGGCCCGTCGTCGAAGGTCAACGCGATGTCACGCCCGCGATCTCCGCCCTCTTTGACGAATGGGGTGTAGGCAAGCACCGCCTTCACGGCCACGCTTGGATTCACTTCGGGGGCGCGGACCACGTGTGTTTGCCGCGCGTGCGCGCCAGGGCCGTGCTTCGCGCTCGCGGCCGGACGCGCGGCGTGTGACCCACGCGACGTGGTTCCGGGCGCCACGGCTACGAGCACCAGCAGCACGGCCGCGAGCACCGCGGCGGCCGCGATCCTTCGCCGGCGGATCTGAATCCTGCGAGCGTGTGGGTCCGCGCGCGCCGACGAGAGCGCGGTGCGGTCCCCGCGATCGCGCTCATGATCCTTGAAATACCGGTCCCAGGGCCTGGGCATGGCCAGATGCTAGACGCCGCTCCCGCGGGCGCGGCGCGCCGGGCTCGCGGGGGGCCCCTATCCGGCTTCCGGTCCCACCTGCTCGATGAACGCCGCCAGTGCGGCCACCTGCTGCGGGTGGCCGCTGAGCTGCAGCCGTCGCAAGGCTTTCAGCATCGGCGCCGCGGCGTAGCCCCTGATCACGGTTCCGCGAGGGTTGAGCAGCCCTTCGTGCAGGAAGCGTTCGTCCACCAGCGCGCTGCGCCCATCGGTCAGCTCGACGCGGCGGCCTGCGAAGCTGGCGAAGCTCGGCGCGATCGCCTTGCTCTGTGCGGACAGGTGGCACGCGGCGCATCCGTCGGATACGACCAGGCGTGCACCCTGCTCGACGAGCTGTTGCTCGTGGCTGAACGGTTCGACGACGTAGGCTGGGACGCTCGCCGTGTGCACCTGCCCGTTGCCATTCACGGCGCCGGTGCCGCAGCTGCAGAGCGCCAGCAGCAATGCCCCTGCCGGCAGCATACGGGCGATGGTCACCACGACAGTCTCGCGGAGTCGAGTCTGGGCCGAGCTACTTGAGCAGTGTGGCGTGGCCGTGCGCGCGAACGGTCACGCGCGTGCCAGCAGGCAGGGCCTGCTCGCCGTGCACGCGTGCCAGCAGCGGCGTCTCTGCGCCGGTCTGCTCCGAGCGGATCCGCAGGAGCGCGTCGTGGCCGTAGTAGCGGCAGTGCTCCACGCGCCCGACGATCCTCGCGTCGTGCTCTGCGTCCGCAGCGCCGTCGCCGTGGGCGCGTACATCGAGCTGCTCGGGTCGGATCATCACAACGCCTGCTGTGCCGCCGTCGCCACCCGGGGGAGCGGCGCGTAGCTCCAGCGGCCCGAGCGCGGTGAGTGCGGTGCCCTGCTCGAACCGTGCGTCGAGCAGATTGACCGCCCCGAGGAAGCGCGCCAGGCGCTCGTCGGCGGGCTGCTCGTAGAGCTCGGCCGGCGTTCCCTGTTGGATGATCTCGCCGTCGCGCAGGACGGCCACGCTGGCGGCGAGCGACAGCGCCTCCTCCTGGTCGTGGGTGACGAGCACCGTCGTCACGCCCTGCCCGCGCAGCAGCGCGTGTACCTCCTCACGCACCCGCGCGCGGAGTGTCGCGTCCAAGGAGGAGAACGGCTCGTCCAGCAGCAGCGCCTGCGGTCGGCGCGCGAGCGCCCGGGCGAGCGCCACACGCTGCTGCTCGCCGCCGGAGAGCTCGTGCGGCAGGCGCGCGGCCAGATGCGCGATCCCGACCAGCTCGAGCAGCTCCGACACCGCCCCGCCGCGGCGCTCGCGCCGCGTCAATCCGAAGCCGACGTTCTGCTCGACGCTCAGGTGGGGGAACAGCGCGCCCTCCTGTGACACGTAGCCGACGTTGCGTTGCTCCGGCGGGAGGTAGTTGTGGCCGTCCTCGAGCGTCCGGCCGCCGAGCTTGATCGCTCCGCGCTCGGCACGCTCGAAGCCTGCGATCACGCGCAGCAGTGTGGTCTTGCCGCAGCCGGACAGTCCAAGCACTGCCGTCAGCGACCCCGCCGGTACTTCGAGGTTCACGCCCTGAAGCACGCGAGTGTCCGCGTAGCCCTTCCACAGCTCACTGACCTTGAGCGAGCTCAACGCGGTCCCTCCGCTCGTGCGAGGGTTCCCATGCGGCGGCTCAGCAGGTACGCGGGCACGGCCGAGATCGCCACCATCAGCGCGGCGTATGGCGCCGCGGCGCCGTAGGACAGTTCGGTGGTGTAGGCCCAGAACTGGGTGGCGAGCGTGTTCACCCCGGTCGGGTGCAGCAGCAGCGTCGCCGTCAGCTCGGTTGCCGAGGAGATGAACACCAGCGCGAAGGCCGCACCCAGCCCTGGGGCGATCAGGGGCAGCGTCACACGCAGCCACACAGCCGCCGGTCGGCTGCCGAGCGAGCGCCCCGCCTCCTCCAGGCGCGGCGAGGCCTGACCCATCGCCGAGCGCACGCCGACGAGCGCCAATGGCAGGAACAGGATCGCGTAGGCGACGACCAGCTCGAAAGCGCTCTGGTAGAGCGCGAACGCGTAGCGCACAGAGAAGGCGATCAGCCCGAGCGCGACGACCAGCCCGGGGAGCGCCATCGGCAGGTAGGCGAGACGCTCGAGCAACACGCTCGCCCGGTTGCGATGGCGGATCGCAAGTGAGCTCACGGGCACCGCCAGGGCGGTCGCGAGCACTGCCGCGGCGGCGCTGTACGCGGCGGTGTGTCCGACCGCGGCGAGGATCGAAGCGGATGGCAGCGTCGTCGAGCTGCCACGCGCCATCCAATAGACGAGTGCGCCGATCGGTACGCCGAGTGCCAGGCCAGCGAGCGCAGCCAGAGCCGCTAGCACGGGCACCGACATGCGCCCGAGCGCGACCCTGCGCGCGCTCCGGCGTGCCCCCGGGCCGGGGCGAACCACGCCGCCGCGCCCGGTCAGCGAGAGCTCGGCGCCGAGTGCCGCGACACTCAGCGCGACGAGGACGAGTGCCAGCACGCTCGCGGCGACTACATCGAACCCGAGCTTGAACTCGGTGAAGATCGCGACGGTGAACGTCTGGTACTGGACGATTTCAAACGCGCCGTACTCCGCCAGCAGCGCGAGCGTTACGAGCAGGCAACCTCCGAGAACCGCCGGGCGGATCTGGCGCAGAGTGACCCTCCAGAATGCCTGCCACGGACTGAGCCCAAGACTGCGCGCGGCCTCCTCGAGGCCCGCGTCGAGGTTGGCAAGGGCGCCGGCCGCGGGCAGGTAGACGAGCGGATACAGAGACAGCGTCATGATCATCACCGCCGCCAGGTACCCGTGCAGCGCGGGGTCGATCGACACCCAGCCGAAGCCGACGACGAAGTCGGGCACGCCGAGCGGTAGCACGAGCGCCACCGCCCACAGCCGGCGCGCAGGCAGCGTCGTCCGCTCGACGCACCATGCCGCCGCCACCCCGAGGACAGCGCATAGCGCGGTGCACGCAAGCGTCAGGCGCACGGTGTTCCACAGCAGCACCGCCACCGAGTGGCGTAACAGCAGGTGCTCGGCTTCTGAGAAGCCGGATTGCTTCGCCTGCACGATCAGGAACGCAAGCGGCAGCAGCACCAGCCCGGCGGCGACTGTCGCGCCGAGAATGCTCCCCAGCGGCAGGCGCCGCCGGGCGGCCCACGCTCGCGTCCAGCGGCCGGCGGCGGGTGCGGTGTCGGCGAAGCTGCTCACGAGTGCCTACAGGAGCCCCAGCTTCTGCTCCAGCGCGAGCGCCTGCCGGCCGTCGCCGAGCTCTGCAGGTGTCAGCGGCGACGGGCCCAAGTCGGCCAACGGGCGCAGGCCGGCGGCCGGCGCGACCCCCGGGCGCAGTGGATACTCGTAGCTGTCGCTGTGTGCGAGCGTTTCCTGACCGGAGCGGCTGACCAGGAACGCGACGAAAGACTGGGCCGCCGCCCTGTGCGAGCTCGAGCGGAGCACCGCGGCCCCCGAGACGTCGATCAGGTCACCGGGATCGCCCGCCGCGTAGTAGTGCAGCGCCGAATGCATCGCGCCCGCTCCAAGCTCCGCGCGCAGCCGAAACCAGTAGTAGTGGTTGATCGGCCCGATCGCGCTCTCGCCGTTGTTGACCTGTGCCACCACCGTCTCGTTGCTCGGATAGAGCTTGCCGTTTGCCTGCATGCCCTTCAGCCATCGTTCCGCCGTGGCCAGCCCGTCCAGCTTGATGACGGAGGTGATCAGTGGTTGGAAGTCGGTCTCCGAGGGGGCAAAGCCGAGCTTGCCTTTCCACCGCGGCGCCGCCAGTTCGAGCAGCGAGTCGGGCAGCTGTGACGGCGTGAGCAGCGACGTGTTGTAATCGAGGACCGAGACGCGCGCCGAGACGCCGACCCATTCGCCCTGCTGGGAGGAGTAGCGGCTCGGGACGGCCGCGAGCGTCGCTGGCACGATCCGCGCGAGCAGCCCTTTCTCGCGCAGCGCTTCCAGCACGGGCGTGTTCTCTGTGTAGAACACGTCGGCGGGGGAGTTCACACCCTCCTGCAGGATCTGGTTGCCGAGTTCGGCCTCATCGCCGCTGCGCACGGCGACCTGGATGCCCGTGCGGCGCTCGAACGCCTTCACCAGGGCGGCCGTCGTCTGTTCGTGCTGCCCGCTGTATACGGTCAGCGCGCCGGCACCGTCCGACGCCGACCCACACGCGCTGAGCGCGAGCACCGACGCGAAGGATGCGAGCAGGGCGGCGAGGGTAACTGGGGTGCGGCGGCTCATCGGGGAAATCCGAGCGCAGGGGTCGGGATGCTGGGCAGAACCGTACCACAGCCGATTAGGGTTGCCTAACTTGTATCGAAACGCCACCCACCCGCCGGTTCGCCGCCGAATACGTGAGAATCAGGGCCATGCACGTGACAGCCAAGGCCGATTACGCCGTGCGCGCCGTGGTGGAGCTCGCGGACAGCGGTCAGGGCTCGCCGCGCAAGGTCGACGAAGTCGCGCAGGCGCAGAGCATCCCGGTGTCCTTCCTGGAGAACATCCTCACGCAACTGCGCTCGTCGGGCATCGTCCGCAGCCAGCGGGGCCCCGAGGGCGGATACTGGCTTGCGCATCCGGCGGACGAGGTCAACCTCGCACAGATCATCCGTGCCGTCGAGGGGCCGCTCGTCGGGGTCCGCGGACAGCGCCCCGAGGAGGTCGAGTATGCGGGCTCGGCCGAGAGCCTGCAGCAGGTGTGGATCGCGCTGCGCGCCAATCTGCGCGCGGTGCTCGAGCAGGTGACCGTCGCCGACGTGGCGGAGGGCCGCCTGCCAAAGGAGGTCATCGCGCTGACGCGTGGCGAGGAAGCCTGGCACACGCGCTAGCTGCGTGACACGGCGAGCTCAGCGCGTGCATGGCCCGGCCCTACCCGGGTATCCTGTGGGTGCTGCCAGCTCCCGGCCCGCAGCCACTGGCACGACCGTCTGAGCTAGGCTGTCAAGGGTCGCGCGCCGCGACGTGTCAAGGGTCGCGTCCGCGCTCGCGGGTCCCGCTCATCCTTTTCCCCGCCGCCACCTCGTCACCCCAAAGGAGATCGCGTCCGATGTCAGCTTCCCCCACAGCCGTCTCGTCTACCTCGAATGCCTCCGCGACCGCAGCCGCCGAGGCCGCCGTCGAGGCAATCTCCGGCGCTGCCGGGCAGGACGTCACATTCTCGCTCGAGCTGACCCAGGACCAGAAGGACATCCGCGACTGGGTCCACGGCTTCGCGGCTGACGTCGTACGTCCCGCCGGGCACGAGTGGGACGAGAAGGAGCAGACCCCGTGGCCGATCATCGAAGAGGCCGCCAAGATCGGGCTCTACGGCTTCGAAGGGCTGGCGCAGTTCTTCGCCGATCCCACTGGGCTGATGCTCCCGCTCGTCAACGAGGAGCTGTTCTGGGGCGATGCCGGGATCGGGATGTCGATCATGGGGACCGCGCTCGCCGTGGCGGCGGTCTTCGGTCAGGGCTCCGGCGAGCAGATCGGTGAGTGGATCCCGCGCTGCTTCGGCACGCCGGATGAGGTCAAGGTCGCCGCGTTCTGCGCGTCCGAGCCCAACGCCGGCTCGGATGTCTCGGCGCTGCGCACGACCGCCAAGTTCGACGAGGCGGCGGGCGAGTGGGTTCTCAACGGACAGAAGGCATGGGCGACCAACGGCGGCATCGCCGACGTGCATGTCGTGATCGCGTCGGTCGATCGCGAGCTCGGCGCCCGCGGGCACGCGGGGTTCATCGTCCCCATGAGCGAGGCCAAGGGCATCTCGCAGGGCAGCAAGGTCTCAAAGCACGGGCTACGCGCGTCGCATACGGCAGATGTGTTCCTCGATGACTGTCGTGTACCGGCCGCTTACGTCCTCGGCGGCAAGGACAAGCTCGACGAGCGCCTTGCGCGCGTGCGCGAGGGCAAAAAGGGCAACTCCCAGGCCGCGATGCAGACCTTCGAGTCCTCGCGCCCGACCGTCGGTGCGCAAGCGCTCGGGATCGCGCGGGCCGCGTACGAGTACGCGCTGGAGTACGCCAAGGAGCGCGAGCAGTTCGGCAGGAAGATCATCGAGAACCAGTCGATCGCGTTCACCCTCGCACGGATGAAGCTCGAGATCGACGCCGCGCGGCTGCTCGTCTGGCGCGCGTCGTGGATGGGCCGCTCGGGCGTCAAATTCGAGAACGCCGAGGGCTCGATGAGCAAGCTCAAGGCGGGCGAGGTGGCGGTTTGGGTGACCGAGCGTGCGATCCAGATCCTCGGCGGCAACGGCTACACGCGCGAGTTCCCCGTCGAGCGCTGGCACCGCGATGCCAAGATCTACGACATTTTCGAGGGCACCGCTGAGATCCAGCAGCTCGTGATCGCGCGCGCGATCTCGGGTATGCACATCAAGTAGATCGCCATACGCAGTTGGTCATGCGCGCTTGGCGGCGAACCCGCCGGCGCGGCTGGCTTGACAGCAGTGTCCGTTACAACTAGCGTCCATCAGGACGGGGACTGCGCGGTGGGCATTGGCCGGCTTCGAACAGACATGCACGGAGGCGCCTCGCTGGTCTGTGCGCTCTCGTACGAATGGGACCCTGGAGGGGGTCAGATGCTCGGGGGCACATCGCGTGTCCGGGGGCTTTACGAGAACGGAGACCACATGTCCGGAAGGATTCCTGCAAGGTTCGTGATGATGGCCGTCGCGATGCTCGCGGCAAGTGCTTTGATGGCGGTTGCGGCGAGTTCCGCTAGCGCCGAAGCGGTGTACGACAACGTCCCGAGCCCACTGCCCGGGAACTTCGCGTCGATCGGTTTTGCGGCGACGTCCTCGACGCAGTTCGGCGGCGAGGTCGAACTGGCAGGTACGCCGAACAAAAACTCAATGGTCGCGGTCCAGGTGGTGATGAGCGATTGGTCATGCGAAAGCGGCAGCTGGTTCGCTGACAACTGCTCCTCGCCGAAGCACAAGTCGTTCAGGGAGCCCGTAACGGTGTCGCTCTACGAAGTCGGCAATCTCGCGAGCCCGATCGCGACGAAGACAAAGAGCGTCAAGGTTCCCTTCAGGCCGTCCGCCGAACCGGTTCACTGCTCGGGAGAATTCGCGGGCACCTGGTACGACGAAACGACCAAGGAATGCTTCAACGGCCTCGCGTTCCCGTTCACCGCGCGAATGAAAGTCAAAGGGCTGCCGAGCAAGCTGATCGTCACCGTCTCATACCCGACGACCAGCGAAGCCTCCAAGTCGCTCAACGTGGCGATCAGCGAACCGGCCGAAAACACGCTGTCGCTCGGCGCCGACCCGACGAAGGAACTGTTCCTCGACTCGAGCGATAGCGCAATGTATTGCGCGGGAGCTACCGACGTGGGCACGTTCGGTGGTAGCCAGGGCGAATGCTGGGAAGGCGACCAGCCGGTGTTCGCAGTCCACGCGGGCTAGATGGGCAAAGGCACAGCCGAGGTAGGGGGCGCGCGACCAGCGCGCCCCCTACCGTCGAAGCCGCGCGCGCTGACGGCTGGGTTGACAGTTGGCCGCCCGGCCAATACGGTCCTCTGGAGGGACACGCGCCAGGGATGACGGAAGCCTCCCCGGCGCGGCATTGGCGGAGGCTTGTTGCGGGCGGCGTGTTCCCCGATGGATCCTGGAGGGTGATGAGCGTTTCGGACCTTGTTTGGCCGGGCGCCTAAAACGAACGGAGACAACATGACTGGACGGATCCCAGTGAGACTCGCCACGCTGCTTGTGGCGCTGATGGCGACGGTCGGCGCGCTGGCCTACGGCGCCGCCGCGGCGGGCGCGATGGAACTCGTGTACGACAACGTGCCCAGCCCGCTGCCCGGGAACTTCGCCTCGTACGGCAACGAGGCGTACTCGATGCAGCAGTACGGCGGCGAGGTCGAATTCGCGGGCGCGGCCCGCAAGAACCCCACGGTTACGGTCGTGATGAGCTCGTGGGCCTGTCAGAGCGGCGGCGTCTACCAGGACACCTGCGAAACCGCCAAGCCGAGCAAGAAGTTCAAGTGGCCGATCACGCTGAACATCAATGACGTGGAAGCCGACGGCAGCGTCGGCGCGAAAGTCGGGCCGTCGATCACAAAGACGTTCGCGATGCCCTACCGTCCGACCAGGGACGACGCGGAATGCGTCGCCAAAGGCTACGCGGCGGGCACGTGGTACGACCCGGCAACGAACGCCTGCTACCACGGCATGGCTTTCCCGATCACGTTCAAGACGCACCTCGAACTGCGTCAGCGCGAGATCCTCAGCGTCTCCTACAACACGAGCACGCACGGTCCGTCGCCGGTCGGACTCGGCGCCGCTTGCCGCTCGACGAGCGGGGGCTGCTACTACGACTCGCTGAACGTGGCGGTCGCCGAACCCGGCGAACACACCCTCACCGTGGGTGTCCAGCCGACCACGGCCAACTACGTCAACTCGACGTACTCGGCAATGTTCTGCGAAGGCGGCACTGCCGGCACGTTCGGCCCCGCCAGCTGCTCGGCGTTCTGGGAAGGCGTCCAGCCGATATTCGCGGTCAGCGCCAAGATAACGGTGTCGCTATACGAAGTCGGCAACCTCGCGAGCCCGATCGCGACGAAGACCAAGAGCGTCAAGGTCCCCTTCAGGCCGTCCGCCGAACCGCTTCACTGCTCCGGAGAATTTGCGGGCACCTGGTACGACGAAGCCACCAAAGAATGCTTCAACGGCCTCGCGTTCCCGTTCACGGCGCGAATGAAGGTCAAGGGGCTGTCGAGCAAGCTGATCATCGCCGTCTCGTACCCGACGACCAACGAACCCGCGAAGTCGCTCAACGTGGCGATCAGCGAACCGGTCGAAAAAACGCTGTCGCTGGGCGCCGACCCGACGAAGGAACTGTTCCTCGACTCGAGCAACAGCGAAATGTATTGCGCGGGAGCCACCGACGTTGGCACCTTCGGCGCGAGCCAGGGCGAATGCTGGGAAGGCGACCAGCCGGTGTTTGCCGTCCACGCGGGCTAGACAGCTACAGCTACAGGCACGTCGCGAAGCAACAGCGACGCAATGCAAAGGGCCCCGCTTCGGCGGGGCCCTTCCGCGCCTACCAGGCCTGCTCGGCGCCGCAATGTGGGCAGCTGACGCTCGTCGAGACGTTCGCGCTGAACAGGTAGCCGCAGGCGCAGCTGTAGTACGCGCGATCGACGGGACCGCCGGCCTCGCGGACACGCTCAACGTCAAGGTCGCGCAGACGCGGCGGCGGCTCGTGCGTACCCTTGCCGCGACGGACCCCTCGTGTGGCGCGGCGGCGGGGGCGGCGCGGTTCGCGAAGTGGGTGCGGGAGGCTCGGAAGCGTGTGCGGGAGGCTCGGTCTCATCATGCGCTACCCCTTAAGACGTCTTCCACGCCCAAAGGTTTCGCTTTGCACGCGTGATTTCCTGCGGATCTCGGCCGGCGGGTGCGCCGGCGGGCGTCTCGGGCGGGCCGACGCGGGGGCGAAGGCCGTTTGCGATACTTCGAGGCGATGAACCCCGCGCGCAAGCGAACCGTGCGGCTGGTCGTAGCGTTGAGCGCCGCCGTGGTGCTGGCGAGCGCGTTGATCTACACGAGCTTCAGCGCGGCCGACCCCGCGCTCACGCCGACCCAGCTCGTACACGACGCCCAGCCCGGGCGCAGCTACGAGCTCACCGGCACCGTCGTGAACGGCTCGGTGCATCGCGAAGGCAGCGTTATGGACTTCAGCGTCGCCGACCGCGCCGGCGGGACTGCGATCGCGCTGTCCTACACGGGCGTGGTGCCCGATCCGTTCCGTGAAGGGCGCGAGGTGATCGTTACTGTCGAGAAGCAGGGGGCGCGCTTCGTCGGGGAACGCAACTCGCTGATAACGAAGTGCCCGTCCAAGTACAAAAGCGCTCCTCCGAGCGAGAACCAGAACGCCTGAGTGCGCCTATGCGCGGCGAACACCACGAGCTCGGGTCCTAGACGCTGATGGCGACGTTCGGCTTCGCGTGCCTGGTGCTCGCGCTGATCGTCTGTGCTTACGGCATCGGCGCGTCGTTGTATGGCGTGCGTAGCGGCCGCGTCGAGTTCTCGGAATCGGGCCGGCGCGCGGTGTACGCGCTCGCCGGGATCCTGACGACCGCGTTCGTCGTCCTCGAGCTCGCGTTCCTGCGCAACAACTTCGCGTTCAACGCGGTCGCGGACACCTCCAGCCGCACCACGCCTGCGCTCTATCGCGTCGCGGCGGTGTGGTCCTCGCAGGAAGGCTCGCTGCTGCTGTGGGCATGGCTGATGTCGATGTGGTCGAGTCTCGCGCTGTTCCTGACACGCAAGCGCCTGCGCGACGTGGCCGCGTATGCGACCGCGATCATGCTCGGCTTCGGCGGGTTCTTCGTGGCGTTGATGGTCTTCTACGCCGACCCGTTCGCCACGACGCACCCGGTCCCGCCTGAAGGCGTCGGGCTCGATCCGCTGCTGCGCTTCCCGACGATGATGATCCACCCGCCGATGCTGTACTCGGGCTACACGCTGTGCACGATTCCGTTCGCTTTCGGGATGGGCGCGCTGCTCGCCCGTAGGGTCGACGCCGACTGGATCAAAGCCATCCGCCGCTTCGCGTTCGCCGCGTGGCTGTTCCTGGGGATCGGGATCCTGCTGGGCGCCCTGTGGTCCTACTCGGAGCTTGGCTGGGGCGGCTACTGGGGCTGGGATGCGGTCGAGAACGCCTCGCTGATGCCGTGGCTTACCGGTACGGCGTTCCTGCACTCGCTGATGATCCAGGAGAAGCGGGGGATGCTGAAGGTGTGGAACGTCTCCCTGGTACTCGCCACCGGGACGCTCGCGATCATGGGCACGTTCCTCGTGCGCAGCGGCATCCTCGACTCGATCCACGCCTTCGGCGGGCATACGCTGGGGGTGCCGTTCGTGTGCCTGATCGCGGCGATGATCGTGGGCTCGATCTACCTCGTGGTCTCGCGGCGCGACATGCTGCGCAGCGAGCATCGGCTGGACTCGTGGCTCTCGCGCGAGGCGGCGTTCCTCGCCAACAACGTCGTGCTCGTCGCGCTGTGCTTCGTGATCTTCTGGGGCACCTACTTCCCCTTGATCTCCGAGGCCGTGACCGGCCAGGAAGCGTCGGTCGGGCCGCCGTGGTTCGATCGCTACACGGTCCCGCTGGCGCTGATCCTCGTCCTGCTCAGCGGTGTCGGCCCGGTGATCGCGTGGCGCCGAGCGACGCTCGCGAACGCGCGTCGCAACTTCCTCGTGCCGATCGGGTGCGCGCTCGGGACACTGCTCGGATTGGAGCTCGCCGGCATCAACCAGAAGCCGCTCGCGCTCGCGCTGTTCTGCCTGGCGGCGTTCGTGTTCGGGAGCGTCGGTCAGGAGTTCGTTCGCGGCACGCGCGCCCGCCGCGCGATGGCCGGCGAGGCCGCGCCGCTCGCGCTGCTCGCGCTGGTGCGGCGCAACCGCCGCCGCTACGGCGGCTACATCGTGCACATCGGTATCGCCGTGCTGTTCGTCGGCGTGGCCGCTTCCTCGTCCTTTCAGCACGCTACGCAGCTGAGCCTGTCGCCGGGGCAGTCCACGCGCGTGGGCGCCTACACGGTCCGCTATCTGCGCCCGACAGCCACGATCACACCCAAGTACGACCAGGCTCACACAGGTTCAACGCTCAGCCTCGGCGCGCTGCTCTACGTCTCAAAGAGCGGGCACCACGTCGCGACGCTGAACCCCAGCGAGGGCTTCTACGCCTCCGAGGACCCGAGCCAGGGCACCGTCGGGAGTCTGATCGGCGGTCAGCCGGTCAGCCACGTCGCGATGGATGCGAGCCTCACCCGCAACGTCTGGACGGCGATCGACCCGGATATCGAAACGCCCGCATTGAAGCGGATCATCACCGTCGGCAACCGCACGCTGCCAGCGGAAGACGCGCTTGTCGGCGTCGCCTACCTCGCGCGCGCCTACCTGAAAAACCCGCCGGCGGCGCAGTTCAACCTGCTCGTCTCGCCACTGGTCATGTGGATCTGGATCGGCGGGCTGATCAGCGTCGGCGGCGGGCTGATCGCGCTGTGGCCGGCCCCGAGCGCAGTTCGTCGTCGCGTCAGCGCGCGCTCGCGCGAGCGGGCTGTGCGGGGGCTGGCCCGCGTGTGACGCGCGCGCGGGTGGGCGGGCTTCAAGCTCTCAGCGGATGGGCTTTCTGATCGCGATCCTGACGGTCCTGCTCGTCGGGCTCGTGGTTGCGCTCGTGAGTGCGCCGCTGCGACGCGCTCGTCAGCCCGAGGCGCCGGTCCCGCAGGACGGAGAGCAGGTCGCTGCGCGAGATACGCCGCTTGAGCCCGACTCGGGCCTACGCGACGAGCTGGAGGCCGCGCGCGAGGCAAAGTACCGCGAGATACGCGACGCCGAGCTCGACTTCCGCACCGGCAAGCTCTCGAGTGACGACTACCGGGCGATCGACGCCGATCTGCGCGCCGAGGCGATCGAGATCCTCAACAGGCTCGAGCGGCTCAGGACCAGGGATGCTTGAGCAGTACCAGCGCGTTCAGAAAGAACAGCACCGCAAAGAAGATCGTCCAGCGGTTGAGGTTGCGCTCGACGAGCGAGCCGCCGCCGAGCGGACCCGTGCCGCTTCCCACCCCGAAGGCGCCCGAAAGGCCCGAGTCCTTGCCCGAATGCATCAGGATCAGGAGGATCACGACGACCGCGATCACAACCTCCAGTACCGAGAGGATCGTTTCCACGCCGAATAGGATATCGGGTGCACGTCGCGGGGGCGCGGGGGTGCGTGATGCGCTGAGGGCCGGGTGAAACGCCGCTGCAGCCTGGCCTGCACCTGGAGCGGCAACCGAGCCGCGCCCGTATTATGCGCTCCTGCCCGACATGGAATTCGAGCGCGCCACAATTTGCCGGCTTGATTACGAATCCTTTACGGATTCGTGGTTGGCTGCCGATAAGACTGCCGGTGGGCGTGCCCCGCGACGGTGGGTTTGATGCGCCGACCACACACATGGGACGTCCACCGAGATGAACAGCCTTCGCGTATGACCCCTGCGAACCGAGCCCGGCGTAGGGTTTTGCGTGCGTTGCTGGCCGCGCTCGCGGGCAGCGGCCTGACCGCCGCAGGCATCGGTGGCCCGCTCGTCGGCTCAGCGCTGGGAGAAACCAACACGACCCCCGCAACCGAATCGGGCGGCTCCCAGGGCACCGAAACGGGCACGACCTCGACGAGCACCGAAACGACGCCGGAAACGACGACGCCCACGACGACGCCCACGACCACGGCTCCGGCGAGCACCGCGCCCGCTGCGACGACGCCGGCGACGAGCGCACCGACGCAGACCACCGGCGCGGGGACGAGCGGCGCGCCGGCCGCCTCCGGGGCGCAGGGCCCGACAGTCGTGCTCAAACGCAAACAGAAGGCCAGCTCGAGCGAACCGGCGACACCGAGCCAGACGACGACCACGACGACAGCGCCCGCCAACAAGGGCGCAAAGAAGTCCAAGAAGCCGGGCGAAAAGGCGACCGGGCCAAACAACGTCGCCGCCTCGCCGCAGGTCGTGGCCGCCGAGGCCGGCGCGCTGGCGGCGGTGCTCGCGTCCTCCGAAGCCTCGGTGCAGTCGCTGTCCTTCTACCGCATCCCGCTGTTCTTGCTTCCCATATACAAGGCGGCCGCTGTTCAGTACGGCGTGCCGTGGCAGATCCTCGCGGGGATCAACGAAATCGAGACGGACTACGGCAGCGATCTGTCCGTCTCATCGGCCGGCGCCGTCGGCTGGATGCAGTTCATGCCGAGCACGTGGCTGCAGTACGGCGTCGACGCGCTCAACGCCGGCAACGCTGACCCCTACAACCCCGTCGACGCGATCTTCGCGGCCGCGCGCTACCTGCGTGCAGCCGGCGCCGCAACCAACCTTCGCGCCGCGATCCTCGCGTACAACCACTCCGAAGAATATGTCGAATCGGTGCTGCTGCGGGCGAAGCTGATCTCCACCTACCCCAAGGCGGTGATCGCAACGCTCACGGGCCTCGTCGACGGGCGCCTGCCCGTGACGGGCCGGCACGTCGCCTGGGAAGCGCTGCAGATCGCCGCGCCCTCGCCGTCGAGCGCGACCGCCGGCGCGAGCGCCGTCGCGAGCCGCGGCGCCGCCGGGGCCACGCCGGGATCGACTCCGCCGCTGTCGCCCACCGCGGCCGCGGCAGCCGCGACCGCGCACGGGGCGCACGCGTCCAAGGCGGCCGCCCCGACGCTCCATCTCGTGGATCTGACGAGCGCGGCGAGCGCGTCGGTCGTGGCGGTGCAGGACGGAACGATCGTCAAGCTGGGCGACTCGCGCAAGCTCGGCAGGTACATCGTGCTGCGCGACGTCTACGGAGACGTGTTCACCTACGCGGGCATCGGAAGCATCGCCCCGAGCTACGTACTGCCGAAAGCCTCGAGCCGGAACACGTCCTCGCCGGTGATCGAAGCCGCAAGCACCCACGACGCCGCGCCATCGCAACCCGCGACCGCGGGAACGCAGTCGCCGCTGACGCTGCAGGTGAAGACGCCGCTCCCGCAGACCTCGCCGAGCAAGGGCGAGGCGTCGGTGCAGCCCTCCGCGACGGAAGCGACGCCGCCGGGCATGGAAAGGGTGCGACTGTTCGCCCATCCCGGCAACCCGGATGCGCGGGCGGCAGCTGCCGCCAGCGCCGCCAGGAAGACGAGGAGCGCGAATGCCGGGGGGCGGGCACCCTTGCGCAGCGGCGCGGTCGTCGCGGCAGGCACGGTGCTCGGGCGCGTGAGCACGCCGCACGGGGCGCACGCCGGGCATCTGCGCTTCGCGGTCCAGCCAGCAGGGGACGCCGAAACCGTCAATCCCGGGCCGATCCTGGCGAACTGGGCGCAGCTCCAGGGGGCGCTGCATCCGAAGGGCGCCAAGGCGTCGAATCCGCTGCTCGGGGCCACCGCGAGCGATGCCTTCCTGCTCTCGAAGGCCCAACTCGAGCGTGCCGTGCTGTCGGACCCGGGAATCACGATCGACGCCTGCGGTCGGCACGAAGTCGCCTCTGGCAAGGTCGACAAGCGCGTGCTCGCGGTACTCGCCTTCCTCTCCCGAAGCGGGCTCGAGCCGACCGTCACCGCGCTGCCCTGTAACCGGCGCCAGTTCGGCCCGAGCTCGGCGCTGTCGGGCGCCTACTCCGGTGGTCAGCTGGACATCTCGGCGATCAACGGCACCCCGATTGCGGGGCACCAGGGTCCCGAAACGATCACGGACCTCACGATCCGTGCGCTGCTGACGCTCCCGACGGCCTTCGCGCCGCACGAGATCAACAGCCTGATGCGCTACCCCGGCTCGCCGAGCACGCACGCATCGGCGGTCTACCGCAGCCGTATCGAGCTCGTCTTCAACCCCCCGGCGCCGACGCCGGCGCTCAACGCCGCTGCCACCGCGACGCAGGCGCATTCCGCCAGCTCAGGCCGCACGGCCCCGTCGCCGGTCGTCACCACGAGCGCCCTCAGCTCGGCCCAATGGAGTCAACTGATGCAGCGCGTGGCCGCGCTGCCGATGCCGACGATCTCCACCAAGCCGAGCTCCGCTGCGATCCCAGACCCGAAGTCGAAGCGCCCCTAGCCTCCCGGGCGAGCTGCGCCCGGCGTCGCACCGAAGGCACCGCGAAGGTCGGCGCGACACTTGCTCTCCGCGGCCGCGAACGCGGAGCTGCGCGTGTTGATGCCTTTCGTGTTGAAGATCGCACCCTTGCCGGAGGTGTTGGGCGCAGGGACCTTGACGCCGTTTTCACGCAGGCACGAGGCGAACTTGGCGAGCGCCTGCTTGGCCTGTGGTGTTTTCAGGCTCGAGCCAAAGCGCCCGCGTCCGGGCACGAAGCCCGCTCCGCACTTCTTCAGGGCGGCCTCGTAAGCAGCTTTGTTCGGGCCCTGCAGCCCGCCGAGCAGGCCACCGGCTCCCGCTTTGTTCTGAGGGAGCGTCACCCCGTTCTTCTTCAGGCATTCGCGCAGCGCCAGGAAGCGGCCCGCGCCCCGGGCGCCGGGCGCGCCCGGCGTCCCGGGTGCTGTCTTGGTCGGCGTAGTGGCGTTTGCGTTGGTGGCCGCCGCTGTCGAAGAGCTGTTCGAAGAGCCGCCGCACGCCGCCAACACCATGCTGGCCAACGCCACGAGGAGAATCCCCGCCGCGGTCCGGCTTCGCCTACGTCTGCTGCTCATGAGTTGAGGCATTGAACTCCTTATCGATTTTCGTGCTCGTGCCCGCCTGGCATCGCCGAGCGATGCGCCAGATGTTGTCCTGCTTCGATAATTTCTCGGTAAGCCTCAGTCGCGTCGAACATCTCAGCGCCGTCGCTGAGCGCGTCGCGCGGTCGAGCGCCTGACGCTCTGCGATCATCCGCGCGGATGGCGAGCTACGGCGGGATCGACCTGGGCGGCACGAAGATCCAGGCCGCGATCGTCGACGAGGACAACAACGTGGTCGGGTCGGCCAGGCGAGCGACGCCGACGAGCGGCGGTCCGGCGGGCGTCGCGGCGGAGATGGCGACGGCGTTGCGCGACGCCGCCATGGCGGCAGAGGTCGAAGGGGCGGGCGGGCGTCCGATCCTCGCGGGAGTCGGTGTCGGCTCGCCGGGCACGATCGAAGACGGCAAGGTGACAAGCGCGCGCAACCTGCCGGGATGGGAAGGCACGTTCCCGCTGGCGAGCGCGCTCGAAAGCGCGCTCGGCTCCAGGGTCGTCGTCGGCAACGACGTGCAGGTCGCGACGGACGCCGAGTTCAAACTTGGCGCCGGTCGTCTGTACAAGTCACTGCTGGGTGTTTTCTGGGGAACGGGCGTCGGTGGCGGATTGATCCTTGACGGCCGGCCGTGGACCGGGCGGGGCGGCGCGGGCGAGATCGGACATGTGGTCGTCGAGATCGACGGGGCGCGTTGCACCTGCGGACGCAAGGGCTGCATGGAGGCCTACGCCGGCCGGGCCTCGATGGAAGCCTACGCACGTCACCTGTACGAGGACAAGGGCCGCAAGACCGACCTGTTCAAGCTGGCGAAGGAACACGAGCGTCCGCGGCTGACAAGCGGCATCTGGGCGCGTGCGCTCGAGCGCGGCGACAGGCTCGCGATCCAGACGATCGATCGTGCAATCGACGCGCTCGGCGCGGGCGTCGCCTCGGTCATCAACGTGCTCGACGTCGGCGGCATCGTCGTCGGCGGCGGGCTCGGGATCCGACTCGGCCATCCGTACGTCAAGCGCATCAGCGAAGCGATGCAGCCGCACCTCTTCCACGACGCGCACCCGCCGCACGTCCACGTAGCGGCGCTGGGCGACCTCGGCGGTGCGATCGGGGCGTCGCTTCTGGTCCGAGATGGGGCGTAACGTTATGGGGGACTTGCCGCATCAGGTCCTGCATCTCTCATCGGTGTTGCGCAGCCCGCTCCTGGACCGGGCGGGGGAGCGCCTCGGACGGGTCGAGGATCTGATCGTGCGCCTCGCCGACGGCGGCTATCCCCCCGTCACCGGGCTGAAGGCGCGGATCGGCGGCCGCGAGCTGTTCGTTCCGGTCGACCGGATCGCAACGCTGGCCCCCGGTGCGGTGCGCCTCTCGGGAGAGAAGCTGAGCCTGCGCAAATTCGAGCGCCGGCCCGGCGAGGTGTTGCTCGCGGGCGACGTGCTCGGTCGCAAGCTCGTGGATGTCGAGGCCGATCCGCCCAGGCTCGTCACCGCGCACGAGATCGAGCTGGCGTGCATCGACGGCTGGTGGCGGGTCGTCGGCCTCGATCACAGCCCGCGCGCGCAGCTCCGCCGCCTGCTGCCGCGCCGTCTGCGTGGGATGGTGGGCGATCGCCCGTTCCTCGACTGGGCGGACATGGAGCCGTTCGTCGGGCACGTGCCGACGTCGCGCCTGCGTTTTTCACACCGCAAGCTCGCCAACCTGCACCCCGCCGAGATCGCCGACCTCGTCGAGGCCGCCTCCCACGACGAGGGCGAGGAGCTGATCGAGGCGGTGTCGCAGGATCGCGAGCTCGAGGCCGACGTCTTCGAGGAGCTCGACGAGCACCACCAGCTCGAGTTCATCCGCGAGCGTCCAGATACCCAGGTGGCGGCGGTGGTCGCGCGCATGGCACCCGACGACGCGGCCGATCTGGTCGACGAGATCGACCAGGACCGCCGCGCGCGCATCCTGTCGCTGCTGCCGGCGAGTCAGCGACGTCAGATCGAAGCGCTGCTCGGCTACAACCCATCGACCGCCGGCGGCCTGATGAGCCCGGACTTCATCAGCCTCGCGCCGACGGACGCGGTCGAGGACGCGCTCGCGAAGGTGCGCGACAGCAAGCTCGCTGCGGGCACGCTCACGACCGTCTATCTGCTGGATGACGAGGGCGGCCTGCGCGGGCTGGCGTTCGTGGTGAGCCTGCTGCGCGCCGAGGCGCGCCAGCCGCTCGAGGAGATCGCCGACAGCGATCCCGTCTGGCTGGGAACGGATGCCGATCTGCCCGAGGTCGCGCGGATGATGACCGACTACAACCTCGTGATGCTTCCCGTGCTCGACGAGAACGAGCGGATGGTCGGCGTGGTGACCGTCGATGACATTCTCGAGCTCACGCTTCCGAGCGGCTGGCGACGGCGCTTCGGTCTCGCACGCGACTGAGCGCGCATTGCTAGGCTCAGCTTCGACTGGCCGCACACGGCGCATAGAGAGGAGGCCGGCATGGATCGAGAACAGCCGCGAAGTACCCAGCCGGCCGCGCGCCCGTCGGGCCTGTCCTTCCTGGCCTGATCGCTGGCCGGGACTCCGTCACTGCGCGGCGCGTGCCGCAGTGACGTCGTGCGCGCACCGAGAAGTCAGGTGAGTCCCCCGCGAGCGAAGGAAGGAGGTAAACCCGAGATGGCCGATGAGACGACGCTGGCGCCCGCCGAGCCGCGCCCCGAGGGCGTGCCTCCAGTCCTCGACGAGGCCCACATCGGTGACATCCGCGGCGCGCTGGGAACGATCCGCATGCACGACACGGGCGAGCGCCACGGCTGGCGCTCGCGGGCGATGGCGCTGCTCGCGATCATGGGCCCGGGCCTGATCGTGATGGTCGGCGACAACGACGCCGGCGGCGTCTCCACCTACGCTCAGGCGGGTCAGAACTACGGCACGAGCCTGTTGTGGGTGCTGTTGCTGCTGATCCCCGTGCTGATCGTCAATCAGGAGATGGTGATACGCCTCGGTGCCGTCACCGGGGTAGGACACGCGCGCCTCATCTTCGAGCGCTTCGGTCGCTTCTGGGGGGCGTTCTCGGTCGGCGATCTCTTCCTCCTGAACTTCCTGACGATAGTCACCGAGTTCATCGGCGTGAGCCTCGCGCTGGGCTACTTCGGCGTGAGCAAGTACGTCGCGGTGCCGGTCGCGGCGGCGACGCTCGTGGCGATCACCTCGACCGGCAGCTTTCGCAGCTGGGAGCGCTTTATGTACGTGTTCGTGGCGGCGAACTTCCTCGTCATCCCACTGCTGATCCTCGCCCATCCCGACGTCGGCGAAATGGTCCACCACACCTTCGTACCGAGCATCTACGGCGGCGCCAACTCGACCGCCGTGCTGCTGATCATCGCGATCGTAGGGACCACAGTGGCGCCGTGGCAGCTGTTCTTCCAGCAGTCGAACATCATCGACAAGCGCATCACCCCCCGCTGGATCAACTACGAGCGCGCCGACACGGTGATCGGTGCGTTCGTCGTGGTGCTCGGCGCCGGTGCGCTGATGGCGGTGACGGCGTTCGCGTTCGCCGGCACCTCCGACTTCGGCCAGTTCTCCGATGCGGGCACGGTCGCGAGCGAGCTCGCGAACCGCCTGGGATCGAGCGCGGGCACGTTCTTCGCGATCGTCCTGCTGAATGCCTCGCTGATCGGCGCGGCGGCGGTGACGCTAGCGACCTCCTACGCGTTCGGCGACGTGTTCGGCGCCAAGCACTCCCTCAACCGCGGACCGCTGGATGCGAAGCTGTTCTACGCGAGCTTCACGCTGATGGTCATGGCGGCGGCTGGGATCGTCCTCATTCCCGGCGCGCCGCTCGGGCTGATCACGACCTCGGTGCAGGCGCTGGCGGGCGTCCTCTTGCCAAGCGCCACCGTGTTCCTGCTGCTGTTGTGCAATGACCGCGAGGTGCTCGGCCCGTGGTCGAATACTCCGTGGCTGAACGCGATCGCGAGCGTGATCATCGGCGTGCTGGTGGAGCTCTCGCTGATCCTGATGGCCAGCACGCTGTTTCCGAGCGTGAACGTGACCAAACTGTTCCTGTATCTGACGCTCGTGCTGGTTCTGGCACTGGCAGCGGCGGCCGGTTACGTGTTGCGCAACAGACCCGGAGCAGGCGTGCCGGTAGAGAAGCTCTCACCCGAGAGGCGGGCGACGTGGACGATGCCGCCGCTGGCGCTGCTCGAGCGCCCGAGGTGGTCGCCGGGGCGCAAGACGGCGATGCTGCTGCTGCGCGGCTACCTCGTGGTCGCCGTGATCATGCTGATCGTCAAGACGATTCAGCTCGGCCACTGAGCGCTGCCGCGCCTGTGGGCGGCGCGATCTATGTTGGATAGCGGTGCCGCCGTTCTGGATATCGATCGCGCTGCTGTCGCTCGTGCAGGGAGCGCTGGTGGCACTCCCGGGGGTCTTCCCGTGGGGCCCGCCGGCTCGGCTTCGCAGCCGACGCTGGGCGATCGTGCCGCCGCTGTCGGTGATCGCGTTCGTCTTCGGAGCCGGCGCGGCGGAACGTGCGAGCGCCCAGGGACTGACATATCTCGCGCTGTGTGCGGTCCCGCTGCTCGCGGCGCTCGCGCTCGGCTGGCTGCTGTGGGACGCAGAGCGACCGCGTCGCAGGCGCGCGTTGAGAGCGGCGCTCGTCGTGCCGCTGTTTGCGCTGGCTTGGGCTGATCGCGGCGGTCTCGCCGGTGAGACCGCGGCGCTCGCGCTCTCGGCGCTCAGCTGCGTGGCGCTCGGTGTGTTGCTCGCGACCGTCACGCCGCCGCGCTGGCTGGCCGCGGGAATCGTGGCGATGGCCGTCGCCGACACGACGCTCGTCGTCTCAGAACTGCTGCAGCGCCCCAACAACGCGCTCAACGCCGCGCGGCCCGTCGCCAACCTGCCGCAGCTGCAGAGCGCGGTTTTCGGCTCGGCGGTCATGGGCTACGGCGACCTGTTCATCGCCGGCGTCCTCGGCGGGCTGCTCGCGGCGACCGTGGGCCGTCGCCTGCAGCTGCGCGCCGCAGCGCTCACCGCGCTGCTGGCGCTCTCATTCGACCTGCTGTTCTTCCTCGTCAACGAGCTGCCCGCGACGGTGCCCGTCGCGCTGGCGCTGATCGTGACGCTGCTCAGCCGCCGCTCGAGATCCGCTCACGGGCGGGCGGATCTGCAGCTCCGAGCGAGCTCGGCGGCGTCTGGGGCTCGTCCCCGAAGCCCGGCCGCGCGGTGATCGCCCGGGCGGTGATCTCGACGGCGTCGGGCGCGAGCACCTTGCGTTCGGAGGCGGCGCCTGCCTGCTCAATCTTGCGCACCTGGGGAATGACACGGTGCTCGAAGGAGCCGATCGCCTCGTTGTAGGCCCCGACGGCCGAGTCAAGCTGGCGACCGACCTTGGCGAACGGCTCGACGAAGCGCCCGAGCCGGCTGTGGAGCTCGCGCGCGGAGTCCGCGATCTCGCGTGCCGACTGGGCGATCAGCTCCTGGCGCCAGCCGTAGTGGACCGCCCACAGAAGGCCGATCAGCGTCGTCGGCGTCGCCATCAGGACCTGCTGCTGTACGCCGTACTCGATCAGCGCGGGGTCCTGCGCGAGCGCCGCCTGGTAGATGCCGTCGGAAGGCACGAACATCACGACGAACTCGGGGGTCGAGTCGAACTGGCGCTGGTAGCCCTTGGAGGCGAGCTTCGCGATGTGCTCGCGCGTCTGGCGCGCGTGGCGCGCGGTGTGCAGCTCACGGTCATCCTCGCCGCTCGCCTCGAGCGTTGACAAATAGGCGTCGAGCGGGACCTTCGAGTCGACGACGACGAGCTTGCCGCCTGGCAGGCGCACCAGCATGTCGGGCCGCAGGCTGCCCTCGCCGGTCTGGATCGTGCTCTGCTCGACGAAGTCGCAGTGCGAGACCATCCCCGCCATCTCAACCACGTTGCGCAGCTGGATCTCTCCCCAGGAGCCGCGCGTGGACGGGCGCTTCAGCGCGGAGACGAGGTTGCCGGTCTCCTGGCGCAGCGTGCCGACGCCGTCGCCGAGCTGGCGGATCATCTGCCCGAGCTCACCCTGCGCCTGGCGGCGCTCGCGCTCGAGGCGCGCGATCTCGTCCTGCATCCTGCCGAGCTTCTCCTGGACCGGCTTGACGATGCCCTTCATCTCCTCCGCGCGACGCGCCATCTCGCCGGCCGCGCGCTCCTCCTCTGCGCGGCGCGCCTCAGCGACGCGCTGCGCCAGCGACTCGCCGGTCTGGGCGAGCACGTCGACCGAGATCGCCGTCAGCTGCTCGCGCGTGTGGGCGCGGTCGCGTCGCATCAGGGCCGCCGCGCACGCGGCTCCCAGCAGCACTCCGAGGATCAGCAGAAGGACGCTCATCAGCTGATCAACGATGCCAGCTGCTTCGGACGGGACCGCTCCAGGCTTGACATCTAGAACCTTCGTAGTTACCGTAGCTTCGTTGCTCTGTCGGGAGAATCCCGGGGGAGCGCTCCACAGTGAGGGAATATTCAAGAGGAGGGACTGCGAGCGGATTGGCCTGCACTGCAGGCCGGTTTCGCAGGAGTCGTGTGCTGAGGGCGCTCGTTCTGCCGTCGGTCCCGCCGTCAACTAGGAGGATGAGTGATGAAAGCCATGAATGGCTCAGGTGGGCTCGGCGCGAGAAGCGTCTTGCGCCTGCTCGGATGTGCGGCCGCGTTGGCCGCTCTGGCGGCGATGACGATGACGTCGGTCGCCTCGGCGAGAGCAACGCCGCCGGTGACTCGCACGTATGTAGCGCTCGGCGACTCGCTGGCGTTCGGCTACTCCCAGCAGCTCTTCAATGAAAACCTTGCGACGGGGGAGAACCCGGCAGCGTTCGAACACGGCTACGCGAACGACTACCTGGCCGAAACCAACACAGCGTCGCGCAAACCGTACCAGCTCATCAACTACGGCTGCCCCGGTGAGACTACCGGTTCATTGATCGGCGACAAGGCGGCGTTCATCAAAGAACTCAACGAAAAAGCGCGGAGAGCCATCCACGAGCCGATCACCGGCGAAGCGCCGTGCGCATACCACTATGCAGACGGTCTCCCGCTGCACAATGAATATGGCGCGGGTGAATCGCAGCTCGAAACGACGCTGAAGACGATCACGAAAGAGAAGGAAGCAGGAAAGCCGGTGAAAATCGTGTCGCTCGATATCGGCGCCAACGACGAGCTTCACGAGGTCGCAAAAGCGACCAACGAAGCAACCGCGCAGATTACGGCGAAAATCACGAAAATCGTGAAACCGGAGGCCGAAGCCGAGGTCACCGCCAAAGTCGAGCAGATCGCCAAAGAAGAGGTTGAAGCATTCGTCATCGAACAGGTGATCCCGCAGGCGCTCGGGGAAAGCGGCGGGGTACCCCCGGCGTTCGAAGAAGACATCGCCAAGGACGCAGGCGAATACTTCGCGGCGAATGGACCAGCGCTCGCCAAACTCGGTGAATTCGACGCCGGCAAGTACCTCGAAAAACATGGCGCAGAACTCAAAAAAGAAGGCGAAAAAATCGGCGAAGAACTCGGTCTCGCCTACGAGGCGGCGCATGCGGCCGAACTGCACAAAGAAGGCGAAGAAATCGCTCTCGGGCTGATCAAAGCGGCTCTGCCTGCGGAGTTCGCGCAGATCGACACCAACGTCGTGGGGATCCTTACCGCGATCAAGGAGGACGGCTTCCACGGCAAGCTCATCTTCGTTGCCGCCTACGACCCGTACGGCAGGGTCGGGATCATCAACAAAGAACACAAAGAACTGCAGCCCGGGTTTAACCTGGCTGCGGCCGAGCTTGCCGGACTCGAGCAGAGCACCTTCGCTGCCAACCCACGCCTCCATGCGGCGTGCTACAGCAACGCGGAGACGACGTTCAACGTCGCTCTGTCCGTCACCGAAAAGGCGAACCCGTCGGAATACAGCCCGGCGGAACTCGCACTGATCGGTCAAGAAGAAAGCAACCTGGACAAATACACGAACATGGCGAACTTCACGCCGTTCGAATACGCGCTGGGCAAAGTGCTCAACTACGGTGAATCGGTGAAAGTCGGACCGGAGACGCTGAGCGCCGATGGCCCGGACATTCACGCGACGCCGGAAGGCTACAAAGTGATGGGCAACCAGATGGAGTCAACCTGCTCCTTCTAGGCATAGGCAGCAAGCCGCCGCGCACATAGGCGGGGGTTGACGCAGAACAGGGGGCGCCCGGTCTATTCGACCGGGCGCCCCCTTTGCGTCTCATAGCGCCGCGCCGCGTCTTCGAGCACCCCCAGCATCGCTGGGGCCGCGGCCACGAGGCGCGCGCCCGCCGGGATCGCCGCGATCACCTGGCGCACGGGCGGGGTGGGGGACAGCGCGCGGATCGCCACGTCCTGACGCACGACCGACAGCGCGAGCTCGGGGATCAGCGCGACGCCGACCCCAGCGGCGACGAGGCCCTGGACGGTCTGGTAGTCGTCGCTCTCGAACGCCACATTTGGCTCGAAGCCAGCGGCGTGGCAGCTGCGGACGACGTGGCGTGCGCAGGGGCTCTTGCTCGATGTCTGCACCCACGCTTCGCCGGCGAGGTCCGCCAGGCGCAGGCGCTCCTTTTCCGCCAGAGGGTGATCGTGGGGCAGCGCCAGGTACATCGGGTCCTCGAGCAGCTCGCTGCCCGCGATGTCATCCGCCAGCAGCGTCTCGCCGGCGAACTCGAACAGCAGCGCCAGGTCGAGCTCGCCCGCGCGCAGGCGCGCGACGATCGCCTCCGGCTCGCCCTCGGCGAGCGTCAGCTCGACGTCGGGGTAGGAGGTGCGGAACGTCGCGATCGCCAGCGGCATCAGCGTCGCGCCCGCGGTGGGAAACGAGGCGACCCGCAGCCGTCCGCCGCGCAGCCCGGCGATCGCCGACAGCGACGCCTCGGCGGCGTCCAGGCGCGCCAGGATTCCCTCTGCGTGGCCCACGAGCGTCTGTCCGGCGGCGGTCAGGCTGACGCCGCGGGGATGGCGCTCGAGCAGCGCCATGCCCGTTTCTGACTCGAGCGCCGCGATCTGCTGGGAGACCGCCGACTGGGTATAGGAGAGCGCCTCCGCGGCGGCCGACAGCGACCCGCGGTAGGCGACCTCCTTGAGGACCTTCAAGCGAACGACATTAAGCATTAGCCATACTAATAGCAGAGATAACAACAATCATTGGAGCTGATGGCAGGTGGGTGCCAAGATGGGGCGAAAGCGAACATCTGAGAAACCACTTGCCGGCCTCCGGGCCGACCAAAGCGAAGGAGAGCATCATGTCCAAGGTCATCGTTTCCTATGACGGAACCGCCAACGAGGAGGACGCCATCACGCTGGGGCGCCTGTTCGGCAGCGCCGGCGCAGAGGTGTCACTCGCCTATGTGCGCCACAACCCCGAGACCGACAGCGTGCGCGAGGAGATCGCGCAGGCCGAGGCGCAGAGCGTGCTCGACCAGGGCGTCGAGCTGCTCGGCATCCCCGGCGCGAAGCGCCACGTCGTCACCGACCGCTCCACACCGCAGGGCCTCGCCGCGCTCGCCGAGCGCGAGGGCGCTGACGTGATCGTGTTCTGCTCGGACTCGCACACCGCCAAGGGCCACATCGCCGTCGGCAACTCCGCCGAGCGTCTGCTCGAAGGCGGTCGCACCGCGATCGCAATCGCGCCGGTGGACCTCGCCGAGCGCGTCGAGGCTTCCGGCATCCAGCGGATCGTCGCGGTCGGCGACGGTGACGGCGGTGCGCGCCAGACAGCAGAGGCACTCGCCGGCGCACTCGGTGCGACGGTCGAGCCGGTCGCCAACGAGCAGGCGGACCTGCTCGTGATCGACTCGCGCGCCGACGCTCCCCAGGGTCACGTCTCGCTGAGCTCGTCGGCGTCGCACCTGATCGAGACAGCGAGAAGCCCGGTGCTCGTTGTGCCGCGCGGAGTGACGCTCTCGTTCGGTTCCGGCGTGCACGCGCCGGCCGCCGCTTAGCGACCACCGCTTCGCCGCAGGGAGCGCGGGCCACGACCGGCAAACGGTCGGGGCCCGCGTACGTGCGGGCCGGCTAGCGGACCGTCCGCCCTCGCGCGCGAGCGAGCAGGTAGCGCGCGAGCGCGCCGAGGAAGTCCAGGGCGCCCCCGGCGAGGTGGCCGATCGGACCGGTCCACAGCCACGTCTCGGCCCGCCGGCACGGTTGTCTAGGCAGCTGTGGCCGCATCTGGCGGCACGGTATCGTGGCGTTGGTGCCCGTCGCCCTGAAGACCACCGTCACCGAGCTCGGGGACTCGCGCGTACGCCTGCAGGTCGAGGTTCCCGCCGGAGAGGTCGAGGGCCGGCTCGAGCGCAAGGCGCTCCAGCTTGGGCGTGAGCTGAAGCTTCCGGGCTTTCGCCGCGGGAAGGTGCCCGCGCCCTTGGTGATCCAGCGCATCGGCCGCGATGTGGTGCTCGAGGAGACCGTCCGCGACACGCTCTCGAGCTGGTACTCCGACGCGATCGAGAGCGCCGGGATCGTGCCGGTCGGCGATCCGCAACTCGATCTCGGCGAGCTGCCCCCACAGGGCCAGGCACTGGAGTTCTCGATCGAGATCGGCGTGCTTCCGAAGGCGGAGCTCGGCCAGTACAAGGGCTTGGAGGTCGGTAGGCGCGAGCCCGAGGTCGCAGACGATCAGATCCAGCAGGAGATCGAGGCGATGCGCGAGCGCCTCGCGCGCCTGCAGACAGCCGACCGCGCCGCCGCCGCAGGCGACTTCGTAGTCGTCGACTACGTAGGCTCGCTCGCAGGCGAGCCCGCTGACGACGGCGCCGCGGAGGGCGAGGAGCCGAAGTGGGAGCCGTTCGCGGGCGGTGAGGGGCGCGACCAGCTCGTGGAGCTCGGCGCCGGAAACCTGATCCCCGGCTTCGAGGAGGGGCTGCTGGGCGCGGTCGCGGGGGAGACGCGCACGGTCGCGCTCACGTTCCCCGTTGACTACGGCAGCCAGGAGCTCGCCGGACGCGAAGCGTCGTTTCAGATCACCGTCAAGGAGGTCAAGCTCAAGGAGCTGCCCGAGCTGGACGACGACTTTGCCGTGGACGCGGGCTTCGACGACCTGCAGGAGCTGCGCGAGGACATCCGCAAGCGCCTGCTCGAGCTCGACGAGCAGCGGATCGAGTCGGAGTTCCGACAGGCCGCGCTCGACGCCGCCGTCGCGGCGGCCCGGGTCGCGGTCACGCCCGAGCTCGTCAAAGCCAGGGCGCGGGAGATGTGGGAGCGGATGCTGCACTCGCTCTCGCATCGCGGCATCCAGCGTGAGGCCTACCTGCAGATCGTCGGGCGCGAGGAGTCAGACATCCTCGCCGAGATGGAGCCGGAAGCAGATCTCGCGCTGCGACGCGAGGCCGTGATCACGGCGGTGGTGGCGGCCGAGGGCATCGATCCTCCCGATGAGGACCTGCTCGTGGCGCTCGCTCCCACCGCCGAGCGCGAAGGCCTCGAGCCGCAGAAGCTGCTCGACCAGCTGCGCCGCGCCGCGCGCATCGACGAGGTGCGCGAGGATCTCGCTGCGCGCGAGGCGATCGGCGTGATCGCCGACGCCGCGCGGCCGATCCCGCTCGCGCAGGCGAAGGCGCGCGAGCAGATCTGGACGCCGGGGAAGCAAGGCGACGGCGCGCCAGGGGCGGCGAGCGAGTCGGCAGCGACGCCTGCAAGGTTGTGGACACCAGATCGCTAGCCTCTTCTAGAGGAATCTGGTCGACGAGGGGAAACAAAGGCGAGGACATGCGCCGGAAGCGAGGACAATGAGCCCACTTGTACCAATGGTCGTCGAGCAGACCTCACGCGGCGAGCGTGCGTTCGACATCTACAGCCGCCTGCTCAACGAGCGGATCATCTTCCTCGGCACGCCCGTCGACGACCAGATCGCCAACCTGATCGTGGCGCAACTGCTGCACCTCGAGTCCGAGGACCCCGAAAAGGACGTCTCGCTGTACATCAACTCGCCGGGCGGCTCGGTTTACGCCGGCCTCGCGATCTACGACACGATGCAGTTCATCAAGCCCGACGTGCAGACGATCTGCGTCGGCATCGCGATGTCGATGGGCGCGCTGCTGCTCGCGGGGGGCGCGCCCGGCAAGCGCATGGCGCTGCCCAACGCGAAGATTCTGATCCACCAGGTCTCCTCGAGCTTTCAGGGGCAGGCCACGGACATCGAGATCCACGCCAAGGAGATCATCGACGTGCGCCACCGGCTGGATGAGATCATCGCCAAGCACACCGGTAAAACGCTCGAGGACGTCAGCAAAGACACCGAGCGCGACTACTTCATGAGCTCGGAGGAGGCGAAGGAGTATGGCATCATCGATCGGGTGATCTCGGAGCATTAGAGGCGCCCGCTGAGCGGCGCGAGGCGGTGTCCTCGGTCACGCAGCGACCGCCTTTTTCCGTGAGCAACGTAGGAGAGCGGTAACAGGATATGGCCAGACCTACAGAGTCCAACGAGCAGCTGCTTTGCAGCTTCTGCGGCAAGTCCCAGCGACAGGTCAAGAAGCTGATCGCCGGGCCCGGCGTCTACATCTGCGACGAGTGCATCGATCTCTGCAACGAGATCATCGACGAGGAGCTCTCGGCACCGCCGGCGTTCGACATCGAGAGCCTGCCCAAGCCGCGCGAGATCTACGAGGTGCTCGACGAGTACGTCGTCGGGCAGGACCCCTCCAAGCGCACCTTGTCGGTCGCCGTCTACAACCACTACAAGCGCGTGCAGATGATGATGTCCGGCGACTCGGACATCGAGCTGCAGAAGTCCAACATCCTGCTGCTGGGCCCGACCGGCTGCGGCAAGACGCTGCTCGCGCAGACACTCGCGCGCATCCTCAACGTGCCGTTCGCGATCGCTGACGCCACCGCGCTGACGGAGGCCGGGTACGTCGGCGAGGACGTGGAGAACATCCTGCTGAAGTTGATCCAGGCCGCCGACTACGACGTCAAGAAGGCCGAAACGGGGATCATCTACATCGACGAGGTCGACAAGATCGCGCGCAAGGCCGACAACCCGTCGATCACGCGCGACGTCTCCGGCGAGGGCGTCCAGCAGGCCCTGTTGAAGATCCTCGAGGGTACGCAGGCGTCGGTTCCTCCCCAGGGCGGGCGCAAGCACCCCCACCAGGAGTTCCTCACGATCGATACGACCAACGTGCTGTTCGTGTGCGGTGGAGCGTTCGCGAACCTCGACAAGGTGATCGAGCGGCGCATCGGGCACAAAGGCGTCGGCTTCGCCGCAGCGATCGAGGCGAAGGCCGAGCGCGACACCGGCGAAGTGTTCGAGCACTGCCTGCCCGAGGACCTGATCGAGTATGGGCTGATCCCCGAGTTCATCGGCCGCCTGCCGGTGATGTCCGCCGTGCACCAGTTGACTCGCGAGGACCTCGTCTCGATCCTGGTCGAGCCGCGCAACGCGCTCGTCAAGCAGTTCCAGCGCTTCTTCGCCTTCGACGGAATCGAGCTGGTCTTCTCAGACGATTCGCTCGTGGCGATCGCGGAGAAGGGCCTCGAGCGCGAAACGGGAGCGCGCGGGCTGCGCTCGATCATCGAGGAGATCCTGCTCGAGGTCCAGTTCGAGCTCCCCTCTCGCCGTGACGTCAAGAAGTGCGTCGTCACGAAGGAGACGGTCGAGAAGGGCCTCACGCCGACGCTCGTCACCGAAGCCGCACGCGAGGAGGCAGACGACTCCTCGCTGCGTGAGGAGTCGGCCTAAGAGCGCGGCTGAGCGACGGGCGCTTATCGCCCTGCGCGAGCGATACCATCGCGGCTGTGTCGAGGCGCAGCGCGCACACCAGATCGAAGCTTGACCGCCTGCGGGCGCTGCCGTGGCTCGCGCTCGCGCAGGCAGGTGTCGCGCTCGGCCGGCGTTGGCGAGCGCTCTCGAGTAAGGATCGCGCGCGCTTGACGCGCCTCGCCCGCGCGTCGCGCGGGCGTCCAGGCAACCTCAGCGCGAAGGAGCGTCTCGAGCTGCGCGCGCTCGTGCGCAAGCTCGAGCTCAGGGGCGTCGCGGGCGAGCTGTACGCGCTCACACGCCGCGGCAGGGGCCGGCGGGGGCGCCGGCGCGCCCGCAAGTGATCTGGACCGAGGCACAGGCAGAGCGCCAGCTGCGCTCGCTGGAGCTGTTCGGGATGCGCTTCGGCCTGGACCGGATGCGGCGGATGATGACCGTTCTCGGCTCGCCCGAGCGTCGCTTCGACACGATCCACGTGCTCGGTACCAACGGCAAGTCCTCGACCACGCGCATGACCGCCGCGATCGTCCACGGCCACGGATTGCGCACCGGCACCTACCTCTCGCCGCACCTCGTCTCCTACCGCGAGCGCGTCCTGATCGACGGGCGCGAGCTCGACACGGAGGCCTTCGCCGCGGCCGTCGGGCGCGCGTCGTGGGCGGCCGAGCACGTCAACCGCACGCTCGCCGAGGATGATCACGTCACGCAGTTCGAACTGCTCACCGCTGCTGCCCTATGGGAGATGGCCAGACAGGAGGTGGAGGTGGCGGTCCTCGAGGCCGGGCTGGGTGGCCGCTACGACGCGACCAGCGTGGTTGACGCAAAGGTCACGGTCCTGACGAACGTCGGTCTCGAGCACACCCGCTGGCTCGGCCCGACGCTCGAGGACATCGCCGAGGAGAAGCTCGCGGTCGTGCGCCCGCACAGCGCGCTGGTGCTCGGAGCGGAGCTCGCCGCGCCGGCGCTCGCGGTCGCCGAGCGCGTCGCAGGCGAACGCGACGCGCGGATCGTGCGACCGCGCCCGCTGCCCGCCGACATCGAGCTGCTCGCGCGCGGGGGCTTTCAGCGCGCCAACTTCGCACTCGCGCGTGCCGCCGCCGAGGCGTACCTGCGGGGGGCCGCGATTCCCCTGCGCGAGCGCGCCGTCGCCGATGCCGCCGCCACGACTGAGGTACCCGGACGCCTGCAGGTTCTCAGCGGTGAGCCGCTTACGCTACTCGACGGTGCGCACAACCCCCACGCGATCGCCGCGCTCGTCGAGTCGCTTGCGGACGTGGCCGGCCAGGCGCCGCTCGCGCTGGTGCTCGGGGTGCTCGAGGACAAGGACGCCGCGACGATGCTCGCCGCGCTGCTGCCCCGCGTCGAGCGCGCGTGGTTCACGGCCCCGCAGAACAGTCGTGCGCTCTCGCCCGCGGCGCTGCAATCGCTCGCGCGCCAGCTCGGCTTCGACGCGAGCGCATGCGAGCCGCAGCCCTCGCGGGCGCTCGCCCAGGCGCGCGAATGGGCCGCCGAGCGCGGCGGCGTCGTGCTCGCCACCGGTTCGGTGTACCTCGTCGGTGACCTCCTGGCCGCGCTCGAGCGGCGTGCGGGCGAGCACGGCCAACCTGTCGCGCGGAGCTCGGCTCGATGATTGATGATCGGGACCCACCCTCCCCGTCGGTGCTGACGATGATCGGCGGTGTGGCGGTGTTCGTCGCGCTGGTGATCCTCGTGTTCTTCGCCGCTGGTTACGGTTTCGGCCGGCTGTTTCTCTAAACTCAGCCGGCTGATGCCGACTCTCGCATACTTCGGAATCGAAAGCAGCGGCTTGAGTCTGGCCGTGGATCTCCTGATCCTGTTCGTCGTCGTCCTGTACCTCTCGCTGATCTATTGGACCTACGCCGACGCGCGGCGTCGGCTGGTCGATCCTTGGCTCATCACGTGCGCCACCGCCGCGTCCGTCTTCCCATTCGTCGGCACGATCATCTACATGGTTCTGCGTCCGCCCGAGTACCTCGAGGACGTGCTCGAGCGCGAAATGGAGACGCAGGCCGCCGAGGCGCGCCTGCGCCAGCTCGACCAGGGGCTCTGCCCGCACTGCAGCTACCGCATCGAGCACGACTTCATTCGCTGCCCGAGCTGCCTGCGAAAGCTCAAGGAGCCTTGTGCCAGCTGCTCGCGTCCGCTCGACCGGGCGTGGACGATCTGCCCCTACTGCGAGGCTGACGTCCCCGGGCTGTCCGGCTCGCGCTCGCGCCGACGCCGCGGCTCGGCACCGGAGATCGAGAGCGACCTGGGGGAGTTCGACGTGCCAAGCGCGACTCCTGAAACGGCTGCGGCGCGCTCGCGCCGACGCCGCGCCTCGGCACCGGAGATCGAGAGCGACCTGGCCGAGCTCGACGTACCCACCGCCACCGACAAGGCGGCTGCCGAGGATGCTGAGCCAGCGCTCGCAACCGAGCCGGCGCCCGCGCGACCCCGCCGCGCGACCCGGCCGCCCAGCGGGCGCGCGCGACCAAGCTCCTGAGCAGCGCCGTTCAAGACCTCAAAAGGCCTACCAAAGGAACCCATGGACCGAACTCTGATCCTGATCAAGCCCGACGCCTTCAAACGAGGCCTCACCGGCGAGATCATCGCGCGCTTCGAGCGCAAGGGCCTGCGCATCGCCGCGCTGCGGCACATGACGGTCTCGCGCGAGCTCGCCGAGCGCCACTACGCCGAGCACGCCGAGCGGCCGTTCTTCGGCGAGCTCGTCGACTTCATAACATCGGGCGCGATCGTCGCGATGGTGCTCGAGGGGATCGACGCGGTCAAGGCGGCGCGCCAGCTGATTGGCGCGACGAACCCGCTCGAGGCGGCGCCCGGCTCGATTCGCGGCGACTTCGCGATCGAGATGGGCGCCAACATGGTGCACGGCTCGGACTCGGCGGAGTCGGCGACGCGCGAGGCGGCACTGTTCTTCCCGGACCTCTCCCTGTAGGCATCGTCGCCGGCGCGCTCCCTCTCGTGCTCGCCTCGCGCTCGCCGCAGCGGCGTGCGCTGCTCGAGCGCCTTGGCGTCCCCTTCACGATCAGGGTCTCCAGCGCGAGCGAGCTCGAGCAGGGCGAGGACCCCGCGGCCGTGGCGGTCGAGAACGCGCTGCGCAAGGCGCGGGCGGTGCGCCGGCCGGGTGTGCGCGAGGCCGTGCTCGCCTGCGACACGATCGTCGTCCTCGACGGTGTGATCTATGGGAAGCCACCTGATCCCGCGGCGGCCCGCGAGACTGTGGCGGCGCTCGCAGGGCGCACGCACGATGTCATCAGCGGCGTGGCGCTGCTGCTCCCCGAAGAGCAGCCGGGGATTTCCGAGCGAACCGCCGTGGCGCGCACGCAGGTCACCTTTCGCGAGCTCGACCGAGAGCTGCTCGACTGGTACGTCGCGACCGAGGAGTGGCGTGGGCGCTCCGGCGGCTACGCGATCCAGGGCCACGGTGCGAAGCTCGCGCTGGCGGTGGAGGGCGAAGTGGAGAACGTCGTGGGCCTGCCGCTGGAGCCGCTGCGGGCCCTCTGCCCGGAGCTCTTCGAGCGGTGCAAATCGACTGCCGCATCTGGCGGGCGCGGGAGGTAGTTCGCTAGACTCCCCCGCGGGTACGCCCCGACGAGCGCAGGCCACCGAACGCTTCGCTGGCCGATCTTCGATCGGTAGCGGCGCTGGACCGGATACGAGCGTGCCCCTTCTCTCAATATGGGCATCTTCAGCTATCTGACAGGTTTCGGCGGCCGCGACATGGCGGTCGACCTCGGGACCGCCAACACGCTCGTGTACGTCCGCGGACGCGGCATCGTCCTGTCGGAGCCGAGCGTCGTCGCGATCGACTCGCGCACCGGCGAAGTCCACGCCGTGGGCATCGAGGCGAAGCGCATGCTCGGGCGCACGCCCGGCACGATCCAGGCGATCCGTCCGCTGAAGGACGGTGTGATCGCCGACTTCGACGTGACCGAGCAGATGCTCAGGCACTTCATCCAGAAGGTGCACCAGAACCGCTGGGCGCATCCGCGGGTGGTCGTGTGCGTGCCCTCGGGTGTCACCGGCGTGGAGAAGCGCGCGGTCGAGGAGGCGTGCCTGTCGGCGGGAGCGCGCACCGCCTATTTGATCGAGGAGCCGATGGCGGCGGCGATCGGCGCCGGCCTGCCGGTCGGCGAGCCGACGGGCTCGATGGTCGTCGACATCGGCGGCGGCACCTCCGAGGTCGCCGTGATCTCGCTCGGCGGCATCGTTGTCTCGCAGTCGATCCGCGTCGGCGGCGACGAGATGGACGAGGCGATCATCAACTACGCCAAGAAGGAGTACAAGCTGCTGATCGGTCAGCAGACCGCCGAGGAGCTCAAGCTCGAGATCGGCTCAGCGTGCGCGATGGCGGAGGAGTTGCAGGCGGAGATCCGCGGGCGCGACATGGTCGCGGGGCTGCCAAAGACGGTGGTGCTGACCAGCGAGGAGATCCGCCAGGCGCTGGCCGAACCGCTGACGCAGATCATCGATGCCGTCAAGGAGACCCTCGACCGCACGCCTCCCGAGCTGGCCTCGGACATCATGGACCGCGGCATCATGCTCGCCGGCGGCGGCTCGCTGCTGCAAGGACTGGACGAGCGTCTGCGCGAGGAGACGCAGATGCCCGCGCATCTGGCCGAGTCACCGCTGACGTGCGTGGCCGTCGGCTCGGGCCGGTCGCTGGAGGAGTTCGAGGCGATCCACCGCTCGAACCGGACCTCGCGCAACCGTCGCCGACGGTGAGCTGCGCCTGCACTCGATGGAGCCCACCCGCGAGGCCCTCGCCCGCTCGCCCCTGCCGCCCGCGTCGTGGGTAGTCTGTGGCCTGAACGCTTCGGAAGGTAATTATCGGTGCATGACAAGACGGTTCGGCGTCGACGCGTGGTCCTCGGGCTGCTCGTCGTGCTCTCCCTGCTGCTTCTGACGGCCTACTTCGGCGAGGCGCCCAACGGACGGCTGCACGGGGTGCAGCGCGACTTCCTCGCGATCGTCTCGCCGATCCAGGATGGCGCCAACAAGGCGCTGAAGCCAGTTCGCGACCTGTTCGGCTGGTTCGGCGACACGCTGCACGCAAAAAGCCAGCGCAACGAACTGCTCAAGCAGAACGAGCAGCTGCGACGTGAGCTGGTGGCCGACCAGGCCGAAAAACGCACCTACCGGCAGCTGATCTCGCTCGATCACCTCGACCAGCTCGGGGTCGATGAATACCACCCCGTGACGGCTACCGTCGTGGGCAAAAACCCCGAACTCTGGTACCAGACGGTCAACATCGACAAGGGCGAAGCGGCAGGCATACGGGTCAACGACCCCGTGATCAACGGCGAAGGCCTCGTCGGTCGGGTCGCGACGGTCGTCTCCGACGGCGCCCAGGTGGACTTGATCACCGACAGCGCGATGGGGGTTTCCGCGCGGATCGGCTCGAACACCGCCACAGGGTTGCTGCAGCCGAAAGTGGGCGAACCGAATGATCTGCTGCTGCAGTACCTGCCCGCGAACTACCGCCCCAATCCCGGCGAATACGTCGTAACCTCCGGGACCGTCTCGAATGAAGAATCGCTATACCCGCCGGGCATCCTGATCGGGCGGGTCACCTCGGTCAACGAAGAAAGCGCGTACGAGTCCGTCAACGTGCAGCCGCTCGCCAACCTGCACAACCTCGACATCGTCCAGGTGCTGACCGCCGGCTCGCACGCGCGGCCGGCAAATCTCAGCCGACTCGCCGCGAGCCTGTCGGCCGGACAGGGCACGACCACCAGCACCGGCGAACAGCTCGCCTCGACCAAGGTGGGTGAATGAACGGCGCTGCGCCCAGCTCGCTCGTGCCGCGGCTGGCGGCGTTCGCGTTCATCGTTGTCTTCTTCCAGATCGGCGTGGTCTCCGAGCTCCCCGTGTTCGGCGTCAACGCCGACGTTTGTTCCTTGCTCGTGGCGTTCGTCGGGCTCTTGTGCGGCTCGACGGTCGGCGCCGCAACCGGCTTCGCGGTCGGCCTGCTAGTCGACCTCGCGCTGCTCCAGACGCTCGGCCTGAGCTCGCTCGTGTTCACGCTGATCGGCTACTGGTGCGGAAGGCTGCGGGAGCTGCGCGACCCGCGGGGAGCGTTCACGCCGCTGATCGTCGGGGCTGTGGCGTCGGCCGTATCGCTGTTCGGCTACTCGCTGATGGAGTTCATGCTCGGGGTGGACGCGCCAGTCAGCTTCGAGCTGCTTGGCCAGATCGTGCTGGGAGTGGTCGTCAACACCGTCGTCGCGCTGCCGATGTGGGCGCTCACGCGCCGCGTCCTCGACAGCGCCCTGCCCGAGGACCCGCGCCGGCGCCGGCGCCGGCGCTCCTACACGACCGGCGGTCTGAGCCCGCTGATCAAGCCATGAGTGCGATCGAGCCGGTCCGACCGCGGGACCCTCGCATCCCGGTCTCGCCACAGCTGGCGCTGCGCGTGGCGATCATCGGGGGCATCGCGATGGTGATGTTCGGGGTGATCTTCTTCCGACTGTGGTACCTGCAGATCCTCTCCGGCGAACAGTACGTGAGCCAGGCCGACGCAAACCTGGCGCGTCACGTGCCGATCCCGGCGCCGCGCGGGGAGATCCTCGACCGCAACGGTCAGCCGATCGTGGGCAGCACCGTCACCAACGCCGTGCAGATCGTTCCCGACGCGCTGCCTCCCGGCATCTCCTCGCAGGTCGCCACCTATCAGGCCAACCTGTTCAAGGCAGAAGCGCTGCGGCGCCACGCCGTCGCCCGGCTGTCGCGCTATGAGGCCGCACTCGGCGGCGTTCGGCGCCTGACGCACGCGCAGCGGCGCGAGCTCGATCGCCTGCGCAGCGCCACCGGTCCGCCGCGGATCGCGGTCCCGCCGCTGCCCGCGTCGGCCGTCCAGCTCGAGCAGCTGTTCAGGCGTCTCGGTCGGGTCATCGCTGTCAGCCCGCGCAAGATCGACGAACGGGTCGTCGAGGGCGTCACCGCGACACCGTACGCGCACGTCACGGTCAAGGCCGCCGGGGGGCGTGGCGCCCTGACCGTGCTCGGCGAGCGCGCCAGCGAATTCCCGGGGGTGGTGCAGGAACCGGTCTCGATTCGTGAATACCCGTTCCACGAAATGGGCGCGCAGATCATCGGCTACGTCGGCCAGGTGACCGAACCGGAGCTGAAGATGCGGGCTTTTCAGAACGTCAAACAGGGCACCGTCGTCGGCCAGGCCGGTCTTGAGTACTACTACGACCGCTACCTGAGGGGCGAACCTGGCGAGCTGCGCGTCGCCGTCAACGCACAAGGTCAGCCGGTTCCCAGCAAACTCGCGCCGATCCCCCCGCACGCCGGTCACACCTTGCAGACGACGCTCGACCTCGGCCTGCAGAAGGCGAGCGAAAAGGCGCTGCTGGAAGGCATGGAACACGCGCGCGCCGGCGGCAAACCCGCGATCGCCGGTGCCTTCGTCGCGCTCGATCCGCTGAACGGCGAAGTGCTCGCGATGGGCTCCTCGCCGAGCTTCGACCCGAACAAGTTCGCCAAACCGCTCACCTACGCCGAATACAACGCGCTCACCGGCCGCAACGGTGAAGAACCCGGACGTCTCACCAATCTCGCCGACGAAGGGGAATATCCGACCGGCTCGACCTTCAAGCCGATCACCGCGATGGCCGCCCTCGAAGCCGGCGTGATCACGCCGGGCGAGGGGCTCGGGGCGGGGCAGTGCATCTTTGTCTCCAGCGAGCCGTTCTGCAACGCCGGGCACGCCGAATACGGGAACGCGACGCTCGTGGAAGCGCTGAAGGAGTCCTCGGACACGTATTTCTTCACCGTCGGCAAGCTCGCCAACGAACACGGCGGCGAAGTCATCCAGCGCAAGGCGCGCGAGCTGGGGGTCGGAGAGCCCACGGGCATCGACCTGCCGAGCGAGTTCCCCGGCGTGATCCCCAGCCGCAGCTGGCTGGCTGAACAGAACGCGCTCGAAGCCAAATGCGAGCGCGAGCACCACGGACGCCGCTGTTACATCGTCGGCGAACCCGGCGCGCCGTGGACGGTCGGCTACAACATGGACCTCGCGGTGGGGCAGGGAGAGCTGCTTACCGACCCGCTGCAGATGGCCGTCGCCTACTCGACGCTCGCCAACGCCTACCGCAACGGCGGCAGCGGCACGGTCGTGACACCGCATCTCGGCAAGCAGATCGACGAAGCCAACGGCACTCTGCTGCAGACGCTTCGTTTCCCCGGCCGCCACGTGCAACTCAACGACGAAGACCTCAGCCTCGTGATGGAAGGCATCCACGAGGCGGCCACCGCCCCCGGCGGCACCTCTACGCCGGTGTGGGCCGGCTGGAATCAGGCGGAAGACCCGGTCTTCGGCAAGACGGGCACCGCCGAACGCGCCGGTCACGTGGAACAGTCCTGGTACATGTGCTACCTGGGCAACGCGCAGCGCCCGATCGTGATCGCGGTGACGGTCGAGGAAGGCGGCTTCGGCGCCGAAACCGCCGCCCCGATCGCGCGTCTGATCGCATCGCAGTGGTACGGGAAGCCGAAAAAGTTCGTGGCCGGCACATCGAAGACGTTTTGAGCCCGCTCAGCCCGATCACCGTTCCCGACGAGCCCCCGGCGGCGCCGGCGCGCACGCTGCGCCTGCCGCTCGACCCGCTGCTGACGCTCGCGGTCATCGGCGTCGGCTTCGCCTCGATCATCACGCTGAAAGCGGCCACGCGCAACCTGATCCCCGCCGATCCGAACTACTACGTAGATCGCCAGGCGGTCTACCTGGCGATCGGCTTCGTGCTGATGCTTGGACTCTCGCGCCTGGACTACACGCACCTGCGACGCTACAAAAACGCGATCTACGCGGCGTTGATCGTGAGCATCCTCGCGGTTCTCGGACTCGGGCACGGGGCCAATGGAGCGGTCCGCTCGATCAACTTCCCGCTGTTCTCCTTTCAGGCATCCGAGCTCGGCAAGGTGCTGTTGATCGTCGCACTGTCGGCGCTCATCGTCGATCGCGCACGGCATCTGCGCGCACGTGACACGACCCTACGCGTGCTGATCGCGGCGCTTGTGCCGACGATGTTCGTGATCGCCCAGCCGGACCTCGGCTCGGGCCTTGTGTACATGGCGATCGCCTGCATGCTGCTGTTCGTCGCCGGCACCTCCTGGCGCCATCTGGCGGCGCTCGCGGCGCTCGTGTGCGTGGCGATCGCGTTTGTGCTGGTCGCCGGCCCGGCGGTCGGCGTTCAGGTCCTCAAGCCCTACCAGAGCGAACGGCTGACGGCCTTCCTGCACCCCTCCTCACCGTCCTCTCGCGCCCAGAAGGAAGCCACCGAAGCGAAGGAAGCCGCAGAAGGCAAGGAAGGAAAAGAAGGCACGGAAGCGACAGACCCCACCTACCAGCAGGAACAGTCGAAGATCGCGATCGGCTCGGGCGGCAAGACCGGACGCGGCGCCTACGCCAGCCAGGTCCCCTACGGGTTCGTGCCGGAGAGCGACACGGACTTCATATTCGCCGCCCTCGGCGAAAAGTACGGGTTCGTCGGCGCCGGGCTGTTGCTGGCGCTCTACGCGTTGCTGATCTCGCGCACGCTGCGCGTGCTCGTCATGGCCAAGGACCTATTCGGCTCGCTGATCGCGGCCGGCGTAGCAGCTATGCTCATGTTTCAGGTCTTCGTCAACGTAGGGATGACAATTGGGATCATGCCCATCACCGGTGTAACGCTTCCGCTCATGAGCTACGGCGGTTCCTCGGTGATCGCCACCCTACTCGGCGTCGGCCTACTCCAATCGATCTATGTCCAGGCGCGCACCTCGGCAGCACTGAAGGGTCGCGTACTGCGCTACTAGACACGAATGTTTGCCGAGCATCCCCAATCAGACCTCCAGCGCGATCTCGCGCGGGGTTCTCTCTGCCGGGCGCTCCGGGTGCGCGCAGGCTCGCCGCCCCGGCGCCAGCCTGCCCGATGCTCGGCCTGTTTCCATACCGAAAGACTGGATCAAATTGAAAAAGCAAGTGCTTGTCAGCGTCGATCGCGCGGAGACGCGCGTGGCGCTTCTGGAGGCGAGCGGAACGCCCGCCGCCTCGCGCTCGTCCTCAGCTGCACGGAAAGCCGCCAGCAGCCGCAAGCGTGGCGGCGGCCCCGAGGCCGGCTATCGCGTCGCTGAGCTCTACATAGAGCGCCGCGGGCAGCGCTCGATCGTCGGCAACATCTACAAGGGCAAGGTCGACAACGTGCTGCCCGGCCTCGAGGCGGCGTTCGTTGACATCGGCCTCGAGAAGAACGGCTTCCTGCACGTCGATGAGATCGTGCTGCCAGGTGTCGAGACTCCAAAGCGTGGCCGCGGCGGGAGCGGAGGGCGCAAGATCGCCGACCTGCTGAAGCCCGGTCAGGAGATCGTGGTGCAGGTCGTCAAGGACCCGCTCAAGACCAAGGGCGCGCGACTTTCCATGGAGCTGACGATCGCCGGCCGTTACATGGTCTACGCGCCGACCGGAGAGGGTGTCGGCGTGTCGCGGCGGCTGGAGGACCGCGAGCGCGAACGGTTGCGTCGGCAGACCGCCAACCTCGCACTCGACGGTGGCGGAGTGATCGTGCGCACCGCCGCCCACGGGGCCAAGCGCGAGGACTTCGAGCGCGAGCTCAAGTACCTGAACAAGCTCCACGAGGTGCTCGTGAAGCGCGTCGAGGAGACCGTGGCCCCCGATCTGGTCTTCCAGGAGGCCGATCTCTCCGTGCGTGTCGTGCGCGACATCTTCTCCGCGCACTTCGAGCGCGCGATCGTCGACGATGAGCAGCAGTATCACCGCCTCGTGTCGTTCTTCACGCGTACCGCTCCCGAGCTCGTGGAGCGCGTCGAGCTGTGGCAGGAGCCGGAACCCCTGTTCGAGGCCTACGCGGTCGACAAGGCGATCGAGGGCGTGCTCTCCAGGCGCGTCGATCTGCCCAGCGGCGGCTACCTGATCATCGACTACGCCGAGGCGCTGACCGTGATCGACGTCAACTCCGGCAGCTTCATCGGTCGCGGCAAGGGGGCCGGCCTCGAGGACACGATCACCAAGACGAACCTCGAGGCTGCGGAGGAGGTCGTCAACCAGCTGCGGCTGCGCGACATCGGCGGCATCATCGTCATTGACTTCATCGACATGGCGCGCGCCCGCAACCGCGACGCGGTGATGAAGACGCTGCGCAAGACGCTCGACGAGGACCGCACAAAGACGTTCACCGCCGAGATATCCAAGCTCGGGCTGGTCGAGATGACGCGCCAGAACGTGACCGAGGGCGTGCGCGAGATCATGAGCCGCGCGTGCCCCACGTGCGAGGGTGAGGGCGTGATCCGCTCGGAGGAGACGATCGCAATCGAGTTCGAGCGCAAGCTGCGCGACGTCGCCACCGAACACCCCGATGCCGAGGCGTTCCTCGTCCAGATCAACCCGCGCGTGAGCACCCAGTTCACCGGCCACGGCTCGCGCGTGCTGCACGCGCTCGAGGCCGACACCGGCAAGTCGTTCCTGTTCGAGGGCTCCGAAGGGCTGACCCTCGACCACTTCGCGATCACGTTCATGGGCACCCGCGAAGAGGTCGAGGAGCGCGCGCTGCCGTTCCGCCAGGGCGACGAGGTGCTCGTCGAGATCGTCGAGCCGCACATGTACGACGTCGACGACGCCGTTGCCAAAATCGACGGCTACATCATCTCGATAGCCGGCGCCTCGGCGTACGTGGGCGAGAAGCGGATGGTGCGCATCGACCAGGTCGGTCGCACGGCGGCCAGCGCGTTGCTGCTGGATGAGGCGGGTGAGGTGGTGAGCGCACCCGCGCGAACGGCCGAGTCGCGCACAAGTGGACGCGGCAGGCGCCGCTCCGCCGGCGCCGGTAGCGCCGCCGGTGGCGGCGAGTCCCGCGGCCGGCGCCATCGCGCGCCGGTCGACAGCGAGGACGCCGAGGCGCGACGAGAAGCCGGGCTGAGCGAGTCCTCCACCGCGATCGACTCCGAGCCCGAGCAGGAGCCAGCGCCCGGCGCGCTCGAGGCTGCCGATGCGCCCGCGGACGGGGTCGGCGAGGATGGCCTACAATCCAAACCTCGGCGTCGTGGCCGCAGGGGCGGACGACGCCGTTCGGCTGCCAAGGCCAAGGCAACTCCAGAGTAGGCGAGCATCTGAGCCGGCGAAGCGTCGGCAAGGGCATTGCCTCAAAGCCACAGAAATCGAGAACCACACAGACATGTACGCGATCGTGAAGACCGGCGGCAAGCAGTACCGCGTCGAGCGCGGCCAGAGGCTGCTCGTCGAGCGCCTCCCCGCGGCTGAGGGCGCCGACGTGGCGCTCGAGCCGATGCTCTACCGCTCCGAGGAGGCCGTGTTCGATGCCGCTGGCCTCGCGAACGTGAAGGTCACCGCCAAGGTGGTCGAGCACATCCGCGGTGAGAAGCTGCGCGTGTTCAAGTTCAAGCCCAAGCGCGGCTACAAACGGCGCACCGGTCACCGCCAAGAGCTGACCCGGATCGAGGTCACCGAGATCAGCGCAGGCGCGAAAAAAGCGGCGAAAGCGGTCAAAGCGAAGGCCGACGACGCTCCGCACAAGACAGCCGACGCCGATAAGGAGACTGCAGATGGCTCATAAGAAGGGGCTCGGCTCGAGCCGCAACGGTCGTGACTCGAACGCCCAGCGCCTGGGGGTCAAGACGTTCGCCGGCGAGACCGTCACCGGCGGCGAGATCATCGTGCGCCAGCGCGGCACCCGCTTCAAGCCCGGTACCGGCGTCGGCATCGGCAAAGACGACACGCTCTACGCTCGCGCCGCCGGCACCGTGCAGTTCACGAGCGGCTGGCGCGGTCGCGTCGTGAGCGTGCTGCCGGACGCCGACCGGGCCTAACGCCGACCGGGCCTGACGCCGACAGGGCCGGACGCCGACCGGGCCTGACGCGGACAGGGCCTGACGGGTAGCTCGCCCGCCGCGCGTTCTCGCGCACGCTCGCACACGTCCGAGCGGCGCACGCCGACCGTCACAGCCCGCTGCGGCTGTCACGATGGCTCGCATGCTTCACGATCGCGCGAGGATCTATGTCCAGGCAGGTGCCGGCGGCGATGGCTGCATGAGCTTCCGCCGTGAAGCGCACGTGCCGCGCGGCGGTCCCGACGGTGGCGACGGCGGACGCGGCGGCGACGTGCTCGTCGTGTGCGACGACTCGCTGCGAGACCTGCAGAGCTATAAGCGCAGAAGCCACTACCGCGCAGGGCGCGGGGGGCACGGCTCGGGTGCGCTGCGTCACGGCGCCGAAGGGGAGACGCTCTCGCTCAGGGTGCCGCCCGGGACGCAGATCGTAGGCGTGCCCGCAGCGGGCGCGCACGGCGGCTCTGCGCCAGGGGAAAGCCCCGGCGAGGGGTCGCTGGCCGAGGATCTGCTCGGGCGTCGCTGGGAGCTCTTGGCCGACGGGCAGACCGCCACGATCGCGCGCGGCGGCGGCGGCGGCAAGGGCAACAAGCGCTTTGCCACCCCCACCCGCCAGGCGCCGCGCTTTGCCGAGCGGGGCCTCGTCGGCGAGGAGGGCTGGCTCGAGCTGACGCTCAAGCTGCTCGCCGACGTGGGCCTCGTCGGCCTCCCCAACGCCGGCAAGTCCTCGCTGCTGGCGCGCCTCACGCGCGCCGCGCCGAAGGTCGCGAGCTATCCCTTCACCACGCTCTCACCGGTGCTCGGCGTGCTCGAAGGCGACGAACGACAGCTCGTCGTGGCGGACATCCCGGGTCTGATCGAGGGCGCCAGCGAGGGTGCCGGGCTCGGGCACGACTTCCTGGCGCACGTCGAGCGCACCCGACTGCTGGTGCACGTCCTCGACCTCGCCCCCGAGCTGTCCATGGGCGCGGAGGCAGACGCCGCGAGCAACTACGCCACGATCGAGCGCGAGCTCGCGGCGCACGACGAGCGCCTCGCCCGGCTTCCGCGGGTGCTCGCCCTGTCGAAGATCGATCTGGTGAGCCCCGAGCAGGTGCACGCGGCTGTCGAGGAGTGGCAGCGTCGCCTCGGCCCCGACGTGCCCGTGATCGCCACCTCGAGCGCCACCGGCGCCGGCGTCCGCGAGCTTGGTGAGCTGCTGCTGCGGACCGTGCCTATCGCGCCCACCGCCGCTGCGGAGCACGACGCGGGACAGCCGGGCAGGGGAACGCGGGAGGAGCCGCAGCTGGCCGAGCACATGGTGTTTCGCCCGGCTGGAGGCAGGGGCTTTCACGTCGAGCGGCTTGCGGAGGGCGCGTTCGCGGTCAGGGGCACAGGTATCGAGCGGCTGCTGCAGCGCTTCGATATCGAGAACGAGGACGCGATGGCGTATCTCGAGGGCCGGCTGCGCAGAATCGGCGTGCTCGGCGCGCTCGAGGCCGAGGGCTTCCAGCCGGGGGACGAGATCGAGATCGCAGGCGTCACCTTCGAGCTGGATCCGCACGAGCCGCCCCACTGAACGTCTACGCTCCGTGGCGCCGATGAGACGTGTCGTCATCAAGCTCGGATCCAGCGTGGTCGCAGACAGCGAGGGCACACCGCGCATTGACGTCCTCGCCGGCGTGTGCGACCAGCTCGCCGCACTGCACCGCGACGGCGACGAGGTGATCGTCGTCACCAGCGGCGCGATCGCGCGGGGAATGCGCGTGATGAGACTGCCCCAGCGCCCGACCACGATCGGCGCGCTGCAGGCTGCCAGCGCCGTCGGGCAGGGAAAGCTGTACCGCATCTACGACGAGCTGCTGCGCGAGCGCGACGTGACGAGCGCTCAGGTGCTGTTGACGTTCTTCGACATGAGCGCCCGCACGCACTACCTCAACGCACGTCAGACATTGAGCACGCTGCTGGAGTGGCGCGTACTGCCGGTCATCAACGAGAACGACACCACCGCCACCGACGAGATCTCCTTCGGCGACAACGACTTCCTCGCAGCACAGGTGGCGGTGCTCATCGCCGCGGACGAGCTGATCCTGCTGACCGAAATCGACGGCCTCTACACAGCCGACCCGCGGCTGCACCCCGACGCTCGGATCGTGGCCGAGGTCGACGACTTCAGTGCGCTCGAGGACCTCGAGATCGGCCACACCACCTCGCCGCTCGGCTCCGGTGGCATGCGCTCGAAGGTCGTCGCCGCGGAGATGGCCACCGCCGCGGGCATCCCCACCGTGATCTGCAACGGCGTGCGCCCCGGCGCGCTCCGTGCCGTGCTGGCGGGCGAGCGCGAGGGCACCCGCTTCGCTGCGGGCGAGGCGCGCTACTCGAGCTTCAAGCTGTGGCTGAAGTACGCCAAGCCCTCGCGGGGCACGCTCGTGATCGACGCCGGAGCAGTGCGCGCGGTAAGCGAGGGCAGCGCCAGCCTGCTGCCCGTCGGCGTCATCGACGTGCTCGGCGAGTTCGACGCCGGCGACGCCGTCGACATAGCCGCGCCGGCTGACGGCGACGGCGTGCACGGACGCACGCTCGCGAAGGGGATCTGCAGCTACTCCGCCACCGAGCTGCGCCGTGTCATCGGCCTGAAGTCCGACGCCGTGCGCGAGATCCTGCCGCGCGCCACCGACGAGGCCGTCCATCGCGACTACCTCGTGGTCGATTGACGGCGTCGTACCCTGTAGGGCAATGGCGATCGCCGTCTCATCGGTAGCCGACACGTGCCGCGCCGCCAAGCGCGCGGCGCGCGTGCTCGCGCAGACGGACACCGCGACCAAGGACGCCGCGCTCGAGGCGATCGCGGCGGCGCTCGAGAGCCGCATCGACGATCTCCTGGCGGCCAACGCGCGCGACATGCAGCTCGCGCGCGAAGCCGACATCGGCGACGCGCTGCTCGACCGGCTGCGCCTGGATGACGCGCGCGTCGGCGCGATCACTCGCGCTGTCCGCCAGATCGCCGCGCTCGCCGACCCCGTCGGCGAGGTGATCGACGGGCTGCGCCTGCCAAACGGCCTCGACGTGCGCAAGGTGCGCGTGCCGCTGGGTGTGATCGCGGTTGTATATGAGGCGCGCCCCAACGTCACCATCGATGCCGCCGCACTGTGCTTGAAGTCGGGCAACGCAATCGTGCTGCGCGGCTCCTCCTCGGCGATGCACTCCAATGCCGCCCTCGCCCAGATCGCCGCCGCGGCAGCGGTCGCGGCAGGGCTGCCCGAGGGCTGCGTGAGCCTCGTCAGCGGCGGCGGCCACGACGAGCTCGCCGAGCTCGCCACCCAGAGCGACACCGTTGACCTGATCATTCCCCGCGGCGGCGAGGGCCTCAAGCACGCGCTGCAGTCGGTGGCCACCGTGCCCGTGATCTACGCCGCGTCCGGCAACTGCCACGTCTACGTCGACGCCAGCGCCGACCTCGACCAGGCCGAGGCGATCGTGCTCAACGCCAAGACCCAGCGGCCCGGTGTCTGCAACGCCGCCGAGACGCTGCTCGTGCACGAGCGCGCCGCCGCTGAGTTCCTTCCGCGTGTACTGAGCGCGCTCGCCGCCACCGGCGTCCAGGTTCGCGCCGACGAACGCACCCACGACGCGATCGCCGACACTCGCGCGATCCCGGATCTAAAAATCGAGGAAGCCGGCGACGAGGACTGGGCCAGCGAGTACCTCGCGCCGATCATCGCCGTGGGCGTGGTCGACTCTGTCGATGACGCGATCGAGCACATCAGCCGCTACGGCAGCGGCCACTCCGAGGCGATCCTCACGCGCGACACCGCCGCCGCGCGCGCGTTCCAGCGCGGCGTCGACGCCGCCTGCGTGTACGTCAACGCGTCCACCCGCTTCACCGACGGCGGCGAGTTCGGAATGGGCGCCGAGATCGGCAACTCGACTCAGAAGCTGCACGCGCGCGGGCCGATCGGGTTGCGCGAGCTGTGCACGTTCAAGTACCTCGTCGAAGGCGACGGGCACGTCCGCGCGTGAGCGCCCGCCGTCCCGGCGCACGAGCGCTCGGCATCCTCGGCGGCACCTTCAATCCGCCTCACCTCGGGCACGTCGCGGTCGCCCGCCACGCGCTCGACGAGCTCGCGCTCGACCGCGTGCTGCTCGTGCCGGCGCACGCCTCCCCGCACAAGTCTGCCGGCGGGCATGTGTCGGGTGCGGAAGATCCCGGTCCCGAGCACCGGCTGCGGATGTGCCAGCTCGCGGTCGAGGGCATCGACGGGCTCGCCGTGTGTGACATCGAGCTCGAGCGTGGCGGGCTGTCCTATACCGTGGATACCTTGAATTCCATACATGCCAGCCATCCCGACGCCACGCTGACGCTGATCGTGGGAGCAGACACCGCTGGCACGATCAACTCCTGGCGTGAGCCCGAGCGGCTGCTAGAGCTGACGCAGCTGGCCGTTGCCGCGCGCGCCGGTGCCGCGCGCCGGCGCGTGCTCGACGCGCTCGACGGGGCGAGCGTGCGCTTCCTGGAGATGCCGACGATCTCGGTGTCCTCCTCGCGCGTGCGCGAACGCGTCGCCCGCGGCGAAACCGTCGAGGAGCTTGTCGGGCCGGCGGTCGCGCGCTACATCGAGGGGCACCGCCTGTACCGCTCGAGCGCCGGGGCGGCGGCGTGATGCAGGCCGAGCAGCTCGTCGGCGAGATCGCTCGCTACGCCGCCGACAAGAAGGCGATCGACGTGGTCGAGCTCGACCTGCGCGGCGTGCTCGGCTACACCGACTACTTCCTCGTCTGCTCCGGCAACACCGCCCGCCAGGCGAAAGCCATCCACGACGGCATTCACGAGGGCCTCAAGCGCGAGCACCAAACGCTGCCCCGGCGGGTCGAGGGCTCGGCGCAGGCCGGCTGGATCCTGATGGACTACCTCGACGTGGTCGCGCACATCTTCACGCCCGAGACGCGCGAGTTCTACCGACTGGAGCAGCTGTGGGGCGAGGCCCCCGCGCGCGCCGCGAGCGATGCCCGCTGATCGTCCGATTGACCGACCGCACAGCTAGGCGTTAGGGTCGGCTCGATAGCGCCGCTGAGGGGCGGTGCGGGAGAGAGAGGACCAGCCGATGCATCGCTCGATCACGGATCGAAGCCACACTCGTGCCCTGCTCGTCGCCGTCGCACTGATGGCGGCGATGCTTGCCTACAGCCTCAGCTCGCTCGCCGGTGTGGCTCGCGCGGAAGGGCCCGGCAACGGCACGCCATACACGGTCAGCCTCGGAGACTCCTACATCTCCGGTGAGGCAGGTCGCTGGGCAGGCAACACCAACGAAAGCTCATCCAAGATCGACGCGCTCGGCTCAAGCGCCTACGACGACAACGGCTCGAGCGAAGCCATCGAAGGCTGCCATCGCTCCAAGTCAGCCGAGGTCTACATCGGCGCAGGCGTCGACGGCGAGAACCTCGCGTGCTCAGGGGCGAAGACCTCGAGCTTCACGACCGAAGGCCTGTTCAAGCCGGGCCTCGACTTCTACAACTCCGGCGGGCACGAAGGGCAGGCGCTGATGCTGCAGCACTTCGCGGCCGCGCACAACGTCAAGCTCGTCGCGATCTCGATCGGCGGCAACAACTTCAACTTCGCCAGCGTTGTGCAGACGTGCGTCGAGGACTGGCTTCTCTCGCCCGAATGGTGGCCGGACTACTGCAGCGAAGAAAGCTCCGTGACGAACAACTTCGACTCGAGCAACGTGTCGAAGGTCAAGGGTGAAATCGAGACCGCGATCAAGAACGTCGCCGCGGCCATGACCAACGCCGGCTACTCGAGCTCGCAGTACACGATCGTGGTGCAGGATTACCCCTCGCCAATTCCCAGCGGCTCGGAATTCCGCTACTCCCAGAGCGGCTACACACGCCAGACGGTCGGCGGCTGCGGCTTCTGGAACAAAGACGCCAACTACGCAAACTCGACGATGCTGCCGACGATCGACGGCGCCGTGTTCAGCGCCGCCGAAGCGACTGGGCTGTCGAACATCAAGACCATGCAGCTCTCCTCCGCATTCAACGGGCACAGGCTCTGCGAAAAGGGCGTCGGCCTGCTCGAGGAAGAGGGACTGTCGTCGTGGAAAGCCGCCGAAGCGGTCAACAAGACCGAGTGGATCAACCAGATCCGCACAGTCACAGCGATCTTCCCGCCGTATGAGATCCAGGAAGACCTGCACCCGAACTACTGGGCGCAACTGGCCCTGCGCAACTGCCTCACCCAGGCCTACAACGGCGGTGCGCCCAAGGGCGGCACGTGCAGCATCTCAGCGAAAGGACTCAACTCGGCCGGCGAGCCGAACATGTCGCTGCATTGATCACAGGCTGACATGCGGAGCGGGGCGCCGGCGATCCGGTCGGCTCCCCGCCCCCTCGTCGTCCGCGCGCCGTGGCGGCGGGGCGCTGCGAAGATGACGTGGTGAGCACACAGCAGCACAATCACGCGCCGCGCGTCAGCGCCGTCATGCGTGAAGGTGAGCGGGTTACGCCGCTGGAGCTGTTCTTCGACCTCGTCTTCGTGCTCGCGCTTACACAGTGCACGACGCTGGTGGCCCACGACCCCACCTGGGAAGGGATGCTGAAGGGCCTGCTCGCGCTCGGCGTGCTGTGGTGGTCATGGACCGGCTATGCCTGGCTGACCAGCGTCGTCGATCCCGAGGAGGGCATCGTTCGGCTCGTGATGTTCGCCGCGATGGCCGCGTTCCTGGTCGCCGCGCTGTGCGTGCCTGGCGCGTTCGGCTCAGAGGCGCTGCTGTTTGCGTGCGCCTACGCGGCCGTGCGCGCCGCTCACATCGCGCTGTTCATGATCGCCAGTCGCCAGGACCGCGAGCTGCGCCACTCGGTGCTCGGGCTTGCCGGCTCCACCGCCATCGGCGTCGGCCTGCTGATCCTCGCGGCGTTCGCCGGCGGCGCGTTGCAGCTCGCGCTGTGGGGGCTCGCGCTCGTGCTCGATTTCGGCGGCCCGTTCGTGTTCGGGGCCGACGGCTGGAGGCTCGTGCCCGGGCACTTCGCCGAGCGCCACGGCGCGATCGTGATCATCGCGCTCGGCGAGTCGATCGTGGCGATCGGAATCGTCGCGCGACCCACCATCGCCGCTGGCGTCGTGATCGCTGCGGTGCTCGGCGTGGTGATCGCTGCCGCCATGTGGTGGACGTACTTCGACGTCGTCGCGATCGTGGCCGCCAGGCGCCTGGCACGCGCCGCCGAAGGACGAGAACGCAACGAGATCGCGCGCGACTCCTACTCCTACCTGCACCTCCCGATGGTCGCCGGGATCGCGCTGATCGCAGTCGGATTGAAGCGCGCGCTGGTCGGAGTCGACGACCCCTTGAAGCTGGTGCCGGCGGTGGCGCTGCTCGGCGGCGCGGCGATGTACCTGCTCGCGCACGTCGCGTTCAGGCTGCGCAACATGGGCTCGCTGAGCGGACGGCGCCTCGTGTGCGCCGTCGTGCTGCTAGCGCTCATCCCAGCCGGCGCGACGCTGCCGGCGCTTGCCACGATCGCGATCGTCGCCGCTGTGCTCGTGGCGCTCGTCGCCTACGAGGCGCTGCGTTACGCCGACGTGCGCGAGCGGGTGCGCCATCAGCCGGTGGGTGGGGGAGTGCCGACGTAATACTCGGCCAGTGGCGCCACCGGGGTCTGCTCCTTGCCCACGAGCATCAGCGCGACCGCCTGGGTGAGCAGCGCCAGCGCGGTCGCCAGCGCGAACGCTGCGCCGGTGTCGAGGCTGCGGAGGGCCAGCGCGAGCGTGAAGCAGAAGAGGGCGAACGCGCCGAAGCCGCCGAGCATCCCTCGCTGCATGCGCAGCAGATCGTCAGTGCCGCGCTGGGCGTGGGTGAACACAGCGAGCACCGTCGCGATGATCGGAAACGGCGCGAGCAGGCCGCTCAACTGAGGGCCGAGCCAGCCAGCGACGGCTGTCAGCGTCAGCACCAGTGCCAGCGCGCACGCCGCCCGCATCGGCAGATCCCAGGACGGCGGTCGCGCCTGGACCTGAGGGTCGTTGCCGGCGCGCGGCAGTGCGGTCAGCCCGGCGGCGAGCGCCACGCAGGCCAGGGCCAGTGCCACGCCCGCCGGCGGCGTCGCGGCGGTGAACACGGCGGTCACGGCCGCAAAGGCGACCCAGCCGGCGAGCATGCTCAGCCACCACGAGGTGCGGCGCGCCAAGCGGGCGTAGGAGACCACGAACGCGATCAGCGACACCAGACCGAGCAGCGTGCCCGCTGCGGCCGTCGCGGCAAACTCGCGACCGTGCGCGATCGCGTACGCCAACAGGATCGGGCCCGCCACAACCGGGAGTCCCGCGATCAAGCCTCCCACACGCGGGCCGAAACGGCGCGCCACGAGCGACGCGCCCACGACGAAGCTCGGGGCGAGCAGGAGCTTGACGGTAAGCAGAACCACCCGCTGATGATTGCGCAGGCGCTCACGCTGCGCTCACGGGGGCGCCGGGGCGCGGCTGCGCGGGGCTCTCCGCGGCGCGCTGTCAGCTCAGCTCGCTGAACAGCGCGAGCTCGCCAGACAGCTGTTCGTACAGGCGCCGGCGCAGCCGCGTGTGGATCTGCGAGATCCGGCTCTCGGTTACGCCGAGACGGGTGCCGATCTCGCGCAGCGTCAGTTCCTCCACGTACAGCAGGACCGCGACTTCTCGCTCCTGCTTGGAAAGCTGCGCGAACGCCTTGCGGAAGCGCTCCTTGGCTTCGCCGCGTTCGGCGTGCACGATCGGGTCGCACTCTCTGTCGACGCTCTCCAGCGTGTCGATCTGTTCGATCGTCGTGCTCTCGTCCGAGCGCACCGAGCGGTTCAGCGAGCCGACATCCGCGACCGCGACCTGGTCGAGTCGACTCGTCAGTTCGCTCGGCGTCATTCCGACCTCGGCCGCGAGCTCCTCGCGGCTGGGCGGACGCTCGTACGTCGCCATGAAGCTTTCACGGGCGGTGTTGATCGTCCGCTCGTCGCGACGCAGCGAGCGCGGCGCCCAGTCGTGACGGCGCAGCTCGTCGAGCACTGCGCCGTGGATGCGTGTCCACGCGTACTGCTCGAGCGTCGCGCCCTTGTCGGGGTCATAGCGCTCGATCGAGCGGATCAGCGCCTCCACGCCGCACGACAGGAAATCCTCGACGTCGCAGTGGGCAGGCACCTCGCGCACCTTGCGGTAGACGATGTACCGGACCATTGGCATGAACGTGAACACCAGCCGATCGCGAAGCTGGAGATCTCCGGACCGTCGATACTGCGTCCACGTCGCCAGCACCTCAGGTGCGGGGGGCCTGACTGCCTGCTTCGCGACTATTTCCATGGTCGTGCTCCGGGTTTCGAGGGAACTAGAGGGGTACTGATGGCTTGTGGTCGCCCGTTACAGCGCTTCGCTCGCGTCCGAGCGTGGCCCGTCGAATCTGGGCCTCGCGAAGCTGTGCGGTGCGGCCATGGACCCCTATCGGGCTAGTCACCGGAGTACTTGAGAACTGCACGACGTATTCGCCAGGCTTCCGGTCCGGGCGCGCCGGTCAGTCGTCCCACTCGGTCTCCTCGTCGGCGGCCGCCTGCTCGATCTGCTCGAGCGTGAGGTCGGTGCGACGGTCCTCGACCATGCTCTGTAGCGCCTCGCCGATCGTCGGCGCCCACACGCGCCGTGCGACCGCTATCTGACCTGGCTCCTCGTCGAACTGAGTCCACTCGAGCTCCACCAGGGGCACGCGCGAAGGGGGCGCGTCGGCGGGGACGGGCGCGCCCCAACCGTAAAGGGTGATCTGGGCCTGCCAGCCATGGGGGCAGAGCTCGCCCATCACAGCCAGCGCCTGCCACTGATCGGCGACCGGCCTAGGTCGGCGCTGGCGCCGGCGCAGATACAGCGCGATCAGCACGCACGCGAGCGTCATCACCATGATCAGCGGCACGATCACGAACGTTTCGTACAGCGGCGCGTAGGTGCTGCCACCGCGGTAGCTGGCGATCACAGGCCCGGCAGCCGCCACGCTCACGGCATGCCCCGCAACCCGCTCGATCCGGCTCGAGTAAGCAGATGCCACCTGCCCGCTCTCATCGCACCTTCACAGTACCCACTTGGAGGCGCGCGGCGCGTTGGTTGGACATGGTCCGCTTCTCGAGTCGGCGTAGAGTGGCGGGATGGCCACGGTGTACGTCGCCAGCCCGCTCGGCTTCTCGATTGCGACCAGCAGCTTCTATGAAGACGAGCTGCTGCCGGCGGTCCGAGCAGGCGGACTGGAGCCGCTCGACCCGTGGGCGGACCCTTACGCGGCAGATGAACTAAAGGCTGCGCTCGCCCTGCCTGTGGGCGACGCACAAAACGAAGCGCTTCGCGCTGTGAACCGGCGGCTGGGGGCGGCCAACGCCGCCAACATCCACCGCGCCGACGCGATCCTCGCGGTGCTGGACGGCGTCGACGTGGACTCGGGCACCGCCGCGGAGATCGGCTTCGCCGCCGCGCTCGGCAAGCCGATCGTCGGGTTGAGGCTCGACTCGCGTCAGACGGGGGACAACGCGGGCGCCGTTGTCAACCTGCAGGTAGAGCACTTCATCCTCGCCGGCGGCGGACGCATCGTTCGCTCGGTGCCGGAGGCGATCAGCTTGCTATCGCTGCTGGGGCGCGGGGTTGACACGTGAGAGGTGAATCCGTCAAAGGCGCGACATGGAGGGGTCTCGCTCTCACGCTGTTCGCAGCCGGCGCGCTGTGCGCCTGGGCAGTGTGGCCCGCGACAGCCTCCGCGCGCACGACCTGGCTCTGCGGTCCTGGGGTCGCGCGCAACCCGTGCCTGAGCAGTGAGCAGACGACGGTCGAGCTGGCCAACGGCTCGAGCCACGTGGAACGCGCCAGGCCAAGCAAGAGGCCGCCGATTGATTGCTTCTACGTGTATGGGACGGTGAGTGGTCAGAGCACCGAGAACGCCAATCTCAAGATCGGACCCGAAGAGATACAGGCCGCGATGCACCAGGTGTCGCGGTTCTCGCAGGCCTGTCGGGTGTACGCGCCGATCTACCCGCAGCTGACCGTCGCGGCGATCTCGGCGCCCGGCGGAGTGACCCTGCAAGGAATCGTGACCGCCTATTTCGGCGTGGTCGCTGCGTTCGACGAATACCTCGCCGACGACAACCACGGTCGCGGTTTCGTGCTTATCGGAGACTCGCAGGGCGCGGCGATTCTCACGCAGCTGATCCGAGAACAGATCGACTCCAACCCGCTGCTCCGCGCGAGACTGGTCTCGGCAATCCTGCTCGGCGGGAACGTGATCGTGCCGCAGGGCAAGACCGTGGGCGGCAGCTTCGAGCACATTCCGACCTGCCAAAGCGAGCTGCAGACGGGTTGCCTCATCGCCTTCTCGAGCTTCCTCCAGGAACCGCCGAAACTCGCGAACTTCGGGCGCCCGACGAACGCGTGGTGGATGCCCAACGCCGAAGTAGTGTGTGTCAACCCCACCGTGCCCGTCCAGGACGGCGACGCGGGGTCAGGGCTTGGCTACTACCTCACCGAGCCGTTCCCCGGGCCGCTCGAGCCGTTCGTGCAGGTGCCGAAAGCGTCGACCCCGTGGGTGGCGGCGCCGGGCGAGTACTCGGCCCGGTGTGAGAAAGCCAATGGCGCCAGCTGGCTGCAGCTGACAAGGACCTCTGCCGCAGATCCCCGCGAAGCGCTCCTGGAAACGTTGGGCCCGTTGTGGGGCACGCATCTCGACGACGCCAACGTCGTGATGGGCAATCTCTTGGCGATGGTCGGGCAAGAGGCGAGGTCATACCTGATGGCGCACTAACCGTGGGGAAGGCTCCACTGCGACTCCTGTCAGATCAATAATCGCCCGATCGCGCTCCGCCCAAGGCGGGTTTAGAACGCGCATGGATGGGTAGAAAGTCGCGTGGCGGCGGACCAAGGGACCGCACCACGCGAGGGAGTGGCGAGATGGGGAGAGGTGCTGCGTGTTGATAGGGCGAGCCGCGGTCGCAACGCTCGCCGTCTGGCTGGTGACGGCCGCGAGCGCGTCGGCGTTCGACCCGCGGGGGAGCGTCGAACAGGTAGACGTCACCGGCCTGGCCCCGAACGCGCAGATGTCGCTGCTGAGCAAGAACGGCGCGATCGTGGACACGCAGAACGCTGACTCGCTCGGTGGCGTGCTGTTCCGGAACGTGAAGCCGGGAAAGAAGTACCGGGTCAGCCTGACATCCACGGGTGAAACGTCGGGCCCGATCACCGTCCACCCGGATGCGCCAGCGCCGTGGGATCCCAGCATCTACAGCCAGGAAATCCCCGATAACGGATACACGTATCTGACTACGCGCGACGGCACCCAGCTGGCGATCGATGTACACCCGCCGAGCAGTCCCGCCGGTGAGCCAGGCGTGCCGTCGATGTTCCACTTCCCGACCCTCCCGATCCCAGGTGTGCCGACGCCCAGCTACACGCCTCCATATCCGACGCTGATCGAGTACTCGGGCTACGGGTACGCGAACCCGGCCGGACCGGAAAACGGCATCGCCGTGCTCGCCAACCTGATGGGCTTCGCCGTGGTCGACGTGAACATGCGCGGGACCGGCTGCTCCGGCGGCGCCTATGACTTCTTCGAACCGCTGCAGAACCTCGACGGCTATGACGTGATCGAAACGATCGCCCACCAGCCGTGGGTGCTCGGCAACAAGGTGGGCATGCTCGGCATCTCCTACGGCGCGATCAGCCAGCTGTTCACGGCGCAGACTCAGCCCGCTGGCCTCGAGGCGATCGCGCCGCTCTCCACGATCGACGCGACAGCGACGACGCTGTATCCCGGCGGCATCCTCAACAGCGGCTTCGCGGTGGCGTGGGCCGAACAGCGCCAGCAGAACGCCGAACCGGCCAGCCCTGGCCACGGGCAGGCATGGGCCACCAAGCGGATCGAAGAAGGCGATCAGACTTGCGCGGCCAACCAGACACTGCACGGCGAGGCTGCCAACCTAATGGAAAAGATCAGAGCGAACTCGACCTACAACCCAGCGGTGGCCGATCCGCTCGACCCGGTCACGTTCGTCAAGAACATCAACGTGCCCACGTTCATGGCGTGCCAGTGGGAGGACGAGCAGACCGGTGGGCACTGCGCCGACCTGGCCCAGCACTTCACCGGCACCACGCGCAAGTGGTTCACGTTCACCAACGGCGCCCACGTCGACTCGCTCGATCCGTACACCTTCGACCGGCTCTACGACTTCCTCGAGCTGTACGTCGCGCATCAGGCGCCGATCGTCAATGCGGCGGTCATTCATGCCGCGGCCCCGGTCATCTACCAGGAAGCGATGGGGCTGCCCAAGACCGACGTCGTGACGCTCCCGGCGGACCCGATCCAGGAACAGCCGACGTATGCATCGGCGTCGTCGGCCTTCGAAGCGCTCCCGGAGATCCGGGTGCTGTTCGACAACGGCGCCGGGACTTCGCCCACCGGCGGCACCACGGCAGGCGATCCGTACCCGGGGTTCGAAGACTCGTTCTCGAGCTTCCCGATCCCCGGGACGCAGGCACAGAGCTGGTATCTCGGGGCAGGCGGCACCCTTACCGAAAAGCGGCCGACAGCGGAAGGGGTTGATTCTTATACCTCTGACGCGAGTGCCACGCCGTTGACGGACTTTGGAGCCAACACCGGCTCGGGCGGTCTGTGGGGCAACGCGTCTGAGTGGGAATGGGACTGGGCGCAGCCGGCGGCGGGCTCCGCGGTGTCCTACGTCTCGGCGCCGCTCACGACCGACACGACGGCCATCGGCGGCGGAGCGCTCCGCCTCTGGGTCAAGTCCTCCACCCCGGACGTCGATTTCCAGGCGACCGTCAGCGAGGTGCGTCCCGACGGCAACGAGACGTTCGTGCAGGACGGCTGGATCCGCGCGAGCGAGCGCAAGCTCGCCACGAGGTCGAAGAAGAACATGTTCAAGCAGAAGCCAACGCTCCTGCAGCCGATCCCGACATTTCTGGCATCCGATGAGGAGCCGATGCCGGCGGACGAATTCGTCCCCGTCACGATCCCGCTCTACTTCGAGGGCCACGTGTACCGGTCGGGCTCACGTATCAGGGTCACGATTGCCGCACCAAATGGAACACAGCCGGTGTGGTCGTTCAGCCAGACAGAACCGGCCGGCACCACGGCGACGGAGTCGATCGCCTTCTCGCCCAGCATGCCGTCGAGCCTCACCCTCCCGATCGTCCCGGGAGTCAGCGTGCCGACGGGACTGCCCGCCTGCCCGAGCCTCCGCAATGAGCCGTGCCGCCCGTATCAGGCGTTTGTGAACGACGGCTCGTGACCGTGGCAGTCGACTGCCACGTCCAATGCTGTACAAACCTCGCACATCCGCTCGTCGCTGAGTCGTCCGAGGCGCTCCACGAGAACTGCCACCGAGACGCTCTCGATCGAGTCGAGATTGATTCCGGATCGGCGGGGGACGGGATCGGCGCCGGGCTCCAAGACGACTTCGCTGGCCAAGCCCCGGATCGTGGTCGTACAAGGCGCAATCAGGGTGCGTCTCAACCGTGGGATGGCAGCGTCACGCGACAGCACAACGACCGGGCGCCGGCCGATATCCGGCAACTCGCACCACCACATCTCTCCGCGTGCGGGCACAGTGTCCACGCTCACGACGCTGCAGCGGCCTCTCGGAATGACGCGAGATCTCCCCACGCGTCGGGCTCCTCCAGCGGGTGCTCGTCATAAACGGCGTAGGACGCGTCGATCTCGACGGCACGATGTCGAGCGATGAGGGCCGCCAGCGCCTCGTCGAGGAGAGCGGCGTCTGTCAACGTCGATCGCGCTTGGCGTGCGTTCGCCAAGAGCTGCTCGTCCACCGTTGTGCTCACCCGCATTCTGGCCATGCCACGATTATGCCACATCTATGCCACAGCCATCCTGCGAGTGGAGCTAGTCGGGCTCGAACCGACGACCTCTACCGTGCCACGGTAGCGCTCTCCCAGCTGAGCTATAGCCCCAGGATCAGCTCAGAAAGTGTAGCCGCCCGACTCTGGGAGTATCAGCCGCGGGCGCGGTCGCAGCCGCTCGATGCCGGACGCGAGCTCATAGTCCCGAGCCCATTTGATCCCTTTGGCCTGGTTGTTCTTGGTGGGCTCGAGTCGGAGATGGATAGCGCGCCGGCCCGACACTTCCCGGATCGGAATCAAAAAGCCACGATGTAGCTCAGGCGAGTAGGCGGCGATCGCGTCGACTTCAGCGGCTGAGTAGCTCGTCCTCACGTATCCGCGGGGCGTATGGCGGCAGGTCTGGAGGTGCACCGACAGCACCCCCGGGAGACTTCGGGCGAGCTTGCACTGAACCCGCAACAGGTCAGGCTCGAGGTCGATCGCGAGGTCATAGCGCCGCCCCTCGCTCATCGGTCGCAGCACCGTCAGCCCAAGCTGGATCACCATCGAGGTGATGGCTGCCTCGGCCACTGCGCCCTTCTGGCTGGGTGTGAGATCGGCCACGCACCGCAATCTACGCGGCAATGTGTGCCACGTGGGTGCCTTTTGTGCCAGCTTTGTGTCTTTGCTGTGCCAACACCGAGTCGCGCCTCGCGGGGCGACTCATGGAGCTGCTCCCGGCCTAACCCCGCGGAATGAATTCGGGCACGTCGAGGTCGTCGTTGGCGCCGCTGCCGCCGCCAGGGCGGCCACCACTGCCACCGCCGCTGCTGCCGGTGTCGCCGCTGCTGCCGCCGGCTCTGCGCCGGGTCCTCGTCTGCGTCGCGTCGCCGCCGCCCGGTTCGGGGCCGTTGACGACTTGGTCGAGCCGCGCGGTCATGCCGCCGTGAGTCAGGCGTACGTCGCTGATCAGGCGCTCGGCGTTGTTGTGGAGCGATGTCGAGAGCTCGCGGAGGTTCCGGGAGATTTCGGTGCCCTCGTTGAGGATGTCGCGGGCGACGACGTGGGCCTCGCTGGTGATGTCGCGGGCTTCCTCGCGCGCCTTCGCCTTGATGCCCTTCGCCTGCTCCTCAGCAGTCTGCAGCATCCGCGCGGCCTCCTCGCGGCCGGACGCAAGGATGCCGTCGGCCTGCTCGCGCGCCTCGCGCTGGAGGACCTCGGCCTCTTGGCGGGCAGCCGCCAGCAGCCGGTCTGACTCCTGCTTGGTCGATGCCTGCACCTGCTCTGACTCCTCGCGCGCGGACACGCGCACGCGCTCTGACTCCTGATGGGCAGTCGCCCACACCTGCTCGGACTCCTTGCGCGTGTCGGCGAGCACCCGCTCAGCCTGCTCGTGCGCCTGCTCGAGCGTACGGGCGGCCTCCTCGCGCGCCTGCTCGAGGCTGTGCCCCGCCTCCTCGCGCGCGCTCTCGGCCTCCGCCCTGAGCTCCGCCGCGGCTGACTCGGCGTCGTCTTTCGTCGACTTGGCCTGCTCGCGCGCAGAGCTGAGCAGCTCCTCGGCCTCCTCCTCGGCCGCCTGCACGCGGTTCTCGGCCGCACGATCCGCCTCTTCGATCCGCTCGCGGGCCCGGACCTCGGCCTGGTCGCGCAATTCCCGCGACGCGGATTCCGCCGCTGCCACGATGCTCGCCACGCGTCCAGGGGCGGCGCTCAGCGTGTCGGGCCCCTCATCCTCGAAGAACTGCTGTTCGTCGTGCTCAGATGCCGGCGGTCGTGACCCCTCCACTCGGCCATCGTAAAGCGCCGCGCCTGCTCGCGTCCGGACCCGCTCCATGGCGCTCCACGACGGCGTCCCGCGCGCCGTCACCCCAGCTGCAGCGATGGCAGAAACTGTTGGAAATCCGTCCTTGCGGACAGCCCGACGGTGGGGGATGATCGTCACATGCGAGACGTCCCAGACCCCCGTTTGGTCGCGATCGTCGTGTATCCGGGCGTGCAGAGCCTCGATGTGACCGGGCCACTCGAGGTCTTCGCCGGCGCCCAGCGGCTGATCGAGGCATCCTCCAGCCGCCAGCGCGGCTACGACGTGCGCGTGCTCAGCCGCGACGGCGAGCCGCTGCAGACCTCCAGCGGCCTCGGCCTGATCCCCCACGCGAAGCTCCCGGGCCGGCCGACGCCGATCGACACGCTGATCATCGCCGGCGGATCCGGCCACAAACAGGCGGCCGAAGATAGGGCTCTCCTCGACTGGATCACCGGCGCCTCCAAGCGGTCCAGACGTACTGCCTCGGTGTGCACGGGCGCGTTCCTGCTCGCCGGCGCCGGGCTGCTGGATGGCCGCCGAGCGACGACGCACTGGGCGTCGGCGGCCGAGCTGCAGCGTCAGCACCCCCGTTTGATCGTCGATCCAGAGCCGATCTTCGTGCGCGACGGCGCGTTGTGGACGTCCGCCGGCGTCACCGCCGGCATGGACCTCGCGCTGGCGCTCGTCGAGGAGGATCTCGGCAGCGACGCCGCGCTCACGATCGCGCGTCACCTCGTCCTGTTCCTGCGCCGCCCCGCCAACCAGTCGCAGTTCAGCGCCACGCTCACCGCACAGCAGGCCGAGCGCGAGCCGCTGCGCGAGATCCAGCGCGCGGTGCTCGAGGACATCGCCGGCGATCACCGCGTCGAGGCGATGGCCGCGCGCGCCCACATGAGCCCGCGTCATTTCGCCCGTGCGTTCCGCGCCGAGACCGGCGTCACTCCCGCCCGTCACGTCGAGCGCGTGCGCCTGGAGGCCGCCCGACGGCGGCTCGAGGACAGCAGCGAGCCGATCGCCGCGGTCGCAGCCGGCTGCGGCTTCGGCACCGCCGAGACCATGCGCAGGGTGTTCCTGCGCACGCTGCACATCGGCCCCTCCGAGTACCGCCGCCGCTTTCACGTACACGCCGCACGCAACGCCTCTCCCGCCAACCCAGCCCGGAGCACAAAGGAGCCAGTGACATGAACATCGCGATCCTCCTATACGACGAGTTCACCGCGCTCGACGCGATCGGGCCCTACGAGGTGCTCAGCCGGCTGCCCGGCGCGAGCGTCGCCTTCGTCGCCCACGAGCCGGGGGCGTTCCGCACCGACAACGGCATGCTCACGCTGCTCGCAGAGCGATCGCTCGACGACCTGCGCCGGCCGGACGTGGTGCTCGTCCCCGGCGGCCCCGGCGAGGTCGCCGCACGCGCCGGCGGCGCGGCGCTCGACTGGCTGCGCGACGCAGATCGCACGAGCACCTGGACAACGTCCGTGTGCACCGGCTCGCTGATCCTCGCCGCCGCCGGCCTGCTCGACGGCAGGCGTGCCACCACCCACTGGCTCGCGTTCGACGAGCTGCGCCGCCTCGGCGCCGAGCCGGTCGACGAGCGCGTCGTGTTCGACGGCAAGCTCGTCACCGCCGCCGGCGTGTCCGCCGGCATCGACATGGCGCTCGCCCTCGCCGCCCGAATCGCCGGCGACACGGTCGCGCAGGCGATCCAGCTGTCGATCGAGTACGACCCGCAACCGCCGTTCGACGCCGGCTCGCCGCACAAGGCGCCGGCCGAGATCGTCGAGCTGCTGCGCAGTCGCAGCCGCTTCGAGGCGCGCGCAGGGGAGACGCTCTCCGGGCCGCGCTGAGCGTCGCGAGCGGCGCCGGCGCGCCGGCCACAGGGTTTCGGCGCAGGCCGACCGCTAACCTGCGATTGCCCATGCCAGAGCGCCGCTACGACCCCAAGGAGATCGAGCCACGCTGGCAGGCGTTGTGGGCTAGCGAGCGGACCTGGGAGGTCTCAAACGAACCGACGGAGTCGCGCGCCGACGGACGCAGCGCGTCCAACTCCTACGTGCTCGAGATGCTGCCCTACCCGAGCGGCGAGCCGCACATCGGCCACCTGAAGGTCTACTCCGTCGGCGACGCCATCGCGCATTTCCATCGGCGGCTCGGCCTGCGCGTGCTGCACCCGATGGGCTACGACGCATTCGGCCTGCCGGCCGAGAACCACGCGATCAAGACCGGCGTGCACCCGCGCGTGTCGACCGACGAGTCGATCGCATCCTTCCAGCGCCAGTTCCGCCGTTGGGGCATCTCGATCGACTGGTCGCGCGAGCTCGCCACGCACGAACCCTCCTACTACCACTGGACGCAGTGGATCTTCCTCGAGCTCTTCCGCGCCGGCCTCGCCTACCGCAAGGAGGCGGCCGTCAAGTGGTGCCCGAAAGACCAGACAGTGCTCGCCAACGAGCAGGTGGACGCCGAAGGCCACTGCGAGCGCTGCGGGGCGCTCGTCGAAGTCAAGCAGCTCGAGCAGTGGTTCCTGCGCATCACCGACTACGCCGAGCGACTGCTCGGCGACCTCGAGGAGATCGAGTGGCCAGAGCACGTCAAGACCATGCAGCGCAATTGGATCGGGCGCAGCGAGGGCGCCGAGGTGATCTTCCGCAGCGTCGAGCTCGGGGTCGACTACCCGGTCTTCACCACCCGGCCGGACACGCTCTTCGGCGCGACCTTCTTCGTGATGGCGCCCGAGCACCCCGACGTGCTGCGCCTCGCGGAGGGCACGCCAAACGAGCAGGCCGTCCACGACTACGTCAACCACGCCCTCAACGAGCCCAACGAGGAGCGCGGCAACGCCGATAAGCCCAAGACCGGTGTAGCGCTCGGGCGCACCGTCACCAATCCCGTCAACGGCGAGCAGATCCCGATGTTCGTCGCCGACTACGTGCTGATGGAGTACGGCACCGGCGCGATCATGGCGGTACCCGCGCACGACGAGCGCGACTTCGCGTTCGCGCGCGCCTTCGACCTGCCGATCCGGCGCGTGATCGCGCCTCTCGGCCAGAGCGGCCAGAGCGGCCACAGCGGCGGGAGCGGCGAGGACGGCGAGGACGGGCTTCCATACCTTGGCGATGGCGTGCTCGTCAACTCGCAGCCCGACTTCGACGGCATGCCCAGCCGCGAGGCGATCGGCGCGATCGTCGCGTGGCTCGACCGCGAAGGCAAAGGCCACGCCTCCGTCAACTACCGCCTGCGCGACTGGCTCGTCTCCAGGCAGCGCTACTGGGGCACGCCGATCCCGATCCTGTACTGCGAGCGCTGCGGGATGGTGCCGGTGCCCGACGACCAGCTGCCGGTGGAACTGCCGGAAATCGAGGACTACACGCCCAAGGGACGTTCGCCGCTTGCGGCGGCAGAGGACTGGGTGAACACGACCTGTCCCGAGTGCGCCGGCCCGGCGCGCCGCGAGACGGACACGATGGACACGTTCGTGGACTCGTCGTGGTACTTCCTGCGCTACTGCGACGCGCGCAACGAAAAAGCCGCGTGGGATCCCGCGGCGCTACGCCAGTGGATGCCCGTCGACCAGTACATCGGCGGCGTCGAGCACGCGATCCTGCACCTGATGTACGCGCGCTTCTTCACCAAGGCACTCGCGGACCTCGGGCACCTCGACTTCCAAGAGCCTTTCCAGGCGCTGTTCACGCAGGGCATGGTGACCAAGGACGGCGCCAAGATGAGCAAGTCCAGGGGCAACGTGGTCTCGCCAGCCTCGATCATCGAGCGCGTCGGCGCGGACACGGCGCGCAGTTACATCCTGTTCGTCGGGCCGCCCGAGCAGGACGCCGACTGGTCAGACGAGGGCGTCGAAGGGGTCCATCGCTTCCTCGGACGGCTTTGGCGTCTTGCGGCCGAGACGGCAGAGCAGGCCGGCGCGCCGAACGCCGATCTGTCGGTGGCGGCGGAGGCCGAGGGCGATGATCTCGAGCTGCTGCGCAAGGCGCACTGGGCGATCGACAAGGTCAGCGGCGATCTGCGCCGCTTCACCTTCAACACCGCCATCGCCGCAGTCATGGAGCTACTGAACGACAGCTCGCGGCTGCGCGATTCCGTCGCGCCCGAGACGCTGCGCTTCGCCCTCGCAACAGCGGCGTCGCTGTTGTTCCCGTTCGCGCCCCACGTGAGCGCAGACGTCTACGAGATGTTGACCGGCGAGCGCGTATGGGAGCAGCCTTGGCCCCAGGCCGAGGAGTCGATGCTCGAGCGTGACGCCTACGAGCTGGTGTGCCAGGTCAACGGCAAGGTGCGCGACCGCGTCCAGGCCAACAGCGACGCCGGCCCGCAGGAGCTCAAGGAGCTGTGCCATGCCGCCCCCAACGTGCGCGCGCACGTGGACGGCAGGGAGATCGTCAAGGAAATCGTCGTGCCCGGCAAGCTCGTCAACCTAGTCGTCCGATAGGCCTAGACTCGCAAAATGCCCGACCTCAAGCCCGCTTACCTGATCCACGGCGACGATCACGGCGCGGTGGCCGAGCGCAGGGCGGGGTTGCGGGCGCTGGTCGAGGGACAGGCGGGCGGGGGCGCGAACGTCGAGATTCTGGAAGGCGACGCGGCCACGCCGGCCGGTGTCGCGGAGGCGCTGGCGGCGATGACGCTGGCGCTCGGGCGTCGAGTGATCATCGTCGAAGGCGTCGAGCGCTGGCGTCAGGCCGACGTCGAGCAGCACCTGCTCGCGGCGGTCGAACAGATGCCGCCGGACACCACGCTCGCGCTGTTCGCCCGCGAGGAGGCCCGCGCGAAGGCCCCCGCGGCGCTGCATGACGCGGTCAAGCACGCCCGCGGCCAGGTGGTGGCGCAGATGACCGTCAAGCCATGGGAGCTCGCGAGGTGGGCGCGCGAGCAGGCGGCGCGCCTGGGTGTCTCGCTGGACGCGGCAGCTGCCAAGGTGCTCGTCGCGCAGGTCGGGGAGCGCCAGCAGCGCCTGCTGCGCGAGCTGGAGAAGCTGGCTCTGGAAGGTGACTCATCAGAGCCGATCACCGCGCAGGACATCGAGCGCCGTGCCGCGCACTCGACCGAGTGGCGCGCCTATGGCTTGGCCGATGCGCTCGTCGGCGCCGACGCCCGCGAGTCGACGCTCTCCTACCTGCGTCTGCGCCAGCAGGGCGAGCGCCTGTCGGGCCTCACCTACCTGATGGCGCAGCGCCTGCGCGACGCGCTGGCGGTCGCCCTGCGCCTGCAGGCAGGCGACTCGGTCGCCGATGTCAAGCGCGGCTTGCGCATGCCCGCGCGCGCCGCCGAGCGCTTCGTCGCCGATGTCGCCCGCACCGACGTCGAGCGGCTGCGTGGCGCGCTCGCCGCGCTCGCCGACCTCGAGCTCGACACGCGCGGAGGCGCGCCGCTGGCGAGCAGCCGCACGGCGCTGGCCGGCCTCGACGAGGACACGCTCGCGCTGCACGCAATCGAAGCGATCACGGCCTAGACGGTCGCCGGCCGGTCCGAGGCCGCGTCCTCGGTCGCTCGCGTGCTGGCCGATTGGGGAGAGCATCTGCTCACCGATCGGTACGCCACGCTCCCTGCGTCCTTGCCTCGCTTGGCCAGCGACCGTCTAGGGAGCGTCGTGCGTACCGGCGCCGGGGATGGAGCTACTTGCTGGCCAGCGTGCGGGCTGCGCGGGACTTCTTGCGAGCGCCGGTGTTCTTGTGCATGGCGCCGCGCTTGACGGCCTTGTCGATCGTGCTGACGAGCTCGCGGTGAGCGGTGTCGGCGGCGGGCTTGTCATCGCCCTCGACCAGCTCCTCCAGGCGTCGGAAGTAGGTCTTGATCGTGGACGTGTAGCGGCGGTTCTCCAGGCGCTCGCGCTCGGAACGCAGGATTCGCTTCTTCTGGGAGTGGATGTTGGCCATGTCTGAACGGGCAGGGACGCCAAACCATGGGGGCGCGCCGCGCAGCGCCGTACTATAGCGGCCTCAAGTGTCCGCCAGCGCCGAAGTCTTCGCCGAGGAGCCCCCTGCGCCCCCGCCTCCCGGCGGCGGCGGCTTGGCGCGTAACACCGCGATCTTCGCGTTCCTCACGGGCTTCTCGCGGGTCGTGGGGCTGGTGCGCGAAATCGTCTTCGCGGCGTACTTCGGCACGACCAGCTTCGCGTCGGCGTACTCGATCGCCTCGCAGGTCCCCAACTTCGTCGCGAACCTGTTCGCGCAGTCGGCGCTGTCGGCGGCGTTCGTGCCGGTGTTCACGGACCTGTTGCAGAAGGGGCGCCGCACGGAGGCGCTGCGGTTGGCCTCGACGCTGTTCTGGATCCTCTTGATCGGCGCCGGTGCGATCACGGCCGTGTTCGTGCTCGCGGCGGGTGAGGTGATGCCACTTTTCATCGGCTCGAAGCTCGTCGCACAGACGCACCTGATTGTGAGCCTTTCGCGGGTGATGTTCCCGATCGTGTTGCTGCTCGCGCTGAACGGCCTGCTCGTGGGGATCCTGCAGTCCTACGACCACTTCACCATCCCGGCGCTGTCGCCGGCGGTGTGGAACATCGTGATCATCGTGCTGCTGGTCGTGCTCGCGCCGCAGTTCCACGGCGAAAACCGCATCTACGCGTATGCGATTGGCATTCTCGTCGCCACGGGCGTGCAGCTGCTGATGGCGTTCGGCGCGCTCGGGCGGATCGACTTTCGCCTGCGGGTGCACATCGACTGGCACGACCCGCGCGTCGGACGGGTCTTCCTGCTGATGCTGCCGGTGGCACTGGGGCTCGGCATCGTGAACCTGGATCAGCTGATCAACACGGTGTTCGGCAGCAAAGTGTCGGCCGAAGCGCCACGTGCGATCGACAACGCGTTCCGCGTGTACATGTTGCCGCAGGGCGTGTTCAGCGTTGCGGTCAGCACTGTCCTGTTCCCGACGCTGTCGCGCATGGCGTCAAAACGCGACCCGGCCGCGATGCGCCGCGCGATCGGGAGCGGCATGCGCCAGATCAACCTGCTGCTGATCCCGGCGGGGGCGTTCCTGCTCGTGCTCAGCACGCCGATCGTTCGCGTCCTGTTTCAGCGCGGTGAATTCAACGCCCAGTCCACGCATCTGGTTTCGATCGCGCTGTTCTGGTTCGCCTTCAGCCTCCCGTTCGGGGGCCTCAACCTGCTGTTGACCCGGGCCTTCTTCGCGGTGCAGCGCCCGTGGATACCGACGAGTCTGGCGGCGATCAACATCGTCGTCGACATCATCGTCAGCGTCGCCCTCTACAAGCCGCTGGGGATCGCGGGGCTGATCATCGGCACGATCAGCGCCAACGTCGTCATGTTCGCCCTCCAGTTCTGGCGCCTGCGCACGGGCCTCAACGGCCGCCTGGAAGGCACTCAGACGATGATGATCACGATCCGCGTGGTGATCGCATCCGCCCTGCTCGCGGGCGTCTCCTGGGGCGTTTGGAAGCTGCTCGAGAGCCTGCTCGGCGTGTCGCTGCCGGCGCAGATCGTCAGCGTGGGTGCAGCCGGCGCGAGCGGTGTGTACGTCTACTCCCGCGCTGTGCTCGCAATGCGCATTCCCGAGGCCCACCAGGTGAGCAACCTGATCCGCGGGCGCCTGGGGCGCGCGTAGGCGCCCTCAACGCCCGAGCAGAGGCCGGGTGAGCACTAGGCCCACCCGGCGTGCACCCGATCAGAGATCGCCGCTTACTACATACGTCCCAGGACTGTGTGTTTCGCCTGGGCGGCTTAACACTCCCGACACCTGGACAGGCCGCCACGCTTGCGCGTGGCGCGTAGCCGCGGCTGAATGAATCCTTGTCGGGTTGGCGATCCGCCGGAGCACCAACGCTAGCGGGTCTGGTGCCAGCTCGGGCGCCATCTAGGCTGTAGGGGAGTCCATGGACCAGTCTCACATCCGCAACTTCTCGATCATCGCGCACATCGACCACGGCAAGTCGACGCTGGCGGACCGCATCCTCGAGCTGACGCACACGGTGGCGGCGCGCGAGATGCGCGCGCAGCTGTTGGACTCGATGGACCTGGAGCGCGAGCGGGGCATCACGATCAAGGCCCAGGCGGTGCGCGTGTTCTACACGGCGCGAGACGGCGAGACCTACCAGCTGCACCTGATCGACACGCCTGGGCATGTGGACTTCACGTATGAGGTGTCACGCTCGCTGGCGGCGTGCGAGGGGGCACTGCTGGTGGTGGACGCGGCGCAGGGCGTGGAGGCGCAGACGGTGGCGAACACCTACCTGGCGGTGGAATCGGGCCTGGAGCTGATCCCGTGCCTGAACAAGATCGACCTCCCCGGCGCGGAGCCGGAGCGCGTGGCGGGCGAAGTGAGCGAGCTGATTGGCGAGCCGCCGGAGTCGATCCTGCAGATCAGTGGCAAGACGGGCGAGGGCGTGGGGGAGGTGCTGGAGGAGCTGATCGCACGCGTGCCGCCGCCGCAGGGCGATCCGGACGCGCCGCCGCGGGCGCTGATCTTCGACTCCGAGTTCGACCAGTATCGCGGCGTGATCGCGTACATCAGGGTGGTGGACGGCGTGTTTCGCAAGGGCGAGGCGATCCGCGCGATGGCGACGGGCACCGAGGCGGACATCGACGACATCGGCTTCTTCAGCCCGCAGATGATGCCCACGGACCAGCTGGCGGCGGGCGAGGTGGGCTACCTGATCACGGGCCTGAAGGATGTGACGCTGCTGCGCGTGGGCGACACGCTGACCACGCGCGGGAGATCGGGAGCCCGCCCACCCGGCGCGGGTGCGCGCGTTGGATCGAATGCCCGCCCGGCCGAAGCGACGGAGCCGCTGCCGGGCTACAGGGAGGTCAAGCCGATGGTGTTCTGCGGCCTGTTCCCGATCGACTCGGACGACTACCCGGATCTGCGCGATGCGCTGGAGAAGCTGGTGCTGAACGACGCGGCGCTGTCGTGGGAGCCGGAGACCTCCGACGCGCTGGGCTTCGGCTTCCGCTGCGGTTTCTTGGGCCTGTTGCACATGGACATCGTGCGCGAGCGCCTGGAGCGCGAGTACGACCTGGAACTGCTGGCGACGATGCCGTCTGTGGAGTTCGACGTGACGCTGACGAACGGCGAGGAGATGGAGGTGCACAACCCGTCGGACATGCCGGATCCGGGGACGATCGAGGAGATCCGCGAGCCGTTCATCACGGCGTCGGTGATCGCTCCGAAAGAGTTCGTGGGTGCGGTGATGGGACTGTGCCAGGAACGCCGCGGCGACCACACGGGCATGAACTACCTGTCGCCGGAGCGCGTGCAGATGACCTACGAGCTGCCGCTGGCGGAAATCGTGCTGGACTTCTTCGACCAGCTGAAGTCGCGCACGCGAGGCTACGCGTCGCTGGACTACGAGCTGAGCGGCATGAAGCCCTCGGACATGGTGAAGCTGGACGTGCTGCTGGCCGGCGACACAGTGGACGCGCTGTCGATGATCGTGCACCGCGAGAAGGCCTATGAGATGGGTCGCACGCTGACTGAGAAGCTGCGCAAGCGCATCCCGCGCCAGCAGTACGACGTGCCGATCCAGGCGGCGATCGGGGCGCACGTGATCGCGCGCGAGACGGTCAAGGCTTTTCGCAAGGACGTGATCGCGGGCTGCTACGGCGGCGATATCACGCGCAAGAAAAAGCTGCTGGAGAAACAAAGGGAGGGCAAGAAACGCATGAAGCAGGTCGGCCGCGTGGAGGTCCCGCAGGAGGCGTTCCTGGCTGTGCTAGAGCTGGGAGAGGATTAGGTGGGCGCCTCCGGCGCCCGTGCGGCCGGCGCGGTGTCAGGGCGCGAGGCCGGCCCGCGCCCGACGCGCGTGCTGTTCGTCTGCCTGGGAAACATCTGCAGATCGCCGACGGCGGAGGGCGTGATGCGCGCGCTCGTCAGCGAGGCGGGCATGGAGGACAGCGTCCAGCTCGACTCGGCTGGCACGGGCGCGTGGCACGTGGGCAGCCCGCCGGACAGGCGCGCGAGCAAGGCGGCGAGTGCTCGGGGTGTCGAGCTGGAGGGTCACGCGCGCCAGGTTCGTCCAGAGGACTTTGAGGTGTTCGATCTGCTGCTGGCGATGGATCGCGAAAACGAGCGCGAGCTGCGCAGGCAGGCACGTGACGAGGAGGAGCGCGCAAAGGTGAGGCTCTTGCGCGAGTTCGACCCGGGGAGCGCCCGCGCTGCTGGCGATCTGGACGTCCCCGACCCCTACTACGGCGCGGGGGGCGGCTTCGAGGAGGTGTTCGAGCTGGTGCACGCGGCGTGTGCCGGCCTGCTCGAGCAGATCCGTGCGGGGCGGACGGGGTGATGCGCCCAAGTCCGCGGCCGCGGCCGCGGCCGCGGTGACGCTGCCGCCGGGTGCGCGCGACGCGACGCGCGTCGGCGGTGGCGATATCAACGAGGCGTTTCGCGTGGTGCTCGCGGACGGCACGGACGCGTTCGTGAAGACGCGCGCGCTCGCAGCGCCGGGAGAGTACGCGGCGGAGGCGGCGGGGCTGGAGTGGTTGACGGAGCCGCGTGCGCTACGCGCGCCGCGCGTGTTGGACGTCGACGAGCGCTACCTGGCGCTCGAGTGGATCGAGCCGGGTCGCCTGGACGAGGCGGGCGCGGAGGAGCTGGGGCGTGGCCTGGCGGCGACGCACGCGGCGGGCGCGCCGTGTTTCGGCTGGGCTGTCGCGCACGCGGAGGAGGATCCGGGCGCCAGTAGTGCAACGGGCGCTTCGAGGGCGTGGCTCGGATCGGTGCGGCTACCCAACGATCCGACCGACACCTGGCCTGAGTTCTATGCGGAGCGTCGTTTGCGGCCGTTGGCGGCACAGGCGCGCGAGCGCGACGCGCTGTCGCGCTCGGCCCTCGACGCACTCGAGCGCGTGTGTTGTCGGCTCGAGGAGCTGTGCGGTCCGTCGGAGCCGCCGGCACGGCTCCACGGCGATCTTTGGTCGGGCAACCTGATGGGCGACACGCACGGTCGCCCGTGGCTGATCGACCCGTCGGCGTACGGCGGCCACCGCGAGATCGACCTCGCGATGCTGCGGCTGTTCGGCGCGCCGTCGGAGCGGGTTTTCGCGGCCTATGAGGAGCTGGCGCCGCTGTCCGAGGGCTGGCGCGAGCGAGTTGAGCTCTACCAGCTGTTGCCGTTGCTGGTGCACGCGCTGCTGTTCGGCGGCGCCTATGCCGATGCGGTCGAGCGCGTGGCACGGCGCTTCGCGGGGTAGGCGCGCTTTGGTGGACTCGCCCAGGCGCTGGCATGTCACTGCCTGCGAGCCGCGTCGGAGTGGGAGGTGTGCGCTCGGAGACGGCCTCGGCCCGCAGGCGTCTGTATCTGCTGACCCGCGTGGTGATCAAGCGTCACTATCGCCTCGAGCTGACGCTGGCGGGGATCGCACGCGGGCTGGGAAGCTCACCGCGCCAGCTGCAGCGTGCATACGAGCAGTTCAGCGAGACGAGCTTCCGCGAGGACCTGCTGGCGCGACGCATGGCCGTGGCGGCCGAGCTGCTGCTAGAGCAACGTTCGATTCCGGTGGCGGACGTCGCGCGGCTGGTCGGCTATCGCCACGGACCGCACTTCGCGCGCGCGTTTCGTCGCCGCTACGGGCTCGCGCCGGCTGCCTTCCGCTTGGCGGCGCGTCAGGCGGAGGAGCGCTCGTAGGCGATCTCGGGATCGACGGTCTCGGTGCCGGGCAGCGACAGGCGGATGAGCGTCCCGCCGCCTGCGGCCGGCTCCGCGTTGACGCTGCCGCCTTGCTGCACGGCGACCTGACGCACGATCGCGAGGCCCAGTCCCGAGCCTGGCCGGCCGCGCGCCTCGGCGCCGCGGTAGAAGCGGTCGAAGACGTATGGCAGATCCTCCGGCGCGATTCCGGGCCCGTGGTCACGGACACACAGCTCACCGGCCCGTAGGCGCACCTCGACCGGTTCGCCAGGAGGGCTGTACTTGACTGCGTTGTCGAGCAGGTTGCTGACGGCCCGCTCGAGGCGCGCCGGGACGCCTGTGACGATGGTCGGCTCGAGCTCGGTCAGCAGCGGGGTCTGTGGCGAACGCCGGCGGGCGCGTTCGAGCACCTCGTCGGTGAGCAGATCCAGCCGCACCTCCTCGGCGTCAGCGCGCGGTTCCTCGCCCCGGGCGAGATCGATCAGGTCGTTCATGAGCAGCGTCAGTTCCTCGATCTGCTCGACGACGTCGCCGAGTAGTCGGCTGCTTTCCTGGGGGTCCATGTCCTTGCCCTGCTGCTGGAGGATCTCGATGTTGGTGCGCAGACTCGTCACCGGCGTACGCAGCTCGTGTGAGGCGTCGGCCACCAGCTGTCGCTGTGCGTGCACGGAGGCGTCGAGCGCGCCCATCGAGCGCTCGAGCGCGTCGAGCATCGAGTTGAAGCTCCCGGCGAGGCGGCCGAGCTCATCACTGCCGGAGGGCTCGATCCGTCCGCTGAGGTCCTGGGTGAGCGCGACGTGCTCGGTGGCTTCGGTCAGGCGCCTGAGTGGCTGCATGGCGGTTCCGGCGACCAGTCGCCCGAGCAGCGCAGCGAGCGCGACACCGCCGATGACCAGCAGCGCCAGGATCAGACGCAGTCGGCTCAGCAGGCTGTCGATTTCGCTCAGTGGCAGCGCGACCTGCAGCGCGCGTCCAGGGGCGGAGGCTTCGGAGAGCACGCGCAGGTGGACGCCGTTGATCTGCGCCTCGCTGTAGAACCGCGCGCCGCCGGCTGCGGCCAGCGCGCGGGTATGCGTGTCGACGGGCAGCGTGACGCCTCCAACCGAGCGCGCGGTGATCTGTCCGCTGGCGTTGACCAGCTGCTGGTAGCCGCGGATCTGCAGGGGGCTCAACGACAGCCTGCCGAACAGACGCGTGCGCGTGGGGTTGGCGCCGGCGACGAGGTGCTCGAGGCGGCTGGCGCGCTGGCCGAGCTGTGTGTCGATCTGTTTGTAGAGCTGGTCGGATGTCAGGGCATACGTCAGGATCGCGGCGAGCACCACCGCGATCGCCACGGCGGCGGCGGACGCGATCGCGATGCGCCGGCGGAAGCTCATGGCGGTGTGCGCAGCACGTAGCCGACTCCGCGCACAGTGTGCAGCAGCCGCGGCTCCTCGCCGACCTCGGTCTTGCGACGCAGGTAGCCCATGTAGACGCCGAGTGAGTTGGAGCTCGAGCCGAAGTCGTAGCCCCATACGTTCTCGAAGATGACCGAGCGTGTCAGCACCTGCCGGGGGTGGCGCAGGAAGAGCTCGAGCAGCAGGAACTCGGTTCGTGTCAGCGCCAGGGGCCGCTCGCCACGCCATGCCTCGTGGGCGCTGAGGTCGAGGCGCAGGTCGGCGAAGCTGAGGACCTGCTCATTGCCATCGTCATCGCCGGCACGCCTGAGCAACGCGCGCACGCGCGCGAGCAGCTCGCGGAGCGCGAACGGCTTGACGAGGTAGTCGTCCGCTCCCGCGTCGAGTCCGGCGACGCGGTCATCGACCTCGCTGCGCGCGGTGAGCATCAGCACGGGTGTGCTGTCGCCGCCCTCGCGCAGGCGCCGGCACACCTCGAGCCCGTCCATGCGGGGCATCGCGATGTCGAGGATGATCGCCTCGTAAGGCGTGGTGCCGAGACGTTCGAGCGCCTCGAGCCCATCATTTGCCCGTGCCACCTCGTAGCGCTCGAGCGTGAGGGCGCGCGACAGCGCGCTCTGTACGGCAGGCTCGTCGTCGACGACCAGTATGCGGGCTTGCTCGGCCATGATCTAGCGTCCCGATCCGCTCCGCAGCCCGATCCTCCGGGAGGCGGGCAGCGGGCAATTAGAGGCTAGCGTGATGCACGAATGCGATCTCGAGCGAAGGAAACGCGAAGAGAATGCTAAGAAGCTGTTTGGTGGGAGTCCGACATCGCTGAGCAGGAGACGGCCGCGCAGGAAGGCGCTGACACTTTCGAGTCTCAGTCGCGCAAGCTGCGCAACAGCATCATCAGCTTGGCGATCTTCTTCGCGCTGGTCGCTGCGCTGCTGATCGCGGTTCCCGGGCTGAACACGGCCGCCAAACGGATCGCACACGCAAACACCGCGTGGATTCTCGCCGGCGTCGGACTCGAGGTGCTGTCTTGCGTCGGCTACGTCGTTCTGTTCGGACTCGTCTTCGGTCGCCTCGGCCGCAGCCTAAGCTCGCGGCTGTCACTTGCGGAGCTGGCGGTCAACTCAGTCGTGTCCGTGAGCGGGCTCGCGGGCATCGCGCTGGGGGCGTGGGTGTTACGCACGAAGGGCGTGTCGGCGGAGCGGATCGCAAAGCGCTCGGTCCTGATCTTCGTGCTGACGAGCGCGGTGAACGTGGGGGCGGTGCTGGTGATCGGCCTGTTGATGTGGCTGGGTGTGGTGCCCGGCTCGCGCAACCCCCTGCTGACGCTGTTGCCGGCGATGGCGGCGCTCGTGGCGATCCTCGGAACGCTGGCGGCGGCAGCATGGGCGCGGCGGGCTGCCGCCGCCCGCAAGCTGAAGCACGGTCGTGCTGCGGTCGCGCTGACCGCTATCAGCGGCGGCGTGCACGACGCCCTGCAGCTGATACGCGCGCACGACTGGAGGCTGCTCGGGGCGGTCGGCTACTGGCTGTTCGACAACCTCGTGCTGTACGCGTGCCTGGCGGCGTTCGGCAACGCGCCATCGTTCTGGGTTGTGGCGATGGCCTACCTCGTGGGCATGCTCGCCAACTCGGTACCGGTGCCCGGCGGCTTCATCGCGGTCGAAGGTGGGCTGGTAGGGATGCTGCTGCTGTTCGGCACGCGCCCGGCGTCGGTGGTGATCGCCGCGGTGGTGGTGTACCGCGCGATCTCGCTGTGGATTCCGGCAGTTATCGGCTCGGTCGCGTTCCTCAGCTTGCGCCGGGACATCGGCAAGCCGGTCGCGCCGGCGGTCTCGGGCTAAGCGCCGGCGGCCGAGCGCGGCGCACGCGAGCTAGCCGCTGGAGGCCGATTTGGTGATCTGTTTGTTGTATGCCTGCTGGATGGCGGTGTGCTGGCAGACGCTGTTGGGAAGGCTCGCCATTACGCGCTGGAGCGCGGTGTTCACGGCGCCGGCAAGCCCGGGGCAGTAGACCGGCGCGGGCAGATCGCCTGAGGCGGAGCCGGGCGCGTTCAGCGGGCGCAGTTCCTCGCTCGCCTGGAGCGCGTGCGTGAAGTTGTCGGAGAAGACGTCGATCGCGACCCTGCCCGTGTAGATCTCGATCGAGCGGCCTTCGTCGTAGACCGTCGCGGGCACGCCGCGGATGAGCATGTTGCTCTGCGGGCCGAGCGTGGCGTTCGAGTGCAGCACGTACACGACGGTTGTGACCTGCAGCGGCAGCTCGCAGCTGCCGCCGCCGAAGATCCCTTTGCTCTGCACACAGTCCCCGTAGTAGACGCTATCCCCGACCTTGGGGATGTAGCCGTTGATGCCGTCGACCGCCGCCAGCGGATGACCGTCGAAGCGCGGGCCGGTCCAGTAGATCCTGTAGAACGGGAACGTCTGGGCTTCGCCGAGATCACTCGCGGGGAGCGGTGCGGGATGACTGGTGCCACAGCCGGCGGCTGCGATCGCAAGGAGGATCCCTGCAAGCGCGAGTGCCGCCCTTGCCGCGCGGGCGGACCGTCTGTCGGTGGTACTGGGGGTCATGGGCGTCATTATCTTGGCGTGCCCGCGAGAAGCAGCACTACCTCTGCGCCGCTCGACGCCGCTTGCGAGCCGCGAGGCGTCCCGGGGTCCGCCGGGGTGGCACAGCGGACGACGGTGGATCTTCGCACTGCGCGCGGCGAGGCGGCGCCGGCCGCTCGCGCGCCGATCGGTCTCCTCGCCTTCACGGTGGGGCTGATCGCGGTGTGGCTCGCGGCGGACCCGCGCACGCCCGACCTCGCGGCTCAGGTGTACCGCGTGGCGCTGTTTCATCAGCTTGGGTTCGCGGTTTGGGACGAGCATTGGTACGCCGGGCACAGCCTGCCGGGCTACAGCCTGCTGTACCCGCCGCTGGCGTCGCTGCTGGGCATCCGCGTGCTCGGTGCGCTGTGTGTGCTCGCCTCGACACTGTTGTTCGCGCGGCTGGTCAGCTCGGCCTACGGCGAGGCGCCTGCACGCTGGGGCGCCGCGTGGTTTGCGGTGGCGGCCCTTGGCGACGTGTGGATCGGGCGCATGACGTTCGCGCTGGGGGTCTCGCTGGCGCTTGCTGCGGGGCTGGCGCTGATGCGCGAGCGCTGGCTGTGGGCGGCCGCGCTGGCGGCGCTGTGCGCGGCGGCGAGCCCCGTGGCGGGCGTGCTGCTGGCGCTTGCAGGCCTGACGGTTTCGCTCGAGCGGCGCTCGCCGCGCGCCCTTTTGACGCTCGCAGCGCCGGTGGCGGTGATCGTGCTGCCGCTCGCGGCGCTGTTCCCGGAAGGCGGTTACGAGCCCTATCCGATCCTGTCTTTCGCGGCGACGATTGCGGTCGTGCTGGCGTTCCTGTTGGCGTTGCCGCGGGCGTCGCGGCTGCTGCGTCTCGGTGCGTGGGTGTACCTGGCGGCGTGTGTGGCTTGCCTGCTGGTGCACTCGCCGATGGGCAGCAACGTCGAGCGCTACGCGGTGCTGCTGGCGGGCCCGCTGCTGGTGTGCGCGCGGCTCGCGCAACCACCGGAGCGCGCCGGCCTGTCGGTATGGAGACGGATCGCGCCGGTCGGCGCGGCGGCGATGTGTGTGATCGCGGTGTGGGTGGTTTGGGGGCCGGTGCGCGAGACGACCGCGGTCGCCGGTAGCGAAGCGACAAGCGCGGGCTACTACGCGCCGCTCGAGCGCTTCCTGGCAGAGCAGCCTGGCGGCCCGGTGCGCGTGGAGGTGCCGCTGACGCGCTCGCATTGGGAGGCGGCGCTGCTCGCGCCGACGGTGTCGCTGGCGCGTGGGTGGGAGAAGCAGCTCGAGACGCGCTACGACGGTGTGCTGCTCGCCCACGGACTGACGGCCGCCGGCTACGAGCACTGGCTGCACGAACAGGCGGTCGCCTATGTTGCGCTGCCGGACGCGGCGCTTGACCCGTCGAGCGCACAGGAGGGCACGCTGATCCGCCGCGGCGTGCCGTATCTGCAACAGGTGTTCGCCAGTGCGCACTGGCGCATCTTCCGCGTGCTCGCTGCGACGCCGCTGCTGTCGGGCCCGGGGCAGCTGACGTCATTGGGCCACGACTCGTTCGCGCTACGCGCGCGCACCCCGGGCCGTTTCCTGGTGCGCGTGCACTTCACCCGCTACTGGACGATCACGCGGGGCAGCGGCTGCGTCGCGCAGGCGCCGGGAGGCTGGACGGCGCTCAGCGTGCGTAACGCGGGCATGACGGTGGTCACGGCGAGCTTCTCGCTGTCGCGCGCGTTCAGCCCCGGTGGCTCGTGCTCGTCTGGCGCGTCATCCTGACGGTGAGGCCAGCCTGCGCTCGCTGATGCGCTCATCCGTGAAGGTCGCCGGGGCACCGTTCGCGTGCGCGCTGTGCCTGGTGCTGGCGGCCGGGTGCGGTGGCGGGACGGGTGCCTCGCACGCGAGCGCCCGCGGTGCCGCGGGGCCGCCCGGTGCTCCGCCGCCGGCCCGTCAGACGCCGGCTAGCGGCGACGCGCGGCCGTCGTACCGGTGGCTGGTGCGAACGGAAGGCGCGCCGCCGTCGATCGCGGCGGAGAACCGCGCCCGGGGAACGAGCGCGTGGCGGCTGCCTGGCCCGGCGTATGAGCTCGGCGGAGCGGCTCACGGAGCGATCGCTGGCTACGTCGCCGAGCAGGCGATCGCGCCGGGGCAAGTGCAGAGCGTCTACGTGAGCGCGCCGCGCTCGCGGACGCTGACGCTGCGCGTGTACCGCATGGGCTGGTACGGCGGCAGCGGCGGCAGGCTCGTGCTGGCGAGCACGCGGCTACCGGTGAAGAGGCAACCGCGTTGCACGCATCGTTTCGAGACGGGCCTGACGGAGTGTCGCTGGCACCCGACGCTCAGCTTCCCGATCCCGATGGCGCTCGTGAGCGGCGTGTACATCGTCAAGCTGCGCGCGTCGACGGGCGCGGAGAGCGACTGCATGTTCGTGCTGCGCTCGCAGCGCCCGCCGCGGCTGCTGGTGGAGATACCGACGGCGACGTATGAGGCCTACAACGGGTGGGGCGGAGACAGCCTGTATCCGGGCGGGAAACCGGTTGGCGTGACGGGCACGACACAGGGCGTGGAAGTCTCGTATGACCGGCCCTACGAAAGCCAGACGGGCGCGGGGCAGTTCTTCGTTCGCGACGTCGCGATGGTGCGCTTCCTGGAGCGCTACGGCTATCCGGTCGGGTACACGACGATCGAGTCGCTCGACGCCGATCCGGCTCAGATATTGAATCCCGCCCACCCGCGCGCGGTGATCGACGTGGGCCACTCGGAGTACTGGTCGGCGGGCGATGAGCGTGCGCTCGCGCGCGCCCGTGACGGCGGCACGAGCCTGCTGTTCATGAGCTCCGACACGCTGGCGTGGCGCGTGCGCTTCGCGCGAGCGACTGCGGCCTCCAGTCAGGCGGGTGCGCGCGACCACCGAATCGTCGCGTACAAGCAGTTCGTGGTGCGCGACCCCGACCGCGCCGATCCGACGGGGCTGTTCCCGCAGGGCGGCGCGGAGCTCACGGGCAGCGCGTATGACGGCTGCATCACACCGCGCCTGGAAGTGCCGGGACCGCCCGTGTACCGCTACTACGCATGGCGACCGTCGCCGAGTCTGCGCCCAGCGTGGCTGTTCGCGGGAACGGGCATGACGGCGGCGACGAGCATCCCGGGGATCGTCGGCTACGAGCTCGACGAGCGCACGCCGGCGTCGCCCCCGGGCACGCTGCTGGTGGGAGCCGGCACGAGCGTGCCCTGCGGCGCGGAGCTCGAGCCCTCGCCGGTCCACGGGAGCGCTGCGGAGACGACGCTGTATACGGCGCGCTCGGGCGCGCTCGTGTTCGCGGCGGGAACGCTCGCCTGGGAGTTTGCGCTCTCGCCGGTTCCCCAGGCCTCGCCGGATGTGCCGCTCGCGCCGGACCCGCGCGTGGTGGCGCTGACACGCAACCTGCTGGCGCGCGTGCTCGGAGAAAGGCGCTAGCGCGGCGCGAGGCCGTAGAGGCCTGTGTCGCCGGTGAGGTAGACGTTGTTGCCGTCGCTGATCACGGGGTCGAACGCGCCTGTGTTCTTTTCGAACAGCACGCGTCCGGTGGAGATACCGAGGCCGTATGTGGTGTGCGTGCCGAGGTCGGAGAAGTAGACGATGCGTCCGATGATCGTCGGCGACCCGGAGATGCGCCCGTGGCCGTTGAAGCTCCAGCTGACGTGACCCGAGCGGGCGTTGATCGCGTAGAAGGTGCCGTCGTAGGAGCCGATGTAGACGGTGGGTCCGAGGCCGGGTGCGTTGGTGACGGCCGGCGAGGAGTACACGTAGGCGCCGGTCTGCATCGCCCAGTCGAGCGCGCCGGTCGACGCGTCGTAGGCGTACACGCGCCCGTCGGTGTTGCCGAGGAAGACGCGACCGTACATCACGGCTGCCGTCGAGTAGAACGTGCCGCTGCCGAGCAGCGCGCCTTCTGACTGGCTGATCCAGAGCCGGCGACCGGTGCTCTCGGACACCGCCTGCAGCCGCCCGGAGTAGTCGCCGAAGTAGAGGACACCGCCGGCGAGCGACGGGCTCGCCTTGACGGCGCCGCCTGCGTGGTAGGCCCAGACGACGGCGCCGGTGCGGTCGTTGAGCGCGTAGACGATGCCGCTCTGCGAGCCGAAGAACACGCGCCCGCGGTCGAGCAACGGCGATGACTCGGAGGGGCTGGGCAGCGAGCGCAACCAGCGGATCGAGCCGTTGGCGCTGTTCAAAGCGACGACGCGGCCCGGCTTGTCGGCGTGACCGCTGCTGAGGATGGTGACGTAGACGGTGTTGGCTGTGACGGCCGGTGAGGACGCGGACAGCTGACCCAGTCGCCGCGACCACAGCACGTGACCGTTGCGCTTGTCGATCGCCTGGAGCACGGCGTCGTCGGCGAGCTGGAAGAGGCGTTCGCCGTAGAGCACCGGCGGGAACTCCAGCAGTGAGTTGCCTCCATGCACCCAGATGCCGTTGAAAGGTGGGCGCACGCGCGGCGGTGCGGGGAAGAAGCGCGTGTGGTTCTTGGTGTAGCCGTAGAGCGGCCAGCTGAAGCTGGTGGGCCCGCGCTTGGGCAGCTTGGGCAGCGTCGGCGTCGGCTGGGCCACGAAACGCGCGCGCGGGTGGTAGATGTTGCCGGTGCGGTTGCGCTCGTAGAGGTATGCGCCGAGCGCGACCGCGGCAAGCAGCACGACGAGCGCCGCGAGCGCGGCGCGCACGCGTCGGGAGCCGGGAAGCCGGCGTTTGCCGTCGGCGCTCACCGGCTGGAGCCGTTCAGGCTGCGAGCTTGCGGGATGAGCCGCCGCTGGCTGTGCCTGCGCCCGCTGGCTCCTCCTGCGGTGAGCCGGCGCCGGCTGCGTGCTGATGGCTGCGGCGCGTGCGGCGGCCGGCGGCGAGTGCGCGGCGGCCGGCGCGTTCTGTCGGGCGCCGGGCCGAGCGGGCGATCACGCGCGCGATGCTGAGCGAGAGCAGCCACAGGCTGGCGACGGCCAGCGGCGGCAGGGTCAGCCCGAAGACGAGCGCGAGCGCGTCGTGATTGCTGTTCAGCGACCAGTTCCACAGCAGGTAGTCGGCGACGGTGAGTCCGGAAACGAACACCAGCGGCCTGTGGGACACGTACTAACCCTAGACATCTCGGGGGACGGACGTGCGCCGCCTATGATCGCTCGCCATGGACAGCACGCGAGAGCGCTCAGAGGTGTTTGCGCCGGGACTGCTCGACGGCCACGTGGCGCTCGTGACGGGCGGCGGCACAGGCCTGGGCAAGGCGAGCGCGCTGGAGCTGGTGCGCGGCGGGGCGTGCGTGACGATCGTCGGGCGCCGCAGCGAGGTCCTGGAGGCCGCCGCGGCAGAGATCAACGAGCGCGTCGGCACCGAGACGGGCGCCGACTGGCTTGCGGGCGATGTGCGCGACAGCGATGAGGCGGAGCGCATGGTGCGGGAGGTGCTCGAGCGCCACGGCCGGCTGGATGTGCTCGTGAACAACGCGGGCGGCCAGTTCTTCAGCCCGGCGGAGCTGATCGCGGCCAAGGGCTGGCGCGCGGTGTGGCGCCTGAACGTGGAAGGCGGGCTGAACATGGCGGAGGCGGCATTCGAGCTGGCGTTCCGCTCGGCGGGGACCGGCACCGTGGTGAACGTCACCCTCTCGCCCCACAACGGCATGCCCGGCATGGCGCATTCGGGAGCGGCGCGGGCGACGGTGGAGGCATTGACGCGAGAGCTGGCTCAGCGCTGGCAGCCGGCCGGGGTCGCGGTGACCGCGGTGGCAGCGGGGCACTTCGACACGGAGGTACTGGCGAAGTACCCGGCGAGCGTGCGCGCGGGCGCCTCGCGCACGGTTCCGCTCCAGCGTCTCGGCACGGTCGCGGAGCACGCGTGGCTGATCGCCCTGCTCGCATCGCCGCTGGGCCGCGCATTCAACGGCTCGACCGTCACGCTCGACGGCGCGCGCGACAACTGGTGCGGGCCGTGGCCGCCGCCGGGCCTCGCGGACGAGTCGGGCGAGGTGCCCACGGAGGAGCGGCGGTAGGATGACGCAAGCGAGCGGGCGAAGTGTTTTGGTTGCACAAAAGCCTTCCAAGCTTTTAGAACGGGTTCGATTCCCGTCGCCCGCTTGAAGGCCACGGGGAGTGGCGCAGTCTGGTAGCGCACCCGGCTGGGGGCCGGGCGGTCGCAGGTTCAAATCCTGTCTCCCCGACTGATTGACGGATCGTGCAGTGAGGTGCAGTGAGGTGCAGGACGCCGGTAAACCCCCGCTAATGGGCTGCATTTAGGTGCAACGGGGTGCACCCAAAACCGCGCCCATATCGACACCTCCGAGAGCGTTCGGGAGCAATTCGGGAGCAGCCTGCTCCCGAATCTGATGCCGTAGCATGCGGGCATGCCTCGCGATCAGGTAGAGCAGAAAGACCACCTCAATACGCTGGCGAATCCCCACGGCGTCGCAGTTGTCGCCAACGGGCCGGACGGCCACGCTACGCAGGGGTTTGTCTGGCTTGCGACGATGGGGACGCCCGAGAAGGACTCTGAGCATTGCGTTGCCGTTCCCCTCTACGGAGACGATGACCTAGTGCTGAATCTCGCCAAGCGGTTCAGCCCCTCGCCGCCCACGGCTTAGCCCATGGACCGCGAACCGGCAGCGTGGGAGACGAACCCGAACGACGCACGACCTTTCTGGTCGTGGGCCGCGTGGGCGTGACCAGCCTTGGCCGCGATCGGTTCGTCGTCACCGCCTCGGATGAGCAGCACGCCGTGGAAGGCTTCGAGCCTGCCCGGCAGCTCGCACGTGCCCTCGCAGAGCAGCACGTTTAGCCGTTCGCCTCGGCCGTCCGTCGAGAGCCATACGCTGCCGATGCTGTGCCCGAGTCCGAGCAGCCGGCCAAGCCGAGCCCGTGGTCGCCCGGCAACGATCCGAAGGCGGTTCTCGCGCTGCTGGAGCGACGGCGCCTAGCGATCGATCAGGTGATGTGGCAGGCGCCAGCGCTGGTCGTCGCCGCGCAGTCGTTTCTGTTCCTGGCAGCGCTCAACTCGTCGTTTCCTGAATGGGGGCGCGTCGCTGTTCTCATCGCCGGGCTGTTCGCGGTGATCGCGGCGGCCCACTCGCTAACCAAGCAGCGCTACCTGGAGAAATTGCATTCGCTCGCCATCAGGCGATGTCTCGGTCTTCTCGGCTACCCCAACATCTACCGAGATGGTCTCGGCTCGCTCAAACCCACCGCGAAGCTGTATGACCAAGCCATCGTGACCTTCCCTTCGTTTCGGCTCTGGCTCGTGACGTTTTTTGTGTTCGGCTGCGTGGACGTGTTCATCCTTACAAAGACGATCTTTGGCTAGCTTCTAGCCCTCGACACGCTTGCGCACGTAGGTCACGCACTGGACGAGGTTGCCCTCGATCGTCACGTCTGAGTTCGTCTCGTAACGTCGGCCGCTCGCGTGCCGGTATCCGATCGTGAGCAGGGCGTCTCGGACCCCGCTGCGAAGAAACCGCGGCTCGCTTGAGGATGTCGCGCTCCTGTTCGACACGCTTCACCCGTTTGCGCAGCTCACGGAAGCTCCTCGCGCTCCGCGAGTGATGCAGTCGCACCCTCTTGGGATCCGGTGTGCGTGCGCCGGTCACGTCTTGGGGCTGGACCTAAGCTTCCCGCCAAAGGTGTGCAAATGCGCCTCTGGCGGCGATTCTGTAGCTGCGCAATGGTCGAGTAGCGTCCGTCCTCACGATCGGCTGAAATGGCTCTCCAACGCGCAAGCTCGCGCCTGCACCGGGGCGAGCAACAGCGTGCGTCCCGACGCACGTTGCGGTGCTAGAGACGTTCGTGGGCGATGCGCTCCGTGGCGACCTTCTAGACGCCGTCGATATCCGGCGATCGCGGCTGGCAAGGCGGCAAAGAGGGGCGCCAACCCGAAGGCTGGCGCCCCTCCTGATTTAAGAAATCACCACCGCATACTCAGCTTTCCAAACCGACCGCAGCTATCAGCGTTGGGGGCGGGGTCCGCACGACACTCCATTCGAGTTCGAGGTCCGCAGCGTAGAGCGTAACAGCGATACCAGCCGCGGTAACCGCACCAACATTCGTTACTTCGAGGACGCATTTTGCGGTCGCAGGAATAGCTACCCCGGCTAGTTTAGTGAATGCCCCGCAGGGCTGTACCCCGCCAACTGCAGCTGCTGGCGATGTGATTTTGAACCGCGGGCATGAGAGGCCGCCAAGCGCTGGCAGACACGCAGGAACATTTTTGGACACTTCAATTTGCCAAAGATAGCCCTGCGCCGTTCCGCGATTTTCAATTTCCAGGATTTTTGTTTCTGGTATTGCCAAGAACTGCCAATTGCCGATCGCATTAAGCCCGCCCGCTGGCTTCAGCACAACTTCTGCGATCGGTGCTGCGCAAGGCGCCGCCGCCGCCGCCGTCTTGCATTCCTTCTTCTCCTGCTTGGCCTCCTCCTTTTGCTGCTTCTTTATTTCCTTGTCGAGCGTCTTTAGTTCCTTCTTGTATTTCTTTTCTTCGTTTCCTTTTTCTGATTTGGCGGCCGGGCGCGCGGCCGCGCGCGACGCGCCAGCGCCGGGTGCGAAAACGACTGCCAAGACAACGAGCGCCGCGAGAATGGGCGCGATACGCCATACGCGTTTCATATCTACCCCCTCTGGTTACAGCAAGTTAGCGTCCTTACCGCGAATCCCCAAGCCCTGCTTGACATGAGGACCCCAGGGAGACGTGCCCTGGGCGGGGGCTAGTCTGACCGGCCTAAGGGGCGCTGTCAAGTCGGCATTTGCGAACAACGTCAAGAGCATGGCTCTCAGAAGGGCGGCGAGCCCTTAACGTGGGAGGATGGGGGCAGAGCGGTATTCCACACGATGCTCGTGAGGGATTTCACACTTCGGCCTCAGCGTGAAATGCAGATGACGCGGCCGCAACATACCGCGGCGGTCTAACAGACCGCAATCGGGCCGCCGCGGGCAGAGCGCCGATGTCATGCCGAAAGCATCACCAACACGCGGCGTTCGATACGCGTTCGCGCCTTCCACGGGTCGGCCGGGAGCCGGTCGAGCGCAATGACGTGTCCGTCGTTGAACCGCGCGAACACTCTGGGGTCGATATAGGATTGGCGCGCGACGGTAGGGGTGTTGCCGAGCGCGGCTGCGACGGCGCGCGACGCGATCGTGGGTGCGCGCGATGGGCGAGGTTTCAGTGCAGCCAGCGTTGCCGCAGCGATCACCGTGGCGTTCCAGGTTCGGTACTCCTTTGCGGAGAACGGACCGCCCGATTCGGCGCGCAGGAAGTTGTTGACATCCTCGCGATGGATCCGGGTCCACCCGCGGGCGGCGCGGAACACCAGCAGCTCAGGCGGGCCCTGGCGCCGGCGCTTGAGGGCCGCGAGTACGTCAAGCGAGGGCGCGTCGGCGATGGCAAGCGTTTGTCGCTTGCCAGCCTTGCCGACATAGTCGAACACAGCCCGATCTGGTCGCACGGTCACCTGCTCGCGCAGCAACGTCGTTAGGCCGTAGTGCTTGTTGTCGCGCGCGTAGCGGTCGGAGCCGACCCGCAGTAGGCCGATGTCGAGCAGGCGGAGCGAGAGCGCCAGCACGCGGCGGTGGCCGAGCGGTTCATCGCCCGCGATGAGCCCGAGCTCGATCCGGCTGCGCAGCTGCGGTTGAGCCCGGCCGAACGCCTGCATGTCATGAAACTTGACCTGATCGCGCTCGTGCTGCCACTCGGGGTGATACCGATACTGCTTACGGCCCCGGCTATCGACGCCCGTCGCCTGTAGGTGAGCATCGGCGCTGGGAGCGATCCACACGCTGCTCCATGCCGGCGGAATCGCCAGCCCGCGGATGCGATCGAGCACGGCCGGGTCATCGACGAGCGCTCCATCCTCGTCGAGATAGACGACGTCCGCCCCCACCCGTGCGCGGCGCAGTCCCGGTTGGAAGTCGTGCACGAAGCTGAACGCCCCCGTTCCCGCTCGACTCTCGACGTGAGGGCGTACACGAGGCCGCATACGGCCGCAGCGTAGCTACACGATCCAAACCTTCATCCATCCGGTCCTCGATCACGTCCAGGCGGTGTCTCGCAGTGACTTCACGCAGTCGAGCCGCGAAGATGATGTAGGTAGACGCACGTAATCGGTGAATGACGCTATATTGATGCATATGCAGACCATACAACGTGGCTCTATGCGAGACCTGCCGGACATGTTGATCGCGAGCGGGCGCTATAGCGCCTCGCTCGAGGAGATCCGTGAGCTGACGGGTCTCAGCTATGCCGCGATTACAAGCGGCTTGCAGCGTTTGCGTAGGCACCGGCGCATCTTCTCCCCGGCCCGCGGCCTATACGTCGTGATCCCGCCCGAGTTTCGCTCCTGGGGGGTGGTCCCTGCGGAGTGGTTCATCGGTGATCTCATGCGCCACCTAGGTCGCCGCTACTACGTCGCCCTGCTGTCGGCCGCGACCTATCACGGCGCCGCTCACCAGGCACCGCAGACCTTTCAGGTGATGGCAGATGGGCGCGTGCTCGACCGAGCGATCGAGCGGGTACGGTTGCGCTTCTACACCAGCGAGCACGCCGCGGACACGCCGACCGACATGGTGACCGTCCACACGGGATCGATTCCGGTGTCCTCGCGTGAGGCCACCGCGGTCGATCTGGTGCGCGAGCCGCTTGCGAGCGGAGGCCTCAACAACGTGGCGTCCATCCTGGGCGAGGTCGGCGAGCTCGATGGCCCGGCGCTGGCGAGGTTGGCGGCGCGCTACGGTCGCACCCTTGCCCGCCGCACCGGGTGGATGGTCGAGCACTACGGCTCCTGCCAGGATCTGCATCCGCTGCGCCTGGCCGCCAGGCTGGATCTCGGGGAGCCGGCGCTGCTCAGTTCCTCAGGGCCCAGGCGGGGGCGAGCGGACCGCGAGTGGGGCGTGCGGCTGAACATCTCGGTAGAGCCCGACCTGTGATCGCACAGGCCTACCTGAACGAGTGGGCGACGCGGGCCCCGTGGCCACAACCGACTCAGATCGAGCAGGACCTCGTGCTCTCGCGCCTGATCGTCGAGATCGCACGGGACGACCTGCTCGCAGACGAGCTCGCTTTCCGCGGAGGGACGTGCCTGCACAAGCTCCATCTACCCACGCAGCTGCGCTATTCCGAAGACCTCGACTACGTGCGGTGCACACACTCCGCCATCAAGCCCTACCTGCTTGCTCTCCAAGAAGTCGCGCTCCGTGTCGGGTTGGCCCATCACGCCACCAACCAGCGCGGCCAGATGGTTCATATGGTCTTCGACGCCGAGGCCACGGGGGCCGGGCGCATCCGGGTGAAGATCGAGACGAACATCGCTGAGACCGCTTCGTTCCTTCCGCGCACCACCCGTCCGTACGTCGTGGAGTCTCGCTGGTGGTCCGGTCGAGCCGACGTGCGCACATTCCAGCTCGAGGAGCTGATGTCAACTAAGCTCCGCGCGCTCTATCAGCGTCGCAAGGGCCGCGATCTGTTCGACCTTTGGCACGTGCTCAACGAGCTACGCCCCGACGAGCAGCTCATCGTTGACGGGCTCGCCCACTACATGGCTGACGAGACCTTCCACTATCGCGAGTTCTCAGCGAACCTCGCCGCCAAGCTCGAGCACCCCGAGTTCATCGCCGAGCTCCAGCAATTGATGGTCGGCTCGCCCGAGACCTACGACGTCATGCTCGCCGCTGATCTCGTCATGGAGCGCCTCGGCAGCAGACTCTCCGGCTCTCCCGGCGTGGATGAGATCCAGGGTGGCCGCTGGCGCTCGTCGCGAGCTGGCTGAGATCGAGGCCGGCAGCCGGCACAGGAGCTCGCGCTCAACTTCATTGCCCAGCACGTGCTCGGCCTGCCGAGCCGCCGCTGAGCTGCCGGCAGCGACGTCAACACGCTCGATCAGACGACCGATCGGCTACCATACAAAACGAACGTCTCGTTCAGTCTGGCGAACGATATGCCACGGGTCACCTTTTACTTCGATCTCGGATCGCCCTACGCCTACCTTGCGGCGGAGCGGCTGGCGACGTTGCTGCCGGAGCCCGTCGCATGGCAGCCGATCCTGCTCGGCGGACTGTTCAAGCGCAACGGACGCAGCTCGTGGGCGCTGGGTGACTATCGGCGCCGCCAGGCGGGCATGGTGGAGATCGAGCATCGCGCGCAACGCTACGGCCTGCCCGCAATGTGCTGGCCGGACCCGTGGCCCAGCGACTACCTGTATGCGATGCGCGTGGCCACATTCGCGTTCGCCGTCGGACACGGGCGCGAGCTCTGCACGCTCGCCTTTCGCGACGCCTTCCAGCGCGGGAGGGATCTGAGCATCGTCGCGCACGTACTCGACGCGGCGGAGCACGCCGGCCTTGACCGGGGCGAGGCACGCGCGGCAGCTCAGGATCCACAGATCAAGCAGACGCTACGTTGCGCGACCGACGCCGCCTACGACCTCGGTGTGTTCGGCGTGCCGACAGTTGCAATCGAGGACGAGCTGTTCTGGGGCGACGATCGTTTGGAGGACGCGAGCGCGCATCTGAGCGTCGGAGCCGATCGCGGTGGGCCGGGTCGGATCGATGACCTGCGCGACGCCCCCGGGCCGTAGCCTATTGTGGAGCTATGAGTCCGGGGTCGGCGCGCCGCCGTCTGCGCGGGCGCCCAGCGGTCGCGCGATTGCTCTCGGGCCTGCATGACGTATTCGTGCTGCCGCTGCGCGTCGTCAACTCGCTACTACGACGCATCGCCGCGGGCAGCCATCGGCTGCAGTACAAGGTCGAGGGCTTCCTCCGCCCCTCGGCGGAGTGGTTCGACCACGAGGTCAACGCGCAGTGGCAGTGGCCGACGCGAGGCCGCGCTACCTTCCTGGAGCGCGGTGTGCTCAACAGTCTTGCGATCCGGCCCGGTGGCGAGGTCCTGGAGCTGTGCTGCGGGGATGGCTTCAACACTGGCCGCTTCTACGCCGCGCGAGCCACACGCGTGCTCGCGATCGACCACAACGCGCAAGCACTTGCGCACGCGCGTCGCCACCACGCAAGGCCCAACGTCGAGTACCGCCTCGGCGACATCCGCGGCGAGCTGCCCCAGGGCCCTTTCGACAACGTGATTTGGGACTCCGCGATCCACCACTTCACACTCGAGGAGGCGGCACTCGTGCTGAGCTCAGTTCACACTGCACTACGCGGCGACGGCCTGCTCTCCGGCTATACGGAGATCGAGCCCGACGATAGCTACGCGTACACCCTTACGCACTTCACCGACCCGCAAGGATTGGCGGCATTGCTGTCTGGCGAGTTCGCGCACGTGGCTGTGATCGAGACGCCCGACCCGCTGCGGCGCAATCTGTACTTCTTCGCCGCCGACGAGCTCGCTGTGCTCCCGTTCGCAGAGGGCGTGCGGCCGCTGCGGGCACGCCGCTGAGGTGACTGACACCCACGAACACAATCACCCCGTTGAGGTGACGCAAGAGCGCCACCCTAGCCCTAGCGTGGAGCGATGCTGTTGAGGCAGACCGTGTCCAGCGCGAGCACGCGCGGGTAGGGGCGGGCAGGATGGAATGGCTGGCGCTGGCACTGTGGATCTCGGTGCTGCTGGTCGCGCTGCCCCTCGGCCGGGGAGTTCTGCAGGGAAGATTCTCGCTCGGTGTGCAGGCGATGGCAGCCGGCGCGGGGCTGGCGCTGACGGTCGGTTTCCTGAGCACGGACAACAACCAGGAAACGCTCGCCTGGATCGCGACTGGCGTCGCGTTGGTCGGGCTGCTCGCGACGCTCGCGGGAGCTGTGAGCCTGATCGTTGACCATGAAGACGGCGTGAGCGTCTCCACGAGTGCCGAAGAGTTCGAGGCGGGGCTTGCCGGAGTGCAGGTGCCGCTCTACAGCGTCACGTTGATACTGACGCTGGTCGTCGCTCTGGGAATCGGCACGTCCACCTGAGCGTGCTCGCGAAAGCGACGGTATGGGCTGGCTCGACAGCGAACTAGCGCTGACCGCGTTGGCGGCGATGCTCTCGCCAACGACGCTGTTCCTGTCGGTGCTGGCGCTCGTCGTGGGCGAGCGTCCGCTGCGCACCGGCCTTTGGTTCTACCTCGGAGCGCTCGCGGCGACCCTGCTCGTCGGCGTTGTCGCGGCGTTCGTGCTCGGCAACGCCGCCGCCTCGCCGCAGCCAAACACCCCGAAGACGTGGGTTGCGATCATCGATGTCATCGCCGGCCTGGTCGTGGTGTTCTTTGTCGTTCGCTTCTTGCGGCGTCCTGCCGACCCCAGAAGGGTGACGAGCATGATCACCCAGATGACCAAGGTGGCATCCTCACCGGCGATCGCGATCGTTGGCGCGGGTGCGACGCTCGCGAATCCCGGAGCCTTCATCCCGCTCGCGCTGAAGGACATCTCGCAGACCAACCCGACTGCCGCTGGCTACATCGTCGAGTGGGCAGCGTTTTCGCTTATCTCGTTGCTTCCCCTCTCCGTCGCGTTGCTCGCGCTCGCCGTAGCGCCCAAGCGAACTCGGCGCTTTCTCGCCCACGTCCGCGGGTGGCTCGAGCGCAACGCCAGGACGATTGGCGCGGCGGTGCTGCTGCTGCTCGCGGCGGCGCTGATGCGCAACGGCATCGCCGGACTCGCGGCCTAACGGCAGGACAGTGGACACGAGCGCGCGGCTGGACTCAAGCGTTGGGCGGCTTGCCAATTGCAAGCCTTCCAAAGGCGGCTAGCGCCGCAAAGGAGGCACGCACCGCCGCTGCTGCGGCGCGGAGCGCCGGGACCGCCAGGCCGGCACCAACGGCCGTGCCGACCAGCGTCGCATCGGTGGCTCGCAGTCCGGTGATGCGGCGGAGGATCGCCAGGGGAACCGCTGCCACAAAAATGATGGCGGCAAGTGAGGGTGCTCCGGGGCGGAATACCCGCAGCAGCGGCGCTGCGAGGTGACGGAGCGCGTTTGCCAGCACCCCGAGCGCGAACACCGTTGCGAGCAACGACGCGCCCGCGGGGAGGCCTGCGATGCGCCGGAGCGCCTCCCGCAGCAGGCGGTACACGATGTAGAGCTCGCCGAGCATGGCCGACGGGCTCGGGCGCCGACCGCTGTTCGGCCCGCGTGTGCTCATCGAGGTCGCCGTGGTGGACGCCGATGCATGAGCTCGAAGCTACGGCACCATTGCCGGACACTCATCATGCGATCTGGGTGTCTTGCTCTCCACGTCGGCCGGTGCGCGCGGACGTGGTGTTCACTCTCGGCGGACGCACATGTGCGCCTCCTTGTTGAAAGCGGCGGGATGCCCGAGGCTGTCCAGATGGCCGTAACAGGCTCTGCCCCTCCGGTCGCACGGCGCCGCGTCCGTCGTGTCTATCCGTTGTGGGCCCGATGGAATGATGAGCTCGATCAGCCGTACACGCTCGGCGTCGAGGAGGAGCTCATGCTTCTGGACCCCTCACGCTGGTCGCTCGCGCAGTCGAGCGAACGCGTCGTCGCGAGGCTCTCCGGCCAACTCTCGCCGTACACCTCGCCCGAGACCCACGCTGCGGTGGTGGAGCTGGCTACCGGCATCCACCCGGACGTCGACGGGGTCACTGCAGAGCTTGCGTCGCTACGGGCCCGGTTGCGGCGCGAGCTGAACGCGATGGGACTGACCGCGGCCGCAGCGGGCACACATCCGCTGACCATCTGGAGCGAGACCCAGGTCTCCGACTCGGCGCGCTATCGCTTGATCGACAAGTCGATGCGCGTGCTCGCGCGGCGCGAGCCGACGATGGCGTTGCACGTTCACGTCGGCGTGCCGGATCCCGAGCAGGCCGTCCGCGTGCTGAATGGTCTGCGTCGGAACGTTCCAATCTTGCTCGCACTGTCGGCAAACTCTCCGTTCTGGCAAGGACGCGATGCAGAATTTGCCTCCTCGCGCACGGTGATCTTCGGAGCTTTCCCGCGCACGGGTCTGCCGCGTCACTTCGCCGACTACTCCGAGTATGTCGGCCTGCTCGACGAGCTGGTGGTTTCACAAGCCGTTCCCGATCCGAGCTTCATGTGGTGGGACATACGCCTGCAGCCCGCGCTCGGGACGGTCGAGGTGCGGGTAATGGACGCGCAGTCAACACTCCGAGAGGCTGCGCCTCTTGTTGCGCTGATCCAGTCGCTGGCTCGCTTGGAGCTCGAGAGCGACGTCGCCCCCCTCGTTCCGAGCCCCGAGGTGCTCGACGAGAATCGTTTCCTGGCGGCCCGTGACGGGATGGGAGCCGAGCTGATCGACCCCACCTCCGGACGGCTGACCCCGGTGCGGGACATGCTCGAGGTGGTGCTGGGCGATTGTCGTAATCATGCCCGCGAGCTCGGGTGTGCCGATGCGTTGGACCAGGTGCGGCGGTTGGCACACGCAAACGGCGCCGACCGCCAACGTGCGTTCGCAGCGGGGGGCGCTCGGCTGGAGGGCTTGGTCGCGCGCCTGGCGAGCCTGTTCCTCCTGCCGTCGTGGCCGACGGCCGCCCCCACGTACGCAGATGGCGCGTAGATGACAACCCGACAGACAGGAGCGACAAATGTGCCGTTGGCTCGCCTATTCCGGATCGCCGATGTTGCTCGAGGAGGCGCTGTATGCGCCCGAGCATTCGTTGATCGATCAGAGCCTGCATTCGCGCCTCGGAGCCGAGACCACGAACGGTGATGGCTTTGGCGTTGGCTGGTACGGCGACGCCCCGACTCCCGCCGTCTTCCACAGCATCGAGCCTGCTTGGAACGACCAGAACCTCCACGAGCTCGCCGGTCACATCAGCTCGTCGCATTTCTTCGCGCACGTCCGGGCGGCGATCGGTAGCGCCGTTCAGCAGACCAACTGTCATCCCTTTCGGCACGGCCGTTGGCTGTTCATGCACAACGGCTACATCAACGAGTTCGACACACTCAAGCGCGACCTCGTGCTCGCCGTCGACCCGACGCTGTATCCGATGATCAAAGGCCAGGCGGACACCGAGGTGCTGTTCTACCTCGCGCTGACGCTCGGCCTGGAAGATGATCCGCCAGCGGCGATCGAGCATGCGATCGGCCTGGTCGAGGCTGTCGGCGTCCGGCACGGGGTTGCGGACCCGTTCCAAGGCACGATCGCGACCACCGACGGCGAGAGCATCTGGGCACTCCGGTACGCGAGTGGCGGCGAAGCACGCTCGCTGTACTACACGACCGACGTGCCGACGTTGCGAAAGCTGTATCCCGAGCGGGAGCTGTTCGCGCGGGCGTCGGTGGACGCCCGCCTGATCGTCTCTGAGCCGCTGGGCGACTTCGCAGGCGTCTGGAACGAGGTGCCCGAAGCAACCTTTGCGATCGTCGCGCAGGAGCGCGATGAGCTGCGGCCCTTCCAGCCCAAGACGCCGTCTGCGGCGCTGCCGGTGGCCGGTTGAGATCCGTCAACCTCGCGCGGCGCGGCAACGCTGTCTGTGGCCTGGAGCTCGTCATCCCGATCAGGTGATGCGTCGGGCGTTGGCGTCGGGCACGATCGCGGGGATGAGGATGAATCGGAGAGCTCATCAGCGAAGCGTGCTCGACGGCGTCGATGGCCGCTGAGCCGGACTCGGCGGCAGCTCCGAGTCCGCCCGATGCCAACGGTGCGGGCGAGATGGCGTCCGGCCAGTCGCCTCAGGCCCACCGCGTCCTCGTACGCGTGATCCTCGGTTTCGCGACCCTCCTGGCCGTGTTCGCGATCTTCGCGGTGTGGGCCAACCGTCAGCTCATGAACCCACACAACTGGTCCAAGACCAGTACGGAGCTGCTGCAGAAGACGACGGTCCGTACGGCGTTGTCGGGTTATCTGGTGGATCAGTTGTACGCGAACATCAACGTGCCGGCCCAGTTGCGCTCGGGTCTGCCGACGCAGCTCGAGCCGCTGGCGGGCCCGCTGTCGGGCGCGCTGCACGGCGTCGCCGAACAGGCGGCCGAGCGGGCGCTCGCCACGCCGCAGGTCCAGGGCGTCTGGGAGAAGGCCAACTACGCCGCCGATCAGGCGCTCGTGAGGGTTGTCAACGGCGGCGGCTCACGCGTCAACATCAACGGCGGCACCGTCTCCTTGAATCTTCATCAGGTCGTCGCCGACCTCGCCCAGGATCTCGGCCTGCCCGCCGGCGTCGCGGACAAGCTGCCAGCTTCGGTGGCGACCCTGAAGGTGGTCACATCGAGCGAGCTCGGCGTCGTGCGCAACCTGGCCAAAGCGCTGCACGCGCTCGCCCTCGCGCTCACGATACTCGTCTTCCTGCTTTACGTGCTTGCGGTTGCTCTCGCCCGCGGGCACCGACGGCGCACGCTGATGTGGGTGGGCTGGAGTCTCGTTCTTGCCGGTCTGCTCGTGCTCGTCGGCCGCAAAGTCGGCCAGGGGCAGCTCGTCTCGGCGATCACCTCCGACGCGTCCATTGAACCCGCCGTCAACGATTCATACGCGGTGGCGACGTCGCTGCTGGTGCAGGTCGCCAGTGCCGTCATCATCGTCGGCGTCCCGGTGATCGTTGCGGCATGGGTCGCCGGCCCGGCTCGCTGGGCGGTCGCAATCCGGCGGTTCCTTGCTCCGCATCTGCGTGAACGCCCGGCCCTTGCCTACTGGGCGACGGCGGCGCTGCTCGCTCTGGTTTTCATCTGGGGTCCCATCCCTGCGACCCGCAACCCGTTCGAGATGCTCATCTTCACTATCCTGGCGTTCGTCGGTGCGCATGTGCTGCGCGGCCAGATCGCCGAGCAGTTCCCGGACGCTGAAGGCGTTTCGATGCGCGAAGCGATCGGCGACAAGTTCGCCCGCGCGCGGGCGGGGAGCGGCGGTTCGGCCAAGACCCCTTCGACGGCCGCCGAACTCGAGCGACTGGTGGCGCTGCACGACCGCGCGGCGATCACCGACGACGAGTACGCCGTCGCCAAGCGCGAGCTACTCACCAAGGGGTAAGTGGTGCTGGCCTCCCCCGATGACACCTGCACGCCATATTGGCAGCCGAGTCGTCTTCGCGGAAAGTAAGCCCATGCTCGTCGCAACCAGTTATCCGCTCCTCGAAGTCTTCTGGACGATGCTCATCTTCTTCGGGTTCATCGTCTGGCTCTGGATCCTGTTCGCGGTGTTGACCGACCTGTTCCGGCGGCGCGACATCTCGGCCTGGGCCAAGGTTGCGTGGATCGTGGTCGTCGTCGTGCTCCCGTATTTCGGCGTGCTCATTTACCTGATCGCCGAGCACTCGGGAATGACCGAGCGTACGCTTGAACAGCAACAGGCGGCGCAGGCACAGGTCGACGAATACGTGAAGTCGGTCGCGGTGAAGAGTGATCCAGCAGAGCAGATCGCCAAAGCCAAGCAGCTGCTCGACAGCGGCACGATCACGCAGACCGAGTTCGACGGGATCAAGCGCACCGCCTTGGCCACCTAGCGAACCAGCGCTTGGCGTCGCCCCCAAAGGCGAGTCTCGGATGACGTCCGCCGCGGTGCGCTAGATGGCCACGAGCCGGCCTGTCGTTCGGATCCGCGGACTGGTACAGGCAATTCGGGACGGGGACGAGGCGATGGCCGAGGAGGCCATCCTCCGACTCAGCCAGTCACGGCGTTGGCTCGCGCCGCTGGCGCTCGCGGCGAGCGCCTGCGCGATGCTCTTCGACGGCCTGAAGCTCGTGTTCTCCAATTGGCGGCTAACCCTCGTCCAGATACTTCCGGCGATGTGGGTGTGGCTCGCGATGTACGACCTCAAAGCGCACGTTCTGCACGGCAAGTCATTCCATGTCCTTCGCGGGCCGATTGTTATCCCGCTTGTGCTGGCCATCGCCGCTGTGACCGCTGCCGGGTTCTTTCTGAACGCGGTGTTCGCCTTTGCCATCGCGCAACGCGGTGCGCCCAGGGTACGGAGAGGGTTCGCCGAAGCTCGCGCGCACCTGCCCGTAGTGCTTGGATCGGGCGCCGCGGTGGGTCTCCTGCTTGGTTTTTCGACGGTCGTCGTAACGCGCTGGGGGCGGCCCTGGTTCGGGTTGTCGCTGAGCGTCGTGGTCGCCTTGATGATGGTCTGCTACGTCGCCGTGCCATCGCGGCTGATCGGTATGACGGCCCTACATTCCAAGCGCGACAAGCTGACCGCGAGCGCGCTCAGTGGCGCGATCGGAGCGGCGGTGTGCACGCCCCCTTACCTGCTCGGGCGCATCGGCATCCTCATGCTGGGATCGCAAGCGCTCCTGATCCCGGGGATCGTGGTGGTCGCGATCGGGTTCGCACTGCAGGCCGCCGCGACGGGAGCGGTCAAAGCAATCAAGATGAGCGCCAAGCTCGTCGCCGGTCACCACACCGTCGGGGGCGAGCTTGAACATGCCAGTGATCTCCGACGGCGCGCGCCCTAGCCGCGTACGCGGGTGCGGACTGGCGGCCGGCCCCGCCTGTGCGCAGGGGTGCCGAACTCGTGGCGACCGTATTGCGGGGTCGCGCATGCGGTCCTAAGCTGAGCTTCGCAAGGCGATCGGCTTCTCCCCGAACCGGCTTGTCCCTGACCAACACCCAGAGGGGGTAGCTCATGTCCTCAGTCGGGACGCCTGCCGCGGCGCCGTCCACGGCTACAGCGTCGCGCGCCGCGGGTCTCGGCTCGCGCCGGACCATCAAGAGCGCGACCGACGGCGGCGCGACGCTGCCGCATCTCACCGTCGCCGAGCGAATTGCACGCGGCAAGGCCGCGCGGGCCGAGGTGCCACGCTCGAGCCATGCGGCGTTCGAGCCCTCATCTCGGCGTGGCGATCCGGTCAAGCTGCTCGAGCGCCAGGCCAAGACCCGGGTCCCGGAGCTCGTCCCAATCCGCTACGGCCGGATGCTCGTCTCGCCTTTTACCTTCTATCGCGGCGCCGCGATGATCATGGCAAGCGACCTGGCGGCGACACCGCGGTCTGGGCTGACGGTGCAGTGCTGCGGCGACGCCCACCTGTCGAACTTCGGCGTGTTCGCCTCTCCGGAGCGGCAACTCGTATTCGACCTCAACGATTTCGACGAGACGCTGCCCGGCCCGTGGGAGTGGGACGTCAAGCGTCTCGCCGTGAGCATGCTGATCGGCGCCCGCAGCAACGACTTCGCCGTCAAGGCGCAGGACCAGATCGTGCTCGACACCGTCGAGGCGTACCGCAGCGCGATGGCGGGTTTCGCGGCGATGCAGAACCTCGACGTCTGGTACGCGCATCTGGACATCGAAAACACGCTGCAGGAACTCGGCTCCCAGCTCAAAGCGAAACAGGTCAAGCGGACGGAGAAGGCGCTCGCCAAGGCTCGTACCAAGGACAGCCTGTCGTCCTTCTCCAAACTGACGCGAGAGGTGGACGGCGAGCCGCGGATCGTCGATGAACCGCCGCTGATCGTGCCGCTCGACGATCTCGCGCAGGGCCGTGAACGCGACGAAATGTTCGACGCGCTCCACGAGGTGCTGCGTGACTACCGAGCAACGCTGGAGCACGATCGGCGGGTGCTGCTCGAGGAGTTTCGGCTCGCCGACTTCGCGCGCAAGGTCGTCGGCGTGGGGAGCGTCGGCACGCGCGCGTGGATCGCGCTGCTGCTCGGCCGCGACGACCAGGACCCGCTGTTCCTGCAGCTGAAGGAGGCCGAGTCCTCGGTGCTCGAGGAGTTCATCGGTCGGAGCGAGTTCGAGAACCACGGCGAGCGCGTCGTGACTGGGCAGCGGCTGATGCAGGCCTCGAGCGACATCTTCCTCGGCTGGCTGCATGTGGAGTCGGGACTCGATGGGCAGGCGCGCGACTTCTACGCACGTCAGCTGAAGGACTGGAAGGGCTCGGCGGAAGTCGAGCAGATGATCCCCAGCGGCATGTCGGCCTACGGCCGCTTGTGCGGCTGGACGCTGGCACGCGCCCACGCGCGCAGCGGCGACCGCGTGGCGATCGCCGCATATCTCGGCAAAGGGCCCACCTTCGATCGTGCGATCGTGGAGTTCTCCCATTCCTACGCCGAGCAGAACGAGCGCGACTACAAGGCTCTGCAGACGGCCGTCGAGTCCGGGCGCATCAAGGCGCAGACAGGTCTGTAGCTGTGCGCAGACACCCCCCGAGCCACGACCCAACCGAGAGCGAGGACATAGAGATGGCCACAGAACCGACAACCCGATCCGATGAGGTCGGTGCCGAAGCGCCGGCGCCGCCCGCTGACTTCGAGGCGCTGTTCGTGCAGAGCGCGAGAAAAGTCACGAGCTTCGGCGGCGCGATCACGCTGCATGAACTCGCGCCCGCGACGCTCATGTTCTCCGACCGGCCAGAGCGTATCGCCGGCCATCTGACAACAAAGCAGTTCGTCGAAGGGTGGGGACACGGAGAGAACAGCTTCCTGGAGGATCCACCCAACGCCGTGCTCTCGTTTCTCGCGGCCGACGAGCATGCACCCGAGGATGTCGTGGTCACGCTCACGAACCCGCGGATCGATTGGGAGCGCCTGACATACGACGTCGACGTTCTCGAGGGCGACCTGCCGGAGAGGAGCGGCCCGTGTTCACTGTTCATCGATCCCATTGGCAGGCCGCTCAGTCCTGTCTCGGTGATGGGTGTGCGTCGTCGCGGGCGTCGGCGCGCGAGGCGCATGTGAGCAGGTGGCCGCCGGCGGCGAATGGGCTGGCCTGTTCGCATCCGCGTTCAGACAGTCGCGCAACGCGATGGCGCTGGTCGACAGCGAACGCCATATCGTCGACGTCAACGGCGCCTTCCTGAGCCTGCTGGGACACCGGCGCAGCGAGCTCATCGGCCAGCCGATCTCTCGCTTCGTGGTGGGGCCTCCAGTCGCGACGGACGCCGAATGGAGGGCCATGCTGGCCAAGCGAGAGTTCGCGGGGGAGGCGGAGATGCGCGCCGCCGATGGTGGCGCGATCGCCGTCCAGTGGGCCGCCAACGTGGAGGTCGTGACCGGACGCCAGCTCGTGCTCGCCGTCGCGCTCAGCACCTCGCGGTGGGGATCGCGGTTCCGTCGCGCGAGAGCCGTCGAGCCGCCGTCCGGCTCGCTTTCGCTGCGTGAGCGCGAGGTCGTGCGCCTGGTGGCGCTCGGGAACACGGGCCCGGAGATCGCGGCCGAGCTGCAGATCAGTCATGACACCGTGCGCACGCACGCGCGCAACGCGATGTTGAAGGTCGGTGCTCGCTCCCGTGCCCACCTCGTCGCGAAGGCGCTTGCAGAAGGCCTGGTGCTCGAAATGCGGCGCTGACACTGGGATCGCGCAACTGCGGTATCGACCGCCGGCGTGCGAGCAGCGATCATCGATATATGGCTTCTTTCAGCATCCGTCCTCGCTCCCCCGGCGGCGGGGAGATCGAGCGGGCGCATCTGCGCTACTCGTTTCACGCCCCGACGCTTCGCCAGGCCGCGGCGCTAGCTGCCGAGCTCCGCCCGATCGCCGCGTCGGCCCCGCGGATCCGCGCGGTCAAGGTGGACTCCTCACCACGACGCGACTGGGTCGTCGTGTTCACGACGCCGCTGGTGCCGCTGACGCTGACCGTTTTGCGACGCTGGGAGGATGAGTTGCTCGAGGTGGAGCAGCGCTTCTCGGGCGCCCGCTTCCTCGGCTGGAGGACGTGGCCGACAGAGTCCCCCGACGCCAAGCGGGCGCGCGGCGGCGATGCCGCGGCTTCGGGTGATCCGAGCTCTCAGCGTCAACTCGTGCTCGCGTCGCTGCTGCTCCACCCTCCAGTCGTGCGCGAGGAGGGCGCCCGTAGTCGGGCGAGCATTCGCTAGCCGACCCGTGCGCCGGGCCTACATCATCCGCGATGGGCGATGCGTCGATCGGCGCGACCGCTCATCCTTCTGAAGTGTCGCGATCCCGGCCGGCCGTCTCTTACTGGTTCTGCGCGGTGACACTGACCCATGCTGCGCAGAGCAGGTTGGACAGCAGCGCGATGCTGTCCTCCTCGCTGGCTTCGTCGAGCTCCAGGACTACGGTTCGCAGGCGCTCCCGAGTCGCTTCTGTACCCGGAGGCCACTCGTCAGCTTCCATGCTCAGGCCTGTTGGTCGACGGCGAGTTCACCCGATCAATGTTGCGCCCTGGCTGCGCGGCAGTCGATACCGCGGATGCGTGAACCTCCGATGTCGCTCGCGGTGACCTGGGGCGGTCACGCCACGGCGTTGATCGAGCTCGATGGGGTGCGGCTGCTGACAGACCCGCTTCTGCGCGATCGCGTCGGCCCCCTGCGGCGCATCGCGCCCCCGGTGCGCCCGCAGCTCAGCGAGCGGATAGACGCCGTCATGCTCTCCCATCTGCACGCCGACCACGCCGACCTCGGCTCGCTGCGCGAGCTCGCCGCGCCGACCGTCGTGTTCGCGCCGAAGGGCGCCGCGCGATGGCTCGCTCGACACGGCGTAGGAAACGTCACCGAGCTGAGTCCCGGCGAGGAAGCGCAACTGGGCAGCGTGCGCATCATCGCGACCGCAGCGCGACACGCACGACGCAGGTGGCCGCTGGGTGTCGAGGCGGAGCCGCTCGGCTTCATCGCCAGCGGCTCCCAGGGGCTCTATTTCGCGGGCGACACGGATCTGTTTGCCGAGATGTCCGAGCTCGCGGGTTCGGTCGACCTCGCGCTGCTGCCGATCGCCGGCTGGGGACCTACGCTGGGACCCGGACATCTCGACCCGGAACGGGCGGTGAAAGCTGCCGCGCGAATCGCAGCACGGCTCGTCGTGCCGATCCACTGGGGCACCTTTGCTATTGGATGGCCGATGGGGCGAAAGATCGATCACAGGCAACCGGCTCAGCAGTTCGCCGCCCTGATGGCTCGCGAGCTGCCCGAGGTCGAGGTTCGCGTGCTCGCGCCCGGCGAGCGCACCGAGCTCAGCCGCGACCGCGGCGCACCACGCAGGCGCACCCCGTAATGGAGCCTCGAGCAGACCCGAACCCGGTGCCCGACACCCTGCTTTCGGGCTCGATGGCCGGTGGTGCCGACACCCGGCCGCCTGGGGGGTCCACAACCTTGCGAGGCTCATGCGCTGCCGAGATGCTGTGCACGAGAGCGGCGCCTACGCGCAGCGCCAGGCTGAGCACAAATTCGCATGGAGACCACAGCTGTCAACCCGTCCCGCAACGCGCCATCTCCGGCGCGCATCTCGAAGCGCTCGTCGCGTCGCCGGCGCAGGCAACCCTCGCGTCACGAGAGCGCGTCGAGGTCGGCCCACGCCGTCGCCGTGCACGGCGACGGCGCTGAATGTCCCCCGTTGCACGGGAGCTTCATACGCCGCCCGCGCCTCGTGCGCCAGCTGCTTGAGGATCGCGAGGCCTCGCTCGTGCTGCTCGCCGCGCCGCCGGGCTACGGCAAGACAAGCACCCTGGCCGAGTGGGCCGAATCTGACCGGAGGCCGTTCGCGTGGATCACGCTCTGCGAGCGCGACGACGAGCCCGAGCAGCTGCTCGCCTCGCTGGCGCCCGCAATCGAGCAGCTGCAGGCGCTCCAGCGACGCTTCGCGCTCGGGTCTCCGCTTCCGGGCCCGGCCGCGGACGTCCTGCCGGCTCTGATCGACGCGCTCGGCGCTCCCAGCGCCGGGGCGGTGCTCGTGCTCGACGACGTCGAGCTGGTGCGTTCGCGGGGGTCGCTCGAGGTACTGGCCGAGCTCGCGAGCGCGATCCCGGCTCCGGGCAAGCTCGTGCTCGCCTCGAGAACGGTGCCCGTCCTCTCGCTCGCCCGCCTACGCGCCCAGCACGAGCTGATGCTGCTGGGAACCCGGGAGCTGGCGATGACGGCTCACGAGGCCGGCTCGCTGCTCGCGGCTGCGGGTCTCGACCTGGCACCCGACCAGCTCGAGCTCGCCGTCCGTCGAACCGAGGGCTGGCCGGTCGCCCTGTACCTGATGGCGCTCGCGCTTCGCGAGGAGGCGGACGTGGCCGGCGCGCTGGAGCGCTTCTCGGGCGATGACGAGCTCATCTCGCAGTACGTCAGGGAGGAGCTGTTGGCTGGGATGCCTGCCGACGCGCTGACGTTCCTGATCGACACGTCGATCCTCGACGAGCTGTCCCCTGAGCTTTGCGACGTCGTGCTCGATCGGGCCGGGTCCGGTCTCGCATTGCGCGCTGCCGCTGCCGCCAATTTGCTCGTGGCTCCGCTCGACCGAGGTCACACGCGCTATCGCTGCAATCCGCTGTTGCGCGAGGTCCTCCAGGCCGAGCTCTCGCGCCGGGACGGCGCCCACGCCGCGCGACTGCATCTGGCTGCCGCTCAATGGTTCGGCGAACATGGCGAGGTCGAGCAGGCGCTACATCACGCTCGCGCGGGTGGGGATCTGGCGAGTGTCGGGCGGCTGCTGTGGTCGCAGGCACCGCGAGCGCTCCTGCAGGGAAGCAGTACGTGCCTCGAGTCCGCGTTGAGTGGCTTGAGCGCCGAGCAGACCGCGTCGGCGCCCACGCTGGCCCTTGCGGCGGCGCACCGCTGCTTGTTCAACGGCGACCTGCGGCACACAGCCCAATGGGCCCAGATCGCCTCATGCACACGCGGATCGCCCTCGGAGCCAGAGGCGCTCCCGGGCTTCGCCGCCGGCTTGGCCGTGATTGAGGCCGCCGTCGCCGAGCATGGCCTGGAGCACATGTCAGTCGCGGCCACGCGCGGCTACGAGCTAGCCGAAGAGGGCAGTCCGTGGCGTCCTGCGTGCTGTCTTTTGCGCGGCGTCTCGGACCGGCTCAAAGGCGAGCGTGCGCATGCGCGTGAGATGCTGGGCGAGGGCGCCCGTCGTGGTGCGATCGTATCGAGCGGGATCCAGAGCCATTGCCTGTCCCAGCTCGCGGTAATGGCCGGCGAGGAGCAGGACTGGGAGTCCGCCGCCGATCTCGTGGCGCGCGCCGGCGAAGCGCTGCGCCATGCCCGACTATGCGACCAGCCCACGTCCGCCCTGGTCTTGGCAGGGTCTGCCTGGATCGCCTCGCAGCGGGGGCACGCGGATGAGGCAAAGCGTGATCTCGCGCGCTCCCTGCAGCTGCTCGCCGCGCTGACGGACTTCATCCCGTGGTATGAGATCGAGACGCGCGTCTTGGTCGCGCGCACCGCGATCCGGCTTGCCGATGTCCCGCTCGCGCGGCGGCACCTATCACAGGCATCGCGGCTGGCTCGACGAACCCCCGATGTCGCGGTCTTCCGGGCGTGGTTCGACGAGGCGTGGGGTGAGCTCGACGGATTGAGCGCCGCCGCTCTGGATGGACCCTCGTCGCTGACGATGGCCGAGCTCAGGATCCTCCGGTTTCTGCCCACCCACCTCTCGTTTAGAGAGATCGGCGGCCGCCTGCACGTGTCGACGAACACCGTCAAGAGCCAGGTGCACGCCGTCTACCGCAAGCTGGACGCGGCCTCGCGTTCGGAGGCGGTTGAGCACGCCGCCACGTTGGGGCTGATCGACGTCGGTATCTGAGCCCCGGGGCGCCGAACTAGGGAGCTGGGGCGGATGTCGACGTGCTCGTCGCCGGGGCGGGCGTCTTCGTAGGCGTCGCGGGCGCGGTGGTCGCTGGTGCGGAGGTGGTGACGGTCTGCGACGGAGCGGTGACGGTCTTCGTTGGCCCGGTCACGGTCGTTGTCTCGGTGGGCTTTGGAGACTGGACGCTCACGCCGAGGCTGTTGGTCGTCGAGATCGTCTGTTGGTTGACCGTCGTCGAGGGCGAGCTCGACTTGTTGTTCGAGGCGATCACGCCGGCGAGCACACCGAGTGCCGCCAGCAGCGCGAACACTGGCCATATCCAGCCGTTGCGGCGTTTCGACGAACCCTGCTCCGAACCGGACCCACGCGGCGCAGTACCCCCGTTGGGGTCCGGTTCAGAGCCGGCCGGTGGGGGAGAGACAGACATCGCCACGAACCTACGACCGCCCCCGCCTTGCCGCATCATCCCGTGGGGGTGATCGTGAACGCAAGCGGCCACACCGGCCGCATAGCAAGCGGCACACCCGGCCGCATATCCTGTGCGGGCCGAGTGTGCCGAGCAAGCGCCGGGCGGGGAGTACGCCCGAACGCTCCGGGGTACGTCGTTCGCGCGCTAGACGGCAGCCATGCTGCCGTGAAGCGCATCCTGCAGTTCGTCCTCGGCGTTTTGGCTGAGAGAGGACTTGAGCACCGTTCCGCCGTACTTGCTGAGCGCTGCGACTGCCTTGTCCGGCGTGACCTTCTCGATCACGAGGAACAGCGCCGAGGTCCCAGGCTTGACCATGTCACGGACCTGACGCTGGAATTCCTTGTCGATTCCCGCCTTCTCGACCTTGCCGAGCATCGCGCCGAGCCCGGCGCCGATCGCGAGGCCGAAGACAGGGACGAAGAACAGCAGCCCGAAGAAGAAGCCCCAGAACATTCCCCAGCTGGCACCCGCGCCGACCGGATGGTGGTTGGTGGCGACGTGGTAATCGCCGTCGAGGTCGCGTCTGATGACGGCGACGGCGTCTGGCTGGATGATCAGGTCAGCGGACAGGCGCTTGACCTCTTCGGCCGCGGCCGCGGCCGTGTCCTCGTCTTCATAGCCGATGGCAATCAAGTCCGCCATGCGTGCCTCCTCGGTCGGGTTCTAGAATCGCCGTGCCGCATTGGCCAGAGCGCCTCAATGACGCTAATGCGCGCTTGCGAGCCTGCATCATCCGAACGGGATGAACGCGATGGTCGGTGTGCTGGCGGCATTCCGGCGCCGGCGGCGACCCCTGCGCGCGAGCAGCGATGGTCGGCATTCCGACAATTTCGCCTTGTTGAATCCAGAGTTTGGGTGTAATCTCATGCCCGACGCGGTGTGGGATGACCGGTACAAGGGACCGCCGGTGGGGCCAGTTTGCGTAGGCGGGCAGACGGGCGACGGATCTTCAGCACTGACGGCGCGGACCACCAGACAATCTGGGAGGCAAGCGTTGAACGACACGGCTATCAGGGTCGGGTCGGAGCAACCCTCGGCAGCGGCGTCGCTCGGCATCGGGCGCAGACTGTCCGAGGCGCGATCCGCGCTGGACGCGTCGCGCGCGACACCCGCCATGATCGTGATCGGAGGTGGGTTGCTCGCAGGCGCGGCGGGCTACATCGCGGCGGTCGGCCCACGCCTGTCGGCCGGCAACGGCCCGCTGGTGTGGGTGACGGTCGCGGTCTCGGTTGTCGCGCTCGGGCTCTACGCGGCGGCCGGCAGGTCGGGGACGCGTCCGGGACGGGTGCTGGCCGCCGCACTGGTGCTCTGGATCATCTGGCTGCTGCTGGCTTCGGGCAACGCGACGGCGTTCACCGTCGGCGAGCTGCTCGCCGGGCTCACGGTGCCGGCGCTCGGATACGAGCTGCTCGCGTCCTCGACAGGCGGTCCCTTCCTCAGATCGGAGCGGCTGCTGCTCATCGCGAGCTCGGTGGTGGTCGGCATCTGCTGGAGCTATCTGGCCCTGACCTCGCGCCAGCCCTCGCTGCTGACGCCAATCGCGACCTGCGTGCCGGCCTGTCCACACAATGTGCTGTTCGTCGGCCCGCCGCTGGGCGCGCTCGTGACGCTCGCGCAGGAGGGTCTGCGCGCGGGCTGGCTTGCAGCCGCGTTCGGCGTGCTCGCGTTCATCGCCCGGCGCTACCGAGCGGCGGGGGTGGCTGAGCGACGCTGCGTCGCCCCGATGCTCGTGGTCGCGGGCCTCTACGCAGTGGTCGTGGCCGCCTGCGTGACGCTCGAGCTGGCGGGAGTCAGTGCCCGCGCGCCGCTCATCTGGTGCTCGGTGATCGCTGCGACGGTGCTGCCCCTGGCGATGCTCGCCGGTCTCGTGTGGGAGCGGCTGTTCATGGGTGAGGCGCTCGAGGAGTTCGTCAACAACCTGCGCGATGGCGCCCCGGGCGATCTGCGGATCTTGATGGCGCAGATGCTGCATGACCCGTCGGTGCAGATCGCGTACTCGCAGCCTGCTCACCGCGGCTACGTGGACTCCTTCGGGGCGCGCGTCGAACTCCCGGAGATCGACACGGCGCAGGCGGTGACGGCCGTCCAGCGCGACGCCCTGCCGGATGCCGTGATCATCCACCGCGCGGCCGTCCCCGACGAGGAGCGCTTCATCCGGGCGGCGGGAGCCGTGGCGCTGATCTCCTACGAGAACCATCGGCTCGAGGCCGACCTGTCGGCCACGGTCGTGGAGCTCGCCGCCTCACGCAAGCGCCTGATCGAGGCCGCTTACGCGGAGCGCCAGCGGATCGAGCGCGACCTGCACGACGGGATCCAGCAGCGCATCGTCAGTGCGCGCGTGAATCTCGGGCTCGCAGACGATGCGTTGGACGCAACCCCCACGCGGGGGCGGCGGATGCTGGCCGAAATCGGATGCGAGCTGGACGACGCGCTGGAGGAAGTTCGCGCGCTCGCACAAGGCGTGTATCCCGCATTGCTCACGACCTACGGCCTACTCGAGGCGCTTCGCTCCGCGGCTCGTCGCTCACCGGGTTCGGTCACCGTGCGTGGCGACGTTGCGCGATACGCGCCGGAGACCGAGGCGGCGATCTACTTCTGCTGTCTGGAGACGCTGCAAAATGTCGCGAAGCACGCTGGTCCTGACGCGGCGACGAACGTGCGTCTGTGGGAGGAGGGGACGACATTGTGTTTCCAGACCCGTGATTCCGGTGTCGGCTTCAGTGTGGGAGCGACGCCGCAGGGGCGCGGCTTGATCAACATGCGCGACCGTCTGGCGGCGGTCGGGGGCAGCTTGACGCTGAGTTCCAGAGTCGGGGTGGGAACGGTCATCAGGGGGTGCGTGCCGCTTCCCTAACCCAGAGGCCGCGTCCCTAGTCCACTTCGGGCGATGTGCAAGCGCAATCGACTCGCGAGAATCAAGGACATGGCGGCCTGTAGGTCGGTCGTTTCACGACAGGATCGAGGTGACGTTCATGTCGGAGCAAGCAGGACGAGTCCTCAGCGCGCCGCGCGCGTCTGACGGGGTTCCTGCGAACCCGATTCGCGTGGTCGCCGCCGACGACTCCTATCTGATCCGCGAGAGTCTCACGGTGACGCTCGCGTCCGAGCCCGAGATCGAGCTCGTCGGCGTGTGCTCGAACGGCAAGGAGCTGGAAGCCTGCGTCGCCGCAGAGCAGCCGGCGGTTGTGATCCTGGACATCCGCATGCCGCCGTCGGGAGGCGACGAGGGTGTGCGTGTGGCCAACCGGCTGCGCGAGACCAATCCCGAGATCGGCGTGCTCGTGCTCAGCCAGTACGCCGAGGCCGCGTACGCGCTCGCGCTGCTCGAGGCCGGCTCGGCCCGACGCGCATACCTGCTGAAGGAGCGCATCAGGGATAAAGCGGAACTGGTCCGCGCCGTCACGACCCTCGCCCGCGGCGGCTCGGTGATCGACTCGCAGATCGTCGATGTCCTGATAGAAGCGCGAGCGCGTGTGGCCCGCTCGCCGCTCGCCGAACTCACACCTCGCGAGCGCCAGCTCTTGGGCGAGATCGCTGAGGGCAAGAGCAACGCCGCCATAGCTGAGTCGCTCGTGCTCTCCAAGCGGGCGGTCGAGAAGCACGTCAACGCGATCTTCGCCAAGCTCAACCTGCGCGATGCTCAAGACGTCAGCCGCCGCGTGAAGGCTGCGCTCGTGTATCTCGCCGAGGAACCAGATTAGTCCGACGCCAACTTCGGGGGGTAGTGGCGCGAACGCTGAGTACGCGGTGCTCCAATCGCGCGACGGTGCAGGCGTGCTGGTCGTTGACGACCAGAAGGTCTTTCGGGACGTGATGCGCGCCGTCGTCGAAGCCACGCCCGGCCTGAGACTTCTCGGTGAGGCGGCTTCCGGCGAAGAGGCCTTGCGCGCGGTCGAAGATCTGGCCCCGCAGCTAGTGATCGTAGATGTTCGGATGCCCGGCATGGACGGCCTCGAGCTGGCACGGATCCTGTTTGAGCGGAATCCGCCACCGGTGGTGCTGCTCGTCTCCGCCCAGTCGCCTCCACCCACGTGCCTGCCGATGAGGACCGACGGCACGGCGGTGGCGTTTGTCGTGAAGGAGCACCTGCGCCCTGCGATGCTGCTGGAGTTCTGGAGGAACAGCAGCGTCGCTGGGCTCGAACCGACAAGCTCAGGCTGATGAGCGGCGGGTGCGCCCGAGATTCGCCACCAGCAGCGACACCACGGTGACGAGGTAGATCTGCCCGAGCAGCGCCTCGGATACCGAGAGCGTGTGGCCGAGGTTCGTGCGAGCGGTCAGGTCCCCGTAGCCGACGGTGCTGAGCGTCGTAAAGCTGAAGTACAGGCAACTCGCGACGCTCGACTGTTGGCCGCCTGCGAAGAATGGACCTGCTCCGACGCGGCCGAGCGTCCCGTACACGAACCCGAAGAACATCCCGATCAGTAGGTACACGCACAGCACCCCGAGGACTGCCTGGAGCGTGACAGTCTGCTGCGCGCGCAGGTCGCGCAGGATTCCCACCACGATCGCCGGCGGGGCGAGCGCGACGAGCAGCGCGTTCGCAGCACGTGTGGCAGCGCCGTCGATTTCCCCATTGAGCGCCTGCGCGACGCTCGCGACGAGGGCGAGCACCACGAACACAGCCGCCGGACGCATGATCCGTGGCCTCGTGTTGGTCGCCCGCAGAGCCAGCAGCAGTGTGACGCCGAGGAGCGCGCACACGACGATCTGCTCACCGGCGCTAGGCGTGGCGATGCCCTGGACGGCGAACGTGAGGATGATCGCGCCCAGCAGCAGGCCATAGCGCTCGCGCAGCCGGCGCGTCGCCGAGCCCTGCTCGTCGGGCGAGCTCTCCATCGCTCGCAAGCTACGGCGCCGTCAAGCCAGTCACGGGTAGGCGCTCACGATCAGATTTCGCTGACGCGTTCGGCGATGATGATGCGACCCGCCGCCTCGATCAGCGCAAGGTGCGAGAACGCCTGGGGGAAGTTGCCGAGGTGGCGCCCGGTGGTGGTGTCGAACTCCTCCGCGTAGAGGCCGAGCGGCGACGCCACGCTCAGGAGCTTTTCCATCAGGTCGCGCGCGCGCTGCATCTCGCCGATGATCGCCAGGCCGGAGACGAGCCAGAACGAGCAGATCAGGAAGCTGCCCTCCTTGCCGGACATGCCGTCGTCGGTCTCATCGGTGCGGTAGCGCAGGACGAACCCATCCTCGGTGAGATCCTCAGCAATCGCAAGGACGCTCGCCCGCAGCCGCTCGTCGTCGGGTGCAAGGAAGCCGAAGATCCCGGCGAGCAGGTTCGATGCGTCGAGTGCGTCGGTCTCGTAGTGCTGGCGCAGGACGCCGCGGTCACTGACGCCGTGGTTCAGGATGTCTGCGCGGATCTCCTCCGCGGTGGCCCGCCACGTTGCCTCGCGCCCGTCGTCGCCCCGCATTCCGGCGAGCTTCGCGGCGCGGTCCATCGCGACCCAGCACATCAGCTTCGAGGAGACATAGTGCTTGGGGTCGCCCCGCGCCTCCCAGATGCCCTGGTCCGGGTCGCGCCAGACGTCGGTTGCGCACTCGGCCTGCGCCTGGATGATCGGCCACAGGCGCCGTGGCAGCCTCTGGCTGCGGCGGGTATGAAGCAGGATCGCGTCGAGCGCTGCCCCGAAGACGTCGTTTTGGCGTTGGTCGAAGGCGCCGTTGCCAACCCGCACAGGACTCGCGCCGGCATAGCCCGAGAGCTCGTCGCGTGTGGACTCGGTCAGATCGCGCCGGCCGTCGATGCCGTACATGATCTGCAGTGCGCCGTCCTCGTTGGGCTCGAGATCGGCGGTGAACTGCATGAACTCCTCGGCCTCCCAGTCGAGGTTCAGGTAGTGCAGCGCCTGCAGCGTGAACGTCGAGTCTCGCAGCCAGGTGTACCGATAGTCCCAGTTGCGCGCGCCGCCGGGCGTCTCGGGCAGCGACGTCGTCAGCGCGGCCACGGTCGCTCCCGTCGGCATGTAGGTGAGCCCCTTGATCGCCAACGCCGATCGCTGGATCGGGTCGCGCCAGCGGTGGTCGGGAATGCGAGCACGGTCGAGCCAGCCGCGCCAGAACTGCGCTGTCGCCGCAAGACGCTGGTTGGCCTCATCAGTACTTTCGGGCACGCGCAGCTCCTCCGCCCAAGACAGGGCAGCGAAAAGCTGCTCGCCCTTCGTGAGCACGTGGCGCGCCCGCACCCTGTCGCCCTCCACGCCCACCGCCATGTCGGTCTGCAGCCTGATGGTCGTGTCCGCGTAGCTGGCGTCGGCCCTGTGGCCGTCCGGCTCGACCGACCAGTCGGAGGGAATCCGGCCGTAGTCGAAGACTGGCTCACATGTCAGCTCGATCTCCACCTGACCCTCCAGGCACATCGCCACGCGAACCAGCAGGTGGCAGGCGTCTTCATCGGCCGGCGGGCGCGTGTGCGGCGTGATGAGATCCTCCCTCTCGCGCGGACCCAGCGCCAGACAGTCGCGGACTACGACCCAGCCGCTCGGAGTCTTCCAGGTGGTCATCACGATGTTCGTGCCCGGCTCATAGATGCGCGCGGAGGGCACGTTGACGCCGAAGGGTCCAAGACGGAATCCGCCCGCCTGGCGGTCGAGCAGCGACCCGAACACACTCGGGGCGTCGAAGCGAGGGACGCATAGCCAATCGACCGTGCCGTCCGGCGCGACCAGCGCGCCTGTGTGGCAGTCAGAAATGAACGCGTAGTCCGCGATCGGCGGAAACGGCGACGGCATCGCCGCGCTCTGCGGCACGTGAGCGCTCTCGGCCGCGCCATTGGCCGCGGCGGCGGGGCTGCCATTCTCGTTCTGTGCGCCGAGCTTCGCTGCCTTCGCCTTCGTGGCCTTGGGCTTCGCTGCCTTGACCGTGCTCACAGCCGCCAGCTTCTCGATTGGCGCGATCCTCCACAAGGATGCCAACCGGCCTATGCCGGGCGGTTGGCGCCGTTCTTCGACTGGTGCCTGCACCCGTGAGGCGCGCCGCCGCGCGACAGGCGCGCCTGGGGATGTGGGGCCGCCACAAACACCTGTGTATATCCGCAAACAGAGGTGTGCGCATCATCGCGGGAGAGACCCAGAGGCATAGAGTCGTGGCTCGAGCACAATCGGAATCGTGAGCCGACGCATCGGCTCAGTGAGTGGCCGGCTCGCCGGTTCATTGCTAGAGAAAGGGCACGATGAGAGGCACAGGCAGCGCTTTTTTCGTGGGAACGCTCCTGCTTATCGCAGGCGTTCTCAACCTCATCTACGGCATTGCAGCGGTGTCGAACTCGCACTTCTATGTCGCCGACACCGTGTACCTGTTCTCGAGCCTGCACACATGGGGATGGATCACGATCATTCTCGGCGCGATTCAGCTGACCGCGTCGTTCTCGCTGTTCAGCGGCGGTACCTACGGTCGCGTGGTCGGCCTTATCGCGGCGTCGCTCGGCGCGATTGGAGCGCTATCGGATATCGGCGGTGCGCATCCGTGGTGGGCGCTGGGCGTCTTCGCCATCTGCGTCGTCTGCATCCACGGTTTGGCGGTGTACGGGGAGCCCGAGACGGCCTGAGGACTAGGTGAAACGGCGACGCATCTCACCCAGCCGACCGACGAGCTCCGCGGACGAGCTACGAGACGCGCTCGGCGAGCTGGCGACCGATCGAATCCAGCGACTCGCCGACCGCCTCGAAGACAGTCCCGGGGTCGCCGTCACGGTGGGCTCGTGGCGCCCTCGCTGTCCGATGGTGCTCGCCGGCTTCGATCCCGCTCTGGCATCTCCAACCGCTCCCGAGGTGCGCTTCGCAGCCGTCTGGGACCGGGTGGCCGTCGCCAAGCGAGGACACTGGTGGAACCTGCCCGTGGCACTCGTCCCCGGCCGGGTCGCCGATCGAGCCGACGTCGGGCTGTTGTTGCGAACCGCCAACGGCGTACTCGCTCATCGGGCGGCGGTGGTTCCCGATGCACAGCGCGAAATGACTCGCATCGAGAGTCGGCCGCGAGATCGGCTCGCGCGTGGAGACCGGGAGCGCCACCTCGGCGGCGCATGACGATGGCCGACGGCTACAGCTCGCTGGCCGACCGACAGGCCAGCCGTCACTCCACCGAACCGGTGCGGCGCGGAGCGTCGCCGGCCGAAGACGAATACGGTGCGCCCCGCGGCTACGGATGGGTGGTGTTCGCCAGTGTGATCATGATGATCGCGGCGACGCTCAACTTCATATACGGGATCGCCGCGGTCGGAAACTCAGATGTGTATGTGTCAAACACGCACTTTGTCGTCAGCGACCTCAATACCTGGGGATGGGTGCTGCTGGCGATCGGGATCCTCCAGTACTGCACAGCGCTCGGAATCCTCGTTCAGGCCGCTTGGGCTCGGTGGACGGGCGTGGTCATCGCCGGTATCAACGCCGTCATTCAACTGGTCTTTCTCCCGGCTGCTCCGTTCCTGGCACTCAGCGTCTTTGCCCTGGACATCCTCGTGATCTACGGCCTGCTCGCGTACGGCGGTCGGCAGCCGGACGCTGTCTGAGAGGCCTGGCTTCCGGGTAGTTGAGCCGTGGCGCACGATGGTGGTCACCGCGCATCAACGACGTGTCGCGAGCTCTAGATGAAGACGACGTTTCTCGATCGCCACGACGCAGGCCGCGTGCTCGCGGCTGAGCTGCAGCCGCTCGCGGCCGAGAGTCCCGTGATCCTCGGACTCCCCCGCGGCGGTGTGGCAGTCGCCTTCGAGGTCGCCGCTGCGCTCGGCGCGCCGCTGGACATCCTCGCGGTCCGCAAGCTCGGCGCACCAGACAACCCCGAGCTCGCCGTCGGCGCCGTCGCGGAGGACGGCACCGGGGTCCTCGACCGCGAGTCGTCCGGCATGCTCGGAATGACGCGGGGCACCCTCGAGGAGACGCTTGCGCGAGAGTCACGCAAGCTGCGTCGCAGCGTCGAGCGCTACCGCGGCGGCCGGGCGATGATCCCGGTCAACGGACGGACCGTGATCGTCGTCGACGACGGCCTGGCAACCGGGCTGACGGCGCTCGCTGCGGTCCGCGCACTGCGCACGCGCGGCGTTCTGCGGATCGTTGTGGGGGTACCCGTCGGGTCCGAGGAGGCGGTGGCGATGCTCGCCGGCGAGGCGGATCGCGTCGTCTGCGTCGAGATCCCGCCGCGCCTTTACGGAGTCGGCATGTGGTACCGCGACTTCGAGCCAGTCTCAGACGAGGAAGTGAAGGCGCTGCTGAGCGAGGCGCGCGAGCGGAGCGCGCAGCGGGCTGCAAAGCCGCGTGTCATTGCCGACAGGAGCAACCGGCTTATATCCGAGGAGGTGAGGGCAGCCCAAAGCAGAGGCTGACGGAACATGTTCCTTGCTCCCAAGCCCCGCACAACTTCTCGCTCCGCGCATGTGGAGCAGCTGCGCTGCGGCACCTACCTGACCGACGGGCGGCGGCTGTTTCGAGTGGTCTCGCAGTTCGCGCCGGTGGGGGAGGACGCGTTTGCGTCGCTCGAGGACTGCAGGACACTCGACGTGCAGGTCTACGCTCCAGGGGAGCTGCTGGCGATGAAGCTGAGGCCGATCGGGCGCTAGCCGGCGGCCTTGTGCGCCGAGCCTCGCGCCTTACGCGCCGCGTGTGCCGCCCGGTAGGCGGCGAGCGCCGTCGAGTACGCGGCCTTCAGGTTCGTGAGCGATTCGTGCGAGGTTTCGCCGAAGGAGGGCATTTCCATCGGGTTGCGCGCGCCGGACGGCAACATCCCCAACTCGAGGTGCGGAGCGGATGACAGACCTACGATGCCGCAGCCGATGTCCGCGATCGGCTGACCGGCGCTCACGTGTGCGCCGACCGGCACGAGGTCAGGGGAGGCGTGACCGTAATAGACGTAGCGTCCCGCATCCGGCCCGCCTTCGACGAGCAGCACCGGAGCCCAGCGGCCGAAGCCGCTCAGGCCCTCCTCGACGATCGTGCCGCTCGCGACCGCGAGCTCCTCGAGGTGCGCCCCGCACTGGTTGGCGCTACCGCCCAGGTCCACGCCCTGGTCGAGCGTCCAGCTGCGGGTGGGGGCGACGCGCATCAGCGGATACAGCGGAAATACCCAGCCGTTCGCGGCCATCGGATACGGGCTGCCCGCAAACGGCGGGGCCGACGGAGCTGGTGGCTGGCCGGTGCCGCCTGTGGCGTCTGTCGTGCTCGCGCCGCCGGTGGCGGGAGCGCCGGCGCTCGGGGTCGTGCTTGGTGGCGCGCTTGGCGCGGTGGGTGTCGGGGTGCTGACGGGAGTGCCGCCGGAGTTGGTCGCCTCGGCCGGCGCGCCGGCGCCGAGCGTGACCGCAAACGCCACCAGCATGCCCACCGTACGAGTCGCCGCACGACCTGCTCGCAAGTTCGCCTCTCTCGGTCGGCCGGCGGGGTTAGCTGTCGGGCTAGCGATCTTTCGCCTCCCGCGGAACACCGCGGAACTCGCCCCTGCAACTCGGTTCCCCCGCTCCGCGGCACCCGCCGCGGATTAGGCGAGCGCAAGACTAACGCATGCGCCGGTCGAAGCGGACCGCGTCGCTACGCCGGCACGCTGCGCGTTGCGTGCAGCGGCCCAACTGCGACGCGCCGTGCACGACTAACGTCGAAACGTCCGCGCAAAAACCTATTCAGTCGCGTAGCGAACGCCGAGGGCCGACTGAAGGGCCAGAATGCTCAGGCGAGGCGGATCGGGCGAGGCGCTGCGGAAGGGGGATGCGCACGCCACCGCTGCTCGGCGCCTTGGCGTCGTCCTACTGCCCCTCGCGTGCGCGTTGGTAGGGGTGCCTGGCGCCGGCGCAATCCAGTTGCATTCGCGCGCTGTCACGCCCCGAGTCGTCGTCGTCGGCGAAAGCGCTTCGACGCCGAACGGCTCGCCGGCGGCTCAGACGGAAGGCTCCAGCCAGGAAGCGGCGGCACCGTTCAGCTCGGGCGCGAGCTCGCCCGTGCGGCCAGCTCCCGGGTCCGCTGTGGCATGGGGCCAGAACGAGTATGGCGGTGACGGACAGATCTACCGCGACTCGCGCGAAGAAAACCCGGTCGGGATCGAAGCGATCCCGAACATCACCGAAGTCGCCGACGCCGACAGCGTTACGCTCGCGCTCCTCAGCAGCGGAGAAGTGCTCGCCTGGGGCAGCAACGGGCACGGGCAGCTCGGCGACGATGGCTTCAAATCCAACTGGGAACTCGGACAGAACCATGTCCGCGTCACCGAATTCAGCGGCGGGCAGCTCGTGCCGATGACCGAAGTCGAACAGGTTGCCGCGGCAAACGAGCACGCCATGGCCCTGCGCGCGAACGGGGACGTGTATGCGTGGGGGACCAACTCATACGGACAGCTCGGCAACGGCAGGGGCGGAACGGTCTCGGTCGGCCGCACACCCACACGTGTCGCGGGTGTCAGCGACGCTCACGCAATCGCCGCGGGTGGCGGCTCCGACTACGCGATCGTGGGGGAAAACCATCAGCTCCAGGCGTGGGGCAGTAACACTGCAGGTCAGCTCAGCGCCGAAGGCTGGCCGGCGGCTTGTGAAGACCGCGGCGACTGCATCAGGCTCTCCAGAGAACGCGAGCAGCAGCGAGCCGAAGGAAAGGAACGCGAAACCCACGAAAAAGTCGAACCTCAGGTTGAAGCGTTTCCCGAGCTATGCAGGACCGAAGTCGGATTCGAGCAGTGCGAGAAGTCCCCGACCTATGTCGTGATGCTCGAAAACGGCAGTCCACATCGCATCGAACACGTCCAACGGGTTTTCGCCGGCGCCGAATCCGCTTATGCACTGCTCGAAAATGGCGAGCTACTCTCGTGGGGCAGCAATCACGCCGGTCAGCTCGGCCAGCCCGAAGTTCCCGCCGGTGCGCACGCGAACTTCGTCGCTCCGGCTCCCGTGATGCGCGCCAATCCGCATACGGGCAAACCGGAAATCCTGACGGAAGTGCTCGAAGTGTCGGCGGGCTACAACGACGTGCTCGTGCGGCTGCGCAATCACGAAGTACTCGGATGGGGCGCCGACGGGCAGCGCCAGCTCGGCACCGGCAAGTCGGAAGTCTGCAGCAAGGACACGGAAATCAGCTGCTTCATGCTCGCGCGCGGCGTCGAGGGTCTCGAAGATGTCGCCGGCGTCGAAAGCATCGCCGCCGGGCGCAACTACAGCCTCGTCGAGCTCGGCCACGAGGCGTACGCGTTCGGCGCCAACAATGAAGGCGAGCTCGGCCAGGGAACCCGCCGAGGTCCCGAAGAATGCGTCTCGCCGCGAGCGTCGGAACGCTTCGCCGCCAAGCTGAAGCAGGCCGAGGCGGCGCTGCGGGCAAAGCTCAAGGCGGCCCACGTGCCGCGCGCCGAGATTCACAAGCGCCTCGCCAAGCTCAAGCTGACGGCGATCAGAGAAAAAGAAGAGCAGTACGCGTGCAGCGCGCGGCCGCTTCCCGTTCGCGAACTGCAGAAATCGATACATGAAGCACCCGGCACGCTCACGCACGTCGCGCGCGTGGCGGCATCCGACTACCACGCCCTCGCGATCCTCGAACCCGGCGTTGCGCCACCGAGCCCAGTGGTCTCCTACACCTCGCAGGACCTGGCGGGGAGATTGGGGCTCGCGTTCAGCTGGCGCGTTCCCGTCTCGCGCGTCATCTACCGGCTGTTTGAACGCCCGGGCGAAGCAGAAGCCGAATCCGAAGCTGGCGAAGGCGCAGGCGAATGCAGCGAAGGCGAAGAAGAAGAAGAATGTGGCGAACTGGTGCAGGGCGACGAAGGTGGATCGGGGGCGCCATTCAACACGCTGCTGCCGAACGTCAGGCACAGAAAAAACTCTGAAACCGGGAAGCTCGAACTGGGCGAAACCGGGGTCAAGGGAGTATTCGAAGTCGGCGAGCTCGTCGAAGCGCACGAGGGCAAATGGACCGGGACCAACTCGCCGATGAAGTTCAGCTTCCAGTGGCGGCGCTGCACTGCGGCGGGAGCCTGTGAAGATGTGGGAAGCACGAACGAGAGCTATGAAATCGCGCCAGCTGACGCGCGCCACACGCTGGAGGTGATCGTCACGGCCTCCAACACGGTTGGGGGCTCCACGGCTGAAACTGTCGCGGTATCCGAACCGACCGCCCTAGTCAAAGAACAGGGCGAAGGGCGATCCGCCAAGGGCGAGAGCATCGGCTCGCCGGCCCCGGGCGGCGAACAGTACAACGGCATCGCCGGACCGGGCGGCGCCACCTTTCCTCTTGAAGAAGCCGGCTACGAATTCAAGCTCTACTGGGCGAAAGCCAACGAAGAAGAAGCCAACGAAGAACCAAAGCCAAAGAAAAGGCGCGAACGCCTCGAACGCGGCAAAGTCCTGGTGACCGTCGCGACACCCCGCAGCGGTCCGTAGTAGAAGGCCTAGCCGCGCGCCGGCTGCGGCTGCGTTGGGACGGCGGCGGCGTCGAGGAAGGCTTCGACGCCGTCAACGTCGAGCGGTCGTGAGAACAGGAAGCCCTGTCCGTGGTCGCACCGTTCTCGCTGCAGCGTCTTCAGTTGTTCGTGGTCCTCGATCCCCTCCGCGAGCGTCTCGATCTCGAGCGTCTTGCCGAGTTGCACCAGCGTGCGAAGCAGCGCCGTGGACTGCTTCGAGGAGGCGATGTTGCTGATGAACGAGCGGTCGATCTTGAGTGCGTCGGCGGGGAACTGACGCAGATAGGCCAGTGAGCTGTAGCCCGTGCCGAAGTCGTCGATCGCGACGCGTACGCCGAGCTGCTTGAGGAGGCGCAGACGCGCTGACGTCGCCTCAGGGTCGCTCATCAGCGCGGTCTCGGTGACCTCCAGCGTGAGCGTCGCGGGCTCGAGGCCGTTTTCGCTCAGAGCCCGGCGGACGTCCTCGATCAGCTCGTCGGTCTCGAGCTGGCGTACCGAGACGTTGACCGACATGCCCAGTCGTTGTCCCCGCAGGTGCCACGCCGCCGCCTGGCGGCAGGCCTCGTGGAGCGCCCAGCGGCCGATCGGCACGATCAGCCCCGTCGTCTCCGCGACTGGGATGAAGTCCGCCGGAGCGAGTACGCCGCGCGTCGGGTGCTGCCAGCGAATCAGCGCCTCGACGCCGATTACGCTTTCCGACTGCAGGTCGAACGTCGGCTGGTAGAGCAGGAAGAACTGATCCTTCTCCAGCCCCTCGAGTAGGTCCATCTGGATCGCCAGCCGGTCGCGGAAGGCTGTCTCCATCCCCGAGCTGAACAGCACGTAGCGGTTTCGTCCGGCGCCCTTCGCCTCATACAGGGCGATGTCGGCGTCGCGCAGCAGCTCGTCCGGGCTTCCCCGCAAACCGAACGCAATGCCGATGCTCGCGGTCACCGTGAGCTCGCGGCCGAGCTCACCGCGCATGTCGTACGGCTGGCGCAGCACCTCGAGCAGTCGCTCGGCCACGAGCTCGGGGCCGGCGTCCAGCGTCGAGCCCTCGACGAGCACGACGAACTCGTCACCGCCGAGCCGTGCCGCGGTGTCGCCCTCGCGCACGACGTCTTCGAGGCGCCGCGCGACGATCCGCAAGAGCTCGTCGCCGGCGGCGTGCCCGAAGCTGTCGTTGACGTTCTTGAAGCCGTCGATGTCCACGTACAGCGCAGCCACCGGGCGCTGCTGGCGCCGCGCGCGCGCGAGCATCTGCTCGATTCGGTCGAGCGCCAGCACGCGGTTGGGTAGGCCCGTGAGCGCGTCGTGCAGCGCCTGATGGCGAAGCTCACCGGTCTTCTCCCTGACCATGCCGATCGCGCGGTCGCGCGAGCGCGCCAGCACGAGCAGGAGCGTTGCGAGCAGCAGGCTGACGAGCGCGCCGCCGAGCGCCACGATCAAGCCCTGCATCACAGCCGACAGGCCGCTCACGAGCGGTGTGCCGGTGACGTCGACCGTCCAGATACCGTCCATCTGCACGGTCGAGTGAGCCGTCAACGGGTGCGCGCCGGCGTTGCCTGTGCTGCCGATGAATTCCGGGCCAAGGCCAGGGTTGGAGTGGTAGAGGGTCACCGCGAGGCCGCGGGTGCCGCCGAGGGCCGACTGCATCAGCGAGGTGATGTCGAACGACCCCAGCACCCAGCCGAGCACGGCATTTTGGCGCTCTGTGACGCTCCTCAGCGGCGCGCCCTGCCTGTACGCCGCGACTTCGACGATCAGGCTGGTGACGCCGGACAGGTTGACCGAGTAGACGCCGTACTGGCCGTCGTCGGTAATCGCCTGCGTGAACTGTGCGCGCGTTGTGCCGTTGTGCTGGTATCCGCCGAGCAGCGAGTTCGGGTCGCACCAGTCTCCCTGCAGCAGCCGCGCGACTTCCGGGTCATAGAGGACGTTGGCGGTACCCGCGGCGAGCAGGCAGGAGCGCGAGCTCCCGTCGGTCGCGACCGCTTCGGGTTGACCGCCGACGAGCTTGCGGAAGGCGGGATCGGCGTCGCGGCGAGCCTCGAATGCAGCGAGCTGCGAAGCCGGTACGGACCGCACGATCAGCGCGCCGTAGCCGGCCGGCTGTTCGCGTTCTTCTTCGAGCAGCGCAAGCCACTGCTGGAAGCCGCTCGCCGACAGGTTCGGCTGCCGTGTCATGACCGCACGCACCGAGCGCACGAAGTCGGTGTCGCGACGCAACTGCGTCTTGAGCGTGCCGCTGATGTCGGCCGCCGAGGTCTGAAACGCCTGGCGTTCGCGCGCGTGCACGCTCGCAGTCCACAGCAGCGCGGCCGCGATTGAGGCTGCCACGCCGAGCACGACGATGCCGCAAGCGGCAGCGAGCCAACGTCGTCTTCCCCCTATTTCAGGCATCGATCGTGTATCGGGTGTGCGCGCAGGGCGCTTTAGGATCGCCCCGCCAGGACCCCGCGAGCTATGGTGCGAGCTGTGGCACGCTCGTCGCTGTCCCTGATCGAGTTTCCGGCGGACGATCCCGAGCGCGCGCGGCGTTTCTGGAGCGGCCTGCTCGGCGTCGAGCTGCAGCCACGCGATCACTCCCAGGGTGAGGGCTGGCAGACGCCCGGGACGGCACCCGTCGTCGGCGTGCACGCACGCGGGCGCGGCCCCGGCGACTCATTCTCGCTGCCCTACTTCGCCGTCGAGGACTTGGAACAGGCGCTCGCCGACGTGCGCGCGCTCGGTGGCGAGGTGATTCACCCGGGGGAGCGATGGGCGATCTGCAAGGACTCCGAGAAGACGCCGTTCGCGCTCGCGCAGGCGACCCCGGCGGCCGATAGCGCGTGAATCGCAAGCGCGCCACGCGCCGAGGCCGAGTCGGCTGGCTGCTCGCAAGCGTGTGCTCTGCCGCGGCGTTCTCGCCGGCGCTGGCCGCAGGCGCGACGCAGCCGTTGGAGCTGGCCGCGCCCTACGAGTACCTCGGGTGGGGCGAACCGCAGCCCCCTGCGAGCGTGATGGCTGCTTCGGGTGTACACGATCTGACGCTCGCGTTCATCCTCACCCACGGCAAGTGCAACCCAGAGTGGGACGGCGAACGCCCCCTGCTCGCCGGCTCAGACCAGGCCGCCATCGAAAGCATTCGCGCGGCAGGCGGCGAAGTCGACGTCTCCTTCGGCGGCTGGAGCGGCAAGAAGCTCGGCAACTCGTGCAAGACTCCCGCCGCGCTTGCAGCCGCCTACCAGAAGGTGATCGACGCCTACTCGCTGAAGGCGATCGACGTCGACATCGAGCACGGCGAGTTCACGAACAAGAAGGTGCGCAAACGCGTGATCGAAGCACTCTCGATCGTGCGGGCGGAGGACGCGGGCCTTGAGATCTCGGTGACGTTCGGGACCGAAGAAGGCGGACCCGAATCCGACGGGGTCAGCCTGATCGACGATGCCGCTGCGATCGGCTTTGAGCCGGATGCCTGGACGGTCATGCCGTTCGACTTCGGCCGGCCGCTGACCGACATGGGTCACGCATCGATCAGGGCGCTCGAAGGGCTGGAGCGGGACCTCGTCAGCGCCTACGGGATCTCCGCGGCGACCGCCTACCAGCACGCGGGCATCTCATCGATGAACGGCCACACCGATGAAGCGAGCGAGACCGTCAGCGTCGAAGACTTCGAAACGATGCTCGCGTTCGCCCAGCAGAACCACATCGCACGGTTCACCTTCTGGGCGGTCAACCGGGATCGACAGTGCAACAGCTCCGAGAACGCGGGCGAAGACTGCAGCGGGATCACGCAGCAGCCCTACGCGTTCAGCGACGTGATCGCCCGCTACCACGGCTGAGCGCCGCGCTCGCCCCGCGACTCGCTCACGCGCGGGCGCTCGTCTGTGGGTCCAGGCGCGACATCGTCACCGACGCGGTCAGATCGGAGTTCGCACCGCCCATATAAAGGCCCTTGACGGGCGGCACGTCGGAGTAGAAGCGGCCGTGGCCGATCTTCACGTGTGTCTCACCCGCCAGGCTACGGTTGGTGGGGTCGGCGCTCACCCACACCGGCTCGCCGTGACCGTCGGTGCTCGGCAGCAGCGCCTCGAGCCACGCGTGCGTGTCGACCTCCACCGAGTCCGTGCCGTCGTCGTGCGTCGCCGCCCACAGGTAGCCGGAGACGTAGCGCGCGGCGATGCCACGGCGGCGCAGCAGCACGAGCGAGAGGTGTACGAAGTCCTGGCACACGCCGGCCCCCGCCTCGAGCAGATCGCGCACGCTCGATCCCACGTACGTTGCTCCGGGCCGGTACTCGAAGCGGTCGGGGACCAACTCGCACAGCCGCTCGAGCGTCTCCAGCGGAGAGTCCGCCTCGAGCGCCTCATGCAGGTGGTCGAGCCCCGTGAGCGCCGGCTGGTCCTGCCACGGGAGCGCGAACTCGCCGGCCGCGTCGACGTACGCGGGGTTGAGCAGGCTCTCCCAAGTGCCCTCGGGAGGGTCAGGGGGAGGGGAGGTGACGACTCGTGCGCGCACGTCGATCGTCAGTTGCTCGTGACTTGTCGGGATGCCGAACTCGAGTACCTCGGTCCCGAAGTAGTCGAGATGGCGGCTGACGCGGGCCTCCGGCTCGATGCGCGTGTGGAACTCGTCGCAGCGCTGGGTCGAGGTCGTCGCCGGACGCACGCGCAGCGCGTTGAGGTTGTCGGTCACCGCCACGCCGTAGTGGTACTCCGTCAGAAAGCGGATCGCGAAGTGCACGGACGCCTCACCTCCTCATACCAGCCGTCGCCGCACCGGCGAAGTATCGCTCGGAGACGTCCTGGTCGATTCGCGCCAGCTCCTGTTGAGTCTGTTCGCAGATTCCCGTCAGCTCTGCGCCGTCTGGCAGCGCCCTACGCTGAAAGTCGAGGTCGGCCGCCAGTCGGCTGACGCGCAACACCGGCTTGGAGTTGCGCGGCCCCGCGTCGGCGGTCGTGAAGACCTCGTGCAGCGAGTCCACGCACGCCGCGACGCTGTCAGGATAGGCGCGCTCGAACAGCAGGAAGCGGGCCACCGGGCGCGCGTTTGGTGGCGCCGTCACCGCCCGCAGGTAGGCGTGGAAGCCGCCCACCGCCTGCAGCAGGATCAGCGCGTGGCCGTCAGTCGCCGCCGAGTCGCTGCCCGCGGCGCTTGCGCCGGTCCTCGGCAGCGCGATCCGCAGCATCCGCAGCACCATGTCTGAGATCTCGATCAAGCCACCCGCATCCAGGAAGCACTTGGCCTCGTCGCGCAGCATCGAGCGGTTGGCGACCCCCCAGATCAACGCCGTGCGCTCCTTCACGTACTGCGAGGCGAGAGTCGGGCCCGCGGGGGCCGCCCAGCCCGGCTGACCGCCTTCGCGCAAGCCGAGGGCGGTCGTGTTGATCGCCTCCCACATCTCCGCGCTGATCACGTCGCGCACGGTGCGAGCGCCCTCGCGAGCGCGCTCGATGCTTGCGAGCATGGAGCCGGGGCGCTCGGGGTCAAGCGTGAGCTGGCCGAGCGCGTGCCCGGCGAGCGCCCGACCGTTAGGCGGGCGGCTGGGGTCCTCACTGACGTTCCCGAGCATCGCAAGCAGCCCGCCCGAGCCGAAGCTGACGCCAGGTGTCGTCTCCGAGGTGCCCTGCAGCTCCGCCTGGAAGACCGCCTCGACCGCGCGCGCGGTGAACTCCGCCCGCGCGAGGTTGCGCCCCAGCCAGTAGAGCTCGTGTGCGATGCGAGCGAGCATCAGAGCTCCTGCTGCTGCTGCTGTTGCTGTTGCTGCTGCCCGGTCCACGCTCCGTAGCGCAGGTCGGGCAACGCGGGTGGCTGCGTGTCGGCAACTGGAAACCCACCCACCCCAGCTCTATCGGCGTCGTCGCCGTCCTCCAGCACCCACGTGTCCTTCGAGCCGCCGCCACGCGAGGAGTTGACGATCAGCGAGCCCTCATCGAGAGCCACCCGCGTCAAGCCGCCAGGAACGATGTCGATGCGCTCGCCGAACACCGCGAAAGGCCGCAGGTCGACGTGGCGCGGCTGCAGCATCCCGTTGGCGTCGACGGTCGGCACCGTCGACAGGCACACGACGTCCTGCGCGATCCAGCGGTCGGGGTGGGTGCTGATCACGCGGCGCATGCGCTGAAGCTCGACCTCGCTCGCATGCGGTCCGATCATCACACCGCGTCCCCCCGACTCGCCCGTCGGCTTGACAACCAGCTGATCCAGGTGCTGGAGCACGTGCTCGAGCACTTCGGGGTCGGACAGCAGATACGTGCGCACGTTCTCGAGGATCGGCTCCTCGCCGAGGTAGAAGCGGATCATGTCCGGCACGAAGCAGTACACGGCCTTGTCGTCGGCGACGCCCGTACCGAACGCGTTTGCGATCGCGACGCTGCCGGCGCGGTAGGCGCGCACAAGGCCGGGGACTCCGAGCAGCGAGTCGGGACGGAACTCCAGCGGGTCGACGAAGTCATCGTCCAAACGCCGGTACACCGCGTGCGCACGCTCGAGGCCCCTGGTGGTACGCATGTAGAGCACGTCGTCGCGGACGACCAGGTCGGAGGCCTCGACCAGCTCGACGCCCATCTGGCGCGCGAGGAAAGCGTGCTCGAAGTACGCCGGGTTGGCCGGTCCCGGCGTCCACACCACGACGGTCGCCTCGCTCTGAGCGGAGGGCGCCACCGCCCGCAGCGCGCGCAGCAACAGCTGTGGATAGTGCTCGACCGGGCGCACGCGGTAGGACGCGAACAGCTCCGGCACCAGGCGCGCCATCGCGGCGCGGTTCTCCAACACGTAGGAGATGCCCGAAGGGATCCGCACGTTGTCCTCGATCACCTTCCACGTCCCGTCGCTGTGGCGCACGAGGTCGCAGCCGGCGACGTGCGTGTACACGCCGCCGGGCGGGCGGATCCCGTGCACGGCACGGGCGAACTGCGGGCACGACGCCACCAGACGCCAAGGGACGAGCCCCTCGCGCACGATCTCGCGCGCATGGTAGACGTCGTCAACGAAGTGGTTGAGCGCGCGGATACGCTGCGCCAGGCCGCGCTTGATCTCACGCCATTCCTCGCCGCTGAGCACGCGCGGCACCAGGTCCAGCGGAAACGGCCGTTCGTTCGTCGGCCCGCCGCCGCCGCTCGTCTCGAACGTGATCCCCTGCTGCATGAAGATCGCATCGCGCCGCCTGCCGGCGTCGACGAGCCCGTCGGCGCCGAGACGGCGCAGCTCCTCGACGAGCGCGCGCGCCGTCGAGCGCGGCGCGCCGTCGAGCTCGAACAGCTCATCGAGAAACGGCGCCTGCGGACGGTACGCCTCGGTCGGCGTGGTCTCCACTCCCGAGCTCACCACGGGATTCTCCCCCGCTGTGTGCGAAAAAGCCTTCGACGGATGGACAAACCCACGTGCGCGGGGCTGGTCAGCTGTCATACGCCGACGACGGCGCCTCAGCCGGCGGCAGCGCGGCCGCGGAGCCGCTCAGCGGGGCCAGCGGCCGTGGCGCGCGAAGTACTCGCGCGCGGCATCCTCGTCGTCGCGCTCGCGGTCGCCGCGCGCGCCGATGCGAAACAGCCAATTGAGGAAGTACACGGCGAGCCCCGCGCTGACGATGCTGGCGCCGCCCTCGAGGTCGTTTTCGCTGCCGAGCGCCATGACCACGATGCCGCCGATCACGATCGCCGTCGGCAGCACGTAGCGAACGCCCAGCAACAGCCACGCGATGATCCGCTCGCGGCTCACGCCGGCTGCAGCGGCGCCACGGCCGCTTCCTCCTCCTCGAACAGCCGCGCGGTCCGGCGCGCCGTGCGCTGCCCCCAACTGCCGGTGGTGGCCGCTCCGATCGTGAGCACGCTCACCCCGCAGCCCGCGACCAGCCACCACGCGGGGTGGCTCGCCGGGGCGAGCTGGGCGCCGATGTGGCTGCCCACCGCCGCGCCGAGGATCGAGCCGATCACCGCCACGCCGAGTGCCTGCCCGACCTGGCGGCTGGTGGACGCGACCGCGGCGGCGACACCTGCCTGGTTATTGGGCATGCCCGACACCGCCGTGTAGGTGATCGGGGGATTGACCCAGCCGAAGCCCACGCCGAAGAGCGCATACATCGCGAGCAGCAGCGGCAGCGGCGTCGACGCCGTGAGCTGCGTCAACACGAGCGCGCTCGCCGCCATGCAGCTCCCGGCGATGAACAGCGGCACGCGCGGGCCGCGGCTACCGACCATGCGGCCGGAGAGCGGGCTGCACACCAGTGCCGCCAGCGCCATGGGCAGCGTGCACAGACCCGCATCCAGCGCCGAGTAGCCGCGCACATCCTGCAAATAGAGCGTGTTCATCAGCAGAAACCCGGCGAAGCCGGCGAATGCGCTGATAGCGATCAGCGTCGCGCCGGAGAACGGCGCGCTGCGGAAGAAGCGCAGCTCGATCAGCGGGTCGCTGCGGCGCGGCTCGTAGAACACGAGTCCCGCGAGCGCCACCAGCGATAGCGCGAACGTGCCGAGCGTCTGCGCGGAGATCCAGCCCGCCCGGGGCGCCTCGATGATCGCGTAGGTGAGCGACCCCAGCGCGACGATCACGAGCAACTGGCCAACCGGATCGAGCCGTCGCGCGCGGGGCGCGCGCGACTCCGGCACGAACAGGGCCGTAAGCACCACCGCGGCGAGCCCGATGGGGACGTTGATCCAGAAGATCGCGCGCCAGCTGATCGCGTCGGTCAGTGCTCCGCCGACGATCGGACCGAGCGCCAGGCTGATGCCGACAACCGCGCCCCACGCGCCGATCGCGCGGGCGCGCTCGCGCGGCTTCGTGAAGACGTTGGTGATGATCGACATCGCCACCGGGTTGAGCATCGAGCCGCCGACGCCCTGCAACGCGCGCGCGGCGATCAGCCAGCCGAGCGTCGGCGCGAGGCTGCACAGCAGCGACGCCCCGACAAACACCAGCAGCCCGACTTGGAAGATGCGCCGGCGCCCGAGGCGGTCGGCCGTCGAACCGGACAGCAGCAGCAGGCTCGCGAGCACGATCACGTACGCGTCGATCGTCCACTGCAACCCCGATAGCGACGCGTGCAGTTCGCGGTGGATCGACGGCAGCGCGACGTTCACGATCGTGTTGTCCATCGCGACGATCAAGAGGCTCATGCAGCAGATAGCGAGGATCGTCAGCCGCCGTCGATCGCTCAACGGCGGTCGGGTGTCCGGCTGCAGGCGCCCATTCGTTTGCGCGCGGTCGCCCGGCTGGGGAATGGGATCGATCTGCCCGGGTGTACGGTTCACGCCTGATCGTTTTAGCGCCACCAACGTGGGTTACCCGGACACCGGTGCGGGGCAACGCCCGAAAGGAGGGTCGATGCCGGCACCCACGATCGATGAGCTGACGGTGGCCGATGAGCCCGACAGGTGGGCCGCGCTCGGATTCGACGTGAGCGATGCCCGCTGCCAGATCGGCACGGTGCGTCTGCGTTTCAGCGGCGCTCAGCCTGGAGTCGGGATCGCCGGCTGGTCGCTGCGCGACGCCAACAGCACCGAGCTCGACGGACTGGAGACGACGATCTCCGCGGAGCCCGTGCCGGAGCCCGCGCCGGCGCATCCCAACGGTGCGATCGCGATCGACCACGTCGTCGCGGCCTCGCCGGAGCTCGACCGCAGCGTCGCCGCGCTGCAGGCCGCGGGCCTCGACCTGCGTCGCGTCCGCGAGGAGCCGACCCCCGCGGGCGCGCCGCGCCAGGCGTTCTTCCGTCTCGGCAACGAGATCCTCGAGCTGATCCAGGAGCCCGCGGAGGTGATCGAGCGCGCCGGCGGACCGGCGCACGCGGCGCGCTTCTGGGGCCTCGCGCTGCTCGTCGAGGATCTCGACGGCACGCTCGCGCGTCTCGCCGAGCACGCCGGCGCCCCGCGCGCCGCGGTTCAGGCGGGCCGGCGGATCGCCACCGTCCGCCGCTCGGCCGGGCTCGCCGTGCCGCTGGCGCTGATGAGCACAGACGCACGCACTGTGAGCGAGCGATGAGCGAGCCGCGTTGGGACGAGGTCGACGCCTACATCGAGCAGCAGCTCGTCGGTGCGGACGCGGCGCTCGAGGCGGCGCTGCAGGCCAGCGAGGACGCCGGCCTGCCGCCGATCGCGCTCACGCCCGCGCAGGGAAAGCTCCTGCACCTGCTCGCGCGCGTACACCACGCGAGCAGCATCCTCGAGCTCGGCACGCTCGCTGGCTACAGCGCCATCTGGCTCGCCCGCGCGCTGCCAGCCGACGGCCGCCTCGTCACGCTCGAGCTCAACCCAGAGTACGCGCGGGTGGCAGCCGCCAACATCGATCGGGCCGGCCTCGCCGGCCTCATAAAAATCGAAGTCGGGCCCGCGCTCGAGGGTCTGCGCAAGCTCATCGCCGAAGACGCCGGTCCCTTCGACCTCGTGTTCATCGACGCCGACAAGCAGCACACGCCCGAGTACTTCGAGCTGGCGCTCGAGCTCGCCCGCCCGGGAAGCGTGATCGTGACCGACAACGTCGTGCGTGATGGGAGGCTCGTCGACCCCGACTGCACCGATCCCGGCGTCCAGGGCATGCGACATTTTCACGAGCTGCTCGCACGCGGCGTGGACGGGCATCAAATCAGCGCCACCACGATCCAGACCGTCGGCGCCAAGGGCTACGACGGGTTCACCCTCGCGCTCGTTGAGCGATAGCACCTGATCGGCAGGACGAGCTCGCGACTACGCAGCGACCGAGGGAACCGCGGCCGGCTGCTTGCTAGGGAGCCGGCGAGCGAACACCAGCGCGATCAGGGCCCCGAGAGCGAGGACCGACAGCGATAGTCGCAGCCCGTCCAGGCGCGCGCTGGTGTTCTCTTCGACGATCGCGTCGGCGGTCTTCGGGGGCACATGGGCCTTCGCGAGCGCGCTCTGAAGTTGAGCGTCGGACACGAACGGCGCCCCGCCGGCCAGCTTGACGCCGGCGCTGGATTTGACCTGGGCGGGCACCGCCGCGTTCTGCTGGATGCCCGTGAGGACCGAGGTGCTCAACGCGGCGATCAACACCGCGCCGGCCAGCGCCGTGCCGAGCGAGGCGCCCAGGTTGGTGATCGTGTTCTGCAGGCCTCCCACCTCGCTGCTCTGCGCGTCCGGAACCGACGACACGGTGACGCTTCCCAGCTGGGAGGCCAGAGCGCCGACGCCTGCGCCGGCGAGCAGCATCGGCACCGTGACGATCTCCGGCCCGGCGCCCGCATCCAGCGCGCCGACCAGCGACGCGAGGCCCGCGAAGAGCGCGAGGAAGCCGAGCTGGACGACCCGGCGCGGCGAGGCGTTGGGGAACGCCTTGGGGATGCCGGCGGCTGCCAGCAGCAGCGTCAGCGAGAGCGGCATTATCCGCAGCCCCGTGTCGATCGCGGACAGGCCCAGAGCCACTGACAGGTACAGCGGCACCACGAAGAACATGCCCGCCTGCAGGAAGTACTGAAAGAAGAACGCGGTCAGGCCGCTGCGCAGCGTCGGGTTGCGGAGCATCCGCGGGTCGAGAAGCGCCTCCAGGTGTTGGCTCAGCCGGTGCTCCTCCCACGCCACGAATCCGCATGTCACGAGGCCGCCGCCGAGCACCAACCAGATTGCCGGCGAGAGACCGAGCCACGCCGGCGCACCCGGCTTTGGCTGCACGAATCCCCAGACTCCGGAACGCAGGACGCCGAACACGACGAGGCCGAGACCCAGCGCCGAGAGCAGCGTGCCGAGGAGGTCGAGCGGCACTCGCGCCTCCGGGCTCACGTCGTCCATCCGGCGGGTCAGCAGGAGGATCAACAGGACGACCACGACCTCGCCGGCGAAAACCCATCGCCATGAGGCGTACGTCGTGGCGAGCCCGCCGACAAGCGGACCGACGGCCACCGCGATAGCGCCCGCCGAGACCACCAGCCCGTATGCGCGCGGTCGTTCGGGGCGGGCGAAGTTGGACGCGACGAGCGCCACAATCGCCGGCAGGATCAGCGCCGCGCCAACCCCCTCGAGGACCGACCATCCGAGGATCAGAACGCCGAGGCTCGGTGCGATCGCCGTGATGAACGAGCCGCAGCCGTAGATGATGCAGCCCACCGCGAACACTCTCTTGCGGCCGAATATCTGACCGAGCTTGCCGCCGGTGATCATCAGCGACGCCATGACCAGCGTGTACAGCGTGATGGCCGTCTGGATACCGGTCACGGTCGTGCCGACGTCTTTGGCCACCGTTGCGATCGAAACGTTCATCACCGTCGTGTCGAGGGTCATCAGGAACTGACCCGCGGCGAGCGTCGTCAACACCATTCCGGCCGCGCCGACCTTGCGCTGCGAGCTGTCCGCCACCGTGCTCAGCTCCATGGCGATCAGCCCCCTTCTGCCTCAACCTATACCGGTGAATAGCTTGCCTACGCGGCGCACGGCGCTTTCAGGTTAACCGCGGTGCGCGCTCGCGGGGGTGATGCACACACCACACTTGCGGCTGGTGCACATGTGTTGAGTGAGGGCTGAACGGATTCACCCAGTCGGGATGATGCGGCGTTCATCTCAACCCGCGACAGTGCGCCGTTAGATTCGAGTTTGGAGGACTCGCATGGCATCTATGGAGATTCCGGCCGGTCGGTCGTTCCGGACAGGCATGGCTCTTCGGCTGTGCGGTCTGGGCCTTTCCCTATTCGCTTTGGCCGCCTGTGGATCAGGAGGAAGCTCCAGCGTAGCCAGCACCCTGAGTCAGACCGCCTCCGACCGAGCGCAAGGCCCCACCGCCAGCACCGACACGAGTGCGTCTGCCACTGGCACGCAGACCAAGAGTCAGACCCAGGCAGCGGCGAGCCAAACAGCGACCGCGGCGACCGCGTCCACGGCTGCGAGCTCCCCGACGACTACCGCGACCTCGAAAACCGCTCCGACTCAGCCGAAGACGGTCACGCAGACCACGACCGCCACTGCGCCTGCGCAAACCACGACCGTGACCGCGCCCACACAGACGAACACGGTCGTCAAGACCCAGACCGCTACTACGACTGCGCCAGCGACGACTACAACCTCCACGAGCCATGCGCCGGCAGCGGCAGCGGCCGCGGGCGCTGCAGCCGCGACGAACAAAAACCAGGAATCCTCTGAATCGGGCGGCCTGCCAGGATGGGCCTGGGCGCTGATCGGCGCTGCCGTGGCGGGCGGGTTGATATGGATCGCGATCGTCTTGCGGCGTCGACGAAACGACCACTCGACGCATCAGGAAGGACCGGGTTCGCAAGCCACGCCCGGCTCATGATCACTCGAATCGGAGGATGCGCTGGCGGCGCGTTCGGAGAGACTGCGGCGCGTGGTGGATAACGCAAAACCGGGTCGGGGGGCTCGCAACTGGCGTGTCTCGCTTCTCGCGGGGGTGGTGTTGCCGCTGGCGCTCGCGCTCGCGGGATGCGGAGAATCGCAACAGGAAAAGGCGCAGAAGACGGTCTGCGCCGCCAAGGCCGATATCAGCACCACGGTTCAGCATTTGAGCACGATCACGCCCAGCAGCACCGCAACGACCGAAGTCAAGGATGACCTCACCACGATCGGCGATGACCTCACCAAGATCAAGGATGCCCAGCCGGATCTCGCGCCGGCTCGCAAGCAGGAAGTGGAACACGCCACGAAGGAATTCACCGCGCTCGTCGGTGCGAACGTGGCGAGCATCGTCGGGAGTCTCAGCCAGGGAGAAGTCAGCGCCCAGCTGAAGACGTCTTTCGAACGGCTCCTCGCTGCCTATCAGAAGGCCCTGGGCCCGATCAACTGCAGCTGATGCACCGGAGGCGTCATGCCGATCGGGTGATGCCACGGCCTTCCGGCTGCCTTACCTTCGAGCTTCACGCAATCGGCACCTACACGAAAGGATCACGATGGCCGTCGCGGAGCACGTGCAAGACAAGCTGGCCGGGATCTCCTCCGGCGAGATGGACTTCATCGAAGCATCACTAGGCCTGCGAGAGACGGGGCTGGAGGTCACGGGCTTGGATCCTTCGACCTTTGCGCTCGTGAAAATCGCGGCGTTGATAGCGCTGGACGCTCCCCCTGCCTCCTACGCCTGGCAGATAGCCAATGCGGTGTCCGAAGGCGTTACGCCCGAGGACATTCTCGGCGTGCTGCTCGCCGTAGCGCCGCAGGTCGGGGGGCCGCGCGTGATCGCAGCCGCTCCCGAGGTGATGCTCGCGCTGGGCCTGTCGCTGCCCGAAGGCGCAGAGTAGGGGGTATGACGATATGCCCCTGATGAGGAGGCGGCCCCTGTTGCGCGCTGCGGCGGTTGGCGGCGGCGCGTACGTCGCGGGCCGGCACGGCGCAAAGGCGAGTCAGCGGGAGTCCGAACAGGAACAGCGGATCTCGAATCTCGAAGCCGGATCGGCCGGCCAGGCGCCTGCGCCTGCGGCTTCGGGAGGACTCTCGGCCGACACCATGACCCGACTGAAGGAACTTGCCGACCTCCGCACGCAGGGGGTCCTCACCGACGAGGAGTTCGCCGAGCAAAAGCGGCGACTGCTGGGCGGGGAAACCGCCTGATGTGACGGTGCATCGCTGGATACGGCGGTTTCGGCATAAGCCGGACCTGGAGGCGGAGATGCCTCGGCGGGGTGGGCAGGGTCCCGCCAGCACTTCCGGGCACTGCCCGAACTCATGCGAGCACGCGCCGGCATCGAATACGGACGCTGCGCCGGTGTCGAACGCGGCGACGGCGTTGCCGTTGAGCGCGCAGACGTGTGAGTTTCGGGCGGGAGACTACGTTACGGACGGATTCTCACTGTTTCGTGTCGAGCACACCCTCGCGGACGAGCGCGGCGGGGAGTTGTACGTGGAGCTCGAGAATTGCGGCACGATGGAACTGATCGTTTGCTCCGTTCAGGCCCTTGCCGCGGGGCCACTGCGCTGCGTCGAGCCGGTGCGCCGTGAGCGTCTCACCCGCCACCTAGACCTCATCACCCGTCTCGAGTGATGCCGAACCTCAAACGACGCCGTAGTGTCGCGGCGAGGTTAGTTTTTGTTCGTGAGCCACGGGCTCTGTTGAGAGCCAGGAGGTAGTGAAACCATGGGCACATTCGCTGAAACACCCGGGGACCGCGCCCCAGGCCGGGCACGCGCCGAAGCGCGCCCCGCCGAATACGAAGAATCGTACGGCTACGGCTGGATGATTTTCGCTGGAACGATGCTGTTGATGGCGGGAACGCTGAACATCATCTACGGCATCGCCGCTGTGGCCAACTCGAGCTTCTATGTCTCCAACACCCACTTCGTGTTCAGCTCGCTGAACACGTGGGGATGGATCGTGCTGGTGATCGGGGTCGTCGAGGTGTGCGCCGGCATTGGCGTGTACGCACAGGCAAGTTGGGCAAGGTGGGCGGGGGTCACCGTGGCCTCGCTCAGCGCGATCGGACAGCTGCTGTTCATCGCCGCCGACCCGTGGCTGTCGCTCGCGGTCTTTGCGATCGACGTGCTCGTGATCTACGGCCTGATCGCCTACGGAGGTCGCCCCCAGGAAGTTTGAGCGGTACAGCGCTCTGCCTACGGTAGGCTCGCGGGCGTGGGCGGAGCGCTGAAGCTTGGGTTGAACACGGGCTACTGGGCCGGCGGGCCGCCGCCGGGCGCGGTCGAGGCGGTGGCCGAGGCGGAGCGCCTCGGCTTCGACTCGATGTGGACGGCGGAGGCCTACGGCTCGGATTGCCTGACGCCGCTGGCGTGGTGGGGCGCGTCGACCGAGCGCATCAAGCTCGGCACCGCGATCGTGCAGATGTCGGCGCGCCAACCGGCCGCCACGGCGATGGCCGCGATGACCATGGACCATCTGTCAGGCGGGCGCTTCATCCTCGGGCTCGGGGTCTCCGGCCCGCAGGTCGTCGAGGGCTGGTACGGCATGCCGTTCGCCAAGCCGCTCGCGCGCACCCGCGAGTACATCGGGATCCTGCGCGACGTGTGGGCACGCCAGGGGCGCCTGGAAGCACCCGGCCCGCACTACCCGCTGCCCTTGCCCGACGGAACGGGCCTCGGCAAGCCGCTGAAGTCCTCCATCCACCCGCTGCGCGAGGACATCCCGATCTACCTCGGCGCCGAGGGACCCAAGAACATTGCGCTCTGCGCCGAGCTGTGCGACGGCTGGCTGGCGATGCTGTTCTCGCCGACTGTCTACGAGGAGCTGTATCGGCCCTCGCTCGAGGAGGGCTGGGGGAGGGACGGCGCGCGTCGCGGCGCCGCTGACTTCGAGGTATGCGCGACCGTGCCGCTGATCGTCACCGACGACGTTGAGGCAGCCGCCGACGCGCTACGGCCGTTCTACGCGCTGTACTTCGGCGGCATGGGCGCCAAAGGCGCCAACTTCCACGCCAACGTCCCCATCCGCATGGGCTACGAGCGCGAGGTCGATGAGATCCAGGAGCTCTATTTGAGTGGTAAGAAGGATGAGGCGTGCGCGGTGATCCCGACGGCGCTGATCGAACAGCTCTCGCTGATCGGCTCGCGCGAGAAGATCCGCGACGACCTCCACAAGTGGCGCGAGTCGGTCGTCACCACGCTGCTGATCTCCGGCGACGCCGCCACGCTGCGCTCCGCCGCCGAGCTCGTGCTCGGTTGACGAGGGCTCAGCTGACAGACGGGCTGTCGCGCAGCATCAACTGCTGACGATGTCTGAATCGCCGAGCGCGTTCCCCCAGCGGTCGAGCGCGCGTGCCGCGAAATGAGGGCCGGCGGCAGGCGTACGCAGCGCGGTCTCAAAGCCGCGGGCGCGCGTGCTCGCCACCGGTGCCAGCTCGCCCGGATCGCTGCCCGCCAGCAGCTGCCATTCGTGCACCTCGGTCGCGCCGTTCCAGCTCGCATATGCGGTCAGGTCGCGGCCGCGGCCGGCGCCGGCCAGCGCGATCGCCGGCGCGTCCGCAGGGATGCCTGTCCACGGCAGGCGGAAGGCCCTGTATGACTCGTACTGGTGGCCGAGCTCGGCGTCGAACACGATGCGCCCGGCGTGGTCGAACTCCGACACGCGCGGCACTTCGCCCCAGCCGACGAACACGTTGCCGTTGGGAAGCAGCTGCGTGCTGCCCTGGCTGCCCGCGAGGATGTTGCGGTGGGTGTATTCGTCGAGCATCGTCGCGGTCATCGTCGCCTCGTCGACGTCCAGGATCAGCGCGCGCGAGCGCTTCTCCACCGCCGGGGTCGCGCCGTTGTCGAACACGGTCATCGTGCCGTCGAATTGGCGGCGGGCATCGTGCTGCCACGCGAAGCTCGCGCCTGCGCCCATATCGAAGTCGCTGCCCTTGCCGCCGAGGCGCCATATGATTGCGCCGCTGTGGTCGAGCTTGTAGACAGTGTGCGTGCTGCGGCCCGACACCAGCAGGTTGCCGTCGCCGTCGAGCGCGACGGAGTTGATGTGGAAGAAGTCCCAGTCGGCTTCCACCGGCGCGTAGGACTCCGCCAGCGGGATGTGCTCGAGGCTGTGCCACTCGAGCAGCAGCTCGCCGTCGGCGAGGTCGATCTCCTGGAAGATCGCGTCCTGGATCGTGCCGTGGCGCGGGCCGCCCACCGGCGATAGGTCCGCGCCCGTCACTACGTAGCTGGTCAGCAGCGCCGTTCCGCGTGGCGTGATCACGAACTCATGCAGATCACCGCGCAGCCCCCTTGCCGCCTGCACGCGGCGCAGGACGCGATAGCTCGAGTCGGCGATCACGTATTCGCCGACGCCGTGACCGAGTTCGATCGAGCCCTCCCACCATGTCAGCACCGGGCTGCCGCGGTAGCGCTGCACGCGGAAGTTCGTCGTCACCTTGCCGCTGAGCGGGTTCTCCCACAGCGGCTCGCCGCTGTTGTCGACGATCACCGCGCCGGCCTGGCCGTTGGGCGCGTTGTACGGCGCGATGAAGATCGGGTCGGCGGAGACCCCCGGCTCGCGCCGCGCGACCGTCAACGCCGGGATCCGCAGGTCGGGACGCGTGTGCCAGCGCGGCGCCGCCGGCGGCGCGGTTGGACCCGACGAGGCAAGCGCACGCGCGAGCTCCCCCAGCGCACCGGTCATCGTCAGCCCTGCGGCGCCGGCGCCCGCGTAGCGCAGCAGCTGCCTGCGGGTAATGGGGTGCTTGGGAGTTTGCATGGATGTCACTCATGACAGCGCAATCGCGTGAGAGCTACCTCACCCGCATCGAAGAATCTCGCGAGAAAGCCGTCGCTCCCGAGGAGCGCTGACGACGGATCACAGTAGGGTCTGGCGCATGAGCGACAGCGACCCCGCGCTGGAGCAGCGCCAGCCCTACGCGAACTTCCAGTACGAGATCTATGCCCGCGGCCTCGCCGGCGAAACGCCCGCGCTGCCGACCTCGGTCGCGGAGCTCGAGGAGCGCGCGCGCGAGCTGCTCAGCGCCGAGGCCTTCGGCTACGTCGCCGGCGGCGCCGGCGCCGAGCTCACGATGCGTGCCAACCTCGAAGCGTTCGAGCGCTGGCTGATCGTGCCGCGGATGCTGCGCGACGTCTCCGAGCGAGACCTCGCCACCAGCGTGCTTGGCACCGCGCTGCCCGCGCCGGTCCTGCTCGCGCCCGTCGGCGTGCAGTCGATCGTCCACCCCGACGCCGAGCTCGCCGTCGGTCGCGCCGCGGCCGCGCACGGTCTGCCCGCGATCCTCAGCACCGCGGCCTCCAACACCATCGAGGACGTCGCCGAGGCGATGGGCCAGGCCAGCCGTTGGTATCAGCTGTACTGGCCCAGGGAGCGGGAGCTGGCCGCCAGCTTCGTCAGCCGTGCCGCCGACGCCGGCTACAGCGCGATCGTCGTCACGCTCGACACGTGGCTGCTCGGCTGGAGGCCGCGCGACCTGCAGAACGGCTACCTGCCGTTCCTCAAAGGCGAGGGCGTCGCCAATTACTTCAGCGACCCCGTCTTCCGCGCCGCGCTCGAGCGAGCACCCGAGGAGGACCCCGGCCCTGCGATCGGACACTGGGCCTACCAGTTCGCCAACCCGAGCGTCACCTGGGCAGACCTCGCGTGGCTGCGCGAGCAGACCGACCTGCCGATCGTGCTCAAGGGGATCATCCACGCCGACGACGCACGCCGGGCGCTTGACGCCGGCGTCGACGGCCTGATCGTCTCAAACCACGGTGGCCGCCAGGTCGACGGCGCCCTCGGCGCGCTCGATGCGCTGCCGGATGTGCGTGACGCCGTCGGCGAGCAGTTCCCCGTCCTCTTCGACAGCGGCATCCGCACCGGCGCCGACGTGTTCAAGGCGCTCGCCCTCGGCGCCGACGCGGTCTGCCTCGGACGTCCCTACATATGGGGCCTCGCGCTCGGCGGCCAGGCCGGGGTGGAACAGGTGCTGCGCTGCCTGCTCGCCGAGCTTGACCTCACGCTCGCGCTCAGCGGGCACACCGAGATCGCGCAGCTGGAGCGCTCTGCGCTCACGCGCGTGTGACGCGCCGCGCGGCAACGGCGTCCCAGCGAACGCCGGCGACGGGCGCGGACCTCGCCCGCACCAAGAGCCTGACGCTCGTCGCGTGCATCCTCGGTTCGAGCATCGTGCTGCTCGACGGCACCGTCGTCAACGTCGCCCTGCCGACGATCCAGCGCGCCCTCGGCGGCGGGCTCGCGGCCCAGCAGTGGATCGTCAACGGGTACCTGCTGACGCTCGGCTCGCTGATCCTGGTCGGAGGCTCACTCGGCGACCTGTACGGCGAGCGGCGCGTATTCGCGATCGGTGTCAGCGGCTTCGGCGTCGCGTCGCTCGCGTGCGCGCTCGCGCCCTCGATCGGCGCGCTGGTCGCCGCACGCGCCCTGCAGGGCATCGCCGGGGCGCTGCTCGTGCCGAGCTCGCTTGCCGTGATCGTCAACACGTTCTCCGAGGGCGAGCGAGGCAAGGCGATCGGGAGCTGGACGGCGTGGGGCGCGATCGCGGGGGTTCTCGGGCCGCTCGCCGGCGGCGAGCTCCTCGCGATCGCCTCCTGGCGCTGGATCTTCCTCGTGAACATCCCGCTCGTGATCGTCTGCGTCGCGCTGATCATGCTCGTGATCCCGCGCGCCGCGCCACGTCAGGCCGGCAAGCGCCGGATCGACGTTCCAGGCGCCATCCTGTGCGCCGCCGGCCTCGCCGGCCCCGTCTTCGCGCTGATCGAGCAGCCGCGTCTGGGATGGTCGAGCCCCGCCGTGATCGTGCCGCTCGTCGGCGGCGTGATCCTGCTCGTCCTCTTCACCCTCTACGAGTCTCGCGCGCGCGATCCAATGCTGCCGCTAGGTCTGTTCCGTCGGCGCAACTTCGCCGCGGGCAACGTCGAGACGTTCGCCATGTACGCGGGCCTCGCGATCCTGTTCTTCTTCCTGATCCTGTTACTGCAGCAGATCGGCGGCTACACGCCACTGCAGAGTGGCCTGGCGACCCTGCCGGCGACGCTCATGATGTTCTTCCTCTCCAGACGCTTCGGCGCGCTCGCCGATCGCTACGGCCCGCGTCTGTTCATGGGTGCCGGCCCGCTGGTCGCGGCCTGCGGGTTGCTGCTGTTCCTGGGCATCGGCACGCAAGTCGACTACGTCTCCGAAGTGCTCCCCGGGCTGCTCGTCTTCGCGCTCGGGCTCTCGATGACGGTCGCCCCGCTGACCGCCGCCGTGCTCGCCGGCTCCGAGCACCAGGCAGGCATCGCCTCGGGAGTCAACAACGCAGTCGCGCGCGTGGCCGGTCTACTGGGGACGGCCGCCGTCGGCGCCGCCGTTGCAGGCTCGTTCAGCTCGACCCTCGATCAACACCTCTCCGGAGTGCGGCTCGGCCCCGCCGGCCGCGCGGCCGTCAACGCTGCCAAGCGGCTGCCGCTCGGCCGTCCTGACGTGCGCGGCCTTCCCCCGGCGCAGGCGCACGCGATCAGCAGCGCCGCCGAACAGGCCTCGCTGCACAGCTTTCACCTCGGCGTCGCCATCGCCGCGGCGCTCGTCGCGCTCGGAGGGCTGATCGGCGTCGCCGGGATCCGCAATCCGCCGTCCGCCGCCGACGCCGACGTGCACGCGTCGGAATGCGCGGGCGGCCAGCTCGTGGGGATGAGCAGCATCGGGGCCGGACGGGCTTGACAAGCGGGTACCGCGGGGCTCCCCGCAGCGGATTGAGGCATTTGGCCAACGGGCCATTGGCCAAATGCGCCTCAGACAGAATTTCGGGCCGAGAACCGCTCTAGACCGGCTCGCGCGAGTACTCGCGCATGGCCTCGATGATCGGGCCGAGCCGACGCCCGCGCTCGGTCAGGCGATACTCGACCGTCGGCGGGCTCGAGGGGATGACGGTGCGCTTGACAAGGCCTGCGGCCTCGAGGTCGCGCAGACGCTCGGACAGCATTCGCGGGGAGATGCCTGCGACGGCGTCGGCGAACTCGCTGAAGCGCAGCGCGCCGGTGAGCGCGGCATAGATGATCGACAGTTGCCAGCGCCGCTCGAGGAGGTCCGCTGTTACGCGGACCTCCTCGGGGACGGGCTCACATCTACGCGTGCGCGACATCGCGGGCCGGCTCCAGCGCGCGGTCGATGACCTCTTGGACGGTCATCACCGGGTGGAAGGTCATCTGCTCTCGGACCTCCTCCGGGATCTCGTCGAGATCGCCGCGGTTGCGCTCGGGCAGGATCACGTCGGTCAGGCCGGCCGCGTGGGCGGCGAGCGCCTTCTGCTTGAGCCCGCCGATCGGCAGCACGCGGCCCTGTAGCGTGACCTCGCCGGTCATGCCAACCGTGTGCTTTACCGGGCGCCCTGACAGCAGCGAGGCGAGGGCGGTGACCATCGTCACGCCGGCACTGGGACCGTCCTTGGGGATCGCACCGGCGGGCACGTGCACGTGGAACTCCTTGTTCTCGAACGCGTGCTCATCGATGCCGAGCTCCTCGGCGTGGCCACGGACGTAGGAGAGCGCGATCCGCGCGGACTCCTTCATCACGTCGCCCAGCTGACCGGTCAGCACGAGGCTGTTGCCGCCGCCTGAGCCGCCGCCCTTCATGGCGGTGGCCTCGACGAACAGCACGTCGCCGCCGGCGCCGGTCACGGCGAGCCCCGTCGCGACACCCGGTGTGGCTGTGCGCGCGGCTGCCTCCTGGAAGAACTTCTGGCGACCGAGCGCGTCGCGCACGGTCTCCACATCGATCTTCACCGGGACCTCAGCCTTGCCCGAGGCGATCCGCGTGGCGGTCTTGCGCAGCACGGTGCCGAGATTGCGCTCGAGACTGCGTACGCCGGCCTCGCGGGTGTACTCCGCGATGATCGTGCGCAGCACGTCGTCGGAGATCTCGACCTCGTCCTCGCGCAGGCCATTGCGGTCGCGCTGGCGCGGCCACAGGTAGCCCTTGGCGATCGCTAGCTTCTCCTCGGAGGTGTAGCCGTCGAAGCTGATGACCTCCATGCGGTCGAGCAGCGGTCCGGGGATCGTGTCGGCCACGTTCGCCGTCGCCAGGAACATCACCTGGCTGAGGTCGAGCTCGACGTCGAGGTAGTGGTCGCGGAACGAGTGGTTCTGCGCGGGGTCCAGGACCTCGAGCAGCGCCGCGGAGGGGTCTCCGCGCCAGTCGGCGCCGACCTTGTCGACCTCGTCGAGCAGGATCACCGGGTTCATCGTGCCGGCATCGCGCAGCGCCCTGACCAGACGGCCGGGGAGTGCTCCGATGTAGGTACGACGGTGCCCGCGGATCTCGGCCTCGTCGCGCACGCCGCCCAGCGACATGCGCACGAACTCGCGTCCGGTGGCACGGGCGATCGACTCGCCGATCGAGGTCTTGCCGGTGCCGGGGGGGCCGATCAACGTGAGGATCGCGCCCGACTTGGGGTCGGCCTCGATGTCTCGGTCCTGGCGCAGCTTGCGCACGGCCAGGTACTCGGTCACACGGTCCTTGACGTCCTCCAGGCCCGCGTGGTCGGCGTCCAGCACCGCACGCGCGGCGACCGGGTCGAGGTGCTCCTCGGAGCGCTTGCCCCACGGCACCGCGATCAGCCAGTCCAGGTAGGTGCGGATCATGCTCGACTCGCCGGTCTGCTCGCCCATGCGCTCCAGGCGCGAGAGCTCCTTCAGAGCCTGCTCCTTGACGTCCTCGGGCATGTCGGCGTCCTCGATCTTCGTGCGGTACTCGTCGGCGACCGACGCGTCGTCCTCGCCGAGCTCCTTGCGGATCGACTCCATCTGCTTGCGCAGGAAGTACTCGCGCTGCTGCTTCTCAGCGCCCTCCTGCACGTCCTCGCGGATGCGCTTGCGCACCTGCAGCTCAGCGAGGCTCTCGCGCTGCAGCTTCACAGCGAGCTCGAGGCGCTCGGTGACGTCGAGCGTGCGCAGCAGCTCCACCTTCTGCTCGTATGAGAGGTTGGGGGAGTAGCCGGCGGAGTCCGCCAGCGCGCCCGGCTCGGCGATCGCACGCAGGAACGCGGCGATACGCCCGTCGTCGCCGCGCAGCTCGAGGATCTCCTCGACGGTCGCGCGATACTCGCGCTCCAGCTCACGCGTGCGTTTGTCGGTCGGCACCTCGTCGGGACGCTCGTCGACCTCGACGCGCAGCTCGCCGGACGGGCCGGTCTCGGCCGCGCCGATCAGCGCGCGGTGCTCGCCGGACAGCGAAACCGCACGCCCGCCGCCGGGTAGGCGGATCTTCTCTGAGACCTCGGCGATCGTGCCGACCTCGAGGAACTCGTTCTCGTGACGGGGCACCAGCACGACGCGCTCGTCGTCGCCGACGTCGATCGTCAGCGTGATGCCCATGTTGGGGAACACGACGGTGTCATCGAGTGGGATCAACCGCAAGCGGGGACCCGGCTCGGGCGACTGGATCGTTGTGTTCTCTGAGGGGGATGAGGGTGATGACATGAGTGATCGCTCCATATGAGCTTACGAAAGTTTAGTTAGTATAGCGCGCGATGGTTGCGTGCGCAAGTACTTCGTTGTGACCTCGGAAACGGCTCTGTAGAGCCAAGACTCAGCGATCTAGCGGCTCGGGTTGGGTGTCGGCGGGAGCGGGTAGGGGCTGCGCGGGCGTGTCGAAGGTGACCTCGACATTCTCGTCCTGGACGCGCTCCTCGGCCTCAGCGGAGGAGGTCAGCGCGCGGCGGTCGGCGTCGAGCAGCGGATCGGAGAAGAAGCTCCGCGGCCACAGCCGTCGCTGCTTGACCACGTTGATCTCGGCGGAGATGATCGTCAGCTGGGCGCCGAGATAGAGCCACGCGAGGAGGCCGAGAACGACGGCGAAGATGCCGTACAGCGGGCCCGTTCGCTTGAGTATGTGCTCGACGTAGTAGCCCCCGAGGTGTTGCAGCAGCTGCCACAGGATGGCCGCGACGATCGCGCCGGGGAGCACTTCGCGCCACTGCAGGTCGATGGCCGTCAGCAGTCTGAACGCGATCAGGAACAGCGCGAGGTTCACGACGAACGCGACCACCACCCCCGCGACGACCGCCGTCGCACCGTGGCTCGCTGCGCCGACGTAGCCGGCGGCAACCGTAGAGACGATCGCCATCGTCCCGAGCAGGGCGAGCATGCCCAGGCCGCGAATGCGCGAGAACAGCCAGTCGGGACGGTGCTTGAAGGGCACGTGCCAGATGCGGTTGAACGCCGTCTGCGTCGCCCCGGTGAAGCCCATGCCCGCGAGCAGCGAGCCGACGATGCCGATGACGAGCGCCGTGGAGCTGCCGTTCAGCGAATGCAGTTTCAGGTAGTCGCTGATGATCGGAAACTGCCCGAGCGTGCCTTCGAGGATCTTCTGGCGCTCGGCCGGGTTGCCCTGCAGGACGAACCCGAGGATCGTCACGAGCACGAGCAGCAGGGGGAACAGCGACACGAACGCGTAGTAGGCGATCAGCGCCGCGAGCTGGCCACCCTGGTCATCGCTGTACTTCTTTAGTAGCGCCGCGACGAAGCGCACGCCGGGTGTCTGCTGCTGGCGGCGATCGAGGGCTTGTAGGCGGTCGCTAAGACTCACGGGCACGCCGCCGTCGAGGTCGGCCGGACCGCCTGCATGGCAGCCGTGGCGAATTGGGAGGGGGGTCTGCGGGCGCTCGCGCGCGACATCCCCATGTGTCTACCCCGCCTCAGCCGCAAGCGCGTGCCGCGCAGGCGATGCCAGGTGTTGGCGCCGGATCGATGCGCGCGCTCGACCCGGCGGACGCCGTGGCCCAGGTCGCACGCGCCAAGCGCGAGCTCCTGCTGCGAGTCCACCGGCACCGGCTGCGCCGGGAGGATCTCGAGGATTGCTACAGCCAGGCGACGCTCGAGCTGATAGCTCACACGCGTCGGGGCGGGCGGTTCTCTGGCAGGGTGCATCTGGCGAACGCTCTCGAGCAACGCTTCCTCTCGCGGATTCATGACCGACGCCGAGCGCTTTCGGGGCGTAGTCCGATCGAGGCTGCGATCGAGGCGTCCCTGTCGCTGGACTGCCTCGAGCACGAGCAGCTGGATGTCGTTGACATACGAGCGGAGCTCGAGACGCTCGTGATCCTCCGCGAGGAGCTGCGGCGGGTGGAGTCGTTGGCGCGCGAGCTAACCCCTGACCAGCAGCTTCTGCTCGCATGCCAGGTCGGGCTGCAGATGGGACGGGCCGATTTCTGCCGACGCTTCGGCTGGTCGGCCGAGAAGTACCGCAAGGTGGCGCAACGCGCGCGCGCACGACTGACGCGGCTGCTTGCGCACGACGAAGGCGGCCCCCCGCCACGCGAGCCGCTCGCGGAAGATGCGGCCGGCTGAGGCGGCTGTTGGCGCATGACGAGGGCGTTGTCCCATCCGATGGCGAGCGTCGGAAGAGGAGACAGGGCCGACCTATGAAGATATCTCCCCCCACTCATAGGCATGGCTCCTGGGACGCCGGCTGTCGGTTGAATGGACGGCGACACGGCGATGCCCATCCGCGCGCAAGCGGCCGGGATCCGGGTTGCTTCCCGCTCCGGGTTCCGGTCGCCCGCGTGCCGTGCTCGGTGGGCATGAGATGACAGCGCTGCGACGCGCACCCCGCGAGGTCTATCGCGTGTACGGCGAGGACGACTTCCTCGCGCGCGTTGCCGAGCGTCAGGACATCGAGCCGACGGCGCCCGGGGGCGCAGAGGGGTTGCTCCGCAGGATCGCCGGCGCGACGATGCTGCTGGCCGCCGCGGGACTGGTAGGCGGGCTGGTGGCGCTCACGAGCCTGTCCTCCGGAGCCGGCACCAGACGCCGGATCGCCGGCGGGCTGCTCGTTGCCGGCGGCTCGCGCGGTGCGCCGTCTCGACGCTCGGCGCGCGTCGCGCACGCCGAGGTGTGGCGTGAGGCGACCGGCGCCGGCTGGTCTCGCAGGCACGCTGCGCAGGAGCGCACGACGGACCGCATGCGGATTCACCAACGCGCGGAGGAGGCAGCGCGCTTGCCGAGCGAGCGATCTGAGCCACGAGTCGCCTCGCCCGAGCGCACGCTGGCGGTCGCGGACGACGCCGAGCCGCGGAGCGCGCAAATCGAAGCTGTGACTTCGACGAGGGCTTCGGCGGGCGCGACGGCGGTCGTGCCGCAGCCGCAGCGCTCCGAACAGTCAGAGTTCGGATTCGAGCGCTGAGGGGCGAGGCATGGTCCGCGACCGAGTGCGCCCGACCGTCACGGTCAGCAGTCGTTCGATGTGGCGCATCCGCCTGGCGCGCCAGCTCCCCCGGTATCTGCTCTGCATTGCGTCGCTGGCTGGATTGGCGGCGAGCGCCCGGTTCGCGATTGCCCCACCGCAGTCCGACCTGCGTCCCGTGGCAGTACGCGTGCCGGCGCAGCGAGACCAGGCGGCAGAAGCGTACGCGGTCCTGTTCGTCCGCCGCTATCTCACGTGGGACGCTGCGGAACCGCAAGCGAGCGCCAGCTCGCTCGAACCGTTTCTCGGAAGCGGCATCGAACCCGACGCCGGGCTCGAGCTTCCGACGAGCGGCGAGCAGCGTGTCGAATGGGCAGAAGTCGCCCAGGCGCGCGAACCGGCGCCAGGTGAGCACGTGTACACCGTCGCCGCGCAGACGAACGCGGCTGGCCTGCTGTACGTGACGGTCGCCGTGACGCGCACCTCAGACGGCGCTCTTGCGCTCGACGGATATCCCGCGTTCGTGGGTGCGCCCTCGGCGGGCCCGGCGCAGGCGAGCGCGCACCTCCGCGAAGTGGCCAATCCGGAGCTCGCGACCGTGGTGCAGCGCGCCCTGCGCAACTACCTGGCTGGATCCTCCAGCGAGCTGGCGGCCGATCTCACCGGCGGCGCACAGGTTTCGCTTCCGGGCCTGGCCCTGAGTCTCGAGCTGATGCAGCGCCTGGACTGGGCGCCGGGTTTGGGCGCGGTGCTGGCGACCGTGCAGGCGCAGGACACCCGCGGCGTCCGCTACACGCTCGCGTACGAACTCGACGTCGTCCGCAGCCAGGGGCGCTGGGAGATCTCGGCCGTGCAGACGGACCCCGATGCGTAGACCCCAATCCGAGGAGAGGCGATGAAGACGCGATGTTCGTTTTGGCTGGTGATCGCGCTGCTCGCGTGCGTGTGCACCGCGACGGCGCCCACGGCAGCTCCCGCCGCCGTCTCGAGCCCCGGCGCGACGACGGCGCCGCCGGCGGCCACGCCAGAAGGCGGCGGCTCGCTGGAATCGGCTGCGGCGAAGGCGGGCAACACGGGCAGGGCGGTCGCGATGAGCTTGATCGGCCTTGCGTTCTCGGTGGCGGCGACCGTGCTTGCGTTCCGGAGGGACTTCAAGGAGGCCGCGGGTGTGTTCGCGGTCGGGATCGTCTCCGTGCTGCTCGCGACTCCGGCCGGCGTGAGCCTGCTGCGCGCCACGGTCACGTCGCTGTTCGGGGCGTCATGATCGAAGTCCGCTCCTACCGACGGGTCTTCGACCTCGAGCGGCGCATCTACAGCGTCGACCGCGTGCGGCTGAACCCCGGCGGGGTGCCGGTGCGGGGAGTGATGTACTTCCTCGCGCTTGTGACCGCCGGCCTCCTTGCGGGCGAGTTGCCGCTCCTCGGGGCTCTCGGCGGAGCGCTTCCGTGGTACCTGCGCGCGATCGCGCTGCCCGGCGCAGCTGCCACCCTGTTGAGTGCGATCCGGATCGAGGGTCGCACCTTCCACCTGGCGGCGTTCGCGCTGGTGCGCTATCGCGTCGTACCGCGGCGGCTGTCTGGTGTGCAGCGCTGCGCGCCGCCGGGAGGCCGTTGGTACCCGCAGGAGATCCTGCTGCTCCCGGACGGATCCGACAGTCGCCTGCGTCGTCTTCGCTACACGGGTCCAGGCGCGGTGCTCGTGTCCGTCGAGCATCAGCGCAGCGGGCGTGCGATCGAGAGAGGATCGCGGGCGACTGCACGCCGGGGAATCGGTCACGCGATCACGCTGGGCCAACCGGCCGGGGCCCGTCGGCTGGAGAGCGGGCAGGTGATCGCGCTCGGGCCTCGAGTGCGACTGCTGGTGAGAGCGAGCGACGTGCGGGGCCGCTGAGGATGGTGGCGCCGATCGCGTTCATCTACGGGAACTGCGTCTTTGCCGAGGGCCTCGACGATCGATGGGCCGCGTTCACGGTGGCGGTCTCCTCCTACGCGTGGCTGAGCGAGGAAGGCAAGCGCGCACGGTTCCTCGCGCTACTCGGAGCCCTGGAGGCGATCGAGGCGGACGTGCAGATCCTGCGGGTCTGCCGGCGCTGGGGACTGGAGCGCTATGCCGACGCGCTGCGCGAACAGTGCGATCGCCCGGGAGCCGCCGGCGCCGATGACCAGGCTCACTCGCGCGAGCGCTACATCGCAGAGCACGTCAGCCGTCTCGGCGGAGTCGGGGCGGCCCAGCCCGCGTTGTACCTGCTCGTGAGTCTGCGCGACCCCGAGCGCGACGTCGCCTCCTACGTCTCGCGCGCGGCGGGACAGCACCCGAAGGAGTGGTGGAAGGCGCTCAGGCGAGCACTGGCGCAGCGCGACGGGCGCGTTCTCGGCGCGCCGGAGCTCGAGCGCGTGCGCATGCAGGCCGACCAGGTGCACGCACGCCTCGACGACTACCTGCCGGTACGCGCAGCGCGTGGCGTCGAGCTGCAGTGGCTTGTGCGGCGCGCGTACTGCAGAGGTCTGGGGGAACCCGTGGTCGACGGCCTGCACGAGCCGCGGGCGCTCGTGTTCGAACGAAACGGCCAGGCGCTCCTGGCGCCCCTCGAGGGTGACGTGATGCGCTGGGCGGACGGCTTCGTCGAGAACCGCGGCCGCGCTCTCAGGATCGAATCCGAGCTCGGCACCAGCTGGCAGGCGCAGCTGGTGATGGGGGCGCTGCCGGAGCGTATGCAGTTCCCGGGGTCCCGCGCGGAGCTGATGTTCGCTCCGGTTGAAGGCCTGCCGTTTGGGGTGGACCTCTCGCTGAACGCGCGCTTCTTGCCCAACGAGCTGGCAGTGCGGATCGCCCGCAGGCGGATCCAGGACGCCGACCAGATCGTGCGGGCGGAGTCAGGCGGCGAGCAGGGAGTCTCCGACCTTGGCTACGAGCGCACGCAGGAGGCACGTGACCTGCTCGCCTATCTGCAGGCGTCGAGCAAGCCGCCGCTGCTGCGCGCGACGCTCGCGATCGCCGTCGCGGCCGCTGACGAGCAGGAGCTCGAGGCGCGTGTCGAGATGTGCAGACGCGCCTACGGGGAGATCCGGCTGCACCGGCCGGTGGGCGACCAGCTGCAGCTCTTCTTCCAACACCTGCCGGGGCAGCGGACCAGGCTGGCAGGCTATGACGACACGCTGACCGCGGAGCAGGTCGCCGCGATGATGCCGACGGCCACGCACGCCGCCGGATCGAGCAATGGCTTCTACCTCGGGCACACCCTGTCGGGCTCCAGACAGCCCGTCACTTTCAACCTCCGGGAGGGCTCTGACAGAAATCGCAACGCGACGATCCTGAGCTTGGGAGCGCTCGGCTCGGGCAAGACGACGCTTGCGCAAAAGCTCAAGTACGAGGCCTTCCTGCAGGGCGCGAGGGTGATCGACTGCGATCCGAAGGGCGACCATCGCTTCCATCTGCTCCCAGACGTCCTGCCGCACGTCGAGCGTGTGACGCTCCAGCCGGACTGCGCGTTGCGGGGCATGCTTGACCCTCTCCGAGTCGCCCCAGCGCATCTGCGCCAGGACGCCGCGGTGTCGTTCCTGCGCGACTTGTTGCCCGGACGGGCGGAGCCCGCGTGGGAGACCGCGGTCGTCGGAGCGGTCGACCGCGTCCTCACGCGCGCATCCGATCCGACCTGCCGCGAGGTGGTTCGCGCGCTCGAACAGGGAGACCCCATCGACGTCCAGGTCGGCAAGGCGCTCGAGATCTATGCTCGGTCCGGGCTGACACAGCTCGGCTTCGCTGATCCTGCGGTGAAGCTGGCGCCCGTCGGGGACAGCCAGGTCACATACCTTCCGATCCGCGATCTGCCGGCGCCGCCACCGGGCATGCCGCGCTCGGAGTACTCGCAGGCCGAGCGGGTGGGAGAGCAGATCGTGCGCCTGATCGCGATGTTCGCGATGCACCTGATGGGGTCCGAGCGAGGGCGGCTGAAGCTGTTCTCCTTCGACGAGGGATGGCGGCTGCTCAGCGATCCCGTCGGGCGGGCGCTGCTTGCGTCGCTGCAGCGGATGGGCCGCTCGGAGCTTGCGGTCCCGATCATCAGCACACAGCTCGTCACCGATGCGCTGATCGGCGAGCGCGAGTCACTCGAGAACCTGATCGGTGCGACATTCGTCTTCGGGATGCGCTCACAGGCTGAGGCCGCTCGGGCGCTGACCCTGCTCGGACTCGATCCCGACGACAGGCGGATGTGCCAGAGCCTGCTCGAGCTCGACGCGGGCCGCTGCCTTTTCCGTGACCACAGCGGTCGTGTCGAGGCGATCCAGGTGGACGTGGTGCTGCCGTCGCTGCTCCGGGCGTTCTCGACCACGCCGAGCTGAGTGGAGGGTCGGTGGACGTTGCTCGCGAGGTTCGCCGCGCTTGCGCTGCTCGTCGGCGTCGCTTACGGAGGGCGGCCGGCCCGCGCCGGCGCCGCCGGCGACGAGCGCGCGAACACGCGTGCGCCGGCGGTGCGCGGTGACATACCGATCGCGGCCGCCGTGCCACGCGCGACCACCGCGCCGAGCAGCACGCCGCTGACCACGGCCGGGCTCGGCGCTGACGGAGGCGGCGAAGAAGACCCAGGGCCGCAGGCCGAGACCGACCCGCTGGTGAGTAACGGTCTCGGCAGTCCCACATGCAGGGCCGCGCTCGCGCGCGAACTCGCCGCCGCCGGCAGGCGCAACTGCGAAACGTCGGGATTCGTCGCAGCGGCGGCCCCGACCGGCGACTTCGGGATCGACGTGCACATCGACACGGGCGTGCTCGGCTTCAGCTCCGGCGGCCTGCTCAGCACGGTGCAGGACCTGTTCGTCACGCCCCTGTGGATGGCCCTCGTCTGGGTGGTGCACGCACTTGTCGTGATGCTCGAGTGGTGCTTCACGATTGACTTGCTGGACAGCGCCGGAGCCGCGGGCGTTGGCGGCGGGCTACGCCAGATGCAGGCGGCCGTCACCGAACCATGGCTCCCGGTAGCACTCGCGAGCGCCTCGGTGCTCGCGCTCTACCACGGTCTGATCCGCCGTCGGGTGGCCGAGACGCTCGGCGAGGCGCTCGTGATGGTGGCGATGATGGCGGGCGGCATCTGGGTGATCGTCGATCCGACGGCCACCGTCGGGGCCCTGGGTGCGTGGGCGAACCAGGCCAGTCTCGGCACGCTCGCCGTCGCTGCCCGCGGGACTCCGTCGGGCCCGCGCCAGGCGCTCGGCGCCAGCCTCGGCACCGTCTTCGAGGCGGCGATCGAAGTGCCCTGGTGCTACCTGGAGTTCGGAGACGTCGGTTGGTGTCGCGAGCCGTCACGACTCGATCCCGGCCTACGCGCCGCTGCGCTGAAGATCGCCGCGCAGGAGAGCGCCGAGGTCGCCTGCCAGCCGAGCTCAGCCGCGCAGGGCTCCTGCGCGCTCGCCCACGGCGCCGAGGCGCAGGCGCTCGAGCACAGCGTCGAGCTGCTGCGAGACGCGCACAGCAACGGCGCGCTGTTCCTTTCGCTGCCCGCAAACGGACCTGCGCGCAACTCGATCAACGAACAGGGATCCCTGTTGCGCACCCTGTGCCAGAGCAGCGAAGCGACGAACTGTCGAGGTCCCACAGCTGCTCAGGCCGAGTTCCGGACGAACGGCGGCACATGGCCGCGCGTGGCAGGCCTCGTGCTGATCGCCGGTGGCCTGCTGGGCATGCTGCTGTTGTTGGGCTTCGTGGCGCTGCGGCTGCTGGCAGCGGCGATCTTCAGCCTGCTGTACCTCCTGCTCGCGCCCGCGATGGTGCTCGCTCCCGCGTTCGGCCAGGGAGGCCGGGCGCTGTTTCGGAGGTGGGCGGTGCAGCTGCTGGGCGCGGTGGTGTCCAAGCTGGTGTTCTCGTTCCTGCTCGGAATCATCCTCGCGGTTCTCGCGATCCTTTCGAACCTCGAGGCGCTCGGCTGGTGGACGCAGTGGCTGCTCATGTCGGCGTTCTGGTGGGGCGCGTACGCACGCCGCCATCAGCTCTTCGGTGCGACAAGCGCCCCGTCCGCGGAGTCGGGATCGGCCGGTGTGCGCGGCCGGCGCCGCTCGATCGCGCGCGGGATGAGCGAGGTGCTCGGTCCTCCCCGCACCGGCATCGCGATTGCGCGCTGGGCCAGGGGCCGGCTGTCGGGGAATGCACCCGACGGCCAGGACCGCAAGCTCGCGCGCGTTGGGCGTCAGCGAGCTCAAGCCGGGGCCGACGAGCAGGTCGAGCGCGCGCTCGAGGCTGAGCAGCGCGCCGCCACGCGCCGCGCCGCGGCCGCGCCCGAGATCCAGGCGCGCATGGCCGCAGCGGGCGCTCGCCTGCAGCGCCTGGACCGGGAGCGCGGCGACGCGGCGGCGGCGGGTAACCACCGGCGCGCGGCCGAACTGGGGCACCGCTCGAGTCGCGTGCGCGATGAGCTCGAGCGCGAGCAGGAGACGCTCGGCGCGGCGCAGCGGCTCGCACGCGAGGGACACCAGGCGCATCGCCGAACGGGCAATGTCGCTTCGCGCGAGCGTCGCGACGAGCAGGCTCGCTTCCTGGACGCGCAGGCGGCGCTGCCCGGAGGCGGCCGGGCGGGCGCGAGCGGCGAGCGACGCGACTACGCCGCGCTCGCGGGTCTCGCCGGATATGGACGCGCGGAGTACGCTCGGCTGGCTCCCGCGGGCCAGCGTGCTGCGCGTCTGGAGATCGACCGCGAGCTCGCGCTGCGCAGGGAGCTCCGCGAGACGGCGAGCACGCTCGCGTCCGTGGCAGACGGCGGCCGGCTCGGACGCGGCGAGCGGCGACGAGCTGACAGGCGCTTCGACACGGCGCTGCAGCGCCGCATCGAGCAGGCCGGTCACACGCTGCCGGCGTCACGGCGCGAGCGCTCCGCCCTCGGGGACTGGCAACAGGGTGGACGCGCCAACCGCTCGGGCGCCAGCGACGCCCGTGGCGATCGCTCAAGCGTGATGCGCGACGCGCACGAGGTCGCCGCGCGGCGAAAACGCCAGCTCGGGAGGGATCGCCCGTGAGCGCACGGCCGCTGACGGGGAACGCGCCGAGCGCCGGGGCGTGGTCGATCGCGGCCATCGCCGCGGTACTGCTCACGCTCGGATTCGTACTCGTTGCGGCGCTCGCCATGCTCGGCGGCGCGTCTGTCGAGGCGGGCGGCACGAGCTTCTCCGAAGACCAGGGCGCCACGGTCTCTGCGCTCGCACAGGCCGAAATCCCAGGGCTGTACCTGCGTCTGTATGAGCAGGCGGCGCAGCGCTACGGCCTCAGCTGGGCGGTGCTCGCGGGGATCGGCAAGGTCGAGTGCGACCACGGGCGCGACCCCGACCCGTCGTGCACCCACGAGGGCGCCGTGAACTCTGCGGGCGCCGGCGGGCCGATGCAGTTCATCTCCTCGACGTGGGCAAGCTACGGGGTCGACGCCGAAGGGACCGGCGCGCCAGATCGCTGGAATCCGGCGGACGCCATCTATGGCGCCGCGAACTATCTGCGCGCCTCGGGGGCGCCGCGCGACTACCCGCGCGCGATCTATGCCTACAACCACGCGAGCTCCTACGTCGCCGCGGTCGAGCGCTGGGCGGCGAGGTACAGCGGTTCGCAGACGCCGTTCGCCGCGGCCGCTTCGCAGCAGCCAACGTCAGGAGATGGAGAAGGGGAACGAGGCGTCGAAGGCGCCGACACCAGCCTGGTTGGCGAGAGCCCGACGCGCGTGCTCTTCATCGCGGGCGAACGTGCCGAGCTAGCGCCCGGCGAGGGGCATCTCGCGCTCGTCCCAGCCGGCGTCCCCGCGACTGTTCAGGCAATGGTCGTTGCCGGCAACGAGCTTCAGGACCTGCCCTACGGCGCGGCGGGACATCCCGATCCGCTCGGTGCGTCCCAAGAGGACTGCTCGAGCAGCGTCAACTACGTGCTCTACCGTGCCGGCGTGCGGCCGCTGCAGGAAATCATCCATGACAACCCGCTCGCGCAGGACTACGTCAAGTGGGGCGCGCCAGGGCCTGGACGCTGGGTGACGATCTACGCGACCGACAGCCCAACTCCGCACGTTTTCATGCTCGTCGCGGGCTTGAGGCTCGATACGAGCCACGACGGCACCGACGTCGGCCCCAACCGCTACGAAGACGGCCCGCGCTGGCGGATCTTCGATCAGATCCCCACCTGGGCACACTGGTCGATACGTCACCCGCCAGGGTTGTAAGGTGCCCACCGTGCCGGCCCGCGAGGTGAGCTACCTGTTGATCGGAGGAGGCCTCGCCTCGGCCAACTGCGCGCGCTGGCTGCGCCAGGAAGGCGCCGACGGCGACGTGCTGCTCGTCGGGCGCGAGCCGGATCTGCCGTACAACCGCCCCGAGTGCTCCAAGGGCTACCTGCGTGGGGAGGAGGCGCGCGAGGAGACGTTCTTCCGTCCGCCCGAGTGGTGGTCCGAACAGGAGATCGAGCTCTCGACCCGCACCAGCGTCACGAGCCTCGACCTGGGCACGCGCACGGCCGCGCTGTCCAACAAGGAAGAGGTGCAGTTCGAGCGGGCGCTGATCGCTACCGGTGCCAACGTGCGCCGCCTGAACGTCAGCGGCTGCGAGCTCGAGCAGATCCACTACCTGCGCACACTCGGCAACGCCGACGCGATCCGCGAGGGCGTGGCGGACGCCGAGCACGTCGTGCTGATCGGAGGCTCCTTCATCGGCTGCGAGGTCGCCGCGTCGCTGACGCTGCTGGGCAAGCCCGCCACGATCGTGATGCAGGAGCAGGCGACGCTCGAACGCAACTTCGGTGCGCGCGCCGCGCGCTTCTTCCAAGAGCTGCTCGAATCGCATGGGGTCACCGTTCACGGCGGCGACGAGCTCGAGCGCTTCGAGGGCGACGGACGCGTCGCCAAGGTCATCACCAGGGGTGGCCTCGAGCTCGCAGCCGATGCGGTTGTGGTCGGCGCCGGCGTGACTCCCGACGTGCAGCTCGCGCAGAAGGCGGGCCTGGAGCTCGGCGAGCGCGGCGGCGTGCGCTGCTCCTCGCGCCTGGAGAGCTCCGCTCCCGGCGTCTACGCCGCAGGCGACATCTGCGAATACGAGTCCGTCGTCAATGGCGGCGCGCGGATACGCATCGAGCACTGGGACGTCGCCTTCAATCACGGCAAGACCGCCGCGCTGAACATGCTCGGCAGGGACATACCGCACGACGTCGTCCCATATTTCTATTCCGTGTTTGCGGACTGGGGCGAACTCGAGTACGTGGGGCCGGCGTACGAGTGGGATGAGGAGGTCATGCGCGGCTCGTTCGATGACGGTGCCTTCACCAACTGGTACCTCCAGGACGGCGCCGTCAAGGCCGCGCTCACATGGGGTCGCTCTGAGGACCTCGAGACGGCTCGGCGCCTGATCGCCGCGGGCACCGCGCTCGACGAGCGCCAGCGCGCCGCGCTCGGCGACGTCGACTCCGATCTCGCCGCCATCGGCGTCTAGTGTCGTGAGTCAAAAGTGCGACGGCGTTTCCCGTCGCCTGCCCGCGCCTGACGCCCGCCGCCGTCGGCCCCCGTGCTACCGGCACGCAGACCGCCGCCGTCGTACGTCAGATCACGACCATTCATCCGGCAAACACTCGCCGAACTTTTGACTCACGACACTGGCCCGCGGGCCTCGCCACAGTGACGGGCCTCTCGCTCCTCGGCGCCGGCGTGCCGCAGTTCACGCGCGAAGCCGAGCACCTGCTGCGCGCGCCCGGCATGTTCGAGTGGTCCACAGTCACGCTGCTGGCGCTCACCGTCTATGTGTACGCGGTCGAGGTCGAGCGCGCCAACTGGAGCGTGGTGCTCGCCGGGCTCGCCTTCTGGCTGATGGACTGGGCCAACGAGATCATCAACGCGCTCGTCCTGCACTTCAACGGTCACGCCGCGCTGTGGACCGTCACCGGCCGCAGCAGCTTCGTGATCCTGATCGGGCTCACCATCGAGATAACGCTGTTCTTCGCGATCAACGGCATCGTCTTCGCCAAGCTGCTGCCCGCCGATCGCTCCGCACGGATGCTCGGCCTGCCCACCCGCTGGGTGCTGGCCGTCGCGCTGTCGCTCGTGTCGGTCGCCGTCGAGCTGCTGCTGCACGCCGACGGCGTGTTCCACTGGTACTACTGGTGGTGGAACGTCGCCAGCTTCCCAGTGATCGTCGTGTTCGGCTACCTGACCTTCTACGTGGTCTCGTTCACCGTCTTCTACGCCGAGCGGCGGCGCCAGATTCAGATCGTCGGTTCCCTGGCGGCCGTCGATCTGCTCGCCGGCCTCCTCTTCGGCCCGTTGCTCGGCTGGATCTAAGCTGCGGCGAAGCCGGTGGGCACGCGCGTCAGCTCGTGCGAGGAGATCACACGATCGATCAGGCCGTACTCGCGCGCCTGCTCGGCTGTGAAGTAGCGGTCACGGTCCATGTCGTCGTGGACGCGCTCGATCGGCTGGCCGGTGTGCTCGGCGTAGATCTCGTCGATGTGACGGCGCAGCTCGAGCGTCTCGCGGGCGTGGATCTCGATGTCCGCCGCCTGGCCTTCGAACCCGCCGGAGGGCTGGTGGATGAGGATGCGGCTGTTCGGCAGGGCCAGGCGCTTGCCCGCAGCGCCCCCCGCCAGCAGCAGCGAGCCCATGCTCATCGCCACGCCAAAGCAGATCGTCTGTACGTCCGGCTTGATGAACTGCATCGTGTCGTAGATCGCGAGGCCCGAGTAGACCACGCCGCCGGGGGAGTTGATGTACAGCGACACGTCCTTCTCATCGTCCTCGCTCTCGAGGTGCAGCAGCTGCGCGACCACCAGGTTGGCCACCTGGTCATCGACGGGCGTGCCGATGAACACGATCCGCTCGTTCAGCAGCCGTGAGTAGATGTCGAACGAGCGCTCCCCGCGCGCGCTCTGCTCGACGACCATCGGGATCAGTGGCATCTCGGCTATCCTTTCGACAACTGGTCAGTTGTCAAGCACAATAGCAACCAGATGGTTGTCAATGGGAGGTCGTCATGGCGGTACGACGCGAGATCGAGGTCGACGCCTCGCCCGAGGAGGTCTGGGAGGCGCTCGCCACCGAGGAGGGTCGCGAGCGCTGGCTCGACGAGCCCGATCGCGACATTCACGTGGAGCTGCTCGACGCGCCGCACCGGCTCGTGTGGTGGTGGGCCGGCGCCGAGGAGCCGGCAACGCGCGTCGAGTTCGTGATCCTCGCCGGTACCGAGTCGCACCCACCGACGCGCGTGATCGTGACCGAGAGCGAGCCGTCGTTCCCGCTGGCGACGCTCGCCGCGAGCTTCGCCATGGTGCTCGCTTGAACGACCCGGTGGGCGAGGTGTTCGGAGCGCTCGCCGACCCGACCAGGCGCCTGATGCTCGAGGAGCTGCTGCGCGAGGGCACCACCAGCGTGCCCGCGCTGAGCGCTGCGTTGCCGATCACGCGCCAGGCCGTCGCCAAGCACCTCGCGGCGCTCGACCACGCCGGTCTCGTCGAGCGCGCCCCGGCCGCCGGACGAGCAGTCCACTACCGGCTGCGCGCGGATGCGCTCGCGCCGGCCTCGGCGTGGCTGAGCGGCGCCGAAGCCGCGTGGGGCAAGCGCCTATCGCGCCTCAAGGACGCAGTCGAGAGCGACCCGTCGCGGTGAGCAGGCTCACAGCAGGCGTCGTGCTCGTCGGTCTCGTGCTGGGCGCGGTCGCCCTTGGGGGCTGCGGGCTCATCACTGCGTCCGCGCCGACGACCGTCCAGCTGCTCGTCACGAGCGAATTCGGCGCGCGCGTGGTGCTCCGCAGCGGTCCGCTGCGCGCGAGCTCTCACGAGACCGTGCTCGGTCTTTTGAGCCACTACTACCCGGTGCGTGTCGGCGCCGGCGGGCGCCATGTGCAGAGCATCGGCGGCATCCCAGCCGCTACGAGCACCGGCGCCAACGAACCGCACGGCGAATGGTTCTACTACGTCAACGGCGTCCAGGCGTCGACCCCACCGGCCACGGCCAGCGTGCGCCCGGGCGATCACATCTGGTGGGACCTGCACGACGCCAGCCACGCCAGCAACGCGACCGCCGTCGTCGGGTCCTTCCCCGAGCCGTTCCTCAACGGCATCGAAGGCAAGCGTCTCCCGGTCCGGATCGAATGCGTCTCCGTCTCCGGTCGCGCCTGTAACGCCGTCACCGCCGGCATGCGCGCCTCCGCGGTCCCGGCCGCGATCGCCGCGGTCGGCAGCGGCGGCGCACCGGAAACGTTGCGCGTCCTGGTCGGACCGTGGGGCAGGATCGGAGGCGAACTGGCCGCCGAGGGCATCGGACGTGGGCCAAGCGTCAGTGGCGTCTTTGCGAGCTTCTCAGCAGACGGCCGGGCGCTGACGCTGCTCGATCAGGACGGACGGCCGGTGAAGCGACTGACGAGCGATGCAGGACTCGTGGCGGCCACGCAGAGCGTCAAGGAAGAGCCCGTGTGGCTCGTGACGGGTACCGACGAACGCGGTGTCGAGCTCGCAGCGCGTGCGTTCAACCCCACCGCGCTCGCGCACCACTTCGCTCTGGCGCTGGCGCCCGGCGCCGCTATCGCGCTGCCTGCCGATTGACCGTCGCTTTACTCGAGCTCCTACCCTTGACAGATATGACCGAACACGCCTACACGGCGAGCACCGTGCCCCAGCGGCGCGGCGTGGGACGCGTCGAGCGCCCGGGCGCCCTCAGCGCCCTCGGCGTCGCCGCGCTGTGCGCGGCCGGGCTGGCGCTCGTATGGGCGCTCGCTGCAGACGTGCCCGTCGTGCGGGTCAAGGACGCGGTCGCGCTGTACGACTTCACGCTGCTGGGTCGACCAGGCATCAACGGGGCGCTGAACACGCTGCTGCATCTGCTCGAACCGGTTCAGTTCGTGCTCTGGGGAATCGCGGTCGTGGCCGTCGCGCTCGCGCGCGAGCGTCCACGCGTCGCCGTCGCGGTGATCGCGCTGATGACGCTCGCGCCGTTCACGTCCGAGCTGCTGAAGCCGCTGCTGGCGGAGTCACACGATCACGTCGGCGCCGTGACCATCGGTGCCGCGTCGTTCCCGAGCGGCCACTCGACCGCCGCGCTCGCGCTCGTCTTCTCGGTGATCTTCGTCACACCGCGGCGCCTGCGCCCGCTCGTGGCGGGCATCGGTGCCGCGTTCGCCCTCGCCGTCGGGGGCGCGCTGCTGATCCTCGCGTGGCACATGCCGAGCGACGTCGTCGGCGGCTACCTCGTCGCGACGCTGTGGGCGGCGTTGCTCGTCGCCGCGCTGCGCACAGCCGAGCGGCGCTGGCCGCCTCGCGTCAGCTCGTAGCTTTCCCCGGCGCGGACTCGTGGGCTCCCGGGTCCCACAGCGCCTCTGCCTCCGTCGGGCCAGCTGCGCGCGCGTTGCCGTCGCCGGGCCGGTTCGCGGCGCGGCCGAGGATGAACAGCAGGTCTGACAGCCGGTTCAGGTAGCGCACCACCTCGGGGTTGACCTCGGCGCCGACGGCGATCGCGCGCCGCTCGGCGCGGCGGCACACGGTGCGGCACACGTGCAGGTGCGCCGCCGCAAGGCTGCCGCCCGGGATCACAAACGATCGCAGTGGCTCGAGTGTCGCGTTGACCTCGTCGCAGGCGTGCTCGAGCCATTGCGTGTAGTCGGCGCCCACGCGCAGGCGTGGGCGCTCCTCGCCGGCGGAGGGCGCCGGGGCGGGGACCGCGAGGTCGGCCCCCACGTCGAGCAGATCGTTCTGCACCCGCCGCAGCCACTCGGCGAAGCTCTCCGGTAGCCCGGGCTGCAGGAGCGTTACCCCGAGCACCGCGTTCAGCTCGTCCACCGTGCCGTACGCCTCGACGCGCGGATGCAGCTTGGAGACACGGCTCATGTCGCCCAGGTGCGTCTCGCCGTCGTCGCCGAGCTTCGTGTAGATGCGGGTCAGGTTGACTGTCATGCCAGATCCGGCGTCCAGCCGGCTCCTCTGATGATATGGGCCGCCGTCCGGGCGGCCTGGACCGGGCCTTCGGCCCTTCCAGATCCGGCCTCCAGCCGGCTCCTCTGATGATATGGGCCGCCGTCCTGGCGGCCTTGACCGGGCCTTCGGCCCTTCCAGATCCGGCCTCCAGCCGGCTCCTCTGATGATATGGGCCGCCGTCCGGGCGGCCTGGACCGGGCCTTCGGCCCTCCAGATCCGGCGTCCAGCCGGCTCCTTGATGATATGGGCCGCGGTCTCGCACACCGGACTGCCGTCCACCCGTACGATCGGATACGTTCTCGCACTTCGTATGCGGATCGGCGTTCCGAAGGAGACAGCGGCGGGAGAGCACCGGGTTGCGCTCGTGCCGGAGGTCGTCAGCAAGCTGCAGGCGAAGGGGCTGGACGTCCTGGTCCAGACGGACGCCGGCGCGGACGCGATGCTGACCGACGCCGCGTTCACGGCCGCGGGCGCGCAGATCGCGGGGGATGCCGGCGAGGTGTGGCAGAGCGACGTCGTCGTCACGATCGCGCCGCCCGACCCGGAGCAGATCCGCGGGCTCGGCTCCGGCTCGATCCTGATCGGCTTTCTGGCGCCTCTCACCAGCCCGCAGACGACACGCGCGCTGGCCGATGCCAAGGCGACGGCGTTCGCGATGGAGGCGATCCCGCGGATCTCGCGGGCTCAGGCGATGGACGCCCTGTCGTCGCAGAGCAACGTTGCGGGCTACCGCGCGGCGCTGCTCGGCGCCGAGGAAATGGGCCGCTTCTACCCGATGCTGATGACCGCCGCCGGCACGATCCCGCCGGCCAAGGTGCTCGTGCTGGGCGTGGGCGTCGCCGGTCTGCAGGCGATCGCGACCGCCAAACGCCTGGGGGCGCGCACCACCGGCTACGACGTTCGCCCGGAGGTCGCCGAGCAGGTCGAATCGCTCGGCGCGCAGTGGCTCGACCTCGGCGTCGAGGCCAGCGGCGAGGGTGGCTACGCGCGCGAGCTGACCGAGGAGGAGCGCGCGCAACAGCAGCAGGCGCTGACCGACGCGATCAAGGGTTTCGACGTCGTGATCACGACCGCGCTCGTGCCGGGACGCCCCGCGCCGCGACTTGTCACAGCCGAGGCCGTCGAGGGCATGAAGCCGGGATCGGTGATCGTCGACCTCGCAGGCGAGGCGGGCGGCAACTGCGAGCTGACCGAGCCCGGGCGCACGGTCGTGCGTCACGACGTGAAGATCGTCTCGCCGCTGAACCTGCCGGCGACGATGGCCGAGCACGCCTCGCAGCTGTTCGCGCGCAACGTGCAGGCGTTGCTCGAGCTGTTCGTCGGCGAGGACGGCAAGCTGCAGCTCGACTTCGACGATGAGATCGTCAAGGGCGCGTGCGTCGTGCGCGACGGCGAGATCGTCAATCCGGGGGCGAAGAAAGCTGTAGAGGAGGCCGCTACCGCGGCCGGCGGGGTCGCGTCGAGTCGGCCCGCAGCCGACGGCGAAGCCGGGGCCGGGGCCGAGAGCGGGGGAGGGATCGCGTGATCCTCGCCAGCACCCTCACCACCAACCTCGCGATCCTCGTGCTCGCCGGGTTCATCGGCTTCGTGGTCATCTCCAAGGTGCCAAACACGCTGCACACACCGCTGATGTCGGGCACCAACGCGATCCACGGGATCGTGCTGCTCGGTGGCCTGTTGATCATCGGCCTGGCGGGCAACTCGGCTTTCAACAAGGTGATTCTCGTGATCGCGATCACGTTCGGCACGATCAACATCGTCGGCGGCTTCCTCGTGACCGACCGCATGCTCGAGATGTTCAAGACGAAGCCCAAGCGCGGCAAGGACGCCGACGACAGCGACAGCCCAGGGAAAGGCGGCGGCTCGTGATCCAGGCTCCGCTGGCGACGTCCTTCCTGCAGAACCAGAGCTTCCTGGACGTCCTCTACATCATCGCCTTCTCGCTGTTCATCCAGGGCCTGCGCGGTCTGTCGGGACCGACGACCGCCGTGCGCGGCAACCGTACCGCCGCTGTCGGCATGGCGATCGCTGTGATCGCCACGCTGCTGAACCCGAACGAGGGCAACTGGGGCCTGATCGCGCTCGGCGTCGCGCTCGGCGCCGCCGTCGGCATACCGGCCGCCCGCCAGGTGAAGATGACCGCGATGCCGCAGATGGTCGCGCTGTTCAACGGCGTTGGCGGCGGCGCGGTGTTCCTGATCTCCTGGGCCGAGTTCCGGCTGACCGACGGCTTCGCGCACACCGCCACCTACATCACGGTCTTCTCGCTGTTCGCTGCGATCGTCGGCTCGGTCTCGTTCTGGGGCTCGAACATCGCCTTCGGCAAGCTGCAGGAAATCATCCCGGGGCGCCCGATCAGCCTCGGCTCGGCGCAGCAGATCGTGAACCTTGTGCTGCTCGTTCTCGCGGTGGCAGCCGGTGCGGACATTGCGTCCGGCGCGCACAGCGAATTGCTCTTCATCGGCATGCTCGTGTGCGCGGCGCTGCTCGGCAACGCGATCGTGTTCCCGATAGGCGGCGCCGACATGCCCGTCGTGATCTCGATGCTGAACGCGTTCACCGGCCTGTCTGCGGCCGCCACGGGAATCGCGCTGGACAACACCGCGATGATCGTCGCCGGCATGATCGTCGGCGCCTCCGGCTCGATCCTCACGAACCTGATGGCCACCGCTATGAACCGCTCGATTCCCGCGATCATGGCCGGCGGCTTCGGCGGCGGCGGCCAGATCGAGGGCGCCAGCGGGGCAGGCGAGCACGCGGGCACCGTGCGCTCGACGAGCGCCGCCGACGCCGCCATCCAGCTCGCATACGCCAGCCGCGTGATGATCGTCCCCGGCTATGGCATGGCCGTCGCCCAGGCGCAGCACGCCGTGCGCGAGCTGACCAAAGAGCTCGAAAAGCGCGGGGTCGAGGTCGGCTTCGCGATCCACCCGGTCGCCGGTCGTATGCCGGGCCACATGAACGTGCTGCTCGCCGAGGCCGACGTGCCGTATGACCAGCTCGAGGAGATGGACGAGGCCAACCAGGAGTTCGGACGCACGGACGTCTCGCTGGTGATCGGCGCCAACGACGTCACCAACCCGGCGGCCAAGAACACGCCCTCCTCGCCGATCTACGGCATGCCGATCCTCGAAGTCTCCAACAGCCACTCGGTGATCGTCATCAAGCGCTCGATGAACCCCGGGTTCGCGGGCATCGAAAACGAGCTCTACTACGAGCCCGAGACCGAGATGCTGTTCGGCGACGCCAAGGCGGCCGTCAGCGAAATCACCGCCGAGCTCGCCAACATATAGCTGCGAAACTGCGCCGGATGATCGAGCGCAGCCAGGCGATCGCCGCCCTCGCCGACGACGAGTTCGACGTGGTCGTCGTCGGTGGCGGCATCACCGGGGCGGGCGTTGCCCTCGACGCCGCGGCGCGTGGCTACAGCGTGGCGTTGCTCGAGCGCGCCGATTACGCCTCCGGCACCTCGAGCCGCTCGAGCAAGCTCGTCCACGGCGGGTTGCGCTACCTGCAGAACTTCGATCTCGGCCTCGTCCGCGAGGCGCTGCTAGAGCGCCAGCTGATGGTGGCGCTCGCCCCGCACCTCGTGCGGCCGCTGCCGCTCGTCGTGCCTGCCTTCGAGGGCGCGCACCCGGATCGCCTCGTCGGCGTCGGCCTGAACCTGTACGACGTGATGGCGGTGGACAGGGATCGTCTACCTGGGCCCCTCGGGGTTCGCTCGCGCAGGGCAAGGCGCGGACGCGCCGAGCGCTCCTACCCCTCGGGGCACAGGCAGGGCAGCGCGCCCGCCGCCGGCAGCCTGGACGGAAGCGAGGCCTGGAGCCCTGAGCGCCACCGCGTGATCTCCGGCGAGGAGGTGCTCGAGCTGCTGCCCGCGCTCGCCGCGCGGGAGCCCACCAGCGGCTACCTGTTCTATGACTGCCAAACCGACGACGCGCGGCTCGTGCTGACTGTGCTCGGCGAGGCCGAGCGCTTCGGCGCGGTGTGCGCCAATCGGCTCGACGTGACCGGGCTGCTCGAGCAGGACGGACGCGCGTACGGCGTTCACGCGCTCGATATGGAGAGCGGCGAGCGCTTCGACGTGCGCGCTGCGAACGTGGTCAACGCGACCGGCGTGTGGGCAGACCAGCTGCGCCCCAACGAGTTGCACGAGGAGGCCGAGCTGCCGCGCATCCGCCCGAGCCGCGGCACGCACGTGACGATCCGCCACGAGGACCTGCCGCTGATCGGCGGTGCGATCGTGCCCGCCGGCGGCGGGCGCACGATCTTCGCGCTGCCGTGGCTCGGGCACACGCTCGTCGGCACCACCGACAACGACTACGAGGGGCCGCTCGACCACATCGAGCCCTCACGTGACGACATCGACTACCTGCTCGAGGCCGTCAACACGTTCTTCGGCACCGAGCTGGCGCCAGCCCAGCTCACAGGCGCCTTCGCCGGCGTGCGCCCGCTGATCTCGACAGGCGACCCGAAGAAGTCGGTCGACATCTCGCGCAAGTCCGAGCTGTACGAGACCTCCTCGGGGATGATCACGATCACCGGCGGCAAGCTGACGACGTGGCGGCGCATGGCCAAGATGACCGTCGATCGCCTCGTCGAGCGCGACGCGCGCCAGGCGCCGTGCCGCACGCACGAGATCCCGCTCGGCCAGGCGATCGCGGTGGAGGAGCTCCCGCGCGTGGAGGGCGTGGCGGCCGAGTCCTACCAGGCGCTTGCATCGCGCTACGGGCACGCCGCGCGCGACGTGCTCGCGTTGGCCGGCGAGCGCGAGGAGCTCGCCCAGCCGATCGTCGCGGGCCTGCCCGACCTGCTGGCCGAGGCGGCGCTGGCGGCCCGCCGCGAGCAGGCGCGGAGCATCGGCGACGTGCTCCTGCGCCGAACGCGCCTCGGGTTGCTGGCGGCGCGCGAGCTGCCCGGCGCTCCGGTGCGCCGGGTGGGGGAGGTGCTCGCGCGCGAGCTCAAGTGGACCGCCGAGCGCCTCGAGCACGAGCTCGAGAGCTTCGCCGACGAGGCCCGCGCGGAGGGCATCGTCGCCGGCCTCGAGCGCGCCGAGAGTGCCAGCGGCGTCGCCTCGAGCGTCGCCACGCCGCCGGCGCCGATGCCGTGAGCGCGCCACTGCTGGCGCTGAGGGCAGTCGATCTGACGCTCGAGCTCGGCGCCCGGCCGTGGCTGATGGGCATCGTCAACGCCTCGCCCGACTCGTTCAGCGACGGCGGGCTCTATACGGATCTGGACGCGCAGGTCGAGCTGGCGCGAGAGCTGCTCGCGGCGGGCGCCGACATCCTCGACGTCGGCGGCGAGTCCGCGTCGACCGGGCGTCCGCCGGTGGACGCCGCCGCGGAGACCGAGCGCGTGGCGCCGCTTGTGCGGATCCTCGCCGAGGAGCTCGGTGCGCTTGTCTCGGTCGATACCTACAAGCCCGCGGTCGCAAGTGCGGCGATCGCTGCCGGCGCGCGGATCGTCAACGACGTCAGCGGGCTGCGCGACCCCGCGCTCGCCGACGTCTGCGCGCAGACCGGCGCCGCGCTCGTGATCATGCACACGCGCGCCGCCCCCCGGGAACGACTGCAGGACCCCGATCTCTACGGCGATATCGCCGACGAGGTGCTCGCATTCCTGCGCGAGCGCGCCGCCGTCGCACTCGCGCACGGCGTCGCGCCCGAGCAGCTGATCCTCGATCCCGGACCCGACTTCGCCAAGACCCCCGCGCAGACGATCCGGCTGCTGCGCGAGCTCGGGCGTCTGCACGAGCTCGGACGGCCGCTGCTGATGGCGATCTCGCGCAAGGACTTCATCGGCGCGCTCACCGGACGTCGGCCGCGCGCTCGGGAGGCCGGCACGCTGGCGGCGCTCGCCTACGGCGTGGAACAGGGCGCGCACGTCTTTCGCGTCCACGACGTCGCCGGCGCCGCCGACTTCCTCACCGTGCGCGCGGCGCTCACCGGCGAGCGCGAGCCGAGCAGGGATCTCGCTCTGTCCGATGAAATCCGCTACGACCGCTAGGCTGCAGTCGTTCCACGGGTGCCCGCCGCTGCCCAACGCTGCGGGACGCCAACCGCCCATCCACCAAGAAAGAAGGAACCCCAGATGGCAGTGCTCCAACGCTCCGAGCTGGAGGCCAGCCCGCTCGCCGACCTGCACACGATCGCCAACCAGGTGGGCCTCGACGGCTTCAGGCGGCTGCGCAAGGCAGACCTGATCGACGCGATCCTCGGCGAGGCCAGCGCCGGCGGAGATGGGGAGGACTCAGCCGGCGAGGACGAGCGCCCCGAGGGCTCCCAGCGCACACGTAGGCGTCGCCCGCTGCGCTCGCGCCGCACATCCGCCGCCGGCGACACCGACGACGATGCCGACACGGTCGGCGCGGTCGGCGCGGACGCCGATGACCGGGCCATGGCAGGCGATGAGGACACGGCAGCCGACGGCGGCGCGCGCCGCGCGCGGCGCAGGGGCGGGCGGAGCGGCTCCGCCACCGCGGATGCGCCCGAACGCGGCTCGGGGCGTGGGCGCGGACGCGCGGGTGCGCGCGAGGGGTCCGCTGCGCGCGAGGGAGCCGAGCGGGACGGCGAGGAGGCCGCGCGTGTCGCCGCCGGCGTCGTCGAGGTCCTCGGCAACGGCTCGGCGTTCCTGCGCGTCGATCCGCCCGAGCCCTCCGACGACGACGTCTACATCTCCGCCGCGCAGGTTCGGCGTTGTGAGCTCGTATCCGGTGATCGCGTCACCGGGCCCGTGCGCACTCCGAGGCGCTCCGAGCGCTATCCCTCGCTGGTGCGCATCGACACGATCAACGGAGCGTCCGCAGACGCGGTCTCCGACGGGGCGCGCTACGACGAGCTCCCCGTGGATTGGCCGCGCGAGCGCATCGCCCTTGGCTCCGATGACCCGACGCTGGAGGCGATCGAGTGGCTGACCCCGCTCGGCCGTGGCTCACGTGTGGCGATCGTCGGAGCGCGTGGCGCCGGCAAGAGCGAGACCTTGCGGCGGATGCTCGCGGTGATCAGCGGGCGTGAGGATCTCGAGACCAGCCTCGTGCTCGCCGGCGCGCGCCCCGAGGAGATCGCCGACTGGCAGCAGGGGCCGGTGACGCCCGCCGCGGCGCTGACGTTCGCCGCGTCTGCCGATTCGCAGGATCAAGCGGTGGAGCGCGCGATCGACGCCGCCAAGCGTGTCGCTGCCCGCGGCGGCAACGCGGTGGTCGCGATCGACAGCATCGACGGGCTGCATCCGCCGGCCGCACGCAAGGCGCTCGCCGCGGCGCGCAACCTGCGCGACGGCGGATCGCTCACCGTGATCGCTCTAGCCGAGCATCCGTTGGGCGGCGAGACGACCGTCATAGCACTCGACGCCGCGCTCACGTCCACCGGTCGCCAGCCGATCCTCGACCTCGTCGCCAGCGGCACGCTCAAGCCGGAGCTGCTCGTCGGCGAGGACGGCGCCGAGGCGATCTCCAAGGCCCGCGCCGCAGCGATCGAGGCGGCTTAACGCCTGTAGGCGACGCGGTTCCAGGATGGCTCTGGCGCGAGCTCGATCGGCTCACTCGCGCGGGGCGATCCCGGTTCCGCTGGCTGCACGTAGGCGAAGCTGCCGGTCTGCTCGTCGAAGCTCACGCTGAGCTCGCCCTCCTTGACGCGCTGATCGAGCCACGCTCCGCGGAAGACGAGGCGACGCAGCCAGTGCACGAGCGAGCGCTCGGCGGGCCCGACAAGCTCCGGCCAGCAGTCGTTGACGTGTTCGCCAAGACCTGACGCGGGGTCCAGGATCTCGCCGTTTACGGCGAGGTTGACGAGGTCTTCGAGCTCCTCCTCACCGAGGCGCCCGCCGACGAAGCCGAGCTTGAGCGCCGCTTGCTCGCAGCGCTCCGAGAAGTCCGTCTCGTTGAACGTGAAGCGCAGCTCGCCGTATTCGAGGACAAAGTCCTCGCCCGAGTCGTAGTTTTCGCGTCGCGCTGTTTCCATGTGCCAGCGCCGGGTTTATTGGGGTCCATCCGCCGCCGGCCCCGGCTCGTCGGAATCATACGGCTCGTTCCTGCATTCGCGGCCGCCGTGAATGGGATTTTGCACACGGCGCTCTGGCGCGTCTGCGGTTGGGGGCCCCTGGGCATCGGTAGCCTCACGGACCGATGGCACGACTCTCAGAGCACGGACTGCGCAAGTCGGTCGGCGTCTCCGGCCTGTTCGCGACCGCTTACGGCAACGTCGGCTCCTCGATCTACTACGCGCTCGGACTCGTCGCCGCCCACGCGCTCGGCCTGACGCCGCTCGTCTTCGTGTTCGCCGGCGGGCTGTTCGCGCTGACGGCCAAAACGTACGCCGAGGGCGCGTCGATGTTTCCCGAAGCGGGAGGCTCCTCGTCTTTCGCGCGCCACGCGTTCAACGACGTCGTGTCGTTCTTCGCCGGCTGGGCGTTGAGCCTGGACTACATCCTCACGATCGCCATCTCGGCGTTCTTCGTGCCGCACTACCTGAGCGCCTTTCCGGGCCTCGGGGCGCTCAAGCACAACCCTGACGACATCTTCGGCGGGCTGATCGTGGTCGGCCTGCTCGCGTGGCTGAACATCCGTGGGCTGGGGGAGTCGGCCAAGCTGAACATCGTCCTCGCCGTGCTCGACCTGTCGACGCAGATCCTGTTGGCGTGCGTCGGCATCGCGCTCGTTCTGAACCCCCATCTGCTGGTCAACCAGGTCCACCTGGGATCGGTGCCGACCTGGAAAGAACTGATCTTCGCGCTGTCGCTGGCGATGCTCGCTTACACCGGCATCGAGACGGTGGCGAACATGGCCGAGGAGTCCAAGGACCCCGGCAAGCAGGTGCCGAAGGCCGTCAACCTGGTGGTGCTCGCGGTCCTCGGTGTGTACGCCGGCATCTCAGTCGTCGCGCTCTCGGCGCTGCCGGTGCTGCATCACGGCGTCGGCTACAGCGCCGAGCTCAAAGAATCCTTCAAGACGCCCGGCTACGCGACCGCGCTCGGCGGCTTCTTCGAAAACGACCCGATGCTCGGCGTCGTCGAACACCTCGGGCTGCACGGCACGGTCCTGAAACTGTCCAGGTACTACCTCGGACTGCTCGCCGCGACGATCCTGTTCATCGCGACCAACGCCGGGATGATCGGGATCTCGCGCCTGTCGTGGTCGCTCTCCGAGCATCGCCAGCTGCCGCAGCTGTTCTCGCAGCTGCACGCGAAGTACCGCACGCCGTGGTTCACGTTGATCTTCTTCTCGATGCTGGCCAGCACGTTGATCATCTACGGCAACACCGCAGTCCTTGGCAACCTGTACTCGTTCGGCGCGATGCTCTCGTTCACGGTCGCGCACGCGGCGATCGTGAAGCTGCGTGTCAGCGACCCCAACCGCGAGCGCCCATACCGGACGCCTTGGGGTGTTCGCATCAAAGGTGCGGAGATCCCGATGGCCGCGGTGATCGGCGGCATCGGCACGTTCTCCGCATGGATCGCCGTGACCGTGCTTCACACCGAGGCGAAGATCGTCGGCATCCCGTGGATGGTGATCGGGATGGGCGGCTACTTCTACTACCGCAAGCGCCAGGGCCTCGACCCTCGAAAGAGCTACAAGATCGAGCGTGCGGCGCGACCGGCGGACTTCGAGGAGCTCCAGTACAAGACCGCGCTCGTGCCGATCTTCGGCGACGACGTCAGCGCATCCGCGCTGCACAGCGCCGCCAAGCTGATCGGCGAGGAGGGCGTCGTGTATGCGATCTATGTGCTGCCGGTGCCGAGCCAGCTGTCGCTGGAGGCGGGTTTGGAAGAGGAGGAGGCGCAGGGCCGAGCGGTGCTCGAGAGTGCGCGTATCCAGGCTCGGCGCCTCGGCATCAAGATCCACACCGGCCTGATCCGCACGCGTAACCCGGGAGCGGCGCTGGTCGAGGAAGCCGAACGCGTGGGCTCCGACGTCATCTACTGGTCGACGATCCACGCTCCTACCGGTGAGAAGGGCATCGGCCCGACCGCGGCCTACCTGCTCAGCAAGCGGCCCTGCCGCGTGATCATCGAGACGCAGAACGCACCGGTGGCACGCGCCGAGCCACTCGCGGCTAGCGTGTGAGCGCTGAGCTCAGCGCGTCTTCCAGCCGAGGGTAGGCGAACTCATAGCCAAGCACCAGGGCCTTGGCCGGCATCACGCGGGCTCCGGTAGTGACGATCTCGGCCATCTCCCCGTACAGCAGGTGCAGCGCCGCGCCCGGGATCGGAAAGACCGAGGGGCGGCCGAGCATCCGACCGAGGATCTTCGAGAAGTCCCGGTTGGAAAGCGGCTCGGGCGCCGTCGCATTGACTGGCCCGTCCCAGCGCTCGTCAGCGAGCGCCGCGAGCACCATCCCGCGCAGGTCATCGGGGTGGATCCACGAGATGTACTGGTAGCCACCGGCGACGGGACCGCCGACGCCGAGCCGGAACGGCGGCAGCATCTTCGCGAGCGCGCCACCGTCGCGATCGAGCACCATGCCGGTACGCAGCGACACGACGCGCATACCCAGCTCGCGCGCGCCGGCGGCGGCCGCCTCCCACGCGACGCACACCCCTGCCAGGAAGTCGCTCCCCGGCGGCGTATCCTCGTCGAGCGGCTCTTCACCGTGGGGCCCGTAGTAGCCGATCGCCGAGGAGCTGACGAGCAGTTGCGGAGGCTCGCCCAGCTCCGATTGGTGGGCGCGCTCGAGCCCCTGGATGAGGTTGCGAGTCCCGATCGTGCGGCTGTCGCGGATCGCGCGCTTGGCCCGCGCGCTCCAGCGTTGCGCAACGGGCGCGCCAGCCAGGTGAATGACGGCGTCGCGATCCGCGAGCGCAGCTGGCGGGGCGGGCTCGCTCAGCGGATCCCAGCCGACCACGTCGACCGCGCCCAGCGTCGCCTGCGCACGCGCAGGATCGCGTGTGAGGACTGTCACCTGCGCGCCGCGCTCGCGCAGCACAGCCACGAGTGAGGATCCGACCAAGCCTGTCGCTCCCGTGACTGTCACGCGTAGAGCGCTCACGAGCTCAGCCTCTCATACGCGCGGGTCGTGCAAGGGGATCAGATGCGCCCGTCGACCACCTGTGCACCGGGCGAAGCGCCCGCGACGGCGTCGCCGTGGGCGTAGCCGACCTCCTGGCCGGCGCGCGCGGTGCCCGCGGCGCGCGCCTGCTCGGCGACCGCCGCCGCGACAGCAGGGGCGACGTCGCGGTTGAACACGGACGGGATGATGTAGTCCTCGCGCAGCTCGTTCTCGTCGACGATCGCCGCGATCGCGTGTGCGGCCGCCATCTTCATCGCCTCGGTGATCGCCGGTGCGCGCACGTCGAGCGCGCCGCGAAAGATGCCCGGGAAGCACAGCACGTTGTTGATCTGGTTCGGGTAGTCAGAGCGGCCGGTCGCCATGATTCGCACGTATGGCTCCGCCTCCTCCGGGATGACCTCAGGAATCGGGTTGGCCATTGCGAAGACCATCGCGTCGCTGTTCATCCGCTCGAGAGCCTGCGCCGGCAGGGCACGTGCGCCGGAGACGCCGATCAGCAGATCCATGCCGTCGATCACATCCGCCGGCGCGCCGTCGCGGCAGTCAGGGTTGGTGGCCTCCGCGAACCAGCGCTTGACGGCGTTCATCGTCCCGTACTGGTAGTCCTCGCGCTGGGTATGCAGCACGCCGCGTGAGTCCGCGCCGAGGATGTTCGTGACGCCGGCGGCGAGCAGGATCTTCGCGACCGCGATCCCGGCGGCGCCGAGACCGATGATCAGCACGTTCAGGGCCTCGAGGTGGCGACCGGTGAGCTTCACAGCGTTCAGCAGCGCCGCCAGCACGACCACCGCGGTGCCGTGCTGGTCGTCGTGGAAGACGGGGATGTCGAGCTCTTCCTGCAGACGCTCCTCGATCTCGAAGCAGCGCGGCGCCGAGATGTCCTCGAGGTTGATGCCGCCGAACGCCGGCGCGATCAGCTTGACCGTGCGAACGATCTCGTCGGGGTCAGCCGTGTCGAGGCAGATCGGGAAGGCGTCCACCCCGGCGAACTCCTTGAACAGGCAGCACTTGCCCTCCATCACCGGCATCGCCGCGCGTGGCCCTATGTCTCCCAGTCCGAGCACCGCCGTGCCGTCGGAGACGACCGCCACGGTGTTGCGCTTTATCGTGTACTGGAACGCCCTGTCGGGGTCGTCCGCGATCGCGAGGCACACGCGCGCGACGCCTGGGGTGTAGACCATCGACAGGTCATCGCGCGTCTTCAGTGGGTGCTTGTTCGCCTGTTCGATCTTGCCGCCGACGTGCAGCAGGAACGTCCGGTCGCTGGTGTCGATCACCTCGACGCCGCCGATCGCGACGATCGCCTCGATGATCCGAGTCCAGTGCTCCTTGCCCGATGCATCGACGACGACGTCGCGCAAGCTGTGGGCGCCATCCACCTCCACCAGGTCCACAGCCCCGACGACCCCACCCGCGTCGCCGATCGCGCTCGTCAGCTTCCCGAGGATCCCGTGTGAGTCATCGAGCCTGACGCGGATCGTCAGACGGTACTGCGCACTTGGTGTCGCGCTCACTGCGGCTCCTCGGTCGTTGGCGGCACGGCATCTTAGGAGGTATCAGACCCCGATACGTCTTCCCTTTGGCTCCTCGGCCAACTGCCGAGCTCGCGCCGGTGCTCGTAGAGTGCTCAGACGTGGCCACCGACACACGGGCACCTGCCAGCACCGGCGCAACGCGCGGCACGCGCGCGAGCGCGCGTGCGACGAGCCCCGCGCCGGCGATCGAGCGGCGACTTTTCCTGATCGACGGCCCCAGCCTGGTGTACCGCGCGTTCTTCGCGCTGCCCGAGTCGATCGCGACTTCGACCGGCGAGCCCACCAACGCGATCTTCGGGTTCGCCTCGATGCTCGTGAAGATCGTCAGCGACTACGGCGTGTGCCCGACGGTCGTCGCGTGGGACGCCGGCACGTCTGGCAGGACCGAGATGTTCTCCGAGTACAAGTCCCAACGTCGCTCGCGTCCCGACCTGCTCAAGCAGCAATGGCCGGCGATGGAACCGCTGGTCGAGGCGTTCGGCTACAGCAACGTGCGCGTCGAGGGCTACGAGGCCGACGATGTGATCGCGTCGCTCGCCGAGCACGCGCTGCGCGCCGAGCCGCCGGTGCCGGTGACGATCGTGACCGGTGACCGCGACGTCTTCCAGCTGATCGACGATCGCGACCTCGTGCGCGTGATGGCGACCGCGCGCGGAATAACCGAGACCAAGATCTACGACCGTCAGGCGGTGATCGACCGCTACGGCATCCCGCCGGAGCTGATCCCCGACTTCTACGGGCTGAAGGGCGACACGTCCGACAACATCCCGGGCATTCCCGGGATCGGCGAGAAGACCGCCAGCGAGCTGATCCAGAGCTTCGGCTCGCTCGAGGAGGTGCTCGCGCGCGTCGACGAGGTCAAAGGTGCGAAGCGCAAACAGAATCTGATCGAGCACGCTGAGGACGCGCGGGTGTCCAAGCGCCTGGCGACGGTCCAGCGCGACGTGCAGGTCGACTTCGACATCGCTGCAGAGGCTGTGCGCGAGCCGGACCGCTCGCGGCTGCGTGAGGTGTTCCGCCACTTCGAGCTGCGCGACCCGCTGCGGCGCCTGGAGGAGGCGCTCGGCGACGCCGAGCTCGCTGCTCCCGCACCCGATGCGCAGGTGAGCCTGACCGCCCGTGTGCGCGTGGGCAGCCCAGCCGACATCGCGAGGGTGGGCCGCGCCGACAGCGAGCTGTGCGTCGCGGTGCGGGCCAGCGAGCCGCCCGAGGGCGCGCTGTTCGCGGACGGCGCGCCCTGGCGCTTCGCGGTCGCCGCCGACGGCGAAGTGCTGGTGGGCGACTGCGTCGGCGCAGAGGAGATCGTCGCCGCTGTGGGCGAGCGTCCGATGCTCACCCACGATGCCAAGTCACTCGGGCTGATCGCACCCCAGCTCGTGCACGACACGCTGCTCGGCGCGTACCTGCTCGAGCCTGCCAGGCGCGGCTACCCGCTGGCGGAGCTGTTCGAGGAGCGTGGCCTCGCCAGCGACCTGGAGGACCCCGTGGCAGCCGAGGCCGTGATGCTGGGCGCGCTCGCGGACTGGCAGCGCGAGCAGATCGCAGAGCGCGGCCTGGAGGCGGTGATGCACGAGATCGAGCTGCCGCTGGTGGCGGTGCTGCGCGAGATGGAGCAACTGGGGGTGCGGCTCGACATCGCGCGCCTGCAGGAGATCACCGCGCGTGTGCACGAGGAGATCGAGGCGCTCGAACGGGAGATATTCGCGCTCGCGGGGGAGGAGTTCGTGATCGCCTCGCCGCAGCAGCTCGGCGAGATCCTGTTCGAGAAGCTGGGTCTGTCACGCAAGCGCCGCGGCAAGACCGGTTTCTCGACCGACGCGCGCGTGCTGCAGGCGATCCGCTCGGAGCACGAGATCATCCCGCGGATCGAGCGCTGGCGTGAGCTCTCGACGCTGATCAAGACCTACCTCGACGTTCTGCCCGAGCTGACGGACGAGCGCTCGCGCATCCATACGACCTTCCTGCAGGCCGTCGCCCAGACGGGCCGCCTGTCGAGCACGAACCCGAACATGCAGAATGTCCCGATCCGCACCCCGCTCGGACGCGAGATCCGGGGTTGCTTCGAGGCCGAGGAGGGCAGCGTGCTGATCTCCGCCGACTACTCGCAAATCGAGCTGCGCGTCCTGGCGCACGCCGCCGGCGAGCAGGTGCTGATGCAGATTTTCGAGCGCGGCGAGGACGTGCACACCGCCACCGCGTCGCGGGTCTTCGGGGTGCATGGCGACGAGATCGACCCGGGCATGCGCTCGAAGGCGAAGATGATCAACTACGGCATCGTCTACGGGCTCTCCGACTTCGGGCTGGCCGACCGCCTGAACATCCCGCGCGAGGAGGCCAAGGAGTTCATCGACGCCTACCTCGAGCGCTTCCCGCGGGTCGCCGAGTTCATGGCTGAGACGATCGAGCAGGCCAAGGAGCAGGGCTACGTGAAGACGTTGTGGGGCCGACGCCGACAGATCCCCGAGCTGCGCGCCCGCAACTACCAGGTGCGGACGCTTGGCGAGCGCCTCGCCGTGAACACGGTCATCCAGGGAACCGCCGCCGACATCATCAAGCTGGCGATGGTGCGCACCCATCGCGCGCTGGCCGACTCGGGGCTGCAGACGCGCCTGTTGCTGACGATCCACGACGAGCTGCTGTTCGAAGGGCCTCCCGAGGAGGCGGAGCAGGCGCGGGCACTGATCGCGCGCGAGATGTGCGGTGTCTGGGAGGAGCGCGAGCCGCCGCTGGGAGTGGACATCGGCGTGGGCCGCACGTGGCTGGACGCGAAGTGAGCCGCGGGCTGGCGGTGCTGGTGGGCGTCGCCGCCGGCTGCCTCGTCGGGATGCAGGCGCCGATCAACGCGCGGCTCGGCAAGACCGTGGGGAGCGTCCAGGCGGCGACCTTCTCGTTCCTTGTCGGGACCGTCGTGCTGGTGGCGATCGCCGCGTTCGTGAACGGCGGCCTGGGCGAGCTAGCCAACGTCGGGCGCGCGCCGTGGTGGGCGCTGATCGGCGGTCTGCTCGGCGCGGTGTACGTGACCGTTGCGCTGATCGCGGTACGCACACTCGGCGCGAGCGGACTCACTGCCGTCGTCATCACCGGTCAGCTGGCCATCTCCGTCGTGATCGATCGCTTCGGACTGCTCGGGCTCGCCAAGCAGCAGATCGACGTCTCGCGCATCGTCGGGCTCGTGCTGCTGGTGGCGGGCGTGGTGCTGGTGGTGCGCCGGTAGGCGCTCACACATGTCCGTTGGGGGCCAGCCGCTCGTCGCCGCGCGATGCGGCCAGCTGTCAGCCTGGCGAGACCTCCTCGAACGCCTCGCCGATCAGGCGCACGCCGTGCTCGATCGCCGGCTCGGACAGGTTGCCGTAGCCGAGCAGCACGCCGGGAGGTCCGCCCGCGGTGAAACGGTGCCAGGAAAGGCCTTCGATGCCTACACCGCGCGCCGCTGCGGCGCGCAGCAGCCGCGGCTCGTCGACCTCTGCGGGCAGCTTGACCAGCTCGAACAGGCCCGCTGCTCCGGCGCTGCTCACGTGTCCCTGCGGCAGCCAGCGCGCGAGCGCTTCGAGCAGCGTCTCGCGCCGGCGCTGATAGCGCACGCGCATGCGCCGCACGTGTCGGTCGAGCTCGCCGCGGGCGATGAAATCGCAAAGCGCGAGCTGTGCGATGACCTCCGAGCCGCCGTCGGCGATCGCCTTGGCCGTGGTCAGCTCCCACGCAAGCCACGACGGCATCAACAGCCAGCCCAGGCGCATGCCCGGCGCCAGGCGCTTGCTCGCGGAGCCGATATATGCGACGTGCTCGGGGGCGAGACCTTGCAGCGCGCCGACAGCGATTCGGTCATAGCGATACTCGGCGTCGTAGTCGTCCTCGATGATCAGCCGCTCCTCCTCCGCCCACTCGATCAGCTGCGCGCGCCGCTCCGGCGCGAGCACGACGCCGGTCGGGAACTGGTGCGCCGAGGTCACGAGCACTGCGGCAGCGTCGCTGTCGGCGAGCTCGTCCACTCGCAGGCCGCGCTCATCGACCGAGATCGGCGCAACCTCCATTCCCGCGTCCTCGACGATCAGCCGGTGCACGTGCCAGCCGGGATCCTCGAGCGCCACACGCTCCACTCCCCGAGCCCGCAGCGCGCGGCAGACGAGCGCGAAGCCCTGCATGAACCCGGTGCAAATAAGCGTGTGCTCGGGGTCGGCGTCAACGCCGCGCACGCGACCCAGGTAGCCGGCGAGCGCTTCGCGCAGCACCGGAGCGCCGCGTGGATCGCCGTAGCCCACCGCAGCCAGCGGCGAGTCGCGCAACGCCGTGCGCAGCGAGCGCAGCCAAGCCTCGCGTGGAAACGCTGACAGATCAGGTAGACCGGGATGGAAGTGGTAGGCGTAGCTCTCGAGCAGGGATCGCGCGGGCGCTCGCGGGCCGGCGGCGCGTACCGCGTTGGCCACTCGCACGGGTGCGCCCTGGCTGATCGCCAGATAGCCCTCCGCGGCGAGCTGGCCGTATGCCTCGGTCACCACTCCCCGGGAGATCCCCAGCTCCCGCGCGAGGGCCCGGGTCGACGGCAGGCGCGTCTGGCTGCTCAGCTGCCCCGAGCGGATGCGCTCGCGTAGGCCCCGCTCGATCTGCTCGTGTAGTGGCAGCTCACGCGTGCGGTCGATCTCCAGCAGCAGAGCAGGGCCCGCTCGGCCCGAAACTGGTCCCTTATAACTGGCCATGACTGGAACTGTAAAGCAGGCCAGTAGGGGGTTACCTTGCAAGAGCACCGTCCCTATCGCCCTCTCGACCGGCCGCCTGCCGGTTCCTCAAGGAGGCTTAGACCATGAGTCACAGCAACGGCAACGCCAACGGCAACGGCAGCTCGACGAACGCAATCACGATCGTCGGCGCGGGCATCGCGGGACTCACCGCGGCAATCGCCTGCGCCGAGGAGGGCGCGGCGGTGACGCTGCTCGAGGCGCACGGGGAGCTCGGCGGGCGCGCGCGCAGCACCGACGGCCCGTACAAAGCGAACTTGGGTCCGCACGCGCTTTACGAGGGGCCGTTCGTGAGCTGGATGCGCGAGCGCGACCTGATGCCTGCCCACAGCACGCCGCGGCTGACTGCGGCACGGTTGCGTATCGGGGGCGAGCTGCGGCGTACGCCTCCGATCGGCGCGCTCCCGGGGGTGCTGCGACTGCGTGGACGCAGGGCGCCCGTGGACGTCGACTTCCGGACGTGGGTCGCGCGCCACACCGATGAGCGCACCGCCGCGATGCTCTCCTCGGCGTGCGGCGTGTTCACCTTCCACCACGACCCCGGCGAGCTGTCGGCCGCGTTCGTGTGGCCCCACGCGGTGCGCCTGCTGATGAGCGTGCCGACCGTCGTGCGCTACCCGGTCGGAGGCTGGAGCACGCTGATCGAGGCACTCGAGCGGCGCGTGCGCGAGCTCGGGGTCACGGTGCTGAGCGGCACTCGCGTGCCAGAGCTTCCCGACCCGCCGGTGATCATCGCGACCGAGTTGCAGCAGGCGAGTGAGCTGCTCGGCCAGGATTTGCACTGGAAGAGCGGCAACACCGTCTGTCTCGACCTTGGACTGCACCAGCGCCGTGGCGACCCCGCGATCGTGTCCGACATGGACGAGTCCGGCTGGATCGGACGCTACTCAGCCACGAACCCTACGATCGCTCCCGACGGCGAGGAGCTGATCCAGGCGCAGATGCCGGTCCGCCCGCAGGAAAGCGTCGAGCAGGCAGCGCTCCGCCTCGAGCGGCTGCTCGATGTCGGCATCGCCGACTGGCGCGAGCGCGAGACGTGGCGCCGGCGCCAGGTGATGGACGCGCGCAGCGGCGCGCTTGACATGCCAGGCGAGACCTGGCGCGATCGACCCGCCGTCGATCGCGGCGACGGCGTGTTCCTCGTCGGCGACATGGTCGCCGCGCCGGGGCTGCTGGCCGAGGTTTCATGGGCCAGCGCGATCGAGGCAAGCCGGCTGGCGCTCGAGGCGTTGCACACGAACACCACGCGGCTGCGGCGGGTCGCCTGATGATCGTGGGGCCGAGGAGGCCAAGCGTGGGGCCGAGGAGGCCAAGCGTGAGGCCGAGGAGGGCGAGCCAACGCGCGTGCGCATGACGCGTGCGCGCACCCACGGCGCGCGCTCACACGCGGGCGCACCCAGGCGCGCGTTGCCCGGCGAGCAACGGTGAGGGTTCCTAGACTGCCTGCCTGTCGTGGTAGAGCACTTCGCGGCGGACACGACGCAGGTGGCGCACCGGTGATCCGTCAGCTGGCAGGTGCCCCGCCGGCTGATGTAAGAGCCCGCTCAGCGCGCCGCGGCGACCGCCGGGCGGGCGATCGGCGTGGAGCGATGGTTTGCGCCACGGACGAACGATGGCGGCGCGATCGCCAGATAGTGGTTGAAGGCCCAGCTGGAGACGCGGCGGCTCTCGAAGCCTCGGATGATCGCGGTGGCGGCGCGAGACGGCGTGATCTGGCCGATTGCGCGCTGAACGTTCAGCATCCAGCGATATTTGCGCTCGTGCGCGTGAGAGAACGCGCCATAGCGGGTCAGCGCCTGTTCGCGCGTGCGTTCGCCTTTGACGACGGCCCGCAGCTCGCGCCCGCAGGCGAGCCCGAAGTACAGGGCGGTACGGATGCCCTCGGCGGTGAGCGGCAGGCAGTGCCCGGCGGAGTCGCCGGCGAAGAACACGCTGTCCTCGACCGCGTCGCGCAGCTGGTGGGGGATCCAGTTCCCCTGGTAGCCCTTTGCCGGCAGGCCGAGGTCGCGGGCGAGCCTGACGGTCGGCTCCTTGACGTGATGGGACGGCCAGAACGAGCCGACGCCGACGCGCAGCTCATCCCGGGCGGGAAAGCTCCAGCTATAGCCGGCGCGCACGTAGCCTGGGTCGATCCACAACTCCATGTCCTGGCCGCGGCCCTCGGGATGGACCTCGAGGCCGCGCGAGAGACGCGCGTTCGGTGGCTGGATCGGCTCCGTGTTGGAGAGCACGCGCCGCCAGCCGAGCGCATCCACGACGAGCGGCGCGCTCAGCTCCCCGCGGTCGGTGTGCACGGTTGTGCCCTGGCGACCGGTCACGGTGGCGGTCTCGAGCTCGAGCTCGGGGGAAGCCGCCTGGGCCCACAGCAGCGCGCATAGCTCGCGATAGTCGAACGTCGAGAACGACCACGGAAGCGTCCAACGTGCGGTGCGATAGGGCGTGTGCACGACCATCTCGTCGAAGCTCTGACGCCACGAGTCCATCAGCTCGAGCGCCCGCATCCAGTCGGTCGGCATCGCGCACGCCGACGTTTGGCGCTCGCCGAGCTCGTAGCGGTCGATCACGAGCACCTTCGCTCCTGAGCCGGCGAGCTCGCGCGCCACTGCCAGCCCCGCAAAGCTCGCGCCGCAGACGAGTACGTCGCAATCGCTCTGCAAGCGGGTCCGCTGCTCTCCGCGCTTCGTCGCTCGAACAGGCATGTGGCCGCAATGATACGGCTGCGCTACGCTTCGGCCGGTGCAAACAGTGGTAGAGAATCCTCAGGCCCGCGTGGTCGACGGGTCGAACGGGCTCTTGCTCGAAGTCGACGGCCAGATCGTTCCCAACTACGACGCCACCTTCCGGCCGATCGAGGAGGGAGAGGTCGTCACCGGCCACGTCGTGCGCATCGACAAGGACGAGGTCCTCGTCGACATCGGCTACAAGTCCGAGGGCGTCATCCCGGCGAACGAGCTGTCGATCCGCAAGGCCGTCGATCCCAGCGAGGAGGTGCACCTGGGCGAGGAGGTCGACGCGATCGTCATGACCAAGGAGGATCAGGACGGCCGTCTGATCATGTCCAAGAAGCGCGCCCGCTTCGAGAAGGCGTGGCGGCGCATCGAAACGGCGGCCGAGTCGGGCGAGCCGGTTGAGGGCACCGTGATCGAGGTCGTCAAGGGTGGATTGATCATCGACCTCGGCGTGCGCGGCTTCCTTCCCGCGTCGCTCGTGGACATCAGGCGCGTGCCGAACCTCGACGAGTACATGGGCACGAAGATCGAGACCAAGGTGATCGAGCTGAACCGCTCCCGCAACAACGTCGTGCTGTCGCGCCGCGCGGTGCTGGAGGAGGAGCGCAAGGAGGTCCGCCAGCAGATCCTCGACCGGCTGCAGCCGGGGCTCGTCGTCGAGGGGCAGATCTCGAACATCGTCGACTTCGGCGCATTCGTGGACCTCGACGGTATCGATGGCCTGATCCACATTTCCGAGCTTTCGTGGTCGCACGTCAACCACCCGAGCGAGATCCTCAACATCGGCGACACAGTCAAGGTCAAGGTGCTCGACATCGACCGTGACCGCCAGCGCATCTCGCTCGGCCTCAAGCAGACGCAGGAGGACCCGTGGCAGCGGATCGTTGACACCTACAACGTCGGCGACGAGCTCGCGGGCAAGGTCACCAAGGTGGTCACGTTCGGCGCGTTCGTCGAGATCCTCGACGGCGTCGAGGGGCTCGTGCACATCTCCGAGCTGGCCGCGCATCACGTCGAGAGTCCGCGCGAGATCGTCCACCCGGGCGATGAGATCCGCGTGAAGATCCTCGAGATCGACTCCGAGCGTCGGCGCCTGTCGCTGTCGGCCAAGCGCGTCGAGGACCAGATTCTGCCCGTGTCGCGGCCAGGTGAGCCGGCCTCCGAGGGCGACGCGGACGCTGCAGCCGCGACTCCCGAGGTTGCTGAGGCGAGCGACGGTGTCGAGGCCTCCGAGGCCGAGGCTGCGCTCGAGCCGGCCCCAGCCGAGGTCGCAGCAGAGCCCGACGAGATGCAGGAGCCGGCGCAAGCCGCTGCGCCCGCCGAAACGGCGCTCGAGGCCGCCGAGGTCGCCGCGCCTGCCGAGGTCACTGAGGCACCCGAGCCGGCGCAGGAGGCGACCGCGGCTATGGGGTCAGAGTCCTCGGAGGAGGACGCGCCCGCTGAGGAGTCGGCGGCTGACACGAACGGCGCGGCCGGCGAGGACACGCTCGCGGCCGATCCGGCGCAGCAGGACTGAAGCGAGCTGAGCGTCTCCGGGAAGGCCGAGGCGACGGTCCCCTTCGTCGGGCTGACCGGGGGCATGGGCTCGGGCAAGTCGACAGCGCTGAAGGTGCTGTCGGGCCTGGGCGCCGAGGTGATCTCGAGCGACGCCGTCGTGCACGAGCTCTACGAAGGACGGCAGTTGCGCGACGCGGTGGTGGCCCGCTTCGGGACGGACGTCGCTCCGGGGGGCGTGGTCGACCGCGCGGCGGTGGCGCAGCGGGCGTTTGCGTCGGTGGAGGAGCGCGCATGGCTCGAGGGCCTGGTGTGGCCGCTGGTTGGCGCACGGGTCCAGGAGTGGCTCGCGCATGCGCGCGCGTTGCGCCCAGCGCCGCGCGCGGCGGTGGTCGAGGTGCCATTGCTGTTCGAGGCGGGCCTCGATGACGTGTATGACGCGACCATCGCGGTGGTGGCCGAGGAGTCGGTGCGTCGGCTCCGGGCGGATGCGCGAGGGCACGAGCTGATCGATGAGCGCGTCGCTCGTCAGCTCTCGCAGGAGGAGAAGGCGAGGCGGGCGACGTTCGTGGTGCGCAACGACGGCAGCGAGGAGGATCTTCGGCGCGAGCTGTCGGCGGTTCTTGCCAAGCTCTGACGATGACGCGCAGGCTGGTCGGTGTGGTCGCGGCGATCGCCGTGACGGTGTTGTTCGTGGGCGTGGTCGCCTCGATGCTGCAGCAGGCAACGCGAAACCTCGCACTACCGCTGAGCGACACCGGCATCATCCGCCGGCAGGCAGCCGAGAAGCGACTCGACCCGGCTCTGATCGCCGCTGTGATCTACGCCGAGACGAAGTTCGACCCGCGGCCCTCCTCGGCGGGGGCACAGGGATTGATGCAGCTGCTGCCGAGCACCGCCTACTACCTGGCCCGGCTGTCGGGCGGTAGGACCTTCACGGCCACCGACCTCGCGGAACCAAACATCAACGTGGCGTATGGCAGCTACTACCTGCGCTACCTGCTCGATCACTACGGCGGCAACGAGATGCTCGCCGTGGCCGCCTACAACGGCGGCGAGACGAACGTCGATCGCTGGGTCGCCCACGCGGAAGCATCCGGCCGGCAGCTCAGCGTTCAGGAAATTCCGTTCCTGGAGACCCGCGAATACGTGCGGCGGGTGTTGAGCGCCCAACGCGACTACCGCGCGACCTACCCCCGCGCGCTCGGACTCGACTAGTCCGCCGGCGCCGCTGTGCGACGGGCTACCCTAGAGCGAGCCACAAGCATGCCTGACTTCAAGCTCGACTCCGTCTTCACGCCGACCGCCGACCAGCCGAAGGCGATTGCCGCATTGGCGGAGGGCGTCGAGCAGGGCGAGCGCTTCCAGACGCTGCTGGGGGCGACTGGCACGGGCAAGACGATGGCGATGGCGGGCGTGATCGAGGCGGTGCAGCGCCCGACGCTGGTGATTGCGCACAACAAGACGCTCGCGGCGCAGCTGTGCAACGAGTTCCGCACGTTCTTCCCGGAGAACGCCGTCGAGTACTTCGTCTCCTACTACGACTACTACCAGCCCGAGGCGTACGTCCCGAGCCGCGACCTGTACATCGAGAAGGACTCGGCGATCAACCAGGAGGTCGATCGCCTGCGCCACGCGGCGACGGCGGCTGTGTTCGCGCGTAGGGACGTGATCGTGGTGGCGTCCGTGTCGTGCATCTACGGCCTGGGCTCGCCGGAGACCTACGAGATGAACATGCAGATCCTGAAGCGCGGCGAGATGATCGACCGCGACGGGCTGCTGCGCAAACTGGTCTCGATCCAGTACACCCGCAACGACAGCGTGCTCTCGCGCGGGAGCTTCCGCGTGCGCGGCGAGACGCTGGAGGTGTTCCCGGCGTATGCCGAGACGGCGTTCCGCGCGACGATGTTCGGCGATGAAGTCGAACGCCTGCAGCAGTTCGACCCGCTGACGGGCGAGCTGATGGCGGACGATCTCGAGCACGTGGCGATCTGGCCGGCGACGCACTACAACGTCAAGGAGGGCACGATCGAGGACGGCGTGGCGGAGATCGGCCGCGAGCTGAACGAGCGCTGCGAGCAGCTCGAGTCCGAAGGCAAGCAGCTCGAGTCCCATCGCCTGCGCCAGCGCACGCAGTACGACATGGAGATGCTCAGGGAGGTGGGCTTCTGCTCGGGGATCGAGAACTACTCACGGATCCTCGACGGGCGCGCGGCGGGCTCGCGGCCGTACTGCCTGATCGACTACTTCCCCGAGGACTTCATCTGCCTGATCGACGAGTCCCACCAGACGGTGCCCCAGATCGGCGGCATGCATGAGGGCGACCGCTCGCGCAAGCAGACGCTGGTCGACTACGGCTTCCGGCTGCCGAGCGCGCTCGACAACCGCCCGCAGACGTTCAACGAGTTCCTCTCGATCACCCCGCAGCTGCTGTTCGTCTCGGCGACGCCGGGCGAGTACGAGCGCACCAAGTCCACGCGTGTCGTCGAGCAGATCGTGCGGCCCACGGGGATCGTCGATCCGGCGGTGGAGGTGCGCGAGACCAAGAACCAGATCGACGACCTGATGAACGAGGTGCGAAAGCGCGTGGATCGCAACGAGCGTGTGCTCGTGACGACGCTGACCAAGAAGATGTCCGAGGACCTCTCCCAGTACCTGCTGGAGATGGGCTTCAAGACGCGCTACCTGCACTCCGAGATCGACACGCTCGAACGCATCCAGATCATCCGCGACCTGCGGCTGGGGGAGTACGACGTGCTCGTCGGCGTGAACCTGCTGCGCGAGGGCCTTGACCTGCCTGAGGTCTCGCTGGTGGCGATCCTCGACGCCGACAAGGAGGGCTTCCTGCGCGGGGAGACCTCCTTGATCCAGACGATCGGCCGCGCCGCGCGCAACATCGAGGGCACTGTGCTGATGTACGCGGACAAGGAGACGCGGGCGATGAAAGCGGCGATCTCTGAGACCGACCGCCGGCGCGAGATCCAGCTCGCCTACAACGAGGAGCATGGGATCACCGCTGCGACGATCGTCAAGGGCATCTCCGACATCGCCGAGTTCCTGCAGGCCGAGTCGAAGGTTCCACGTGGGCGCAAACGCCGTACGGCCAAGCGCGGTGGAGACCGTGAGATGCCGCGGCACGAGCTGGAGCGGATGGTGGTCGAGCTGGAGGAGGAGATGATCGCCGCAGCTGAGGACCTGCGCTTCGAGTACGCCGCGCAGCTGCGCGACGAGCTGCGCGAGCTGCGGCGCGACCTGCAGGAGATCCAGACGATGGAGGCTCCGGTGGGAGAGATGTTGCCTAGCGAGACTCCCAGCCGGGACATCGCTTAGGATGCCCGGCGTGGACTTCGATCGGCAGGCAGTCGAGCGTAGGGATTTCCCGATCGGCCGGCGCGGGTACGACCCCGCGGCGGTGGACGCGCACCTGCGGGCGCTGGCGGACGAGTTCGAAGAGCTCCAGCGCAAGGCGATCACCGGCGGCGACGCGTCGGTCGCGTCGACCGCGGGAACGCAGGTTCACAGCATCCTGCAGGCGGCCGAGACGGCCGCGGCCGAAATCGAGCGGCACGCGCTCGAGAACGCGCGCCAGCTGCGCGAAGACGCCGACAGGGACGCGGAGCGCACACGCGAGGAGGCGCTTGCACGCGCGCGCCAGCACGTTGCCGCGGTGGCACAGGTGACGGCCAGGTTGCTCGAGCACGTCGGCTCGATGGACGGCGAGGTCGGTGCGCTCGTGGAGAGCATGCGCGCGGGCGCCGGTCGCCTGGCAGCAGATCTCTCTGCGGTGGAGACGGGCATGAACGAGCTCTACGACGCCGCCTCGGGACGCAGCAACGCCGCGCCGCAGCCTGAACCGCCGCCCCAGTTTGAGCCGCAGTCTCCGCAGTTCGAGTCGCCCGCCCCGTCGAGCCAGTTCGAGTCTGAGCTCGACAGCGCGCTCGAAGCTCCTCAGCCTGTGGCCTCGCAGATGCCCTTGGGCGCTGAGGCCGGCGGTGACCTCGACGGCGCGCGCCTGATCGCGCTCAACATGGCGCTCAACGGCGAGTCGCGCGCCGAGACCGAGCGCTACCTGGCCGAGAACTTCCAACTCCCCGACCGGCTGAAGCTGATAGACGAGGTCTACTCCGCGATCGAGGGCTAGGACGCCCTAGGACGCCGCTGACCGGCGCGAGGCGGCGTCCTCGGTCGCGCGCCGCGGAGCTCACTGATCACCTCGGCCGGCGGCGCACCCGAACGTCTGTTCGCCGTCATAGAATAACTCTCTATGGCATCGGGCAACAAGATCGTGGTCTCGGGGGCCCGGGAGCACAACCTGAAGGACATCTCGCTGGCGCTGCCGCGGGACGCACTGGTTGTCATAACGGGCCTGTCGGGGTCGGGCAAGTCGAGCCTGGCGTTCGACACGATCTACGCGGAGGGCCAGCGCCGCTACGTGGAGTCGCTGTCGGCGTACGCGCGCCAGTTCCTCGGACAGATGGACAAGCCGGACGTGGACTCGATCGAGGGGCTCTCGCCGGCGATCTCGATCGATCAGAAGACGACCTCGCGCAACCCACGCTCGACGGTTGGCACGGTGACGGAGATCTACGACTACCTGCGGCTGCTGTGGGCGAGGGTGGGCAAGCCGCACTGCCCGATCTGCGGGCGCCCGATCGTGGGCCAGTCGGCGGAGCAGATCATCGACCAGGTGATGGAGCTGGCGGAGGGGACGCGCTTCATGGTGCTTGCGCCGGTCGTTCGCGGACGCAAGGGCGAGTACGGCAAGCTGCTCGAGGAGCTGCGCGCGGACGGCTTTGCGCGCGTGAAGATCGACGATCGTGTGCGCATGCTGGAGGAGTCGATCGTGCTGGACAAGCGCTACAAGCACGACATCTCGGTGGTGGTGGACCGTCTTGTGATGCGCCACGACGTGCGCAAGCGCCTGGCGGACTCGATCGAGACGGCGGTGGCGCTCGCCGACGGCCTGGTCGAGGTTGAGATAGTGGGCTCCGGCCGTTCGGCCTCCGCCGAGGATGGGTCGGGCGAGGAGAAACACGGCGCGAGGGGCGCGAAGGGTCCGCGTGCGGCGGCGGCGCAGATCGTCCCCGGTGAGACACCGGACCCGGGGGCGCTGTTCACGTTCTCGGAGCGCTTCGCGTGCCCGGAGCACGGCCCGTCACTGGTGGAGCTGGAGCCACGGATCTTCTCGTTCAACTCGCCGCACGGCGCGTGCGAGCGCTGCACGGGCCTCGGCTCGCAGATGGAGATCGATCCCGAGCTGGTGGTGCCGGACCCGTCGCTGTCGATTGCCGAGGGCGCGCTGGCACCGTGGGCGGGCAGCGCGTCGAACTACTACGAGCAGATGACTGAGGCGATCGCGGAGCTCTACGACGTCGATCTGGACGCGCCGTGGGAGGAGCTGACGGACGAGCAGCGCGAGGTGTTCCTGTACGGCACGAACGGCGAGCCGGTCCAGGTCACCTACCGCAACCGCTTCGGGCGCCAGCGCTCGTATGCGAGCCGCTTCGAGGGGATCGTGAAGAACCTCGAACGCCGCTACCGCGAGACGGACTCGGAGTGGACGCGCGAGAAGATCGAGGAGTACATGTCGCTGCGCGCGTGCCCGGTATGCGGCGGCGCGAGGCTGCGCGCGGAGTCGCGTGCGGTGCTGGTTTCGGGGACGCGGATCGAGGACTTCTGCGCGCTGTCGGCGCATCGCGCGCTCGAGTGGCTCGAGGAGATAGAGCTGTCAGAGACCGACAGGCATGTGGCGCGGCTGATCCTGCGCGAGATCTCAGAGCGGCTGCGCTTTCTGGAGAACGTGGGTATCGGCTACCTGTCGATGGACCGCGCGGCGGCGACGCTGTCGGGCGGCGAGGCCCAGCGAATCCGCTTGGCGACACAGATCGGCTCCTCGCTGGTGGGCGTGCTGTACATCCTCGACGAGCCGTCGATCGGCCTGCACCAGCGCGACAACTCGAAGCTGATAGCGACGCTCGAGAAACTGCGCGACCTGGGCAACACGGTGATCGTGGTCGAGCACGACGAGCAGACGATGCGCGCGGCCGACCACCTCGTCGATCTCGGGCCTGGCGCCGGCGAGCACGGAGGGCGGATCGTCGCGCAGGGCACGGCGGCCGAGGTGCAGCGCGTGCAGGAGTCGCTGACGGGCCAGTTCCTGGCAGGCACGCGCACGATCGAGCCGCCGAAGCGCAGGCGCACGCCTAGCGGCTACATCGAGATCCTCGGCGCGAGCGAGCATAACCTGCGCGACATCGACGTGCACGTGCCGCTGGGCGTGTTGACGTGCGTGACGGGGGTGTCGGGCTCGGGCAAGTCGACGTTGGTGAACGACGTGCTGTACAAGGCGGTAGCCAACCGCTTGCACCGCGCGCGCAAGCGCCCGGGCGCGCACCGCGCGATCCACGGTCTCGATCAGCTCGACAAGATCATCGCGGTCGACCAGTCGCCGATCGGGCGCACGCCGCGCTCGAACCCGGCGACCTACACGGGCCTGTTCGACGTGATCCGCGACCTGTTCGCGAAGACCCAGGAGGCGCGTGCGCGTGGCTACAAACCGGGGCGCTTCAGCTTCAACGTCAAGGGCGGACGCTGCGAGGTGTGCCGCGGCGATGGCCAGATCAAGATCGAGATGCACTTCCTGCCGGACGTGTACGTCCCGTGCGAGCAGTGCCACGGCAAGCGCTACAACCGCGAGACGCTCGAGGTGCGCTTCAAGGGCAAGTCGATCGCGGACGTGCTCGAGATGCCGGTCGAGGAGGCGCTGACGTTCTTTGAGCACATCCCCAAGATCCGCCGAAGGTTGGAGACGCTGAACGCGGTGGGCCTCGGCTATGTGCGCCTGGGCCAGCCGGCGACGACGCTGTCGGGCGGTGAGGCACAGCGGGTGAAGCTCGCGACGGAGCTGTCGAAGATCGCGACAGGCAGGACGCTGTACATCCTCGACGAGCCCACGACGGGACTGCACTTCGCCGACGTGCAACGGCTGCTGGAGGTGCTGCAGCGGCTGGTGGACGCGGGTAACAGCGTGGTCGTGATCGAGCACAACCTCGATGTCATCAAGAGCGCCGACCGGCTGATTGACATGGGACCGGAGGGTGGGGAGGAGGGCGGTATGGCGATCGCGGTGGGCACGCCCGAGGAGGTCGCCGCCGAGCCGGCGTCGCACACGGGGCACTTCCTCGCGGAGCTGCTCGAGTCGGCACCCTCACGCAACGGCGCGAAACCGGGCGGGGCGCCGCGCCGGCGGCGCCCGAAGGTAGCCGCCTGAACGTGGATGAGCTGGCGCGCGAGGCGCGCCTGTGGGCGCAGAAGTGGCGCTGGTATGAGCGCAACTCGCTGCCTTGGAACCGCGCACGCATCCACTGGGAGCTGATGCGCCGCGAGGCGTTCGTGCGCTGGCCTGTGCACGGCAATGTGCTCGAGGCGCTGCGCGAGGGGCGCCTGGAGATCGGCGCGGGCACGCTGCTCGAGCCGGGGGTGTGGATCACCGCGCCGGGCGCGGCGCGCGTGCGGATCGGCGCCGGTACGTTCCTGAACATGGGGGTGATGGTGGCGGCGCAGCAGCTGGTGGAGATCGGCGATCACTGCATGCTCGCCAACGGCTGCTTCGTCTCGGACGCGAGCCACCGCTACGACGATCGCGAGCGGCCGATCACGTGGCAGGGCTTCGAAAGCAAGGGGCCGACACGGATCGGTGATAACTGCTGGTTGGGAGCAAACGTGGTCGTCACCAGCGGCGTGACGATCGGCGAGCGCTGCGTGATCGGCGCGAACAGCGTGGTGACGCACGACGTCGAGCCGTTCTCGATCGCAGCGGGCGCGCCCGCCAAGCGGCTGCGCCGGATCGAGTGATGCGCCGCGGCACCTATTCGATCGTCGCCCGCGACGCCGCGACAGGCGAGCTCGGCGTCGCTGTGCAGTCACATTGGTTCGGTGTAGGCGCCGTGGTGACATGGGCGCGGCCTGGTGTGGGCGCCGTCGCGACGCAGTCGGTGGTGGAGGTCGCGCACGGACCGAACGCGCTCGAGCTCCTGGCGGAGGGAATCGCTGCGCCAGCTGCGGTCGAAGCGGTGCTCGACGGGGATGAGCTCGCGCGCTTTCGCCAGCTGGGGGTCGTCGATGCTCACGGCGGTGTCGGTGTGCACACGGGCGAGGGCTGCATCCCATACGCGGAGAACGTGCTCGGCGAGGGCTTCGCATGCCAGGCGAACATGATGGCCCGCTCGGGCGTGCCGGACGCGATGGCGAGTGCCTACCGCGGCCACGATGGCGAGCTCGACGAGCGTCTGTTGTGCGCGCTCGAGGCGGCGGAGGCGGTCGGAGGCGACGTCCGCGGCCGTCAGTCGGCGGCGCTGCTCGTTGTAGCCGCCACGGGCGAGTCGTGGCGTCGTCGCCTGGATGTCCGCGTGGAAGACCACGCCGAGCCGTTGCGCGAGCTGCGGCGGCTGGTGCGCCTGGCGCGAGCGTACGCGATGGCGGGCGAGGCCGACGAGCTCGTCGCGGAGGGGGCCACGCGTGCGGCGGCGCGCCTGTATGTCGCGGCGGCGGAGCTGGCGCCGGAGGCCGATGAGCTGACGTTCTGGGCGGGCCTTGGCATCGCTGCTGAAGACGTCGATGCGGGTCTCGAGCTTGTGCGCCGCGCCGTTGCGCAGAGCCCGCGGTGGCTCACGCTGCTGGAGCGCCTGTCCGACGAGCTCGCGCCGAGCGCAGAGGCGGTGAGGGCCGCCCTGAGGGCAGGCGCCGAGTGAGCGAGCGGCGCGCAACGTCGTAGCCGGCGAGCGCGGCGGACGACGATCTATGCCGCCGTTGAGGCCCGGGAGAGCGATGGCGCGATGAACACGGCGTTGACCCGTCGCAGGTACGGCGCGCCGGTGGCCCATTCTGCCACCGGCTCATAGATGCCGAAGCAGCGGTAGCCGTATTCCTGGAGGTGTCCCTTGAGATCCTCCAGTGGCACGTGCAGCTGATTCTCGGGGTGCATCCCGGCCTCGACCTCGACGACCGCCGCTCCGGCAACGCCGAGGAGCTGGTCGGCACCTCTGAGGACGTGCAGATCGTTGCCCTCGGTGTCGATCTTGAGGTAGTCGATTCGCGTGATGCCGGCGTCGCTACAGAACGCGTCGAGCGTGTCGACCCCTATCTCCTCGCTCTGCTCGTACTGATCGGTGGCCGGCGCCATCATCGTGGCGCAGGTGTCGGTGCCGTGTGTCGCGATGCGCGCCTGGCCGCGCTCGGCGCCCATGGCGAGCTGATGGAGCTCGACCTGAGCCCCCTTCTCCGTTAGCGCCTCTGTGAGCGCGTGAAACGACGCGCTCACGGGCTCGAAGCAATAGAGCTTGGCGGCGGGGTAGGCATGGAGGAAGAGCTCGGCTGACTGTCCGACATTCGCGCCGACGTCGAAGATGACGGCGGGCGCGAGCGTCGGGATGCTGTCGCTCAGGTCGAAGAACACGTCGTAGCCACGCGACGGAGCCCGGACTATGCGGTAGCGCTCGCGCAGCGCGACCGCAAGCTTTCTCTTGAGGTCGATCACGAGGTCTCGACCGTCAACGGACGCGGGCTAGGCGTCACGCGTTGTTGGCTCAGCGAGCCTTGTGTGAAGCTCGGCGAGCTCTGTCGGGTCGATCGAGTAAGTGTGCTCGGGGGCGGGGTAGCGACGCGCGCGCACGTCCTCTGCGTAGGCGCTGACGCCGTCGTTCATCTCCTGCTGGAGGTTGGCGTAGCGCTTGACGAAGCGCGCGCCGAGCCCGTCGCGGATGCCGAGCAGGTCGTGGAAGACGAGTACCTGGCCGTCGGTGGCGGGGCCGGCGCCGATGCCGATCACGGGTAGCTCGAGCAGGCTCATGAGCTCCTCGGTGACGGCGCTTGGGATCGCCTCGAACACGAGCGCGAAGCAGCCGACGTCCTGCAGCGCGAGCGCCTCGCTCGCGATCCGCGCCGCGGCGGCGGCGGTGCGGCCCTGCGCCTTCCAGCCGCCGAGCGCGGTCGCGGTCTGTGGCGTCAGCCCGACGTGGCCCATCACGGGGATGCCGGCGCCGACGATCGCCCGCGCGCGCTTGACAGACGCCTCGCCGCCGCCCTCGAGCTTGACGGCGTCGCAGCCCGCCGCCTTGACCATGCGCATGGCGGTCGTGATTGCCTGCTCGTCGGAGACCTCATAGGAGCCGAACGGCAGGTCGCCGATCAGCAGCGGTGTGCGCAGCCCGCGGCGCACGGCGCGCGCCAGGACGAGCATGTCGTCGAGCTCGACTGGGGTCGTGGCGTTGTAGCCGAGCACGGTCGTCGCGGCGGAGTCGCCGACAAGCACGAGGTCCACGCCTGCTGCCTCGGCGGCGCGCGCGCTCGGATAGTCGTAGGCGGTGACCATCACGATCGGTTCGCCGAGCCGCTTCTTTTCCATCAGCAGCGGCAGCGTCATCGGTAGGCGGCCGGGGTCTGTGGGCGCCTGGATCGTGGGACGGCTGGACATGGTTACTTCCTCTCTGACGGCCGGTTGACGCTCGCTCTCAGGAGAGCAGGGTCGCCACCTGCTCGTCGATTGTGATGATGCGGTTGGTTTCGGCCTCGACGTGCACGACGCGGGGGGCGTAGCGCTCGAGATCGGCCTCGTGGTAGGAGCCGTAGGAGATGACGATGATCGTGTCGCCGCGGTGCACGAGGCGCGCGGCGGCGCCGTTGACGCGCATGTCGCCGGAGCCGCGCTCGCCGGGGATCGTGTAGGTCTCAAAGCGCGCTCCGTTGTCGACGTCGACGACGTGCACCTGCTCGTACTCGAGCATGTCGGCCGCGTCGAGCAGATCGGGGTCGATCGTGATCGAGCCGACGTAGTGAAGGTCGCAGTCGGTGACCGTGGCGCGGTGGATCTTCGACTTGAGCATCACGCGTTGCATGTGGCGACCGCCTCTCCTTCGGGCTGTTGAGTGGTGGCAGGCGCTGGGCTTGCAGTGGGCGCGAGGATCGCGTTGTCGATCAGGCGAACCTCGCCGATGCGCGCGGCGATCGCCAGCAGCGCCTCGCCCGTGAGCGTGTCGACGGGCTCGAGCGTGTCGGGCTCGACCAGCGCGAGGTACTCGGGCTCGACGTCAAAGGGGCGCAGCGCCGCGAGGCCGGCGTCGAGCAGCGCAGGCGCCAAGCGCTCACCGCTTGCCGCCAGCGCGCAGGCCGCATGAAGCGCGGCAGGCAGGGCCAACGCGCGCGCGCGCTCGTCGCTGCTCAGCAGGGCGTTGCGGCTGGACATCGCCAGGCCGTCGGGCTCGCGCACCGTCGCCAGCGCCTCGATTCGCACCGGCAGGTTCAGGTCGCGCGCCAGGCGGCGGATGACCACCACCTGCTGGGCGTCCTTCTGCCCGAAGTACGCGACGTCGGGCAGCGCCATGCACAGCAGCTTGGTGACGACGGTGCTCACGCCGCGGAAGTGCGCCGCGCCGCGGGATGCTCCCTCGAGACGCTCGGTCACGCCGAGCACCTCCACGCTCGTCGCGAAACCCGTCGGGTAGACCTCCTCGACGCTGGGCGCGAACAGCACATCGGCGCCGGCCGCGGCGGCGAGCTCGGCGTCGCGGCGCTCATCGCGCGGGTAGCGCTCCAGGTCGGCGCGCTCGTTGAACTGCGCCGGGTTGACGAACAGCGACACGACCACCACGTCGCACTGCTCGCGTGCGCCGGCCACGAGCGACAGATGGCCGTCATGCAGCGCACCCATGGTCGGCACAAGGCCGATCGTCCGACCATCACGACGGGCCGGCGCGAGCGCTGCGCGCAGCTCCGCCACGGTGCGCACCGTTCTCATGCGCGGGGCGGGGTTCGGTGATGGTGGGGGCTCATCGGCTTCGGTCCAGTTCCATGCGGATACCGGTCGCGACTTCAGATGTTCCAGCGGATGCTGCTTTCGGACGCTGCCTTTGGTCCACCACGAGCGTTCTCGCTGGCGGCCTGTGAGGAATGATACAGGCCTCGCGGCGGTGTCAATAGGGGCATCCCGATGTGTGCGCAACGTCACATTTGGTCAATCCCCGGACAAGCGCGCTCGGGTATAAGGGTCCAGGACTCTAGGGGGCTGCGAATACCAACGGAAGACGACAAGCGAGCGCTACTCTGGACTGCCCTGAGTCTGTCGCGGACGCAGCTCCAGCTACAGATCGCCGACGAGGCCAGCCTCGACGGGCGCACCATGGGGCTACTCGCGTTCGACGGTGCCTTGGTCGCCGCCGCAGTCGCTGCGAAAGAAGTCCTCCACGGCGACTGGTGGACGATCCTACCGTGGGTCGGGGTGTCTGCCGCCCTCTGCCTTCGGTCAGCGCTGGGCCGTTCGGCGGACGTCGGCATAGAAGCGTTCAAGCTCTATACGGACTACGGGGCCGGAGACGCCGTCGAGACCCAGGAGTCGCTCCTAGCGGACCTAGATAAGTCGTTCCGACGAAACGCGAAACGGGTCAAGCTCAAGACTTGGCTCCTGCGTTTCGCGCTAGGGATACTGGCGGCTGGCCTTATCGTTGCAACCATCTTGATTGCCGGGGATCAGCCGACTAAGATGCAGACATGCGCTTTGCCCTCAAGCCCGCACCTCTCCCGAAAACACCGCAGCCAACCGGGCTGCCACACATCGGGCCAGGCGGGCCGATCGCCCAAGACTAACGGCGAACTACTCAGGCTGGCCGTAGAAATTGAACGCGGCCGGAACGGACCGTTGGTCGAAATAGCCGACGCAGTTGAAGCGCATTAGGCCGCCGCATGGGCGCCTCCCTGGCGAATCGTCGGCTCGGGCGAACCCTTAGCTCTCGGCTTGATCGTCGGCTTGTGCAGCTGCCGTGGCGAGATGTTGGATCTCGTCAACTGCAACGCGAAGCTCGTCCCGCCAGTGCCGGAGTGCTCGTCTTGCGTCTGGGCCTGCGTAGTCCTCGATTTGGTCTGCGAGGTGCCCAAGGTCGCGGGCGACCTGCTCGATGCGCGTGATCGGATTCTGCGGCGGCACGGCGGACAGCCTACCCCGATGGCGCCTATCACTCGCTAGCCTGAACGTGTGTTGGACAACGCGCCGAAGCCGGAAGCAGCAGGGTGAACGGCCTTCGGCGACATCGCGCGATCGCGTCATTGTTCGCGGTCGCTCTGGTGCTTGTCGTCTCTCTTGTGGCCGGGACGTTGGTGGGCATTGTGGTGTTTGTCCTCTACCTACTGCTGCTGACCGCGCGCCCTCCGCGGTCCTAGTCCGCTCCCCCGGGACGCCCCTACCACGCGTCCACGAACGCCCGCTTCTTACCCTCCCGCCGCCACCACTCGCCGGAGTGCTCGTCGAACAGCGTCGCGATCCAGCGGCGGGAGTCGGCTGGGTCGATCACGTCGTCGATCTCGCCGTAGGCGGCCATGTTGACGCCCTGTCCCCGCTCGTAGGCGGCGGCGACCATCTGCTCGAACAGACGCTCGCGCTCGGCCTCGTCCTCGATTGCGTCGAGCTCGCGACGCATGCCCAGGCGCACGGCGCCCTCGAGGCCCATCCCGCCGAACTCCGAGGTGGGCCACGCCACGGTAAAAAGCGGCGCCTTGAAGCCACCTCCGGCCATCGCCTGGGCACCGAGCCCGTAGCCCTTGCGTAGCACGATCGTGCCCGTCGGCACGCTCATGTTGGCGCCGCCGAGGAACATGCGCGCGAAGTGGCGCACCGTCGCGGTCTGCTCGGCGGCGGGGCCGACCATGAAGCCGGGTGTGTCGCACAGGAACAGCACGGGGAGCTCGAACGCGTCGCACAGCTGCAGGAAGCGCGCCGCCTTGTCGGCGCCGTCGGCGTCGATCGCGCCGCCCAGATGTGTCGGGTCGTTGGCGAGCACTCCCAGCGGGCGGCCGTCGACGCGGGCGAGCGCGGTTAGCATCCCCGCCGCGAACCCGCTGCGCAGCTCGAGCACCGATTCCTCGTCGAATAGGGTCTCGACCACGCGGCGCACGTCGTACACGCGCTTGCGCTGCTCGGGGATCAGCCCGCGCAGCAGCTCCTGGTCGGGCACCGCGCCGGGCTGGGCGCTCCCCTGGAAGTAGGACAGGTAGCGCCTGGCGAGCGCGACGGCCTCCGCGTCGTCCGCAGCGCGCAGGTCCACCACGCCGTTGGCGTACTGCACGCCGATCGGGCCGACGTTCTCCGGCGCGTGCACGCCGAGTCCGCCACCCTCGATCATCGCCGGCCCACCCATGCCGATGCTCGAGTTCTCGGTCGCGATCACCACGTCGCAGCAGCCGAGCAGCGCCGCGTTTCCCGCAAAGCAGAAGCCTGAAGCGACGCCCACCAGTGGGACGTGACCGCTGAGCTGTGCGAACAGCTGAAACGCCCGGCAGTCCAGGCCCGCGACGATCGGCATGTCGACGTCGCCGGGGCGACCACCGCCGCCCTCCGCGAACAGCACCACCGGCAGCCGCCGTCGCTCGGCCAGCTCGAACAGGCGGTCCTTCTTGGCGTGGTTGCGCATGCCCTGCGTGCCCGCGAGGACCGTGTAGTCGTAGGACATCGCCACGACCGGTCGTCCCTGGACTCGGCCTACGCCGCCCACGAGTCCGTCGGCGGGGGTGCGCGCGATCAGCTCCTCGCGCGGGCGCCGGCGCTCCTGGGCCGCGAACAGCAGCGGCCCGTACTCGACGAACGTGTGCGGGTCGAGCAGATCGGCGAGGTTCTCGCGCGCCGTGCGGTGGCCGCGCTCGTGGCGCTGCGCAACGGCCTCCGGCCGAGCGGCGTCGGACCCGATCTCGTGGCGCTCGCGCACCGCGCGCAGGTCTGCGCGCTCGTTGCCGCTTGTCTCGGACACCGTCGCGGGCGTAGCCGCGCGCGCGGTGCCGTCACGATCGCCGCCGCCGGCCTCCAGCATCAGCAGCAGCTGACCCTCCTCCACTTCCTCACCGACCGCCACCGCCAGCGCGCCGACCACGCCGTCGATCTCGGCGAGCACCTCGTGCTCCATCTTCATCGCCTCGAGCACGATCAGCGGGCTGCCAGCGCCGATCCGGTCCTCACACGCGTGCGGGATGGCGACGACCACGCCCGCAAACGGGGCGGTCACTGCGTGCTCTGTGCGTGACGCCATCAGCGGATCATCGCTGAAAACGGCCACACGGCAGCAGGGCGGCCGGCGGGCGCGTGCTTGCGCCCCCCGCCAATCGGCGGGGGCGGTCAGCAACTACCATCACCGCGTGTCCGCGCAAGAGCGTGAGCGATCGCCGAGCGAGCGGCGTGAGGCCCTCAAGCAGGTCTTCATGCAGGCGCGGAGCTGCACCCGCTGCTCGGAGCTCGCCGCGACCCGCAAGACCGTGGTGTTCGGCGCCGGCAACGCCGATTCAGAGCTGATGTTCGTCGGCGAGGCTCCGGGCGCGAGCGAGGACGAGCAGGGCGTGCCGTTCGTGGGCCGGGCGGGCAAGCTGCTCGAGCAGCTGCTCGGCGAGATTGGACAACAGCGTACGGACGTGTTTATCGCGAACGTACTGAAGTGCAGGCCTCCCGGCAACCGCGACCCGCAGCCGATCGAGATCCAGAACTGCGAGGAGTACCTGCTGCGCCAGGTCGAGCTGATCCAGCCGACGGTCATCTGCACGCTCGGCAACTTCTCGACGAAGCTGCTGCGCGGTGATCCGACGGGGATCACGCGCCTCCACGGTCAGCCCGAGGTGATCGTGCTCGGAGCACGCGCCGTCCGCCTCTACCCGATCTACCATCCGGCCGCCGCGCTCTACACGCCGCGCATGCTCGAGACGCTGCGCGAGGATTTCATGCGGCTGCCCGCGCTGCTCGCGCTCGGACCGCCTGACCAGCCGTCGATGCCGCTGGTGCCCGAGCTCGCGGAGGCGAGGGAGCTTGCGGACGCGACCGAGCTCGCCGAGGCTCCCGATCGATCGGAGCCCGCCGATGCAGCGACGCCCCCGTCGAGCGCCGGCCGGCCGTCGAAGGGGGCGCACGAGGACACCGAGCTGGACCAGCTCGGACTGTTCTAGAACATCCGTCCAGTGGCATTTTCCCTGCAAACGAGGGATTTTTCTGACAAGGACGAAAATAGTGTCCAGGTCCCTCAAGCCACGCGGCAAGGCTGCCGATGAAGGTCATGTCTCCATCCCTCCAGGAGTAAACGACCGGCCCGCGTCCCATTCTCCCGCGGGTCGGTCTTTTTTTTTGCCCCGGTTCGTGGCGCTGGACGCGGGCGGACAGGCTCTAGAGTCTCGTCGTGGCCGTACGCAGCGTGGAAACCACTGGGCCCGCCGAGACCGAATCGCTCGGCGCAGAGCTCGCTGCGAGCCTCGGCGACGGCGATGTGGTGCTCGTGCGCGGCGAGCTGGGCGCTGGCAAGACGACGCTCGTCCGCGGTGCGGCTCGTGCGCTCGGCGTGAGCGGGCCCGTCACGAGTCCCACGTTCAGCATCGGTCATCGCTACGAGGGCCTTGCGGTGAGCGTGTCGCACCTCGATCTGTACCGGCTGGCGGACCTCGAGCGCGAGGACCCGGATCTGCTCGCCGACTATCTCGGCCCGGGGCGAATCGCCTTCGTCGAGTGGCCGCAGGACGCAAACGCCGAGCTCGCTGACGCGCGCGTGCGCGTAACGCTCAGTCACGGCGGCGGTGACCGGCGACGCATCGACGTCGACGAGCACGCCAACGAAGCCGCGGGGGCCCGCTCGCGGTGATCGTCCTCGGTCTCGACACCTCGACCTCGTCGAGCGCGGCCGCGTTGCGTCTGGCCGACGGGCGCACCACAGAGGCGCGCGACGACCCGCCCGCCGGCGCGCACCCCGGGCATGCGACGCGCCTGCTCGACATGGCTCGCGAGCTACTGGCGGCGGCGGATGTCGCTTGGCGTGACATCGACCGGATCGCCGTCGGGGTGGGGCCCGGCACCTTCACCGGCCTGCGTGTCGGCGTCGCCACCGCGCGCGGTCTCGCGCAGTCGCTGTCCGCCGAGCTCGTCGGCGTCTCGAGCCTGCGCGCGCTCGCCGCCGGGGCGCTCGCCCCGGACCCGGACCCGCGTCTCCCGGAGGCCCCGGCGCCTGCGACGGTGATCGCCGTGATCGATGCTCGCCGTGGCGAGGTGTTTGCCGCGGCATACGAGGCCGGCGAGGACGGCCCGCGCGAGCTGACGGAACCGCGCGCGCTGGCGCCGGAGGCGCTCGCGGGTCTCGTCGCTGAGGCGGAGGATGGCCAAGGCGTGCGCCGGCCGTGGCTCGCGGTCGGCGACGGGGCTCTGCGCTTCCGCGCCCAGCTCGAGCTGGGCGGCATCGCCGTGCCCCCGGACTCCTCGCGGCTCGGGCACGTGAGCGCCGCTGTGGTGTGCGAGCTGGCGGTGCACGCGCCGCTGGCGAGCCTGCATTCTCTAGCTCCGGACTACCGTCGCCGGCCCGACGCGGAGCTAGCCTTGGCGGGTGTGGGCAGAGGCAGCGTGACATGAGCGAGCGAACCGTCCCTCAACAGCCGGTCGACCAGGCCTCCACCGCCACGGTCCGGCGGTTGAGCTATCAGGACCTGCCCCAGGTGATAGCCATCGAGCGCCGTGTGTTCCCCACGCCGTGGTCGCTCGCGATGTTCGTGCTCGAGCTCTCCAAGCAGTCGGGCATCTGTCTCGCGGCGACGCTGCCGATGGCCGACGGCGAGCAGCGGCTGGTCGCCTATCTCATCTGTTCGCGCTACGACACGGTGTGGCACGTGATGAACATCGCCGTCGACAGCGCCTACCAGCGCCGCGGCCTTGCCTCGGCGCTGCTCGCGGACCTCTACGAGCGCGTCGGCGATCCCCTTGCGCGCTTCACGCTCGAGGTGCGACGGTCCAACAACGTCGCGATCCATCTGTACGAGCGCGAGGGCTTTCGCGCGGCCGGGATGCGACGACGCTACTACCAGGACAACGGCGAGGACGCGCTCGTAATGTGGCGCACCCCGGCGACGCTCGAAGGCTCAATGGGCGACGTCCCCAATCCGGGACCCGTATGACGATCCTCGCACTGGAGACCAGCTGCGACGACACGTGCGCAGCAGTCGTGGACGGGGACGGCAGCATGCGCTCGAACGTGATCTCATCCCAGGAGGTGCACGCCCGCTTCGGCGGCGTCGTCCCGGAGATCGCCTCGCGTCACCATCTGGAGCTCGTAAACGTGGTCGTCGACGAGGCGCTCGCGCGGGCTGGAGCGACGCTCGACGACGTCGAGCTCGTGGCTGCCACGCAGGGCCCAGGGCTGGTCGGAGCGCTGCTGGTGGGGCTCTCGAGCGCGAAGGCGCTGGCGGCCGCAAGAGAGCTGCCGTTTGCCGCCGTCGATCACCTCCAGGGCCACGTCGCAGCGAACTTCCTGCGCGACGCCGTCGACGGCCGGTCTGCGCCGTTCGAGCCGCCCTTCGTGTGCCTGATCGCCAGTGGCGGGCACACGCTGCTGGCGCTTGTCACCGAGCACAGCGGCTTCGAGGTGATCGGCACGACGCTCGACGACGCCGCCGGCGAGGCGTTCGACAAGGGGGCGCGGATGCTCGGCCTGGGTTACCCCGGCGGCGCGGCGCTCGAGCGGCTGGCCGCGGACGGCGATCCCGAGGCGTTCACGTTCCCTGGCTCGCCCGCCGAGCGTGCACGCGGGGGTCGCGGCATCCGTCACCGGCGCTACGCCGATAGCCTGGACTTCTCATTCGCCGGCCTCAAGACCGCGCTGCTGTACACGATCCGCGACCTCGGCGAGGGACCTGCCGGCGAGCGCGCTGGCGACCTGGCCGCCTCCTACCAGGCGGCGATCGTCGAGACGCTCGCCGTGCGCGCCGAGCAGGCGCTGGCAAAGACCGGGCTGGCGCGCCTGGCGCTCGGCGGTGGCGTCGCCGCCAATGGCGCCCTGCGCCGCCGCCTGGGTGAGCTGGAGGCGACGCTCCACGTCCCAGACCGGGCGCTGTGCACGGACAACGCCGCGATGATCGCCAGCGCTGCGCGCTTCTCCCCGCGTCTGCACTACCCCGACTACCTCGACCTCGATGCCTACGCCACCGGGGAACGCTCCCGATGACGCGGCGCGGTGTGGGAACATCTGCGCGTGGACGACGCCCTAGCGCGCTATCGGACGGCCTCTGAGACGAACGACATCGACGGGCTCATCGCCACACTCGCGCCCGACGTGTCGTTGGTCTCACCGCTGTCCGGGCGCCTCGTGTTCCGGGGGCGTGAGGACCTGCGCGTCCTCCTCGGCGCGGTCTACGGCGCCATGGAGGGCCTGCGCTGGCGAGAGGAAGTCGGCGAGGGAGCGCTGCGGGTCGTGATGGGCGACGGCATGATCGGGCCGCTGCGCCTCGCCGACGCGATGGTCTGCGAGCTCGACGAGCAGGGCCAGATCCGGCGCATCAGGCCTTACCTGCGCCCGTGGCTCGCGTTGACGCTCCTCGCACTCGTGCTCGGCCCGAAGCTGGCGCGCCATCCCCGGGTGCTGCTCCGCGCGGCGCGCAGCCATTGACGGTTCCCCGCATCACCGTCTACTCCAAGCCCGACTGCCACCTCTGCGCGGATGCGCTGGCGGCGCTGCGGCGCCTGGAGGCCGAGCTGGCGTTCACGCTCGAGGAGCGCGACATCACTACCGACGACGCTCTCCAGCGCGCCTATTTCGAGCGCATCCCGGTCGTGGCGCTGGACGGCGAGGAGCTGTGTGACTACTTTGTCGATGAGCGACTCGTGCGAGAGCGTCTAGAGTCCCGGCGATGAGCTACGGAGAACGGACCGCCGACGCCCCGGCCGCAGCGCGCGACGGCGCAGGCGCGTCGAGCGAGCGGCTGTCGCTGGGAGTCGCCGCTCGCCTGTCGCGTTACCTGCAGGTGCTGACCCAGGCCAAGAAGATGGGCAAGGAGACGATCTCCTCGCAGGAGCTCTCCGACTACACCCACGTCAACTCGACGCAGATCCGGCGCGACCTATCGGGCTTCGGCAAGTTTGGCAAGCGCGGCGTCGGCTACAACGTCGAGGCGCTCGTCTCCCAGATTCGCAAGATCCTGCGCACCGCGGGCCAGCACAACATCGGGCTGATCGGCGCCGGACACCTCGGCCAGGCGATCGCCTCCTCGGAAATCTTCGCCGATCACGGCTTTCGCGTCGTTGCGATCTTCGACAACTCGCAGAGCAAGGTCGGCAGCAAGGTCGGAAACCAGGTGGTGCGCGACATCGACGAGCTGCGCCAGGTGGTCGAGGACGAGGACATCGTCGTCGGCGTGCTGGCGGTGCCCACGCAAGCCGCTCAGGGCCTGGCCGATGAGCTGGTGGACGCGGGCGTGAAGATCATCTTCAACTACTCCGAGTCGCTGCTCGATGTGCCGCCCGAGGTGACCGTCCACACCTCCAGCCCGGCGGTCGATCTGCTGTACGCGCTGTACTTCTATTTGACCTGATCCAGTTCCGGCCCTTGGCGCGGGTCTTCGTGCGTCACACTTGACGTTCGAGCGCTCCGACCGACACCACGCAGACGCAAAGCGATGAACAGCCTGGATCTAGATCGAGCAGCCGAGACGTTTGCGTCGGCAGCCGACCTGACGGTCGGCGTGGAGGAGGAGTTCTCGATCCTCGACCCGCGCACGCTGGAACTGATCCCGCGGTTCGAGCAGCTGCGGATGGGCGCCCAGGGTGACCCCGTACTGCGCGAGAGCGTCGCCGGCGAGCTGATCTCATCGGAGCTCGAGATCGTCTCCGGGATCGGCGCCGACCTCCACGACGCGCTCGCGCGCCAGCGCGAGCGTCGGCGGCGCCTTTTTGCGCTGGCCGCCGCCGAGGGCGTTGCGCTCGGCGCGACCGGCACCCACCCGTGGGCCGACTACCGCCGGCAGCCGATAATCGACACCGAGCACTATCGGCGGGTCGAGGAGGGGCTCAAGTACGTCGCGTGGCGCAACAACACCTTCAGCCTGCACGTGCACGTCGGCGTACGCGACATCGACCGCGCGGTGCGCGCGTGCGACCGGCTGCGGCCGGTCCTGCCGCTGCTGCTCGCGATCTCCGCCAACTCTCCCTTCCTCGACGGCCGCGACAGCGGCCTGCACTCGGCGCGCACGCAGAGCTTCACCAAGAGCTTCCCACGGTGCGGCGTGCCCGACGCGTTCGGCGGCTGGCCGGCGTATCGCGACTACATCGAGTTCCTGCACAGGACCAACTCGATCGTCGAGTTCACACAGGTGTGGTGGTCGGTCCGCCCGCACTTCAAGTTCGGCACCGTGGAGGTCCGCATCTGCGACGTGCAGGCGACCGCGCGCGAGTCAGACGCCCTCGCCGGGCTGATGGTCGCGAGCATCGCGCAGGCGCTGCGCGATGTCGACGAGGGCGTGCCGTCCAGCGATCCGGAGCCGCGCCTGATCGAGGAGAACATGTGGCGTGCGATCCGCTTCGGGCTCGACGGGAACTTGATCGACCTCGCCGCCGCCCGCGAGTACCCCGCGCGCGAGGCGATCGAGCGGCTGCTCGCCTGGACGACGCCGGTGCGCGCGGAGCTCGCGATCGATCCGGCGTTTCCCGAGCGCAACGGCGCGCAGCGGCAGCGACAGATGATCGAGGCGGGTGCCACGCGCGAGGAGGTGTTCGCGGCGAGCGTCAGCGAGACACGAGCGAGCTATCCAGAGGAGGTGACGGTTTGAGCGCAGATGGTGCAGAGACGACCGGAGGGCCCGGACCCGCGCAGACGGCGAGCGGTCCCGGTGGTGGCGAGCCGACCGAGGAGGAGCTACGCGCGGCCTATGAAGCGGAACTCAGCCGCCTGACGACGACCGACATGATCGCCCAGACGGCGGTGTCGCTGCTCAATCTCGGCGCGCGGCGCCTGGCGCCCGCCGGCGAGGACCCGACACGCCCTGCAGAGCGCGATCTCGAGCAGGCGCGCGATGCGATCGATGCGGTGCGTGCGCTGCTGGACATCCTCGAGCGCAGGATCCCGCAGGAGCTGCGACCGCTGCGCGAGGCGCTATCACGGCTGCAGATGGCTTACGCGCGCGAGATCGCCCCGGCGGGCGCGGCAGCTGAGCAGCCCACCGCAGCCGCGGGCAGCCCCGAGTCGGCGGCCCCTGCGCCGAGCACCGCGCCCGAGGCCGGCGAGCAGCCGCCGGGTCCAGGACCGGCGGAGTCGAGCGGCAGGCTGTGGGTGCCCGGACGATAAGCCGGGCTGCTGCCCCTGCGCCGGATCGGCGCACGCCGGCCGGCACCCCGCCCGCCGGCACGATAGACTGCGCCCGCGTTTGCACCGGATAGAAGCTCACACTGAGCGATCCGGCCGTCAGACGTGCGCGCGACACATCCTCGCGCGGCACGCAAATCAGACCGCGGAGGATTTCTGTTGAGCAGCTTTCTGACGAACCATGGGGTCGTCGTCGCCCTTGTTTGCGCCGCGTGTGCCGTGGTCTACGGCATCGTGACCACGCGATCCCTGCTGGCGCTCTCGCCGGGCAACGAGAAGATGCAGAGCATCTCCCTGGCTGTCCAGCAGGGCGCGCGCGCGTACCTGAACCGCCAGTACACGACGATCGCAGTCGTCGGCGTCGTGCTGTTCGTCGCGTTGATCTTCATCCAGAACATCGCGGTCGCGTGCGGCTTCGCGATCGGCGGCATCCTCTCCGGCTCGACCGGCTACATCGGCATGAACGTGTCGGTGCGCTCCAACGCGCGCGTGGCGGAGGCTGCGCGCGGCGGGGTCTCGCCGGCGCTGAAGGTCGCGTTCCGCGGCGGCGCGATCACCGGCCTGCTCGTGGTCGGGCTCGCGCTGATCGGCGTCTCCGGTTATTACGGGGCGCTGACGTCGATCTTCAACGACAGCCAGAAGACGGCGGTGGACGCGCTGATCGGGCTCGGCTTCGGCGGCTCGCTGATCTCCGTGTTCGCGAGGCTCGGCGGCGGGATTTTCACCAAGGCGGCGGACGTCGGCGCGGACCTCGTGGGCAAGGTCGAGGCCGGCATTCCGGAGGATGACCCGCGCAACCCCGCGACGATCGCCGACAACGTCGGCGACAACGTCGGCGATTGCGCCGGCATGGCGGCCGACCTGTTCGAGACCTACGCGGTGACTGCGATCGCGGTGATGCTCCTCGGCGTGCTCACCTTCAACGAGTCCACGCGCGTCGTCCTGTACCCGCTCGTGATCGGTGCGGTGGCGATCATCGCGTCGATCATCGGCACGTTCGCGGTTCGCACGAAAACCGGCAACGTCGAGCGCGCGCTGCTGCAGGGCCTGCTCGTCTCGGGCGTGCTCGCCGCGGCGGCGTTCGCCCCGATCACCTACTGGATGATGCGCAACCTCACCTTCAAGGTCGTCGGCGCGTCCGTCAACACGCCTAGCTGGGGACGCCTGTACCTGTGCTCGCTGATCGGCATCGCGGTGACGGCGCTGCTATTCGGACTGACGGAATATTACACTTCGACCCGCTTCTCGCCGGTGAAGAAGACCGCAAGAGCGTCGATTACGGGCCACGCCACGAACATCATCCAGGGCTTCGCATCGGGGCTGCAGGCGACTGCGCTGCCGGCGATCGTGATCGTGCTCGGCATTCTCGGCTCTTGGAAGCTCGCGGGCGGCGGCGTGACCGGCATTTACGGGATCGGCGTCGCGGCCGTGGGGCTGCTGTCGCTGACGGGCCTGATCGTCGCGCTCGACGCCTTCGGTCCGATCACCGACAACGCGGGTGGCATCGCCGAGATGGCCGACCTGCCGGAGGACGTGCGCAAGGTCACCGACCGCCTCGACGCCGTGGGCAACACGACCAAGGCGGTGACGAAGGGCTACGCGATCGGCTCGGCGGTGCTCGCTGCGATCGTCCTGTTCGCCGGGTTCGAGAAAGAACTCGAGGCCAAGGCCGGCCACCTGATCTCGTTCGGGATCAACGAACCGCCGGTGCTGATCGGGCTGCTGATCGGTGGTCTGATGGTGTGCCTGTTCGCTTCGCTGTCGATCGAGGCCGTGGGGCGCGCCGGCGGCGCGGTGGTCGAGGAGGTGCGTCGTCAGTTCCGCGAGCACCCGGGGATCATGGACTACACCGAAGAGCCCGACTACGCGACGTGCGTGGACATCGTCACGAAGACTGCGCAGCGCGAGATGATCCTGCCGTCGCTGCTGCCGATCCTCCTGACTCTGGTCGTCGGGCTTATCGACGAGCAGGCGCTCGGCGGCCTGCTGATCGGGGTGATCGTCGTGGGCTACTTCTTCGCGGTGCTGATGACCGCCGGGGGTGGGGCGTGGGACAACGCCAAGAAGCTCATCGAGGACGGCTCGTTCGGCGGCAAGGGCTCGGACGCGCACGCCGCGTCGGTCACGGGGGACACGGTCGGCGACCCCTTCAAGGACACCGCCGGACCGGCGATCAACCCAATGATCAAGGTCGCCAACATCGTCGCCATCCTGATCATCCCGCTGATCACCTGAGAGACCGGCACGCACGCATGTGCCCGTGCGGGCGCGGCCCTAAGCTCAGATGAGATGAACGGTCGACAGGCGCACCGCATGGCCACGTTCGTGCTGTCGCTTGCGATGGCCGTGATCGGCCTGGCGCTGATCGTCCAGGCGCTGACCGGGCACGCGAGCTCGATCTCGCCGCGACTGCTGCTCGGCGTGCTGTTCATCGCCGCCGGCTGCGGTCGCTGGTACGTGGAGATCCGCAGGACGCGGGGGAGATGAGCGCGCAGCCGGGCCAGGGCTCGGAGCTCGCGGCACGCTCACGCGTGATCGTTCGCCGCAGCATCGGCTCGCCGATCCTGTTCACGATCGTCTACTCATCGCTGGCGAGCGCGCTGTACTTCTCCCTGGGGGTCGTCGCCGGGCACGCGCTCGGGCTCACGCCGGTGGTGTTCCTGATCGCGGCGGTGCTCTACACGGTCACCGCGATGACCTACGTCGAGGGCGCCTCGCTGCACCAGGACCGTGGTGGCGCGACAGTGTTCGCGCGCTACGCGTTCAACGAGCTCGTCAGCTTCATCGCCGGCTGGGCGATCCTGCTCGACTATGTGATCCTGATCGCGGTCACCGCGTACTCGGCGACGCAGTACCTGAAGGTCTTCTGGAGCCCGCTCGGCAATCGCGACGAGGCGCTGGCTCTGTCGCTGGCGTTCATCGCGCTGGTGGTGCTCAGCAACATCCGCGGCTTCGGCGGTCGCCGCGCGCAGCGGGTGGGCATCCTGCTCGCGGGCGATCTCGTGCTGCAGGGCTTCATCGTCGTGCTCGGGCTCGTGCTGTTCTTCGATCCGCACACGCTGACGAGCTCGATTCACCTCGGCACCGCGCCGACGTGGTCGGGGCTGGTGTTCGCGGCGACCGTCGCGGTGATCTCGTTCACGAGCCTCGAGTCGGCATCCGGGCTCGCGGGCGAGGTCCGCATCAGCCGCCGCGGCCTCAAGCGCCTGGTCGCGAGCACGACCGCGACCGTGGCCTTCCTCTACGTCGGCATCGCGCTGGTTGCCGTGACGGCGCTGCCCGTGCACGACGGCACCACGGAACTTTCGACGCGCTACCTGGACGCGCCGATGATCGGCGTCGTCAGCCACGTGCATCCGCATTGGCTTGGCAAGACGTTGATGTACCTGGTCGCCGCGATGGCCGCCGTGACGCTCGTCGCGGCCGCCAACTCGGCGATGCTTGGGCTCTCGCGTCTGGCCTACTCGCTGTCCACCAACCGTCAGATTCCGAGCGCTCTCGGGCGGCTGCACCCCCAGCGCTCGACGCCGTACGTGCTGATCATGCTCGCCGGCCTGATCGCGGCGGGCTTGGCGGCGACCCAGAACCTCGACTTCCTGATCGGGATCTACGCGCTCGGCGCGACGCTCGCGTTCACGATCGCTCACCTGTCGATCTGCCGCCTGCGCTACTCCGAGCCCGATCGCGACCGTCCGTACCGGGTGCCGCTGTCGGTGCGCCTCGGCAAGGGCGAGCTGCCGCTGCCCGCGGTGTTCGGGGCGCTGGCGTCCGCCGGCGGCTTGGTGGCGGTGCTCGTCGTGCACCCGGACGCGCGCTATGTCGGCATCGGATGGATGCTCGTGGGAATCGTGCTGTACGTCGTCTACCGGCACGCGGATGAAACCTCGCTGCTGCGCCGCGTGACGGTCTCGCCGCGCGCGCTGCGGGTGGAGCCGCCGAGCGAGCGCGACTACGGCTCGATCCTCGTGCCGCTGTTCGGCACCGAGCTCGACGACGACATCGTGCAGACCGCCGCGCGGCTCGTCGCCGGCGAGCCGACCGACGAGGCGGCGATCGACGCCGCGACCATCGAGGCGGTGTGGATCTTCGTGATCCCCATGTCGCTGCCGCTCGACGCGAGCCTGCCCGAGGCGCAGCTCAAGCACGCGCGACAGGTTCTGGCGCGCGCGAAGGCCGTGGGCGAGGAGTACACCGGCGTACACGTCGCCACCGCGATCGTGCGCACCCGCCGCGCCGGCTACGCGATCGTCGACGAGGCGCGCCGCCGGGGAGTCGAGGCGATCGTGCTCGGGGCCGAGGAGCCGTCGTTGATCCGCGGCGGCGCGCGCCTCGGGGGTCGCGGCGGCGCGCTCGAGGGATACGTTGGAGACATCACCAAGTACGTGATCCGCAAGGCGAGCTGCCGCGTAATAGTCACTGCTCCCGCCGCCCGCGACGCACCGGTCGAGCTGGCCCGTCGTGCCAACCGGGCCGGGGCCCCAATGGTCTAATCTCCGCACCTATGTACACCCGCCTCTATTGCCTCTCAACCTCGCTGGCCTCGGCCCCAGACATGCGCCGCGGCGCAACCGTATGTTCGTCCTGATCGTCGGCGCGGGCCGTGTCGGCGCGGCTGTCGCCAAGTCGGCGCTCGCCGCCGGCCACGAAGTGTCTGTGCTCGACGAGGACCCGCTGTCTCACGAGCGCCTCGATGCGGGCCAGAGCAAGAGCTGGGAGGACTCGGGTGGGCAGTTCACGGTCGGCACCGCGCTCGAGACGGACGCCCTGATCCAGGCCGGGATCGAGCGCGCCGACGCCTTCATCGCCTCGACCGCCGGCGATAACACGAACCTCGTCATCGCGCAGCTCGCGCAGAAGCGCTTCGGCGTGGAGAAGTCGATCGTGCGCGTAATGGACCCCGCGCGTGCCGACTGGTACGGCGAACAGGGACTGCGGACCATCTCCCCGACCAAGCACGCGATCGAGATGTTCGAGCGCGCACTCGCGCCTGAGGCGGCGTAGGCATGTACGCAATCATCGTCGGCGCCGGCAAGGTCGGACGCAACCTCGCACGGGAGCTGATCGCCAAGGAGCACGAGGTCACGCTGATCGAGAGCTCGCGCAGCTGCTATCTCGCGAGCGAGGAGGAGTTCGAGCACGCGATCCAGTACGGCGACGCCACAGAGCTGTGGGTGCTCGAGCGCGCCGGCATCCAGCGCGCCGACCTTGTGATCGCGGTCACCGGCGATGACGAGGACAACATCCTCGTCTGCCAGGTGGCCAAGGAGAAGTACCTCTGCGAGCGCGTCATAGCGCGTGTCAACAACCCCCGCAACCACGACCACTTCAGGCTGCTCGGCATCCAGCCCGCGGTCTCGGCGACGGACCTGATCCTGCGGCTGATCGAGCACGAGGTTCCGCGCTACGGCCTCGTGCACCTACTCGCGCTCGAAGAGGAGCGCCTGGAGATCATCGAGCTCGAGGTCAGCGCCGACGCGCCCACCGTCGGCGAGAAGGTGGCCGACATCGCGCTTCCCGAAGGCGCGCTCATTATCTCCGTGCTGCGCGGCGGCTCGGGCTTCGTGCCCAAGCACGACACCATGATCGAAGCCGGTGACGAGGTGCTGCTCGTGCTCGACCCCGGCCTCGAGGAGGCGATCACCGCGTACTTCGCCCCGAACGGTCAGCCCGCCACTTTCTGAGGCCGACCCGCTGGGCAGTTGGCTATTCTCTACGCCAGACACTGTCCGGGATAGTCCAATTGGCAGTGACGCCCGGTTCTGGTCCGGGAGATTGGGGTTCGAGTCCCTGTCCCGGAGTAATCGCACAGACCCGACACCAGCGCCTGGCCCTAGTCCATCAGGCCCGCCGCCCGAAGCGCCTGTTCGCGGTCGAGAAACTCCTCAGCGAGGCGCGCCGCCGCCGCACGGGCCTCATCGATCTTCACGTATGTAGTCGACCACTTGAACAGGTCCCCGGTCAGCGCGCTCACGCTCGCATATCTAAACCTGACCTCCTTGGCGGCGCCGACCGGACGGCCGCTCAAGAGAACGATGCGAAAAAAAATGCCGTTGCCGAGGTCGCGAATCTCCTCGATCTCGCCGTGTAACTCCGCGAAAAGACTGACGAAGTCTTCAAGAAACACACGGATCGCCCGCGCCCCGCGGAACGTGCCGGTCTCGGCCGCATGCAAGACTGCATCCGGGGCACAGAAACCCTCTACCGCGTCAAAATCACGACGGTTCAGCGCGTCTAGAGCGCGACGTCCTACTTCGAACGGATCGGGGGTCGTGGACTCCTCCTCGGACATCGCGCGGCGAAGTATCCCGGACCGCTGCCTTCGCGGCTGAAGCGAGCGTCTGGGGGCGGTTCAGCGCTACACCGACCGTCAGGCTGGTGGAGCCGGCTCACGTGGCCCGGTACGATTCACGTGACATCGACCAGAAGCGCGTTGCCTAGCCACGCGCTTCGTCGAGAGAACAGGGGGTAGCAATGTCGCAAGCGAAGGTGGAACTGGTGCGCAACGCGTTCGCGGCGTACGCCGAGGGCGGCGTCGAGGCCGTCGTGCCGTTCTACACGCCGGACGTCGTGTGGCTGGCCGTGGCCCAATGGCCTGAGGACTCCGCATACGAGGGCATCGACGCCAGCCGCAAACAGGATGCGGTGTGGCACGCGAGCTTCGACGACTACGGCTGGGACGTCCACGACATACGTGACGCGCAAGATCGAGTTCTTGTCCTCGCCGAGATGGTGGGGCGAACCAAGGCCGACTCCGTGGAGCTACGGCAGAAGGTCGGGCTGCTCGCGAGCTTTCGCGGGGAGCAGATCTCAGAGGTGAAGGCATTCAACACCTGGGAGGAGGGTCTCGAAGCCGTCGGCCTGACTGAGTAGCCGAGCCGCTTCATCGTGGCCGGGTATGCTCCGACGCGATGACGCAATCCGACCGCTTGATCGCCGAGAAGGACCGCTGCCAGACCTGCAAGGGCGGCGGCTGGACTTGGTGGTCGGCTGAGGAGGATCCAGAGGGCAGATGGGTCGTGTGCCGCGAGTGCATCGGCACCGGGCGCAGCGACCAGCGCGGGCGCAAGCGCCAGAAGCCGGAGGATCCGCCGGCGCCCTAAGGCCGGATTGCAGCTCGCGGAGGGTCTAGAGGAAGTCGTTTCCCGTCAGCACGTAGACGAACGGTACGAAGGGCACGATCGACGCGATCCCCCAGGTGAGCTTCGCGACGAAGCCGATGTCGCGGCGGAACAGCAGGCTGATCCAGATCAGGATCACGGCGACCGGATGCAGGATGCACAGAAGCAGCTCGAGTACTTTCTTCACGCTGTCCCTCTTTCAGCTCGGGTGCGGACGAGCGTAGCGCTCGCGGGTCGCGCTAAGCGGCTTGATCCTGCGACCCCCAGGCGCGATACAGCTCGAAGTAGCGCCCTTGCGCGGCGATCAGCTCGTCGTGCGTGCCCTGCTCGATGATGCGCCCGTGCTCGAGCACGACGATTCGCCCCGCCTGGCGGATCGTCGACAGCCGGTGGGCGATCACGATGGAGGTGCGCCCCGCCAGTAGGCGGCGCATTGCGCGTTCGATCCGTCCCTCGGTGTGCAGGTCGACGTTGGAGGTGGCCTCGTCGAGGATCAGGATGCGCGGGTCGGCGATCAGCGCGCGCGCGAAGGCGATCAGCTGGCGCTGGCCGGCTGACAGCTGCGCGCCGCGCTCGCCGACTTCGGTGTCATAGCCGCTCGGCAGCTCGGAGATGAAGTCGTCCGCACCCACGGCCTCGGCTGCGGCGCGGACCTGGGCGTCGTCGGCGTCGGGGCGTCCGAAGGCTATGTTCTCGCGCACCGTGCCCGAGAACAGAAACGCCTCCTGGGGCACGATGCCCATCTGGGAGCGCAGCGAGTGGCTCGAGATCTCCCGCAGGTCGTAGTCGTCGACGAGCACACGGCCGCGGGTCGGATCGTAGAAGCGGGCGGCGAGCTTGGCCATGGTCGACTTGCCGGCCCCGGTGGCGCCGACCAGTGCGATCGTCTGACCGGCGGGCACGTCCAGGTCGATGTGCTCGAGCGCCAGCACCTCCTGCGGCTCCTGCTCGGGGGACTCGTGCCCGTCGGATGCCTGCTCGCGCGCGGGCGCGTTGCCGTCACGCTTGACGCGTTGCGAGCGCGGTTTGTAGGCGAACGACACGTCCTCAAAGCGAACCTCGCCGCGGATCGGACCGATCGCGGGCGCGTTCGGGGCGTCTTCGAGCGTCGGCTTGACATCGAGCAGCTGGAAGATCTTCTCCAGGGCGGCCATGCCGGACTGGTAGGTGGTGTAGAGCTGCGAGAGCTGCTGGATAGGTTCGAACAGGAACGACAGCGTCGCCACGAACGCGACGATCGTGCCGACCGTGATGTGCCCGTCGATCGCCTGGTAGCCGCCGTACAGGACGATCAGAGCGAGCGCGATCCCGGAGAGCATTTCGACCGCGGGGAAGTAGGTGGCGTTGAGGTGCACGGTGACCATGTTGGCCGCGCGGTTGTCCTCGTCGAGCTCGGCGAAGCGCGCCTCGTGAGCGGGCTCCTGGCCGAAGCTGCGCACGACGCGTATGCCAGACAGCGTCTCCTGCAGGTAACCGGTGATCGCGCCGATCGTCTCTCGTGTGCGCCGGAAGGCGCCGGCGGAGATCAGCCGGAACCAGATGCTGAGGCCGGCGACGAACGGGACGACGCAGAACGTCAAGAGCGCCAGCTTGACGTCGAGGTAGAGCAGCACGCCGACCGCGCCGATCAGCGTCAGGCCCGACTGGAACAGCGTCACCACCGAGTCGGTCACGAGGCTTTCCAGCGCCTCGACGTCGTTCGTCATGCGCGAGATCAGCACGCCCGCCGGCCGGCTCTCGTAGAAGCCGATCGGCTGGCTCTGCAGATGCGTGAAGATGCGGATGCGCAGGTCGGCGAGCGCCCGCTGTCCGACCCAGCCCACGAGATAGGTCTGCGCGTAGGTCGCAACCCAGACGAGCAGCGCCGAGACGAGGAAGGCGAGCACGACCAGCTCGAGCGTTTGGATGTCGTGCTTTTCGATGCCCGAGTCGATCGCGAGCTTGGCCAGCAGCGGCGGCGCGAGCGCGGCGGCGGTGCCGAGCACGAGCGCGACGAGCGCCGCCGCGGTGCGCAGCCGGTAGGGACGCAGCAGCTCGAGTAGCCCGCGCAGGTTGCGGCCGCGGCTGCCGCGGCTCGGTCGCTCGCCGGTCCAGCCGGTGCCGCCGCGCGGGCCGCCCGGGCCGAGGCCCATGCGCGCCGCGCCACCGGCGCGCCCGCCGCCGCCACCGCCGATCCCAACCGTGGGGCTCACAGTCGACCCCCGGCGTTGGGCTGGCTGCTTGCGTTGGCTGTCAGCATGTCCTCGAGGGCCTCTGCGTCGGCGTCGGCGGTGGAAGACGTGCCGGCGACGATCTCGCGGTACAGCTCGGACGCCTCGAGCAGCTCGTCATGGCTTCCCTGGCCGACGATGCGGCCGTGATCGAGCACGACGATCTGATCGGCCAGTTCGATCGTCGAGAGGCGGTGGGCGATCACGAAGGTGGTCCGGCCGGCCATCGCCTCGGCGAGCGCGAGCTTGATGCTCTGCTCGGTCGACGCGTCGACCGACGACGTGGCGTCGTCGAGGACGAGCACGCGCGGGTCGGCGACGAGCGCCCGCGCGATCGCCAGACGCTGGCGCTGCCCGCCGGAGAGCGTCACGCCACGCTCTCCGACCTGGGTTTCGTAGCCCTGCGGCAGCCGCGAGATGAACTCGTGCGCCTGCGCGTCGCGCGCGGCCTGTTCGACCTCGGCGAGCGACGCGTCAGGACGCGCGTAGGCGATGTTCTCGGCGACGCTCGCCGAGAACAGGAACGGGTCGTCGCTGACGACGGCCACGGCGGCGCGCACGGAGCGCACGGTCACCTCGCGCACGTCGGCGCCGTCGAGCAGCACCTCTCCCGCCACAGGGTCATACAGGCGCGAGATCAGCGCGACTAGGCTGGTCTTTCCCGAGCCGGTGGGCCCGACCAGGGCGACGGTGCGCCCGGCGGGGACATCGAGGTTGATGTCGCGCAGCACCGCGCGGCCGCTCTTTGGCTTCGCCTGCACCGGATCCGCGAGCGCGCTCGCGCCGAGCTCGTCGCGAGGATCCTCGTAGCGAAGCGTCACGTCGCGCAGCTGCACGTGCCCGTTGCCGGGAGGCAGATCGGGAGCGTTCGGCACGTCGGTGAGGTGCGGCTCGCGGTCGAGCAGCTGGAAGATGCGGGCACCGGACGCGGTCGCGCGCTGCGCGAGGTTGAGCGTCACGCCGAGCGCGCGCATCGGCGTGATCAGCATGTTGACGTACAGGTAGAAGGCGGTGAACTGGCCGAGCGTGAGGTGCGCGTGGATCACCGACTCGCCGCCCAGCAGCAGCACGGCGGCGAGCCCTAGCTGGGGCAGGAAGCCGATCACGGGGTTGTACGTCGCTTCCAGGCGGGTGGCGACCATTGCCTGGTTGAAGACGCGACCGACGGTGCCCCGAAAGCGAGTCAGCTGCCGGTCCTCGCGCGCGAACGCCTTGACGACTCGGACCCCCGAGATGTTCTCCTCGGCGTCGGCGGTCAGCTCGGCGATCCGCTGCTGCGTTTCCTGGATCGCGGGGCGTGCGCGACGGCCGTAGCGATAGGAGATCAGCACGACGAACGGCACGGGAGCGAGCGCCAGCAGCCCGAGCCCGGGGTTGATCGCGAGCATCACCGCGCCGGCGAGCGCGATCGTAAGGATCGACTGCAGGATGAACACGAGCCCGTAGCCGAGGAAGAAGCGCACGGCGGCGAGATCGACCGTGGCGCGTGACATCAGCTGCCCGGTCTGCTGGTGGTCGAAGAACCCCAGCTCGAGCCGCTGCAGCTGGCGGTATATCCGCTCGCGCTGGTCGTATTCGACCGCCAGCGACACGCGTCCGGCGACGATGCGACGCCAGTACATGAAGCCCCAGCGCGCGAGCACGGCGCCGACGATCACCAGCGAGAGCACCAGCAGCGTGTGGCGGTCGTCTGCGCGTGCAAGCGCGTGGGCGGTGGCGCCCTTGCGGATCGCTTCGACGGCGCGGCCGGTGAGCGCCGGCAGCGCCACGCTCATCACCATCGCGAGACTCGCCAGCCCCCATGAGATGCTGAGCCCGCGCTTGTATGGCTTCAGGAAGCCAAGTAGTCGGTAGAAGGTCCTCATAGTTGTATAAGCAACGATTATCGCAGGCGCCGGATCTCGCCGTCAACGGCTGCAGGCGACGCTGCTCCTAAGCTCCGTCCATGCCCACGCCGCCGAGCACTTCTCCGCCGACGGGCGCCGGCGGCGCCGGACTGTGTGACACCTGCGCCCACCAGCAGGAGGTGCGCAACACCCGCGGCTCGGTGTTCTCGCTGTGCCTGCGCTCGCGCTCCGATCCAGCCTATCCGCGCTACCCGCGCGTGCCGGTGCTCGCGTGCGCCGGCTACGAGCGCCGGCCTGTGCCATGAACGGGCGCCATGCCGTCAAACCGCCGCGACCTCGGCGGGCGCGACCTGCGGTGCGCCCGCCTCATCGCCCGAGGTGACGAAGTCGCGGCTGCGCACGAGCGCGAAGCCGCACAGCGCGCCGATGAACGCGACCGCAGCGGCGATGATCAGGATCGTGGTGAACGCGTCGGTGAAGCCCACGTGGTAGGCGTGGCCGAGCGCGGCGCCCGCGGCGGCGGGCAGGTGGCGGGCGAGTTGTGAGACTTCGCCGGAGACGAGCGCGCCGCCGAGCCGGCCGTGCGCGGCGGCGAGGACCTGGCGGCCACCTGCGCTGGAGGTGAGCGCTGCGGTGGTCTTGCTGGTGACCTCGTGCTGGAAGACGGCGCCGAGCCCGGCGATGCCAGTGGCGATGCCGACCTGGCGGAATGTGTTGTTGATCCCGGAGGCCATGCCGCTGCGCGCGTAGTGCACGACGCCGACCGCGGTCGAGGCGAGCGGCGGGTTGATCGTGCCGACGCCGAAGCCGGCGAGCAGGAAGCCGGGGATCAGCGTGGTCCAGCCCGAGCTGGGGTCGACGGCGGTCATCGCGAGCAGCCCGCCGCTCACGCACAGCATGCCCACGCCGAGCAGCAGGCGCACGGGCACGCGGACGCTGAGTTTGCCTGAGAACGGGGCGACGACGAACGTCATCAGCGTGATCGGCAGGAAGCGCAGCCCGGCCTGCAGCGGGTCGTAGCGGAGGACGTCCTGGATGTAGAGGGTGAGGTAGAGGAACATCGAGAACATCGACGCCGACACGCAGAACGCGACGATGCTCGCGCCTGTGAACGCCGGGCGCCGGAACAGCGTCAGGTCGAGCATCGGACGCTGCTGGCGGAGCTCTGCGATCAGGAACACGATGAACAGGACCGCGGAGCCGATCAGGAACGACAGGATCCTGGTGGAGCCCCAGCCCTTTTCGTTGCCCTGGATCAGCGCGAACACCAGTAGGAACAGCGACCCGGAGAAGGTGACGAGGCCGATCCAGTCGACGCCCCTGGCGTTCGGGTCGCGCGACTCGCTGACCTGGCTGAGCGTCAGGAACACCGCTGCGATGCCGATCGGAACGTTGACGAAGAAGATCCATTCCCAGCCGATCCCTGAGGTGATCACGCCGCCCACGACCGGGCCGATCGCGACGGCCGCGCCGATCACGCCGCCGAAGACGCCGAAGGCGACGCCGCGCTCCTTGCCGTGGAACGCCTGCGCGATCAACGCGAGCGAGGTCGCGAACATCATCGCGCCGCCGGTGCCCTGCACGGCGCGGGCGAGGTTGAGCATTAGCGGCGTGGTGGACAGGCCGCACACGGCTGAGGACGCCGTGAACACGATCAGGCCGGTGACGAACACGCGCCTGCGTCCGACGAGATCTGAGACGGCTCCCGCCGTCAGCAGGAACGCGGCGAGGGTGAGCGAGTAGGCGTTGACGATCCACTGCAGGTCCGAGAACGAGGAGTGCAGCGAGCGCTGGATGTCGGGCAGCGCGACGTTGACGACGGTGATGTCGAGCAGCAGCATGAAGATCGCCACCGACACCGCGATCAGGGTCCACCATTTGCGCTCCACGCGGCTCCTCGCTTTCCTCTCCGACGTGCTCTGAAAGCACTATATGAACGGGGCTCCGGCCTGTCGGCCTGCGCCTGTGCGGCGTGCGCTCAGTCGCTGCCGAGGTGGGCTGCCAGGAACGGCACGATCTGCTGCCACAGCTTGGCCGCGGGTTCTGGCCTGTAGGACGGGCGGTAGTCGGCGAAGAAGGCGTGGCCGGCGCCGTCGTAGACGTCGACTTTGACCTGCTGGCCGCTGGCGGTGGCGCGCTCGCGCAGCTGCTCGGCGATCGCGGGGGATGGGTTCGTGTCCTCGGCGCCGATGGCGCCGAGCAGCGGGCACTGCAGCTGCCCGGCGAGCTCGAGCGGGGGCGTGGGGCGCTCGGGTGTGGAGCGCGCGTCGGGCGTGGCTTTGTCGATGAAGCCGCCCCAGCAGTCGACGGCTGCGTCGAGCCGGTCGCTGGAGACGGCGAACAGCAGCGTGTAGCGCCCGCCCATGCAGAAGCCGACACAGCCGAGCTTGCCGGTGGTGTCAGCGCGCGCGCGCAGGAAGTCGGCGGCGCCCTCGAGGTCGCCGAGCACGGTTGCGTCTGAGATCGAGAACAGCCGCGCCATCAGCGCCTGCATGTCGCCCATCGGCGGCGGGCCGCCTTCGCGCGTGTACAGGTCCACGCCGAGCGACACGTAGCCGATGTTGGCGAAGCGGTTGGTGACGTCGCGGATGTGCTCGCCCAGCCCACCGGCCTCGTGGATCACGATCATCGCCGGGGCGGGCCCGGTGGCGGCGGCGGGCCGTGCGAGGTAGCCGTTGATCTGGGTACCGTCGGTTGACGGGAAGGTCAGGTCCTCGGCGAGGATGCGGGTCGGATCGGTGACGGCGCCGGGGACGCCCTCGGGGCTTGGCTCTACAGGCACGGTGGGCATCCGAGCTGCTACCCGCGCGAGGATCCCACGAGGCGTGAATCTACTTCCAGCTCGCGGATCTTGCGCTTGGCGCGCTTGCGCGTCTCGAGCAGCTCGTGCTCGAGCTTGGTGAGCTCGGCGGCGCGGTGGCGGACGAGCTCGAGCTGGCGGTCGATGTGGCCGAGGGCCTCGCTCAGCAGCTCGCGGCGGCGCTCGGCGTCGACGTCGTCGCTCTGCAGCTGCGCACGCACCTCGGCGCGCGCCTCCTCGGCGCTGAGCAGCGTCTTGAGCTCGTCGAGCGTCACGCCGAGCAGCTCTTTGAGGCGCATCACCTCGCGCAGGCGCTCGACCTCCTCGTCGCTGTAGAGGCGGTGCTGGCCAGCGGGCCGCGCGGGCGCCTCTGCCAGCAGGCCGATCTCCTCGTAGTAGCGGATCGTGCGCGGCGTGGTGCCGACCAAGCGGGCGACGTCGCCGATGCGCAGGAGGCTCATACGGTCACCCGCCCGCTCGCTCGCGCCTCCGCGATCTCCGAGGGGAGCTCCGGCGCCTCGTCCAGTTGCTGCACGTGGCGCGGGCGCAGCAGGCACACGAACACGCCCACCAACGACGTCGCCGCGAGCACCCACAGCGCGGTGTGCATGTTGGCGATGAACGGCGCGAGCCTCTGGGCGGAGAGGCCCTTGGCGAGGCCTGAGAAGATCGCGAACAGCGTCGCTTTGGGGATCGCCGAGGTGACGATCGCGAGCACGAACGCGATCGACAGCACGGCGCCGGTGTTCTGCAGCAGCGTGCGCGCGCCGGCGGCGATGCCGCGGCGGTAGGCCGGGACGGTGCCCATCATCGCGGCGGTGTTGGGGCTGTTGAACATCCCGGAGCCGACGCCCACGACGAACAGCCACAGGCCGCTCTGCCAGTAGGCGCTGTGCACCCCAAGCGTTGTCATCGCGGCGAGGCCGGCGGCGGTGACGAGCATGCCGAGCGCGGCGAGGGCACGCGAGCCGTGACGGTCGGCGTAGATGCCGGCGATCGGGGAGGCGATCAGCATGCCGAGCGCCAGCGGGATCAGTTTGACGCCGGCCTGGATCGGCGTGGCGCCCTGGGCGCCCTGGTAGTAGAAGACGAACAGGAACAACAGCGCGAAGCGCGCGAGCCCGTTGATGAACGACGCTGCGCTGGCGGCGGCGAACAGACGGTTGCGGAACAGCCCGAGGTCGAGCATCGGCGCGCGCGAGCGCCGCTCGATCACGACCCACAGCGGCAGCAGCACCGCGGCGATCAGCAGCGCGCCGATCACGAGGCCGTCGTTCCAGCCGCTGATGCCGCCGCGGGAGACCCCGTAGACGAGACCGGTCAGGCCGACCACGAAGGTGCTCGTCCCAAGCACGTCAAAGCCGCGCACGGAATCGGGTTTTGCCAGCTCGCGCAGGATCAGCGCGCCCCAGATGGCGCCTGCGAGGGCAAAGGGGACGTTGAACCAGAAGACCCAGTGCCAGGAGATCGCGACAAGCGCTCCGCCGAGCACCGGACCGAGCACGAGCCCGATCGCGGCGACCATCGTGTTGGCGCCCATGGCGAGTCCCAGTTCCTCCTTGGGGAACGCGTCGGTGACCAGCGCGGCGGCGTTGGCAAACAGAAACGCCGAGCCGATGCCCTGCAGGATGCGCCACAGGATCAGCACGGTGGCATCGCCGGAGAAGCCGGCGCCGAGCGACGCCAGCGCGAACACGACGAAGCCGCCGACGTAGGCGCGCTTGCGCCCGAACAGGTCCGAGAGACGGCCTGCCATCAGCACGAGCACGGTCGCGGCGATCAGGTAGGCGAGGATCACCCACACGAGCGCGAGCAGGCTCGTGTGCAGCGAGCGCTCGAGATCGGGCAGCGCGATGATCAGCGTGCCCGAGTTGGTGGCCGCGAGCAGCATGCCGAGGCTCGTGCACGACAGCGCCCACCACTTGTAGTTGGCGTGTCCGGCGGCGACGCCGAAGCGCGCTGCCGGCTGGGCGCCGGCGCCGTTGGCTGCGGCCGGCGCGGCGGCCTTCTCGCGGGCTGACCTATCGCTTGTCGAATCTGACGTGAACGTAAGGATCACAATAGCAGGCACGGCTGCTTGCGCTGCTAAAACGTGGTGATGGCAGCGAACGAGCCCAAGGTCGTCAAGTCAGAGCAGCAGTGGCGCGAGCAGCTCACGCCGGCGCAGTACGAGGTTCTGCGCAAGGCGGGAACCGAGCCGCCGTTCAGCGGCGAGTACGTCTACAACAAGGAGTCAGGCGACTACCGCTGCGCGGCATGCTCAGCGGTGTTGTTCAGCGGCGACACGAAGTTCGAGTCGGGAACGGGCTGGCCGAGCTTCACCGAGCCGGCGGTCGCGGAGGCCGTGGAGCTGCGCGCCGACAACAGCCTGTTGATGCGCCGTACGGAGGTCATCTGCCGTACATGCGGCGGCCACCTCGGACACGTCTTCGATGACGGCCCCGGGCCGACCGGCCAGCGCTACTGCATCAACTCGGCCGCGCTGTCGTTCACGCCCGCAGACACGCCTGACGAGTAGCCTTCCCCGGGCGATGATCATGCAAGACCAGTCGCGCCGGCTGTCCGAGCCGCTGCGCTGGGGCAGGCGCGAGAAGACGGTGATCGCGGTGCTGCTCGGGTGCGTGGTGCTGGCGCTCGTGGGGTTGGGGGCCTACGCGCTGACCGGCGGCGGGACGGCGCGCAAGGATTGCATCGAAGTCAACTTCGCCTCGACGCTCGGCGGCGCCACCGACCGCGCCTGCGGCGCGGCGGCCCGCAAGGTGTGCGCGACGCCCGGGGCGTTTCCGCACGAGGCCTCGGAACTGCGCGCGTCGTGCCGCCGCGCCGGCTTTCCGGTCGACTGACCTCTTCGCGCTGACTTCTCACGCCCCGATGCGGCGTCCTCGCGCACGCCGCACCGGCCCGTTAGGGCCGTCTAGACAAATGTCGAAACGCACGGCCCAAGACTTGGCCAGGATGGCCCTACCCCGTCTCCCGCCTGGCGGATTTCATACCGGGACTGTTATCGGTGAGCGGCGTTCGTGCTGCGTGGACGCGGCTGGCCGGCTCGAAAACAACTGTAGGAACGGAGGCACATGACCTGGCTGGCATACCCAAGTTGGCTGAACGCGGGGGACAACGCGTGGCAGATGACCGCGGCGACGTTCGTGGGGCTGATGAGCCTCCCCGGCCTCGCTGTGCTGTACGGCGGTGTCATGCAGAAGCGCTGGTCGGTCAACGCGATGATGCTCACGTTCGTCGCGTTCTGCGTGACGCTCATCGTTTGGTGTCTGTGGGCGTTCAAGATGGGCTTCGGAGCCCCGATAGCGCACAGCGGCTCGGGCGTGTTTGGAACGCACGGCTTCCTTGGCACCTTCCTCGGTGAACCTGGCAGCGTCCTCAGCCATACCGGCGAGGAGGCGCAGGCGCTGATCCCGTCGGTCACGGAAGGACCTCCGTTCCACTTCCCTGAGGCCTCGCTCGTGTACTTCCAGTTCGTCTTCGCCGCGATCACGCCGATCCTGGCGCTGGGCTCGGTACTGGGGCGCGTAAACTTCAAGGCGTGGATTCCCTACGTGGCCCTGTGGATCACGTTCGTGTATGCCGTCAACGCGTTCCTGATCTGGGGCGGCGGCTACTTCGCGGCGCACGGTGCGCTGGACTACTCCGGTGGGTACGTGATCCACCTGTCCGCTGGTGTCTCGGGATTCGTGTTCGCGGCGGTGATCGGTCCACGCCTGCAACGAGATCGCGAGGTCGACGCGCCCAACAACCTGCTGATGCTCGCGGTGGGCGCCGGTCTGCTGTGGCTCGGCTGGAACGGCTTCAACGGCGGGGACTCCTACTACGCGGGCGCGGATGCGTCGGCGGCGGTGCTGAACACGAACCTGTGCACTGCCGTGGCGATGATGGTGTGGATCGCGTGGGACTACATCTTCCGCGACAAGCCGTCGATGATCGGCGCGGTCAACGGGATGATCACGGGGCTGGTGGGTATCACCCCTGCAGCCGGGTTCGTCAACGGCTGGGGCGCGATCATCATCGGCGTCGTCGACGCGACGATCGTGTGGATGGCGATCCGCTACCTCAGCCGGGTGCGACCGTTCAGGGACGTCGACGACACGCTCGGGGTTGTCTTCACCCACGGCATCGCCGGTCTGGCCGGAGGCCTGTTGGTGGGGCTGCTAGCCGATCCAGCGGTGGTCGAGTACATCGGCGTCGGTAGCGCGGCGAACCTGCCGGGCAAGGAGGGTCTGCTGCTCGGCGGCGGCTGGACGCTGCTGCGCTGGCAGGCCGAGACAGCCGGCTGGGTGATCGCGTACACCGCTGTGGCGACGTTCATCATCCTGAAGGTGATCGGCATCTTCATCCCCTTGCGGCTATCCGACGAGGAGCTGGAGATCGGCGACCACGCGATTCACGGCAACGAGGTGTACCCGTCGGACGTGCCGACGCTCGGCGGGCCACACCCACCGGCATGGCAGCCGGGTGCCGGTGGCACGCTGCCCGCAGGCGCAGGAGCCTCGTAGGCGGCAATCGCTTCTCCCGGCGCGGGCGCGGCCTCCCCACGGACGCGCCCGCCAAGGGTTGAGGACAGACGACGGCCCCGCTTCGGCGGGGCCGTCGGTCTTTGTGGACGACGTCGCCGTGGACGCCGCCGAGGCCGCTCGGCCCGTCGACGAGGTCTCGCGGAGCGGCCGGGGCCGGCGGGCTGCGTCAGCTGGCGATGCCGACCGGGCAAGCGACGCCGGTGCCGCCTAGCCCGCAGTAGCCGCCGGGGTTCTTGGCGAGGTACTGCTGGTGGTAGTCCTCGGCGTAGTAGAAGGAGTGCTCGGCGTCGAGCTCGGCGAGTTCTGTGGTGATCGGGCCGTAGCCGACCGCATTGAGCAGCTGCTGGTAGGCGTCGAGCGACGCCACGGCGGCAGCGCGCTGCTCCTCACCCTGCCACAGGATCAGCGAGCGGTACTGGGTGCCCGCGTCGTTGCCCTGGCGCATGCCCTGCGTCGGGTCGTGTCCCTCCCAGAACAGCCTGAGCATGTCCGGGTAGCTGGTCTTGGCGGTGTCGAACGCGACGAGCACCACCTCGGCGTGGCCGGTGCGACCGCTGCATGCCTCCTCGTAGGTGGGGTTGGGCGTGGTTCCGCCGGCGTAGCCGACCGCGGTCGAGTAGACGCCGTCGGCTTCCCAGAAGATCCGCTCCGCGCCCCAGAAGCAGCCCATGCCGAAGATCGCCGTCTGCACGCCCTCGGGAAACGGTCCGCGCAGCGGTGTGCCGAGCACCTCGTGACGCTCAGGCACGCGCACCTCCTCGGCGCGTCCCGGCAGGGCAGCGGCGGGGTCGACCATCGTGCTCTTGCTGCGTCCAAACAGCCCCATGCTCTTCAGGCTAGACCATGAACGCGCGCGATCAAACCCGCAGGCGCATGCACCCGCCGCTCGAGGGCTGTGTCGCCGGGGTAGAGTCACGCCGGTGTCCACGTTCACCGCTGCCCGCTGGTCACTGACCCGCTCCGCGCTGGGGTCCCGGCGGCACGCATGAGTGTGCGCGCGGTGGTTCGCTACGAGGTCACCGGGCGGGTTGCGCGCCTGACGCTCGATCGCCCAGAGCGCGGCAACGGGATCACAGCGCAGCTGGTCGCGGAGCTGGCCGCATGCGTCGAGCGCGCGGACCTCGATCCGGCTGTGCACGTGCTCGTGCTCGCCGGCAACGGCCCGGGCTTCTGTGGCGGCTATGACCTCGTGGAGAGCGCCGAGAGCGCGGGCCCGCGGATGGGTGGCGCGGCGACGGACGGGGTGCAGAGCGGTTCGCCGCTGGACCCGGCGGTGATTGCTGCGAACCATGACCCGGACGCGACGTGGGACCCGATGGTGGACTACGCGATGATGAGCCGCAACGTTCGCGGCTTCATGAGCCTGCTGTATTGCGGCAAGCCGGTGGTGTGCATGGTGCACGGCTTCTGCGTGGCGGGCGGCACCGACATGGCGCTGTGCTCGGATCTGCTGGTGATCGCCGCGGACGCGAAGATCGGCTACCCGCCGGCGCGCGTGTGGGGCTCGCCGACGACCGCGCTGTGGGCGCACCGCGTCGGCGCGCAGCGCGCCAAGCGGCTGCTGTTCACAGGAGACTCGTTGTCGGGCAGCGAGGCCGTCGAGTGGGGGCTCGCGATCGAGGCGCCGTCCCCGGAGCGCCTCGTGGAGCGCACGGAGATCCTGGTCGAGCGGATCGCACGAATGCCGATCAACCAGTTGATGATGATGAAGCTGCTGGTCAACCAGACGCTCTTCGCGCAGGGTCTCCACGGCGCGCAGATGTTGGGCACGGTGTTCGACGGGATCGCGCGCCACACCGCGGAGGGCCACGCGTTTCGTGCGCGAGCGAGCGAGGCTGGATTCCGCGAGGCGGTGCGCGAGCGCGACGAGCCGTTCGGCGATCTGGGGCGCTCGAGCTTCAAGGGCTGACGCGCATATGCGATCGTACGCGCGTGGCGATCATCCAGGTGAGCAGACCACTTGGCCGCGAGCTAAAGCGAGTGTTTCCAGCGCGGCCGTTCAACGTGCGCTTCTGGGACGGCGGCAGGGTTGCGGCCACCACACCGAACGGGGCGCCGACGTTCTTCGTGAGGCGCCCCACGGCGCTCGCCCACGTCCTCGCCGCGCCGGGCACGCTGGGGCTCGGCCGCGCCTATGTGGACGGCTCGCTGGCGGTCGATGACCTCGACGCCGCGCTGCGCGTGGTCGACGAGTTCGACCCACCGCCGCTGAGCCTCGGCGACCGCGCGCGGCTGGCGCTGGCGGCGGCGACTGCCGCGCTCCCCGGCGGGCTCCCGCGCCGCCCGCGCTTGGAGCTGCTGCTGGGCGGTCGGCTGCACAGCGCCGAGCGCGACGCGGCGGCGGTGCGCTACCACTACGACGTCGGCAACGACTTCTTCGCGCTGTTCCTGGACGAGTCGATGACCTACAGCTGCGCCGTCTTCTCCAAAGGCGCGCAGACGCTCGAGGAGGCACAGCTGGCGAAACTCGAGCTGGTGGCGGGCAAGCTCGACCTGGAGCCGGGCATGCGCGTGCTGGATGTCGGCTGCGGGTGGGGGAGCTTCGCGATGCACGCGGCGCGCGAGTACGGCGTGCACGTGACGGGCATCACGCTGTCGGAGAAGCAGGCCCAACGCGCGCGCGAGCGCGTGGCGGATGCGGGCCTCACCGAGCAGGTGGAGATTCGCGTGCAGGACTACCGCCAGCTCGCGCACGGGTCCTTCGACGCGATCGCGAGCGTCGGCATGTCCGAGCACGTGGGGGAGAGCCAGATCGACGCGTACGCGCGCGCGCTGTTCTCGCTGCTGCGCCCGGGCGGCAAACTCCTCAACCACGCGATCTCGGCGCTCGACCCGAACGCGCGTCCGCTGGACGACCTGTTCTCGACGCGCTACGTCTTCCCAGACGGCGAGCCGCTGGCGCTCTCGCGCGTGCAGCTGGCGCTCGAGCGCGCGGGCTTCTGGACGGGACACGTGGAGGGCTTTCGCGAGGACTACGCCGAAACGCTCCGTCATTGGACGCAGCGCCTGGACGAGCACCTCGACGAGGCCGAGCGGCTGGCCGGCGCCGAGCGCACGCGCGTCTGGCGGCTGTACCTGCGCTCCGCCGGCCACGGCTTCGAAGCCGGCGAACTGGCCGTCTACCAGGTACGAGCCCGCCGCCCGCTGTAGAATGGCCGCACCTCGCGGATGTAGCTCAGCTGGCTAGAGCGTCGCCTTGCCATGGCGAAGGTCGAGGGTTCGAATCCCTTCATCCGCTTTCTGCAAAGAGCCTGCAAATCGGCGGGTTTTGGCCAGCAGGGAGACCAACCGGTGGCCTCTCAGATCGCGCCAGTACCATCCGTGAGTACCAAACACCATGTCGTGGGATTGCTTGAGCGAATCCCTGCCGACCCGTGACTCGACCGAACTCGGTCGCCGGAAGCCTGTCGCTCTCAACAGCTCGAGGTGTGACCGTGGAGCTCTGGTGAGATCAGGCGCGAACCGCCTAGCGGCCGCGCGGAAGGCACAATGCTTTCGTGCCGGCGAACCCCGACTACCTTCCCGAGGGCGTTCTTGCCTGGGCCGAAGAGCACCGTGAGCTGCTCGATCTGGTTGTCAGCGAACTGCTCCAGTCCGGCACTTGGCCGACGACAACGAAGCTGACGCGCGATCTCGCTCGCCAGGGGCGGCCCGTGCACGTCGACGGCATCCTTCGAGGCATGCCGAAACCGCTGGGGTTCGTTGAGAACCAGCCTGGCCGCATCGTGCTCCTCCTGTTCGGGCTACGCCTGACATCCGAAGGCCAAGGTCTGCTGGATGATTACGTAGCGCTCCTCGGCGTTGCTCGTGAGCGCTTTGGTGGCGACGACGAGCCGCCCGTCGTCTCTCGCTCCGACTTGCGCGGACCGAAGGGACCGCATCGACAAGCGCTCGGCGAGATCGTCCTCCGCGAGGCCCCGTTCCTCGGGTCCGGTGCCGGTGGCCCGGAGGACGTTTGGACCCGCGAGGTCACTAACCTCATCGTGCCCTATTGGGACGCACAAACGCCCGACGACTATCTCCGTGTCCGGGCAGGTGAGCTAGCTATGTCGCCGCACTTCGGCTTTGCAACGGCGCCCGGCCCGACCCCAAGGAATCACGAGGTTGCCGAACCTGGGGACGAACTGCGTGATGTTTTCATCTCCCACGCCAGCGAGGACGAGGACGCGATCGCTCGTCCACTGGCCGACGTGCTCCTGGATCGTGGGTACACCGTGTGGTTCGACCAGTATGAGCTTGTCCTCGGCGACTCGCTAACCGAGAGGATCGACGAAGGCCTGGCTCAGAGCAAGGTGGGTGTCGTGATACTTAGCCACGAGTTTTTCGCCAAGCCCTGGCCAAGACGAGAGCTCGCCGGGCTAACCGCGCGACTACTTGGGGGCGAGCGGAACGTGCTCGTGCCAGTGTGGCACGGACTCACCAAGGAGGACATTCTCGAGTACTCGCCTCCGCTCGCTGATCTCCTCGCTGGCAATTCGACCGACGGTGTCAACAAGCTCGCGGATGATGTGGAGCGTGTACTAGCCCGCCGCGTTGGAACATCACGAGCGTCGTCGCAGCAGTCGCCGAGGCCGAGTGCTGCGGGCGGCACGAGCCCGTCGCCGGAACGGTTCCCGATGAGGGACCAGCAGGCGCTCGGTGCAGTCAACTTTGATCTCGACATGGCAGCGCTCAAGATCGCGGTGCTCGAATTAGTTCGGAGCGACGACACGATTGCCCTTCAATACCTGTTCGATGAAGCGCTCCAGCGCGCTCGAGAGGCGATCAAGGGCAACGAGATCGAGGGGGAGCTTTCCGACCTCCTCGACAAGCTCGCTTGTCTGGCGGCCACCTTCCTCATGTCGGGGCAGGAGCAATTCTTCGAGCGTGTCGTGAGCATCCTCACCCAGATCTACTCAATGCCTGGACACGATGGGGAGAGCGAGTCGTTTCTCTACTCCTCCCAGATTGACCCCGGCGCGCCGTCGCCGCGCGTCTGGCTGCAAGTAATCGAGCGGGTGTATGCGCTCGGCGCTCTCGCGGTTCGCCACGACAAGTGGGAGGCTGTGCGAGACCTGACCGTCCAGCGTCCCAAGAGGATTGGCAACTATGAGCGAAGCTGGCTTCCCCATGCGCTCGTGATGGCGAGTCGAGCCGGGCATCTCAGCGAGCGTAAGGGGGAGCAGACAGTCCAAATCAGCCTGCTGACGCTCGCGCGCAACGACATCGGACGCCTCGAGTGTCTTCGTCCCGACGGCGTCGAACCCGGCGACGACGAGCTACTGTCGAACGTCGCACAGTTCGACGTGCTCTCAAACCTTGTCACAATGGACGGCACCCGCGCTGGGGGTGAACGACGCGCATATCCTAACTTCGCGCGCTTCTATCAGCGTCGGGTGGCGCCGACCGTCGAACGCCTACTGAACGAGCCGGAGATGCGCAGAGTGCTCTTCAAGGGCACCGATGACGCGCTCGCCCTCGCGCTCGAGACCGTCGGCACACAAGCTCAAGCCAACGGCTGGCAATACGACGGGTTTGAGGGCTGGGACCGTACGCGAGTCGCGGATTTCATCGCGGCGAATCTTCCCACGGGCGCCTGAACGGCGGGCAAGGATCTCGCCGTTTCGCGAGCCGATCCGTCCTCGGCGGCACGTGCCAAGCGCGCCCGACAAGATTCGAAATCGCGACCTCTCGCTCCGGAGGACCGACGAGGAGAAAGCGAAAGAGGCGCAGAAATGGCTCTGGCATGTCAGATGCGCTACCGCCGAGAGCTAGCCGTGCTCGTGGGCGGTCAGTTCTGAGACGAACTGTCCGTCGTCACATCGGAGGCGAGGTCGCGAAACTCGTTCATTCCCCTCGCGCCCAACAGGTGGACCAGTCCGACCGCCTCTCTCCGAGTGTCGGCGTCCTCGGCTGTCAGCGCCGCCTGCAATGCCTCTCGTATCTCGTCCACTGATCCAAACAAGCTCCAGCCCTCTGAGTCCGTGACGACCATGCCACGCAATAGCGCGATGGCTTCCCTCGGGTGGTCCGAGGAGAGTCGCGGAATCGCCTGATAAACGACGGAATCGGGGGCCAGGTGGGTGCCCAGATCAAGCACCGCTCGTGCTTGCTCGAGGAGCCATCTCGTGTCAAACGCGGGCGCCGCGAGCCATGCACCAAAGCCAGCGAGTGACCCTGGATCGCTCTCGCGGGTGCGCTTGAAAATCCACTCCCATGTCTCCTGGAAGCGATCGCGGAGGTCATCCGGCAACTCCGGGCTTCGCCCCAGCGCCCAGCCGGTGCGTGTAAGGAATTGCTTTCGGAGCGCCGGCCGCTCTGCCAGCCAGAACCTTGCAAACAGGTCGTCGTCGCCACCGGCCGTGGTACCGCGTACCCGATAGTTGAGGAGGTGCTGGGCGAGGTGTTCGTTGGGGCCGTCGGGGCCTTGTTTGGATTCGTTCTGCTCACCTACGTTCTGTACGGCGTGGGTGTATGCGGCCTCAAGCACGGCGAACACGTCGGTGAATGGCTGGTTGAAAACGACGTACGCGTTCCAGGCCGCGTCAAAAAGCGCAGCTAGCTCCGGCGCAGTCAGGAACACGCGGGGTGCAAGCTGGCGTGCCCATTCCTCATCTAACCTCACGAATTGGGGGAACCATTGGCCGTACACGGCGCGGATCGCGCGCGAGGGCTCGGCGGTGATGTCCAGGTGCCGTTCAAGCAACTCCTTCGCCTCCGGCGCGAATCCGAACCCCGTCGCCTCCTCGCCGAGCGACCGCTCCACCCAGAGCACGTAGCGGACGACGGCGTGCATGGCCTCGCCGCGCGTAGTGTTGATTGCCAGTGTTGCTGGGTCCATTCCGTCGCCGCCGGAGTGTTCTTCCTGCGCTGGCGCTGGGTCTGGGTTCTCGGCGAGCACCGTCAGCAAAGCCCAGATTGTGTTGCGCTCGGACTGCGGGGCTTCCGCTGCCCCGGCCGCGAATCCCCGCGAGAGCAACGATGCGACCTGTTTTTGCGCCCAGCCCCAGTGCGGGTCGTGGTCCATATATGCGATGCGTTCGTCGCCGTTGGTCGAGCTCTGTTCAAGCACCCACTTGGACAACGCAAGGACCGGTTGCCATGGGAACGCGTGCTCCGCTCCCACGGCAGTCATAAGGCCGGCGAGCAAGCTGCGGACGTAAGTCGCGTCCAGCCCGATGAACTTGGCGGCAGCCGCAGCGAAGTCGGCTGGTCTCGCGGCCACGGCCTTCTCTAGCACTCGCCCCAGTCCCTCAGGCGTGGCTGCCTGGACGCCACGCTCGGGTATCCACGCCCGTAGCTTCTCGGCTACTTCCTCGGGCGTAAGCTCGGTCAGGTCTGCCTCGGTGTATGGCGATGTAGGGCCGACCCATGAGGCGGTGGTGTACGTAAGCAAGGTCAGGTGGCCCGGTTCCGGAAACTCCTTGCTCAACGCTTCGTACTCCTCGCGGTAGTCGTCGCTAAGGTGCTCGGCGATCAACGCGTAGCGCTTCAGCCGCGTGTTTCGCTCCCGACGCCTGAGATAGTCAGCCGTTTCTCCCTGCTCCTCGTGCCGCTCCGTCACCTCTTCTTCCTCGGGACCGTGAGCGAGAGTGGTGAGCACCTTTCCCTGCTGCTCTGGCGTCAACTCAGCGAAGCGGTCGCGCAGCAGCTCCCCGTACTCGTGCCAGAAGTTGATCTCGTAGGCTAGGGAGTCGTCGCTAAGCGCTGCCGCGACATCCTCTACTGAGCCTTGAACGCGCAGGAGATTGAGAGCGATGCGTCGGAATATTGGCTCGCGCCTCGCCACCAAAATTGATGTTGCTAGCTGCCAACCGTCCTCGGTCTGTGCCACCGCTAACGACTGGTCGCGGACCGCATCAATGAGGGTGTCCAGAACACCTTGGCCGAGATTTTGCTCGTGGGCCTCCACTGCGGGACGCCAGAAGATCGTAAGGTCGGCGTCTCCTTGTCGGATGTCGTCAGCATGGAGGGCATCACCCAAGCGATCGCACAGAAAGCGCAGGGCGCGACCCGCGTCCGCCGCGATCATGGCCGGCCACGTGGCTTGGATCACCTCTCCGTACTCGTAGTCGTCCAATCGTGTGGGGGTTGCTTCGCGGGGTCCGCCGGGCCCATTCTTCCGCGTCACCGCGAGCAGGACTCCAGCCAGGCCAAATGCCGCCTTCCCTTGCCCCTCGTTGGCCAGGTGCGTTAGCAGCGAAATAGCGGCATGCGGAACGCCCATGAGATGCCCCGTGTATTCATGAAGCCACTTCGTCTCCTTGCGAGCTAGCTCAGCCGCCGCCGGACCTGGCAGCTCAGCAGCGATCTCAAACAAATCGTGATGGACACGGGGGTTGTCGGTCGGCGGTATTGCTCGCGCCAACTTCAGGACTTCCTGAGGGGCTCGCGACGCTACGCGGACGAGATATCGGGACTCCGGCCAGCCGGGGTATCGCACGAGGTCACCGCTTCGCTCCGGTTCGGGCGGGGCGCGGAAGAACTTCATCTTGGCGAGGCTTTTCAGCCAGGCCGGGTCGTCCAGCTTGTTGAAGAAGTATTCGTGGCTCGCGGGGTCCTTGCGGATCTGGTCCGCGACCTGGTCCAACCTCGTATCAGACATCGGGTGGCCCCTCCGCGAGCAGTTGGTCAAGTTCGCTGTAATCCTTGAACGTCTCTGGCCGGAGCCAGCCGAGTAGGAAGCGCTCAAAGGCTTTGAGTTCAGACATGAACGCCTCCTCAGTCGGTTTGCCGCCGTGAAGCACGCCGCTGAAGTATCCGCTGAAGCCCATCCAAGCCTGCCCGCGTGCACGGTGCACCGCCGGGGGCGGCGTGCGGCCGGATGGATCTAGTCGCCTAATCGTCTCGCTGGCCTGCTGTCTGCGCCCGGGGAAGTCCCGTTCGTACTCCGCGAAGAACTCGTTGAGCGCCTGCCCGAAGACGTCTTCCATCCCGCCAGGCGCGGCCCCCGAGGAGCGGCTACCGACTTCCCACCGCTCCTTGAGCTTCTTCACGCGCTCTCCTAGCTTCTCGCCCTTGGGAGCCTCGTGGAACTCGTCAAGCAGCTCGCGAAGGCCGCACGCGGCGAGACGGATGCGGGCAGGGTTCTGGTGGTCCGCGAGAACGCGCAGCGCGCCCGTATACAGCACGCCGCACTCGTCGTTTTGCTCCGTGAGTGCGGCGAGGAGGTCGCGAGCCTGGCCGTTCAGCTCAAGCAAAGGGAACTCGGGCGGCCCGCTTTCGGCGGGTCGCGAAGCATCAGCGGTGCTCATCTGAGCGACCCTCCACTGGGCGCAAATCGGGACACGCGGTCACGCTATAGATCCCCGATGTTCGGTGGTCGGGCCCTCGTCCGTCGGTGACGGCCGGTGCAGACCCACATCGCCCCGACCGAATCCAGGTCGTAGTCGGACCGGGCGTCTACGCGGCGCCGAGCGCTGGACGCGCGGGCGCGGCGGGGTGCGGCTTCACGGACATGAGGTGCCAACCCCTGCTCGTCGCCTGGACTTCGTACAGCACCTCTGCCTTCTCCATTCTTGAGCCGACGAAGAGGCCGACGACCCAGCCGATGCCGGCGCCGATCAGAGCGGTCTCCCCGTTTTGCGTCGTTGACCCGGCACCAAGCCCAGTCACGCCGAAGCCGACCGCCATTTCGATCGCACGGTCAGCGACCTTCGTGATCTCGGCTTCCGCGAACCCGTAGCCAAGTGCCTGCGCCGCGAGCAGCAGATCGTTCAGCGCTTCCTCGTGCGTCTCTCTGTCCCGGCGCAGCTCGACGCTCACGACGTGGCCGCCGAGCGACTGGGGGGCGAAGTCGCGGACCATAGCGTCGCCGGGGAGCCACGCCGCCAAGGCCTCAGCCGTCAGCACCCTTGAGCTCCAGAGGATCGGCTCCAGCCTCAGCTTGTAGATGTGCACGTGCACCATCTAATTTTACCGCGGCGAGCCGCCACGGTTACGGCGGGCTCCGCGGTTGCGCGGGTCGGCGCGGGGTCCCGGGCGGCCGTGGCGACCGATTCGTGGAGCAGGACCGGCCCGCGCCAACCCCACGGCGTACGCGAGGTCGCGGTGCTCGTGAACCCGGCGTAGCCGAAGCCGGCCGGTATTCGCCGTCGCCAAGTACCGCAGGCCGAATAGACCAAGCTCCTCGGCATAGCGAGCAAGGCTCCGTGTCTTCGCCCTGGCCCAGCGCTAAACACCTCGCCGCTGGGCTCCAAATCGCCCCGGCGAGGCTCGGCACGGACTCCGACATGCAGGATCGGGCGTCCGGCGGCACAACGGGACAGAGTAGCCTGCCGGCGAAGCGGGTTCGCACACGACCGAAGCGCAGACCGAGGTCAGGGGAGCACTGATGGTGGCCGGATCAGACCAGACGGGCGGCGAGGCGAAGGGCTGGACAAGCCGCTTCGGCGCAGCGGGTCTGCTCGGCTGTGAGCAGGTCGAGCTGGAGCTTGGGAGCTGGTCGGATTTCGTCGCAGAGTTCGCCCTCGACGACTCCGCGGGCTGGGTCTTCCGCGGCCAGGCCAACTTCACGTGGGGACTCGGCACAAGTTTGCAGCGGGCCTTCGGAGACGCGAAAATGAGCGACCCCACGCAGCGCGCGCACGTGGAGAACTCCTCTATCGGCTTCTTCAAGGATCGCTCACGGCTGTACTTGCCGGCCACGCCGGCGGAGAACGACTTGCTCGGCTGGCTCGCGCTCATGCAGCACTACGGCGCGCCGACACGGCTGCAGGACTGGACGCTCTCCCCATTCGTTGCGGCCTACTTCGCGTTCCGCGAGGACAAGGGGGAGGATGCCGCTTTGTGGGCGATCCAGGCGTACTACTGCCGGAGAGCAGTCACCCCTGGGACGGCGGTTGGGCTTCCCTGGGACCACCTCGGTGTCTTTGAGGAGGTCTATGTGGACCCGGACACTGGGGAAGAGGTGCCGGTGGTGGCTTCGCTGCTCACGACACAGGCCGAGAAGGAGAACGAAACGCTACGCGAGGCGATCCGCAACGGTGGGGGCTGGCCGCTCCCGATGGTGCCCTTCAACGTGGACGCGAGGATGGCCGCTCAGCAAGCCGCGTTCCTCGTCGCCACCTCCCTCGACTTCCCCGTTGACGCCTTGCGAGAGAAGGCGAATTGGCCGCCGCAGGCAGAGGCAGACAAGTTCGCGGCGGATATCGCCAAGCGGGTAGGTGTCAGGCCCCTCAACGAGCCCAACCAGCTCATCAAGCGTGTGAAGCTGCCGTACGTGTGGCGGGAGCAGGCGCTAGGCACGCTGCGCCGCATGGGCATCACCGAGGACACGATGTTCCCCGGCGTTGACGGGGCTGGGAGAGCCACGAAACACCAGATCGCCGCGGGCGAACTCGCGCTGCGAGACATTCTCAACACGGCGATCTGATCGCCGTGGATCCGAGCACGTGGGCGATCAGCGTGATCCGCGCAACGCGCGCGGAACCACCGGGCCGAGCGAGCGCCGACGACGAGCGGCGTGCGACGTACGGCGCTGCGCTGCAACAGTTTGACGAGCTACTCGCCGCAGCTGCGAACTCTGGCCATGCGTCCCGTCCGCTCCCGTTGTTCTATGCCCTGAGCCAGGCGGGACGAGCGCTCGCGGCCGCGCGATGCGAGAACTGGCAGGTCGACAGCCACGGCCTCGCCGAGGACCGCGCGGTCACAGACGACGATCCCCTGCTGCGTCGCGTGCAGCGACGCAAGCGCGACAACGACGCCTTCAGCGCTTTGTGCACCGCCCTGGACGCCCCCGACCCGTTCGGCTCGTCCCACGCAGCGATTGAGATTGGTGCGGCTTGGGCAGCACTGCCGTCGCTCAACGGCTTCCTTCCGCACTGGGGCGAGCAGTGGTACCCCGTGCTCCAGGCGTTCAACCGGTCCTCTGCGGACGAGGAGCGCGTGATGAACCTCCACGCGCCTACCCGGGCGCCAAGGCCACGCGACGAACTGTCGGCAAGCGCCTACCCGTCGCTTCCCGCAGGCTTCACGTTTGAGCCTGCCGAGCACCCCGACATACCGCTGGACCCGACCACGTTCCGCCTCGGAACCGCGCGTTGGGGGACGCCAAACACCACGCCGACCGTCTTGAGCGTGACGTACTCCGGTCCGCGTGAACATGAGCGCTGGCTCCTGCCAGCGCCTCCCGGTAGCGACCAGCCGTTCGTGCCGCTGACAGCGTGGTGGGTGCTGTTGTTCGGACTCTCGATCGTCGCCCGCTATCACCCCGGGCTCTGGAGCGGAGCGCTGAACCTGGACAGTTCCGATCGCGCCGTGCCGCTTGGCCTGCTGCTGGACGACGCGCTGGCAGCGATCCCAGAGCTGATCGCGGAGGGCCTGATCAGCGCGAACGACGCCGACGAGGAGGCCGGCCATTGACGCGTTGTAGCTGACCGCTGCCGAGAAAGAGCGAGCTCACACGTCTGCAGGTCGTGGGCGTGGTCGTCGGGGCTTGGCTCTGCTGTCGCGTCGCACAGCGAGCCGAGAAAACCCCGGCGGCCCGCGGCGGTACCCACCTTCGATCCCGGTGGTCGGGCGCGACCCTCGAGGAGCGTCGCCGCCGTGAACCGGGGCCAAGTGGCTATGGCTGAACACCGCGCCTCAACTCCGCTAGCTCTTCTTGCTCTTCCTGATCGGCCGCTTCCCACGCCCGCTCGATGCTCCTCCAGCCGTAGCGGCTGGCCCACCAGAGCCTGGCGGTCAGGAGTGTGCTGACGATAACGGCGAGCAGCACGACGGCCGAACGCTCGACACCGCGTGCGCTTGAGAGGTCGATCGTGAACCACGCGAGCGCCAACGCCCCAGTCAGCATCCCGTAGGCGACGGCGAAGCCCCAGGATGCGCTGATCCGGTAGTGCATGTGCTTCAGGAACCGGCGATTTCGCCTCTGAAAGTTCAGGCCCGGGACATTCGGCTCGATGAACATGCGCAGATATACGCCAGCGCTGGCCACGCCGAGTGTTGCTCGAATCGTGAGGACCTCGGCGACGATCGTGATCGCGGCTGCGATCACGACGAGCACCAGGGCTTGGCTTGGAGATGGGGCGGTGGTCGGCCTGACCAGCAGACCGAGCACTGTGCCGCTTGCCGCAAGTGCGAAACCGAGAAATACTTGTCGCTCGCGTTGATCCTGGCGCATCCCCTCGCGGATGAACTCGAACTCGGCCAGGAAGTCCTTGGGCGCGTCGGTTGTCTCGGAGGGGGTCATTTGTAGAGCTTGTCAGAGAGCCGCTCGGGGCTTTTGCCCACCCACCCGGTGGTGGTCGTGGTCCGGGTCCACGTCCGGCAGGGTGGCGGCGAACTCGAACATCACAACCGCGACGTGGCCCCGCCCGGCGCAGGTGCTGCTTGAGCGGAGGCCTCTCGGCGCTAGCTTGTCGAGGCGCCCGCCTCGGCTCGCTCGCTGTCGGCGTGTGCCAGTCCGAGATACCCAGCGCGGGAGCTTCAAACGCTGGGTTCGCCCAACCCTCTCTGTTCTTCCTAGGGATCCCTGCGAATCTCTATCGCCCGACTCCGCGCGGTGCGTGCCGGTCAGGTGCTGCTCAGCGAGACCGCGCTGCCGGTACCCGCGAGCTCGGTCGTCGGGCGGAGGATTACGCCCTGCTCCTCCGCTTCTGCCGGGGTGAGCAGTGCGTGGGTGCGCTCGAGATCTGTCATGGCCGATGCTGAGGAGGTCCAGTCGATGCTCGCGGCCCACTCCTGAGCACGGGAGAGCACCTTGATGAGCGGAGCCGGCGTCTCGAGGCGAGACATCGCGCGGAGGGCCTGAAGGTAGTCGTCGCGGAAGACGATCGGGATGATCAGCCGCTGCTGTCGGGCTGCCGTCAGCTCGGCGTTGGCGAGTGCCCTCGCGACCCGGCCGTTGCCGTCGCTGAACGGGTGGATCTCGGCGACGAGGAACATCGCAAAGACCGCTCGAGGGAGCCCACCGGGGAGGGCTTGGTAGCGCTCGTAGCCGCGCCTGATGGTGCCACGCACTCGGCTGGGGGCGACGAACTCGGTGTTGCCGGCGCGATTGCGCCTAGTCTTGAACTCGCCCAGTCGTTCCTCTGGCCGTCCCGCCATGATCCGCGCGTGAAACGTGCTCAACAGGGACAGTAGCTCGTCGGCATCGTGCGGGATCCTTCCCCGAAGGGCCGGGTCGCTGACGAGGTCGAACGTGCCGAGGACGTCGTGCGCGTCTTGCGGGCGGTCTGCCGGAATCGCGCCCTCGAAGACGATTGCGTGTGCTTCGTCGACGGTGAACTCGGTTCCCTCGATGAAATTGGAGAAATAGGCCTCGTAGAACGAGAAGGTGGGCCTGATGCGTTCCGGGGCGGGACGATCGACGGCGATGTGCTCGTTCAGCGCGGCGAAAAGCACGTCGAACAAGGCGAGGCGGTCCTCATCGAAGGCCTCGCCGTCTCGCGCGGCCCTGCCGATGCTGCTCGCCAAGGCGCTGTTCCTGGTGCCGAGCAGCGTGCCGATCAGCGCCGACAGCGTCTTCGCCTCCTCCTCACGGTCGATTAGCGGCGCGATCTCGGCGGCGTCGTCACGCAGCCGGTTGAGCGCGTTCTCGCCACGGCTCGCAAGTAGGCGCTCGAGTTGCGCCTCGAGCTCTGCTCGGCTGAGGGTGCGTCGCACGCCGGACCGGGCGCGAGAGTGGGCCACGTTGTCCAGAAAGCGGCGCGGCCACGAGCTCAGGTAGAGCTCCTCGCCCATGAACGGGGTGTCACCCGTGACAGGCCCGGGACCGCGACGGCAGTTGAGGACGAGTCCCGGCAGCCTGACGATCCGGCTCGTCTCGGAACATAAGAAGACTGAGCCCTCCCGGCCGGAGGGTCGTGCCTCGAAGGCGGTCCTGTCGACGATCACGGCCCCGGGGAAGAAGCCCGCCGCGATGTCCCAGACGCGGCGGCGCGTGACCTCCTCTAGCGGGTCGTCGAGGTTCTTGGTGTAGAGCCGCCCGGCGATCTGGCGGATGCGACCTTGGCGCAGCAAGGCCCGGACGGCGCGCGAGGTAGCGCTCGTCGTGAAGAAGATCTCTCTCTGGTCTTGCAGCGAAAAACTCGTCTTATCGGGCATCGTGGACATAGTTTAGTCGATAACTGCGTCGTAAGGACACGAAAATGACGAAAAATCGAGCGTAAGAATAAAATACGGCAGATATAGCCACTATCCTTGCTTTTTCGCCTCTGCGGGGTCGTTATCGACGAAAAATCGTTGCCGGCCGACTAATCGCCGCTGCTATGAGCAGGAACTCGCATCTCGGCAAACGAGGGTTACTGGTCTCAGTGAGAGTTCGCTTGCGCGAGTGCGGCTGGCCGCGGCTTATACAGCGCCGGCCTTCTCGCCGACCGGCGGTGGGTGGCGACAGCGGATCCATGACCAACACCGGCCTCACCATCGTTGAAAGGGCGCTTCTCGCAGGCGAGGACTTGAGCGCCGGAACGATCTCATGGGGACGGCGACCGGAGCGGCCGCCTCGGCTCGCTCCCACAGACCGGGACCTGCGCCTGATGACGTTGCTCTACGGAGCGAACTTCCTCTCCACCAGCCACCTCACCGCGCTCGGCTGGAGCTTCTCCCAGGAGCGTGCGGCGCAGATGCGCCTGAAGCGGCTGCACGACGCCGGATACGTGGACCACTTCCGACCGGCGTCTGCCTACGGGCGTGTCGAGTGGAACTACCGGCTCACGCCTCTTGGTTTTGCGGCGCTCAGAGAGTGCGAGATGGTTACGGACGAGCGCCGCTACACACCCGTTCCGCTGACCAGCATCAGCTATGCAGAACACGACCTGCAGCTCGCATCGGTCGTGCTTCGCATCGCTCAAGAAGCGGCCGTCGATGCCCAGGCCGCACTCATCGGGCAGATGCCGTTTCGCTGGCTGGGTCCGCGCAACGGGCACATCGAGATCGAGGGGGACGGCGAGACCGACCCCTCACCGGCGACCCAGCTGCCGCTGGGCACACGCTTCTTTCCCGTAGCAAGCCGCACGGGCTACCTTGAGCCCGACGCCACCCTGATCGCAGGAGCGGGCGAGGACTCCTGGGCGGTGCTGATCGAGTACGACCGCACCGAACGTCCCCACAAGCAGATCGACCGCCTGCGCCGCTATGACCGCTGGCTGCTCGACGGCTGGCGAAAGGGATCCTTCGCCGCGCACGCAATCCCACCGGCCGTGATCTTCATCACCTCAAGTGAGGGCCCGCTGAATCGTCTGATCGCGACGGCTGATGAGACCTTCTCCGCCTACTACGCCCCGGACGAGCACACGAGCCCGCACGAGGACACCTACCCCGCCAGAGAGCGGGTCCTGTTTGCGAGTCGCGAGCAGGTCTTCGCCGGTGACTGGACGATGAGGCGAGTGCGGAGCCTGCCGGCGGCGCTTCGTGAGGAGGCCGGCGTCTGTGAGCCGCGCTTGATCAAGTACGACCTGCCCTCGCTCTTTGCAGACGCAGTTCGTCTCGCGGCATCGACCGGCTGAAAGCGCCGCCGAGGACGGTGGTGTGATCGCCTTCTCCACCCTGCGGGTCTTCGGATAGGTACTCGCCTGGGGTCTTCGTTCATGAGACGACCCCCTATCCGAAGACCCTGCTGCCCGCTCGCTCCCGAAATTTGGCTCTGCAGCTGGCCCGAGGAAGGGGGTCCCCGCCTCTCCGCTTCGCTTCGACCCGGGGACCCCCTTCCTCGACCAACACATCACAGATGTTTATGGCGAGGCCAGATGCAGAGCGTGGGGAGGGAGCGAGCGGCCAGCAGGGCGTATAGCGAAACCAGAACCGATACGAGAGGGCGATCGGCGAGTTAGCGGGGACAGTCGGGTCGGCGCGTGGAATGGTCGTAGTGACAACCGGTGTGGCGGGATGCTCGGGCTGCAGTGGCAGCGGACGGTGCGTCGTTGAGACCGAGGGCGGCGGACTCCGTGGGCGGGCACTCGACTTCGATGCAGCGTTTGGCCGTCAGGTCAGACGAGGCGCTTACGGCAGCATCGAGGGGCAGCGGTAGTGGCGCTTCCTTCATGGCTGCTGGGTCGCTCGCTTAAGCAATCCACTCCGTGGAGGGAAGCGTCGCTCCCGTCGGGCGCTGGCGAGCGCGATCGCACGCGCCTGGAGGAGCGGCAGGACGCACGGCCCGGATCGGTTTGCGCAGCGAGCACGTTGCTCGGCTTTCTAGGTGATGGCCACCGGGACAGCCGCCCTTGATGAGCGCACGCGACGTTCGGGAAGCATGAGCGTGCCGACGACCACTGCTGCGCTCGCGCCACTCACAGCTGCCGACGTTCTGTGCGCGGGCGAGGTCGCCGCGCTCCTACACGTTCCGGTTAGCACCGTTCACGATTGGGCACGCCGTGGGCTGCTGCCCTCGCGAAAGATCGGCCGGCGTCGGCTCTACATCCGTCGGCAGATCGAAGCGGTGCTGCTAGGCGGAGACGAGCTCCGGTGACACCGGCTCAAACGCGCGCGTGAACATCTCCGCCTGCTCAGATGCCGGTCGTGCGTGCAGATAGCGTCCGGTCGTCGCGAGTGCGCTGTGCCCCATCACCGCCTGGATCGTCACGAGGTCCACGCCGGCAGCAGCCAGCAGCGACCCGTAGGTGTGTCGCAAGTCATGGAAGCGCAGCGGCCGCAGACCGGCGGCGTCACGAGCTCGCTTGAAGCGCCTACGAAGAGCCGACCCGTCGAGATGTCGTCCGAGCGCATTGCAGAACACGAGCTCGTTTTCGCCGATGAAGTTCTCGCGCTTGCTCAAACGATCCAGAGCTGCTGCAGCTTGGTCTGGCAGCGGAACGCGACGGACACGGCCGCTCTTTGTGGACGACTCGATGCCATCGCTCATCGCGCGGCTGATCGTCAGCGCATGACCGGCGAAGTCCACATCCCGCCAGCGAAGCGCGAGCAGCTCTCCGAGGCGCAAGCCGGCATAGGCGGCGACACGGACAAACTCGGAATCCTGGGCATCGTCTGCACGCTCTGCCTCATCGGGGTCCAGCTCGCGGTGCAGGCCATCGGCGAGCGCTCTCGCCAGGGCCTCGATCTCCTCCGGTGAGTAGAAGACCAGTGGCGCACGGTCGGGCTCCCGACGCTTGTCGGTCAGCAGCGCGGGATTGCTCTCGAGAGCGAAGGTGTCCTGTTTGGCGCCGTAGTTGAGCACGGACACGATCACGGCGCGAAACTTGTTGACCGTGCTGGGCGAAGCACCGGTGTCGCTGACCTTGGTCAGGAGCGCGTTGAGCTCGCGAGTCGTGATCTTGCTCGCCGGTCGATCCCCAAGAGCCGCCATCACGTGCCCGTTGATGGTCCCGCGGCCACGCCGGTAGGCGGTGCCCGGCTCTGCGAGCGTGCTTCGGTGATCGCGCATCGTGGATGGCTTGGCGCCCTTGACCTTCTCGAGCCACTCCAGGTACTCGTGGGCGACTTCGCGAAACGTGACCCCGGCCTCTCTGCGTTCGCGTTCTACGCGGTCGACTTCGCGAGCATCGGCGACGTAGGCAGCGACGATCTCGGCAGCGGCCACATGTGCGCGGCGTGCGTCGTAGAAGCCCTCCTGAATTCGCCCACGACGCGGACGCCAGCCATCCGCGGCACGCTGCAGCCAGGCGGGGCCGATACGCCGTTTGACCTGCCGCCCTTGGTAGCGAAACTTGGCTTCGAAGTAGGGCGTGTCACGGCCCTCCACGACGATGATCGATGCGCTGGGATTCGTGCTCATGCTGAGGGTGTACCCGATTGCGTACCAGCAGAGTACCAGCGCAATCGGCGTACCGCTTCGAGTACCCAACCGACCTCGTCAGCAGCAAATAAGGGGCATCAGAGGCCATCAGACCGCCCGTACCTGCGGGCTTCGGCGACCCTTTCCGGCCTTGCCATGGCGAAGGTCGAGGGTTCGAATCCCTTCATCCGCTTCAGGGAAACTCGGTCATGCACGGGAGTCGGATGAGCCGCCTACTCTGTGACGAGCAACTTCAGTGGGGTTTGCGGTCGCTTACAGGTGAATGGTCGCGTGTAGATGCTGAAGGAGCCGGAGCTGTTGGGCCGCGCTGCTGCCGCCGGTGACGACCAGCCAGCCGCCGGGCAGGCGCTCGGCTGTCAGGTTGCTGCTGCCAGAACGCCCGCCGCGCATGATCCCTCCCGGCGCGTCGAGCACGCCGGCGGCAGCTGGCGCCGGCGTGATGGATGGCAGGGCCGCGGGTGTGGCGCCCGGGTGTTCGGCGTCGAGCAGGACGGCGGCCTCGAGCGTCGAGCTCCCAAGCGTGTAGTAGGTGTCCGCGCATGATTGGAAGGCTCGGGTTTCGAACATCCGGTAGCCCTTGACACGCAGCACAACGTCGCCGCCCACCGGCGACAGGCCTGGCAACCCCCAGGCGCTCAGCTCGCAGGGGGCAGCTGGCGGTGTTGACGGTGCGGTCCAGGCGTGGGGCGCGTAGGCGCCTTCGAACTGGTGGCGCTTGGGCGTCGGTTCGAAACCGGCGGTCGTGATGTGTTGCCCGCGCGCGTTGAAGGCCACCGGCTTCACGCGCGGGTTCTTTACGGGCAGCCTCACGTAGCGCAGCCCGTAGGGCAGCCCGCCAGAGCGCGTGGCGACCGCCGGCCGGCCTTCGACGGAGACCGCGGCCACCGCGGGGGCTGTTAGGACGGTGGCGGTTGACCACGGCGAGGAGCCACGGCCGGAGGTGCTTAGGAGCTGGGCGGGGTGGGTGAGCGGGCCGCAGCAGCTGCCGCCACCTCCGCCGCCGGCTTCAGTTTCGATGTATTCCCAGCCCAGGGCGCCCGCTTCGAGTGCGGGCGAGACGCGCAGCTTCGCGGGCCGGGCCGGTGGCGGCGGTGCGTTTCCTTCTCCGTCCTCGGGCGCGCCGGTGGACGCCGGGACCAGGGAGTCGAGCTTGACCTGGGCGGTGAGGTGGCGCAGCAGCGCGACTCGCTGGGTAACGCCGCTCCCCTGTCCGACGATCAGCCAGGCACTGCCTTCGCGCCTGGCCGTCAGACCGCCCTCGTCGAAGAACCCGGGCGAGCCGCGCACGGCCTCGAAGTCGGGCAGGGCGGCGGCGCGAGCGCCCGGGGCGGCGGCGTCGAGCAAGACCAGCGCCTGCAGCGGAATGCCCTGTAGCTGATACTCGACCGACACGCATGGCAGGAAGGCGGCTCCCACGATCTGCGCGCCGACGAGGTTGGCGGGATAGGCTCGCACGGCGCTCAATGCCTTCCCGCCCCGCGCGGTCAGCCCTGGTAGCGGGCTTGCGTGCAGACCGCACGAGCCCTCGGGGGTCCGCCCTGGGTATTCCCATGCGCGTACCTTGCCCTGGGAGGGCGTCAGGCTGTTCGGTTTGCCGTGGATTGGCTGGCCCTGGGGGTCGAGGGGCACGAGTGAGGGACCTTGCGGCTGGCGGCCGAGGCCCTGCGGGATGCGTTCTTCGGCCGGCGCGACCGGCGTCACGATTCGTACAGCGCGGTAGCCGTAGGGAAGCCCCGGCAGCCCGACCGTCGGCACGCGGGTCTTGCCGTCGAGCAGGATCGCCGCGACGTTGGGCGTGGTCACAAGGATCGTCGTCGACCGATGCGAGCCGACGGCGCCGTGGCTTCCGCCCACGATGATGGGGTCCGAGGTGAGCGCCGGCCCATCGCCCTGGCCCCCTGTTTGGGCGCCGTGTTCTTCGAAGAACAGCTGCCAGCCCGCCTGTCCGACGTCAAGCCCCGGCGCGAGTCTGACATTGAAGAGCGGGGTGCCCGAGGACGCGAGCCGTATGGGCGGTCCATGACCGCCCGTACCCGCGCGAGCGGAGGCGGCGTGAGAGCCTTCGATGAGCACCCAGCCGAGACCGAGCAGCCCCGCCGCGATCACCGAGGCGATCACAATGCGGACGCGACGCTGATGCTGGCGCCGACGCGCGTCTTCGATCACGCCCTGCTGAGGGTCCGGCCAGCCTGGCTGCCGCGTGGGGGCATGCTCGCGAGCGCGTGCTGACTCGGGGCGAGACGGGTCCTGGACGGGCGACATTAGAGCTAGTATAATTAGCACTATGTTGGACGTCAAGGTTGACCGCGGCGACCCGGCGCTGCTCCACGAGCAGGTCGCCGGTGAGATCCGCCGCGCGATCGCCGAAGGCGAGGCAGCCGCCGGCGAGCGTCTCCCGCCTGCGCGCGACATCGCGGCGGTGCTCGGCGTCAACACGAACACCGTACTGCGGGCTCTCCGCGGGCTACGGGACGAGGGCCTGCTCGAGTTCCGCCGAGGCCACGGTGTACGCGTGACCGGCAGCGCAGAGCGCGGCGCCGTGCTCACCAGAGCCCGAGAGCTGCTGCAGTTCGCGCGACAGAACGGCTATAGGCGCGAGGAGCTCGTGCAGATCATCGAAGCGCTGCGCTGAGCCGGCTCGGCTCGGCTCGAGCATCCCGCCTTAGGTGCGCCGAGGCGGGATAACCCAAGTAGTCGGGCGGTCGCGATCCTCAGGAGTGCTACGCAGGTTCGGCGACCTCTATCTCCAGCGTTCGCGCCGCGCTGGTGAGGCTGCGTTGGCACGGATGGAGGCGAGTTTGCCGTACCGGCGAGCTGCGCGACGTCCCTCGACCGACAGCAGGACGCTGCTGATCAGCTCCGTCTCGGCGCCGCGGAGCTCGTCTCGCAGGGCGGCGCTCTCAGGCTCCGAGCGCACGAGCTTGAGGAACGCGGAGGTGTCGAGGTAGGAGGGCAAGCGCCTACTGGCGCTCGCCGCGAAGCTCGTCGAGCACCGCCTCAGACGGCGGGCCCGGGATCTGCTCGGGCAGTCCCTCCAGCGCATCCACCAGGTGGCCCTGGCCGCGCGTCGCGCCGCACTCGGCGACGAGTCTGTCGATCACGTTGCGCTTGGCCGAAGTTACGTTCTCCGTCTTCGTCACTTGCTCGCGAGATTCAGCGCCGCAGCTTCACGAATAAGGCTCTTCAGTGCTCGCGAGTTGATCTTGTCATTCTCTTTGAAGTCGATCGCGCGCCTGACTTTCCCGTCAAGGCTCGAGTTGAACAGGCCCGAAGGGTCCTTCAAGGCGGCACCCTTGAAGAAGGTCAGCTTGACCACATTCTTGTAGGACTCACCGGTACAGATGCCGCCGTTGTGCGACCACACCGGTGTTCCAGGGTTCGTGGCCTTCACCCACTTCCACTCCTCGACGACATCCGGGTCCGCTTCCCTGATGATGCCTCGCACCTTGCTGAGCGTGCCGCCGCGCCAATCGTCGAGCTCACGAACCCTCTCGTCGATCAGCTTGGAAGCATCTGTCTCGTTACTGGCCAATTTGGTATTCCCGCGCAGTTACCCGACGCTCAGGAGTCAGAGGACCCCGGGTCCTCGTTCTTCTCCTTGTAAAGCTCGCGCTCGTGCTCCCAGCGTTGCTCCTCAGCCGCGGGATCGGGCGCCATGTCTCCCGGCTCCTCGCCGATGTAGTCTCGCGTGGGCAACCGATTGACGGTATCGGAGGCTTCGATCACGCCTCCACCAGTCACATTCGCGGGAGGCTCGCCCCGAAACATCGGTCCGACGTCCACACGAGGCCCGTTCTCCTCGCGGCGTTTGATCAGGCGTGTGATCCGCCCCAACATCACCCGACGGTACCACGGTCGGCGAGGAGGACGGCGCTGCTCAGCCGCTGTCGCCGCCGGCGGCGAGCATTCGCTGTGGGCCGGCGCCCGTGCTCAGCACCTCGGTGTGCGTGCGCGAGCCATTATGCGAGGGGGGCCGAGGCGCAGCCGGCGGCTCCAGCTCATCTGTGGCCTGCGCGCGCTCGCCGGCGGGCCAGTTCTGTAGCAGTGCCTCGACGTCCTCCACGCTGAGTGGTCGCGCGAACAGGAAGCCCTGGCCGCTGTCGCAGCGCTCGTCCTGTAGCAGCTCGAGCTGGTGCTCGAGCTCGATGCCCTCGGCGAGCGTCTCGATCGCGAGCGCCTTGCCGAGTTGCACCAGCGTGCGCAGCAGCGTCTCGCCTTCTGGGTTCTCGCTCAGCTGCGAGATGAACGAGCGGTCGATCTTGAGTGTGTCCACGGGGAACTGTTTGAGATGGGCGAATGACGAGTAGCCGGTGCCGAAGTCGTCGATTGCGATACGCACCCCGAGCGCCTTGACGGCGTGCAGCCGCCGGGCTGTCTGTTCGGGATTGCGCATGAGCGCGGTCTCGGTGATCTCGAGTGTGAGGGCGTTGGGTGTCAGGCCGCTGCTCTCCAGTGCGTGGCTCACATCGGCGATGAAGTCGTCGGTCTCGAGCTGGCGCGCCGAGACGTTGACAGCAACGCTGATCGGGTGCTCGCACTCGTGCCAGATGACCGCCTGGCGACACGCCTCGTCGAGCACCCATCTGCCGACCTCCACGATCAGCCCGGTCTCCTCGAGCAGCGGGATGAAGTCGTTCGGCTGGACGACGCCGCGCACGCCGCTGCGCCAGCGGATCAAAGCCTCCACTCCGGTGGGCACCATTCCACGCAGGTCGAACGTGGGCTGGTAGAGCAGGAAGAACTCCTCGTGCTCGAGCGCGCTGCGCAGGTCCATCTCGAGCTCCATTCGGCTCTGCACGATGTCCTGCATTCCAGACTCGAAGACGACGTGCCGGTTCTTGCCGTCCCACTTGGCGCGGTGCATCGCGATGTCGGCATCGCGCAGGAAGTCCTCCACCGAGGCGCGCTCTCCGCTGGCGACCCCAATGCTCGCGGTCACTGTGATCCCCGCGTAGTCGCTGCCGGCGAGGATGAACGGGGCCTTCAGCGCCTGGCGCAACCGCTCGGCTATCAGCTCGGCGTTCGCTGTCTCGCCGAACTGTTCAGCGAGGACGACGAACTCGTCGCCGCCGATGCGCCCCAGCGTGGCGGCGTTGCGTACGACGCCGTCGAGCCTCGCGGCGATCGCCTTCAGCAGCTCGTCACCGATGGCGTGTCCGAGTGTGTCGTTTATGCCGGTGAAGTTGTCGAGGTCGATCAGCAGCGCCGCGACGCGAGTGTCCAGCCGGCGTGCCCGGACGAGCATCTGCTCGCCGCGGTCGAGGATCAGCGTCCTGTTCGGCAGCCCTGTCAGCGCGTCGTGGGTTGCCATGAACACAAGCTCCTCGTCGCGGCGTGTGAGCTCATCGGAGATCCGTGCGCGCTCCTGCTCGAACGCCTCGCACATGCGGACCAGCGTCACGTCCAACGTTCGCTGCACCATCGACGCGGCCGCGGCAAGCGCCGTGGGCGAGATCTTCTGCTCGTCGGCGCTCTCGTGGAGCACCTCGATAACGGCATCGCGCCAGCGTAGGCAGCGCTTGGTGACCTCGTTCAATGGAGCGGCGTTTTGCGCAGCGAGCTGGCCGTAGGTGTGCCACGCCTCGCGCCCGGTGTCGAGGCCGGCCTCCGGCTTGCCGCCGGCCATCCATTGCGCAACCGCCGTCGTCGAGGACCTGCCGATGCGTTGGAAGCTTTCGACGACCGCGGGAACGAGCTCCTCGTGACCGTGGCCCCGCCCGCGCTCAGCCGCGCGCTGCACCACGTCCTCGACGCGCGCGCTGAGCGCGTCGCCGAGTCGTCGGACGTCGCGGTCGGGCTCGCGGGCTGTGTCTGCGCGTGGCTTTACCGATTTGGGCATGGTCGTCCCGATGCTGTGAGCTGGTCAGTCATACAGCGCTGGCGTCGGCGGTTTCAGACTCCTTCTTGAGAATGCCTCGTTTCCAATAGACAACTGGTTTTTCAGTGCTACAGAGGATTTCGGGGCAGATAGCGCCCGCCATCACCGCGGACGAGCAGCCCCATCAGCTCGAGTTCGCTGAGCGCCAGCAACGCCTCCGAGAGCTCAGGTCCGTCGCGCGCGAGCTCGTCCGGCGTGTCGTACCCGGCGCCGACGCGCTCGAGTACCGCCCGCAACGCGGGTCGCAGATCGTTCCGCGCCGTTGCGCTGACGGGTGCCAACGCCTGCTCGCGCGGTTGCGTCGCACCGGCGGCGTGCAACAGATCGAGCACGTCTTCTGGACCGCGGACGAGGCTGGCGCCGTCCATCAAGAGCGTGTTCGTGCCGCGCGAGAGGGGAGAGGTGACGCGGCCTGGGACCGCCGCGACGGCGCGTCCGAGTGCCCGTGCGTTGCGCGCTGCCGCGAGCTCTCCCGGATTCGCGTTGGCCTCTACCACGACCGCGACGGATGGAAGTTCGGCGAGGATCCGTTCGCTCGCTACGAGCCCCCAGCGCCGTCCCCCACAGTCGTGCAATAGCTCTGACACGGCGCAGCCGTCGCGCGTTACCCGTTCATACAGAGTTCGTCGGCGTGGAGAACACGACACGCCGAGGCCGCTGCCGATCACGGCGAGGCTGTTGCCGCCTGCCTCGAGCGCGCCGGCGTGCGCGGCGACGGCGATCCCGTCGGTGAGGCTCGCCGCCACCGTGATGCCGCTCGCCGCCAGCCCGCGAGCGAGACTCCTCGCCATCTGCATGCCGTAGTCGCTGGCCGTGCGACTGCCGAGCATCGTTACCACCGGCGCTGCCGTGAGCTCCGCGAGCCGCGCTGCCCCGCCGGCAACGTGCAACATCGGCGGTGCGGCGGGACCGTCGAGCGAGCGCGGGTACCCACGCCGGTGACGACAGATGGATTGAAGCTGCGGGTCGTGCGGCAGCTCGTCCGCGCGAAAGCGCTCGTAGCGCGCCTGCAACCCCGCTGTGCGTCTGCCGGCAAGCGCTTCCAGCAGCTTTCTGTCGGAGAGCGTAAGCAACTCCAGCAGGCGGGCACGGTCTCTGGCGCAGTAGTCCATCGGTCCGGTGAGACTTGACAGCAGCCAGCTACGCCGCAGGCAGTCAGCGCATGCGCCTTCTGGCTTCGCCCTTTCCGACGCTGAGCTCATGCCGCCCGGTTGCCCGCGATGCTCGCGCCGGGTCGCAACGCGAGCGCCGCGCCGAGGTCACATGCGCGCACGCGCCGGCTGGCGTCGAGGTCGGCAATCGTCCGCGCGACACGCAGCACTCGATCCTCACCGCGCGCGCTGAGCATGCCCGCCGCGCGAGCGTCGCGCAGCATCCGCTCACTGGGCTCATCGAGCGTCACATGCCTGCGCAGCATGCCCCCGTCCATGCGCGCGTTCACGCTGACACCATCCGGCGCGAGTCGCCTGGCCTGGAGCTCACGGGCGCGGGCGACCCGCTCCCGAGCCTGCGCGCTCGTCATCAGCGCGGGTGCCCGCTGACCGTGCGCTTCCAGATGCAGATCGGCGAGCAGGTCGATGCGATCGAGCATCGGTCCGCTGAGGCGGCGACGATGCCGCGCCATCTCAGCTTCGCTACAGGAGCAGCTATCGCCCTCGCCGGCGAAGCCGCACGGGCAGGGGTTGGTGGCCGCGACCAGCACGAAGCGCGCCGGATAGACCGCGGAGTGATGCGCCCTGGCGATCGCGACGCGACCATCCTCGAGCGGCTGGCGCAGCGCCTCGAGCGTCGTGCGCGAGAACTCCGAGAGCTCGTCAAGGAACAGCACGCCGTTGTGAGCCAGCACGATCTCCCCGATCGACCCGCGTGTCGCACCGCCGACGAGCCCCGCGGGCGTGATCGAGTGGTGCGGCGCGCGGAAGGGCCGGCTCGTCGCCAGCGCGTCGACGCGCGCGCCCCTCAGCGTCTGGATGCGGGTCACTTCGACGGCTTCCGCCCGGCTGAGTGCCGGCAGGATCGAGGTGATCCGCTGGGCGAGCATCGTCTTGCCCGTGCCGGGAGCGCCGCTCAGCAACGCGTTGTGTGCGCCCGCTGCGGCGATCACGATCGCTTTGACGGCGTGATGCTGGCCGTGCACCTCGCTCAGATCTCCGCCGTCCACGTCGCTCCTCCGCGCGCCCGTCGGAGTGCGTTCACGAGCGACCCCTGAGTTCGTCTCGCGAAGCGCATCGCCGCGTCCGCCGCTCAGCACTCGTGCTGCGCTGCGCAGATGCTCAACCGCAGGCACCTCAAGGCCCTCGATCAGCGTCGCCTCGCGCGCGCACGCGGGCGCGAGCGCGAGCGCGCGCATGCCCGCGCGCGTTGCTGCGTGTGCGACGGCCAGCGCGCCGTGAACTGGCCGCACGCTGCCGTCGAGTCCCAGCTCCCCGAACAGCGCGACGCGCTCGAGCTCCTCGCACGGCAGCTGCCCGCTGGCTGCGAGCACCGCGCACGCGAGCGCCAGATCGAGGCCTGCGCCCGCCTTGCGTACGTCTCCCGGCGCGAGGTTCGCGGTTATGCGCCTCGCGGGAAACTCGTACCCGGAGTTGAGGATCGCCGCCTGGATGCGCTCGCGCGCCTCGCGGACGGCCGTATCGGCGAGGCCGACGATCGTGAACGCCGGCAGTCCCGCGCGCACGTCCACCTCGACGGTGACGTGCCGCGTATGAAGGCCCTCGATCGTGAACGTGTGTGTCTGCGCGAGCACTCTCGTGTGTCCTCTCGCTGTCGTCGCTGGACAGGGAGGCGCACGCTAGGTCGCGCTTGGGACGGTACGCTCGGCCGCGTTTGCGGTGCCGCGCCCGCAGATATGTGCGCTCGCCGCTACAGCCCGGCTGGGTGACGTTCCACGAAGCCGCCGCCGTCGTTCCCGGGCCCGCCCCAGCGCGACCCGCCTTCGGCGAGCGCGACCGTGTCGAAGCGTTTGCCGTCGATGACCATGTAGGCGTGTTCGGCGTTGGCGTAGATCGTGATGTACTTGCCCGGCCCGGGTTCGCCGTAGGACTCGAGTCCGGTCGAGTCCTCGGGAGAGCTGAGCAGACCGCCGCCGTGCAACGCGTAGGAGACCGAGCCCGAGCAGTCATAGCCCTCTGATTCGAACGAGCCGTGGCCGCCGCCCCAGACGTAGGGACGCGTCGCGATTTCGTTGGCCGCGGCGATCACGCGCCCGACGACGCCTTCGGATTCGCCTCCGCTGGCACCACCACCGCCGCCGCTACCCGCGCTGGTGTCCGAGCTGGCGCTGGGAGAGCTCGGTGCGACGAGCGCGGACTGCGGCGGGGTGAGCGTTTCGGCACTGTGCACGCCAATCACCGACCAGGTCGATGGGCCCACGACGCCGTCCACAGGCAGCCCGTGGCGGGCCTGCAGGCGGCGTACCGCGGCCTCGGTTTCGGGGCCGAATTCACCGTCCACGGAGAGCTTCAGCGCCTTCTGCAGCCACTCGACCGCGGTTGCGCCCGTGGCGGTTTCCGGCTGGGGTGTATCGGAGGCTCCACCGCTGCCGGCAGTCAGCCCGACGTCGCTCGTCGCGGCGATCGTGGCGGAGTGACTGTGGCTCGCCGGCTTGGGCAGCGCGGAGGCCGGCGGCGTGAGCGTTTCCTTGCCTGTAACGCCGATCAAACTCCACGTGGCCGGCCCGACGATGCCATCCACGGAAAGCCCGTGGCGGGCCTGCAGGCGGCGCACCGCGGCCTCGGTTTCGGGACCGAAGTTGCCGTCGGCGGTGACGTGCAGCGCGCTCTGCAGCTGCTTGACCGCGCCCACGCCGATTTCTTCGACGTGTTTTTCTTCCGCCTGCTTTTCGGCGGCCACGGTCTTGGCTTCGGCTTCCGCTTCGGCGGGTTCGATTTCCGCCACGGCTTCGGAGCCGCCCGTGGTAGCGCTCGCGGGCTGCGTAACGCCTTCGGTGCTGGCCGTGACGCTCGCCGCGTCCTGCGTCGATGCCGGCGCAGTCGTGCCGATGGGCAGCGATGCCGTGCCCGGGAGCGCGCTGCTGACATCCGCGATGAACGCGGCGCCGGCGCTCTGGCTACGTAGCGCCGCGCTCGTGAGCGGCCCGACGACTCCGTCCACGGCAAGACCCTTGCTGGCCTGGAAGCTGCGCACGGCGGCTTCCGTTTCCGGGCCGAAGATGCCGTCGACTTTGATCGAGCCGAGCGCCTTCTGCAGCAGCTGCACCTGCCTGCCTTCGCTGCCGCTGCTGATGACGATCACGTGTTCGGTGGTGGTCACCGGTTCCGGGTTGGCGGAGGAGATCGTCGACTGCCCGCTGGCGAGGCTCGCGGCGGGGCCGACGGTCAGCGCGGCGAGCGCGCCGAGTGAGACGCGCTTGGCGCGCGAGCCGCTGGGCACGAAGCGCAGCTCCCTTGCACGACGGCGCGCGCGGGAACGGCCGAGCGACAGCTGCCAGGGCTCCTCGTCGGCGAGGTCGCGTGGCTGGCGCAGTGCGCCGCGGGCGTCGAGCAGCATCGACAGCGACGAGCTCGAGTGGGCGCCACGACGGGGTCGTGCGCCTACTGCGCGCCCGCGACGGGCCAGAGAGCGCTCAAGCGATGCGCTCCAGTGGTCGACAACAGCAAGATCACGCGGGTAACCCGGCATCCGAGGCGTCCTTTCTCAAATTCCATTGCATGGCGCCTACGGGGTTAGCTGACGGGCTCGCGTAAGCGTCTACGCTACGCCACACTGTGTGGCGATTCGCCCCTTGCAGCCTCTCAGCTGCTTTGGGTCCCCCGCTCCTCGACCCCATGGGGACAAGGACTCGGCACGAACGGGCGGCAAACTAACACATCTCGTTGCAAGATGCATCACAGGGGAAGGTGTGCAAGCGTTTTTGCCGACGTCAGCCTTCGCGCGCAAGCGCGGGCGCTGGTAAGTTCGCTGTCTGATGCGTAAGAACGGACTCGACTTCCGTGTGGTGATCGGTTTGCTCGTGCTGGTGCTCCTTGCGGGCGGCGTGGCGGTGGCCGCGATCGGCAGCCAAAGCGGAGAACAAGCCAAACACGAGCAGGCGCTCGCCCATCACTTCGACGCCGCCGCGGTGCTGGAACCGGCGAAGCCCGCGCCGCCGCTCGCGCTTCACAACTATCTCGGCCAGCCCGTGAACATCGACTCCTACCGAGGCAAGGCGGTGCTGGTGACGTTCCTGTACACGAATTGCCCGGACGTCTGCCCGCTGATCGCTTCGAACCTGCGCGTCGCGCTGAACGCGATGGGTCCCGCGACGGCCTCCAAAGTGCAGGTCATCGCCGTGTCGGTGGATCCTCGTAACGACACGCCAAAGGCTGTCGCGTCGTTCCTCGCTCGCCACGGGATGACCGGGCGCATGCAATACCTGATCGGCTCGGCCAAGGAACTGGCACGCGTGTGGCAGGCATGGGGGGTCGGCTCCGAACGCGACGTCCAGCAGCCGCAGTTCATCAACCACACTGGGCTCGTCTACGGGGTCACCGCGTCCGGCAAGCGGCTCACCATCTACGCGTCGAGCTTCCAGCCCTCGGAAATCGCGCACGACGTGCCCGAGCTCGCTGAGCTCTGATCGCACGAAGATGCCACGGCGGCTGCGACTGCTCGCTTGGACGCTCGGGCTCGTTGCTGCGGTGGCGGTGGCGGCGGTGCTTGGCCTGGCCTCCTCGCACACGGCGAGCGGGCGCGCCGCACCGGCGTTGCCACACGAATCGCTCTCCGGCGGCCCGGTGACGCTGAGGAGCCTCTTGGCGGGCGCCCGCGGGCGCCCGGCCGCGGTCGTCTTCTGGGCGAGCTGGTGCCCGCCGTGCGCGCAGGAGGCGCCCGAACTCGAGCGTTTCGCGCGCAGCGCTGCCGGGCGGGGGAGGATCGTCGGCGTCGACTGGAGCGATCCATTGCTTTCCGAAGCGCGATCGTTCCTCCGCCGTTACGGGTGGACGTTCCCGAGCCTGCGCGACGCCGAAGGCGCCGTCGGGTACTCCTACCACCTGCGTAACGTGCCGACGACGTTCGTGATCGACGCCCATTCACGCATCCGCGCGACGCTGATCGGCCCCCAGAGCGTGCACTCGCTGCAGGCGGCGCTCACGGGCGTGGAACACAGCTGAGCGCAGCTCGGCTCGGCGCAGCTCGACGAGCTCGGCGACGTCGCGCTCGCCCGGGGGATGCACGGGACTCAGGACTGCTCCACCACCATCAGCGAGTGCCCAGTGGGGTCGCGAAACCAGAACATCGGCGGCACAGGGTCGCCCATGCGCGAGACCTCTGCATCGACATCCACTCCCAGCGAGCGCAACTCGGCGTGCGTGGCGTCGATGTCGTCGGTGGTCAGCGTGATGCCGGTCTGCGCGGGAACGATCTCCTGCCCAGGGGGCGGCGGTGCCAGCGCGATCCCGGTCGCTCCCACCGGCGGGTAGACCTCGACCCAGCGATAGGCCCCACCGCCGAACGAGGTGTCGGTGCGCTTCTCGAATCCGAGCGACTCGTAGAACTCGATCGCGCGGTCCTGCTCGATGGTCGGAACGCAGACCAGGCTGATCTGGCGAATCCGGGTTGCGGTGGTGCCCATTTTCATCCTCCTTGTTGTCGTTGGCATCCCTAGGGCCCGTCGTGGGTCGGAAAACAACCGGTGCGATGCTCCCGCCCGCGCTAGCGCGCGGAGCGCTGCAACGGTGAGCGGTCACCGACCGACCAGTTGTGACCGAACGGGTCGTGGAAACCGCCTTGGCGGTGCTTGCCCCAGGGCATCTCGTGATCCTCGATCGCGGAGCCCGCGGTTGCTCCCGCCGCGGTCGCGCGCGCGATGAACCCGTCGGGGTCGTCGACGAAGACCTCGATGCGCGTGCTCGTCCCGCCGAGTCTGTCGGGGCTGCTCTCTGCCGCGTTCTTCGGGTTGACCTCGTGCAGGAAGAACGGAGCGCCGTCGACCTCGAGCCCAGCGACGCCGCCGAGGTTCCACAGCTCGGTCGCGCCTAGGGCGCCCGTGTACCAGGCCACGGCTGCGTCGGCATCGGCGACGATCAGCATCACGGATATTCGCGCGCCGTCCGCGGGCGCATCGGAGGGCGAAGTCATCTCGCGGGGAGTCTAATCTCCCGCATCTTCGTCTGCGACCAAGGCATCGGCGCGGATCGAACAAATGGCGCTGGCTAAGAAGCAGACACCTGTCACGCAGGACGGATCATTTTTTTCGTATTCGTTTTGCCAGGGTTTGGAACGGTTGGGACGTGGCGCCTTCGCCCACTGTGCCGTCGCCGTTTTCGGCGAAGAACTGGTAGGTGTATTTGGTGCCCACAAGCAGTTTCCTGGCGTTCACGAGCACCGAGACGGGGGAGTGGCCGGTGCCGACACCCTCGATGCAGGAGTATGCGACGGGTTTTTCTTTCCCTGGCTCTAGCTTTTCGATTCCTCCTTCTACCTTCACTACGACTTCCTGGATGTTGGCCCAGCATCTGGAGACCCCGACCCCGTTCGGGTTGACCGTGCCGAAGAGGACCGCGGTGCGCTTCTTGATGTTGGTTACTTCACCGGTCACCACAGTCGGTCCGGGCAGCGCCTTGGTCGTGAATGTGCTCGGTGGTTCGCTGGTCGCAGAGCCGGACGCGTTGCTGGCCGCGAGGGAGAACCTGTATTCGGTCCCGGGGGAGAGTTCCGTGGCGAGCGCGGTGACGGCTACGGGTTCGCTTCCGGACCCGGGACCGACGGAGCACGGCGCCGTCTCGCTCTGCCCGGTCGGAAACCCTGCCGAGATTTCTTCGACCGTGAACTGGCAGCTCGTGACGCCCTTGCCGTTGGGGTTGACAGTCCCCTCGAGCGTGGCGGTGCGGATGCCGACGGCGGCCCCCGTCGTGGCCACGCTCGGCCCCGTCGGGGCGGCGCCGGCCGCCAGTGGCACGAGCCCAGCTTCGATTCTGCCGTTCGCTTGGCCGTCGAGGTCGTCGACGCCGCCGTCGATGAGTGTGACGTTGATCACGTTGCCCGTGATCGTGTAGAGCGATCTCGGCACTTCCTTGTATTCCTCGCCGCCTCCGGAGACGTGCGCGAGCATGTAGAGCGCCGTCGGCGCGCTCGTCGGCAGTTCGATCCTCACCGGCACGCTGCTGCCGGCAGCGACGTGGCCGATGATGAGGCTGAGCAAGCCGACGGGCGTGTCCGCGCCGGCTGGCAGCCCGGGGTGCGCCGGAGGCGGTTCTTCGAGCTTCAATTCGATCGTCGCCCCCGACGTTGGTGTGCTCGCGAGCACGGGGCCGTCTTTCGAGCTGGCGGACTGCGCAAGCTGGACCTTGACGTCTTCGCCGTAGGTGGTGCCGCCCCACGTCTTCACGACCAGGCGCTCGTGGAAGCTTCCTCCCGCCGGCATCCAGTTCGTGACCTGCGCGGACACCAGGGCTCCGTTTTCGGAGGCCTTCGGGATCGTCGAGCATGCGACGGTGTGACCGTGGGGTTCCGAGGAGCCGTATTCGAACTCGCATGATTCGACTTCGGCACCGTTCGGACTGACTTCGCCGTTCAGGCTTGCTTCGGTGGCGCCGATGTTGGTCGCAGCAAGCGTTTCCGCGCCCGGCGCGCTCGATTCCGTCAGCAGATCCCGCGTCAGGCGCAGGCGATTGATCGTCGATTCGACGATCGGCGATTGCTCGCTCACGGCTTGCCCTCCGCTTTCGCTGAACTCTGGGGCGTCGCCTTCGATGTAAGGCTTGACGGTCTTGGCGACCTCACCGGCCCACGCCGAGGAGCGTTTCGCCACTTCCTGGATCAGGTGTTCCTCGAGCACGGCCGGTTCCGGTATTTCGGGTGCGCCGAAGGGAGGAAGCGTCGGCACGGCAGCTTCAACACGTTCGCTCCAGGAGCGGACCAGGGCTGTCAGCTCTTCCGGCACGGGACGCGGGGTGGCCGGTTCGGGGTCCAGGAACTGTGCGCCGGTGCCCTCGACATCGGTCTCGAGTACAGGATCGCTTGAGAGCGCCTGGGGCAGGCCGAGCTTGACGTAGCTCTGCACCAGCGCCCTTGCGCCTGCGAGCCGGTTCGAGGGCCCGTCTTCCTTCTTGAGTTCTTCGAGGGCCGCTTCATAGGCTTCCTTCTGCAAAACCGCTATGCCCCGGTCGATCACGGGCCTAAACGCGGCTTTGTAGAAAGGTGCCAATTTTTCGACGCCAGCTTCTATGGTCGCGTTCGTCGCCCCTCTTTTATACAGTTTCACTTCGTAACATTCTTCAAAGGGAGGAAAACCGCCGAAAGAGACTTCCCATTCATCGCCGGATTTCCTCGCGCCGACGATCCCCAGCCGTATCCCGGTGAGGAGCCACCACGGCAAGCACGTGAGTTCCGCATTGAGCGCATCGAAGGAGCTCAGCGCGGGATAGTGCTGATTTTCGATCGTTGCAGCGCTGGTTTCCTGTTCTGCACCGCCCCAGAGGTTGACATTGGTTGGATTCCCGGCGACGCCAGTGTGGGTTTTGAGGCCGCTGTAAAACGACTTTTCGGAACCTTCTTCGAGCAGGTCGGTGACCGACCGCTTACCTTCGACACCTTCACCCGCGGCGGCCTGTTCGAACTTCTGTAGGACGTGATCGAGGATCGCGTTTCCGCTCGCTGAGTGTTCTCCACCGGAGTGTTCCGACCACGGATTCTGCGCCTTCTCGAGGGTCAGGCCTTCGTTTTCGAGGCTTTTCAGCCCGGCTTTGTTGGCCGCCGACACGCGGCTCGCGTTTTCGAGCATCAGCTGAGCGTCGGCACGCGCCCCTTCCGACCAGAAGGTGGTGTTGGGGAGCGTGGGCGGGATCGCGGTCGTCTCCCAGCCCTTTTCCACCGGGAAGTGCGCGAGATAGGTGATGGCTTCGTTCAGTTCCACCGGTTCGCCGGTCCGTTTGCTGGTCAGCTGAACGTCGGCGCCTTCGAAGGTGTACGGCTGGGTTTCGCTGTTCACGAGGGCGCCGTTGGCGATTTCGGTCGCATATTTCTGCAGGCCGACGAAGGATTCCTGAAGCTTGGAAGACGACAGCACTTCGCCGGTGCGCCCGAACCAGCCGACGCTGTCAGCGATCGTGGTCTGGAGTTCGGCTTTTGCCTGAGTGGAGAACAGCGTTTGAACCTCGTCCTCCAGCTCGAAGATCGTTTGCTGCTCGAACTCCATCTTTTCTGCGAGCGAGCCGAGTTCCAGTTTGAGTTCGTAGGTATCCTGCGCCAGCTGACCGTTGAGCTGCGCCACCTGGGTGTCGAGCGCGCGGAACGCTTCCTGCGTGTACTGCTGAAAGCCGGAGAGCTGGTTACTGAGTGCGGTCATGTCTTTCAGAGCGATTTCCTGTGGCCCCGCGGGAGGTTTGTTGAGCCCTTCTTCGACGAGTGCGTAGATTTCGAAGCCGGCGCTGATCAGCCCGTTGACACCTTCGGAGGGAGACTTGGTGGCGAAGGAGACGATCGAACCGAAGATTTCGCCGATGATTTTGAGACTGCCTTTGATGATGTTCCGTGTCTTCTGTTCGGCTTCGTACTTCGCGTATTCGTTTTCGTCTTCGGTGATTTGCGTTTGTGCCTGCCCCGTCGCCTGCTCGACCTGTGCCGCCGTCTGTTCGGACGGGCGCAAGAGTTCAGCTGAGGCGGCCATAAGGGCACGTTCTTCGGCGACGATCGCGGCCCGCTGTTTAGCTATCGTCCGCACTTCCGTCAACCGCCCGGGCCATTCCGATTCCGGGCGAGGGGTCGCCTTCGAGGCTTCGTAGAGGGCGCCGCCGTTGCAAGTGAGGGGCGGCACGCCTGGGATCGTTTCTGGGCTGAGTTTTTCTTGTCCGCTCCCGTGCGCGCACGTCTGGGCCTGCGCGTTCGCCTGGCCTTCGGAAAAGAGATCCGCGAGTTCCCCTGGTGTCGCGTACAAGACCCCGTCACCTATGGCGATTATGTTCAGCAGCGAGAACATGCTGTGCGAGCTCTCGAGGACTTTGCTTTCGAAGATCAGTTCGCGAGCTCCGGCGAAGACGTTCTCCTGGCTTGCTTCCTCCCAGACGAGGTTCCGGGCTACGCCGAAAAAGCCGTTGCGCGCTGCCAGCGCGCGCGTGGCGCGCAGGACGGTGGCCGGCGCAAACGAGCTGTAGATGAGGTTGTTGCGCTCGTCGGCGAGAGGTTCAAAATACTTCGGACTTTCGGCCTTTGCGAAGATGTCCGAGGAGCTGGCGAGCGCGACGCCCGCGAGATGCGTGAGGGCGAGTTTCGTTTCGGGCGCGGCTTCGCTGAGGTTGACCGCGGGCGAGCAGTAGCCCCCGCTCTCGAGGGCGGCGAGGATCGCGAGGATCCGCTGGTTTCCGGCCATGACCCCGAGGCTTGCCTGCGTGGGCGCCTGCGGACAAAACATCAGGCTTTTCAGCAGTTCTATTTCGTAGGCGGCATTTTCCGGAAGGATGGCTGGGTTGTCGATGTACATCTGCTGGAGCACCTTCTCGAGGACGAGTTCCTCGGTGCCACCGAGTTGGTCGTTTTGAGTGCGTGGGGTGCTCAGGCGGTTGATGTCCCCAGCGACAAAGAGCGCTGTCGAGGTTTCTTCGGGTCCGAGGAGGACCGGAGTTTCGGCGGCCGAGGCAGGCGCAGCAGCGATCATGGTTGCGCCCAGCACCAACAGCGTCGCCGCCGTCAACAGCAGCCGTCTCATCTGCACGAACTCCTCGCGGAAGTAGAGCCGCACGCGCGACAAGCGCGGCGTCGGCAGCGACATGGATAGCCTGCGCTCTGCTGCGGTGCTGACTCTCACGGATGACCCCCATGGTCCTCGACATACTCGGGACGGCCCGTTGCGCCCCCTTCGTGCCGCCCCCTAGTCGAGACCCACCGACCGCCGCACACGACTCAATATCGATTAGGGGCGCTCGAAGTCAATAGGCTCGACTCGACGAGACGAGGAAAAACACGCACTCAGCGGGTTTTTATGAGGTGCTTGATCGTGGCTGGCGTTTCTCTTTCGCGGGATCCGCTCGTCAAGCGGACGAACCGTACCGCCGGCGCCGCGGTTAGACGCCGCCCGCCGCGGGCCGTCTTGACGGTGAAGTCACTGTGAAGTCACTGTGAAGGTGCTGGTGAAGGACCACTGCAAGCTCGGGAGGGTGGGCAGGCCGCGCCACCCTTACTCCTGTGCGAGGGCGAGCCGTGGATTCCAGAGCACCTCCCAAAGGTGCCCGTCGGGATCGCGAAAGTAGCCCGAGTAGATGCCCCAGGGACGATCATGCGCTTGGTCGGTGAGCGTGGCTCCAGCAGCTTGGGCCTGGGAGAGCACAGCGTCGACCTCCGCCTCGCTCGTCACCGCGTGCCCGATGCTGAACTCGCCGGTCTTAGGCGGACCGATTGGGACCTCGGCGTCCTTGGCGAGCTCGGTGCGAGGGTAGAGACACATGATCAGGCCCCCCTGCAGCTCGAACATCGCGATCGCCCCATGGGGCTTGGCCTGGTCGCCGACGAACTCGGTCCCGATCACTCCGCGCGACTCCAATCCGAGACCGTCCCTGTAGAAGGCGAGCGCCCTCTCCAGGTCCGCGACAGCAAGCGTGATCACGTCGATCCTGGGCTCCATCGTCTACCCGGATTTTACGTCGACCGCACCAAGGCCCGCAGTCATGCCGACGCTTCTCGCGCCCGTCTATAGCGTCAAAGTCCGGATTCGCGCACCGGGGCATCCGCCCTTGGCGGACTACTCGAGAACTCCGCCGAGAACTGCCCT
>CAVTRA010000004.1:0-403546 GCA_963737025.1 uncultured Solirubrobacteraceae bacterium
ATGACCCGCGGGCGGTGGGGGCCGCCCGCGGGTCGAGGGAGGAGAGGGTGCTACTACTGCCGGCGGGATATGAGGCCGGCAGACTGTCCCGCTGTTCCGGACCCTCTCAGGCCGGGCGGGGGAAGCTCGGGCCTAGACCAGGCTCAGGATCCGCTCCTGGACCTTGTTCGCCAGCTCCGGTACACGGTTGGCTAGGTCGTCGGCGCTCTTCGTGATCGAGTCAACACGGCCTTCGAACTCGCTCGCCGTGCTCTCGATTTTGCGACGACGCTGACGCAGTTCACGCTCGACGCGCACGCGCGCTTTGCGCACCTCACGCTCGAGGCGGTTGCGCGCTGTGAGGCCGCGGCGCTCGAAGCGGCGCAGCTGTGCCTGCGTCTTTTTGGGCGACGCGTAGATGGAAACCGTGTCGTTGACCGACGAGACGATGCGGTCGCGAGCGATCAGCGCCGCGCCGACGGGGATCAGCACTGCACGCTCGGCGTAGTCGCCGAACACGTCGGCCGTCTCGCGCGTGGCGGTCTGCGCCTGCTTGACGGCGGCCTCGGCCTGGTGCGTCGCGCGGGTGCGAGCACCCTTGGCGTGTGTTGCTTTCGCCTGAGTCGTGCCGCGGGTGCTCGCGCGGGTAGTGCGTTTCGCGGATGTGGACCGCGACGTAGCGGGTTTGCGCGCTTTCGCCGTGGCTTTGGAGCTTTTGGGTGCAGTCGGTGCGGTGGGCATCTGGGTGGCTCCTATCTCTGCCTCGCCGATTGCGAGGAGCGGGGACTTACGAACACCTGTTTGTACCCCCTCTGCGAAAGATCGTTACACCGGAAGCGTAGCAGGCCGCGAAAACCCTGTAAACAAGCGCAACATGCCGCACGGACTTTGTAACAGGTGGAACATGCGTTCGGCCCGCAAATAGCGACCTAGCCGGCCGACGTGTGCGCCTGGATCTCAGGCGCGGGGCCCGCCACGCGGGCAATCCACAGCGCCGGGTCCTCGAGCTCCGCCGGGGTCGGCAATGTCTCGGGGCCGGTCCACGCGAGCGCCAGCGCCTGTGGGCCACCGGCGTCGACTACCGCGTCGCAGAAGCGTCGGCCCATCTCGTACTGACGCAGCTTCAGCTCCAGGCCCAGCAGGCGCTCGAGCACGCGCCATGGCAGGCCGCGGTTCTCGCGGCGGCGGGTCATGGCCTCGCGCAGCCGCGGCAGCGTCGGCAGCACATCCGCGCCGATCGCGTCCATCGTGTGCTCCGCGTGGCCCTCGATCAGCGACATCGCCGCCTGCATCCGTTCCACCAGCTTCCAGCGATCCTCGCCCAGCGTCAGCCGCATCACCTCGCCGCGACGCGCACGCTCGACGATCTCACGCAGCTGGCTTGGATCTGGTGCCCACCCACCCAGGTCAGCGAGCTTCTGCACGCTCCCCATCCAGCCGCTGCGCTTGCCGTTGCTCTCCTGCTCGGGCTCAGTCCCGTTGCCGTTCGCCGCTTTGCCCGCGATCGTCATCTGCAAGCCGTCGATCAGCTCCTTGAGCATGCCTCCGAGGTACTCGCGCAGCCACGGCGCGCCCGAGAACTGCACCGCGTGGGTGATCTCGTGGATGCTCACCCACAGCACCAGCTCGTCGCGGTCGACGCCCAGCGTGCGCGCCGCTCCCGCGAGGTTCGGCGCCAGCAGCAACAGGCGCGGCTTCACCGAGGCGTCCAGCAGCGCCAGGTCGTACTGTCCGAGCACGCGCTGGGAGAGCATGCCCGTCAGCGCACCCACTTGCGCGCCGAGCAGCAGCCCCGACGCCGAGCGCAGCGGGCCCGTCAGCGGCCCCGCGCCGTTGCCCACCGTCTCCGCCAGCGGTGCCAGCAGCGGGCGCATCGTCCGCAGGTTCGCCGCGATCCAGCCCGGGCGATCCACGAGCTCCAGCGACGGCAGCTCAGCGGATGCGGTCAGACCGCTGTAAGTGGCCACCTTGCCCGCGAACTCATGCACGAGCGGCTCAACCGACGCCGAGCGCAGGCCCCCGAACGGCGGTGAGCCGGCAATCAGCTCTCCGACTCGCTGCGCTGTGCCCCAATCGATCGTGTCCACAGCATCAGCGTAGCCACGGCCCACACGAGTCCGATAAACGTTCGCGCGTATTCTTTGACTGTGTCTGGGTCAAGGATCGCGCCCGCCTGTGCCCCGGGGGGTGCGCCGCCCGACGGCTCGCCGGGGGGGCCGGACGCCACAGCGAGCGGGGAGCCCTCCAAGGAGGACAGGCAAGGGGACGGGATTCAGGCGGTCGGATTTCTGAAGCGCGCGGAGGTGCGCGACGTGCTCGCATGGCTGCGTCTGCTCGTCGACCCGCAGGACGCGGCCGCCGTCGTGCGTGCCCTGTCGCGCCCGCCCGTCGAGCTGCGCCAGGTCGAGCTGGCCCGCGTCATTCAGGTCGCCCGCCGGCGTACCCCTGGGGGCACAGGCAAGGTCGACCTCGTCGTCGGACTCGCGGCCGCCACCGAGTCCCCACAGGTGCCCCCCGAGGCACGCGAACGCATCCAGCGCTTCGTCGAGCTGCACCGCAGTGCCGCCGCCGAGCTCGACAGCGTCTCACCCGATGTGTTCGTCGCGCACCTCATCGAGCGACTCGGCGTGCGTGGGAGGGCGCTGCTCGCCCCCGCCGACGCAGCCGAGCAGCGCGCCAGCCTCGAGCTGCTGCGCGCGCTCGCCGCTGAGTTCGTCCGCGCCACTCCGCGCGCCGGCATCCGCGATCTCACCCGCCACCTCGCCACGGTCGTCCCCGACCCGCATGCCGACGCTCGCGCCGAGAACCCCTCGCCAGCCCCCAACTGGACGCCACTACAGGACGGCGACACCGACAGCGAGGGTGACCGCGCGAACGCGGATCTAAACGATCGAGACCCCGACGGCGAGATACACGCCACCTTCCAGCTGCTGCGCGCCGAGGTGCTCGACGCCGTCGCACGCATCGGCGGGCGACTCGGTGAGCTGCGGCTCGACACCGACCTCGACATCTCACACGGCGTCGTGCGCTACCTCGAGCTGCTCAAGCTCTCAGCGCTGCTGCAGCGACCCGACGGCCAGAGCCTCGAGGAGGCGCTCGCCGACGTCAACGCGCGGCTGCTCGCCGCCGCCACGCCACTACAGCGCGAGATCTTCCAAACGTCCACGCTCGACGACACGCTCACCGGGGCCGGCGCCTTGGGCGCGGCAGGTGCTGGCGGTGGGGAGGGCAACGCGCCCGCGCATGCGGAGGCAGGCGAGCGCGCCCGCGCCCGCGCCGTTGCGCCGCGCGAGCAGCACTCGCTCGACCCGTTCCTGCCGCGCAAGGGGAACGGGCTGGCGCTGTCCGCCTCGGACATCCACACCTACCGCAGCTGTCCGCTGCGCTACAAGTTCGCGCGCGTCCTGCGCATCCCCACCGTTCAGACAGTGCACCAGCGCTTCGGCATCGTCGTTCACCAGGTGCTCGAGCGCTACCACTCCGATGGGGGAGACACGCTCGAGCAGATGCTCGCGCTGCTCGACGCCGGGTGGCGGCGCGCCGGGTTCGGCGACGGCGAGCGCGATCGCGAGTTGTTCGACAAGGCGCGCACCGCGCTCACTCGCTACCACGCGCGGTTGGGTAGCCAGGGCGCCTCACGGCCCGTCTGGTTCGAGCGGCAGTTCGACTTTAGGCTCGGGCCACACCATCTCCGCGGGCGCGTCGACCGCGTTGATCGGGTCGATCGGGTCGGCGCTGGCGGGAGCGGCAGTCCGGTGGATGCGCATGCAGGCCGCGGCCAGGATGCGGACGGTGAGACTGCCGGCGGCGCCGAGTATGAGCTGATCGACTACAAGACCTCGCGGCCCAAGACAGCCGAGCAGCTTCGCGACGACATCCAGCTGTCGCTCTATGCGCTCGCCGCGCGTGAGGACTGGGGGCTCGAGTCCTCGCAGCAGGCCTACTACTACGTGCTCGACGACCTCAAGGTGCCCGTGGCGCGCGATCAGCGCGACGCCCAATGGGTCACCGGTGTGGTGCTCGAGGTGGGAGAGGGGATCCTCGGGCAGGAGTTCGAGCCGACGCCCTCGCGTGCCGCCTGCTCGATCTGTGATTACCGGATTGTCTGTCCCGCCGCGGAGGGGTAGGGCAGCAGCGCTCGTCGTTCGCGCCGGGCTACAGCTAGTCCACCTGAAACTCCCCATCCCGGTAGATCACGCGCTCGTCGCCCCCGCGGAGCGTGGCTGTGACCACGCGATCGGTGGTCGACACGACATCTGTGTGCACGCTCGAGCTGTTGAAGCCGAGCTCCTGCCACTGCTCCTTGCTCACCGAGGCCGGGTCCCCGGCGTACGCATCCTGGTAGGAGCGCCCCACGGCGATGTGGGTGTTGCCAAACGTCCCGCCGACGTTCTCGTCGTAAAGCGTCTGCGCCATAAAGCGCGTGATCCTCGAGAAGCGACGGTCGGTCAGTGAGAACTCGCCCACGCGGTCGGCTCCCTCGGTGCCGATCATCTCGCTCAGCACACGCTCGTTCTCCTCAGCGCTGGCCTTCGTCACGCGTCCTTCCGAGAACTCAAGCCTGACGCCACGGACGAGGTTCCCGTAGCGGTAGAGGGGTTGGTTGCAGTAGATCCAGCCTTCGGTGCCGCGCCAGTCGGGACTGGTGAACAGCTCGAAGCTCGGGATGTTGCGACCGCGTCCTCCCAGCCAGCGCCGCTTCTCGCCGATGCTCACCCACAGGTCCGCGTCCTCACCCTCGACGTGCACGCGCTCGATGGCGAGCGAGTCGAGCCACTCGCGCGTCTGCTCCAGGCGTTTGCCGACCCCGCGCCAGTGCTCGAGTGGCTCCTCGCTGTCCAGAAAGCACGCATGGATGATCTGCTCCCAGTACTCCTCGAGGTCCATGCCCGCCTCCGCCGCCATTCCCGATGTTCCATACATCCCGAGCGTCCAGCTGAAGCGTCCCGCGTTCTCCTTCTCGCCACGCCAGTCAAGCAGCGTGCGCATAGCCTCGCCGTGGCGCATGATCCGCGTCGGGTCGATCGCATCGAGCGACCGCGGATCGCTCGGCGCGATCACCGACACCTGGTGATCCATCTGGTCGACAAGACCGCGCATGTAAGCGCTCGGGAAGTGGTCGAGCTGCTCGTCGCTTGCGATCTCGTAGAAGTCGCGGCCGAGGTTCACCCCATGGTCGTCATCCGGCACGTAGCCGCCGATCACATGCGCGCCGGCGCGCCACACCGCGCGGTTCAGCGCCGCGTACAGCGGCTTTGCACTCTCGGGCGCCACCACGCGTACGGTCTCGCCCGGCTGCACGCCGCTGCCGCCGCCGAGGGCGAAGTCGACGAGGACCGACGCGTAGCGGTCGAGGATCTCCTGCGGAGGGGTGTATGGCATCGGCACAGCCTAGTGCCGCTTGCCGGTCCCGCCTGTCCTACTTCCCCTCGCGCCCCCGCTGCCTCAGGAACCTCTGGAATTCACTGGCAAGGATGTCCCCCGAAGGCAGGTCGTCCGGCGAGCTCTGCTCTTCGCTGTCCGCCGCCTGCTCAAGGCGTTCCACGAAGGCCTGGATGTCCGGATCGCTGCGCACCGCCAAGCCGACCTGGCGTTCGTAGTCCGCCGCCGAGCTCTCGAGCTCGGACACGTCCACCGACACGCCGATCAGGCCTTCGATCTTGCGCAACAGCGCGAGCGCTGCCTTTGGGTTCGACGCCGCCGCGACGTAGTGGGGCACCGACGCCCATACGCTGGCAGACGGCAGCCCGGCGTTCGCGCACGCCGTGTGCAAAACCCCGACGATCCCCGTCGGACCCTCGTAGTTCGTCGGCTGGATCGCCAGGCGCTCGAGCAGAGCCGCGTCTGAGGCGTGGCCTGTCATCGCCACGGGGCGCGTGTGCGGCACATCCCCAAGCAGCGCGCCCAGCGTCACCACCACCTGCACCCCCAGCGCCTCCGCCAGATCGACGATGTGTGTCGTGAACGCGCGCCAGCGCATCGACGGCTCCACACCCTGCACCAGCACCAGGTCGCGTGGCGCGCGCGGCGCCGGGGCTTCGAAGATCTCGACCGTCGGCCACTTGATCTCACGGGCGCCGCTTTCGGACTCGCCGCTCTCGCTCAGGCGTATGCACGGGCGGTTGGACTGGAAGTCGTAGAACTCCTCTGAGTCGATCTGCGCGAAGCGGCGCGCGTTCAGCGCCGAGGCAAGGAACGACACGGCGCCCGACGCCGCGTCGCCGGCGTCGTTCCAGCCTTGGAATGCGCACACCATCGCCGGGGCCCTCAGGCCGTCCGGACGGCGGTCCCAGATCAACGGCTGCATCCGAACCACCGTACATGATGGGCCGATGGCTTCCGTCATGCGTTCCTCACCCGAGCACCACCGCGCCGCCGCCTCCGAGCAAACGGTCGCAACCTTGCGCTGCGATGACGAGGTCGATGCCGTCTTCGCGTGTACGCGCAAGGAGCGCCAGATCACGCGCGCCGGCACTCCCTACCTGACGCTCGAGCTGCGCGACAGCACCGGCGCGATCGTGGCCCGCGCCTTCCGCGACGCCGACGTGCTCGCAGGGCGCTTCGAGCGCGGCGAGCTCGTGCGCGCGCGCGGGCGCGTGCAGCGCTTCCGCGACGATCTGCAGATCGAGCTGACCGCGATCGATCGCGCCGAGGGCCAGTCCGCCAACCCCACGCGCTTCCTGCCGACCGCCTATCGCGACCGCGACGAGCTCGAAGGCTTCCTCGAGCACCTCGCGCGCGAGGTCTATGACCCGGCCCTCAAGGCGCTGCTCGAGACGCTGCTCGGCGACGAGCGTCTGCGCGAGCAGCTGCGCCTCGCGCCATGCTCGCTGCCCGGTCCCGCGTCCGCTGGCGCGAGCGGCTCGCGGCAGCCGGGCCCGGCACGTGCCGGTCGCCCCGCGTCCGGCCACCACGCCTACCTCGGCGGCTTGCTCGAGCACACCGTCGCCGTCGCCACAATGGCGCTCGAGCTGTGCACGCTTCACCCGCGCCTGGATCGCGACCTGCTGCTCACCGCCGCGATCGTCCACGACCTCGGCAAGACCCGCGAGTTCACCTACGCCGCCGAGATCGAGCGCAGCCGTGAGGGCACGCTGCTCGGGCACGTCGAGCTCGGCCTGCGCGTGATCGCCGAGCACGCGCCGACGATCCTCCACGGCGAGCGCAGGCTCGCGCTCGAACACTGCATGATGCTCCACCACGGGCCCGAGCAGTCCTCCGGCCAGCGCTTTGCCTCGCCCGAGGCGCTCTCGCTCTATCGGCTCAATGCGCTCGATGCTCAAGTCAAGGGCGCGCTCGAGCACGGGGGCTTCGGCAGCGCCTGAAACCGCGGGCCGGCCGGTCGCGGACCGGGCTGGGAAACGGCGGAGAGTCCGGTCAAGACGGCTCTCCGCAATGCCGATATAGAGCGTGATGGGCGACTCCGCTACGCCAACCGTTGACACGTCTGTGGACGCCGCGTCTGTCGAGGCTGTGGAGGAGCGCCGGGCGAACGAGCGCATCGCTGAACAGGAGCAGAAGGGTCTTTACCCGCCGCGCCACCCCGGGCGCTCGCAGCGGATGATCGGCGAGGTCGTCGTCGACCTCGGTCTTGCCGACCGCGAAACCATCGAGGCGGGCGTGGCCGCTGCGCGCGCGCAGGGCCGTCCCACCGGCGTCGTGCTCGTCGAGCAGGGGATCCTGCGCCACGACCAGCTTGCGCGCGTCGTCGCCGAGCGCTTCGGTCTGGACTTCGTCGACCTCTCCACCTATGACCTCGACATGGGCGCCGTCAACCTGATCGGCGTCCAGTCCGCCAAGCGCTACCAGGCGGTGCCCGTCGGATTCACCGACGACGGCGCGCTGCTGCTCGCCATGGCGAACCCCACGAACGTACTCACGATCGACGACGTCGGCATGATGACCGGCCGCCGCATCAGACCCGCGGCCGCCTCCGTCGAGGATCTCAACCTGCTCCTGGCGCGGCTCGCGCGCATGGACGAGTCGATCGAAGACATCGTCGACGAGGAAGATGAGGAGGGGGGCGAACGCAACCTCAACGTCGATGAGGCCGACAGCGACGCCCCGGTGATCAAGCTCGTGCACTCGATCGTCGCCCAGGCCGTCCAGCAGGGCGCCTCCGATATCCACATCAACCCCGAGGAGGGCGACACGCGCGTCCTGTACCGCGTCGACGGCGTGCTCTCGCCCGCCGCCACCGTCAAGCGGCGCATGGCGATGGGTGTTGTCTCGCGGATCAAGATCATGGGCGACCTCGACATCTCCGAGAAACGCGTGCCCCAGGATGGGCGCTTCGCGCTGACCGTCGACGGGCGCCGCGTCGACATTCGCGTCGTCACGCTGCCGCTCGTCAACGGCGAGGGTGTCGTCATGCGCATCCTCGACCAAGGCAGCACCGTGGCGGTCGACGGCCTCGAGTCGCTCGGCATGCAGGGCGCCGAGCTCGAGCGCTTCTCGCGAGCGATCAAAAGGCCCAACGGCGCCGTGCTCGTAACCGGCCCCACCGGCTCCGGCAAGTCGACCACGCTCTACGCAGCGCTGTATGCGCTCAACGACGGCGACCGCAGCATCCTCACGATCGAGGACCCCGTCGAGAAACGCATCGCCGGCATCAAGCAGATGCAGATCGCGCCCAAGGCTGGCGTCACCTTCGACGTCGGGCTGCGCTCGATGCTGCGCGCCGACCCCGACGTGATCATGGTCGGCGAGATCCGCGACCGCGAGACCGCGCACATCGCCGTCGAGGCTGCGCTCACCGGTCACCTCGTGCTCTCCACGCTGCACACGCGCGACGCGCCCAGCGCGCTCGGCCGGCTGATCGACATGGGCATCGAGCCGTTCCTCGTCTCATCCGCCGTCGACTGCATCGTCGCCCAGCGCCTCGTGCGCATGCTCTGCAAGCACTGCAAGCGCGTCCAGAAGGTCTCCGACACGGTGCTCGCCGAACACGGGCTCGCCGGCGCCGAGCCCTATGAGGCTGTCGGCTGCTCGCGCTGCGGCGGCAGCGGCTACCGTGGCCGCGTCGCGCTGTACGAGGTCATGACCGTCTCCGAACCCATCCGCGCGCTGATCCTCGAGCGCGCATCAGTCGACGACATGGTTGAGGTGGCGCTCGGCGAAGGCATGCTGCGGCTACGCGATGACGGCCTGCACAAGGTGCGCGAGGGCATAACCTCGATCGCCGAGGTCGAACGCATGACCACCAGCCTGCTCTAGCGGGCCTGACGCTCGGCGTTGTGCTGCTGGGGCGGCGCCGCGCGTGTCGCGACGCCGCCCGAAGAGCTCCGACCGCTCGCGCCGGCCGGTCGGTGTGCTGCTTTGACCCTACTTTTTCGTGGTGGGTTTCTTGGCTTTGCTGCTGGGCTTGCCCTTGCCCTTGCCCTTGGCCTTGCTCGACTTCTTCTTGTGCACGACCAGCGGCTTGGGGCTCAGCCTGGTCCAACCCGCGTCGGAGTCCGGCGGGCAGCCCGTCGGTCGGCCGAGGTCGAATGGTCCTGAGATCGCCTGGGTGACGGCTCCCTTTTCGATTGACGCGTAGGTCACCGTCAACAGCGGATCCACGCGCGGCTCCTTGCAGATCTTCGAGCCGATCGCGAACTGTCCTGTGACGGTCTCGTATCCCTGCTTGGCGAGGCCGACACAGTTAACCGCCCATCCGGGAAATTCACCCGAGCATGAGAACGTGTCCGACAGCGGCTTCAGAGTCGCGTTGGACGTCACCTCCGGTTGACCCTGGATCCCTGTCACCGGCACCTGCGACTCCAGCTGGTAGCCGGTGATCGGACCGTTGCAGTAAAACACGTACTTCACCTGCTGTTCTTCGCTGCCTTCTTCCGCTTCGCCCGCGGCGATTTTGCCGATGCAGTTGTAGTTGTTTGGATTGGGTTCTTCGGCATGGCTGATCGCCGGGGTCGCGAGGAGCAGGGCGAGCAAGCCCACGATCGCGGCGAGCCACCATGTCGCTCTGTGGTGGGCTGGTTTCAGTAGGTGCAACGGGGTCTCCGTTTCGTTGGTTGATGGGTTGCTCATCGCCGCAGCAGCTTTTCGACGCTCTGCTTCGGTGAAGCTGGGGTGAAGGCGGTGGATGGGTGCGCGCCGACCGCCGCGAACGGTGAGATCAGCAGCACGCCGGCCGGTGGCTGCGCGGTCAGCGTCGCGGTCGCCGCGCCCGCCGGCAGGCCGGTCGCAGTGGCGGTGGCGACCGACGCGAACGTGACCACGATCAGCCCGTTTTCGCGGAAGGCCGCAGTCGAGGTGATCGTCGGCACCGTCGTCTTCAGGAATTCATCCGCGGCCGTCAGCGCGCCGGGTGTTTCCGGCGCACATGACGCCCCTGCGGTGCCTTCTGGGCAGGGCGGCTGCACGATCGTGTCCAGGAGCTGCGGCCCGCCGCCGGCCAGCAGCGCCGCCTCGTCTGCGAACGCGCTGGCGTCGAGGCCCGACCAACTGCTCAGCAGCGCTCCCGCGGGGATCGCCTGGGTATCGATGTACGGCGCCGCTGCCGCCTTGGCGCTCGCCTGTTCGAAGGAGGTGCCGGAGAGCTCGATCAACCACACGTGCGTAACCGGCGCGAGCGCGCTCGTCTTGGGCGCGCCCTTCGGCGCCGTCGAGGCCGGTGTCGTCGAGGCCGGTGTTGTGGTTTCCGCGGTCGGCGTGCTCGCCGTCGCGCTCGTGGCTTCCTGCTCGGCTGCCGGTTTGGCACGGTGGCGGCGTTTGTGCCGCGGCGTAGCTTGCGCCGTGATCGCCTGCGGCGCAGCCGTAACGGACGCACTCTGGGCGGCCCTTTCGGCGGCGCTCCGCGCCAGCGTCTGCAACAGCACCGGCAGGCTCGGGTCCGCCTGCGACGGGCTGGGCGCCGGGCCGATCGCGGCGCCGACCGCGACGCCGACCGCGAGCATCGCCGCGGCCAGCGCAGCGGTCACGCGCGCCGATGGCGCGCGGAGGGACAACTTTCGGTTATCGGGGGTGTTGTTCATTTAGTAGAGCGACAAACTTATAGTCGCGTCTGGGCCGTCGGTTGCCCCCAACGGTTCCGGACCTTGTCTATAAAATAGCTAATGTCGATCAAAACTGTGGGGATATGGTATGTTCCGCGCTCCACGTTGTCAAACGTTCGTCAAACGATCCTGAAACGGAGCCTTTCTGAAATGCATCGAATTCGCCGTCTCTCCGTCGCCCTCACGGTGGCTGGCGTGGTCGGGGTTGCGGCGCCCGCGGCCGCCAGTGCGACCTCGCTTGTCACCATCAGCGGGGCGACGTCGTCGTATCCGCTCGTGTCGCTGCTCGCGTCGAAGTACGTGAAGCTGCACCCGGGCAAAGTCAGGTTCAAGATCACGCAGGGCGGTACGACGGTCGGCCTGAACAACGTCAAAAACGGCAGCGACACGATCGCCGACGTCGCGCAGGAACCAAACGGATCCGACGCCGGCCTCGACTTCTACCCGATCGCCAAGTACGCGATCTGCGTGGTCACCAACAAGTCCAACACGCTTGGAAACCTCACCGAGAAACAGATCACCTCGATCTTCACCGGCAAGACAAAGAACTGGGGTGAAGTGTCCGGCGCCACCGCGTCCGGCCCGATCCAGGTGATCACGCGTACGGCTGTCGCCGGCGTTCTGACAAGCTTCAAGTCGCTTCTGCTCGAAGGCAAAAGCGTCGTCTCGAGCGCCACCGAAGAGGCGACCGAGGGTCTGATGCGCCAGCAGGTTGAAAGCACGCCTGGCTCGATCGGCTTCCTGTCGAACTACCAGGCGGACAAAGGCACCGTGAACCCCGTCGCTGCCAACGGCGTCGCGTGCAACAAGACCACCGCCGCCTCCGGGCAGTACCCCGGCGTGGCCGTGTTCTTCGAGGTGACCAAAGGCACCGCAACCGGCGGCGCGGCTGCGTTCATCAGCTGGATCGACCACTCCGCGGCGGCGAAGAAGATCATCGCCAGCCAGTGGGTTCCGCTCGCATAGTGCTCGAGCGGCTCTCACCCCCGTGGCCCAGCACGGAGCTGGGAAGCCGTGATTGAGCGGCTCAGAAAGCCGTGGCCAGACCACCGCGCCGAGCGTCTGCTCGGCGCGGTGTCTTTGCTGATAGGCGTCGGTGTCGTCGCGATGGTCGTGTTCGTCGCGATCCGCGCCTGGCCTCTGTTCGAACACAACGGCCTCAGCTGGCTGCTCGGTGGCGGCGACTTCGAAGCGGAGATCAACAGGATGACCGCCGCGACGACCAACCCTGCCGCCGCGGTCTTTCATCTGCGCGCGTGGCCGCTGATCTGCGGCACGCTGATCACGACCGCGATCGCGCTCGTGCTGGGGCTCACGATCGCGCTGCTCTCCTCGGTGTTCATCGTCGAGCTCGCACCTGCGCGCGTGCGCAGGATCGTGATCCCGATGGTGCGGCTGCTCGCCTCGGTGCCGTCCGTGATCTACGGGCTGATCGGGATCCTCGTGCTGGTGCCGTTCGTCAGCAACGACCTCGTCACCACCCATGAGAAGGAGTCTCTCCAGAGCACCGTGCAACTCACCGGCGGCGGGCTGGGGGTGGCCTCGGCGATCCTCACGATCATGATCACGCCGATAATGATCGCGCTGATCTGTGAGGCGCTGTCCTCGGTGCCGCCCTCGTGGCGCGAGGGAGCGGTCGCCCTCGGGTTGAACCCGCTGCGTGCGGTGCGCGCCGTGACGCTGAAGGCGATCCGACCGGCGATCGTCGCCGCCGCCGTGCTCGCAACCGCACGCGCGCTCGGCGAGGCCGTGATGATCCAGATGGTCTCCGGCGGCAAGACCTTCATCCCGCGTCCCGGCGACGGGATCGCGTTCTTCTTCGAGCCGCTGCGCACGCTCGCCTCGGCGATCGTCGACTACCGCGATGGTCTCAACTCGCCGGCCCTCGGCGCCGCTGTGTACGGGTTCGCGCTGCTGCTGCTGTTCTCCGCGTTCGCGCTGTCGATCACCGGCTACCTCGTCAAGCTCCCCCTGCGCAAGTACCAGACACGCGGATGAGCACGCACGCAGCGACAAGCGGCCGCGGGCGGCGCTCCTCGCCGATGAGCTGGCGCTGGGGCGATCGGCTGGTGCTCGCCGCCGCATGGACCGTCGGCATCGGGCTGTGCGCGATCGCCGCCGCGATCGTGCTGTACATGGGCTACCGCGGCATCCAGTACCTGCGCCCCGGCCTGATCTTCTCTCGCCCGCAGACGAGCACCGACCAAGCCGGCTCGGGTGGCTTCCTCGACCCGCTGCTCGGCACCGTGATCCTGACCGTGATCGGGATCGCCCTCGCCATGCCGCTCGCGCTTTCAAGCGCCGTGTGGATCACCGAGTACGGTCGTCCGAGCTGGCTCGCGCGGGTGGTCGAGTCGAGCATCGAGGTCGTCGCCGGCACTCCCGACATCGTGATCGCGATCTTCGGGCTCGCCCTGTTCCAGACCTCGCTGTTCGCCCCGTTCTCGTTCACCGCCGAAGGCGGCGGCGTGTACGGCAACTCGTTCATCGCGGCCGGCGCGATGATGTCGCTGCTGGCGCTCCCTGCCATCTATACAGCTACCCGAGACGGGCTGCAGGCCGTGCCCGGGCACCAGCGCGAGGCCGCCTTCGCGCTGGGCAAGACGCGCATCACGACGATCCGGCGGGTGCTACTCCCGAGCGTGCGCTCGAACATCGCCACCGGGGCGACGCTCGGCATCAGTCGCATCATCGGCTCGACCGCCATCGTGCTGCTGCTGCTCGGCAGCACCCTGCGCATCGAAACGCAGGGCTCATTCCCCGGCGTCAACGTGCTGCGCGGCACCGGGTCCTCGCTCACCAGCTACATCTACGAAAACTCGCCAGCCGGCGAAGGCGGGGCCTCGCAGAAGGCCTACGCCGCCGCCTTCCTGCTGCTGATCTTCGTGCTGCTCCTCAACCTGCTCGTCGACAGGATCGGGCGTGCCCAGGCCGACTCCACCGGGCTCGCCCCGATCGGGGCGGTCGTCTGACCATGACCGCCAACTTTCACAAATCCGCGCAAAAACCGCTAACCTCAGTGATCTGATGGCCAAAGTCAAGTCGATGGAGTTTGTGCCCGATGAGTGCTGAAGAGATGGTTTTGGACCCATGGAGCTTCAGCGCTGAGGAGCCCGAGCGGGCGCTGCCGAGCGAGGTGCCGGTCGACCCCGGCGCCCCTGTGCCGCCGGTGCGCACGATCGTGCTCGACCGCGCGCCGACGCCCGTTCGCCCCGTGCGCGAGCGCGAGGCCGTGCGCGGGTCCACATCGACCGCCGGCCCCGAACGGCTGAGCCTGCGGGACGTGACGGTGGCCTACGCCGGCAAGGAGGCCGTCAAGTCGGTCTCGCTGCCCGTCCACCAGGGCGAGGTGCTGGCACTGATCGGGCCCTCCGGCTGCGGCAAGACGACGCTGCTGCGTACGCTCAACCGCCTCACCGAGCTCACGGCCAGCGCCTCGCGCTCGGGCGAGATCCTGCTCGACGGCGAGGACATCCACGAGCTCGTCGACACGGAGCTGCGCTCGCGCGTGGCGATGGTCTTCCAGCAGCCCAACCCGTTTCCGATGTCGATCTTCGACAACGTCGCCTTCGCGCTGCGCGAGCAGGGCCGCAAGCGGCCCGGGCGCCGCGAGCTCGAGCCGCTCGTGATCGACGCGCTCAGCCGGGCCGGCCTCTACGACGAGGTCCGTGACGACCTCGACCGTCCCGCCCTGCGACTGTCCGGCGGCCAGCAGCAGCGGCTGTGCATCGCCCGCGCGATCGCACCTCGGCCCGAGGTGCTGCTGATGGACGAGCCGTGCAGCGCTCTTGACCCGATCTCGACCGGTGTGATCGAGGAGCTGATCGGCGAACTGCGACGCGACCTCGCCGTCGTGATCGTCACGCACAACCTCGCCCAGGCGCACAGGGTCGCCGACAAGGTCGCGTTCATGTACCTCGGAGATCTCGTCGAGTTCGGGACGACGCAGGAGCTGTTCGAGGAACCGCGCGCGACGCGCACGCGGGAATACGTCCGCGGAGCGTTCGGATGAGCACGCGGAGCGCCGCAACCGGCACGCGGCGATGACCAACCTCGCGCCGGTGCCGTCCGAGAGTCAGAGCTGCGCCAACTGCTCCGCGCCGCTCGTCGCCGATCAGCGCTACTGCCTGGCGTGCGGGCAGCCGTGCTCGCCGGTGCGGCTCGCATTCCTCGACGTGCTCGAGACCGAGCGCCAGCCCCAGCTCAGCCCTGGGTCGGTCGGCACGATGCCCGTCGCCTACTCGCCCTACTTCGAGGCGGCCGCCGGGCCGCCGTGGCTGCGACGCTACGCGCCGCTGTTCGCCGTCCTGTCCGTGCTGTTGCTCGCGTTGGTGATCGGCCTGCTCGTCGGCCACTGGGTGACCCAGAACAAAGCCGTCGCCGGCCCGCAGATCATCAAAGTCGAAGGTCTCGGCGGCACACCGCTCGCGGCGGCGAGCACAACCCCCACCAGCACCGCGCCGTCGGGCAGCGCGGCGGCCAAATCGAGCACCTCGGCCAAGAGCGAAGAAGAAAAGGAACAGGCCGAAGCCAAGGCGGAAGAAAAGGCCGAAGCAAAGACACCCGCCAAAGCGCCGCCGGCCAAAGCTCTGAGCACGACCAAAATCACCAAACTCGAAAAGACGACCGGAAAAGCGCACGAGAAAGAACTCAACGAACTCAGCACCGCGCCGATCGAAGTCAAATGAGCGCCCCCGGCGAAAACGGCTGCGAGGACGCGAGCGCGGAGGGCGGGATCGTGCTGCCGGCGGGAGGGCTGCCGGTGCCGAGCGGCTCGATGTCCGAGCTGCGCCGCCGGCGCCTGGAGCTGGCGGAGCGCGTCGCCTCGCTGACCTGGGACCTCGGCGGCCTCGCCTACGAGATGGCGATCCGCGACCACTACCGCCTCGACGTGCTCGCGCGCAAAGCCTCCGAGCTGCAAGAGGCCGACGCGCAGCTCGGCGAGGTGCAGCGGCTGCTGGCGACCGCCGAGGCAGGCATCCACGGCCAGTGCCGCTCGTGCGGCGCGGTGCACAGTCGCGGCGCCGCCTACTGCTGGCACTGCGGCGCGCCGCTCCTGCAGGAGGCGCGCCCGACCGTGCTGCAAGCCGAGCCGTCTGCGGGCTGAGCGCGCCCTGGCCCTCGCCGCTGCTCGCCCCGGTCGCCCCCAACGGTCGTCCGCGGAACGCCACGGCGTGGTCGGCGCCGGCTACCGTGTGCGTATCAGTGCGGAACGGGTGCGAGGCATGTGTATTGCGCCCTAGGCCAGCGCTACAGACATGCGGACTACTATCGCTATACAAACTGCGGCACTGACGCTGACCGCGGCGCTCGCAGGCGCCAGCCTGGTAGCCGGCTCAGCGGCTGCGACCGCGTCCCCGCACCGCCTCGGCCGCGTTTACAAGGCAAGCGCGCCGCCGCAGGAATATGGCTGTCCGATCCTGCCTGCGGAAGACCAGCTGAATCAGGAAATCGCGAACGCGCCGGTCAACGCGAACTCGGCGAACTACGTCGCGAGCATCGGGCTGAGCGCGCACCTTCACCCCGACTTCGGCACCAACCCGAGCTACGGCATCCCGTACACGGTGGTGGGCGAAAGCCAGCCGAAGGTGCCGATCAAGTTCACGAAATACGGCTCTGAATCGGACCCCGGCCCCTACCCCGTGCCGGCGAACGCCCCGATCGAGGGCGGCGGCAAGAGGGGGCACGGCGACAAACACGTGCTGGTGGTGCAGGAAGGCAGCTGCAAGCTCTACGAGCTGTATGACGCGCACCGCAAGGGCAAGAGCACGGGCTGGGCGGCGGCGTCGGGCGCGGTGTTCAACCTGCGAAGTGACGCGCTTCGCCCCGAAGGCTGGACCTCTGCCGACGCGGCGGGCCTGCCGATCTTCCCGCTACTCGCCCGCTACCCGGAGGCCAGCTCGGGACAGATCGACCACGCGCTCCGCGTCACCGTGCCGAGCACGCAGAACGGCTACATCCACCCGGCGACGCACTACGCGTCCTCGAGCTCCGATCCGAATCTGCCGCCGATGGGCCTGCGTCTGCGCCTGAAGGCGAGCTACAGCCTCGCGGGCTTCAGCGGCGAGTCGCTGGTGATCCTGGAAGCGCTCAAGCGCTACGGCCTGATCGTGGCGGACAACGGCTCGCCGTGGTTCATCACCGGTGCGCCCAACCCCGACTGGAACGACGAAAACCTAGAAGAGATCAAGCGCGTCCCCGGCTCAGAATTCGAAGCCGTCGAAGGCGGCCCGATCCTTCACGGCTGAGCCGCGCCGTGTGTCGTCCCGTGGACGGAGCAGAGCCTAGGGCTGCTGGGCGGGCTCTACCGGCGCCTGGGCGCTCTGCGCGGGGGCCGGCGCCGCAGGTGGGGCGGCGACGGGTGCCTGCGCGGCAACAGGCTGCGGCGGTGCCGGCTGCTGCTGCTGGGCGTTCTGGGTGATCGTCGGGTGCGCCTCGCCGCTGATCGAGTCCTTGAACTCGCGCATGCCGGAGCCGAGCGAGCGGCCGAGCTCGGGGAGCCGCCTGGCGCCGAAGACGAGCAGCAGGACGATTAGCAGGAAGGCGATATGGAGTGGGTTGTCAAGTCCCATGTGCGTTCAGTCTACGACTTTTCGCCGGCCTCGCCACCACGCAACGCCCTGTGGACGAGCTGTGCCGCGACGATCACCATCAGCGCCGCGAATGCATCGCGCAGCACGGTGCCGGAGAGCGTGTTCGCGAGCGCGACCCCCCCGGCGGCACCGGCGAGCGACAGCAGCCCGAGCCTCAGCGCGTCGGCGCGACGCACGTTGCCGTAGCGATCCTGGCGGTAGGTCCCGACGAGCGCGACGGGCACGATCGCCAGCAGTGACGTGGCCTCGGCGTGGTGCTGGTCGAGGCCGACGAAGAACACGAGCCCCGGTACGAACAGCACGCCGCCGCCGACACCCAAGACCCCGGCGATGATCCCGGCGGCGAGACCGATGACGATGGCGCCGATCATCTGACGAGCTCGACGGCGCTGGCGACGAGCACCGCGGCGAACAGCAGCGCGATCACGCGCTGGCGCAGGCGCTGCTGCAGCCAGGTGCCGATCAGCACGCCGCCGACAGCGGGGATACCGACGAGCGCGGCGTCGAGCACGTTGACGTTGCCGTAGGCACCCTGGACGGCCGCGGCGAAACCGGCGATGAATACGATCGCCGCGAGCGATGTGGCGGTTGCGGCGCGCTCCTCATACCCGAGCCACAGGATCAGCAGTGGCACGATCACGCTGCCGCCCCCGACGCCGAACAGACCGCTGAAGAGCCCGGCGAGCGTCCCGACCGCCGTCAGCTTCAGTGGCCGCGCGAACGTGGGCTCAGCGGCCACTTGCACGAGCGGGCTGGCCGGCGACCATGCGCGGCATACTAGACCCCGTGTCCCCAGCCGCAACGCTCGTGGAGGCGCTCGAGCCGATCCGCGCTGACCCTGGTCGCTCGGCCGTGCTCTTCGACATCGACGGCACGCTGGCGCCGATCGTGCGCCATGCGGCCGACGCGCATGTCCCGGAGGCCACGCGCGGTCTGTTGATCGAGATCGCGCGCCGCTACCGTGTGGTCGGCTGCGTGAGCGGTCGGCGTGCGAGCACCGCGCGCCAGATCGTTGCTATCGGGACGATCGCATATGTCGGCAACCACGGCGGCGAGCTGCTGCGCCCGGGTGCGACGAGCCCGGAGGTCGACCCGGAGCTCGCGGCGTGGACTGCGCGCGTGCGCGAGTTCGCGGCGCGCGTGTACACGAGCGAACTGCAGCGCGTCCGCGTGCGCAGCGAGGACAAGGACACGATCGCGGCCTTCCACTGGCGCGGCGCGCCGGACGAGGAGGCCGCCGAACGCGCCGTGCAGGAGGTCGCGCGGCGCGCCGAGCAGGAGGGCTTGCCGGTGCACTGGGGCCGCAAGGTGCTCGAGGTGCGCCCGCCGGTGATGCTCGACAAGGGTCTCGGGATCGCGGCGCTGCTGCGCGGCACCGATGTCGCCGCGGCGATGTACGTGGGCGATGACACGACCGATCTCGATGCGTTTCGTGGCCTGCGCGCGATGGTCGCTTCGGGAGGCCTGTCGTGTGCTGTGTGCGTGGCGGTGAGCTCCGACGAAGCGCCTCCCGGCCTGGCGGTCGAGGCCGACCTGACGGTGGACGGTCCGGGCGGCGTGCGGGGACTGCTCGAGGCGCTGCTGTAGCGCTGTGCGGTTCGTTGACTTCCTCAGGACCACGGTGCTGCTGAGCGCGGGCGCGGCGACGGCGCTGGCGGCGGTCACGGTGATCGCGGCGAGCGCGCGCTCGGACACGCAGCTCGCGGGTATCGCTGTCGCGTGGTGGCTGATCGCGGCCGGCATCGGCTCGACCCTCGGCAGACGCGCACAGACCAATCCGCCGATCGCGCGGCTGTTGGCGAGCGCACAGGCGAGCAACTCGCTCCCTGAGCTTCATCCGAGCGCGATCCTGCTCAACCGCCTGTGGCCGCTGGGGCTGTTCACGCTGCTGTCGGGCGGCCTCGCGTTCCTGGCGCCGCAGATCCCGGGCATCGCGGCGGGCTTCGCGATCATCTGGGCGCTGGCGTGGCGACGCCAGGACGCGGCGGTCGAGGCGATCGAGGAGCGCGACGGCGCGTCGTTCTACGTGCGCCGCACCTCGCCCGTGCGCCCGATCGCGCTGATGCGCACACCCGGCTTCAAAGCGGCGCGCCCTGAGCGCGCCGACGGCGCCGTCACCTGAGATGCGCGCTGCGCCGCGCGCGCTGGACGTGCTGATCGTCTCGCTCGGCTCCACCCAGGGATTGGGCACCGCCGACGAGGAGCTGCGCGACTCGCTGGAGCGGGCCGGTGCGGTAGTGCGGCTGGCACCAGCCAAGCGGCCGCGAGCGGTACGGACGCTCGCGCTGACAGATCTCTCGTGGGCGCGCGCGGCGCGCGCAGCGGCCGCCACCGCACTCGCGCAGCTGAGCGCTCCGCCGCGAGCGATCATCTACTCGAGCACGACCGCTGCGCTGCTGTGGCCGCGCCCGGGCGCGATCCGCTTCGACGCCGCAGCGGCCGGCAACCGGCCAGGGCGCCACGGTCTGTGGCAGCGTCCGCTCGAGCGGCGCAGGCTGGAGCGCGCGCCGCTGCTGCTGCCGTGGAGCGCCGGCGGCGCGAACGAGGCGCCTGCGGGGGTCGCCGCAGAGGACCGCACGCTGGTCGTGCCGGTGCCGGTGGAAGCCTCGGGCGCGCCGGATCGCGACCGCGACATCGCCGCGATCACCTACGCGGCGAACCCCGCCAAGAAGGGCCTTGACCGCGTGTTGGCGGCGTGGCGGCGGGTGCGCGGCGAGCTGCCGGCGGGCGTGCCAAGCGAGCTCGTGGTGGCGGGCGCGGCGGAAGAGGATCTGGAGAAGGCCGGCCTGCCGGCCGGCGAGGATGGCGTACGCGTCGTCGGGGCGCTGGCGCAGGATCAATACCGCGCGCTGCTGCGTCGCGCGCGCGTGTTCGTGTGCGCACCGCGACGCGAGGACTACGGCATCGCCCAGCTGGAGGCGCTGGCCGATGGTTGCGTGCTGGTGACCACGCCCGCGCCCGGACCGTATGCGGCGCTTCCGCTCGCGCGTGCGCTCGACCCGCGGCTCGTGTCGGAGGATCTCGAAGGCGCGCTGCGAACAGCCCTCGCCGACCCGCGTGCGGACTACGCGGCGCGTGCGTCCGAGGCGCTCGCGCCGTTCACCCGCGCGGCGGTGGATCGCGTGGTCGCCGAGCAGCTGCTGGGGCGCCTACTCAACTGATGCTTCCTTTGCGCCTCTTTCTCAACTCCTCCCAGGAGCGCGTGTTGGCGACATCGTCCTTCGTGAGCCACGCGCGGCGCGCGGTGAACACGCCCCAGCGCATGTTCGCGAGCGTGCGGGTGCGGTGGGCGTCGGAGTCGATCACGATCGTGACCCCCGCGCGGGCGGCGGCGCGCGCGTTGAAGTCGGACAGGTCGCGCCTGTCGGGGTTGGCGTTGATCTCGAGCATCGTGCCGGTGCGGGCTGCCGCGGCGAAGACGGCGTCGAGGTCGATTGCGTAGGGCTCCCGGCGCTCGATCAGCCTGCCGGTGGGGTGCCCGATGGCGTCCACTGCGGGGTGCTCGATCGCGGTGATCATGCGCTCGGTCATTGCCTGCGAGTCCATGGCGAACGACGTGTGCACACTCGCGATCACCCAGTCGAGCTCCGCCAGCAGCGCGTCGTCGTAGTCGAGCGACCCGTCGGGCAGGACGTTGACCTCGCTGCCCGCGAGCAGCTCGATTCCCTCGATCTGCGCGTCGGCCTCGCGCACCAGCTCGATCTGGCGACGCAGCTGCTCTGCGGAGACGTGGTTGCCGAAGCCGTGGCTGGCGGAGTGGTCGGTGATTGCGAGGTACTCGTAGCCGCGCTCGCGAGCCGCGAGAGCCATCTCCTCGATCGTGTTGTGGCCGTCGGAGGCGATGGTGTGGCTGTGCAGGTCGCCGCGAATGTCGTCGAGGTCGATCAGCTGCGGCAGGGTGGCGGTGCGGGCAGCGTCGAGCTCTCCGCGATCTTCGCGCAGCTCCGGCTCGATGTAGGCGAGGCCGAGACGCTCGTAGAGGAGCTGCTCGGTCGCGCAGGTCTCCGTGGCGCCGGTGGCGTCGTCGAGGATGCCGTACTCGGAGACGTGCAGCCCCCCGCGCACCGCGGCCTCGCGCATGGCTGCGTTGTGCCTGCCCGAGCCGGTGAAGTGCTGGAGCAGGTTGCCGAGCTGCGCGGGCGCGGCGATCCGCAGGTCGACTCCGATACCGGAGTGGGTGCGCGCCCGGGCGCCGGACTTGCCGGCGGAGCTCACGTGCTCGATCTGTGCGAGCTTGCCGAGGCTCTTGGCGAGCGTGGTCGGCCGCGTGGTGGTGGCGATGATGTCGATGTCCTTGACCGAGTCCGCGCGGCGCCGAGCGGAGCCGGCGAGCTCGACGCGCGCGCCCTCGCCGGCCAGCGCCCGCAGGTCGCTGACAAGCTCCTCGCCGATCTCGAGCGCGCGGGGGAGCAGGATCCGCGGCGCTGGACGTGCGCCGGGGCTCCCGTCGAGCTGATCGAGTGCCGTGATCACGCTTTCCTCGAGCTTGGGGCCGAGTCCGCGCACGGTGCGCAGACGTTGGCCGAGCGCAGCCTCGCGCAGCGCCTGCGGCGAGTCGACGCCGAGCTCGGATTGCAGCAGCCGCGCGCGCTTGGGGCCGAGGCCGGGCAGCCGTGTGATCGCAATCAGACCCGGCGGGAACTTCGTTCGCAGCTTCTCCGCCGCGGGAATCGTGCCGGTCTCGACCAGCGCGAGGATCTTTTCCTGCAGGGTCTTGCCGATCCCGGGCAGCTCGCTGGCGCGACCTTCGCGCGCGAGCGAGGCGACCGATACGGACGCCTCGCGCACGGCCTTGGCGGCGCTGCGGTAGGCGAGCACGCGATGCACGATCGCGCCGTCCAACTCGTACAGGTCACCGAGTTCCTCGAGGGCTTCTGCGATCGCTGCGTTGGACAGCTCGGGCACGTTGGCTAGGGTACCCGGGCCCATGTCCGGCGAGCCCTGGCTGATACTCCCGACGTACAACGAGGCCGAGAACGTCCGGGCGATCGTCACGGCCGCCGCCGACGTGCTCGCCGCGGCCGCGCCCGACGGATTCCGCATCCTCGTCGTCGACGACGGCTCCCCGGACGGCACCGGGCGCATCGCTGACGAGCTGGCGGCTGAGCACGATTGGATGCAGGTGCTGCACCGCACCGAGAAGAACGGCATCGGCCCGGCATACCTGGCGGGCTTCCGCCGCGCGCTAGACGGGGGCGCCGGCTATGTGATGGAGATGGACTCCGACTTCTCCCACGACCCGACCGACCTGGCGCGGCTGCTGCAGGCGGTGCGCGACGGTGCGGATCTGGCGCTCGGCTCGCGCTACGTGCCCGGCGGCGGTGTCGTGGACTGGGGGCTGTTGCGCCGCTTCATCAGCGAGGGCGGCTCGACGTATGCGCGGCTGGTGCTCGGCCTGCGCGTGCGTGACCTGACCGGTGGCTTCAAGTGCTTCCGGCGCGAGGTGCTCGAGGCGATCCATTTCGACAGCGTGCGCTCGCAGGGCTACGCCTTCCAGGTCGAGCTGACCTATCGCGCCGTGCAGGCTGGCTTTCGCGTGGTCGAGGTGCCGATCGTGTTCCGCGATCGCCAGCAAGGCACGAGCAAGATGTCCTGGCGGATCGCCGCCGAGGCGATGTGGCTGGTGCCACTGCTGCGCTTCAGGTAGAAGCGCCCTTCAGGCGCACGGCGGGCCCGTCGATGGGCTACAGAGATGGACGTCTCGGCCTACGCGTTCGCCCACGGCATGGAGCACACACGCGCGACGCTACGGGCGTGGCAGGGCTCGCCGCTGAAGGTGATCGGGCAGTGGGTCGCAGGTTCGGCGCTGGCCGCGGTGGGTCTGCTGCTCGCGGTGTGGGCGGTTGCGTCGCTCGACCACGGCTATCAACAGGTCATCACGCTGCAGCCGCCCTTCGAAGTGGGCGATCTCGGGGACGTGGCGCGCCTGCTGCGCGCCAACGCGCTGGTGCTAGCGCTGCACGCGATGGCGTGTGTGGCCGGCTTCATGGCGGGCAGCTCGCTGCCGCTGCAGGCGCAGCAGCACGACGGTTTCGCGCGCTGGGTGCACGAGCGCGGCGGGCGACTGGCGATCGTGTTCGTAGTGTGCGCGACGACGTTCTCGCTGAGCGCCCAGGCATATGTCATCGGCCATTCGCTGGCAGGCGTCTCGCACTTCCTGCGCGTCTCGCCTGCGATCTTGCTGCTGGGCGTGCTCCCGCACGCGATCCCCGAGCTGGTCGCGCTGTTCCTGCCGCTGGCGGCGTGGATCATCGCTAGCCGCAGGGGGGAGTGGGATCAGCTGCTGGCGGCGACGATCGTGACCGTCGCGCTGGCGATCCCGGTGCTCATCGCCGCCGCCTTCGTCGAGGTCTACGTCTCGCCGCACCTGTTCACGGCGCTCACCCATATTCATCCACCGATCGTGCGTAACAGCGAAGGCTGGATCGTCACAGTGCGCTGATCCGGAGCGCCGTCAGCGCTCAGGTTCGGGGCGCCTTCTCCATGGCCTCGCGCGCCGCCTCAGCTTCGGCGCGTTCCGCTGCTTCTTCTTCGTCAGATTCACGCGACTCGGCGCGCAGCGCCCACCATAGAAAAAGCAGCGACACGCAGATAGTCCCGCTGAGGACTCCGATTCCGGTGGCGGACGCGAGGGGGACCATCCAGCACACGATATCCCCGATCAGGGCGACCGCGTGTCATCAATGCAAGCGTTCCCGGCCCCTCGCTGCGGCCCTCCGAAGGGTGGTGTATCAGTTTGGATTCAGCGCATCGATCCTCCGGTGGTAGCGTTGGGAGCGTGCCCGACCGCTCACGCAGACCCCGCGACCCGAACCAGCTCGGCAAGCTGATCGTGGACATTGCCACCGGCGAGGTCGAGGACACGCCCGAGGATGACGGCAAGAACGCCGCCGCCGTAGAGCTTGGCCGCAAAGGCGGGTTGAAGGGCGGGAAAGCCCGCGCCGAGGGCATGACGCCCGAGCAGCGCAGCGAGGCTGCCAAACGAGCCGCGGAGGCCCGCTGGCGGAGCGGCTAGCTATCCGCTGACAGCAGTGAACGCAGTTTGCGGGCTGTTTCCAGGTACTCCTGGATCTTGTCGGGCGACCAACCCTCCCCCTCGTCTAGAAGCGTGATCCATAGATCGACCAGGGCTTTGGGGAGGGCTGTGGTAGATGTCATCACTCCCTCCTTCCCGCCGTCGCGACGTTTCTCGCGGTGCTGGTCGGGGGTTGGCAGATTGGCAGGTGGCACAAGTCGCTGCTTGCCGTGCTTGAAGAACCCCGCTAGCTCCGCTGACCGTTGAAACGCCTGCCGCGCCTTGGCCGTCTGTCTTGAGCTAACGCCGAGGTCATGGATCTTGCGCTCAAGCCCGGCGTCGGGTGGCAGCATGACGCCCTTGTATTGCTCCGCGAGGGCCGCGAACAGGGGCACAGTCATGAAGGCCTCCACGCGGGCAGCAGCGGCCGTTTGTGGATCGATGAGTCCGCGGCCGAGAGGCGTGAGGTTGAGGCTTTCGCGGGCGACCGAGATCACGCCAAATGTTCGCGCCGTGGCGATTTTGATGCGGAAAGCTCCGCTTTTCGGGCTCGCGCCCAGGCTCGCCGCTAGCTGCTCTGGGCTCGCTTTGCCGCCGTATTCGTCGTGGAGCTGTTTCGCGATCAGCTCGGCGTCCTTCAGCGGCGTGTAGGGAAACCCGATGGTTGATCGTGAGTACCGGGGGTCTGCTGCCGCGCCGTTGACAGCGGCCTCATCGGACCCGTTCTGCTGCGAGGTCTGTGACTCGTCGATTTGCATAGGGGCAGTCTATGCGACTGGCGGCAGCTTTTCAAGGGCAAGTTGCCCCCCAATCTAGAGGGCACTTCGCATCTTCGATATACTCGCCCGCGATGCCACGAGGAGGTACATCGCCATGAGGAGGTAGGAGGCCCCGGGGCCAAGAGGTCTTGCTTGGCTGAGGCCCCGGGGCACACCCTGCAATACCGGAGGGGGCGGGCTCGTACCCCGCTTCCCCTCCAACTCGGCGCGGTAGCTCAATGCAGAGCACCGGACTTTCAATCCGGGAGATAGGGGCTCGTACCCCCTGCGCGCCACTGGCGATTCTATCGGTCGTGTCTACGTTTCCCTTGACAATGCATGAGCGCTCTGGCATAATAGTCAGTATGAACCGGCTGTCCACCGAGAAGCGCGCCCAGGTGCTCTCGATGCTGGTCGAGGGCAACAGCGTCCGCGCTACCAGCCGCATGGCGGGCGTGGCGATCAACACCGTCCAGAAGCTAATCCTGGACATCGGCGAGGTAGCCGCCGCCTACCACGACGAGCACATGCGCGATCTGCCCTGCAAGACGATCGAGGCTGACGAGATCTGGAGCTTCGTCGGCTCCAAGCAGAAGAACGTCCCCGCCGGTCACGAGGGCGACCCGAACTACGGCGATGTCTGGACGTGGACGGCGCTCGACGCCGACAGCAAGCTGATCGCGTCGTGGTACGTCGGAGGGCGCGCGTTCGAGGACTGCATGGCGTTCATGGAAGATCTCAAGGGACGCCTTGCCGGGCGCGTCCAACTCACCACCGACGGCCATCAGGCATACGTCGCTCCGGTCGGCTTGAACTTCCGCCAGGACATCGACTGGGCGCAGATCCAGAAGACCTACCGCGCCGACCATTCGGGCGAACGGCGCTACAGCCCGCAGATCTGCACCGGGATCAAGACGCGGGTGCTCAAGGGCAACCCTGACCCGGCGAAGATCAGCACCAGCTACGTCGAGCGCCAGAACCTCACGATGCGCATGAGCATGCGTCGATTCACGCGACTCACCAACGGCTTCTCAAAGAAGCTCGACAACCACATGGCCGCCATCGCTCTGCACTTCCTCCATTACAACTTCGCACGGCCCCACGCGACGCTCGCCGACCGGTATCCCCGGACACCCGCGATGGCTGCTGGGATCGCCGATCACGTCTGGACGACGACCGAGATCGCCGCACTCCTGGATTGACCGCATGCTAAGAGATCAGTCCGCTCTGCCGATCATCCTTGACTACAGTCCGTATCGTTGTAGTCTCGGAAGGTCATTCCATCCGATCGCTTTGCTAAGGCGGAAGATCAAGGGTCTCTCGAATGACTACGAGCAACATCACAAACGTATTGAAGGCCGAGACGCTCCTCGCGGCGAACCTCAACCGGTACGTTGGGGAATGGGTCGCAATCCGCGATCACGACGTTGTCTGCCACGCAGACACGCTGAGAGGGCTGCTTGAAGCCAGTAAAACCCAAGACGTCTCCAGCTTCGACCGGATCTTCGAGGTCTCCACGGCCTCGGGCGTCAGCTGCTTCTTCTAAGGCGGACGTCTTCCCCTACGCCGCAATAGTTCCCGGCGCGGCGGTCAAGCCCGCGATCCCGGTCACTTTGCACTCGCTCGATGGAGCGAGCAGCTACCCGCTGTACGCGATACCCGACAGCGGGGCCGATAGCTCATGCTTCCCCGAAGACTGGGCCGAGTTTCTCGGGTTCGACCTCAAGGCGTGTAAAGAGCGCCCCGTGACTACCGGCGCCGGAATGGGCTGCCACTACGAGGCGGAGGAACCCCTCAAAGCAACGGTCGCTGGCCGTGACATCGACCTGTGCGCATGCTTCGGGCCGGTGCTGGTGGGGCTCCTCGGAAGGGATGACTTCTTCCAGCACTTTCGTGTCGAGTTCGACCAGCGCCGGAAGGTCTCGGTGCTGCGTGCGTACTCTCGCCGGCCTCGACGCACTACCTAGGCGTGATACCACTCGACGGTGGCGGCTCCCTTTGAGCAGTCCCCGCCGGCCCCGTGGCCGGGGAAGCCGCTCCCGTCGCCAAAGCACGTCCATCCAGGCAGGCCGTAGAGCTTCCAGCGGAACTGCGAGGCCGGGCCTTCAGGGTTGCCGACGAACGTCACGCCGACGCCCGACTCCATTGCCTGCACCATGGTCAACGCTTGCGCGCACGATGCATTGCGCGTCTGAATCAGGATCGGGTAGCCGCGCTTGAAGGCCCTGAGCGTAGGCACCGCCGGGCACTTGTGGTTCGGTGGAGCGAAGGCGGTCGCCCGCCCATGCCCGGCGAGCAGCGCCGCTCCGCCAAGAACCGCCACCGCCACGATGAGAACCGTCAGCCCTTTCACGACGGCCGCAGCCTACCCCACCGCCAAATCAAACTGATACACCACCCTCCGAAGGCCTTCCTTCATTTTGTATAGTAAAGGAGGCAAGCGACCAAGGAGATCCCAATGGCAGGCACCCTCACACAGATCACAGACAACAACTTCGACGCCGAGGTGCTCGAGGCGGAGGGCCCCGTGCTCGTCGACTTCTGGGCCCCGTGGTGCGGCCCCTGTCGCGTCGTCGCTCCCGTTCTCGAGGAGATCGCGGCCGAGCGCAGCGATCTGCGCATCGTCAAGCTGGACATCGACGAGAATCCCCAGACCGCGGCCCGCTTCCAGGTGCTCTCGATCCCGACCATGATCCTGTTCAAGGGCGGTCAGCCCGTCAAGACCGTGATCGGCGCCTACCCGAAGAAGAAGCTGGAGCAGGAGCTCGAGTCCGAGCTCACAGCCGCTTGACCCTCGGCCGTCAGAGTGCGGGCTGCACGCGCGAGAGCGAGATCGTTAGCCCCAGCCCGTCGATGTCGGTTTCTTCTGAGTAGTCCAGCTCGGCAGCGCGGCCCGGCGGCGCGCCGAGCTCCAGCTTGACCGCGAGCGTCTCGCCGGCTAGATAGTCGCGATGCGCATGCGCGGCGTCGATCAGCGCGGGATCGCCCGCGAGCGCCAGCTCGACGCGGTCCTCGACTTGCAGGTCGGCACTCTTACGCGCGTTCTGCACCGCGTGCACGATCTCGCGGGCGCGGCCCTCACGGCGCAGCTCGTCATCGATCGACAGATCCAGCGCAACCGCGTGTGCCCCCTCGCGCTCGACGCTATAGCCGTCGGGCGCGCGCATCGTGAGGATCACGTCAACCGGCGAGAGCGTGTGCTCGCGTCCGCCGACCGAGATCCCGATCTCGCCGCCGTCGCGAACCGCCGCGGCGACGCGCGCAGCGTCGAGCGCCGCGATCGCGTCCGCCGCGAGCGGCATCTCCCGGCCGAACAGCGGACCCAGCGTGCGGTAGTTCGCCTTGACCTCGTAGCTGCCAAGCTCCTCAGCCGCGGCGACGAAGCGGACGTTGCGCACGTTGAGCTCCTCGCGCACCACATCGGTCAGGCGTTCGATTGCGCCGCGCTCGCGCCCGTCGGCCACGACCACCGCCTCGGCGAGCGGCTGGCGCACCTTGATCTTGGCCTGTCCGCGTGCGCCCAGGCCGAGGCGCACCGTCTCACGCGCCAGCGCCATCGCCTGCTCGAGCTGCTCGTCGCGAGGCGCGAGCTCGGCCCCCGTCGGGAAGTCGCACAGGTGCACGCTCGCGAGCTCGCCGTCGAGGTTGTCGTAGATCTCATCGGCGATGAACGGACAGAATGGAGCGAGCAGCTTGGCGATCGTCACGAGGCACGTGCGCAGCGTCTCGAACGCCGCCGGCTCGCCGTCCCAGAAGCGCCTGCGCGAGCGCCGCACATACCAGTTTGAGAGCTCATCCACGAGGCTCGCGATCGCCCTCCCCGCCGTCGTCGCGTCATATGCGTCCAGGCGCTCGGCGACCAGCTCGGCGGTTGCGGCCGTGCGGGACAGCGCCCAGCGGTCGAGGTCGGCGTCGGGGACCTCGCGCGAGTCCTCGCCGGAGCCGGAGCCAGAGTCGGAGTCGGCGCGCGTCGCCGCGTCGCCCAGCTCGCTCGCGCTGGCCTGTGCGTAGAGCACATAGAAGTAATACGTGGACCAGAGCTGCTTGAGGAACAAGCGCACGCCCTCGCCGATCGTCTCCGCCGAGAAGCGGTAGCCGTCCCACGGCTGCTTTGAGGTGAAGAAGTACCAGCGAAACGCGTCCGCGCCGTAGGTGTCGAGCACCAGCCACGGCTCGACGGTGTTGCCCTTGGACTTGGACATCTTCTGCCCGTCCTCGTCGAGAATCAGGCCGAGGCACACCACGTTGCGGTACGGAGCTCCCCAGGACAGGAGGGTGGAGACCGCCAGCAGCGAGTAGAACCAGCCGCGTGTCTGATCCTGCGCCTCGCAGATGAAATCCGCGGGGAAGCGCTGCTCGAACGTGTCCTGGTGCTCGAACGGGAAGTGGTGCTGCGCGAACGGCATCGCGCCCGAGTCAAACCACACGTCGATCACCTCGGGAACGCGCTTCATCGGCTCGCCGCACTCGCGTGCGCCGTCCCCATCTCCGCCCGCGGCGACGTGCGGGCACGGGAAGGTGACGTCGTCGACGAAGGGCCGGTGGTGATCGGCGAGCTCCGTGCCCGAGCGCTCAGCCAGCTCGGCGAAGGAGCCGACGACGTGCACGTGTCCGCTAGCGCAACGCCACGCGGGCAGCGGCGTGCCCCAGTAGCGCTCGCGCGAGAGCGCCCAGTCGACGTTGTTCTTCAGCCAGTCGCCGAAGCGCCCGTGCTTGACGTGCGGTGGGTACCAGCTGACGGTCTCGTTGGCGGCGAGCAGCTCGTCGCGCAGCCGCGAGGTCGCGATGTACCACGACGGTTTGGCGTAGTAGAGCAGCGGCGTGCCGCAGCGCCAGCAGTGCGGGTAGGAGTGCTCGTAGTCCTCGACCCGCAGCAGCAGCCCGCGCTCCTCTAGGTCCTCGATCAGGTCGGCCGTCACCTCGGGGTCCTTCACGAAGCGCCCGTCGTAGGAGCGGCCCTCGTAGCTGCGGACGCGCTGGTCGAAGGTGCCATCAGGGCGAACGGGGTTCAGCAGCGTCCCCGGCTGGGCCGCGTCGAAGATGCCCGCCGCTGCCGCGACGCGGTAGTCGTCCTCGCCGAACGCCGGCGCGAGGTGCACGATGCCGGTGCCGTCCTCGGTCGTGACGAACTCGTCGACGAGGATCGGAAAGCCTCCGGGCGGCCGCGTGTTGAAGATCGGCCCAACGTAGGAGCGGTAGCGCTCCGCGAGCTGGGTGCCCGAGAGGCGCTCCACGATCTCCACACCGTCGCCGAGAACCGGCTCGACGCGCGCCTCAGCCAGTAAGAAATGCTCGTCGCCGGCGCGCACCTTGACGTAGGTGGCCGTCGGCGAGACCGCCACCGCGACGTTGCCCGGCAGCGTCCACGGCGTGGTCGTCCAGACGAGCAGGCGCTCGTCGCCGTCGAGCACCGGCAGCTTCAGGAAGACGCTTGGATCGACTACGTCGCGGTAGCCGAGCGCGACCTCGTGCGAGGACAGCGTCGTCTCGCAGCGCGGGCAGTACGGCACGACCTTGCGTCCCTCGTACAACAGGCCGCGCGCGTCGATCTGCGCGAGCGCCCACCACACCGACTCGATGTACGTCTCATCCAGCGTGCGGTAGGCGTGCTCGAGGTCGAGCCAGAAGCCGATCCGCTCGGTCAACCGGTTCCAGTCCTCGAGGAACCTGAACACCGACTCGCGGCACTTGGCGTTGAACTTCGCGATCCCATACTCCTCGATCTCTGCCTTGTGGTGGATCCCCAGCTCCTGTTCCACGGCTATCTCCACAGGCAGCCCGTGGCAGTCCCAGCCGCCCTTGCGCTCGACGCGATAACCGCGCATCGTCTGAAAGCGCGGGTAGATGTCCTTGAACACGCGCGAGAGCACGTGGTGGGAGCCCGGTGGCCCGTTCGCGGTGGGTGGGCCCTCATAGAAGACCCATTGATCAGCGCCCGCGCGCCGGCGCAGCGACTCCGCGAAGACGTCACGTTCGCGCCAGCGATCCAGCACCTCGAGCTCGAGCGCCGGCAGCTCCTGGTGGGGATCGACCTCCCGAGGGGGTATCAGCGGGTGTCGGGGGCGCGCGCTCACGGGGGAGGGCCATTCTAGGCTGCGCCGGTCCGGCGGCTCAGCGCAGCCGGGGGCGGCGCCTACGATGAGTTCGTGCGCCTGCGCCTCTACCACCACCCCGACGGCGCGCGTGTTGCCTACCGCGAGGTGGGGGCCGGTCCGCCGCTCGCGCTGCTGCACTCGGGGCTGCTCACACACAGGGAGTGGGAACCGGCGGTCGAGGGGCTCGCCGAGCGCTTCCGCGTCGTCGTGCCCGACCTGCCGCTGCACGGCGATTCCGAGGATCGCCCCCGCCATCCCTACACGCTCGATTGGTTCGCAGAGGTGATCGGTGGTTTCGCCGCCGAGGTGCTCGGGCCGCGCCCGCTGCTCGCCGGCCACGGCGCGGGCGCGGAGATTCTCTTGCAGGCGGTGCTGAGCGGACGTACTCGACCATCGCGGCTCGTGCTGATGCCCAACCGCTTGCACGCGCCGCCGACGCGGCCGCGCACGCGCGCCGCGTGGCAGCTGACCGCGCAGCTCGCCGCGGTCCCCGGCCTCGATCGCCTGCTGGCGTCGTGCGCGTGTGCCGTGTTCACGCCCGAGCGCGGCCTGCGGCTATCGGCCCGCGGCAACCCGGCCGCCGCCGACCTCGTGCGCCACGCCTTCGCTGACGTCTCGGGCAACTCGAGCCTCGCCCGCTCATGGGCGAGGTGCGCGCGCAACTGGCCGCGCGGGGCGCAGAGTCAGCTGCTCGAGGGCTATCCGCGACTGGACATGCCGGTGCTGCTGCTGTGGGCCGACCGCGACCGCCTGTATCCGCTGGCGGGCGCCGAAGAGGCGCTTGCGCTGTTGCCGCGAGGGCAGCTGCGCGTGCTCGAGAGCGTCGGCTTCCTGATGGCCTACGACGACCCTGTGGGGCTCGTACGCGAGCTCACTGCCTTCTGCGGATAGGCTGAGCCCCGACCGTTTGAGGACCGACCGCAGTCGAAAAGGAGAGTCGATGCCGGAGAAGCAGCTGTGGGGCGGGGAGACCGCCAAGGCCGTCGAGAACTTCCCGATCTCCGGTGAGACCGTGCCCGCCTCCGTGGTGCACTGGCTGGCGCGCATCAAGGGCGCCGCCGCCGCCGTCAACGGCGAACTGGGGCTGCTCTCCAAACGCAGCGCCACGCGGATCGAGCGCGCGGCCGCGGAGATCGCCGCCGGCAAGCACGACAGCCAGTTCCCGATCGACGTGTTCCAGACCGGCTCGGGCACCTCGACGAACATGAACGCAAACGAGGTCATCGCGACGCTCGCGACAGATAAGGATCCTGCCCACCCCGTGCACGCGAACGACCACGTCAACATGGGCCAGTCCTCCAACGACGTGTTCCCGTCCGCCGTGCACCTCGCCGCGCTCGATGTGGCCGAGAACGAGCTGCTGCCCGCGCTCAAGCAGCTCGAGCGCTCGTTTGCGAGAAAGGCCAAGAGCTTCCAGAACGTCGTCAAGGCCGGACGCACGCACCTGATGGACGCCGTGCCCGTCACGCTCGGGCAGGAGTTCGCGGGCTACGCCGCGCAGATGGCCCTGGCCCAGGAGCGCGTGCGCTCGGCGCTCGTCCACGTCGGGCAGATCCCGCTCGGCGGCACCGCCACCGGCACCGGTCTGAACACCCACCCGCGGTTCGCCGAGAAGGTCCGCGCGCGCCTGCGCAAGGAATCCGGCCTGCGCCAGATAGCCGCGCCGCTGGACCCGTTCGAGGCGCAGGCCAACCGCGACGCGCTCGTCGAGCTGTCGGGCGCGCTGAAGGTGGTGGCGGTTTCGCTCACGAAGATCGCGAGCGACCTGGCGCTGATGGGCTCGGGTCCACGCACGGGCATCGGTGAGCTGTTCCTTCCTGAGCTGCAGAAGGGCTCCTCGATCATGCCCGGCAAGGTCAACCCGGTGATGCCCGAGGTCGTGCTGCAGGTGAGCGCGCAGGTGATCGGCAACGACACCGCCGTCACGGTCGGCGGCATGCAGGGCCAGTTCGAGCTCAACGTGCGGATTCCGCTGATCGCGCGCAACCTGCTGCAGTCGCTGCACCTGCTGTCCACTGCCACTCGCGCATTCGCCGAGAAGTGCGTCGACGGGATCGAGGTCAACAAGGCCGGGACGGCGGCCTCAGCCGGTGGCACGCTCGCGGTCGCAACGGCGCTCAACAGCGCCATCGGCTACGACAAGGGCGCTGCGATCGTCAAGCAGGCGACCGAGTCGGGGCGACCGCTGCGCGAGGTCGCGCTCGAAGAGGGCGTGGACGCGAAGCTGTACGACGAGACGATCGATCTGCGCAAGATCGCGCGCGGGAACCGCGTTTAGTCCTCCGGCAGTGCGGGTGAGAAGGCGAACGGTCAGCGTGGCTGCGCTGCTGGCGGGCGCTGCGGTGGCGCTGTCCAGCGCCGGCAGCGCCGTCGGTGCCGTGGCGGCGTCGGCAGCGCCACCGCGCTGTGGCCGGGCGGCGCCGGAAACGCTCGCGCAGACCGTCGGGTGGGTCGCCAAGCAGATCTACTACGGCGAGGTCTCGAGCTCGAGGACCGAAGCCGACCGCCACCAGGTGGAAAGCTACGCACCACTGCTACGCGCGATGGCGGGCGGTCACGAGGCCGCGACCAAGGCCGCCGTCACCAAGCTCGTGTACTCGCACACGCACATCGTGCGCCTGCGCGTTATCCGGGGCTCGAAGTTGCTCGCGGACGTCGGCGGTCCGTACGTGCTGGCGCCCCTGAGCGGCACGCTGCGCCTGCACGGGCGCGTGGTCGGCCACTATCTGCTGTCCGTCCAGGACGACCTCGGCTACGTCAAGATCGAGACGCACTTCATCGGAGCGCCGCTCGTGCTGCGCATCGGCCCCAAGGCCGTGCCCGTGGAGGGACTGCTCGCTCCTGGTCCCACAGCGATCCCGGAACACGGGCAGGTGAGCTACAGGCACGTCATCTACCAGGCGTACTCGTTCGACGCGAGCGCCTTCCCCAGCGGACCGCTGCGGATCTCGGTGCTCGTGCCGTTGCCGGCGGCCCTCGCGCAAGAGAGCTGCACGGTGATAAGGAACTCAGAGCTCGCGGTCGTCGCACGGCGCGTCTTCGGCCGCCTGGCGCTGTCGCACGTGAGCTTCTCGACGGGCGTTGAGCTCGTGCACACGCTCACACGCGGGCTGTTCTACGTCCGTGCGGGCTCGCGCCAGCTCGCCGGCAGCAGCGGCCCGGCACCCGCTCGTCTGCCGCCGTCGGGCTCGGTGCGCTACCGCGGCCTCAGCTACGAAGTGTTCTCGTTCGCGGATCCCAGCAGCCTCGGCTCGTTTCGCGTCTACGAGCTGTTTCCCGAATAGACATCCCGGCGGGAGTCGCTCAGTTGGTGGGGAGCGCTTTGTACATCCGCGCGACCGTGCTCACGACATCCGGCTTGGGCTGGCCACTGTAGGTGAACAGGCCCTTCTGGTTGAGGCCTTCGATCAGTCTCAGGTTGGGGAGCACGCGTTTGATCGAGCCACCGCTGAAGGTGGGCGTGAGCGGGTAGTCGCGCAGCACCCAAATCATCATTGCCGTGAGGCGCGGGTCGGCTGCGTAGACGGAGATGTGCTCGGCGAGCAGTTTCGCCTGGTAGGCGTAGCTGCCGGCGCTGCCGGACGGGTTGAGGCCGTTGGATTCGGCGCCGAACTCGCTGATCACGAGCACTTTGCCCGAGAATGTCCGTTCCATCGCGCTCAGGCGCGCGCGCATGCTCGCGGCGAGCTGCGCCGTCGAGTCGTGGGGGTTGTCATACCAGCCGGAGTAGTCGGTCTCGGCGACGGCGTCCACTTCTGAGTACAGCGACCCCGCGTGCGTCGGTGGATGATCGCCCCACACGTCCACCGCCACGAGGCGCGTGGGGTCGTGCCCGTGAAGCCAGTGGGTGAGCGTACGCACGTATTCGACCTCCTGGCTGTCGCGCCCGTTGTTCGCGACCTCGTCCACGAGGTTCCACGCGAAGATCGATGGGTGCAGCTCCTCCGCCAGCACGGCCGTCCTCGCCTGCTGCTCGGCTTCGGCGAGCAGCTTCGGCGTCGTCGAGTACCACATCGCTGCGCCTTCAACGGGGCCGATCCCCTGCCACACGAGGATGCCGGCTTCGTCGAGTCGTTCCAGCAGCGCCGGGTCGAGCGGGTGCTGGGAGCGAACGACGTTGGCGCCGACCGCTTTCAGCTCTTCCACGAGCCTGTTCTGGTCGGTGGGGCGCAGCGCGTCACCGTGCCCCTGCGCGTCCTCCTGCAGCGAGGCGCCGTGCAGCCTCAGCTGTTGGCCGTTGAGATAGACGTGGCCGCCGTGCCAGGTGAGCTGTCGGAGCCCGACGCGCGCGGCGTAGCTGCTCTCGCTGCCGATCGCGAGCGTCAGCTGGTAGAGGCTGGGGCTCGCCGGCGACCACAGCGCTGGCTCAGGGACGACAACGGTCACGGTGTCAGTCGTGGACTGATCATGTTGGAGCGTCACCGCCGGAAAGCTCAGTGTGATGGTCTGCGAGCCATGGGCGAGAGAGCCCGTCGGCGTCAGCGTGCGGCCGGGACCGTAGTTGTGCACCTGAACGCTGACAGTGACCGTCGCCTGGGGTGGGGTGGAGCTGGGCCCGTCCGCGCTGGTGGCGAGAGTCGTGTGCACGGTCGGCTCGGACAGCTCGCTGGCGCCGACTGGACGCACTTCGACCTCGCCATCGAGGCCGCCCCAGTTGAACCACGTGCGGTGAAAGCCTTCGCGAGCCTGCTGGGCCGGGTCGCGCCAGTCGGTGCGCACTACCACCATGTGCGCGCCGGGCGCGAGCTTCACGCGCTCTTCGAACGGCAGGTAGGAGCCGCGGTGCGAGCCCAGCTGGTGCCCGTCCACCCACACCGTCGCGAGGTAGTTGGCCGATTGGAAGTCGAGCGCGTAGACGCCCGCGGTTGCGGCGTTGAAGCTCGTGCGATACCAGGCGATCGAGCCTTCGTAGTTAACGCCGCCGGCTTTCCCTGTGTAGGGCGTCGGATCGACGACGTTCGGCACGCTCACACTGGTGCCGCTGAAGCCCCCTCGCGCGAACCCGCGCGAGAGCCCCTGGTTGCTCGCATCCCGTCGCATGGTCCACTGCGTGAGCGGCACACGCCCGCTAGGGCCTTCGAAGATGACGGGCTTGCTCGCCGGCGCTTCCGCCGCGGCTGCCTGGCCGGCGAGCGCGACGCACGCGAACACAAACGCGAAGGTCGTCTTGAAACAGGTTCTAAGCATGGTCTTTGCGGGCCGGGGCGCCAACACGAGCGGGTCATTGTGCCGGTTGTGCCGGTCCCCTGTGCCGCTCTAGCGCTTCAACAACGCCGGCGGGCGTTCAGAGCGGCGCGGGGGCAGGCTCGGACGGCGCCGGCTCGGCGGGGGCCGGCTCGGCGGCGAACTCCAGCAGTCGCCCCAGCAGCGCCAGCGCTCCGGCCTTGTGCAGCGGCTCGTTGAGGTTGCCGCACTTCGGCGACTGCACGCAGGACGGGCAGCCGCTCGAGCACGGGCACTCGTCGATCAGGCGCCGCGCGTCCTCGCACAGCTCCTCGAAGCGCGCGAATGCGGTGCGCGTGATGCCAATGCCGCCGGGGTGCCCGTCGTAGAGGAAGATCGTCGGCGCGCCGGTCTGCGGGTGGAAGTTGGTGGACAGGCCGCCGATGTCCCAGCGGTCGCACATCGCGATCAGCGGCAGCACCGCGATCTGCGCGTGCTCGGTCGCGTGCAGCGCGCCCAGCAGGATCTCCGGCGGGAGCGTCGCGGCCGAATCATCAAAAGAGATCCCACCCGACAGATCGGTCGGCAGCTCGAACCACAGCGCCTGCGTGGCGAAGCTCGTGGGCGGCAGCTCGAGTGCGATCAGGTCGACCTGCGCGTGGTCGGCGAGGCGCCGGCGCTGGTAAGCGAGCACGGTGTCGGTGACGCTGACCTCGCCGAAGGACAGCGTCACGCCGAGCGCCTCGCGGCGGTCGAGCAGCCGCACGATCTCGGTGTCGGTGTGCGCCTTCGGCTGGGTGTACCAGTCGCCGCTGAACGGCGACACGAGCGCGCGTCGGCGCTCGAGGTCGAGTTCGCGCACCTCATACGAGCGCCCCTGGTGCATGTAGATCGCGCCCTCGTGCACGGTCGAATGCGCGCGTGCCGCCTCCGTCGAGCCGAGCAGCTCGCCGGAGGAGACGTCGACGATCGCAAAGCTCTCAGGCGATGCCGAGCGCAGCGAGACCTCCGCCGCCGGGTAGGAGCCCGGGCGGCTGGGAACGTAGGCGGAGGCGACCGTGCCCTCGCGCCGGCGCAGCTCGCCGGCGCTCTGCAGGATCTCCGCATGGGCCTCCCAGCGCGGCCCCAGAAACTCCGCGTCGGCACGCGACAGCGGCCCCTCGTGTGCGGCGCACAGCAGGTGCGCGCGGTAGATCAGCGGGCTCTCGTGGTCGAGGATCGCAGCCTCGACGGGGCGCTCGAGAAAGTCTTCTGGGTGTCGGCAGAAGAACTGGTCGAGCGCGTCCTCTCCGGCGACGTACACCGCCAGGCCCCGCCCGCGGCGCCCGGCGCGCCCCCACATCTGACGCAGCGAAGCGACCGTGCCGGGGAATGTGACGACCACCGCCGCGTCGAGCTCGCCGATGTCGATACCGAGCTCGAGCGCGTCCGTGGTGATCACCGTGCACAGCTCCCCGCGCACCAGCTGCTGCTCGAGCTCGCGCCGCTGCTGCGGCGTGTAGCCCGCGCGGTAGGGCTGGACACGCTCCGCGAGCGCAGCGTCGGTGCTCTGGAGATCGTCCTTGACGAGCCGGCTGAGAACCTCTACGCCCTTGCGCGACTTCATGAAGCAGATCGTGCGAGCGCCCGCGCGCGTTAGCTCAGTCAGCAGTTCCGCCGCCTCGCCCAGCGCCGAGCGACGCGTGCCCAGGGCTTGGTCGGTCAGCGGCGGGTTCCATACCGCGATCTGGCGGTGGGGCGCGGGCGAGCCATCCTCGTCGATCAGGCTGACCTCCTCGAGGCCGGTCAAACGCTCCGCCAAGTCGACCGGGTTGGCGATCGTCGCCGAGGTCAGGACGAAGCGCGGCTCGGTGCCGTATGCCGCCGCGATGCGCCTGAGCCGGCGCAGGACGTTGCCCACGTGCGAGCCGAACACGCCGCGGTAGGAGTGCGCCTCGTCGATCACCACCACCGCCAGGTTCGAGAACAGCTCCGCCCACGCCGCGTGGTTGGGCAGGATCCCTACGTGCAGCATGTCCGGGTTGGTGAGCACGACGTTCGCGCTCCTGCGGATCTGGCGGCGCGCCTCGCGCGGCGTGTCGCCGTCGTAGATCGCCGGGCGCACGCGCTTGGGCAGGCCGAACGCCGCCAGCGCGCGCGCCTGATCCTGCGCGAGCGCCTTCGTCGGGTACAGGTACAGCGCCCGCGCGCGAGCGTCGCGGCAGAGCACATCGAGCGTCGGCAGGTTGAAGCACAGCGACTTGCCCGACGCGGTGCCTGTGGTGATGATCGTCGGCCCCGCCCACGCAGCGTGCAGCGCCTGTGCCTGGTGGGAGTACAGCTGCTCGACACCGAGCCGCTCCAGCGCCGCGAGCACGTCCGGATGGAGCTCCGGCGGGGGCGCCACGAGTCGCGCGCGCGTGGCGCGTCCGCGGCCTTCGTGTGTCTCGTGAACGAGCCGCCCGTCGTCACGTCCCGCGTCCAGCAGCGCGCTCCACGGCTCGGTTCTGCGGTCGAGGGCCAAGGACTTGAGATAGTAGAGGCGATGTCCGCGACGGTCGCCGAGCGCTGGGCGCAAGCCCGCTCCTTCCACCATTCGCTTTACCCCGTGCAGCGAATCGCCGCCGAGCGTGGGCAGAGTGTCTCGGTGTGCCTCCCCGCGCGCGAATGCGCCGGCACGGTCGGTGAGATCGTCGGCACGCTGCTCGCGCTGCGCGATGCTGGGGTGCTCGACGAGGTCGTCGTGGTGGACGCCGCGTCCGCCGACGGGACCGCCGCTGTCGCCGAGCGCGCGGGGGCGACCGTGTGGCAGGAGTCGCAGCTGCTGCCTGCATACGGGCCCGTGCTCGGCAAGGGCGACGCCATGTGGCGCGCGCTGTCGGTGCTCGACGGTGAGCTCGTTTGCTTTCTCGACGCCGACACGGAGAACTTCTCCGCGCACTTCGCCACCGGCCTGCTCGGCCCACTCGTCTGCGAGCGCGGCGTGTCGTTCGTCAAGGGCTTCTATCGCCGCCCGCTTCGCCAGGAGGGCGCCGCGCGCGACGCCGGCAACGGGAGCGAGGGCGACGGCGGGGGGCGCGTGAACCACCTGACGGCGAGGCCTGCGCTGCGCCTCTTCTATCCCGAGCTCGCCGGCGTGCGCCAGCCGCTCGCCGGTGAGGTGGCGGCGCGGCGCGAGCTGCTGGAAGGGCTGGCGTTCGCCACCGGCTATGGCGTCGAGATCGCGATGCTGATCGACGTGTGGCGCAAGCTGGGGCTCGACGGGATCGCGCAGGTGGATCTCGACGAGCACCGCAACCGCCACCAGCCGCTGTCGGCGCTCGCGCCGATGGCGCTGACGGTGCTTGCCACGATCGCGCGACGGCTCAGCCGGGAAGGGCGCCTGGCGGACGGCGAGGACGTGGCGGCCGACCTGGAGCTGGCGCCGGTGGAACGTCCGCCGCTGGCACGCGTGAGCGTCGCGTGAGCGGGCCGGCTTCGGGGTCCGCCGAGGCTCGGGCGCGCTGCCTGTATCTCGACCTCGACAGCACGCTGCTCGGGCGCGGCGCGTCGATGCTCCACGACGGTGAGGGCAACGTGACGATTGACGGCGTGCGCGCGGTACAGGCGTGCCTGCGCGCCGGCGTCGAGGTGGTGCTGATGTCGGGCAGGCGCCGCGCGCAGGTGATGGAGGACGCGCGGCTGCTTGGCCAGTCCTCCTACATCTTCGAGGCCGGCGCCTGCGTGGTGCTCGACGGCGAGGAGCACTGGCTTACCGGCGAACTCCTCCCGGGTGAGCTGACGATCGCCGAGCAGATCGAGCGCTCGGGCGCGCCTGCGCTGCTGCTGGAGCACTACGCCGGACGTCTCGAGTACCACGAGCCGTGGCACGTCCAGCGCGAGGTCTCGCACCTGTTCCGCGGCCTGGTCGACGCTTTCGATGTCGATCGTGTGCTGGCCGAGAACGGTCACGAGGACCTGCGGCTGGTGGACAACGGCGTCGTCAACCGGCGCTCGCCCGCGCTGGCGGAGCTCCCGCACGTGCGTGGCTATCACCTCGTGCCGATCGGCGCCTCGAAGGCTGGAGCGGTCGCTTTGCACCGCGCGATGCGCGGCTACCAGCGCGCCGAGACCTTCGCGGTGGGTGACTCGCGTGAGGATCTCGAGTGCGCCACCGAGGTCGACGTCTTCTGGCTCGTCGCCAACGCAATCGAGCGCGATCCGTCGATCCGGGAGGCCGCCCAAGCACACCCCAACGCGCGCGTGACCGAGGCCGGCCACGGCCCCGGTGTCTACGAGGCGGTCGTCAGCACGCTGATGTCCTAGATGATGCCTTCGCGTTTCTCCTCCTCGTAGAGACGCTCGACGACGAACTCCTTGAGCAGCGTCTGGTAGCCGGTGTTGCGCAGCGCTGCGAGCGCCTTGAGGCGCGTGAGCGTGAACTGGTCGAAGCGCACCGCGATCGGGGTGGTGCGCCCGGGCCTGATCAGGTCCTGCATGCGCAGCGCCTTCTCGCGCCTGGACTGCTGCTCGAGGAACTCATCAGGGTCGAGCGACAGCCCTTTCACGGGGTCGACTTCTCCGGGGCGTGTGCGTGCCATGGGGTTTGGTCCTCCTTTTGCCGCACTGTGCTCTATGGTATCTACGATGTTTATACTATAGATATACGGTTGGTAGACTATGCTCCTACCGCCCCGCCAGCCCCTTCCAGACCCGCCGCCAGAACCCGGGCGTGGGCCGTCTGCGCCACAGCGCGGGCGGCGGCACGGTGGCGCGCACGAGCGCCACCCAGTCGTTGAGTGGGAGCTCGCCTGCGATGAGGCGTGCGAGGGCGCTCGTGACGGGAGCCGCGACGCCGGCCGACTCGAGCGCACGGGCGAGCAGCGGCACGGACTCGAGCGCCTCGACGGCTTGGCCGATCTGCTCGGGGATCGCAGCGGCGGGCACGCCGGCGGCGAGCAGCTCGCCTGCGCGGCGGTTGCGGCTCTCGCGCGCGAGCGCCGTAGCGACCAGGTCGCCGGCGCCGGCGAGGCCGATCATCGACTCCGGTCGCGCGCCCAGCCCGTCGGCGTAGCGCCACACCTCGGCGAAGATGTGCCCGGCGGCGGCACCGGCGGCGTTCAGGCCCTGCGCCTCGGTGGCGCCGGCGGCGAGCGCGGCGGCGTTCTTGGCAGCGCCCGCGAGCTCGACGCCGACGGGATCGTTGGACAGCTCGCACACGACGCCCGCACGCGTGAACACCTGTGCGAGCGAGCGCGCGAGCTCCTCGTCCTCGCACGCCGCCACGAGCGCTGCGCCTGCGTGCACCATCTCCTGTGCGTGGGCCGGGCCTCCGACACACGCGACCCGATCGGGGCCGAAGCTCGCGCTCAGAACGCTCGTCGGTGCTCGTCCTTCGGGAGGTACGAGTCCCTTGGCGACCGACACGATCGCCGTGCGCTTGCCCAGCCCGGACGCGCCGAGCCCTTCGATCACGGCCCCGAGCCCATTTGAGGGCACCGCCAGGAACACGTAGTCCGCGCGGGCAACGCCCACGGACGCCGGCTCGATACGCAGCCCCGAGGGCAGCTGGACGCCCGGCAGGTAGCGGACGTTCTCGCGTTGTTGCTCGATCAGCGTCGCCTGCTCCTCCGTGCGTGTCTGCAGCGTCGTGCGCAGCCCCCCGCGCGCGAGCAGCACCGCCAGCGCGGTGCCGAACGACCCGGCGCCGATCACAGTCGCTCGCCGCCCCGGCGGCGATAGCGCGCGCACGCGCTGGGGGCGCCCGGCGGGCTGGGGCTCGGACTCGGTTGCCATGCGCTGGGCGAGCGTAGCGATCGCGCCTCGTTGCGGCGGTCATGAGACGACGCCAAGGGGCGACGCACGGTCCTCTGCGATCGTGAACCCATGCCCGAGGGCGACACCATCCACTACGCCGCAACGCGTATCCGCGCCGTGCTCGAGGGGAACGTGCCTGAGGAGATCATCACGCCCCATCCTCGTCATCGACACGAGCGCTGGCCAGAGCGGCTGGCCGGTCGTGCGGTGCGCTCGGTCGACGCCCGTGGCAAGCACCTGTTCGTGCGTTTCGACGGCGGCCTCACGCTGCACTCGCACCTGCGCATGACCGGCGCGTGGGACGTCCACCGCGAGGGGGAGCGGTGGCGGCGCGCGCGGCGGCGGGCGTGGCTGGTTCTCCGCCACGGCGGCTGGGAGGTGGTCGAGTTCGACGGCCCTCTGCTCGAGCTGGGGAGCGACGCGCGCACGCGATCGGACCCGCGCGTGATGGCGCTCGGCCCGGACGTGCTGGGCGAGGGCTTCGACACGGCCCTGTTCCTCGCGCGGCTGCGCGCCGATGACCCGGAACGTCCGATCGGCGACGCCGTCCTCAACCAGCGCACCGTGGCGGGCATCGGCAACGAGTGGAAGTGCGAGTCGTGCTTCGCCGTCGGCATAGATCCCTGGCGGGCGGTGGCGCAGGTCAGCGACGAGGAGGCGCTCGCGCTGGTCGGCTTCGCCCGCGAGCACATGCGCGTTTCCGCGCGCGAGGGCTGGAGCACGCGTCCGCGCATGGTCTACAACCGCGCCGGGTTGCCCTGCGCTCGCTGCGGCGCCCTGATCCGGGGGCGCGGCCAGGGTGAGGACAACCGCATGACCTACTGGTGCCCGGGCTGCCAGCGCTGAGCGCCCGGCTCACACGATCCCGGCGAGCTCGTGCCCCACGGCCACCAGCGCCGCGCGGCTGCGCGCCTCGAGGATCAGCTGTAGGTCGAGGATGCGCGCGTCGAAGGAGTCGAGCGCGTTCTCGGCGGTGACTGCGTAGGCGGGCACGCCGCCCTGGCGGGCTCGGGTTGCGATCTCGAACGTGACGCTGCCCGCCAGCGTGTGCTCGTGCAGGCGCTCCACACCGATGATCACCGCGCGCGCTTGGCGCATGCGCTCATCGAAGTCCAGCTCATGCAGCACCCGCCGGACGTGCTCGCCATCCTCGCCTTGCTCGCCCGGGAGCGGCAGCGGGCACACGTCCGGCTCGGGCAGGCCGCCGTCCCTGGCACCGCGGGCGATCGCGCCGGCCACCGCAGTCGCTGGCAGCCCGGGCCCAAACGGAGCGCACGCGATCAGCAGACGCCACGAGACGCCGACGACGCGCCGCTCGGGAGCACGCGCGGGGACTGCGTCGGAGTGCTTCGGGCCGGTCGGGCGCTCGCTGCTTGGCCTCACAATCGGGCATCCTTCCAGCAATGCCAGCCGAGAAAGCGCAGCCCGTGGTGATGGAGCTCTGCGGGCACCAGGTGCGCGTGAGCAATCCCGGCAAGCTGTTCTTCCCCGAGCCAGGAATCACGAAGCTCGATCTCGTGAACTACTACGTCGAGTGTGAGGAGGCGGTCGTGCGCCACCTGCGCGAGCGTCCTACCGTGTTGAAGCGCTGGGTGGACGGCGTCGCGGGCAAGCCGTTCTTTCAGAAGCGGGTACCCGACGGCGCGCCGGAGTGGCTGCAGACGGCGACGGTCACGTTCCCCAGCGGCCGCCACGCACGCGAGCTGCTTCCCAACGACGCGGCGCACCTCGTGTGGGGAGTGAACCTCGGCGTGATCGACTGGAACCCTTGGCCGGTCAGACGAGCGGACCTCGACCATCCTGACGAGCTGCGCGTGGACCTTGACCCGCAGCCCGACGTGCCGTTCTCGGAGGTGCGCGAGGTGGCGCTCGGCGTGCGCGAGGTGCTCGATGAGCACGGCCTGCGCGGCTATCCCAAGACCTCGGGCTCGCGCGGGATCCACGTGTATGTTCGTATCGAGCCGCGTGAGAGCTTCGAAGAAGTCCGACGTGCGGCGCTGGCACTGGCGCGCGAGGTCGAGCGGCGCATGCCCGGCCGCGCGACCAGCCGCTGGTGGAAGGAGGAACGCGAAGGGGTGTTCATCGACTACAACCAGAACGCTCGCGACCGCACCGTCGCGTCGGCGTACTCGGTGCGCGCGGTGCCCGACGCACGTGTGTCGTGTCCGCTCGAGTGGGACGAGGTGCCGGATGTCGAGCCGACGGACCTGCGCCTGCAGACCGTCCCGACGCGCCTGCGCGAGCGCGGCGACCCCTCTGCGTCGATCGACGAGCATCCTGGGAGCCTTGAAGGACTGCTGGAGCTGGCGGCGCGTGACGAGCGCGAGGGCCTCGGCGACGCGCCATGGCCGCCGCACTTTCGCAAGCAGAAGGGCGAGCCGCCGCGGGTGCAGCCAAGCCGTGCACGCAAGGCTCAGGAGAAGCGCGCGTGACGCTGGCGCTGACGCCGCCCGTGAAGCCGCAGCTGGCGCTCTCGCGCAAGGAGCTGCCGGAGGGCGAGGACTACGCGTATGAGATCAAGCTCGACGGCTTCCGCTGCATCGCGTTCGTCGACGGCCAGGACGTGTTTCTGCAGTCGCGAAACGGCAAGACGCTCGCGCGCTACTTCCCCGAGCTGACGTTCCCGGCGGGGCGCTACGTGCTGGACGGCGAGATCGTGGTGCGCGACGCCGACGGGCACGAGGATTTCGACGCCCTCGGCCAGCGCATCCACCCGGCGGTCTCGCGCATCGAACGCCTGGCGGGCGAGACACCCGCGGTGTATGTCGCCTTCGACCTGCTCGCGCGCGAGCACGACTCGCTGCTGGAGGCGCCATTTGCGGAGCGCCGCGCCGCGCTCGAGCAGCTCCTGAGCGGCGAGGCGTTCGCGAGCGCACCGCTCGAGCTGATGGAGACCGTCGCGAGCACCGGCGAGGCCGAGCGCTGGCTCGCGCACGCCGAGGGAGCGATCGCCAAGAACCTCTCCGCGCCGTATCGCCCTGGCGAGCGCAAGGGGATGGCGAAGGTCAAGCGCGTGCGCACGATCGACGCGGTCGTCGTCGGCTGGCGGCCGGGCAAGGAGCAGGGCACCGTCGGCGCGCTGATCCTCGGCCTGTACGACGGCGAGCGGCTCCGCGTGGTCGGGCACTGCTCCGGTCTGAGCGCAGCCGAGAAGAAGCGGTTGGTCGGCTTCCTCGCCGAGTACGCGTCCGGTGAGAGCGGCTCGGCTGATCCGAGTCGCTGGAGTGCTGGCAAGGACCTGGAGTGGGTGGGCCTGCGCCCAGAGCTCGTAGTGGAGATCGATTTCGACCACGTCTCCGCAGGGCGCATCCGTCACGGCGCGAAGCTCCGTCGCTGGCGCGATGACAAGCCCCCGCGTGAGTGCACGTACGAGCAGCTCTACAGCTGAACTCGGCGACGAGTAGCGTCGTCTAGCATCATCGAGGTGAGCGGCGAGCAGGGCCAGACAACGGCGACCGTCGCCGAGGAGGAGTACCTGCAGAGCCTGTTCTGGCTCCAAGAGGCGGGGCTGCCGATGACCGGCGCGAACGTCGCCCGCGCGATGCAGCTCTCGCCGCCGACCGTCCACGAGATGATCGGGCGCCTCGAGCGCGACGGCTACATCACCCGCGGCAGCGACCGTGCGATCGCCTTCACCGGCAGCGGCGCCGAGCACGCGGAGGGCATCGTGCGCAGGCACCGCCTGATCGAGCGCTTTCTCACGGATGTCCTTGGCGTGCCGTGGGACGAGGTCCACGAGGAGGCCGAGCGGCTCGAGCACGCGATGTCGCCGGTGCTCGAGGAGCGGATGCTCGCAGCGATCGGCGACGCCAAGACCTGCCCGCACGGGCACCCGCTCGTCGCCGGCGCGCGCCTGGCAGGCGTGCCGCTCGCCGACGTCGAGGTCGGCGCGAAGGTGCGCATACTGCGTTTCGAGAACGAGGCGGAGGATCTCCTGCACTACCTCAAGGCGTCGGGCATCGAGCCCGGCATGGAGGCGGTGATGGCGGAGCGCGGGCCGGAGCACGTCGAGCTACAGGCCGCCGACGGTCAGCGCCTCGGCGTCACAGCGAGCGTGGCCGAGACGGTGTCGGTGATTGCCGACCCCTCGCCGCCGCCGCGCACGGCGCTACCCGAGCAGCTGGTGCTGGGGCAGCGCTACGGACGCTGAGCGCGCTCGTCACATTCGCCGGCCGCCGAGGGTAAGCTCGCGCTAGTCAAGCGACGAAGGGGGAACAGATGGCCGAACCACCCACGCTGTTCGTCTGCCACGGAGACGACGGTGGACCGCGCATGCATCCATGCCGGCGCGTGCAGGAGGCGCTACGTGCGGCGAACATCCCGTTCGAGAAGGTGGTCGCGGCTCACGGCAGTCCGATCCCGTTCCTGCGCAAAGGCTCGCGCGAGGAGCTGAGGGAGCAGACGGGGCAGACCAAACTGCCCGCGTTGAAGCTCGCCGATGGCACCATCATCACGCCTTCGCGCGCGATCCTCGAGTGGATCTCGACCAGCGGGGCCGAGTCGGCGCTCGACGCGCCGTGAGCACCAAGACGACGGCTACAGCGAGCGGTAGGCGTCGGCCAGCCGCCCGATGCCTATGTCGATCTGCTCGGGCGTGACGCCGGAGTAGGCAAGGCGCAGCGCGTTCTCGCCGCCGTCGAGCATGAAGTCGGTGCCCTTGACGAACGACACGCCTCGCTCGGCCGCGGCCTCGTACAGCGCGTTGACGTCGGTTCCCTCGGGCAGCGTCACCCACATGAAGTATCCGCCCTCCGGGGCGACGAACTCGGCGTCGGCGAGCTCGCTTCGCAGCGCGCTGGCAAGTGCCTGCGCGCGTTCGGCGAGCGCGGCCTTGACGGTCTCGATCGAGCGCTCGATCGCACCCGAGGCGCAGAACTCGTAGACGATCGACTGCGAGACCATGTTCGGCGAGATGTACGTGTTGGTCGCGAGCTTCGCGATCGAGGCGATCAGGTCGGGTGGGCCTACGAGGTAGCCGACGCGGATGCCGGGGCACACGGTCTTCGAGAACGACGACGCATACACAACGCGCTCGGGGTCCATCGACAGCATCGTCGGCAGCGGCTCGCCGCTGAAGCGCAGCTCCACATAGGGGTCGTCCTCGAACACGATGAAGCCGTGCTCTGCCGCGAGCTCCAGCAGACGCGTGCGCTTCTCGAGCGACAGCGTGTAGCCGGCGGGGTTCTGGAAGTTGGGGATGATGTGCGCGAGCGTCGGTCGCGCGGCCGGGCCTGCGACCGAGAGCAGGTCTGCGAGCGCGTCGGTGTCGATCCCGTCGGGCTCGAGCTGGACCGCGTGCACGCGCGCACCGCGCCCGCGGAGCGACAGCAGCGTGCGGTCGTAGGTCGGTCGCTCGACGACCACCTCGTCGCCTGCCTGCACGAGCTGCTCGAACAGGAACGCATCCGCCTGCATCGACCCGTTGGTGACGAGCACACGCTCCGGCTCGACGCCGTGACGGTCGGCGATCCAGCTGCGCAGCCGCGGATAGCCGATCGAGGTCCCATACGCGGTGGTACCCGCGGGGTCGCTTTCGAACGCGCGCACAGCCGCATCGCGCAGGCCCTCGACATCGACGATGTCGAGCGACGGCGCGCCGCGCGCGAATGAGATCGTGGGTCCGGTGGCGCTGGGCACAGCGGCGTAGCTTAGGCGTCCAAGCAATTCGTCGTAGTCATGGGTCAGCTCACGCGCCGCCTGCTCGAGCCGTTCGCGAAAGCGCAGCAGCTCGGCGGCGCCTGGAGCCTGCGGCGCGCGTCCCGTCTGCCCGCGACCTGAACCCTCGAGCGGGCGTTCGTACGGCCCGCCCGCTGGTCTCGGAGCGCGCGCCACCGCCGGCGCGCTGCTCGGAGGTAGCGGAGCGCGCGGTGGCCATGGGGCGCCTGCCGGTGGGGGCACCCGTGCTGCCGGCGCGGCGCCGGCGGGAGCGGGGGGCGGGGCGGGAGCGGCAGCCTGGGCAGGAGCCGGGGGAGGGGCGGGAGTCGGGGCAGGGGCGGGAGCCGGGGGCGGGGCGGGAGCAGGCGCGTGGGAGCGCTCGACGGTCTCATCGACGATCCTGCTCCAGTGGCCGCCGGGCTGGTTCTCGGGGGGTGCCTCCGCGATCGCCGGCTCGCCGCGTGAGGGTTCGCTTCGCGGGCGCTCGGCGGGCTCGGCGGCGCTCATCGCGTGCAGGGTGCGCTCGAGCTCACGCAGCTTGCGTTCCAGTTCGCCCAGCGTCCGCGCCACCTCTTGATCCATTGGCCGCCTAGCGTAGCGGCCGTCAGCGCGGCGGTTGGCTCAGGAAGCGGGGAGCGGTGCGCCGCCGAGGACCTCGACGGCGATCTGGGCGGTCTCGGTGGGGGTGCGCCCGACGCGCACGCCCTTGGCTTCGAGCGCCTGCGCCTTGGCGGCGGCGGTGCCTGCGCTGCCTGAGACGATCGCGCCGGCGTGGCCCATCTGCTTGCCGGCGGGCGCGGTGAAGCCTGCGATGTAAGCGACGACCGGCTTGCTCATGTGCTCGGCGATGTATTCGGCGGCCTCCTCCTCGGCGGAGCCGCCGATCTCGCCGGAGAGCACCACCAGCTCGGTCTCCTCGTCGCCCTCGAACAGCTGGAGCACGTCGACGAACGACGAACCTGGCACGGGGTCGCCGCCGATGCCGACGATCGTGCTGCAGCCGACGCCGGCCTGGGCGATCTCGTTGCCGATCTGGTAGGTCAGCGTGCCAGAGCGCGATACCACGCCCACGCTGCCGGCCTTGAAGAACGACGCGGGGATGATGCCGACGTTGGCCTTGCCCGGTGAGAGGATGCCGGGGCAGTTGGGGCCGATCAAGCGTGTGCTCTGATGGTCGCGCTTGAGCGTGTTGTAGACGCGCAGCTCGTCGTGCGCCGGGATGCCCTCGGTGATCGCGATCACCAGCTCCACGCCCGCCGCGGCGGCCTCGAGGATCGAGTCGGCGGCGAAGCGCGGTGGCACGAAGATCATCGCGGTGTTGGGTTGCACCTCGGCGACCGCCTGCTCCCAGCTGTCGAACACGGGGATGCCCTCGACGTCGAGGCCGCCCTTGCCGGGGGTGACGCCGCCGACCACGTTGGTGCCGTAGTTGCGGTTGTTGAGCGTGTGGAAGCTGCCCTCGCGGCCGGTGATGCCGGCGACGCAAAGACGCGTGTTCTCGTCGACGAGAACGGACATCAGGCGGGCGCTCCCACGCCTTGGCCGGCCGCGAGCGCGACGACCTTCTCGGCGGCCTCGTTCATGGTCTTGGCGGCGTACACGTTGGGCAGTGCGGCCTCCTGCAGCAGGCGCCTGCCCTCGACGTCGTTGGTGCCGTCGAGGCGCACGACGAACGGCACCGTCGGTTTGATCTCGCCGAACGCGGCGATCAGGCCCTTGGCGACCTCGTCGCCGCGGGTGATGCCGCCGAAGATGTTGAACAGGACCGCCTTGACAGCGTCGTTGGCGAGCAGCAGCTCGACCGCCTGCTTGATCTTCTCGGCGTCGGAGCCGCCGCCTGCGTCGAGGAAGTTGGCTGGTGAGCCGCCCGCCTGGGCGACGACGTCGAGGGTCGACATCACGAGTCCTGCGCCGTTTCCGAGGATCCCGATGTCGCCGTCGAGCTTGACGTACTGGACGCCCTCTTCCTTGGCGCGGCGCTCGATCGGGTCTTCGTTCTCGCTGTCGGACAGTCCCTGGTTATCGGGATGGCGGTACAGCGCATTGCCGTCGAGCGAGACCTTTGAGTCGAGCGCCTTGACCTCGCGTTCCGGCGTCACGATCAGCGGGTTGATCTCGGCGAGCGTCGCGTCCTCCTGCAGCCATACCTCGTACAGGGCGACGAGCGCATCTGCGACACCCTCGATGACGTCGGCGTCGGCGCCGCCGTCTGTAGCGATCTTGACTGCCTCCTCGCGCGAGAGTCCGGCGAGCGCGTCGACGTGGTGGCGGATCAGCTTCTCGGGTGTGTTCTCGGCGACCTCTTCGATGTCGACGCCGCCCTCGACGCTGAACATCACCAGCGGCTGCTTGGCGGAGCGGTCCAGCAGCACCGATGCGTAGTACTCGGAGGCGATATCCGAGGCGTGCTCGACCCACAGCGTGCGCACGATGTGCCCCTTGATGTCCATGCCGAGGATGTTGGTGGCGTGCTCGCGTGCCTCGCTCGCGTTGGCTGCCAGCTTGACGCCGCCGGCCTTGCCACGCCCGCCAATCAGCACCTGCGCCTTGAGCACGACCGGATAGCCCACCGCGTCGGCCGCCTTGACTGCGTCGTCGACGCTCGTGACCGCCTCTCCCGAGGAGACCCTCAGTCCGTGGCGCGCGAACAGCTGCTTGCCTTGATACTCCAGCAGATCCATGCGGCGCGGGACTCTAACGCAAGCTGGGCGATCGCGTGCAGGCACGCCCGGCAACGCCGCCGCACCGCGCCCGGCGGCCAAGGCGCGGCATAATGCCCGCCGATGCCCATCCCGAAGAACATCACTTTCGTCACTTTCGACGTATACGGCACGCTGATCGACTGGGAGACAGGGATCTACGACGCGTTCTCAAAAGAGGCCGCGCGCGACGGTGTGGAGATCGACCGCAACGTACTGATCCCGATGTTCCATGAGATCTCACGCGAGATCGAGGGCGGCTCGTATGAGCTCTATGCGGAGGTGCTGCGGCGCACCGCGATCGAGATCGCCAAACGCCTGGAGTGGCCGTTGGAGCCCTCGCGCTCTGGGTTCCTCCCCGACTCGGTGCAGCGCTGGCAGCCGTTCAAGGAGACCAACCCGCAGCTGCAGAAGATCGCCAAGAAGCACAAAGTGGGCCTGCTTTCGAACATCGACGACAAGCTGCTCGGCCAGACCCGCCGGCACATCCCGACCGACTTCGACCTGGTGGTGACTGCCCAGCAGGTGCGCTCTTACAAGCCCGAACCGCCTCACTTCACGGAGGCCGCGAGACGCATGGGCGGCAAGCGCGGCTGGGTGCACGTCGCGGCAAGCCACTACCACGACGTCGCGCCGTGCGTGAAAGCGCGCGTGCCGGTGATCTGGGTCAACCGCAACAAAGAGACGCTCGACTCCTCGCAGAAGAAGCCCACGGCCGAGGTTCCGAACCTCAAAGAGGCCGCCAAGCTGCTCGGCGTCTCCTAGACGGAGGACCGCGCGTGCGAGCCGTGTCGCTGCACCGCGACGTGATCGTCGTCACCAGCGCGCTGCTGCAGGTCAACTGCGTGATCGTCCGCGGCACTGTTGGCGAGGACGCGCCAGACGCGCAAGGTGAGGTGTTCGTGATCGACTCGCCGGTGCTCCCCGACGAGCTCGACGCGCTGCCTGCGCTGCTGGAGCAGGCGCGCTTCCCGGCTCCGAGCGGCCTGCTGGCGACGCACGGAGACTGGGATCACGTCCTTGGGCCGCTCGCCTTTCCAGGGGTGCCGCTGGGCTGTGCCGAGAGCACCGCCGAGCGGCTGCAGCGCTCTCCCGGCGAAGCCCAGCGCGAGCTGCGCAGCTTCGACGAAGAGCTCGCGATCGAGCGACCGCGCCCACTGGCGCTCGGTGCGGTGCAGGCGCTGCCCGTGCCCGGGCGCTGCGAGATCGGTGGCGCGGAGCTCGAGCTGCATCCCGCCGACGGCCACACCGTGGACGGTATGGCCATCTCGATCCCATGGGCGCGAACGCTGGTCACCGGCGACTACGTTTCGTCGGTCGAGATCCCAACGCTGAACGATCCGAACACGATCGATGCCTATCTCGCCACGCTCGAGCGGCTGCGTCCGCTACTCGCACAGGCCGAGCACATCGTGCCAGGCCACGGCCCGGTGACGGACGCTACGCGTGCGTTGGTGCTGCTCGAGGAGGACACGGGCTACCTACGCGAGCTGCGCGACCGTGGCGCGGACGCCCAGTTGCCCGCGAGGGGTAGCTCGCGCCAGCAGCGGCGGATTCACGCCGACAACGTCAACGCGCTCGCGTAGGCGGCGGAGGGCAGGCGAGGACGCTAGCCCGCGGCGTCGGTGACGGCAGAGACGATCGTGGCAATCGGCGCGCCGGCCTGGATCGGCGCTCCCTCGGTGATCGGCAGCTCGACGATCTTGCCGGCCTTGTGCGCGGTGATCTCGTTCTCCATCTTCATGGCCTCGATGATGCACAGCAGCTGCCCCTCCTGCACCTCGTCGCCCTGCTTGACGAGCACCTTCCACATGTTGCCCTGCAAGGGCGAGGGCAGTGTGTCCGGACCACCGCCCGACGAGGACTTACGCTCGCCGCGTTTGGGCGCCTTGCGCGCGGCGCCGCTGCCGTTCATGGAGGCGGCGCCACCGCCTCCGCCGCCGGCGAATGGGGGCCCGATGACGCGCACGTCGAAGCGCTTGCCGGAGACCTCGACGGCGTAGGTCTGCTCGACCTTCGCGACCTCCTCCTCGCCGTCGCCGCCGGCTGGCGCCGCGGCGGGGAAGGCGAGCGTCTTGAGCCACCTCTTGTCCTCGAGCAGATCTCTGCAGGTCTCGCCTTTGGCCCACTGCTCGGTGGCGAGCAGCGCCTGGTGGAAGGGAATCAGCGTCTTGAGCTCGCCGATCTCGAATTCGGAGAGGGCGCGCAGCATGCGTTTGGTGGCCTGCTCACGGTCGGCGTCCCAGACGATCAGCTTGGCGACCATGGGGTCATACATCGGTGAGACTTCGCCGCCTTCCTGCACGCCCGAGTCGACGCGCACGCCGGGGCCGGAGGGCTCGCGGTAGACGCCGATCTTGCCGGGGGCGGGGGCGAAGTTCTTGGAGGCGTCCTCGGCGTTGATGCGGCACTCGATGGCGTGCCCGCGCAGCTCGACGTCAACCTGCGCATAGGACAGCGGCTCGCCGGCGGCGGCTTTGATGCCCTCCTTGACGATGTCGATGCCGGTCGTCATCTCGGTGACGCAGTGCTCGACCTGCACGCGCGTGTTCATCTCGAGGAAGAAGTACTCCGGCTCGGCGTCGCTGCCCTCCCCGGTCGTGAACAGCCCCTCGATCGTCCCCGCACCGACATAGTTGACGGCCTTGGCGGCGTTGACGCCGATCTGACCGATGCGCTCGCGCATCTGCGAGTCGACCACCCATTCGGGGGCGGGTGACTCCTCGATGACCTTCTGGTGGCGGCGCTGAATCGAGCAGTCGCGCTCTCCCAGATGGATGACGTTGCCCTGGCGATCGGCGAGGATCTGGACCTCGACGTGGCGCGGGTCGTGCAGGTAGCGCTCGAGGTAGACGGTGGCATCGGAGAAGAACTTCTCGCCTTCGCGGCTGGAGCCCTCGAAGGCCCCCTCGAGCTCAGCCTCTGTGAGCGCGACACGAAAGCCCTTGCCGCCGCCGCCGCCGGCGGCCTTGACCGCGACAGGAAAGCCGATCTCCTCCTTGGCGATGCGCAGGGCGTCGGCCACGGTGGCCACGGGCTCGGTGGTGCCGGGCACAATCGGCACGCCGGCGGCCTGCATCAGCTCGCGTGCCCGTGTCTTCGATCCCATCGCCTCGATGGCGCTGGCCGGCGGCCCGATGAAGACGATGCCGGCGTCCTCGCAGGCCTGCGCGAACGGGGCGTTCTCGGCGAGAAAGCCGTATCCAGGGTGGATCGCCTCCGCGCCGGAGCTCCTGGCGGCGTCGAGGATCTTCTCGACGTTGAGGTAGTTCTCGGCGGCGGGCCCGTCGCCGAGGTTGTAGGACTCCTCGGCGCGCTTGACGTGGGGCGCGTCGCGGTCGAGCTCCGAGTAGACGGCGACGCTGGAGACGCCGAGCTCGTCCAGCGCGCGGATGATGCGTACGGCAATCTCGCCGCGGTTGGCTACTAGGACCTTGGAGAACATTGGCTGAACAGCTTATTCAGATCGTTCCCTGCGGAGCGATCGACTTACGCTGCGGCCGCCGCGATCATCCCGGCGCCGACGGTCCCGTTGGTGGACTCGTCGATCAGGATGAAGCTGCCCGTGCGGCGGTTGCTTGCGTAGGGGTCGAACACCAGCGGCGCGCTCGTGCGCAGGCGCACGCGGCCGATGTCGTTGAGGCCCAGCTCCTGGGGAGCGGCCATGCGCTCGAGCGTGTGCACGTCGACCATGTCGGCGATCGTGTCGATCACCGCCGTGGCGCTGCGCGAGGTCTGCTTGATCAGATACCGCGACCCGGGCCGCAGCAGCTCGTCGGTCATCCAGCAGATGTCCGCGTCGAGCTCGCGCGCCACCGCCGGCGCCTCGTCGGGGTGGCAGATGAGCTCGCCGCGCGAGACATCCAGCTCGTCCTCCAGACGCAGCGTCAGTGACATCGGCGCCATCGCCTCGGCGAGCTCGCCGTCGTAGGTGTCGATCGCGGCGATCCGCGTACGTGCGCCGCCCGGGAGGACCGTCACTTCGTCGCCCAGTCGCAGTGCGCCGCTCGCCAGCTGGCCGGAGTAACCGCGGTAGTCGATCACCTCCGCGTCGCAGGAGCCAGCGCCAGGCCGGATCACCCACTGCACCGGGAAGCGCGCCGGCTTGTCGTCCGGGTGGTCATACGCGACGTCCACCTGCTCGAGCCACTCCAGCAGCGGTGGGCCCTCGAACCAGTCCATGTGCGTCGAGCGCTCAACCACGTTGTCGCCGTTGAGCGCCGACATCGGCAGGTATGAGGTCGCCGTCCGTCGCGGGTTCTTGCCGCCCCGCAGCTTCTCCGCGAAGGCCTCGAACTCCTCGATCAGCTCCCGGTAGCGCTCCTGCGAGTAGTCCACCAGGTCCATCTTGTTGATCGCAACCACCATCTGCGGTATGCCCAGCAGCGCGCTGATGAACGCGTGGCGCTTGGACTGCTCGAGCACGCCTCTGCGCGCGTCGATCAACACCACCGACACGTCCGCCGTGGACGCGCCCGTGACCATGTTGCGCGTGTACTGGCGATGGCCCGGGCAGTCGGCGATGATGAAGCGCCGCTTGGCCGTCGCGAAGTAGCGGTAGGCGACGTCGATCGTGATGCCCTGCTCGCGCTCGGCGCGCAGCCCGTCCGTCAGCAGCGCCAGATCGAGCGTGCCCTCGCCGCCGCGGCGCTCTGACGCCTGCGCCACCTGCGCCAGCTGGTCCTCGAACACCTGCTTGGAGTCGAACAGCAGCCGCCCGATCAACGTGCTCTTGCCGTCATCCACCGACCCCGCCGTCGTGAAGCGCAGCAGATCGAGTGTCACTAAAAGTAGCCGGCCTTCTTGCGATCCTCCATCGCGGCCTCGGACACGCGGTCATCGGCGCGGGTCTCGCCGCGCTCGGTGATGCGCGTCGCGGCGATCTCGAGCACGACCTCCTCGAGCGTCCCAGCCAGCGAGCGCACGCCGCCCGTGCAGCTCATGTCGCCGACCGTCCTGTAGCGCACGGTCTCGGTGAAGACCTCCTCGCCGTCGATCAGCTCCGTGCCCTCGTGCCACGCGTACAGCATGTCGTCGCGCTCGAACACCGAGCGCTCGTGGGCGAAGTAGATCGAGGGCACCTCCAGCCGCTCCTGGTCGATGTACTCCCACACGTCCAGCTCGGTCCAGTTCGACAGCGGGAACACGCGCACGTGCTCGCCCTTTTTGATGCGGCCGTTGTACAGGTTCCACAGCTCCGGGCGCTGGTTCTTGGGGTCCCACTGGCCGAAGTCATCGCGGAAGGAGAACACGCGCTCCTTCGCCCGCGCACGCTCCTCGTCGCGGCGCGCGCCGCCGAATGCCGCGTCGAAGTCGTGCTCGGCGATCGCGTCCAGCAGCGTCACCGTCTGCAGCTTGTTGCGCGACGCCCGCGGACCGGTCTCCTCGACAACGCGGCCCTTGTCGATCGACTCCTGCACGCTCGCCACGATCAGCCGCTCGCCGAGCTCCGCCACGCGGCGGTCGCGGTACTCGACCACCTCGGGGAAGTTGTGCCCCGTGTCGACGTGCATCAACGGGAACGGGAACGGGGCCGGGCGAAACGCCTTCTCAGCCAGGCGCAGCAGCACGATCGAGTCCTTGCCGCCGCTGAACAGCAGCACCGGTTTCTCGAATTCCGCAGCCACCTCACGCATCACGTGGATCGCCTCCGACTCGAGCGCGCGCAGGTGACTCAGCTGGGGGCGAGTCGCGACGCTCATCAGGGCTCGATCACCTCGACGTGCAGGCCGCACTCTTCCTTCTCGGTACCTGCCCAACGGCCCTCGCGTCCGGCGCCAGGCTGCGTGCACGGCGCGCAGCCGATCGACTCGTAGCCGCGGTCGTGCAGGGGGTTGTAGGGGAGGTCGCGCTCGTGGATCCGCCGCCACAGGTCCTTGTCGGTCCAGTGCGCCAGCGGGTTGTACTTCCACAGGCCTCGCTTCGCGTCGCGCTCGATCAGCTCGGTGTCGGCGCGCGTCGGGCCCTGCTCGCGGCGGATGCCCGTGATCCAGCCCTCGGCGCCCGCCAGCGCGCTCTCCAGCGCAGCCACCTTGGCCGCCGAGCAGCAGTGCTCGGGTCCGCTCCACGGATTCTCCGCGTTGCTCGCGTCCTGCACCTCGATCTTCACGCCGAAGCGCTCCTCGAACGCGCGCCACGTCTCGAGCGTCTCAGGAAAGAGCACGCCCGTGTCGATCGTCACCACGCGCACCGCCTTGCCCGTGCCCTGGTCCAGTCGCAACAGCTCGTCGAGCAGCACCGACTCCTCCTTCTGGAACGAGCACAGCAGCACAGCGCGCTCGCCGTGGCGCGCAGCCTCGCGCAGTGTGTGCGTGAGGCTGAATGTCGGGTCGATCTTGGAAGTCACTGGGGCAATGTTCGTGTCTATTGAGGGCATCTGATCTGGTCGTCTCGTTTCATGGAGTTCTTGAGCTCTGTACGGCGTCGCTAGCCCGTGTCGTTCCTATACCGCGCACTCGCCCTCGCCGCGCTGGACTTCGAACGGGGCGTTTCTGTTCCAGTCGATGAACTCATTCATCGTCTCCAGGGAGAAGTCCACCGGCATCGACAGGTCCTTCACGATCGCCTCCAACTCGCCCGTGCCGACGCGCTCAGTAAACGCCCCCCACGGCTCGCCGTCATTGCGGTTCTCTTCATAGTGGCGGATCCAGCGCTCGATCGCCTCCGGTACCCGCTTGGCGGGCAGGCGCAGTTTCAGCCGCGTGCCGAACTGCACCGGCGCGCCTTCATAGACGCCGCCCACGTGCGGTATGTACGCCGGGATCGTGTGCTCGCCGACTTTGATCGACGCGCCGTAGAAGCCGATGTCGGCGACGTGGTGCTGCGCGCAGCCATTCGGGCAGCCACTCATCTTGATGTGGATGTCGCGCGTCAAGGGGTCTGAGATGTCCATCGCCTGCACCCGCTCCTGCACCGCCTGGTTCAGTCCCATCGAGCTCGTGATGCCGAGCTTGCACGAATCCGTGCCCGGGCACGACACCACGTCGGTGATCTCGCGCGTGCCCGCGTCCGCCAGGCCCAGCTCGCCCAGCGCGCGCCACAGGTCGTACACGCTCTCATGGCGCACCCAGCGCAGCAACAGGTTCTGCTGCACCGTCGTGCGCGCGTAGCCGCCCGCGTGATCGCGCACGATCTGCGCGAGGCCGCGGAACTGCTCCGGGCTGAGGTCGCCGCGCGTGACCTTCACCTCGACCGTGACGAAGCCCTCCTGCTTCTGCTCGGCGACGTTTGCCGCACGGAAGCGTTCGAACTCAGACAGGTCACCGTTGGGAGAGCCGTAGCTGGTTGGAGGCGCCGGTGCCGACTCGCGCTCGTCGTCCACGAACAGGCGGTGCTCGACCGAGAAGTCGCGTTCGGCCACCCAGTCGCCTTCGAGCTCCTCCTCGACCTGGCGGCGCAGCTCGTCGATGCCGAACTTGTCCACGAACACCTTGATGCGCGCCCTTGCGCGGTTGACGCGTAGCCACTCCTGGCGGTCGAAGATCCTGAACACCGCCTCGGCGATCTTCAGGTACTCGCCGTTGTCGAGCTCAACGAACTCGTACAGCGCCGGTGCCACACGCGGCATGATCGACGTGCCGCCGCCCACCAGCATCTGCGCTCCGCGCACCTCGCCGCGCCCCTCGATCTGCTTGACCCGCGCGCGGTAGGCGATGTCGTGGATCTCTGAGATCGCGCGACCCTGCTCGGAGCCGTCGAACGCGGTCTTGATCTTGCGCGGCATCGCCTGCGTCGTCGGATGGCGCACGAAGTAGCGCACATATGCGCCCACGTACGGGGTCATGTCGAACAGCTCGTCCGCCGCGACCCCCGCCCACGGATCGCCCGTGACGTTCCTGACCGTGTTGCCGCAGCCCTCGCGGCTCGACAGGCCCGTCTCCGCCAGCTCGCGGATCGCCTTCTCGACCTCCGGCAGCGGGATGTGATGCATCTGGATGTTCTGGCGGGTCGTGATGTGCCCCTTGTTCAGCGGCACGTACTTCTCGATCACGTCGGCGAACGACTCCATCTGCTCCGGCGTGATGCCGCCGAACGGCAGCTTCACGCGGATCATCTGCACATCCGGTTGGCGCTGGCCGTACACGCCCTGCTTGAGGCGGAACTTGATGAACTCGTTTTCAGGCGTGTCGCCCGCAAGGAACCGGCCCGCCTCGGTCTTGAAGTCGTCGAACTCCTGCTCGAGGATCGGGATCACGTGCCCGGGCACGTTCTGCACGACCTCTGGGTCGTCGAGCGTGCCGCGCTGGGCGGAGATGGAACCTGGCTCCATGGGTGCGAAAACCTCCTGGTCCGGACGCCCTCCGCCCGAACCGCGTTCGACTACACGGGTCGCTGAACAGCTATTGCGGTAAAGCCTAGCGGCTTTTAGGTGTTTATCCAGGGGCTGGGAACATCCAGGAAACATCTGCCGCATCGGCGTCCGCGTCGGGCGCGCGCGAGACGCCTTCCAGCAGCGCCGTGCGCCGCCAGCCGTCGAGGCCGCTCGGCGATGGCGGACCGGCCGGCTGAGCCGTAGCGCGCATGAAGCGCTCGAGCGCCGCCACGATTGCCGCGGCCTCCTCCGGCGAGGCGCCTGCCGCGGAGAGTCTCAGCCGTGGGTGAGCGCTGACCATCGGCTCATTGTGACGGACGAGGTCTACAGCGGGATGTTGCCGTGCTTGCGCTTGGGGCCCGGCTCGCGCTTGCCGTGCAGCGTGCGCAGCGCGGTGATCAGCCGCGGCCGCGTCTCGTGCGGCACGATCACGTCGTCGATGTAGCCGCGCTCGGCGGCTGTGTAGGGGTTTGCGAAGCGTGCCTTGTAGTCGTCCATCAGCTTCTTGCGGCGCTCCTCGGGGGTCGGGCTGGCGGCGATGTCGCGGCGGTAGATGATGTTGACGGCGCCCTCCGGCCCCATGACGGCGACCTCGGAGGTGGGCCACGCGAAGTTGAAGTCCGCGCCGAGGTGCTTGGAGGACATGACGTCATAGGCCCCGCCGTAGGCCTTGCGCGTGATGATCGTGACCTTCGGCACGGTCGCCTCGGCGAACGCGTACAGGAGCTTCGCGCCGTGGCGGATGATGCCACCCCACTCCTGGGCGGTACCGGGCAGGAAGCCGGGCACGTCGCAGAACGTCAGCAGCGGGATGTTGAACGCGTCACACGTGCGCACGAAGCGCGCGGCCTTCGCCGAGGCGTCGATGTCGAGCACGCCGGCGAGCTGCGCGGGCTGGTTGCCGACGATGCCGACCGTGTAGCCGTCCAGGCGCGAGAAGCCGCAGATGATGTTCTTCGCGTAGTGCTCGTGCACCTCGAAGAACTCTTCGTCATCGACGATCCGCCTGACCACGTCGCGCATGTCGTAGGGCTTGTTGGGATTGTCAGGGACGACGTGATCGAGCTCGGGGTCCATGCGCTCGGGGTCGTCGCTCGGCTCCACTCGCGGCGTGCTCTGCAGGTTGTTGGACGGCAGGAAGCTCAGCAGGTAGCGGCAGTCCTCGAGGCACGCGTCCTCGTCCTCTGAGGCGAACTGCGCCACACCCGACTTGGTGTTGTGCGTCATCGCGCCGCCGAGCTCCTCGAAGCCGACTTCCTCGCCGGTGACGGTCTTGATCACGTCGGGGCCGGTGATGAACATGTGCGAGGTCTCCTTGACCATGAAGATGAAGTCGGTGATCGCCGGGGAGTACACGGCGCCGCCCGCGCAGGGGCCCATCACGAGGCTGATCTGGGGGATCACGCCGGAGCAGCGCACATTGCGCAGGAACACGTCGCCGTAGGAGCCAAGCGAGACGACCCCCTCCTGGATGCGCGCGCCGCCGGAGTCGTTGATGCCGATCACAGGGCAGCCGATCTTGGCCGCCAGATCCATGATCTTGCACATCTTCTCGCCCATCACCTCGCCCAGCGAGCCGCCGAACACGGTGAAGTCCTGGCTGAACACGCACACGGTGCGTCCGTCGATCGTGCCGTGGCCCGTCACCACGGCGTCGCCCCACGGCCTGTTTTTCTGCATGTCGAAGTCGTAGGTTCGGTGGCGCACGAACGTGTCGAGCTCCTGGAACGAGCCCCGGTCGAGCAGCTTCTCGACGCGCTCGCGCGCCGTGTACTTGCCGCGTGCGTGCTGCTTCTCCTCGGCCTCGGGCGCCGAGTGCAGCGCCGCCGCACGCAGCTCCTCCAGCTGCGTGAGCTTCTCCTCGTATGTCTCCGGGGCCTTCTGGCGCGGCGGTTTGCGGTGCCCGCTGCGCGAGGTCGCCAGCAGCGCCGCGTCGGCCTGTCGGTTGTGGGGGCTGCTTGCCACGGACGCAAATCCTATCTGGCGCCCGCCAGATCCCAGGCTTTTGCGATCAGGCCAGCGACGGTGCGCGATCGGCGCCAAGCAGTCCGCGCCGGTGCAACAGCTCCGCGAGCTGCACGGCGTTTGTGGCTGCGCCCTTGCGCAGGTTGTCGGCGACGATCCACATGTCCAGCGCGCGATCATGGCCGGGGTCCCGGCGGATGCGCCCCACGAACACGTCGTCCTTGCCGGTGGCGTCGATCGCGAGGGGATACAGCGCCGCGTCGGGGTCGTCGATCACGCTCACGCCCGGCGCTGCCGCGAGCAGCTCGCGGGCGCGCTCCGGCGAGAGCTCTGCGCGCGTCTGCACGTTGACCGCCTCGGAGTGGCCGTTCACGACCGGCACCCGCACGCACGTCGCCGACACGCGGATCTCAGGATCGCCGAGAATCTTGCGCGTCTCGTTGATCAGCTTGCGCTCCTCGTCGGTGTGGTCCTCGCCCGCGGCGAACGTGCCCGCGTGCGGCAGCGCGTTGAAGGCGATCTGGTGGGCATACGCGTCGGGCGGCTCGATCTGGCGGTCATGTAGCAGCGCGTGGGACTGCTCGAGCAGCTCATCCACCGCGCGCTTGCCCGTGCCGGACACCGCCTGGTAGGTGCTGATCACGAGTCGCTCGATACCCGCCGCGTCGTGGATCGGCTTCAGCGCCACGACCATCTGCATCGTTGAGCAGTTGGGGTTGGCGATGATCCCGCGGTGCCCGTCCAGCGCCTGCGGGTTGACCTCGCTGACCACCAGCGGCACGTCGGGCTCCATCCGCCAGCGCGAGGAATTGTCGACGACCGTCGCCCCAGCCTGCACGAACTTCGGCGCCCACTCGCCCGAGGTGGACCCACCGGCGGAGAACAGCGCCAGGTCGAAGCCCTGGATCGACTCGTCGTCGAGGCCCTGTACGACCAGCCCGCCCTCCAGCTCGCGCCCAACCGAGCGCTCCGACGCGAACGGCACGATCTCGCGAGCCGGGAACGCGCGCTCGCGCAGCAACTCGAGCATCAAAGTGCCCACCTGCCCCGTGGCGCCGACGACCGCCACCCGATAGCCCTCAGAGCTCATGCAAGGAGATTAGCCGGGCCACCCGCGTATTTGGGAGCGCCCCGAGCGGCGGAGCGTCGTCTGAGCGTGCTTGCCGTGCGGGCTGAGCTGATCAGCCTGCGTCGTGGATTGTGATGGCCTAGCCGTCGAGGTCTCTGCGCGTGAATGTCCGGCCGACGGGACCATCCCAGACACAGGGAGATCTTCCTTTCGTGTTGTCAAGGTCTTGACGCACGATGCTATGTCAAGATCTTGACGTGGGCGAAGTCGATCTCGATCAATCCGTGGGCTACGCCCTCAAGCGCGCCCAACATGCCCTGCACTCAACGATGGACGGGGAGCTGCGCGACTACGGACTCAGCGTGTCGCAGTACGCCTGTCTGCAGATCCTCGCCTCGCGTTCGCGTATCTCAAATGCAGACCTGGGGCGCGACGCGTTCGTCAGCCGACAAGCGATGCACCAGCTCCTCACCGGCCTAAGAGCCAGCGGACTCGTGACCGCCGTCGGCGAAGGCCGCAGCCAGCGCTATGCCCTCACGGCCGAGGGACGCACCCGCCTACGCACGGCTTCCTCGACCGTTGCTGCAATCGAGCAACGCATGCTCGCGACGCTGAGTCGCGCCGAGCGCGAGCAGCTGCACCGCCAACTAAGCATCTGCACGACCGCGCTCGGCTCGCCCCACCAGCGAACGTACTGGGTGAGCACGATAAGCCGTGATCACGTGCGGCTGAGCGTAGAGGGCGGATTCACCCAGGCAGGCCATGGCAAGGCTTCCGGCCTCAAGCGGCTGAAGGCTGACGATTGGCTGGTCTACTATTCGCCCAAGACGTGCCTGCGAGACGGAGAGCCGGTGCGGGCCTTCACGGGAATAGGTCGGGTCGTCGACGAAGATCTCTACCAGGTGGAACAGGCGCCGGGGTTCACACCGTGGCGGCGCAACATCGAGTTCGTAGACAGCATTGAGGCGCCGATAAGACCGCTGATCGACCAGCTCAGCTTCATCAAGGACAAGCGCCGCTGGGGATACATGTTCCGGGTCGGCCTATTCCAGATCCCACAAGAAGACTTCGCGGTGATCTCACGGGCAATGGCAGTCAAGAAGCCGAGTCGCCGTGCCGCAAGACGGTCATGATCCGGCCGGCGGGCAACCGGGTGCCCCCGAACTCGGCTGCGGAGCGTCGTCTGAGCGTGCTTGCCCGCCGAAGGCCGCAAGCACGATCAGACGATCGCGGAGCTACGGCTTGACCGCCATGATCACGATCGTCACCAACACCAGCAGCGAGGCCGCACTGCCGACGGTGTTGAGCGTCCGCGTCGCAGCGCGGTAGCTCTCGCCCGGCACGAACTCCCCTCCGGTGTAGGCCTCGAGGTCCCTAGTGGCGGCCTCCTCGGCCCGCTTCGCAGCCGGTATCAGGACCGCTCCCACGAGCCCGCCGATTACGACGACGGCGCCGAGGCCCCATTGCACGAAGAATTCGCTCCAGTGGTGGCCGTCGCTGGCGAGGAAGATGCCGGCGGCGAGCGCCACCAGCAGCGCCGGATTCAAGAGCATGCGCGAGACCGTGATTTCGATCCTGTGCAGCAGCGGCAGGCTGCGGGGGTCGCGTTTGACCGCGAGTGCGTAGACGATCGGCAGTGTGAACGTCCAGCCGAACGCGATCACGATCGAGATGATGTGGAGCGCGAGGACGAAGTCGTAGGCGGATGCGAGGGGCGCGACCGGCATGCGGGCATCCTAAGCGCAGCGGCGGCGCAGCTCGTTCGCGGCCGACCGCCAGGAGGCTCTACGCGCTCTGCGCCTAGAACGTCGGAGCGTAGGAGCCGAACACGTCCTGCATCGCCGCGCACACCTCGCCCAACGAGCAGCGGTCCTTCAGCGCCTGACGGATTGCCGGCAGCACGTTCTCGCTGCCGCGGGCGACGTCGCGCAGCTCGCCCAGTCGGCGCTCAACCAGCGCACCATCACGGTCGGACTTAAAAGCCTTCAGCCGCTGTAGCTGTTCGCGCTCTGACTCCGGGTCCACGCGCAACAGGTCGGGGACCTCGAGGGCGTCTTCCTGATAGGCGTTCACGCCCACGACGATGTCCTGGCCGATGCGGTAGCGCTCCTGGTAGCCCCACGCCGACTCGTCTATCTCGCCGGTGATGAATTCGATCGCGTTTACCGAGCCGCCGAGAGCGTCGACCTTCGCGATCAGCTCGTTCGCGCGCGCTTCGATCTCGTCCGTCAGCGCCTCCACGAAATAGGAGCCCGCGAACGGGTCGACCGTGTCGGTCGCGCCCGACTCGTGCGCCAGGATCTGTTGGGTGCGCAGCGCGATTTTGGCCGCGCGCTCGCTCGGCAGCGCGAGCGCCTCGTCGAAGCCGTTCGTGTGCAGCGACTGGGTGCCGCCGCACACCGCCGCGAAGCCCTGCAGCGCCACGCGCACGATGTTGTTCTCGGGCTGCTGCGCCGTCAACGTCACGCCGCCGGTCTGCGTGTGGAAGCGCAGCATCGTCGCCTTCGGGTTCGTGGCGCCAAAGCGCTCGCGCATGATGTGCGCCCACATCCTGCGCGCCGCGCGGAACTTCGCCACCTCTTGGAAGACGTTGTTGTGGCCGTTGAAGAAGAACGCCAGGCGCGGCGCGAAGTCGTCGACGGACAGGCCCCGGTCGATCGCCGCCTGCACGTACGCGATCCCCGACGAAAGCGTGAAGGCGACCTCCTGCACGGCCGAGCAGCCCTTCTCGCGGAAGTGATAGCCGGAGATCGAGATCGTGTTCCACTTCGGCACACGCTGCTGGCAGTACTCAAACAGGTCCGTCGTCAGGCGCATCGTCGGCACCGGCGGGTAGATGTAGTTGCCGCGCGCGATGTACTCCTTGAGCACATCGTTCTGCGTGGTGCCGCGCAGCTTCTGGGAGGGCACGCCCTGCTCCTCGCCCACGAGCTCGTACAGGAGCAGCAGGCACGCAGCGGGCGCGTTGATCGTCATCGAGGTGGACACCTGATCGAGCGGGATGCCGTCGAACGCCGTGCGCATGTCATCGATCGTGTCGATCGCCACCCCCGTGCGTCCCACCTCGCCCAGGCATCGGGGGTTGTCCGAGTCGAGGCCCAGCTGCGTCGGCAAGTCGAAGGCCATCGACAGGCCGGTGGAGCCCTTCGACAGCAGGTAGCGGTAGCGCTCGTTTGACTCCTTCGCAGAGGCGTAGCCCGCGTACTGGCGCATCGTCCACGGCTGCTTGCGGTACATCTCGCGGTGCACGCCGCGCGTGTACGGGAACGCCCCCGGCTCGCCCAGGTCGAGGTCCTTTGGGAGGTCCTCCTCGGTGTACAGCTCGGAGATCTCGATCCCCGAGTCGGTGAAGCGGCGCGGGTCATCCGGGCCGACGATCGGCGCGACGGTGAGGTGCTCCTCGGTCGAGGCCATGTGCCAGATGATAAGGACCGCACGGTGACGGAACTCGCGGCCGCCGCCCGCGCGTACTAGTACGCGTGCTTGGTGAGGGGTATTCTCCCGCGCAATGTCCACCTGCCTGGTCACCGGCGGCGCCGGCTTCCTCGGCTCTCACCTGTGCGATGAGCTGCTCGCGCGCGGCAACCGCGTGATCTGCGTCGATAACTTCGAGACCGGCTCGCTCGCCAACATCGAGCACATCCGCGACCGCGAGCGCTTCATGCACGTCGGCATCGACATCATCAACCCCTACTTCATCGACGAGTCGATCGACTTCGTCTACCACCTCGCCTCGCCGGCCTCGCCGATCGACTACCTGCGCCTGCCGCTGCACACGCTCAAGGTCGGCTCCTACGGCACCCACCACACGCTCGGTCTGGCCAAGGCCAAGCGCGCCCGCTTTCTGATCGCGTCGACCAGCGAGGTCTACGGCGACCCGCTCGAACACCCGCAGTCCGAGAGCTACTGGGGGCACGTCAACCCGATCGGCCCGCGGGGCGTCTACGACGAGGCCAAGCGCTACGCCGAGGCCCTGACGATGGCCTACCACCGCCAGCAGGGCGTCGACACCGCGATCGTCAGGATCTTCAACACCTACGGCAGCCGCATGCGACCGCACGACGGTCGCGCAATTCCCACCTTTTTGCGCCAGGCGCTCGCCAACCGGCCGATCACCGTGTTCGGCGACGGCAGCCAGACGCGCTCCTTTTGCTACGTCTCAGACCTGATCCGCGGGATCATCGGGCTTGCAGAGTCCGGCCATCACTTCCCGGTGAACATCGGCAACCCCGATGAGTTCACGCTGCTGGAGCTCGCCGAAATCGTGAAAGAGCTGACCGGCTCGACCGCCGAGATCGTCTACGAGGCGCTGCCCGAAGACGACCCCAAGCAGCGCAAGCCGAACATCGCGCTCGCCAGCGAGCTGCTCGGATGGTCCCCCGAGGTCTCGCTGCGCGACGGCCTGCAGCGCACGATCCAGCAGTCGGGCGTCGAGTTCCTGGTTGGCGGTGGCGCCAGCTGACCGTGGCGCGCGCGGCGCGGATTCGCCTCGGCGCCCTCCCGCAAGCCACCATGCAATGCGTGTCGGCGGGCGCCGTCGTAACCGCTCCATATGCGAGGCTGCGGTGTTGTGAGTAGCGAGATGGGACCACGCGTCTCGGAAACCTCGACTCCGTCGGCGCCACCTGCCCCTCGCGTGCGTACGCGGCCGACCTCGCCCGCGAGCACGCAACGCATCCAGCGCATCGAGCGCTCTGGCCGCGACATCCGTCGCAAGCGCCCGCCCCTCGTGTCGTTCCTGCTGCGCACCTCGACGTTCTGGCGCATCGCCCGGGTGGCCTCGCTGCTCGCGCTCGACTTCGCCGGGGTGGCGCTTGCGATCTTCACGGCGCTCGTGCTCAAGGAAGCCGTGCACGGCAGCGTTCAGGTGGCGCACTCGCGCGAAACCACCGAACACTTCCTGCCCTTCGCCTACCTGCTGACCGCGCTGTTGTTCGCGCGCTCGGGGCTCTATGCACAGCGCGCGCTGCGCCCCGGGCTCTCTCGAATCGTCGGCTCGCTGTTCCAGGTGGCGTTCGTAGCGCTGATCTTCGCCGTCGTCAGCGGCGAACACTTCTCCAGCTACTACCTGTTCTGGAGCTCACTCGTGTTCGCGATCTTCTACATCGCGTCGCTGCGCGCCGCCGATGAACGCATCACGGGGCTGCTGCTGCGATCCGTCGGCTACCAGCGGCGCGCCGTCCTCGTCGGCAGCGGCAAGCACATCGCGGATGTCGCCCACGCGCTCGCAGACGTCCCCCACGCGCCGATCGAGGTCGTCGGCTTCCTGTCGTCCAAGCCGCTTCCCGACAACGGCCTGCGCGCGCTCGGCACGCTGGCGAGCCTCGAGCAGGTTCTGGCCGACGGGCGCATCGACGAGGTGATCATCGCTGACCCCGACTTTCCGCAGGACGACGCCGTCGAGCTCGTCGACCAGTGCCACCAACGCGGCGTTCGCGTGCGCCTCGCGCCCTCGACCATGGAGATCCTGATCCATCGCGCGGAGTTCGTACCGGGCCAGTCGGTGCCGCTGTTCGAACTCGGGCCGCCGGTGTTCGAGGGCATCGATTTCGCCCTCAAGCGCACATTCGACATCGTCGGGGCGACGCTGCTGCTGCTGTTGCTCAGCCCGCTGCTGCTGGCGCTCACGCTGGCCGTGCGCCTCAGCTCGCGCGGGCCGATCCTGTACCGCTCCATGCGTCGCGGCATCGGTCAGCGCCCGTTCGCCTGCCTGAAGTTCCGCACCATGCACAGCGATGCCGAGGACGATCAGGCGGGGCTCGAAGAGCTCAACGAGGCCTCCGGAGCGCTCTTCAAGATCCGCCGCGATCCGCGCCTGACGCCGATCGGGCATCTGCTGCGGCGTTTCTCACTGGACGAGCTTCCCCAGCTGGTCAATGTTCTGCGCGGCGAGATGTCGCTTGTCGGTCCGCGGCCACTGCCCGAACGCGACTACGCGATGCTCGAGGATTGGCACCGCAAGCGCTACCTGGTACTTCCCGGGCTGACCGGCCTGTGGCAGGTCTCCGGGCGCTCCGAGCTCGACTTCGACGACCTCGTGCACCTCGACTTCATCTACCTCGAGAGCTGGTCGCTCGCGCTGGATTTGACGATCCTCTTGAAGACCATCCCTGCCGTGCTCACACGGCGGGGCGCCTACTGAGGCTCGAGACCGTCAATTCCCGCGGCACCCGGCGCTCCCGCCGCCCGGCGCAGCGGGCGGGGCGACCGGCGGGCATGCTCCACGGCCGCTGCGTTCGCGGCGCTCGCATACACGTCCCAGGTCGCGCGCGCGGCGTCGTGCCAGCTCCACGCAGGGGGCGCCGGCGCTGGGCGCTGAGCGCCCTCCGCGGCCGCGATCAACGCGTCCATGTCGCCCGGCGCCACGAACGTCGCGCGCTCGCCCAGCACCTCGGATAGCGCCGGGGCGTGGCAGGCTGCCACTGGCGTCCCGCAGGACAGCGCCTCGACTGCCGATAGGCCGAAGCCCTCGTTGGTCGAGGCGCACACCAGTGCGTGCGCGCCGCTGTAGATCGCCGCAAGGTGCTCGTCGGAGACTCGGCCCGTGAGGATCACATTCGGGAGCTCGCGCGCCCACGGGCGTGTGGCGCCGACGAGCACCAGGGGCAGATCGCGGGGCGTGCCCGCGAGCTTGACGATCTGCTTGCCCGGATCGGGGTGGCGCAGGCCGCCGACCCACACCAGGAAGCGCTCCGGCAACTGAAAGCGCGCGCGCACCGCCGCGACCTCCCCCGGCGTGCGCTGGTACATCGCGCCGGTGGCGGCCTCGGGGATCACAACGACCTGCTCACGAGCGAGCCTCAGGTGCCCGACAGCGTCATCTGCCACCGCCTCGCTCGGCACGATCACGCGCGCCGCGCGTTGCGCCGCAAGGCGGCGCAGGCGTAGGCGTAGGCCGCTGCGCAGGTGCTCGCTGCGGCGCTTCAGCATCGCCAGGTCGTGAATCGTGACAACCATCGGGCACGGGCTGTGCAGCATCGCGCCGTCGATCCACGGTGAGTGAAACACGTCTGCGCCGCGTGAGCGCGCGAGCGCTGACGGGCGATGCGTCTCAACGATTTGATCGCTGCCCGCCACCGTCTCGCGCAGCGCCTCAAGCAGGCAACTGGAATAGCGCCCGACGCCGTCTGGATCAGAAGCAGGACGGCTGTCGAACGCGACCCTCACTGGCGGTCTCGCGCGTTCATCGCTTCTCCCCAGCGTGCATCGCGCCACACTATTCACTTTGCGCAGCTTTTGGTAGCCGTGAGAGCCGTGCTGCAGCCTTACGGCGCCTGCCCGGCTTTAGCCTGTACCGTCGCATGCCGTCGCGCGATTACCATGAAGGGCTGTGGCAGGGGATCCCGGAGGGGCTCGAGCCGGCGGACTTCGCCCTGCGCCGACGCTTCCTACTTGACAACGTCGCAGCGGGACAGCGTGTGCTCGACGTCGGCTGTGGCGAGGGACGCTTCACCGCTGAGCTCGCGCGCGCGGGCACGCAGGTGGTGGGGATCGACGTAGCCGAGGAGCCGCTGCGCCGCGCGCGAGCGCTCCATCCGCAGTTGGATCTGCGGCTCGTGGACGGCGAAGGCGCGTGGGAGCTGCCGGACGCGGGCTTCGACGTGGTCTGGGCCGGTGAGGTGATCGAGCACGTCCTCGACACGGCAGCGTGGCTATCGGAGGTTCGCCGAGTGCTGCGCTCAGGCGGGAGCCTGCTCATCAGCACGCCCTCCCACGGCCGGCTCGCAGTCGCGCGCATGGCGCTCTCGCGCCCTGCATATGCCGCGCGGTTTGACCCCCGGGGGGACCACGTCCGCTACTACAGCCGCGAGACGCTCGCCGCGTTGCTCGGCGATTTCCGCTTCGAGGCGATCAATGTACGCCGCGCGGGTGGCGTGCCCGGTGCCCGCCGGCTGCTGCTCGCGCGTGCCGTGCGCTCGCGCTTTTGATCCTCGCGGCGCGCGCCGCCGCTGCGGCCGCGGCGGCCCTTGCCGCGGCTTCCTGGCGCTGGGCGGCCTGCAGTGCCTGGATGTAATCGTTGTGGACTTCGATCGCTTCTGGCCGTCCGGCGGCGACCGCTTCCATCGAGATCAACTGCGGGTCGAGATAGATCGCCGCCTGCAGCTCCTTCACCGCGGCCTGCGGTTTGCCGGTCACGAGGTCGTTGCGCCCGAGAACCAGCCACGTCTGCGGGTTCGACGGCTGCAGGCGCACCGCGCGTTCGAGCGTCGCCTGCGCGAGTGCCGGATGCCCCGAGCGCTGCTGGACGTTAGCTAGCGCGAACAGCGCTTCGACGGACAGCTGATCGCGCGAGACGGCTGCGTCGGCGGCGTCGGTCGCCGCGCGCACGTTGTGGGCTTGAAGCTCCGCGTCAGCTTGACTGCGGGCGTCTTCCGAGCGCTGCGGCTGCCACTGCGACCACGCCGCGAGTAGCGCCAGCACCACCACCGCGGCGGCCATCAGGGCGCTCGTGTAGGAAGGCCGTCGTCCCGATCCCGGGCGCCAGCCCATGCCGCTTGGAGTGCCCGCCTGCGGCGCGCCTGTGGCTGTGTGCGGCGCGCCCGCCAGGACCGGAGTGCGCACCAGCTCGCCGCGGCCGGCGAGCCAGCCCGCGCACAGCAGCGCCACGCACGCGTCGCCCGGCACGTACCACGTCCAATCGATCAGTGAGTGCGCTCCGAACACGACCACCACGCAGAGCATGCACAGCATCCCGACGCGCTCGGGGGTGTAGCGAGTCAGCGCGGGCTCGCGCAGCGCGCGCCAGCCGGGGCGCTCGCCTCGGGGGATCCGCAGCCAGGTCCGCCAGCCGGTCCAGCGGCGGTTGAACGGATGCGTAGCGCGCCCCGCCGCGGTCATCCACGTGAGCAGCAGCGCGAGCGCGATGATCAGACCTACGAGCCCGAGGTCGGCGAGAGTCTGCACGATGAAGCCGTGGGCGTGCCTGACTTCGAGCGTCTCGGTTTCGTAGCGCAGGTGCGCCGTCCAAAAGCCTTCGGCGCCGGAGCCGAGCGCGGGATGCGCTTGGAACACCTGCAGCGCCTCCTTCCAGTAGCGCGCGCGCACGCTCGCCACGGCCGTCAACCGCGCCGCTGTGTTCGGAGGCTGTTTTGCGTTGGGATCGGTGAGGGCGCTCACGGCGTGCGAGATGCTGCCGGTGAAGCCTCGCTGGCTGTGCGCGAGCGCCCCCGCGAACGCGATCAGCACGAGCACGACCATCGCCAGCAGCAGCGCCCCCGCGCGCCGGCGAGCGATCAGCGACGGCGCGCGGCGCGCCGTCGTGAAGCCGATCGCGATCCCGACGATCGTGAGCGCCACGAGCATCGCCACGATCAGCGCGCCCAGTTGGTGACCGGCCTGCGCACGTTCGGCGAGTGGCACGCCTTCGGAGCTGAGCGCGTGCTTGGAGAAGTCCCACGCCACCAACGCGCCCGCGCCGAGCGCCGCGACGATCAGAAGCGCGGCGGCGCGCATGCGCAGCGGCACGATGCAGAACCACAACAGGAGGCCCAGCGCGAGCGCAGCGAGCGCACCGCGGGAATAGGCGAGCACGAGCGTCACCAGCAGCAGGCCCATGGCGGGGTACGCGAACGCGCGCGCCAGCGCGTGCCCCGTGCGCCGCGAGCCGAGCCACAGGCAGCAGATCACGCCCATCGCCGCGGTCAGCCCGACGGCGTTCCAGTAGCCGTAAGGTTCGTTCAAGCGGGCGAACGTGTTCAAAGGGTCGAGGCTCGGGAAGACCTTCGTCGCGAGTGAGTACGCGCACACCACGACTGCCGCTAGCGTGAGGCCGCCGAGCACCGCTGGCCAGCGCTCAGGCACGACGCGCACGAGCGCGACCCCTGCGGCAAACACGGCCGTGTAGGCGAGCATCCGTCCCGAGTCCTGCCAGCTGTGGTCCGGCTGCACCGACCACACGATCGACAGCGCCGTGAGGACCGTGAGGGCGAGCAGCAAGCCGGCGGGCCAAACGCCGTAGGCGCGCATGCCCGGCGCCGCCAGCAGCAGGCACGCGGCGATCAGCACGGCTGCGCCGATCGTCAACGCCATCTCCGTGGAGACCATCGATTCGAGGTTCAGGCCGCCCTTTGCGTAGAAGGTGATCAGGCAGAAGATCGCCGCGACCAGCAGCGTCGGCCACCACAGCGCGTGCAGCCAGCGTCCGCCCGCCCGATTCGGGACACGCGAGGGCCGGCGTTGCCATCCGCGAATGAGCGGAGCTGGCGGCGCAGCCACCTCCGATGCGGGCGCGAGCTCAGTCGGCGCGGCCGGCACGGACTCGCTTTCGAAGCGCACCACCCGCAAGCAGCACCAGGCACAAGAGCACGAACGCCAGCGTCGCGAGCAGCGGAGTGGGCATCGAGCTGAACGCCGAAGCGATGTCGGTGTGAATCACGCCCGGATGGATCAGCCCGCCCCCGAGCTTTACCGGCCCCGGTGCCGCGTGCTGCGCGTGCGCGATTGCCTGCTGCTCGGCCGGCGTGGCAGCGATCGCGACCGGTGGGGCGCCGCCGCCTGCCCCTCCCCGGCCGGCCGCCGCTGCTTCCTGCGCGGCCCGAATCAACGACGAACAGTTGCTGTACTCTTCGGTGTCGGCGTTTAGCTCTTTCAGCGCTTGACGGTACGCGCTCTGGCTGAAGCCGCTCAGCGATTCGCGGTGTGTGCAGCGAAGGATGATCGTTTCGCCGATGTCCGCGCGCGCCGGTTGTGCGATCGCGAGCGATGTCGCCGCCAGTATCGCGGTCAGCAACAGCGCGATCTGGGCGGCCGAGCGAAGTCCGATCGGTCGGCTCTCGAGACGGGCGATTCTCATAGGCTGACTATTCAACGCTACCAATCAGTGCGGAGACACCGACGCTCGAGAGCGCCCGGGAGAAGCCCTCGGCCCATGCGTTGTAGTTGAACCCGAGCACTTCTCGCGCGCCCGCGGCGCCCAGGCGCTTGCGCAGATCGGCGTCCCGTGCCAACCGCTCGATTGCGCGCGCGAGCGCGGTCGGATCACCGGCCGGCACGACGACGCCGTTGACGCCTTCGCGCACCAAGCCGCCGGCGGCGGCGCCGACTGCGTCTGACGCGATCACTGCAAGCCCCTGGTTCATGGCCTCGTTGACAACCAACCCCCATGGCTCGCGAAAGGTGCGCGTCTGCACTGACGGCACGACGAGCACGTCGCACGCCGCGTACACGTCGCGCAGCCGCGTCGGCTCGAGCGGATCGAGGCGCACGATCGGCGAGCCCGATGCCTCGCTCCCGTCCACCCGGAGCGCGATTTGCTGGCCAACGCCCGCGCCCGCGTGGGCGCCCACGCCCGCGAGCACGAGCGCGCACGTTGGCGAGCTCAGCTTGGCGAGGTGCCACGCCGACACGAGCACCGGCAGGCCCTTGCCGGCGACAGGCCGGCCGACGAACAGGAACCTGACGTCGGCTCGCGCGGGCCACTGGGGATCGGTGGGGCTCTCCCGCTCGGCTGAGCGCCAGAAATCGTTGTCGACCGACTGTGGGGCAACGTGCACGTTGCGTGCGCCGCGCCTCCGCACGTATGCGCTCACGTGCGGTCCGTAGGTGACGACGGCGTCGGCGGAGCGATACAGGCGACGCAGTGGTATGTAGCTGAGCGTGTGCGCGAGGCTCCGCGGATGCGCCCACAGCGAGGCCCACAGGATCAGCGGAACGCCGCCGCGGCGCGCGCCGGCCCATGCGGCAAGCGGTGCGAGACGCCCGCCGGTGGGGCACACCACCGCGCGGTAGCGCCCGCTCGCGGCCAGCGCGTAGAGCTGGTGCGGGCGCACGTGCCGGTGCGGGAACGGAAGCTGCTGCTCGAATTGCGCGCCGCCATGCTGCAGGCGTCCGCCGAACAGTGCCAGCTCGATCCCCTCGCGCTCGTGCAGGCACGCGAGCGCCCCCACCCGGTAGGCGGGCGCGTGCCCGGTGACGAACAGCACCGGCTTCACGCCAGGACGTGCTTGTAGGCGGCGAGCGTCTGCGCGCCGCAGCGCTCCCACGTGAAGTTCGCGGCGACAGTGGCCCGCGCACGCTGCCCGGCCTCGCGCAGCCTGTGCGGGTCAGACAGCAGCTCGTCGATGCGCTGGGTCAGTCGCTCGATGTCGCCGGGTGGCACGAGCAGGAAGCCGTCGCCCGCAGCCGCGATCTCCTCCGGGCCAGGCTCACCGCGGCAGCCGATCGCCGGCACGCCCGCGGCCATCGCCTCGACGTAGGCGACGCCGAAGGCCTCCTCCGTGGACGGCATCACGAACAAGGTGCAGGCGCGGGCGCGCTCCACCGCCGCGGTTGGCTCGAGCTGGCCGAGGAACTCGACCCGCTCGGCGACGCCGAGGCGGACCGCGAGCCCCTCCAGGGCGATCCGCTCGGGGCCGTCGCCGATGACGACGTAGCGCAGCGTGGGATGGCGCGGTCCCAGCACCGCCAGCGCGCGCAGCACGTCCGCGTGGCGCTTGCGCGCGACCAGGTGCGCGACCGTGACCAGCGACGGGGCCGGCTGCGAGCGGCCGCTCGCTGTCCAGCCGGCCCGTGAATCGCCGCGCACGGGGCGCTGGGCCGATGGGAGCTCGGTTCCGAGATGCACGACGCGTGTCTCGCCGGCGCCGTGCGTGCGCGCCAGCTCGGCGATGCCGTGGCTGTTGGCGAGCACGAGCGCTGCCGCGCCGAGGCCGTGTGCGACGGCCTGCGCGCCCGCCTCGTCTCGTCGAGCTGTGTAGAGCACGTCGCCGCCGTGTACCGACACGACCGTCGGCGTGCGCAGCCGCGCGCGGCGGACCGCGTCGCCGGCCGGGACGGCGTTGTGCGCGTGGATGAGGTCGAACGGGAACGAGCGCGCGAGCACGCGCAGCGCCACGCCGAGCGTCGGCGCCGACCACGCTCCCCATCCCGCGTACGAACGCTCGCGCGGCGGCGAGACGTACGGCACGTAGGCGACCTCGATGCCGTCGCGCGTCTGCCGGCGCGGCTCGCGCAGCAGCTCGGCGAGCGCGCGCGCGGCGGTTGCCGGGCCGTCCGCGAGCGCCGAGCGCGGCGGCACGAGTCGCTGCAGCACGAGCACGCGCACGTCCGCTCCGGCGTCGCGCGCCGCGAGCGTCTGGCGGTGCGCCCACACGCCGAGAACCGGGTCGCGCACGCTCGGGTAGAACTCGGCCACGACAGCCACCCGTGGCCGGCTGTGCCTGGGGGAGCTCACCAGCCGCGGTGCGTCATCACGGTGCGGTCAGCCTCATTCGCGCTGAGGTAGGCGCGGCCGTGCAGGAAGGCACGTGCCTCGGCGATGGCCGCATCGCGCCCGTACGCGGCGGCTGCGGGCGCCGCGCGATGGCGGATCGAGACTGCGTCGACGACCCCGCAGCGCCAACCGTGCTCACGCGCGAGCGCCGCCCAGTGGACATCCAGTCCCCAGCCCATGCGCAGCTCTGGAAACGGCAGCAGCACCGGGAACGTGCGGCTGGCGAAGGCGGTGACCGGCCCGATCTCGACAAAGCGCGTCTCGCGCACAGCGCTCCGCGGCTGGCGCCGCGTGACCGGCCATGCCGCATGGGAGTGCAGGCGGTGGGCCGGCTGTGCGAGGGCCAGTGAGTAGCGCTCGCAGAGGAACAGGAAGCGGTCGAGGAAGCCGTGTGGCAGCTCGACGTCGTCGTCGATCACCAGCAGCCAGTCGTGGCCGTCCGCTGGATGGGCAGCAAGCAATCGGTTGAGGTTCTCGAACTTTCCCCGGTCCTGCGCGCCAGCGGTGTACAGCTCGACGTCGTGACGGGAGCGCAACAGCTCGTCGCGGATCGCCCCGGCGAGCACGCGGCGCTCCGGGCGCTCGACGCCGAGGACGAGCACCCGTCGCAGCGGCGGGTCGCGGCGCGCTGCCAACGCCAGGCGCAGCCGCCGTGCACTGAGCAGCTCCCACGCGTTGACGGCCGCATCCAGGGCCTCGCGGCGCGCGCCGTCGAGTCCTCCTACGGCGCCGCTCGTGCCCGAGAGAAAGTCCTCGCTCGCGGGTGCCTGTCCCCGTAGACCGTTCACAGCGATCGCCGGGTCCTGCGCCAACGGCGTGCGTTCGCGGACTCCCTCTAGGAGGCGACCGTAGCTGTGGGCGACCATGGTCAGCCCCGCCGGGCAGCGGCGACGCAGCACATGCGCGAGACAGCCGGTGAGCGTGGTCAGCTCCTCGACAAGCGACGGAGCCTGCCTGCGGCGGGCGTCGAAGCGCCGCGCAGCGCGCCCGCGCGCGTAGGCCCCACGCGCGAGCGAGCGCAGGCGCGCGTCGTCGCCGGCGCGACGGTGCGCGACCGACGCCGCCGCAACGTACAGAACCCTCGCCCCGGGCTTTCCCGCCCGCAGGCGTTCCTGCCACTCCTGCTCGTCGCCGCCGTGCTCAAGCGACACGTCAAACAGTCCCACTCGCTCCAAGGCGCTCCGGCGGATCGCCATGTTCGCGCCCCATGCGAAGCTCGCGTCCGTGTCGCGCTCGCCCAGCTCCAGGGTGGTGATCGGCGGGCGCTCGCGGCCGCAGGTGCGTGGCGCTGGCCCCTCCAGCTCAGCGGTGATCGGGCCGGTGAAGACGTCGATGAGCGGATGCACGCGTGCGGCCTCGAGCAGCGCCCGCAGCCAGCCGTCGCGGACGCGTACGTCGTCATCGACGAACACCACGAGCTCCCCCTGCGAGCGCTCGACGCCGGTGTTGCGAGCGACGTTCAGCCCGAGCGGGCTCGGATGCGGCTCGTAGCGCGCGCCGAGGCGCTCCGTCAGCTCGCGTGCCGCGGCCGAGGGGCCGGCGTCATCGACGACGAGCACCTCCGCACCCGCCCGCGTGGCCTCGGGCACGATCGAGGACAACGCCACCTCCAGGTAGGGCAGGCGCGCACGTGTGGGGATCACGATCGAAGCAGGGGGGGGCATGACTGGCAGAGAGTCTAGGTTTGACGCCGCAATGGTCCTCTTCCTGCACAACCGCTATCGCGCCACCGGCGGGGAGGAGCGCACGGTAGAGGACCTGATGTGGCTCGTGCGCGAGCACCTCGGCGAGCCCGCCGAGCTGCTCGCGCGGGACTCCGCGAGCCTCAGCCACGCACGCGCCGCGATGGGGTTGCTGCGGGGCGGGCTCGAACCCGACGAGGTGGCCGCCGCGGTGCGGCGTAGCGGCGCGCGCGTCGTGCACGCCCACAACCTGCAGCCCGCACTCGGCTGGCGTGCGCTGGCCGCTGCGCGTGCCGCCGGGGCGCGCATCGTGCTGCACCTACATCAGTACCGGCTTGTCTGTGCGATCGGCGTGTGCTTCACACGCGGCGCCGAGTGCACGCGCTGCCACGGGCGCGACACGCTGCCGGGGGTGAGGCTGAACTGCCGCGGGAGCGTGCCAGAGGCGGTCTCCTACGGAGCCGCGCTGGCGCTGTGGCAGCGGCGCCTCGTCGACCAGGCCGACGCCGTGATCGTCCCCAGTCGCTTCGCTCGCGAGCGGCTGCGCGAGCTGCGAGCGCCGCTCGACTGGGCGCGGGTACATGTGCTCGCCCCGCCTGTGCGGGAGGCCGCGCTCGCGGCAGACCACGGCGCGGCGGCAGACGCCGGCGCGGCGGCCGACCCCCGCGCTGCGGCAGAGCCCGGCGCTGCGGCAGACGCCTATGCGCTGGTGGCCTCGCGTCTGGCGCCTGAGAAGGGGGTGGACGTGGCGATCGATGCGTGCCGGATCGCGGGAATCCCGCTGGTGGTCGCGGGCGAGGGTCCGGAGCGCGAGCCGCTGATGCGACGCGCGGACGAGGGTGCGGTCCGCTTCGTGGGTCAGGTTGGCGACGCGGAGCTCGCGGCGCTGCGTGCGCGGGCGGCGATCGCGCTGGTGCCGTCGCGCTCGGCGGAGACCTTCGGCCTGGCGGCGGCGGAGGCGATGGCTGTGGGACTGCCGGTCGCGGCCAGTCGCGTGGGAGCGCTGCCCGAGTTGGTGGATGCGGAGGCGCTGGTGCCAGCGGACGACGCTCCTGCGCTCGCAGGCGCGATCACGCGGCTCGCGGGAGATCGCGCGGCCGGCGAGCGCGGACGCGAACGCGTGCGCGCGCTCTGCGGCCCGGCGGCGATCGCGCCGGCGCTGGCGGAGATCTATGACGCTGGATCGTCCCGGTAACGCCTTACACTGGCGGCCGAGATGACGACCGTTGGTGTGATCGGGCTGGGGTACGTCGGCTTGCCGCTTGCGGTGGCGTTTGCGCAGGAGGGCTGCGATGTGATCGCGGTCGACGTGGACTCGCGCAAGATCGAGGCGCTGGCAGCCGGCGAGTCCTACATCGAGGACGTCTCCTCGCAGCAGCTTGCGCACGTGGCGGCGCGCATCCACGCCACGACGCGCTACGCGGAGCTGGCCAAGGCGGACGCGGTGCTGATCTGCGTGCCGACGCCTTTGACGCGCAACCGCGAGCCGGATCTGGGGCCGCTGATCGACGCCACGCGCGCGTTGGCTGAGGTGCTGCGGGCGGACCAGCTGGTGGTGCTGGAGTCGACGACGTACCCCGGCACGACACGCGAGCGGGTGGCGCCGCTGCTGGAGGAGTCGGGGCTGGCGGCCGGGCGGGACTTCCATCTGGCGTTCTCACCGGAGCGCGTCGACCCGGGCCGCACAGACTTCACGCTGCGCAACACGCCGAAGGTGCTGGGCGGTTTGACGGACACCTGCGCGGAGCGTGCAGAACAGCTCTATGGGCTGATCTGCGACGAGCTCGTGCGCGTGTCGAGCCCGGAGGCGGCGGAGCTCACGAAGCTGCTGGAGAACATCTTTCGCTCGGTGAACATCGCGCTGGTGAACGAGCTGGCGATGCTGACCGACCGCATGGGGATCGACATCTGGGAGGTCGTCGACGCAGCGGCCAGCAAGCCGTATGGGTTCATGCGCTTTGAGCCTGGGCCGGGGATGGGTGGTCATTGCCTGCCAGTAGATCCTTTTTATTTGAGCTGGCGTGCGCGTGAGTTCGACATGGCCACCGAGTTCATCGAGCTCGCAGGCAAGGTCAATCAGCAGATGCCCTATCACTGCGTCGCGAAGGTGCAGCGCGCGCTGAACGACCGCGGCATGTCGGTGAAAGGCGCACGGATCGCGGTCGTCGGCGTCAGCTACAAGCCCGGGGTTGGCGACGTGCGCGAGTCGCCGGCGCTAAAGATCATGTCGCTGCTCAAAGACCTGGGCGCCGAGGTGCTCTACCACGATCCGTACGTCCCGAGCCTCCAGGAGTTCGCGCTCACGAACACGCCATTCGCGGAGCTGCTCGCGGACACCGACCTCGCGCTGATCGTGACCGCGCATCCGGGTGTCGACCACGAGCTGATCGCGCGTCGCGCACGTCTGGTGGTGGATCTGCGTGGCGTCACGCGCGGGTCGAGCACGACCAACGTCGTGCGGCTGTGAGCGCAGGCGAGGCGACGGGTTCGTCAGCCAGCCAGCAGGCGCGCGGACCGCTGCTGGGCGAGGGTGTGGTCGTCGGCGAGGGCGTCTCGTTCGGGGCCTATGTGGTCGTTCACGCGGGCACGGTGATCGGCGAGGGTTGTGCGATCGAGGACCACGCGGTGCTGGGCAAGCGCCCGCGACTGGCGCGTCACTCGGGAGCTCAGGGTGAGGTGCAGGCTCTGGAGTTGGCGGCGCGAGTGAGCGTGGGTGCGGGCACGGTGGTGTTCGCGGGCGCGAGCATCGGACCGGAGGCGATCCTGGGGGACCAGGCGTTCGTGCGCGAGCGCACGTGGATCGGCGAGGGCTCGGTGATCGGCCGCGGCAGCGTGGTTGACAACGACGTGGTCGTCGGCGCGCGCGTGCGCGTACAGACCAACGTGTACCTGACTGCGTTCACGCTCGTCGAGGACGAGGTGTTCGTGGGCCCGGGCGCGATCACCACGAACGACGACACGATGGCGCGCCACGGGCAGGAGACACCCGTCCGTGGCGCCAGGCTGCGCCGAGCCTGTCGCGTGGGCGGTGGGGCGGTGCTGACGCCCGGGGTCGAGATCGGCGAGGAGGCGTTTGTGGCGGCCGGCGCGGTTGTGACGCGTGACGTGCCTGCGCGGGCGGTGGTGATGGGCGTGCCGGCGCGTGTGGTGCGCGAGGTCGGCGACGAGGACCTGCTCGAGCGCTGGCGCTAGCCGGACGCGCCGCGTGCGGCGTCGACGACCTGATCGGCCTGCTCGCGCGTGAGCACCGGGCTCATCGGGATCGCCAGATGTGTGCGTGCCGCGTGCGCGGTGGCGGGCAGCTCGACACCGGCGGCCCACCGGCGCATCGGCTGCTGCATGTGCACCGGCGTGCGGTAGTAGGGCTTGTGCCCGATGCCTGCTGACGCGAGCGCGCCTTCGAGGCGCTCGACGTCGGGATCGCTGATCACGTACAGGTGCCACGCGGGTGCGGCGCCGGCGGTGGGTCGTGGCAGCGCCACAAGCTCGCCGAGCCCGGCGTCCTCGTAGTGGCGCCCGGCGCGCCGTCGTCCGTCGGCCCACGCGTCGAGGTGCGGCAGCTGCACGCGCAGGATCGCCGCCTGCAGCTCGTCCAGCCGCGAGTTGTAGCCGATCTGCTCGTAGGTCACCTTGTCGTGCGAGCCGTGAAAGCGCAGGGTGCGCACACGTTCGGCGAGCGCGTCGTCGCGTGTCGTGATCATGCCGCCGTCGCCGAAGCCGCCGAGGTTCTTGGACGGGAAGAACGAGAACGTCGCCGCCGTGCCGAGCGCCCCGGGACGCTCGTCGCCAACGGTCGAGCCGGCGGCCTGGGCGGCGTCCTCGAGCACCGGCACGCCGAGCGCCTCGATCTCCGCGATCGGCGCTACGTTGCCGAACAGGTGCACCGCGATGACTGCCTTGGTTCGCGGTGTCAGCGCCGCGCGGACCGTCTCGGCGGTGACGCAGTAGGTCTCGGGGTCGATGTCGCAGAAAACGGGGGTGGCGCCCGTCGGCGGGATCGCCTCGGCTGAGGCATAGAACGTAAATGAGGGGACGACGACCTCGTCTCCCGGACCGACGCCCATGGCGCGCAGCGCGATCGTGATCGCCTCGGTGCCGTTGGCCACCCCGACCGCCTGTGGGGCGCCGCAGTACTCGGCGAACTCATGCTCGAACCCGCTCACCTCGGGGCCGAGGATGTAGCGCTCGGAGTCGAGCACCCGCTCGACCGCCGCACGCAGCTCCGCCCGCAGCCCGTGCACCGGCGTCGAGGTGTCGAACAGCGGCACGCTCATGATGCTCAGCGCGGTGCCAGCAGCTCGAGGTCGGCGCGGGTCATCAGGCGGATCAGCTGCTCGAAGCTCGTCCGCGGCCTCCAGCCGAGGTCCCGGTCGGCCTTCGACGGATCGCCGATCAGGTGGTCCACCTCCGCCGGGCGCACGAACGCCGGGTCGATCGTGACGTACTGCTCGAAGTCGCCGAGACCTGCCTCGTCGAAGGCGACCTCGCAGCACTCGCGCACCGAGTTGGCTTTGCCGGTCGCAATCACGTAGTCCTCGGCGATGTCGCGCTGGAGCATCAGCCACATCGCTTCGACGTAGTCCTTCGCATAGCCCCAGTCGCGTTCCGCGTCGAGGTTGCCAAGGCGCAGCTCCTTGGTCAGGCCGTGCTTGATCGCCGCGGCGTGCCAGGTGATCTTGCGCGTGACGAACTCCAGGCCGCGGCGGGGGGAGTTGGAGATGACGACGCGGCCGACGCCGGCGCAGAACTTGCCGCTCTCGGTCTCGACGTCGAAGGTCCATTCGTCGTCGGGTACCTGGGCCGGCGTGATCCTTCGCACCTCCGCAGGGTTCTTGCGAAGGTGCTGACCCTTGGCGCCCACTCTCACGGCTGAGGCGAGGTTCAGTTGGTAGTAGGTCTTCTCGCCGCGCTGCTCGACGTACACCGAAGCGGGCTGTCCGATCAGGTGGTACATCCAGCAGAGGCCCTGTGCGAGCACGGGGCTATTGGTCTTGATCGAGTCGCCGTTGCCCCGCTTGAGCCCGTCACCGGCGTAGTAGCCACGCAGGAAGGCTTCCTGGATCTCTTGATCCGCGTTTAGGATCAGTGACGGGACCCGCTTGAAGGCCGTCGGCGTGTAGAGCTGTTCACGCAGCCAACGCGCGGCGGCAGGAGAGCCAGTCAGGTCGACTTTCTCAACCGTAGCTTCCTTGTTGAATCCAGAGGTGCTGGTCCGCTCGCGCGACTTTCCCATGAACAGTCGGGACCACAGCACCGACGCGCGAAGGCGCAAACCAGCATCGTTGTTAGTGAAGCACGCGTGCCCGCGGTCACGGTCGACGTAGCCGTCGGCTGCCATCAGCCCAAGGAACTCACCGAGCTCGGCGGTCGCCACCCCCCACGTCGTGCGCTCGGGCATCTCCTCGCAAAGCGCCAGCTGATGGCCGGGCTCCACGTCGCGTGCCGGGACCTTCTCGAAGTCTGAGTCAAGCATGGTGTGGTGCGCCGTGACCTCGACGGCGCCGCCGCGAGCCTGTACCGAGAGCAGCGCGTGGTCTGGGTCGCCAGGCCGACGCCGGGTCGCCGTGATCGCTGTTATCGGCGTCCAGCCTTCACCGTCCCACACCTCGAGAAACGACTTGGGGAGGAAGTTCTGGACCGATCCGCCCTCTCTCAGCACCGGCACGAGATCGGCCGGCGTGGTGACGTCGATTACCCCATCGTCCCTGATCAGCAGGGGGGTTGACTCCAGGAGACACTCATGGTTAAAGAGTATCCCCGACGTCGCGTGCAGGTCGTAGGACTCGCGGTAGTTGACGGTGATGAAGTGCCCGTACGCCTTGGCGACGCCGTACGGCGAGCGCGGGTAGAACGGCGTGGTCTCGGTCTGCGGGACCTCGAGCACCTTGCCGAACATCTCGCTCGAGGAGGCCTGGTAGAAGCGCGCCTCGGGGCAGACTTCGCGCATCGCCTCGAGCATCCGCGTGACGCCGACGCCGGTGAACTCCGCCGTGAGTGTCGGCTGGATCCACGACACGGCGACGAACGACATCGCTGCGAGGTTGTAGATCTCGCTCGGTTTGGAGGCGCGCAGCGCGTCCACAAGCGAGCGCTGGTCGAGCAGGTCGCCCTGGTGGAGGGTGAGCCGGTCACGGATGTGCTCGATGCGGTCGAACTTCTCGGTTGAGGCGCGGCGCACCATGCCGTGGACGTCGTAGCCCTTCTCGAGCAGAAGCTCGGCGAGGTATGAGCCGTCCTGGCCGGTGACACCGGTGATTAGCGCTGATGGTTTGTCTGGCATTGGCGGGAGCCTATACGCCGCCGGCGATGGGCCTGCGGGCGCTCGTCACGTGCTCGAGGAGGCGGGCTTGGCTGGCACCGGCGCCTCGCCGTCGCTCAAACCCCGCAGCCAGCGCACGGTTGCGGCGATGCCGTCCTCGACTTCGGTCCGCGCCTGCCAGCCGAGCAGGCGTTGCGCCTTCTCGACCGACGGCCAGCGCCGCTGCACGTCGATGGCAAATGCAGGCAGGCGCTCCAGCTCGAACGCGTCGGCGTCCTCGCCGCAGGCGACCCACACGATCTGAGCGATCTCCTCGATCGTCAGCTCGCGCGCGGCAGAGATGTTGAAGTCCTCGTTCAACCCGGCCGGCGAGCTCATCGCGGTGACGATGCCGTCGGCGACGTCGTCCACGTACGTAAGCGTCCTCGTCTGCTCGCCTGTACCGAAGATCTGCAACGGGCGCTGCCCCGCGAGCACCTTCCTGATCAGGTCCGGCACCGCGTGTGCGAGCCCCGGCTCTGCGTCGGGTAGCTCGCCCGGACCGTATGCGTTGAACGGGCGGCAGATCGTGTACGGCAGGCCGTGCTGGTCGTGCGCGGCGCGGCAGTAGACCTCGCCGGTCAGCTTCGAGAAGCCATATGCGGAGAGCGGCTTGGGGCAGCTCGGCAGGTAGTCCTCGGGCGTCGGGAACAGCTCCGCCTGCTCGAACACGATCGCGCAGGACACATACGTGAAGCGCTCCACCTCGACCCCCAGCGCGGCGCGGATGACGGCGTTGTGGAGCGCGTTGTTGGCCTCCGTGAGCGTGTGCGGCAGGCGGTGGAGCTTGGCGATGCCGCCGGCGATCGCCGCGAGGTGGATCACGTGCGTGCAGCCGCGCGTCGCCTTGCGTGCATGCTCCGGCACGCGCAGGTCGCCGGTGTGGACCTCGCAGCCCTCGCGCATCCACTGCGGCGCGCTGCGCTGGTCGGAGACCCGCACCTCGTAGGCGGGGTCGGCGAGCAGGCGTCGCACCACCGCGGCGCCGATCGTGCCCACGCCGCCCGTCACCAGGACCCTGCTCATCGTTCGCGACGGTGGCGAAGGTACTGACGCGAGAAGCCCGAGATGAACAACGGGTTGTATCGGGCGTAGCGTCGCCACAGGCGGCGCGGCTCGCGCGAGAGGCGATAGGTCCACTCGAGGCCGTTGCGCTGCATCCAGGCCGGTGCCTGCGAAACGAGGCCCGCGTGGAAGTCAAACGCGGCTCCGACTCCCACGAGCAGCGGCGGCGACAGGCGTGGTCGCATACGGTGCATCCACTGCTCCTGGCGCGGCTGTCCAGTGCCTACCCACACGACGGCGGCGCCGGACGCGTTGATCTTCTCGATCTCCCGCTCATCCTCCTCGGCGCTCAGCACCCGGAACGGCGGGGAGGAGCCGCCGGCGATGCGCAGGCCGGGGAAGCGCTCGCTCAGCCGCTGTTCGAGCAGCGCTCGGGCGTCGGAAGACCGGCCGCCATAGAGGTAGATCGGAGTGCCGGCTTGCGCGGCGCGCGCGCAGAACTTGGCCATCAGGTCTGGGCCGTAGACGCGCGTCGCTCGGGCGTGTCCGAGCGCCCGCAGCGCCCACACGAGCGGCTGGCCGTCGGGCACTGCCAGGGTGGCCGCGAGCGTCGCCGCGAGGGTCTCCGGTTCCTCCTGCGCGGACATCACCAGGTTGACGGCGGCGGCCGTTACGTATCCGCGCTCTTTCGCCGCGATCATCGCCTGCATCCAGTCGAGCACCTCCTCGTAGTCGGAGATCGCCAGTGGGATGTCGAGGATCGCCGCGCGCGCAGGCGGCGTGATCGCCGTCGAGGTGGATGAGGTGGGGGCGGGCGGGCTGGCGATTGCGTGAAGATACTCGCCCCCGTGCCGATCGACCCCGACTTCTGGCGCCGTCGGCGCGTGCTCGTGACCGGCCACACGGGCTTCAAGGGCGCGTGGCTGTCGCTGTGGCTGCAGTCGCTGGGAGCTGAGGTCACCGGCCTCGCGCCGGGCGTGCCGACGAGCCCGTCCCTGTTCGAGCTGGCGGCAGTCGGCGCACAGATGCGGCACCTCGCCGTCGACGTGCGCGACGGCGCGGCGGTACGCGGGGCGCTCGAGGAGGCGCGTCCGGAGGTCGTGATGCACCTGGCCGCCCAGCCGATGGTCAGGCGCTCGCTGCTCGATCCGGTGATGACCTACGAGGTGAACGTCATGGGCACGGTGAACGTCCTCGAGGCTGTTCGCCAGGCCGCTCACGACGTGCTCGCCCTCGTGGTCGTGACCTCGGACAAGTGCTACGAGAACCCGGCAGGCGGCTCGCGGCGGTTCGTCGAGGGAGACGCGCTCGGCGGCGCGGACCCGTATTCGAGCTCCAAGGCGTGCGCTGAGCTCGTCACCGGCGCCTACCGGCGCTCGTTCTTCACGGGAGATGGCACCCCGCGTCTCGCGAGCGCTCGAGCCGGCAATGTCATCGGAGGGGGCGATTGGGGCGAGGACCGGCTCGTCCCCGACGCCGTCCGCGCCGTCGAGACCGGTGCCCCGCTGCTTGTCCGCAACCCGCACGCGGTGCGCCCGTGGCAGCACGTGCTCAGCCCGCTCAGCGGCTACCTGCAGCTCGCCGAGGCGCTGGCTCGGGGCAAGACGGCGGCGGCAGAGGCGGGGCAGGATCAGGGCACGTGGAACTTCGGGCCCGAGGAGGCCGACGCGCGGCCGGTCAGTTGGATCGTGCAGCGGCTCACAGAGCTTTGGAGCGGCGAGCTCGAATGGCGGCTCGACGATGCGGGCAACCCGCCCGAGGCCGATCACCTGGCGCTCGACTCGAGCGCGGCGGAACGGCAGCTGGACTGGCGCCCGCTGTGGCCACTCCCGCAGGCGCTCGAACTGGTCGTCGAGTGGCACCAGGCCCACCGGCGCGGGGAGGACATGCGTCGCGCAAGTCTCGCGCAAATAGCGAAGGTCTAGAACTCGCCGCGTATCTGAAATTTACATAATCTCGGCCGTGAGCCCGCGCAGCCTCCGTCGCCATCGCGCCGAGCGTCTGCTGCGCGACGAGTTCGACGCGCTGCGCGGCCGGGTGCTGGCGAGTGTTCGCGGCAAGCTGCGAGCGAGCGACATCAGGCTCGATCAGGACGATCTGGAGGCGTGTTACGCGACGGCCTGGCAGGGGCTCTACGCGGTCGTGCTCGAGGGGCAGGAGATCGAGAACCCGACAGGTTGGCTCGTGCTGGTGACCTACCGGCGGGCGCTCGAGGAGCATCGCGCGCGCGTGCGCACGCGTTGCCTCTCTGAAGGGCAGGTGGAGGCGGAGGGCCGGCGGGAGCAGGATCTCGTCGAGCAGCTCGACGCCCGCATGCGCCTGAGGCAAGTCTTCGAGGGGCTGCGCGGACGCCTCGAGATACGCGAGCGCGAGGCCGCGACGCTGTGCTACCTGCAGGGCCTCTCGCGCTCCGATGCGGCAGCGCGGATGGGTGTCAGCGAGACACGCATGCGCAAGCTGATGGAGGGGCGCGGGCCTGGGCGCCCCGGCGTCGCTGCCAAGGTCGGCGCGCTCCTGGGCACGATCTCCGACGGCGACTGGTGCGAGGAGCAGGCCTCGCTGATGCGCGCGCTCGCGTTCGGCATCCTCGACCCCGACGGGAACCGGTACCGGTTGGCGCTGATGCACCACAGCCAGTGCCCCGCGTGTCGCGCCTATGTCGTCTCGCTGCGCGGCCTGGCCGCAGCCCTGCCGCCCGCTCTCCTGCCGTCCGGTATCGCCGCCGCGGCGCTCGCGCGCGCCGCCGAGGGATTGCACGCGGGCGCCAAGGCGGCGGGCGGCGGTACCGGCGCCGCAACCGGTGTCGGCGGCGTCGCCGCGACCTCGGGGGCGGCAGGCGCGGTCGGCGCATCCGGTGCGGCCGGCGGCAGCTGGTTGTTCGGGGCGGGGCCGCTTGGCGCGAAGCTCGCGATCGGCTGCGTGCTGGCGCTCGGCGTCGGGGCGGGTTGCGCCGTGCTGCAGGGCGGTCTCCCCGCGCACGAGTCGAGCCACAGGCCGCGCGACGTTTCGCGCGTTCGGGTGGCGATCGGCGCCAACACCCCCGGGCTCGACGCCGGCTCGCTCAACGCTCCGACAACCGCCGTCGGGCAACAGCAGGCATCAGGCGGTCGCTCGGGCGTCGGTCGTTCGCCGACGCTCACGGCGCGGGCCAGGGCCAGCCGTGAGTTCGGGCCAGAGCGAGCACTCGCCACCGGCGCCGCCCCCAGCACCGGGAGTGCGCCTGCCAGCGCGCTGCCGCTTGCGCGGGCGTCGTCAGCCGGCACGACCGCCCCCGCGCATGCGGGCGGAGCGGCCGGCTCGACAGCGCCTCCGCCGAGCGGCGACTCCGGGAGCGTCGCCGCCGCGCGAGAGTTCTCGCCGGGCTAGGACCCCGCCGGCGTCAGCCGCGAGGGAAGACCTTGCCGAGCCGCCGCAGCGCGAGCGGGTTGCCGCGGGGGCGCAGGCGGCCGGTGGCGACGGCCCGCAGGGGGTCAAGCCGCTGGCCGACGATGTCGACCCAGTCCTGGTAGGAGAGCCGCAGACGCAGGTCTGCACGCGAGGCCTCGCCTTCCTGGACAGTGCTGGAACCGTTGTTGACGGTCAGGTGCCACGTGGGTATGTCGGGATCGGTGAACTCCCATTGAAAGGTGGTTGGCCGCGTAAGCCCGTGTTGCGGGTTGACCTGACGGCGGATCGTGTCGAACAGCAGCGCGATGGTCTCTGGGTCGCGCTCCGTGGGCCCTTCGCGCACGCCGAGAACGCCGGCCTTGGCGAGTGTGCGCCCGCGCCGAGTGAGTTCCAACGGCTCGAGCCCGGGGGGCAGGATCGGTGGTCCGGGCAGCGTCTCGACGGCGAGGCCGGCGGAGCGGAGCTTGGTGGTCATGGAGGTGATGCCTTCGACGCCGACCTCGTCGTAGGTGGAGCCGAAAACGGTGATGTAGCGTTCGTCCCAGCCGGGCGGCATCAGCACCTGTGCCGTGTAGCGGGTGACGTCCTGGAGCAGGGCGGCGACAGCCTTGGGGACGCCGATGGGGTCTTCGCGCTTCAGGTCCGCGAGTAGCTTGACGCCGAAGCCGATGTGGCGCTGCTCGTCGGCGGCGATGTTCTCCATGCCTGCGCGGAAGGCGGGAAGCTGGTCGCGCTTCTCGAGGTAGCTGCAGATGAAGTGCTGGCCGGGCTGGGCGAGGGAGGCCTCGACGACGATGTGGTAGAGGGTGACGGCGGCGGCGAGTTTGGCGGGTGAGTGGTCGGCGCGCAGTTCTTCGGCCATGCGATCGAGGCGGTCGAAGATCTTGCGAAAGCCGCTCGTCAGCTGTGGCTTGATCGCCTGTAGGCCGCTGGCCATCGAGCCGTCGCCGATGCCGCAGACCTCCTGCATGAAGCGCTTGAAGAAGACCGCGTGACGCGCCTCGTCCACCTGCTGGGTGGCGAGGAAGTACTTCTGCTCCTCGCGCGGGGCGGCGTCGATGTAGGGGGACAGGTTGTCTGCGACGGCGTCCTCGCCCCAGAAGAACAGGCCGTAGTTCCAGATCGCAGCTGTGCGCTCGAACTCGGTGAAGTCCTCGCGCCATTGGCGCGCGTCCTCGGTGAAGTCGAGCTCCGTGGCGGACCAGTTGCCACGCTCCCAGCGCGCGTACAGATCCTCGTAGGAGATCGCATCTGTCGGCAGGCTCGCCAAGCCGTCCGTGTGCGTCGGTGTCGGCCTCGTCACAGTCGCCATCGTCATCGCTCCCTTTGCTCCGCTGACTCGGATCGGATAATGGACGTTATCGGCATAATGAGTGCTCTGTCAAGTAGGATCGAGCGATGGAGAGTCGTCTGACGCGCGAGCAAAGCCGTGCGCACACGCGCGACCGGCTGCTGGCGGCGGCACGCACAGTGTTCGCGCGCAGCGGCTTTCACGGCGCGAGCGTCGAGGAGATCGCCTCCGAGGCCGGCTTCTCGACCGGCGCGCTGTACTCGAACTTCGACGGCAAGGAGGATCTGTTCCTCGTGCTGATGGAGCGCGAGATCGACGAGCACGCGCGTGAGATCGCCGACGCGGTTAGCGAGCGCGCGTCGATCGCCGAACGGGCGACGGGCGGCGCGCGCCGCTGGATGACGATGATCGACCGCGAGCCTGAGCTGCTGCTGCTGTTCATGGAGTTCTGGGCCTACGGCGTGCGCGACGCGCAGGTGCGTCCGAAGGTGGCAGAGCGCTTTGCGCAGATGCGCCAGGTGCTCACGCAGCTGATCGCCGACGGCGTGCGCGAGTTCGATCTCGAGCTCGCCATGCCCGCGGAGCAGCTCGCGGTGGCCATCGACGCGCTCGCCGACGGCATCGCGCGTCAGAAGCTCGCCGACCCCGACGCGGTCCCGGACGAGCTGATGGGCACAGTGCTGTCGCTGCTGTTCTCCGCCGCTACGCGCCCGGCGGGAGGCACAGGCACGCGTAGTGGAGCGTGAACAGCCGCCGCGCGAGCGGTGGGCACAGGCGGTGGACGGTGGCGCGCACCGCCCACTTGACGGTCGCTGCAACGCGCGCGCGTAAGGAGCGCGCGAAGAAGCGGTGGGCCGCCAGCGGCAGCGGGTCCTCGAGCTCCGCGGCGATCGAAAGGCCCGCGCGCGTGACCGCGTCGCGCACGGCGCGGCGGTCGAGTCGCTGCACGTGTCCCACCTCCGCCGCGTGGGCGCGCTTGCCTGCGCGTCGCGCCGAGAAGTTGGCCTCGAGCGGGACCTCGATCACCACCGCCCGGCAGGCGCGAGCGAGCTCCTGTAGCAGCGAGGACGGGTCGGGCACGTGCTCGAGCACATGCGAGACGACGCCGAGCTCATAAGCCCCGTCTTCGGCTGCCAGACGCTGGCCGTCGTAGAGCTCGACCGAGTCGATCTCCGCCCGTGAGCGCGCGATCTCGACAGCCGCCTGGGTGATCTCGACGCCCGACAGCGTTCCGCCGAAGCCACACCGACGCAGCTCGCACAGCAGCGCGCCGTCACCACAGCCCACCTCGAGCGTGCTCGCCGGCGCCACGCCGGCGCGCGCACACAGGGCGATCACGTGTTCGGCCTTGCCGACCGCGCCGAGCGCGCGCCAGCGCGAGTACAGCGCCGCGTCGGCCGGCGCCTGCGCATACGCGGCGTCGTAGAAGGCGACAAAGCTGGCGGAGTCCTCCACGCCGGTGATTATTGTCCTCGCGATGACGGGCAAGCTCACCGCCTCGCTGCGCGAGGCGCCCGCGACGGTGCCCGCGTTCGCGGTGCTCGTGCTGTTCATCGTCTGGGCGACCAGCCAAGCTGGCTATCCGGTGACCCACTGGGCGCCGGGGGCGCTGGTGGTGCTGGGGGCGCTCGCCATCGCGCTCGCCGCCGTGCGGCTGCGCCTGTCCGAGGTGCCCGGGCCGGTTCGCGTCGCGCTCGCCGCGCTCGCCGCCTACACCGCGCTCAGCTACCTGTCGATCCTGTGGGCGGCGGCGCCGGGAGAGGCGCTGGAAGGCGCGAATCGGACGCTGCTGTACCTGGCGGTGTTCGCGCTGTTCGCCAGCTGGCGACAGACCGGGATCAGCGCGGCGCTGCTGTTGTGCGCGTGGACACTCGCGATGATCGTGCTGGCGGCGTTCGTGGCGCTGCACGTGGATAGTGCCAACGCCGCGAAGCTGCAGACGCTGATCGTCGGTGGGCGGCTGGAATACCCCAGCGGTTACGCCAACGCGAACGCTGCGCAGTGGCTGATGGCGTTCTGGCCGGCGCTGTTGCTCGCGCGCGAGCGCGCCCTGCCGTGGGCGCTGCGCGGCCTGCTGGCCGGCGGCGCTGTGCTGCTGGCCGAGGTCGCGCTGCTCAGCCAGAGCCGCGGCTCGCTGTATGCGACGCCGGTGATGCTCGTGCTCGTGTTCGCGCTGATCCCCGCCCGGGCGCGCACGTTCGCCGTGCTCGTACCGGTGGCCGCCGGCATCGCGGCGGCCGCGCCGTCGGTGCTTCATGTGGGCGACCGGCTCGGCAACGGGGCGGTGATGCCGGCAACGCTTCACACTGCCACGCGCGCGATGTTTGTGGCTGCGGTCGCGGTCGGCGTCGTCGTCGCGCTCGGGGCGGCGCTCGACGCTCGCCTCGACGAGCGCGCCCGCGCGCGCGCACGTCGCGCAGTCGCGGCGCTTGCGCTGGCGACGCTCGTGGCGGTGATCGCCGGTGGCCTCGCCGCGGCCGGCAACCCGATCACGCGCCTGGAAAAAGGCTGGCACAGCTTCAAGGGGGGCTACTCGTCGCAGATCAGCGGCGGCAGCCATCTCACCAGCGGACTCGGCAGCAACCGTTACGACTTCTACCGTGTCGCGCTCGACGAATTCCTGCATCATCCGCTCGTCGGCATCGGCGCCGACAACTACGAACAGCAATACCTCGTCCACGGCCGCAGTGCCGAGACGCCGCATTATCCGCACAGCGTCGAGCTGCGCACGCTCGTGCAGACGGGCCTCGTGGGCGCGCTCGTAGCGATGATCGGCCTGGGTGGCGCTCTCGTGGCCGCAGGCCGCGCGCTGCGTGCCCCCGACCCGCTGGTGCGCACCGTCGCCGGCGCCGCGCTCGCGGGATTCGGCTACTGGGTGGTGCACGGTTCCTTCGACTGGTTCTGGGAGTTCGCCGGCCTCGGCGCACCCGCGTTCGCGTTGCTTGGCCTTGCGTGCGCGCTCGCCCCGGCACGGGCGCAGGTAGGGGCGCGTGGGCGCGCGGCGGGCCCAGGCGCGCCCCCGCCCGAGGCCGCGCGATCGCCCGGGCGGGAGCCCGCGCCCAAGCGCCACGCGCGCCGTCCGCAGCCAGCGCTCCTGGCGGGAGCAGTGCTCGCGCTCGCCGGCGCCGTCGCGCTCACCGGCCCATGGTTGAGCCAGCTGGAGGTGCAGAGCGCGGCCCGCGTCTGGACGCGCGCGCCGCAGACCGCGTATGCGCGGCTGAACGACGCCGCCGGCCTGAACCCGCTGAGCGATGAACCCTACGTCGTCGCCGGCAGCATCGCCCTGCGCTACGGCGAACTCGACCGAGCCGATCACGAGTTCTCGCTGGCGCTCGCGCGAACCCCCGGCAATGCCTACGCCACGCTTGAGCGCGGCGCCATCGCCTCGGCTCGCGGTGAACGCGCCGCAGCGCTCGCGCTGCTCGAGCGCGCGGTGCGTCTGGACCCCCGCGAACCGCTCACCCGCCAGGCGTTGGCGCTCGTGCAGCGTGGCCGTCGCGTCAGCATCGAAGAGCTGAACCGCTCGATCCTGCTCAAAGCTCAGCAGCTCGCATAGTGCCTGGGTTGATTCATGCGAATTAAGCCAAGAAATCGCTCGACATGAGTGTCAAGCTCCGGTAGCTTGTTCGAAACCATCGTCGATTCGTCGATGACAGCACCTGTGCGCTCAAGTGACTGGCGATAGGGGGGTTGGATAGACGGATTGCAAGTTGGCATCGAGAGGAGCACAGCTTGCTCGAGCCGGAAAGGACTCAAGGGCACGGATGCATGAGGCGTCATGGACTGACCACCACCGCGATTCTGGTGACGCTGGCGGCGTCGGCGGTCACATCATCGGCGATGGCCGGACCGCTCCTCAGCGGCTACGGAGGTCCAGGCGAGGGCAACCAGGCGATTCTCGGCTCCGCGCTCATCGGCGGCTCCTCCGGCGGTAGCTCGGGCGGCCACGGCTCGAGCGGACGCGGTGCCCCTGCGGGCGGCACTGGGTCCGGGGCTAGCGCGACGGGCGAAGTCGCCGCAATCGGTACGGGCCTGGCAGCCGGCGGAGCAAGCCATCTCGCAACGGGCGCCGCCAAGGCGGGCCGCCACGCGTCCGCTCCCAAAGGCGCCGCAGCCAGCCATGCCGCGACGGGCACCGGGAAACACGGGGCATCGATCGGGGCGCCGGCCTCTGCCCGTGGGTCGCAGCTCGGGGGCGGCGCGGCAGCGTCTGGCGTCGGCGGGGCCGTCGGCGGACTGTCGGCAGCCGACCTGGTGTACATACTCCTTGCGCTGGCCGCGCTCGCGGTGACTGCCGCAGTCACCCGATTTCTGGCCCGTCAGCCCGGTTAGCCGTGGGGGGCACGACTAAAGCGAGGCGCTGCAGGACCCGAGTAGTTACCAACGGCTAGGAAGCCAACCAGAGGCACACGGAGCAAGCATCTTCATGGACAGCACCAGAGTCACACGGCAGACATCGACGACGCTTCCGCTTCGCGGCGAGCTGACCCACGACGCGCCCGCGCCGCGCGCGCTGTGGCGCGGTGCGTTCACCGGTCCGCTGCAGTGGACGCTCGAGGGCGCCGGCTGGGGGATCGTGCGCCCGGCGGCGGACTTCCTGCTGCTGTGCGTTGCCGTCGTCGCGGCGCTCGGCGGCCTCCAAGCCACCCTGCACGTCTCCTCCGTTCGCGCCCCGCTGTTGGCGTTGCCGGTGATCGCAATTGGGCTGTTCTACCTGCGCGGCCTCTACGAGAGGAAGCTGCGCGCGCTCGTGCTCGACGGAATGCTCCCCGTTCTGAGCGGCGTGTCGGTGGCCGCGATGGCCGTCGCGACGCTCGGGATGCTGCTCAACGGCCAGCTACCTGACCAGTCGGACTGGTTGCACGCGTGGCTGTACGCGCTCGTCGGCGTCGGCGCCCTGCGCGTCGTCCTGTCCTTTGCCCAGCGCTCCGCCCGTACGCGCCACCTCGTGGGCAAGCCGGTGCTGATCATGGGCGCCGGCGTCGTCGGTGCGCAGGTAGCCCGGCGCCTCGAGGCCCATCCCGAGTACGGGCTCGTCCCGATCGGCTTCCTCGACGAGGATCCGCGCTCGGTGGCCGAGGTCGGTGGCCGCGACGTCCCCGTTCTTGGCACGATCGACGACCTCGACGAGACCGTCCGCGCCACCGGTGTCGCGCACCTGATCGTCGCCTTCTCCTCGGTCGCCGACGCGCGCATCAGCCGGCTGATCCAACGCTGCCAGGAGCTCGGCGTCGACGTCTCCGTGGTGCCGCGGATGTTCGACACGATCAACGACCGGGTCGGCTACGACACCGTCGGCGGCCTGCCGCTGTTGTCGTTCACCGCGGTCGACCCCGATGGCCTGCAGTTCGCGATCAAGCACGCGCTCGACCGCGTGCTGGCGCTGACGCTCCTGATCGTCTTCTCGCCGGTGATCCTGCTGTCGGCGGCGGCCGTGCGCCTGAGCAGCCCGGGGCCCGCCTTCTTCCGCCAGCGTCGCGTCGGTCGCGACGGCAAGGTCTTCAACTTCTACAAGTTCCGCTCAATGCGCGTCCAGCAGCCGACGTCCAACGGCTCCCAGGACGGTGTGAACGCACTCGACTTCCTGCTCGGAGGCGACACGGCGCCCGGTGGCGTCGAGGGAGAAGACCGTCGGACGTCCGTTGGGCGTTTCCTGCGGAGCACCTCACTCGACGAGCTGCCCCAGCTGTTCAACGTTCTGCGTGGCGACATGAGCCTCGTCGGGCCGCGCCCCGAGCGACCGGAGTTCGTCGAGCTCTTCAGGCAGGACATCATCCGCTACGGCGATCGTCATCGCGTCAAGTCGGGCATCACCGGCTGGGCACAGGTCCACGGGCTGCGCGGCCAGACCTCACTCGCCGAGCGCGTCGAGTGGGACAACTACTACATCGCCCATTGGTCGCTAGGCCTCGACCTCAAGATCCTCGCTTTGACATTCGTCGCGCTGTTCCGCAACGCCGAGTAATTAGATCTGCTTCTGCGCCGCGTTCGCCAGCCCGCTCCAGTATTGGAAGACGCGCACGCGCAGACCGTGTGTTCCGAGCGCCGCGGGCAGCGTGAGCGCATATTCGTCGAAGCGGTTGAGCGTGAACAGGACCCAGTAGCGCAGCCGCCCGCCGCTGAAGACTTCCAAGCGCATGAAGTCGCCGACCGGGCCCGAGCCGGTGGCCAGGATGTTCGCGCCCTTGCGGCGCAGCTTCAGCGTCACGCTGCTGGTCGCTCCGAAAGGCGCGCTCAGCGCCCCCACGAACGCACTGAAGGCGGGCTTGCGCGCGCCGCCGGCGGAGAGCATGCCGAAGTCTTCGGCGCGCGAGTCCTGCAGCTTGTAGGCGATCGCCGCGGCAACGAACGGGGTGCGCGCCAGCGTGCGCAGCGTGTCTGACAGGTTTCTCGCTTGGATCTGCGGCGTCACGCATCCCTGTTCCTGCTCGATGCGTTCGTGCGGCCAGCAGCTCGTCCAGCCGAACTCGTCTAGCCACAATGGGGCGTGGTCGCCATTGGCGAGCTGTGTTTCGCGGATCGAGCGCAGCGAGCCGAGCGTCAGCGTGTAGAAGTGGACTGACAGGCCGTCGTAGTAGCCCTTGATACCCGCCGCGTACAGCAGGCGCAGGAACGCGCCGTTTGAACCTACCAGCGAGCCCGCCAGCACCGGCAGGCTCGCATCGGCCGCCTTGATTGCCGGATACGCCGCGCGCAGCAGCGCCGCGTATCGGGCGGCTTTTTCCGGACCCGCGAAATACGCTTCATTGGACTGATCGGGCTCGTTCCAGACCTCGATAGCCGCCAGGTGCGGACCGTAGCGCTGGGCCAGATAGGCAACGAATGCGGCGTATGCCGCCGGGTCGACCGGCGGCCACGCGTTGGCCGCGCTGCCGCCGGGGCCGCACGCGCCCAGCAGCGCGGCCGGCGCCGAGGATGTCCAGCACGGCGTGCTGTCGACGACCATGATCACGCCGATTCCCGCAGCTGCCGCATCCGTGACCAGACGGTCGCTGTACGCCTGGACGCTCGGATCGATGCGTCCGTGCGTCGGTTCGAACGCGGCCCACGGGACCTCGGTGCGGACCACCTTCGCATGCAGAGCGTGTGCTGCCGCGATTGTGCGGTCCGCGCTCGCCAAGGAGGCCCGGCCGGAAACCCCGGGAATGTCGACGCCCCCGAGCAGCGCCGAGGTCGCCTGCGCCGGCTTGGTCTGAGCCGCGTTGCCGGGAGGAGCTGTCAGCGCGAGCGCGCCTAGCGCAAGCACCACCGCCGCCCCGTGGAGGCGCCTGTGCATGCCACACACGATAGTGGGGCACCGGCAGGCCGGTCGCGGCAAGTAGGGTTCGCGCGAACATGCCACGCACGTGGATCTGGATGCAGATTGCGATCGTCGTGTTCGTCCTGATCGGGATGGTCGTCGCAATCGTGAAGCTCGCCTGAGCCGAAAGCTTGTCCTCGCCGACCGTCATCCCAGCATCGGCAGCGCCACGGCCGCTGGATGCCTCGCGCGTCGAGGTCGGCGTGCTCGCCGGCCTCACCGCGCTTGCGCTGGCGTTGCGTGCTACCAGCCTCTCGCGCAGCCTTTTCACAGACGAGATCTACTCGTATGCGCTCGCCCAGCGCAGCTTCGCGCATATGCTCGCGCTGTTCGGCTACGAAGCCAACGGCACGCCCTATGCGATCGTGCTGTGGCCCCTGATCAGGATCTTCGGCTCGAGCGCCGCGCTGCTGCGTGTGCCCGCGGTGATCGCCGGAACACTCAGCATCCCAGCGCTGTGGTGGGCGGCCCGCAGGTATGCCGCCCCTGCGACTGCGCTGCTCGCCGCGGGTCTGCTCGCCGTCAACCCCATGGCGGTCTGGTACAGCCAACAGGCGCGCGCGTACGCGTTCGTGATGTTGAGCGCGATCCTCGCCTTCGGTGCTCTCCCTCGCGCGCTGCAACGCAGCGGCGAGCGGCGCGCGTGGATCGGCTACGTCGCCGCCATGACCGTGCTGGCCTACTCGGAGATCTTCGCCGCGCCGCTCGCGCTGCCCGCGCAGGCGTTGATCGCGTGGCGTGCAGGGCGAGTCGCGTTCCGGCGCTGGCTCGCCTCGCTGCTCGCCGTGGCCGTGTGTTGCGTCCCGCTGCTCGTGGCCGCAATCGTCTCGCGCGGGCGCCGCGACGCGCTCTATTGGCTTCCCAAAACCAGCCGCTCGCTCGTCACGCTCGCCGTACAGGAATTCACAGCCGGCTTCTCCGGTCTGACATCCGCGCGCTGGGCAACGCTCGCCGCCGCCGTCGTGCTCGTCGCGGGGGCCGGCTGGGTCGTCTCGCGCCGCCGCCCACGCGCGCCGGACGCCACGTTCGCGATGGCTCTCTGCTGGGGGCTGGTGCCGGCGGTCGTGCTGCTGGCAATCTCGTTCAAGCAGCCGGTGTTCTGGCCCCGCTACGCGATCATGTCGCTGCCCGGACTGTGCCTCGCGCTCGCGCTCGCAGTCGAACGGCTGTGGCACAGCCGGGCCGGCGCGGTGATCGCGGCGGCGTGCATCGCCATCGTCGTCCTCGCCGCCGGCGCCGCTGACGCGCGCCAGCGCAGCCACCTGCAGGAGGACTGGCCCCCCGTCGCCGCAGCGCTTCGCGCCGCACGCGCCGTCGGGCAGCCGACGATCATCGACAACGCGCTCGTGCTGCCCTCGCTCGGCTACTACGATCCCGCGTTCCGCGCAGCTGACGGCGAGCTGATCGTGGACGAATGGAAAGACGAGCCGCTCCCCAGGGGCGTCGTCGGCTTCAAGGACCGCACCGGCTACGGCAACGTACCCGATGGTCCCCCCACCGCCGCCGCCTTCGAACGCCTGGCACGCCTGGGCGGGGGAACCGTCTGGATGGTCGTCTCCGAGGTCGACGACGCGCTGCAGCAAGATCCCAGGACGGGCGCCGCGGTGGCATGGGCACGCAGCCACTGCCACGTCCAGGCGCACCAGAGCGTCGGCGCGTGGCTCCTGCATGCCAGCCGCTGCGTCGTCACGGGCGCGGGGCGGCGGTCAGCGCCGCAGGCGCCATGAGCGCCGACGCCGAGCGCCGCTGAGCACGCCCGCCGGCCTCGGCGGGATCTCTTCGCCTGCGATGATCGCCGCCGGCACGGCCAGCGTCAGCCACTCGGCCAGCGGCGCGAGCCCGGCCTGCTCGAGGTCCGCGACCAGCCCCGGCGGGCGCTTTACGCTGTCGTGGGCATCGGAGGTCACGTTGTGGATCAGGCCTTCGCGCGCCAGCTGGAGTGCGGCCCGCTGCACGCTGCTGCCGAAGTGCCCGGTCAGCGAACCCGCGGTCACAGACATCACCACGCCCGCGTCGACCAGCGACTTCACGGTCGCTTGGTCGCGCGCCAGCGCCGGGCAGCGCTCAGGATGAGCCAGCACCACGCCGTGGCCCTGGCGCTGGAGCTTGTGGACGACGCTCTCCAACCCCATGGCAACGGTGGTGAACGGCGGCTCCACCAGCAGCCATGGGCCACCGCCGAGCCCCAGTCGCGCGAGCTCCCCCGGCTCGATCTCCGCCAGATGCGTCACCGCGATCTCGCTGCCGGGGAGCACATCGAGCTCGATCCGCTCCTCGGCCAGGCGCGCGCCCAGCAGGGCGACGAGCGGCGCGATCGTCGCGGCGTCGTTGGGCGTGCGCGAGTTCACGTGCGGCGTCGCCACGACCGTGCCAATGCCTGCAGCCACACTTGCGCGAGCGAGTGCAAGCGAGTCCTCGATCGTCGGCGGACCGTCGTCGATCCCGGGCAGCACATGGCAGTGCAGGTCGATCATCGGCCTAATCTAGTGGGCCGGCCCCGGGGCGCCCGTTTCCCGGCCACCGCCCCACCGGCGCGGATATGATCGCTTCGGCGGCGATACCTCGGCGACGACGCAAGGGAGAGTGATGTTCAAATCAATCGTTGTTGGGACGGACGGCTCTGACACCGCGAGTCAGGCCGTCCGGCAGGCCGTCGACCTTGCTCGTGCCGTCGGGGCGAAGGTCGAGCTCGTCAGCGCATACGAGCCCGTGCCCGTGCAGCGCCTCAGCGAGGAACGCCGGCAGGCTCCAGAGGATCTGCAGTGGGCCATCAACCCGCGTGAGGATGTCGACGCGACGCTCGAGGCCGCCGCCGCGATCGGCCGTGAGGCCGGCGTGGCGGTCGATGTGTACCCACGCCAGGGCGACCCCGCCGACGCGATCCTCGACATCGCCGAGGAGCGGGACGCCGATCTGATCGTCGTGGGCAACAAGGGCATGACCGGCGCCAAGCGTTTCCTGCTGGGCTCCGTGCCGAACAAGGTGTCCCATCACGCCCCCTGCTCGGTGCTGATCATCCGCACCACCTGAGCCGCCCGCGTGAAGATCGTAAGCGTGATGACTACGGACTCGAGCGGCGGCGCCGAGTTCGCCGCGGTCGAGATGCTGGACGCACTCCATCAGCGCGGGCACGAGACGGTGATGCTCAGCGATCAGGCGGCCATCGGTCGTGACCGCTCGATCGAAGTTCGCCCGATCGAGCTCGGCCCGAAGCTGTCCGTCGGCAGCTGGCCGGGGTTGGCCGCGCGTTGGCCGCTGCTGCTCGCGCGACTGCGCGCGGCGTTGCGCGCCGAGGAGCCCTACGACGTGCTGCTCGTGCACTACAAGAAGGAGCAGTTGATGGCGCGCATGCTGCCTGCGGCTCTGCGCAGGACAGTCGTATGGGAGGAGTGGGGACCGGTCCCCTTTCCACTGCGCAAGGGGCTGCCACGCGCCGCCTACCTCGCCGCCGCAAGGGACGTGCCGCTCGTGATGGCCGTCTCGGACGGCACGCGCCACTCGGTGATCGATGTCGGCGTCGATCCCGAGAAGGTCGTGATGGTGCCGAACGTGCTGCGCACAGAGGAAATCCGTTTCACCGCCGAGGGCCGCGCACGGGTGCGCGCCGAGCTCGGGATCCCCGCTGACGCGTTCGTCGTCGGCTGCATCTCGCGCTTTCATCCCAAGAAGCGCAACGACGTGGTCGTCAGCGCGGTCCGCGAACTGGCTGACGAGCGGGTTCACCTGATCCTCGCCGGCGACGGCGAAACCGAGGCGCAGCTACGCTCGCTCGCGGCTCCGCTCGGCGAGCGCGCGCACTTCATTGCGACCCCCGGCAGCGAGGTCCCCGACGTGCTGTCGGCGTTCGACGTGTCGGTGTTCTGCCCAAGTCCGACCGAGGGCGCGCCCCGCGCGGTGATCCTCGGAATGCTCGCCGAACGACCCTGCCTGTCGACCGGCGCGGAGGGTGTCTCGGACATGATCACCCCCGAGATCGGCGGCATCGCCGACCCGGAGAACACCCCTGCGTCCCTGCGCGCTCTGCTCGAGCGCTATCTCGAGGATCCCGGGCGCGCGGCGCGCGAGGGTGCCGCCGCGCGAGCACACGCGGAGCGCACCTATGCAGCGCCGGTGGTGGCGGAGATGATCGAGGGCCTGCTCGACGGCGCGATCGCGGCGCGTTCTCCGCGCTCGCCCGCCGCTGCATGAGCGCAGGCCAGCACAGGCGCCTGCTGATGATCGAGCAGGGAGGACGCGGAGGTGTGACCGACTACACGACGGAGCTCGTGCGCGCCCTGGCGCACGAGGGTTGGACGGTCGATCTGGCGACCGCTGAGGACAACCTCTACCCTCCGATCCCCGGCGTGGTGGTGCACCCGGTCTTCCACTACGTGCGCGGCCACTCCGCGCCCGCGCGCGCGCTGCGCAGGCGCGGGCTCGGTCCGCTCGTCAACGGCGTGCGCTTCCTGGTTTCGCTGCCTCGCCTCGCGCGCCTGGCACGGCGCGCCGACGTCGCCCACACCCAGGGCTGGGAGATTCCCGAGCTCGGGCTGGTTGCGCTCGTTTGCCTGTGGCTTGTCGGCACACCTCTCGTGCAGACGTTGCACGGGATCGTCGAGCGCTCCGGCAGGCTGCCGCGCACGCGGCGGCTGATCACACGCGCGAGCGCGCGCCTGACCGCTCGCACGATCGTCCACACTCAGGCCGACCTCGCGCTGCTCGCTCCTGCGGTGCGCCGGCACACCGCCGTGATCGCCCACGGCGAGTACGGGGGCCTCGCGCGCACCGGCGCCGGCGCCGAGCGCGACAGCGCGCGTGCGGAGCTCGGGCTGGCGGTCGATGCGCCGGTCACGCTTGTGTTCGGGCAGCTGCGGGCCGACAAGGGGCTCGGCGATGTCGTTCAGGCGCTCGAACGGCTACCGGCGCTGCACCTGCTGATCGGCGGAGAAGACCGGGGAGCGCTCGCCGCGGTGTCCCAGCGGATCGCGGAGCCGCGGCTGGCGGCCCGTGTGATCGTGCGCGAGGGTTTTCTGGACATGAGCGACGCCGCCAAGCTGTTCGCCGCCGCCGACACCGTCGCGCTGCCCTACCCACGTGCCAGCCAGAGCGGCGTGCTGCTGCTCGCGTATGGCTTTCATCGTCCCGTCGTCGCCTATCCGGTGGGGGGCCTGCTCGAGGCGGTGATCGACGGTGAGACAGGCTGGGTGTGCGAGCGCCCGGACGTCGATGCGCTCGTCCAGGCGCTCGCCGCGAGCATCGATTCCGGGCGCGATGAGTGCCTGCGCCGCGGTGAGGCCGGGGCGAGGCTCGCGCAGGAGCGCTTTTCCTGGCCCGCGATCGCGCGCCGCACCGAGGCGCTCTACCTGGAGATCCTGGCCGGTGTCTGAACGCTCGCGCGCGGACGCGCAGGACGCGCAGCGCAGTGCGCGGCTGCTGCTCGGGTGCGATGCGCTCGACGGCGCCGTCGGCGAGCCAACACACGCGCGCGCGGTGCGCTCGGCGGTCCGCTCCAGGCGCTGTCCGTCGGCGCCCCGCCGCGCTCTGCAGCGCGTGCGGCGCAAGCTCGGCGGCCTGGACTACGAGCGCGCCGTCGCGGTACCGCTGCTCGCCGCGAGACGCGCCGCGCTTGGGGGGCAGGCGGAGGGGCCGCCGCGTTTCCTCGTGCGCGTTGACGAGTTTCCCCACTATCTCGCCTGGGACAATCCCGATCGCTACGGGACCGAGCGCTATCGCCGCTTCCACGCGATCATGACCGAAGCCGGAATGCCCTATCTGATCGCGGTGCCACCCCGCGTAAGCCACCTGCCGCTCGATCCCCACGGGACAGAGTGGCGGGCGCTCGAGGAGCACGAGCGGGGGATGCTCACGCAGCTCCGCGACGACGGCGTCTGCTTTGCCCTGCACGGGCTCGATCACCGCACGCGCTTCGCCTCCCCCCGCCGGCACAGCGAGCTGAGCGGGCTCGACCGGACGGCGACGGAGACGCTGATCGACGAGGGGCTCGCCGAGCTCGACGCGCTCGGCGTCTCGACGGAGGTCTTCGTCCCGCCCTTCAACCGCTTCGACGCCGCCCAGTACAACCTGCTGGCCCGCCGCTTCACCGTCATCTGCGGCGGTCCCGAGTCGGTCGCGCTCCTCGGCTTCCATCGCACGCCGCTGTGGCGGGGCGAGGCTGTCTACCTGCCGTCCTATGAGCCGCTGTACGGCCACGCGCGGGAGGTTCTGCCGGCTGCGCGCCGGTTGATCGAGCTCCGTAGCGCGCTGTGGACACCGATCGTGCTGCACTGGGGCTGGGAGGGCGACGAGGACTGGACCGCGCTGGAAGCGCTCCTGGCGGTGATCGCGCCCTATGGCGCTCCCTGGCAGGACTTCCTGGAGGCCGTGCGCGCGAGTGACACCTTGGCGCAGTGAGCGATCCGTGCCACACGCGAGCCAAGCGCTCACCGCACCAGCGTCCCCACACCTCCGTATCCTGCGCGGCGTGAGTCGGCTCCCCGCATCATCGGTCAGGTCGCTGTGAGCCGTGCGGTGATCCTCGCCGGCGGCGAGGGCACCCGCCTACGGCCGTACACGACCGTCCTGCCGAAGCCGTTGATGCCGATTGGAGATCGGCCGGTGCTGGACATCGTCGTGCGCCAGCTCAAGGCCCACGGCTTCGAGCGGATCACGGTGGCCACCGGATATCTCGCAGAGTTGATCGAGGCGTTCTTCCGCGACGGCGAGGCCTACGGCGTCCCAATCGACTACTTCCGCGAGCACGAGCCGCTCGGCACGGTCGGCGCGCTCGCGCTGATCGACGGTTTGGCTGAGGACGATGTGCTCGTGATGAACGGCGACGTGCTCACCGACATCGACTACGGCGCGCTGTTGCAACGCCACCGAGCGAGTGACGCAGCCGCGACGATCGCCACGAAGGCGCGCGAGATACAGGTCTCGCTGGGAGTGCTGCGCTTCGGCGACGACGGCGATGTCACGCGCCTAACGGGATACGACGAGAAGCCGAAGATCGACTACATCGCCAGCATGGGCGTGTACTGCTTCGCACCGCGGGCGCTGTCGTTCATCGAGCCGGGAGAGCGGCTGGACTTCCCGGACCTGGTCCTGCGACTGATCGCCGCCGGCGAGGTCGTTCGCTCCTGGCCCAGCGACGACTACTGGCTGGACATCGGGCGCCACGACGACTACGAGCGTGCACAGGAGGAGTTCGAGCGGGTGCGCGATCGACTGATCCCGCCGGATTGACCCTCTGGCGGCGCCCGGGAACGCATAAGTTTTCCTTACGACCAGCGCATAAGGTTTCGAGAATGGATCTCTCTTCGTCAGCGCCGTCGGGCTGGGAGCTCGACGGGTCGCCATCCGCAAATGCCGCGACGGACGGCCAGCCGCGGCGCGCGCTCGTCACCGGCATCACCGGCCAGGATGGCTCGTTTCTGGCGGAGCTGCTGCTCGAGCAGGGCTACCAGGTCACGGGGATGCTGCGCGGCGCATCCGATCGCCCACTCGGGAGCTCCGAGCACCTGCGTGACCGTCTGCGCCTGCTGTGGTGCGATCCCCTCGATGCGGACGGTCTGCGCGGCGCGATCGCGCAGACGCGGCCGCACGAGCTCTACCACCTCGCCTCGCCGTCGTTCCTGCCGACCTCGTGGGAGCGGCCGCTGCGAACGCTCGAGGCGATCGCGGGCTCGAGTGTGGCGATCCTCGAGGCCGTGCGCGAGATCGACCCGGCCATCCGGGTGTTCGTGGCCGCGTCGGGGTCGATGTTCGGCGAAGCGCCTGAAAGCCCTCAGCGCGAGGACACCCCGTGTCGCCCGACCAGCCCATACGCGGTAGCGAAGCTGGCGGGGCACCAGATGCTGGGTGTGATGCGTGAGCGCGACGGGCTGTTCGCGTGCTCGGGCATCACCTACAACCACGAGTCCGAGCGCCGGCCCGAGCAGTTCGTCACGCGCAAGATCACCCGTGGGGCAGCCGCCATCAAGCTTGGGCTCCAGGACGAGCTGGTCCTCGGTGACCTCGACGCGGTTCGCGACTGGTCGTTTGCCGGCGACATAATGCGCGGCGCGTGGCTGACGCTCCAGCAGGAACGCGCTCGCGACTACGTGCTCGCCAGCGGCGAGGGACGAACGGTGCGCGAGTTCGCCGAGGTGGCCTTCCGCTGCGTCGGGCTGCAGGCCGAGCGCTACCTGCGGATTGACCCAACGCTCGTGCGCGGCCCTGAGGCGACGCCGAACATCGGCGACCCAACGCGCGCGCGCGAGGAGCTCGGCTGGAGACCGCAGCTCAGCTTCGAGGCGCTCGTAGAGCGCATGGTGCGCAACGACCTGCTTGCGCTGGCGCCGGAGCACGCCGCCGCCGAGCACGCCTAGTCTTCAGTTACTGGCCGATGCCGAGCGGGGCGGGCAGCGCCGCGCGCAGGCGCTCCTTGGCGAGCCATCCGTCGTCGCGCAGGCGGCGGGCGAGGCCCGTCCCGCTGACGTTGAAACGCCGAGCCGCGCGTGCCGGGTTGGCGAGGTCCCGGCGCAGCCCGTCGGGGCGCCCAGCGAGCATCTCGTTGGCAGCCCGTCGCAGGCTCAGGCCCTTCTCGGATGGCAGGTGCCACAGGCCGCACTCGAGCGGCCTCTCGGGGTTGGAGGCGCCGTGGCGGGGGCCGGTCCAGATCCTTCCGGCCACAGAGGAGAGGCTCTCGAACTGGGCGAGGCCCAACGCTCCTACAAGCGTCAACGTCTGCTCCTCGGTCGCCAGCACCATTCTCTGCGCGGCCAGCCGCTCGTCGATGTCCTCACACGCGCTCACGAGCGCGCGCAGCGCATCCGCGGTGCCGCTCAGCAGCTCGCCGCCGATCCAGTCCGGCAGCGCCTGCGTGCCGCCCATGCTGAGCGCCAGCTCGCCAAGCGCGACGCGCGAGCCCACCGGTGGGCCGAAGTCGACCACTTCCCAGTCCGGTGGATAGCCGATCTGGACGCAGCCGATCGCGGGCGCCGGGTGCGCGGCGTCGAAGACACGTGCCGCGTCCGCCCACACGCAGTCGAGGTCTGTCAGCCATAGCTGGCGGTTGGCGGGCTGCCCCTGGGCGGCTGCGAGGATCGCGTCCAGCACGTAGCGCGAGGAGGCGAAGGTCTCATAGCCCTCCACGGCAGCAGGCCGATGCAGGTACTCCGCGTAGAGAACCTGAACGCCCAACGATTCGATGCAAGCCATCAACCTCGCGCCGGCGCGAGGAAGCGATGACGGCTGTGCGAGGTTCGTCACGAGCGCAAGATCACAGTTGGCGTCGCGCAGCCGAAGCGTCGCAGCCTGGGTGAGCGCGCACTCGAGGTAGCGGTTGGCCAGGTGAGCGGCCGAGCGGCTGGAACGGCTCGTCGGGTAGAAGAACGCCTCGTCTTCGCCGTGCACGTACAGGTACTGAACGACCAGCGGCGGCGGCTCAGCGCCCATCGGCGAGGGCGTTGCGGACGGCCTCGGTCACGAGCTCGAGCGCCGCATCGTCCATCGTCGAGCTCAGCGGCAGCGCACAGTGGCGTGCAGCGGCCTCCTCCGCGCCGGGAAGTCCCCCTGCGGGCGCGAGCTGGCGACACTCGGTGAAGCTGTGAAGCGCCGGATACCACGTCGTCTGGATGCCGTCGTCTTTCAGCGTGTCGCGAAAGCGGTCGCGCGCCTCGCGGTCGGCGAGCAGCACCGGGAACGCGAAGTGACTGGAACGCTCCACAGCCGTCTCGTCCCACGGAACCTCGAGTCCGGCAATGCCGGCGAGCCGCTCGCGGTAGCTGCGCACGAGCGCCCGCCGCTTGGTGATGTCGTCCTCGAGCCGCGGCAAGCGGCTCAGCCCGAGCGCGGCGCGGGGCTCGTCGATGCGGTAGTTGTAGCCGACGCCCACCACGTCATAGGTGTCGGTGCGGCCGCTGTGGCGCTCCCAGGTGCCGCTCGTCATCGCGTGTGAGCGCAGCAGGCGCACGCTCGCGGCCAGCTCGTCGTCTGCCGTGGTGACCATGCCGCCCTCGCCGACGCACAGCTGCTTCTTGGAGAAGAAGCTGAATGCGCCCAGCTCCCCGACCGTACCGACCTGGCGCCCGGTCTCGTCGAGCTGCGCCGAGATCGCCTGTGCGCAGTCCTCGATCAGGATCAAGCCACGCTCGTCGCACAGGCTTCGCAGCCCGAGCACGTCGGCGGGATAGCCGCAGAAGTGGACCGCGATCACCGCGCGCGTACGCGGGGTGATGCGCGCGGCGACATCGTCGAGATCGAGGTTGAAATCATGTGGGCCGCGTATGTCGCACAGCACCGGCGTGGCGCCGACGTAGCGCACCGCGCTTGCGCTCGCGATGAACGTGAGCGCGGGGACGATCACCTCGTCGTCCGCGCCGAGTCCGGCGGCCAGACAGGCCAGGTGCAGCGCCGCTGTCCCGCTGGAGACCGTGACCGCATGCGGCGTGCCGACGTGCTCGGCCAGCGCCTCCTCGAAGGCCTTGGTGCGGGGGCCCATCGTCAGCCAGCCGGACTCGAGGCAGCCGAGCACCGCCTGCACGTCCTGCTCGGGCATCGCGATGTCCGTCAGTGGGACGCGCCAGCCGGTCATTGGGCGACGGCCTCGGCCAGCGCGGTGACGACGCGGTCCTGGTCCGCGTGGGTCATGTGCGGATAGAACGGCAGCGTCAGCTCGGTGCTCGAAGCGAGCTCGGTGATCGGCAGCGAGACGCCGGCGAAGCGCTCGCGGTAGGCGCTGAAGCGGTGGATCGACTGATAGAAGACGCTCGTCTGGATCCCGCGCTCGCGCAGGCGCCCGGCGACCTCGGCCTGGCGGCCGTCCTGCTCGATCATGATCGGGATCACATAGCAGGAGGAGCTCGGCACATCCGCGTCCTCGAACGGGACGATGATCCCATCCACGTGCGCCAGCTGCGAGCGGTAGCGCAGCGTCAGCTCGCGACGACGCTCGATTTCATCCTCCAGGCGCTGCAGCCGGGAGAGCAGCAGCGCCGAGCGGGGCTCGTCGAGACGGTAGTTGAAGCCAAGTCCGACGACGTCGTAGGTGTCGGTACGACCGCTGTGCCGATCCCACGTGCCGCTCGTCATGGCGTGCGACCGGCGTGAGCGCGCGAACGCGGCGACCTCGTCGTCATCGGTGCACAGCAGACCGCCCTCGCCGGCCGACAGGACCTTGTTGGAGAAGAAGCTGAACGCGCCCGCAAGACCCCATGTGCCCAGCTTGCGCTCGCCCAGGCTGGCACTCGGCGCGTGCGCCACATCCTCGATCAGCGCGATCCCGTGCTCGTCACACAGCGCCTTGAGGCGGTCGACGGCTGCGGGGAAGCCGGCATAGTGCACCGCGCAGATCGCCTTCGTCCGCGGCGTGATGCGCCGCTCGACATCCTCGGGATCGAGGCTCGGCTGCTTGCGCGAGACGATCTCGGCGAACACGGGCGTCCCGCCGCAGTAGAGCACCGCCGCGGCGGTCGCCGCGAAAGTGAACGACGGCACGATCACCTCGTCGCCGGGACCGACGCCGGCAGCGAGGTAGGCGAGGTGCAGCGCCGCGGTGCAGCTCGATACCGCGACCGCGTGGCGCGCGCCGAGGTGCGCCGCGAATGCCTCCTCGAAGGCCACCGTCCGCGGGCCGAGCGTCAACCACCCCGAGCGCAGCGTCTCGGCGACCGCCTCGAGATCCTGTGGCTGCAGCTGCAGGTCGAAGAGCGGAAGCTCCGGGAAGGTCTCGGTGGTGGTCATGGGCTCGGGTCGCGGGGCGCTGTTTCGTTCAGGGACTATCTCCCATTCAAGGGATGTTCTTGTAACGGGCGTCGAACGGGTCGCCGAAGGCTTCCCCGTCGAGTGCCGTGATGATCTCGGCGATGCCGTCGGGTACGGTCATCAGCGTCTCGAAGCCGAGCTCCGCGCGGATCTTGTCGAAGCTGACCTTGTAGTCGCGCGGGTCCTCGTCGCGCTTGACGTAGGAGACGCTGCCACGGTCGATCTGCTTGCCGATCTCCTCGACGAGGTCGAGCTTGCGGTAGTTCTCGCCCGAGCGGCCCGCATTGAAGACGTTGCCGGCGACCTTCCCCTCGGGTGCCTCGAGCACCGTGCGAACCGCCCGCCCGGCGTCGCGGACGTGGATGTAGGGGCGCCAGAACTGCTCGCCGAAGACTTCGAGCTCGTGGTCGGCCCACAGTTCGCGGGTGAACTCGTTGACGGTCAAATCGAAGCGCATACGCCGGCCGACCCCGTAGACCGTCGCAAAGCGCAGGCACGTCGGTTTGACGCTGCTCGTCTCGCCGCCCAGGATCAACTTCTCCATGCTGACCTTCTGCTCGGCGTACAGCGATACGGGGCTCAGCTCGCCGTCCTCGGTGATCGGAACCGTCGGGTCGGCCATGCGGCCGTAGTTGGAGCATGTGGAGGCGAACACCAGTCGCTGGACGCCGGCCTCGCCCGCGTCGGCGACGAGGCCTCTGGTCGCCTGGACGTTGACTTCGTCGGACAGCTGCGGGTCGCGTCCGCAAGCAGGGTCACCCACGATCGCGGCGAGATGCACGACGGCGTCGGCGCCCGCGAGCGCGCGTTTGCGCGCCTCGGCGTCGCGAATGTCGGCGCGGATCACCTGTACGCCCGCTCGTTCCTGCTCGGCCGCGATGTCCTCCTGGCCGTGGAGCAGCGAATCGAGCACGCGAACCTCGTGCTGAGCTGCGCGCAACTCGTCCACGAGCAGTGCGCCGATGTAGCCGCTGCCGCCCGTCACTAGCGTCGTCCTCGCCACCGCTGGTCCTCTCTGTGTCGTTTGCCCGGCCGCTGTTAGGTTCAAGCCTACGGGGCGTCCCTGCGGACCGGGTCGGGCGTCCCGCGATCTGCTCTCAGGCCATCGCATAGCGCATCGGCACCCGCCACCGGCCGCTTGAATGGCGGTCGACGGCAGGGATTGTGTCACTGTGGGCCGAACGAGGACCTGTCGGAATGCAGACCCTTGCCCGCGACACCACGCGGCAGCGCGCCGCTCGGGACATCGCGATGCAGATCGTGGTGCGAATCGGCAACCTCGCGATCGGAGCGGTCGTCACGGCGCTCGTCGTGCGCACGCTGGGGCAAACGGCGTATGGCGAATGGTCGACGACGTTCGTGGCGATCGCGCTCGTCAGCTATTTCGGGAACTTCGGGATGCAGGGAGTCGCGCTGCGCGAAGCCGCACGCGATCCCGAGCACGAGCACGAGTGGATCGGCGCGGTGATGTTCGTGCGGCTGGCAATGCTGGCCCCGCTGGTGATCGTGTCGTTCGGCGTGATCGTGCTGTTGCACCGCAGCGACGAAATGCTGATCTCGGGGCTGATCCTTGTGCTTTCGATGCCGTTCGACGGCGTCGGCGCGCTTGCCCTGCTCTTCCAGCTTCGCGTCGACAACCGGGTGCCGATGCTCGTGCTGACGCTCAGGAGCATTCTTTGGGGAGCCGCGGTCGCGATCATCTTCCTCGACCACGGCCACATGATCGTGCTCGCAATCGCGATGGCGGTGACCAACGCGATCGGCTCGATCGTCCAGGTGATAGCGGTCTGGAAACTCGGAGTGCCGCTACCCAGGCCGTCGCGCAAGCGGCTGCGTCCGGTGCTGCGCGTGGGGATGCCGATAGGCATCTCCGGAGTGCTGATCATCGCCTACGCGCGTATCGATCAGATCATCGTGTTCGTGATCTCCGGCAGCGGAGCCGCCGGGCTGTACGGCGCCGTCTACAACCTGATCGACCAGGCGCACTTCATTCCGGCCTCCGTGCTGACGTCGCTCTCGCCGGTGATCGCGGCATCGTGGCCGGGAGACCGGACGCGGCTGCTACGCGCCTCGCGACAAACCGCTGAGCTCCTCGCCGTTGCGTCGCTGGGCGGCCTCGCGTTCGCGATCGCCGCCGCCGAACCGGTCGTGCGTCTGATCTTCGGGCCGGAGTTCACAGCCGCCGCGCCGGCGCTGCCGGTGCTCGCGGGGGCGTTCATCCTCATCTCTTTCGGCTATCTCAACTACAACCTGCTCGTCGTCCTGGGACTGCAGCGACGGCTGTTGCGGATCAGCGTGATCGCGTTGGTCGTCAACCTGATCGGGAACCTGATCCTCGTGCCGCTGGTGGGCTTCATGGGGGCAGCCTGGATGACGCTCGTCACGGAGCTCGTCGTGTGTGCCGGCAGCCTGCGGCTGATCCTGCACACGCTCGAACGGCCGTTGCCGAAACCCGGCAGGATCGGACGCACCGCGCTCGCCGCCGGGCTGCTCACGGGATTGCTGGAGTTGCTGCGTGTGGCGGACGCGTCGCTCGCCGTGCTGACGCTGGCGGCGTGCGTGCTTTACCCGCTGCTGCTGTTCGCGCTGCGGGCGCTCGGGCCGGAGGACATTCAGGTACTGCTCCGCAGGGGCGCGCCGGCGTGAGGGCGGCGCTGGCGCAGCTCCGCCATGCGCGCGATCATCTGCGGCACCTGGCGGCGGGCGTCGTAGTGGCGTTCGCAACGCTCGCGGGCGTGCCCCGCGAGCTGGATGCGCCGCTGGGTGTCCGCGAGCAGTGAGAGCACGGCGTCGCGCAGTGCGCGCCGGTCACCGTGCTCGATCAGCACCCCCGCACCGCCGTCGCCGAGGAGCTCGGGGATGGCGCCGACGCGCGTGGAGATGACCGGCGTCCCGGACGCCATCGCCTCGAGTAGAACCCACGGATTGGTGTCACCGTGGGTCGGCAGGCACAGCAGGTCCGCCTGCTGCTGGAGCTCGAGCAGCTGCGGGTCGGACGGTCCCAGCCGATGCACGCGCACCCCGGCGCGCTCGGAGACGGCGGCGGGCGTGACGATGTCGAGCTCGAGCTCACGCCCGAGCTCCTCGGCGAGCGCCGCGAGCAGGTCCTCGCCGCCCTTAGCGAGGAAACGGCCGCCGACGAACAGCACGCGCGGAAGCGCGCGCTCGCGGCGCACCGCCGGTCGGTAGCGCTCGAGGTCGAGCCCGGGGTGGTGTGCGAGGACATTCGCCCCCGGCGCCTCGCGTTCGACGCCGCGGCGCGCCCACGCGGTCCAGGCGAAGACCAGCGCCGCCGCGCGCAGCGCCCGGCGCTCGAGCGCCACGCTCGGGGCCATCGTGACCGCCGTCCGGCGCGCGCTGTGCCGCCACCCGGGCATCTCCGACCAATCGCGCACGGTCGTGTCGAGCGACAGAACGACCGGCGTCGTCCGCATCGTGCCCGCCATCGTCAGTGCGATCGAATGGCTATGGACGTGAACGACCTCGGCAGGCCACTGATCGAGCTCGAGTCGTAGCCGGCTGCGCGCGCGCAGCGACTGCACGAGGTGCCAGCGCAGCGTGCGGAAATCGAGGCCGACACGGTCCAACGGCGGAATCCCACGGGTCGCCAGCGCGTGCTCCCAGCGGCTACGGGGCCCGAGCGCGGCGAAGCGGGCCTCCACGTCGGGCAGCTCGCGCAGTCCCACGCGCAGCGCCTCGTCGAGCTGCCCTTGCCCGAGAATGTGGTCGCCGAGGTTGCCCTCGTTGAGGAAAAGCACCCGCATGTCGGCGTGAACGTCGAGGACTGTACGCGATCGCCGCCGGCGGCCATCGCTACCTTTCAGCGCGTGCGCATCCTAGTTGTCTCCGCGCTGTACCCGCCTGTGGCGTTCGGCGGTTATGAGGTCGAGTGCTCGGCAGTCGTCGAGCGCCTGCGCGAGCATCACGACGTGCTCGTGCTCAGCGGTGACACAGAGCGGGAGCAGCTCGCTCCACAGGCAGACGTGCGCCGCGAGCTGGTGCGCCTGACCCCAGACGCGCGCGGGGCGAGGCGCGCCCCCGTCGCATCACTGCGCGCAGTCGCGACGGCGCGACGCGCGTTGGATTGGGGCCCCGACCTCGTCTATTGCTGGAACGGCTCCTCGATTCCCCACGCGGCCCTGCGAGTGCTCGCCGACAGCGACGTTCCGCTCGCGTTCCGCGTCTGCGAGCACTGGTTCGGAGGCATCTTCACGTATGACCAGTTCATGCGCGAGCTACTGCCGGGGAGGCGCTCGCCGGCGCGCGCGGTGTGGGCCGCGGGCTGCCGCGCGCTGAACCTGCTGCCGTCTCTACGCCTGGATCCGCGGGCGCCGTTGCGAACGGCGATCTCGTGGAACTCGCATGCGATCAAGCGCATGGTCGAGCTGCAGTCGTTCGTCGAGCCGGTGCTGGAGCGCGTCGGTCACTCCGTGCCGCGCTACGGAGACATGTATGCGGCGGTCGTGCGCGCGCCCGCGCCACAGCCGGAGATCATCTTCGTCGGGCGCGTAACGCCCTACAAGGGCCTCGCCGTCGCCATCGAGGCGCTCGCGTTGCTGCGCTCGCAGCACGCGATCGCTGCCCGCCTGGTGGTGGCCGGCGCCGAGGAGCGCGAGCACGGCTCGGAGATGCGGCGCCTGGCTGAGCGCCTCGGCGTGGACGATGCGATCGACTGGCGCGGTCCGCTCGCACCCGAGCAGCTCACTGCCGGCCTAGCCCGCGCTCACGCGATGATCGTCCCGTCGGTGTGGGAAGAGCCGTTTCCGCTGGTGACGATCGAGGGGGCGCTCGCCCGCGTGCCGCTCGTGGCTTCCGACGTGGGCGGCATCAGCGAGGGCATGCGCCACGAGGAGCACGCGCTGCTGTTCGCGCGGGAGGATGCGCGGATGGCGGCCGAGGCGCTCGCGAGTACGCTCACCGAGCACGCACGGACCGCCGCACGAGTGCAGCGGGCCTACACGCGCGCGCAGGACTTCCGCGCGGCGCCGTACCTGGATGCGCAGGAGGAGTTCGTGAACGACGCCTACACGGCGCTCGGGGCGCACACGGGATTGCTCACAGGAAGTCGGCCAGGCCGCTGACGTCAACCCCGGGGATCGCCAGCGCTCTGAGGAGGCGCTCGGCGACCTTGCGCCAGGTGAAGAGCTCCGAGTGTGCTCGAGCGAGCTCCCCCATGGTGCGAGCAGTCTCCGGATCGGCGAGCTCCAGCATCGCCGCGTAGATCTGCTCGACGTCGCGCGGGTCGACCGTCATACCGCCGGGCCCGATCAGCGTTGCCGCTCCTCCGTCGGTGCCGCCGATCGCCGGCACGCCGGCACTTGCCGCCTCGATGTAGACGATGCCTGCGGGCTCGTGCAGCGAAGGCATGACGAAGGCCGTCGCCGAACGGAACAGTGCGGCGATCCGCGCTCGGTCCTCAGGGTCGGCGCGTGACGTGGGTCCATGTCCGACGACGCCCGACTGATCGAGCGGTGGGTGCTCGCCGACGACGTCCAGGCGGGCGTCCGGGAAGCGCTCTCTTACGCGTGCGAACGCGCTGAGAACGGCGGGCCCGTTCTTGCGGACCCAGTCGACGCCCACGAACAGATAGCGCGGCGTGCTCCAGTCGCGCGGGCAGATCTCGCTGCTGGGGTGGTTCTGACCATTGCCGACGACGAACACGCGCTCGGACGGGATGCCGTAGCTGCTCGTGATGCTCTGCGCCACCCAGTGGGTCGTGCAGCAGCACGCGCGAGCCGACTCGTAGGCCCGGCGCTGACGCTCGGTGTAACGCGCCAGATCAGTCTCTGTGAGGCCCTCGAGATGCGGCCACGGATAGCTGTCGCGTGCCTGCGCCACCGTCGAGTCCTCGTAGGTCACCATTCGCAGGCCCCGCGGCAGCACCATCTCGGAGCCGCGCTGGATCACGCCGTCGAGCGTCCCGGCCGCGGACAGGCGGCTGCGCAGCAGCCGGTTGCGAGCCATGATCGTGGGACGTCCCAGCTGTGCGGCGCGGTGAAGACGCTTGGCGGCGGCCCGCGGCTGGAGCACGTCGCGCGGGCGCATCCTGACGGCGACGCTGCTCAGATGCGCCGCCCGCCCCAGCAACGGCGGCAGCTGCCCGCTGATGGGGACGACCTCGGAGACTATGTCGGTCATCGCGAGGAACACCGAGCTGATCACGCCTGAGCCGAGCTGCGGGTCGCGGGGGTCGATCGCCGCGGCGATGCCGATGCGCACCGGCTCACGTTCAAGCCGTCGGCTCCCTGCGTCGATATCGATCACGGGTATGAGAATCGCATGGACTACCCCTTGGAGCTACGTATGATTGGGTGCGTGCATCCGACGACCGCAGCGGCGGACTAGTCGTGGCTGACCTCGATCCCCTCGGTCAGGCCCCCGCTGCCTCGACGGTCTCCCCGTTCGAGCTGCTGTCGGTGCTGTGGCGGCGACGGCTGATCGTGATCACGGTCGTGATCGTCAGCGTCGGCCTGGCGCTCGCGCTGTCGCTGCGCTCGCCGAAGCAGTACTCGTCATCGTCCCAGCTGCTGTTCCGCGAAACCGGCTTTGCCCAGGCGCTATTCGGTAGCAGCCTGTTCACCCAGGGCCAGGAAGAACCGCAGCGGACGACCCAGACGAGCATCGACGTCGTGACGTCCCCAGCGGTCGCCGAGGAGGCCGAGACGCTCTTGAAGTTCAAAGAACCGGTCGGCTCGCTGATCGGATCGATAGAAGTCACCCCGAACGCAAACGCCAACATCGCGACGATCAAGGCGACACGCGCCAATCCACGGGAAGCGGCGGCCGTGGCCAACGCATTCGCCGAAGGCTACGTAACGTATCGTCGCCAGACCGACCGAAACCTGGTCGCTGAGGCCGAAGAACTCGTCAACCAGTCGATCAAGACGGCCAACCCCGCCGAGCAGGCGAAGCTGTCGGAAAGCCTGCGCCAGCTGGGCGTGCTGCGCTCGCTGCAAACAGGCAACGCGGAGGTGATCGCCCATGCAGAACCCGACCCTTCGCCGGTCTCGCCGAAACCCAAAACCGACGCGGTTCTCGGCTTCGTCGTCGGCCTGTTCCTCGGGTCGGCGCTGGCGCTGCTCGTCGATTTCCTGGACCGACGCCTGAAGACGATCGACGACTTCGAACGCACGCTGCCGGACTATCCGGTGATCGCCAGCGTCCCTCCCGGCGGGCACAACGGTGTTCTGGCACGACAGCTCGAGGGCCCGGTCGGCGAGTCCTACCGCATGCTGCGAGAGGGTCTGCGCTTCCTGGACTCCACCGGGCAGGCGCGCTGCTTCGTGATCACCAGCGCCGAGGAGAGCGAGGGCAAGACCACCGTCGCGGTCAACCTCGCGCGGGCGCTGACCGCCAGCGGCCGCAAAGTCGTGCTGGTCGACGCCGACATGCGCCGCCCGGCGGTGGCCGCCCAGCTCGGCATTCCTCGTCACCTCCCGGGCCTGTCGGACACGCTCATCTCCGACGGGGATCTCTACGAGTTCCTGCTCAGCATCGAGGACGAGCCGAACCTCACGGTGCTGCCCGCCGGCACAATCCCGCCCAACGCCGCCGATCTGCTGAGCGTGGGGCGAATGGGCGAGGTCCTCTCATTCCTGCGCTCATCTGCTGACATCGTGATCGTCGACTCGCCGCCGCTGCTGCCTGTCGCCGACACGAGGGTGCTGCTCCGCCTGTCCGAGGTCGACGGCGTCGTGATGGTCGCTCGCGGCGGTTTCAGCAGGCGCGACCGCGTCAAGGCCGCGGGCCGGGTGCTCGCAGTGAGCGGGCGCCGGGTCTTCGGGATCGTGCTCACCGACATGAAGTCCTCGACGGAGAGCGGCTACTACTACTACGAGGACGGGCCGCCTGAGTCCAATGGCCGCTCCGGCTCCGGCTCCGGCTCCGGCTCGGGCTCGCGCCGGCGCGGCGTCAAGCTGCAAGCGTGACGACTGCTCGCGGCTCCGGGCCCGGGCGCGGGGGCTGCTCGTGCACGGGCGCGGCGATACTCGAGACGCGGGTAGAGAGGACCCCGCCCATCGCTCCGAGCAGCAGGTCGAGCTGCGCCCAGTAGAAGCTGTCGTAGAAGGCGGCGACGATCGCCATGCCGATGATCCCGAGCGCGAGCGAGAGCTCGTACGGTGGTGTGACGCGAAAGCGCAGGCAGCGCGTGAGCACGCGCACCGCGACGCCGATCGGGATGAGAGCCGCGATCAAGCCGACCAGGCCCATGTCCTCCGCCACTGACAGATAGCCGTTGTCAACGGCTCCGATCGTGGTCTTGCTCGCCGATTCGCGCGCGGAGCGGCCCGGTTCTTCAGCGCCGAAGAGGGGTCGCTGGCCGACCGCGTGGATTCCGTTGCTGTAACTGAACTCCCGGTGGGTCACAGACGAGCTGGTAGCCACCTTGGCGCTGAGCTTTTCTTCGACGAGCCGGTGCAGCGAGCTGGTGCTCAGGACGAGCGCCACGAGCACCACCACACCGCCGGCGATTGCCCGCAGCGCGCGGTAGTTCCCGGCTCTGGCCTGGATCAGCGCCGTCAGCATCAGCATCACTGTCACGGCCACCCACGAGCTGCGCGACTGGCTGAAGATCAACATCGCCGCGGTGGCTGCGGCGACGCCTATGGCGAGCAGGCGCGAGCGCTGATAGGCGAACAGCAGTCCGCCTGGTAGCAGCCCTGAGACGAGTGCGCCGTAGGTGATCGGATAGCCCGTGAAGTACCCAATACGGTTGGACGGATCCTGGGCGTAAGCGATCGCGCCCATCGCCAGCAGGGCGACCAATCCCGCGAAGGACGCTGCCAGCCAGTCGCCTGCGGTCCCGAAGCGTCTGGCGCACAGGAACGTGACGCCGATGAAGATGTAGCCGACGATGCCGGTCTGGATCACCGCGGACAGACCGCTGAGGTGCTCCTTGATGAGAATCGCGAGGCCGAGATACAGAACGCCCAGCAGCAGCGCCCAGCGGCTGGGCTTCGTCCTGCGGCCACCTCGCGCGAGTGACCACAGCCACGGCGCGAGCGGCGCCGCTGCGATGGCGGCGCAGATGACCTTCTGCTTGACGACCGGCGCCGTCGCCACTTCGGAGATGTACGGGTACCAGGGCGCGACGGCGACGATCACGATCGCCCACGGAAACGCCCGGTCTCCGAGCATCGCCAGCCCGATGATCGCCACGACGCAGACCACGAGCAGGACCGCCGTGCTCGGCCGGTGGTGAACGAGTAGGCCGCCGAGCGCGCCTAGGAGGACTGCTCCGCCGAGCGCGGCCTGCCGACTGCCGAGGACGTCCAGCGCCTGCTCTCGCAGCCCGGACCTAGCTTCGTAGGACACCGTGGCCTCCCGCGCCGATCACATGCACATGATGGTGCATCGTGCCGACGGGGCTCGTAGTTTTGAGTGCCCGCCCACCCCGCTCGCCCGCCCGGCGGCACAGTGGGCGTGCAAGACGTGCGTCGGCTGCGCCGCGTCCTACTTGAACGCCGCCAGCGCCGCGTAGGAGAGCTTGTGCACGCCCGACGCCGTCTCGATGCCGTAGAAGTCATTCGTGCCGTAGTCGCGGTAGTTGAAGATCGTCACGTCTGCGACGTAGCCGGTTGCTTTCGCCCACGTGATGAAGTTCGTGATGTTCGCTGCCTGTTCGGCTTCGGTCCACTGCAGCGAATCGCCCGTAGACGGCTGGCCCACCGCGGTCGGCCAACCGACCTCGGTGACGTAGATGGGAATGTTCGGGTGCTGTGCGTGTGCGGTTTCGATGCGGTCGCGCGCACCGAGCGCCGAATTCGTGCGATTGCTGGGGCCGCCGTAGCTGTGCAGCGTGATGCCGTTGATGTAGTTGCCGACGTTCGGTTCGGCCGCCCACATCTCTTCGCCCCAGGTCGTGGGTCCCTCGCCGCCGTCGTAGGAGGCCAGCAGTGGCGGGTAGTGCGAGCCGAAGTTCGCGACCATCGCTTCGTGGACGACCTTCAGCAGGTGGTCATACGCGGCGGCATTTGCGGCGTCGCCGGCGTTGGAGCCCCAGCCCATCCACTGGTTGCCCGGCTCGTTGAGCACCTCGATCGCGGCGATTGCGGGGTTGGCCCTGACCGTGGCGACCGCGGCGGCGGCCCATTCAGTCGCGTTGACCCCACTGACGCCGCCGCTGGATTCCGGGCCGGCCATGTCGTCGATCACCTTGACGCCGGCGGCGGTCCAGCCGGCGATGCTCGACGGCGATTCGAGCCTTACGTAATCGGCCGCGCCGGCGATGTCCGGCGCGAACTGCGACGGCCACCCGCCCGCGTCAACACCCACCCACATCGGCCCGGTCAACGGCGAGCCGGGCTGCGATTTTTCCGGTTCGGGGGAAGTTGGCGCCGGCGGTGGGCTCGTGCTCGGGAACGAGATCGTGACTTCCGGCGCCCAGGCGCTGCCTTCGACCGCGGTGCGCAGGCCGTAGTACACGGTCGCGCCAGGCACCGGGCTCGGCGTGTAGGAGGTCCCGCTGACCTCCGTGTAGCGGGTCGGCTGTCCCGGCGCCTTGATCGCGAGCACGTAGGTGGTGACCGACCCGACCTGCGTCCACGAGAGCGTCAGTCCAGAGACGCTCAGCTTTGGCGCGGCCTGGGTGTCTGTCGTTTCGCTCGGGGGCGGCGCGTGAACGCTGGGTCCGGTCGGGCCTGGTTCCGCGGGGTTGGGGTAGGAAATCGACCGTTCCGCTGCCCACTTGCTGCCGGTGACGGCGGTGCGGGCGCTGTATTTGACCGTCAGGCCTGGAAACGGAGGGGGCGTGATCGAGGTCCCGGTAAACGTCCAGTAGTGATCGGCCAGACCGGGCACCTTGGCGACGAGCACGTAGGTGTTGACGTTGTCGACCCTGTTCCACGTCAACTTCTCGCCCGAGACCGACAGCACGGGGGCCTGCAAAGCGGAGTAGCTCGCGTGCGCGCCGTCGTAGGCGCTGGCGCTCGCGACCCTCGCAAGCTGGCGCTCGGCGAGCTTCAGCTGGCTGCCCGCGTGCTGGAGCGCGCCGCGTGCGGCTGCGCATGCGGCGGGCTTCGCCGGGTGGTCTGCCACGCACTTTCTCACGGCCTTGGCCTTGGCGACGAGATTGCGGTCGGCGCGACGGCTGCGCCGCGCGGCCACGGCCAGCGGCCGTGGGACGGAACGGCTTGCGACGGCGAGGACGCGAGCTGCTGAGGAGTGCGTGCTGTGGTCGTTCAAGGCTGCTGCTGCGCCGCTTGCGGCGCCGAGCGTCAGAAGCGCGAGAATCGCTGCGAACGACGCTGTCGTCAGCAGTACGAGGGCGCGGCGGGCGCGGCGGGGGTGAGACGTTTTCATGCCTGCTCCTTCGGTGACTGGGCTGTCTGCGAGAGACCCCTGGTTTTGCGACCCCGCCTCGCGACGGGAGTGCCTTTTCGGGATGTGGCAAAGACGTGTGTCTCGTCCCCTGTGTGAGCGGTCCAGTCACGCCTTCACTTGAACGGTGCAAGCGATCTTTCGGACGGCCGCTGCGTAGCTACAGCCGGCACAGTGGCCGTGGACGCATGTTCGCGGCGCGCTTCAGGGTGCTAGCAGCGAGCTGAGCGTCTCGATCGAGTAGCGACGCTCGACGAGCTCACGTCCGTTTCGCCCGAGCTCGGCGGCGGCCTCGCTGTCGGTGGCGCCCTCGCTGAGGACGTGCACGAGCGCGGCGGCGAACGCGGGCGCGTCGCCGGCGATGAGGCAATGCTCGCCGTCGCGCAGCGCCAGGCCAGAGGTGGCGCGCGGCGTCGCGACGACGGGCAGGCCGTAGGCGAGCGCCTCGATCAGCTTCAGCGGTGTGCCGCCGCCATCGAGCAGCGGCACGACCACGCACGAGGCGCTCGCGTAGGCGCCGGCGAGATCCTCCACGAAGCCCAGCGCCTCGACACGTGGGTCCTCGCTCGGCGGGCTCTCGAGGCCGGCGCCGACCAGCGCGAGCCGCGCGTCGGGCAGCTGCGCCCAAACCCGCGGGAAGACCTCCTCGAGCAGGAAGCGCAGTCCCTTGCGGTTGGGCTCGTAGCTGAAGCTCGCCACGAACAGCGCGCGGCGCTCACTCAACCGTCTTGTGACCGGCACGATCGCGGCGACGTCGACGACGTTGGGCGCGTAGCGGAGCTTCGCCGATGGGCATAGTGCACGCGCGCCTTCGAGGTCGGGCTCGCTGACCATCCACGCCTCGGCGGCACGAGCGAGCACGGCCCGCTCGAAACGCTGCAGTGCACGGACGTGGCGGCTGCTGGCGCCGGTGAGCTCACTGCGAAACGCCGACTCGAGGTTGTGCGCGTTGTAGATGACGGGTCGCCGACCTGCCAGGCGCCGCAGCGCGGCGGCGGCGATCGGACCGTCGGCGATGACCCGGCCACGGTCCTCGGTGCTCGCGAGCGCGTTCGCGCGCGTTACGAGCTCAGGCGAGATGCCGCGCGCAAAGCCGGCGGGCACGCCGGAGAGCAGCGCGTCCGCGTAAGAGAGGAACCGCCGCGCGCCCCGTGACGGCTCGGCAGCGTGCAGCGCGATCCCGGGGATCTCGCTGAAGGCCGCGTCCGGCTCGGGGGCGTCGAAGCGCGCGTACAGCAGGTCGAGCCCGCGGTGCGCGGCCAGCGCCCGCGCCACGCCGTAGGTGCGAACCATCTGGCCGCTGCGCAGCACGGGCGTGTGCGTGGTGACGAGCAGATCTTTCACAGGGCCTCGATCGCCGCGGCGATCTGCTCCAGGCGTCGCTCCCACGAATGCGCGGCGGCGGCGCGCGAGCGCTCTGCGCGCCGCTCCGGGCTGTCCTCGGCAAGCGCGCGCTCGAGCAGCTCGACGATCCCTCCGGCGTCGGCGGCGCGCATGACCTCCGCTACGTCGGCGAGGGCCGGGAGCGGCGTGGCGACCACGGGTAGTCCCGCGGCGAGGTACTCGTAGACCTTCATCGGAAAGATGCTGTCGGTGAGCGCGTTGCGCGCGTAGGGGATCAGGCCAGCGTCGGCCGCGCGCAGCACATCGGGCAGCTCGCGGTAGGCGCGCGGCCCGAGCAGGTGGATGTTGTGCTCGCGCGTGAGCGCGGAGACGTCGGCATCGGGCTCGCCGGGACCGATTGGGCCAACCAGCGCGAAAGACCACGAGGGCCGCAGCCGCGCGAGCTCGACCAGCAGCGGCAGATCGAGCTTGAGCGTGACGATCGCGCCCGTAAACACGATCCGGGGTGCGGGCAGCGCTGCCATCTGCGCGTCCAGCGGGGCCGGCGGGCTCGGAGTGAGCGCGCTGGAGAAGAGCTCGGTGTCGGCGACGTTGGGTGCGTCGAGGACGTGGTCAGAGATTCTCCGCAGCCGTTCTGCCAACGCGGGAGCGCTCGCCAGCACGAGGTCCGCGCGGGCGGCGAAGCGCTCCTCCGACGCGCGGAAGCTGGCCGTGTCGATGCGTTCGTGCGCGGCGATGTCATCGACGCAGTGGTAGACGATCAGCGACGGGCGCAGCGCGTCGATCAGCACCTCGGCCTGCGGCACGTAGGCCCACAGGATCGGTGCCCGCAGGCCGAGCCTGCGCGCCGCGCGCCGCACAAGCGCCGGCAGCAGTCGGGCGTTCACGGCCCGCACCAGCCGGTTGCGATGCAGCGGCACGACCAGCGGTGAGAGCACGTGTAGCCCGTCGACGGCGCGCGGCGGGGCGAGTCCGCGCCGCAACCGCCGCGCGATCCGCGCGAGGTCGCGTCCCGCCAGTTGTGGCCGGCGCAGCCCGAGCGACTCCACGAACAGCACTTGGTTCTCGCGCGCGAGGCGCGCCATCAAATGCTGCTGATTGGTCCATAGCTCGGTGTCCCAGTCGGCGAAGCCGACGCACACTATGTCGCGGCCGCGCAGCCGGGGCGAGTCTGGCATCGGCGGCATGATCCCAGGCGTCGGGGCGTGTAGTCTCGAAATGGTGCCGACAGACGGTCAGACGGCCCGAGCGGCGGATCCCGGCGGGTCTTCCGCGCTGCAAGAGCTGCGCGCGCGCTTCCCCCGCGTCGCAGTGGTCCACGACTGGCTCACCATCCCCGGCGGATCCGAGCAGGTCGTGCTCCAGCTGCTCGAGATGTTCCCGCGGGCCGAGCTGTTCACCTCCGTGTATGACCCCGCGCCGTGGCCGCCCGAGATCACCGACCGGGTTGTGCACAGCTCGTTCCTGAACCGCATCCCGGGCGCCGTGCGCCACTACCCGAAGTTGCTGCCGCTGATGAACCGCGCGTTCCGCTCGTTTGACCTCGACGGCTTCGACCTGGTGCTCTCGAGCAGCCACGCGTGCGCCAAGAACGTGCGCGTGCCCAAGCGGGCGCTGCACGTCTGCTACTGCCACACGCCGATGCGCTACGCGTGGGACGAGGGCTTCCTCGACGGCGAGGAAGTCGGGCGCGCGCTGCGCCTGGCGCTGCCACCGCTGCTGGCGTGGCTGCGGCGGGTCGATCTCGCGGGCGCCGCCGGACCGGATGTGATCGTTGCGAACTCCGAGCACGTGGCCGAGCGCGTCCAGCGCTATTACGGGCGCACGGCGGAGATCGTGCACCCGCCGGTGGACGTCGAGCACTTCCTGTCGATTGAGCGCGACGAGGGCCACGCGGGTCGCGCGCCGAGCGGCGCGGCCCCTGAGCCCGACGGCTACTACTTCGTCTTCGGGCGCGTCGTTCCGTACAAGCGTGTCGATCTCGCGGTCGCGGCATGCGCACGGCTCGGCAGGCGCGTGCGCGTGGCAGGCGACGGGCGTGCGCTGGAGGGCGTCCGCGCGCAGGCGCCGGGCGCGGGCGCCGAGTTCCTCGGCAAGGTCTCGCCGACCGAGCGCGACCGCCTGCTCAGCGGCGCGCGCGCGCTGCTGTTCCCCGGTGAGGAGGACTTCGGGATCGTCCCCGTCGAGGCGCAGGCAGCGGGCGTGCCGGTGATCGCATATGGCGTGGGCGGCGCCGCCGAGACGGTCGTGGACGGCCGCACGGGCGTGCTCTTCACCGAGCAGAGCGCGACCGCCCTGGCGCAGGCGATCGAGCGCTTCGAGGGGATGGCGCTCGACGCCGAGGCGGCGCGCGAGAACGCGAGGCGCTTCGGGCGCGAGCGCTTCCGCGCAGAGATGGCCGACGTCATCGAGCGGGCAGCGGCGCTCGCCGGCGATTAGGTGCGCGCACTAGTCACAGGCGCGAGCGGCTTCATCGGCGGTGTGCTGTGCGCGCAGCTGCTCGAGCACGGTCACGAGGTGCACGCGCTTACCCGCCGGCCGGGCTCGGTGCCCGCGGGGACGCGCGAGCTCGTCGCGGAGCTCAGCGACGGGCCGGGCCTCGCCCAGGCGCTCGCCGGCGCGCGCCCGGACTGCGTGTTCCATCTCGCGGCGGAGATCGCCTCACAGCGCAGCGAGCGCAAGGTGCACGAGGTGAACGTCGAGGGCACGCGACGCCTGCTGGACGCGTGCTGCGCGCTCGGCGGCGGGGATGTCGCCGGAGGGCCGCGGTTCGTGTTCGCCTCGACGGTCGTCACCGGCGACGCTCACGGGGCGCTCCTGACGGAGGAGACGCCGCTGCCGGTCGAGACTGCCTACGGACGCTCCAAGCAGGAGGGTGAGCGGCTGGTCCTTGGCTGCGGACTGGCGGCGGTGGTGGTCCGCCCATCGCACGTCTACGGGCCCGGGGGATGGTACGCGAACGAGCTGATCGCCCACCTGCGCCAGCCCGGGCGTTTCGCCGTGATCGGCAGCGGTGAGAACCTGTGGGACGTGGTGCACGTCGATGACGTCGCTTCGGCGCTCGTGATCGCCGGCGAGAGCGCACCGGCGGCGTCGGTCTTCCACGTCGTCGACGACCAGCCAATCAGCTTCTACGACTTCATGGCCCTCACCGCCGACGCTCTGGGCATTGGCGCGCCCAGACGCACCCCGATCGCGCTCGCGCGGATCGTCGCCGGTGGTAATGCGGTGGCGGCGGCGGTGCGCTCGGCGCGCTCGTCGAACGCCAAGCTCAAGCGCGAGCTGGGGTGGACGCTGCGGTTCCCGAATGCGCAGGAGGGCGTCGCCGACGCCGTGGCGCGCCTCGTAAGTGGCTAGCCGGGGAAGGCGAAGTGCAGATAGCGGGTCAAGCCGGTGGCGCCGGTTCGGCCGACAGGTGTCGCCGCGAGGCGGTACTCGCCGGCGGTGAGTCCCGCGAGGCTTAGGGTCGTGCTGTTGCTGCCGAGGTGAGCGCTGACCTTGGTCTTGACCTTGGTGGGGAGCCAGTGATCGCAGGTTCTGACGCCGCGCGCGCAGTGGTGGCTCACCGTCAGATGCGTGACTGCCAGCTCGACGGTCGCGGACGTTGTGAGGCTGTAGGCGATGACTAGCTTCGGTTTGTGGTGAGTGGTCATCGACGATCTTGCGCGGACCTGGAGCTTGGTGAGGCTTGGCAACGGCGGCTTGGTTTCGGTGAAGGGGCTGAGGCCCTGCATCGGGGTAACGATCGTTGTGACAGGCGGTACCGGCGCCGGTACGAAACCTTCGCCGCTGAACGTGACTTCACGCAAGTCGGTCGAATTGTGTTCGCCGTTGATCGGCCAGTCATCGCTGGCTGGTCCTGTGCTCGTGGGCGTGAACTTGACCGTCTCGGTAACGCTTTCGCCGGGGGCAATGGTCGTCCCCTCCGAGAGCGACGTCGTGGCCGTGAACGCGCCACCGATTGGCGGCTTGGACTTCGTGAGTGCGACGGCAGTGCCGCCGGTATTCGTGACAGTGAAGCTCTTGGACTCGCTGGAACCAAGCGGCACCTGGCCATATTCGAGTGCTTCGTTTTCGATGTACAACGCACCAGGCAGACCAGCAGTGCCGGAGAGGGCGATGGCTTCTTTGCCGCCATTCGTTCCGAGTTCGACTTCGCCCGTGAAGGCTCCAGTTTCTGTCGGCTTGAAGGTGACGGTGATCGTGATCGAGTGTCCGGGTTCGATCGTCGAGTCATGCTTGGGCAGGCCTTCGGCACCGAACGGCGGCGAGGGTAGCCTGAGGCTTTCGATCTTCAGCGGTTCGTTACCGACGTTGCGGAACGTTGCGCCGGACGATGCGCTTTCACCGAGAGACGTGCCTTCGAACGTCACGACGAGCGGTGTTGCTTCGAGCTTGGGGCCTTCCGCCTGACCGGTACCGGAGAGTCCGAAAGAGGCCGTCTGGCCGGTGCTCGTCGTTGCCGTCAGCGTCGCGCCGATCGGTCCTGTCCCAGCGGGCGAGAACGTGACCGGCACTTCAATCTCTTCTCCCGCCGTAACTTCTGTCCCCAACGGCGGCGACGGAGACCCGACGGAGAACTGCGTGGGTGAGCTCGAGACAAGTTTCGTGAGCGTCAACGGTTCGGTCGCGGTAAGTATCACGTTCTGTTTCCGGGAATGGCCTTCCGTGGTCGTCGGGAACGTGGTGTCTGTCGCGGTGAGGATCGGTGTGACTGGCGAGCCGAACGCCAGGACGTGGCCATCACGCGTGCCCACGTACAACCGTCCTTCACCGACGCCAGGAGTCGCGAACTTCGCTGACGTGCCGATTGGCGCACTCCATAGGAGCACGGGTTCTTTGTCGACCGGAATCGGAGCGTAGGCACGCAGTTGGGCGCCTACTCCTGAGCCATTCGGCGCCCACACGACCCAGACGAGGGCAGACCCGCTCGCGGTGCCATGGGAGGTGATGATCGGTGCGCCGGAGGAGAAGCCGAACGCTTCGGAAGAGGTTCCTTGTAGGGAGAGGGTTGGCATGCCCGTCCCGGAAAGGCCGTATTGATAGACCCGCAGATTCCCAGAGGATCCGGATGCGCTTTCGCCGCCCGACGCCGTCGGGATGTACACCCAGCCGTGGTCGCCGGGCCAGACGCCCGGGCGTGACCAAACGCCACCATAGGGGCCGATGCGCTGGACGACGTCGTCGAAGCCGGACGAGCCCTGGCCGATCCCACCGAGGTTGTCACGGTTGAGCAGGTAGACGTAGCCGTCCTTGCCTACGGCGACAGCGAGGTGCGGAATTGCGGGAGTGCCGAAATATTCTTCCGGCAGGCCTGTGACTCCGCCGGAGGCAAAGTCCGCATCCCAGCCGTCCAGCGTGTGGGCATCGTACGGCGCGAAGAAGTCAACGGCGTTCAGTGAGCCGTCGGACTGGACGTCAAGCCTTACTATCGACTCGCCGAGGTCGGTCGGCGGTGTGTGTCCGGGTGTGGGCGTCGTCGGTGCGCCGCCGTTACCGGTGCTCAGGAGGATCGTACCCGGCCCATCCGATGTGAGCCCCGCTCCTGACTGCCAGATGCCGGCTCCTTCGCCGGTCTCATCAGCTACCCAGCGCGCCTTGACCGTGCCAGCGGTCGAGACGCCGAACACCCAGCCCTGCCATGTCGGGGTGTCGCAGTCGGAGCCGAATGCGGCGTAGACGACGCCTTCCATCAGCAAAAGCCCCGGGCGCTGGAGCTGGGTCCGCGGGTGGAATTCCTGTCCTGGAGCGTTCTGGGCCGTGCCGCTCAGCTGCACGGGAAAGCCTTCCATCTGTTCGCCGCTCGACACGCTGACGGCGTCCATGAACCACTCCGGTTCTTTTCCCGGGTGGCGGTAGGTCTTGTAGGTGAGATACTCGATGTTCGTTTCCGGGTCGATAACAGGCGTCGAGGTGATGCCGACCTTCGGCGCGAGATCGCCGCAGCTGATTTCCCCCGGATTCCACGGTTCTCCCAGGTTTTCGCTCCACCGCACGGCGCCAGTGGCCGGGTTCAAGCCGTATATGTTGTTTTCCTCGGTCGCAACAAGCAGCGTCCCGTCATCGAGCAACGGCTGCGCATACACCTGACCTTTGACGGGCCTCGACCACAGCTGTCCAAAGGTGCCGCCGCTCACCAGTTCCGGCGTGATCGAGGGCTGGTTGGGATACCAGCCGTCGCGTAGATCACCACCGGAGTTCGTCAGCGAGGAACCGGGCGCTTCCGATGCCGCAGCCTGCCCTGCACACACGAGCAGCAAGAACAACGTGAACAGCACTGCCACGGCGCGCATCCTGCGCATCAATCAACCCCCTGGGTAAGGCCCGGTCTCCACGCCATCCCGACGCTTGAGCGCGGAGGATAGCCGTCATCTGGGCTTTCAGCAACGGTTGGGCGACGGGTTTTGAGCGATGCTCACGCCAGCTCGAACGACCGCTCGGCCTCATCGGCGACATAACGGGCGATCGCCAGCGACGAGGTGGCGGCGGGGGAGGGCGCGTTACGAACGTGCAGCGCGCGCTCGGTCGCGGAGAAGACGAAGTCATCGACCAGCCGGCCGTCGCGCGCGAGCGCCTGTGCGCGCACCCCGGCGAACGCCGGTTGCACGTCTGCGGGTCGCAGCTCGGGGACGTAGCGTGCGGCGGCGCGGACGAACGCGGAGCGCACGAGCGCATGGCGCAGCTCGGTGATCCCCGTCGACCACCAATGGGCGAGCATCCGCCACGTGCCGGGCCAGGCGAGCGTCTCGAGGAGGTCGCGGCGATGCACGGTGCTGAGCCGGTACGCGTCGCGTGCCCCGGCCATCAGCGCGGTCGGACCGATCAGCACCTCGCCGCTGACGTGCTTGGTGAGGTGCACGCCGAGGAACGGCAGCGAGGGATCGGGCACGGGATAGATCAGCGAGCGCACCAGCTGACGGCGCTCGGGGACGAGCCGTAGGTAGGCACCGCGGAACGGCACGATCCGAGGGTCGGGGTCGGCGCCGGCGGTGACCGCGAGGCGATCGGCCCAGGCGCCGGCGCAGAAGACCGCGTGTGTCGCCTCGGTGACCCCTTGTGCGTGCCCGAGTCGCAGCGTGCGCCCGACCACATCCACGTCCTGCACACCGCAGCCGGTCGCGACGGTGGCGCCCGCGTCGACCAGGTCCTGCGCGTAGGCGCGTGCGACAGCGGCGAAGTCGGCGATGCCGGTATTCGGCGAATGCAGCCCGGCGATGCCGCGCGCGTGCGGCTCGAGCTCCTCGATCTCCGCGGCGTCGATCCTGCGCAGGCCGGGCACGCCGTTGGCCGTGCCCCGTCGCTCGAGCTCCTCGAGCCGACCCAGCTCCGAGGCGTCGGTCGCGACGATCAGCTTGCCGCAGCGCTCGTGGGCGATGCCACGCTGCTCGCAGTACTCGTACATCTCGCGTGCGCCCTCGACGCACAGGCGCGCCTTGAGCGAGCCCGGCACGTAATAGACGCCGGCGTGGATCACCCCTGAGTTGTGTCCGGTCTGGTGCGTGCCGATCTCGGCTTCGCGCTCGAGCACGCATACCGACGCGCGCGGGTTGCGCGCGATCAGCTCGCGTGCGACCGCAAGCCCGACGATCCCGCCGCCCACGATCGCAAGGTCGCAGCGCTCAGGGGCACGCTGACGCTGATGGACGGCGCTCGACACCGACGCCAGGCTATCTCGTCACAGCGCCGGGACCGCCCGGCGCTGTTGCGGCAGCGGCGTTCACCAGGCCGGCGCCGTACAGGCGTTCGTCGCCGCCACCGCCCAGCTTGGTTGCGGTGGCCTTCAAGCGCGCGGTGAGCTGCGCCGGCGTCGGATGGCGGCCGAGCACACCGCTGGCGATTATCAGCGCGGCGGTCGCCGCAACGTGTGGGGTGGCCATCGAGGTGCCTTCGTAGCCCGAGGGCATTCCGAACTTCCTGTAGGAGCTTCCGGTGAACGTCACCTGGTAGACGTCCGCCCCGGGAGGCTTTTCGGGGAAGCAGTTGGGATCGCCCGGCAGATTCGCGTCGGCGCCGCCGCCGGGTGCGACGAGCGTGAGGCCGGACCCGTCGTTGGAGTAGTCGGCCAGGCAGCCGTGCTCGGTGGTTGCGCCGACGGACACCACATACGGCGCGCGCGCCGGATATGCGATCGCGGCGTGGCCCTCGTTGCCGGCGGCGGCGACTACGAGCACGTTGTGCCGATGCGCATAGGTGAGGGCGTGGATCAGCTCGGGGATGTCGGCGGCTGTGACGCCCGGCGAGAACTCGAGGCTGAGGTTGATGACCTGGGCGTGATGTTTGACGGCGAACAGGACGCCTTCGGCGATCGTCGATGCTTCGCCTTCGCCCTGGCTGTCGAGCACCCGCACGGGCATGATGTGCGCGCCGTAGGCGAGGCCCGTGAGGCCGTAGTGGATGTTGGTGGCCTCCGCGATCGTCGCCGCGACGAAGGTGCCGTGGCCGTTGCGATCGTTCGGGTAGGGATTTTTGGCGACGAAGTCGTAGCCCTGGACGAATGTGTATGGACTGAAGCCTGGCGAGCGGCGGAACGGGCCGCGGTTGGCGTATGCGACACCGGTGTCGAGCACCGCGACGGTCACTCCCTGCCCGCCGGCGGCGCCGTCGGCGGCGACGTTGGCCCAAGCTTCGGGAGCGTTGACGCTGAACGGGCCGGCGAAGTTCCATTGCAGTTCCTGCCAGTCCCCGGGCGCGTGCCCTCTCCCTTCGTTGTCCGGGATCAGGCTGCCGGTCACGTGCGCGCGATAGTCCGGTACCGCCCACGCGACGTCGTGCTGTGCGCGCAAACGGCGAAGCGCGCTCGCGACGCTCATGCCTGGTGCGACGTGCAGCACGCGTGTGTCGACTTCGGATGACGCGGGTGGCGTTGTGCCGCGAGCGCTGGCTGCGACGGCACGGCTCGTCGTGCCCGGGGCGAGATAGCCGACAACCACCTCGTTGGGGGCGTAGGTCGTCGGTGCGGACGCAAGCGCCGGACCCGCGCCAACGGACAATGCGATGCCTGCACCGAGCGCCAGCACGATCCGGATCCGCGCCAGCGCGAGGCGCGCTGTTGAGTGGACTGTTGGCGAGCGCATGTGCTGTGGTAATGATGAAGCGCTGGCGCTGCGGCGGCGGAGGCACTGTCGCAGACACCGCGGGCGAGACCGATGAGCGAGCGCTTCTTCCCACGCGACGACTACTTCATGCGCATCGCCATGCGCGAGGCGGAGCGTGCGTTGGAACACGAGGACGTGCCGATCGGCGCGGTGCTGGTCCGCGAAGGCGAGCTCGTCGCGGCCGCCCACAACGAGCGCGAGCTGCGCCAGGACCCAACCGCTCACGCCGAGATCATCGCCCTGCGCGAGGCCGCCCGCGCGCTCGGCAGCTGGCGGCTGCTCGACTCCGTCCTGTACGTGACGCTTGAGCCGTGCGCGATGTGCGCGGGGGCGATCGTGCTCGCGCGGGTGCCGCGCGTGGTCTTCGGCGCGAGCGATCCGAAGGCGGGCGCCTGCGGGAGCGTGCTGGACGTGCTCGGCGAGCCGCGCCTGAACCATCGCCCCGACATCGCCGGCGGCCTGCTCGCGCTCGAGTGCGGGGAGCTGCTCAGCGAGTTCTTCGCGTCGCGCCGATAACTTCTGGAGCGTCGCGCCCCGGCGCACGCGGATCAGCCGGTAGCCTTGGGGCCCGTCCCCCTGGAGGGGTGGCAGAGCGGTTGAATGCGGCGGTCTCGAAAACCGTTGTGCGCCTGATTGGCGTACCGAGAGTTCGAATCTCTCCCCCTCCGCTACAGAGCCATGAAGTAGCCTATTTGCAGGGTCTTTGTGCTAATTCGGCGTCGTCGGCGATCGCAGCAACGACCTTCCGTGCTGCGCGAGGCGCATCGGGCGCCTGCATCACATCGACTGCGGGCATTGGGCCGTTGGGACTGGCTGCAGCGTCACCTGCTCAGGCGGTCGCCAGCACCCTGAAGCTGTAGTGTCCGTTGGACGGACGATCTCAGTAGTCAGCCGCGCTCGAGACGGGGCGTCTCGCGGAGGCGCCGGGCCCGGCAACCGGGGAGGATCGGATGATGGAGTTTCTCGACCGCGCGATCGGCGTCATCCACCGGCCCACGGCGCTCTGATTGGATGTCTGGCGAGTCGCTCCGGGGGATCCCCCGGATCTGCGCCTCAGCCGGTGCACTGATCTTCGACGAAGCCGGGCGACTGCTGATCCTGAGGCCCACCTACAAGGCCGGCTGGACGATACCTGGCGGTCAGATCGAGGAAACCGGCGAGTCGCCGTGGCAGGCGTGCCAGCGCGAGACATTCGAGGAGTGCCGCCTCGAGATCAAGCGTGGCCGGCTCGCTTGCGTCGACTTTCTGAGGCCGCGTACCGGCCGACCGGGTGGGATGCGCTTCCTGTTCGACTGCGGGCGCCTCGACGACGAGCAACTCGCGGGGATCGCCGTCGACGGGGTCGAGATCGACGAGTGCCGCTTCGCTGACTCGGCGGATGCCGCAGCGCTTCTCAGCGGGCCGGTCCGACGTCGGTTTCTAGCGGCGCTCGCGTGTGAGCACTGCGTGTATCTCGAGGGCGGGCGGCGCGTCGCGGGCGTGATCGACTGACCCCATCCAGGCCTCGAGGGCTGGGTCCGGCTTTTGCCGCAGCGCCGCGCGGGGTTTTGCCGATGCGCGAGGCAGCGCTTCGATCTAGCGTCAACGTCGCGGGCGATGACCACACGATCGGAGAGGGCCGACAGGATGTCGAAGGACCGCATTATCGAGACGCTTGGTGAGAGCGAGTTGCTGTTGCCGGGTCTGTTGACCGAGGCGCTCTCGGCGAACGATCGGGTCAAGTATCTGCTCACGCTCTTGCAAAGTGCTCAGGCAGCGGCCGATGGTGATGGAGGGATGTCGGATTTGCGCGAGGAGCGACTCGCCAGCGGGGTTTCGGACCCTGGCCTTGATCGCGTCGTGTGCGATAGCAGCAAGCGTGAGGACGGCTGCTACATAATTCCGAGGTCCGCGGAGCTGGTTCGTGCGGCGCTCAGCGAGGTTGAGACGATGCTCGTGCCGCTGGAAGTAGCTGAGGTGCAGGCTGCTCCGAAGCTCAACGAGCGACTGCAACAGCTCGAGCGCGCGCTGGGACCAGAAGCTGACGCGATCACCGCGCATGACATCTCGAGGTTGACGAGCGCTCGGCGGCAGGGACCAGACAGCCTTCATCTCGTAGTGATGGACGCTCATCGGGAGCTGGGCGCACTGGCCCGGCAGCTGGCAAGCGAATCGATCTCCGGTGTTCTTGCCTATGGGATAGATGTCGCCGACCGCCAGCTGGTGGGAGCGTTCGGACGAGGCGTGGAGCGCACCGAGCGCCTGCGCTTTGAGCACCCGGGCCTCGCCACCGTGGCTACACGCAGCGGCGACGCACTGGTCTTGCAGAACGACATCGGCGAGACCGAGGCGCATGTCGTGGTGATCAAGGTCGTCGGGCGCGCTGTCGCTGTGACCTACACCGACGTGCACCTGTCGCGGCTGTTGTTCTTTCAGAGGATGTTGTCAGGCTGGGGGATTCGCTGGGAGGACACGCGCTCGCGTGGTGAGGGCGACGCACGCGAGGGTCTCTACCACCTCGCCGTGGGCCACTTCAGCGCGGGCGCCGATGCCGATCTCCTCGCCTTCCTAGAGCTGCTCGGGTCGCGCATGGTCTTCCTGATCGACTGGAACCGCGCGCGCAAGCAGTTCCGCCGCCTCGTCGGAAACCGCGCTGCGATCGAGCTGCTGGACTGGGCCGCGGAGCGCGAGCTTGGGCACATGGCGTTCCTGCTCGCCGGCGGCGATCAGCTCGTATATGACGCGTTGACCTTCGCCGGCGGCCAAGGCACGCGGGCGGGCGCTCTGCTGATCGACGTGCTCGGCGCTGCCGGCGCCGTCTCGTATCTGCGGGCTGTCCTGCGCATCTGCTCCGAGGGCCTGCTCGCGGGACAGTCGCCTTCGCTGGTGGCAGATGAGGCGCGCGCCGAGCTGCTCGGCTATGTGCGCACCGCGCGCCAGCAGCTGTTCGAGCTGATCGCCACGCACGCCGAGCTGGTGGTATCGCTCGGTGAGGCTGCGCGCGACGCGTTGGAGCAGGCGGCGCTCGAGCATCCCAGCGAGGATCGCGGCGAGATGGCGCGGCTCGCGCGGGAGTGGGAGCAGCACGCCGACAAGCTGGTCAACGACGTCCGTGGCGCGTCTGCTCGCGCTGAGGAGCCGGCGTTCTTCCTCGAGCTGGTGCAGCAAGCGGATGACGTCGCCGACGCGTTCGAGGAGGCTGCGTTCTCGTGGTCGCTGCTTCCGCAAGGGCGGGTCACGAGGGCCGTGCGGGGCCCGTCACGACGGATGATGGCACTGGTACTCGATGCGGCCCGGTGTCATCTACGTGCGGTGCACCTCGCCCGCGAGATCCACCGCGGCGGTCCCAGCGAGGACATGGGTGTCTTCCTCGAGACCACGCATCGAATCTTCGAGTTGGAGCGCCAGGCTGACGAGGGGCTGCGCGAGGTGCAGGCCGCGCTCGTCCGCGAGGTCGAGGTGGCTGGCGAGCTGTTCGTCCTTGCGCAGGCGACGCAAGCGTGCGAGGAGGCGGCGGACGCGTTGATGCGCGCAGCGCAGCTGCTGCGTCGCCAGGTGCTCGGCAACGTCGTGCACTCCGAGCCCTCGGCGGTGCAGCCGGACTCCTCCTCGGTACGAGTGGCGCCCACGCGCGATGAGAGCATTGGCGTCGATGAGCTCTATGTCGTCGGGCGCGGCGACGGTGAGGTCCCCGATGCGGCGTCCATTGGCGCCAAGGGCTACGGCCTCGCACGGATGGCGCGCGCCAAGCTGCCCGTTCCCGACGCGGCGATTCTCGGCACCGGGGCATACCGGAGCTTCGCGGCGGGCCGCGACGGGGCGCGGGTGCGAATGCTTGTCTCCGCGGCGCTGAGCGCGCTGCAGGAGCGCAGCGGGCTACGCCTCGCGAGCGAGCGGCGCCCGCTGATCCTGTCGGTGCGCTCGGGTGCTCCCACATCGATGCCGGGGATGCTCGAGACGGTGCTGAACGTCGGCTTGTGCGACGAGAGCGTCGAGGGCCTGATCGCACTGACCGGCAACCCACGGTTGGGCTGGGATTCCTACCGACGGTTGGTGGAGTCCTATGCCCGGGTCGTTGCCCGCTGCCCGATGGAGGGATTCGAGCGGGCCACCGCCACTCGCATGCAGGCGGCCGGCGTCCAGCGCCCGCGTGACCTGGACGCGGGCACGCTCGCCCAGCTCACCGCCGAGCATCTGGAGCTCTTTCGCACCGTCACCGGCAAGCCGCTGCCGCAGAACCCGATCGATCAGGTTCATGCAGCCGTGCGCGCGGTGCTCGAGTCGTGGGATGCGTCGAAGGCGCGCGACTATCGGCGCCTGCACGATGTCCCTGAGACGCTCGGCACGGCGGTCATCCTGCAGCGCATGGTTTTCGGCAACGCCGGCGGCCTATCGGGCTCCGGCGTTGGCTTCACCCGCGACCCGGTCACGGGCGATCATCGCCCCTCCATCGAGTTCTTGCGCGACGCACAGGGCGAGGATCTCGTCAGTGGGCGCCAAACACCCGACGAGAGCGGACAGCTCGCGCTGCTCGCACCCGAGGTCCACCATCGCCTACTGGAGATCTGCCGGGTGCTCGAGCGAGAGTTCCACGACGCCCAGGAGTTTGAGTTCACCCTCGAGGAGGGCAAGCTGTTCCTGCTGCAGGCACGACCGGCCAAGTGCACACCGTGGGCGAGCTTGCACATAGCCGTGGATCAGGTGCGTGAATCGCTGCTCTCGACGAGCGAGGCGCGCGAGCGACTTGCCGGCCTCGACCTGCAAGGCATCCATCGCACGTCTGTACGTGAGAACGACGAAGCACACGAGATCTGCCGTGCGCAGCCAGTCAGCACCGGGGTCGCGAGCGGTCCGATCGCCCTCGACGTAAAGGCCGCCAACCACCTCGCGCACGCCGGCCGTGCTCCCGTTCTGGTCCGGCACGAGACCAGCACCGAGGACCTCGCCGGGCTGATCGTCGCGGCAGGACTGCTCACGAGCAGCGGCGGGCGCACCTCACATGCCGCCGTCGTCGCACGCGAGCTTGGCAGGCCATGCGTCGTCGGCGCGACGGACATGGATATCGATCTCGACCGACGGCGGGTGAGGATCGGCGAGCACGAGCTCGCCGAAGGTGAGGAGATCAGCATCGACGGTGCGAGCGGGCGTGTCTTCGCCGGAGCTGTTCAGCTCGAAGAGGAGCGCCCGACAGCCGAGCTCGCGGCGGTCGCCTCCTGGCAGGCCGCCTGAGGCGAGACAACGGCGCCATGGAGATTGAGCTAAGCGCCTCTTCGCGCCTCGAGTTCGCGACCGCTACATGGGGACGGTCTACTGCCAAGGGCCGGCAGACACGGGCATCTGGACGCGCTTCTCAGCTCTCATCTAAACGGCTCGACAGCCGCGACGCGGCCACAGGCCGCGTCGGCGACGCGCAGTTGGGTAAGGGTCGCGCACCGTTCGCGATTGTTGGCCGGTTGATGCGCGCTCGGCGCAATGGAGATACCTGACAGAGTGAACCGATGCTGACTGAAGTGGCCGACGGCGTCTGGGTCCGGCAGAGTGAGTGGGTGTGGACCAATTCCATCGTGGTGCGCGGGGAGGATGGGTTGATCCTGGTCGATCCCGGCATCGATGGTTCCGAGCTGAACCAGCTCGCCGATGACCTGGGCCGGCTCGGCATTCCGGTGGTCGCCGGGTTCTCCACCCATCCCCACTGGGACCACCTGCTTTGGCATTTCCGGTTCGGCGACGTGCCGCGCTACGCCACCCCTGCCGGCGCGCAGGCTGCCAGCGAAGCCCGAGAGCGGGCGCAGGCGATGGCGGCGGAGAGCGCGTCGGGCATCCCTCTCGAGTTGATCGCGCTCGTCACCCCGCTGCCCGCGGACGGCGGACCCGTCCCGGGCGAGATCATCGAGCATCAGGCGCACGCCGTCGGCCACGCCGCGGTCCTCCTCACGGACCGTGGCGTCCTGCTCGCGGGCGACATGCTCTCCGATGTCATGATCCCGCTCCTCGACGCTCGCCGCCCCGATCAGGTGGGCGCCTACGAAACCGCACTCGACCGGCTGGGAGAGGCCGCCAGGGATGTCGATGTCGTTATCCCCGGCCATGGCACCGTTGCCGAAGGCCCCGAGGTGGCGGCTCGCCTAGCAGCCGATCATGCCTACATCGACGCGCTGCGGCGAGGAGAGGAACCGGTCGACGCGCGTCTGGGTCCGGATGCGGACTGGCTATCCGGCCCCCACCAGTCGAACCTGGAGCAGGCCCGACGAGGTACGACAGCGAACGATGGGATCGTCGGTTGATCCCTCACGCAACGAAGTGCCAGAGCGCGAATTTCCCGGTGACATATACGAGGCTCACCGCGAAGACGACGAGCGTGGGCGTGCGTAGGCGGGGGTGGTCGGCGAGCCACAGCGCAAGCCACATGGCGATCGGGAAGAGAACGGCGACAAACCTCGCGGTGGAGAGAAGCAGTTCCGGCTCAGGGTCGGCTAGCGGCGGAATCAGAGCGGCGATCATCCACAGGCCATACGCGAGCGGCAGGCGGCGCAAGACACCGACGGTCGCAATCAGCGCCGCCAGCAGGAAGGCGAGCTGGATCACCTCGTTGCCGTGATGCGAGACGACCGTCTGTTTGATCGCGTCCCAGATCACCACGATGGGGTCTGCGCCGTGTCGTTCCCACGCGGTGTGCTCGGTTGTGAGCGGGCTCAGTGCGTGCCCTCCGGCGAGCGCCAGGCCAGCGAAGAACGCGAGGAGTCCGAGAGGAATCAGGGCGAGCCACAGCACGTCTGGGCGGACGCTGTAGCGAGGTAGGAGCCTCGAGACGAGTGTGCCGGCGGGATCGCGGTCGGGCGCCCGATCCTCCCTCGGTCCATAGAGGTAAAGAACAATCGCTGGCAGCAGCAAGATCACGCCGGGGCTGCGGGTGGCGCTCGCCAGCAGGCCGGCGATCCCCGCCCACATCCATCGACCGTTGCGCGCGCAGAGAAACACGGCGACGGCAAGGGCCATGAAGAGCGACTCGGTGTAGTCCGCGGAGAAAAAGACCGCCATGGGAGAGAACGCAATTAGGAGGACGGCCAGGCCCGCCGTCCCCGAGGCACGCCCTCGCACCGACGGTGAAGCCGCACGCGCCGACTCCAGCGTGGAGAGACGATGGACGCCGTAAAGCGCGAAGCCGAGAGCGACGATCGAGATCAGCACGCCGGCCACGATCACCGGCATCGCGACACCAAGCACCTTCACGAGTAGCGGATAGAGCGGAAAGAAGGCGAGACGATGGTTGCTGGGCGAGTTGAGGTCGCCGTACCCGTGCGTTGCGATAGTCAGGTAGTAGGCGGCGTCCCAGCGTGCCGCTGGACCTGCGAGCACTTCCCAGACGGGGCCGAGACCCGAGGTGAGGCCCCGCGGATTGAGGGACCTGGCGGCTTCCTGTGACTGGTTGAAGGCGACGCCGGCGACGATCCCTGAGGCCCAAACCAGCAGGCGTGATCTCCAGAGCGCCGTCCAGGCCGACCTCGCCGCCTCGGAGCGGCTGGGATCGGTGCGCAGCGCTGGGAAGATCCTGTCGAGCAGGCCTCCGGGAGTATCGGCTCGCCCATCGGCGACGAGCTGGCGCGTCATGCGCAGCGGCCATCCCGTTCACTGCGGTCCCGAGCGCTTGAGCGGGGGGAGCGAACCGGACCGGGTGCGCGCACGAGACACCCTTCGATCCGTGTCGCTGCGTTCCTCCCGCCGGCCGGATCAGGTTTCGAGCTTCGTCGCTCAATGTGACTGTGATGAGCCCGGCGTCCTGGACGCCGATCGCCGAGCGCGTACGGTGAAGCCGCCTACGCCAGCGCGCTCGGAACCTCCTCTTTGAGGACCCCTTTGAGCTGATCGCGCAGCTCGGGCGTGTCGGCATGCCCGTGCGCCGTCACGGCGTGTATGACAGCCGCGTTGAGCACGTGCTCGTCGCTGCCGGCCATCGCGAGGTCGCAGCCGCTCTCGCTGGGCATCTCACGACAGTCGATGTATTTACGAGACATGACCTTCTCCTTTGCTTGTGGCTCGTGAGCGCTTGGCTTCAGTCGCTCGCCTTGGCGTATCTGCTCGCGCCATACCAGTCAACGACCACCACGGGCTCGTCCCCGAGGACCCAAGCGTCGTGGCCGCTGGGCAGCGACGTGACGTCACCGGCCTCGGCGACGAGCTCGGTGCCGTCGTCCATGCGGATCGCCAAGCGGCCGCTGACGTGGTACTGGAAATGGGGCGCCTCGCAGCTGTTTGTGTGCGCGATCGGCTTGACGTCATTGGACCAGCGCCAGCCCGGCTCGAACACCATCTGTCCGACTTCGCCGCCGCCGATCGCGAGGATACGCGCCTCGCCATGCGGGAATTGGCGCGTCTCATCGGGCGCTCCAAAGCTCTTGTGCTCTGTTTGCTCCATGTGTCCCCCCAGCTCGTGATCAGGAACTACTCGACGCGTCCGCTACACTACTTACTAGTAGGTAAGTTGTCAAGCTCGGCTGCAAGAATGCACCAATGGCCCAGGGAACGGACGACAAGACGACTCGTCAGGGTGCCCGCGACAACGGGGGCCCACGCGCGAGCACGCGCTCGCGCGTGTTGGACATCGGCGAACGGCTCATCCAGGTGCGCGGCTTCAACGGCTTCAGCTACGCCGACGTCGCGACCGAGCTGTCCGTCACCAAGGCAAGCCTGCACTACCACTTTCCGAGCAAGTCCGACCTGGGCGAGGCGATCATCACCCGCTATGCCGGGCGCTTCGCAGATGCGCTTGCCAGCATCGACGCGGAGGTCGCCTCACCGCCGGGCAAGCTCGCGGCGTACGCCGACCTGTATGCCCAGGTGCTGCGCGATGAACGCATGTGCCTGTGCGGCATGCTCGCGGCCGAGTACGAGACCATTCCAGACCCGATTCGCGGGGCCGTGGTCAGGTTCCTCGACGACAACGAGGCGTGGCTCGCGCAGGTGCTCGAGCAGGGTCGTCGCGACGGCAGCTTGAGCTTCGCCGGCTCGACCGCCGTGCTCGCCAGAAGCATCGTCAGCGGCCTCGAGGGCGCGCTCCTGATCGCACGGCCCTACCGTGCGGTCGAGCGCTTCGAGACCGCTGCCGCACAGCTGCTCGCGGGCCTCGCCGGCGCCGTTTAGCCGCCCGGATCGCGTCGCCGCAGCTATCGTCGCCGGCCGTGTGGGGCGAACCGCAGCTGGTCATCTTCGACTGCGATGGCGTTCTCGTCGACAGCGAGGTGATCTCCAACCGCGTGCTCGCTGAGAGGCTGACCGCCGAGGGCCTGGCGACGACGGTGGCTGAGGCACGGCGCGACTACCAGGGTTTGCTGCTCGGCGATGTCCTCGCGCGGGCGCAGGCCAAACTCGGCCACACGCTGCCTGACGGGTGGATCACGGCATACGAGCGCGATCGCGCTGTCGCCTTCCGCCGCGAGCTTCGCCCGGTGGCTGGCGCATCGGAGGCGGTGCAGCGGATCCAGGCCGCCGGGATCAAGGTGTGCGTCGCGTCGCAGGGCAAGCTCGAAAAGACGAGGCTGTCGCTTGAACTGACCGCGCTTGACGGACTGTTCCCCGAGCACGCGCGCTTCTCGGCCGAGTCGGTATCTCGGGGCAAGCCTTCACCGGAACTGTTCCTTCGCGCTGCCGAGCTGATGCAGGCCGAGCGCGCCAGCTGCGTGGTCGTGGAGGACACGCCCTCCGGTGTCACCGCCGCGGTTTCGGCGGGCATGCGTGCCCTCGGTTATGTGGCGGACAGCGACGAGCGCGCAATGCGCGATGCCGGCGCCGAGACAATCCACTCGCTCGCGCAGTTGCCTGGGTTGCTCGGCCTCGCCTGAAGGCAGGTCATCGTCGCTGGCTCATGGGCCGAGCTCGTCGAGATCGTCCTCGACGGCGGTTGACTCGACGTCGGCCGGACGCGCGGTGGCGGAGGCGCCTGCGCTGAAACCGTCATATGCGCCAGCACGCCGGCCGCCGGGGGCGAAGCGTGCGGTCGCGGTGGCGAAGTCGATCACGCGCGCGGCGTAGTGACGCGATATCCAGCGACGCATCAATGCTCGCGTGCCCGGGAACAGCAGCAGTGCGCCGACGGTGTCGGTGAGGAAGCCAGGGATCACCAGCAGCACGGCCCCGAGAAAGCCAAGTGCGCTGTTGATCGCGGCGCCGGCGGGAGCGCGTCGCTCGGACATCGCGACCGAGACGCGCGCAATCGCGGCGCGCCCCTCGATGCGCAGCGTCTGCACGCCGAGCACTGAGGTCGCGATCAGCAGCACGAGCGCGGGCAGCCAGCCGATCGTGCGTCCGACCTCGATGAAGACGAACAGCTCGAGTATGGGCACGCCGATCAGAACGAGTACGAACATCGTCCCTCAGCGTAGGATGCGCAAGCTCGAACATCTCCAGGAGGTTCTTCTGAGCACGATGACAACCAGAGAGGCCGTGATCTGCCAGCCGCTGAGGACGCCGGTGGGGCGCTTCGGCGGCGTGTTTCGCGATGTTGGCGCGGCGGCGCTCGCGTCGACGGTGATCCGCGAGCTGGTGAGCCGCACGGGCCTGCGCGGCGAGGATGTCGATGACGTGATCATGGGCCAGTGCTACGCGAGCGGCGAGGCGCCCGCGATCGGGCGCGTGGCGGCGCTCGACGCGGGGCTGCCGGTGGAGGTGCCCGGTCTGCAGATCGACCGGCGCTGCGGCTCCGGGCTGCAGGCGGTGATCTACGGTTGCATGCAGGTGCAGACGGGAGCGGCGGAGCTGGTGCTGGCGGGCGGCGCGGACAGCATGAGCCAGGCCGAGTTCTACTCGACGAGACCACGCTGGGGCGTCAAGAGCGGAGCGATCAAGCTCGAGGACCGCCTCGAACGCGCCCGCGTCAACGCCGGCGGTATCAACCACCCGGTGCCGGGCGGGATGCTCGAGACCGCGGAGAACGTGCGGCGCGAGTATGGGATTCCCAGAGACGCGCAGGACGAGCTGGCATTGCGCTCGCACCAGCGCGCCGTCGCGGCTCAGCAGAGTGGCGCGTTTGCGCAGGAGATCGTGCCGGTGCCCATCACCGGCTCCGCCGGCGGTCCCGGCGACACGGTCGTCGAGCTCGACGAGCACCCGCGCGCCGACACGACGGTCGAGGCGCTTGGCCGGCTGCGCGCGATCATGGGGTCGAGCGACCCTGATGCGACGGTCACCGCCGGCAACAGCAGCGGCCAGAACGACGGCGCGGCGATCTGCATCGTCACGCACCGAGACAGGGCCGCCGAGCTGGGATTGCAGCCTCTGGCGCGTCTGCGGTCGTGGGCTGTGGCGGGTGTTGCGCCGGAGACGATGGGGATCGGGCCGGTGCCCTCGACCAAGCTCGCGCTCGAGCGCGCCGGCGTGACGCTCGACGAGGTCGACCTGATCGAGCTCAACGAGGCGTTCGCCTCACAGGTTCTGGCGGTGCTGGGCGAGTGGCGGCTTCACGACGGCCTCGAGCGCGTCAACGTGAACGGATCGGGCATCTCTCTCGGTCACCCCGTCGGCGCGACGGGCGCGCGTATTCTGGCCACGCTGCTGCACGAGATGCACAGGCGCGACGCGCGCCTCGGACTGGAGACGATGTGCATCGGCGGCGGTCAGGGCCTCGCCGCGATTTTCGAGCGCGTCGAGGCATAGCGCGCCTAGGACGCGACGCCTACGCTGTAGGCGGACGAGCGACGCTCGCTCCGCTGAGCGTTGTGCTCGGGGCAGTACACGCCGCGCACGCGTCCGTCGCGCAGGCCGTACCCGAGCCACTCTGCGCCGCGCCACATGAAGCGGAAGAACTGGTCTTCCGTCGCGGGCGTGTGCTCGAGCTGGCGAGCCCACGCTGCGCTGGCGACGCTCCCGGGGACTGTCTGCTGGCAGGAGCAGCCATCGGAGAGGTAGCCGGAGGACACGCACCGGAGTAGACGGTCGAGGTTCGTCTGGTGGGAGATATTGGTCGGTGCTAGAGCTGACATTTGCTTTTCGTTTCTTTAGAGGGCGTTCCGTTGGGGCGACAAACGCCTGCCCTTTTCGGGCAATTCATGTCGTCCTTTAAGGGCTATTCGCCGAGTTTGTGCTCCGCGACAGCAGATTGCCACGAACTTGGCCGTTTGTTCTACCCACCCGAAGCCGTACGGCGGGACCCCTCTGGCGTTGAGCGCGGCGGCTCGCCTCAGCCGCGCCCGCGCGGGGTGCCGCGCCGCATGCGGTTGACGCGGCGCAGTTCCTGTACTGCCTCGTCGAAGCCGCCGAGTGCGGCCCGCGGGCCCTCGCCCAGGAGTTCGACCTCGACGCGCTTGCGCAGGAGCTCGCCGGCGATGGCGTCGACTCGCTGTGCGCCTGCGCCAGGCCGCGAGCTGACGGCGCGCTCGGGGCGCTCGCCTCGGAACAGCAGACCGACGCCGTCGTCGAGTGCCCAGCCTCCGGGAAGCGTGCCGTCGCGCACGGCGGCGAGCCACACGGGGAGTCGCTCGGGCTCGCCGTCGGCGTGGACGGTGAGCGAGCCTTCGAGCACGCTGAGGCCGGCGATCGGCTCCGGTGGCCCGCTCGAGCGGGTGACCCCGCCCTGGAACCAGCACATGGCGCCGGCGCTCAACCCGGCGAGCACGGTGCCGCGTTCCCAGGCCTGCACGAGCAGACGGTCGAGCCCGTGCGCGTGCCACAGCGCGAGCAGGTTGCGCATCGATCCGCCGCCGACGTAGACGATGTCCTGCTCGAGCACGATCTCGGCGAGGGAGCGCGTGGAGTCGCGGAGGTGAAATAGGGACAGGTGCTCGGGGATGCACGCGCGCTCGGCGAAGCGCGCCCTGAACGCATTGATCTGCGCGTTGGTGTCGCCGGAGGCGGTCGGCAGGAACAGGATCCGTGGCTCTCCGACGTCGGCGAGCGACAGCACGAAGTCATCGAGCAGCGGGTTGTTGGGCTCCATGGTGAAGCCGCCGCCGCCCATGGCGAAGATCTGGCGCTCCTGCACGTCGATGACGCCTCGACCGCTCATGCTGCGACGGACTTTGGCTTTACATGCGCGGCCGCTCGCCGCGGTGCGGAAGCCGGCGTCGTCCTGCCCCGGGCGGGCGTCGCCGGCCACGCGTCGGCGCCGCCGCGAGGCACGGCGCTGCCCAGCTGCTCGACGGCGAGGCGCGTCTCGCGGACGTGATCGCCACAAGGCTCGACCAGGTAGGCGGCGCGGTCGGCGTGCGAGCTGACGACGCGCTCGAGGCTCGTGCCCCGGAAATGCAGCGCGACGCCGTCGTCGACGGCGTACCCGGGGCGCATGCCGTCGGCGACGAAGCGGTGGTACTCGGCGTGGCGCGCCGGCTCGGCGTCGTAGTGGACGCAGTTGGAGTACGGCAGCAGACCGAGGCCGCGCACCATCCGGGGGGCGCCGTGAAAGGCGCTGAGTGCCTGCTCGAACCAGCACAGCGAGCCTGCGGAGGGGCCGCACAGGATGATGCCGCGCCGCCATGCCCTGCGCAGGATCGCGTCGAGGCCGTGTGCGCGCCAGGCGCCGAGCATGCTCACGACGTTGCCGCCGCCGACGTAGATGAGGTCCTGGCTCAGCAGGTGGCTGGCGAGGTCGTCCTCGACGCCGCCGGTGCCCTGGTCGCGGCGGAACAGCGACACGTGGCTGGCGTCGCAGTCGGGCGAGAAGCGGCGATAGAAGCGCACGACATAGTGATCGGCGTCGCCGGAGGCGGTCGGCAGGAAGCACACACGCGGCCGCGGGCCACCGGCGAGCGACAGCACGTAGTCGTCGAGCAGCGAACCGTCTCGCTCCATCGAGAAGCCTCCGCCTCCGAGCGCGACGATCTGTGGCGATCTGGTTGGCATACCCTCTTCCTCGGCCGGGACGCAATACGAACAGCCAGCGTCAGCGTGCCGTAGGCGGGGTCCCGGGGGTATGGACCGGCGTCCCAGATCGGCCGGTCCGGCGATCGACATCCGCACATAGGGGCCAAGACGCTGGGCACGGGCCCGGGGGCGCCCTACAGTGTCCGGGTGCCGGCCGAGCGAAATAGATGGTGACAGCTGGACCCGCGATTTCGCTGGCGGGAGTGTCCAAGCGCTTTGGCTCGATCGAGGCGGTGAACGGCTTGGACCTTGAGGTGCCGGCGGGGGTGTGCTTCGGACTGCTCGGACCGAACGGTGCGGGCAAGTCGACGACGATGCGGATGCTGACGGCACAGACGCTCGCGGACAGGGGCGAGATCTCGGTTCTGGGCTACCAGCTGCCGCGTGAATCCAAGCAGTCGCGGTTGGAGATGGGGGTGGTGCCGCAGCTGGACAACCTCGACGTGGAGCTGACGTGCCGTCAGATCCTGACGGTGTTTGCGCGGCTGTACCGCGTGCCTCGCGGCGAGCGTCAGGCGGCGGTGACGCGCGCGCTCGAGATCGCGAACCTGGTGCCGCGCGCGGACACGATCGTGCGGGAGCTCTCGGGCGGGATGCGCCGGCGGCTGCTGGTGGCGCGCGGGCTGATCCACAGCCCGCGGCTGGTGCTGCTGGACGAGCCGACGGTGGGCCTGGACCCGCAGGTGCGTCAGGAGCTGTGGTCGCTGATCGACCGCCTGCGTGCGGACGGGGTGACGGCGCTGATGAGCACGCACTACATCGAGGAGGCCGAGCGGCTGGCTGACATGGTGGCGGTGATGTCGAGCGGGCGGATCATCGCCCAGGGCACCCCGGCTGAGCTCGTGAGCGAGTATGCGGGTGAGCAGGTGCTCGAGGTCTACGGACCGCCGGAGCGGCTGGCCGAGGCGAGCGAGCTGGCGACCCGCAACGGCTGGTCGAGCAGGCGCAGTGGCCCGGCGGTCGCGATCCTGCGCGCGGAGTCCCTCAACGGGCAGGCGCCGGAGGGGTTGCTGCGCCCGGCGAATCTCGAGGACGCGTTCGTGGCGCTGACCGGCGAGGAAATCGAATGAGTTCGCGTTCGCAGTTGCAGGCCGCGCCGGTGGCTCGGGCGCCCTCGAGCGCCCGGCGCATCGGTCGTCTGGAACCGGCGGCGCTGGCGGGCGTGATGAGCCGAGACGTGGCGCTGTTCGGGCGCTACTGGAAGGCGACGACGTTCTCCTCGATCGTGCAGCCGACGATCTACCTGTTGGCCTTCGGGCTGGGGTTGGCGAAGTTCGCGCCGCATGTGCTGCACGTCGGCTACGTCGCGTACGTGGCCACGGGCGTGGTCGCCACGGCGGTGCTGTTCTCCTCGGCGTTCCCGGGGATGTTCAACACGTTCATCCGCTGGCAGTTCCAGCGCACCTACGACGCGATGCTGGCCGCGCCGGTCGATGTCGAGGAGCTGATCACGGCGGAGATGCTGTGGGTCGCGTTGCGCGCGGGCGTCTACGGCGTGGCGCCGCTGCTGGTGGGCTTCGCCTTTGGGCTGGTCCCCGAGCCGGGGATGCTGCTGGTGCCTCTGATCGGCTTCGTCACAGGCTTCGGCTTCGTCGGCTTCGGCGTGACTGTGGCGGCGGTCGCCAAGACGATCGACAACTTCAACTACATAACGAGCGCGGTGCTGACGCCGATGTTCCTCGTCGCCGGCACCTTCTTCCCGATCGCCTCGCTGCCGGAGGGTGTCCGCCAGATCGCCCAGCTGAACCCGCTCTACCACTGCGTGCAGCTCGTGCGCGACGCGTCTTTCGGCAACCTCGGCCCGGCAGATCTCGGGCACGCCGCGGTCCTGATCGCATTCGCGCTGCTGATGTGGCGGCTGGCGGTCTCGCAGCTCGGCAAACGCCTGATCGATTAGAGCGGTCGCTGCGCTGCGCGAGGCGGCGTCCTCGCTTACGAAACTCTGACGTTGGGCACATGCTGCTCCTACACGCCGCGGTGAAGCTGCGCGCATGAGTTTTTCATGGCGGACTCGCACAGCCTCGTCGCCGTCGAGCGCGGGGGCGCCGGTGGCGGAACCTGCTGGCGTCGGGTGGGCGCCGCGAACACGCAGGTTGGCCCGGTCACTCGCGTCGCTTGCACCGCATCCCGAGCTCGCTGCGGTGATGTCGCTGGCTGCGCTGCTGAACCTGTGGGCGCTGTCGCGCAACGGCTTCGCGAACCAGTACTACGCGGCGGCGGTCAAGTCGATGAGCTCGAGCTGGCACGACTTCCTGTACGCGTCGCTCGACCGCGGCGGACTGATGACGGTCGACAAGCCGCCGCTGTCGCTGTGGGTGCAGGCGATGTCGGCGCGTGTGTTCGGGTTCAGCTCGCTGAGCATCCTTGTGCCGCAGGCGCTGATGGGTGTGGCGAGCGTGGCGCTGGTGTACGACCTCGTGCGCAGACGCTTCGGGCGCGTCGGCGGGTTCATCGCGGCGCTGGTGCTGGCGCTGACTCCGATCACGGTGGCGATCTCGCGTCACAACAATCCGGACGCGCTGCTCGTCCTCTGCTGCGTCGCGGCGCTGTGGTGCACGGTCCGCGGGCTGGAAGGCGGCCGTCTGCGTTGGCTGGTCCTCGCGGGCGCGTGCGTTGGCTTGGGCTTTGAGACGAAGATGGGCGTAGCGCTCGTGGTCGTGCCGGGCATCGCGGCGGCATGGCTGTGGTTGGCGCCGGCCGCGCGCGGGCGCATGCACGCGTTGCGCCAGCTGCTCGCGGGAGGCGGCGCGATGCTGCTGGTGGGCGGCGCGTGGCCGTTGCTCGTCGAACTGACTCCGGCGGCCAGCCGCCCCTGGGTGTCCGGCACGAGCAACAACACGATCCTGTCGCTGATCTTCGAATACAACGGCCTCGGGCGCGTGGAAGGCCAGACGGGCGGCCCGGCGGGTACGGCGAACACGATGTTCGGTGGCACAGCCGGTCCTCTGCGTCTGTTGAACTCGGCGCTGGGCGGCCAGGCGGGCTGGCTGCTGGGCTTCGCGCTGGTCAGCGGCCTCGGCCTGCTCGCGATGACTCGCCTGCGACGCAGCGACGCCCGCAGCGGCTGGTTGCTGGCCGTTGGCGGCGCGCTTGCCACGACGGCCGTGCTGTTCAGCTTCGCCGGCGGGATCTTCCACCCTTATTACGTCTCGCTGCTCGCGCCGTTCGTCGCGGCGCTCGTGGGCGCGGGAGCCGTCGAGATGCTTCGCGGCGGCCGCGGCGCGCGTGTGCTCGCGGCGCTGGCGGTGGTGGCGGGCGTCGTCGTAGAGCTGGTCGTGCGCGCCGATTATCCGGGACAGCTCACATGGCTTCCCGCGCTGCTGATCGTCGTCGGCTTTATCGCCGTGGTGGCGCTGCTGGCGTTCAGCTCGCGGGCGGTGCGGATGACGGCGCTCGGGGCCGTGCTCGCGGCGCTGCTGGCGGCCCCGGCGGTGTGGGCGTTCGACACGCTCGGCCACGCGACCAGCGGTACCTTCCCCGCCGGCGGACCGGCATCGGCCGAGGCCGGCGGTCCAGGAGGCCCCGGCGGCGGCTTCCCGGGCGGCAGCTTTGGTGGTGCGCGTGGCGCGGGCGGACCGGGCGGTGCGTTCTCGGGCCCCGGCGGCCCTGGCGGCGCCGGGGGTGGCCCGCGAGGTCTCGGCGCCGGCGCGCCACCCAGCGGCGCTCCCGGCGCGGTCGGGCAGGCCGGCGGTGGTGCTGGCACGATCGGCGAAGGCCCGCGGCTGTTCGGCGCAGGGTCAACCCGAACAGGTGGCTTCGCTGGCGGTGCGCGCCGCGGCGGCGGCCCAGGCGGAGCGATCGGCGCTCCGATCGGCGGCAGCGTGACCGGCAGCGTCCTCGCCTACGTCAGCCAGCACGGCGGCGGCACGATCGCCGTGGCGAGCCAGTCGAACGCCGCGTCCTCGATCCTGACCAAGAACGCGAACGTGGCAGGCATCGGCGGCTTCTCGGGACGCGAGAGCGATGTGAGCATCTCTTGGCTCGCCGAAGAGGTGCGCGCGGGCAAGATCCGCTGGGTCATCGATGAACAGGCCTCCTCTGGAACCGCTCACGGTTTGCCGGGCGACACGCGCACGGGCGCGAAAACGGCGATGAAAGCTGTTGCGAAGGCATGTGCGGCGGTGACGCTGCCGTCGAGCACCTCCGGCTCGGGCGCGTCGAGCACATCGAGCTCCACGACGCTGTACGACTGCCAGGGTCGCGCGAGCGCGCTCGCGAGCGTGGGCAGGTAACAATCAAGCCCGTGAGGATCCTCGTGGTGGACGACGATCGTGCGGTGCGCGAAGCGTTGCGGCGAGCGTTGTCGCTCGCCGGTTACGAAGTGCAGCTGGCCGAGGACGGCGAGAGCGCGATCGAGCAGACGGTTCAGGCGGTGCCGGACGCGCTCGTGCTCGATGTGGGGCTGCCGGGAATCGACGGCCTGGAGGTGTGCCGGCGAGTGCGCAGGCTTGGCAACCGCGTCCCGATCCTGATCCTGACGGCGCGCGACGCGGTGAAGGACCGCATCGACGGTCTGGACGTGGGTGCGGATGACTACATGGTCAAGCCGTTCGACGTGGGCGAGCTGCAGGCTCGGCTGCGTGCGCTGCTGCGCCGCGCCAACCCGGAGTCCGACACCGACGCTCTGTCGTTCGCGGAGCTGCGCCTGGATCCCGAGCGCCACGGGGCTTGGGTGGGTGAGAACTTGGTCGAGCTGACGCGCACGGAGTACCAGCTGCTGGAGCTGCTGCTGCTGAACCCGCGGCGCGTGCTCTCCCACAGCCTGATCTACGACCGCGTGTGGGGCTATGACTTCGGCCCGACATCGAACGCGCTGCGCGTCTACATCGGCTACCTGCGCCGCAAGCTCGAGGACGCGGGCGCCCGCCAGCTGATCCACACGGTTCGCGGCGTCGGCTACGCGCTGCGCGAGCCGTGAGCGAGCGCCGGAGATCGCTGCGCCCGCGATGACGCTGCGCACCCGCATAGCGGCGGTAGCGAGCCTGTCGGTGGCGCTGGCGGTGCTCGCGGCGGCGATCGGGCTGTATGTGGCGGTGAGCTCGGAGCTCCACGGGCAGATCGACAGCTCGCTGCAAGCTCGCGCACACACGCTCAGCGCCCACGCCCGAAACGGTGGACCCCGGCCCTCGGGCGGCGGACCCCCCGGCGGCGCGCCTGGCGGGGCGTTCGGTGGCCACGCGCCGGGCGGCGCGCCGGGTGCGGGCGAGGCAGAAGGGAACGCCGAGGGCTTTCCGAACAACGTCGAACCGGAGCCGTTCGGGGCGGCATCGGGCTACGTGCAGTTCATCTCACCCCAAGGGGAAGTGTTCGTCCCGGGGGGCCAGGGGTCCGCGCCGAGCAAGATCGCGCTGACGGCGGGCGACCGCGCGATTGCTGAGCGCGGTAGCGGCGCCAGCCTCACCGACCGCAATGTCGCCGGGACGCAGCTGCGGGTGCTCACGCTCGGCACCACCGCAGGCGGCGCGGTGATGGTGGCCCAGCCGCTGACGCAGGTCAACAACGAGCTGAGCAACGTATTGCTGATCCTGGCTCTGATCGGCGCGGGCGGGGTGGTTCTGGCGGCGTTGCTGGGTGCGCTGGTGGCGCGAACGGCGCTCGCGCCGATCGCTCGCTTCACCGAGCGTACCGAGCAGCTCTCGGGCAGCCTCGACCTGTCACACAGACTCGAGGTGGAGGGGCGTGACGAGCTTGCGCGTCTGGCGGAGAGCTTCAACGGGACGCTCGACGCGCTCGAGCGCTCGCTGCAGGCACAGCGCCACCTGATCGCAGACGCGAGCCACGAGCTGCGCACGCCGATCTCCTCGCTGCGCGCCAACATCCAGATCCTGGCGGAGGCCGAGCGGCTCTCGCCTGAGGAGCAGGCGAGCCTGCGTGCTGACATCGTCGCGGAGCTCGACGAGCTGACGGCGCTGGTCGGCGATGTCGTGGAGCTGGCACGCGGCGGCGCGTCTGACGGATCGGTGGACGACGTGCGCTTGGACGAGGTCGTCCGCGACACGGTTGCGAGTGCGCGCAGACGCGCCGACCGGCACGATGAGATCGGCTTCGAGCTGGCGCTCGAGCCGACGATCGTGCGCGGCCAGGCCGACCGAATCGGCCGCGCGGTTTCGAACCTGGTGGACAACGCGCGCAAGTGGAGCCCCGCGGGTACGAGCATCGAGATCGCCCTGCAGAACGGCGTGTTGAGCGTCCGTGACCACGGCCCCGGCTTCCAGGAGGCGGATCTGCCGTTCGTGTTCGACCGCTTCTATCGCGCACGTGACGCGCGCAAGCTCCCCGGCTCGGGCCTCGGCCTGGCGATCGTGCGCCAGGCGGCCGAGGCGTGCGGCGGCTTCGTCGAGGCGCAGAACGCTCCGGGCGGCGGCGCCCTGTTGCGGATTGGCTTCGGCCCGGTCGTGCCGCTCGAGCCTGCCTCGCCAGTCGCTTAGCCCCACGTTTCTGGACGGCACGCCGCCCGGCCGTTCGATCACGGCTTGCGGGAGCCGCTGCACGGTCTAGAACAACATGCGTCGAGTTCGGGGGGGAGGCGTCCGGATCGACCCTAGGTTGAAGGACTTGTAGACGCTTCGTCTAATAGTCCCTCGTGTAAACCGCAACTTTCTCGCCTGCCCGGAGTCACGAAGGGTGTAGGCGTGTCTCGATCCAGCCGAGTTCCGATAGGGGAGGTAGCAGTGAGGTCCCAGTTTCGTCTTTTGTCTGTAGCGCTCTGCGTGAGCGCACTCATGGCTATCTCGGCGTCTGCTGCGCAGGCCAATCTCATCGAAAAGTTCGTCGGGATCAACTGCAAGGCGACCCACGAAACATGCGGGGAAAACGCCAAAGTGCCGGGCGAAACCGTCGAACCGGAAATCGTCAAATCCGAAGAACAAGGCTATACCCAGGCGGGTGGCCACGTCCCCTTCGGGGTGACCGACTTCACGGTCGCGCACTCAGGGACCATCGAAACAGCCTCGGCCATCCCGAACGCCGTCGTGACGCACGTCAGGGTCGACGTGGCACCTGGGCTGGCCACCAGCCCCGCGAACGTCCCCCAGTGCACGATGAAAGAATTCGGAGAAGGACCCTTCGCGTCGACGTTCGGCTTCTACGAAGCCTCCAAATGCAAAGCAGGCGGAGGCGGACCGCACGAAACCGGACCCACAAGCACGGTGATCGGGGAAGAAAAGGCGATCGTGTTCGACGGCGAAGGCGATCTTGAGGTCTCGGGCGTGCTCTACAACCTTGTCCAGACCAAAGGTCGGGCAGCGGTTTATGGCGCGGCGCTGAAACTGCCGGAAGCATTCACCAAAAAAGTGCTCGAAGCAAATGGCGTTCCGAGCGGCTCGGCTGGAGGGCAATTCTACGCGCACACGCTGGTCGAAGGGAACGTCGAATGGGGCAAAGAAGAAAAGGGCACCAACGCAGGCGACTACCACGACTACTTCGAAGTCAACGTCTCTCCCGCGCTTCCGCTCGTGAGGTCGCGCCAGCTTGACTACGGTCGCGCCGGTAATGGAGCATTCATCACAAATGGCACGAACTGCCCAGGCAACCACACGACCACGCTGAGCGTGGAAAGCGTCCCGCTCGGCAGCGCTGCGGAAATCGCCAAAAGCGTTGCAAGCGGCGTACGTGAATTCTCGAGAAAATCCTACGAAACGCTGATTGGTCTCCAGGAATGCAAAAAAGTCCCGTTCAACCCGGCGTTCGAACTGATCTCGGGGGCAAGTGGCAGTGATCAGCCGAACCCGATCACAACAGAATTCAGCCTGCCGCAGTTCTCGGGAGAAAACGAAATCGACAGCTCGCAGGTCAAGACGGCAACGGTCACCCTGCCGGAAGGCATGACGCTGAACCCGTCCGCCGCCGCCGGGCTCGAAGCCTGCACGGTCGCACAGGCGAGGATCCACAGCGAAACGTTCGGTGTGGCCTGCCCCGCCGGCTCAGAACTCGGAACCGTCAACCTTGAAGTGCCGACGCTTCCGCCAGGTTCGCTTACCGGCACGATCTACCTGGGCGGTCCGGTCACGGGCGCCGAAACGGCTCCGATCACGGGTCCCCCGTACATCATCTACGTCGTCGCCAACTCGACGCGCTACGGCGTCTCGGTGAGGTTGAAAGGCGAAGTGATTCCCAACGAAGTGACCGGCCAGCTGACCACGGTGTTCAAGGAAAACCCCGAACAGCCATTTAACAGCCTGGCACTGCACTTCAACCGTGGCGCGCTGACCTCCGTGGCGAACCCGCTCATCTGCGGCACGCCGCACGGCTCCAGCAGCTTCACGCCGGTGGCGACGGAAGGAGTCGCGACCGCCAACGCCGAATTCGGCGTCCCGATCACCGGCTGCGCACCCTCGATCCCGTTCGCGCTTACCCAGAGCACCCAGTACGAACCGCCGAACGCCGCTGGGCACAGCTCCTACACGCTCAACCTCGGTCGCGCGGAAGGCCAGCAGTACCTGCAGAAGGTCTCAACGACGCTGCCTTCGGGCGTCACCGGTGAGATCCCGGATCTCACGCTCTGCGGTGAACCGCAGGCGGCGCAGGGCACGTGTGGGTCGGCCAGCAAGATCGGCACCGCGACCGTGACGGCCGGCTCGGGCAGCTCGCCGTACACGTTCTCTGGTCCGGTGTACATGACCGGTCCGTATGGCGGCGCGCCGTTCGGCCTGTCGATCGCAGTTCCGGCGGTCGCGGGTCCGTTCAACCTCGGCACGATCGTGACGCGCTCGACGATCAACGTCAATCCGACGACAGCGCGCGTGACGGCTGAAAGCGTATTGCCGACCATCGTCAAGGGCATCCCGATCCGTCTGCGCTCGCTCAGCGTGAACGTCAACAGGCAGGGCTTCCTGCTGAACCCGACCAACTGCGCGGTGGAGGCGACCGAATCGACGCTGACCTCGACGTTCGGGGCCGTGCAGAAGGGGCTCTCGAGTCCCTTCCAGGCCGAAGGCTGCAGCGCTCTGGGCTTCAAGCCGGCGTTCACCGCGTCGACGAGTGCGAAGCACTCGAAAACACAGGGTGCGAGCCTCGTGACGACGCTCTCGATGCCCGGTGGCAACGCCAACATGAAATCGGTGTTCGTGCAGCTGCCCAAGCAGCTGCCGTCACGTCTAACGACGCTGCAGAAAGCGTGTCTGGCCAAGGTGTTCGAAGCCAACCCGCTCAACTGCAAGAAAGAATCGCCCGGATCCGAAGTCGGTTCGGCCACAGCGAATACGCCGGTGCTCCGGGTTCCGATGAAAGGCCCGGCCTTCCTGGTATCGCACTCCGGTGAAGAATTCCCGAGCCTCGAGCTCGTGCTCGAAGGCGAAGGCGTGCGGGTGATCGTCGAAGGCAAAACCAAGATCAAGAACGGGATCACGACGACCAACTTCGCGACCACCCCGGACGTGCCGGTCTCGAGTATCACGGTCAACCTGCCGCTTGGGCCGCACTCCGCACTCACGACGGAGAACCTCAACACCAACCTGTGCACGGCGAAGCTGACGATGCCCACGACCCTCACCGGCCAGAACGGCAAGGTCGTCAAACAGAACACGACGATCAGCCCGACCGGGTGCGGCGTGCAGATCGTCGGGCACAAGGTGGCTGGCAACACGCTCTACCTGACAGTCCAGACCTACGCCGCCGGGCGCGTCAGCGGCAGCGGCAGCGGCCTGTCGACGAGGGCGCGGAGCCTCAACGGGCCCACCCGAACCACGCTGAAGCTCCCGCTCTCGGGCACCAGGAGCAAGCCGTTCAGCACGAAGGTGCGAGTCGGCTTCCTGCCAAAGAAGAAGGGCGCGCACTCGATCGCCTACGTGACGGTCAAGTTCCGCTAGCACGCATAGCAATCCTCGAGTCAAAGGGGGCGGCTTCGGCCGCCCCCTTTGCGCGCTCTAGGACCGTGCGACGGCCCAGGCGCACCCGAGGACGCCCGCACATGCGGTCGCGCGCATGCCGTACATTGTCTGCATGAATGTCGTTACAGGTACGGATACCTCGACATCCTCGGGCGGCATCGATCGACTCCTTGCCGGCATCCGCAACCTGACCGCGCTCGCCGATAGCGCCGGCAACGCGGAAGCCATTTTCAGGATGCTCGCTCGTGAGCTCCTCTCAGCGCCCGGCGCCGACGAGGTCCGTATCCATCACCTCGCGGTCGACGGAGATGCTCGAGAGGACCTCGTGGCGGTCTACATGCTCGACGGCGTTGGACGGCTGAGCTACCTGCAGCCCAGAGCCGAGCGTCCGCCCGGCGTGAGCTGGGTCGCCAATACGGGCAGCAGCTTCGTGGCCGCTGATGCGGAGGGCCTCGCCGCGAGCGTGCCGCGTCTGGCCGAGACCGGGCCCGTCAGCTCAGCGCTGCTCGTGCCGCTCGCCGAGCGCGGCGAAGTCGAGGCCGTCGTGGTGCTCGTGCGTCGCGGCTCAGACGTGTTCTCGGCGCCCGAGGTCGAGCTCGCCGCAGCGCTGGTCGAGCAGGGTGCGACGGCTGTGGCACTCGCGCGGGCGCGCGCCGAGGCGGGCACCGACGCTGTCACGGGGTGCATGAACCATCGTGCCATGCGCAGGCGCCTGGACGAGGAGATCGGCCGCGCGTCGCGCACGGGCGGCCTGCTGTCGGCGATGCTGATCGACCTCGACGACTTCAAGCTGGTCAACGACCGCCATGGTCATCAGGCGGGCGACGCGCTGCTGCGCAGCGTCGTACAGGCGCTGGTGGGTGAGTTCCGCGCGTTCGATCGCGTCGCACGCTACGGCGGCGACGAGTTTGTCGTGATCTTGCCCAACGCCGACCTCGATGCCGCCGCGGCGGCGGCCGGTCGGGCACTCGAGCGCATGCAAGCGATCCCTGAGCATGGAGGCGTGGACGGCGGGGGTGTGTCCGCTTCGATTGGCGTAGCGCAGTGGCAGTCGCCGATGAGCACCGATGAGCTGCTCGGAGCGTGCGATGCGGCGCTTCTGCGCTCCAAGCGCCAGGGAAAGCGGCGCGTGACCCGCGCCTCAGAGCTCGCTCGCTGAGCAGCCTCCCACGGCTTCTGGCCGGCGTGCGCACGCGCGCGCCGGACGCCGGGTCGGCTCGGCGACTCTGCGAGACTGCCGGGGTCCCTGCAGAGACGCACACCAACCCGGAGATGGAATGTCGGAGAACAGCTTTGCCGCCAAGGACACGCTCGCCGTCGGCGAGCGCACCTACGAGATCTTTCGCCTCGACGCGCTACAGAAGCGCTTCGACGTGGCGCGGCTGCCGTTCTCACTGAAGGTGCTACTCGAGAACCTGCTGCGTAACGAGGGCAGCGGGGTCACCGCAGCCGATGTCGAGGCGCTGGCCAGCTGGGACGCGAAGGCAGAGCCGAGCAAGGAGATCGCCTTCACGCCCGCGCGCGTGCTGATGCAGGACTTCACCGGGGTGCCGGCCGTCGTCGATCTGGCGGCGATGCGCGACGCGATGGCCGATATGGGTGGCGATCCCGCGCGGATCAACCCGCTCGCGCCCGCCGAGCTGGTGATCGATCACTCGGTGCAGGTCGACGCGTTCGGCACGCGTGACGCCTTCCGCTTCAACGCCGAGCGCGAGTTCGAGCGAAACCAGGAGCGCTACGCCTTCCTGCGCTGGGGCCAGGGGGCATTCGACGACTTCGCCGTGGTCCCGCCCGACACCGGCATCGTCCACCAGGTCAACCTCGAGTACCTCGCGCGAGTCGTCTTCGACAACGACAAGACCGTCCAGGCCTACCCCGACACGCTCGTGGGGACCGACTCGCACACGACGATGGTCAACGGGCTGGGCGTGCTGGGCTGGGGCGTGGGCGGCATCGAGGCCGAGGCGGCGATGCTCGGCCAGCCGATGTCGATGCTGATCCCGCAGGTGCTCGGCTTTCGCCTGCACGGCGAGCTGCCGGAGGGCACAACCGCGACCGACCTCGTGCTGACCGTCACCCAGATGCTGCGCGAGCGCGGCGTGGTGGGCAAGTTCGTCGAGTTCTACGGCGCCGGCCTCGCCGGCCTGCCGATCGCTGACCGCGCGACGATCGGCAACATGTCACCCGAGTTCGGCTCGACCTGCGCGATCTTCCCGATCGACGCCGAGACGCTCGCCTACCTCGAGTTCACAGGTCGCCCGCCGGAGCGCATCGCGCTGGTCGAGGCCTACGCCAAGGAGCAGGGGCTATGGCACGACGAGCATTCGGAGGAGCCGACGTTCTCGGACACGATCGAGCTCGACCTGAGCACCGTCGAGCCGAGCCTCGCCGGCCCCAAGCGCCCGCAGGACCGCGTCTCGCTGAGCGGCGCGCAGCAAGCGTTCAGGACGGCGCTCGCCGACTACGTCCCGAGCGCCGGCGATCAGACCGACCCGATCGACGAGGCGGTCGCCGAGTCCTATCCGGCATCCGACCCGCCTGCCAACGGCGCTCCCGGCCACCCAAGCCCGCTCGAGACGCAGCCTACAAGCGAGGCCGCCGGCGCAACGGCCACGCTTCCCCACAACGGCACATCCAGGCCGGTGACGCTCGACGGCGAGAGCTTTGAGCTCGACCACGGCCACGTGGTGATCGCCGCGATCACCAGCTGCACCAACACCTCGAACCCGTCGGTGATGATCGCCGCCGGCATCCTTGCTCGCAACGCCGTCGCCCGGGGTCTGCGCTCGAAGCCGTGGGTCAAGACATCGCTCGCGCCGGGCTCGAAGGTCGTGACCGAATATCTCGACCGAGCGGGTCTCACCGAGTCACTCGAAGCGCTCGGCTTCAACCTCGTCGGCTACGGCTGCACCACCTGCATCGGCAACTCCGGTCCGCTGCCGGATGAGATCTCGGCGGCGGTCAACGAGGCGGACCTGGCGGTCGTCTCGGTGCTCTCGGGCAACCGCAACTTCGAGGGACGCATCAACCCCGACGTCAAGATGAACTACCTCGCCTCGCCGCCGCTGTGCGTCGCCTACGCGCTGGCCGGCACGATGGACGCCGACATCCTCGGCGCTCCGCTCGGGCGCGACGAGCAGGGCGACGACGTGTATCTACGCGATATCTGGCCCTCCGAGCGGGAGGTCGCCCAGACGATCGGCGAGGCCGTGCAAGCGGACATGTTCCGCCGCAGCTACGGCGAGGTGTTCGCCGGCGACGAGCGCTGGAACTCGCTGGCGGTGCCCGAGGGCGAGCGCTTCGCCTGGGACGAGCAATCCACCTACGTGCGCCTGCCGCCGTACTTCCACGGGATGCCCGCCCAGCCGGAGCTCGTCAGCGACATCCACGACGCGCGCGTGCTCGCGCTGTTGGGTGACAGCGTCACGACCGACCACATCTCGCCCGCGGGGTCGATCAAGCGCGACAGCCCCGCGGGCCTGTACCTGCAGGAGCAGGGCGTCGCCCCGCGGGACTTCAACTCCTACGGCTCGCGCCGAGGCAACCACGAGGTGATGATGCGCGGGACGTTCGCGAACATCCGCCTGCGCAACCTGCTCGGCGGCGGCGCGCTGCCCGAAGGCGGCTTCACACGCTACCTCGCCGACGGCTCGAATGAGCAGCTGCCGATCTACGACGCCGCCATGCGCTACATCCGCGAGGGCATTGAGCTGGTGGTGCTCGCGGGACGCGAGTACGGCTCGGGCTCCTCCCGCGACTGGGCCGCCAAGGGCACCAAGCTGCTCGGCGTGCGGGCGGTCATCGCCGAGAGCTTCGAGCGCATCCATCGCTCGAACCTCGTCGGCATGGGTGTGCTGCCGCTGCAGTTCCCCGACGGACAGAACGCGAAGTCGCTCGGTCTAACAGGTGAGGAGGCGTTCTCGATCACCGGTCTCGCCGAGTCGATGGCAGACGGGGGTGGCCCACCGACACAGGTCGATGTTCGGGCCGAGCGCACCGGTGCGAGTCCGATCGAGTTCCAGGCGCGCGTGCGGATCGACACGCCGCGCGAGGCTGAGTACTTCCGCCACGGCGGCATCCTGCAGTATGTCCTGCGGGCGCTGCTGGCGGCATGAGTCCTGCCACGCGCAAAGCGCCCGCCAAACGACGCACCCGCCCCGCCGCCGGCGTACCCCAGGTCCTGCGCGACCTGCTGGCCGCGCGCGGACCGTCCGGCTACGAGACCGCTCCCGCGCAGGTGTGGCGCGACGCTGCGAGCGCGTTCGCGCGCGTCAGCATCGACGTCGTCGGCACGCCCTTGGCGCTGGTGGCGCCCAAGCAGGGCTACGACGATCCGCCGCGCCGGTTGCTGATCGTCGGCCACATCGACGAGATCGGGCTGATCGTCACGCACATCGGCGACGACGGATACCTGTGGTTCACCGGAGTCGGTGGCTGGGATGCGCAGATCCTCGTGGGCCAGCGCGTGGTCCTGGACACGCGCAGCGGTCCCGTGGTGGGCGTTGTCGGCAAGAAGCCGATCCATCTGCTGCGCGACGAGGAGCGCAAGAAGGTTGCTGAGATCCGCGAGCTGCACATCGACATCGGCGCGCGTGACGGCGATCAGGCTCGCGAGATGGTGCGGGTCGGCGACGTGGCTGTGATCGACGCGCAGCCGGTCGAGCTCCCGAACGGTCGCCTGACCGCGCGCGCGCTCGACAACCGGCTCGGATCATTTGTCGCGCTCGAGGCCGCCCGTCTGGTCGCTGAGGCGGGGGGCGCGCAATGGGAGCTGGCCGCGGTTGCAGTCGCACAGGAGGAGATCAGCTTCGGCGGCTCGCGCACGAGCGCGTTCGCACTCGAGCCCGACGCCGCGATCGTCGTCGACGTGACGCACGCCACCGACGCTCCCGGGATCGACGTCAAGGAGGCGGGCAAGCACGAGCTCGGCTCCGGTCCTGTCATCACGCGCGGCTCCACGCTCAACGGCAAGCTGTTCGAGCTGCTGTTCGACGCCGGCGAGGCCGAGAAGATCCCGTTCACGGTCGAGGCCTCCGCACGCGCGACCGGCACCGACGCGGACGCCGTGCACATCAGCCGCGCCGGCGTGCCGACCGGTCTCGTCTCGATCCCGATCCGCTACATGCACTCGCCCGTGGAGCTCGTTCAGCTCGAGGACGTCCACGCCACTGCGCGCCTGATCGCCGCGGCCGCGCTCGGCCTGTCGAGCAAGGCTTCGTTCCTACGCTGAGCTTGCCCGGACGACGCGTCCCTCGTCGTCCAGTGCGAAGCCGCCCAAGCCGAAATGGCGCTCCAGCAGCTCGGGAAGCTGCTCGCGCGCGAGGGGCGTCACGTTGCGCGAGGTGGGCGTCTGCTCGACGAACGCGAGCTCATCCCAGTCGCTCAGCGATATGCGCACGCCATCCGCGCGCTGGGCGCTGATGAGCAGCCCGGTGACGAACGGGGAGCGCGGATGCGCGCAGGTGAACCAGTTGCTGGTCTCGACGTCGACCATCGGCACGGGCCGCGGTGCGAACGCGTACAGGTCGACCCATGCGCCGTCGCTCTCGCTCTGCAACACCAGCTCCTCGCCTTCCTGCACGACGCGAAAGCGCCAGCCCGCCTGCTCGTGGATACCGCCCGGGCCGAACGGCAGTGGCTCGAGCAGCGTGCCCGCGCCGAACCCCACATCGGCATGCCAGCTCTCGCCGTCGGCGCGGACGCGCAGCACGAGGTGGCTGCGGGGCCGGATCGTGCCGGGCGGGGCGCCGAAGCGCACGCGCGCGAGCATCGGCTCGACCTCCGCGCCGAGCGCCTCGAGCGCTGCCTTCAGCAGCAGGTTCTGCTCGAAGCAGTACCCGCCGCGACGGTCGTACACGAGCTTGCGCTCGAGGTCCTCTGGCTCCAGCGAGACAGGAAAGCCGCGTTGCGGATCGAGGTTCTCAAACGGGATCGACGCCACGTGCGCTCGGTGGAGCTCCGCAAGCGCTGGCTTTCCAGAGAGGCCGACGCGCGCGAGGTACGCGTCGAGGTCCAGCACGCCTTGCTAGGACGCCGCGCCCAGCTCGCTCATCGCGGAGATCGCGTACGGCTCGCCAGGGCAGCCGCCGATCACCAGCATGCGCAGACCGTCGGGTCCCGAGTGCACCTTGCGCTTGGCCTCCGGGCCGACGCGCACGAGCGTCTCGCCGTCGAGCTCGACGCGCTCGCCTTCTACGTCCATCCATCCCGAGCCGCCGAGTGCCAGGAAGACCTCCTCCTGGCCGCTCTCCGCGTGATCGTGCTCGGGGTAGTCGCCGTAGCTCGGGGGAAGTTGGATCACCTGAAAGCCGAACGCCGTAACTCCCAGCTCGGCTCTCGCCTTGATGAAGCCGCCGCCGAAGCCGGCCTCCATCTCACTGAGCTTCTTGGCGGTGTAGTCGGCCATGCGCGGCGCAGACTATCGCTTCCGCGGCGATCACGCGTGCTAGGAGAACGGAATCACGATCGCGAGCTGGCGCGACTTGGCGAGCAGCGTGCCGTCGGCTGCCCAGATCGTGCCGTCCTCGATGAAGAAGCCCTCGTGCACGAGCTCCGTGCTGGTCCTCGCCAGGCACAGCGCGCGCGGGTCCGGCTCGTGGCGCTGGGCGTCGTGCGTGTGGAAGTGGACGGTCAGATCGACCGTCGGGACGGCGACCGTTTCGGTCAGGCGCATGTAGGGCGCCGGTATCAGAGCGTCGCTGTAGAAGGCGAGCGAGAGGGCGTCGAGCGGCCGCGGCTCGGCGAGCCCGATCCAGGTGAGGATCTCCATCGGCTGCTCGGCGCCGGACAGCGGAATGCCGCCCATCCGCGGCTGCAGCACGATGTGACGCGCGAATTCCGGGCCGCCGTGCTCGATCAGCTTGACCCCCTCTCGTGACGGGTCGGGCGGCTCGACGGCGGGCATACGCACGTCCGAGATCTCGGGGCCGCCCCAGGGGACCGAGAACGCCGCGAGCGCCAGTGCGGTCAGCTTCCCGCCCTGGTGCATCCGTGCTGAGAGGGTGCTGAGCGAGCGTCCTTCGCGCTCGATCGTCGTCGTGATCTGCACAGGGCCGGGCTCCGGTGCCCTGGCGTAGTGGATCGTCAGCGAGCGCGGTGCACGCTCTGCGTCGGCGACCGACTCGACCATCGCGCGCAGCAGCATCGCCGCGAGGTAGCCGCCGTGCGGCCCGCGACCGGCGCGCCAGTCGGTCGCGACCTCCGCGCCGAAGGAGAGGCGTCGGCCGGCCCCGTCCGCGTCGTCGGCTTCGATCGAGTCGTCCGCGCCATCCTGGCGCCACACTGCCGAGTCACGGTCGAACTTGCCGGGCACGGTGCCCGGCTCGTGTGCGAGCGATGGCTCGCCTGCTGGCGCGTCAGCCACGTACGAGCCGCTTGTAGGTGATGCGGTGGGGTCGGTCGGCGGCCGCGCCTAGCAATTCGTGGCGGTGCTCCTCGTAGGCCTCGAAGTTGCCCTCGAACCATGTGACCTGCGAGTCGCCCTCGAACGCCAGCACGTGCGTGGCGACGCGATCGAGGAACCACCGGTCGTGGGATATGACGATTGCACAGCCAGGGAAGGCCAGCAGGGCGTTCTCGAGCGCGCGCAGCGTGTCCACGTCGAGATCGTTGGTGGGCTCGTCCAGCAGCAGCAGATTGCCGCCGCTGCGCAGCAGCTTTGCGAGGTGCACGCGGTTGCGCTCACCGCCCGAGAGCTTGCCGATCCGCGCCTGCTGGGCACTGCCCTTGAAGTTGAAGCCCGCTGTGTACTGACGTGAGTTGACCTCGCGGTCGCCGACCTTGATGTGCTCATAGCCTTCGGAGATCTCCTCCCAGACGGTCTTGTCCGGGTTGAGCGAGTCGCGCGACTGGTCGACATAGGCGAGCTGGACGGTGTCGCCGAGCTCGAGCTTGCCGCTATCGGGTGTCTCTTCGCCGGTGATCATCCTGAACAGCGTCGTCTTGCCCGCGCCGTTGGCGCCGATCACGCCGACGATCCCCGCACGGGGAAGATCGAAGGACAGCGACTCGATCAGCAAGCGGTCGCCGAAGCCCTTGACCACATCGGTCGCCGTCAGCACCTTCGCGCCGAGGCGCGGCCCGGGCGGGATGTGGATCTGGACCTCGTCGAGCTTGATGTTGCTGTCTTCGGCGATCAGCTCCTCGTAGCGGGCCAGACGGGCCTTGGACTTCGTGCGTTTGCCCTTCGGGTTGGTGCGCACCCATTCGAGCTCCGCCGCGATCGTGCGCTCGCGACCCTTTTCGCGGCGCTCTTCCTGGGCCATGCGCTCCTGCTTCTGCTCCAGCCAGCTCGAGTAGTTGCCCTGGTAGGGAATGCCCTTGCCGCGGTCCAGCTCGAGGATCCAGCCGGCGACGTTGTCGAGGAAGTAGCGGTCGTGCGTCACGGCGACGATTGCGCCCTTGTACTCCGACAGGTGCTGCTCGAGCCATGCCACCGACTCGGCGTCGAGGTGGTTGGTGGGCTCGTCCAGGAGCAGCAGGTCGGGCGCTCGCAGCAGTAGCCGGCACAGCGCCACGCGGCGGCGCTCGCCGCCCGAGAGCGTGCTCACGTCCGCGTCCGGCGGCGGCAGGCGCAGCGCGTCCATCGCGTATTCGAGCTGGGTGTCGAGGTTCCACGCGTCAGCCGCTTCGATCTTCGCCTGGATCTGCCCGAACTCCTCGGCAGTCTCGTCCGAGTAGTTGGCCGCGAGCTCGTTGAACCGGTCGAGTAGCGCCTTCGTCTCGGCGACGCCGTCCTCGACGTTGCCTTTGACGTCCTTGCTCTCGTCCAGATGCGGCTCCTGCTCGAGCATCCCGACCGTCGCGCCCGGAGCGAGCGCCGCCTCGCCACGGTACTCCTGGTCCACGCCGGCCATGATCCGCAGCAGCGTCGACTTGCCCGCGCCGTTGTAGCCGAGCACGCCGATCTTCGCGCCCGGATAGAACGCCAGCGACACGTTGTCGAGCACCGTTTTGTCGGGCGGATGCAGCTTCGACAGTCGGTGCATCGTGAAGATGTACTGGGAAGACATTCGCACGCAGGATAGAGACGATCCGAATCCCGCCCAACCCTCGCTAACGTTGTCGGGTCATGCCCACCACGGTCCTCGATGTCGAGCAGCACCTGCTCCTGCTGGAGCTCGAGGCGCCGTTCTCCAAGCGCGACGTGCAGCTCGCGCGCAGACGTATGGCCAAGCGCTGGCACCCCGATGTCGCGCCCCAGGGACGGCAGTTCGAGCACGAGCGCCACCTCAAGGCGATCAACGAGGCAGCCGACCAGCTCGAGCGCCTCGCGGAGGGCTCCCGCGGCGGCAAAGTCTCGGCAAACGCCGTCAAAGTCAGCGCCGCCGCGGCGCGCCGGGAGCGCGAGGAGGCCGGCCGGCGCGCCTATGAGGCCGAACAGCGCGCCCGCGCCGCCGCAAAAGACCGTGCCGAAAACGACCCGTTCGGCAGCAGGGTGCCCGACCACTCCGTGGTGCACCGCTATGCGCGCTGCCTCACATACCCGGAGTGGGGCGTCGGTACCGTCGCGGGCATCTACTTCTCCTCCGATCCGGTCGGCGCAGGCGAGGAAGTGCAGCAGTGGGCGCGCGTCAAGTTCAGCCACGGCATCCGTACCGTGCCGGCGGGCAGCATGAAATTCGTCGACTTCTCAAAGCCCGACCCTGCGGAGGAGCGGGTCGAACGCTTCCTGATCGCCGCCCAGCGTGCGATGGCCGAAGGCGAGTACGAGCTGGCCGCGCAGCGCCTGATCTACGCGCGCGATGCCGAACCACGCAACGTCGCAGTGCTGCGGCTGATGACGCTCGCATTCTGGAACGCCGGCAAGCTCGAGGAGGCCGCGCGCGCCGTGCGCGACTGGGCGCGCGTCGACGGCACCCGCCCCGCCGCCCACCGCTTCGCCGCGCGGATCTATGAAGACATTGGCGCGACCGACCTCGCCGAGGAGGCCGCCGAGCGCGCCGCGCAGCGTGGCCCGTCTGACGCCAGCGCCTGGGAGCGCCTCGGGCGCCTGCGACTGCAGCTGATGGACCGCGAGGGCGCACTCGAGGCGTTCCGGCGCGCGCTATCGCTCGGCGCCGACAAGGACGTGCACGATCTCATCGCCCGGGCGCTCGCGATCGAGCCCAGCCTCGCGGGCTAGAGGATGTTCACGGCGCGCGACACGATCAGCCCGATCGTCACGAGCGAGACGATCGACTGTACGCCCATGATGCCCTTCGCCTTCAGCGTCAGCGGCATCGTGTCGGTTGGGGAGAACGCCGCGGCGTTCGTCAGCGACACGTAGAGGTAGTCGAAGAACTGCGGCCGCCAGTTGCTCGGCTGGACGCGATCGTCGTTCATTTGGGGAAACAGGAAGTCGGGCGGTCCGTCGTGGCCGGCGGCGCGACGACCGGGGCCGCCGCGGTCGAGCTCCCAGTACCACAGGGCGAAGATCAGGAAGTTGGTCAGCCAGATCAGCATGCCTGAGACGATCAACTCGGGCCCGTTTTCGACTCTGTGGTGGAGCAGAAGGTGGCTGAGCTCGACGAGCGAGAAGATGTTGGCGGCGCTGACGAATGCGGTCAGCGCGATCGCCGCGCGCCGGCGCGCCCTGTGCTCGTGCTCGAGCTGGCGGGGCGTGGCCAACGACAGGCCGATGACCAGGACTCCCTCGAGCGCCGGCACCAGCCACGACGGACCCGCCGTAAGACGCGCTGGCAGCCCGATCTGCAGGCCGATCGCAATCAGCAGCGTGAGCTGGACCGGCCAGAACGACTCGGGGCCCGGCGGCGGCGGATAGGGACGGCCGGGCAGGGTCGCGCTCGCTTGCTCCACGAGCCGAGAGCGTAGGGGGCGCCTCGGAGGTGATCCGCCGTATGCACGCACGCCACGGCGCAAGCGCCGACCGTGGCGCGTGCTAGCGTCAAACGCGATGAGCCTGGGCCGAATGTGCGTGGCCGCATGCGCGGTGCTGCTCCTCGCCGCCGGCGCCCTGGTCGCCTCGCCTGCGCTCGCAGCAAGCGCAGGGAACACGCAGTCGTGCCGGCCCACGTTCGTCGAAACCAGCACCTCGCCCGAAGACGTGGAATCGCTGCCCGCGGAACTGACGAGCCCACTCGAAGCGGGCGTCCTCGCGCAGTTTGCCGTGCTCCGCAGGGCAGCCCTGCCGAGCGATCGCATTCCCGCGCTCAGCTCGGTCGGCTTCCAGGTCGACAGCCAGCTCGCCAGCTACTACCCAGCCTACGTGCGCGAGGTCAAGACCCTCGCCGACGGCACCCGGTACTTCCTGATCCCGGGCTTTGAGCGCGCGCAAAGCGTTCCCCCGGCGCACTGCCTGTCGGCCTCGCAGCAAGTGCAGCGCCAGAAGCTCGTCGAACAGGAGCGCCAGCGCGCAGCGGAGCCGGTCTATTGCATCGTCGAGCTCGGCCGCGAAGCCAGCGGTACGGAATGCGAGCCATTCGCCGAGGTCGCGCAGTCGGTGCGCTTCTTCCAGCCGGACCTCACCGAAGAAGCGATCGTCGAACTGGCGCCGGACGGCGTGGCGTCGGTCCGCGCGAGCTACGTATCGGGTGCGCCGGTGACGGTTGCGGTGGCCGAAAACGTGTACGCGCTCGGCCCGCGGCGGGCGATTCTGCAAAGGGGCTTGAAGGCGTTGAAGAAGCTCCAGCACCGGATCGCAGGCATCAAGCACCTCACGACGGCGCAGCGACGACGCGAGCTGAACAGGCTCCTCACGCGGATCGGGAAGGTGCTCGTCGAAGCCGAGCCGACCAAGATCGAATGGCTGGACGGCACCGGCGGGCTCGTCCGCACGATCGGGCGGCCCTCGGGTCGGGCGGGTGGCCTGATCGAATTGTCCACCACGGTCCGCGCCGGCTGACCGCCGCCCGCGAGCCGCGGGCGAGCGATCCGCCGCGCCCGCTAGGTTCCCGCGGTGCGCCTGATCGTCGCCCGCTGCGAGGTCTCATACGCTGGCCGCCTCAGCACCGTCCTGCCCGAGGCCGTGCGTCTGCTGATGCTGAAGAGCGATGGCACGTTCATGGTGTGGGCCGACGGCGGCGGCTCCAACGTCAAGCCCCTGAACTGGATGGTCGCGCCGACCGTGATCGAGGAGCACACGGGCGAGGACGGTCGTCTCGAGCGTCTGCTCGTGCGCAAGCGCGGCCAGGACGAGTTGCTGGAGGTGTCGGTCGCGGAGGTGCTCTCCGACGTCGAGCACGAGCTCGATACGCTCGCGTCGCTGGAGAAGGAGGGCATCGAGCGCGAACTGCAGGAGCTGCTGGCCGACACGCCGCAGTGGTGCGGCGAGGGGTTCAGGCTCGTTCGCCGCGAGTGGCCAACGGATATCGGCCCGGTTGACCTGATGTGCCGCGACGGCGAGGACGAGTGGATCGCCGTCGAGATCAAGCGCATCGCGACGATCGACGCGGTCGAGCAGCTGACGCGCTACCTCGAGCGCATCCGCCTGGATCCTGCGCTCGGCTCCTGCCGCGGCGTGCTCGCCGCCCAGAGCATCAAGCCACAGGCGCGGGTGCTCGCCGAGTCGCGCGGAATCGACTGCGTCGAGGTCGATCTCGCGGTGCTGCGCGGCGAGCGCGAGCCAGACCTGAAGCTGTTCGCCGCGTAGCCATCCGGCCGCTAGGCTTCTGGTCCCCGAACCAGGAGAGTCGTGATGAGCGCAACCGACGCAGCCGTTTCCGCCGAGCCCGTCCTCACCGAGCGGCGCGGCAACGTCCTCTTGATCACGCTCAACCGGCCGGAGGTTCGTAACGCGGTCAACGCAGCCCTGGCCGAAGGCGTCGGCAACGCGCTCGAGGAGCTCGACGCGGACGACAGCCTGTCGGTGGGCGTGCTCACCGGCGCCGGTGGCTTCTTCTGCGCCGGCATGGATCTCGGCGCGTTCGTCAAGGGCGAGTCCTCGTGGTATGGCGACCGCGGTTTCGCGGGCATCGCCCAGCGCTCCGCGCGCAAGCCGCTGATCGCCGCGATCGAGGGCTTTGCACTCGCCGGTGGTCTCGAGATCGCGCTCGCCTGCGATCTGATCGTCGCCGCGAGGGGCGCCAAAATGGGCATTCCCGAGGCCAAGCGCTCAATCATCGCCGCCGCCGGTGCGCTGCTGCGGCTGCCACGGCGCATGCCCTACCACCTCGTGATGGAGCTGGCGCTCACCGGCGACCCGTTCCCCGCCGACCGCTTCTACGACCTCGGCGTCGTCAACCGACTCGTCGAGCCGGGCGCCACCGTCGATGCCGCCCTCGAGCTCGCCGCGCAGCTCGGCAAGAACGGCCCGCTCGCGCTGATCGCCTCCAAGCAGATCCTGCAGGAACAGTTCGACTGGTCGAGTGGGGAGATGTGGGAGAAGCAGGGCGAGATCATCGGGCCGCTGTTCAACTCCGAGGACGCAAAAGAGGGCGCCAGCGCGTTCAAGGAAAAGCGCGAGCCCGTCTGGAAAGGACGCTAGGCGGAGCTCGCCGGCGAGGCCTGTCCGGGGCCTCGTCCTGTCGCCGGCGCTCCAGCCGGCATCAGCTCTGCGGCCGGTACCAGCGGTTGCGCCGGCAGCAGCGCCACGGCCATCAGCACGCCGGCGCCCGCGACGCCAGCGGCCACCAGGTTGCCGGCGCTGAAGCCGTGGAAGAACGCGCTGCTCGCCGCGTGGTGCAGAGTCGCGGCGAGCGCCGTGTCGCCGAGCTGGCGGAGGTGCGCCGCAGCGATCAGCGCCGCGCCTGCCGAGCTGTGGGCGGCGCTCGCCAGCGGCGCCGGCAGTCCGTGTGGCAGCAGGCTGGTCAGCCGGCTGCCATACAGCGACGCGTACACGCTGCCGATCACGGCCACCCCGAGCGTCCCGCCGAGCAGGCGCGTCGTGTCGTTCACAGCAGAGCCCACACCGGCCTTCTCGGTCGGCACCACACCCATGATCGCCTCTGTCGCCGGCGCGCTCGTAAAGCCCATGCCCGTGCCAAACAGCACCATCTGCACGGCGATCGTCCCGTAGCCGAGGCTCGCGTTGCTGGTCGAGACCCACGCGTAGAAGGCAGCCATCATCGCCAGGCCCGCCGCGACCACGACCTTGGTGCCGAAACGTACCGCGAGCTTGGTGCCGAGGACCGAGGAAACGCCGACGGCGCTCGCCACCGGCAGCAGGTGCACACCCGCAGACAGCGGGCTGTAGCCCTTGAAGAACTGGAAGAACTGGGTGATCAGGAAGATGAACCCGAACAGCGCGAAGAACGCGATCGTCACCGACGCGCTCGCGGCGGCGAAGCGCGGGTTCCCGAACAGCCCGACGTCGAGCATCGGCTCGCGCATGCGCCGCTCCCACGCGATGAACGCCACAAGCAGCACGGCTCCGGCGGCGAAGCCCGCGATGCTACGGGCGCTGCCCCAGCCGTGTTCAGGCGCCTCGATGATCGTGAAGATCAGCAGCCCGATCGCGGCCGTCGAGAGCGCGAAGCCGCCACGGTCGGTGCGCGGTGCATCAGGGTCGCGTGACGTCGGCACGCTGTAGGCGACAAGGCCCGCGCCGAGCGCCGCCACCGGCGCCATCACGTAGAAGATGCTCGACCAGGAGGACACTTCGAGCAGCCAGCCGCCGACAATCGGGCCGAGCGCAATCGCCACGCCCGTGCTCGCGCCCCACAGCCCGATCGCTCGCGCGCGCTCCGAGCGCCCGGTGAAGATGTTGGAGATCAGCGACAGCGTCGCCGGGAACACCATCGCCGCGCCGAGGCCCATGAAGCAGCGCGCGACGATCAGCTGGCCCGCAGTTGCCGTGAGGCCGCCCGCCACGCTCGCCAGGCCGAACACCGCGAGGCCAGACAGCAGCATGCCCTTGCGCCCGATGCGATCGCTCAGGCTGCCGCACACCAGCAGCAGCGCCGCGAACACCAGGTTGTACGCGTCAACCACCCACTGCAGCTGGCTGTTGGACGCGTGCAGCTTGCGTACCAGCGTCGGCAGCGCCACGTTCACGATCGTCGTGTCGAGGTTGATAACGAACGCCGCCACGAGCAACGCCGAGAGGGCAAGGGACTTGCGTGCCACCGACAAATTAATAAATCATCAAGACAAGAAAGTCAAGCAGTCGCACAAATAACTCAAGCAGGCGCTAGAATGGTCGCATGCGTTCATATGGCCAGTACTGCTCTGTCGCGAAGGCGCTCGACGTCATCGGCGACCGCTGGACGCTCCTGATCGTCCGCGAGCTGCTCGCGCAGGGGCCCAGCCGCTACACCGACCTGCGTGCCGGCCTGCCCGGCATCGCCACCAACCTGCTCGCCGAGCGGCTGCGCGAGCTCGAGCAGGCCGGCATCGTCGTGCGCGAGGACGCGCCACCGCCGGTCGCGACGGCGCTTTTCAGCCTGAGCCCGCGCGGTGAGCTGCTCAAGCCGGTGATCGACGAGCTCGGACGCTGGGGCATGCCGCTGATGGCCGAGAGCACCCCCGATGAGCAGTACCGCAGCTACTGGCTGTCGATGCCCGTCGAGCAATTTCTCGCCGACGAGTCCGGCGTGCCCACCACCATCGAAGTCCGCGTCGGCGAGCGGCCGATGCTGATCGAGGCGCGCGATGGCGCCGTCAGCACGCGACCCGGGACGAGCGAGCACGCCGACGCCGTCCTCAGCGGGCCGCCGCAGGTGGTCCTCGGACTGATCACCGGAGCGCTCGCGCACGACGACGCGCTCAGCAGGGGGCTCAGCTTCGAGGGCGCTCCCGAGGCGCTCGAGCGCTTGCGTCCGCGTACCTCCTAGCCGTGCCGCCCCCCAGGGGCGTCCTCGGCGAAAACTAATACCCGCGGCGCTTGCGCTTGCGCTGGCGGCGAACCGCCAGAAAGCGCCTCCACAGCGCCCACATCTCAGCGCTCTCCCGGCGTCTTGCGGGGGTACTGCGAGATCGGCTGGCGCAGGTCGATCGCAGTCGTCACGATCCGGTTCTGTTCGTCGATGTGCGCCGCCGGGTAGCCCTCGCCCGGGCTCGCGCGCTCCGGTCGCCCGACGTAGCCGAAGTGCATGTCCTCGGGCATGATCTGCATCAGGCGCGGGAACATGTGGGCGCGCGCGCCCATGTTGCGCGGCTCCTCCTGCACCCACAGCACCTCGCGCAGGTTCGGGTAGCGCGCCATCAGCTGGAGGATCTGTCGTTCGGGGAATGGGTAGAGGAGCTCCACGCGTGCCACCGCGAGACCCGTGTGCGACGAGCGCTCAGGGTGCCCGACGAGGTCGTAGTAGATCTTGCCCGTGCACAGCACCAGGCGCGTGACCTGCTCGTCCTGCACCCCAGGCTCTGGGAGCACCGGCTGGAAGCTCGTGCCCTCCGCCATGTCCGCGACCGCGCTGGCGGCCTGCGGCAGGCGCAGCAGCGACTTGGGCGTCATCACCACGAGCGGACGCTGCTTGGCGATGCGCGCCTGACGGCGCAGCAGGTGGAAGTACTGGGCCGGCGTCGTCGGGCTCGCGACACGGATGTTGCCCTCGGCTGCGGCGCGCAGGAAGCGCTCCAGGCGCGCCGAGGAGTGCTCAGGCCCCGAGCCCTCGTAGCCGTGTGGCAGCAGCAGCGTCAGGCGTGAGGTCTGGCCCCACTTGGCCAGGCCCGACGTAATGAACTGGTCGATGATCACCTGCGCCGAGTTGACGAAGTCCCCGAACTGCGCCTCCCACAGCACGAGCGTCTCCGGCGCCTCCTGGCTGTAGCCGTACTCAAAGCCCATGCATGCGAGCTCCGACAGCGGGCTGTTGTGTAGCTCGAGCGGCGCCAGCGCATCTGGCAGGCTCTGGATCGGGCACACCGTCTGCCCGGTCTTGGCGTCGTGCAGCACCATGTGGCGCTGGCTGAAGGTGCCGCGCTCGGTGTCCTGTCCGGTCAGCCGCAGCGGTGTGCCCTCGGTCAAGAGCGACGCAAACGCGAGAGCCTCCGCGTGCGCCCAGTCGATCTTCGGCTCGGACGTTGCATCCCCGGCGAGCGCTTCGCGCCGGCGTTCGAGCTGTTTGACGAGCTTCGGGTGCACGGTGAAGCCGTCCGGCACGCGCAGCAGCTCCTCGCCCAGCTCGCGCAGGCGGGCCGCCGCCACCGCCGTCTCGACCTCCGGGCTCGGCGAGCGGTCCAGCTGGTACTCGCCGGTGATGTGCTCGCTCTCGTGCTCCGCCGCCGCCGCGATCTTCGCCTTCAGGCGCTGGTGCAGGATCGTCAGGTTGTCCCACACGTCCTGTGCCTGGCGGTCGACCTCCTCCTTGGAGACGACGCCGTCGGCGACCAGTCGATCCGCCCACAGCTCGTACACACGCTTCTTCGTCTTGATCTTTGCGTACATCTCCGGCTGCGTGTACGCCGGCTCGTCGGACTCGTTGTGGCCGAAGCGGCGATACCCGATCAGGTCGATCAAGACGTCGTGGCCGAACTCCTGGCGGAACGCAAACGCCAGGCGCACCGCGCTGATGCAGGCCGGCACGTCGTCGGCGTTGACGTGGATGATCGGCACGTCGAAGCCCTTCGCCAGGTCTGACGCCCACCGCGTCGAGCGTGCGTCGTCGGGATCTGTCGTGAAGCCGATCTGGTTGTTCATGATCAGGTGCACCGTCCCGCCGACCTTGTAGCCGTCGAGCGCCTGCAGGTTCAGCGTCTCCGAGATAACCCCCTGGGCGGGGAACGACGCGTCGCCGTGGATCGTGATCGGCACCGCCGCGTTGGTGTCCTGGTGCGCGTGCGGCCCCTTGCGCGAGGTCTGCGCGGCGCGCGTCGCACCCTCCACGACCGGCGAGACGTACTCCAGGTGGCTCGGGTTGGACTCGAGGTTGACGCGGATCGTGCCGCCGTCGGGCAGCTGGTAGGTGCCCTGCGTGCCGTGGTGGTACTTGACGTCGCCCGTGCCGCCCTGCGGGATCGTCGTCACCGCCTCGAGCGTCGATGCCCCCTCGAACTCGGCGAAGATCGTGTCGTAGGCGCGCCCGAGGTTGTGTGCGAGCACGTTCAGCCGCCCGCGGTGCGCCATCCCGACGACGACCTCCTGGCCGCCATGCGCCGCCGAGAGCTGGATCAGCTCGTCCAGCATCGGCACAGTCATATCCAGTCCCTCGATCGAGAACTGGTGCTGCCCGAGATAGGCCTTGTGCATGAAGCGCTCGAGCGCGTCCACCTCGACCAGGCGCTTCAGCAGCGTCCTGCGCTCGTCGTTGGTGAGCGCGCGGCGGAACGCGCCGGACTCGATGTGCTCGCGCAGCCACACCCGCTGGCGGTGCGAGGCGATGTGCTCGATCTCATAGGCGATCGTCCCGCAATAGGTCTCGCGCAGGTGCGGCAAAGCGTCGGCGAGCGTCGCGCCAGGCACGTACACCTGGAAGATCCTCGCCGGGATCTTCGCCTGTATCTCCGGGGTCAGCCCCAGCGCCTCGGGGTCCAGACCCGGGTCGCCCTCCGGCTCCGAGCCCAGCGGGTCCAGGCGGGCTGCCAGGTGGCCGTGGCTGCGAACGCGGCTGATGAACGTGCTCGCCGCCTGGACCGCCTGCAGCATCTCTTCCCCGCCGGCATAGTGACCTGCGTCGGCGGGCGGCGCTGCGGCCGCGGTCGCGGCTGCAGGCGGTGCCCCCGGCTCGACCCCCAGCGCCGCGAACAGCTCCTCGTAGAAGCCGTTCTCGCCCTGCAGGTAAGCCTCCACGCGCGCGAGAAAGCGGCCCGACTCCGCACCCTGGATGACGCGATGGTCATACGTCGAGGTCATCGTCATGACCTTCTCCGCACCGATGCTCGCGCCGACGCCACCAAGGCCGACCGGGTAGGCGATCGACCCCGTCGCCACGATCGTCCCCTGGCCGTTCATCAGCCGGGGCACTGACGCCACCGTGCCGATGCCCCCGGGGTTGGTGAGCGTGATGTTGGCGCCCACGAGATCGTCAGCAGTCAGCGTGTTCGTGCGCGCCTTCTCCACGAGCGCGTCATAGGCACGGAGGAACTGGTCAAACGGAAGTTGACCCGCGTTCTCGATGACCGGCACCATCAGCGTGCGCGAGCCATCCTTCTTCTCGACGTCCACCGCCAACCCGAGGTTCACCTGCCCGTCCACCATCCGGAATGGCTTGCCGTCGACCTCGGCGAAGTGCGTCGCCATCACCGGCATGTCCTCGCCCGCGCGGGCTATCGCGTAGGCGATCAGATGCGTGAACGACACCTTCAGCCCCGCCGCCTTCAGCTCGCGCCGGCGCGCGTCGAGCACGCCCACCGTCAGCGTGCGGAAGCTCGTCGCCGTCGGGATCGAGCGCGACTCCTCCATGTAGCGCGCCAGCGCCGCCGCGCCCCCGCGTAGTGGCTGGGCGCCCGGCTCGACCGTCGGCGTCGGGGCGGCCGTCGCGGCGCCGTTGGCCTTCGCGCCGTCGCCCGCCGCAGCGGAGAGCACGTCCGACTTCGTAATGCGACCCGCCGGCCCACTGCCGGAGACCGCGCCGAGGTCCACGCCCTCGACCGCCGCCGCACGCGCGGCAACGGGGGAGACCTTCGTGCCCTCCGGTGGCGCTGTTTGCGCTGCGGTGGGCTGCTCTGCGGTCGGCTGCGCCGGTGCAACGGGCGCGGGCGCGGGCGCGGGCGTGGGCGCGGGCGCGCGCGTTGGCTGTGCGGTCGCGGGAGCCGCGTCGTTCACAGATATTCGCGCGATCACCTGCCCGACGGTGACCGTGTCGCCCTCCTGCATCAGGATCTCGCTCACGGTGCCGCTTGCCGGTGACGGCAGCTCCAGGTCGACCTTGTCAGTCGAGATCTCGACGATCGTGTCGTCCACCTTGATGAAGTCGCCGACCTTGACCCGCCATTCGAGGATCGTCCCCTCGCTCACCGACTCGCCCGCGGCCGGGGTCAGCACGTCCACGATCCGGGTCGCTGCGCCGTTGGTCGCCGGTGTGGTCTCGACCTGTGCTTCAGCGGCGGGCTCGACTGGCGTTCCGGCGGAATCGGAGTCGGTCTCGGCGATCTTCCCTGCGGCGGCCTCGGCGACCGTCGCGGCGACGGCCTCCGCTGTCTCGACGGCGGTCTCGTCGGCCGTCGCAGCGCCGGGCTCGGGGACCTCGGCGACGGGCGCCGCGCCGTTCACCGAGATACGCGCGATCACCTGTCCGACAGTGACCGTCTCGCCCTCCTCGACGAGGATCTCGCTGACCGTTCCACTTGCGGGCGAGGGCAGCTCGACGTCGACCTTGTCGGTGGAGATCTCGACGATCGTGTCGTCCACCTTGATCGCGTCGCCGACCTTGACACGCCATTCGAGGATCGTTCCCTCGGTGACCGACTCTCCCGCGGCAGGGGTTACGACGTCTATCGTCTGCACTGCCGTGGTACTTGTTGCCATCGATCTCTCACTTTAGCGCGGCGTGTGGTGTCGCACGCTCGCGCTCTTCGCGGATGAACTGGTAGCTGCCGAAGAAAGGCCCGATCCCACCGAGGACCGCCACGGCGACAGCGAGCTTGAGCGAAACGACTCGCAGACGCGCGGCTGTTATGCAAGCGAGAGACATGAAGATCCACAGCAGTCCGTGCGTCCATCCGAGGACCAGCGTCAGCGGTTCCGGCTTGCCGATTGCGAAGGCGCTCACGAGCAGCGCCGTGTACACGCACGAGTGAAAGAAAGACGTCCACTTGAGGCGTGTGAACGTCAGCGGCCCTACCGCCGGACGCAGGCGCTGGTTCACTGCGACAGCCACTGTGCCATCCGTGGCAGAACGTCTCCCGCCTCGGGCGGCCACTCGGCGATCTCACGCGGCCACCAGGCGAACTCGTCGTGCTCGTCATCCGGAGTGACGGCGTCCTCGGCGCCCTCCGCGAGCCACGCCTGTCCGACGAACATCACGAGCCTGTGCGGCAGTCGCAGCAGCGCCTCACCGCGCACGCGCTCGGGTGAAACGGCCCACTCCTCGCGGAGCTCGCGGACGAGCGTGTCGGCGGGGCTCTCGCCGAGATCCACCGCGCCCCCTGCCCCGAGCGCCCAGCGCCCGGCCCACGATGAGACCCACGGCGCGCGCCGCCCGGCCAGCCAGCGGCCGTCGGCCGAGCGGGTCACGCATAGCGCCGCCATGCTCTGTGAAGCGTCGTCGTCGACGAGGCGCAGCGCCCAGCGCAGCGGCTGCAGCTCGATCGAGATTCCCTGCTCGTCCTGTCGGTAGTCGACCAGCCGCGCCGCCACCCCGTCGTGGCTCGGCGAGCCGCGTTCCTGCAGCTCCCTGATCGCCGCGTCGGCCGCCTCGGTGTGCTCGTCCGAGGGCTCGTACGGCTGCTCTTGCCAGTGCGCCGTGATCTGCTCGAGCGCCCACGGTCCGCGGGCGAGGATCTCCGGCACATGGTTGGTGGGCGGCGCGTCGGGCACTGAGACGACAGGCTAATGAATCCCTCAAACCCGCGGTGAAGCTGTCGAGAAAGCGGCTGCGCATAGACTCGCCCCGGCATGGGCGAGCGTCGGCGCAAGCACTGGGGGTGGGGGTTCGAGGACCAGCAGCCCTCGACCGCGCAGCTGCGCGACTCGGCGCTCGCGCTGGGGACCCATCTCGGCTTCGCGCTCGATGAGGTCGAGGCGCCGGTTGCGCTCGACGCGGTGCGCCTGGCTGCGCCGCGCGTCCAGGCGCCGGCGGCGCTGGCGGGCATCTGCGTCGATGACGTGCACTCGCGCGCGTCACATGCGCTGGGTAAGTCCTACGTCGACGTCGTGCGTGGCTTTCGCGGCCGCTTCGAGCATCCCCCCGACCTGGTTGCGCGCCCGCGCGACGAGCCCGACCTCGAGCGTCTGCTCGAGTGGTGCGCGAGCGAGCACGTCGCGGCGATCCCATTCGGCGGCGGCACCTCGGTCGTCGGCGGCGTTACCCCGGTGGTCCCAGAGAGCTATAACGGCGCCGTCTCGATCGACCTGCGCGCGCTCGATCGCGTGCTCGAAGTCGACGAGGTCTCGCGCGCCGCGCGCATTCAGGCCGGCGCTCTCGGTCCCGAGCTCGAGGCGCAGCTCGGCGCGCGCGGGCTGACCCTGCGCCACTTCCCGCAGTCCTTCGAGTACTCCACGCTCGGCGGCTGGATCGCCACGCGCGCCGCCGGCCACTTCGCGACGTTGTGGACGCACATCGAGGACTTCGTCGAGTCGGTGCGCGCGATCACTCCCGCGGGCGCGTGGGAGTCACGGCGCTTGCCCGGATCCGGCGCCGGTGTCAGCCCTGACCGGATGCTCGCCGGCTCGGAGGGGACGCTCGGCGTGATCACGCAGGCGTGGGTGCGCGTCCAGCCGCGCCCCTCGCACCGCAGCTCCGCAGGGGTCCGCTTCAAGAGCTTCCTCGCCGGCGCCGAGTGCGTGCGCGCGCTCTCCCAATCGGGGCTGCACCCGTCCAACTGTCGCCTGCTCGACGCCGGCGAGGCCGCGCTGACGATGGCGGGCGACGGCAGCGCCGCGCTGCTGGTGCTCGGCTTCGAGTCCTCAGACCACCCCGTCGGCGAGGCGATGGCGCGCGCGCTGGCGCTGTGCGCAGAGCACGGCGGCGTCGCCTCGCAGGAGCGCGAGCAGGCCGGCGGCGCAAGGGACGCAGTCAGCTCCTGGCGCGACGCCTTCCTGGGCGCGCCGTACGTGCGCGACACGCTCGTCGCGATGGGCGTGCTCGCCGAGACGTTCGAGACAGCGATCACGTGGGAGCGCCTGCCAGCGTTCCACGAGCGCGTGAGCACTGCGACCGAGCAGGCGGTGCGCGAGGTCTGCGGCGAGCAGGGACGCGTCTTCTGCCGCTTCACCCATGTCTATCCGGACGGGCCCGCGCCGTACTTCACCGTGCTGGCTCCCGCGCGGCGGGGCGAGGAGGTCGAGCAGTGGCTGGCGATCAAGCGCGCCGCCTCCGATGCGATCCTCGACGCGGGGGGCACCATCACCCACCACCACGCCGTCGGTCGCGATCACCGGCCCTGGTATGACCGCCAGCGGCCGGAGCTGTTCGCCGGGGCGCTGCGCGGAGCCAAGCTCGCGGTCGACCCCGCGGCCATAATGAACCCGGGCGTGTTGATCGATCCAAGCGTATGAAGGTCGCCGTCCTTGGCCCCGGCGGGGTGGGAGGCCTGCTCGCGGGCGTACTCGATCGCGCCGGCACCGACGCGATGGTGGTCGCACGCGAGAGCACCGCCGCGGTGATCGCGCGCGACGGCCTGCGCGTCCAGAGCGTGACGTTCGGTGACTTCGTGGCGCGCCCGCGGACGGCCACGCGCCTGGAGGAGCCGGTCGACGCTTTGCTCGTCGCCACCAAGGCCAGCGGCCTCGAGCCCGCACTGGAGCGGATCGCAGTCGAGCCGGGCGTGGTGTTGCCGCTGCTCAACGGCCTCGACCACATCGCCGTGCTGCGCGAATGCTTTCCCGCCGAGTCTGTGCTGGCAGGGTCGATCCGCGTCGAGGCCGACAGGCCGCAACCGGGCGTCGTCGTGCACACCAGCCCGTTCCTGCTGGTGAGCATGGCAAGCGGCCATCCGGCCGTCGAGCCGGCGATGCGCTCGCTCGCGGACGCGCTCTCGCACGCGGAGATACCGGTGCGCGTGTCGGACTCCGAGGCGGACGTGATGTGGTCGAAGCTCGTGCGACTGAACGCCCTCGCCTGTGTGACGAGCGCCTACGACGTGCTGCTCGGGGAGATCCGCTCGACCCCCGAGCTTCATGCCGATCTCGTCGGCGCGATCGAGGAGGCGTGCGCGGTGGGCAGGGCGGAGGGAGCGAAGGAAATCGACCCGGCCAGGGCGGTCGCCGAACTCGAGGCGGCCCACGACACGCTCGGCAGCTCGATGCAGCGCGACATCGCCGCCGGGCGCGAGCCCGAGCTCGACGCGATCCCCGGCTCGGTGCTGCGGGCGGGCGCGCGCCACGGCATCCCCTGTCCGACGATCGAGCGGCTGGTGAGCATGATCGCCGCGCGGGTGGACGCGCGACCGCACGTCTCCACTTTTAATGATTAAAGAGGGTAGGCGTGCGCTGTGTCCGAGCGCCCGCGCGGTCCTGCTCTTCGAACGGCGAGCGGCCAGGGGAGCGGCCAGGGGAGAAAACGGGGATCGCCTGCGTGGCGATCGCCTCGACCGCCTGCTCCTCGGCCTCGGTCAGCTCCTCGTCGTGCTCGCCGTCGCACAGCACGCGGAAGTTGCCGGTGACGCCGCTGTCTGCGTGGATCGTGATGCCGGGCAGGATCTCCTCGCCCTCGTCGAGGCCGAGACGCTCCATGTCGAAGTGCGCCAGGCCGATGCCGTAGGCGGTATGCGTCGGGTTCTCGCGGTCGTGTGCGGCGACCGCCTGGGCGAAGCGCTCGAGGTTCTTGGCGATCTTGCCGGTGTCCGCCATGACTCGCGCCCAGGGTAGCGCGCGCGCAGTAGATTGGGAGCGATGCCTCCCGCGCCACCGGCCCAGCACACAAGCGCTTCGCCGACCCGGGGTGCAGGCGCCGGTGGCGATCACGACGCGCGCGAGGTGATCCGCACGGTCGAGCTGACCAAGGTCTACGCCGGCACCGACTTCGCGGCCGTCGATGCGCTCAACCTGAGCGTGCGCAGCGGCGAGATCTTTGGGCTGCTGGGGCCGAACGGCGCCGGCAAGACGACGACCGCAGGAATGCTCACCACCCGCGTGATACCCACCTCGGGATCGGCGTTCGTCGGTGCGATAGACGTGGTCGCCCACCCCGCCCTGGCCAAGCAGCTGATCGGGATCGTCTCCCAGCAGAACACGCTCGACCGTCAGCTGACGGTCTGGGAGAACCTCTACTTCCACGGGCGTCTGTTCGGGATCTCCGCCTCGCGCTCACGACAGATCGCGGACGAGCTGCTCGAGAAGCTGCAGCTCTCGAAATGGGCGAAGGCGTCGGTGTACGCGCTGTCAGGAGGGATGGCGCAGCGGCTGATGGTGGCCCGCGCGATCTTCCATCGCCCGGCCGTGCTGTTTCTGGACGAGCCGACCGCCGGCCTCGATCCCCAGAGTCGCCTTGCGTTGTGGGAGATCCTGGGCGAGCTCAACGACGACGGTCAGACGATCCTGCTCACCACCCACTACATGGAGGAGGCCGACCACCTGTGCGGCCGGGTGGCGATCATGGATCACGGCAAGATCCTCGCGCTCGACACGCCCGAGGCGCTCAAGCAGACCATCGGCGCGGACACGATCGTCACGGTCAAGGCGGCCGGCGACGGGCAGGCGCTCGCCGAGCGGCTGGCGGGCGAGATCCCCGAAGTGACCCGCACCCGGGTCCTCGAGGGCGGCGTCGAGCTCCACGTCAAGGACGCCGAGCGGCTGGTGCCGAGGGTGGTCAACGCGGCCGAGAGCGGCGGCTTCGAGCTCGCCGACCTGTCGGTTTCCGAGCCGAGCCTGGAGACCGTGTTCATCAGCCTCACCGGCAAGGACCTGCGCGACTGATGGCCACGAGCACGAGCACGACCCCCGCCGCGACGCCGCCGGCCGCAGCGCGCGCGTCGATCACGATCGAGCCGACGCGCTCGACGCTGGCCGCGAGCCGCTCGGCGCTGCGCGCGCTGATCCTGCGCGATCTGGTCGTCCTGTGGAAGAACAAGTGGGAGTTCGTCGTCCGTACGCTGATCCAGCCCTTCCTGCTGGTGTTCGTGTTCCTGTACGTGTTCCCGACGATCGGTCAGGGCATCGGCGGGCATGGCTCGGTCGGCGAGTCGGCGTTCGCAACCGTGCTCGTCCCCGGCGTCGTCGGCATCACGATCATGTTCCAGGGCATCCAGGCCGTGGCGATGGTGCTCGCCCAGGAGTTCGGCTACACGCGTGAGATCGAGGACCGTGTGCAGGCTCCCTGCCCGATCTGGCTGGTGGCCGTCTCGAAGGTGCTCTCCGGCGCCGCCCAGGGGCTGATCGCGGCGCTGATCGTGTTCCCGATGGCCAGGGTCGTCCACGCGCCGGGGGTTCACGCGCACCTGTCCGTGACCTGGTGGATCGTGATCACGCTGATCCCGCTCGCGTGCGTCACGATGACCTCGCTGGGCCTGCTGCTGGGGACGGTGTTCGAGGCGCGCAACCTCGGGCTGATGTTCGGGTTCGTGGTGCTGCCGCTGACGTTCCTCGGTGGCACCTACTACCAGTGGACGAAGCTGTCCCCGGTGCAGGTCGGCGGCGTCCACTGGTTGCAGATCGTCGTCCTGGTCAACCCGCTGATCTACATCAACGAGGGGTTGCGCGCCGGGCTCACACACGCCTCGCACATGCACCTCTACATCGTCTACCCCGTGCTGATCGGCTTCTGCGCGGTGTTCCTCGGGCTCGGCCTGCGCAGGTTCCGCGGGCGCGTGCTGTCGTAGCGCCCACCGCCTGATCGACGTGTGATCGCGACGTCGTCGGGGCGTCGGCCGGGTCGCAGAGCGTCGCCCGCACTGGCCGTCTCGTCAGGCCGTCTCGATCCCGGCTGAGGCCGCGGCTTCGGGCCGCCGGAAATAGATCTCCATTCGACTCGCCTGCGCGCCTCGGAACGTGAACACCAAGTAGAGGGTGTTCGTGACCTCAACGCCGCTGCCGGTTCCACGCATCCGCAAGTCGCATGTCGCCAAAACATGATCGCCGCTCTCCTCTAACGCGGTCACCGCAACCCGTACCGGCTCCATTGCGTCAGGCGCGAGCCACCTTCGGATGGCGTCCCTCCCCCGCACGATCCCGAACTGATCGGCCCTCTGGACCTCGGCGTCGACAGTGAACATGTCCGCCGCACGATCGTGGTCGCCTTCCGCGATGGCGGCGATGCCGGCTCTGATCAACTCGAAGCGTGTCGCTGACATCTAGAGGATGCCACTGGCGGCGTCGCAATTACCCGGGCGTGTTCGAGCCAGGCATCGACTCGATCAGCTCGATCCGGTATCCGTCGGGATCTCTCACGAAGCACAGCCGCGAGCCGCCCTCGCGCACCGAGTACGGGGGCTTCTCCGGCTCGATCCCCTGATCGGCCAGGCGGCTGAGCGTGGCGTCGAGATCGTCGGCGGTGATCGCGATGTGGCCGTAGCCGCTGCCGAGGTCATAGGCGTCCACGCCGAAGTTGTACGTCAGCTCCAGGCGCGGCATGTCGCCGTCGCCGGGCTGGTTCATGAAGACGTTGATGGCCTCGTCGCGGATCGGGATGCGTCCGATCTCCTCGAAGCCGAGTGCGTTGTAGAAGGCCACCGAGCGCTCGATGTCGGTGATGCGGTAGCAGGTGTGGATCAGCGCCACGGGTTGAGTCTAAGGGATCGCCGTTGCCCGGCAGGCAGGGATCGCGGGGGGCGCAGTGCGACTCGCTCTCGCGCCGCGTGTGTATGATGCGCCGGCTCTTATGACGGTCCGGGGAGGTCAGATGCCAGATACTGCCGGCGCGCGTGCGAGCGGCGAGGAGCCGCCCGTGCCCACAGCGAGTGCGTTCACACCGCAAGCGCGTCGTGCGCGGCGCTCCAGGGCGCGGCGCGCCTGGGCGGTGATCGGAAGCCTGGTGCTTGCGCTCGCGGCGAGCGCCTGCGGTGGCGGCAGCGGCTCGAGCACCACGAGCACCCAGGCCAAATCGACCGCCTCCGCGGAACAGACGACGCCGGCGAATCCCAGCCTGGTGTCCGCCAGCAGCGTCAAAGCGTGCATGGAACGCCTGGGCTACATCGACGAAGGACGGCTGCCCAAGGTTCACCTCCACACCTACGACCCGAACAAAGAGAAGAACGTCGAGGTGGTCTCCCAGCTCGAGTACAACACCAACGGCACGGGCTTCGAGGAGAACGGCGGACCGGTGAACGGCGAAGTCTACGTCGGGATCGCCGCCAGCCCGGAAGAAGCAGCCAAGATCGCCGGCCAAGCGCAACGCTTCTACGTGTCGAAAACGCCCGAAGAACTGATCCGGATCGTCAAGCACGAACCGCGCAACCCACCGAAATACAAGATCGGGTCTAAGGGGAACGTGGCATATGTCGTGTGGCAGCGCCTGGCGGTCGCCGCGCGCAACGTCGAAAAGTGCGCCGCGCCCCAGCCGTAGCGCGGCGAGCGTCGCCGCGGGGACTGCCCCCGGCGGGCGCCCTCTAGACTGGCGCCTGTGCGAACGCTGATAGTCGGGCACGGCGGACGCGAGAGCGCGCTGGCACGGCGAATGGCCGAGCACAGCGAGCTGCACGCGTTCGTCGGCCACGAGAACCCCTCGATCGTGGGCTACGTTGCCGCCTCCGGCGGCAGCCACCAGCTCGGCGATGTGTGCGACCCTCACGCCGTGGCGGCCTTCGCGCGCGCCCGCGAGATCGACATCGCGATGGTCAGCGCCGATGAGCCGCTCGCCGCGGGCGTCGTCGACGCACTGCTCGCTCAGGGGACAAGCGCGGTCGGTCCGACCGCCGCCGGGGCCGAGATCGAGTGGAACAAGGCGTTCGCTCGCTCGCTCCTCTCGGAGGTCGCACCTGAGGCGCTCCCGCGAACGCAGGTGGTGCGCGCGCCCGAGGAGGTGGCCGACGCGCTCGCCGCGTTCGGCTCGACGCCGGTCGTGGTCAAGCCTTCCGGCCTGACCGGCGGCAAGGGCGTGAAGGTGATGGGCCCGCACCTGGCAAGCCACGAGCACGCGCGCGACTACGCGCTCGAGCTGCTCGCTCGCGGCGGCTCCGGGGAGACGGTGCTGATCGAGGAGAAGATCGTCGGCGCGGAGTTCACGATCCAGGCGATCAGCGACGGCACGACGGTGGTGTTCCCGCCGTCCACATACGACTATCCCTATCGCTACGACGGAGACCGGGGCCCGGGGACCGGTGGCATGGGCTCGCTGTCGATGGCCGAGCCCTCGCTGCCGTTCATGGCCGCCGGCCACTACGAGCAGGCGTGCGCGATCGTCGAGCGCGTCATCGAGCGCCTGTCCCAGCAGGGACGCCACTTCAGCGGCGTGATGAACAGCGGCTTCTTCGCCACCGCAGACGGCGTCAAGGTGATCGAGTTCAACGCACGTTTCGGCGACCCCGAGTGCATGAACATCATGAGCCTGTTCGAGGGCAGCTGGCCCGAGGTGATGGAGCGCATCGCCGCCGCCAGCCTGGGCGGCGACGAGGTTCGCCTGCGTGAGGAGGCCTCGGTGGTGCTTTACCTCGTCTCGCCCGAGTACGCGCTCGGCACGCCTCCTGCAGGCCCGGCAGCGGGCGGCGCCTACGACTTCACGCTCGAGCGCGAGCGGATCGAAGCGGCGGGATGCCACGTCTACTTCTCCTCGGCCGTAGCGATCGCCGAGAACAGCTACCGCACCGTCGGCACCTCACGCGCCGTGGCGCTCGCGACCACCGCACCAACGCTCGAGCAGGCACGTGTCCGGGTCGCCGAGTGCGCCGCCACCGTGCCCGTCCTCGAGTGGCGAAGGGACGTCGGCGACGAGCGCTACCTGGAGGGCCTGTGCCGCCTGGTTGGCCGCGATCGGGCGAGCCGCGAGGCGCCGGACGCGGCCGACGATGGGGCGTCTGGTGAGACGGCGCTCCTCCCCAACGCCGGCTGAGGGATTCGTGCAAGGATGGCGCGATGCTCGTCGAGCGCGCCAGCCACCCGCAGTTCCTCTCGAACACCTACCTCGTCGCCGACGGCGAGGGCGGACCCGCGTTCTTCGTCGACGCCGGCGGTCCGGTCGCGCCGCTGATCGACGCCGCCGAGCGGCTCGGGCTCACGCCCACTCATGTCCTGCTCACCCACCACCACTTCGATCACGTCAGCGACGTCGGCGAGCTGGTTGCGCGCTGGCCGAAGCTGCAGGTCCTGATCAGCGATCGTGAGCGTGAGCTGCTGCGAGACGCCCCCGGCAGCGGCGAGACGGGCGCTGCGCAGGCCGCAGGCCCGGCGGCGCCGGACGGGATGGGATCGGTCGAGGCCGGCCAGACGCTGCGTTTCGGCGCGCTCGAGGTGCGTCCGCTGCGTACGCCCGGCCACACCGCCGGGATGCTGTCCTTCCTCGTCGCCGAGCGCCCCGAGGACGCCGGCGGGGACGGAGCCCCGGCGCGCGCCGCCAGGAGCGCAGCACCCGGTGGGCTGGCTGGCGCCGGTCTGGTCGTTTTCACCGGCGACACGCTCTTCAAGGACTCCGTAGGCGGCGTCAAAGCGCCGGGGCATACCACCTACACCGACCTGCGGGACTCGATCATGGGGACGCTGATGGAGCTGCCCGGAGACACCGTCATCTACCCCGGACACTCCGGCGAGACGTCGGTATCGCAGGAGTGGGAGGAGAATGCCTTCGTTCGCGTATGGCGGGGGCTCGATCCGGAGGGCTCGCAACCGTGCATCGCCCTTGGCCGGCCGGCGACGCTGGTGCTGTTGGGCGCGGACTACGACGGAGGCACCAAGGCGTGGGTGCGCTGGGAGGACGGCTCCGATGACATCGTGCCCGGGTCCCGCGTGGAGCGTGTGGTCTAACCGTTCCTCGCGAGGTGCGCTCAGCTCCTAGCATGCAGTGAATGGCGCGCGAGAACGAGAAGATCCCGACTTCGCGCGCGCGTCGCACGGCCACGGTCGCGACGCTGGCCGCGAGCGAGGCCGTCAAGCAGTTCGGGACACGCGCGGCCAACGTGACGCGCGGCGAGGAGGCTGCAGAGGCCGCGATGTCCCGTCGTCAGCTCGACACGGCCAAGCAGATCGTGGCGGTGTTGGGCACGATGAAGGGCGCCGCCATGAAGCTCGGGCAGGTGATGTCGTTCCTCGACGTCGGGCTCGTGCCGGAGGAGCACCGCGAGGAGTTCCAGCGCGAGCTCGCCAAGCTACGGGACGCCGCACCGACCGTGTCGTTCAAGCAGATGCGTCGCGTCATCGAGGAGGATCTCCAAGAGCCGCTGTCGGAGGTTTTCGCCTCGTTCGATCAGGAGCCGATCGCGGCGGCGTCGATCGGGCAGGTCTACCGGGCGACGCTGCACGACGGCCGCGAGGTCGCCGTCAAGGTCCAGTACCCGGGCGTGGCCGGCGCCGTGCGGGCGGACATGCAGAACCTGGACATGATCCTGCGCCTGCTCAAGCGCATGGCTCCCGGGCTGGATGCGAAGGCGATCGCGGAGGAGATCAAGGAGCGAATCGTCGAGGAGCTCGACTACGAGCTCGAGGCCCAGAACCAGCGCTCGCTCGCGCGGATCTTCGCGGGACATCCGTTCATCGTCGTCCCCGACGTGATCAGCTCGCTCTCGCGTGAGCGCGTGCTCGTCAGCGAGTTCGTCAGCGGCGCCGGCTTCGAGGAGCTCAAGACCCGCTCCCAGGCCGAGCGCGACCGCCTCGGCGAGATCATCTTCCGCTTCTTCCTCGGCTGCCTGTACCGCCATCGTCAGTTCTCCGGCGACCCGCATCCCGGCAACTTCCTGCTGCTCGACGACGGGCGTGTGGCGTTCCTGGACTTCGGCCTGTTCAAGCGCATGGACGCCGAGCCCGTTGACCTCGAGCTCTCCTGCCAGCGCGCCGTCGTCGAGGGCGACGCCGCGACGCTGCACGAGCTGCTGGCCGCCTCTGGCTTCCTGCCTGAGCCCGACCGTGTCGACCCTGAGCACCTGCTCGCCTTCATCCGGGACGCGATCTGGTGGTACACGACCGCCGACGAAGTCGTCGAGCTGACACCCGAGATCGCCACCCAGGTGATGATCGAGAGCTCGGATCCCCGCTCGAGTCACTTCCGCGAGATGCGCCACCAGGCGATGCGCCCCGAGCATCTGTTCGGGCGCCGGATGGAGATGCTGACGCTGGCGGTGCTCACGCAGCTCCGGGCACGGGCCAACTGGCACAGGATCGCCCGTGAGTGGATGTACGGCGAGGAGCCCGTCACGGACCTCGGTCGCGAGGAGGCCGACTTCTACGGTCGTAGCGGCGTCGGCGCGCGCCGGTGAGCTCGCTGCTGCTCCTCGCCACGGCCCACCCCGCGAGCCGGAGCCCGATAGGGCGGAGGCCTCTTAAGAAGGCTCAGAACCCCGTGTTCGTCTTGACGCGGCGCTTGTCCGCGGGGTGCAGCCCGTGGCCCTTCGCCTGGAGCGTCGCGCATGCCTGAGTGATGTCTTCGCCGAGGCACGTGATCAGCGAATGGCCAAGCGTCTCCTTGACGAGCACGCGCATGATCTTGACGTGTTCGGCGTTCGGTGGCAGCGTGTAGGCGGGGATCATCCAGCCGCGGTCGCCGGCCAGTTGCGCGGCCACGTCGAACTCGTCATAGGGGTGTTTGCCTACGAGTTTGAACGCGACCAGCGGCAGCTGCTCGTCCTGCTCGCCGCCTATTATCTCGAAGCCGCACTGCGCGATCTCCTTCGCGAGCGTGCGGGCGTTGTACTTCATCGTCTCCATCACGTAGCGGTAGCCGGCGTGTCCGAGGCGCGCGAAGTTGTAGTACTGCGCGAGCACCATCGACGCGCCGGTGGAGAAGTTGAGCGTGAACGTCGCATCGCGCTTGCCGAGGTAGTTCTCGTAGAACACGAGGTCCTCTGGCAGATCGTCGTTTTCCCTGAACACCAGCCAACCGACGCCCGGATAGACGAGGCCGAACTTGTGGCCCGAGACGTTGATCGAACGGACCTGCTCGAGGCGGAAGTCCCACTCGGAGCCCGGGTACAGGAACGGCCACACGAAGCCGCCGCTGGCGGCGTCGACATGTATCGGCACGTCCAGGTCGCGCTCGTGCTTGAGTCCCACCAGGTAGTCGTCGATCCCGCGGATGTCGTCGGCGTGCCCCGTGAACGTGGTGCCGAGCACCGCAGCGACGCCGATCGTGTTCTCGTCCACGTGGGGCTCTACGTCCTCGGGGCCGATCGTGTACTTGTCGGGCTTCAGCGGCACGATCCGCGGTTCGACGTCGAAGTAACGGCAGAACTTCTCCCACACGACGTGCACGTCCCCGCCGAACACCAGGTTCGGGCGCTCGACCGACTTTCCCGCCGCCTGCCTGCGCGCGCGCCACTTCCACTTCAGCGACAACGCTCCCAGCATGATCGCCTCCGAGGATCCCTGGGTGCGCGCGCCCCTCGTCTCGCCGGGCGCGTTGAAGAGGTCGGCGATCATCCTGATGCAGCGCTGCTCGATCTCGGCCGAGCGCGGATACTCCGCGTGATCGATGAAGTTGACGCGCAGCGATTCCTGTATCACCTGCTCGGCCTCCGGCTCCATCGAGGTGGTCACGAACGTAGCGAGGTTGCGGTTGGGCAGTCCGTCGAGCACCGTCTCCTGCTGGACTAGCCCCAACGCTTCCTGGGCTGTCATGCCCGACGTCGGCAGTTTGTCGTCGGGCGCGGGCTCGAGCAGGTAGCGGTTGCCGTAGATGCTCTCGAGCCTCTCGATCTGCTCGCGCGTGAGCTCGGGAGGGGCGCTCGCGGGGCGGTGGCGGTGGTCGGTGCTGCGGGACTCGGTTGACACGATCATCCTCCTGTCGTTACTCGGCGGGCTCGCCGCGAATCCTCGCACGTGCGCGCTCTGGCCTCGTCGTCTCATACGGGTGTGCGGATGAGCGACCGCGCAGCCGGGCGGTAGGCTCCGAGTAGGTGACTGCATGAGCCGCATGCGAACCTGCTTTTCACTCGCTCGATGAGCGCGCCCGTGCTCGAAACCGCGCTCGTGCGCGACGAGGCGTCGGCGCTCGAGGCCACGTTCGTCCCCGGCGCCGGGATGCTGTGCTGCTCATTGTGCCATCGGGGCGAGGAGCTGCTCGCGCAGAACAGGGGCGTGGCCGCGTACGCGCAGCAAGGCAAGACGATGGGCATCCCGCTGCTTTACCCGTGGGCCAACCGCCTCGCGGGCTTCGACTACAGCGCCGCCGGGCGCAGCGTGCGCGTTCCCCGCGATCTCGCCCGGGTGCGCGTCGATCAGAACGGACTTCCGATTCACGGCGTGGTCGGTGGGCTGATGGCGTGGGAGCTGATTGACACCGGCGAGGCTCCCACGAGCTCGCTCGCCGCGCGCCTTAGCTGGAGCGACGCAAGGCCGCAGCTGTTCGAGGTGTTTCCCTTCCGCCACGAGCTGCGCTACGAGGCGGCCCTGCGCCGTGACAGCCTCGAGATCGAGGTGACAGTCGATGCGTGCGGGGAGGATCCGGTGCCGCTGTCCTTCGGCTTCCACCCGTACCTGTCGCCGCCGGGCGCACAGCGTGAGCATTTGCTCGTCGAGCTGCCGGCGATGCGGTCGCTTGCGCTCGACGCGCAGCAGATCCCGATCGCGGCGGAGCGGGCGCTCGCCCCTCAACGCTTCGAGCTCGATGAGCGTGAGCTCGACGACGGCTTCGACCAGCTGCCCGAGCCGGCCCACTTCGGCGTCTCCGGCGCGGGCCGGCGGATCGAGCTGACGTTCCGGGAGGGCTATCCAGATGCCCAGGTGTTCGCACCCCGCGCCGCGCAGTTCATCTGCTTCGAGCCGATGACGGCGCCCACCAACGCGCTGCGCAGCGGCGACGGGTTGCGCGTGCTGGCTCCCGGCGAGCGCTTTACAGCCGGCTTCTCGATTGCGGTCGCCGACTCCCGCTGAGCCCTCACACTGCCCACGGTTCGTGCCACGCCCCGACGCCGGCGACGAGCCGGTCCGCCTCGGGCGGCCCCCATGAGCCCGGCGCATAAGGTCGCACCGGGGGCGGATGTTTCAGCAGCGGTTCGAAGATCCGCCACGCCTCTTCGACCCCGTCCTGGCGGGTGAAGCGGGTCTTGTCGCCTTCCATCGCGTCCACCAGAAGCACCTCATATGCCGTCGGCGCCTCCCCGCCCTGCTCGGCGAACTCGACGTCGAGGTGCACCGGCTCGGGCCCCGCGATGTCGGCGCGGTGGGCGTCAAGGGTGACGCGCGTGCCCGTTGTCGGATCGACCCTGACGACGAATTGGTTCGCTTCGGGGTGGCGCTGCCCGGTCTCGACGAAGCCGAGCTGCGGCGGCTCGCGGAAGACCGCCCGCAGCTCGGTCTGGGTGAGCGGCAGCTTCTTGCCCGTGCGGATGAACCACGGAACGCCCGACCAGCGCGAGTCGTCGATTTCCAGGCGCAGCGCCGCGTAGGTCTCGGTCGTCGAGTCCTTGGCGACGCCGTCGATCTGGAGGTAGCCGTCGTACTGACCGCGTACGTACTGCGCGGGGTCGGCGTCGGCGATCGCGCGCATGACCGCGACCTTCGCGTCCTGCAGCGTCGTCGCGTCGCGCCCTGTGGGCGCCTCCATAGCGGCGAGCGCGACGAGCTGCATCAGGTGGTTGACGACGACGTCGCGCAGCGCGCCGACGGGGTCGTAGAAGTGTCCGCGGTCCTCGACCCCGAACTCCTCGGCCATCGTGATCTGCACGTACGCGACGTGCTGGCGGTTCCAGATCGGGTGGATCATGGTGTTCGCGAAGCGCAGGTACAGCAGCTCGTCGGTGCCCATCTTTCCGAGGAAGTGGTCGATCCGATAGAGCTGTGACTCGTCGATGTACTTGTGGATTTCGCCGGCGAGGGCCCGTGCCGAGGCGAGGTCGTGACCGAACGGCTTCTCGACGGCCACACGCGCGCTCTTGGTCAGGCCGGCGCCCGCGAGTTCCTTGACCACGGGCCCGAACAGCGACGGTGGGATCTCGAGATAGAAGACCGGGCTCTGCTTGCCGGCGATCGCGTCCGCCACCTTCTTGTATGTGGCGGCGTCGGTGAAGTCGCCGCTGAGGTAGGACAGTCGCGCCGCAAAGCGCTCGAACACCTCGGCGTCGAGCTGTTCGCCGCAACCTTCGATCGATTCACGTGCGTGCTCGCGCAAGCGCTCGACGGTCCAGTCATCCACGGCGACTCCAACGACGGGGCAGTCCAGCAAGCCACGGCGCTCCAGGCGGTAGAGCGAACGGAAGGTCATCACCTTCGCGAGGTCGCCTGTGATCCCGAAGATGACCAAGACGTCCGCGCGCACGCGCGGGGATCATTCCAGATAGGTTGTGCCGATGCCCGACGAGCCTGTCGAGCGTGGCGATGCTGCTTCACAGGAGCTTCCGGCCGCGGGCCTGCTCGGGCCGCGCACCATGCACATGCTGGCGTTGGAGTTCGGCTCCAAGGCCCAGTTCGAAGACCCGCGCTTCGAGTGGCGTCGGCTGTTCGCCGAGATGCTCGGCACGTTCATGCTCGTGCTCGTCGCCGGCGGCGGCGGGCTGCTTCATGGCAAGGGTCAGATAACGCTCGCGGCGGCCGTCGTCGCACCCGGGCTGATGGTGATGGCGATCATCCTGTTCATGGGCGCCGTCTCGGGCGCGCACCTGAATCCGGTCGTGTCGCTCGCGTTTGCGCTGCGCAGGGATTTCCCGTGGCGGCGTGTCCCCGGCTACGTTGTCATCCAGCTCGTCGGCGCGACGCTCGCGTGCCTATTCCTCGAGGCGGTGTTCGGGAACGTCGAGCACCTGGGCGCCACGCTTCCCGGACCCGGCTATGCCGACTGGCAGGCGCTGCTCATGGAGGTGGTTCTCACCGCGTCGCTCGTCAGCGTGATCCTCGGGACGGCGTCGTCCGCCCAGAACGTGGGGCGCGTCGCCGCGCTCGCCGTCGGCGGCTACATCGCGCTGGCCGGCCTGTGGTCGGCGCCTGTCAGCGGCGCCTCGATGAACCCCGCGCGCTCGTTCGGCCCAGCGCTCGTGAGCGGGGACTTCAGCGGCTACTGGCTCTACGTGGCGGGTCCGCTTGCCGGTGCACTGATCGCCGTTGGCTGTGCGTTCATCCTGCGTGGGCGCGGCGGTACTCCGATCTCCCAAACCGCGGGCTCCGGGACGTTGGGTGTCGCGTCAAACGGCGGCGAGCCGCCGTCGAACGCGCCGCCGTCGCTCTAGAGCTAGAGCACCTGGATCTGGAAGAGGCTCGTCGTGCCGGGTCGCCCCGAGGGCAGCCCCGCGGTGATGCCGACGCGTTGGCCGCGCTCGCACCAGCCGAGCTCGACGACGCGCCTCGCGGCATCGGCGATCAGCTCCTCGGTGGTCTCGTGGCGCGGCATCGACGCCGCCTGCACCCCCCACATCAGCCCGCAGCGCCTGACCGTCTCTTTGCCCGGGGAGAGCGCGTAGATCGGGACCGTCGGGCGGTGTGCTGAAACCAGGCGTGCCGAGCGGCCCGACAGCGTTGGGATCACCAGTGCGTCGAGGCGCAGCTCGCGGGCGGCGTCGCAGAGGTTGTGCGCGATCGTGTACGCGGGATCTGAGTGGGTGCGACGCACCCGCGACTCGTTCCAACGCTCATACGGCGCGATCGACTCCGCCTGCTCGGCCACGGCCGCCATCATCGCGACCGCCTCCACCGGGTAGGCACCGACCGCTGTCTCCTGGGAGAGCATCACCGCGTCGGTGCCGTCGAGGATCGCGTTCGCCACGTCGGCCACCTCCGCGCGGGTCGGGCGGGAGGAGCTGACCATCGAGTCGAGCATCTGGGTCGCCGTGATCGAGGGGACGGCCATCCAGCCGGCGAGCTCGAGCAGCTGCTTCTGCACCAGCGGCACGCGCGCGATCGGCAGCTCGATGCCGAGGTCGCCGCGCGCCACCATCACGTAGTCGGCCGCGGCCAGGATCTCAGCGGCGCGCTCCACGGCCTGCGGCTTCTCCATCTTGGCGATCAGCGGCAGGCGCGTGTGGTCACGGACGAATTCGACGTCCTCCGGCTGCTGCACGAACGACAGCGCAACCATGTCGACGCCGATCGACTCGCCGTGGTGCAGCAGGTGCAGATCCTCCTCGGGAACCGCCGGCAGGGCGGCGATCGGGCCGGGGATGTTGAGCCCCTGACGCGAAGCGACCGCTCCGCCGACCTCGATCTCGACGTCGAGCTCGCAGTCGCCGGCGCGCACGTCGACGACACGCAGACGCACCGAGCCGTCGGCGAGATAGAGGATCGACCCGTCCTCGACCGCGCCGGGCAGGCCCGCCCAGGAGATGCTCATCTCGTGTGCGTCGCCGGGGCGATCACCGTCGCCGCAGGAGAACGTGAGACGCTCGCCGGGGGTGAGCTCGACGACGTCTTCACGCAACGGGCCGATGCGGAGCTTGGGGCCCGGCAGGTCCTGCAGGATCGCGACCGGGCGGCCGGCGCGCGCGGCGGCATCGCGCACGCGGCGGGCCGTCTCGGCATGCTCCTCGAGCGTCCCGTGCGAGTAGTTCAGCCGGGCGACGTCCATTCCCGCCTCCACGAGGCGGATCAGCGTCTCGATCTCGCGTGAGGCGGGGCCGATGGTGGCAACGATCTTCGTGCGGCGCATTGTCGGAAGGTATCGTCGCCGGCCCTATCGTGCGTAACTGGCGTGCGTCGTAGCATTCAGGCGTGCTCGGACCGTCGCGACAACTGCCCCGTGTCGGCTCGCCAGGGCGCATCAAGCACTTCGGCGGAGGCCTCGAGCGGTGCGTCGTGCTCGCCGTTCACGACGACGGCCGCCGCTTGGAGGTGCGCGACGAGGCCGGAGCGGTGCTCGAGTTCGTGCTCAGCCCCGCGACCGCCAGGTTCGTGTCCGCGGGTGGCGTTCACGGGCCGCGCCTGGAGCTGCTCGGCGAGCCCAATTGAGCCGGACGTGCCCGTTACGGCGCCTCGACGTCCGGGAAGTGCTCCGCGCAGTGCTCCCGCAGCACCTCTCGCACCCATGCGCGCTCCTCCGGCGAGGCGACGCGAAAGCGCGCCAGCAGCTCGCGCTGGCGCTCGATCGGCGCGTCGGCGATCACCCAGCGCACGGCGAGGCGCTCGAACAGCAGCTCGCCGGCGCGCTGCCACGCGTCCTCCTGCGTGCTCGCGGGACGGCTGCCAGCGCCGGCCCCGGCAAGCGCCGCGGCGTACTGGAGCCGCGAGCCGGGTGTGAGCGAGCCACGCAGGCTCAGCACGTTCCCGTGCGCGTCCGTGTAGTCGCTGCTCGGCGCTTCCAGTCGCGTCTGCCGACGCCCGCGCCTGCCCACGCTCAGCCGGCGTCGGCTGCGCGTTCAAGCTTGCTGCGCACGTCGCCTGTCACCGGCTTCGCGTGACCGGGCCACGCCGCCGCCGGCTCGAGCGCGGCGAGCTTGCGGATGCTCTCGCGCGCCTGGTCGGTGTCGAAGTTGTAGATCCGGTCGGGCACGCGCGGTTCACAGTCGCGGCCCCACATGTCGAGCGTGTAGAAGCAGTCGCTGCTGAGCGCCAGTCGATCGGACTCCCGCCACAGAGCGATCATTCCGGGCGCGTGCCCGGGGATGTGCACGACCTTGAAGCCTGCGAGCTCCTCGCCCTCCTCGACCGTGCCGGCGATCTTTACCGGCCCGCCGTCCCATGCGAAGCGGTGCAGCAGGCGGTGGAGCTGGCGCATCGGGGTCGGTAGCCCCGCCAGTCCCTGGGGCCAGTAGCGAAAGCCACCGCTGCCTTCGGCGTCCTGCACTTCGTCGGGATGGCACAGCACGGGTACGCCGAGCGCCGGTGCGACACCGCGGTGGTCGGTGTGGGCGTGGCCGAGGACCACTCGTCGGATCCCGCCGAGCTTCGCCCCGGCGCTGGCGACCGCACGCGTCATCGTGCGCGCCCCGGCGTCGAACAGCGTCACGCCGCCCTCATCCTCGATCAGGTACACGTTGCAACGTGCGGGCTGACCCTGCACAACCCAGACCCCCTCGGCGACAAGCTCCGCCTCGCCCGCGCCGAGGCGCCCGGTGAGGCGCGTCTTGGCGTTGAACGCCTGCATCATGCGTTGCTCGGCGCTCGAGTACTGCGGCGGCATCATCCCGATCTGCCGGGCGAAGCTCATCGAATCGGTGAACGCGTCGTTGCTCTGGATCAGCCCGCCCTGGACGCTCAGCAGATCGAAGCCTTCGAGCTCGATCGGCATGCCGGTGGGGGCGATGCCGCCGAATTGGCCGGGGCCGGCGAAGGTGCCCGTGAGGCGCCACTGCACACCGCAGCGCTCCCCCTCGGTCGTGGTCGAGATCACCCGCATGCTGAGGTCCGGCACCGCGCCCATCAGCTCGCCGATGAATCCGCGGACACCGTCGGGCGCGAGCACGTCGACCTGTCCGCGCACATACTCGCGGCCACCCTCCGCCCACAGCGAGACGGCCTGCTCCAGATCTCCTGCGTCGATCGCGCCGAAGTAGCGCCGGGCGACCGCCTCGGCCTTGCTCCCCGATATGCGTTTGCGCGTTGCCGCGGCCTGCTGCATGTTCGCGGCGACCTCCTGCACCTTCGTGCTCGCTTCGCTCGCAGTCTCCCGATCGGCCATGCCGTCTCCTTTACGCCGCTGAACGGTCGTAGTCTAGTCTCCGCGCCATGCCCGATGTGCTCAGCAGGCGCGAGCAGGGTCGGGGCGAGCGCGTGCTCCCGGGCCTGTTCCGGCTTCGCCTGCCCCTGCCGTGGCCGGGCGTGCCCCACTGCAACGCCTGGGCGGTCGCCAGCGGAGAGGGCTTCGTGCTGTTCGACACCGGCATGCACGAGCCGGAATCGATCTTCCATCTCGAGCGCGCACTCGCGATGTGCAACCTGCGCCTCGAGCAGGCGCGCTTGGTGGTGTGCACACATGCGCATACCGACCACTGTGGCCAGGCCGCCACGATCCTCGAGCGCGCCGGCTGTGAGCTGTGGATGCACCCCAACCGCGAGCACCTCAATCGCATGATCAAAGATCCCGACGCGGTCTCCGCGCGACGCCTGGAGATCGCCCGCCAGAGCGGTGTGCCGGAGGCGCCGCTGCGCCGCTATGCAGCCGAGCGCAGCACCCGCGGATCGGGGATCGCCGGGCCGATCGAGCCGGACCGGGACCTGGTGACGGGCATGGGCATCGTCACCGACCTCGGCGAGTGGATCGTCTATGAGACCCCCGGGCACGCGCCCTCGCATGTCTGCTTCTTCCAGCCCGAGCGCCGCCTGCTCGTCTCCGGCGATCACCTGCTCGGCCGCATCTCCCTGTACTTCGACTACGGCTACTCGCCCGACCCCGTCGGCGAATTCCTGAGCTCGCTCGACGTCGCCGAGCGCCTCGGCGCGCGCCTGTGCCTGCCGGGGCACGGCCGGACGTTCACCGACATCCACGCACACATCGAGGGCAATCGCACGCTCGTGCAGGAACGGCTGGCGGGCGTCCAGCGGGCGCTCGCGGGAGAGCCGCTGACGGTGTTCGAGATCGTGCCGCACGTCTACGGCGACTCGCTATCACAGCAGAACGCCCACTGGCTGCTGTCGAAGATCCTGTGCTATCTCACCCACCTGCAATCGCTGGGCAAGGTCCGTCGCGTTCCCGGCGAGCCCGAGCGGTGGGCTGCATAATCTCCGAATGCGCATCGATCAGATCCTTGCCGCGGGCGCCCCGGTGTTCTCGTTCGAGTTCTTCCCGCCGAAAACCGCCGACGGCGAGCGCAACCTATATGCGGCGCTAGCCGAGCTGAAGACGCTCGAGCCATCGTTCGTCTCGGTCACCTACGGCGCCGGGGGCTCGAGCAGGGAGAAGACGATCGAGATCGTCAAGCGGATCCGCGACGAGTATGGCCTCGAGGCGATGGCCCACTTCACGTGCGTCGGCGCGACCGCGACGCAGCTGGGGGAGACGCTCCAGGAGATGCGCAGCGCGGGCATCGACAACGTGCTCGCGTTGCGCGGGGATCCTCCCGCGGGCCAGGAGGCGTGGATCAAGACGGACGGCGGCCTCGAGTACTCCCGCGAACTCGTCGAGTTGATCTCAGACGGCTACCCGTTTGCGATCGGCGCCGCGTGCTTCCCGGAGACGCACATCCACGCCTCCAGTCCTGAGGCCGACCTCCAGCACCTCGTCGAGAAGGTCGACGCTGGCGTGGACTTCCTGATCACGCAGCTGTTCTTCGACAACGCCGTGTACTTCGATTTCCTCGAGCGCGCCCGAGCGGCGGGGGTCGCGGTGCCGATCATCCCTGGCGTGATGCCGATCACGAGGGTCGGCCAGGTCGAGCGGATGGCCGCGACGTGCGGCGCATCGATCCCCGATGGCCTGCGGCGCGAGCTGCACGCCCGCGGGGAGGATCCCGAGGCGGTGCTTGACTTCGGTGTCGCCTACGCGACGCTGCAGTGCTCAGAGCTGCTCGCGGCGGGCGCGCCGGGCGTACACTTCTACACGCTCAACCGCTCTCCCGCCACGCGCGCCATTCTCAGCGCGCTGAAGCTGGCCAAGCCGTGGGAGAGGGCCGTCTACCCCAACTCGATCTCGAGCCCCTCGGCCACCCGGGGCGAGCCGTCTGCCGCCTCGTAGCGGACATCCACCGAATCGTCCTGGCGGTAGGTGCCGACACCCCAGGCGCCCAGCAGCCAGCGCCAGCCGCTGATCTTGTCCTTGCGCAGCTCGCGCTCGAACACGAGCGCGCCTTCGCGCACCGTGTAGTCGACGCCGAGCTGCTGTGGCACGCCGTTGACGTAAACCTCATAGGCGCCGCGCAGCCCACGCGGCAGCCTGACCCGGGATGTGGTCATCGCGGCCTGATTATGACCGCGTTCTCCAGCTCCGTCAGCCCGCGGCGCGCTCGCCGCGACGTCGCACGCCACGGCCGTAGGCAAGCTGGCGCTCCCGTGCCTGCTCGACGATCGCACACGCCTCCGCCGGGCGCGCGACCTGGTGCAGGACCTCGAGGTCGCCGGGGCTGATGCGCCGGTCGGCGAGCGGTCCCTCGCGCAGCCACCGCACGAGTCCGTCCCACTCGCCATCGCCCATCAGGATCACGGGAAAGTGACGGATGGTCTGCGTCTGGATCAGCGTCAGGCACTCGAACAGCTCGTCGAGCGTGCCGTAGCCGCCGGGGAAGATCACAAACGCGCTCGCGTAGCGCACGAACATCACCTTGCGTGCGAAGAAGTGGCGGAAGCGCAGTCCGATGTCCAAGTACGGATTCAGCGCCTGCTCGTGCGCGAGCTCGATGTTGCACCCCACCGATAGCGCGCCCGCGTCGCGGGCGCCGCGGTTGGCGGCCTCCATGATCCCGGGGCCCCCGCCGGTGATCACCGAGTAGCCGGCGTGACCGAGCGCTGCGCCGAGCTCGCGCGCCCGCGCGTAGTTGGGGTGCTCCGGAGGTGTGCGCGCCGAGCCGAACACCGTGACTGCGCGTCCGATCCGCGCCAGCGCGTCGAAGCCCCGGGCGAACTCGCCGGCGAGGTCGCGGATGCGCTCCGCGTCGGCGGCGCGCACGCCCGGCGGCTCATCGCCGAGCCACAGCAGCAGCTCCTCGTCGAAGGTCGGTGCATCCACGGTCGTCTGCTCGTGGGGCTCCACCGCGCAAGCGTATGCGCCTGACGCCCGGCCGGGTGCGTACCCTCAGCGTGCGATGCCCGAGCCGTACGCTCCCGAGATCCCCTACACCGTCCGGCGCTCCACGCGGGCGCGGCGGGTGCGTGTGAACGTGCACCCCCACACGGGCGTGGAGGTCGTGCTCCCAGCGCGAGCGCCCGAGCGTGCCGCGGCGGCCGCCGTCAGCGAGCTGCGCCCCTGGATCGAGCGTCGCATGGACGAGGCGCGCGACGTGCTCGCGCGCGTGGCTGCTCGTGCGGGCACCGTTCCATATCTCGGCGCGACGCTGGAGCTGGTCCCACAGGGCGGACGCACGCGCGTGCACCGTGCCGGGGATCGTCTGCTCGTGCCGGACGGCGACGCGCGCCCGGCGCTCGAGCGTTTCTACCGGCGTGCCGCACGGGCAGAGATCGCGCCGCGCCTGGACCGCGCGACGCAGCTCGTCGGCAGCTCATACACCGCGCTCGACATCCGCGCCCAGCGCACTCGCTGGGCATCGTGCTCTGCAAACGGGCGGATGAGCTTCAACTGGCGGTTGCTGCTGGCACCCGAGCGCGTGCTCGAGTACGTCGTCTGGCATGAGGTCTGCCACCTCGAGATCCTCGACCACTCGCCGCGGTTTTGGGCGTCGGTGGAGCGGCACTGGCCGAGCTATCGCGACGAGCGCGACTGGCTGCGCCGGCACGGCGCGACGCTGGTTTTGTAGCAACGCCTCCTAGCGGCGGGCTGGCCAAGCCGGACAAGGACGCAGGGAGCGTGGCGTGCTTTGCACGCGAGCGAACCGAGGACGCCGCCCGGCGCCGTGCCAGCTCGTCGCTAGCGCTGCTCGATCGGCACGTAGTCGCGATCGCGCTCGCCTGTGTAGATCTGACGCGGGCGCGCGATCTTCTGCTCGGGATCCCCGACGAGCTCCTTCCACTGGGCGATCCAGCCGCTTGTGCGCCCGATCGCGAACATGACCGGGAACATCGCCACGGGCAGCCCGAGAGCCTCGTAGATCAGGCCGGAGTAGAAGTCGACGTTCGGGTAGAGCTTGCGTGAGGTGAAGTAATCGTCATCGAGCGCGCGCTTCTCGAGCTCCGTCGCGACGTGCAGCAGCGGGCTCTTGCCGCGCACCTCGAAGACGTCGTCGAGGTATTTGCGAATGATCCGCGCGCGCGGATCGTAGTTCTTGTAGACGCGGTGGCCAAAGCCCATCAGGCGCTCGTCGCCCCGCTTGACGCCTTCGAGGAAGGCGGGGATGTTCTCGACGGTCTCGATCCGTGTGAGCATCCGCAGCGCCTGCTCGTTGGCGCCGCCGTGCAGCGGACCGTACAGGGCGGCGACGCCGGCGGCGAGGGCCGAGTATGGGTCCACTTGGGTTGAGCCGACCGAGCGCACTGCGCTCGTGGAGGCGTTCTGTTCGTGGTCGGCGTGGAGGATGAAAAGCACGTCGAGTGCGCGCTCCAGCCGGGGATCGGGCTCGTATTTGAGCTCGGTCATCTTGTACATCATCGAAAGGAAGTTGCCCGCGTAGTTGAGGTCGTTGTCGGGGTACACGTATGGCTGGCCCATGTTGTGGCGGAATGCGAAGGCCGCGAGCGTCGGCATCTTCGCCAGCAGGCGGATGATCTGCATCGCGCGCACGCGCTCCTCGTGGATCTTGTTCGCGTCCGGATAGAAGGTCGACAGCGCGCCGACGGACGCTACGAGCATCCCCATCGGGTTCGCGTCGTAGCGGAATCCCTTGATGAAGTCCTTGACGTTCTCGTGCACGAAGGTGTGGATCGTGATCTCCTCGACCCAACCGTCGAGCTCGACCTTGTTGGGCAGGCGGCCGTTGATCAGCAGGTAGGCGACCTCGAGGTAGGTCGAGTGCTCGCACAGCTGCTCGATCGGGTAACCGCGATGTTGCAGGATGCCGGCGTCGCCGTCGATGTAGGTGATCGAGCTGCGGCACGAGGCGGTGTTCATGTACGCGGGGTCGTAGACCATCAACCCGAAGTCTTGATCGTCGGTCTTGATCTGTCTGAGGTCCATCCCGCGCACGGTGCCATCCTGAATCGGCAGCTCGTAGCTCTTGCCGGTGCGGTTGTCGGTCACCGTCAGTGTTCCCTGGGCGGGCGCTGTGCCGTTGTCGGGCGCCTCGCCGGCTGCTGGCGCGGCGGCCCCCTCGATCGTCGATCGGTCGGTGCTCATGTGTATCTCCTGATTTGCCGTTTGGGGAACGCTCTACAACGATTATGAGCAACGGCGCGCGCGCATCCGCTGCCCGGCGCAGCCATGCGCTCGAGGCCTCGCCGAGGCGGGTGCCTGCCGATGACGCCGAATCCGCTCAGCGTTGCCGCTGGCGCTGGCGCGCGGCGCTGATCCGCACACGCTGTGGTGAGGGCGATGCCGGGTCGCCGTGCGGACCGCGTCTCGGCATCCGCGGCGGTCGCGAGCGCGGATGATGCGGGTGCAGCGGTCCACGGGTCGGGCCGATTCCGCCGTCGTTGCCAGGTTCGACCTCAGGGGTCTGGCGGACCGCCCAGCGCACGATCAGGAAGAGGGCCACGATCGGCACCTTGAGAATCACCATCAACCAAATGAACGTCCACGTCGTCACGCCAGTCGATCGTATACCCGGCGACGGATCCGTACAAGCCCCGGATGGAAATCAGTAGAAGACCACGATGCGCGAGCGCGAGCGGCGCCCCAGCACGACGCTCAGCCGCGCAGCTGCAGTGGTGCGCCGCTGAACTGGGTCATCGCATGCAGGTCGTCGATTCGCGCGGCGATCTCGCTGCTCGTGAGGCGCTCCATGCGCTCGGTTCCGAACTCCTCGACGTTGAACGACGCGAGCACCGTCGCGTGCGCCATCGCGCGCCGCAGCAGCGCGTCGGAGAGCTCCTCGTGCGGATGCGCCGCGACGTAGCCGACCAGCCCGCCCGCGAACGTGTCGCCCGCGCCGGTGGGATCGACGACGCTCTCCAGTGGATATGCCGGCAGCGCGAAGAACCCCTCGCGCGTCACGAGCGCCGCGCCGTACTCCCCCTGCTTGGCGACGACCACCCGCGGGCCCCAGGAAAGGATGTCCCGCGCGGCTGAGACGAGGTTCGGCTTGCCGGTCAGCTGGCGCAGCTCCGCGTCGTTGAGGATCACGCAGTCGACGCTCTCGATCGCTGCGACGAGCGAGTCGCGGGCGATGTCGATCCACAGGTTCATCGAGTCGAGCGCCACGAAGCGGGCCTCGGGCAACTGGCCGCGCACCTGCTGCTGCAAGTCGGGCTGGATGTTCGCCAGGAACAGCACGTCGCTCGAGCGCGAGCCCTCGGAGAGCTTGGGCGAGAAGCCCTCGAACACGCCCAGCTGCGTGTCGAGCGTCTCGCGCGAGTTCAGGTCCCAGCCGTACTCGCCCTGCCAGAAGAAGGTGCGCCCGCCTGCCACGCGCTCGACATCGGATACATCGACGCCTCGGCGGCGCATGACCTCGAGCTGCTCCTCGCCGAAGTCATCTCCCACGGGGCCGACGACGCGCACGTCGTCGAAGAACGATGCTGCCAGGGCGAAATGCACGGCCGCGCCGCCGAGCATCCGCTGGCGTTCGCCGAATGGCGTCTTGACGGTGTCATAGGCGATCGATCCGACAACGGTGATTGGCATGGGCGCGCACCTTAGAGCACCTTGCCGGCGGCCGGCGTGCGGCACTCCGCTAGCCTCGGAGCCCATGCGCGCGATCCAGATGACCGAGTTCGGCGGCCCGGAGGTACTCCAGCTCGCCGAGGTGCCGACCCCCGAACCCGGGCCCGAGGAGACGCTGATCAAGGTCACGCGGGCGGGACTCAACTTCGCCGACACGCACACGCGCACCAACTCCTACGTGCAGAAGGCCACGTTGCCGCTGGTGCCCGGCGGAGAGGTCGCCGGCGTGCGCGAGGACACGGGTGAGCGGGTGGTGGCGCTCACCGGCAGCGGCGGCTACGCCGAGTACGCGCTCGCTCCCAAGAGCCTGGCCTTCCCGATCCCCGACGGGCTTGACGACGGGACGGCGCTGGCGATGATCGTGCAGGGAACGACCGCATGGCACCTTTATCGCACCTCCGGACGCGTCGCCGCCGGGGAGAGCGTCGTCGTCCACGGCGGCGCCGGGGGCGTCGGCTCGATTGCCGTCCAGCTCGGTCACCCAATGGGCGCCTCACGGGTGATCGCGACGGCCTCCAGCGAGGAGAAGCGCGCGCTGACGCTCGAACTGGGAGCGGACGTCGCGGTCGACCCGGCCGCCGAGGGCCTGACCGAGCGCCTGCTCGAGGCCAACGGCGGGCAGCCGGTGGACGTGGTCTTCGAGATGTCCGGCGGAGAGGTCTTTGAGGCCTCCTACAAGGCGCTCGCCCCGTTCGGGCGGATCGTCGCGTACGGGATCGCCACAAACGTTGCCAACGAGGTCTCCACCGGGTCACTGCTGCGACACTCGCGCGCGGTCGTCGGCTTCTACCTGTTTCACTGCCTGACGCGACCCGGTATGTTCGCCGAGGCGCTGTCCGACCTGTTCGCCCGCGCCGCGCGCGGCCAGCTACGGGTGATCGTCGGGCACACCTATACGTTGGAGCAGGCGGCCCAGGCGCAGATCGATCTGCGCGCGCGGCGCACGACCGGCAAGCTGCTGCTCGACCCGTCCGCCTAATCTCCACAACTACCGTCATGGCCAAGTCCTTTGCCGACCTCGGGCTCTCCGAGTCCACTCTCCAAGCCCTGCGCGACGTCGGCTACGAGTCGCCGAGCCCGATCCAGGAACAGGCGATCCCCGCGCTGCTCGAAGGCCGCGACGTCATCGGGCAGGCGCAGACGGGCACGGGCAAGACGGCGGCGTTCGGGCTGCCGATCATGGAGTACCTCGACCCGAGCGAGCAGGTCGTGCAGGCGCTGGTGCTCACTCCCACGCGCGAGCTGTGCATCCAGGTCACCCAGGCGCTTCGCACATACGGCTCGCACAGCGGCATCGACGTCGTCGCTGTGTTCGGCGGCGCCCCGATCCGCACCCAGCAGGCGCAGTTGCGCGCAGGGGGGCATGTCGTGGTCGGGACCGTCGGGCGGGTGCTCGACCTGATCTCGCGCCACTCGCTGGTGCTGCACGACTGCCGTTTCCTCGTGCTCGACGAGGCCGACGAGATGCTCGACCTCGGCTTTCTCGAGGACGTCGAGAAAATTCTCTCGCTGACACCGTCGAGCCGCCAGACGGCCCTGTTCAGCGCGACGATGCCGCCGCCGATCCGCAAGCTGGCCGACCGCTACATGTACGACCCGGAGATCATCCAGGTCGAGGCGGCGACGCTCACGATCGACACCGTCGCGCAGTTCCAGCTTCCGGTCGAGACGAAGGACAAGCCCGACAAGCTCGTCGAGGTGCTGCGCTCGGAGATGGGACCGAAAGGCGAAGCCGAAGGCCAGCAGGCGATCGTGTTCGTGCGCACGAAGATCCGCTGCGAGCAGCTGTTTCGTACGCTGCGCGACCGCGGCATGAACGTCCGTGCGCTCCACGGCGACATGTCGCAGGGCTCGCGCGACGGCGTGATGCTGGCGTTCAAGGGCGGGCGCGTGCCGATCCTCGTCGCGACAGACGTCGCCGCCCGCGGCCTGGACATCTCGACGGTGACGCTCGTCGTCAACTACGACGTGCCGACCAGCCCTGACACCTATGTTCACCGCATCGGGCGCACCGGCCGCGTGGGACGCGCCGGCCGGGCGATCACATTCGTGGAGAGCCGCCAGAAGCGCGAGCTCGAGGCGATCGAACGCCACATCGGCACGCACATCGCCCAGTGGGAGCAGGGCGCGGTCGCGGCACCAACGCCCGTGCGCGAGCGCCCGCGCAGGCACTCCAAGCCGCGCATCTCCCGCCGCGACGACGACGAGGACTACACAAAGCTGGTGCTGGGCGGCGGGCGCGCGGCCGGCCTGAGCGTGGCCGACATCGTCGCGTCCGTCACCTCTTCGGCAGGCCTCGACGGTGAGGCGGTGCGAGACGTGCAGGTGCTAGATCGCTTTTCATTCCTGTCGGTCCCCGCATCTGAGGCGGACAGGGTCATCGAGGCACTCAACGGGCGCGAGATCGGCTCCCGCACCGACGGCCAATCGGTGAGCCTCGAGCGGGTGAAGGTAAGGTAGGAGCATGTCCACAGCCACGATGCAAACCACCGAGGGACCGATCGTCTTCGAGCTGTTCGATGAGGATGCGCCGAAGACCGTCGAGAACTTCCGCAAGCTCGCCTCCGACGGCTTCTACGACGGCCTCGCGTTCCACCGCGTCATCAAAGACTTCATGATCCAGGGCGGCTGCCCGCAGGGCACGGGAACCGGCGGCCCCGGCTACACCTTCGAGGACGAGATCAACCCGCACAAGGTCGTGCGCGGCGCGCTGGCGATGGCCAACGCCGGACCGGACACGAACGGCTCGCAGTTCTTCATCGTCACCGCCGACGCATGCTCGTGGCTCGACGGCAAGCACACCGTCTTCGGCCAGGTGAGCGAGGGCATGGACGTGGTTGACAAACTCGAGGCGGTCCCGACAGATGGCGGCGACCGTCCCTCCGAGCCGATTGGCATCGCCTCGATCGAGCTTTCCGAGTAGCGCCGGTGGCCGGGCGTCCAACGCGCGGGACGCGTTGGCGATCGAGGAGTAGCCTCTCTCGATACAGGCAACCAGCAGGGGAGAGTGCATCAGATGGCGAGCGTTGAGCAGCACGTCGAGCAGGAGATCCTCGAGGCAGGCCGCGACGCCGAGCAGGCGGATGCGCAGGCACCGGTCGAGCAGGCCGCCGCGGGCGCGATACCGGTCGAGAACCCAGCGACCGGCGAGACGATCCGCACCGTCCCCGATCTGGATGCGACGACAGTCGCCGAGATGGCTTCCCGCGCCCGCGCGGCTCAACCTCAATGGGAGGCCTACGGCTTCGACGGGCGCGCGCGGGTGCTCCGCCGCGCTCAGAAGTGGCTGATGGACAACGCCGGTCGTGTGGTCGAGACGATCGTCTCGGAGACGGGCAAGACCTACGAGGACGCCGAGCTGGCCGAGATCGGCTACGCGGCGAACGCGTTCGGCTTCTGGGCCAAGCAGGGACCGCACTACCTCGCGGATGAGTCGGTCAAGTCAAGCCAGGTGCTCGTCAAGGGCAAGAAGCTCATCCTGCGCTATCGCCCGCTGGGCCTGATCGGCGTGATCGGGCCCTGGAACTACCCGCTTACGAACTCGTTCGGAGACTGCATCCCGGCGCTGATGGCAGGCAACAGCGTGATCCTGAAGCCCTCGGAGATAACGCCGCTGACGTCGCTGTTGATGGCGGAAGGCCTGCGTGAGTGTGGCCTCCCCGACGACGTCTTCCAGGTCGCCACCGGGCGCGGCGCTACCGGCGCGGCGCTGATCGAGCAGGTCGACATGATCATGTTCACCGGCTCCACCAAGACCGGTAGAAAGGTCGCCGAAACTGCCGCCGGCCGCCTGATCCCCGCGTCGCTGGAGCTCGGCGGCAAGGACCCGATGATCGTGCTCTCCGATGCGGATCTCGAGCGCGCGGCCAACTTCGCGACGTACTTCTCGATGCAGAACGCCGGTCAGACGTGCATCTCGATCGAGCGCGTGTACGTCGAGGAGCCGGTGTACGACGAGTTCGTGGCGAAAGTCTCGGAGAAGGTGCGCGAGCTGCGCGTCGGCAGACCCGATGGCGGGTTCGGGACGGTTGAGGTGGGCGCGATCACGTTCCCGCCGCAGCTCGACACGATCAAGGACCACGTACAGGACGCCGTGCAAAAGGGCGCACGCGTGCTCACAGGTGGCCAGCAGGTGCCCGGAGCCGGCCGCTTCTACGAGCCGACCGTGCTTGTCGACGTCGACCACTCGATGAAGATCATGACCGAGGAGACCTTCGGGCCGACGCTGCCGATCATGAAGGTCGCGGACGCGGATGAAGCCGTGCGCCTCGCAAACGACTCGCCGTACGGCCTTGGCGCGTCGGTCTTCTCACGGGATGCCGAGCGCGGCGAGGCGATCGCCAGGCGTCTGGAAGCGGGCGCGGCCAATGTCAACGACGCGATGATCAACTACACCGTCCTGGAGCTGCCGATGGGCGGCGCCAAGGCCTCGGGAATCGGCTCGCGCCACGGGGCCGGCGGCATCCGCAAGTACTGCTCGCAGCAGGCGATCGTCGTCACCGGCAAACTCGCGATGAAGAAGGAACTCTTCATGTACCCGTACAAGTCGCGCACCTCGCGCCTGCTCGCGGGCTTCTTCAAACTGCTCTACGGGCGCGGCAGACGACCGTAGACGCTGCCAGACGACCGTAGACGCTGCGCGAGGCTTTGTCCTCGGTCGCTCGCGTGCTGGCCGATCGGCGGGAGCATCCGCCCGCCGATCGGTACGCCACGCGAACTGCCTGTGCCCCGGAGGGGTGCGTCCGTGCCTCGCTTGGTCTACGGCCGTCTAGGTCGATCAAAGCCGCGCGAGCGACGCCTCGGCGTGTCGTTTTATACAGAAGACGTTACGAGCGATACGCCGAGCAGCGTCTCGAGCTGGGGGATGGTGCTCTCGGCGCTGGTGTGGTGCACGGTCGCCATCCCGAGCTTTTCGGCGGGCACGAGGTTGAACGGCAGGTCGTCGACATACACGCACGCCTGCGTGGCGACGCCCGCTCGCTCGGCGCCGAGCTCGTACATACGGCGAGATGGCTTGCGGATGCCCTCCTCGCCGGAGATCACGACACCGTCGAAAAGCTCGTCGAAGAGATCATGCGGGTAGCGGTGCACACCCCACGAGTTGGACACGAGCGCGGTGCGTATTCCGGCTTCGTGCGCCATGCGCACGGCCTGCACCATCGCCTGGTCCGCGTGCACGCCTGCGAACAGCCCATCTATCAGGCCCTCCGGGCCGACCTCGAGCAGGTGCGCGAACTGCAGCTCGAATTCTCGCTCGTCGAGCTCTCCCTTCTCGAGTGCGACCAGCAGCTCGCGCGCCTCGGGGTCCGTTTTGAAGCGTCCCATCAGCGTCTGCGGGTCGATCCCAACCTCCACGCAGTAGGCATGGAAGGAGGAGAAGAGGTTGGTCGTGAGGACTCCGCCCCAGTCGATCAGGAGCGCCGAGCGCGCCCCGCCTGCGTCGAGTGCCGGCGGGTCGGGCTCCTGATGCGTTGGGTCGGTCTCGCCCTTGGGCGCGGGCTCAGCCACCGAGCGCCACCTCCTCGGCGCGCCCGGCGAGCTCGAGCACGCCGTCGCCGAACTGGTGCAGATACGGATCGTCGGTCGTGCCGGCGATCGCGCGCTTGTAGTTGCCCTCCATGAACACCACGCTCTTCCACAGCGCGAGCGTCATGTACCAGCGGATCTCCCCGACCGAGCGCTCGGAACGCTCCTCGTAGCGGGCGATCAGCTGCTCGCGGGTGTAGAAGCCCTCTGCGCGGGTGACGTTGCCGAGATGCGCTCGCAGACCCTCGCTCGGATCGCCCTCCTGCGCCCACATCATGCACATGTAGCCGATGTCGGCCAGCGGGTCGCCGATCGTGGCCATCTCCCAGTCGAGCACGGCGTTCAGGCGCGCCGGCGCCTGCGACGCGAACATCGTGTTGCCGAGGCGGTAGTCGCCGTGCACGATCGTCGCTGGGCCGGAGCTCGGCATGTGCTTCGCCAGCCACGCGCCGACGGTCTCGACGGCGGGGATCTCCCGCGTCTTGTTGAGCTCCCACAGACCGCCGAAGCGGCGAAGCTGGCGCTCGAGGTAGCCGGTCGGCTTGCCGAAGCCCTCGAGGCCGGCCGCGCGCCAGTCGACGGCGTGGATCTCCACCAGCGAGTCGATCAGCTGCTCGCTGATGCGGCGACGTTCCGCCGGCGTGTCCAGCGGGGCGGGCAAGCTGGCGACGATCGCCTCGCCCTCGATCCGCTCCATCACGTAGAACGGCGCGCCGATCGTCGCCGGGTCCTCGCCCACCGCCAGCACGTCGGGGACGCGCGCCGGCGTGTTCTGCAGAGCTCGCAGCAGGCGGGCCTCACGGAGCACGTCGTGGGCGCTCGGCGGCAGCGGCCCACGCGGAGGGCGGCGCAGGACGACCTCGCTGCCGTCGCGCTCGATCAGGTAGGTGACGTTGGAGTGGCCCTCGCCGATGGGGGTCGCCCGCAGCCCTCCCTCGCCCAGGCCGTGGGCGTCGAGAAAGGCTCGCAACGGCTCGAGCACGAGCAGCGGGGGACGGCTGTTACCCTCCGCCTCCGCTGGGGTCTCGACGATGTCGTCCGGTGCGATCGGGGCGCTCATCGATCGAAAGCTAACTAGACCGCAACCTTCTCTGCGCCGAGGTGTCTCAAGCGACCATGCCCAGAATCCGAAAGCTCCTCATCTCAACGCTCGCCTGCGCCGTTCTGGCAGGCTCCGTCGGCGCCGGCCAAGCGCTCGCATCTCATAGTCAGCTCACCTATTTCGAGGCCTCCTCGCTGCTGCTCAAGAGCAACACGCGCCAGCACACGCTCGAACAGCTGAAATCTCTGGGCGTAAAAGCCCTGCGCATCGAGCTGAAATGGAGCGAAGTGGCTCCGGCCCCCACCAGCGCGACGAAGCCGAGCTTCCAGGCAACCCACCCCGTCAGCTACGACTGGGGCAACTACGGCACGCTGCTCCCGGAAATCAAGAAGCTTGGCTGGCCGGTGCTCCTGACCATCACCGGGCCCGCACCGCGCTGGGCGACCGCCAACCACAAAGCGCCCTACGTCACTCGCCCCGACCCGAAGGACTTCGAAGAATTCACGACGGCGGTGGCGGGCGAGTTCGGCTCGGAGGTCTCGATCTACTCGATCTGGAATGAGCCCAACGAGTCTGTCTTTCTGCTGCCGCAGTGGAACGCCAACGGCACGTCTGCCTCGGGACGGATCTACCGTGGCCTGTTTCAGGCCGGCTACGCGGGTCTGAAAGCCGGCGGGCAGGGAAACCCCAAGGTCCTGTTCGGCGAGACAGCGCCCGTGGGCTATGACCGTGTCAGCCCGCACAAGGAAGGCTCGGCGGCCTTCAGGCACCCGGTGGCGCCACTTGCCTTCATGCGTGAAGCGCTGTGCCTCAACGCGCATTACCAGAGAGCCGGCTCGTGCAGCGAGCTGCAGATCTCGGGCTACGCGCACCACGCGTACACGCTGCCCGCGGGCCCGCACTACGTGCCCGGGGAACGGGACAACGTGACGATCGGCGCGCTCTCACGGCTGTCGAACGCGCTCAACCTCGCCGCAGGCGCACACGCGATCCCCGGCGGCGTGCCGATCTACCTGACCGAGTTCGGCGTGCAGAGCTTCCCGAACAAGTTCCTCGGGGTGTCCGTCGCCAAGCAGGCCGAATTCGACGCGATCGCCGAGCAGATCGCCTACAACAACCCCCGTGTGGCGGCGTTCTCGCAGTACCTGCTCAAAGATGACCCGCTGGGCGGGCCCGCGAACTTTCAGACGGGCCTCGAGTACTCAAACGGCACAGCCAAGCCGCTGTACTTCGGCTGGCCGATCCCGCTGACGGTGAGCGGCCACGGGCATGGCGTGTCGCTGTGGGGGCTGGTGCGCCCGGCGACCGGTCCGACGAAGGTGACGATCCTCGTCAAGGCCAGGGGAGCCAGGCACTACAAGACGCTCGCGACGGTCACGACCAACAGCGCCGGCTACTGGAGCCTCAGCTCCTCGACGGCAGGGCAGTTCTGGCGCGTGCGCTGGACGAGCCCCACGGGTGTCAAGTACGAAGGGCCGCCGATCGCCTGACAGCCGCTGGCACGCTCCGGCATCCGCCTACGATGGAGGGCGATGCCGGAGCTGCCCGAGGTCGAGATCACCGCGCGACTGCTCGACGCTGCGCTGAGCGGCGCGGAGATCGCCTACGCACGGGCACCGGGCATCAACGCGCTGCGCACGTTCGACCCGCCGCTGTCGACGCTCGTCGGAAGTCGCGTCGCCGGAGTGCGCCGACGCGGAAAGCAGCTGATCATCGATGTGGAAGGCAGCGGGGATGATCCGGTTCGGCTGGCTGTGCTCATGCACCTGATGTCGGCCGGGCGTCTGCAGCTGTATGACAAGCCCGCTGGGCCGCGCGATCGCACCTCACGCGTGCTCGTCGGTTTCGATGACGGCCGCGAGCTGCGTCTGCGCGAGTTCGGCTCAAAGCAGGCTGCGTGGATGAAGCTGCTCCGTGCCGATGAGCTCGATGAGGACGGCGCGCTCGCGACGCTCGGGCCTGAGGCGTGGCCACAGCCGGGTGGAGACGCAGGGCTCGGGGAGCTGCTCGACGCGCCCCGCCCACTGCACGCGCTGCTGCGCGACCAGCACGTCATCGCCGGGATCGGACGCTCATGGGTCGATGAGATCCTCTGGCAGGCGCGGCTTTCGCCGTACAAGCGCGGCGCCGACCTAGACGCTGAGGAAGTCGAGCAGCTGGAGCACGCGATCCGCGAGACCCTGGGCGCGGCGCTTGCGCACTACGAGCAGGCGATCAGCCTGCCGATCCCCGACAAGCTGCCGATGCCACTGCGCATCCACCGTCACGAGGGTGAGCCGTGCCCGCGCTGCGGGACGACATTGCTCGCGGTCCACTTCGAGGACTACGTGATCGCGTACTGCCCCGCCTGCCAGACGGAGGGGCGCGCGCTCAAGGACCGCCGCCTGTCGCGGCTGCTGCGTTGATTCGCGCGAGCGCGCTCAGTACCAGCGCGTCGTGCTCGGCAGGCTTGACCTTGCGCAGCACTGCGGCGACCTTCCCGTCGGGGTCGATGACGAACGTCGTTCGCTCGTTGCCGAGATAGCTGCGCCCGTACATGCTCTTGGTGACCCAGACTCCGTAGGCCTCTGCAACGGCGTGATCCTCGTCGGCGAGCAGAGTGAAGTTCAGCCCCTGCTTCTCGTGGAACTTCTTGACCTTTGCCACGGGATCCGGCGATATTCCCAGCACGACCGCGTTCGCCTGCTCGTACGCGGCGTGATGGTCGCGGACGCCGTACGCCTGCGTGGTACATCCCGGGGTCGCTGCCTTCGGATAGAAGTACGCGACAACCGGCCGGCCGCGGAAGTCCGAGAGCTTGAGCGCGTGGCCATCCTGGTCGGGCAGCTCGAAATCGGGCGCCTCCTCTCCGGGTTCGATCATGGGCGGGATGCTAACGGTGTTCGCCCGGCGCGAAAGGTGCCCCCGCGGCTTGCTCCACTTCCGGTGCAGAAAGAGCGATACGATACGTATCGTTTCGATACACTTGGGTACATGATCTCATTCGAACGAGCGCAAAGGGGCACGACGGTACGGAGCACAAGGCCGCGGCGCTGATGTCGGGCGGCGAGACAGCCGAGCGGGCAACCCAGCGCGGACGACCCCGCAGCGAGCGCTCTCGGCGAGCGATCTTGTGCGCTGTGAGGGACCTGATGCTGGAGCGCGACCTGGGCGAGATCAGCATCGAGGCTGTGGCCGAGCGAGCCGGGGCGAGCAAGGCGACGATCTACCGATGGTGGCCGTCGAAGGAGCTGCTCGCGCTCGAGGCGCTGCGCAGCGAGTGGGATCTCGGGATTCCGGCGATGATCGACACGGGGTCGCTCGTCGGTGACCTGAGCGCGCTCATCCTCCCGTGGACGCGTGAGCTCACTGCGAAGCCGTACGGGCGGATGGTCGCGTCGTTCGTTGCCCGCGCGCAGATCGACCCTGACTTCGCCCGGGAATACCGCGAGCACTTCGTTGCACCGCGGCGCGAGGACGGGCGCAGCGCCTTCCAGCGCGCGGCCGAGCGCGGTGAGATCCACCCGGACACAGACGTCGAGGCCGCGCTCGACTTGCTCTACGGGCCGTTCTATCACCGACTCCTGCACGGCCACGCCGCTGTGACCGACGGCTTCGCACGCACGATCATCAACTACGTCGCGACCGCGCTTTCGGTGCCCAAAGAAGGCAGATGAGCTCTTCGAACCGATCCGATCAGGAACGTCTCGCCCGAGTAGTGCCCAAGCGCTGGCGTACGTTCTTGAGCTCCGGCGAATACGCCGGAGCGCGCGCCTCGATCCAGGCGAACGGATCGGAGCTGCCGATCGACGTCGCCGCGCGTCTGGAGTTCGTGGACGATCGCCGTCTCACGATCCACGTCGAGCTCGCTGAGCGCCAATCTGACAGCGCCAACCTGGGCTCACGCCCCGCGCGGCTGCTCACTGCCCGCGAGCGTGCTGTGGTCACCCTCATCGCGATGGGACACGAGACCCAGGAAATCGCCGAGACGCTCTACGTCTCACCGTCCACCGTCCGGACCCACGTTCGCAACTCGATGGCCAAGCTCGGAGCTCACACGCGGGCGCAGCTGGTCGCCCTGGTGATGGACGGCAAGGTGGATGGGGGGCTGGATGGTGGGCCGACCCATGCGAAGGACCCGACCTCCGACAAATCACACGTGTGAGGTATCCAAGCGTCAATGACTCACGTCGATCACTAACCATGTTCATGGCCCGCGGAGGCGGCCGACGCCGCCTGTCGAACATAGCGTGTCAGGAGGGAAACCTGCTGGACGTCCTCCTCGACAGCGTCGAGGTCGCAGTCGTGGCGTGCGGGGTGGACGGCAACCCGACGCACATCAACCGGCGGGCGGTCGAGCTGATGAGCATGGACGGCTCGGCGGGATCCGATCCGGACTCTTGGATCGAACAGGTCTGGCCGCGCACGCCTGAGGGTCGCCAGCTGTCGCTGAACGAGCTGCCGATAGTTCGGGCGCTGCAGGGCGAGGTCGTCAGGGGCGTCGACCTGCTCGTGCAAACGCCGCGGGGGGACGTGTTGATGAGCACCACCGCAAACCCGTTGTATGACGAGAAGGGAACACAACTGGGTGCGGTCGCTGTGTTCGCGGACGTCACCGAGCAACGGGCACGGGAATCGCGTGTCCGCGAGGAATTGCGTACCCTGGACCTCGTCCATGACGTCGAGGAGGCGCTGGCGGCAGGGCGGCTGCTGATCTACGCGCAGCCGATCATCGACCTGACGACCGAAGCCACGCTTATGGAGGAGCTGCTGCTGCGGATGCGCTCCACGGATGGAGCGATCGTCGGGCCGGCAGCGTTCCTGGCGGCGGCCGAGCGCCACGGCAGCGTCAGCGTGGTCGACGAATGGGTCTTCGAGCAGGCGGCGAGGATCGCGGCGAGCGGCCGAGCGGTGACTGTGAACGTGTCCGCCCAGACGGTTGTTCGCTCATCGTTCGTCGAGGCCGCCGAACGCGCTCTGGAGCGCAGCGGCACGGCGCCGTGGCTGATCACCTTCGAGATCACCGAGACGGCGGTCATCTCCGACATCGTCGGCGCCACGCGCTTCGCCGATCGACTCCAGGCCATGGGCTGCCGTTTCGCGCTCGACGACTTCGGCACCGGCTACGCCGCGCTCACATATCTCAAGCACCTCCCGCTCAGCTACTTGAAGATCGACGTGGACTTCGTCCGCGATCTCGTTGAGAACAGGCGCTCGCGGGCGGTCGTCTCTGGCGTCGTGGCGTTGGCCCGTGGCTTCGGCTTGCAGACGATCGCAGAGGGGGTGGAGAACGGCGCGACGCTCGCACTCCTGCGCGAGCTCGGCGTCGATCTTGCGCAGGGATTCTTCATCGGCAGGCCCGCGGCGCTCGATCCGTGTCACCTCGTCCGCGAGGCGGGAACGCCCGACACACCCGACCCCCCACGCGCGGATAAAGCTATTCAGGCGATGGACTATTCACCGAGCCGATATCGTCACCGACATGGAAGCCCCGCCGCAGGAGAGTGAGCGCGACCAGGACTGGCGCCTGGAGGCCGAGCTCAACGTGGCGGAGCCCGCCGGCGCGTTGCGCTCGCTGCTCGGACGGGTTCGCGGGCCGGACGTCGTGAAGGACCTCGAGGGCGTGGTGCCGCACGACGTCGTCATCACGCACGACGGCACGCTCCTGTTCGCCTACGCCGCTGATGAGCAGGCGCTCGCGGCCGCGCGTCGCGGGCTCGAAGAGGTGCTCGCGCGTGACGGGATCACGGCGCAGGTGCGCGTGGGCTACTGGGACGACGAGCGCGAAACCTGGCGCCAGACCGATCCGCCGCCAACCGCCGAGGAGCGTCAGGCCGAAGCGGTCGCTGAGCGCGACTTCGAGGCGATCGAAACGCGCTCGCTGGTCATCAGCTCGGGTCGGCTCATCCGGGAGGAAGTCGAGCAGAGCATGCGCGACTGGGCCGCGAAGCTTGGCCTGGAATGTAAGATCGTCGAGCACCCCCACATGCTCACGTCGCAGCTCGCCTTCACGGTGACCGGCCCGAAGGGCAAGATCGACGAGTTCGCACGCGGCCTGCAGGCGGAGGAGTGGGCGACGATCCGCGCCGAGACCGTGGTCATGATGAGCCCGCTGTAGAGAGCCGGAAGGGCGAGCGTGGCGTCGCGAGCACGCGACACGTGGGCCGGGGCGGGCGCGATCGTGGCGCGGATCCCGCAGGCGCATGCGGCGCGGGAGATGGCCGACGAGCTCGAGAAGCGCATGCCCGCGTTCGAGCATCTCTCCGAGGAGTCGCGCGCGGAAGTGTTCAGCGGACTGCAGCGGACGCTCACGCGGTGGTCGCGCTTCGTCTCCACCGGCATCATGCCTCCGGACAGCGATTTTGCGCCGCTGCGCGAGTGGACCCGCGCGCGCGCCGCCGAGGGCGTACGTCTGGAGGATCTATTGCGCTCGTTCGGGCTGGCGCACCAGCTCGGATGGGAGCTGCTGCGTCGCCACGCGTCGCGGGAGGAGTCCGAGGTGCTGCTCGAGCTCGCCGCGCCGCTCGCTCGATATGTAGATCAGGTGTCGGCGCTGGTCACCGAGACCTACCTGGCCGAGCGCGAGCTGCTGGTCTCCGAGGACGAGCGGCGGACGCGAAGTCTGCTCGAGCGCCTGTGCGCAGGAGCGCCGCTGGATGCTGCGGACGCCGAGCTCGCAGAGCGCCTCGGCGTGCCGCTGGACAGCAAGTACTCGGCCTTTGCGGCGGCGCTTCCGGGGCGCCCGTCGCAGAGTCACGCGGCGCTCGCCGCGCGTCTGCGGCGGGCGGGCTGGAGGCTGGCGGTCACGCAGAGCGACTGCGTCGTCGGCCTAACGTGGAAGCCGCTCGACGTGCTGGATCTCGGCGAGGGACACGACGTGGTGCTCGCGGTCGGCGCGCCGACACACCGCGCTGAGCTCGCTGACGCACGGGAGGAGGTGACCTGGCTTGCGGAGCACGCACGTCGCGTAGGTCTGCGCGGTCGGCTGAGCGCCGAGGACCATCTGCTGGAGATCCTGATCGCCGGCTCGCCGCGGCTCGCTGCGCGACTGCGCGAGCGGGTGCTGGAGCCGCTCGCGGGCGATGATCACGCGGAGCTGGCCAACACCCTGCGCACGCTGCTCGACTGCCGTCTCGATCGCACCGCCACGAGCGCCGCGCTGCATGTGCACCGCAATACGCTCGCCTACCGGCTCAAGCGAATCGAGGAGATAGCGGCGCTCGACCTCGGTAGCCCGCGCGATCTCGCATGTGTTTATGCCGCGCTCGCCAGCGACGTCGGGCCACACGACTGACCGCCTCCGCCCGACGAAACTGTGCATCTGCACAAACGCGAGGGACAAACTTCGGCAGAACGTCATTGCGCGGATGCGGCAGCTGGGCGTAATGTCAACTGAGATTGGTGGCGCGCAGTGTTTCCGCCGGACTCGAGGGACAAGGAGAGAGGGATGCTGAGGGACAGAGGGATGGCTGGGGTTTGGACGCACATGAGGAGCTCGAGGCTCGGTCGGGTCGCGCTGGTTGCCGCCGCGGCGGCACTCGCGCTCGCCGCGCTCGCTTCGTCTGCGAGCGCGATGCACGCGGGGCGCATGCGTCAGGCGGCGGTGAAGCGCATGACGTTCGTCGTCCCGGAGGGCCACGCCGAAAAGAAGGCCGAAACGATCGCGACTCCCCAGCTGGGAAGCGTCAAACTCGACAGGATCGGAATCATCAAGATCCGACCGAAGGGCGAAAGCGCGCCGAACGTGCTCGTGATGGAGCCTGGCACCTCGGCTGCGGCGGCCTACTTCGTGCCGTTCGCCAAGGCGCTGGTCGCGGCGACGCCAGGCTGGCAGGTGTGGGCGGTCGAACGCCGCGAGAACTTCCTCGAGAACCAGCGGGAGCTCACGAAGTACAAGTTCGGTGAACTACCGGCAGAGCTCGAAAACCCGAACACCAAAAAAGACGAAACGCCCTCGGAACAGTTCTTCAACTACTACCTGGGGTATCTCGGTCAGGACCAGCAGAAAGCCACCGAAGAGGTGACCGCTGCCGTGACCAAAATCGTCACGAAAAAAGCCGAAGAAGAGGTCGAAGCGAAAGTGACGAAAATCGCCCTCGAAGAGGTCCAAGTCTACATCGTCGAAAAGGTCGCCCAACAGGCATTTGAAGAAACCGGCGGCGTCGAACCCGCGTACAGCGAACGGATCGCGTCGCTCGCGACGGCGTACCAAGCGAGCCATCTCAAAGAAGTCTTTGAAAAGGCGCACGAATTCGGTCTCCAATATGAGGCGGAACACCTCACGGAACTCGTCGAAGAAGGCGAGCACATAGGCGCCGAACTTGGAGCCAAATACCAGGTCGAACACGCTGCGGAACTGCAGAAAGAGGGCGAAGAAGACTTCGCCAAACTCGTGGCGGAGTTCAACAACCACTACGAACCGGTTCCGAACTCGCTCGTCGAGTTCGCCAAGAACTGGGGCATGGCCCGGACCGTGGACGACCTCAAGCTCGTCATCGAAAAAGCCAAAGGACTCGGCGGCAAGGTGGTGCTCGGTGGCCACTCGCTCGGCGGTTCGGTCGTGACGGCATACGCGACATGGGACTTCGCCGGCACGCCCGGAGCCGACGGTCTGTCCGGCCTCGTGTATGACGACGGCGGCAGCGGGCCGGCGTCGATCAAATCGGAAGAGGAAGGCACCAAAGCGCTGGCGAAACTCGACGAACCGACTGAAACCCCGTGGCTCGCGTTCGGTGGAATCGCGGCGCCGGATCTCGGCCTGTTCTCGATAACGGGGTCGACCCTGACGACCGTTGACCCGAACGGGGCTTCGCTGCTCGAAAAGTTCCCGTTCCTGCCGCCCGACCTGAAAGGGCCGCCCCAGGACAGCCCGGCGACCAACGAAGCGGGCTTCGGGTTCTCGGTCAACTACAAGACCTCGCCGCTGTCGCTGGCGGCAGCACAGATACACGGCGGCGAAGGCATCAACGAAGTCGCCGGAACCGACGGCCTGCACGGCTGGAACGGCACCGGCGCACTGACCCCGGTCAGCCGCTACGCGGAAATGTTGGCGGGCACGGGCCTGCGCGAAGCAAGCGGCTCGGAGTGGTACTTCCCGGCGCGTCTGACGCTCGACACGGGCGCCGTCAACAACGGCATCGAAACGCCATCGCAGAAAGTCCTCGGACTGCAGACCACGATGGGTACGCAGCTGCCGAAATCGCTGCACATCCTCGCGATCGACTCCGAACTGGACAAGCTCTTCGGTGGCGGCGGGCAGACCGTCCTGAACGAGGCGGAACCGCTGGCCGAACAGAACGGGATCAGCAGCGAAAACGTCAAGCTGATCGACCGCCTGAACGAGTACTCGCACAACGACCCTGCCGGGGCGCTGCCAGAAGAACACGAAGGCGTCGAAGCCAACGTCTTCCTGAAGGAACTGCGGCCGTACCTCGAAAAAATTGCCAAAGGCGAAGAAGGGGCGTAGCCGCGTGACACGTGCCCCGCGCCGCTGAGCACAGCTCAAGCCGCGCGGGGCCGTGTGGCGGCGCTGAGGAACCCGGTTCTTCTAGGGCCGGGTCATGCCGCCGACGAGCACGCCCGAGCCGAGGTGCGCGCCGAGCACCGGCCCGACCTCGGTGCAAAACAACGGAGCGAACCCGAACAGCTCAGTACCCTCGGCGACCAGTCGCTCGGCGTCGGGCGCTGCCTGTGCGTGCTGGACGATCCAGTCGCTCGCACCGCGCTCGCGCAGCTCCAGCAGGTAGGCGCGCATTCGCTCGAGCGCCCGCCCGTGCGTGCGAACGCGACCTACCGGCGCGATCTCCGAGGCGAACGTGAGGATCGGCTTGACCTTCAAAGCCGTTCCCACGAGCGCCTGTGCGGCACCGATGCGCCCGCCGCGGCGCAGGTACTCCAGAGTGTCCAGGCAGAACCAGATGTCGAGGCTCTCGCGGCCACGACGGACGCTCTCGACTACCGCCTCGAGCGTGGCGCCCTGCGCAGCGAGTTCGGCGGCGAGTAGCACCAGGCAGCCGAGCCCGCCGGCTCCGGTCTGGCTGTCGAGCACCTCCACCCGGCCCGGGTGCGCTTGTTCGGCGAGGATCCGCGCGGCTTCGCGCGCGCTCTCGCAGGTGCCCGAGAGACCGCCGGCGATGTGGATCGAGACCACGTCGCAGCTCGCGCTCAGGAGCGGCTCGTAGCACGAGACGAAGTCGCCGACCGAAGGCTGGGAGGTGGTCGGGAGCTGCGGGGAGTCGTGCAGCCGCTTGTAGAAGGCATCGAGGTCGCGGTACTCGTCCTCGGCTCGTAGGTCGCCGTCCCAGCCGACATACAGGCTCACGTGTCGGATCGCCCAGCGCTCGATCAGCGAGGGCGGGAGGTAGGGCGTGCTGTCGGTGACGACGAGGACCCTGCGGCTGGATGTGTGACTGTCGGCTGCCTGCGAGGCGTTCACGGGGTACTTAGCCTATGGGCTCGAGCAGCGCGGCCGCGCAGTCCGCTGTTCGGGCGATCAGCGGATCAGCGGAGGATCCAGGCGCGTCGCGCGGATCGTCTCACGCAGCGTCTGCAGGGCGTCGTGTTTCGGGCGCCAGCCGAGCTCGCGCCGCGCCTTGCTCGCGCTCATCAGCACCGGCTCGCGGAAGGCGGCGATCCACTGCGCCTGCGCGGGCAGGAAGCCCAGTCTCGCGATCATGTCCGCGACCGCATCGACGGCGAGCTCGGGCACCGGAATCGAGTACCAGCCGAGCTCGTCGGCGAGCAGCTTGATTGTCAACTCCCCAGATGCGGCGAGGTTGTAGGCGCCCGGCGAGCCGCGGCCGAGCGCTGCAGCACGCACTGCGCTGGCGACGTCGTCGTGGTGGACCAGCTGGAAGGGCACACCGGGGTCCGGCAGCACGGGCTTGAGGATCGGCACGCCCTCGAGCAGGCTGAGCACGGGCCCGGGCAGGCGCTCTGAGATCTGCGTGTACGGGAGGCTGTCGATCAGCAGCGGGGCGTGCGGCCCGGCGACGATGCAGGGGCGGAAGACGTAGCCCGCGGTGCGGGCGCCCGCGAGCGTCTTCGCGAGCAGCGCCTCGACTTCGGCCTTCTGCGCTGAGTAGTAGTGGGCGGCGGTGCCCCGCGCTGGGACCTCCTCGGTGAGCGGCTGGGGGTTCTCACGATGAAACCCGTAGGCGGCCACCGATGACGTGTAGACGAGTCGCTGCGCGCCCGCCGCGACGGTCGCCTCGAACACGTTGCGCGAGCCGACGAGATTTACCTCGCGGCTCTCCTTGGCGCCGCCCATGATCATGAACGCCAGGTGCACCACGACGTCTGCGTCGCGCACGAGCGCATCGACGGCGTCACGGTCGAGGACGTCGCCGCGCCGGTAGGAGACCTTCTTCCAACCTCTCGCCTGCGCATCGAACGGCCTGCGCGCCATCCCAAGGATTGACGCGACCTCGCGTGAGCGCTCGAGCGCGTCCACGACCGCTTGGCCGATCTCGCCGGTCGGACCTGTGACCGCTACCCGGAGACCTCCGCTCTTCGCGGCACGCGTCGGCATTGAAGCTTTCTAGCGCATCTCAGCCGCGACGCGGCGCGTCGCGGACGGCGCGTCGCAGCGAGAGCGCGAGGATCACGAGCACGGCGAGCGGCATGATCCACCACGCGGCGACATCGGTCGTGGCGACGATCGCTGTCAGCCCCAGCGCGAGGACGACCCCGACCGCCGACTGCCAGTCGTCGCCGACGACAAACTCCCACACGCCAAGCAAGATCCGTCGGGCGCTCCTCATGCGCCCAAGCTCGCCGGTTGCGGCGCCTCGGTGGTAGCCGTCGTGGTCTCCTCGGCCGTGCGCGCCACGGAGCGCCGCAACCCCCAGGCCATCGCGTTGGACGCGAGCAGGATCGCGGGAATGATCACCAGGAGCGCTGCCTCGTCGCCGGGCCAGCTCGCGCCGGCCCCCTCCGCGCCCCAGAAGATGCCGAACGAGCTGAGCATCACGCCGACGCCGAACTTCAACATGTTCTCGGGCACTCTCGCCAGCGGCGCTGAGGCCGCGAACCCCGCTGCTACAACCACGAGCACGGCGAGGCCGGCGGCCGCCGCCGCAAGCGGGACCTGGTGCTGGTTGGCGCCGAAGGTCACGACGATGAAGGCGACCTCGAGCCCCTCCAGCAGCACGCCCTTGAACGCGACCGTGAAGGAATATCCGTCGAGGCCGGGCCGCGGCGCGCCGGCGGCGAGCGCCGCCTCGGTCTCCTCGCGGTAGATCGCGAGCTCGTCGTGCTTGGCCTTCACGCCGGCTGAGCGCAGGATCGCCTTGCGCAACCACTGCAGGCCGAAGATCAGCAGCAGACCCCCGACGAGCACCCGCAGGAGTTCGAGCGGCAAGCTCGTGATCGCGGGACCGAGCGCCGCGACGATCGCCGCGAGCACGACCAACGCGACTCCCACGCCAGTCAGCGCCGAGCGCCAGCTGCGTGTGGAGCCGACGGCGAGAACGATCGTGAGCGCCTCCACCGCCTCGACCGCGCAGGCGAGGAAGACCGACAGCGCGAGCCCTAGTTCAGCGCCGCTCATGTGTGGTGGTGTCCCGAAGTAGGGGCCATGCTGGGGTGATTCAACGATAGGGAACTCGGCCCGAGTCCTCGCGCAGGCGCGTCAAGGAGCGGCGAGCATGCCGTCTGGGCGCCCTCCGGCACCGTACGCTGAGGCGGTGACAGCGCTTCTCGCTTCCACCTCGATCGCCCAGAGCATCAGCTCTTTCTTGAGCGCGGCGGGGCAGTTCTTCGCGGACCTCGCGGCGGTTGACTGGCTCGCGTTGCTCGCGGGCCTCGTTTTCTTCGGGCTCAATCTGACGCTGCGCTCGCGCGCCTTCTTCAACAGCCTGCGGGCCGCCTACCCGGCCGCCAGCTTCCAGTGGCGACGGGTGTGGGGCGCGTATTTCGCGGCGGTCGGCTTCAACAATGTGGTCCCGGCGCGGGGCGGGGACGTGATCAAGCTGTTCCTGACGCGCTCCTCGATTCCTGGCTCGCGGTACCCGACCGTAGCCGCGGCCTTCTTCGTCGAGTCGATCTTCGACGCGGTCGTCGGCGTGTTCGTGCTGCTCTTCGCGTTCACCCAGGGCGTCTTCCCCAAGCCACCGGACTTCTCGAAACTGAGCTCGTTCGACATCGCCTACCTCGCCGAGCACTTCCGCCTGACGTTGTTCCTGCTCACGGCGCTCGGCGTGCTGGGAGTGGTTGCCTTCGCGCTGCTGGCCGAGCGCGCGAAGGCGTTCTGGTCGCGTGTCCGTCAGGGGCTCACGATCCTGAGCGACCGCCGTCGCTACCTGCGGCAAGTCGCCGCGCTCCAGGCGCTCGGATGGATCTGTCGGTTCGTCGCCTTCTGGTTCCTGCTCGACGCGTTCCGCGTCGGTGGCTCTGTCCAGAACGTGCTGCTCGTCTTTGCCGTCAACCAGGTAGCAGGCGCCGTGCCGTTGACGCCCGGTGGCGCCGGCGTCCAGCAGGCGCTGCTCGTCAAGGTGTTCGCGACGAGTGCACCTACGGCGGTCGTGGCGGCCTACTCGGTGGGCCAGCAGATCGCGATCGCGGCGTTCACAGCCCTGATCGGGCTCGGCGCGGTGGTGTTCATCTTCCGCTTCCGCTCGTTCAGCGAGGTGCTGCATGCGGGGCGCGCCTCACGTGAGGCGGAGCGGGAAGCCGAGCGCGCGGGCGCCCGGCTGGACTACTGAAGTCCCTCGCGCGCCTCGCGGACGAGCGCGACTGCCTCTGGGAAGACGCGCGCTATAACCGTGCGGATCTGCTCGGCTTGAGCCTCGGCGTTGCCCTGCACGTTGATGCGCCCGACGGCCGCGACGGTCATGTCGACCGCGAGCTTGATTGCGTTGTCGGCCCACACGAGGCGCTGGTTTCCCTGCATCTGCTCGGCGAACTCGGCAAGCCGTCGCTGCAGCTCCTCGGGGTCACCGAACATGTCACCGAGTCCACCACTCTCCATGCTCGCATCATAGACTGCCCTGCTCATGCCGAGCGCAACGGAGATCAAGCAGCAGCTCGCACGCGAGGCGCACCTTCGCAACCGCCTCGGCGTGCCGGCGTTCGCGGGCGGCTTCCTCTACCTGCTGAGCGCGATCATCATCTCGGGGACGCTCAGCGGCGCCCCGACGGTGGGCCTGGTGCAGGGCCTGGGACCGGCGCTGTCGGGCGTGGCGAACCCGGCGGTCAGCCCGCGCACGCCGGAGGTCAAATTCGTCAGCCACCACGCGTTCGCGCTGATCGCCGGCAGCCTGCTGGCGGCGATCGCGATCGGTGCGCTGACGCTGGTCCTGCTGGCGCTGCTGGACGCGACGCGCTTCCGGCGACCGACGACATGGCCGGCTGCGCGCCCGCTGGTGATCGTCGGGGGCATAGCGGTGGCGCTGGTCAGCCTCGGCCACCAGATCGCGAGCGCGATCGAGACGCACAACTTCGTGACCGGCCACGACTACTCCAATCACGCGGTCGAACAGGCGCTGACGAGCGGCACAGCCAACACGGTGGCCGACTACGTCGACCTGCTCGCGGGACTGGCGCTCGCCGCGGGCATGGTCGCGACGCTGATCAACGCGCTGCGCGTTGGTCTGCTGCCCCGCTGGATGGCCTTTGTGGGCATGTTCGCGGCGCTGCTCATCTTCCTGCCGATCGGCGGCGCTGAGCTGCAACTGGTGCCGGCGTTCTGGTTGGTGATGATGGGCGTCCTGTTCATCGGTCGCTGGCCGAAGGGCGACCCTCCGGCGTGGGCGGCCGGCGAAGCGCGGCCATGGCCCTCGCAGGCACAGTTGCGCGCCGAAGCGGGGGGGCGCGGAGGCTTGTCGCCGAGCCCGGCCGCCGCCGGGGCGACGCCCGCACCGGCACCGGCCGCGCCGGCCGGGGCACCCTCCTCGCGCCGTCGCCGGCGCAAGCGCAGCGGGCGCAACTGAACGCGCGGCGATGTCAAACGAACCCGATCCTGTGGCAGGCGAGCAGCTCGACGCTGAGCTGGCGTCGCTGTTGGAGGTCGAGAAGTTCGACCCCCCACGGGAGTTTCGTGAGCATGCGCTGCTGAACGATCCGAGGGTGTACGAGCGCGCGGCGGCGGACCCGCAGGGCTGGTGGGAGGCGCAGGCTGAGGAGCTCGAGTGGTTTCAGCGCTGGTCACGCGTTCTCGACGACGAGAACCCGCCGTTCTACAAGTGGTTCACGGGCGGCATTCTCAACGTCTCCTACAACTGCCTGGATCGGCACGTGATCGCCGGCAGAGGGGAGCGCGTGGCGTTGCACTGGCGCGGTGAGGACGGACAGGAGCGCGACATCACCTACGCGGAGCTGCTCGGCGATGTGGAACGCTTCGCGAGCGCGCTGAAGGATCTCGGCGTGGCCAAGGGCGATGTCGTTGGGATCTACCTGCCGATGATCCCTGAGGTGGTTGTCGCGATGCTCGCGTGCGCGCGCGTTGGCGCTCCCCACAACGTCGTGTTCGGCGGCTTCTCTGCGGAGGCGGTGCGCGAGCGTATGGAGTTCTCCGAGGCGAAGGTGCTGATCACGGTGGACGGCGCGGCGCGCAAGGGCAAGACGGCGCCGGTGAAGGACCGTGTCGACGAGGTGATGGGCGACCTCGCGAGCCTCGAGAAAATCGTGGTCGTCCAGAGCAAGGGAACCCCCTGCCAGATGCGGGAGGGCCGTGACGTCTTCTACGAGCAGATCGTCGCCGCAGCCGACCCGGTGTGCTCGCCCGAGCCGCTCGACGCGGAGCACCCGCTGTACATCCTCTACACGTCCGGTTCGACGGCCAAGCCAAAGGGCATCCTGCACACGACCGGCGGCTATCTGACGGGAGTCTCGGCGACGCACCGCTACGTGTTCGACGTCAAGCCGGAGTCCGACGTGTACTGGTGCGCGGCGGACGTGGGCTGGGTTACGGGTCACTCCTACATCGTCTACGGACCGCTTTGCAACGGCGCGACATCGGTGATGTGGGAGGGGGCGCCGGACTACCCGCATAAGGGCATCTGGTGGGAGATCGTCGAGCGCTACCGGGTGAGCATCCTGTACTGCGCGCCGACGGCGATCCGCGCGTGCATGAAGTGGGGCGCGGAATGGCCAAACCGGCACGACCTGTCCTCGCTACGGCTGCTGGGGTCGGTGGGCGAGCCGATCAACCCGAAGGCATGGCTGTGGTACCACAAGGTGATCGGCCACGAACGCTGTCCGATCGTGGACACGTGGTGGCAGACCGAGACCGGCGCGATCATGATCACGCCGCTGCCGGGCATCACCCCGACGAAGCCCGGCTCAGCGACGTTTCCCTTCCCGGGCGTGTCGGCGGAGGTTCGCGACGAGTCGACGGGCGAGCCGATCGAGCAGGGCCAGGGCCTGTTGGTGCTGACGCGCCCCTGGCCGTCGATGCTGCGCACCCTGTACAAGGAGCCGGAGCGGTTCGTCGAGACGTACTTCTCGCGCTTTGGTCCTGAGACCTACCTCGTGGGTGACGCGGCGCGGCGTGACGCGGACGGCTATCTGTGGGTGATCGGCCGCATCGACGACGTGGTCAACGTGTCGGGTCACCGTCTCTCCACGGCGGAGGTGGAGTCGGCGATCGTGGCGCACCCGGATGTCGCGGAGGCGGCGGTGATCGGTCAGCACGACGAGCAGAGCGGACAGGCGATTGTCGCGTTCGTGACGCTGCAGGGAAGCCTCGAGGGCGACGATCAGGTTGCTGAGAGCATCCGCGAGACGGTGGCGGAGCGGATCGGCAAGTTCGCGCGACCGAAGCGCATCATCTGGGCGGATGACCTTCCCAAGACGCGCTCGGGCAAGATCATGCGCAGGCTGCTGCGCGACATCGCGGAGGGGCGCGCGCTGGGCGATGTGACGACGCTGCGCGACCCGGCGGTGATGGGCGCGCTCGAGGAGCAGGTCAAGGAGCTGCAGGCCGAGGAGGGCTGAGGACTGGTTCCTATGGGGCGGCCTGCCGGCCGCCTCGAGGCGTGCGCACTGTCATCAGCCTGGTTAAAGGGAAATCTTATCTGCGCTGCCGTCTCGGCTGGCATGATTGGGCCGGAATGGAGGCGAGCTCCTCACAGCCGGCGATCGAGACGCACGGCCTGACCAAGCGCTTCGGCGAGCGCACGGCGCTGGACGGCATCGACCTGCAGGTGCCGCGCGGCGTGGCTTTCGGCTTCCTCGGTCCCAACGGCGCAGGCAAGACGACGATCATCCGCACGCTGCTCGGTCTCACGCAGGCGAGCGCTGGCACGATGCGGCTGCTTGGCCATCCGGTGCCGACGGAGCGCGCACAGGCGCTGCAGCGTGTCGGGGCGATCGTCGAGGAGCCGCGCTTTCACATGCACCTCACAGGGCGCGAGAACCTGCGCATCGTGGCTGCAGTTCGCGGCCTGGAGACCTACGCGCGGATCGAGCCGGCGCTGGCGCGTGTGGGCCTGGCCGAACGCGCGGGCGAGAAGGTCAAGAGCTACTCGATGGGCATGCGCCAGCGACTTGGGGTCGCGCGCTGCCTGCTGGCCGACCCGCTGCTGCTGATCCTCGACGAGCCGACCAACGGCCTGGACCCCGGTGGCATCCAGGAGTTCCGCGAGATGATCCGCGCGATGGTCGAGCAGGAGGGGCGAACGGTGTTCATCTCCTCACACCTTTTGGACGAGGTCGAAAAGACATGCGACGCGGCGGCGATCGTCGACCGTGGCAAGATCGTGACGCAGGGTGCGATCGCCGACCTCGCCGCGGGCGGCAGTGCTCGTCACGAGTTGATCCTCGGAGTGGACGATCCCGCGCGTGCACTCGCCGTGCTGGAGGGCAGCGCGCTGGTGGCCGAGGCGCGCCCAGATGACGAAGGCATTCGCGTGGTGCTCGCAGGCGAGCCGCAGACGGCGGCGCAGATCAACGCGGAGCTGGTGCGCGCGGGGGTGGGCGTGACGCGCCTGGAGCCCGTCCGGCACAGCCTGGAGCAGCGCTTCCTGCAGATCACCTCGCGGCTCGACGCGGATCTCGTACCGGAGGCGGTGAAGGCGTGAACCCCGCGATCGCGATACGCATGGTCGGGGCGGACTTCTTGAAGCTGCGCAAGAAACGCGGCACGCTGATCTGGGCGCTGGTGCTGACACTGGCGCCGCTGCTGATCTTCTTCATCGTCAAGGCGCTCCAGCACTCCTCGAGCCCGGCTGAACACTCGCCGGCGGGTGGCGTCAGCGGCTACACGGACGCGTTGCGAGTGCTTGCGTTCTTCTTCGGGCCGCTCGCCGCGATCATGATCGGCACGGACGGGGGCGCGGGCGATCTGGCAGCGGGGGTCTTCCGCGACCTCGTGGTGACCGGCCGCTCGCGCCTTGCGCTGTTCGCGTCTCGCATCCCGGCAGCGGTCGGCCTGACGTGGCTGGTGGTCCTGGCGGGCTATGTGCTGACCCTGATCGGCACCTATGCGCTGGCCTCCGGCACACCCACGCCCGGCGGTGCGCTGGTGGTCAACGGCCTGCTGTTCACGCTGTTCTCCACCGGCGTGATATGCGTGGTGGCCGTTGGCTTCGCCTCGCTCACAGGCTCACGACCGGCGGCGCTGACGGTCTTGATCGGGTGGCAGCTGATTGCGAGCCGGATCCTCGAAAACATCGAATCGCTCGGCAGCTCGCGCGAGCTGATCCTGAGCCAGGCGATCGCGCACTTCAGCCCGGTCAGCCTCAACGACGGTCACGGGCCCCGCGGCGGAGCGACCGTGACGATGTCGACGGGCGCCGCCGTGGCGGTGACGCTCGGCTGGATCGTGGTCTTCGCCGCACTCGGCGCGTGGCGCACGCGCACGATGGACGCCTGACGCCGCCTGCGAGCGACGCACGGCCCGCGCCGGTCAGACGCTCTATAAGGCTTTATTGGCGAACGCCAACAATCAGCCAGAGATCCGACCCGGCTAGACCTTGCGGTACTCGGGAACCCACGAGCCGTCGTCCTGACGGGCGAAGTCCTGGAACAGCCCGGGCGCCTCGGCCTGCATGATTCGGGCGACTTTGTCGAACACGAGGCGCAGCTCCTCCTCGGCTCCCTCGGCGGTGCGCATCTCGATCACGTGACGTAGCGTGCGCGCGTTGGCCGTCCACAGGATGTCCGTGCTCAGGCCGGTCGGTGCGAGCCGCCGTAGCGCCGAGGTGACCTCCTTCTTGACGTGGAACGGCACGCCGTCCTCGTCGATCCCCAGCTCCTTGGCTGCACTGACCTGGAACTCCTCGAGCTGCTCGACGATCGAGAGCACCTGCTCGCGCACGGGCTCGAGCGCGGGCGGGACGCGAAAGCCGATGTCGGTCAGGCGCACGTAGCGCAGGCTCTCCTGGCTGAATGCCGAGCCGGCCCGATGCCTAATCAGCTCATGAGTGAAAACACGGCTCACGTTTCTAAATGCCAAGGAGTAGTTGGCGTGCTCGAGCACGCTGCCGTGGGCCGAGCGTAGGATGTTGGCGAAGTACTCGCGCTGATCGGTGCGGACCTTCGTGACGTTGGGGTTCAGTCCAGGCTCCCAGCTCCGGTAGCAGGCGCGGCCGCCGAACTCGACGACCAGCTCGCCGCCGTTCGGGTCGCCGCCTGACTCCTCGAGACGACGCTCGAGCCAGGACTCTCCGCCGACATCTCGTAGGTAGCTGCGCATCCCCTCGAGGTCGATCGACGGGCGTGCGAGCAGGAACACCTCGGGGCTGGTCTCGTGCATGGGGGCGATGATGCTAGGGCGTCTTCCGGACGGCGCAAGAACGGCAGGCTCGGCTCAGGACGCCGGGCATGCGAGCGGCTTGACGCCGGTCGCGTCGAGGCACATGTCGAGCCTTTCAGGCAGCTTCGCGCGACGCACTTTGAAGCGCGTGTACTTGCCGATCTCGCCGGGCTTGGAGACGAGAACTTCGAGCGAGACGCCTGCGGGTAGCGAGCGCTCCAGGCGCTTGAATTCGATCGCGGCAACACCCTGCTTGGTGGCCACGGCGAGGCGACTTACCGACTTCAGCGGACAGCCATGGCCCTTGCAGTGCACGGTGACGCGTGCCCCGGCCGGCATCTGCTGGACTCTGAGCAGCCTGAGCTCAACCCCGCTCGCGTTGTAGCTGCCGGCGATCCGCACCACTGGGAAGGGCTGCATCAAGGGCGTGGCGCGGCCGACCACGTCAATCGTTTCGGTGGCGACGCTCGCGAGCCCGGCCGCATTGGTGACGCGTAGCCGCACGGCATGAGGTCCTGGCGTGGAGAACGACGTGTCGAGGACGCTGCCGCCGTCCTGGAAGGGGTCGGCGCTCGCGAGCGACCACGCAAGGGCTGTGATCGGACTGGCGGCGTCGGTGGAGCTCGACACGAGCGACACGGGTTCCCCTGTTTGCGGGATCGGCGGGAACCACTTGAACGAGGCCGTCGGCGGCGCGGAGGTGAGTTCAGGCGCGATTATCGGTGGTATGACCGAGAACGTCACAGCGGCGCTCTTGCCCGTCGGGTTTCCCGGAAGCGAGCTGTTCTGGCTGGCGACGGCCGTGTATTCGCCGACGGACAAGGAGGGACTGGCGCCGCTGGAGGTCCAGCTCGCGCCGGTGCCAGCGGCCGTCGCGCTCGAGACGACCGTCCCGCTCGCGGTGGCACCGACGTGGATCAGGACAGTGACGGGCATCACGTCGCTCGCGGTGCCGCTGAATGATGGTGTGGTGTTGTCCGAGGGCGATTCTGGCGGGTTCAACGTCACAGTGGGGGCAGCCGTGTCGACCGTGAACGTCGTGGGCGCGCTCACGCCGATTTCCGAGGCGAAGTTGCTCTGCGTGGCTTGGGCGGTGTATGTGCCGTCGTTGAGCGGTGGTTCGATGGATTCGGTGAACCAGCCGCCGACGAAGAAGGGCGCCGTTTTCAGTTCTCTGATCACCGTGCCCTCTGCGGCTGGTCCTTCGTACACGTCGACGGCCACTGCAAGGGCGTGTTCTTCCCCCAGTCCGCTGAAAGTGGGGTCTCGATCGTTGCTGATGTTGCCGTTAGGCGGACTGCTGATGGTGACGTGGGGCGGCGCGGCGCTGGCGATGTCTACGTGTCCGAGCGCGAAAAGCGCCGACAAGACCATCGCGACTCTCATGAGCCTCATTCCGGCCCGACTCTTGGAACGCCACTTCTCAGGCACGCGACGCTTCTTTCTGCTGCCTGACAGGCCAGGCTAGCAAGCTCTGCCGCCCCCGTTCAACGTTTGGTCGAACGTTCCCATCGAACCTGCCCGCGGGCGAGCGTGCCTGTGCGCGCACCGTCGATAAGCTGCCGAGACGATGGCCGCTTCCGCCCCAGCCGAGCCCGCCGACCCAGAGCTGGAGGCGACCGCGTGGGACCTCGCGCCGCTGGTTGACGGCGAGGGGGAGGAGGGCGTCGAGCGCCGGCTGAGCGAGGCCCTGACACGCGCGCAGGCGTTCGCGGAGCGCCACGCGGGCAAGCTCGAGGAGCTTGACAGCGAGGGGCTGCGCGAGGCGATGAACGAGCTCGCGGCGATCCACGAGCTCGTGGCGCGTGCCGGCTATTACGCGGCGCTGCGCTTCTCCACGGACACGGCGGACCCGGCCAACGGCGCGCTGCTGCAGAAGGTGCAGGAGCAGGAGACGGCGATCCAGACGACGCTGCTGTTCTTCGAGCTGCAGTGGGCGGCGCTTTCGGACGATCGCGTCGATCAGCTGCTGGCCGGCGACGGGCTTGAGTTCTGCGCGCACTACCTGCGCAACGTGCGCCGCTACCGCGAGCACCTTCTGAGCGAGCCTGAGGAGAAGATCCTCACGGAGAAGGCGCTCACCGGCGCGAGCGCCTGGACGCGGCTGTTCGAGGAGCTGACCTCGGCGATCGAGGTCACCCTCCCGGATACCGACGGAGCGCACGACGCTGGCGAGACGGTCGCGCTCGACGTCGCGCTGAGCCGCCTGTCGCTCCCCGATCCGGATGTGCGGCGGACGACCGCCGAAGCCGTCACCGCGGCCCTCGCTCCGGGCCTGCGCACGCGCGCCTACCTTTTCAACACCCTGCTCGCAGACAAGGCGACCGACGATCGCCTGCGCCGCTATCCACACTGGCTGGCGGCGCGCAACCTCGCGAACGAGGCCAGCGACGAGTCGGTGCAGGCGCTGATCGAAGCGGTTCGCGGGCGCTATGAGATCCCGCGGCGCTGGTACCGGCTGAAGGCGCGGCTGCTCGGTGTGGAGCGAATCGCCGACTACGACCGCATGGCGTCGGTCACCGAGGACGAGGTCAGCTTCCCGTTCGCACAGGCGCGCGAGATCGTGCTCGACTGCTACTCCTCGTTCTCGCCCGAGCTCGGTGCGCTCGCGAAACGCTTCTTCGACGAGCGGCGCATCGACGCGCCGGTGCGCCCGGCCAAGCGCGGCGGTGCCTTCTGTGCGGCGGCAGTGCCGTCGGTGTTCCCGTACGTGCTGCTCAACTACACCGCACGCCGGCGCGACGTGCTGACGCTCGCGCACGAGCTCGGGCACGGCGTGCACTTCGCGCTCGCGGCGCCGCAGGGCGTCTTTCACCAGAGCACGCCGCTGACCCTCGCCGAGACGGCGTCGGTCTTCGGCGAGACGATCGTGTTCGGCCGGCTGCTCGAGGAGGACACCTCGCCGGCCTCGCGCCTGGCGCTCCTCGCGGAGAACCTCGAGGACACGATCGCGACCGTCTTCCGCCAAGTGGCGATGAACCGCTTCGAGGATCTCGTCCACACAAACAGGCGCGAGCAGGGAGAGCTGTCGGTGGACCGACTCGGCGAGCTGTGGGCGGAGAGCCAGTCGGAGATGTTCGGCGACTCGATCGAGCTGACCGAGGGCTATCGCACCTGGTGGTCCTACATCCCGCACTTCATCGGCAGCCCCGGATACGTGTACGCCTACGCCTACGGGCAGCTGCTCGCGCTGTCGGTGTACGAGCGCTACCAGCAGGCCGGTCCCGAGCTCGTGCCCAGCTACCTGCAGATGCTCGCGGCGGGCGGCTCGAAACCCCCTGAGGAGCTGGGCAGGATCGTCGGAGTAGACCTGGCGGATCCCGGCTTCTGGACGGCCGGGCTCGACCTCGTGGAGCGCCAGCTGCAGGAAGCGGAAGCGGCCGCCGAGGCTTCGGGACGGCTCGGTTGAGCTCGGCCTTCGCCGGCAAGACGGTGCTCGTCACGGGAGCGTCGCGCGGCATCGGCCTGGCGACAGCGCGCCGCTTCGCAGCGCTCGGTGCGCAGGTTGGGCTCGTGGCGAGCAACGCCGAGCTGCTGGCGGACGCCGCGACGGAGCTCGAGGGCGACCACCACGTGGTCGCGGCCGACCTGACCGACGCGGCGGAGTGCGCGCGCGCGGTCAGCGAGGTGATTGCGGCGCTCGGACCGATCGACGTGCTGATCAGCTGCGCCGGCGTCCTGCGGCGTGACTTCGTCGAGGACGTCACCCCGGAGGACTTCGAGCGCAGCTACCGCCTGCACGTCGGGGCCGCGATCTGGCTGACCCAGGCGGTGCTGCCGGCCATGCGCGAGCGGGGCTACGGGCGGATCGTGCTCGTCTCCTCGGAGCTCGGCCTGATCGGCGGTCCCTCCTACGCGTCCTACTGCACGAGCAAGTGGGCCATGGTCGGCCTCGGCGAGGTGCTCACGCACGAGCTCGCCGGCAGCGGCGTGCGCGCCACCGTTGTGTGCCCCGGAGACGTGCGCACCGACCAGCTCGAGGAGGAGCACCAGTGGGGCCCGACCGGCGGCGTCACGCCTGAGAAGGCGATGTCAGCCGACTACGTCGCGCGCGCGATCGTGCGCGCGGCCGAGCGCGGCAAGCCGCTGGTGGTCGTCGATCGCCCGCAGATGCGTGTCGCGTTCTGGATAATGCGCCGCGCGCCGCGCCTGCGCATGCCGATCATCGCCGATGCATACAAGAAGCTCGTGCGCGAGCGGCCTGCTGACAGAACGGCAAGTTCGCGCCGCTGATATCTTTCGGTGCTCGGTAGCGGCCGCGGCGGGGGAGGTCTGGTGGCGGCGGCGGTAACAGAAGCTCGGACGGGCCAATACGCAAGCTTCCGGATCCTGATCGATGACCCGGCCGCGAAGCCGGCACTCGGTTTCGAGGAGTACGCCGAGGCCTTTGAGGAGATCGTGTGCGCAAGCCCGCCGCGCTTCGCGGTAGGCATCTTCGGTGGCTGGGGCTCCGGCAAGACCACCTTGATGCGGGCGATTGAATCAAGGATCAAGGTTCGCGAAGACGTCATTCCCGTCTGGTTCAACGCGTGGCGCTATGAGCGCGAAGAGCAGCTGATTATCCCCCTCCTGGACGTGCTGCGCGAAGCTCTGGTCAAGTGGGCCACCGACGAGGGCGAAGACCTGGCCCCTGACACACTTGCTAACCGCGCACGCAGGGCGGCGGCTGCGATGGGCGCTGCGGCACGCGCAGTCGCGAGCGGGGTGTCGCTATCCGCCCGGCTGCCGGGTGGTTTCGCTGAAGCGACCGTCAGCCTCAAGGAGATGCTGTCGGACAGTGGAGCGATGAAGCAGGTAGAGCAGCCGGCTTCGACCTACCATGCCGCCTTCACGGCGATGGCCGACGCGGTGGAAGGCTTCGTCAAGGACGGCGAGACGCCTCCACCCGGCGCCAAACTGGAGGCTCGTCGCCGCATCGTCGTCTTCATCGACGATCTCGACCGTTGCCTGCCTCTGAACGCGCTTTCGGTCCTTGAGGCGATGAAGCTCTTCTTCGATCTCGACGGCTTTGTGTTCGTCGTGGGTCTCGACCAGGATGTCATTGAGCGGGCAATCGAGCTTCACTACAAGGACCGTCCCGAGAACGAGAAAGTCGGCGAGGCGCCCGAAGCGAACGGCAACGCGACCGCGAGCGCTGAATCCCGTTCTACGCGTGCTCCGATAACAGGTCGGGACTACATCAAGAAGATCTTTCAGGTGCCGTTCGCGCTGCCGCCGGTGGATCGCGAGCAGCTCGAGGAGTTGGTAGAGGCGTTGGCGCGCGCCTACAGCCTGTCGCCTGTCCAGGAGGGCGATCTGCGCACCCGAGTCCTCAGGCACTTGGAGTTCTTCACCGACCAACGCGGCATCAATGCTCGCGAGGTCAAGCGGCTGATCAACGCCTACACGCTACAGGCCAAGCTGCTGAGCGCAAAGCTGGGGGAAGCTGCCCACGCAGACACGATCCTGGCACTGCAGGTGATGGCGTTCCGTCCCGATTGGCAACGGATCTATCAGCGACTGTTGTCTGACCCCGACACGTTCCCCAGCCGACTCGAACGGGTAAAAGGCACGGTCTGGATCGACGGTCAGCCGCTGCCCCCGCGGCTCGTCGACTATCTGGAGGGAGCCGGGAGCTCGCTGCTCACCAACGAAAAACTAGCCGCGTATGTCTCGAGCAGCGAGGCAAGCCATACCACGGAACCTTACGTGTCAGAGGCGCTGGTGGTGGTTGACGATCTGCTTCGATTCGTGGGAGACCAGAACGCTGGGACCGAGCCGAGCAAACTATCGACGAGGCTGAGCGAAAAGCTCGATGCCCTTGTGCGCAGCCTGTCGGAGGCGCGGTCGGCGAGCACGCTCTTGCCCCAGGTGGCCGACCTCCAGACCGACGTGTTGGGGCTCGATCCCGCAAGCGAAACGCCATTCGCCGAATGGTCAGACGGTTTCAAGGCACGCTTGGAACGACTGGCGAACGATCTCCGGGAGATTCGCGCCGGCCACAGCTTGAGCGGCGCTTAGCCGCGGGCCCAGGCGTCAGAACAGCCCGAGCGAGGAGCCGGCGTGACGCGCGAAGTCGAACAGCGGCTGCGGGATGATGCCGAAGAAGATCGTCGCCGCCGCGGCCAGCATCGCCACGAACGCGAGCTCAGGCTGTAGGCGGCCGGCGGGCGCCCCAGGCAGCTCGGCATCGCCCGCGGCGGGTGCGAGCCCGCCTTCAGCGTCCAGCTCGGGCGAGCCTCCGGCCACTGCCGGCAGGGCGCCGGGTACCGGAGCCGGGGGCGCGCTAGCCCCTCTGGATCCGCGCCCGGCTCCCGCGGGCGCCTCGCGCATCCACATCGCCGCCACCACCGGCAGGTAGTAGCCCAGCGAGATCATCGAGCCGATCACTATCGCGATTCCCAGCCACGTGTATCCGTCGGCGACGGCGGCGTCAATCAAATAGAACTTCCCGATGAACCCGACCGTGGCCGGGATGCCGGCGAGGGCGAGCATCGAGATCGTCATCGAGGACGCCAGCCACGGGCGCTCGCGTCCTAGCCCCGTGATCGCCTCGATCGAGTCGCCGAGGCCGGTTTCACGTTCGCGCGCGACGATCACCGCGAAGGAGGCCATGTTCATCGGCAGGTACACCGCCAGGTAGAACACGGTCGCGGCAACGCCGAGCTGCGTCGCGACAACCACGCCGGCGAGGATGTAGCCGGCCTGCGCCACCGAGGAGTATGCGAGCATGCGCTTCAGCGAGGACTGCCCGAGCGCGCCGACATTGCCGACGATGATCGTGACTGCCGCGAGCACCGCGAGCGCCGGTCCCCAGCTCGACTGCGCGCCGAGCAGCGCGACGTCGAAGAAGCGCAGGAACGCGCCGAACGCGGCGACCTTCGTGGTGACCGCCATGAAGGCAGTGACCGGGGTGGGCGCGCCCTCATAGACGTCGGGGGTCCACTGGTGAAAAGGCGCGATCGACGCCTTGAAGCACAGGCCGGCGACGCACAGCGCGATCCCGGTCAGCGTCAGCGGGTCGGTTGCGAGCGTGCCGTGCGACAGAGCGCTGCCGATCGCGGAGAAATCGGTGGAGCCGGTCGCGCCATAGATCAGTGCCAGACCGTAGAGCAGCGTCGCCGAGCCGACCGAGCCGACGATCAGGTACTTGAGCCCAGACTCCAGCGAATGCTCACGACGCAGTTCGGTGGCGCACAGGACGTACAGCGGGATCGACAGAAGCTCGAGGCCCACGAACAGCGCGATCGTGTTCTGGGCGCTCGCCATCACGGACATGCCGCCGATCGAGCTCAGCAGCAGCGCGTGGAACTCGCCGTGCGCCGCTTCGTGCGCGGCCAGCGAGCGCCACGCCAGCAGTACCGCGCACGCCCCACCGGCGATCAGGATGACGTTCAGCGCCAGAGACAGGTCATCGACCCGCAGCGCGCTCGAGACGATCGACTTGTCGGCATTCCACTGCCAGATCGTCAGGCCGAGCGCCGCGCCGAGGACGCCCAGGCTAAGCGCCGGCACCAGCTGCGCCCGCACCCAGCGTGAGCCGAGCAGGCCCACCAGCAGCACCAGCGCCGCGCCTCCCAGCAGCGCGATCAGCGGCGAGAGCCCGGCGAAGTCGATGTGCGGACCTTTCAGGTGAGTCGTCGCGAGGACGGGTGCGAGCGGGCTCACGGCGCTTCCCCTTCGGCGGCTTCGCTTTCGGCCCCTTCCGGGTTGACGCCGGCAGCGCCTTCCGCCGCTTCGCTGTTTGCCCTCGGCAGGCGGGCCGCAAGCGTCGCGGGCGCGGGGTGCAGAGCCGTCTGCGCGGGCGCGAGTGCCGTCTTGACCGAGCCTTCGCTGCGGTGCAGCGCCAGCTGCGGGTAGAGCGCGAGGAACAAGATCACGCCGACGAGCGGCACCAGCACGAGGCCGTCCAGCGGCTTGATCTCAAACGAGCGAACGCGCGGGCCGACGCGGTTGTGCATCGAGCGGATGAACATGCGCAGCGCGTAGACGCTCGCCAGCACTACGCCGCTGAACCCGATGATTGCGATCACGAGCTTGGCTTTGAAGACACCGAGCAGGATCAGGAACTCCCCGACGAAGTTCGAGGAGCCGGGCATCGCGAGCGTCGCCAGCGACACGATCAAGAACAGCGACGCGAGCACCGGCGCACGAAACGCGACGCCGCCCATGTCACGGATGTCCTCCGAGCCGCCCGCACGCTGGGCGAGCAGCGCGACGATGAACAGCAGCGGCGCCACCACCAGCCCGTGGTTGACCATCTGCAACAGCGCTCCCTGCGCGCCCTGCGGGTTCAGTGCGAAGATCCCCAGCGTGATGAACCCGAGCTGCGCCACGGAGGAGTAACCGACGATCAGGCGTGCGTTGGTCTGGCTGAACGCCTGCAGCGAGCCGTAGATGATCGACAACAGCGCGATCACCAGCATCAGCGTCTGGAAGTGCGCCGCCGCGCGCGGGAACAGAGGGAGCACGATCGCCAGAAACCCGTACGCGCCGACCTTCGACAGCACGCCAGAGAAGACCATCAGCACCTCGATCGGCATCGCCGAGTAGCCGTCGGGCATCCAGCCGTGCAGCGGGAACGCAGGCATCTTGACCAGGAACGCGGCGGCGAAGAACAGGAAGATCCACTCCTGAGAGCCGGTGCTCAGCGGCAGCTTCTGCAGTTCGGAGATCACGAAGGTGATGTGGTGGCCGCCCTGCTGAGAGGCCAGCACGCCGGTTGCGATCGCTGCGGCGAGCATCAACAGCGAGCCGACGAACGTGTAGATCACGAGCTTGATCGTCGCTTTCACGCGGCCGGGCTCGCGACCCCATCCGCCGATCAGGAAGTAGAACGGGATCAGCATCAGGTCGAAGAAGGCGACGAACAGCGCGAGGTCCTGCGCGAGGAATGCGCCGAGCACGGCGGTCTCTGCCAGCATGAAGTGGAAGTAGAAGAGCCGCGGACGCTCCCACGAGCGCAGGTTTGCGGCAAGGATCGCGGCACCGAACAGCAGTGTCGTCAGACCGACGAGGAAGACGTTCAGCCCCGTAATTGCGAGCTTGTAGTGGATGCCGAGTTCGGCGATCCAGACGACGTCGGTGACGTTCTGCAGCGCGGCGCCGCCCGTCTTGTAGTCGACGATGTAGGCGATCGCGAGCCCGAGTGCCGCGAGTGCGCCGAACATCGCCAGCGAGCCCGATACGCTCCCGACCCACTCACGCCGGGGGTCCTGCTCGTCGGCGTCGTCCACCGCTGCCGCGCTTGTCATACCGCTGCGGTGAAACAGCGTGGAGACGAGCGCTCCCAGCACTCCGAACGCGGCGGGCAGCCAGATCAGGATCGAGAGTGGGGGCATGGTCGGTTCAGCTCGGGGTTCAGGACTGCAGCAGGAAGTAGAAGCCGACGCCGGTCACGCCGAGGATCAGCAGCGCGGCGTAGTAGCGCACGAAGCCGCTCTGGGCCGCTCGCACCGCCGCCGATCCTGCGCGCACGACGCCGGTGGCGCCGCCGATGAGCGTCTCGTCGACGAACACGCGCTCGAACGTGTCGCGGGCAAAGGCGCCCGCGGCAGCCACCGGGCGTACCACCAACGCGTCGATCAGCTCATCGAAGTACCACTTGTGCACGAGCAGCTCGTACACGGCGCCCATGCGCGCCTGGATCGCCGCCGAGGTCCCCGGACGGGCCACCCAGATGCGATATGCGAGCGCGATTCCCGCCAAGCCGAGCACTGTGCCGAGCGCCAGTCCGACCCAGACCAGAGCCGTGTTGGTGTGCGGTTCATACAGCGGCGAGCTCGCGAACGTCGGGCGCAGGAAGTCGTCGATCACGAAGTCCACTTTGGGAATCTGCACGAGGCCGATCCCGACCGTGCCGATCGCAAGCAGGCTCATCGCCACGCGCATCGGCAGGGCCCTTTCGGCGATCGCGTGCGTCGGGCCGGGGAAGCCGACGTCGAGGTCCTCCTCTTCGCCGTTGGCGGGGTTGCGCGGAACCGCCGCGTGGTGCAGGTGTCCCTCTTCCAGTTCGCGCGCCTCGCTGACCGGCTTGCCATAGAAGGCGCGGAAGATCATGCGGAAGGTGTATACGGCGGTCATGAATGCGCCCACGTACCCGGCGGCGTACAGAGCCCAGTGCCAGCCGCCGCGCTCGCCGGTGACGAGCAGGATCTCGTCCTTCGAGAAGAAACCCGAGAACGGCGGTATGCCAGACAGCGCGAGGCCACCGACGATGAAGCAGGCGTAAGTAAACGGCATCGCCTTACGAAAGCCGCCCATCTTCTCCAGGGACTGCTCGCCGGCCATCGCCCCGATGATCGAGCCGGCGGCCATGAACAGCAGCGCCTTGAAGAAGGCGTGCGTCATCAGGTGAAACAGCCCGGCGGCGTAGGCGCCGACGGAGACGCCCATGATCATGTAGCCGATCTGGGACATGGTCGAGTACGCGATCACGCGCTTGATGTCGGTCTGCACCAGCGCGATCGTTCCGGCGATCAGCAGCGTCAATGCACCCACCACCGCACCGACGTCCTGTGCGGCGGGTGCACGTTCAAAGAGGGGGTGCATGCGCGCGATCAGGTAAACGCCGGCGGTGACCATCGTGGCGGCGTGGATCAGCGCGCTCACCGGGGTGGGCCCCTCCATTGCGTCGGGAAGCCATGTGTGCAGCGGGATCTGCGCCGACTTGGCGAACGCTCCGACGAGCAGCAGGACGCAGCCGGCGACGAGGTCGCCGTTGTTGCTCGCGTGGCCAAAGGCGGGGTGGGCGGGGTTTTCAGCCGCGTGGAAGCTCCCGAGGAATTCGAGCGTGTGCGTGTGCTTGAAGATGAAGTAGGTACCCAGCACCAGCCCGACGTCGCCGACCACGTTGATCACGAACGCCTTGATGCCGGCTTTGGTGGCCGTCGTGCGGCGGTACCAGAAGGAGATCAGCAGGTAGGAGGCGGCACCGACGAACGCCCAACCGACGATCAGGAGCAGGAAGTTGCTGGCGAGCACCAGCAGCAACATCGAGAACACGAAGAAGTTCAGATAGGAGAAGTAGCGGACGAAGCCGCGGTCCTTGTCCATGTAGGAGATCGAATACAGGTGGATCAACGTGGAGATGCCGGTGACGACGAGGATCATGTACACCGACAGCGGGTCGACGAGGATCGACATCCGGCCGTCGATGCCAACGGTGACGGCGTAGTTCCACAGCGAGGACACGAGCTCGCGGTGCTGGGGCGAGTGGCCCTGGAGCGAGATCAGCGCGCCGATCGCGGCGAGGAACGCCAGCAGAATCGCGCCCGTGGCGATCCAGCCAGCGGCGCGTCCGCGCCAGGTGCGAAAGCCGAGCGCGGTCACCAGCGTGCCCGCCAGCGGGAACGCCAGCACGAGCCAGCCGTAGGTGGTCGTAGTCACGATGTCCACCCCGATGAGAGGCGGGCAGGCCAAGCCGGGCAAGGACGCAGGGAGCGTGGCGTGCTTCGCACGCGAGCGACCGAGGACGCCGATCCGGCGCCGGCATGCGCGCCTCTCATCCCTGCAGCTCCCTGAGCTCGTCTACGTCGATCGGCAGGTGGCGGCGGTAGATCGCGACGATCATGCCGAGGCCGATGCAGACCTCGCACGCGGCTACGGTCATGACGACGATCGCCAGGATCTGGCCATCGCCGTTGCCCCACATGCGCGAGAAGGCGATCAGCGCGAGGTTGCCGCCGTTTAGCATCAACTCGAGGCACAGCAGCACGACGAGCGGGTTGCGCCGCGTCATGACTCCGACCGCGCCGAGCGAGAACACGATCGCCGAGACCGCGAGATACCAGGCGATGCTCATGCGCGTCGCCCCGCGCCTGTCTCTACGGGCCTGTCCCCAGCTCGATCCGCTCGTGCCGGGCTCCCTTGATCGCTTGGCGGCAGCATCCCGACGCCCTCGGCGGTCGTGCCAGTCCCCCGCGGGCGCGGGAGGTTGAGGGGCGTGCGTGCCTGCTCCCCTCCTTCATCGGCCTCCTCCAGGCCGCCGCGGCGCCGGGCGAGGACGACCCCGCCGACGGCTGCGATCAGCAGCAGGAAGGACGCGAGCTCGAACGCGAGCAGGAAGCGGGTCAGCAGCAGCTTGCCGATGTAGGCGGGGGTACCGTAAGCCTGTGGGCCGGGCGTGTAGCCGGCGCCGTAGCCGTCCACAGCCTCCAGGCCCGTGCCGAGCAGCGCGATGAGCAGCTCGACGAGCAGTGCGCCGGCGACGATCGCGCCGCCGAGGCGCAGGCCCGAGCCGACGGGTCCCTGCGCGCCCACGTTGCGCAGGCGCTCGCCAATGGTCTCGCCCTCGCCGCCGACGTAGGCGACCACGAACACGTACAGCACCATCACCGCGCCCGCGTACACGACCACCTGCACCGCCGCAACGAATTCCGCGCGCAGCAGCAGGAACAGCACCGCCAGCGACACCAGGTGCGCGACGAGCGCGAGCACGCTGAAGAAGGGGTTGCGCAGCACGACCACGCCGACCGCGCCCGAGACGACGCCGATGGCGGCGACGAAGAACAAGACCGCGCTCATGCCGTGAACCTCCAGCCAGGGTCCGACCGGCGCCCCGCCAGCCGCGGAGTCGTGGCACGGCAGCGATCGCCGGCCGCGCAGCGGCTCGCGATCGAGGACGTGCCACGACGGAGCTTCACTCGCCCTCGTTCCTCAGCGGCGTGCGCTCGAGCGGCTCCGCGAGCAGCATCTCCTTGGTGAAGATCAGATCCGTGCGGTCGTAATCCGAGAGCTCGTAGTCGTGCCCCATGGTGATCGCGTCAAACGGGCAGGCGACCTCGCAGTAACCGCAGAAGATGCAGCGCGAGAGGTTGATCTCGTACACGGCCGCGTAGCGCTCGCCCGCGGACACGCGGTTTTCGGGCGTGTTCTCGGCGGCGACCACGCGGATGCAGTCGGCCGGGCAGGCGGCGGCGCACAGCGAGCAGCCGACGCACTTCTCCAAGCTGGGGTGGGTGGGGTCCGAATCCTCGAAGCGATGCAGCTTGTGGCGCCCGCGGAAACGCGGATAGACGGGCGTCTTCTCCTCCGGATACTGAACCGTGACGGGATGTTCGGTGAAGCGGCCGAAGGTCGTCATCAGGCCGCGCACCGTCTCGCGAAACGTGCGCCAGGCGCCGCGCGCGGCACCCGGCGCGGGGGTCCGTGTGACCTCGATCACGTCCGCGCCCGGGCTCCACCGCCCCACCGTCAGCGTCGCGGGTGCGTCGGTCTGGGCGCTGTCGGGGGTCGCTGGCATCAGTGAGTCACCACCACGAGCACGGCCGTGACGAGAGCGTTGAGTGTGGCCAGCGGGAGCAGGATCTTCCAGCCGAAGCTCATCAGTTGGTCGTAGCGCAGGCGCGGCAGCGTAGCGCGCACCCATATGAACAGGAACGTGAACAGCGACATCTTGAAAAGCACCACGAACGGGTCCACCCAGCCGGGCGGATGGATGCCGAACGGCAGCAGCCAGCCGCCGAGGAACACCGTGGTGACGATGCCCGAGACGACAAGGACGTTGAGGTACTCGGCGAAGTAGTAGGAGGCAAAGCGCCCGCCACCGTACTCGGTGTTGTATCCACCGACCAGCTCGGCGTCGGCCTCCGTCAGGTCAAACGGCGCGCGGTTGGTCTCGGCGAAGCTAGCCGTGAGGAAGATCAGGAAGCCGACGAACTGCGGCACGATGTACCACATGCCTTTCTGAGCCGTCACGATGCCGGTCAGCGACAGCGTCTGCGCGGTGAAGATCACCCCCAGGAGCGCGAGCCCCTGTGAGACCTCGTAGGAGATCAGCTGTGCGGCGCCGCGCATCGCGCCGAGGAACGAGTACTTCGACCCCGACGCCCAGCCGCCGAGCATGATCCCGTAGAAGGCGATGGCGCCGAACGCGAACAGGTAGAGCGGCCCGATCGAAACATCCACTCCATACAACCCCACGGGGGTGCCAAAGATCTTCTGGACGTTGCCGAACGGGATGATCGCGAAGGCGGCGACGGCGGTGACGATCGAGATCAGCGGGGCGAACGCGAATAGGAAGCCAATCGAGCTGGTCGGGCGGAACTGCTCCTTCGTCAGCAGCTTGAGGATGTCCGCCAACGGCTGCAACGCGCCGTACGGGCCCACGCGGTTGGGTCCGTAGCGAGCCTGGAAGCGACCGAGCAGCTTGCGCTCGGCGAGGAGCACGACCGGCACGAGCTGCAAGCCGACGGCGAAGATCACAATCGCCTTCAGGATCTGGATCCACCAGGCTTCGTAGTAGCCGACGAGCGCGATCACGCGCGCTTCTCGCCGGCGAGCGACATAGGCAGCACGGGGGTTGTGACGCGTCCGTTCGTGCCGCGGGGCGAGAGGAACGCGAGCGCCGGCGAATACTCGACCTCGGGCGCATCCCACACCGAGCGCCAGCCGGCGAGCTCGCCGGCATCCTCGGGGGGTTGCACGGGCGCCGTCGACGGTCCCTCCGGTGCTGGCGCGGTGGCCGGCGGCGGGAACGCGGTGGCGGCTGCGCGATCCTGCCAGCGCACGCCGCGGCCGCCGATCTCCTCGAGCGTGAGGTCGGAGTAGAACGGCACAGCGTCGAACACGAGCTGCGAGGCCATCGCGCCGCTCGTCACGTCGAGCTCGAGCCCGAGCCGCAGCGCCAGCCCGACGAGCACCTGCCACTCGGCCCGCACCTTCCCCGGTCGGGCGATCGCGGGACGCAACCGCTGCAGGCGTCCGTCGGGATGCACGATCGTGCCCTCCTTCTCGGCGTAGGTCTCAGCGGGGAACACCACGGTTGCGTGCTCGCGGATCGCGTCGGTCAGAAACGAAGCGTGCGCCACCACGGTGCTCGCGCCGGCGAGCGCGCGCTCCCACAGCTCGCGCCCCGGAAGGTCGCGCAGCGGGTCGCAGTGCAAGAGATAGAGAGCGCTGAGCTCGCCCGCCGCGAGGCCCTCGGCGATTGCGCGCGCGTCGCAAGCGGACGTCTCGCCGGCCGCGGCGCCCGGCTCGCTCAGCCCCGGCCCGGCGTTGGGGAGCACGCCCGCCTCACGCAGTCCGCGGCCGTTGGCGAAGGCGGGCACTTCCAGCAGCCCGGCGCCGTCCGCGCCGGCCATACCGAGCGAGTCGGCGAGCCCAAGCAGCGCGATCCCGCCGGCGGCGGCGTTCGGGCCGGCGGTGAGCCGCTCGCCCCACACGATCACAACCTCGCGGTCGGGCGCCTCGCCGTTGCCGAGCGCGTCATCGTCGGCGCTCCCGGCCCCTCGCAAGAGCGCCGCCAGCTCGCGAACCTCATGATGCTCGGCGCCGGCCTCGCGCGCGAGCTGCTCTGACGTCGGGTCGTGCTTGAGGGCGGCGTTCAGCGCGGCGGCGAAGAGCGCGCCTGCGCCCGGCGCGTAGCGCACCGACAGCGCGGCGTTTGCGTCGAGCAGGCTCGCCTGAGGGGAGGCGACCGCGAGCTGCAGGCTGTGGCGGCGCACGCCCTTGCGCAGACGCAGGTCGAGGATCGGCGCGTCGTTGACCGGCTCGGCGTCGAGCACGAGCACCGCGTGAGCGAACTCGAGGTCTGAGACCTTGGCCTGCAGCTGCGGCTCGTTCAGCGCGCGGTGCAATGACAGCGGCAGGCTGCCGGCGCGGCGCGAGTCCAGATGCGGCGCGCCCAGGCCCTCCCGCAGCAGACGCGAGAGCAGCAGGCCCTCCTCGTTGGTGCTGGCGCCGCCGGCGATCGCGCCGGTGTTCGCACCTGCGCGCGCGAGACCTGCGGCGGCCTCCTGCAGCGCCCGCTCCCATGACACCGCCCGCAGCTGCCCGCCGTCGCGCAGCAGCGGCTCGGTGACGCGCTCCTCGACGTGGAACGACTGGTAGCCGAAGCGGCCCTTGTCGCACAGCCAGCCATCGTCGACCTCGGCGTTGTCGCGGGCGAGCACGCGCAGGGCCAGCTCGTCGCGGACCGTGACGCTGACGTTGCACTGCGCCGGGCAGAACGTGCATACCGTGCCGGCGTCCTCGATGTCCCATGGGCGGGCTCTGAAGCGGTAAGGCCTCGACGTGAGCGCACCGACCGGGCACAGCTCGACGATGTTGCCGCTGAACGGCGCGACGTACGGGTGCCCGTCGAACGTCGAGACGTAGGAGTGCGCACCCCGCTCGAGCAGGACGAGCTGGTAGTCCTCTGCGACCTCCTGGGAGTAGCGCACGCAGCGGTAGCAAAGGATGCAGCGCTCCCGGTCGATCGCGATCAGCGGGGACAGCTCCAGCGGCTTGACGAAGTGTCGCTTGGGCTCGATGTAGCGCGAGATGCCACCACCCCAGCCGAAGGTGATGTCCTGCAGTGGGCACTCGCCGCCCTTGTCGCACACGGGGCAGTCGAGCGGGTGGTTGATCAGCAGGAACTCGACCACCGACCGCTGCGCGGTCTTCACGCGCCCGCTCTGGGTGTACACGACCATGCCGTCCTTGACGGGCGTCGAGCAGCCGGTCTGCAGCTTCGGGATGCCCTCGATTTCGACCAGGCACATGCGGCACGCGCCGACCGGCTGGCCGAGCTTGGGCTCGTAGCAGAAGACCGGTATCTCAACGTCACCGTACTTGGCGGCGTCGACGAGCATCGCGTTCTCGGGCGCGTGCACCTCGCGCCCGTCGATCGTGAAGGCGATGGTCCTCGGCTGCGGACGCGGCATCGCTAAACGCCCCCTCGCTGTGCGGCCCCGTTGAGACCGCGGCCGAGGCGCGCGCTCTCCATGTGCGCTTCGAACTCGTCTTTGAACTTGGCGATCATCGAGCCGATCGGCATCGCCATCGCGTCGCCAAGCACGCACAGGCAGTTGCCGATGATGTGCTCCTGGACGGAGGCCATGATCTCGAGGTCCATCGGCGTCGCGTCACCGGCGTCGATGCGCTCGAGCATCCTGACCGTCCAGTTGGTGCCCTCGCGGCAGGGCGTGCACTTGCCGCAGGACTCGTGCCGGTAGAACTTGGCGACCTTCATCGCGACGTCGAGGATCGGCGTGGAGTCGTCGACGACGATGATCGCGCCGGAGCCGAGCATCGAGCCGGCCTGCGCCATCGAGTTGAAGTCGTACGGGACGTCGAGGTCAGCGGCGGTGAGTACCGGCGAGGAGGAGCCGCCGGGGAACCAGCACTTGATGCTGCGTCCGTCCGGCGGGCCGCCGGCGAGGTCATAGATGATCTCGCGTGAGGGGACGCCCAGTTCCACCTCGTAGTTACCGGGACGCTTGACGTGGCCGGAGACCGACACGAGCTTGGTGCCGGTAGAGGTCTCGACGCCCAGTTTCGCGTACTCCTCGCCGCCCATTGAGATGATCGCCGGTACCGTCGAGAGCGTCTCCACGTTGTTGATCAGCGTCGGTCCCTGGTAGAGGCCCTGGTTTGCGGGGAACGGCGGCTTCAGGCGCGGGTTGCCGCGCTTGCCTTCGAGCGAGTCCAGCAATCCGGTCTCCTCGCCACAGATGTAGGCGCCGGCGCCGCGGTGCAGCACCAGTGAGAGGGTGTGCCCCGAGCCGAGGATATTCTCGCCGATGAAACCCGCGTCGCGCGCTTCGAACAGAGCGGCGTCGAGCACGTCCGCCTGCAGCGCGTACTCGCCGCGGATGTAGATGAACGAGCGGTTGGCGCCGGCCGCGTAGGAGGCGATGATGATCCCCTCGATCAGCGCGTGGGGGGTCTTCTGCATCAGTTCGCGGTCCTTGAACGTCCCCGGCTCGGACTCGTCGGCGTTGCACACCAAGTACTTGTCCATCGAGCCCTTCGGTAGGAACGAGACCTTCGTGCCCATCGCGAAGCCCGCGCCGCCGCGGCCCCGCAGCCCGGAGGCTTTCAGCTGCTCCAAGACGGCTTCCGGCGCGAGCGCCAGCGCCTTGCGCAACGACTGGTAGCCGCCGCGGCGTTCGTAGACCGGGAGCGTGTTCAGCCCCGGCTCGTCGATGTCGGTGAACAGCAGGATGGGATGTCCATCCACCTGCGCGGCGGAGCTGGCCATCGTCATTCGCCTCCGGGCTCGTCCGCGGTGGCGGGACCCTGTGGTTTCTGCTCGACGGCCGGTCCGACGGCGGCGCGCTCGGGCGCCAGCTCCGGGGTGGCACCGCCCGGCCGCGCGGCCTGCTCGGTCGGATGCTCGGGGAACTCGCGCGTGTTCGCTCGTGGGTCGGCCACGAGGCGCCGCGCGAGCTGCTTCTCGGGCAGGACCGGTCGGCCCGCGCGAACATCGTCGAGCAGCTGCGGCACGTCGGCGAGCGTGAGCGGCCCGACGTAGACGCCGTCAACGGAGGCCATCGGGGCGATGTCGCAAGCGCCGAGGCACTCGAATGAGCGCACGTTGAACTCCGAATCCGCCTCGACGGCACCGAGGAAGGCCGCGTAGATCTCGTCGGCGCCGCACAGCGAACAGGAGATGTTGGTGCACACATACACGCTGTGACGCCCGACCGGGGTGGTCTCGAGCATGTCGTAGAAGGTCGCGACCGAGTCCAGGTAGGCCGGGGTGACGCGCATCACGCATGCGACCTGCTCGATCGCCTCGGGCGAGCACCAGCCGTGCACGCGCTGCGCCGCGGCGAGGGCCGGCAGCGCCGCCGAACGGCGGTCGGGGTAGTTGGCCATATGCCCTTCGATCTCCGCGCGCAGATCCTCGGGCACGGGTGTTTGGGCCGGGTCGGGGATCTCGGCCGGGTCCTTGGCGAGGTCGGCCGGTTCGTCCCAGCCCGGCACGCGTGAGCCGTGCACGAAGCGGCGGACCGGCCGCGGTGCAAGGCCCTCCTGCGCAGCCTCGAGTTCCAGCTCCTGAGCAAGCCGCAGGATCTCCTCAGGCGTGCTCATCGCGCCCATCCTGGCGTGCTCAGGATCACCGGTCGATCCCTCCGAGGATCGGATCGAGCATCGCGGTGGTGGCGATCATGTCGGCGATGTAGCTGCCGCGAACCATTGGCGCGAGGGCCTGGAGGTTGACGAAGCTGGGGTCGCGCATGTGCACGCGGGCGGGCTTGGACGAGCCATCTGAGCGCACGTAGCAGCCGAGCTCGCCGCGAGGGGACTCGATCGGGTAGTACACCTCTCCAGGCGGCACGCGCATGCCCTCGGTGACGAGCTTGAAGTGATGGATCAATGCCTCCATCGAGGTCGCGAGCTCGTGCCGGGGCGGCAGCGCGATCTTGCGGTCCTCGGTGATGTGCGGGCCCTCGGGCAGCCCGTCCAAAGCCTGCTCGATGATGTGCACCGACTCGTATATCTCGGCCAGGCGCACGGCGAAGCGATCGTAGTTGTCGCCCACGGTGCCCACCGGGATCTTGAACTGGAACTCCTCGTAGGAGCTGTAGGGGTCCGCCTTGCGCAGGTCCCAAGGGTTGCCGGCGGCTCGCAGCAGCGGTCCGCTCACGCCGAGCCCGAGCAGCGTCTCGGCGTCGAGCGGGCAGGTGCCGCGCAGGCGTTGCAGGACGATCTCGTTGGAGTTCAGAATCGCGCCGTACTCGTCGGCTCGCTTGGGCATGATCTTCAAGAAGTCGCGCAACTTTGGCTCGAAGCCGGCGGGGATGTCCTCGATTACGCCGCCCACCTGGAAGTAGCGGGTGTGCATGCGCTGGCCGGAGGACATCTCGAAGAGATCGAGGATCAGTTCGCGCTCGCGCAAGCAGTACAGGAAGATCGAGACCGCGCCGAGGTCCAGCGCGCTCGTTCCGAGCCAGATCAGGTGCGACGCGATGCGGTTGAGCTCGAGGTGGATCACGCGCAGGTACTGGGCGCGCTTGGGAACATCCACCTCGGCCAGGACCTCCACCGCGCCGCAGAACGCCATCGCATTGAAGTAGTAGGACAGGTAGTCCATCCGCTCGACGACTGGGATCACCTTCCAGTAGGCCTTGTCCTCCGCGGTCTTCTCGATGCCCGTGTGTACGTAGCCGATGATCGGTTTGAGGTCGCGGACGACCTCGCCTTGCAGCGTCACGAGCAATCGCAGCACGCCGTGGGTGGCAGGATGGTGAGGGCCGAAGTTCAGCGTCAGCAGCTCGTCGTGCGGGCCGCTGCTCGGGTCGTGCTGGGGCTCGAGCGGCGAAAGCGTGACGCTCTGCTCGCGCCGGCGGTACTCGGACAGCGCCGTCGGGTCATCGGTCGCGCTCACTCGTCTGTGCCCTCCAGGGTGCTCGTGCCCTCCTGCGTCCGCGACTCTAGCCATTTGCGCTCGTCGCGGGTGAAGATCACCGGTTCGCCGCCGATGGGAAAGTCTCGGCGCTGGGGATGGCCCTCGTAGTCCTCGGGCATCAATATCCGACGGAGATCGGGGTGCCCCTCGAACACCACCCCGAACATGTCGTAGACCTCTCGCTCCTGATGGTCGGCCGTCGGCCAGCCCGCGTAGTCGGGTGTGTCCGCCGTCACCGACTCGACCGTGGGCGCGTCGGTCGGCACGCGAAGCTTGACGGTTATCCGGTCGACGCGGCTCATGTCCAGCAGCTCGTATATGACGCCGAGCCGCGGCTCCTCGGGGAAATGGTCGACGCCGTGCACGCTCGCCAGGAACGTGTATCCCTTCTCGCGCAGCGTCGCGAGGACGCTGCGGATCCGCGCCGGCTCGATCGTGACAGTCGCGCGGTTTCGGAAGTAGAGGGTCTCCAGAGTCGCGTCGCCGAGCTCTGCCGCGAGCAGCTCCAAGCCCGTGGCGTCTGGCATCTAGGGGCTCTCCTCGGTTCCCACCGCTCGGTAGCGCTCCCGCCAGCCCATGTCCGGGTCGTCCTGGACGAGCTTGCGCAACTTCAGCACTCCGTGCATGAGCGCCTCCGGCCGCGGCGGGCAGCCCGGCACGTGCACATCGATCGGCATGAACTTGTCCGATGGCACCAGCGCGTAGTTGTTGAAGACGCCCATCGAGCTGCAGCATGCGCCCATCGAGATCGCCCACTTCGGCTCGAGCATCTGGTCGTACAGCCTGCGGATGATCGGCGCCATCTTGATCGAGACCCGTCCCGCGAGGATGATCAGATCCGCCTGACGCGGGGACGCGCGGAACGCCTCATAGCCGAAGCGCGCGATGTCCATGCGGGGACCCGCCGTATGGAACTGCTCCATTGCGCAGCACGCGAGCCCGAACGAGAGCGGAAAGAACGAGTTCGAGCGCGCCCACGCGACGGCGCTGTCCAGCGTGGTCGTGAGCACGCGTTCCTGCACATACTCGTCGAGCTCCGTGCCTTGCAGGTGCGCCGATTGATTGGGCCCTTCGATCTCGCCCCCGCGCAGCATCTGCTCCGCGTTCAGCCGCTGCACGCGCAACGGCCCGTCACCGGGGCGCGACGCGGAAGAGCCCTGAGGCGGGTCCAGCCGCTCGCGTCTTACTTCCACTCCAACGCTCCCCTGCGCCAGACATACACGAACGCCACAAACAACAGCAGGATGAACACGATCGTCTCGCTCAGCGCGAAGCTCCCGTAGGCGCGCAGCTCGATCGCGATCGGGTACAGGAAGACGACCTCGATGTCGAACAGGATGAACAGCATCGCGATCAGGTAGAAGCTGATTCCGAAGCGAAGGCCGCGCTTGACCTCGGACGGCAGCCCGCACTCGTACGGGTCGTGCTTGTGCGGCGTTGCGCGCCGGGGTCCGATGACCGAGTTCAGCACGGTGAAGGCCCCGCCCACGGCGCCACCGAGAATGAGGAATACGATCGCCGGGAAATAAGTGCGCAGCACCGCGCGCTGTTATATCACTGCTTGTGGCAGGGTGTTACATAGTGGCAATCGCCTCGAAATCCACCCTCCCGTGCTGCAGGCCGTAGTCGCCGGAGCACTCGTCGTGGCGGTGCTGAACGCTATTTCCGGCGTCCTCGGTGGCCTGCTCTGGTATCGCGGCGGAGCGCTCATGCAGGGTACCTCGACCCCGCCCGCGGTCCGCGCGTTCTGGATCCTGCTCCGGGTCGGCCAGGGGGCCGCGCTTATGCTCGCGATCGCGATCGGCTCGTTGGCGGCGGCCGGAAAGTACTCGAGCGAACATCTCTTCTATCTGTACGCGCTGCTGCCGCTTGCGATCGCGTTCGTGGGCGAGCAACTGCGTGTCGCCTCGGCTCAGACGATCCTCGACCAGCGCGGGGTCGAGAACGCCGCTGCGGTCGGGACGCTACCGGCGCCCGAGCAGCGAGCCCTGGTGGCGGCGATCGTGCGTCGCGAGATCGGGGTGATGGCGCTGTCGGCGATCGTCGTCGTGTTCCTCGCCCTGCGCGCGGCGAGCACGGCCCATGGGTTCTAGACCAACGAATCGGCCGGCGCTCCGCTCGGTGCCGGAGACCGATGACTCGTCCGGCGCTCCGTGCCGGACGAGGGCCTATATATTCCCCGGCGCATGAGAGCAGCAGTCACGATGATCGCGCTCCTCGCCTGCACCGCCACAGTGGCTGGCTGCGGCTCACAGGGGATCCAGCTCGCGAAGACCAACCCGTATTACAGAGGCGCGGTGCTGTTCCGCGACCACTGCTCCGGCTGTCACACGCTGGGGGTCGTCGGCGCGCAGGGCTCCGCGACTGTGGTCTCGAACCGCGTCAAGACGAACGGGCCGAACTTCGACTTCCGCAAGGAGAACGTCGAACAGGTGCTTTACGCGATCCGCAACGGTGGCTTCTCCGGTGCGATCATGCCCGAGAACATCGTCGTGGGCTCCAATGCGCACGCGCTGGCGGAATTCCTTGCGCAGTACTCGGGCCTGAAAGCCGAAAAAGTACCTGCGACAAACATCGTGGAATCCGGCAAGGAATAGGGCCCGACCGCTCACCCGGCCACTCGCCCGCACACGCTCGTGCTGGACCTCAAACTCATCCGCGAGGACCCTGACGGCGTTCGCGCGGCGCTCGCCCGGCGCGGGCGAGATACGGTCGACGGGCTCGATCGCGTGATCGGGCTCGACCGGCGCCGTCGCGAGCTGCTCCCGCAGCTCGAGGGCCTGCGCGCTGAGCAGAACGAGGCGAACACGCGTATCCGCTCGGCGTCAGATGCGAGCGAGCGCGAGCGCGAGATTGCCGCGATGCGCGGTGTGGCCGCGCGCGCCAAGGAGCTCGAGCAGGAGCTGGGGGAGGTCGAACGCGAGCTGCAGGAGGCGCTTGCGCCGCTGCCGAACCTTCCCGACCCATCCGCCGCGCCGGGTCCCGAGGACGAGCTCGTGCGCGAGGTCGGCACGGTGAGGCAGCTGGACTTCCCGCCGCGCGACCACCTCGAGCTGGCGGGCGAGATGATCGACATGGATCGCGCTGCGCGGCTCTCCGGGGCGCGCTTCGCGTACCTGAAAGGCGACCTCGTGATGCTCGAGCTGGCGCTCGTCCGCTGGGTGCTCGAGAAGCTGCGCGGGGCCGGTTTCGAACCGGTCGTGCCGCCGGTGCTGGTGCGCGAGCGCGCGCTCTACGGGACAGGCTTTCTACCGGACACCGAGCAGCAGATCTACAGCCTGCCGGAGGACGAGCTGTTCCTCGTGGGGACATCGGAGGTCGCGCTGGCCTCGCTGCACGACAGCGAGATACTCGACCGTGAGCGGCTGCCGCTGCGCTACGCCGGCTTCTCGCCGTGCTTCCGGCGCGAGGCGGGGGCAGCCGGTAAGGACACTCGCGGCATCTTCCGTGTGCACCAGTTCGACAAGGTCGAGATGTTCAGCTTCGTCACGCCCGATGAATCTGGGCAGGAGCACGAGCGGATTCTCGCGATCGAGGAGGAGATCCTCGGTGAGTTGAACCTGCCCTTCCGAGTCGTCAACATCGCGGTGGGCGATCTCGGCAACTCGGCGGCCAAGAAGTACGACTGCGAGGTGTGGATCCCGAGCCAGGGCCGCTACCGCGAGCTGACGTCGTGCTCGAACACCACTGACTACCAGGCGCGGCGCCTGAACATTCGCGTCCGCGCGAATGAGAGCCCACCCACCCGCACGCAGGTGCTGCATACGCTCAACGGCACGGCCGTCGCGGTCGGGCGCACGATCGTTGCGTTGCTGGAGAACGGCCAGCGGGCCGATGGGAGCGTGGAGCTGCCGCAGGCGCTACAGGCATACGGCGCGCCCGCGAGCTTGGCGGCGGCGCACTGACGGGAGCCGTCGCCCACGCCGACGACGCGATGGCTGGACAGTAAGAAGATAGGCTCTCCGACCATAGTCAAGGGGGAGTGATAGGGCGTGCGGGAAGCTCAACGAACGAGGGTCCTTGAAGCGCTCGCCCAGGCGATGGTGGAGCGTGGCGCCGCCGGAGTGGGTGTGACGGTCGCCGATCTGATCGTTCGCTCGGGGGTGTCAAGTCGGGCTTTTCACGAGGAGTTCCCAGATCGTGAAGCGTGCCTGCTCGCGGCACTCGAGCTCGGCGTCGAGCGTGCGAGCCGGCGCGTGCTCAGCGCATACGATGCCGAGTCGCGTTGGCTCGATTCGATCAAGGCCGGGCTCGTCGCGTTCCTGCGCTTTCTCGAAGACGAGCCTGCGCTAGGCCCACTGTTGGTGGTGTATTCGATCAGCGGCGGCGAGCGGGTGCTACGTCGCCGCGTGGAGCTGCTCGCGATACTCGCGGCTGCCATCGATCGCGGGCGCCTCGAGGTTCCCGCCGGGCGCCAGCAGCCACCGACGGTGATTGCGGAGGGCGTCGTCGGCGCGGTGCTGGCGGTGCTCCAGAACCGGCTGCTGGCAGATGCGGAGGCAGGCGTGATGGACCTCTTCGGAGCCCTCGTCAGCATCATCGTGCTGCCCTACCTGGGAGTCGGCGTCGCGCGACGTGAGCTGCTGCGCCCTGCACCCCGCATCCGGACCGCGGCAACGATCGAGCCGCCCGACGCCGGCGCCTCAGGCGAGCGCGCCGGTGGCGTGCGCATCACCTATCGCACGGCTCGCGTGTTGAGCTCCATCGCGGCCTATCCGGGCGCGAGCAACCGCGAGGTCGCCGATCGCGCGGGCATCGTCGACCAGGGCCAGATCTCGAAGCTGCTGAATCGTCTGCAGGAGCGCGGCCTGATCGCGAAGCTCAGCGAAGGTCGCACGCGGGGGGCGCCGAACTCGTGGCGTTTGACCGAGCGCGGCGAGCTGGTGTTGCGCGACGCGGGTGCGAGCTAGCCGAGCTTGAACACAAGCGAGGCCGCGCTACCGCCGGACGGCGTGAGCGTGAGACGGTACGCGCCGGGAACGAGCACGCCGGCTCCGCTGAGGTGCTTGCTGTTGGTGCCGCGGACGGCGGCGAGTTTGTAGGCGTGCTCCACCCGCCAGCGTGTGCGCCCGCGAACCCGGACTCGCCGCGCTAGCGTGACGCGCAGCGGCGTTGCGGTGGCGCTCGTGAACGAGAAGCCGACCCGCGACAGCCTCGGTCGACGGGCGTTCAGCGCGAGGAGCGTCTTGAAGGTCAGCGCCAGCGCCGAGATGTGTACCGAGGCCGGTGTGCTGGCGGTGGTTGCGGGCTGTGTGCCGGTTGGGGAGGAGCGTTGCAATCGGATGCTTTCCGCGGCTTGTCGCTGTGCTTCTTCCAGCTTGCGCTGTTCTTCCGCTCGTTTGCTTGCTTCCGCGTTGGCGATCGCTTCGGCTGGCGCTCTTTCTTCCGACGCTTTGGCCGCGGCTCGCGCTTGTTCTTCGGCTTCGATCTGGGCCAGTTCTTCGGTTTCCCGGTTGGACAGAGCTTTGAACGCCGCGATGCCGTGCGGGGTTCCCACGCCGGTTGGCCCGTCGTAGCCAATGTGCGCGAGACAGATCAGTTGGAGCGAGCAGCTGGTCGTGGCCTCCTGTTGCGGCGCGCAGCCAGTCGAGAAGGTTTCTTCGTTGAACGGCTGCGAGCATCTTCCGTTGGAGCCGACGTCGATGTCGTGCAGCGAGGTCGACCGTAGCTTCTGGTGTTGGTAGAGCGTCTGGGCCGGATATTCGACCCCGCCGGCTCCGCCGGCGAGTGCGAACACGGAGGCAACGAGTGGGGAGGCGAGGCTCGTGCCGCCGATCGTGCACCAGTCGGGGAGTCCTTCGGATTCGCATTCTTTGGGGCGTGAGTAGCGCACGGCGACGCCCGTGTAGGGGTCCGCGTCCCCGGACACGTCGGCGACGGCGCGGTGCGAGCCGCACCCGACCGAGGACCAGTCGGCAACATTCTGCTGCCAGGGCTGCGCGGCGAACACGACGCTGCAACCCCCTCCGCCGGCGCCGTGCTCTTCGGCCGGTGCGACCTCGTTTTCGCCGCCGTCGTTCCATACCGTCTCTTGCGCCCACCGCCCTGCTTCGGTCAACAGCAGCCGCGTGCCGCCGACCGCGATGACGTCGGGCGAGGACGCGGGGAAGGAGGCGAAGCCGCGTTCGGCGCTGCTCGGGGCCGTCCAGCTGAGATATCCGTCGTCGCCGGCCGAGGCCGTGATAACGATCCCCGGGTGGTTGAACGCCTGCGTGCTCGGCACGCATTCGCGCGCCGGCGCTTCGATGCACTCGGGCCCACCCCACGAGTTCGAGATCTCGGTCGCGCCAAGGCCCGCGGCGGCGCGCTCGGCGGCTTCGAGGTCGGCGTAGCTCGTCGATTTGGCCTCGACGAGCGCGATGTGGCAGTTGTGGCAGACCGCGTGAGCGGTCTCGATGTCGAGCGAGATCTCCAGACCCCAGCCTTCGGCGCGTGCGGCTTCTTCTTTCCTGGCTTTATTCGCGCTCGTCCGCGAGCTTTCGAGTTCAGCAGTCGTTTTCGGGAACGGCAGGCTCGTCGTTTTGCCTTCCTGGTTGTACTGCGTGAAGCAGCCGCCGCCACACGGCGGCAGTCCGAATTCGCTGCTGTAGCTCGCGAGGTCTTCGGCCGCCGTCGGGTCGTTGTACACGTCGACCAGCGCGATCGTCTGCGAGGACGGCGCTTCTTCAGGCAGTTCGTAAGCGGAGTGCAGCTGTTCGGGCGTGTAGCCGACTTCGCCCAGCGCCGGCGAGGGCGCCGCCTGCGGCGAGCCGCCGGCCGAGCTCGACACTGCTCCAAACGCGCTGCTCGGGCGGGTCGGCGCGGACCGCCGCATGAGCCGCAGCGACAGGCAGCCGACGTGACCGAACGCAGGCGCGGCACAGGCCGCTTTCACGGTGTATTCGCTCGGCTGCTGTTGGAGATCGGCAGCGCTCGCCGCTCCAGGCCAGCCGCAAAACAGCCCCGCCGCGAACGCCAGGGGGATCAGCGCTGTCTTTTGGAGCGGGAACGAGGTCATTCGTCTGCGCTGCTCCGTGTACGTATCGGCTTTTTCGGCCCGTAGCTTGAGCTGACGAGATCACGCGCGCTCGGGCGACCGGTCACGAGATCGTCACAGCGTGGTCACCGCAGCGTCACTTCGGCACGGCCCGACACTCGCGATGATGCTCGCCGGGACGGTGGGATACGGCATGGAGCGAGGCCCACTGGAGGGAGAGCCGGCTCCATCGGCGCACCGAACCGCGCAGGGCGCACCGAACGGGGCGGGATACGAGCCCCGCCCCGTTCGCCATTAGGCTGGTGACGGTGCCATCTCCGCTCGGCTTCCTGCTTGCATCGGAGCCGCCCCCCCGCAGGGTGGGTGCGCTCGTCGCGCTCCTCGCCGTGGCCCTGACCACCCTCATCGTCTACCCGTTGGCGCACGTCGCGCCGGTGGTGTCGCTGAGCGTCGTCTACCTGCCGGCCGTCCTGGTCGTGTCGCTCGCGTGGGGGGCCTGGCTGGGCATGGCCACTGCAGTGCTCAGCGCGGCGGCGTTCAACTTCTTTCACCTCCCGCCGGTCGGACACTTCACTCTGCGCGATTCCGGCGACTGGGTAGCGCTCGCCGCGTTTCTTATCGTTGCGATGCTGGCGAGCTCGGTTGCGGAGGTCACCCGTGCGCGCAGCCGTGACGCCGAGGAGCGCAGGCAAGAGGCCGACCTCGCGGCGGAGATGGCCCGCCTGCTGCTGCGCGGAGACGATCTCGCGGAGGCGCTGCCAACCGCCGCGGCGCGCCTGGCGCAGACGCTCGAATTGAGCTCCGCCGCGATCGAGATGGACACCGTCGAAGGTGACGATCGCCGGATCGCCTTTCCACTGCGCGAAGGGTCGAAGCGGCTGGGCACACTGCTGGTCGGCGCGGGTACCTCGGAGGCCAACTTGCGCAGGTTGCAGGAGCGCATCGTGCCGGCGCTCGAGGCGCTGCTAAGCGCCGCGCTCGAGCGCGAAACGCTGCTCGGCGGCGTCGTCGAGACGGCCGCGCTGCGACGGGCCGACACGGTCAAGACTGCCCTATTGCGTGCCGTCTCGCACGACCTGCGCTCGCCGCTGACCGCCATCTCGGCCGCCGGCGAGGCGGTCGGCTCCCCGTCGCTCTCGCCGGAGGAGCGGGCCGAGATGGCGGCTGTGATCCAGGAGGAGGCAAAGCGTCTCGCCCGACTGGTCGACAACCTGCTCGATCTCTCGCGGCTCGAAGCCGGTGCAGCAGAGCCCCGCCGGGAGTGGACCTCGATCGACGAGCTGATTCGTGCAGCTGTGTCCGAGGTCGGGGGTGCGCCGGCCGCGTTCAGCCTTTCGATCGACCGCGAGCTGCCGCCGGTGAGCGTCGACCCGGTACAGATGGAGCGCGCCTTCGTGAACGTGCTCGAGAACGCGCGACGCCACTCCGGCGGGCACCCTGTGTCGGTACGGGCTCGCGCGGTGCGGCGGCTGGCGGGAACACCCGCAACGGCTCCGCCCGCGGCGCATGATGTCGGCGGAGCGCCACGCACGCGCAGCTCGGGTGACCGCGTGATCGTGCGCGTCGTCGATCGCGGCCCGGGAATCCCGCCGGCCCAACTCGAGCGGGTGTTCGAGCCGTTCTATCGCGCCGGCACTGCCACAAGCGGCCATCGCGGATCCGGTCTCGGGTTGGCGATCGCCCGCGGCTTCACCGAGGCGAACGGCGGCTCGCTGCATGTCGAGTCGCTTCCCGGCCAGGGCGCGACGTTCGTGTTCGAGATGCCGCTCGGGGCGCCCAGCGAGCAGGCAGTCCGCGACGAGCCATCCACCAGCGACGGGGCACAAACGGCGCAGGTGCCGGTCTCCCCGGCCGGCGGTCGAGAGCAGGCGACATGAGCGCCCGAGGGCCGGCCGAGCCGGCGCCCGCGCCCGCGCCACGCGTGCTCGTGGTCGACGACGAGCCGCAGATCGTCCGTGCGCTCAAGGTGGTGCTACGCGAGGCGGGCTTCGAGGCGGTGCCGGCGGAAACGGGCTCGCAGGCGCTGGACCTCGCGGCGGTGCGCCCGCCGGACGCGGCGATCGTCGATCTCGTGCTGCCCGACCTCGACGGGATCGCCGTGACGCGCACCTTGCGCGAATGGAGCGAGATGCCGATCCTGGTGCTCTCGGCAGTCGGTGAGGAGGAGCAGAAGGTGAGGGCGCTGGAGGCGGGGGCGGACGACTACATCACCAAGCCATTCGGTGCACGCGAGCTCGTGGCGCGACTCAACGCGGCATTGCGGCGTGCCGCTCACGGCGAGCAGGAGCCGCGGATCGTGGTCGATGGGCTGGAGATAGACCTCGCGGCGCGCGTCGTGCGCCGCGACGGAGAGCCGGTCCACCTCACGCCGATCGAGTTCGACCTGCTGCGCGTGCTCATACGCAATCGTGGGCGGCTGATGACGCACCGAAAGCTGCTCGCGGAGGTGTGGGGAGCCGAGTACGTCGACGACATCCAGCCGCTGCGCACCCACATCGCGCGGCTGCGCGCGAAGATCGAGCCCGACGGCGAGGACGGCTCGAGTGGGCCTCGCTTCATCGTCACCGACCCAGGCGTCGGTTACCGCTTCTCCGAGTGATCCGGAGCGGCGTTTAGGCCGCCGTTACGAAATCGTTATGAGTCGCGTCGGATTCGTTACGCGTTCGTGACGCGCGGGCGCCCATAGTCCTCGCATGGACGTCGTGTACATAGTTCTCGGGATCGTGATGTTCGCGATTCTGCTGGCGATGATCGAGGGCATCGACCGCGTATGAGCGCGTCACCCCCGCTGGGTTACTTCGTCGCGCACATGAGCGGCGCGGACTTCTTCGGCCTCGTCGTCTCGGTGATCGTGATCGCCTACCTCTTTTACGCCCTCATCAGGGGCGAGAAGCTCTAGATGACGTTCGCCGGCTGGGTCACGATCTTTGCGTTCGTGCTCGTGCTGAGCGCGCTGGCGTTTCCCGTCGGCACGTACATGGCGCGGGTCTACACTGGTGAACGGGTCTTCCTGTCACCGATTTTTGCTGCCCCTGAGCGCTTTCTACTTCGCATCATCAGGGTCGACGCAGAGCGCCAGCAGGACTGGAAGGCGTACGCGAAAAGCCTGATCATCTTCTCGCTCGCCGGCTGGCTGTTCCTGTACTTCGTGCTGCGCACGCAGAACGCGTTCTTCGTTCCGCATGCGCTCAACCCGCTCGGCTTCCACTCTGCCCCGGCGAATGTGACATTCAACACCGTCTCGTCGTTCATGACGAACACCAACTGGCAGTACTACGGCGGCGAGACGACGATGACCTACCTCAGCCAGATGATCGGGCTGACGGTGCAGAACTGGCTGTCGGCGGGGGTCGGGATCGTCGTCGCGGTGGCACTGGTTCGCGGGATCATCGGACGCAGCGGGAAGGGTATCGGCAACTTCTGGCAGGACATGGTTCGCACGATCCTCTACGTGCTGGCACCGCTGTCGGTCGTGATCGCGCTCGTCCTCGCCTCTCAGGGCGTGATTGCGAACTTCTCGAACTACCTGCACGTCCACACGATCACCGGCCTCAGCCAGACGATCGCGATGGGCCCTGTTGCCGGCCAGGAGGCTATCAAGGAGCTCGGCACCAACGGCGGCGGCTTCTTCAACACGAACTCGGCGCACCCCTTTGAGAACCCGAGCGGCTTCACCAACTTCATCGAGATGCTGGCCGTCCTGATCATTCCGGCGGCGCTGATCTTCATGTACGGGCGCATGACCGGCAACCGCCGCCAGGGTTACGCGATCTTCGCAACCGTGATGATCATGTTCCTCGGTGCGGTGATCGTCGCGTATATCGCTGAGGCGCACGGCTCACCCGCACAGCACGCGGCGGGACTGCACACCGGTGTCATCTCAGGCTCGGGTGGCGGCAACCTCGAAGGCAAGGAGCAGCGCTTCGGTATCGCCGGCTCGGCGCTGTTCGATGTCGTCACCACTGTCACCTCGTGCGGCGCCGTCAACAGCGCGATCGAGTCGTTCACCGGTATCGGCGGAGCCGTCCCCTTCGCCAACCTCTCAGCCAGCGAGGTGATCTTCGGTGGGGTCGGCACCGGTTTGTACTCGATCCTGCTCTACGTACTGCTGGCGGTGTTCCTCGGCGGGCTGATGGTGGGACGCACGCCGGAGTGGCTCGGCAAGAAGCTCGAGGCAAAAGAGATAAAGCTCGCGGGTCTCGGAATCCTGATCACGCCGCTCGCTGCGCTGTTCTGCACGGCACTGGCCGTTGCGACGAAAGCGGGGCGCACATCGATCAGCGAAGTCGCGACCTCGGCGAAGCTCGGCGTACACACGCCCCAGGGATTCTCCGAGAGCTTCTACGCCTACCTCTCACAGGCGAACAACAACGGCTCCGCGTTCGCCGGCTACACGGGCTTCATCCAGCCCAACGCCGGCAGTCTCGGCTCCCACGGAATCACCTTCGCCGACGTGCTCGGTGGCTTCGACATGGTCTTCGCACGCTACGCGCCGATCCTGTTCGCGCTGGCTGTCGCCGGCGCGCTGGCCGGCAAGCGCGTCACTCCGGCCGGCCTCGGCACGATGCGTACCGACAACGGCACCTTCGTCGTGCTGTTGATCGGCGTGATCATCCTCGTCGGCGCACTCACGTTCTTCCCCGCCCTGCTGCTCGGACCGATCGTCCAGGGCCTGACCGGACATCTCTACTGATATGAAACCGTGGCTCCGAGACACCATCACATCCGTGATCGCGGTGATCGTGTTCGCGATCCTGCTCGGGCTCGTGTATCCGCTCGCGATCACCGGCATCAGCCAGGTCGCGTTCCCGGGAGATGCCAACGGCCAGAAGGTCTACGTCGACGGCAAGCTCGTCGGGTCGAAGATCATCGGCCAGAACTTTGGCACGGCGGTGCTCGAAAAGAATGGCAAGGTCAAGGAAGTGAAAGGCGCGGTAGTGACAGAACCTGACCCGCTCTACTTCCAGTCGCGGCCGTCGGCCACCGAAGGCGGCGCCTACAACGCGGCGGCGAGCACCTTCTCCAACCACGGTCCCAACAGCGTTAAGACCAAGGAAGCGGATGAAGAAAACATCAAGGCGTACCTCGAACTGAACAAGAACCCCGCGACCAAGGTCGAATACGACCCTGGGCTGAACGCCGGCAAGATTCCCGTAGACGCGGTCAACACGTCTGGCTCCAATTTGGACCCGGAAATCTCGAGCGCGAACGCCAGGATCCAGGCATACCGGATCGCGTCCGTGCGCCATCTAACGCTCGCGGCGGTTGACGGGCTGATCGCCAAGTACACCTCCGGGCGCGGGCTCGGCTTCTCCGGTGAAGAAGGCGTGAACGTGCTCGAACTCAACCTCGCACTCGACCGCCTGACAGGAGCAAAGAGCTGATGTCCGCCCAGATGCCCGCAACCCACGAACGCCAGGCGATCTCGCTGTTCCAGCGCGGCATCGTCGTCCGGGCGCTGATCGACAGCCTGAAGAAGCTCGACCCGCGCGTGCAGATCCGCAACCCGGTGATGTTCGTTGTCGAGATCGGTGCGCTGATCACGACGGTCACGTGGTTCATCCAGCTCGGCGGCGGCGAATCGCTCGGCGGTCACGACCCATCGTGGTACACGTTCACGATCTCGATATGGCTGTGGCTGACGGTCGTGTTCGCGAACATGGCCGAGGCCTTCGCCGAGGGTCGCGGCCGTGCCCAGGCGGCCACCCTGCGCGCGATGCGCAAGGAGACGGTCGCGAAAATGCGCGACGGCTCCACCAAGGCGGCCGCGGAGCTGATGCGCGGCGACATCGTGGTCGTGCCCGCGGGCGAGCTGATCCCGGGCGACGGCACCGTGATTGAGGGCATCGCGACCGTCGATGAGTCGGCGATCACGGGCGAGTCCGCCCCGGTGATCCGCGAGTCCGGTGGCGACCGCAGCGCCGTGACCGGCGGCACGCGTGTGACCTCGGATCGGATCGAAGTCGAAATCACGCAGGAGCCCGGTCAGTCGTTCCTAGACCGCATGATCGCGCTCGTCGAGGGCGCCGAGCGGCGCAAGACCCCCAACGAGATCGCGCTGAACATCCTACTCGCGGCGCTGACGCTGATCTTCATGATCGTCGTCGCGACGCTGCGCCCGTTCGGCCTGTTCGCCGGTACAGCGATCTCTGAGACGACGCTGATCGCGCTGCTCGTCGCGCTGATCCCAACGACGATCGGCGCGCTGCTGAGCGCGATCGGGATCGCCGGCATGGACCGCCTCGTCCGTCGTAACGTGCTCGCGCTCTCGGGCCGCGCCGTCGAGGCCTCGGGCGACATCGACGTGCTGCTGCTCGACAAGACCGGGACGATCACGATCGGCAACCGGCTCGCCTCCGAATTCGTGCCGATGCCCGGCGTGCCGGAGTCCGAACTGGCCGAGGTCGCACAGCTGGCCTCGCTCGCCGACGAGACGCCCGAGGGCCGCTCGATCGTCGTGCTCGCCAAGACATACGGCATCCGCGAGCACGACATGACGACGCTGCACGCCGAGTTCGTGCCGTTCACCGCGCAGACGCGGATGAGTGGCGTCGACATGGACGGCCACCAGCTGCGCAAGGGTGCCGGCGACGCGATCATCGACCTCGTCCGCAGTGAGGGCGGCACGCCGCCGCCCGAGCTCCAGGCCGAGCTCGACCGCATCGGCAACGAGGGCGGCACGCCGCTGGCGGTCTCGCGCGACAGCCAGGTGCTCGGCGTGGTGTATCTCAAGGACACGGTCAAGGAGGGCATGAGGGTCCGCTTCGACCAGCTGCGCGCGATGGGCATCAGGACCGTGATGGTCACGGGCGACAACCGCCTGACAGCCGCCAAGATCGCGGAAGAGTCCGGCGTCGACGACTTCCTCGCCGAAGCCACGCCCGAGCGTAAGCTCGCGCTGATTCGCGAGGAGCAGGGCGAAGGCCGGCTCGTGGCGATGACCGGCGACGGCACCAACGACGCGCCGGCGCTGGCCCAGGCAGATGTGGGCGTAGCGATGAACACCGGCACCCAGGCTGCGCGCGAGGCAGGCAACATGGTCGACCTCGATTCCAACCCGACGAAGCTGATCGAGATCGTCGAGGTCGGCAAGCAGCTCTTGATCACCCGTGGCGCCTTGACGACGTTCTCAATCGCCAACGACGTCGCCAAGTACTTCGCGATCCTGCCCGCCGTGTTCATCTCCACGTACGCCGCCAGCGCCGGCGGAACGGGTCCGCTGCACGTGCTCAACATCATGTCGCTCGGCAACCCCGAATCGGCGATCGTCTCCGCGATCATCTTCAATGCGCTAGTGATCCCGCTGCTGATCCCGCTGTCGCTGAGGGGCGTGCGCTACCGGCCGATCGGCGCGAGCGCGCTGCTGCGCCGCAACCTGTGGATCTATGGCCTCGGCGGGATCATCGCGCCCTTCATAGGCATCAAGCTGATCGACCTGATCGTGCACAACCTCCTCGGAGGATGAGCGGCAAGCGCCTCGCGACCGACGCGAGCGCGACTGCACTGCCATGGCTGCTCCCGCCGAATCCCGCCGCGGCCGCCACAAGGTCTTCATCGGCATGGCCGCCGGCGTCGGCAAGACCTACCGCATGCTGCTCGAGGGACACGCTGAGCTGGACGCGGGTCACGACGTCGTGATAGGCCTGCTCGAGACGCATGGCCGCGCGGACACCGCCCACGCCGCCGAGGGTCTGGCGATGGTTCCGCGCAGGCGCGTGAGATACCGCGACACGGTCGTCGAAGAGATGGACCTGCCGAGCATCCTGCGTCGCGCGCCCGAGCTTTGCCTGATCGACGAGCTCGCCCACACGAACGTCCCGGGCACCGAGCACGCCAAGCGCTTCGAGGACATCGAGGCGGTCCTCGACGCGGGGATCGACGTGCTCTCGACGCTCAACGTCCAGCACCTCGAGTCGCTCAACGACCACATCACGGAGCTGAGCGGCGTGCGCGTGCGCGAGACGATCCCCGACGCGATCCTCGGTCGCGCCGATGAGGTCGTCCTGATCGACCTGACGCCAGAGGCGCTGCTCGACCGGCTGCGCGCCGGCAAGGTCTACCCGGCGGAGCGCGTCGACGCGGCGCTCAACAACTTCTTCAAGATCGAGAACCTTTCGGCGCTGCGCGAGGTCGCGCTGCGTCAGGTGGCCGAAGAGGTCGGCGCCAAGCGCCTGACGACCGAGCTCGTCGGCTCGCGCGAAGAGAGCCTCGCCGCGGATGCGCCCCAGGCCGTCGGCGAGCGCCTGCTTGCCCTGATCGAGCCCTACCCAGGCGCCCAGCGGCTCGTGCGCCGCGCGTGGCGCTCGGCGCAGCGTCTCGGCGCCGGGCTCGACCTGCTGTTGGTGCGTGTGCCCGGCAAGCAGCTTTCTGAGGAGGAAGAGCGCTCGCTCGCGGCGCTACGCCAGCTCGCGTCGGTGCTCGGGGCGCGGATGATCGAGGAGGAGTCCGACGACCTGACGAACGCGATCGTCGAGGTCGCCTCGCGGCGTGGCACCACCTACATCCTGATCGGCGGCGCGCGCCCCGCGCGTGGGCTGGCGCGCCTTCGCACGCCCCTGCCGCAGCGGCTGATGCAGCGACTGCCGGGGGTCGACGTGCGCATCGTCGCCGACCGCTCGCTGCGCACGAACGGTACAAGTGGCCCGAAAGTGGAGGGCCTATGAGCGCGGCTGTCGTCGTGGTCGTCGGCTGCGTCGCCGCCCTGGTGGGAATCGCTGCGGGCTACTGGCTCCCACCGCACGGTCGCCGGCCGGCACGCAACCGGCTGCCGGAGGGTCGCCGGATCATGTTGCCGTTCACCGGTGAAGAGATCTCGCGGCGCTCGTTCGAGGCGGCCGTGCGCCTGGCGAAGGCCGAGAACGCGATCATCATGCCGGCGTTCCTCGCGCAGGTGCCAATGAGCCTGCCGCTGGAAACGGCCCTGCCGGTGCAGTCCGCGCGCGGAATGCCGTTGCTCGAGGCGATCGAGCAACGCGCCTCCTCGCAGGGCGTGCCGGTCGACTCGCGCGTCGGGCGTGGACGCTCCGCGCGCGACGCGCTGCGCAAACTGCTCGACGTCGAGCATTTCGATCGCATCATCGTCTCTGCCGACGAAGACCCCCGCGTCGGCTTGAGCTATGAGGATCTGCGTTGGATGCTCGATCGCGTGCCGGCCGAGATCCTGATCCTGCGCCCGGCGCCCGAGGACACCAGGACGATTTCGACGGAGGCGCTCAAGGGTCACTTCTGATGAACGCGCTTCACGTGATCCCGCTCCACCGCCGCAGTCGCGCGGACTCTGCCTCGGCACGCGCACCGGTGAAACTGAGGCTGAGGGTCTACGCGACGCGTGGCGCGCTCGACCGCCAGATCGCCTCCGGCCGCCCATTTCTGTCGACGCCGGCGCTGGCGTTGCGTGCACAGCAACTCACCGAGCCGCGTACCAGGCGCAGGGTCGCACGTGCTCTTCGCAGAATCGTCGACTACGCCGACCAGCACACGGGGGGCCGAGTGTTCTCGGCGGTGGTGGTGGAGCCAACCGCGGTGAAGCGCGCGCGCCATCCGCTGCTGGGACTCGCGGAACGGCTCGAGAGCGCGGCTCGACTGCACCCCGCAGGTGTCGCGCGCGCCCAAGTGCTGATCACCGACGGTCTGAGCCCGCTGTTCTACAGGGACTGTCCGCGGACAGTGACCCAGGCGATCTACGAAGTGCAGGACGCCCTCGAGGATCAGCTCGCTGACGTAGTAGGCGATGCGGCCTCAAGCTGAGCTCGCGCCGCTGAACCTCCTTTCCGAGACGCGCGTCGGCTAGCTCCCCTCAGGCGTTCAACGCGCATCTCGGAAGCAGCTGGTCGTAGCCGCCCGATATCGTTGGCCGCCGGTGAGCCGGGAAGACTGGTCGGCAGCGCTCCGTGCTGTCCGAACGTAATGGCCGACCACACCCACCTTTCGATCCCTCAGACCCGCTGCCCGCTGCGCGCTCGCACAGGCATGGTGTCGCGATGAGGCCCCAGTTGCCGCTGCCCTCGGCGTGGCGCCGCGAGGCGCTGCGCACGAACCTGTGGCTCGTGCCGACGGTCGAGATCGTGCTCGCGGTCGCGTTGTTCGCTGGCACCTACGCGCTCGACCGGTCCGCGTACGACGGCTCGCTGCACTTCCCGTCGTGGGTGATCAGCGGCACCCCCGACGCGGCGCGCCAGATCCTGACGACGATTGCCGCCGCGGTGATCACGGTGGTGACGCTCGTGTTCTCGATCACGATCGTGACCTTGACGCTCGCCTCTACCCAGTTCGGGCCGCGGATGCTGCGCAACTTCATCCGCGACCGGATCACCCAGCTGACGCTCGGCAGCTTCGTCGCGACGTTCGTGTACGCGATCCTCGCGCTCGTCGTGATCGGTCCGGGATCCCACGGCGAATTCGTCCCGCACCTGTCGATCACGGTGACGATGGCGCTGGTGATCCTGGACGTCGGTGTGCTGGTCGTGTTCATCGACCACATCGCCAAGTCGATCCAGCTGCCGCAGGTGATCGCGAGCATCGCCGGTGACCTCGCGCGCGCGATCGAGTCCGAGGTCGTGCTGCGTAACCCCGATGCGCCAAAGACCGGCCCGTCGCTGTCAGAGATGCTCGTGCGCCTGGACGAGGACAGCGGCGTCGTGACGGCGCCGAGCAGCGGCTACCTGCAATACGTGAGCATGAGCACGCTGATCGAGATCGCCAGCCGCAGCCATGCGGTGATTCGGCTGCTGCGTCGGCCGGGGCATTTCGTCGTCGAGGGCGAGCCCCTCGCGAACGTCTGGCCCGCCGCGGCAGCGCCCGGCGTCGCACGCGCGCTCGGCGGCGCACACGCGACCGGCCCGCATAGAACGCTCACGCAGGATCTGTCCTTTGCGGTCGACCAGCTCGTGGAGATCGCGATTCGGGCGCTTTCGCCGGCGGTCAACGACACGTTCACGGCGTTGGCCTGCATCGACTGGTTGAGCGACGGCCTCGGCAAGATCGCAAGCCGCTGGCATCCCGCGACGGTTCATCGCGACGGGGCCGGACGCGTACGCGTGATCGCCGTCACGGTTGGCTTCGAGCGCCTGCTCGAGCGCGCACACGACAAGATCCGCCAGGCCAGTCGCGGAATGCCGGCGGTGATGATTCGCCAGCTCGACGGGCTGGCGAAGGTGATGGCCTACACGAACTCCGAGCAGCGCGAGCTGGTACTCGCGCAGGCCGACATGATCATGCGCTCGTGTGAGGAGTCGGTGCCGGAGAAGTCCGACCGTGCCGACGTGCGCCGCCGCTATGAGGCGGTCTTGGCTTCGATGTCGCTGCGGTAGCGTCCCGCACGGCCTGACATGACCGACGAAAAAGGACACCTGAAGGTCTTCATCGGCATGGCGCCCGGCGTCGGCAAGACCTACCGGATGCTGCAGGAGGGGGTGGCCGAAGCCGACAGCGGCCGTGACGTCGCGATCGGCTACCTGGAGACGCACGGACGTGCGGAGACGTTCGCCCAGGCCGAAGGCCTGGAGCAGATCCCGCGCCGGCATCTGGTCTACCGGGGCACGCCGCTCGAGGAGATGGACCTACCGGCGGTATTGGCGCGCGCGCCCGAGCTGTGCCTAATCGACGAGCTGGCGCATACGAACGCGCCCGGCGTTGAGCACGAGAAGCGCTACGAGGACGTGCGCGACGTGCTCGAGGCGGGGATCGACGTGTTCTCGACGGTCAACGTCCAGCACCTCGAGAGCCTCAACGACCAGGTGGCCGAGCTGACAGGAGCGCGTGTGCGCGAGACGATCCCCGACGCGGTGCTCTCCGCCGCCGACGAGGTCGTGCTGATCGACCTCACGCCCGAGGCGCTGATCGCACGCCTACGCGCCGGCAAGGTGTACCCGCCGGCGCGCGTGCCGGCGGCGCTGAACAACTTCTTCAAGATCGAGAACCTGGCCGCCCTGCGCGAGACGGCTCTGCGGCAGGTCGCCGAGGACGTCGAGATCAAGCGCCTGGTGCGCGTGCCGGCCGCGCCGGTCCGCCGCGACGATGACGGGCTGCCCGCGAGCGCCGCGCCGGGGCCACAGGCGATCGCCGAGCGGCTGCTCGCGCTCGCGACGCTCGCGCCGCACTCTGAGCGCATCGTCCGGCGCGCGTGGCGCTCGGCGCAACGACTCGATGCCGAGCTCGACGTGCTCGTCGTGAGGCCGCCCGGCCGGCCGCCGAGCCCGGAGGACCGCAGGCGTCTGGAGGAGCTGCGGCGGCTGACGGCGATGCTCGGCGCGCAGCTGCGGGTACAGGAGGGCGAGGACGTGGCAGCGGTCGCGATCGACGTCGCGCGCTCGCTGGGCGCGACGTACGTTTTCATGGGCACGCCATCCGAGCGCCGCGGCCTCGGGCGCCTGGGCGCCGGCTCCGAGCGATCGCTGCTGATGCGCCTGCTGCGCGGCCTGCCGGGCGTGGACGTGCGCATCGTCGCCGATCCCGCGCTCCGCGGCCACGGCAGTGAGCAGCTCGCCGAGTGGACGGCGGGCGCGGACTGAGCGCGGATCCGCGACGCCCCTGAACTAAACGCCGACTTAAAGTTCGCGCTGCGGGGCAGGGCGGCGGCTAAACGCCTGGTAAGAGTGTGGGGTCCCACGCAACCATCGACTCCCTACCCTGTTGCCCACCCATATGAGAACACTTCCCCGCCCGATCGCCGTCCTGCTCGTCTCGCTGCTCGCGAGCTCGCTCGCGTTCGGAGCGATCAGCCAGGCCGGCGCAGCGCCGCGCGCCAGCTCCGGCACCCGCGCCCACGCGGCCAGCTCCTACCTGACCGGCATCGGCAACGAGAGCCCGAAGATGTTCAGGAACTCGCTGTTCACGCAGCTGCACACGAAGATCGTTCGCTACGTCGCTCCCTACGACGCGGTCGCGCACTCCTACTCGCTGGACCAGGCGATCAACTTCATCAAGGCCGCGGAAGCAGCGCACGAGCAGGTCCTCGTCGCCTTCTACCATTCGGAATACTCGCCGACGAAGCTGCCCAGCCTCTCCCTCTACCAGCGCGACGTGCAGAAATTCGTTAAGCGCTTTCCCAACGTGCGTCAGTACGAGTCGTGGGACGAGTCCAACCGCGGCAACGTGGCGCATCAGTTCTCGAGCCCCTCGGGGGCTGCGGCGGCCAAGTACTACCAAGCGCTGCTGCGCGTTTGCAAGGGCTGCACCGTGATCGGGCTCGACGTGCTCGACGCGTACGACATCAGCCCCACACTCGACTACATCTCGGAATTCAAGCGCGAGATCTCACGTCTGGAGACGGTGATGCCGAATATCTGGGGCCTGCACAACTACTCGGACGTGAACCGCCTGGAAAGCTGGCGCACGCGCGAGCTCGTCAAAGCGCTGGGCGGCCAGGTGTGGCTGACGGAGACCGGCGGGCTCGTGAAGTTCGTCCCGAGCTTCCCGAACAACCACGGCTCAGGCTTGACGCGGGCCGCCAAGGTGCTCAAGTACATGTTCTCTCTCACCTCCGCGCTGCCGCAGATCAAGCGCCTGTACGTCTACGCCTGGACCGGCGGGACCAGCTCGACGCGTTTCGACGCGGGCCTGATGAACGTGCACGAACAACCGCGCCCCGGCTACGTCGTCGTCTGTCGCCAGCTGCACGCGGCGAAGTGCAACGTCAAGACCGCTCGCAACTGATCAACCGCTGATCGCCGGCTGCGCGGGCATGCCGGCGCCGGCGCGGCGCCGTTGCGACGGGTCCTCTGGCGCGTTGCGCGTCAGGCGCGCCACGCCGAGGGCGAGCAGGCCGGCTGCGACGGCGGTGGGGGCGAGCGTATCCAGCGGGTACCTGCTGCCGGAGTGCAGCGGCAGGTTGAACGCGGTGTGGTCGCCGGCCCCGTAGATGCTCGCCAGGCCCGCGTGGTCGATCCCGAGCACGGTCGGCGCGAGCGCCGCGAACAGGCCCCACCCAGCGAGCGCGACGAGCCCCCAAAAGAGCGAGGCGGCGGTGAGACGCAGCCGCGGTGTGGCCCAAACCGCGAGCACGATCGCTCCGCCGGCGGCCATGAAGAACGGCCAGATCCCGCCCCATCCGCGCCCGAGGCCGTACGCGGAGGCGATCGTCGGCTGGAAGAGCGATTTCGAGAGGTAGTGCATCCACGTGGCCGTCTCGTTCTCATAGCCCACGAGCGGATGGGTCGTGGTTGCGATGACGGTGGTCGTGATCGAGACGGCGGCCAGCGCGATCGTCGGTCCGGGATAGCGCTTGAGCGTGAGCGCGACGGGGAACGCGAGGAACGGGAGCATCGTGTCGAGGAAGCGTGGGCCCATGAAGCCGCCCCCGAATGGCAGGTAGTAGCCGGAGTTGTAGAACAGGTAGCACGCGCAGATGCCAGTGATCGTCAGCGCCTCGGCGCGCCGGCCGCGTTTGTAGAGCATCGCCGTGCCGATCGCGCCCATGATCAGTATCGGCGAGAGGGTCAGCAGGCCACGCGAGTCGAACAGCAGTGTCGCCAGCACCTTCAGGCTGGGGGCGCCGATCCCGAAGAAGCCTTTCTGCTGGCGCGGCACGTCGGAGTAGGCGAGGTGCGTCCAGGAACGAAATGCGTAGTGGTTGTAGAGGAGCAGGGGGATGATGCCGACGAGGCCGCCGGCCACGTAAGCGCCACCGCGTCTCAGCACGCCCGCCGGCGTGCGCGAGTCCTTGCGCGAGAGCAGGAACAGGCCGAGCACGATCGCGGCGAAGAACGTCGGGTACTCCGAGGAGAACGCGTAGCCCATCGCCAGGCCGGCGAGCGCGAGCAGCAGCGGGCGCGGCGGCCCGTCGCGCTCGCGCAGCATCACCCAGAAGGCGGCGAAGCAGAGGAACGTGGTGAACATGTGCGAGAACAGCAGCTGCGAGAACGGGAGCACCATCGTTCCCAGGCCGAGCGCGACGGCGGCTGCGACGCCATAGCCCGGCTCGTAGCGTTCTGCCACGCGCCACACGAGCAGCACGAGCAGCAGTCCCGGCAGCACGTTGCCCCAGAGGCCGATCAGATAGATCATCTCGTCGCCCGGGTGCTCCGGCGGGGCCACGTGGGCGTCGGTCCACGATTCGGCGCCGACGAGGTTGAGCGTGTCGTAGAACGGCAGCGAAAACAGCGCCAGGCCGGGGGCTCGGGCGGAGTAGTAGTGCCCCTCGTAGAGGACCTTGTCGCCCGTGTTCGCCTGGTAGGGATCGATCGTCGTCTGATCGTTGTTGAGCGCGCGAATCAGGTCGTAGTGGGAGGTCTGGTTCCAGGAGAAGCTCTGGATCATCACGGCGGAGGCGAGGCCTACCAGCAGGACCGCCGCCAGTGCGAGGCGCGGGCGCGTCATCAATCGCTTCCGTGCAGGGCCTTCGGCCCGGGCCCGATCTCGTAGATGACGAGCGAGCCCACCTGCCGGCGCGTGATGCCCAGTCCGGCGATCGGCTTGGCGGCGGCGGCCACCGGGTCGGGAGGCTCGGGGATCACGGCGGCGACGTGTTCCGGCGGCAGGCCCTTGGGGAGCACCGTGTGCAGGACGACCGTGCGAATGCCGTAGAAGCGGAGCTTCTCGACGCTCGCCTTGTCGGGGAACCCGGCCATGCCGCCGCGCAGGTCGTCGAGCTGGGGGATGTCGAAGGTGCTCACGCCGTTGGGGATCTTGTAGAAGCCGTCTGTCGAGAAGTACTGCCATACGCGGTCGAGCGCCGCGTCGGTGGGCAGGTCGAGCACAGGGCCGGGCAGGCCGACCTCGGCCTTGGCCGGCTGCGGTACGACGGGGTGGCCGAGATGTCCGGCGCCTTCGCCGAGGATCCCGACCAGCAGCGCCACTCCAGCCAGCGCGGGGAGGCCGGCGGCGGCCAGCGCGGGGCTCGGCCGGTGTCGCTCGGTCCAGCCGCGCAGCCAGCGCACGAGCGCCTGCACGCCGGCTCCGGCGAGCAGCGCGTAGCAGAGCGTCGCGGTCGTGAAGATCCGTCCAGGCACGCGCACGCCGTCCCAGCCGGGCGCGTAGTCATAGAGCAGCCGGTAGGGATATCCCGCGCCGGTGAGGCCGAATCCGAGCGCGAGGATCGAGACGACGACGACGCCGGCCGCGAGGCCGACGCGCAATCGGCGCGTATACGCGCCCGCGACGAAGCCGATCAGCGCCAGCACGAGGATCAGGCCCCCGGGGAAGAACACGCTCTCGTTCTTGGAGCTGACTCTGGCGCGCACGCCCGCCGTCGCCGACCCCCACACCCGGTTCTCCGAGGACGCGGCGAGGAGCGCGGCTGGGCCGGCGGAGTACTTCTCGACTTCGGTGAGCGTGCGTTTGGCCGTCGGATACTCGGCTGCGACCTTCAGATACGGCCGGGCCTGATAGACGGTGACCGCGCCGAGGATCGCGAGCCCGACGAGCGTCACGCCTAGAAGGTGGCGCGGGAGCAGCGGCCCGCGCGAGGGGGACCCCGCCGCCGCTGTGGCGGGGTCGGCGCCCACGGCCCCGCGGGGACTGTCTGCCGGTCGCGCCGGGCGCTGCCAGGCGGCCGCCGGGGTCAGGCGCCCGCGCCACCAGAACAGGAGCACGAGCAACGCGAGCACGAGGAGCAGGTAGCAGTACTGCAGCCCGAGGGTGAAGCCGAGGCTGACCTGCCAGGCGGAGAGCAGCCAGCCGGCCAGTACGAGCTTGCGCGAGTCACGCCGGTAGCCGCGCAGCAACAAGAACAACGCCAGTACGAATCCCCCCGAGGAGATCACGTGCAGGTGTCCGGCCTCGGTCACGCGGTAGGGCGCATAGGCGAACGCGATGCCGGCGGCGCCGGCCCCGAGGCGGCCGAGGCCGAGCTCGCGGGCGAGCAGGTATGCGCCGACGAAGCACAGCGACCAAGCCCCCAGGAACAGAAGGTTGTAGCGGACCAGCGCAGCGACGGTGCCGGAGCCGAAGAACGCGGCGGGGCCGTAGCCGAGTAGCGAGTCGGAGAACGCGAGACTGAGCGAGTGAGGGTAGAAGGCGTTGGCGTCGAACACGTGCAGCGGGCTGTGGAGCATCGCGTGCCCGACCCACGCGATCTCCCACGCGGTGCGGAGCGGATCGCCGAGGTCGGGCTCGATGCGGCTGGACATGTGCAGCACGAGCGGCCAGGTCGTGAGGATCGCGAGCAGCACGCCGGCGAGCGCAGCCAGTGCGATCTCGCGGCGGCTGAGTGTCGGCGACGGCGCCCAGCGCCCGGGGTGCGCGCTCGCCTGCTCGGGTCCCTGGGCGGGCACCACGACAGGCGCACCGCCAGCACCGCGCGCGGGCGCAGTCGCATCGGCTGACGTGCGCGGCGGGCTGGGGAGGCCGGTACTCATCCGGGGCCGATCCGGGGTTGATGGTCTGCTGTGTTCGGGACCTCGCGGATCGCCGCAGCATACGGGAGCCGCCTGCTGCGTTGCGGAGTACGGACGGCTCGAACTTGTGCCAGCCCAAAGTTGCACGGTACGTCACACTGGCGGCTATGAAGGTGCTTGTTGTCGGAGCCGGCGGCGTGGGCGCGGCGTTCGCAGGGATCGCACAGCGAAGACCGGTCTTTGAGCAGGTCGTGCTCGCGGACGTGGCGCTGGAGCGCGCGCGTGCGGCCGTCGAGCGGCTCGGCGAAGCGGACCGCTTCGTTGCCGAGCGCGTGGACGCATCCAGTCGCGAGGAGCTCGTCGAGTTGATCGCTCGCGTGCGCCCCGACGCGGTGCTGAACGCGTGCGACCCGCGCTTCAACGAGCCGATCTTCGCGGCCGCGTTCGACGCGAAGCTCACCTACCTGGACATGGCGATGACGCTGTCGCACCCGCACCCTGAGCGCCCGTACGAGCTGCCCGGTGAGATGCTCGGCGACCGCCAGTTCGCTGAGCACGAGCACTGGGAGCAGGCGGGCATCCTCGCGCTCGTGGGGATCGGTGTCGAGCCTGGACTGTCGGATGTCTTTGCACGCTACGCGGCCGATGAGCTGTTCTCGAGCATCACCGAGGTCGGCGTGCGCGATGGCGCGAACCTGGTCGTCGAGGGCTACGACTTCGCGCCGACGTTCTCGATCTGGACGACGATCGAGGAGTGCCTGAACCCGCCGCTGATCTGGGAGCGCGAGCGCGGCTTCTACACGACTGCGCCGTTTTCCGAGCCCGAAGTCTTCGACTTCCCCGAGGGCATCGGCCGGGTCGAATGCGTGAACGTCGAGCACGAGGAGGTCGTGCTGGTCCCGCGCTGGGTGGATTGCGAACGCGTGACCTTCAAGTACGGCCTTGGCCAGGAGTTCATCGACGTGCTCTCCACGCTGCACAAACTGGGTCTGGACTCGACCGAGCCGGTGTCGGTGCGCGGCACGAAGGTTGCCCCGCGCGACGTCGTCGCGGCGGCACTGCCCGACCCGGCGACGCTCGGCGAGCGCATGAGCGGGCGCACCTGCGCGGGGACGTGGGTCCGCGGCAGCGGCAGCGATGGCCGGCCGCGCTCGACCTACCTCTACCACGCGGTCGATAACGAGACGACGATGCGCGAGTACGGCAGTCAGGCGGTCGTGTGGCAGACGGCGGTCAACCCGGCGGTCGCGCTCGAGCTGCTCGACCAGGGCGAGTGGAAGGGCGCCGGCGTGCTCGGGCCCGAGGCGTTCCCGCCGGTTCCGTTCCTGGAGCTGCTGGCTGAGTACGGCGCCCCGCACGGGGTGATGGAGAAGCCCGTCTAGGTCTTCTTGGTGGGAGTGCCACATGTGGCACTCCCGGCAGGCGCGCATGCGCGCCTGCCCCGGGTCGCACATGTGCGACCCGGCGGGCCCGCACATGTGCGGGCCCGAACAACATGGCCCCGCTCTACTCAGGTGGCTCGGCCGCGTCCTCCGGCGTGAACGGGTGCTCCGGGGTCGTGACGTGTTCGCGGCCCATCAGGTGCGCCGGGGCGTGCTCCACGGGCGCATCGAGCAGGCCCGGCGGCGCGGTTTCGGTCTTGCGCGAGAAGAACGGCCCGAAGTAGAAACGGGAGACCACCGCGAGCACGAGGCCGATGACCATGCCGATGCCTCCGAACCACAGCGGCAGCGTCAGGCCCAGGTACTCTTTGCCTTCCGAGTTCGCCTTGTGCCCGTAGTATTTGATCGCGTAGATGCCGATCCCGTACATGATCAGGCATCCCAGGAAGGGGAGCAGGCCGACGAACACGAACTTGCGCACGCTGTCGAACACTTCGCGCCGGTAGTAGACGAGCGAGGCCAGGCCGGTGGAGCCGTAGTAGAAGCACACGGGGATCCCGAGGGCGACAACCGCGAGTTCAAGCACCGTTTCGGAGATCAGGATCAGCGGCACCGCGACCGCCACCGAGAGGATCCCGAAGCCCCAGGTCGAGACCGTCGGCGTCAAAAAGCGCGGATGGATGCGACCGATGATCGAGGGGAGCGCGCCCCACTTCGCCATCGAGAGCGTCGTGCGCGCGGTCGGCAGGATCGTCGTCTGCGTGGAGGCTGACGCGGAGGTGAGCACGGCGACGATCAGGAACTTGACGCCGACCGCGCCCAGCACGCCTTTGCCCAGCGCGTGCAGCACGTCGCTGGCGTTTTCTTCGCTGGAGATGAACCCGGTGCCGTGGTAGGCCTGCGCGCCCGCCGAGACGAGTAGGTAGATCAGGACGAGCAGGATCGTCGAGACCACGGCGGCGCGGCCGGGTCCCTCGTTGGCGTCTTCGGACTCCTCGTTGACCGCCACGCCCGAGTCCCATCCCCAGTAGATGAAGATCCCCAGCAGCATCGCCACCACGAGGTCGGTGAAGTTCATCGCGAACGGGTTGAACCAGTCCAGCCGCGGCTTGATCGAGTGGACCGCGGCGTTGCCCGTGTAGACGTCGATCAGCGCGACGATCGCGAAGACCATCAGCATCACGAACTCGAAGCTGAGCAGCAGCTGCTGCACGCGCGCGGACAGCTCGATGCCGCGGTGGCAGATCCACGTCATCAGCCAGATCCAGAGGATGCAGCCGACGAGCGCGAGCCAGACGTGACTTTCTCCGTAATGCCAACCGAAGAGCTGGTAGGTGTACGTCGCCGCGATGTAGCCGAGCGAGGCCATCACCAGCACGTCGGCGAGGAAGATCGCCCAGCCGTTGAGCCAGCCGAACGTCGGGCCGAACGCGCGCGTCGTCCACGCGAACGTCGTGCCCGCGTCGGGGTCGGCCTTGTTGAGGTAGCGGTAGGCGAGTGAGATCAGCAGCATCGGCACGAACGAGGCGAGCAGCACGCCGGGCGCGTGCGTCGTCACGCCTTTGTCGGCGACGATGAAGCCGAGCGTCGCCGCCAGCGAGTACGCGGGCGCCGTCGAGGCGACGCTGATGACGATGTTCGAGACGTAGCCGATCGCGTTGCTCTTGAGACCCTTGCTCTCGACTTGCCCGGTGGCGGGCGCTCCGGCGATGGCGGCGCTCTCTGTGGCCATCAAAGGCTCCTCTCGTCAGACGCGGACACGGCCTGCTGCTGTGACGAAAGGTACATTCGCGGTCGGCGCCCGCGCAATGGGCGCGATCCCCAAAACCTCGTCAGGTGCTTGGCCAGGTCGTACAATGCGTTCAGCAGTTGTTGACCAGGCGGCTCATTGAGAGGGCTATCGTGAGCGGTTAGCGTTGTCCTGAGTGTCTAGTCAGCGACTGAGAGGGCGTGTGTTCGATGTCGGGTGATCTCCAAGAGCAGGCCAAGCGGCATCTATGGATGCACTTCACGCGCATGGGCTCTTTCGCGGAGCCCGGTCACGAGGTGCCGGTGATCGTGCGCGGTGAGGGCTGCTACGTGTATGACGAGCACGGCAAGCGCCATCTGGACGGGCTGTCGGCGCTGTACTGCGTGAACATCGGCCACGGCCGCGCGGAGCTGGGGGAGGCGGCGGCGGCGCAGTCGAAGGAGCTGGCGTTCTACACGAACTGGAGCTACGCGCACCCGCGCTCGATCGAACTGGCGAGTCGCATCGCGGAGCTCGCGCCGGGAGATCTGAACCGCGTGTTCTTCACGTCCGGCGGCTCGGAGGCGGTGGAGTCGGCGTGGAAGCTGGCCAAGGCGTACCACGCGGCGCAGGGCGAACCGCGCAGGCACAAGATCGTCTCGCGGAAGCTGGCCTACCACGGAACGTCGATGGGCGCGCTGACGGCGACGGGCCTGACGGCGCTGCGCGTGCCTTTCGAACCGCTGACGCCGGGCGGGGTGCACGTGCCGAACACGAACTCCTACCGCTGGCCGGAGGACCGCGACCCGCTGTGGGCGGCGGACGCGATCGAGGAGGCGATCGAATTCGAGGGGCCGGAGACCGTGGCGGCGGTGATCCTCGAGCCGGTGCAGAACGGCGGCGGCTGCTTCGTGCCGCAGGAGGGCTACTTCCAGCGCGTGCGCGAGATCTGCGACCGCCACGGCGTGCTGCTGATCTCCGACGAGGTGATCTGCGCGTGGGGCAGGCTCGGCTACTGGTTCGGCTGCGAGCGCTTCGACTACGAGCCGGACATGATCACGACTGCGAAGGGCATCAGCTCCGCGTACGTGCCGCTGGGCGCGGTTATCGCGTCGGACCGCGTGGCGGAGCCGTTCCTACACGGGAAGGCGGCGTTCAACCATGGCTTCACGTTCGGCGGGCATCCTGTGGCGTGCGCGGTGGGGCTGGCGAACATCGAGATCATGGAGAACGAGCAGCTGTGCGCGAACGTGCTCGCGAACGAGGGCGCATTCCGCGAGATGCTGGAGAGCCTGCGCGAAGTGCCGATCGTGGGCGACGTGCGCGGCGCCGGCTACTTCCAGGCGATCGAGCTGGTGAAGGACAAAGACACGAAGGAGACGTTCGACCATGAGGAGTCCGAGCAGCTGCTGCGCGGCTTCCTGTCGGGTGAGCTGTACAACCGCGGGCTGATCTGCCGGACGGATGACCGCGGCGACCCGATCGTGCAGCTGTCGCCGCCACTGATCGCGGGCGAGCAGCAGTTCGAGGAGATCGAGGCGATCCTGCGCCCGGTGTTGAGCGAGGCCTCGGAGCGGATGGAACAATGGAGCTCACTGTCGCGAGCCTGATCGACGAGTTCGGCCTGGAGCTCGCCAGCGGCGAGGAGTCCGCACAGGCGCACGTCCGCTGGGTGCACAGCACGGAGCTGCTCGACCCGACGCCGTTCCTCAAAGGCGGCGAGCTGCTGCTGACGACGGGCATCCAGCTGAACGGTCCGAAGTCCCAGCGCGAGCTGGTCGATCGGCTCGCGGATCACGACATCGCGGGCCTGGGCTTCGGCACGGGCTTCGCGCACAAGCGGTTGCCGGCGGCGCTCGTGACGCAGGCGTCCAGGCGCTCGTTCCCGCTGTTCGAGGTGCCGTACGAGCTGCCGTTCATAGCGATCACCGAGCGCGCGTTTGCGCGCCTGCTGGACGAGCGCTACGAGCTGTTGCAGCGGACGATGGTCGGCGACGTGCTGGCGGAGGTGCTGACGGGGCACCTGTACCCGGAGGATCTGCAGGCGCGGCTGCGACCGTTCGGGATCGGCGAGCAGGTGGCGGTGCTGGCGTTCAGACCACCGGACCCGAGTGCGGCGGCAGGGGTGGTGGAGCGCAGCCTGCAGCGCGAGCGCATCCCCAGCCTGGTGGCGATCCGCGCTGGGCTGGTGTGCGCGGTGATCGATCCGGGCGCCGCTACGAAGGGGTCGGCGCAGCTGGCGCCGCTCGAGCTGGCACGCACGATCCGAGCAGAGCTCGCGGCCCGCTTCGGGGAGGTGCGAGCGGCGGCGAGTCGGCCGACGGCGACCCACTCGCTGCGCATGGCCTTCCACGAGGCGCGCTGCGCGCTGGAGGCGGTCCGCCTGCGCAATGGCAGTGCCCCGGAGGTCGCCTCTTACGAGGACCTGGGCGCCTTCCAGCTGCTGCTCTCGCTGCAGGACGACGAGGCGTTGAGCTCCTACTGCCGCACTGTGCTCGGCCCGATCGAACAGGGGGAGGGCGACTACGGCGATGAGCTGATCCGCTCGCTTGACGTTTTCATCGAGCACAACGGGCACTGGGAGAAGGCGGCGAACGCGCTGTTCTGCCATCGCCACACGCTGCGCTACCGCATCCGCCGCATCGAGCAGCTGACGGGGCGCGACTTCTCCAACGCGCGCGACCGGATCGAGTTCTGGCTGGCACTGCGAGGACGGGAGTTGGCGCGATGAGGATCGGTGTCCCGACGGAGGTCAAGAGCGACGAGTACCGCGTGGCGATCACGCCGGCGGGGGTGCGGGAGCTGGCGGTGCGCGGACACGAGGTGCTCGTGCAGCACGGCGCCGGCGAGGGCAGTGCGATGAGCGACGAGCAGTTCCAGGCGCAGGGCGCGCGCATCGTGCCGGACGCTGACGCGCTTTTCCGCGAGTCGGAGCTGGTGGTGAAGGTCAAGGAGCCCCAGCCGGAGGAGGTTTCGCGCCTGCGCGAGGGGCAGACCCTGTTCACCTATCTGCACCTGGCGGCGGAGCCCGAGCTGGCGCGGGGCCTGATGGCTTCCGGCGCGACGTGCATCGCGTATGAGACGGTGGAGGACGCCGGCGGGCGCCTGCCGCTGCTGGCGCCGATGAGCGAGGTGGCGGGCAAGATCGCGACGCAGGCGGGTGCGTTCATGCTCGAGAAGCCGCTCGGCGGCCGCGGGATCCTGCTAGGTGGGGTACCGGGGGTGGCGGCAGCGACGGTGCTCGTGATCGGCGGCGGCGTGGTCGGCATGAACGCGGCGTTCATCGCGATTGGCATGCAGGCGGACGTGTTCGTGTTCGACCGCTCGATTGACCGCCTGCGCGAGCTCGACGTGGCATTCGCGGGGCGCGCTTCGACGGTGTACTCGTCATCGCTGGCGATCGAAGAGATGCTGCCGGCGGCCGACCTGGTGATCGGCGCTGTGCTGGTGCACGGTGGGCGGGCGCCGCGCGTGATCATGCGCGATCAGTTGAAGCTGATGAAGCGCAACGCGGTGCTGGTTGACGTGTCGATCGACCAAGGTGGGTGCTTTGAGACCTCGCGCCCGACCACGCACTCGAACCCGACGTATGAGGTCGACGGGATCACTCACTACTGCGTGACGAACATGCCGGGGGCCGTGCCGATCACCTCGACGTACGCGCTCACGAACGCGACGCTGCCGTATCTGATCGAGCTCGCGGAGTTCGGTGTGAGTGAGGCGCTCGAGCGCAACGAGGGGCTGCGCAAGGGGCTGAACGTAGACCACGGCCAGATCACTCACCCTGCGGTCGCCGAGGCGCTCGGCATGGCGGAGCCGGCGCAGCGCTGATTGGCTGCGTGCGCCTTCGGACCAGCCACGGCTAGTCCTCGAAGCTGGCTGGGCGCTTCTCGAGGAACGCGCCGGCGGCCTCGGGCAGGCCGTTGCTGAACGTTGCCATGATCTGCTGGCGATCCTCGTACTCGACGGCGGTCTGCTGGGAGGGGATCTCCAGGGCGCTCCACATCCCGCGCTTGGTGAGGCGCACGCCCCACGGCGCGAGCGCCGCTATTTCCGCGGCCGCCTGGACCGAACGCTCGAGCAGCTTGTCCTCCTCGACGACGTCGGCGAGCAGGCCGATCCGCAGCGCCTCCTCGGCGTTGAACCTGCGCCCGGTGAGCATCAGCTCGTGCGAGCGCGAGGCGCCGATCAGGCGGGGGAGCAGCCAGCTCGTCGCCATGTCGCAGTTGGACAGGCCGATGTTGATGAAGGCGGCGCGGAAGACCGCTTTGGTGCTCGCGTAGCGGATGTCGCAGCCGAGGCTCAGCGCGAGGCCGAGGCCCGCGGCGGGACCGTTGACGGCGGCGATCACGGGCTGTGGCAGGGCGCGCAGGGCGAGCACGAGCGTGGACATGTGCTCCTGGTTGTCGAGGCGGTCGCGCGGAAGGTCGCTTTCGTTGTTGGCCGGCGCGGCGCCGTAGCCGCGGAGATCGACGCCGGCGCAGAACGCGCGCCCGGCGCCGGTCAGGATCACCGCGCGACAGGAGCGCTGCAGCGTGATCTTGCGCAGCTCGTCGTGCAGCGCCTCGCACAGCTCGGCGGTCATCGCGTTGAGCTGCTCGGGCCGGTTGAGCGTGAGCTGCACGACGTGCGGCGCGGGCTCCCCGACGATTACGAGCGGTGTCATCGCGAAGGCCGGCGCAACCGCGCCGGCGCGCTGATTGGCGCGGGGCTCAATGTGGTGGTCGGGGGCACCGGCCGTATGCTAGGCCACGGTTGGCGTGGGGACGGCGAGAGGCGTAGTGTGAACTGCACCACGAGCGACAGGAGGGGAAGATGTCGGCGACGGAGAGTTACACCGCGACTGCACAGGACGGCGAGACGGCGAGCGCGCAGGATGACGCCGCTGCGATCGCCGAGCTGCACGAGACGGTCGAGCGCCAGCGTGCGGCGTTCCTCGCCGACCCGTTCCCAACGCTCGAGGAGCGACAGGGGTTGCTCGGCGCGCTCGCGGCGATGCTGCTGGGTCACCGGGTTCAGATCCAGCAGGCGCTGAGCGCGGACTTCGGCGTGCACCCGCCGCTGGCGGCTGACCTGATCGAAGTGCTTGGTCCGGCGGGTCGCGCGGTGTATGCGGCCGAACAGCTGGGCGGTTGGATGGCGGAGGAGCCCCGAGCTGCCGATCCGGCGCTGTACGGGTCCGGCCGCGCCTTCGTGCAGCCGCAGCCGAAGGGTGTCGTCGGCAACATCGTGCCGTGGAACTTCCCGTTCGATCTATCTGTCGGTCCGCTGGTCGAGATGCTGGCGGCAGGCAACCGTGTGGTGATCAAGCCGTCCGAGTACACGCCCGCGTGCGGCGAGCTTTTGCGGGAGATGGTGCACGCGACCTTCGAGCGCGACCGCGTCGACGTCGTCGTCGGCGGCCTTGAGCTGGCGCGCGCGTTCACGCATGTTCGTTGGGATCACCTGCTCTATACCGGCAGCCCGTCGATCGGCCGCGAGATCGCCAAGGCGGCGGCCGAGCAGCTCGTGCCGGTGACGCTCGAGCTGGGCGGCAAGTGCCCGGCGATCCTGAGCGAGGACAGCATCGACGCCGAGTCTGTCAGGCAGGTGCTTGCGACCAAGGCGATCAAGAACGGGCAGATGTGCATCTCGGTGGACTACTGCCTGGTGCCGCGCGGAGGACTCGAGGAGTTTGCGCGCCTGGCGGCAGACTACGTGCGCGACGCGATGCCCGGCTATTGCAGCTCGGACAGCTGCACGGGGATCGTCTCGAGCCGTCACCTGCAGCGAATCGAGCGCCTGTTGGAGGAGGCGCGGGCGCGCGGATGCGATGTGCGTCCGCTCGAGGACGCAGGCGACGCCGATGCGGATGCGCGCCAGCTGCCGATATCGCTGGTGATCGACGCGCCCGACGACGTTGCGCTGATGCAGGAGGAGATCTTTGGCCCGATCCTGCCGGTCAAGGCCTACGACACGCTCGATCAGGCGATCGACTATGTGAACGCGGGCGAGCGGCCGCTGGCGCTGTACGTATTCGCGAAGGACTCCGCGGTCGCTGAGGAGCTGCTGCGCCGCACGACCTCCGGCGGCGCGTGCGTCAACGCGGCCGCGGTCCATGGCGCGTTGCCCTCACTGCCTTTCGGTGGCATCGGGCAGAGCGGCGCGGGGCGCCACCACGGCATCGAGGGCTTTCGCGAGTTCTCGAACCTCCGCGGCGTGTTCATCCGCGGCGAGGGGGACCTGCTCGAGGCGTTTGCTCCGCCGTACGGAGCGGCTGCGCAGGCCGTCGTCGACGCGGCCTTTGCGGGCGTGCCCGGCTCCTAGCGCGCTCCGTACACTGGGGAGGCGCATGGCTAGCACCACTGAGACGCTGAGCAACTTCATCGACGGCGAGCTCGTGGCTTGCACCGGCGAGACGGAACCGGTGCTCAACCCGGCGACCGGCGAGGAGTTGGCGCGCGCGCCGATCTCGACGGCCGAGGATGTCGATCGGGCGGTACAGGCCGCCCGGCGCGCGTTCGGCAGCTGGTCGAACACGACCCCGGCGCAGCGCTCACAGGCGCTGCTGGCGATCGCGGACCTGGTTGAGGAGCACGGTGAGGAGATCGCGCGCCTGGAGGCGCTCAACGCGGGCAAGCCGATCGAAGCGGTGAAGGGCGATGAGATCCCGGTGATGGCGGACAACCTGCGCTTCTTCGCCGGGGCCGCGCGGACCCTGGAGGGCAGGGCGGCGGGAGAGTACATGGAGGGCTACACCTCCTTCACCCGCCGTGAAGCGGTGGGTGTGATCGGGCAGGTGACGCCGTGGAACTACCCGCTGATGATGGCGATATGGAAATTCGGCCCGGCGCTGGCGGCGGGCAACACGGTCGTGCTGAAGCCGGCCGAGACGACGCCGATGACGACCATCCGCCTGGCGGAGCTCGCTGCGGACATCCTGCCGAACGGCGTCCTCAATGTCGTGACCGGCCCCGGTGCCCCGACCGGGGAGGCGCTGATCAACCACCCCGACGTGGACATGCTGGCGCTGACGGGGTCGGTGGACACCGGCAAGCACTTTGCGCGGACGGCGGCGAACACGCTCAAGCGGGTGCACCTGGAGCTCGGCGGCAAGGCGCCGGTGGTCGTCTTCGACGACGTCAGCATGCAGAGCGCACTGGAAACGATCGCGGGCACGGGCTACTACAACGCGGGACAGGACTGCACCGCGGCGACGCGCGTGCTCGCGGCGAGCGACGTTTACGACGACGTCGTAAGCGGTCTCGCGGCGCAGGCGCAGGGCCTCTTGATCGGCGACACGCTGGCGCCGGGGACGACGCTTGGCCCGGTCAACTCCGCCCGCCAGCGCGAGCGTGTCGAGGGCTTCCTCGAGCGCAGGCCCGACTACGCGGAGATCGTCACCGGTGGCAAGGCTGCCGATCGCCCGGGCTTCTACATCGAGCCGACGGTGGTGGCGGGACTACGCCAGGACGACGAGATGATCCAGCGCGAGATATTCGGGCCGGTGATAACCGTGCAGCCGTTCTCGGATGAGCAGCAGGCGATCGCATGGGCAAACGCGACGCGCTACGGCCTGGCCTCGTCGGTGTGGACGCGCGACGTGGGCCGCGCGCTGCGCGTGTCGAAGGCGCTGCGCTTCGGCTGCGTATGGATCAACGACCACATCCCGCTCGTCTCGGAGATGCCCCATGGCGGCTTCAAGGAGTCGGGCTACGGCAAGGACCTGAGCGTTTACGGCGTCGAGGACTACACCGTGGTCAAGCACGTGATGGCGAACATCCAGTAACTCCAGGAGGCCGATGGCACGGCGCCTGGCGGCGTCCTCGGTCGCTCGCGTGCGAAGCACGCCACGCTCCCTGCGTCCTTGCCAGGCTTGGCCCTCGGCCTCCTGGTCCGGTGATTTGCTCGCAGGGTTTGGACGGATCTCCTGCTACGGTCAGCCTACGGGCGGCGAGGCCGTCTGTGAGGTTCTTTGTCTTTGTTGGCGCTGAAGGGCGCGGATGGGGTCAGTCGAATCTCCATCTGCAGCGGCGGCCACCGGGTCGCCAGAAGGAGCACCAACAACATGAAGCATGCAACGTTCGCCGAGCTCGGCGTGTCCGAGGTCGTCGTAGATGAGCTCGCCAAGCGCGGGATCGAGCAGCCGTTCGCCGTACAGGGGATGGTCATCCCCGACGTGCTCGCCGGCCACGACGTGCTGGCCCAATCACCGACGGGCTCGGGCAAGACGCTCGCCTTCGGGGTGCCGCTGGTCGAGCGCCTGAAAGACTCCGACGCGCGTCCGTCGGCGCTCGTCCTCGCGCCGACGCGCGAGCTGGCGTTCCAGATCGTCGAAGATCTGCGGCCGCTGGCACACGCGCGGGCGCTGTCGATCGCGGCCGTGTATGGGGGCGCGGGCATCGTCAAGCAGGCACGTCTCGCGGCGCGCGCCCACATCCTCGTCGCGACTCCCGGGCGCCTGCTCGATCTGATCGAGCGCAAGGACGTGTCGCTCGCGCGCATCCGCATGCTGGTCCTCGACGAGGCCGATCGAATGCTCGACATGGGCTTTCGCCCGGTGGTCGACAGGATCGTGAAGATGACCGCCGCGGAGCGTCAGACGATGCTGTTCTCGGCGACGCTCGAGGGCGAGGTCGGGAGGATCGCGAAGGCCTACACATCAAACCCGCGCCGCCACGAGCACGCGCATTCGGCTGAGCGCAAGGGAGACGTGGAGCACCGCTTCGTGACGGTCAGCCACGAGGGCAAGGTCGCGCATCTCGTCTCCGAGCTTGGCGAGGCCGAGCGCGGGCTGACGCTGGTGTTCGTACGCACCAAGCGCGGCGCCGATCGGCTGGTCAAGCGGCTGGCGTCGAATAGCGTGCGCGCGGTGGCGATGCACGGCGACAAGTCGCAGGGTCAGCGCGAGCGTGCGCTGGCCAACTTCGAGGCCGGCGTGGTCGACACGCTCGTGGCGACAGACGTGGCTGCGCGCGGAATCGACGTGGCTGGGATCACGCACGTGATCAACTACGACATCCCGGCCACGCGCGAGGACTACGTGCACCGCATCGGGCGCACCGCCCGCGCGGGTGCAAGTGGCGTGGGCGTGACGCTGGTGGCGCACGACCAGGCTCGCGAGCTCGCCGGCATGGTCCGTGAGCTGGGCTTGGACCGCGAGCTGGGGCTCGCGGGAATTGCCGCCGGAGAGCGACCGCGGGGCGGCAGTCACGGACCGATTCGGCCCGGCGGAAGGCCGAAGCGGCCGCGCAACGGAGCGCGTAACACCGCCGGACGTGGCGCGCGCGCAGCGGGCCGCTCGCGCTAGCCCACGCGCGTCCATTGCAGCCGCAAGGTCAGCTAACGTCGCCTGCGCATGACCGATTCACGTGCGGATAACCCGGACGGCGCGGCAGGATCCAATGGGGCCTCAGCAGAGGCCGGCTCTAAAGCCGACCTCCTGACGAACTACGACATCCTGCTCGTCCGCGCGCCGAACTCGGGACCGCTGACGCTGTCGGGGACGAACACCTGGGTGGTCGGGCGCGAGCCGGCGTGGGTCATCGACCCCGGACCGCTCGACGAGGAGCATCTAACCCGTCTGCGAACCGCGATCGACGGTCGTGGCGGGCTCGGCGGTGTGGTGCTGACGCACGATCATGACGACCACACCGAAGCGGCTGGCTCGCTGCTCGAGAGCCACCCCGCGCCGCTGGCGGCGGGACGCGGGGCGGTGGATGTGCTGCTCTGCGAGGGGAGGCGGTTCGGCCCCTTTGAGGCCGTGGCCACGCCGGGACACGCCGCCGACCACTTCGCGCTGGTGGGATGCGGGGCGTGCTTTACGGGCGACGCAGTGCTGGGTGACGGCAGCGTGTTCATCAGCCCCTACCGCGGCGCGATGGCCGGCTACCTGCTGGCGCTCACTCGCCTGCGGATGCGTGAGGACTTCAACGTCCTGTGCCCGGGCCACGGTCCGCCGGTTTGGGAGGCGCAGGCGAAGCTCGACGACTACCTCGCCCACCGCATCGACCGCGAACAGGGTCTGATCGTGGCGCTCGCCGAAGGGCGCCGCAGTGTTGACGAACTGCTTGACGCTGTCTGGCCCGAGGTTTCCGAGTCGATGCGCCCGCTCGCGACCGCCACGCTCGCCGCGCACCTGGACAAGCTGGAGGAAGACCAGATACTGCCCGAAGGCGTGGAGCGCCCCAGGTTCGAAGGGACGGAGTGGTGAGCTTCGCCGTCGGCGAGGCCGGCGAGCCGGCGGCTGGTCCGGTCGGCTCGAGCGCGACGTCGCTGGACTCTCCGTTTCCGCCGATCGCCGAGTACGGCTTCCTGTCGGACTGCCACACCGGTGCGCTGGTCGCGGCGGACGGCTCGATCGAGTGGATGTGCCTGCCGCACTTCGACTCGCCGTCGGTGTTCGGCGCGCTGCTCGACCGCGGCGCGGGCAGCTGGCGCGTTGGCCCGTACGGCATCTACGTGCCTGCGGGTCGCCGCTACATCCCGGGCACAAACATCATCGAGACGACGTGGATGACGCCGCAGGGCTGGCTGCGCGTGATCGAGGCGCTGACGATCGGTCCGTGGCACGACAACAAGGAGGGCTCGAGCCACACGCGTCCACCGACCGACTACGACGCCGACCATCTGCTGGTGCGGATCGTGGAATGCATGCAGGGGCAAGTGCAGGTCGAGATGGTGTGCGAGCCGATGCTCGACTACGGCTCGACGCCTGCGCGCTGGAGCGTGGAGAACACCGGCGAGGCGGGTGCGTGCATGATGGACGCGACCGACGACACGACGGCGTTCCGCCTGTACAGCGACATCCGCATGGGCATCGAGGGCAACCGCGCCCACGGTCGTCACACGATGAGCGAAGGCGAGAAGCGCTTCTGCGCGCTGTCGTGGACAGAGGGGAGGGGGGGTCCCCACACGGTTGAGCAGGCGGAGGAGCACATGCAGCGCACGGCCCACTTCTGGCGCTCGTGGCTGGCGGACGGCACCTATCCCGACCATCCGTGGCGCTTTCACCTGCAGCGCTCGGCGCTCGTGTTGAAGGGGCTGACGTTCATGCCCACGGGAGCGCTCGTCGCGGCGCCGACGACGTCGCTGCCGGAGACGCCGCACGGCGAACGCAACTGGGACTACCGCTTCTGCTGGATGCGCGACGCGTCGTTCACGCTGTGGGCGCTGCACGCGCTCGGCTTGAACTGGGAGGCCGACGACTTCATCCAGTACGTCGCCGACATGCAACGCAACGAGGACGGCTCGCTGCAGATCATGTACGGGATCAGGGGCCAGAAGGATCTGACCGAGACGACCCTCGACCACCTCAGAGGCTACGAGGGCGCGAAGCCGGTGCGCGTGGGCAACGGTGCCTTCAATCAGCGCCAGAACGATGTGTTCGGCGCGGTGCTCGACTCGGTCTATCTGCACTCCAAGAAGCGCGACCACATACCCGAGCGGCTGTGGCCGGTGCTGGCCGACCAGGTGCAGTGCGCGGCGGCCGTGTGGAGGGAGCCCGACCAGGGCATCTGGGAGGCGCGCGGCGAGCCCCGCCACTACGTCTCCTCGAAGCTGATGTGCTGGGTCGCGATGGACCGCGGTGCGCGTCTGGCTGAACGGCGTGGCCATGTCGAAAACGCCGAGCAGTGGCAGGCGCTGGCAGATGAGATCAAGGCGGACATTCTCGAGCGCGGCGTCGACAAGCGCGGCGTCTTCCGCCAGCACTACGACACGGACGCGCTCGACGCATCCAACCTGCTGGTGCCGCTGGTGCGGTTCCTCTCCCCGCAGGACGAACGCGTGCGGGCAACGGTGATGGCGATCCGCGACGAGCTCACCGAGGGCGGGCTCGTGCTGCGCTACCGCACCGAGGAGACCGATGACGGCCTGCACGGCGAGGAGGGCACGTTCTTGATCTGCTCCTTCTGGCTGGTGTCGGCGATGTCGGAGATCGGGGAGCGTCGCGAAGCCGAGCACCTGTGTGACCGCCTGCTCTCCTACGCTTCGCCGCTCGGTCTCTACGCCGAGGAGCTCGAGGCCTCATCCGGGCGCCACCTGGGCAACTACCCGCAGGCGTTCACACACCTCGCGCTGATCAACGCGGTGACGCACGTGATCGCCGCACAGCAGTCGTAGAAGCGCCCCGTCGGAGGCCCGCATTCCGAAGTTGGCGCTAACGTTGCTCGACGTGGGAGAGCCCGCATCCAAGCTCGCCTATAAGGAATCCGGCGAGGCTCCGCTCGACGCGCAGCCGCAGGGGGCAGCCCGGCGCGTTCTCGCCGTCTTCGAGCCAGGCCACTCCGGCGAAGCGACGCTCCGCGAGGCGGCTGAACTGGCCGAAGCAGGCTGCGAGTTGTCGGTCGTGACCCTGGCACCGCAGGCACGTCCTTCCCGGTGCTGCGGGAAGGGCGGAACGGGTCCGTACAACATCGCGGTGCGCGAGGAGGCTGAGATCGAGTTGCGCCAGGCGAGGGGGATCCTAGGAGACACCGCCAGGCGCGCCAGCTTTAGAGTGCTCGTCGGTTGTCCTGGCCCGCCGCTCGCAGCGTGGGCGCAGGAGCACGCTTTTGATCTGGTTCTCCTTCCCTCTCATCCATTGACACGCGGCGGCAATCGCAACGCTAGAGCCATGCGACGGTCCATCTCGGCTGAGGTTCGACTCGTGCCGTAACGCAGGCGAAGGAAGGACTCGGTCGTTGTCTTAATGTGATCGCCGCGTCACACTCCCTGCATGGTGCGACGCAGCGTCCTGCTTCTGGTTTCCGGTGTGCTCCTCGTGGCAGGAGCGGCGGGCGCGTGGGCGTCAGGCTCGAGCGCGACGAAGGTGATCTACGTTGCTCCGGTCAACCGCGGTGGGGAGCGGCTGCCCGGCGTGAGGATCTTGCTTGACGTCCGGGGTCACTGCGAGCCGGGGTCCGATTCGGTGCCAGGACCGACCTACCGCTGCTTCGAGGCCAACTCCATCCTCGATCCGTGCTGGGCCGACCGCGCGCATGCGGGCTCCGTGCTGTGCATGGAGGAGCCGTGGTCGGCAACGGCCGTACAGCTCAACACGGGGCGTCGCCTTCCGGCCTCGAACTATCCGGTGCCCAAGAGCCTCGGTTACCCCTGGGGCGTCAAGCTGGCAAACGGCGAAGAGTGCATCGCGGACCAAGGGGCCCACGACATGTTCCAGGGGCGTTTCGTCGACTACTCCTGCGGCCACGCGTTCCACCTGGTGCTCCTGCGAGGCATCCACCAGTCGCAGGAGCCGTGGAGCTTTGACAGCGCAATCTGGATGGGCGACAGCTACGTCGCCGGGCCTCGCCAGGCGGTGAAGGTCGCGTGGTACGGGGGACCGCCGCCGACCGGTTAGAGCCGCGAGGCTGAGCTCGTCAAAAATGATCGAGGGCTTGGCCCGAGCCGGTGACGACGCATGTCAGCGGCGATCTCGCGAGGAAGACCGCGGTGCCGGTTTCCGCAGCGACGAGCTCGGGGAAACCACGTAGCAGGGCACCCCCGCCGGCGAGCAGAATCCCGTCGCGCGCGATGTCCCCCGTCAGCTCGGGCGGAGTTTGGTCGAGCGCGTCCTTGATCGCATCGATGATCTCGCGCAGCGGGCCGCGGATCGCCGTGCGCACCTCCTCGCTGCGGAGCTGTATCTGGGTTGGCAGGCCAGTGATCAGGTGCCGGCCCCGCACCTCGGTCGTCTCTTCGGGCTTAAGCGCGACCGCCGATCCGATCGCGATCTTGATCGCCTCCGCCGTCTGCGAGCCGATCGCCAGCGCGTGCTCGGCACGCAGATACCTCGTGATCGCCTCGTCCATCTCGTAACCCCCCACGCGCACCGAGCGAGACAGCGCGATTCCACCAAGGGAGATGACGGCCATCTCGCTGGTGCCTCCCCCGATGTCGACCACCATGCGCCCGACCGGCTCTCCGATATCCAGGCCCGCACCCATCGCGGCCGCGATGGGCTCCTCGATCAGGTGGACACGACGCGCGCCAGCGGCAAGCGACGCCTCCTCGACCGCCCGCTTCTCGACCTCAGTGACGCCAGACGGGGCGCAGACGATCAGACGGGGATGGGCCCTGTTCCGATCGAGCACCTTGCGGATGAAGTACCGCAGCATCTCCTCGGTGATGTCGAAGTCAGCGATCACGCCATGGCGCAATGGGCGCGTAGCTGAGATCGTCGCCGGAGTGCGGCCGATCATCCTCTGGGCGTCCGCCCCCACCGCATGGACCTGGCCGGTCAGCGAGTCCGACGCCACTACAGAAGGCTCCGAGACCACAATGCCCCGTCCCCCGACGTACACGAGCGTGTTCGCCGTGCCGAGGTCGATGGCCATATCCCGAACCCCAAGCGTGGGAGCCAGATGGCGTCGAGAAACGTCGCGGCGAGAGCCGTCTCTGCGGAAGCGCATCAGGACAGAGTGTCAAAGCCGCGGCACATGCTAGACGCGAGGATTCTCGAGCTTGGCTGGGAAGGTACGGCTGGACGCTGTCGCTCCGTCTTGCGGTGAGCCGTCTCGCATCCTGGCGGGGTCGGCATGCAGTGCTACAGAGAAGTGGCAGCACGGGCCGCTGACGAAGATCGGTGTCGCCGACATCGTCGCCGTTGCCGTCGCCATCGCCGGGGCAGTTTCCGGGCGGTCATCGACTGCGGGCGTTGGCACGGAGGCCGTTGCCTGCACGTGCGAGGGAAGAATGATCAGCGCGAGCAGGAGCCCGAGCGCGAATATTCCGGCGGCCCACGCGAACGCGGTGGTGTAGCCGTGGATCGTCGCCGCGTTCGCCAGTCCAGGTGCGCGGAGGTGGCTGGCCGCGTAGGAGGCGACCGAGCTCGCGAACAACGTACTCAGCAGCGCTGTGCCGACGGAGCCTCCGACCTGCTGAGAGGTGTTCACCATCGCCGACGCGACCCCCGCCTCGGAGCCGTCGACTCCCAGCGTGGCGGTGCTGAATGCGGGCGCGAAGATGCAACCCATGCCGAGGCCGAGGATCACCAGCGAGGGCACGACGTCGCTCGCGTAGCTGGAGCCGGGGGCGAGGCGAGTGAGCAGGAGCATCGCGATCAGCCCAAGTGCCATCCCGACCGCAATCAGCGGCTTCACCCCGGTGCGGTAGAGCACCTTGGTCTGCACCGTCGTAGAGGTAACGACAAGCACGAGGGTCAGTGGCAGAAAGGACAGGCCCGTCTTCACGGGAGAGAAACCGAGATTGACCTGCAGGTAGTACGTCAGGAAGAGGAAGACGGCAAAGACCCCAGCGCCTGCCAGCGCGATCGACAGGTAGGCGCCGCCGCGGGCGCGGTCGATCACGATGTGCAGTGGCAGCAGGGGGTCTCTCGTGACCCGCTCAACCGCCACGAACGACGCCAGCAAGACCACGCTTGTCGCCAGCGCGATGATCGTCACGGGGGTCGTCCAAGAGTGCGTCTCCGCGTTGGAGAAGCCGTACACGAGCGCGAACAGCCCGCCGCATGCGAGGAGGGCACCCGGGACGTCGATTCTGGGTCGGGCGTCCGGGGGATGGTTGTGGAGCAGCCTCAGCGCCACAAACACGGTAGGTAGCGCGATCAGCACGTTGACGTACAAGCACCACCTCCAGGAAAGCGTCTGTGTGAGCACCCCGCCGAGGAGCAGCCCAACCGAGGCACCGCCACCGGCGATCGCCCCGAAGATGCCGAAGGCCTTCGCGCGATCTGGGGAGCCGGCGAATGTGACCGTCAGTAGGGCGAGCGCCGAAGGCGCGAGAAGCGCGCCGAAGGCACCCTGGAGCGCCCGCGCGGCGACGAGCATCCCGAACGACTGCGCCAGCCCCCCGATCCCGGAGGCTATGGCGAAACCGATCAGTCCAGCGATGAACGTCCACTTCCGTCCAAAGAGATCGCCAAGCTTTCCTCCCAGCAGCAACAGGCTGCCGAAAGCCAGCGCGTATGCGGTTACCACCCACTGGCGGCTGTCTGTCGAGAAGCCCAGCGCCCGCTGCGCGGAGGGGAGCGCGATGTTCACGATGGTCGCATCGAGGACGACCATCAGCTGCGCCACACCGAGCAGGGCCAGGATCGCCCAACGACGGCTCTCCGACCCAGAGCTTGCCGCGACAGATCCAGCGCTCGTCGCCGCCATTACGAATGGGGGGCCGGGCTGCTCGCCGCTTGCCTCATCACTCGCCGAAATTACTCCTCTGCGGCGGTCGATGCCGACAGGCCTTCTTGCCGGATCCACGTGACGCTCGGGAGCCGCGTCGCCGGGCATCGCCAACTACGATCTGCGACTCGGTCATCCCCCGCTATCCCTAGGAGATCCCATGCCCGGACCGGTGTTGTTCTGCTACGACGGATCGGAGGATTCGGCCACCGCGATGGCGGTCGCTGGTGAGCTGATCGCGCGTCCTGTGCCAGGGGTCGCGTTGACGGTCTGGCAGACCGCAGCGGCGCTGCTTGCGCAGGCGGGAGGCTTCGGCGTCGGCTACGGCGACGAGCAGCAATTCGATGCGGAGGAGGCAAAGCTCGCATGGAAGGCTGCGGAGGAAGCCGCGGCACGAGGTCGCGAGCTCGGATACGAAACCGTCGCGCGCGTCGAGGAGGCAACGGAGGGGGCAGCACGAGCGATTATCGACGTGGCCGACGAGCTCGACGCGCGGCTTGTGGTCTGTGGGCGACGAGGGCGCGGCATCGTCAAGTCAACCTTGCTCGGCAGCGTGTCACACGCGGTACTCGCTCACGCCGCGCGACCGGTTCTCATCGTCCCCAATGCACGGGCCGCACAGGGAACGTGAACGCGGATGTTGCGCGGCCTTGTGCGAGGGGCAAGAGCGTGGTCCCTCAGGTGCCCGCGAGCAGATCCAGAAACGCGCGTGGCGAGAACACCGGTATCTCGGCCTCGAGTGCGAGAAGGTGTTTGTCGCCGGAGACGAGCGCTGCTCGCTGCGATGAGGCAAGCGCGATCAGATAGTCATCGTCGGGATCGCGAGAGTGCACCGGCGGTTCGGTATCCGGATCGACGACCGCGGTCGCGCTCCCGGCGACCCAGCGGACGAGCTCGGCGGCGTCTGCCTCGCTGACGTGTCGTCGCAGCTTGGGATATGCGAGCGCGCGCTCGAGCTCGTCGAGCAGCGACTGGGACACGATCAGCTCGAACGCGCCCGCGGCGAGCCCTCGCAGCACGTCTGCCGGCGCGCCCCGTGACGACAGGACGCCGGAGATCACGACGTTGGGGTCGAGTACGGCTCGCACTCGTCAGCGCTGACGAGCACGCGTCCGGTGCTGTGCCTCGACGGCGAGCGCCTCGGCGTCACGCTCCGGAACGTCGTTTCGCTCCCACAGACGCTCGAGCAGGTCCAGCCCCATGTCACGACGCAGCGATTCCTCGATCACCTGGCTGTCGCCGCGCCCCGTCCGTGCCGCGCGCATCTTCACCGCTCGCATGACGGACTCGTCGATCGTGAGCGTGGTGCGTACCTTTGACATCCGCGTCGCATCATAGCACTTCGCCATACGTGCATCATGATGCGCCTGGTCGTTCAGTCCGCCCTCAGTACCCGGGCTCGCCGGGCAGCACGATGCGTGCCACCTCACCCTCGACCAGCACACGTGGTTGCACCGGCTGCACGTCGCGTCCGCGGGCGTAGGTCATCAGCGCCTCGACGGTGGCGAACGCGCCGAGCTGTTCCAGGTGCTTGATGGTCGGGAAGACGAGCATGATCTCGCCGTCGCGGTGGGCGTCGAGCGCGCCGGCCGGCGTGAACCAGCCGAGATCGACGCACTCCTCGCCATCCACCCGCGGTTCCTGACCTGCCGGGAGCACGGCCAGGAAGAAGTGCGTGTCGAAGCGGATCTGCACCTCGGCTGGCGTGATCCAGCGGGAGAACTTCACGAGCTCGTCGGGGGTGCCCAGCGTGATCGCCGCCTCCTCGCTCAGCTCGCGTACCGCGGCGACGCGGTGGGCCGCATCGCCCTCACCCTCCTGGGCGTCGACAGCGCCGCCGGGGAACACCCACACGCCGCCCATGAACCGCGCCTTGGGCGTGCGCTTGACTAGCAGCACCTCGAGCTGCCCGGTCGCGCCAGCGGAGCGACTCCCGTCGCCCGTGCCGTCGCGCAGCACGATCACGCTTGCTGCCTGGCGCGGCAGCGTGGGTGGGCCTGGGTTGTAGGTCTCGCCCGGTGCCGGTCGCTCGCTCTCCCCCGATGCGCGCATCCGCTGACCCTACCGACCGCTAATCTTTGGCGCATGAGCGACACCGTCACCGAGACGCTGCAGCGCTGGATCTGCGAGTCCTGCGGCTACATCTACGACCCCGACGAGGGCGACCCCGACGGCGGAATTCCCGCGGGCACCGCGTTCGAGGACATCCCCGACACGTGGTTCTGCCCCGTGTGCGGCGCGCGCAAGCGCGATTTCACGCTGTACGAAGACTAGGCATCCGGTTGGGCGCCGCTCACGCAGCCTCCCCGTCGGAGCACGACTGGGAGCGACTGCTGGCCATCGACGCCGAGCGCGTCTGGCACCCTTACGGCGCGCTGCCGGCAGCGCTGCCCTCGCTGCCGGTGGTCTCGGCGCAGGGCGTGCGCCTGCGCCTGGCCGACGGACGCGAGCTGATCGACGGGATGGCGTCGTGGTGGTGTGCGATCCACGGCTATCGCCATCCTGCGCTCGACAACGCCGCGCGCGAGCAGCTGGGGAAGATGGCGCACGTGATGTTCGGCGGACTCACGCACGAGCCCGCAGTCGCGCTGGCCGAGCGCCTCACAGAGCTCGCGCCTGACGGCCTCGAGCGCGTGTTCTTCGCCGACTCCGGCTCGGTCTCGGTCGAGGTCGCAATCAAGCTCTGCCTGCAGTACCAGCGCGCGCTGGGGCGCAGCGCCCGCACGCGCCTGCTGACGATTCGCGGCGGCTACCACGGGGACACCGCGGGCGCGATGGCGGTGTGCGATCCCGTCACCGGCATGCACAGCATGTTCGCGGGCGTGCTGCCCGAGCACGTGTTCGCCGAGCGCCCGCCAGACGGCTTCGACGCGGGCCTCGATGACGGGTGGGCCGCCCAAACGTGCGAGCTGGCCGCGCAGCACGCCGACGAGCTCGCGGGCGTGATCCTCGAGCCGGTCGTCCAGGGCGCCGGAGGCATGCGCTTTCACTCGCCAGCGTGCGTCTCGCTGTTGCGCCAGATCTGCGACGAGCACGGCCTGCTGCTTGTGCTCGACGAGATCGCCACCGGCTTCGGGCGCACGGGTGCGATGTTCGCGTGCGAGCACGCCGGGGTGAGCCCCGACGTGATGTGCGTCGGCAAGGCGCTGACCGGCGGCTACATGACGCTCGCCGCGACGCTCTGCACGCCCGAGGTCGCCGACGCCGTCTCCTGCGGCGAGGGCGGCGGGCTGATGCACGGCCCGACGTTCATGGCCAACCCGCTCGCGTGCGCTGTTGCACGCGCCTCGCTCGAGCTACTCGCCGAGGGTCGCTGGTCGGATCAGGTGGCGGTGATCGAGCAGGGACTGCGCCACGGGCTTGCCCCAGCGCGTGAGCTGCCAGGGGTGCGCGACGTGCGCGTGTTGGGGGCGATCGGCGTGATCGAGCTGGAGAGAGCGGTCGATGTCGCAGCCGCTACTGCCGCGAGCGTCGAGTGCGGCGTGTGGCTGCGGCCGTTCGCGCGCCTGATCTACACGATGCCGCCGTATGTGATCGACGAGGAGGAGCTCGCAGCCGTGACAACGGCGATGCTCGCCGCCGCCGAGGCGTCGGTGTCAGTCGTCGCCCCGATGTGACGTCGGTTGGTCACTGGGCCTGTGACCCGCCTTCCCGCCCTGTCCGAGCCACCCCCGCCACGGCAGCGTGTCGCCGGCGCGCACGAGCTCGGAGAGCCCTGGGCCTGGGATCTCCGGCAGCGTTTGCACTTCGACCTCGCCGATCCGGGCGATCGTGTCACGGTTGGAGCGCTCGAGCACGGTCGGCGCTCGCGGCCACGGCGTCAGCACGACCGCGCGCACGTCGAGCCCGGCGCTGCGCGCAACCTGGAGCGTGAGCAGCGTGTGGTTGATCGTGCCGAGGCCCGGGCGTGCCGCGATCAGCACCGGCAGGGCCAGCGCAACTGCGAAGTCGCACACGCTGTAGTCCTCGCGAAGCGGCACCAGCAGGCCGCCCACGCCCTCGACGATCAACGTCTGCTCCACGGCGTCGGTCGTCTCCGCCGTCGACCTGGTGGCGGCGGCGACGAGCAGCTCCGGCTCGATCGGCGCACCCGTGAGCTCGGCCGCGAGGTGGGGTGAGACCGCGGGTCCGTAGCGCAGTGGGGAGACCTGCTCTGCCGCCATGCCCGCGGTCGTGGCGAGCAGCTCGTGGTCGGCCGGCCAGTCTCCGCGCGCCTCGATTTCGCGCAGATCCTCAAGCCCCGTCACGACTGGCTTGAAGGCGCGCACCGGCTCGCCCGCCGCTGCCATCGCCGCCAGCAGCGCCGCGCTCAGCACCGTCTTGCCGACGCCCGTGTCGGTCGCCGTCACGAACAGCCCCCGCATCTTCTGAAACCGCTCTTGGGGTTGGTGTTCTAAGCCGCGCGGACTCTGTGCAGCTCGCGCTCGAGATCGAACGGCGCGTCCGGCACCGGCCCCTCAACGGGGCGATCGTCCGCCTCCAGCTCCAGCTCGACGTTGAACTCCTGCGTCGGCTGGTCGTGCGTGGGTGCCGTGCCGGGGGAGGTCTCCGCTGCGATGACCGCCGGCGCGCGCTCCGCGTCGCGCTCCAGATCGAACGGCGCCGAGCGCGGGTCATCCGAGCTCTCCTGGTCGTGCGTGACCACCGTGAGCTCGGTGTAGCGCAGCTCTCCATACCCACGCTCCGCAAAGGCCGGCTCGAGCTCGTCGAGTTCCTCGGTCGCCGACTGGCGCTCGGGCAGCGCAGGAGTGATCGATGCCGGGTCCAGCCCGATCGCGTGCGCCGCGTCGGCGAACACCGTTGCCGCCATTTCGAGCTCGGATGCAGTGTGCGAGGCCATCGCCGTCAGTCGCAGGCGCGAGGAGCCGGCCGGCACCGACGGTGGCCTGATCGCCTGAGCGAACACGCCGCGCTCGAGCGCCTCCTGGCAGAGACGCATCGCGGTGCGCTCCTCCTCGACGATCAGCGGCACGATCTGGCTATCCGCCTCCGCCACCGGGAACCCCTCGGCTGCTAACCCGCGACGCAGCGCGCGCGCGTTGGAGCGCAGCCGCTCGACGCGGTGCGGGCGCTCGCGCAGCAGGTTCAGCGCCGCCAGCGCGCCCGCGACCGCCGGCGGCGACGGCGCCGTCGAGTAGATCAGTGGGCGTGCCGTATTGATCAGGTAGCGCACCATCTCTGCGCTCGCGCACACGTACGCGCCGTAGGAGCCGAGAGCCTTGCCCAGCGTTCCCACGATCACGTCGACCTCGTTCTCCACGCCGGCCTCCGCCACAGCGCCGCGGCCACCCGGACCGAGGTTGCCAGTCGCGTGCGCCTCGTCCACCATCAGGCGCGCCCCGTAGGAGCCGGCTAGCTCCGCGATGTCCTGCAGCGGCGCGACGTCGCCGTCCATCGAGAACACCGAGTCCGTCACGATCAGCGCTCGCGAGCCGTCGCGGCGAGCGTGCTTGCGCAAGCTCCACGCGAGGTGTTCGACATTGCGGTGGCGGTACACCACGACCTCCGCCCGCGACAAGCGGCACCCGTCGATGATCGACGCGTGGTTGAGCTCGTCTGAGAAGACCATGTCGCCGGCGCCGGCGAGCGCTCCGATAACTCCGATGTTCGCCAGGTAGCCCGAGCCGAACAGCAGGCACGACTCGCTGCCCTTGAAGTCGGCCAGCGATTCCTCCAGGCGACCGTGAATCGTCATCGTTCCCGAGACCAGCCGCGACGCGCCCGCGCCGACACCCCAGCGCATCGCCGCCTCGGCCGCCGCCTCGCGCACGCGCGGGTGGTCGGCCAGCCCCAGGTAGTTGTTCGAGCACAGCAGCAGCACAGGCTTGCCGTCGACCAGTACCGTCGGACCCTGCGGCCCACTCACCAGTCGCAGTCGGCGGGAGAGACCGAGCTGCTCCAGTTCCTCCAGGCGCTGTTCGATCTCGCTCATCTGTGTGCTCCCCCTAGACGACGGCCGCGCCGCTGGGCGTTCCGTTCGGGGCGCCATCCGGGCGCGGCGGCGGCGCCGCGCGCTTGGCGCGGTAGCGCAGTTGCTTGGACGGATCCCATAGCCGCACCTCCAGGTCGATCGTGTCAGCGTTCGCTGCGCCGTCGCGCAGTTCGCGCACCACATCCGGGGTCTCACCCGCGAGCCAGCCCGAACGATTGTCCGGTCGCGGGTTGGCGGCGTTGTCCGGCTGGCGTGCCACGTTCAGCCCCAGCTCCTCGAACATCGCCCGGTCGGTCTCAGGCTCGTTGCCGAGCGTCGTCAGGAAGTTGCCCATCATCACGCCGTTGATGCCGGCCCTCACCGCGAGCTGCTGCAGCTCCGCCAGGTTCTCGACGCGTCCGCCGCACAGCCGGAACAGCGCGTCCGGGAGGATCAGGCGGAAGATCGCGATCCACTTGACCGCCTCCCACGGGTCCATGTACTCGCGGTCGCCGAACTTCGTTCCCGGGCGCGGGTTGAGCATGTTGATCGGCACGCTCGTCGGGTCGATCGCCGCCAGCTCGAACGCCATCTCGACGCGCTGCTCGCGCGTCTCGCCGAGGTTCAGGATGCCGCCGACGCAGGTCTCGAGGCCCGCCTCGCGAACCGCGTCGATCGTGCGCAGCCGACCCTCGTAGCGGACCGTGCTCGTCACCTCGTCGTAGTAGCTCTCGGCGGTCTCGACGTTGTGGTGGACGCGCTGGATGCCCGCGTCGCGCAGCGCCTTCGCCCGCTCCGTCGAGATGTGTCCGACCGACGCGCAGCGCTTGAGGTTGGTCTTCTCAGAGACCAGGCGCACGCCCGCCAGATACTTCTCAAAATCTCGCTTGGAGAGCCCCTGGCCCTGGGTCACCATGCAGAAGCGGTGGGCGCCGGCCGCCTCCGCCGCGCGCGCGTGCTCGAGGACCTGCTCGGGCTCCATCATCGCGTGCATCGGCGTCTCCGCGTCGGCGAAGCGCGACTGCGCGCAGAAGCCGCAGTCCTCCGCGCAGCCGCCAGACTTGGCGTTCACCAGCGAGCACATGTCTGTCGAGTCCGCAAAGCGACCCACGCGCACCTGCCACGCGCGCTCGATCAGCGCCTCGATCTCGGCGTGGTCCTCGAGCTCTCCGAGCTCGAGAGCCTCCTCGCGTGTGATCAACGGCGTCACACGCCACACCGTACGAGGCGTGGCGGACAGCTATTCCCCGCGCCAGCGAGGCGCGCGCCGCTCCGCGAAGGCCCGCATCCCCTCGCGTAGATCCTGTGACGCGAACGACGCCCGGCGCAGCTCGATCAGCTCATCTTCCACGTCCCGCGGCAGCACGCTCTCCGCGCGCAGCAGCGCCGCGATCACGCGCTTGTTGCCCGTTTGCGACAGCGGCGCGTTACCGGCGAGCTCCTGCGCCAGCTCGAGCGCCGTAGTCTCGAGCTGCTCGGCAGCGGCCACGCGGTTGACCAACCCCCACGCCAGCGCGGTCGAGGCGTCGATGTAGTTCCCCAGCAGGAACAGCTCGCGCGTGCGCGGCGCGCCGATCGCGTCGATGAAGCGCCGCAGGCCCGTGTGCGAGTAGACAAGCCCGAGCTTCGCCGGCGGCATACCCAGCTTGATGCCCGACTGCGCCACGCGCAGATCACACGCCAACGCCAGCTCGAGTCCGCCGCCGATCGTGTGGCCCGGCAGCGCCGCCAGCGTCGGATACGGGAACGCCTCCAGCGCTTCGATCGCCAGCGTGAACGGGTGCGCCACGAGGCGCTCGGCCTGCTCCTCGAAGTCCTCGTCCGGGATCTCGCCGATGTCATAGCCAGCCGAGAACATCCCGTGCGCGCCCGTCACGATCACGCAGCGCGCGTGCGAGTCGACGGCCGCGAGCTCCTCGAGCGTCGCGCTGATCGCGTCGAGCAGCGGATGGTCGAGCGCGTTGCGCTTGACCGGGTTGGAGATCGTCAGCCGCAGCACGCCCGCCGCCGGCTCGTCTACCAAGAGCTTGCCGTCGGCGAGCTCGCGTGTGGGGGCGCCGGGCGACATCCGGCCGACAGGCTAGCTGGTGGCGCCGCGGCCTTCGCCGGGTGCTCGGCGCGCCGCTACTCGAGCACCACCAGCGTGTCGCCCTCGTTGACCGACTGGCCCTCCTCGCAGCGGATCTCCGTGACCGTGCCCGCGTCTTCGGCCTCGACCGGCATCTCCATCTTCATCGACTCGAGGATCGCGACCGTGTCGCCCTCCTCCACCGTGTCGCCCACGGCACACTCGATTTTCCATACCGTGCCCGTGATATGAGCCTCGACGTCAGTCATCTGATCCTCCACACACTCCTCGCCGTCTCCGCCGGGACACTCGCCGTCCGGGCCAGAACAATAGGACCAGGACAATAGATCGCGACGCCGACCGACCCGCGCGCGTCGACGCGATCGTTGTCGGCGCCCACAACGAGGCCGAGCGCATCGCGGCGACCCTCGCGGCACTCGCCGGCACGTTTCCCGGCACGCCCATCTGGGTCGCCGACGACGGCTCGCGAGACGCCACCGCCGAGATCGCCGCCGCGGCCGGTGCGCGCGTGGTCCGCAGCGCAGCCGTGATCGGCAAGGGCGCCGCCGTCACGCGCGCCGCCCGCGAGGCGCTGCGCGACGCCGGCGTGCCCGTGGGCGAGCCCGCGGCGACCGCGCGCCAGCCTGACTCCAAATCGGTCTTCCTGCTCTGCGACGGCGACCTCGGCGACTCGGCCGCGAAGCTCGGCGCGCTGACCGACGCCGTCGCGCGCGGCGAGGGCGATGTCGCCGTCGCCGCGTTCGCCAGGCGCGTCGGTGGCGGCTTCGGGCTCGCGCTCGGCTTCGCGCGCTGGGCGATCCGCACGCGCACCGGCGGCCTGCGCGCCAGCGCCCCTATCTCAGGGCAACGGGCGCTGACCCGCGGTGCGCTCGAAGACGTGCTGCCGTTCGCGCACGGTTTCGGCATGGAGATCGGCATGACGATCGACGCGGTGCGCGCCGGCCACCGGGTCGTCGAGATCGAGCTCGACCTCGAGCACCGCGCCAGCGGCCGCACGCTCGCCGGCTTCATCCATCGCGCCCGCCAACTCGTCGACTTCGCACGCGTCTACGGCTCCCGGCGCTAGTCAGGCGCCGAGTCGCAGCGCCTGCTCGCGTAACCTTGCAGCATGCCGGACGTAGAGCGTTTGATGAGCGATCTAGCGCCAATGCGCGATCAGGTGTACACCGACCCGCGGCCGAAGGAGCACTTCGACCGGTTCCACCAACGCGCGCGCACGCGCGAACCCGACTGGGCGTATGAGCTCACGCGCGTCATCACCTCGCTGTACGCGTACACGTTTCTGCGTGCTCGCGCGATCTCCGTCGAGAAGGTCCCCGGCAGCGGAGCCGTGATCCTCGCCCCCAACCACTTCTCCTTCATGGACCACTTCCTGATGGGCTGCTACATCCGCCGCAAGGTCCGCTTCATGGCCAAGTCGCAGCTGTTCAAACGCCCGGCGCAGTTCATCTACACGCACGGCGGCGTGTTCCCCGTGCGGCGCGGCGCCCGCGACGAAGAGTGGTTCACCACCGCACGTTCGATCCTCGAGCGCGGCGGCGCCATAACCATGTACTGCGAGGGCGGGCGCTCGCGGACCGGCAAAGTCTCCGAGCACGCCAAGCGCGGGATCGGGCGTCTCGCGCTCGAGACCGGCGCGCCGATCGTCCCGATCGCGATCTACGGCTCCTCGCACGTACGCAACTGGAAGCGCCTGCAGTTCCCCAAGGTCACCGTCCAGTACGGCGACGCCATCCGCTGGGAGCAGATCGAGGATCCCACGCGCGAGCAGCAACAGGCGGTCGCCGACGAGGTCCTCGTCGAGATCCGCCGGCTGTACGCCGGGCTCGAACAGCACGGTCGCAAGGGCATCCTGCGACGCCTGCGCGAGCAGCGACGCGCCCAGAGGCGGTATGCAACAGCGCCTTGACGCCGGCGCGGTGATCCGCCGGGTGTTCCATATTTACGTCGATCAGGCACCCGTCCTGATGCCCGCCGCGGCGGTGCTGTTCGTGTTCACCGGCATCCTCGCCGACCTGCTCGTCGTCGCCAGCCCAGGGCTCGCGCTGGTGGCTGTGCTGATCGAGCTGGTCGCGGGCACGCTCTTCACCGGCATGGTCGTCGAGCTCGTCGCCGACGTTCAGGACGGGCGCCGCGACGCCAGTCCGGGCCAGCTGCTGCGCGCCGCCGCGCCGGTGCTCGGACAGCTCATCCTCGTCGGCATCGTCGCCGGCATCGGCGTCGTGATCGGCTTCATCTTGATCATCATTCCGGGGCTCTACCTGCTCACCATCTGGTCGCTCGCCGCCCCCGTCGTCGTGCTCGAGCGTCCAGGCGTGTTCGCGGCGCTGCGGCGCAGCCGCGAGCTCGTGCGCGGCAACGGCTGGCAGGTGTTCGGCGTGATCGCCGTGCTGTACATCCTGGTCAGCGTGTTCTCGTTCGTAATCGAGGGCGTCGCCGACTCGGCCGGCGCGGGCGTGGGCATCGTCGTCAGGGTGATTGTCGGCGTGCTCACCGCTCCGCTCGTGGCGCTCGCCTCCTCCGTCATGTACTTCGAGCTGCGCGGCCGCGCGCGCGAGGACGTGGTCGAGCCCGACCCCTCGGGCCCGTTTCAGGCGGGCGGCTACCCGCCCGCGGCCCAGTAGCTGTAGCGGACGCCGGCCAATAGGCTGCTGGCGAGGATGTCCGCGATCGACGCGTCAACGTTGCTGCGCCCAGGGCTGCTCGAGCACGTCTCAGTGCTGCTCGCCCACGCGTCCCACGGTGGCGCCGAAGCGTCGTTTGCGGGCAGCGTCGAGGCGGCGTGCACCGATCTCGGCGCGCGTGTATGCGAGTGCCGGCTCGTCCTGGACGAGCCGGTAGAGGAGCAAGTCGACGCGATCGAGCGCGTTGCAGCGGAGGCCGTCGAGCGCGCGCTTGGGGACGCCGGCGGTGTCGAGCTGCTCGTAGTCGACGCCGCCGGTGTGTTCTCGCGTGCGGCGCAGGGGGACCGTCAGGGCGATCGGCGCGAGCGTGCCAGGCGCGCGCTCGGCGCGTGCCTCGACGCGAGCTGGAACGTGACGCGGGCCGTGGCCGAGCGCGTCTTCCTGCCCGAGTCCCGCGGCGGGCGCATCGTCTACCTCGCGCCATGCTCCGACACCGGTGAGCACGCCGAGGCCGCGCGCGCGGGCCTCGAGAACCTCGCGCGCACGCTCTCGATCGAGTGGGCGCGTCACGGCGTCACCGCCGTGGCGATCGCGCCCGGCATCGCGAGCGCGGCCGAGGTCGCCGCGCTGACCGCCTACCTCGCTTCGCCCGCAGGCGCCTACTTCTCGGGCTGCCTGCTCGACCTCCGCGGTCCTCAGGCGCTGAGGCCCTGAGGTCAGCCGCTCATGCCCCCGAATAGCCCGCCGGTGACGTGGAGGGTCTGTCCGTGAACGTAGTTTGACCAGGGTGAGCAAAGGAAGAAGACGCCTCCCGCTGCCTCCTCGGGCGTGGCCGGACGTCCGAGCGGGATCAGCATCGAGGCCATCTGGCGCATCTGCTCGGGGATGCCGAGCTGAATTTTCTCGCCGTCCTTCTCCATCGTGTTCTCGTCGACCTTGGCCTGGGTCAGGCGCGTGTCGATGAAGCCGAACGCGACGGCGTTGACGTTGACTTTGAACTGACCCCACTCCTTGGCGACCGTTTTGGTGAGGCCGACGACACCTGCCTTACCGGCGGAGTAGTTGGCCTGCCCCGCGTTGCCGAAGGTCCCGGAGGTCGATGAGATGTTGACGATCTTGCGGAAGACCTCCTTGCCTTCCTCGCGCTCTTTCTTGGCAGGCTCACGCAGGTGCGGCGCGGCGGCGCGGATGACGCGGAACGGCACGACCGTGTGGATGTCGAGCATCGCCTGGAAATGCTCGTCGGACATCTTGTGAACGGGCGCGTCGAGGGTGTAGCCGGCGTTGTTGACGATGATGTCGATCTTGCCGAAGGAGTCGATCGCCTTCTGCACGAGCTCGTCAGGGGCGCCCGGCTTGGTCAGGTCACCCGCGAACACGGCGGTCTCGCCCGTGATCTCGCTGGCCGCCTGCTCGGCGATGTCGCCGTCGAGGTCGTTGATCAGGACCTGGGCGCCCTGTGAGACCAGCAGCTCCGCGGTGGCGCGTCCGATCCCGCGGGCTGAGCCAGTGACGATCGCCGACTTGCCGTCGAGTACTCCCATAGTTTTCCGTAGCTCCTTGTAGTGGTGGGGAGCGGAAGTTATATCTGGCTCGGGTCGGCGGCCGCGCGCCTGCCCGAAGCCAAAGGGCTCCTAGGTTCTTAGTAAGCTCGCTCGATGCCGTCGACCGCGACCTCAGGGGGGCGCGGGACAGTGGCGCAGGACGCCGGCGTCGCGCACCGTTTCGCGGATACCCATTTCCTATTGCAGCGCGAGCGCTCGCCAGATCTCGCAGAGGTCGAGATCGGCGCGCTCGATCCCTTTCTTCGCGGGCTGCTGTTCACGGATGGGACCGTCTCGCGCGCGCTCGAAGCGCAGACGCTGTCGCGGGTGACCGTCACTGCGTTGGAGCAGGTCACAGCACCGGCGCCGCAGCCGGCCGCGCGCTACCTGAGAGTGGACGAGGACAGGGAGTGCCTACGACGCCGCGTGACGATGCACATCGCGGGCGAGCACCTGGCGGTGTGGGCGGAGTCCTACATCATCCTCGAGCGGCTCCCCTCGCAGTGCGTCACGACGCTCGGTGCGACGCCGCAGGGTATCGGTGGATCGCTGCAGCAGCTGAAACTCGAGAGCGCGCGCGAGCTGCTCTGCTTCGGGCTGGCCCCGGCGCCGCAGTGGGCGCACGCCGGGGCGTCGCTGAGCACGCTCACCCGTGTCTACCGGATCATCACGCAGGGCCGGCCGGCGCTGCTGATCACCGAGCACTTCGCGCTCGAGATGCGCTCCGGCCTTTACCACCTCGTCGGCTGCGCCGGCGGGGTGAGCGTCAGCCGCTGATGATGACGCCGAAGTCCTGCGTGTAGATCGCGCCGGGCTGGCCGTGGGCGAGCGACGAGGGCGCGTGCGGCGCGACGCCGATGCCGGTTTCGCGGTAGCGGGGGTCGAGGATGTTCGCGCGGTGGCCGGGCGAGGCCATCCACGTGGCGACGATCGCGCGCGGCGTTGCCAGGTAGAGCGTCCCCCAGGCGATGTTCTCGCCGACTTCGTAGCCGACGCGTGAGCTGGAAATGTAGCCGGCGTCCCGCAGTCGCGCGAGTGGCGTACCGCCACCAGGTCCGCCTGCCCCGTCGTGTTCGAAGTAGTCGCCGAGCGCCATGCTCTCGGAGTGCGCCTGGGCGGCCCTTCGGAGCCGTCTGTTGGGTCGCAGCGCGCGCTCGTCGTGGGCCGTGCGTTCACGGTTGATGAGGCACAGGGTGGCGGCTCGGATCAGCGGGAGGTTGGCCTGGGAGGGGCGCAGACTCGTATTGGCGCAGCTCCGGCGCCTGTGCTGGGGGTTCGCGCGCTGGTTGCAGCTCCCCGGAAGGCCGCCGTTGCCGGCGCGGTAGCTCGCGCAAACGGCGCCGTGCTGCCCGCTGCTCTGGGCGCCGAGCGCGGGCGGGACCGCGGCGGAAACGGCGAGCGCGACTGTCCCGAGCGCCGCGATGCTGTGGATGCGTAGAGGAGCCACGCGGGACGTATCGGCCCGGCGACCCACAAACATGAGCAGGAAGGGTGAGGTTTGGACAGCTTCTTGCGTGCGCTACAGGGCGAGCACCCGCCCGAGCACCTCGCGCATGATCTCGTCGCTGCCGCCGCCGATCGGCCCGAGGCGCGCGTCGCGGGCGGCGCGCTCGATGAAGTACTCGCGCATGTAGCCGGCGCCGCCGTGGATCTGCAGGCACGCGTCCATCAACTCGAAGCAAGCTCGCTGGGTGAGCAGCTTGGCCATCGTGACCTCGCGCAGCGGCTCCTCGCCCGCGACGAAGCGTCGCAGCGCGTCGTAGGTCACACAGCGACACGTGTACACCGAGGTGGCGAGGTCGGCGAGCTTGTGGCGGATCGCCTGGTGGCCCGACAGCTGACGTCCGAACGCCTGGCGCTCGCGGGCGAACTCGGCGGTCCGCTCCCACGCGAGCGTCATCGCGCCGACGGCGCCGAGCGCCATCGCGAGGCGCTCCCACTGGAAGTTGGCCATGATCAGCTTGAAGCCCTCATTCAGCTCGCCGAGCAGGTTCTGCTCGGGCACAAACACGTCCTGGAAGCTGATCGTCGCTGTGTCCGACGCGTGCCAGCCGAGCTTGTCGAGCTTCGAGGCGCTGACACCGTCGCCGCGATCGACGATCAGGAACGAGATGCCGTGGTGGCCGCCCTCCGTGCCTCCGGCGCCGGTGACCACGGCGGTGACGATGAAGTGCGCCCGCACGCCATTGGTGATGTACGTCTTCTCGCCGTTCAGCACCCAGCCGCCGTCGACCCGCTCGGCGCGCGAGGTGATCGCGGCGACGTCCGAGCCGGCGCCGGGCTCAGTGATGCCGAGCGCGCCGATCCTCTCGCCCCGAATCGCCGGCACCAGGTAGCGCTGCTTCTGCTCGGCGGTGCCGAACTTCCAGATCGGCGGCGTCGCGATGTTGATGTGTGCGCCGATGCCCGCCGCGGTGCCGCCGGAGCCGATCCGCGCCATCTCCTCGCAGAGCACCGCCTCGTGCAGGTAGTCGCCTCCTTGCCCTCCGTACTCCTCGGGGTACTTGAGTCCGAGGAGGCCCTGCGCGGCGAGCTTGGGAAAGACGTCATCCGAGAACCAGCACTCCTCCTCCCACTGCTGCGCGTGCGGCGCGAGCTCGCGCTCGATGAAGCCACGCGCCGAAGCGCGCAGCTCTTCGTGCTCGTCCGTGAACGGGGGCATCGTTGGGGTCACGGACCGGCCACCGTACGCGCCGTCGTCTGCGCCGGCGCTGCTCGCCTGTGCTCGGCGAACAGCGCGAGCGCGTAGCGCCCGGCGGGATGCTCGCGGGCGCGCTGGACGAGCTCGGCCGTCGCGGGGTCCAGGACATCGGGTTGCGGCAGAGCGATGCCGTACTCGGGCGGGACGATCACCGGCGCGCAGAGCGCCGCGAAGGTCAGGTCGGCGGCTCCGAAGCGCTCGCCGCACAGGTGCGGGCGGCCATCTGACAGCAGCTCTGCGACATGGTCGAGCTCGCGGAAAACCGTGGCCTCATCCTGCGTCTCGACGCCGGGAACGATCCCGAGCGCTCGCGACACGAAGCGCTTCAGCAGCGGCCAGCCGGCGCGCAGCATGGCGTCCTCCCACGCGGGCACACCCTGGTCGTTGAACGCGAACACGAGCTTCGGCTGGCGGAACATGTGCACGTAGATGAGCCGCCGTCCGGCCGGCCCGAGGCCGTCGTCGAGGCGTCGGCAGAGCGCATCGACCTGGGCCCGCGCGCCGGGCTCGACGGGAAACAGTCGCCGCTCTGCTGCGATCTGCGCGTCGCACCACAGGAGGATCTCTTGCGACTCTCCGATTGCGCCGTCGGGGGTGACGAGCACCGGCACCGTGGTGCCGCCTCCGGCGCGGCGCGCTGCCACTCGGTGGATGCCCTGGATGTGACGCTCCTCGCGATAGCGCAGCTCGGCCCTGTCGAGCGCCCAGCGCGCCTTCTCGCAGTAGTGGCTGATGGGGATCGTGATCAGCCGTAGCGCTCGCGCCTGGGTGTCGAGCGGCGTGTTCATGGAAGATGTCCCGAATGAACGTCTCGCAGACGACGAGCGCAGAGATCATCCCGGCGCCGCGGTGGCGACGGGCGCTGGCAGGTGGGTTCGACGCGGCGCTCGTGGGCGCCGGCACCCGGCTGTGGCGCCGGCGTCCGCCCAGCGCCGGTGCTCGCTCGACACAGTGGACGCCGCTGCTCGAGCTGGCGGCGCAGTCGCTTCGCCAGCAGCTGCCCAGCCCCGGCCAACTGCTCTTCGGTCTGCGCACGGTTGACCGCCGCACCGGCAAGCGCGAGGAGCTTTGGCGCACGCTCGTCGTGCTGGGCGTCGGAGTGGCCGGCCGCCTGCTGCTGCACCGGATCGTCGCTGTTCCCGTGATGACGCCCACGCAGGAACACGACCAGGAGACATTCCTGCAGGAGCTGAACGCGATCCAGGAACGTCACCCCGATGACGCGCTCGCGCGCGAGGCCGAGCGCCGGCGCTTGTTCGAGCGCAATCGCAGCCCTGCGTTCGACTATCTCCGGCGCGCCGCGGTGCCGATGCTCACGGTGGGACTGCTCAACAATCGCCTGCGCCGCCGCTTGACCCCGACGCTCGACATCATCGCTCGACGTGCGGATCACAAGCCGTAGGAGCGCCCGATGACGTCGAGCATGATCTCGTCGGTTCCGGCGCCGATGCGGTTCAGCCGCGCGTCGCGCCAGGCGCGCTCTACGCCGTACTCGCGCATGTAGCCGGCCCCGCCGTGGATCTGGATGCACTCGTCGGCGACTTCGCAGGCGATGCGCGCGGCGTGCAGCTTGGCCATCGAGATCTCGCGCACGGGATACTCGCCGTTGTTGAAGCGCCACGCGGTCACGTAGACCATCTGCCGTGCCGACTCTATTTTCGTGGCCATCTCGGCGAACTTGTGGCGGATCACCTGGAACTTGCCGATTTCCCGCCCGAACGCCTTGCGCTCGTGTGCGTACTGGAGCGTTTTCTCGAAGCATTTCTGCGCCCCCGCGACGCTGCCGGCCGCGCCGATCAGACGCTCGCCCTGGAGCTCCCACATGATGTGGTAGAAGCCCTTGCCGACCTGCCCGAGCACGGCGGAGGCGGGGACGCGAACGTCCTGAAAGGCGAGCAGCGCGGTGTCCGACGCGTGCATTCCGAGCTTTTCGAGTCGCTTCTCGCGGATCACTCCGGGGCTGTCCATGGGCACGAGGAACAGCGTGAAGCCGTCGTAGCCGGCGTCCGCGTCGGTCTTGGTGACGAGCACGATCACGTCGGCGCGGTGGCCGTTGGTGATGTAGGTCTTGGAGCCGTTGATCAGATAGTCATCGCCGTCTGCCACGGCGCGTGTCTTGATGCCCGCGACGTCCGAGCCGGCGTCCGGCTCGGTGATGCCCAGGCACAGGATCGCCTCGCCCTTGATCGCCGGTTCCGCCCACTGGCGCTTCTGCTCCTCGGTCCCGAACGCGAGGATCGGCGGCATCGCCATGTCGGTCTGCACCGCCACCCCCATCGACAGGCCGCCCGAGTTGGCGTGCGACATCGACTCGGCCAGCACCAGCGCCGAGTAGTAGTCGCCGCCCTGCCCGCCGTACTCCTCGGGCTTGTCCAGGCCGAGGAAGCCCAGCTCGCCCATGCGCCGGAAGACCGAGTCGGGGAAGGTCGTCTCCTCCCATTCCTCCGCATGCGGCGCAAGCTCCTTCTGCGCGAAGTTGGTGATCGACTCGCGCAGCTGTTCGTGCTCGTCGGTGAAGATGAAGTGCTTGCGCTGAGTCTTGAAGTCGGGCTTGACGACGCTCTCGGCGGTGGCCATGAGGGGCTGATCTCCTTGCTCGGGGTGCCTGGCGGACCGACTCCGGATCGGTCTGCGCGGTGTCGCAGCAGCACGCTGATCGCGGTCTGCGAAGTAAATAGTAGAGCTATCTACTTTGGGCCGCGCAGTCGCCCACCCGCCATTGACAGCGCCCGTGGCGGAGCACTAGGATCTACCACCACAGTGGGGTGCGAACGTGCCTCGGGGAGGGCGGACCTGGAGGGGTCCGGAGTGGGGCGATGCCTAGAGAGGCCTTGCTCCGGAGATGCGGGGTTGATCCCTGCCAACAGTCAAGGAGCGATGTGATGTTGAGAGCAACGAGGAACGCAATCGTTGGCGTCGCAGCAGGGTTCGCGCTGCTGGTCGCCGTGCCGGCAGCGGCGAGCGCGGCGAGCCTGTTCGTGGGATCGTCACAGTCGGCGCCCGGCAACAGCTGCGGCCACACCGGCTACAAATCGATCCAGCAGGCGCTCGACGCGGCGACCCCGGGGTCGACGATCACCGTGTGCCGTGGCAGATACAGCGAACAGCTCGAAATCGGCACCGAAGTGACCCTCATCGGCATGGGCAATCCGGTTGTCGCACTCCCGGCGTCGCCCGCAACGTCAAAGACGGCGTGCGACGAGGCGATCAACGCGGCCACGGGAGGAGAAGACGAGGATCTCGTCTCGATCTGTGGTCCGAAGGTGTCTGTCAGCAAGATCAGCTTCGAAGCTAAGTGGCCGCACGGCACGTGCGACGACAGCCTCTACAACATCATGGTCGCGGGCGGCGGCACGCTCGAAGCGAGCAAGGTGACGCTCGACGGGGCCGGCGCCTACCCGGTCAACGGCTGCCAGGGCGGCGTCGCGCTCGAGGTCGGCGTGGGGTATCACCTCGACGAAGTCGGCCACGCGAATCTGAGCAAGGTAAAGATCGAGAACTACCAGAAGAACGGTGTGACGGTCGACGGCGCGGGTTCGAGTGCGACGATCTCGAAGGCGACGGTCACCGGTGCCGGCCCGGCCGACCAGGGGCAGAACGGCATCCAGATCAGCCGCGGCGCCGTGGCCACGATCACGAGCTCGAAGATCTCGGCAAACGAGTGCACGGCGGCCGGCTGTGGATCCGGGAGCCGTGAAAAGTGGGCCGAAGACGGAGCCGGTGTGCTGTTCTACGAACCGGGAGCGTCCTCGAGCGTGGCTCACTCGAAGCTCAGCAACAACGACATCGGCGTCGAGTACGTCTCCGCGGAACCACCCGCGAACTCAGCAATCGCGCTGAGCTCTGACAAGATCAGCGGCGGCGACGCGTCGGTGCAGCTCAACCAGGGCGACGCGACGCTGACCGCCGACAAGCTCACCGGTGCCCCGATCGGCATCGACCTCGGCTCCTACTGGGGTGAAGACGACTCCTACGGCCCGCAGGTGAGCGCCACGGGTGACCTGGTCGAAGGCTCGATGGCGGCGGTGCTGGTGGAAAGCTCGCTGGCGGGCCTCACCGGCAACCTGACGATCTCGGGCGGCCACATTCGCGGCGCCGTGACCAACAACGACCCGCAGTTCACGATCACCGGTTGACGCTCTCCTAGCGCGCCGACTGCAGACACCGTCGAGGCCGGGGCACGCTTGCGAGCGGGCCTCGGCCTCGGGGCGGTCGTGTTCCTGCGCTGTCCACCCGTTTCCAGTGCCGATCGGTAGTTTGTGTGACGACAGGCCCGGCGACGGGCCGGGCCGTTAGGGAAGGGGGTCGGCATGGCCGACCGGATGCTGTTCATTGGCTGGAGCACGCCTGTGCGTGGACGCGAGGAGCGCGGGCTCGAGGTGTTCAACGAGGCGATTGGGCTCTACGGACGAATGCAGCAGGAGGGTCGTATCGAGAAGTTCGACGTGGTGCTCCTTAGTCCGAACGCGGACCTGGGCGGCTATATCGAGCTGTACGGCTCTGCCGAGCAGCTCGCTGCGGTGCGCGAAAGCGAGGACTATCGCCGCACCCTCGTGGACGCCGGCCTCGTCGTGGACGACCTGCGCCAGATCGACGGATTCGCCAACGAGGCGATCGCGGGGCAGATGGCGCTGTACCAGGAGGGCATCGCGCGGGTTCCGCAAGCTGCGTGACGTCCGCCCAGGGTCTCGACGGCGCCTTACCCCAGGGGCGGGCGGGGCGCCGCGGACCCGACTCTCATGCCTGGGCGCGTTCGCGTCGATGCAGGTGTCATGGGTGAGCATCCGGGCGATGCGGGTATCGCCGCTCACATCGAAGCAGCGTCGAGCAGAGCTGAGCCTGACACGGATCGGCTGATCTCGACGATGCTCCGCTCCTGCTGGCCGGGCGGCACCGGTGACCGGACGGAGGCCGTCGCGCTCGAGTGGATGAGGCGCTGGGGCCCGCTGGGAGCCGGCACCACTCCGCCTGTGTGCAGCTGCGCCGGGGGGCGCTGTCGGGTGTGCAACTGACGATGGCGCGCGACCGGCGCCGAATGGACAAGTAAACAGTATCGCTGCTTACTGCCCGCACGAATGCGGATACGATCTGCACGTGCCCACCGACAAGGTCCTGTACGAAGTCGCCGACTCGGGCATCGCGACGATCACTCTGAACGACCCGGACACGCGCAACGCGCTCTCGCCGGAGCTGCTGGGTGGCTTGATCGAGGCCTTCGAGCTGGCGCGCGAGGACGAGCGGGTGCGCTGCGTGGTGCTGGCGTCCTCGCACGAGAAGACGTTTTCATCGGGCGCGAGCCTCGGGGGCTTCGGCGCGGACACGCCGCTCGTGGAGAAGCACTTCGCCTCTGAGCGCTTCGTGGGGCTGTTCAAGCTGATCGGCGCGCTGGGTAAGCCGACGCTGTGCGTCGCGCGCGGGCACGTGTTGGCGGGCGCGCTGGGAATCGCGTTGGCGTGCGATCTGATCCTCGCCTCCGAGCAGGCGACGTTCGGGACGCCGGAGATCAACGTGGGCACGTTCCCGTTCATGATCATGGCGCTGATCTACCGAAACGTGCCGCGCAAGAAGGCCAACGAGCTGCTGCTGCTGGGCGAGCGCTGGAGCGCACAGGAGGCGCTCGCGGCAGGCATCGTCAACCGCGTGGCGTCCGACGCGGAGCTCGACGCGCTGGCTGGCGAGTGGGCGGGCAAGCTCGCGGCCAAGTCACCGGTGATCATGCGCCTGGGCAAGGAGGCGATGCGCCGCCAGCTCGACATGCCGCTCGACGACGCGCTCGACTACCTGCGCGCGCAACTCAGCCTGGCGCTCTCGACCGAGGACGTCGTCGAGGGCGTGACGGCGTTCTTCGAGAAGCGCGAGCCGCAATGGAAGGGCCGCTGATGGCAGGGCGCAAAGCCGACGCGTCGGCAGAGCCCTCGCTGCTGCGGCCGCTGGTCGAGGACCTGCACGCCCGCCGTGCGCAGATCCGCTTGGGGGGCGGCGAGGAGAAGATCGCCGAGCAGCACGCGCGCGAGAAGCTGACGGCGCGCGAGCGGATCGCGCTGCTGATCGACGACGGCACGTTCGTCGAGTTGGGCATCCACGGCCGCCCGCACTTCTCGCAGCGGGCGATGGACGGCGTGGAGGCGCCGGCGGACGGCGTGATCACCGGCTACGGCAAGATCGACGGACGCCTGACGGCGGTGTGCGCGTACGACTTCACGGTGATGGCCGGCTCGATGGGGATGACGGGCGAGCTGAAGGTGACGCGCCTGCGCGAGCTGGCGCTGCGCGAGCGGATCCCGTTCGTGTGGCTGTTGGATTCGGCGGGCGCACGCGTGCAGGAGGCGGCGGGGGCGATGTTCGCGGGCTCGGGGCACCTGTTCCGCGAGGAGGTGGTGATGAGTGGCGTGATCCCGCAGGTGGCGGCGCTGATGGGCCCGTGCGCTGCGGGCACGGCGTACATCCCGGGCCTGGCGGACTTCGTGCCGATGGTCAAGGGCCGTGGCTCGATGGCGCTGGCGGGTCCGCACCTGGTGCGGGCGGCGGTCGGCGAGGAGGTCACCCAGGAGGAACTGGGCGGCTCGCGCGTGCACTGCCGCAAGTCGGGGGTCGGCGACATGGAGGTGGCAGACGACGAGCAGTGCATCGAACGCATCAAGCAATACCTCTCCTACATGCCGCAGAACTGCGAAGAGGGCGCGCCGATCCTGCCGGTGAGCGACCCGATCGACCGTAGCGAGGAGGAGCTGCTGGACGTGCTGCCGGAGTCCAACCGCAAGCCGTATGACATGTACGAGGTGATCCGCAGGATCGTGGACGACGGCGAGTACTTCGACATGAAGGGTCAGTGGGCGAAGACGATCATCACGTGCTTCGCGCGCTTCGGAGGCAGGCCGGCGGGCGTGGTCGCCAACCAGCCCAAGCAGCTGGGCGGCATCCTCGACAACGACTCGGCCGACAAGGCTGCGCGCTTCGTGAACCTGTGCAACGCGTTCGCGATCCCGCTGGTGTTCATCCAGGACGTGCCGGGCTTCATGGTCGGCTCTAAGATCGAGGCCGAAGGCATCATCCGTCACGGCGCGAAGATGCTGTACGCGGTCGCCAACGCGACGGTGCCGAAGATCACGGTGATCACGCGCAAGGCCTACGGCGCGGGCTACTACGTGATGAACGGTCGTGCGTATGAGCCGGACCTGATCGTGGCATGGCCGAGCGCCGAGATCAGCGTGATGGGCGCGGAGGGCGTCGTGGAGATCGCGTTCCGCAAACAGGTCGACGCGGCGGAGGACCCGGCGGCGAAGAAGGCAGAGCTGATCGAGGGCTTTCGCAAGATCTTCGACGTGTACATCGCGGCTGGCAACGATCTGATCGACGACGTGATCGACCCGCGCGAGACGCGTGAGACGATCTGCCGGGCGCTCGAGATGTCGGCCGGCAAGAAGGTCGAGCGGCCATGGAAGCGTCATGGCGTGGTGCCCGTATGAGCCTCGACGACCCGGTAGTCATCACGTGCTCCATATCTGGCGCGATCGCCAACCGCGAGCAGTGCCCTGCGATCCCCTACACACCGCAGGAGTATGCGGCGGAGGCGCGGCGGATCGTCGACGAGGGCGGCGTGCACATCCACATACACGCGCGCAAACCGGACGGCACGCCGTCGTATGAGATCGAGGACTTCCAGGCGATCACGGACGCGATCCGCGAGGAGGTGGGCGACGCGGCGATCATCAACTACTCGACGGGCACGATCGGCGTACCGGTCGCAAAGCGCGTGGAATACCTCAGGGCGTGCCGCCCGGAGGTGGCGGCGCTGAACATGGGCTCGATGAACTACGCGAAGTACTCGCGCTCGAAAAAGCAGTTCGTGTTCAACATGGTCTTCGAGAACCCGTTCGACGAGATCATCGAGTTGCTCGAGGCGATGAACCAGCTGGGCATCAAACCGGAGCACGAGTGCTTCGACGTCGGTCACGTGGGCAGCCTGGCGCCGCTGATCGACATGGGGGTGCTGAAAGAGCCGCTGCATGTGGACTGCGTGATGGGCGTCGTCGGCGGCATCCCGCCGACAGCACGCAACCTGGCGGCGATGGTCGACAACATCCCGGGGGAGGCGGGCGGGTCTAAATCCCACTGGGGCGTGATCGGGATCTCGCGCGACCAGTGGCTGCTGGTCTCGGCGGCGCTGACGCTGGGAGGCTCGATCCGCGTGGGCCTGGAGGACAACCTGTACCTGCCCGACGGGACGATGGCGCGCTCGAACGGGGAGCTGATCGCGAAGGCCAGGCAGATGACCGAGGACATGGGTCGCCGGCCGGCGAGCGTGCATGAGGCCCGCGCGATGCTGGCGATCCCTCAACGCGAGGGGAGCGTCGCGTGACTCTGCCGCTCGATGGCATACGAGTTCTCGATCTGTCCCGCCTGTTGCCGGGCGGCTTCTGCTCGCTGTTGCTGGCGGATTTCGGCGCGGACGTGGTGAAGGTTGAGGACACCGGCATGGGCGACTACATCCGCTGGTCGCCTCCGTTTTATGAGACCCACCCACCCGGCCACGACAGCGCGAAGTCGGCGCTGTTTCTGTCGCTGAATCGAAACAAGCGCTCGATTCGCCTGAACCTGAAGAGCGAGGACGGACGCGAGGCCCTGCTCGAGCTGGCGCGCGACGCGGACGTGGTGCTCGAATCCTTCCGCCCGGGTGTGCTCGACCGCCTCGGGGTGGGCTACGAGCGCATGCGCGAACGCAACCCAGGGATCGTCTTCTGCGCGATCTCGGGCTACGGCCAGGACGGTCCCAAGCGCGACGCGTCCGGCCACGACATGAACTACCTGGGTCTGATCGGCCTGTTGGGCCTGACAGGTGAGCGAGGGGGAGAGCCGGTCCAGGCAGCCGGGCAGATCGCTGACCTCGGCGGTGGTGCGCTGATGGCGGCGTTCGGGATCATGACGGCGCTGCGCGAGCGCGACGGCTCGCCGGAGCGTCCCGGCTCCGGCCAGGGCCAGCTGGTGGACGTGTCGATGTCCGACGGCGCGCTGTCGTGGCTCGCGATGGTGGCGGCGGCGTACTTCGCCGACGGCACGGTGCCGCACCGCGGCGACTTGCCGCTGGCGGGCTCGCTGATCTGCTACCGGCCGTATGAGTGCGCCGATGGCTGGGTGTCACTTGGCGCGCTCGAGCCGAAGTTCTGGCAGGCGTGGTGTCGTGGCGTGGGGCGCGACGAGCTGATCGCGACGCAGTTCGAGCGTCCGGGCTCGGATGCGCACGCCCAGGTGACCGAGATCTTCAAGGCACGTACGCGCGCTGAGTGGGAGGCGTTCGCGCGCGAACACGACTGTTGCCTTGAGCCGGTGCTGGAGCTCGACGAGGCGCTCGACTCGGAGCTTGCGCGCGCACGCGAGATGGTGGTGGAGCTCGAGCAGCCCGGCGTGAAGCAGCCGGTGCGCCAGCTGGGGATCCCGGTCAAGCTGAGTCGCACGCCGGGTACGCCCGCGCGCCTGCCGGGCCCCGCGCTGGGCGAGCACACCGAAGAGTTGCTGGCGGCGGCGGGGTACACGCCGGAGCAGGTCGCGGCGATGCTGAGCGCGGGTGCAGCGGCGGGGGCGACGCCGGACGTCGCGGGCGCGGACTCCGAGCCCGCGCCGACGTTCCGGGCTTGAGCCGCCGATGAGCGGTAAATCGAAAGCCCGCCCACCCCTGCTGAAGATGAGCGAGTTGGCGGAGCGCTCGGGTGTTAGCGCGGGGACGATCCGCTACTACCTGCGCGAGGGGCTGCTGGGCACGGGCGAGGACGTCGTGAGGACGTCGCGCAACATGGCGTACTACCCGCCGGACTACGTCGAGCGGATCTCGCTGATCAAGCGCCTGCAGGAGCAGCGTTTCATGCCGCTGCGGGTGATCCGCGACGCGCTGCACGAGGACCCGGATCGTGTGCGCGCGCTGATCGAGCTCGAGGACCGGATTCTCGAGCGGGCGCTGATCAGCGCCGAGGACGGCAGCCGCGTTTCGCGCACCCTGGTGCAGGAGCGCTACGGCGTTCCGCGCAACGTGCTCGCGCGCCTGGCGGAGATCGGCGTGCTGACGCCCAACCAGCGCGGATACGACCGCGACGACGTGAAGATCATCGAGGCGATCGCGAGCTTCCGCGCGGGCGGCTACGAGGAGGCGCTGGGGTTCACGGTCTACGACACGCTGCGCTACCGCAAGGCGCTCGAGCCCCTGGTCGAGGAGGAGGTGCAGGCGCTGCTCGAGCGGCTGGCGGGCGAGGTGGAGGTCGAGCGCGCGATGGAGATCGTGGCCGCCGGCACGGAACCACTGCGCGAGCTGATCGGCGCGATGCACTCCAAGCTGCTGCTCGCAGCCTTGCGCCGCCATCGAGCCGGTGAGCCGCCAGCTCAGACGGTCAGGCGCACGGGCTCGAAGGAGAGCACCTCGGCGAGCGTGTCGTAGTGGCGGTCGAGGTGCAGGACCGAGCGTTATCCTTCATAGATTGACTGACCAGTCAATCTAACTCTGTGTCCGGGGAGGAATTTGCGCTTGTGAAGGTCGCGGCCGTACAGCTCAACTCGAGCGCCGACCAGGTCGCCAACATGGCGCACGCGGATCGCCTCACCCGCGCCGCCGCGGCCGACGGCGCGAAGCTGATCGTGCTGCCGGAGAAGTGGACGGCGATGGGCTCCGAGCAGGATCTGCGTGACGGCGCCGAGACGCTGGATGGCGCCGCGATCGGATGGGCGCGGGCGATTGCGCGCGAGCTCGCGGTCGATCTCGTGGCGGGCTCGATCCTCGAGCGCGTCGCCGGGCAGCAGAAGCTCGCGAACACCTCCGTGCACATCAACCCGCAGGGCGAGGTGGTGGCGGCGTATCGCAAGATCCACATGTTCGACGTGGAAGTCGGCGGGCATACGTACTGCGAGTCAGCGCTCGAGGAGCCGGGCGAGGAGATCGTCCTGTCGCACACGGCCGACGGCGTCGAGCTGGGCCTGACGATCTGTTACGACCTGCGCTTCCCGGAGCTCTACCGGATCCTCGCAATACGCGGTGCGCGGATCTTCACGCTGCCGGCGGCGTTCACGTTGGCGACGACGCGCGACCACTGGGAGGCGCTGGTGCGTGCACGCGCGATCGAGAACCAGGCGTTCGTGATCGCCGCCAATCAGGTCGGCGAGCACCCCGCGGGTCAGCACTCGGGCGGACGCTCGATGATCGTGGATCCGTGGGGTGTCGTGCTCGCCCAGGCCCCCGACAGCGAGAGCCACGTCGTCGCCGAGCTCGACCTCGAGAGCCAGCTCGCGATCCGGACACGCCTGCCCTCGCTCGCGAATCGCCGACCGGAGGCATATCGTTGGCCGGCGGCGGAGACCGTATGAACGCCGGACGCGCACCGGCCCCGCGCGCGAAGGCGCAGGACAAGCGCCGGCTGATCCTCGACGCGGCCGTTCGAGTGTTCGCGCGCCAGGGCTTTCACGCGTGCCGCGTGTCTGACATCGCTGACGAGGCGGGTGTGGCGTACGGCCTCGTGTATCACTACTTCGCCTCCAAGGACGAGGTGCTCGACACGCTGTTCCTCGAGCGCTGGGACGTGATGCTCGAGCTGATTCGCGAGGTCGACGCGACGGCGATCCCGGTCCGGGAGAAGCTGTCGGCGATCGCGTCGTTCATCGTCGACAGCTACCAGCACGACCCCGACCTGATGAAGGTGATCATCGTCGAGGTGACACGTGCGGCGAACTCGTTCGGCAACACGCACATCGCCACGATCCGCGAGGCCTACGATCTGATCGGCGGGATGATCGCCGAGGCTCAAGAGCAGGGTGTGTTCAAGGCGGAGATCGAACCGCGGTTCGCGGCGATGGCCTTCTACGGGGCGATCGAGCAGCTGCTCACAGGCTGGATCTTCGATCTACTGCCGCAAGGGGACGAGTACTTCGAGCGCGCCAAGTGGCTCGTGGTGGAGACGGTGTGCGGCGGGCTCGAGGTATGAGCGCCGCCGCGCTTAGAACTCGACCACGCTGGGGAATAGACTGACGCGCGCATGGAGAACGAGATCGTCAAGCGGTTGATGTGGCAGGGGCTGCTCGCGGGCGTGAGCGGGCTCGTGGCGATCGTCGCCCACCGCATAGCCGCGATCGTTTGGCGACGGGTGTTCGACGAGGAGCCGCCGGAGTGAGCGCTCAGCCACCACCGCCGGCGGGGGAGCGGTCGGCAAGCACCGGGCACACGGCGGAGACGCAGAACATCGCGACGACGATCGCGGAGGTTTCCGAGCGCGCGACGTTGCTCGTGCGCGAGGAGATCGAACTCGCCAAGGTCGAGATGACCGAAAAGGCGACGAAGCTCGTCAGGGGCGCAGTGGTCGGCGCGGCGGCGGGAGTGTTCTTCTTCACCGCGCTCGTGTTCGCGCTCGTCGGGTGTGCGTGGCTGCTCTACTACTACCTCCCGATCGGCAACAAATTCACCTACTTCTGGGGCTTCTTCGCGATGTCGGTGATCCTCGTGCTGCTCGGTGCGCTCGCCGGCCTGATCGCGGCGCGGGCGCTCAAAAAAGGAACGCCGCCCGTGCCGAACATGGCGATCGACGAGGCGCGCAAGATCCGCGAGAGCGTGTCCACGGCCGCGCCGACCGGCACCGCCGCTCAGGGCACGACGGCCCCTTACCCCGCCGCGGGCGCGGGCGCGGGGCAGGCAAGCTGATGGCCCAGCGCTCGCCCGCGGAGATCCGCAGCTCGATCGAGGCCAACCGCACGGAGCTCGCGCTGTCGGTGCAGAGGCTGCGCGGCGAGGTGACGCGTCTGACCGACTGGCGCGCCCACGTCGAGCGCCACCGCACCGAAATCACCGTCGGCGCGGCGGTCGTCGGCTTGATGATCGGCGCGCGCGTGTTGAGCAGGCGCCGACGCCGCCGACGCGACTGATCGGCTGATCAGGACAGCAGCGCGCGTGGGATCCCGCCCACGCCGATCAGCCCCGGGCCGGTGTAGGTGCCGATCACGGGTCCCACCTCCGAGGTGAACAGCGGCTCGGAGTCGAAGATCTCTCGGCAGCGGTCGATCAGACGCTGGGCCTGCTCGGGTGCCTGGATGTGCTGCACGACCCAGCCGTCGGCGCCGCTGTCGTGGAGGTCCTGCGCGTAGGCGACCATGCGCTCGAACGCGCGCCCGGCGGTGCGCACGCGCTCGACGGGCACGATCTCGCGCTCGAGCGAGAGGATCGGCTTGATCTTGAGCGTGCCGCCGAGCCACGCCTGCGCCTTGCCGATGCGCCCGCCGCGCTTCAGGTACTCGAGCGTGTCGAGGCAGAACCAGATTCGCAGCACCTCGCGCGCCTCGCGCACGCGCGCGACGACAGCTTCGAGGTCGGCGCCGGAGCGGGCAGCGGCGGATGCGGCGAGGATGAGCATGCCGGTCCCGCCGCAGGCGGTTTCGCTGTCGATCACGGCGACGCGCCCGCCGAGACCGCGCTCGACGAGCAGCCCGTGCGCCTGGCGCGCCGCCTCGACGGTACCGGAGATGCCGCCGGCCAAGTGGATCGAGACGACGTCGCGGCCCTCGTCGAGCAGCGGCTCCCAGACGGCGAGGAAGTCGCCTATCGACGGCTGTGAGGTGGTGGGCAGCTCGCGGTCGTCGCGCAGCCGCTCGTAGAAGCTGTCGAAGTCGTCCATCTCGAGCTCGCGTTCGGGCTCGCCCTGCCAGCCGACGTAGAGGCTGACCTGATGGATGCCCTCGTCCTGGGCGAGCGCCCGGGGAAGGTAGTGAGTGCTGTCGGCGGCGACCGCGACTGGGGCCATGCGGCGCGGGACGCTACACCAACGCCTGGGCGAGCTCCCCCGACTCGTACATCTCGGTGACGATGTCGCAGCCGCCGAGGAGCTCGCCGCCGACGAACAGCTGCGGGATCGTCGGCCAGTCCGAGATCGCGGTGAGCTCCTGGCGGATGCGCGGGTCGGGGAGCACGTCGACCGCGGCGAACGGCACGTCGAGTGCCTGCAGGGCGGCGACGGTGCGCGCGGAGAAGCCGCACGCGGGCGCCTCGGGCGTCCCCTTCATGAACAGGATCACCTTGTGCTCGGCGATCGCCTGTGCGATCGCGTCGCGGATCGGGTTGGTCTCCTCGCTGGGCGCCGTCGTCGGCGTCGGCTGCGCGGCGGACATCGGCAGTGGCTGGGACTGGCTGGCGGACATGGAGTGCTCCTGGCTGTCAGTTGGTGGGGATCTTCGACGGGGCGTGGGTCTTCAGCGCGAGTGCGTGGATCGCTCCGCCGATCTCGCCGCCGAAGACCGAATACACGAGACGGTGCTGCTCGATCCGGCTGAGTCCCTCGAACGCGGGCGCCGTGACCGTCGCGCTGAAGTGATCGCCGCCGCCGGTGTAGTCCTCGACCTCGGCATGCGACCCCGCGATGGCGGCCTCGATGCGCTGCTTTATGTCCTCTGCGGAGGGCATCCGCCTCAAGAGTAGAAGGTCTACGCAGGTCCGCGAGCTCCCGACCTCGCACCGCTATACTTTGGAAAGTCTTGAAGCCGTCCACAGGAGCAGAGCCAATGATCGAGATCACCGACAAGGGCGCCGAGAAGGTGCACGAGTTCCTCGCCTCCCAGCAGGCGGACCTGGGCGTTGCCGGTCTGCGCGTCGGCGTTCGTGGCGGCGGCTGCTCGGGGTTTCAGTACCAGCTGGCGTTCGACGAGCAGCGCGAGAGCGACGTCGTGTTCGAGAGCCACGGCCTGAAGCTGTTGGTGGACGGCGAGAGCCTGCAGTTCGTACGCGGCTCGACGATCGACTACGAGGAGAGCCTGCAGGGCGCGGGCTTCAAGGTCAACAACCCCAACGTCGTGGCCGCCTGCGGCTGCGGCTCCTCGTTCCGCGTTGCTGAGGAGGAGCAGGTCTCGGCGGTTTGACGTCCGCCGCCGCGGCGCGCACATCGCGCAGCGGGTGGAGGGACACGTAGGCTTCTGCGGCAGATGGCGATCCTGCCCCAGGCGCTTCGCCGCCAGACGCCGACGCGCGTACGCGATGACGTGCGCCTGCGCGCACTTGCCCTCGGACTGGGGCTGATTCCGCCGCGCACGATGCACTCGGCCGAGGATGCGCGGGTGCTGCTCGATGCGGCCCGTGGCGCCCGGCGTGTGGTCGAGATCGGCGTCTATGAGGGCGCCTCGGCGCTGGCGCTGCTCGACGTGCTCGCGCCCGACGCGGAGCTGCATCTGATCGACCCGTTCGGCTCGCGACCGGACGCGCTCCCGCAGGGCTGGGCGGCGAGCGAGTGGGCCACCCGCCGCACGATCGCTCGCGGCGTCCGCCGTCGCCGCACCGCCGCCGCCGTGCACTGGCACGTCGCGCTCTCGGACGAGGTCGCCGCTCGCTGGGATCGCGAGGTGGACCTCGTGTTCATCGATGGCGACCACTCCGAGGCCGGCTGCGAGCTCGACTGGCGCTCATGGCACGAGTTCGTCGCGCTCGGTGGCCATGTCGTCTTCCACGACGCCCGCGCGGACGAGCCGGACGGGCGAGGCCTGCCCGGCCCTACAGCTGTGGTCGAGCGTTACTGTCGCGGTGCAGGCACGCCGGGCTGGGAGGTCGTCGCGGAGGCCGACCGCACGGTCGCGGTCCGCCGGCTGGGCTGACTTCTCGCCGGCTCTGCCCGGCGCTCGGATGGGTTGACGACAGGACGCACCCTGTGGTACGGTCGCCGCGACATGATGTCAAGCGTCGCAGAGGGGTGCGGATCACCCTGGCCTTCGGCAGGTTCGCGCCTCCCTCGGGAAGCCAGCTGCCTGGGTCGGGACGCTGAGGGCTTGACCTTGACTCAGGAGATGTTTTCTGGCAAGGTCCTGCGCAACACCGTCGCCGGCTATCGGAAATAGCTGACGGCGTTTGATTGACTTCGGGATTGCCCCGGAGGGGGATGTTTCGTAGTCGGTCGCTTTATTCCTAGAGGGAAAAGGAGCAGTGGACAGATGAAACGCATCAGGATCCTCGGGCTGTGCCTCTTGGCCGCGTGCGCGCTTGCCGCCGTGTCCATGTCGGCGTCAGCCTCTGCGGCATCGTTCGGTAAATGTGTCGCTTTCAAGAAGGGTAACTACACCGAAAGCAACTGTGCGACGGTCGCCGAAAAGCATGGCGCACCGAGCCACAAGGGCCATTGGGAATTCGAGCCTGCAGGCTCGTGCTACGGCACGAAGCACGGCAACTTCACCGAAGCTGCATGTGCGACGGTCGCCGAAAAGCACGGCGCGCCTGACCACAAGGGCCACTTCGAAAGCATCGCGAAATACCCATACGGGAGCACCGGCGGAACCGCGGAACTCGTCTCTGCTGCCGGCACGATCACGTGCACGGCCAGCTCTGGCGGTGGCGTGATCGAGAGTGGCACGTTCACAGTGGCGCAGACGATCTTCACCGGCTGCGAAACCAAACACAAGAAATGCCAGAACACCGCAAACGAAGGTGAAATTGAAACGTTTGCACTCGACGGCAACCTGACTGAACCGACGACCGGAGCCGCGCAGCTCGTTATCTCGGGCACGTTCGAAGGCAAATACGAGGCAGAGTTCGGGTGCACCGAAGTCGCGGCAGTCCGCGTCAGCGGTACCCTCGGCGGCGAACAGTCACCGAAGAACGTCATGTCCCACACGAACACACTTCTGTTCCACGAAGGCGTCGAACAGAACCTGAAAGCCGAATTCGGACCTCCCGGTTGGCCGCCAGCGGAAACGCTGACGCTGCCCTCCGAACAGCGCGCGGACATCACGAACGCGAGCGCAGAAGAAGCGGAGATCCACATCCCGTAAGGGGTTGAGATCTTGACCAGCTGAGCGGTCCGATCGAGGATCGCGAGGCGGCAGTGCAAAGCGTGCGTGGGGCATCCGCCTCACGCACGCTTTTGTTTGTGACGGCCGGTTTTGTTCGCGCTTGACAGTCGCTGACGACCGGGTACACTCGAAGCACAGCAGCAGTCATGGATGGCAGGCGCGAATGGGGAGAGGGAGAGGGCAGCGGATGATGGCGACGCCGGATCGCAGGGAGGATGGTCGTTCGCGTGCGCGGCGTGCTGCGCTGGTAGTCGCGAGCCTCGCGACGCTCGCCGTCTCGCTGCTCGCGAGTGCCAGCGCGCTGGCGGCTCCGGGCCAGAGAGAACGCGTCTTCAGCTCGAGCTTCTCGATGAACGTCAACGGCAGCACGCCGAAGAAGCCCGCCGAGCCGTCCGGCGTCGCCGTCAACCAGACGACCGGTGACATCTACGTGCTCGAAGCCCGACACAAGGTGATCGACCAGTTCAAGCCCGACGGGGAACTCGTGCGGACGTTCACGACCAAGGTGCCTTCCGCCACTGCGATCGCCGTCGACCCCAATGGCCCGACGTCCACAGATCCATCGGCGGGCGACGTCTACGTGGCCAGCAAGAAACAGGTCTTCAAGTTCAATTCCGAAGGGGCGCTGCTCACCAAACTCAAAAAGTTCGCGCTGGGGGCAGGTCACGTGATATTCGGCACGACCATGGGGCTCGCCGTCAGGCCGAGCGGGGAACTGCTCGTCTCCGAGACGCTGTCTTCGGGTGGGGCAGGGTGCACCAAAGGCTGCAGCGACATCGTGCGCCTCAGCGACGCTGCCTCAAACGCGATCGTCTCGCTCGTCACGACGGGTCTCGGGCCCGAAGGGCTACGCCGCGGACTCGCGGTGGACTCCAAGGGCGACTTCTACGCGGAGTCCAAGGGCGTCACGAGCAACGCGCTCGAAGAAGCGCTCCTCGTGCAGCTTGGAGATGAATTCAAGGCATTCAACCCTGCCGGCCCCCAGTTCGCGGTGCTCGCCGAGCTCGCGCCGACCACGGGAGCGATCCTCGTTCCAGCGCTCGAGCTCGAAATGACGAGCGCCGTCGCGGTGAACGCGATCGACGGCCCGGGCGAAGACGCGGCCGAACGCAACGACGTGTATGCCTTGAGCCTCACGGGCGCGGGCTTCGTGAAAGCCACAACGGTCTCGGAGTTCGCGGGCGAAACGGCGCACCCGGGAGAAGCGGGCGAACTGATACAGAGCTTCGCGCTGCCGCTCGACGGCGCCAACAGCAGCGAAGGCACCGGCGTCGCCCTCAACGACGCGACCGGCGACCTCTACGTGGTCGACGCCGCCTCTGCGGCCGTCGACGTCTACAAATTCGCCCCGAAGGGTCCTCCGGGCGTCTCGGGTCTGTCGGCTGGGGCCTCGTCGACGACGCCCGACGCGTGGACGCTCGCCGCTCGGGTGAACCCGAACGGCGAAGACACGCACTATCACTTCGAATACGGGACCGCCAGCTGCGCGTCGGCCCCCGGCACGTGCTCGAGCACGCCATCGATAGACCTCGGCGCGGGCTTCGGAGCGCTGACGGTGAGCGAAGAAACGCCCGGCCTGGCGCCGGGCACCTACCACTACCGCGTGGTCGCCGAAAATGCGCTCGGGACGGTGGACAGCGCCGAACAGACGTTCACGATCGCGGCACAGCTGAGCGGCCTTCCGGACGGCCGCGCCTGGGAACTGGTCACGCCCCCCAACAAGGGTGGCGCGGAACCCGAAGCGATCACGAAGGAAGGTGGGACCATCCAGGCGGCCGAAAGCGGCGAAGCGATCACGTACGTGACGAACGGCCCGTTCGCAGGGCAGAACCCCGAAGGCGGGCTCGGCCCCGAATACTCCCAGATGCTCTCGATTCGCGGCCCCGGCGGCTGGAGCTCTGAAGACATCGGCACGTTCTACGACGAAGCGCCCGGCAACATCACTGGAGAAGCCTCGGAGTACCGGTTCTTCTCGCCCAATCTGGCCCTGTCCGCCGTCGAGCCAGACCCCGGGGTGCCCACCTCGCCGGCGACGGCCGAGCCGCCGCTGGCGCGCACTGAAACCGAACAGAAGACCTTCTACCTGCGCGACGATCGGCCGCTCACACCGGAAGCCGCGGAGGCCGCCAGCTTCGACCAGGCGCTCGAAAACGGCACAAAATTGTTCGACAACGCCGGCTTCCTCGCCGTGGTCAACGACAAAAACGTCAAAGGCGTCTTCTCGAGCCCCACGTTCGGCGGTGGGTTCCAGGCGGGGCTCGAATTCGAGAGCGCGACTCCCGATCTGAGTCACATCGTCTTTCGCTCGCAGACGGATAGCCCGGGCCTCTACGAGTGGACAGCCAGCGGGCACACGATCAAGCCGGTTAGCGTTCTGCCAAACACGAAAAGCGAACCAGGCGGGTTCCTCGGCATGTACGAAGGGCGCAACGCCAATCACGCGATCTCCAGTGACGGCTCGCGCGTGATCTGGTCAGAGGCCGCGGAAAAACACCTCTACGTGCGCGACACGAAAGCCGGAGAAGAAGAAACCGTGGAGCTCGACGCCTTCCAGAGCGGAGTGTCACCAACGGGTAATCCGCCGCCGGACGCGGCGTTCGAGACCGCAAGCGCAGACGGATCGAAGATCTTCTTCACCGACACGCAGCGGTTGACCGCTGATTCTGAGGCGCTCGCAAGCTCTCCCGATCTGTACGTCTACGAACTGAACGTCGGCAGTCACCCGCTCACCGGAACGCTGCGCGACCTGACCCCCCAGCCAGGCGCTGCCGTCGTCGGCGAAATCGGCAACGGCGTGCTCGGTGCGAGCGAAGACGGCAGCTATGTCTACTTCGTGGCCAACGGAGTCCTCGCCCCCGGGGCCAGCCCTGGGCACTGCCCGATGGGACTGAAACCACGGCCGCCCGGAACGACCTGCAATCTCTACATGCGCCACTTCAACGGCAGCGAATGGGAACCGGCCAAGCTGATCGCGGCGCTGTCGTTCGAAGACATGCCCGACTGGGGCGATCTCGAATCCGGAAACCTCACGCGCCAGACCTCGCAGGTCTCGCTGAACGGTCAGTACTTGGCGTTCATGTCGAACCGCAACCTGACCGGCTATGAACCGATCGACGCGAGCAGCGGCCAGACCGGCGGCGCGCCCTCCGGCCAACGCGACGAGGAGGTCTACCTCTACGACGCCGCGACAGAAAAGATCACATGCGCGTCGTGCAACCCGACCGGCGCTCGACCGCACGGCGTCCAAGACGTAGGCGCGAACGACTCCGGAGAAAGCCCCGAAGGGGTGGGGCTCGTCGCCGACCGGCCGGAAACTTGGAGTGAAGCCGCGAAACGCCAGGTGGAGCCCGACCATTGGCTCGCCGGCAGCGTCCCCGGCTGGACGTCGCTGTCGGTCAAAACGGCGCTCTACCAGTCGCGCTACCTGTCAAACAGCGGGCGGCTGTTCTTCAACAGCCCCGACCACCTGGTTCCCGCTGCCAACGGCGCGAAGGAGAAGGTCTACGAGTACGAGCCGGGCGGCGTGGGCAACTGCGCGACCGAAGGCGGCTGCGTGGCGCTGATCTCCGGCGGCAACTCTGAACACGAAGCCGCCTTCCTCGATGCGAGCGCGAACGGCAACGACGTGTTCTTCCTCAGCGCGCAGGCGCTCGTTCCGAACCCGGAAGACAACTTCTCCGTCTACGACGCCCACGTGTGTGAACCCAGCTCTCCCTGCATCCCGCCCCCAGGCGCCGCGAGCCAGCCGTGCGACGAAGAAACCGTGTCGTGCCGAAACGCGCCGGAAACGTTCGTGGCGCCGTCGGGCTCGCCCGCGAGCTCGAAGGCATTCGGCCCGGGCAACCTCACACCGGGCGCGAAACTCGGAGTGCTCCCAGTAAAAGTGCAATCGAAACCGCTCACGCGCGCGCAGAAGCTCGCGGCGGCGTTGAAGGCCTGCAAGAAAGACAAACAGAAGAAGAAGCGCGTCGCCTGCGAAAAGGCCGCGCGCAAGAAGTACGGGCCGCCGGCGAAGAAATCTTCGAAGAAGAGCTCGGCCAAAGGAGGCTCGAAATGATCGGGCGGCGGCCGGTGTCGGGGCGTGGCGGCATGGTGGTCGCCGTGGCACTCGCGGCCCTGCTTGCGACCTTGGCCTTCGCCACGGCCGCGTCGGGCGCGACGAGCTCGCCGCACTGGTATCTGGAAGCCCAGACCGCGCCGACGAGCCTGCCCCTCGCGGGGGAAGGCGCGATCACCGTGACCGCCGCCAACATCGGCGACGCGCCGTCAGCGGGAGAAAAGGCGCACCCGACAGTGCTCACCGACAAGCTTCCTGCCGGAATGGAAGTGGTCCCCGGACCCAACGCGATACGCGACGGGTTCCCACTCGGTGGGGCGGGACGGTTCACCAACGAAGAAGCCATATCCGGCCCGAAAGAAGAATTCAAGTGCGCGATCACCTCACTGAGTGTCGTCACATGCACCTTTCAGAACACGCTGCAGCCGTTCGAACAACTGCAGTTCCTACTCAGGGTCAAGACCAGCTATCCGCCTCCGCCCGCGCCCGCGCCGAAACCCACGAACGAAGTGACCTTGCAGGAAGGTGGGACAGCGCCTGTCACCGACACGCCACCGCTCGAGCAGCCGCTGCACGTGAACAACGAAGCGACCCATTACGGCATCGAATCCGGTAACTACGAACTGACGCCGGAAACCGAAGACTTCGAAGAGGCGACTGAATCCGGCTCGCATCCGTTCCAGCTCACCACCACGGTCAACTTCAACCAGGTGCTCGCATCGAACGGTCCCGGCAAGGCGCTGCTGCCCACCGCACCGGCGCTTTCGAAGAACCTGCATTTCAAGCTTCCTCCCGGGCTGGTCGGCCGTGCAACAGCCGTGGAACCGTGCACGGACGCCGAGTTCGGAGTGGACGAAGAAAACTCCCGCAACACCTGTCCGGAAAAGTCCGTGGTCGGCGTGGCCGCCGTCAGCTTGAATGCCGTCTCGGACCCCAACCTCGAATTCGGCGAGAAAATCGTCCCGGTGTTCAACCTCGTGCCAGGGCCGGGGGAGCCGGCGCGCTTCGGCTTTGAGATCTTGCACGTGCCCGTGATTCTCAACACCTCTGTGCGCACAGGCGAAGACTACGGCGCGACCGTGAGCGTCGAAAACGCCCCGGCGTCCGTGCAGCTGCTCTCCAGCAGGGTCACGATCTGGGGGACTCCCGGTGATCCACGCCACGACAGCGCCCGTGGGTGGCCATGCCTCGGTGACGGTAGCCTCGTGTCGGGTATCAAACCGAAGCCGCCGGTGTGCGGCGAACACGAGGAACACAACGAAAAAGCGTTCCTGACGCTCCCGACCTCCTGCGAAGAACAGTCCTCGTCAGTGGAAGGCGAAGCCTACGGCGGCGCGCTGCTCCCAGCAGGTATAAAAAGCGCGTTCTCGCTGAGCGGCTGCCAGGAACTCCCGTTTGAACCTTCGATCGAAGTCAAGGCCGACGAGCACACTGCGAGCACTCCGAGCGGCCTGACGGTCGAAGTCAGCGTGCCCCAGGGAGGCACGCTCACCGAGCACGGCAAGGCCGAGGCGGACATCAAGTCGACCACGCTCGCACTGCCGACTGAACTGGAGGCGAGCGCGGGCGCCGCCAACAACCTCGAGACCTGCGAAAAGAAGCAGGCAGGCTTCATCGAAGACGGCAGCGCGCTAGGAGCGGAACTCGAAAGACAGCAGTTTTCGTTCTCGCCCCCGACCGAACGCGAACACGGGGCGGAACTGAAGTGCCCCGACGCGGCGAAGGTTGGCACGGTCGAAATCGAAACGCCGTTCCTGGAACACCGAGTCACGGGATCGGTGTACCTGGCCAACCAGGACACCAACCCCTTCGCCTCGCCGCTCGTGCTCTACCTGATCGCCGAAGAACCGGAATCGAAAGTGCTCGTGAAGCTCGCCGGCGAAGTCAAGGTCGAACCGACGGGACAGCTCGTCTCGCGGTTCAACAAATCGCCCGAGGTCGCCTTCGAACACCTGAAGTTGCACCTGTTCAACGGCTCGGGCGGCGCCGAAACCGCCGCGCAGGCGACTCCTGCCCGCTGCGGCTCCTACAGCGCCAGTACCACCGCCTTGTTTGAAACCTGGTCGAAAGAGCCGGGCGAACCGCTCGTCAGGCACCCCGAACCCAAACCCGAAGCGGGGGAACCCGAAGGCCTGGCGATCACCTCCGGGCCGCATGGGACCCCGTGCACGCAGGCCGGCGAAAAACTGCCGTTCGCGCCGAGCTTCCAAGCGGGCTCCACGAACCCCGAAGCGGGCAAGTACTCGCCCTTCACGCTGACGATCGCCCGGCCGGACGGTAGCCAGGCGCTGAAGAGCATCGCCATGCAACTGCCCCCCGGTCTCGCCGCGAAACTCGCGTCGGTGACGCCGTGCGGCGAACCGGCGGCGGCTCAAGGGACGTGCGGCGAAGAAAGCAAGATCGGTGAATCCACCACGTACTCGGGTCTGGGCAACGCACCCGTTGACTTGCCTGGCACGGTTTATCTCACAGGCCCGTACGATGGAGCGCCGTTCGGTCTCTCGACCGTCACGAACGCTGAACACGTGGGGACAGTAGGCGCACATCTCGGGCCGTTCAACATCGGCACGATCGTGGTGCGCTCGACGATCAACATCAACGAAACGACGGCGGCCGCGAGCATCGACACCGAAAAGACGACGGTGTATCGGTCTAATGGACACGTCGAACAGTACGCGGCGCTTCCTGAATTCATCGAAGGCCTTCCCGCGCAGATCAAAGCGCTCAGCGTCGCGGTGAACCGCGCCGAATTCGAGTTCAACCCGACGAACTGCACGCCGATGGCGATCACCGGCACGCTCGCCGGCTCTGAAGGTACGAACGAGGGAGTCTCAGAATCGTTCACGACGACCAACTGCGCCGGGCTGGGGTTCGCCCCGAAGCTGACCGCGTCGGTCGTCGGACAGGGAAGCAAACTCGAAGGCACCACCTTCTCGGTCAAGATCGAATCGCCGGGGCTCGGCCAGGCGAACATCCACAAGGTCGATCTGACGATCCCGTCGAAGCTGCCCTCGCGCTTGACCACGATCCAGAAAGCCTGCCTCGAAGCCGTGTTCAACGCGAACCCCGCCTCGTGCGACGAAGGCTCGGTGATCGGCGAAGGCGTCGTGCACACGCCGGTGTTCAAGAACCCGCTGCGTGGCCCGGCCTATCTCGTCTCGCACGGCGGCGCGGCGTTCCCGGACGTGGAGTTCGTGCTGCAGGGCGAAGGCGTGAAGGTCGTGCTCGACGGCAAGACCTACATCCACGAAGGCGTCACGTACTCGAAATTCGAAACCTCGCCGGATGCCCCGTTCTCGACGTTCGAAACGACGTTCCCGGCCGGCCCTCACTCAGCGCTGACGCCGAGCGTGCCGGAAAGCGAAAACTTCAACCTCTGCAAACAGACGCTCACGATCCCGACCGAAATCACGGGTCAGAACGGTGCCTTCATCTCGCAGACGACGCCAGTCGCGATCACCGGCTGTAAAGGCGTCAAGCCCTTCAAAGTCACCAAGGCAGAACTCCTTGCCAAAGCGCTGAAGGCGTGCAGGTCCAAATACAAGGGGAAGGCCAAGAAGGCCAAACTCCAGAAGTGCGAAAAGGCCGCTCGCAAGAAGTACGGGACGCCGCACAAAGCGTCCTCCAAGAAGAAGTCGTCGAAAAAGAAGAAGTAGCTAGGCGGGCTCGTTCTGCAGCGAGCGCCACAGGTAGCGGCAGGCGAGCGTGCGCTGCGGGCGCCAAGGTTCGGCGATCCGCTCCATCGTCGCGACGTCCGGGAGGCCCTCCAGCACATAGGCGCGCTCGATCGCGCGGCGGATGCCGAGGTCGCCGACGGGCAGCACGTCGGGCCTGTCGAGCTGGAACATCAAGAACATCTGCGCGGTCCACAGGCCCAGGCCCTTGACCGCGACGAGCTCAGCGACGACCTGCTCGTCGGACAGCGCGTCCAGACGCTCGAGCTCGAGCTCTCCTGAGATGACGTGCTCGGCGAGCGAGCGCAGGTAGCCCACCTTCGCGCGCGACAGGCCCGCGGCTGCGCGCAGCTCTTCCGGGTCGTCGGCGAGGATCTCCGCCGGCGTCGGCGGGCGTCCTTCGAAGCGATCCTTCAGGCGGCCGTAGATCGCGCGGGCGGCGAGCACCGACAGCTGCTGGCCGGTTATCGCGCGCACGAGCGCGCCGTAGTGGTCATCCCGGTCCGGACGCCCGTCGCGCGCGGTTCCGAGCGCGCCGACGGCGTCGATGAGCCTCGCGAGCACCGGGTCCGCCGCGCGCAGGTGGGCGAGCGCTCGATCAGGCAGAGGACAGCGCCTCGAGCGCGACGGGCTCGCCGTCGAGCGCGTTCAGCGCGCGCTCCAGCGACATCGCCAGGCAGGTGAAGCTGGGCGTGTCGCGGACGGTGTAGCGGGAGGCCTCGGTCGTGCGCAGCCGCTGCACGAGGTCCAAGAACGTGCCGATGTCGTCAGTGTCGAAGGCCACCACGAACTCCTGGTCGTCGAGCCCGAACGAGTAGGTCGTGTGGTTGTCCACGCCGGGATATTCGCGGCCGACCTGGATGTGGCTCTGCATGATCCGCCAGCGCTCGTCGGCGGGCAGCGCGTACCACTCGCGCGACTTCACGAACGGGTACACGAACACATATCGCCCGCGAAAGCCGCGCGGCCGCACGCGCTCGTCTTCGGAGTACTCGGAGCTCTTGCGCATCCCCAGGAACGAATGCGGGATCTGCGCCCACTGCATCAGGCCGCTCTGTGCCAGCACCACGTGGAACTCGTGGATGCGATCGAGGTTCTCCGCCTCTGAGATCAGCAGCAGCTCGGTGTCGCCGCGCGTCCCCACGAGCGAGAAGCTCTGCAGCAGGTGCCCGTCGGCGAAGTCCTCGCACGCGGCCGCGAACTCGCGCTTGTGTTGGCCGCGAGTCTCGCTGTCCAGCCTCCGCCACGCCGGGTCGAGCTTCAGAAACGTGTACTTGACGAAGTGGCGCGCGCTCATCCGGCTCGAACATCGCCGCGCACGCCTTGCCTCAACTCGCTCATGAAGCGGCTGAGACGCAACGTCTCATCGAGGCGTTCCTGTGGGGTCTTCCTGAGGTCGCGCTTGGCTCGCGATAGATGAGCCGACTGCTCGCGCGCGATCTCCTCGCGAGTCCACGCTCCTCGTGGTTCGAGTTCGGCTGGCGGTGCCATGCCGTGATTGTAGAGGGGCGTGCAGCGCGATTGTGGGGCCGCACACGACTTCGCACGCGGATAGAGTAGGCGCGTGCGGATCGCGCTACTGTCGCCGTACTCGTGGACGTACCCCGGTGGCGTCACCCGCCACATTGAGGCGCTCGCCTTCGAGCTGGCCGCGACGGGACACGAAGCGCGCATCCTCGCGCCGTTCGACCCCGACGACGCGCTCTCGCGTCGTATGCACCGCGGCGCGCGCCCGCAGCAGCGCACCGTGCCGGAGGAATTCGTCTCGCTCGGGCGCACCGTCGGCGTGCCCGCCAACGGCGCGGTCTCCAACATGGCGCTCAGCCCCGCCGCGGTGTTCGCGTTGCGCCACGAGCTACGCGAGGGCGGCTACGACGTGCTCCACATCCACGAGCCGGTCGTGCCGTTTCTGTCCTGGGACGCGCTCACCAGCGCCGGCAAGCTGCCGCTCGTGGGCACCTTCCACACCTACAGCGAGAACGCGCTCACCAACGGCATCGCCGCCGGCCCGCTCGGCGGACGGCGCCGCATGAACCGCCTGCACGCGCGCATCGCGGTCTCCGAGGCCGCCGCCTGGACCGCCCGGCGCTTCTACGGCGGTCGCTACCGGATCATCCCCAACGGCGTCCACCTGCTCGACGCCGCCGAGCACGCCGGCGCGCCAACGGCGCAGCGCGAGCTGCGGATCCTGTTCGTCGGCCAGGCGGTCGAACGCAAGGGACTGCCGGTGCTGCTGCAGGCGTTCGAGGCGCTGCGCGACCAGATCCCCGCGACCCTCACGCTCGTCGGTGCGAGCGCGGAGGAGGTCGCGCACATGATGCTCGACGACCGCGGCGTGCGCGCCCTCGGCAAGGTCTCCGAGGAGCGCAAGCTGTCCGAGCTCGAGCGCGCCGACGTTCTGTGCGCGCCCTCGCTGCACGGCGAGAGCTTCGGCATGGTGCTCACCGAGGCCTTTGCCGCGGCGACGCCCGTGCTTGCCTCCGACATCCCGGGCTATCGCGATGTCGTGCGTGACGGCACCGACGGAGTGCTCGTGCCCCCCGGGGACCCGCTCGCGCTCGCCGAGGCGCTGCGCGAGCTCACGCTCGCGCCCGAGCTTCGCGTGCGGATGGCGCGCGCCGCGCGCGAGCGCGCCGAGCGCTTCGCGTGGCCACGCGTTGCCGCCGAGGTCCTCGACTGCTACGAGCAGGCGATGCGGGTCGGCTCGCCGGCAACCCGCATCGGAAGCGCCGCCGTGCGCTACGGGCTCGCCCCAGCCGACTTGCAGCCGCGGATTCCCGCCGAGCGGCTGCCCTCGCTCCTCGCGCCCGGGCCGCCGCTCGTCGGCGGCGCGCGGCGCCGTCGCACGCTGCGTCGCGCGGGCGTTCTCGCCAGCACGCTCGTGGGCGCCGTGCTCGCCGCGGTGGCGCTGCAACGCGTCGGCGTCACCCGCGTGGCCGCCTCGTTGGTTGCGTCCAGGCCGGGGCTGATCGCAGCCGGTCTCGCTCTGATGTGCGTCGCGATGTTCGCGCGAGCGCTCTCCTGGCACTCGATCCTCGCCGCGGCGCCGACATGGCGGCCGGTCAAACGTCGCGACGCCATGCAGGGGACGTTCATTGGCGTGCTGATGTCCGCCACGCACCCCGCGCGACTAGGCGAGCCCTCGCGCGCACTGATCGTGGCGCGCCGTCTTGGCCGTGCGCGCGAGACGCTGCCGATCGTCCTCGGCACGATCGTCTCGCAGACGCTGCTCAACGTGCTCGCGCTGGCGATCCTCGGCGGCGTCACGCTGTCGAGCGCGAGCGTTCTCGACCGGCACGACCGTGCGCTGGCGCTGATCGCGCTGGCACCGCTCGCTGCGCTGATCGCGCTGGCGATCGCGCCGGTGCTGATGGCGCCCGACGCGCTGCCTCGCTCGCGCCGACTGCGCGCACTGCTCGCGGCAATGCGGCGTTGGCTGTTGCGCCTGCGTGACGGCCTGCGAGTGTTCGCACACCCGCGACAGGCGAGCATCGCTGCCGTCACGCAGCTGGCGGCATGGGCGCTGCAGTGGCTGTCCTGCTGGCTGCTACTGAACGCGCTCGGTCTCTCCCACGCCGGCGTTGGTGCTGCCGCCGCCGTGCTGTTCGCGGTCAACGTCACGGCCGTCGTGCCTGCCACGCCGGCGAACATCGGCGTCTTCCAGGCTGCATGCGTGCTCGTGCTCGCCGGCGCCTACCACGTCTCGACGCCCGAAGCGATCGCTTACGGCATCGTGCTGCAGGCGGTCGAGCTCGCTACCGCGCTGATCATGGGCCTGCCGGCGCTCGTCAACGAGGGGCTCTCCTGGCGCGAAGTGCGCCTGCGCACGATGCACGCCACGCCCGTCAAGCTCGCCCCGCTGCCTACCCCAGTCGTCGCCCGGGGCCCTGTGTCCGTATCACGGCACGACGTTTTGGCATAGCGCTTCTGAATATCTTGAGTCCAGCAGATCGAATCACACCATCCAGCTGATCGTTTCAGGCAACGAAGAAGGTATTGGAGAGCGCGCGGCGTATGACAGCGGCGTGGCTGACGCTTACGTCTACTTGCTGCGCTGCGCCGACGGCTCGCTGTACACGGGCTGGAGCACCGACGTGCACAGACGCCTGGCGCGCCACGTCGAAGGCACCGCCAGTCGCTACACGGCCAGCCGCCGCCCGGTCGAGCTCGCACTGACCCTGCCGATGCCCGACCGCACGACGGCGCTGCGCGAAGAGGCGCGGATCAAGGCGCTGGATCGCTCCGCCAAGCTCGCGCTGATCGCTAACGGGCCCCACGGATCGGACTGAACACGCGTCGCCCGATCGGGCGGCGCGCGCGCCAAGGCCGGTGCGCATGTCCGTTTGCGGCATGATGGTGGCATGGCCTCACGACCGCCGGCGCGCAGCGTCAAGATCTCAGACGACGAGCGGACCGGTTGGTCCTCCGATCGCCCCCGGCGCGACGGCGCGCCGCCGCGTCCGGTGGACCTCACCGTCCACTGCCGCGTGCTCTCGCCCGCGGATCGGCTGCGCTACTCGCCGGGCAGCCTGCTCATCGTCCTCGGCGCGTCGCCGGCGGAGCGCAGCGGGTTTCTCGCCCGGCTGATCGAGGACCGTTCCAGTCTGCTCTCGCTCGAGAAGGTGCGCACGCTCTTGACCGGGCGCGTCGAGGAACAGGATCTGCAGGCGCGCGCCGAGGAGCTGCTGCTGGCCGCCGTCGCCAAGCGGCTGGAGAACAGGGAGACCGTCGTGCTGGCCGCCGATGGCTTCGAGCCCGCCGAGCGCGAGCCGTTCGTGCGCGTCGCCGCCGCCCTCAAGCGCCCGCGTCATCTGATCCTGCTCGAGACCACGCGCGAGCAGGTTCGCGACGAGGATCTCGCCGCGCTAAACGAGCTGCGCCGCGCGCTCGATGCCGGCGAGCTCGGCGCCGAGGGCTTCCAGACGGCGCTGCGCCTCGGTGGCGGCACCGCCGGAGAGGTGAAGCGGATCCTGTTCCGCCCGCCGCCGCGCGACGACTGACATTCAAGAAATTCACAGTTTATGGAGTTTAAGAAAATCTCCGTTTTATAGGTGTTTCTAGGTTTCAACGCCTAAACCGTGGGGTATGATCTCTGAAAATATCGTCGTACTTGATCTCAGGGAACCGGAGAGTGGGTGCGACTTAATTCAAGCGCCAATCACGGTGGAGGGGTAGGGGTCATTACATGTCGCAGAGTGCTCGTCGTCTCGTGGCGATCGCCACGACTCTGGCAGTAATCGGGGGGATGTCTCTCGCAGCCGCGCCGGCATTCGCGAGCTTCACGGAGCCCTTCGTAAACTGGGCGGTGTCCGGGTACCTGACACCAAAGAAGCTGAACGAACCGGTCGTCCTGCCGAAGCACTCGACGTTCAACGGCAGCGCCATCTTCTCGGCCCTGCCGCCCACTCCCGGTTGGGGAGCAACGCTCTCCGGATCGCTGGTCGTGCCGCCCTTTACAGCGTCGCTGAAACTCGTCGGGCTGATCCCCACGAGCGTCAACACCACGTTCACCGAAGTCGGAACGTCGGAAGGCACGCTGGCCGAAGCACCCGCGGCCGATTGTCCGGACCCGATTCTGCCTGGCCCCTGCGCGACGATGAGCGTCACGAGCAGGGCGACGATCGGCCTGACCGAGGTCGGGCTGTTGGGAATCGGCGTGCCCGTCCATTGCGAAACCTCAGAACCGGTCACCTTCAATCTGTCAACTCATCTGACATTCGAAGAAGTCGCGGAAATCGGGCCCCGCTTCGCCGGCACGACGACGATCCCCAGCATCACCTGCAGTGGAGTCGAAGGCGTGCTTGTCGGGCCGCTGTTGACGACGATCATGTCTGGGCCCGAAAACCCATACTCGCTCTACATCGGCTTGCGCGAACCGGCGGCGCCCGAAGTGCACCCGCTGCCGACGAGCGCCGTGTCACAGGTTTCGGCGCGGCTGCACGCGCGCGTGAACCCCGAAGGTGACAGCTTCGACGGAAACCCGCTCGAAGCGTGTCAGTTCGAATACGGCACCACTGAATCCTATGGCTCGAGCGTACCCTGCCAGCCGGAAGTGAGCGGCATCAACCACCCGTTCAACGGTAACCTGGTGCGAGCCCAGACAGCCGGCCTGAGCGAAAGCACGACGTATCACTTCCGCATCTCTGCGACGAACTCGCAAGGCACGACGTACGGGCCCGATCAGACGTTCACCACCCTGGGCCCGGTCGGCGTCGAATACGGTAAGTGCATCGCCCAGAAGGGCGGCAACTACGTCGACGGCGGCTGCAACGCGGTTGCCGAGAAACACGGCGTGCCCGACCACAAGGGCAAGTTCGAATGGGTTCCAGGTCCGGCCTCCTCGGCCTGTGTGGCGCAGAAGAAGGGCGAATACACTGACTCCGGCTGCACGACAAAGTCGAAGACGGCCAAAAAGGGCGGCTTCGAAAGGCTGAAGGGCCCCGGGTTCACCGCGACTACCAAAGCGGTGACGCTCGAAACGCCCGGCCTCGGGAGCACCGTCACCTGCAGCGCGAGCTCCGCCAGCGGTGAAGTCACCGGTCTCACCACCGGTGTCGAGCGCATCACGCTGACGGGCTGTGAAGCCGGCGGCAAACAGTGCACGAGCGAAGGCTCGAACAGCACGTCGTCCGGGAAAGCGGGGGTGATCGAGACCAACCTGCTCGACACACGGCTGCTCGGCTCGCCGGCTCAGGTCTGGACTCAGCTCGCCAGCGGCGAACACGAGCCATACGCGGTCGAATTCGGCTGCGCAGGCAAGCTGTACCGCACGAGCGGCGCGCTCGCCGGGTTCCAGGCAGGGAACGTGGGCGTTCCGAGTCTCGCGAGCACGACCACGTTCGCAGCCGAAACGATCACAGCCGAAACGGCTGAGCAGGCGCTCTCCACCTCGGTCTCGGAAGACGGCGGCGAAAGCTGGAGCGCGTCGCACCCGACCACCGCGATCGCGCTCGCCAGCAACACGGCTGCGTCGCCGACGGAGATACGCCCGTAGGCGACGAACGCCCGAAACGCTCGGTGTTGCGCGTCCAGCACTCAGACGCGCAACACCCGCAGCGCTCGTAGATCACATCGTCGGCGCCTTTACGGCTCCGGTTACTAAAGATAGGGGGATCACATGTCGCAGAGCGCTCGTCGTCTGGTGGCGCTCGCCGCCGCGTTGGCCGTAGTCGGGGGGATGTCCGTTGCAGCCGCGCCTGCATTTGCCGGACTAAAGCTTACACTGACGAACCAGGCCGTTTCCGGGTATCTGACGCCCAAAAAGCTTGGAGAACCGGTCGTCCTTCCGAAACACTCGACCTTCAACGGCGTGCTGAACCTGGCCTCGATCGCGCCCACACCGGGCTGGGGCGGTACGCTCACGGGCTCTCTCAGCGTCCCGCCATTCGAAGCGTCGCTGAAACTTGCCGGGCTGATTCCGACGACCGTGGGGCTCACCTTTACCGAAGTCGGCACCTCGGAAGGAACGATCGGAGAAGCACCTGCCGCCGACTGCCCCGAACCGGCGCTGCCGGGGCCATGCGCGCAGGTGCACATCACGAGCAGGGCGACTCTTGGGATCACCGAGGTGGGCTTGCTCGGGATCGGGGTGCCGGTCCGCTGTGAAACCTCCGAACCGGTGGTGTTCAACCTGAGCGACGACCTGACCTTCGAAGAAGTGACGGAAATCGGCCCGCACTTCAACGGCACGGTCACGATCCCGACCATCCGGTGCGCCGGTCTGGAGGGTCTGGTGGTGGCGCCGCTGCTGACGATATTGATGTCCGGGCCAGACAACCCGTACGCGCTCTATATCGGACTGCGCGAACCGGAAGCGCCATCTTTTGCGACCCTAGACGCCACATCGATCTCGCAGGTATCGGCCTTGCTGCACTCGCGCGTCGATCCCAACGGGGAGGCGCTGAGCAGCTGCGAGTTCGAATACGGAACTACGACGGCTTATGGGGCGAGCGTCCCGTGCGAGCCCGAAGCCAGCGCGATCAAGCGTCCGTTCGACGGCAACGTTATACGTGCCCAGGTAGCAGGTTTGAACGAAAGCACCACCTACCACTACCGCATCGCTGCGACCAACGCGCAGGGGACGAGCGATGGTCCAGACCAGACGTTCACGACGCTTGGCAGTGCCGGCGCACCCGAATACGGTCAGTGCGTTGCGAAGAAGGGGGGCAACTACGTCGACGGAGGCTGCAGCACCGTAGCTGAGAAGAAGGGCGTACCCGACCACAAGGGTCACTTCGAATGGGTGGCCGGCCCGGCTTCCTCGGCGTGCGTCGCGCGGAAGAAAGGCGAATACACGGAATCGAGCTGTGCCACGAAATCCGAAAAACCTAAAAAGGGCGGCTTTGAAAAACTCGCCGGGCCGGGCTTCACCTCGCACACCGAAACGGTAAAGCTCGAAACGCCGGCTCTCGCTCAGACCGTGACGTGCGCAGCGAGCTCCGCGAAAGGAGAAGTGACGGGACTGAGCTCCGGCGTCGAGCGCATCACGCTGACGGGCTGCGAAGCCGCCGGCAAGAAATGCACGAGCGAAGGCTCGAACAGCACACCGTCAGGAATGGCCGGCGCGATCGACACGAACCTGCTCGACACGCGGTTGCTTGGCTCGCCCGCGGAAGTGTGGACGCAGCTCAAGAGTGGCGAACACCAACCGTATGTCGCGGAATTCGGTTGCGACGGGACGCTGCTGCGGGTCAGCGGCGCGCTCGCGGGCGTGCAACAGGGCGACATCGGCACCCCGAGCATGATGAGCACGACCACGTTTGCCGAGGGATCCGGCGAGCAGGCGCTCTCCACCGCGGTCTCCACCGACGGCGGCACAAGCTGGAGCGCCGCCGAGGCGAGCAACGTGGCCGTCGTCGCCACCAACACGGCCGCCTCGCCAACGGAGATACGCCGGTAGGCGAGGAACGCCCGAAACGCTCGGTGCTGCGCGTCGCGCACTCAGGCGCGCAGCACCGCGGCGGGCGGCGCATTGCAGCGGTTCAGCGGCATGCGGATCCGACCGATTCTCCGGGCGTGCAGCGCCCAGCGCAGTTCCCCCACGCACGGCAATCGCGCGTGCTGTCCAGCCGTGAAAGCTGGCCGGCCGCGAGCACGCGAGCGACGCTTATCGACACGCGCCTCGTGCGCGCCGAGCTCGCGAGGCTCCGCGGACCGCGTCCCGGGACCGAGATCCACACTGCCCGCATGATCCGCTCGACGATTCCCGCGGCCTCGAAGCCGCGGTCGCTCGCCTGAGCTCAGATCGAGCTCTCGCCCGCCATCGCCACCTCGCCTGTCCCCGTAAGGGGATCCTCGCCTTCGATCGCCCCGTCCGGCGGATCTCCGTCGTCGAGCTCGCCGAACAGCGACGGGTCGCGGGCCGAGCCGCGGATCACATCGTCGGGTGAGCCCTCCGGAAGCAGCCGACCCTGGCGCGTGCCGAAGTAGATCGCCTGCGGGTGGTGGGCGATCATCGCGAGCGTCGACTGCTCGGGCTCGGGCGCGTAGCCGTCCGTGATCGTCATCCCGATCTGGCCCAGGTCGAGCAGCTTCTCGACCTTCAGGTGCTCTGACTGCTCCGGCACCGCCGGATAGCCCCATGAGTAGCGCCGTCCCTGCGTCAGCGGAATCCCGAGCATGCGACGCACCTCGTAGTGCAGCCACTCGGCGAGACCCTCGGCGCTCTGCACCCCGAGGCCGTGCACGAACAGCTGCTCGGCGAACTCGCCTTCGGCCTCGAGCCGCGCCATCAGCTCGGTGACCTCGGAACCGACGGTGACCGCCTGAACGGCAATCACGTCGAGCTCCTCGGGCGGCTGGCCGGTGGCCGAGGGCGTGCCATCAGGGCCGAGCGCCGGGCGGAAGAAGTCTGCGAGGCAGATGCGATCCCCCTTGGGCTGGCGCGGGCACACGAAGCGCGTCAGCTCCGTGGTGCGGTCCTCGGGGTCGAGCACGACGATATCGTTGCCGAGGGCGTAGCACGGGAAGAAGCCGAGCAGTGCGCGCGGGTGCAGGTAGGGCGCCCGCGCGGAGCTGCCGTCGTCGGCCTTGCCCACGGTCGCCTCGCGCCACATGCGCTCCAGGCGCGGGCGGAAGTCCTCGCGCAGCAGCGTCTGCCATTCCTCGCCTTTGACGCCCCGCCCGCCCCAGTGCAGCTTGAACAGCACGTGCGTGTCGAGGTGCCGGTAGAGCTCGCCCACGTCGACCGGGATCTCCTTGACGCCCCAGAAGGGCGGCGTGGGGATCGGCACGTCGGTGCGCGCCGCCGAGCGCACCGAGTCATCGGCGAAGTTCAGCTCCTCCTCGGGCGCATCGCCCTTGGCGCGAAACTCGCTCGCGCCGGCGAGCAGCTTCTGTACGAGCGCGCCGCGGGCGTCGTCGTCGACCAGCTGGTCCATCACCGACAGGCCCTCGAACGCGTCCTTGCAGTAGAACACGCCCGGCTCGTAGATCTCCTCGGAGTCTTTGCCGCCCGGGTACAGCGCTCGGTAGCTGAAGGCGCGGTTGATCGCCGCGCCGCCGATCAGGACCGGATAGGAGAGGCCCTTGGCCTGCAGCTCCTGGATGCACGCGGGCATCTGCTTGGACGTCGAGACGAGCAGCGCCGACAGGCCGATCGCCGTCGCTTCGTGCTCCTGCGCGGCGTCGAGGATCGTCTGGATCGGCACCTGCTTGCCGAGGTCGACGACCGTGTAGCCGTTGTTCGTGAGGATCGTGTTCACGAGCGACTTGCCGATGTCGTGCACGTCGCCGAAGACCGTCGCGAGCACCACCGTGCCCTTCGTGTAGCCCTCGATCTTGTCGAGGTATTTCTCGAGCTGCGCGACCGCGCGCTTCATCACCTCGGCCGACTGCAGCACGAACGGCAGGATCAGTTCGCCGGCGCCGAACTTGTCGCCGACCTCTTTCATCGCCGGCAGCAGCACCTCGTTCAGCGTCGGCACCGCGCCGATCTTCTCGACGCTGCGATCGATCTGTGCCTCGACGCCGTCGCGGCGCCGGCGCAGGATGTGGAAGTGCAGCGCCTCCTCGGGCTCCATCCCCTCGGTCGGGTCCGCGGCGCCCTCGCCTGCGTCTTCGGGGCCCTTGGACTCGAAGTGCTCGATGAACTTCTCGAGTGCGTCCTCGCGGCGGTTGAACACGAGGTCATCGGCGAGCTGGCGCTCGACGTCAGGGATCTCCGAGTAGGGGGTGATGTGATTGGGGTTGACCATCGCCAGGTCGAGACCCGCGTCGACGCAGTGGTGCAGGAACACCGAGTTCAGGACAGCGCGCGCGCCCGGCGAGACGCCGAAGGAGACGTTCGAGACACCCAGCGAGGTCTTCACATCGGGAATCTGCTCCTTGATCGCTTTGATCCCGGCGATCGTCTCGACGGCGGACGGGCGCCACTCCTCGTCGCCCGTCGTGAGCGTGAACGTCAGACAGTCGAAGATCAGAAGCTGCGGGTCGAGTCCGTGCTCCTCACAGCAGAGGTCGCGGATGCGCTTTGCGATCTCGACCTTGCGCTCGGCGGTCTTGGCCATGCCGACCTCGTCGATCGTCAATGCGATCAGCGCAGCGCCGTGCGCGAGCGCGACCGGCACGACGCAGTCGAGCTTGGCGCGGCCGGCCTCGAGGTTGACCGAGTTGACGATCGCCCTCCCAGGGATCTGCTCGAGCGCGCGTTCGATCACCTCGGGCTCGGTCGAGTCGACCTGGATCGGCGCCGGTTGGGTCAAGGAGACCTTCTTCGCGAGCAGCCGCATCTGTTCGTCCTCGTCCTGGCGCTCGGTCAGCGCGACGCACAGGTCGAGCACGTGCGCGCCGCCCGTGACCTGGTCCTCGGCGATCTGTACGAGCCCGTCGTAGTCGTCGGCCAACAGCAGCTCCTTCGCCTTGCGCGAGCCCTGCGAGTTGACGCGCTCGCCCACCATCGTCGGTGCCGGCTCCTGCTGCAGCGGCGTGGCGGCGATCATCGATGAGAGGTGCGGGGGGCGGGGGAGCGGACGCGATCCGACCGGACGCTTCGCCACACGCTCTGCGATCGCGCGGATGTGATCGGGAGTGGTGCCGCAGCAGCCGCCGACGACGCCCACGCCGTAGCGCTCCACGAACTCCTTCAACGCCTCCGCCAGCGGTTCGGGCTTCTCGGGGAAGATCGTCTCACCGTCGGGGCCCTGCAGCGGCAGGCCGGCGTTCGGGATGCACGCGACGGGCACGGGGCAAAACTCACCAAGGAAGCGAATCGCGTCGCGCATGTCCTCTGGACCCGTCGAGCAGTTCAAGCCGATCACGTCGACCCGCAACGCCTCGAGCGTCGTCAGCACCGCGGAGATGTCGGTGCCGAGCAGCATCTTGCCGCCGTTGGGCAACAGCGACACCGAGGTGTGGATCGGCAGCGTGCGTCCGGTGCTCTTGAAGGCGGCGCGCGCACCGAACACCGCGGCCTTGACCTCCAGGATGTCCTGCGCCGTCTCGATGATCAGGAGGTCCGCGCCGCCGTCGATCAGGCCCTCGGCCTGCTCGGTGAAGACCTCCACGAGCTCGCCGAAGCGAATCTGTCCGAGTGAGGGATCCTCGGATGCCGGCAGGTAGCCCGTCGGTCCGATCGATCCGGCCACGTAGCGGCTCTCACCGGCCGCCTTGCGAGCGATTTCAGCGGCCTTCGTGTTGATCTCGACCGTGTAGTCGGCCAGGCCCCACTCGCCCAGCTTGATCCGCGACGCCTGAAAGGTGTCGGTCTCGAGCACTTCCGCGCCCGCGTCGAGCATCGAGGAGTGCACACCCTCGATCACGTCGGGGCGGTTGAGCACGAGCGCCTCGTGGCACTTGCCCTGCAGGCCACCGTAGTCCTCCTGTGTCAGGTCGAACTGCTCGAGCGTGGCGCCCATGCCGCCGTCGTAAACGACGACGTGCTCGGAGATCGCCTGGAGATAGTCGCGCTGTGACATTGCACGCAATGCTAGAGATCCCTGGCTGTCAGCCCCTGATCGCCGCGACATGGCATGCTGCGCACCGTGTCGCGTGAGGGTCCCTTCTGGGATGTCGTCGAGGGGCGGGCCGAGCCTCCCTCGGCGGCGGTCACGCTGGGCTTCGAGCTCGTCAACGCGGACCCCGAGGCGGGGACGATCGAGGTTGCATTCGCCGCCAGCGACCAGTTCCTGAACCCGGTGGGCGTCATCCAAGGCGGTTTCCTCGCTGCGATGCTCGACGACACGCTCGGCCCCGCGTTGGTCGCCACCCTTGGGCTCGGAGAATTCGCGCCAACCACGGATCTGCATGTGCAGTTCCTGCGGCCCGCGCGGCCGGGACGCCTCGTCGGTCATGGCCGCGTTGTAAGGCGCGGGAAGGATGTCGCGTTCCTCGCCGGTGAGCTGCGCGACGAGCACGGCGCGGTCGTTGCCGTCGCCTCGGCAACCGCCGTGATCCGACGCCAGAACGGCTGACGCGACGCTCGGTTTCGTCGCTGGGCGGGCCATCTGCCCGAAGCGGACGACACCCGCGTGGGCCCCCAGGGACGCGGGCATCGGCTAAGCGTCGAACATCTCCGAAACCTGGTTTGCGGGGGTGCACAATGCCGGCGAGCGTCAAGCCAGTAGGGGGAGAACCACGATGACACCGCAAGATCTGTTTGAGGCCTCCAACGCGCCGGTCAGGGACCGCTTCGAGGGCACCGCCTTCGCCCGTCGCGGCGAGCACCTGCGCGAGACGGCCCCCGGCTCGCCGCGGCCGGCCGACGCCGCTGAGACGGCGAGGGCGCTCGTCGCCGTCGTGGGGCTCGGTCACACGGGCCTGCCGGCCGCGATCGCGCTGCGTCGCGCCGGCGTCCGGATCATGGGAGTCGACACCTCCGCCAGCAGGCTGAGCGAGATTCGCGGAGGACGCGCCGACATTCCGCGCGCGGACTGGGAGTACCTGCGCGCGCACATGGGCGAGGAGGATTTCGAGCTGACCGGGGAGTTCGACGCCCTCAGCGCCGCCGACGGCGTGCTGATCTGCATCGCCACCACCGTGGACCGCCGCGGTGTCGCGATCACCGAGCCGCTCAGGCGCGCGTGCGCGGCGGTCGTCGAGCATGCGCGCCCCGGTCAGACGCTCGTGCTGGGCACGAGCACGTACGTCGGCAGCACGCGCGAGTTGCTCGTCGAGCCCCTCTCCGAGCGGGGCCTATGCGTAGGCGAGGACGTGTTCGTCGCGTTCTCAGCCGAGCGCACCGACGCCGGCGTCGCCGAGCACCAGGGGCTGGTCACCCCGCGGGTGCTCGGCGCCGTCACCGAGACGTGCTTCGGAGCCGCCGCCGAGCTGCTCGGCCCGCTGTGTGACGGGTTTCAGCGCGTCTCCTCGCCGGCGGCCGCCGAGATGGTCAAGCTGTACGAGAGCAGCTTCCGCGCGGTCAACATCGCCCTTGCGTTCGAGATGGCCGACGCCTGTCGCACACACGCGCTCGACCCGATCGAGATCACCGACGCCGCCGCCACCAAGCCGTTCGGCTTCATGCCCCACTATCCCTCTCCCGGAGTCGGCGGCCACGCCGTCGGCGTGGACCCGCATCATCTGCTCGCCGGGCTGCGAGAACACGGCCGCCCGGCGACGCTGATCGAAGCAGCGATGTCCACGCTGGCGGGGCGGCCCCGGCGGGTGGCGATGCGCGCGCACGAGCTGTTGCTGCGCTCCGGGCGCCAGCTGCGCGACGTACGCGTGCTGGTCGTCGGGGTCGCCTACAAGCCTGGTGTCGCCGACGCCACCAACGCGCCCGCGGTCGAGATCATCTCGCGGCTGCTGGAGGAGGGCGCACAGGTCGACTTCCACGACCCGCTGGTGGGAGCGCTGTGGGTCGATGGCGAAGCGATGCAAAGCGTCGACCCCGACCCGCGCCGCGACGCCTCCGGCTTCGGCCCCGAAGACTACGAGCTCGCGATCGTCCTCGGCACCCAGCCGGGGCACGACTACGGATGGCTCACGCGCTGCCCGCAGGTGCTGGATTGCACCTACCGGGAGCGCACCGGTCGCCGTCACTTTCTTCTGTGACGGACCGGAACCGGTGAACCGACGGCCGCGATCGGGCCCGCGGCCGTCGCTCACCACGACTACTTAATAAAGAGCATCTCGGAGTACTTCGGCAGCGGCCACAGGTCGTCGGCGACCAGCTTCTCGAGGCGATCGGCGACCTCGCGGACGTCTTCCATCGCCGGGATCACCGTGTCGCGCATGTACACGGCCTCCTTGTGGGCACCGACGGGGTGGTTCTCGTCGAGGTTCGCGTCCTCGAGCTTGATCTGCGCGAAGTGCAGCTCCTTGACGACCGGTTCGACCTCTGCGATCAGCTCATCCAAGCCGCTGTCCTGGAGTTCGTTGAGGTAGCGCACCGCGGCCGGCAGTAGCATCGTGCGACCGATCGACGCCTCCGTCTCGGCCTCGATGTTGATCGTCGTCGCGTACTGCTCGGTGAAGACCTCCTCGCGCGACTCGAGCTCGCGTTTGCTGAGCACCTTGTACTTCTTGAACAGCGCCACGGTGCCTTTATCGGTCAGCCAGGGCAGCGCTTCGGGGGTCGTGCGCAGGTTGCACAGACCGCGTTTCTCGGCTTCCTTGTGCCACGCCTCGGAGTAGTTGTCGCCGTCGAACACCACCTGCTTGTTCGCCGCCCAGCTCTCCTTGACGACCTTGGTGACCGCCTTCTCGAGCGTCGCGCCCGAGGCTTTCAACGCCGTCTTCAGCTTGGCGGCGAGCTCGTCGACCGACTCGGCGACGATCGTGTTGAGCACCGTGTTCGGGAACGCCGGCGAGGAGCTCGAGCCAAGCGCCCGGAACTCGAACTTGTTGCCAGTGAACGCGAACGGGCTCGTGCGGTTGCGGTCGCCGCCGTGCAGCGGCAGCGACGGCAGCACCGGCGTGCCGAGCCCAAGGAACGAGCCCGGTTTGGACGCCTGCACCTTGCCGGACTCGATCGCGCCGAAGACCTTCTCGAGCTCTGCGCCGAGGAAGATCGAGATGATCGCCGGCGGCGCCTCGTTCGCGCCGAGCCGGTGGTCCTGCCCCGCGCTCGCGATCGACGCGCGCAACAGCGCCTGGTGCTTGTTGACCGCCTGGATCACCGCCGCGCAGAAGAACAGGAACTGCAGGTTCTCCGCAGGCGTGTCCCCCGGGTCGAGCAGGTTCAGGCCCGTGTCGGTGCCCATCGACCAGTTGTTGTGCTTGCCCGAGCCGTTGACGCCCGCGAACGGCTTCTCGTGCAGCAGGCACACCAGGCCGTAGCGGCGCGCTGTGTTCTGCATGATCTGCATCGTGATCATCTGATGGTCAGCGCCGACGTTCGAGTTCTCGAAGATCGGCGCCACCTCGTACTGATTCGGCGCGACCTCGTTGTGACGGGTCTTGATCGGAACGCCGAGCTTCGCCAGCTCCAGCTCGACCTCGAGCATGTACGCGAGCACGCGCTCCGGGATCGAGCCGAAGTAGTGGTCGTCGAGCTCGTGGCCCTTCGGCGGTTTCGCGCCGAACAGCGTGCGCCCGGTGGTCACCAGGTCGGGACGTTCGAAGTAGTACTGCTCGTCGATCAGGAAGTACTCCTGCTCGCAGCCGATCGTCGTGAACACGCGCTGGGCGTCATCGACGCCGAGCAGATCGAGCGCGCGGATCGCAGCGCCCGAGAGCGCGTCCATCGAGCGCAGCAGCGGGATCTTGTGGTCCAGCGCCTCGCCCGTCCACGACGTGAACGCCGTCGGGATGCACAGCAGCGCCCCGTTCGGGTTCTCGAGGATGAACGCCGGGCTCGTCGGGTCCCACGCGGTGTAGCCACGCGCCTCGAACGTCGCGCGGATGCCACCCGTCGGGAACGACGACGCGTCGGGCTCGCCCTGGATCAGCTCCTTGCCCGAGAACTCCGCGATCGCGGTTCCGTCGCCCGCGGGGCCATAGAAGGAGTCGTGCTTCTCCGCCGTCGAGCCGGTCAGCGGCTGGAACCAGTGCGTGTAGTGCGTCGCGCCCTTCTCCATCGCCCATTCCTTCATCGCCTGCGCGACCGCGTCCGCGAGCGAGGTGTCGAGCGCCTCGCCGCGCGCCAGCGTTCGCTGCAACGCCTTGTACACGTGCTTGGGCAGGCGTCGGCGCTGCACGGCCGGCGAGAAGACGTTGGCTCCGAAGACCTGGTTGTCGGCGATCGTCAGATCGGGCGACCCGAGCGCGGTTCCGTTGGCGCTCCACTGCGCGGCGGTGACATTCTGCTGGCGGGTCCTTGGCATGGGCTCGGTCGATTCCTCCTCGAGAAATTATGGGGCGCGCCGGCCCCGGCGAGCGCACGGAGCCGCACGCAATCGTAGTGCCAAGCGGGCCGAAAGGGATCACCCAATGGCGAAATCGCGGGGCCGATCTTTCGACAGGCGGCCAAACGCCCCGGTGTTGGCTTCGCCGGGCCGGGCCTTACGGCGCCTGCCCGACTAAGGCGTGCTCGGGTAGTGCCCGACTTCGACCTGCCCGGTGTTCGGGTTGACGTGTTTGAGGTCGGGGGCAGGTTTGACGTAGACCACGAACCGCCCGCGAATCCCGGAGCCCGATTCGAGCCGAGCTTTGGCCTTGCCGGCGAGTCCCGCCGATACCGCGTAGTGGACCGTGAAGCTGCCGGCCTTCACGGGCACTACCCGCCAGATGAAAGTCTTTGTCTTGCCAGGCGCCAACGGGCCGAACGCCCACGTGTTGACGTACGCAGTCTGGGCGCCGCCCGGCAGGCTGACGTTCTCGGTTTCCACCGGCGGGGAGGCGATCGCCCCGGGTCCACGTTCGATCGCCCATATCGGGCGCTTGCGCGCCGCCAGTTCGGGATAGTTCGAGGTGTAGTCGAACGAGTCGATCGTGACGGCGACGTTGGGCACGGTCTCCTCGCCGGTGTTACGGACCGCCAGCACGAACCGCGACGGGCGGGCTATCGACTGCGCGGCAGGGAAGCTGGCGAGGGCCTTCATCGGGTACGTGCCCGCAGGTTCGCTCGCGTCCTGGCGGCTGCCGCCGCCGCAACCCGCGAGCGCCAGCGCGGCCAGCGCGCAGGACGCGACGGCGGAGGTTCGGGGCGCACCGCTGGGCGCACGGAGGAGGGCCGCGCGAGCGCGACGCGGCACCACCCAGAAGCCTCTCCGCCCTCCCCTCACGATCGCGCCACGATACCAGCGGGGGTGGCGCGTCGTGCCGGGCTGCGCAACGCGCGCGGGCGCAAAGCTGCTGCGTAGGAGTGGCGCATCGCGTACAGTTTGTCCGACCACTGATCGCGACTCGAGGAGGAGTAGGGAGAAATGGTTCGCAGCGTCGCCGAACGGGCGGGCACCCCGGCGAGGCATGTGCTCGAGGAATTCGGGGACATGATGATCCTCACCGGCAGGACCGTCTGGTCCGCGCTGCGCCCGCCGTACCCGTATGGCGGGGAGCTCGTGTCGCAGTTCCTGTTCACGCTGCGGCTGGTGTGGTTTCCGCTGCTCGTCTCGACGGTCGCGATCAACTACGGCGCGCCGGGGCTGCAGGCGGCGGACTTCCTGCGGATCTTCGGTGCGCTGGACCGGCTTGGCGGTTTCTTCGTGATCGAGGTCGTCCGCGAAATCGGCCCGTTCATCACGGCGATCGTCGTCGCCGGCGTGGCCGGCACGGCGATCACGGCGGACCTCGGGGCGCGCAAGGTGCGCGAGGAGCTCGACGCGCTGCAGGTGCTCGGCGTCGACCCTGTCAAGAACCTCGTCGTGCCGCGCTTTCTGTCGCTGATGATCGTCACCGGCCTGTTCGACATCTACGCGCTGCTGTTCGGGATCTACGGCGGCATCATCGCCGAGCTCTACAACGGCGGCTCACTCGGCTCGTTCTGGGGGACCCTGTTCGCGAACGCCGACGTGACGGACCTGTGGGGGTCGGTGCTGAAGTCGACGGTCTTCGGCGCGATCATCGCGATCGTCTGCTGCTACAAGGGCATGACAGCGTCCGGTGGCGCCGAGGGCGTCGGGCGTGCGGTCAACGAGGCAGTCGTCGTCGCGTTCCTCGGGATCGGCGCCTTCAACTACGTCTTCACACAGACGCTGCTCGCAACCCACCCGCAGATCCTGGTGATCAAGTGAACGAACTGCTTGCGATGCCGCGCGAATGGCTCGCCGCGACGGGCGAGATCGCGCGATTCACCGGGACGATCGTCGGCGATGTTTTCAGCCTGCGCGTGTTCAGGTTCTTCGGCGAGTCGCTGCGACAGGCCGGGATCCTGATCATCGGCTCGACGACGGTCATCTGGGGCCTCGTGTTCCTGATCGGCCTCGGCGGCTGCGGCATCCAGGCTGGCTACTTCAACCAGTCCACCGGCACGCCCAACTACGCCGGCGTCTTCGCCGCCTGGTGCAACCTGCGCGAGGCCGTGCCGCTGGTGTTCGGCTACATGATGTCCGCGAAGGTCGGCACCGGGATCGTCGCCGAGCTCGGCGCGATGCGGATCTCCGAGGAGATCGACGCGCTCGAGGTGATGGGCGTCGACTCGATGGTGTTCCTGTGCGCGACGCGTCTGCTCGCGACATGGATCGTGCTGCCGTTCATGTACATCACCGCGATCGGCGTGGCGTTCCTCGCCTCCTACCTCGCGATCGTCGATCAGCTCGGCTTCACTTCGAGCGGAGGGTTCCTGCTGATCTTCTGGCAATTCCAGAATCCCACGGACTTCCTTTTCAGCGTGCTGAAGGGCCTGGCAATGGCCACAGCGATCGTGCTCGTGGCGTGCTACTACGGCTACAACGCCAGTGGTGGGCCTGTCGGGGTGGGCAGGGCGACCGCGAAGTCGATGGTGCTAAACCTGATACTTGTGAACGTGATCGACGCATTCGGCACCCAGATCTTCTGGGGCACCAACGCGCGGGCTCCAATCGGCGGCTGAGGCATGGCGACGCAGGATCCTGTGCAGGGACAGGGCGAGGACGAGCAGGAGTACCCCTTCCACACCGGGGTGATCCGCCCGTCCAACGCGCCCGACGCGATCGAGTTCGTCGAGGTCCACAAGTCGTTCGGGCGCAACCACGTGCTGCGCGGGCTGAACATGGGGCTGCCCGAGGGCAAGATCTCGATGATCATCGGGCCATCGGGCACCGGCAAGTCGGTCTGCATCAAGCACATCGTCGGGCTGCTGTACCCAGACCAGGGCGACGTGCTCGTCAACGGGGTCTCGATCCCCAGCCTCACTGACGACGAGCTGTTCAAGATGCGCAGGAAATTCGGCGTGCTCTTCCAGGACGGCGCGCTGTTCGGCTCGCTCAACCTGTACGACAACATCGCCTTCCCGCTGCGCCAGCACACCGAGAAGGGCGAGGACGAGATCGCCGAAATCGTCAACCGGCGCATGAAAGAGGTCGGCCTCGGCGGCGAGGGCACGAAGATGCCCAACGAGCTCTCCGGCGGCATGCGCAAGCGCGCCGGCTTCGCCCGCTCGCTGGTGCTCGATCCCGAGATCGTGCTCTTCGACGAGCCCGACTCGGGTCTCGACCCGGTACGCACCGCGCTGCTGTGCGAGCTGATCAAGGAAGTGCACGCCGAGAACGGCGGCTGCTACGTCGTGATCACGCACGACATCATGAGCGCGCGACGTGTCGCCGAGCACATCTCCGTGCTGTGGAAGGGCCGCATCGTCGAATCCGGTCCCGCCGACGAGCTGTTCGCCTCCGAGAACCCCTTCGTGCGGCAGTTCCTCTCCGGCGAATCGGCCGGCCCGCTCGGCATGGAGTAGCCCCCGGGCACGACAGCGGCCAGGACAGCCGGCTCTGCTGACGTCCCGCCCGGTTAGCCTTCCTCTGTGAACGCATCGCGAATTCTCTCGGCCATCGCCGGCAGCGCCGCGCGGCGGCCGCGGCTGGTGATCGCAGTCGCGATCGTGCTCGGGCTGGGGGCGGCTGGGCTGGCGCTGCGGCTGCGCCCGACGGCGGCTACCAGCACGCTGGTGTCGAGCTCAAGCGCCCAATACCAAGCGACGCAGCGCTTCTACCGCGGCTTCGGCGAAGAGCCGATCGCAGTCCTGGTGAAGGGCAACGTGCAGCAGCTCGTGCTGAGCTCGGACATCGAGCGCCTGCTCGGTCTCGAGGGCTGCCTGTCAGGCAACGTGCCGGCGAAGGCGCTGCCCGCCGAGGGCGGCGTCGACGGGCCGTGCGGGCAGCTGGCGCGCGCGAAGACCGTCAAGGTGGCATTCGGGCCGGGCACGTTCCTCGACGAGGCGGCCGAACGGATCGACGAACAGCTCACGAGCGAGAGCCACGCGGCCGAAGTTCGCGCCAAGCAGGCGGAACGCTCCATCTACGCCGCCGCGGTCGCGCGCGGACTGCCGAGTGAACAGGCGCGCGCGCTGGGGCAGCAGGCGGCCAAGGTGACACAGGCGGAATTCGAGTCGAGCCTTGTGACGCTCGCGCTCGAATACGGGTTGAACGCGCGGCCGAGCATCGAAAACGCGAACTTCGTCTCGAACGTGGTGTTCGACTCGACCAAGCCCGCGGGGACCCCCAAGTCGCGCTTTGCCTACCTCTTCCCGAGTCGCGACGCGGCGCTGGTCTCGGTGCGGATGAAGGCGGGCCTCTCCGAAGCGCAGCGGACCCGAACGATCGGGCTGATCCGCCAGGCGGTGCGCATGCCGCAGTGGCAGCTCGCTCACGGCGAGACCTACATCGTGACCGGCGAGCCGGTGATCGTCTCCGACCTGACCAGCTCGATCAGCCACTCGATCGAGCTGCTGCTGATCGCCGTCCTGCTGGTCATGGCCGCGTCGCTCGGGCTCGTCTTCTCCGGGCGCCCGCGCCTGTTGCCGCTGGCGCTGGCGTTGCTCGCCGCCGCGCTCACGTTCGGGGCGCTGTCGGCCGTGGGGGCGTCGCTGACGATGGCCTCGATCGCTGTGCTGCCTGTGCTCGTCGGCCTCGCCGTCGATTACGCGATCCAGTTCCAGGCCCGGGTGCAGGAGGAGGCCGAGCGGGCCGGCGCCGGGAACGGGGACGGCGCGGCCGCCGCGCCGCTCGCAGACGCGCCGACGCTCGTGGCGCGCGCGGCGCGCGCCGGCGGGCCGACGATTGCCACAGCCGCCGCGGCCAGCGCCGCCGCGATGCTCGTGCTGCTGCTCTCGCCCGTGCCGATGGTCCGTGGCTTCGGCGTGCTGCTGGTCGTGGGCGTCGCGATCGCGCTGCTGTGCGCGCTAAGCGTGGGGGCCGCCGCGATCTCGCTGTCGGCGCCTGTCGCCGCGGCTGGCGCACCTCGCCTGGGTGGCGGGCTCGCCACACGCGTGCTCGCGCCGGCGTGGCGCGGGGCGCGCGAGCTCGTCGCCGACAACCCGCTCACGCGTCTCATCAGCAGTGCCGCGCTCGTCGGCTCGGTGCGTCACCCAGGGCGAGTGCTCGGCGTGGGGCTGGCTCTCGCTGCGCTCGGGTGGGGCCTTGACACCCAGACCAAGGTGCAGACCGACATCACCAAGCTCGTCCCGCAGAGCCTCGGTTCGCTGCAGAACCTCAACACCGTCGAGCAGGTCACGGGCGTGGGCGGCGAAATCGAGTTGATGATCGAAGGCAACGATCTCACCAAGCCCGCGACGATCGAATGGATGATCGGCTATCAGAAGCAGGTGCTCGCGCGGTTTGGCTACAGCTCAGCCAAGGGCTGCAGCAAAGCGCGCCTGTGCCCCGCCTTCTCGCTGCCCGATCTTTTTGAAGGCCAGCGATCGCGCGGCGCCGGCGCCCCGAAGCTCTCGCAGCGAGAGATCAACGGCCTGCTTGGCGTGATCCCGCCGTACTTCTCCCAGGACGTGATCACGCCCGACAGGCGCGTCGCGACGCTGGCGTTCGGCATCCGTCTGATGGGCCTCGACGCTCAGCAGCGCCTGATCGAACAGATGCGCTCCAGCCTGCATCCGCCCGCCGGCGTGCACGCGAGCCTCGTCGGCCTGTCGGTGCTGGCGGCGCAGTCGGGCTCCGCGGTGGCCGACCCTTGGCGGCGCCTGGAGACGCTGTTGGTGGGGCTCGCCGCCGTCGCGTTCGTGCTGCTCGTGGCGTTCCGCGGCGACCGTCGCCGCGCGCTCGTGCCGATGGTGCCGATCGTGCTGGCCAGCGGCTGGTCTGCGCTGATCCTGTTCGCGGTCAGGGTGCCGCTGAACCCGATGTCGGTCACGCTCGGCGCGCTCGTGATCGCGATCTCGACCGAGTTCAGCGTGCTGCTATCCGAGCGCCACCGCCAGGAACGGCTCGCCGGCTATGACACGATCGAGGCGCTGCGTCGCAGCTATCGCCGCACCGGTGCCGCGATCGCCGCCTCTGGCGTGACAGCGATCGCCGGCTTCGGCGTGCTTGTGTTCTCGGACATCACGATGCTCCGCGACTTCGGCCTCGTGACGCTGATCGACCTGAGCGTCTCGCTCGTGGGCGTGCTGCTGGCGCTACCCGCGACGCTGGTGATCTCCGATGCAGCGGCGGAAGGCGGTGTCAGCAGACGGCCGCTGCCGAGCCTACGAGGGCTGGCGGCTTCGCGCGCAGCTCGATGAAAGCGAGCAACTCGCGCTACCGGCGCTACACGGGCCTGGCCGGCGCCGTGGTCCTCGCCGTCGCTGCGATCTACCTGCTGTTCCTGCGCCCGGCCGACCTGACCGGCATCCCGCCGGGTAGCCGGATCGCGCCGTTCGCCGCGCCGCTGGTGCTGGGCAGCCTCCAGGGTGACGCGGACATCGCCACGCGCGCCGATCAGGGCGGCGCCGGGCGCGTGCCGGCGTGCGCGGAGCGCGGAGCGCAGATCCTGAACGTCTGCCAGCTCTACGAACGGGGGCCCGTGGTGCTCGCGCTGTTCGTAGACGCGGGCGGTTGCACAAGGATCCTCGGCGAGCTGCAGCAGCTCGCGCCATCGTTCCCGACCGTGCGCTTTGCGGCAGTGGCGATCGAGGGAGACCGCGCAGCGCTGCGCCGGCTCCTGCGTTCGCAGCGCCTGACGCTGCCTGTCGGCCTCGACAGCGACGGCGCGGTGGGGTCTCTGTACAAAGTGCTGAGCTGCCCGCAGGTGAACTTCGCGTATCCGGGAGGCGTCGTGCAGAGCCCGGCGTTGTTGGCGACTCCGTCGCCGGCGACGCTGCGCACACGCGTAAGCGCGCTTGTGGCTGCCTCACAGGCCCGAACACTCCGGGCGCCCGCGCCTTGAGCGAGCGCGCCGGCTCCGGCGATGAGCGCGGGCTGTCGGCCCGAGGCTGGCGCGGACGCGAGCTGGAGCAGGAGCTGCCGGGCCTGTCGCTGTTCGTCGGCGAGGCGCTGCACACGCGCAAGCAAGCGCTCACGGGCGACTCGCCGGCGGAGGTGCGCGAGCGCCTGCGCGAACTGTCCAACCGCTTTCGCGGCGCGCGGGCGGTCGGCCTGCGACGCGAGCCGGTGCCGGGTGCCTACCGCGTCTTCTTCCGCCAGATAGGTCTCGACCCCGACGTCGTGCGCACGCCGATCGAGGCCGCCGTCATGGAGCGCATGCTGCGCGGCGGCTTTGCCACCGAAGGCCTGCTCGCGGACGCACTGCTGATCGCACTGCTCGACACGGGTGTCCCGGTGTGGGCGCTCGACGCGCGCTGGCTCGACGGCGAGCTCGGTATCCGCGCCTGCAGCGAAGGCGAGCCCCTGGGGCGCTCGCCGGCCGCGCCGGCGCTGCCGGCAGGGCGCCTCGTCGTCGCTGACTCCTCTGCACCGCTAGCAGTCCTGTTCGGCGAGGTGGCGCCAGGGCATGAGCCGGGAGCCGAAACGCAACGCTTGACGCTGTTTGCGGTCCAGGTCGAGGGGGTGCCGTCGCTGTACATAGAGGAGGCGCTGTGGAACTGCAGCGCGACGCTCGAACGTAGGTAGAATCGTCCTGCCGTAAGGAGGCGGTTTGAGCTACGACGAGCGGCAGGTCATCGAGCGAGAAGCCCCGGTCACCGGGCCGGTCGACGAGCGCGGCGCGCGGGCTGCTCTACGGACACAGATCGCACGGCTCGAGCGCGAGCTGTCGGCCACCGTCGCCGAGCGCTTCCCCTACGTGGCGGCGCCCGTAGCGCCGAGCGGCGGAACGCCTCACGCCCCCACGCTGCTCGACCTAGGCGCGCTCGAGCAGGTACGTGATGAGCTCGTCGCGCGTACGCAGCAGCTGCGTGCGACGGTGCAGGAGCGCGACGAGCGCGAGCGTCGAGCGCGCGAGCAGCTCGAGCGCATGCGGCTCGAGCCGGGCCGCCACAAGTTCGCACGCCTGCCCGTGCGCGAGCTCGGGCAGGGGGTGTGCGGGGTGTGGGAGGTGCGGCCGCGGCTCGGTCTGATCGGCATGCTCGCCGGCTGGTGGCAGCTTAAGCTCTCGTCAGGCTGTCCGTTAGCCATGGGGTCGCGGTCCACGCGCGACCCCGATTCACCGACGTCAACAGCGCCGCGAGCGTGTGACGCTGGCGCTCGGTCATCGAGCCGATCGTCTTCTTCTCCGACATCGGAACCTGGCTGAGGAACTTGCGGCAGCGGGTCTGGCCCCAGCGACGCTGGCTCATAAGCAGGTCCGCGACAGCCATGCTCTGAGACTCCCACGGACATTCGAGGATCACCTCCGCCACGTGCAGGTCGCCGATCGCCACGCGTCGCTTGAGCTCCGCGCGGGCTAGTCGAACCTCGTTCGCGCGTTCGAGCGCGCGCATGTACTGTGGACCGGCAGGGGCAACCGTCGCTGTCGCGTTCATTTGTGCACTCTCCCCGTTCCCGCAGGTCAAGCCTGGCGAGAACGTGCTTGCTTGATTTTTTGGATACGCGCCCGAAGACGTACGAGGTCCGCCACGACCAATCGCAGCTGTCCCGCCATGTCCCCCTCTCCCGACGAACGTTGTGGAGGGCGATCCTCGAAACGGTCTTGCAGAGCGCATGTGGAAGCTACGCCAGGACGGGGTTGCCGGTCAACTACACGGCGGGTGCTTCATACGCTAGAAGCGACCTTTTTCGGTCGCGACAGCACTTGTGAAGATTTGGACAAGTTGCGCGGGTACCGCTGGCGGCGGTTCCGGCGGCCGCCAGGCCGCCGCGGCGAGCGCGTCAGCCTGACTCGGGCGCCGGCAGCGGCCCGTGCTCGGCCTCGAACTCGCCCTTGACCCGTGCGAACACCTCGAGCGCTCGGTCGAGCGTGGCGAGATCGTGGGTGGCCATGACGCTCGTGCGCAGCAACGCCCCCGCCGGCGGCACCGCGGGGTGCAGGGCGCAGTTGGTGAACACCCCGCCGTCATACAGCGCCCGCCACAGGAGCGCCGCCTTCCAGTCATCGCCGACGAGCACGGGGACGATCGGCGTGGTGATCGTCTCGCTCGGGGCGTCGGCGCCGGGGCCTGTGCGCACGGGCTGGCCGGCGAGCGTGCGATAGCCGAGACGGCTCAGCCCGTCGGCGAGGTAGCGCGCGCGCTCGAGCACCGCGGCGAGCAGTGCCGGGCCCTCGTCCGAGCGGATGATCCGCAGCGCCGCGAGCGCGGCACCGAGCGCGGCCGGGACCGCCGACGCGGTGAACAGGAACGACCGCGAGGAGATGCGCAGGTACTCGATGACCTCGGCCGGGCCCGCGACGAACCCGCCGCACGCCGCGAGCGACTTCGAGAAGGTGCCCATGCGCAGATCGACGCGGTCCTCCACCCCCAAGAGCTCTGACGCACCGGCGCCGCGCGCGCCGAGGACGCCCGCTCCGTGCGCCTCGTCGACCATCACGCGCGCGCCGTAGCGCGCGGACAGCTCCGTGATGTCGACGAGCGGGGCGACGTCGCCCTCCATCGAGAAGACACCGTCGACGACCACCAGCACGCCGCCGCCGTCCTGCTCGGAACGCTCCAGCGCCCGCTCGAGCTTGTCCAGCCGGCTGTGGCGGAATGGGCGCATCTTCGCCTTGGAGATCAGCGCGCCGTCGAGGATCGAGGCGTGGTCGGCCGAGTCCACGATCACCGTGTCGCTGGGGCCGAGCAGCGTGCCGAGCGTCCCGACGTTGGCCTGGTGGCCGGTCGTGAAGACGATCGCGTCCTCGGTGTCCATCCAGTCGGCCAGCTCGCGCTCGAGCTCGAGGTGCAGGGGAGTGGTGCCGTTCAGCAGGCGTGAGCCGGTTAGGCCCGTGCCGTAGCGGTGCAGCGCATCCTCGGCGCCCCGCATCACGCGCTCGTCGCCGGTCAGGCCGAGGTAGTTGTTGGAGGCGAGCATGATCCGCGGCGCACCCTCCATTTCGACCACCGGCATCGCCGGCGACTCGACGGTGCGGAAGTACGGCATCAGGTCTGCGTCGCGCGCGGCGCGCAGCAGCTCCTCACGCTCGTGACCGCGCACCTTTTGAAAGACGTCTATTGAGGTTGGCATATAGGGTTCGCGCCGCGATGGCAGTCGAGATCAGGCCCGTCCAGAGCAAGCGCGACCTCGGCACGTTCATCAAGCTGCCGTGGCGGCTCTATCGTAACGAGCCGAACTGGGTGGCGCCGCTGCTGAGCGACCTGAAGGAGCAGCTCGACCAGACGCGAAACCCGTTCTTCGAGCACGCCGAGGCCCAGTACTTCCTCGCGTGGCGCGACGGACGCGCCGTCGGGCGCATCAGCGCGCACATCGATCGCAACCTGCAGGAGTTCCAGGGCAACGACTGGGGCCTGTGGGGCTGGTTCGAGTGCGAGCAGGACCCCGAAGCGGCGCGCGCGCTGCTCGACGCCGCCGAGAGCTGGCTGCGCGAGCACGGGGCGGGCACGATGATCGGCCCGATGAGCTTCACCACCAACGACGAGGCGGGCCTGATGGTCGAGGGCTTCGAGTCCCCGCCGCTGATCCTCAACCCTTGGCACCACCGCTACTACCAGGCGCTGCTGGAGCAGGACGCCGGCCTGTCCAAGGTGATGGACATGTACATGTGGAGCCTCGACGTCAGCGGTCGCGACAAGGTCCACCCCGCGATCTGGGAGATGGCGGCGAAGGTCGAGTCCGAGCACGGGATCGTGTGTCGCAACTTCCGCAAGAAGGACCTCGAGGCGGAGGTCGAGCGCTTTCTCGAGGTCTACAACGCGGCGTGGGAACGCAACTGGGGCTTCGTGCCGCTGACCGAGCGCGAGGTGCGCCACTACGCCAAGAAGCTGCGCCCGATTCTTGACGAGAACTGGGCGATGGTCGCCGAACGCAAGGACACCGGCGAGGTCGTCGGCGCGGCGCTGTCGCTGCCCGACTACAACCAGGTGCTGGCCAAGCTGCGCCCGCGGGGACGGCTGCTGCCGTTCGGCTGGCTGACGGCGCTGCGCGAGCGCGGCAAGATCGACGCGGTGTACGTGTTCGCGCTCGGTGTCAAGCCCGCCTACCAGCACACCGGCGTCGCCGCGCGCTTCTACGAGATGCACTTCGACGCGGCCGAACGCACCCCGCAGCACGGCGGCGAGATGGGGTGGATCCTCGAGGTCAACAAGCCCATGAATCGCGCCATGGAAGGCATGGGCGGCGAGATCAGGCGCCGCTACCGCGTGTACGAGCGCCCGCTGTAGACGCAGTCTGGGGCTCCCTCTACACTCCGCGGGGTGAGCGAGTCCCCCAAGACAGCTGCGCCGTGGGGCCCGCCGGAGCACGAGCTCGAGGACGAGGAGGTGGACGGGCTGCCGGTGCTCGTGGACGAGCCGCACGTGGTGCGGGTCGAGGACGCCGGCGACGCTCTGTCGCCGCGCCCGCCGAGCGCGGTGATGCCGGCGGTGCAGGCTGCCGCCGTGGCCGCGGGCGGGTTTGTCGCGGGTGCCGCCGTGGTCGGCCTCGTGCACCGTCGGAGGCGCCGCTCGAGCGCGCTCGGCAAGGGCGCTCGCGCGGGGCGCCTCGCGAGGCGCAATCGCGCGTCGGCTCAGCGTGGCAACGGCAGGGCCGCCGAGCTCGTCCAGATCGTCGGCAGTCGCTCATTCCTGGTCGACGTGCATCTGCTCGGCGGCTCGGGCGATCGCTGAGGCGGCGGCGCTGAACCAGCTGGTTGAGCTGCGCGCGCAGGTGACGCCGGCCGGCCCGTTTCGGCTGCCGCACCGGAACGGCAGCGACGGTCTGGTACGCCGCCGCGGCGGCGTGCTCGAGCGCCTGCTCCACGACGGCGATCAGCCGGTCGTGGTCCGGGTCGCTCAGCCGGCGCGCGACGTCGTCGTGTTCGGCGCGCGCGCAGCCACCCGGGCCGCCGCGGCGTACGGCATCCGCCGGATGCGCTTCGCGCTCGGGGTCGACGAGGACCTGCGCGCGTTCCTGCACCGGTTCGCACGGGACCCGCTGATCGGGCGCTCGCTGCGCCGGCGCCCGTGGCTGCGCGCGGGGCGCCGGCCGGAGCCGTTCGAGGCGCTCGCGTGGGCGATTTGCGAACAGCTGATCGAGTATCAGCGCGCGGCCGCGATCGAGCGTCGCATGGTCGCCGCATTGGGGCGCCGCGGGAGCGACTGGGACGGCGTGCCGGGCCGCCTGCGCGACCTGCCGCCGGTCGAGCTGCTGGCGGGTACGGCGCCCGCGCTGCTGCAGTCGTTCGACCTCGCCGGGGCGCGGGCGCTGGCATTGGTGCGCGTCGCGCGCGAGGTCGCGCGCGGCCGCGTCGATCTACACGACGCCGAGCACGAGCGTGGCTGGCGCAGGTTGCGGGCGATCCCCGGGATCGGCTCGTGGACGGTTGAGATGCTCGCCCTGCATGGTCAGGGTCGCCACGACCAGGTGCCGGCCGGTGACCTCGCGCTGCTCAAGCTCGTCGGACGCCTGCTCAGCGGCGGCGACCCTTACGCCCGCGCCGATGAGCAGCAGGTGCGAGATTTCTTCGTGCCTTACGGCGAGTGGGCGGGCCTCGCGGCGACGCACCTGATCAGCGGCGCCGTCTGAGCCGCACGCTCAGCGCCCGCGCTCGCGCGGCTCTCGCTCGAGCACCAGCGCCAGCGTCGGGCACGCGCGGACGGCGCGCTGCGCGTGAGCGAGTTGCGATCCCTGCAACGGCGTCTCGTCGACGATCGGATAGCCCCACTCGTCGAGCGTGATCCGCTCGGGGAGTAGCTCGGCGCACATCCCGTGCGCCTCGCACGCGATCGGGTTGACCCGTACGCGCTGGCTCATCGCTGCGCTCGCGCCGTGCGCATCGTCGTCTGGTCGATCGGTCGCTGGGGCAGAGGCAGCTCCGTGGGGCGCGAGCACGCGTCGCACGGTCCGTAGCGTGCGTGCTCGGCGAACTCCGCTTGAAAGGTGCGCAGCGCGCTGAGGGTCGGGTTCAGCGCGCCGTCGGGATGACCGCAGGCGCCGCGGCCCGACACGAGCGAGGCGAGCCGATCGATGCGCCCACCAACGCCGGCGCCGGCGGTGCCGCCGGCGATCGCCTCGAGCGTGGCGGCGAGCGCGTCGAGACCGTTCACGCACGGCCCGCACTGATTGGTGCTCTGCCCGGCGAGCCAGCGAGACAGGCGAGCGCTCTCGGCGACCGGGCAAGCGTCCTCGGAGAGCAGCAGCACGACGCCGGCTCCGAGCGCCGCGCCGTGCGCCGCCAGGTGTTCGTTGGACACGGCAACGCCGCTCAGGAGCTCTCCGGCGATCCACGTACCGGCGTAGCCGCCGATCAGCGCGCCGCGTATGCGTGCCGTGCTGCCACCGCCGGCGGCGACCAGCGAGGACAGCGACGCGCCGTGCTCGATCTCGTACACCCCCGGATGCGCGACCGCTCCGGACAGCGTCACGAGCGCAGAACCTGGCTGCGTCGGCGTTCCGAGCTGGCGGAACCACGGCGCGCCGTGGCGCGCGATCAGGCCGACGTGCGCGAGCGTCTCGACGTTGTTCACGAGTGTCGGTCGCCGTCGGATGCCCTGCTCATAGGGCATCGGAGGTGTGAACGTAGGCAGCGCGCGTGCCCCGCCGAGGTAGCCGATGAGCGCCGACTCCTGTCCGGCGACATAGTGGCTCGGCACCGTCGCCATGCGCAGCGTTGGCGCGCGCCCGGATCTCGCCGCGGGTCGTTCGGCAATCGCGAGCGCGAGGCTCTCGCAGGCGTCCCGGGCGGACTCGCACACGCACACGATCACCTCGTCCGCGCCAATCGCCTCGGCGGCGAGGATCGTCCCGTCGAGCACCAGGTGTGGCAGCGACTCCATCAGCGTGCAGTCCTTGAGGCTCGCCGGCTCGCCCTCGGCGCCGTTGGCGAGGACGATCGGGCGCCGTCGCGCGCCGGCGACGGCCTGCATCTTGGTGGCCGTCGGGAACGCGGCGCCGCCGCGCCCGAGCAGTCCGGCCCGGGCGATCTCGGCGATCAGCATGTCTGTCCGCTCACGCTTGCGCCGGTGCCCGCGGCCGACGCTGGACGGCAGCGGTCCGTGCACCGCCTCGTGCTCCTCCAGCGTCAGCGCGCCGTGTGGCTGGATGCCGGCGAGCAGCCGCGGCAGCGCCGGCGCAGGCGAGCGGCTGGCGGCGCGGGGCGACTTGCCAGCGCGCGGCGACTCGCCCGTCATCGAGGGTGCCCCGCTCGTCACCGCGCTGCGCTCGAGTTCGCGGTCGCGGTCGCTCCATGGTGCGGGAGCAGCGCGGTCGGCGTGCCGGAGCGCCGCGCCCATTCTGAGCCGAGCGGTCCGCCGGGCAGCCACAGCACCATGAACAGCGCGAAGGCGCCGGTGCCGAGGAGCGCCGCGCTTCGCAACCTGATGTCGCCGGGCCAGCCGACGAGCGCCCGCGTCAGCACCGCGATGATGACCATCGCGGTGCAGAGGACGCTCAGCGCCAGCAGCCAGCCGCTGTTTGCGTCGCTGCCCGTGCCGAAGCCGTGGATCAGCGCGATCGGCCAGCTCGCGTAGGCGAGCCAGTGGACCGCGCGCCACGTCGAGAAGCCCATGCGCGCTCGCAGCAGGCTGGTGATGATCACCGCCAGGAAAAGGTCGAACGCGACCGCGCCGAGCCCCAACCAGAACGGACGGTAGGAGCCGATGAACGGGATCAGCGCGTCGGCGATCGAGATCGACGCGAAGCTGTCGAGCACCGAGGTGAGGACGTGCACCACGACGAACGCCAACGCCAGCAGCGAGACGTTGCGGTGCAGCGAGTCGAGTACGAACCGCGGCCAGCGCGGGCTGCTCCAGCGCTCCACGTCGACCACGCCGAGAACGATCGCGAGCGTCAGCAGCAGCAGCGACACCGCGCCGGTGGAACGCGTCAGATACCAGTAGAGGCTCGGTCCCGCGGTGGCCAGCACGGCGCTCACGCAGCCAGCGTCACGGCCGTCGTTTCAGCGGGCCAGCCCGCGACGGCGGTGGCGCGCCCATCGTGCTCGACGAGCCGGGCGGGCAGGCCGAGCCCAATCAGCCACGCTGCCGCTGCGCTTCCGCGCACGATCGCCGCCGTCGCGGCGATGTTTGCATCTGTGCAGCAGGCGGCCGCGACGCTAACGGTGCGCCAGCCTCCCCGTACAGGGGCACCGGTGTCGGGATCGATGATGTGATGCATCGTATGACCCTCGTGAGTCCAGCGCCGCACCGCCGTGCTCGACGTGGCGAGGCCGCCGGAATCGATCGCGACGGTCTGACCTTGAGCCGCGACATCGCTGCGGTGGTCGTCGGTCACCCTGATCCTCCAGCCGCCGTCCGGCGCGTCCCCACATGTGGCGATGTCGCCGCCGAGGCTGACGAGCGCGCCGCAGCCAGCCGCGGCCGCCGCAGCCGCCGCAGCGCGGTCGGCGGCCCACGCTTTGGCCGTGGCCCCGAGGTCCAGCTTGACGCCCGTGGGCAGCCTGATCGTCGAGCTCTTGCGATCGAGTGAGATCTGCGGCCACGCCGGGCGGGTGCGCACGGTCAGTGCAAGTGGCGCTGCGCGGCCGCGCCCGGGGGGGTCGAGCAGCCGCCAGTCGCGGTCATATCCGGCGAGCTCGAGCGCCATGCCGACGGTCGGGTCGACGTCGCCGTCGGTCAGCTCTGCAGCGCGCAGCGCCTGCTCCAGCGCCTCGATCAACAGCGCGCTGGCGGGCGTCGCTCGGCCCGCGCGCGCGTTGGCGCGCGAGAGCTCGGAGTCTGCACGGAAGCGACTGCACGCGCGGTCGACGGCATCGAGCTCACGCTCGACAGCCGCTCGCGCGAGCTCGAGCCCGGCGGGGTCGGTCACGCGCAGCACGACGCTGCTCCCGAGCGCCTGCCACTGGACTGAGCCCGTGACACGACGTGAGGGCCGCGCGGAGCGCATCTCAGGAGCCTCCGGACACGACGGGACTTTCGCGTTCGGGTGCAGGTTCAGGGGTCGGAGCGGATTCCTGCGCCGGAGCCGATTCTTGCGACGGGGCGGATTCCTGGGCTGGGGCGGATTCGTGTGATTCTTGCGCCGGAGCCGATTCTTGCGACGGAGCGGATTCCTGTGCTGGAGCAGATTCTTGCGCGGGCGCTGATTCCTGCGTGGAGGTCGTTTTAGGAGCCTGCGCCGGCGGCGCGAGCGGCGCCCCCGACGAGCTGCCGGTGCTTGTGTGAGAGGAGCTCGGCGTGGCGCTACGCGCGCTCGCCGGTTTTGCCTTTTTCCCGGGGAACGCGCTCGCGGCGGCCTCGGCGAAGGCCGCGGTCAGCAGGACGCTGCCCGCGATCAGCCAGCGATTGACCCGATGCAGCTGGCGCAGCGCGGCATCGCGCTTGTGGGTCGTGTGAACGGCAGCGTCGCGGGCACGCGAATTCCGGGTCACGCGAGCAGTGTGCGAACCGGGGCTAAGGAACTGATAACCCCAGCATGAGAAAACTCATCGAAACGTCCGGCAGGAGCGTGGGCGCGGGTGGCGACGCACGAGCACAAAACACCAACCCTCAAGCGCTGAGGCGAACAGCACGCGCATCGGCGCCCGCGATCAGCCGGCTCGCCGTCCGCCTCGCGCGGTGGACTGCCATCGTCGGTGCCGCGACCGGGCCCATCCGCTCGAGCACGGTCTCTGCAGCGAGCATCGTCACCGGGCTGGCGGGACCCGGAGCGGAGAGATAGAAGCTCACCATCGCGGCGAGGATCGTCGCGTGCTGCACGCCTCGAGGCAGCAGTTCAGCTGCCCGCATCGCGCGGCCGGCGACGATGCCGAGACGGTTCGCCGCGTCCTCGGCTGAGGCGTAGTGGTCGATCAGGCAGTGCTGAGCGCTCTGGACGTCCTCGCTTCGGTCGACGAGGCTGTCGAGCAGCACGTGCAGCGCGCCGATCCAGGGAAAGTAGGCGTGCTCGGTCGCCGTTGCCTCGCTCCAGTGCAGACACGGTCGTGCCGCGGCGGCGATCAGCGCGAAGACCGTCAACGACGAGGCAGCGCCGGCGGCCGTCTCCCACCAGCGCAGGCCCGTGCCCGGCGGAGTCAGGCCCGCGGCCCACCTGGCGAGCGCGCGGCGGGTCTCCACCGCACCATGATTGAGGCTCTGATAGGCGACCATGCGCCGCGCCGATCGCAACGCCGGCTCGGCCACCGCCGCGTGTGAGGGCAGCGCGCGAAATGCTGAGCGGCATGTGTCTATCAAATTCCTTATATAGCCGTTGTCCCGTTTACCGCAATGATGCCTGTAGTAGTCGGGGTGCGCGCGGCCCGGTTCGAGGGCGCTGAGGAGCGCCAGGTGAAGCTGGCGACCGTTGGCGATCGGGTCGCTGCTCGGCTGCTCGGCGAGGGTGTCGATGTAGTCGTAGGCGGCCTGAAAAGCGACCACCGCGCGAACCACGCGCCGGCGATGCACGCGCGGCACCAGAACGGCAAAGGCGGCGGCGCCTTCGAGGTTGCCGCGCTCGGCCTGCTGCGTCAGCAGCGCGAGGCGGCGCAGTCGCGGGTCGGGTATCTGGTGTGCGCGCTCACGCCAGTGACGGAGCTCTCGGCCGACGAGCGGGAACACGCCGAGCCAGTACCTCGTGGCGGCCCCGGCGAATGTCCCCGCGAGTGCGAGTTGACTGCGGGCGGGAGCAACCACCAGAACAGTTTCGTTTTTCTGAGCAGCGATACATAGTCACTCCTGAAGGCTCGCTCTCGCCGGAGCGCGTGCCGCGAGCAGGCCGGGGAGCGCGATCACGGCCAGCGCGATCGCGGCGAGCAGCGCGAGGGTGAGCGTCACCCGCCCAAGCCCAAGTTGAAACGGAGCCGGGAAGCCAGTCTGCAGCCGTAGCCAGCGACTGGCCAGCGCATGGCCGTAGAGACCGGCGAGCGCGCCGACGGCGCAGCCGATGCCGAGCACGATCGTGCTCTCCAACAACAGCGCGCGCCACAGCTGGCCTGTGTCGTAGCCGTGGATCTTCAGTGAGGCAAGGCGCGCTCGGCGCTGCCAGATCGCCGCACTGAGCGCGGAGGCGACGGCGAGCGCCGCAGCGATCAGCAACAGCGTCGCGATCTCGCTGAGCGCGTAAAGGCCCTGGCGCGAGTCGGCTGCGTACTGCGCCTGGCGTTCGCGGACCGTCTGGACTCCGAGCCCGGCGCGTGGCCCGAGTGCCCGTACGACAGCGCGCCTGCCCGCCGCTTCGCTCACCCCTGGACGCAGGTTCACCTCGATGGCCGATGGCTGCGCCGTCTGCCAGTAGCGGCTGTAGTCGAGCGAGCTGATGATCACAGCCCCCGGCGACCAGCCCAGGTTGGTCGTGATCGCCGCGACGCCGAAGCGCCTTTCGCCGCTCGGCGTCGGCAGCGCGAAGGAGCTGCCCGGCGCGAGGCGGTGTTCGGAGGCGAAGCCCTGCGAGATCGCCGCCCAGCCGGAGCCCCGCACCAGGCGGGTTGCGTGTTGCAGGTTGCCGCGCAGCAGCTGACTGGCCGGAATCGGCGTGGCGTCTCCGGGCGGCCGCGCGATGATCCACATGCGCCTATCACCCACGTCCAGGAACCCGCCCTGGTACACGCGCGCAGACGCGACGCCGGGGGCACGCGCAAGCGCCGTGGTGGCGCCTTGCGCGTCGAAGGCGTTGGTGGTCAGGTCGTTGCCACCGGTCGTCACCCACAGCTGCGCGGTGTGCAGGTATTCGGCGAAGTTGGCGTCCAGGCCACGCAGCAGGTCCGCGCGCGCTCCGCCGATCGCGACGCTGCCGTAGACGGCGAGGGCGGCGATGCCGGCGAGCGCCACCGAGCGCGTGGTCACCGCCCGCAGCTCCGACACGACGACGATCAGGGAGCTGCTGGGTACGCGTTCACCGGCCGAGCGGAGCAGGCGCGCGACCAGCGCGAACAGGCTGGGGATCGCCAGGAGCGCCGCCAATGCGAGCACCATGCCGCCGAGGATCGTCAGGCCCGGAGCGATCAGCAGCGCCACGGTGATCAACACGAGCAAAACTGCGCACAGAATGGACAGCTTCGTCGGTGTTCGGTCGGCGAGCACCTCGCCGCCGCCGGAGCGGTCATGGAACACCGCGTCTGCCGGGTGACCGGGCCGCAGGTCGAGTATGGGGGACAGCGAGGCGAGTATCGTCGCGAGCACGCCGCACCCGACCGCGAGCAGGACCGTGCCGAGGCTCAGGGTCCGCTGACTGCCGATCGGAAACGCCGTCGTCAGATACGCCGGTACGCGAGCCAGGAACGCATGTAAGAGCAGGTCCCCGAGCAGCACGCCGAGCGCCGACGCGGCGACGCCGAGGACGACGGCCTGAAACGCCAGCAGCACGATGATCTGGCGCCAGTCGTAGCCCTGCAGGCGCAGGTCGGCGACGAAGCGCCGTCGATCGGGCACCGTGAGCAGCATCGCATTCACCGCCAGCAGGAAGCCGACCATCACGCTGATCGCCGTGAACAGCGTGGTGGACTGGTCGTTCGGCTTGACGGCCTGGGCGAGCAGGCTCAGCTCGTCGTCGGCCGCGACGACGCTCACGCGTCCAGCGGCGAGCCGCCGCAGCTCCGCCGCCACAAGACGGTCCGCGCCGGGCCGCGGCCTGACCAGCACCTGTGTGATGCGCCCCTGCAGGCCCGTCAGGCGTTGGGCGCTCGAGAGCAGGGTCACGGCCACAGGGCTCGCGGCCAGCACCCCGAAAGGCGGGTTGTTCAGCACGACCGCGACCCTGCTCGTGTGCGCGGAGCCGAACGCGAGCACGGTTACGCGCCCGCCGGGTTCGGTTCCGACGGCGTCCGCCACGCTCGCCGGCAGGATCAGCCCGCTGGTGAAGCGAAAGCCTCCCAATCCCAGCTTGCGCGTGGCGAAGCCGCCGAGGCGCACCACGGCGGCGGTCACGCCGATCAGCTGCACGGATTGCCGGCGGCCGTGCGGTCCGAGGACCGCGATGTTCTCGCGCAGCACCGGCGCCGCCGACGCGACGCCCGGCAGCGTGCGGGTCGCGCTCAGCAGCTGTTCGTCGAACCCCTGCTGCGATCGCGCGGCCAGCTGCAGGCGCGCCGAGCCTACGAGCTGGTGAACCAGTTCACCCGCCGACCCGGTCAGGCTGGCGTTGGCGGCGAGCACGCCGAGGACGAGCGCGACTCCCACGGCAATGCCGCTGCCGGCGAGCAGCTCCTGCACCGCGTGCGAGCGCAGCCGAACCCTGTAAAGGTGGGCCAGCATGCTCAGTCGCACCCCCGCGATCGCGGGGTTCAGCGGGCTCTTCACGACGATGTCGCTGCCAGCTCCGGGTCCGTGCCGTCGGCCATGTGTCCGTCGCGCAACGTGTGTACGCGATCGACCAGTGCGGCGGCGTCCAGGTCGTGCGTGACCAGGAGCCCGGGGATACCGCGCTCGTGGCATATGTCTCGCATCAGCACGAGGATCTCGCGGCCGCGCTTTGAGTCGAGGTTGCCGGTGGGCTCGTCCGCAAGCAGCAGCCGCGGCTCGTTGGCCAGCGCCCGCGCGATCGCGATTCGCTGACGCTCGCCCATCGAGAGCTCCTCGGGCGTGTGCCCGGCGCGCGCGCCAAGCCCGACGCGCTCGAGCCACGGCAGCGCGCGGCGGCGGCCCTCGCGCAGCGTGCAACCGTCCCCGGTGAGCTTGATCGTGGCGTTGTCGAGCGCCGAGGTGTGGGGCATCAGGTGAAAGGCCTGGAACACGAAGCCCACGTCTCTGCGGCGATACAGCGCGCTGTCGCGCTGGGACAGCTCCCCGAGGACGCGTCCGTCGAATGAGACGGTGCCACTGTCGGGGGTGGCGAGCGCCGCAGCGAGCATCAACAACGTGGTCTTGCCAGAGCCACTCGGGCCGTACAGGGCTACGAACTCGCCGGCGGAGATCCTCAGCGACACGCCGTCGACCGCCTTGACGGTCTCGATGCCGCTCGAGTAGTGCTTGACGACCTCGCGCAGCTCCAGCGTGCTCACTGCCCGGAACGCTCCCTGCCGGCGCGACGGCCGCGGGGCAGCGGCACCACGACGCCCCGCGGCTCGGCCGAGACGAGTTCGCCGTCGGCGATCGACATCATCACTGCGACGCCCTGCAGGGCGACCATTTCCTCGGAGGCCATCAGCAGGGCGACGTCGCGTTCACTCGCTGCCGCGCGTAGAAGCGCGTTGAAGCTGTCGCGGTCGCCGAGGTTCGGCGGCAGCACAGGTTCGTCGAGTATCAGCAGGCGCGGTTCGCGCGCCAGCGCGCGCGCGAGCATCACGCGTGCGCGCTCGTCCAGCGACAGCGACGCGGTCGATTCCTCGGCGCACGCGGCGCCGATTTCGACGCGGTCCAGCACCCGCATCGCCCTGCGTCGTGCCTCGCGCATCGTCAGCCCCTCGCTGCCGAGCGACGTCGCCACGTGGTCGACGACGCTCTCCCCAGGGGTCGCGCGCCAGTCCGCCGCCGACATGAACGCGATCTCGCCGCGCAGCAGGCGAGCCCGCTCGCTGCCCGCCATCTGCGCGATGTCGCGCCCGCCGAAGCAGACGCTGCCGGAGTCGGGCAGAGCGATCCCAGCGGCGAGGCGCAGGAGCGTGGACTTGCCGGAGCGCCGCGCGCCGCGGATCCCGACGGACGCGCCGGCCTCGACCTGCAGCGACACGCGATCGAGCACTGCGATCTCGCGTCCGCCGTCGGGGTAGCGCTTGCTGACGTTCAGAAAGGAGAGCAGCGGCGTCATCGCGGTGACGCTACTGGCTGCGTTCCAGAAACTCGTTGATGCGTTGACGTGTGCGTGATGCCCACGTGATCTCGACCTCGAGCTGCGCGTAAACGGCGTCCCGCGTGCAGTCGAGGCACAGAGCCGTCCAGGAGCGCCCGCGCCCGTCGGCGGGGCTCACGAGCTGGGCCAGCACCAGGCACTCGCGCTCGTAGGCCCGCAGCGCCACGAGCAGGCGGTGCGCGTCCTGTTCTCGCGCAACCGAGAGCTTCGCCTGCAGCCCCAGGCGCACGGCCTCGCGCGGCAGGAGTGTCTCCATCCACAGGGTCAGTGCCTCCGAGGCCTCCTCGGTGGGGTGGTACACGAGGTGCGTGCGGCGGTGGTTGTTGCGCTTTGGCTCGTCGCGCGAGACCGCCAGCCCCGTCTTCTCGAGCTGCTCGAGCAGCCGGTAGACGTCGTTGGTGTCAACCCGCCAGGTCTCGCCGAGCCTCGCGGCCAGGCGGTTGGCGAGATCGCCACCGTGTCCGGGTCGTTCGAGCAGGAGCCCGAGCAGCGCGCCCCGCAGCGGCGTCGACGGACCCCGCATCCACCTCGTCTTCTCCGGGCTTACGCTCGCCATCGCTCCTCGTCTCGGCCGAGTTTGGCTGTCTGGACAATACACCACCAGAACAGAGGCCGCTGCCGAATTGTTCCGACATTCTGGCGCTTGGCCGGCGGGCGTCAGGCGCGCGCAGGCGACGGGAAACGCCGTCGAGCTCTTGACTCACGACACCACTAGGGCACGATTACGGCTGCCCCGGTGAAGCGCCCGGCACGCAGATCGTCGAGCGCCGCGTTGGCGTCGGCGAGGGAATACGTGCTGGTGCGCGTCTGCACGCCGGCGCGCGGCGCCAGCTCGAGCAGCTCCTCGCCATCGAGGCGGGTGAGGTTGGCGACCGAGCGCAGTACGCGCTCCTGCCACAGGATGCTGTAGGGAAAGCTGGGGATGTCGCTCATGTGGATCCCGCCGCACACGACCGTGCCGCCGGGCGCGACCGCGCGCAGCGCGAGCGGCACGAGTGCACCGACGGGGGCGAAGATGATCGCGGCGTCGAGCGGCTGTGGCGGCGGCTCCTCCGACGAGCCCGCCCAGACGGCGCCGAGCTCGCGCGCGAAGTCCTGCACCGCCTCCTCGCCCCCGGGTCGCGTGAAGGCGTACACCTCGCGTCCCTGCCACACGCAGATCTGGCTGAGGATGTGTGCCGAGTCGCCAAAGCCGTAGAAGCCGACGCGATGCGCCTCGCCGCACATTCGCAACGCCCTGTAGCCGATCAGCCCGGCGCACAGCAGCGGCGCCGCCTGCTCGTCGGTGTAGCTCGGCGGCAGCGGGAAGCAGTAGCGCTCGTCGGCGACGGTGTACTCGGCGTAGCCGCCGTCGATGTCGCGCCCGGTGAAGCGCGCGTTCGGGCAGAGGTTCTCGCGCCCGCTGGTGCAGTACGCGCACGTACCATCGGTCCACCCGAGCCACGGAACGCCCACGCGGCGCGCGTGGGCCTGCTCCCCCTGTGCGCCGGCGTCATCGCCCGAGACGACGGTTGCGACGATCTGGTGTCCGAGCACCCGCGGTGGGGAGGGGATGTCGACCTCCCCGTCGAGCAGGTGCAGGTCGGTACGGCAGACCGCGCAGGCATGCACGCGCAGGAGAAGCTGTCCGGGGCCGGGCGTGGGGATCGGCAGCTCGACCTCGCGCAGCGGACGCCCGACCTCCTCGAAGACCATCGCGCGCATGCTTCCCGTCGGCGTCGTCTGCGCCATCGTCGCTCAAAGTCAAGCACGCACCCCGCCAACGCGCGCCCACGCGCACGCGCACGCGCGTTGCCCGGCGGCTCAGCCGAAGAACAGCTCGGCGGTTGCCCGGCGGCTCAGCCGAAGAACAGCTCGGCGGTTGCGTACAACTCGGGGTCCAGCAGCTTCGGCTCGCGCAGCGCCTGATCGAGCGCCACCTCGACGATCTCCAGCCCGCGCGCGGCCACCATGCAGCCGAAGCGTCCGGCGGCGACAGCGTCCATCGCGGCCACGCCGAAACGGGTTGCCAGCACGCGGTCGAACGCCACCGGCGTACCGCCCCGCTGCACGTGGCCGAGGATCGTGACGCGGCTCTCGAAGCCGGTTCGCCGCTCGATCTCCTGCTCGAGTGTGACGCCGATGCCGCCGAGCCGCTCGTGCCCGAATGCGTCGGTCCCGCTGCCGGCGCGCGTCTGCAGCGTTCCCTCGCGCGGTGTGGCGCCCTCGGCAACGACGACGATCGAGAAGCTGCGCCCGCGCTCGTGGCGGCGGCGCAGGTGTGTGACGACCTGCTCGATGTCGAACGGGCGCTCGGGCACGAGGATCGCGTCGGCGCCGCCGGCGATGCCCGCGTGCGTCGCGATCCAGCCGGCGTGGCGACCCATCACCTCGACGACCATCACGCGGTTGTGCGACTCAGCCGTCGTGTGCAGGCGGTCGATCGCATCCGTCACGATCTGGACTGCGGTCTGGAAGCCGAACGTGACGTCGGTGCCGCCGAGGTCGTTGTCGATCGTCTTGGGCACGCCCACGATCGGAATCCCGTCGCGATGCAGGCGCAGCGCGACGCCGAGCGTGTCCTCGCCGCCGATCGGGATCAGCGCGTCGACGCCGCGCGCATCGAGCGTGCTGCGCACGAGCGCGGTGCCATCCCTGCCGTCGCCGTACGGGTTGGTGCGCGAGGTCCCGATGATCGTGCCGCCGCGCGGGAGGATGCCGGCGGTGCTCTGGACGTTGAGCTCGATCGCGTCGTCGGCGACCACGCCCGCCCAGCCGTAGCGAAAGCCGAGGAACTCGTGTCCACCCTCGGCGAGACCACGTCGCACGACCGCACGGATCACGGCGTTCAGGCCCGGACAGTCGCCGCCACCGGTGAGAAGACCTATTCGTGCCATCGCCTAGTCGATCACATCCATCACGAGGTGGAAGCTCGAGCCTAGATGCCCTGACCGGGCAGGAACTCGTTGGTGAACGGGGGCAGGCCGCTTGCGCCCGGGTCCTGGCGCACCAGCCCATGCGAGAGCATCCACGCACCGAACGTGGCCCACGCGGAGGGGTCCTGCCAGCCGAACGGGTCGCTGGCGTTCGCCGGCTGCGCCGCCGGGAGCGTCTGCTTGATCGATTCGAGCTGCAGCTTTCCTTCCAGCGATGGGTTGGCCTTAACCACCAGCGCCGCAGCCGCCGCCGGGTTGCTGCGCACGGCGCGCTCACCTCGCGTGAGCGCCTGCAGGAACGCCCGCAGGTCCTGCCCGTCGGTGTGCGCCTCGCTCTCGCGCACGACCAGCACGAGCTCGTCGTAGGTCGGCACGCCGGCCTGATCGACGGGGATCACGGTCGGGTGTTTGTGCATCAGGCGCAGCTGGATGGCCTCGTAGTTCCAGTAGCCGCCGAGCGTCGCGGCGACTTTGCCGGAGAGCATCGCCGGCACGAGGTTGAAGCCGACGTTCGCTTCGCGCACGCGCGAGGGTTCGACCTTGGCGTGCTGCAGGATCGTGCGCAACATCGCAGCTTGGTAGGGGATCCCGGCGGTGCCGACGGTCTTGCCGGTGAGGCTTGCCACGCTGCTGACGTGCTGTTCGGGCAATGCGATCAGCGACGTCAGCGGCCGCTGCACGAGCGCGCCGATCGAGACGACCTTGAGGCCCTGATCACGCGCGAGCAGAACCTCGGGCTCGTAGGAGATCGCCACATCCACCTTGCCCGCTGCGAGCAGCTTGAGCGGTTCCGCCGTTTCGGAGGGAACCACCGGCTGCACGTCCAGGCCGACGGCGCGGAAGTCCCCTCCGGCGATCGCCGCGTAAAGCGCTGCGTGATCCGCGTTGGGGAACCAGTCGAGCATCACCGTGAACGGCTTTGCGGCGGGCGCGGTGATCACGTCCTGCTTGGCGCCACACGCTCCCAGCGCCAGGGCGCAGCACACGGCCAGCAGCATCGGCGCGCTGCGCCTGCGGACGGCGAGGCGGGCTCTCAACGGGTGTCTCCTCTCGGTTGGCTGGCCCACGGCGCCAAGCGGTGCTCGGCGAGCGCGAGGGCGTTGAAGCACACGATTGCGAATCCAAACAGCACGACCGCGGCAGCGTACGCGCGTGACGTCTGCAGGGAGGTCAGGTCGGCGTTGATCTCATGCCCCAGCCCTGCGTGGACTGCGGTGGTCGCGGTCTGCGACTCGGCGATGTAGGCGCCGATCACCGCCACCGCGAGCGCGATTCGAGCTCCGCTGAGCGCCGCCGGCAGCGCCGCGGGAAGCTCGGCGAACCGGAACGCCTGCCAGCGCGAGGCGCCGAGCGTGCGCAGCAGCTTGAGCTGGTCGGGGTCGACAGTTGCGAGCCCGTCGACCGTCGTGACAAGCACCGGGAAGAAGCAGATCAAGACGATCACCACGAGCTTTGGAAACACGCCGAAGCCCCACCAGAAGACGAGCAGCGGCGCGATCACGGCGATCGGCACAGCCTGCGAGCCGATCGCAAGCGGGTACACGGCCCGGCGCAGGACAGGCGAGAAGTGCAGCACCACTGCGAGCGCGAACCCGAGCGCCAGCGCGAGCGCGATCCCCAGCACAACCTCCTCGGCCGTCGGAGCGAGGTTGGCCGCGAGAAAGCCGGCGTTGTTCCACAGCGCGCTTGCGATCGAGTGGGGAGCCGGCAGCACGAACGCGCTCGCGGAGCCGGCGTCGACGTAGATCTCCCAGATGCCGAGCAGCGCGAACACGAGCAGCGCCGGCGGCAGGATGGTGGCTCCCCGTCGGGGCCCGCCCGTGCGCCGGCGCGACGGTGCGGCCTCGAGGCGCGTGCTCATGCATCCGCCTCGGCGTTGCGCACGCCATCCAGCAACAGCGTGAGCGCCCGCTCACGCAGAGCGATCACCGCGGCCCCGGTGCGGGGCCTCGGCCGCGGTAGGCGCACCTCGAGCTCGCCGACGACACGGCCGGGCCTCGCCGACAGCACGACGATGCGATCTGCGAGTAGGACGGCCTCCTCGACGTCGTGTGTCACAAGCACGACGGTGCGCGGCTCGCGTGTGAGCGCCCGCGCCAGCCATGCCTGCATCTCGGCACGGGTGATCGCGTCGAGTGCGCCAAATGGCTCGTCGAGGCACAGCACGGGCTTGCCCGAGAGCAGGGTGCGCAGAAACGCGACGCGCTGGCGCATGCCACCGGAGAGCTCCGCGGGGCGCGCGTCCTCGAAGCCGTGCAGGCCGAGCTCAGCGAACATGTTCTCGGCGTGCCTGCGCGCCTGCGCCCGCGCGAGGCCGCCGATGCGTGGCGCGAGCGCAGCGTTCTCGACGGCGCTCAGCCAAGGCAGCAGCAGGTCGCGTTGGGGCATGAGCACGGCGGCGTCCGAGCTGACCGAGCCGCTGTCGGGGGCCTGCAGTCCGCAGATCAGCTCGAGCAGCGTCGTCTTGCCGCAGCCGCTGGGTCCGACGATCGCGAGCAGCTCCTCGCGCGCGGCGCGCAGCGACACACGATCGAGCGCAGGGACGCTTCCGCCACCATGCTCGGCGTAGGCGCGGCTGACGCTCTCCAGCGCGATCGCCGGCGGCTCCCCCTCGGCCACCCGCGGCGGGGGCGCGACACGAGATTGCAGTTGGCTCGGCACTTCGCTCCCTTCGCGGGCATTACCCCACAGGTTCTAAGGGTCGGCGCCGGGGGAATCGCTTCCGGTGCGCCATCTCAGCCGGCCTTCCCGCCAGCCCCCCTGGTGTCTGCTGTTAGATCGGTGATGCTAGCGCGTGCTGGCCGATCGGAGATCCCGTCGAGCTCCGATCGGTAGGAGGCCGCCCCGCGCCGCCTATCGGTCGCCGGCTGCAATCACCGGTCGCGTGAGGGCGCGCACGAAGTCCTCGAGCTGCGCGGTGGTCCAGCACTCGAACGCTGTGCAGTACTGCTCGTAGGAGGCAATCACCGAGTCCCCGTAGTTCCAATACAGACGCGGCTCCGGGTTCAACCAGAACGTGCGCCCGGCGCGCGCGGCGATCTGGGCGAAGACGTCGGCGCGCGGGTCGCGCCCGTTTGTGCGCGCGTCCCCGAGGACGATGACCGTGGCGCGCGGATGCAGGTCGTCCTCGACCTGCACGAGGAACTCCGACCACACGCGACCGTAGTCGGTGTAGCCGGAGATGTCGGCCACGCCGGCGTCGCTTGAGATGCGTTCGCTTACGGCCTTGAAGTTGCGCTCGTGTTCGAAGATGTCGGTGACCTCCGAGATGCGCTCGATGAACACGAAGGAGCGCATCTTTCGAAACGTGTCGTGCAGCGCGTGCAGCACCGAGAGGAAGAACACCGACGCCGAGGTGACGCTCGTGGAGACGTCGCACAGGACGTAGATCTCCGGGCGTTTGGGGCGTCGCGGGCGATACTTGAGCACCACGGGGACGCCGCCGGTCTGCAGCGATGCGCGCATCGTGCGCCTGACGTCGACGTGCGCGTGGCGGCGGTGGCCTCGGTTCTGCATGCCCTGGGTGGCGAGCCGCCGGCGCAGCTGGGCGACCACGCGGTGGACGGCGGCGAGGTCGGCGAGCGGGCCAGAAGGCAGCGCGCGGTCGAGCTCCCCCAGCGGCCGGGCTGCCGGCAGGTTGCCGGTGCGCTCGATCTGCGCTCGCTCGAGCTCGCGGCGCAGAAGCGCCTCGAAGCGCCGCAGCGCGTCGCGCGGGAGGCCGTCGTGCCGCGGGTCCTCGGGCGGAAGCTCTGGCTGCGGCTCGGCGCGCAGCCCGAGCGCGCGACGGATGCGTTGGACGTCGACGCCGATCACCCCCGAGCCCTCCTGGCGGTGGGCGAACGCCGCGATCGCCATCCGCGCCAGATCGCGCATCGCACCCTCCGAGCCGTCGCGGAGAGCGGCGGCGATCTGGGCACGCAGCTCTTCGAGCTGCTCGTCGGACAGCTCGCCCAACGCCGCCAGATCCTGCTCGCGGATGCCCTCGTGCGAGGCGGCGATCTCAGCGGCGCGGAAGAAGAAGCGCTCGAACACCAGCTCGAACACGCGCCGGTCCTCCTGGCTCTTGGCGAGTGTCGCCGCGAGCGCCTCGCGGAAGTCAGCCTGCTCGGTCCAGCTGACCTCACGCAGCACCTGGAAGGCGTCGAGCATCTCCGAGGTCCCTACAGCGACACCTTCGCGACGCAGCTCCTCCCCGAGCTCGAGGATCCGTGCGGGCAGGCCCTCAGGCGACATCGGCGGGCGAGCGGAGCTTCAAGCCCACGCGGTCGGCCACGACGTCCATGTCGGTGCGGTGCTTGACGATCACAGACATCGTTTCGGCGAAGGTGTCCGCGTCGATTTCCTTGACCCCGAGCAACAGCAGCGCGCGCGCCCAGTCGATCGACTCGGCGATCGACGGCGGCTTCTTCAGGTCGAGCTCTCGCACCATGCCGATCACCTCGACCAGCCGGCGGGCGACCGTCTCGGAGAGCTCGGGGGCGTGCAGGCGCACGATTTCCAGCTCGTGCTCGAGCTCCGGGTAGTCCAGCCACAGATACAGGCAGCGACGCTTGAGCGCCTCGGTCAGCTCGCGTGAGTTGTTGGATGTGAGCAGCACGACCGGGTGCGTGCGCGACTGCACCCGCCCGAGCTCGGGGATCGAGATCTGGAAGTCGGAGAGGACCTCCAGCAGCATCGCCTCGAACTCCTGGTCGGTCTTGTCGATCTCGTCGATCAGCAGCACGACCGGCTCCTCGGAGGAGATCGCGCTCATCAGCGGCCGCGCCAGCAGGAACTCCTCGCCGAAGATGTCCTCTTGCACAGCCTCCCAGCCGGTGTCCGAGGCCTCGGCCTGGATTCGCAGCAGCTGCTTGCGGTAGTTCCACTCATACAGCGCCTTGGCCTCATCCAGCCCCTCGTAGCACTGCAGCCGCACCAGCTCGCGGCCCAGATACGCCGCGAGCGCCTTGGCGAGCTCGGTCTTGCCGACGCCCGCGGGACCCTCGACGAGCACAGGCTTGCCGAGGCGTGTTGCAAGAAAGGACACGAGCGCCGTGGACTCGCCCGGGAGGTAGCCCACCTCACGCAGGCCCGCCGCTACTTCTGCGACGGAGGCTGGCGGCGGCGACGAAGTGGCTGGCATCGTCCGCGCAATGATAGGTGGCGTCTACTCCGACCGGGTCGGGGGGTCCTCGAAGGACAGCTGCTCCCCCTCCGGGGACTTCGCGGCTGGCGCGGGCGGGTAGCGTCCGCGCCCGCGTGCCGGCCCTGGCTCGCGTGCCGGCCCTGGCTCTCGTGCCGGCACCGGTGGCGAGCGTCGCGTGCGCATGCGCCCCGGAGTCACCACGGTCGCCTCGAGATCGAGATCCACGGGTGGGCGCTCCGCCCGACCCGCAAGCGGCCCCAGTGGCTGGCGGGGAGGCGTACCGCGCGGGCGCCGCAGCGGCGGCGCGGGCTGTTGCAGCGCACGCATCCGCGCGCCCGCGTAGGAGAGTCCGAGCGCGAGCAGCAGCGCGATGAAGATCCCCCACTCGACACCGACGGTCGCCGTCACGCGCTCGTTGCCCTGCAGGCCGGGCTTGTCGAGCAGCCTGTAGAAGATCAGCAGCGCAGCCCAGCCTCCGGCGATCATCACGACGACGCCGTCGCCGCCGGGTAGCGGAAAGCCGCGGCCCTCCGCGCGCGCGAACAGCATGCCGAGCACCGCTGCGCTGACGAGCAGCACCGCCGCCTCGACGAAGGAGAACGCCTGGAATGCGCTGAGGCTGGTTTCCGTGGCCTTGGCGGCTCCGTGAACGACGAGCGTGTCCGACTTGCTGTACCAGGGCAGGAGCATCGACACGAACAGCCCTAGCGATGCCAGCGCGGCGAGCCGCTGCTCCGGCGTCAGCGCTCGGTAGGCGTGGGCGAGCCGTGTCATACGCGCTCCCAGCTCGGCCGGTTCGTGACAGTGGAGAGCACTGGCGCCTAGTCTAGGCGCGGCGCCTGCTGCTAATGGCGGCTGACGAGGACCGTGCCGCTCGCGGTCGAGAAGTTGCCGGCCAGGTCGGTCGCGACGAGCTGGACAGTGAAGGTGCCGCCGCTGGCCGGAGTGATCCACAGCAATCGCGGCCTGCCGCGTTCGACCGTGGCGCGGTTCGTCCACACCACCCGCGAGCCCTGGCGGACGGTCATCGACACCGTCGAGATCTTCGACAGCGAGAGCTGCACGCCGGCGCGCGCGCCGCCGGGCAGCTTTGTCGAGAGCAGCGCGACCACCGGCGGGGTGGTCAGGTCGGTCGTGAAGCGCTGCGCGGTCGTGCAGTAGATCTGATCGCCAGGGACCTGTGTGCCGGCGGTCCCCGCCGGCGTCATCGGCGAGCCTTTGCGTGTGCGTTCGCAGAGGTGCTGGAGGAATTCTGTGAGCAGTTCGTGGTAGTTGAGGTTGGATTCGCCGAACTGGTCGTACAGCGACCAGGCGCCCGTGTCGTACAGCGGCGTCAGCGCGCGCGCCTCGGCGTCGCCGGCTTCGAACAGCGCCAGTCCGAGCGGGTCCTTGGTGATGGCGGTGTAGTCGTACAGGCCGACGAGCGCCTGGATGAAGCCGTTGAGGATCTTGTCGCTGGGTGCGTAGGTGTACTCGGCGTACAGCGCGCCGGTCGGTGTCTGCACACGCACGCCCTGTGGCGGCGCCACCTCGAAGAGGCCGAGCGCCTGCTGCGCTGCGCTGAGGTAGGCGGGTTCCTTGAAGCGCGACCACGCACGCGCGAGCACCTGCAGGGCCGTTCCCTGCGACAGGCCGCTGGTCCACGGGGGTGCGCCGCCGTCGAACTTGAAGAGGTACTCCCACGCGATCCCGCCCGCGCGCTGGGTTGCGAGCGGCATGACTTCGCCGAGCAGCTGGCGCAGGTTCGAGTTTTCGTGGCCGGAGAGGTAGTACCCGTTGGCCTCGCCGAAGGTCGCGAGCCATTGGATCTCGATCCCCTGGCCGGGATAGTGCTCCCAGACGATCTTGCTTTCGGGAAAGCTGACGCGTTCGTCGCCGGAGATCAGCGGTTCGGTCGTCCACCACTGGCGGTTGCGTTCGAGCGTGAGGAACACCGCCGGCAGTCGCGAGGCAATCAGCTCGCCGGCGCCCGCCATCGCCTGCACGTTCGCGAGCACGGCGCCAAGTTCAACCTTGCGCGTGCCGCTGAGTCTCCCCAGCGAGCCTTTGGCCGCGACATACGCGGAGTAGTAGGAGTGGTAGCGCGCTTCGCCGATCGCGCCGGCGTGCAGCAGGCTCTCAAGCGCCGCCGAGACGCTCGGCTTGTGGCCGGCGGCGCTGTGCGCTCGTGCGTGGGGGCCCGCGCGGACGGGGCCTAGCGCGCCGGCGGAGCCACCAGCGCGCGCGATCGCTGCGGGAGCGGTGGCAGCGCCGAGGGTGAGCACGCCCAAGGCGACCGCCGCTGCACGCTTTGCGGCTTGCACCGGCCCGATGCTAGCGCCCGCAGCGCTGACTTACTCCGTATCGAGCCCCAGCTCCTCGACCCCTTCCAGCTCGTCCTCCTCATCTTCCTCGTCGTCGTCGAGGGCGTCGTCCTCGGGCGGGAGTTCGCCGCCGGCGCCGTGAGAGAGCTGGAAGCGCTCCACCAGTTCGTCGCGCTTGGGCTCGTCCAGCGGGGCCTCCTCGGAGATCAGGACCCACTCCTCGGCCTCGAAGTCGCCCGACTCGAAGATCTCATGGTCGACCTCCGGCGAATCGTCGACGACGATCATGATCTCGGTCTGCGGATTGAAGTAGGTGCCCGGACGGAGCGTTATCTCATCGAGCTGGAAGCGGCGCGGGTTGGTCATGGCGCGTTTATACACCCGAGGGCGCGACGATTGTGTTACGGCCCGAGCTGCTCGAGCGTGCGCGTGACCTCTGCCTCCACGTCGAACGGCTCCATCCCTTGACGTATACGCCGTTCGTTGCGTGCCACAACCAATGTTCGCACCTCCGCAACGAGCTCGGGATCGGATGGATTGGAAGCCCGCCCACCCTGCTCGGCGGCAACGAGCCGAGCCAGCTCGGCATCGACGTCCAGCGCCGGCCGGCCGCTGCGCACGAGTCTTTCGCTGCGGGCGCTCAGCAGCTGGCGGATTTCCAGCTCGCGCTCCGCTCGCCCCGAGTCGGAGTCGGAGGCCGCCGCGGGCGTGCCGTCGTATTCGCCTTCCCGGGCGATGCCTCCTGCGCCGATCTGGTCGTAGGCGCTGCCGGCGCCGCCGGTGAGCAGGAAGGCGACCGACACGATCGCGATCAGCGCCACCGTGGCCAGCACCACGAGCGCCCCGCCGCTCAGGCTCAGGCCCAGCAAGACGCTCGCCGAGACGCTCTGCACGGTTTCAGATTCTTGCCGATCGCCCGGGTCTCCGCTACCCTTTAGGTGGGATTGACTGACCAGTCAATCTATTTCCACGTATCAGCCCGTTAGGAGATCCCGAGAATGGTCGATTTCACGCTCACCGACGAGCAGAAGAACCTGCGCGAGATGGCGCACGACTTCGCGGTCAAGGAGATACGCCCGGTGGCCTGGGAGTACGACCGGGACGGCACGTGGCCGGCGGACATCATCAAGAAGGCGTGGGACGTCGGCCTGATGAACTCGCACATCGAGGAGCAGTACGGCGGCGCCGGCGCGAGCTACCTCGACGGCTGCCTGATCGAGGAGGAGCTCTCGTGGGGCTGCTCGGGCATCCAGACGTCGCTCGGCTGCAACGGCCTGGCGACGGCGCCGATCGCACTGGGCGGCTCAGAGGAGATCAAGAAGAAGTACCTGGGCATGCTCACCGAGGCTCCGCTGCTGGCGTCGTTCTGCCTGACCGAGCCCGACGCGGGCTCGGACGTCTCGGGTATGCGCACCACGGCTGTGCGCAGCGGCGACAAGTACGTGCTCAACGGCTCCAAGTGCTTCATCACCAACGGCGGCTACGCCGACTTCTACACGGTCTACGCGAAGACCGACAAGGACGCCGGGCACCGCGGCATCTCCGCGTTCGTCGTCGAGCGCGACTGGGGCGTGGTCGTCGACAAGAAGGAGGACAAGCTCGGCCAGCGCGCGTCGAACACCGCGACGATCTCCTTCAACGACGTCGAGGTGCCCGCCGAGAACCTGCTCGGCGAGGAGAACCACGGCTTCAAGCTCGCGATGATGACGCTCGACCGCACGCGCCCGGGCGTGGCCGCGATGGCGACCGGCATCGCGCGCGCGGCGATGGAGTTCGCGGTGGACTACGCCAAGGAACGCGTCCAGTTCGGCGTCCCGATCGCGATGCACCAGGCGATCCAGTTCATCATCGCCGACATGGCGACCGAGATCGAGGCGGCGCGGCTGCTGACGTGGAAGTCGGCGACGATGCTCGACAACGGCGAACGCAACACGCTGGTCTCCTCGCACGCCAAGCGCTTCGCGGCGGACACGGCGATGAAGACCGCCACCGAAGCCGTCCAGGTCTACGGCGGCTACGGCTTCATCAAGGAGTACCCGGTCGAGAAGCTCTTCCGCGACGCCAAGATCATGCAGCTCTACGAGGGCACCTCGCAGATCCAGCGGCTCGTGATCGCGCGCGAGACGCTGCTGCCGCGTCGAGTCGAGGGGCCGGCGCCGCCGCGATGGCCGTGAGCTCCGGCTGCGCAGCGGTCGCCGCGCGCCGGCGAGCGAATGCGAGCCGCTCCACGGCTGCACGAGCGCGCGGTAGAAGCCGCCGCGAGCGGGCGGGGCGTGGAGACGAGGCCCGCGGCGCTCGCGCTCAGCGCCACCGTGTAGCGGCCCCGCTGGAGCTTCCTCGCGGCCGAAAGGCGGCCTTCGAAGCGCAGGTGGTCGGCGCCGGCGCGCGGCGGCCAGCGCAAGCGTTCCGGCGAGCCTCGTGCGCCGGCAGCTGTGCTTGGCGCGGTTATGCGCGGTCTGCGCGACGCAGTGCCCGCCGACGCGTCGGCCGCTGAGCGCCTGGGTGAACATCAGGTGCGCGACGCGCCGCCTCGTTGAGGGTGAAGCCGAACGTCGTCCCGCGCGGCGGCGCGGTTGAGCGACTGAGTCTCGCCAGGGCGCTGCCCTCGCGCCATCGGGCCGCGGATTGGGTGACCGACGTGACGACCGGTGCCGTCGCAGACGGGGCGCCGGCGCCCGTTTCGCAGCCCGTCGCCGAGGCCGCCAGGGCCGCCGCGACCGCAGCGACGGTGAACGTACACGAGGTCAGCGGGCTGTAAGCGTTGGCGGTCTTGTTGGTGGCCTCGAGGTAGAACCGGTGCAGGCCGGGAGCGAGCGGACCGAGAACGTATGGCGAGCTGCATGCCTTCAGCGCCAGTAGCCTTTCGCCGCAGTGAACGATCGTGCCCGGCTCCGTCGTGCCTTCGACCACGAAGCTGAAGCTGACGGTCGGCGCGGCGACGATGCCCTGCGGTCCTGAGGTGACCTTCACCGTGAGGGTCTTCGCGGGCGACGTCAGCCGGTGTGCTGGCGCCCGCGACCGCCGTCGCGCACGACGCTCGCAAGCAGCGCGACGGCCGCCACGCGCAACCCTCTCGATCCCCTCGGCATCGCTGCGATCCTAGAGTGCCACGGTGGGCGGGTCAAACGGGTACCGGGCGCGAGCGGCGCGCTTCGCTAGGCTCCCGCTCCCCAGCCGAGCAGAGGAGACCAACGCATGTTCGTGTTCAAAGCCGCCGTCGTGGGCGCCGGCACCATGGGCGGCCAGATCGCCCAGACCATCGCCGCCGCGGGCATTCCAGTGGTGCTCAAGGACATCGACGACGCGCTCGTGCAGGCCGGTCTCGACGAGGCGCGCGCGGTGACCCAGGGCCAGGCCGGCAAGCTCGCCGAGCGGGGCAAGATCACCGCCGAGCAGGCCGAGGCGCAGATCGCCGAGGTCCTCGGGCGCATCCACGGCACGACCTCTTACGAGGGCTTCGGCGAGGTCGATCTCGTGATCGAGGCGGTGCCCGAGCGGATGGACATCAAGCAGAGCGTCTTCGCAGAGCTCGACGCCGCGACGCCCGGGCACGCGATCCTCGCCTCGAACACCTCCTCGCTGTCGATCACCGAGATCGGCGAAGCGACGTTGCGCCCGGAGAAGGTGATCGGCTTCCACTACTTCTACCCGGCGTCGATCATGCCGCTGATCGAGATCGTCGAGGGCGAGGAGACCTCCGCGGAGACGGTCGCCGCGGCGATCACATTCGCGCAGGCGATCCGCAAGCAGCCGATCACCTGCGTCGAGGTTCCCGGCTTCGTCGTCAACCGCATCCTCAACTCCGGCATCTCCGAGGTGTGGCGCGAGCAGGAGGAGAAGGGCCTTTCGATCAAGCAGATCGACGAGGGCGTCGGCGCCGCCGGCGTGGTCCCGGTCGGCCCGTACTACCTCGTCAACCTGCTCGGCCTCGACACGGTCCTGCACGTCGCCGAGCACCTCGTCGAGTCCTACGGCGAGGAACGCTTCTACGTCCCGAAGGGCATGCAGAAGCTCGTCGCCGACGGCAAGCTCGGCGCCAAGACCGGCGGCGACGGCTTCTATGACCCGCAGGGCGAGCCGAACATCGCCGGCGAGAACGAGCCCGACGTGGCGGAGCTCGTCGAGCTGCTGTCGCTGAAGACGTTCCTCGAGGCCTGCCTCGTGCTCGAGGAGGGCGTCGCCACCCACCGCGACATCGACTTCGGGATGATGGCCGGCGCCGGCCTCGACCCCCGCCGCGGCCTGTTGCCGCCGTTCATGAAGGCCGACAGCGAGGGCCTCGACACGGTCCTCGAGCGCATGGAGAACGCGCCAGGAGCGCTACGGCGAGCGCTTCGCGCCGCCGACGATCCTGCGCCGCCTGGTCGCCCAGGGGCGGCTCGGGCAGAAGAGCGGCCAGGGCTTCTACGCCTACCCGCAGCCCGACGCCGAGCAGCCGGCCGAGGTGGTCAAGCTCGAGACGCGCGCGGACGGCGTCGCGATCGCGTGGCTCGCCAACGGCCAGATGAACTCGCTCTCGCCGCAGGTGGTGGAGGACCTCGGCAAGGTGTGGAGCGCACGTCAAGGCCGCGATCCGGCCGTGCGGGCGCTGGTGATCGCCTCGTCGAACCCGTTCCTGTTCTGCGCCGGCGCCGACATCAAGGCGTTCACGACGATGGACGAGGCCGCGGGGCGTGAGCTGATCGACGGCGCGCACGCGCTCTTCCGCGAGTTCGGATCGGACGGCATCGTCACGATCGCCGCCGTCAACGGCCTGGCCTTCGGCGGCGGCTGCGAGCTCGCGATGGCCTGCGACGTGCGCATCGCCGCGCGTTCGGCGATCTTCGGACAGCCGGAGATCAAGCTCGGGCATCATCCCCGGCTTCGGCGGCACTCAGCGCCTGCCGCGCCTCGTCGGAGAAAACAAGGCGCTCGAGATGAACCTGGTCGGCGACCCGATCCTCGCCGATGAAGCGTTCGAGCTCGGCCTCTCAACCGCCTCGTCGAGGATCACGAACTGTTCGACACGGCGCTGCAGTGGGCGCGCAAGCTCGCCGGGCAGGCGCCGCTCGCGGTCGCGCAGATCAAGCGCGTGTCGGCCGCGGGCGATCTCGACGCGGGCATCGAGGCCGAGAAGCGCGCGTTCGCGGAGGCGTTCGCGAGCGCCGACGCGCGCGAGGGCATCGCCGCGTTCCTCGGCAAACGCGCGCCGCGCTTCACGGGCGAGTGAGCAGGTGCGCGCCTCGAGCCGGGTGGCGCCCAGGTACGAGACTCCACAGCGCTCGCGAGGCAGCACGAGCTCGCAGCGCGCTCGCCCTCGCCGAGCTGATCCGCGACGCGCGCTCGGTGGTCGCGCTGACCGGGGCCGGCATCTCGGTGCCCTCGGGCATTCCCGACTTCCGCTCGCCAGGAACGGGCTTGTGGGAGACCGTCGACCCGATGGCGGTCGCGCACATCGACGCGTTCCGCGGTGACCCCGTGCGCTTCTGGGGTTTCTACGGCCAGCGCTTTGCGACGCTCGGCGAGAAGCTCCCCAACGGCGCCCACCACGCGCTCGTGGCAATGGAGCAGCGCGGGCTGCTCGACGCGGTCATTACCCAGAACATCGACATGCTGCACCGCAAGGCGGGCACGCGCGAGCTGGTCGAGGTGCACGGCAGCATTGCCGGCTGCTCCTGTCCTTGCTGCGGCGAGTGCGTCGTGCTGGAACAGGTACGCGCGCGACTGGCGTGCGCGGCGGACGGTGTGCCGCGTTGTGAGCGCTGCGGTGTGCCGCTGAAGCCGGACGTGGTGCTGTTCGGGGAGATGCTGCCGCCGGCGGCGCTGGAACGCGCGCGCGAGCTGTGCGAGCGAGCAGAGCTGCTGCTGTGCATCGGCTCCTCACTCGAGGTCCATCCAGTCGCGAGCCTGCCGCTGCTGACGCGGGAGGCCGGTGGCGCGTGGCGATCCTCACGCAGGGGCCCACGCCGCTGGACGAGCTCGCGAGCGTGCGCCTGCGCGGCGACGTGGTCGAGGAGCTCGAGCGGCTGCTCGCGCTGTTGGACGCCGGCGGTCGGTAGAGGGGAGTCGACGGCGGCGGGCGACACGCCGACCCAGCCGGCGGTGCGGTCGGCGAGCGAGCTCACGCGCGGTGTTGATGTCGTACACCTGGGGCGAGGTGGAGCCGGGTGCGGGCGCGACCATTGGGGCGGCACGGAGAACGGGGAGAAGCCGCCGCTGACGCGCAGGAAGGTAGTAAGCGCCGGCGGCGCGTGGTCGCGCGCGAGCGTCTGCAGCTGGGCGACCGTCGGCACGTCCAGAGGCCGCCGTAGGCATACGGGCAGGCCGTGGTGTAGCACTGGACGACCAGCGGCCGACGCTCGACAGGTAGCGCGCGTGCATCACGGTGGTCGACGGCGCGGTCCACTTGTAGGTGATTGGTTGACGCCGTCGAACGAGTCGGCCACGTCAGGTTCGTGCGCGTGTCCACCACCGTGTTGGGGTATGGCACCACTTCAGCAGCGCCCGCTGCGTCGCGAGTTCCTTGTCGAAGGCGCCGATTTCGCGCTCGATCGTGGCGCGATCGAGCCCCTTGTGGTGCCAGTAGTTGACACGCAGCGTGAGCAGCAGCGCCTCGTACATGGAGTAGTACTTGAAGACCTCGCCCTGGGTGAGCCGAGGCTGCGCGTGAAGAATGGGTTGGCGCGCGCCTTGGCGGCCTTGTTGGCGGCGACGAGGATGCCGTCGGCGCCGGGCGCCGGGGTGGTGAGCTGCTTCTGCAGCGTCTCCTGTGCGCTGTAGAGGTCCCCGCTCGGCCGAGCTGCGCGAACAGGTGCTCAGCGTGCACAGCGCGGTCGGCAGCCGTCTTCGCGAGCGCGAAGTTGTCGAGTTCCTTCTGCGCCTTGTCGATCCCGCCGAGCACGACCGACGCCTGCTGTGCGGCGAGGCTGTACTGCGCCTGGATCACCTGTCCGGCCACCGAATCGAGCTGGTTTCGAACGTCGTTGAGACCTGCCTTGATGCCGGCGATTTCTTCTTTGATCGCGTCCAGCTTCGCGCCGTTGCCGTCGGTAAGGAACGGGCCGACGAAGTTGCCGATGCTTTCGCCGACCGGCCCCAGCTCACCGGCCTTCAGTTTTCCACGAGGTACGGGGCGCCGGCTTTGGCGAACGCGATCGCAACCTCCGTGGCGGCGCTGGCAGCGTGGGCGCGGGGCTGCGCTGCCGCCGCGGACGGTACCGAGACGCCGGGTGCGCTGGCGAAGGTGAGCGTGACGCATGCGACGCAGGTGGCGAGCGCGCGGGCGACCGAAGCTGATCGCTGGTGCGCGTCGGGGTGGCTGGTTGGGCGCCGCGATCGCAAGGTGGCGTGTTTCGACCGGCGTGCGCAGCGCCGGAGTGTTCGTCTCTGACGTGGACCAATGGCTTGAGCCGCCGCTGCTCACGAGAGGGGGAGGGGGGGCGCGGCCGCTTCAGCCAGGCATGCGCGCGAGCGTCATCAGGTACTCGGCGTCGGCACGGAAGCTGCCGTCCTGGGCGTCGTTGGCGGCGCTGTACAAGCCGATCAGCTCGGCGCGCAGTTCTTGGTAGCGGCCCTCGGGCTCGAGCGCCGACTTGGCCATGATCGTGGGCCCGAGCGTGCTCTCGTTGTATGCCATCCAGCTCTCGGGAGAATCATGCGCGAAGGTCACGGTGCGACGTTCGAAGCTCAGCTCAGCGTCCGTGCCTGCGAACAGCTCACGGATGTGCTCCTCGGTACCCCAGGTGACCGGCGGCTCGACCCCGGGGGGAGGTGGCGGCATGTAGGAGCCAACGGTGGTGAACATCTTTCCGTTGAGGCCATCCGGGGTCCAGGCTGTGACTGCGATCGTCGCGCCGGGCCGAGCGACCCTGACGAGCTCGCCGGCCGCCTGCTCGTGTCGAGGCGCGAACATCACGCCGAAGCAGGAGCTGACGCGGTCGAAGGAATCGCTCTCGAAGGGCAGCTCCTCGGCATCGCCCTCGACGAAGCGCACGTCGACACCTGCCTGCTCGGCGCGGGCGCGAGCCACCTGCAGCAGCTCCGCAGTCAGGTCGAGGCCGGTCACCCGGGCGCCTGCTTCGGCGGCGGGGACGGCGACGTTGCCCGTGCCCGTCGCGACGTCGAGCAGCTCGAGCCCGGGGCCCGCGCCGATCCGTTCGACGAGCAGGTCGGCGACCCCCTGGATCATGCGCGAGACCTCGTGGTAGTTCCCCGCTGCCCACATGCGGCGCTGCCCCTCCTTGACGCCGTTCACGTCGATGCTCATCGCTGGCTCCTCGTCATCCGCGGTTGGCTGTAGCCGGTGCGGGACCACGCAGGTCGCGCTCTGGATCGATCTCCCAACGGGCGGCGATCTCCGACAGCTGCTCGGTGAGCTCCCAGCGATCCGCTGCTGGCGCTCCCGCGTACTCCGGGCTCGCACCCTTGAGCGCCATACAGCCGCGGTTCTCACCGATCGCGCCGATCGCCGCTACCTCCGCGGCGCTGAGCGGGGAGGGCGCTGTGACGGCTGCCAGCTCGGCGCGCTTGCGCTCGATCGGGCGGGCGTCCTCGCCGCTCTCCTGAATCAGCGTCGGGGCCACGCAGCGGACGCCCGGTTGCGCGAGGTTCCATGCGCACGCGAGCTGCAGCATGCTGAGGCCGTGGCGGGTCGCGTAGGGGCGGATCAGGTCGAGCTTCTCACGGCCCTGCTCGACCCATCCGGCGGGACGAAACGAGCGATGGTCATAGCGCGGGAATATGTGCCCGGGCGACACGTCGTCGTGGAACAGGCCGCCGTAGTCGACGACGCGCGTGATCAGGCTGACCTCATGTGCCGCGGCGGCCGGTAGCGCGAGCTCGCCTGGCCAAGGCTCCAGCGGGTTGAGGATGATCATCGCCCAGTCGATCAGCCCCGAGAAGCGCTCGAAGCAGTCGATCAGGTCGAGTGTGAAGCCATTGGCGGGCCCCGGTGCGACGCCCAGCCGGTGCGTCAGCCCGTCGTCGCGGACCGCCTGCATGCCCGCCCACACGGCATCGCTGGAGTAGCCGATGTGGTCGGGGTTGTGCAGCAGCAGCAGGTCGAAGCGCTCGACCCCGCAGCGGGTGAGGCTGCGCTCGGTCGCCATGCGGATGTAGTCGGCGTACTCGCCGGGCGCGCGCAGCCGCGGATCGGTGAAGCGTGGGAAGCCCTTGGCCCCATCGCGCTCGCCGGTATAGAAGTCGTGGCCGATCGCACCGATCAGGCAGTAGCTGTCGCGCTCGACACCGGCGAGTGCCCGGCCGAGTGCGTGGTCGGCTTCGCCCGTCCCGTACACGTCGGCGGTGATCACCGTGTCGATCCCGGCGCCGGGACGCAGGAGCGCCGTCAGGCGCTCGTCGTCCAGCGGCTCGCCGAAATGCATGAAGCGCCCGCCGCTCCAGGTGCCGATCGCGGTGGTGCTCGGGTCCATGATCCTCAGCCTAGAGCCCGGCGGCGGTGCGCGCTCGGAGCGTCGCTTCGAGGCGAGCCAGCGCATGCGCGATGACATCCTCGTCGAGCGCGCCGCGTGCCTGATCATCACCTCGCGCGCGGGGGGGCGCGTTGCCGTCGGGCAGCGCCAGCTGCGCCTGCGCCTCAACGCCGGGGTGCAGCTGTTCGAGCTCGGCGATCCGAATTGCGAGGTCTTGCCGGCTCTCGCCGCGCAACTCGGGGAGCGCGAGCGCGAGCGCGCGGTCGAGCTCCAGCGCAGCGTGCGCGAGGCGGCCGTGGTCCAAGTCCTCGCGCGCGCGCAACGTGAGCTCCTCGCAGACGAGGGCTGCTCCCCGCGCGCCGAGCAGCGCCGCGAGGCGCTCCTGAGGACGCAGGGCCCACGAACGATCGCGACCGGGTCCGCGCCGCCCGGCCGCCGAGCCTCGCCCCGCTCTGCGGCCGTCCTGCCACGGCAGGCCACGTGCGTGCAGCCAACGCCCGTCGGCGACCTGCTCGCCCTCGCCCCAGCCGGCCCTGATCACGAGCGCCTGGGCGGGTGAGACCTCGTGGATGTAAGGATCGGCCGCGGCGATGCGGTGCGCATGTATCACACGATTGACCACCGCCACAGCGTCGCCGACCTCACGCTGGCGATCGAGCTCGGCAAGCCAGGCGCGCGCCTGGCTCTCTGCGGACAGCGAGATCGGATCGATGACCGTGACGCGGGTGGTGGACACCGGCGCCGGCTGTGGTCCGGCGGGGACAGTGCGCGCTCGCTCGCGCAGGCGCCGCGGCAGCCAGACGCCGCCGCGCCCGCCGGCAGCGGGCGCACCGATCGGCTTGCCGTTCGCTTCGAGCGTCCCGAGCACGACGACCCGCTCTGGCTCGCCGTCCTCACTGCGGCGGAGCAGGTAGCGGCCGTCCGCCGGTCCCAGGGTCCACGGGAACTCGAACTGGATGAACACGAACAGCTGCTGCGGCATCGCTGCACCGTATCCTTCCACTGGGGTTCCATCCATTCGACAGCGGGAGTACCCACAGCATGTCCGACGCGAGCCAAGTCGCCAGGAGCCTGCGTGAGCGCCTGGGCGCCAGCACCGAGGATCGACTCGGCAGGGCGCTGTCTGAGCTGCTGGAGAACCCGCTGCTCACGGGGGCGATCGGGCGTGCGTTCGACGCGCGCGAGAAGGCCGTTCAGGCTCAGGAGGTTGCGATGGGCGCGCTCAACATTCCCTCGGCGGCGGACATCGAACGTCTGACCCGGCGCCTGCGCTCGGTTTCGCTCCGCCTTGAGGGCATCGAGGACGGCGTCGAGCGTCTGGACCGTGCGCTGTCCCCGGCCAGCGTCGACCGATCGGAGATCGCGCAGCGGTTGTCTGCGATCGAGGAGCAGCTGCAGCACGTGACCGACAGGCTCGACCGGGCGGCCAAGCCGCAGGATGACGCCAAACCCGCTCGTGCGGGCGCGAGGGCGAGCGCGCGCAAAGCGAAAGCCAAGCCGGCGAAAGCCTGATTGTCAGCTCGACAGCGCGGCGATCGCCACGCGACCCATCGTCTCAGCCGAGCTCAGCAGCGCCTCGTCGTCGATGCGGGCGCGGGTGCGGTGTGCGTCGAAGGTGTCCGAGACGGCGAGCACACAGCCAACCGGCACTGCAGCCGCGGCTCCCGTCGCGAACAGCGCCGCCGCCTCCATCTCGACCGCGAGCGCGTCGCGATGGCGCGTGCGCTCGTCGCTCCCGTAGAACAGGTCGACACTGACGACGGTGCCTGCCAGCGCGGCCGGGGCGTGTGCTGCGAGCGCGTCGGTCAGGCCGGGGTCGGCGCTCGCGCGCTCGCCCGCGCCGAGCGCGCGCGAGGTGCCGTCGGCGCAGATCGATTCGCGCGCGATCACCAGGTCTCCCAGGGCGAGGCCGTCGACCAGCGCGCCACAGGTCCCGACACGGATCGCGCGCCGCGCGCCAAGCGCGATCAGCTCGCTCAGCACAATCGCCGCCGAGGGTCCCCCCATGCCGGTGGCCTGGATCGTCAGCGGCTGACCGTCGGGAGCTGCGCCCGTGTAGCCCCACAGCCCACGGTGGTGGTTGAACATACGCGGCTCGCCCAGCAGCGCCTGGGCGAGGGCGAGGGCGCGCCCGGGGTCGCCGGGCAGCAGCACCCGCTCAGCGAGCGGCGCGGTGGGGCGCAGATGGATCGCGCCGGCAGGGGGCATCGACGCGACTCTAGAGAAGCGGCACCCATGGGCGTGACACGTGCGCTCATTTAGACTTCGCCCCATGGGAACACTCATCCCGTCGCGCTCCTGAGTGGTCGAGTCCGCGGATGACCCCGTCGGCGAGACGGGCGAGCTGACGCTCGCGCAGGTGGCCGCGCGCGCCGGCGTCTCTCGCGGGACGGTCAAACGTTGGGTTGACGGCGGGCTGATTCCGGGCTACGCCGGCCGCTGGACTCCAGCGGCGGCGGCGTACGCACGGGTGATCGCGAGGCTGCGCGCGCGTGGACATACGCTCGAGCAGATCAAGCGCGCGGGCGAGAACGGCCAGCTTGCGGTGGGACCGCTCGAGAACCTGCTGAGCAGCCCGGGACCGCGTCATCCGCTGCGCGAGGCCGCGAACCTGAGCACGCTGGACGTGGAACTGATCGAGCGTGTGTATTCGACGATGGGCCTCGCGGGGCTGCCCGCTGACGGGTTCTCCGACGAGGACGTGCAGATCCTGAAATACGTCGCCGCGGTGCTCGACGCGGGCCTGCCGCTGCCGGCGTTCTTGCAGCTGATGCGCGTTTACGGCCAGGCGGTCGCACAGATCGCAGACGCCGAGGTGCGACTGATCCACCTGTATGTGCACGAGCCGCTGATGCGCTCGGGCGTCCCCAGTGTCGAGATTGCCGACGAGATGGAGGGGCTGATGCGCGACACCCTCCCGTTCGCGGCTCCGTTCATGAACTACCTTCACGGTCGCCTGCTGGCGCAGTTCGTGGAGCAGGACATGATCGGCCACATGGAGGCCGATCTTGGAGCGGATGCGCTCGAGGAGGGGCGCCTGCGGGTCGCGATTGCGTTCGCCGACCTTGCCGGGTATGCGCGACTGACGATCGAGCGCGGGGACGAGGCGGCGCTGGGCGCTGTCGAGCGCTTCGTGAAGGCGGTGGAACAGACGCTTCCGGTCGATGCGAGGGTGATCAAGATGCTCGGCGACGAGGTGATGGTCGTGGGCTCGGACGCGGCGGCGTTGACGCGCTGGGCGGTCGAGCTCGGGGCGGGCACCGCTCCGGGTGACCCGCTGCCGCGGATCGGCATCAACTACGGCGAGGTGCTGTATCGCGATGGCGACTACTACGGACGCGACGTCAACCAGGCGGCGCGCGTAGTTGCGCGCGCGGGAGGTGGCGAGGTGTTGGTGACGCGTGCGGTGGTCGAGCTGGCCGCCGACGTGGACGGGCTCGAGTTCAGGCGCATCGGAGAGGTCAGGCTGAAGGGCTTCCCCGAGCCGACGGAGCTGTTCGCTGTCTCGCCCCCGGGGGCGTAGGGACAGCGATGATCACCGAGCAGGTTCGCGAGTCGGTACGCGCGGGTGCGCTGTTCGCGAGAGACCGTCCGGTCGTGGTGATGCTCTCCGGCGGTCGCGACTCGACGTGTCTGCTCGACGTGGCCGTGGCGCTGCTGGGCTCGGCGTCGGTCAGTGCACTGCACGTCAACTACGGCCTGCGCAAGTCCTCCGACGCGGACGCGGCTCATTGCGCGGCGCTGTGCGCGCAGCTCGGCGTCGAGGTCGAGGCGGTGCGCATCGAGGGAGCTTCCGGCAACCTGCAGGCGTGGGCGCGCGACGTGCGCTACGCGCAGGCAGAGCGCGTGGCGCGGGAGCGCGACGCGCTGATCGCCACTGGGCACACGGCGAGCGATCAGGTCGAGACGATTCTGTACCGGCTCGCGGCCTCGCCCGGCCGGCGTGCTCTGCTGGGGATGGTGGCGAGCGAGGGCAGGCTGATCCGTCCGCTGCTCGCGGTCAACCGCGAGCAGACGGCCGCGTACTGCGTGGCGCGAAGGTTGGAGTGGCGCGAGGACGAGAGCAACGCGGACCAGCGCTTCGCGCGGGCGCGAGTGCGCGCCGGTCTGGTGCCGGCGCTGCGCGCGGTGCACCCGGCGGCTGAGGCGAGCGTGCTGCGGACGGCGGCGCTGCTCCGCGAGGAGACCGAGCTGCTCGAGGGTCTCGTCAGCGACGAGCTCGCGGGCCGTTCGAGCATCACGCTCGCGCGGTTGCAGGAGCTGCCGGCGGCGCTCGCGCGCATGGTGGTGGTGCGCCTGGCCGAGGACGCCACCGGGTCTTACGTGCCGCAGGCCGGCGCGCGCGTGGAGGAGCTGATCGCGCTGGGGCGCCGGGGCGGCAGCGCAGAGCTGCACGTCGGCGGCCACGCGAGCGCGGTGATCCGGGCAGGCGTGCTGGAGATGGTGAAGCTCGAGCCGCGAGACGGCGTGCCGCCGGAGCCCCTGGTGCAGCCGCCTGCCGATGACTAGACTGCCAGAGGTGGCCAGCACTGCGAGCCTGCCCAGCGAGCCCGGCCTGGGGGATGTGCTCGTCGGTGCGGAGGACCTGCGGCGCCGCGTTGTCGAGCTGGGTGAGGAGATCTCACGCGACTACCAGGCAGATCAATCCGATCCGTTGTTGCTGGTGGGTGTGCTCAAGGGCGCCGTGTTCTTTCTCTCGGACCTGATGCGCTTCATCGAGATCCCCGTTGAGCTGGACTTCATGGCGGTCGCCTCCTATGGCTCTGCGACCGACTCCTCGGGCGTGGTGCGAATCCTGAAGGACCTCGACGCTTCGATCGAAGGCCGCGACGTGCTGATCGTCGAGGACATCGTCGACTCGGGCCTGACGTTGCAGTATCTGCTGCGCAACCTCGGCTCGCGCAACCCGCGCACGCTCGAGGTGTGCGCTCTGCTGACCAAGCCGGAACGGCGCAAGGTGGACCTGCCCACGCGCTACGTCGGCTTCGAGATCCCCAATCGCTTCGTCGTCGGCTATGGGCTCGACTACGCCGAGCGCTACCGCAACCTGCCGTTCGTGGCCGCCCTGGAGCGCTAGAACACGGCACAGCACGAGGCGGGGCGCGCTCTCCGGAGCCTGGTATGCGGGCTCCTCAACCGCCGGAAAGACGAATCCTGCATGGTACGCTAGGGCACTGGTGGCCGCCACTATGGACGGTGCCAAAAACCCCCAGGGATCAGCCATGAGCCGTTTCTTCAAGAGCGCCGCATTCCCCATCCTCATCGTTGTGGTGCTGGCGTTCCTCGCGGTCAAACTGGTCAATCACGGCAGCAGCACGCCTGCGCACAGCTACCAGGCGCTGGTCGCCAAGGAACTTCCCAAACACGAAGTCGAAGCGGTCGAGTTCAAGAACAAGGGCAAAGCGCTCGAAGTCAAGGTCAACTCCAAAGGCCACAAGGAAACCTACGAAATCGGGTTCATTGAACAGGCCTCGCCGCAGCTGATCGGCACGCTTGAAAAAGACGGCGTGCCGTTCAACGTGGAATCCGAAAAGAGCAGCGCGCTGCTTGGGCTGCTCACCTACATCCTGCCGTTCGCGCTGTTCCTCGGGTTCTGGATCTTCCTGATGAACCAGGTTCAGGGAGGCGGCTCGAAAGTGATGTCGTTCGGCAAGTCGCGCGCCAAGCGCATGTCCGCCGACTCACCCAAGATCACCTTCCGCGACGTCGCCGGGGTCGACGAGGCCGTCGAGGAGCTGCACGAGATCAAGGAATTCCTCGAGAACCCCAAGAAGTTCCAGGCGCTCGGCGCGCGCATCCCTACGGGCGTGCTCCTGTACGGGCCGCCAGGCACGGGCAAGACGCTGCTCGCCCGAGCCGTCGCAGGCGAGGCGGGCGTCCCGTTCTTCTCGATCTCCGGCTCGGACTTCGTCGAGATGTTCGTCGGTGTGGGCGCCTCGCGCGTGCGGGACCTGTTCGAGCAGGCCAAGCAGAACAGCCCCTGCATCATCTTCATGGACGAGATCGACGCCGTCGGGCGCCACCGCGGCGCCGGCCTCGGCGGCGGTCACGACGAGCGTGAGCAGACGCTCAACCAGCTGCTCGTCGAGATGGACGGCTTCGAGGCGAAGGACAACATCATCATGATCGCCGCCACCAACCGGCCCGACATCCTCGACCCGGCGCTGCTGCGTCCCGGTCGCTTCGACCGCCAGATCGCCGTCGACCGCCCCGACCGCAAGGGCCGGGCGAAGATCCTCGAGGTCCACACGCGCGGCAAGCCGCTGGCGAAGGTGATCGACATCGACGCGCTCGCCGGCCAGACGCCCGGCTTCACGGGAGCTGATCTATCGAACCTGATCAACGAGGCAGCGCTGCTGTCCGCCCGCACCGGCAAGCGCGAGATCGGCCAGGAAGAGCTCGAGGAGGGGATCATGCGCGTGATCGCCGGCCCCGAGAAGAAGACGCGCGTGATGAGCGAGAAAGAGCGGTTGATCACCGCTTTCCACGAGATGGGCCACGCGCTCGTCGGCCACTTCCTCGAGCACTCCGATCCCGTGCACAAGATCTCGGTCATATCCCGCGGGCAGGCGCTCGGCTACACGATCTCGATGCCTCAGGAGGATCGCTTCCTGACCACGCGCGCAGAGCTCGAGGACGCGATGGCGATGACGCTGGGCGGACGTGCGGCGGAGGAGCTCGTGTTCAGCGAGATCACGACCGGGGCCTCGAACGACATCGAGAAGGTCACCGCGACCGCCAAGCAGATGGTGATGCGCTTCGGTATGAGCGAAAAGCTCGGCCCGCGCGTGTTCGGGCACGACCACGGCCAGCCGTTCCTCGGCCGCGAGTTCTCGACCGAGCCCGACTACTCCGACGAGATCGCCCGCGAGATCGACGACGAGGTCCGGCGCATCATCGAGTCCGCGCACACTCGTGCCAGGGCGATCCTGACCGAACACGAGCACGACCTCACCAACATCTCCGAGATCCTCGTCAAGCGCGAGACGATCGAGAAGGAGGAGTTCCTCGCTCTGCTCGACGGCAAGAGCGAGGAGGAAGTCTTCGGCATCGAGGAAGAGACCAAGCCCCAGCTGCCGGCGCCACCCGCCGCGATCGACCGCAGCGAGCGCGAAACGCCGCGCGCGATCCCGCGTCCCGGCCTCGCCGGCGGAACCGCCGAGATTCGAGCAACGGACCAGGAACGCCCCGAGCCCGTCTGACGCGCTACTCGTCGAAGTAGACCTTGAAGCCCTCGGCGACCGCTACAAGGCCCATGCTGCGGTAGAACTTGTGCGCCTCGAGGCGATGCTTGCCGGAGATCAGCTGGAGCTTGCAGCAGCCGGCCGTGCGCGCTACCTCGACGAGGTGACCGAGCAGCGCTCGCCCGACCCTCATCCGCTGTGCGTCGGCCGTCACGATGACGTTCTCGACGATCGCCCACGGCCGCCCGCGATGGGTGAGGTTGGGAACGATCACGAGATCGGCCGTGGCGACGAGCCGGTCGTCGAGCAGCGCGACCGTCAGCTCGCGTCGCGGGTCGTCGAGGATCTCCGCCAGCAGCGGCTCAGAGCTCGGGCAGTCTCCGGGGGCGGCGGTGAGGCTGCTCCCCGCGAGCTCCTTGTAGAGCGACAGGAGGGTGGCGAGATCCGACTGCGAGGCGCGGCGAACGACGACGCTTGCCATGGCCCGCAGTTTCCCAGACGAGGCGCTCGGCGGCGACTCGAGCAACCAGGATAGGTTGGCTGTGTGAGTGTCGCCTACCGCCTGATGGGGATCGTGAACGTGACTCCGGACTCGTTCTCCGACGGCGGGTCGTTCCTGGACCCGGGTGCGGCGATCTCGCACGCGCGCGCGCTCGTTGCCGAGGGGGCCGACATCCTCGACGTTGGCGGCGAGTCCACGCGTCCGGGGGCCGAGCCGGTGTCGGCGGAGGAGGAGCTGCGGCGCGTGCTGCCGGTGCTCGCGGGGATCGCCGGCGGTCCGATCGCCGACTCCAGCACGCAACCCGCTGCGATCGTCTCGATCGACACCTCGAAGGCGTCGGTCGCCCGCGCCGCCATCGACGCGGGCGCGACGATCGTCAACGACGTGAGCGCACTGCGTGGGGATCCCGAGATGGTCGAGGTGATCGCCGGCAGCGGCGTCGAATGCTGTCTGATGCACATGCTCGGCGAGCCCCGCACGATGCAGCGCGATCCGCGCTATGGAGACGTGGTCGACGAGGTCAAGGCGTTCCTCGAGGAGCGTCTCGCCTTCGCGATCGGCGCGGGCGTGCGTGAGGAGCGGATCATGCTGGACCCGGGCATCGGCTTCGGCAAGACCGTCGATCACAACCTCGAGCTGCTCGATCGCCTGGATGAGCTGACGACGCTCGGGCGGCCGCTGGTCGTGGGGACCTCGCGCAAGGGCTTTCTCGGGCGGATAATCGGCGGTGCAGGCGGCCAGGCCCAGGAGGCGGGCACGGCGCGGCGTCTGCCGGGGACGATCGCAACCAACGTGCTCGCGTTCGAGCGCGGCGCGAGCGTGTTTCGCGTGCACGACGTCGCTCCGGTCCGCGATGCGCTGGCCGTCACGGCTGCTACGTTGCACAGGCGATGGACGCCGAGGGGGACGACGACGCAGACGAGCTAGAGGACGATGGCGAGCTCGACGAGGATCGTGAGGAGACGGCCGAGTCGGTCACGATCGAGATCACCGGCCTGTCGCTGTACACCCACCACGGCGTAACCGAGGCGGAGCGCGAGGTCGGCCAGCGGCTGGTGCTCGATCTGCGTCTCGACGTCGGCGAGACCGACGCCACGGTCACCGACGCAATCGAGGACACCGTTGACTACGACGAGGTCTGCCAGCTGGTGGCGCTGATTGCTCAGCAGCGCTCGCACAAGACGCTCGAGCGCCTGTGCAGCACGATCGCTGACCGGCTGCTCGCCGACTACGAGCTCGAGGGCGTGTGGGTCAAGGCCGCAAAGCCCGAGCCGCCGATCGCGCTCAGCGTGGACGAAGTCTCCGTCGAGGTGTGGCGGGAAGCCGAAGGCTGATCGTGAGCACAGCATCTGCGTTCAGGACAGCAGTCGAGCGCCAGGACATCGAGGCGGTGCGCGAGCTGCTAGCCGCCGACATCGTCTTCCACAGCCCTGTCACGTTCCATCCGTTCCTTGGGCGCGACACGGTGATGGGGCTGCTGTCGCTCGTGGCGCAGACCTTCGAGGACTTCAGCTATACCGACGAGCTCGCGATGGACGGCGGCCACGCGCTGATCTTCAAGGCGAGCGTCGCTGGCAAGGAGCTCGAGGGCGTCGACCTGCTGCGCTTCGACGAGCAGGGCTTGATCGCAGACTTCACCGTGATGCTGCGGCCGCTGTCCGGTTTGATCGGATTCGCGCAGATCATGGGCGAGAAGACCGCCGCCGCCGGCGTCCAGACGACGCGCAGCTGACACGCCAAGCGCTTACCACGGCCCGGTAGCGTCCCGTAGATGAGCGCCAACACGCAGCGCGTCGGGTTGCTCGGGCTCGGCAGCAACGTCGGCGAGCGCCGCGCCCACTTGCAGCGGGCGGTGGACGCGCTGCCGCGGGCGGGCGTGACGGTGCTCGCGAGCTCCTCGACCTACGACACGGACCCTGTCGGCGAGGTGACCGATCAGCCCGCCTTCCTGAACGCGTGCCTGCGCGTGCAAACCGCGCTCGAGCCGCTGGCGCTGCTGGACGCCGTCAAGCGCTTGGAGCTGGAGCTGGGCCGAGGCGCCGATGGCGTCCGCCACGGCCCGCGCGAGATCGACATCGACGTCCTGCTGCTGGGGGAGCTCGAGCTGACCGACGAGCGGATGACGCTGCCGCACGAGCAGCTGCTCACGCGTCGCTTCGTGCTGATTCCCGCGCTCGAGCTGGACTTCGAGCTTCGCACGCCCGACGGCCGGCGCCTCGCCGACGCGCTGTCCGAGCTGTCGCTCGAGGAGGGCGTACGCTGGGCGGGACCGCCGCTGCGGGGGCCTGAGGACTGACGCCGAGTTCCGCGCAATCCCGTCACGCGGTGCGGTCCGACGGCAACTGCGCCCGTCAGGCGGCGTGTGCGCCCGGCCCGCCGACGCTGGCGAGCGACAGCAGCGTTGCGTCGCTCACGTCGTGGCCGGTAACGACGCAAAGATGCCCATTGCGAAGCCACGTCATGACCTCCGCACCGTCCGCCCCGGTGAAGCGGTAGGACACGCCGCCACGCGTGATCACGCGTCCGCCGCTGACGCTTGGTGCAGGCGTGCCGGCGACGATCGCGTAGCCGAACCACTGGCCGCCGTGGCCTCCGTGGTAGAAGACGGTCGTCACGCTGCGTCCCGCCGCGCGGTCGACGCGCTCGCCCGTAGCGCGCCATCCACGGTCTTCCCAGTACGGGAACGCCACGCCTTCGACGTCCGCCGCGAGCGCAGAGCTGTCGTGTGTGCTCTGCGCCGGTGCGGGCATCGTCGCCGGGCGCAGCGTCAGCGCCACGGCTGTCCGCAGCGTCAGCGTCGAGCCGCCGCCCGACGTCGCGAGCAGCACCGCCACTGCGATCACCGCGGCTGCCAGGGCGCCGGCGAAACTGCAGCGCAGCGCCGGCTGGCGCCGGCGGCGGGCGGTAGTCCGGTCAGCGACCATCGCCTCGATCCGGCGGTGCAGCTCGCGCGGAGCGGGCACGTCGATCGAGCGCACGAAGTCAACGAGCTCGGACTCTTTGGGGGGTGATTTCTCGCTCATGATGGGTCTTTCTCACTAAAAGAGACTCCGCTCGCGCTGGTCTGTTCCCGTCGCGTCTCGACGGCCTGCGCCCGCTGGGGTCGCGATACCCGCTCGCGATCCTCCGTACGAGGGGCGCCGGGGGCGCCCGGGGCGCGGGCCGCCGGCGTGGACGGGGCGGCCGTTTGGGGCGCGTCGTCTGGCTCTGCGGGGGCGTCGGCGAACCCCGCGGCGACCTGCTTGCGCGCTCTGAACAGCCGTGTCGTCAGCGTCGCCTCGCGCACGCGCAACGCCCTTGCCGCCTCCTTGTAGGAGAGGCCGAGCACGTCGACCGCGACGAGCGCCATCCGGAAGTTGTCGGGCAGCTCGGAGATCGCCGCGTAGACCTCCTGAACCTCATATGCCTGCTCAGGGCGATTGGTCGGTCTCGGATCTGCCGCGACGACGTCCTCGATCACCGCGCCTTTCACCGGCCGCCGCGACGCAGTGCGCAGGCTCGTCAGGAATGTGTTGCGCAGCACGCGCATCAGGTAGTAGAGCTCGTCGTCTCCCTGCAGCACGCGCGGTCGCGAGAGCACCCGCGCAAACGTCTCCTGAACCAGGTCCTCGGCGTCCTCGCGCGATCCGCACAAGGCCCACGCCGCGCGATACAGGCGGTCAACGTGCTTGGTCAGGGATTGCGGGTCGAGGGTGCGCATGAGGCCCGGCGGGCACGCGGCTCACGGCTTCCTACGCACACTCGCCACCGCGACTGTAGCGCTGCAGGAGCCGATTCGGCCACTTGCGGGCACTTGTATCGCGGTGAACGCTGGCCACGGCAGGCAGCGGAGCCGGTGGCCGGTGAACGGACCGACGCGCGCTCGCTGGTGCCGGCGACTCTCGCCGCAGCCACACCCATCCAGCGGGAAGGAATCCGCTGCATGGGTGTCCTATCGGCAGGCGGCACAACCGCGGGTATGCGTGAAACGCCGGCTGACTGTCTCCCTGCGTTCGACTACGAGGAAGGTCGGTATTCAAATGAGTGTGCGCAAGATCTTGTCGCTCCCTCTCGCCGCCGCTCTGGGCGGCGTGGCGGCCCTCACGCTGGTCGCCGTCGTCCCGGCGTCGAGCTCGGCTGCGCCGGCCGAAATCAAGCTTGAAGTCGCCCAAAACTGCAATCGCGGGGAATGGCCGTGCTGGAACCCCAAGGGGAACCCCGAAGGAACTGTGGGCTTCTACGAAGTCGCGCCCTTCAAGATCGCCCAGGGCGGCACGATCTCCTTCGAAGACAACGACTCCAAGGCGCCCACCGATGTGGTCTGGAAGGGCGCGGCGCCGTCCTGCACAGGAGTGGTGGAGGCGCCGCCGACGAGAACCGGCTGGAGCGGCACCTGCACTTTCGCGAGCGCCGGTGAATACGAGTTCGAAAGCGCAGGCCTGTTCAACGACGGCACCTCCAACTACACCAGGTACAAGGTGATCGTCGAAGGCCCGGAGGGTGGCGGAGGCGGCACCACCACCGCGGGTGGCGGGGGCGGCGGCACGACGACTACCGGTACGACCACGACGAGCAAAGAACAGACACATACGGGAACGACGAACACCTCCACGAGCGGCTCGGGCTCCACGACCCCGACCGGCTCCGCGCGGCTGGCCCCGACCGCCTCGCTGTTCGTGGGGAGCGCCTCCTCGGCCGTGAAGCTGCCGAGCACCCAGAGGGGCCAGTCGGTGCACGGCTCGGTGGACGTCTCGCAGGCGGCCGCCGGCGGCAAGCTCGAAGTGCAGCTGTTGGCCCCGCGCGGCTCGGTCGCGAGCGCCGCGCATGCGGCGCGTTTGGTGCAGGTGGGGCGTGCGCTGCGTTCGGGGCTGCACGCCGGCGCTACGCGCTTCGGCGTCTCGCTCGACGCCAAGGCCCGTCACGCGCTAAGCGTCCATGGGCATCTCACGCTGAGCGTGAAGGTCGTGCTCACCACCGCACACGGTGCTGTGGCGATGATCACGCGAAGCGTCGTCGTGCGCCGTTAGCGGGGCACGATCGCGGGAGCTACGCGCCGGCCGAGGACGCGAGCCACTCGGCCGGCAACACGCCTGCCGGCACCCCGCCGACCATCGGCGGGAAGTAGCGCGTCAGCTGTGCTGCTGGACGGCCTTCGATCAGCGGTCGCACGTCGCCGATGCTCATCAGGATGCGGATCGTGCTGCCGATCTGCAGGTCGGCAGCGTTCGGCCGTTCGCCGCCGAGCAGCCCTTCGGCGAGCCACGCGTCGATTCGTTCGAGCTGGCGCGGCAGCGCGGCCAGGTCCTCGCGGGCGCTGTCGTCGCTTGCCCTGTTCTTGAGCGCCATCAGCCGCGCGCTTAGCGGCAGCGCCGGCCGCAGCAACGCCCGCGGCAACGGCAGCTTGGTGTTCGCCGCGTAGCTCTCCATCGCCGCCGGGCGGCGGATGAACGCAACATCGATCAGCCGGCGGGGCACACTCTGGAAGACCTCGTCTCCCCAGCGCTCGGCCTCGAGCACGCGCGCGTACTCGGGACTGCCGGGCGCCGGCAACAGCGGCGGCTCGGGGGTCAGCGCGTCGAGGCGGCGCATGATCAGACGGGAGCCCACCAGGCGCTCCCCGTCGATGCGCATGCCCGGCACCGTCCTGCCGCCGTAGAGCAGCGGACCGAGCACCACCTCACCGCCGGGGAGCAGGTCCACGCGCTTGTACGGCATCGACTTCAGCTGCAGCGCCGCCTCCACAGCAGCGCACGGGTGCGAGCCCGGGAGCGCATACAGCTTGGGCTCTCTCGCCTCCATCGTGTCGCCGAGCATAATGCTCGCCAATGCTGCTCGCTGTGGACGTCGGCAACACCCAGACCCATTTCGGGACCTACGAGGGCAAGCAGCTGCTCGAGCACTGGCGCTTCGCAACCGTGCGCCAGTCCACCGCCGACGAGCTGGGCGCAGCGCTGAGCAGCCTGCTCGAGCTGCGCGGCTACGGCTTCGACGACCTCGACGCGTCGATCGTCTCCTCCACCGTGCCTCAGCTCGAGCCGGAGTGGACAGCCATGGCGGAGCGCTACCTCGGACACGAGATGCTCGTCGTCGGCCCCGGCACCAAGACCGGCATGGCGATCCGTTACGACAACCCGCGCGAGATCGGCGCCGACCGGCTCGTCAACGCCGTCGCCATCCGCGAGCGCTTCGGGGCGCTCGCGGTGTGCGTCGACTTCGGCACCGCGACCACCTTCGACGTCGTCTCCCGCGAGGGCGACTACGTCGGGGGCGCGCTCATGACAGGCATCGAGATATCGCTCGAAGCGCTCTCCGAACGCGGTGCGCGGCTGCCGAAGATCGACCTCGCCCCGCCGCGCAGCGTGATCGGCAAGAACACCGTCGACGCGATCCGCTCGGGGGTCGTCTTCGGCTACGCCGGCGCCATCGACGCCATCCTGCGCCGCCTCTACGACGAGCTCGGCGAGCGCACCCAGGTCGTCGCCACCGGTGGCCTCGCGCGGCTCGTCGTGCCCTACACCGAGGAGATCGAGGAGGTCGACGACCTGCTCACGCTCACCGGCCTGCGCCTGCTGCACGAGCGCAACAGCTGAGCAGCCCGCGCGTAGCCTCGCCCGCCGTCGCCGTCTTAAACTCGATGCTCTCCATGCCCGCACCCCCGCGACTTGATGAAAGCTGGTACCTCGGCCCGCTGCGCGTGCCCAACCGCGTGCTGCTCGCGCCCCTTGCCGGCATCGGCAACTGGTTCGTGCGCCTGCAGGCCAAGCGCTACGGCGCCGGCATGGCGACCTCCGAGATGGTCTCCTCGCACGCCATCCACCACCGCAACGAGAAGACCTGCAACGAGATGCTCCGGATCGACCCGCGCGAGCGCGAGGGTGGACCCGTCGCGATCCAGCTGTTCGGCGAAGACCCCGACGTGATGCGCGAGGCAGCCGCCGTGATCGTCGCGTGTGGCGCCGATGCGATCGACATCAACATGGGCTGCCCCGTGCCGAAGGTGCGCAAGACAGGCGCCGGCGCCGCACTGCTCGACGACCCCGAGCTGGCCGTCGCCGTCGCACGCGCCACCGTCGAAGGCGCCCGCGACGCCGCCGCCGGCCGCGATGCCCTTGGCGCGACTGGGACTGGGGCGCCTGGGATTCATGGGGCAGGTGGGGTACCGGTAACCGTCAAGTTGCGCTCCGGCGTCAGGCCAGGCGATGACAGCGGTTTCGAGCTGGCCCACAGGCTCGTCGCCGAGGCGGGCGTCGCCGCGATCGGCTTTCACCCCCGCTCAGCCGCCGTTCACCACAAAGGCGTGCCCGACTACGAGCTCGCCGCGCGCCTGGTGCAGTCGCTGCCCGCGCCCGTGATCCTCACCGGCGGCATGGACGACGCCGACGGCGTGCGCCAGGCGTTCGCCGCCACCGGCGCCGCCGCCGTGATGCTCGCGCGCGGCGCGCTCGGCAACCCCTGGCTGTTCTCCGAGCTGCTCACGGCGGCAGTCGGCGAGCGCGAGCCTGCACCGACTCGTGCGCAGGTGCTCGGCGAGCTCGAATGGACGCTCGCGCGCGCCGTCGAGCACCTCGGCGAGCAGCGCGCCACGCGCTACCTGCGCAAGTTCTACCCGTGGTACGTGCCGCGCCTGCAGCTCGAGGCGGGCGCCGCCTCCGAGCTCCAGGAGTCGCTGCAACGCGCGCCCACGCTCGGGCACGTGCGCGAGCTGCTCGACGCCGCGTGCCGGCCCGCAGCGTTCGCCGTGTAGGTGCTTCGCAGGGCTCTCCGGCGCGCCTGACCGGGGCCTGTCGGCCACGCTATACTGCTGCGCTCGCCGACGCCTCCCGGTCCGGCGAAGCCCCCGCTTGCAGCGGGGTTTTGTGTGCCGCGACCGGACCACCAAACCGGAATCGAGTCCCGCCACCCACATGCCGAAGGACGTCATCCTCACACCCGAAGGACTAC
>CAVTRA010000005.1:0-257818 GCA_963737025.1 uncultured Solirubrobacteraceae bacterium
CATAGCGGGGGCGGGATTCGAACCCGCGACCTTCGGGTTATGAGCCCGACGAGCTACCAGACTGCTCCACCCCGCGTCGCTTCTTATGTTCTAGCAAAGTCGCGCCCGCGTCACCAGCTCCGCGCCCCGCGCTGAGCCTTGCCGGGGCCACGCCGCCGTCGAGCACCGTGCGCGTTTAGCATGCCCGCCGTGCGCGTCGCCGTGGTTGACATCGGGAGCAACTCCACGCGCCTACTGGTCGCCGAGGTCGATCCGCAGAGCGGCGCGATCGAGGAGCTGGTGCGGCGCTCCACGGTGACCCGACTCGGGCAGGGCGTCGACGCGACCGGAGCGCTCGACGCTGACGCCATCGAGCGTGTGCTCAGCGTGCTGCGCGAGTACCGCATGGCGATCGACGAGCACCGTGCCAGCGCCAACCTCGCCGTGCTCACATCCGCCGTCCGTGACGCCTCCAACGGCGCTCACTTCGCCGAGTGCGTGCGCGACGAATTCCAACTCGACGCGCGTGTGCTCAGCGGCGATGAAGAGGCACAGCTCACGTTCCTCGGCGCCATGTCCGGCCGGCCGGAACGGGACCCCGATGGCGACCGGCCGACCGTCGTCATCGACATCGGCGGCGGCTCCACCGAGTTTGTCGTCGGAGTCGAGCGCGCCGCACGCTTCCACGTCTCGCTGCACGCCGGCGTCGTGCGCATGAGCGAGCGCCACATCCACTCCGACCCGCCCCGTCCCGAGGAGCTGCAGGCGCTTGCGCAGGATGTGCGCACCACGTTGCTGGCGGGGCTCCCAGCCGAGCAGCGCACCCATGTCGAGCACGGCATCGGCGTCGCCGGCACGGCCACTTCCGCCGCCGCGATCGATCAGGAGCTCGACCCCTACGATCCCGCACGGGTGGATGGCTACGTGCTCGAGCTCGGCACCGTCGAACTGCTGCTCGCCCGCCTCGCCGACATGGACGAACAGCAGCGCCGGCGGGTCGTCGGGCTCAACCCAGACCGTGCGCCCACCATAGTCGCCGGCATGATCCTGCTCGAGGAGGCCATGCGCGCGTTCGGCCTCGAGCAGATCGAGGTCTCCGAGCACGACATCCTCTACGGAGGCGCGCTCAAGCTCGCCGGTGTCGCCTAAGCCAGGTTGGACTTGCGCGGGTACACCACAGTCGGGTCCGTCAGCACGTTCACCAGCGCCGGCTTGCCCGACGAGAACGCGCGCTCCAGCGCCGGTCGCAGCTCCTGCGGGGCGCTCACCAGCTCGCCGTAGCCGCCCAGCGCCTCCACCACCTGGTCGTAGCGCGTTTCCGGACGCAGATCCGCCGCCACCGAGTACCCGTACAGAAACTCCATCGGGTGCTTCTCCAGCGCCCAGATGCCGTTGTTGCCCATCACGCCCACCACATTCACGCCGTGGCGCGCGAGCGTGTCGAACTCCATCCCCGAGAAGCCGAACGCGCCGTCGCCCAGCATCAGCACCACCTGGCGATCCGGCCGTGCCAGCTTCGCCGCCAGCGCATACCCCGAGCCAGTCCCCAGGCAGCCAAACGGCCCCGGGTCGAGCCAGCAACCGGGCTGGTAGCTGTCCACCACGCGGCCCGCGTAGGACACAAAATCGCCACCGTCGCCAATCACGATCGCGTCGCGGTCGAGCACGCTCGCGAGCTCCGCATATAGCCGCATCGGGTGTAGCGGCGCGCGTGCGTCCTCGAGCTCCACCCGCTCGGCCTCGCGGCGCTCGGACTCCGCCGCACGCAGCTCCGCGATCCAGCTCTCGCTCCCCAGAGCGCGCGGCCCCGCCGCAGTCCGCAGGTCTGCCAGCGTCTGCGCGATCGCCCCATAGCACTCGACCGCCGGCGCCCGCGGGTGGTCGCGCTCGGGTTCTACCGCGTCGATCACCACGATCTCCGTGTCCTCGCCGAACGACGCTCCAAAGCCAAGCCTGAAGTCCATCGGCACGCCCACCACCAGCGCCACGTCCGCGCCCTTCAGTGCCTGCGAGCGCGCACGGGAGAAGAACAGCTCGTCATCCGCCGGCACGCATCCACGCGCCAGGCCGTTCAGGAACACCGGCACCCGCAACACGTGCGCGAGCTCCACCAGCGCCTGCTCGCCATGCCCCCAGTAAAGGTCCGTCCCCGCCATGATCACCGGACGTTCCGCCGCCGCCAGCAGCGCCGCCGCCGCTTCAAGCGACTCGCCCGGCGCGCCGTTCGCTCCCGCTCCTGCGCCGCTCGTCGTGCCAGCCGGCAGCGCCCCGTTCTCACCGCCCTGCTCCTCCGCCTCCATGAACACGTAGTCCATTGGGAAGTCCACAAACGCCGGACCGCCGTGCGCCGCGCATGCAGCCACGAAAGCGTCATCCACGAGGCCCGGGATCTCCTCCGTGCTCTCAGGTGTCGCCGCAAGTCGCGTAAGCGGACGCACGAACGGCACGTGGTCGATCTCCTGCAACGAGCCCTGCCCCCACCGCAGCGCCGGCGCGCGACCGCCCAACACCACCATTGGCGAGTGGTTCGCCTGCGCCGAGGCCATTGCGCTCATCCCGTTCGTCACGCCCGGCCCGGCCGTCAGGGCGCACACACCCGGTTCACGCGTCACCTTTGCCCAGCCCTCCGCCGCAAACGCCGCCGTCGACTCGTGGCGCACGTCCACGATCTCGATGCCCTCCTCCCGGCAGCCGTCGTAGATCGAGAACAGATGGCCGCCCGACAGCGTGAACAGCTTGCTCACGCCGTGCGCCTTCAACCTCCGCGCCACCAGGCGACCGCCGTGGAACGTCCGCGTCTCCGCAGTGCCCAGCTCACGCGCGCCCTCGAGCGTCGGGTTCTGCTCTCCCTCTGCAGCCATGGTCGCGACTTTATCGTCTCGCCGTCAGCCCAGGTGCCCGGGGGTGGTGCGTGATGCCACCACACAGGTGCCCGGGGCGGGACTCGAACCCGCACGCCCCCTACGGGGGCCGTCGATTTTAAGTCGACTGCGTATACCCATTTCGCCACCCGGGCCGAGCCAGTGTATGCAAGGGCATGCGCGCGCGACCTCGACGCTCTACGCGCGTCGCCCTGCTCGCGTCGCGACGAGTTTGAGCCGCTCGCAGGCCGGGAAAATTCGGCTTCAGATCCCTTTATCTTGCGCAACTATTGCGCTGGTAGCGTGTCCTTAGCAGCGACAGCAGCCACTGCACTGTCATGGAGGTCTCCGCTCTCTCACACCCGAGCAGCATCCCCGGCCTCCGCGGGCCGTCTGCGCTGCTGCGCCTGCAGTCCGACGAGCGCCTCATCAGCATGACCCGTCGCGGGCAGCACGCAGCCTTCGAGGTTCTGTGCGCCCGCTACCAGACGCGGTTGCTGTCCTTCTGCCGGCACATGCTCGCCTCGCGCGAGGACGCCGAGGACGTCCTGCAGGAGGTGTTCGCCGCCGCCTTCAACGCGGTCCTCGCCGACGAGCGCGACATCAACGTGCGCCCCTGGCTCTATCGGATCGCGCGTAACCGCTCGCTCAACCACCTGCGCCGCGCCTCCGCCATCGGCGTCGACTCGATGGACATCCATTTCGCCGAGGGCGGCATCTCCACCGGCGACAAGGTCATGCGCCGCGAGAGCTTTCGCGAGCTCATCGGCGACGTCCACCAGCTGCCCGAGACGCAGCGCACCGCGCTGCTCCTGCGCGAGATCGACGCGCTCTCCTACGAGCAGATCGCACTCGCCATGGACACCACCGTGCCGTCCGTCAAGTCGCTGCTCGTGCGTGCCCGCATCTCGCTCGCCGAGGCAGCCGAGGCGCGCAAGCTCTCCTGCGACGAGGTGCGCCTAGAGCTCGGCAGCGTCGCCGAGGGGCTCGCCAAGCTCAGCACTCCCGCGCGCCGTCACGTGCGCGGATGCGAGCGCTGCGCGTTCTTCCGCAAGCAGCTCAAGGCCAACAACCGCGCGCTTGCGCTGATCATGCCCATCGGCCCGCTGCTGCTGGTCAAGAAGCTGTTGCTCGCCAAGCTTGGCTCCACCGCCTCGGCCGGCGGAGCGCACGTCGCCGGCGGCGCCGGCGCCGCCGCCACAGCCTCAGCCACAGCCGGCGCCGGAGCGGGAGCCGCCGCCGCAGGCGGGGGGCTGACCGGGAGCATCGTCACCGCCGGCGCCGGCGCCATCGCCACCAAGGCCGTCGCCGGGCTCGCCGCCGCCGCCATCCTCACCGCCGGCGTCGCCGCCGCCGACCATGTCGCGGCGCACCACCATCACGCGCGCGCCTCGGCCTCAGCCGCCACCAGCGCCTACGCCGATGAGCCAGTCGTCGTCCACCAAGCCCTGCAGCCGATCACCGCGACCGTTCCCACCCCCAGCGCGCCGCCGCCCCTACACGTCCACCACCACCTCGCACTCGCCAAGGTCGCCAAGCCCGCCGCCCCCGCCGGGCCGCCCCCCACGCCAATTGGCGACACCACGCTCGCCGCCGGCCACACCGTCGGCGTCGCCGCGCCGGCAGCTAAGCCCGTCGATCCGCAGCCCGTCACCGAGGTCACCACGCAGAGCACTGAACTGCCGGCCTCAGCGACGACCGTCCCGTCTGGCGCCCCCACAACGACCACGACCACTACCACCACCACTACGACCACGCCGGCCACTACGCCGCCCGCACCCGCAGCGCCGGTCACGTCCACCGGCGCCACGCCCACCGAACCGGCCCCCACGGCGAGCCCACCGCCGGCCGAAGGCACCGCCGCCAACGACGACGCCACGGTCCCTCTCCCGAGCGACCCCAACAACGGAGGCACCGCCGCGCCCGCCGATGAAGCCGCCCCGCCACTCGGTGCGCTCAGCCGTCTTCGTCGCGCCATCGCCGACGTCGAGCGACACAGCCGTTCCGCGCGCTAGCCGAACGTAAACGTCTTCATCGGTTTCAGCAGCACGCCCGTCTCACCCACTTCAATCGGCGACTCCACCTGCGCGCTCGCTTTCGGCGCGGTCAGCATCGTCACGACCACGCCTTCGCGCGCGCCCTCACGCGGCGGCAGCAGCAGCACGTCGCGCCCGTACATGCTGCGGCCTTCCACATCCGCGGTGTAGAGAACCTCGTAACCGGTGAGCGTGGTGCTGACGCGCGTCTTGCCCTCGCCGCGCAGCTCGAAGTCCTCGTAGCGAGCACTCAGCGCGTGGATGAAGCCCACCGCGTACAGCGACATCTCGACCGACGCTTCGCCGGTATAGCGCGGCAACCGCAATGGCCCGACCGCGTAGGAGTACTTCAGCTCGCCTCCGTTCCAGCGGCTTTGGAGCTTCACGAAACCGTCCGGATCCGGCGCCGTGCGGTAGAGGTCGCGGTAGCTGAAGCTAAACGGCACGCTGCCGCCGTGCGAGTAGCTCGAGTTCTCGAGCGTCAGGAACGCGCCCACCAGCACCGCCACCAACGCCACACCCGCCACCATCACCGCCGCACGCGTCAGCCGCGACGCCGCGCGCCAGCGCGGCGCGAGCAGGCGCCCGAGCGTCGGCCCGTACTCCGGCTTCATCCTCAGCGCCGCCATCGCGCTCAGGCGATCATTCCCCGATCGAGAACAGAGATTCGAGGTCGTGACGCGAGAACGCCGCGAACGCCACCATCGTCTGCGTGCGCAGCACTCCCGACAGCCCGCCGATCTGGCCCGTCACCACGTCCGCCAGCTGCTCGTGGTCCGGGACACGCACGATCGCCACAAAGTCCCACTCACCCGTCACCGAGTAGGCCTCCGCCACGCCGTCGATGTCCGCCAGCTCACCGCCCAGCGTCGACAGGGCGTCGCGCTCAGCCTCGATCAGCACCACCGCGTTGGTCATCGACATCGCGCGCCCATCATAAGCTCACCCCGGCGCGCGTCTACGCCTCAGCGCGACCAAGCCGATGCATGCCGAGGCCCACCAGCAATCCCAGCACGGCGCCCGTCACACCGGCCAGCCAGCTCGCTTCCGGACGCGCGAACGGCATCGCCAGCAGCAACGCCGCCAGCGCCCCGGCACCAAGCAGATCGCCGTCGCGGTAGCCGCCCTCGCGCGCCGACTCCAGGTCGGGAACCGCCCAAGCGGCCAGCAGCGCCAGCGCCGCGGCATTCGCGCCGCTGACCAAGGGGAATGGATACACCGCGACGGCCACCAAGGCACCCGCAGCCCCGGCACCGAAGAACAGCGCCAACACGAACGCCGGCCCGTGGCGGCGCTCCAGCAACCAGCCGAAGATCGCAACCGTCAGGATCGCCACGAACGCATACACCCCGTCCGTATACGCGAACTCGTGCGTAAACAGCTTCCACCATTCTCCGCGCAGCGGGCCGGCGATCGCAATGTGCGCCAGCACCGCCGGTTCGGCGTGCGCCACCACCCACATCGCGGCGCTCGCCGCCACCAGCGCGATCGTCGCATACGGGCGCTCAGCCGCCCAGCGGCTCGGGCCGCGGCGCACGCGCGTGCGCGTGGCGCCGCCCGCCGACACCGGCCGCTTGCGTGACAGCAACGCGCGCGCGCGCCCGCGCAAGGTGCTGCGCGTCGGCGCGTTCACCGGCGGCAGCTTCGGCGCGCGCCTGCGCAGCCGGTGCCCGCAGTACGGGCACTCGGTGATGTACGGGCTCACCTCCGAGCCGCACTGCTTGCACACCACGAACAGATCAGCACCCGAGGTCATCGTCGCCTCATTCTAAGGACCTCTCGACCTCGTCCCGCACGCCTTTGGAATACTCACTCCCATGACCCCCGGATCCGACCCCAAGCTATACATCCTCGCGTTCGACCACCGCGGCTCTTTCCAGAAGAAGTTCTTCGGGATCGAAGGCGAACCCGACCCCGAGCAGACCGCCATCATCGCCGACGCCAAGCACCTGATCTTCGAGGGCATGCTGCAGGCCATCGGGGCTGGCAGCGATCCATCCGTCGCCGGTGTGCTCGTCGACGAGCAGTTCGGTTCCACGATCCCGGCGGAGGCGAAGGAGCGGGGTCTGAAACTTGCGATGCCGGCCGAGCGCTCGGGGCAGAGCATGTTCGACTTCCAGTACGGCGACGAATTCGCCGAGCACATCGAGCGCTTCGACCCCGACTACACCAAGGTGCTCGTCCGCTACAACCCCGATGGGGACCGCGACGCCAACCGCGAGCAGCTCGCCAAGCTGCGCACGCTCAGCGATTGGCTCGCGGGGCACAAGCCCGATTTCCTGTTCGAGCTGCTCGTGCCCGCCGAGGACGGCCAGCTGCAGTCCGTCGGCGGCGACGTCGACCGCTACGACGCAGAGCTGCGCCCCGAGCTCATGCGCCGCGCCATCGCCGAGATCCAGGACGCCGGCATCGAGGTCGACATCTGGAAGATCGAGGGCGTCGACCAACGCTCGGACTGCGAGATGCTGGTGGCCCAGGCGCGCAGCGGCGGGCGCCAGGACGTCCACTGCGTCGTGCTCGGGCGCGGCGCCGACGACGCCAAGGTGGACCACTGGCTCGCCCAGGCGGCGCCCGTCGACGGCTTCATCGGCTTCGCCATCGGCCGCTCGATCTGGTGGGACCCGCTCAAGGCCTATGTCGACGGCAAGATCGAGCGTTCAGCCGGCGCGCGCAAGATCGCCGAGAACTACCTGCGCTTCATCGCTGTATACGAGCGCGCCAAGGCGCTCACACCGTCCGCGTAGGGAGCGACGAGACGTGAAAATGCGCCAGAGCATCGCCGAGTGGGAGCGGGCCTTCGCCAAGGAGGCCACGCTCGACCGTCACCGGCGCGACTCCCTGCGCCGCACAACCGAGCAGCGCGCGTTCAAGCGCGAAGTCGAGCGCCGACACAAGCGCGGGTCCGTGCGCTTCGTGCTGCTCGTCCTGACCCTCATCCTCACCGCCGCGGTCGTCACCGTGGTGATGTTCCGCACGCTGTACCTGCTGCTCGGCTAGCGGCGAGCGACACGCGCGGGCCGGCGCGGCGGAACGCCGTCGAACGCTAGGGGCCCTCACCCAGCTCGCGCAGCGACTCCTCCACCTCATCTGCATGCTTCGCCGCCTGCCGGCCGTCCTTGGGTGGTGTCGTCGCCCCGGCTTCGCGGTGGATCTCGAGATAGATCTCCTTGCGGAAGACCGGCACCCGTTGCGGCGCCTGGATACCGATGCGCACCTTCTCGCCCATGACCGACAGCACCGACACCTCGATCTCGTCCCCGATCATGATGCTCTGGTTGGACTTGCGTGTCAGAACCAGCATTTGGGTGCACCTTCCTCTTTGCCGACTGGCGACCCGGCGCAACCCCAGACCGCCGGAGCGCGAAGCATAGTCCCAGGACCGGGGGAACGCGATACCGATTTCTCAAACCTAACCGGACCCGGACCCGAACGCCGCGGCGCACGCCCGCCGCGCCACGCGTTCGCTTGCGCTAGTCTCCCGGACCGTCCATGCCCCGGAAATCTCTGCGCCCGCACCTCAACCAGATCCGTGCCTGGGTGCGCCAAGGCCGAACCGACGCCTGGGTCGCGCATCAGCTCGAGGTCACCGTTCGTGACATCGAGCAGTTCAAGCGCCAGAACGAGCTCGTCAGCGACGACGAGGCAGCTGAGGGTGCCGGCGGCGGTGGCGCGGATTACCCCGAGGAGATCGATCTTCGCGCTGAGGACGACGCCCTCATCGCCGCCGAGCTCGAAGCAGCAGAAGCAGAAGCAGAACGCGCCCGCGCCGAGGCTGAGCGCGCTCGTGCCGAAGCCCACGACGCCGACGACGCCGACGCTGACGACGAGCCCAGCGAGGAGAGCGAAAGTGGCACGCGCACCCGTCGTCGTAGCCGCCGGGGCGGGCGTGGGCGGCGCTCCGGCGCGCGCAACACCGGCCCCCTCGAGGGAACCTTCGACCACGGCGAGGAGGGCTACGGTCTGTGGCTCGATCCCGCCATCCAGGAGAATCCGGTCTACGCCGAGCACTGGGCCGGGCACCGGCCCGTCGAGGTGGAAATCGAGGAAGACCGCATAGTCATCCGCCGCACCATCGACGAAGACTAGGCCTCCGACAGCGTCCTGCGGCCTCCAGCGTAGTCGGCGGCCTCGCGTAGATAGCGTGCGAACGCGGCGTCCACGACGACGCCCGCGTCCCACGCCCACGGGTCCTCCGGCGCGAGTCGCATCGCGAGCTGCAGGCACCACGCCGTACCGGCTTCGTAGAAGGCCACCAGCTCGTCCACGGAGAACCTGCCACCGAGGCGACGGCGCAGCTCTGCCACGAGCGCATCCGTCACTCGCTCCAGCAACGCGCGGCGAGGCTCCGGCGCCGCCTGCAGCCGGCGCTCGCCCTGCTGCCACTGGTAGATCGCCGTCTCGAACGACACGCGTCGAGGCTAGCAGCGGCCGGGTAACACCAGCCACGGCTGTGCAGGCGTCCGCCGTCGGGACGTGCCCACCGCCCTCAGCAGTGCAGGCGACGTCAGTTGTTCGGCAGGCCAGTGACCACATACGGCTGCTCGCCTGGCTTCATCATCCCTAGCTGGCGAGCCTCCGTTTCAAGCGTCCCCGGTGCCGTCAGCGCCGCGCGCTGGCTCAGCAGCGACCGGTGTTCGCGTTCCATCGTCGCCACCACCGCGCTGTCGCGGCGCGACTGATGCCAGGTGGAAAGCATGTGCACGCCCGCGCTTATGTACAGGTACACCAGCGCCGCCAGCACGCACAGCATCGCCACGCGACCCAGCCGATCCCAACGCACCCGTCTTATGCCGAGTGTCGTCGTCGCAGCTGCTGCGCCGGAACGGGATGCCGAGGAGATCGCGGGCATGACTACTCCGATTCGCGCTCGTCGCCCGAGATCCTCCCCGGTCGCAGCCGGATCTAGAGCGCGGTGCTCAACGCGCGGCCAAAGGCACTGCGCCCCGGGTATCGCGCGCTCGCGCCCAGCTGCTCCTCGATTCGCAGCAGCTGGTTGTACTTGGCCACGCGATCCGAGCGCGACGGCGCGCCCGTCTTGATCTGTCCGCAGCCGGTCGCCACCGCAAGGTCGGCGATAGTAACGTCCTCGGTCTCACCCGAGCGATGGCTCATGACCGCCGTGTAGCCAGCCGCGCGCGCCATCGCGACCGCCTGCAGCGTCTCGGTGAGGGTGCCGATCTGGTTCACCTTGACCAGAATCGAGTTCGCCACACCCGCCTCGATCCCGCGTCGCAGGCGCTCGGTGTTCGTGACGAACAGGTCGTCGCCAACGAGCTGCACCCGTGAGCCCAGGCGCTCGGTCAGCGTCCGCCAGCCGTCCCAGTCCTCCTCGTCCATGCCGTCCTCGATCGACACGATCGGGTAGCGCGTCGCGAGGTCAGCCCAGTAGTCGGTTAGCTCGCTCGCGCTCAAGGTGCGCCCCTCGTGCTCGAGCACATAGCCACCGTCGCGATAGATCTCGCTCGTCGCGGGGTCCAGCGCGATCGCCACGTCCTCACCGGGGCGATAGCCCGCCGCTTCGATGCCCAGTACGAGCATCCTCAGCGCCTCCTCGTTGGAGCTCAGATCCGGCGCAAAGCCGCCCTCGTCGCCCACAGCGGTCGCCAGTCCGCGCTCATGCAGCGTGCGCTTCAGCGCGTGAAACACGTCTGTGCCCATGCGCAGCGCGTCCGAGAACGAGCCAGCGCCGCACGGGACGATCATGAACTCCTGAAAGTCCACCTTGTTGTCTGCGTGCGCGCCGCCGTTAAGCACGTTCATCATCGGCACCGGCAGCACGTTCGCGTGCGGCCCGCCGAGGTAGCGCCACAGGGGCAGCTCCTGCTCGGCGGCCTGCGCCTGCGCGGCCGCCAGCGAGACGCCCAGGATCGCGTTGGCGCCCAGGCGTGACTTGTTCGGCGTGCCGTCGAGCTCGATCAACGCACCGTCCAGCGCCTCCTGGTCGGCGGCGTCCATGCCGGCGAGCGCCTGCGCGATCTCGCCGTTGACGTTCGCGACCGCGCGCGAGACGCCCTTGCCGCCCCACCGATCGCCACCGTCGCGCAGCTCGGTCGCCTCGAACTCGCCGGTCGACGCACCCGAGGGCACTGCGGCGCGCCCTTGCGCGCCAGAGCGCAGCGCTACATCGACCTCAACTGTGGGATTGCCGCGGCTGTCGAGGATCTGCCGGGCGTGGATTCGGTCGATCTCGCTCATACGAGCGTGCGGACTATTCGGCCGATTTGGCGGTACCGCTGGTCTTCGGCGCTTTGTAGGTCTTGCAGTCCTGAACCACGTAGCCCGAGCGACATTCCGTTTGGCTCGTCCACTTCTTTTTGAATTCTTTCACGAACTTACTCAGCGCGGTCTGCTCGCCGCTGGAGACGAGCTGCTGTTTGATCGTCGCCTGAACCTTGGAGAGCGCTTCCTGCGTCCCTGGCGTGATCTTCACGACTTCATATATGTAGTAGCCGAACGGCGTCTTCACGGGACCGCCAAGGGTGCCTTTGCTGGCTGAGAAGATGGCCGTGTCGAGCGCAGCCTCCTCCTCGCCTTTGACGACTTCCGTCAGCAGGCCGCCGTTTGCCTTGCTGGTCGGGTCGATCGATGTCTTCTTCGCCACGACCGCAAAGCTCTTGCCCGATTCGATTTCTTTCTTCGCGGCGTTCGCCGCCGCTTCGGTCTTGGTGAGGATGATCCTCACGCTGCGCTTTTCGGGCGTACCGTACTTCGACTTGTTTTCGTTGTAGTACTTGGTGACCTGAGCCTGAGTGACGTTGCTCTTGTTCTTGATGATCTGTTTCTGGATTTTCTGTGACAGCATGTTCAGCTTCACGCGCAGCAGCAGATCCGACACCGTCTGGCCCGAGCTCGCAAGGAATTTTTCAAATTCAGCCGCTTTCGGGAACTGCGCGGACTTGATTTTCGTGAATTCTTTCTTGACTTCTGCGTCGCTGACCTTCACGCCGAGCGATGCAGCTTCCGAGATCACCCACTGCGAGGAGATCAGGAAGCCGAGCACCTCCTGCTGCAGCGCTTTGTACTGAGTTTCGCACTCAGACTTGAGTTTCGCGGTCGTGGGAGCCGGCTGCCCTTTGGTCGCCGTCTTGGCCGCGGTGACCCGCAGGTGCGCGATGCACGCCGTGTATTCAGGCGGTATTGGAACCGCGGGCTTTTCAGTGGAGCCCGGTTCTTTGTTCGAAGTCGATGCGACGGACATCCAGTGTTCGAAGGCCGACTTCGAGATCGGTGAGCTACCGACCTGCACGACCGCGTCACCGGGTATGCCGCCGCAGGCGGCGATCCCGACGACGGCAAACAAAACGGCGCCTAGCGCCGAGGTGGACCTAAGAAGCTTTGACACGACGCGGGCACTTTAGCGGAAAGCTCCTTCATTGTCCTTAACGAGCCGATAACGAGTTCTTAAGCAGCCTCGCGCACGATCGCTAGCAGTGCGTCGGCCGCCCTGACGACGCTGGGGAACCGCTCGGTCCCGTCCTTCGGAACGCGCACCGACACCTGTGAGCGGCCGGATTCGTAGGAGGCGTCGGGCAGCTCTTCGCGCAGGCGTCGCGCGCGGCGAGAGTCGAGCTCGATCGGCACCACCGCGAGGCGGTCGCCGCGGAAGCTCACCGTTTGGGCGCCCGCCTGGCCGAACTTGATGCGCGCGCGCTGTAGCGCCAGCAGGTTCTCCACCGGCTCGGGCACCGGGCCGAAGCGATCCTCGAGCTCCTCGCGCAGGCGCTCCACGTCGGCAACCTCGAGCGCTCCCGCGACGCGACGGTGGACCTCGATCTTGGCCTGCTCGTATGGGACGTAGTCGGCCGGCACGTACGCGTCCACGTTCACATCCAGGCGGACCGGCTCCGGCAGCGCCTCGCCCTCCAACTCCGGCTCGGCCGCCGCCACCGCTTCGTCGAGCATCTGCATGTACAGCTCGAAGCCCAGCGCCGCGACGTGGCCGGACTGCTCGTCGCCGAGCAGGTTGCCCGCGCCGCGGATCTCCAGGTCGCGCATCGCGATCTTGAAGCCCGCACCGAGCTCCGTGTAGTCCGACAGCGCCGACAGTCGCTGCGCCGCCTCCGGCGTCAGCGCCGCGGCGGAGTCGTACAGCAGGTACGCGTACGCGCGCTCCCGGCTGCGCCCCACGCGTCCGCGAATCTGGTAGAGCTGGGCCAACCCGAAAGTGTCCGCGTGCTCGACGATCAGCGTGTTCGCCTGCGGGATGTCAATGCCGGACTCGATGATCGACGTGCACACCAGCACGTCCGCGCCGCCTCGCAGGTAGTCCATCATCACCGCCTCCAGCTCGCCCTCGCCCATCTGCCCGTGCGCCACCGCGAAGCGCACGCCCGGGCACAGCGCGCGCAGCCGCTCCGCCGTCTCCTCGATCGATTCGATCCTGTTGTGCAGGAAGAAGGCCTGCCCGCCGCGCTCGTGCTCGCGCGTGATCGCGCGCTTGACCAGCTCCTCCTCGTACTCGCCCACGTACGTGCGCACCGGGCGGCGACCCTCCGGTGGCGTCTCGATCACCGAGATGTCGCGTAGCCCCGCCAGCGACATCTGCAGCGTGCGTGGAATCGGCGTCGCCGACATCGAGATGACGTCGACCTTCAGCTTCAGCTGACGCAGCAGCTCCTTCTGCTTGACCCCGAAGCGCTGCTCCTCGTCGACGATCAGCAACCCCAGGTCCTTGGCACGAACGTCGCGCGAGAGCACCCGGTGGGTGCCGATCAGGATGTCCACACGTCCTTCCGCAAAGCCCTTGATCGCGGCTTTCTGCTCCGCGGCGCTGCGAAAGCGCGATACGTGCTCGAGCGTGAACGGATAGTCGGCGAGGCGCTCCGCGAACGTGCCGTAGTGCTGCTGCGCGAGGATCGTCGTCGGCACCAGCATCAGCACCTGCTTGCCCTCCGCCGCCGCCTTGAACGCCGCGCGCAGCGCCACCTCGGTCTTGCCATAGCCAACGTCGCCGCAGATCAGCCTGTCCATCGGGCGCGGCGCTTCCATATCGGCCTTCACCAGCTCAATCGCATCGCCCTGATCGGGCGTCTCGGTGAACGGGAAGCGCTCCTCGAACTCGCGCTGCCAGTCGGAGTCCGCGCCGAACGCGTGGCCACTGCGCCGGCGCCGCTCGGCGTACAGACTCAACAGCTCACCCGCCAACTCTTGCGCCGCGCGTCGCGCGCGCGCCTTCATCGTCTCCCAGCGCGTGCCGCCGAGCTTCGACAGGGGCGGATGCTCGCCCGCGCCCGCGCCAACGTAGCGGGAGATCTTCGCCAGCTGATCGGTGGGCACGTATACGCGGTCGTCGCCCTGGTATTCGAGGTACAGGTAGTCGCGCGTCACGTCCGCCACGGTGCGCGTCTCGAAGCCCGCGAAGCGCGCCACCCCGTGGTCCTCGTGCACGACGATGTCACCCGTGCGCAGTTCGGTGAACGAGCGCAGCGCGCCCCGCCGCGCGCCGCCCGCGCCGCCGCGGCCCGGGCGATCGCCGCCGCGCTCAGCACGGCGGCGGCGCAGCAGGCGATGCTCGGGGAATACCGCCAGCTTCAGCTGCGGTGCCACGAACCCCTCGCGCAGCGATGCCGCGGCGAAGCGCAGCGACGGCTCCAGCGGCTGGGATTGGGCGACGGCGCCCGCGTCGCCGTTCTCGCTGAGCCAGGTGGCTTTCAGGCGCCCGAGGTTGTACGCAGCGCGCTCACCCTCGCCGCGCCGGGGAAACGCCACCACTGTTCTGTAGCCCGAGCGCACCAGCTTCTCGAGCTCGGGCTCGGCCTCACCCAGCGAGCGCGCTGCCGTGTCCGCCGACTGCGCGCGCAGCTCGATCTCCTGCCCGCTGGACAGACCCGACAGCCAGATGCGCGTGCGCTCGGCGAGCGTCGCGCGGATGCTGTCCGGGCTCACATACAGGTGGTGCGCGTCCTCGTCGCCGAACGCCGCGCACACGTCCGCCCAGTGGTCCGCGAGCACCGGCTCGAGATCCTCCTCCGCCGCTACCACCAGCTCGGTCTCTGCGCCGAGGAGGTCCAGCAGCGCGCCGAAACGCTCCACCGGCAGCAGTTCCGCGATGTCTGGGCGCTCCGACTCCTGGCCGTCACGTGTGCCCGCAGTTCCAGCGAACGGGTGCGCGGGTAGCTCTTGCGCTGCCATCTCCGCGAGCTCGCGGTGCTCGAGCGCGAGCTCCGCCGCCGGCGCGATCTCGACTTCGTCGGTCTCTCCCAGCGAGCGCTGCGTGAACGTCGAGAACCAGCGCAGCGACTCGATCTCCACGTCAAACATGTCCACGCGCACGGCCCGCTCCTCGGTCGCGCCGAACACGTCCAGCAGACCGCCGCGAAGCGCGAACTGTCCGCGCTCCTCGACCTGATCGACGCGCTCGTAGCCGGCGCTGACGAGCTCCGCCGCACACTCATCGAGGTCGAGCAGCTCGCCCACCCGCAGCCTGAACGAGTGCGGACGCAGCTCAGGGTCGGGCACCTTCTCCGAGAGTGCCACCGCGCTCACCACCACCACCGGCGGCTCCGCAGCGCTCGTGCCCTCGCCGGGTGTGCCCAGCAGCGCGTCGAGCGCCGCGACGCGCAGCCCCACCAGATGCGCCGGCGGTGCCAGGTGAGACTCGTAGGCGACGCCCCTGGACGGGTAGTAGCGAACCTGCCGCGGCGCGAGCCACGCCCCGAGATCGGCCGCAAGGTCGCGCGCCGCGCGGTCATCGCCGACCACCACGAGCGTCGGGCGCGCCTGCGCCGCTGCGTCGATCTCGGCCAGCGCCGCGATCACATATGCGCGCAGCGACGACGACACGAACGCATGGCCGCCCTCGCGCGCCAGCCGCAGCGTCGACTCGTCCTGGAGAGCGAGCCCCAGCAGCGTGCGCAGAGCGCCCGTCGCGCTCGCCATCACGGCTCCTCTCCGAGCACGACCCGCTCGGTGTGCTCGCTCGCGCGCTCCACCAGCTCCGCCACCTCCGCGTCTGACTCGCGGAAGCGGCCCAGCACGTACGCGGACACGATCTCCGGGTCCGTCGAGTCGGGGCGCCCGACGCCCACGCGCACGCGCATGAAGTCCGCGCCGCCCAGCTCGCGCTTGATCGACTTGAGGCCGTTGTGCCCAGCCAGGCCCCCGCCCAGGCGCGTGCGCACCTCGCCGAACGGCAGGTCGATCTCGTCGTGCACCACCAGCACGCGCTCCAACGGCAGCTTCAACGCGCCGCGCGCCGGACCCACCGAGCGCCCGGCGTCGTTCATGAACGTCTGCGGGCACAGCACCGCCACCCGCGGGCCGCGGGCACTCGTTCCCTGGCCGGCGCCTGCGCCTGCGTCTGCGTCTGCCGTGACGGCAGCTATCTCCGGCGCCGGTGTGCGACCTTCGGCCAGGCGACCGCGGAAGCGGTCCTTGGCCCGACCCAGGTCCCAGCGCTCGACCAGCGCCTGCGCAACCGCGAAACCGATGTTGTGGCGAGTGCCTGCGTACTCGCGGCCGGGATTACCCAGTCCGACGATCAGCCAGTCGATCGTCCCGCCGCTGCCGCCACCGCCGAACGGGCGTCGCAGGGTCGATTTACTCCTCGCCGGAGGAGCCCTCGGAGTCGCCGCCGTCGGCGTCTGCGTCCTGTGCGCCGTCCTCGCCCACGAGCTCCGTCTCGGCTTCGATTTCCTCGGCGGCTTCGCTCTGCAGGCGCGGCGGCGACAGCGTCGCGATCACGGTCTCGTTGGCGTCATCGAGCAGCGTCACACCCTCCGGGGTACTCAGCGCGCTGAGCAGGATCGTCTCGCCGATCTGCATCTCGCCGACCGCGTGGACGATCGACTCGGGGATCGCGGTTGGCAGCGCTTCGACGTTCAGCTCACGCGTGATCTGCTCGAGCACGCCACCTTCCTTGACGCCAGGTGCGTCATCCACACCCTCGAGTTCGACCGGCACCACCGCGTGGATCGCCTCTTTGAGGTTGACGCGCAGCAGGTCGACGTGGGTCGTCTCGCCCCGCACCGGGTGGCGCTGAGCCTCCTTGAGCACCACTGGCGTCGGTTTCTCGCCATCCACGCTCAGGTCGAGCACCGCGCCGGACCCCGCGAGCGCCAGACGCAGCTCGCGCGCGTCCGCGTCGAAGCCAACCGGCTCTCCGCCGCCGCCGTACAGCACGCCCGGCACCCGCCCACTGCGACGCAGGCGACGCACTGCGCGCGACCCCTCTGCGGCGCGGCTGTTGACGTTCAGCTTGGTCGTCGTGCTGGCCATGAGCGAGTCAAGACTCTAGCAATCGCCGTTCATCGTTCTACCGCCGTCGCTTCTTCTTCTTCGATTTCGTTTGCAGTGCGCTTGTGGCAGACGCCTTCGCCCGCGATCGGCGCGCTCACACTGAGCAGCTGCACGTGGATGCCTGTCAGGAAGTTGCCCGCGCGACGCACGTCCACGCACTGGACCACAGGCAGCGTGCCGATCACCGTCCATGCAACGCGCGTCATGCCCGTCGCGCCGAACGGCGAGTAGGCCGTGCTCGATTCGAGCTGCAGAAGCTTCACCGCGCCCGTGCGGCGCAAGTGCAGATTGCTCGCGTCGGCCCTCACGCTCGCCACGCAGGACGGACTCTCACGACACCCGCTCAGCTGAGCGAGCATCCCGGCCGCGTTCCCCTTGACCTCCGCCTGCAGCAGCGCCACCTCGGCGTTGCGTTCGGCGTTCTCCACGCTCAGGAACCGCGCCAGGCCCGCGCCGACGACGAGGACCACGACGACGCTCACCGCGAACAGTCTGCGTAGCACCCGGCGTTGCCTGGGTGGCAGGCCCAGCCACCAGACGCGCGGGCCACGCTCGGCGGCCGGCGGAGGTGGGACCGTCGAGGACATCGCTCTAGGGCTCCGGCGTCGGTCTGGGTCTCTCGGGGAGGTCGGCTGCGGGCCAAAGCTCCCGCGCTCGTGTCGCGGCGGAGAGGATCACCTCCGCGTCGAGCGCCGCGGTCGTCAACTCGATGCCCTGCGCCGGCCATTCGCACACAAAGAGCAGCTCGCCGGCAGGTGGCAGCGGCCACGCCCACATTCGCTGGTCCCAGTGCTGTCCGCCTCCCCCGCCGCCCTGGGGCGTGAGCAGCGGCCCATCTGGACGCAGCTCGGCGTCGAAGGGGGGCGACCAGCCAGTGTTGGTCGCCTTGCGGCCGTCGGAGAACTGGATGCCGAAGCGCAGCATCTCGGGCGGGATCTCGCGGTCTGCTCCGCCGCGACGAAAGCGACGTAGGCGCATCCCGATCACATCTTCGATGTCGGATTCCTCCCGGAGCAGAGCCGTCAGGGCCATTTGAAAACCGTTCGGGTACACGACCGCTCCGGTTACGAACACGGCGACGTCGCCGGTGTTGACCAGCACGAGCTCGAGCGCCGCAACCGCCGGGGCGACGTTCTCGGGCGGCCCCGTCCATTCGGGCGTGCGGTAGCGCCTCGGCTCGGGCGGCTGATCTCGCTTGGGCGGCGGCTCGAAGAAGTCCATGCGGCAAGCTTCCCACAGGCGATGCGGATATCGCTCTAGAACAACTGGTTCTCGCCGCCGAAGACCTCGCTGACGGAGTCATCGACGAAGATGCGCCTGATCGAGTCGGCGAGCAGCTCGGCGCACGGCAGCACGCGGACGTTGCTCGGCCGGCCGGCGGTCGCGATCGGAATCGTGTCCGTCACGACGATCTGCTCGAGCCCCGACTCTTCGAGGTTCTTGAACGCGTCGCCCGAGAACACAGCGTGGGTAGCTGCCGCGTAGACGCGCGCGGCGCCTTCCTCCATGACCGTCTTGGCAGCCGCCTGCAGCGTCCCGGCGGTGTCGATCATGTCGTCCACGATCACCGCCGTGCGCCCCTTCACGTCACCGATCACGTAGCCGATCTCCGCCACCTGCTGCGCGGGGCGCTCCTTGTCGAGGATCGCCAGCTCGGCGCCGATCTTCGACGCGAAGTTCTTGTTCAGCTTCACCCTGCCCGCATCCGGCGCCACGACCACGAGGTCCGGCAGGCCCAAGTCGGCGAAGTACTGGGTCAGCATGAACAGCGCCGTCATGTGGTCGACCGGGATCTGGAAGAACCCCTGGATCTGACCCGCGTGCAGGTCCATGGTTAGCACGCGGTCCGCGCCCGCCGCCTCGAGCATGCGCGCCACCAGGCGCGCCGAGATCGGCTCGCGCGGCGCCGACTTCTTGTCCTGGCGCGAGTAGCCGAACCAAGGCGTCACCGCGATCACCCTGTGCGCGGACGCGCCGACGGCGGCGTCGATCATGAACAGCAGCTCCATCAGCGAGTCGTTCGCAGTCACGCCCGTGTGGGGGTTGCCGCTGGTCGGCTGGACGATGAACACGTCCGCGCCGCGGATCGAATCCTCGTAGCGGCAGTACACCTCGCCGCCGGAGAACGTCTTCAGCTCGACCGGCCCCAGGTCCACACCGAGCTTGTCCGCTATGTCTATCGCCAGCTGCGGGTTCGCGCGCCCGCTGAACAGCATCAGGCGCTTGTTGTAGTCGATCGGAAGGCTCGCCCGCGAGTAGTCGGTGCGCGTGTCGATCGCACTCATCTCCCGAGGGAGTGTAGACCCCGTACACGAATCGTTCACGTCGATCGAGCGTCCTTTGCCTCGGCCGCACGCCGCTCGGCGTAGCCCTCGATGTTCTCCTGGCGTGCCCGCGCCATGCCGAGCGCGCCGGGCGGCACGTCGTCGGTGATCACCGAGCCCGCACCTGTATACGCGTCGTCGCCGACGCTCACCGGCGCCACGAGGGTCGTGTCCACGCCCGTGCGTACCCCGCTGCCAACCGTAGTGCGGTGCTTGGCGTGCCCGTCGTAGTTCGCCGTGATCGTGGCCGCTCCCAGGTTCGTGCCAACGCCGACGTCCGCATCCCCGATGTAGGACAGGTGCGGCACCCGCGCACCGGGGCCCACGTCGGAGTTCTTGACCTCCACGAACGTCCCCACCCTGGTGCCCGTGCGCAGCACCGTCCCGGGTCGCAGGTAGGCGAACGGCCCAACGCTCACGCCGTCCTCGAGCACGCAGTCCACCAGGTAGGAGTGACGGATCGTGCAGTCGCGTCCGATGCGCGTCGCGCCGCGGATCGTCGTGAACGGCTCGATCAGCGTGTCCTGGCCGATCTCGACATCCACGTCGATCACCGTGGCCCCCGGATCGACGATGCCAACGCCCGCGCGCATGTGACGCTCGTGGATCGCGCGCTGCGCGATCGCCCGTACGCGCGCGAGCGTTGCACGGTCGTTTACGCCGAGCACCAGCGCCTCGTCGTCCACCACGTGCGCCGCGACCTTCGCGCCTTCTGCTCTCAGCAGATCCAGCACCTGCGGCAGGTACAGCTCTCCTTGCGCGTTGTCGCTGCTGAGGCGTGGGAGCGCATCCGCCAGCGCCTGCGCCGCGAACACGAAGATGCCCGTGTTCACTTCGCGTATCTCCCGCTCGGCCTGCGTCGCGTCGCCCGGCTCCTTCGTCTCGACCACGCGCTGCACCGCGCCGTCGCCGTCGCGCACGACCCGCCCGTAGCCCGTCGGGTCATCGAGGATCGTCGTCGCCATCGTCGCCGCCGCGCCGTTCGCCCCGTGGGCATCGACCAACGCCGTGATCGCCTCAGCGCTGACGAGCGGCACGTCCCCGCTCAAGACCAGCACCGGCGCCGACGCATCCCCCGACGCACCGTTGCCCTCGCCGATCACCGCCATCCCGGCCGCCACCGCATCGCCCGTGCCGTTCGGCCGCTCCTGCACCGCCAGCTCGACGCCATCCGGCAGCACATCCGCGAGCGCCCGCTCGGGCGAGTCGACGACCACCACCCTGCCCGCGCCCGCCGCCAGCGCCGCGCGCACGGGCCACAACACCATTGGGATCCCGCACAGCTCGTGCAGCACCTTCGTCTTGCGCGAGCGCATGCGCGTTCCCTGGCCCGCTGCGAGGATCAGAACGGAGAGGGCGCTCACGGGTCAGATGCTATTCGCTCGCCGTGCATCCACCTTCGGAGCTGGGGGGCAGGGACTCGAACCCCGATTCTCAGGACCAAAACCTGATGTCCTGCCGTTGGACGACCCCCCAAAGGGAGCAAGAAGAATAGCCGGGCCCGCGGGTACCCGAGGCGTCCCGATTGCAGGCCTTTTGCCGGCGCCCACGAACCACCTTAACAATGCAGCAACGCGTGCATCGGGCGCTCCTGCAAGTATTCCGCCACTTGCCGGCGGTCACGACAAGACGCGGGAGCAGGATTGGTGTCGCATTGACCGCGGCACTGGTCGCGTGCGCGTGTGCGCTCGCGGCGGCGATGCTGACGTGCGTGGCGGCGCTCGCGGCGCACACCGCGCGCCGCTCCGAGCAGGCGCGCAGCGCGACAGCGGGTCCGCCCTGCCCCGGCGAAAGCATGCTCCCCAGCGCCGCCAACGTCCGCGCGGTCGACGCGGCGACGCTGTGCCTGATCAACCGCCTGCGCAGCGCCCACGGCGTGCGATCGCTGCGCGCCAACCGCGAACTGCGCCACGTGGCCTCCAGCCAGGTGGACACGATGGTGCGCAGCGACTACTTCGCAGACGACCGTCCCACCGGGCAGACGCCGCTCTCGCTCGTGGCCATCACCCGCTATCCCGCGCACACGGCCGGGTTCGCCGTCGGGCAGAACATCGCCTGGGGCACCGGGAGCGACACCACGCCGGCGCACATCGTCGAGGAATGGATGGCGTCGCCGCCGCACCGCGAGATCATGCTCAGCGGCGAATATCGCGACGCGGGCGTCGCCGTGACGCCCGCCGTGCCCGCCGTGCTCGAACGCGCCCGTCACGGCGCGACCTACGCGATCGAGTTCGGCGTGCGCCGCTTCTAAGGGCGCCGGCTCGAGCGGCGCGGCACACGCCCGCCTTCGGCGCCGGCCTCTGACGCCGGACCGCCGGCGGTCGCGATCCCGAGCACGCGCATCGACTTCAGACCGAGGCTCAGCTTCTCGCGTCCGTCGCTAGAGCTGACGTCCAGGCCGGACAGCTCGCGCACGCGCTCCAGGCGGTAGTAGATCGTGTGGCGGTGCGTGAACAGCCGCTGCGCCGTGCCCGCGACGTTGCCGTCGGCCTCGAGAAACGTCTCGAGCGTGCGCACCAGCTCGGTCTCGTACTGCTCGTCGTAGGCCATCAGCGGCTCGACCGTCTCCGCGTAGAAGCGCTGTAGCTCGCTCGGGTTCTCGCTCATCGCCGACAGCAGCAGCCGGTAGGCGCCGGTCTGATCGAACGCCAGCGCTGCGCCATCGGGCGAGCCCTGGGCGACGTTCGCCGCGAGCAGCGCCTCGCTCGCCGCGCGCGGCAGCTCCGATGGGTCCCCGGTGATACGGCTGCGGCCCAGCGCGAACGTGTACCCCGCGAGGCTGGCTTCCATCTCGTTGAGAACCGCGTCCGCCGCCCGCGCCGCCGTCGGCTCGTCGCCACCGGGGATCAGCACCAGCACCTCCGCGCCGGGGATGCCCTCGCGGTCGGACAGCGCCGCGATCGAACGACTCGTCACCGCGCGCGCGCCACGCTCGGCGACCGCGCGCACGCGTCCGCGCCAGCCCTCGTCGGTCGGCGACTGCGGCACCGCGCGGGCGACGAGCATGCTCGCGCCGTCCTCGATCGCCAGCGACAGCGCCTTCGCGCGCTCGAGCAGCTCGCCGCGCTCGTTCAGTTCGCGTCTCATGATCGCGCGCAGGAAATCCGCGGCGGCAGTTTCGGAGACGCGCTCGGGCGCTCTCACGCGCTCGACCTCCGAGGCGATGATCGTCAGCAGCAGTCGGCGCATCGAGGCCGTGGGCTCGCTCTTCGCGCGCATGTGCAGTGTCCCCACGATCGTGTCGGCCACGCGCAGCGGAGCGCTGCTGACACCCTCACCCTGGGACAGCAGCGAGCGCTCCTCCGCCGGCGATCGCGCCGCGACCGCCAGCGTGGCCCCCCACGCGTCGCTCACGGCGAGACTCGCGTCGAGGGCCTTGGCCGCCGCACGCACGACCTCGGGAAGGCCCGCACCCGACTCGACCGCCTCGGTGATCGCGTCGAGCGCGGCGAGGTCTGACACGCGGTCAGCCCCAGAGGTAGACGGCCGCGAGCGCGCCGACCACCCCGACGCCCACCAGCACCGCCAGCACGTACAGGGAGAGCACCGTCGCGGCCACCCGCTCCCACAGGCGTGAGTACGACGACCACGCCGGCACGAGGATCAGGCCGGCGAACAGCCCCAGGCTGATCACGGCAGCGCCCGCGGCCACCAGCTCGTTGATTTGCGACCTGCTCATTGGACCTCGGCGGATTGTGACGTACCGAGCCGTCGTTCGTCCGCGGCGAGCGTCACTGCGCGGGCAAACGCGCCGTCGACAGGCGTCGCGCAGATCGCGGCGGGGGTGCTGGCCGATCTCCGATCGCTCGCAAGACCGACCGCCGCCGCCTGGGCCAAGGCGACGCCGCTGCCGGGCGATCGTCCCACCGCCGGGAAGAGCCCCAGCACCGTCGGGCCCGACCCGCTGACGAGCGCCAGCTCCGCTCCAGCCTCACGCGCCTGCGCCAGCGAGTCGGCGATCTGCGGGCACAGCGCCACGGCGGCGCGCTGGAGATCGTTGTGCAGCAGCTCCAGCGCAGCGGGCAGCGGGGCGCCGTGCTCGAGCGCCGCGCTCAGCTCCTGCCGGCGCTGCTCGAGGGTCGCGTGCGTGCGCAGCTGTGCCAGCCGGTCCGCCTCCGCGTACACCGCCGCGGTCGACAGCGCCGACTCCTGGGCCAGAATCAGCACGCCGAACGGCGATCTCGGCGACGCCAGCTCCTGCAGTCGCTCGCCCGCGCCGCTCGCGAGCCAGCGTCCAGGAGATACCTGGGCGGGGACGTCCGCGCCCAGCTGCGCCGCGAGCGTGCGCAGCAGCCGCTCGTCGCCCATCCCCGAAGCGTGCCGCGCGAGACGCAGCACCGCCGCCGCGTCCGCCGAGCCACCTCCGAGGCCCGCCGCGACGGGGATCCGCTTGACGATGCTCAGCCGCAGCGGCGGGGCCTGCCAACCGGTGCTCGCGCGAAACGCGCGCAGCGCCGCCGCCGCCAGATTCTGCTCTACGGGCAGCGGCACTCCTGGGCACACGATCTCGTCGCGCTCGCTGCCCGCCGGCGCCGGCTCGAGTGTCAGCTCGTCAGCCAGCGAGATCGACTGCATGACGCTGACGAGCTCGTGCCTGCCGTCGCTCTCGCGCACCTGTCCCACGAACAGCCCCAGGTTGACCTTCGCCGGGGCCAGCGCACGATGCACGCCCGGCGCCAGCACGCGTGCGTCGGTCCTAGAACCTGTTTCAAACAGGTTCATAGCCCCAGCAGGCGCTCGAGCACGCGGAAGTCCTCCGGCGAGAGGCGCTCCGCGCGAGCATCCGGAGGATGACCCAGGCTCACGAGCGCCTCGCGCAGCTGCTCGCGCGAGCGCCGCGGTAGAGGATTGCGCGGCGGGCGCGAGCTCGATTGCGAGCCGGCCAGCGCGAGCGAGCCCGCGAGCGTCTTGCGGCGATGCGCAAATGCGCCGGCCACCAGCGCGCGCAGCGCCGGCGAGACAGCGTCGCCCGTGCCCGCCCGCCTGCGCATACCGACGAGCACCGAGTCGACGTTCGGCACCGGATGGAACACGCCGCGCGGGATCGCGCGCAGCACCTGCACCTCGCACGCGAGCTGCGCGAGCACCGACGGCACCCCGTAGGCGCCCCCGCCCCCCGGCCCGGCCGCGAGCCGCTCGCCGACCTCGCGCTGGACCATCGCCACCCATGTGTGCACGCTCGGCAGCTCCTCGATGGTGCGCAGGAGCACGCTCGCCGCCACGCCGTAGGGCAGGTTCGCCACGACCTTGTCAGGCGCCGGGCGCAAACCGACCATGTCGAGCGTCATCGCGTCCGCCCAATGCACTGTCACGTTCGTGTGCGGGTCCGTCGCGTCGCCCAGCGCTTCGCGTAGGCGCTCGTCGATCTCGACCACGTGCACGTGAGCGACCCGCTCAGCGAGGTATTCCGAGAGCACGCCCAGGCCGCCGCCGACCTCGAGCACAACGTCCCGGGGCCCGAGCGCCGCTGCGCGGTCGATCACCCCGAGGATGTTCGAATCGATCAGGAAGTTCTGGCCGAGCTCGCGGTCAGGACGCACGCCAAAGCGGCGCATGCGCCGCAGGCTCGGCTGCACGGGACCGTCCGTCACGACGCTCACCTGCCTGCCCCGTCGTAGGGGGGGTGCCCGGTCATGGATGTGCCCAGCCGAACACGCGCGCCGCGTTGCGCGTCACCGCCGCATCGAGGCGATCGACGCTCACGCCGCGCAGCTGCGCCACGAACGCCGCGGTGTGCACCACCAATGCGGGGCGGTTTCGTTCCTTACGCACCGCCTGCGGCGTTAGATAGGGAGCGTCTGTCTCCACGAGCAGCAGCTCCTCGGGCGCCCGACGAGCCGCGTCGGCGAGATCGGCCGCGCTCCTGTAGGTGACGTTGCCCGCGAACGAGATCGCATAGCCGCGGCGCACGCACTCCTGCAGCCGCCCCGGCATCGAGAAGCAGTGCATCACGACGCTCACGCCGTCCGCTTCGGCCGCGAGCTGCTCGAGCGTCTGCTCGTCGGCGGCGCGCGAGTGGATCACCAGCGGCTTGCCTGTCTCGCGCGCGAGCTGGATCTGTGCCGCGAAGGCGCGCTCCTGGTCTGCCTGCGGCGCGCTGTCGCGATAGAAGTCGAGGCCGCTCTCGCCGATCGCCGCGCAGCGCTCGTGCGCCGCCAGCGCGCGGAGCTCCGCGAGGTCGGCGTCGTCGAATCCCTTCGCGCTGTTCGGGTGGCGGCCGATCGCGGCGAACACCTGCGGGAAGTCCTCCGCCGCCGCCAGCGCCGCGCGGCAGGAGGCACCGTCGATCCCGACCGTCAGCATGCGTGTCACGCCCGCCCCATCGGCCTCCGCGACGAGCTCCGCGTTCGGCTGCTCGCAAAGGTCCAGATGCGTGTGCGAGTCGATCATGCTCGGGGCCGGCGGCCGGCGGCCATGATCACGACGACTTGGGGAACAGCGACTCGAGCTGGCCGATCGGCGCGCCCTGAGACTGGGTCGCGTCCCAACGCGCGCCCGCGAGCGAGCGGTCTTCGCAGCCCAGGGCACTCAGCAGCTCCTCGGTGCTGGACGGCATGTAGGGATGCAGCAGCACCGCCAGCACGCGCAGTCCTACGACGAGCGTCAGCAGCACGCCGTCGAGCTCCTGCGCGCGCGCGTCGTCCTTGGCCAGCTGCCACGGGGCGCGCTCCTCGACGTAGCGGTTGAGCCTGCGCACGCGCTGCCAGATCGCGTCTAGCGCAGCGGTCAGCTCGGCGCGGTCGATCAGGGCCCCCACCTCCCCGGCGAGGCCCGCGAACTCCCAGTCGAGCTGCGAGTCGAGCGCCCCCAGCGGCGCGACGCCTGCGCGGTAGCGGTGCACCATCGCGATCGTGCGGCTGGCGAGATTGCCCAGCTCGTTGGCCAGCTCGCTCTCGTAGCGCAGCTCGAAAGCCGCAGTCGAAACCGACCCGTCCTGGCCGAACGGAACGTCGCGCAGCAGGTAGAAGCGCAGCGCGTCCGGGCCATAGCGCTCGATCACCGCGAACGGGTCGAGCACGTTGCCCAGTGACTTGCTCATCTTCTCGCCGTCCATCAGCAGGAAGCCGTGGACGAACACGTGCTCAGGAAGCTCGATCTCCGCCGCCATCAGCAGCGCCGGCCAGTACACCGCGTGAAAGCGCAGGATGTCCTTGCCGATCAGGTGGTAGTCGGCGGGCCAGAAGCGCTCGGTCAGACCGCAGTCACCAACGTCCACTCCTGGCGGCGCGGGCGCGTAGGACAGCGCCGAGTAGTAGTTCAGCAGCGCGTCGAACCACACGTAGAAGACGTGCTCGTGGTCCCACGGAACCTGCACGCCCCAGGTCAGCTTGTGGCGCGTCAGCGGCACGTCGCGCAGCCCCGAGCGGATGAACGAAAGCGCCTCGTTGTAGCGGGTGCGCGGCAGGACGAAGTCCTCGCGTTCGGCGTACAGGGTCTCGAGGCGCTCCTGGAACGCGGACAGCTTGAAGAAGTAGCTGTCCTCCTGCTCGCGCGTCAGCTCGATGTGGTGGATCGGGCAGCGCCGGTCCTCGTCGATTTCGTTCTCCGCCTTGAAGTCCGCGCAGCGCGGGCAGTACCAGCCCTCGTAGGTGCCCTCGTACACGTAGCCGTTCTCGCGCACGCGCGAGAGCACGTCCTTGACCACAGCTTCGTGCTGCGGGTCGGTGGTGCGGATGAAGAAGTCGTTGCTCGCGTGCAGCTGCGGCGCGAGCGCCTTGAAGCGCTCCGCGTTGCGATCGGCCAGCTCCTGGGGCTCGACGCCCAGCGCGTGCGCCGCGTCAGCCACCGGCTCGCCGTGCTCGTCCGTGCCCGTCAGGAAGAACACGTCCTCGCCGCGCTGGCGATGGTGGCGCGCCATCACGTCCGCGGCGATCGTCGTGTACGCATGGCCCAGGTGCGGCGCCGCGTTCACGTAGTAGATGGGAGTGGTGACGTAGAAGGACACGAGTGGCTGCAAGCTACCGGGGTGCGGTGAGATTGGTAACAGCGCTCGACGAGCGCGCATCCTGAATACCGACCACGAGCACCCGGTCCGCCGACTTCTCGTACGCGTAGACGATCACCAGCCAGCGCCATGGCCCCACAATGAAGCGTTGGCTTCCCCATCGCTCATCGAGCTGGCGCCCGATCGACGGAAACCGCTCCAGCTTGCGCAACGAGTGCTGGACTCGCGCACGTGTGTCCGCAGACAGGCTATGCGTCACGATCATCCGGTCGAGTAGCTCGACCGCGCTAAGGCTCAGCTCGACGCGCGCCACGCTTCTTGTTTCGACTAGAGCTCGTCGAGCGGGACAGTCTTGCCTTCCTTACCCTGCCTCAAGCCCAGCTGGGCGTCCTCGAAAGCACCCGGGATCCCGTCGAGCAGCGCAGTGACGGTGCGAGGGTCGGGGTCGGCCTCGTCGAGCGCGCTCGACAGCAGCGAGCGCGCCAGCGTCCCCTCCTGCAGGTGCATGCGCTCGGCCAGCATCGAGAGCTTGGCCGCGTGCTCGGAATCCAAGGTCACGTTCAAGCGGGTGCTCACCTGATCCATTGGATCCGATGGTACACGATTCGGCACCTAACGTGTTACGCCGTGCTGCTGGCGCGTGATCTCGCGGTAGAGCTCGTTGGCGCGCAGCCCAGTCAGCTTCGCCACCGCCGCAGCAGCCGGTCGCGCCTTCGCGCCCGCGTCGATCAGCTCGCGCAGCGCCGCAAGCGCCTCCTGCAGCGACGCCCGCGCACCGTCGGCCGCGCCGATCACCAGCACGACCTCGCCACGTGCTGGCGCCGCGCGATAGTGCTCCGCCAGCGCGCTCGCCGACCCGCGGCGTACCTCTTCGTGGAGCTTCGTCAGCTCGCGGCATACCGCTACCGGCCGCTGCGGGTCGTGCAATGCGAGCAACTCGAGCGTCGCTGCGAGGCGCCGCGGCGACTCGAACGCCACCAGCGTCTCCGTCGCGCCGCTCAACAGCGCCACCAGCTCTCCGCGAGCGCGCGGCAGGAAACCCACGAAGCACCAGCGCTCGACCGGCAGTCCCGAGGCGACCAGCGCGGTCAGCGCCGCGGACGGACCGGGCAGCACCTGCACGTCCAACTCCGCCGCCACGCACGCACGCACCAGCGCGAAGCCCGGGTCTGACACGAGCGGCATGCCGGCGTCGGACACGAGCGCGACCGTCGCTCCCGCGCGGATCTGCTCGACGAGCTCGGCCGCCCGCGCACGTTCGTTGTGCTCGTGCAGGCTCACCAGGCGAGCCGAGATACCGTGTCGGTTCAGCAGCACTGCCGTGTGGCGCGTGTCCTCGCACGCGACGACGTCGGCGTGGCTCAGCTCAGCCAGCACGCGCAGCGTGACGTCCTCGAGGTTGCCGATCGGGGTGGGGCACACGACAAGCCGCCCGACCGGCGCCTGCGAGGTAGTCATGCCGCAAATATAGGGTCCCCCCGATGGCCGACGACCGCGAACAGCCCCCGAACTACACGCGCTACCGCGCCCGGCCGCGCCTGCTGCGCGGCGAGGACGAAGGTGTCGCGAGCGCCACACACCCGCGCCAGCCACCTGGCCCTGGGCGGCCTGCGGGCGGGTACCTCGGAGCGCGCCCGCCGCGCCGCGGGGCTGGCAGCGCCGGCGGCCGCCGCGACTGGCGGCGCTGGCTGAGGCCGAAGCGGATTCTGCTCAGCCTGCTGGCGCTCGCCGTCGGTTGGATCGTGCTCTCGCTGATCCTGTTCATGGTCAGCTCGCACTTCGAACGCACGCCGCTGCCTTCGAACGTGTCGAGCGTGCTCGATTCCGCCGGCTATCCGCTGACCTCCGCCAACAACATCCTCGTGCTCGGCTCCGACCGGCGCCAGAAGAACAGCAAGGAACCGGGCGCCGAAACCAGCGGCTTCGGTCGCTCCGACACGATCATGCTGATACGCACCGGTGGAGGGCACGCGGCGCGCCTGTCGATCCCGCGCGACACGGTCGTCGACATCCCCGGTCACGGACCGCAGAAGATCAACGCCGCGCACGAGTTCGGTGGACCGGCGGAGTCGGTGTCCGTGATCAAGCACTGGCTCGGCATTCCCATCAATCACGTCGTCGAAGTCAACTTCGAAAACTTCCCGCAGCTGATCGACGCGATGGGCGGCGTCACCTACACCGGCGGGTGCATCGTCTCCAAGCTCGACGGCGGCTTCGCCGACGGCGGCTTCACCCTGCGCCTCAGCGCCGGATCCCACCACATCGACGGCAAGCAGGCGCTCGCGTTGGCCCGCACGCGCGAGAACCTCTGCCACACCAACGAGACAGACATCCAGCGCGAGGAACATCAACAGGCGCTGTTCACCGACATGAAGAACCAGCTCGAGTCCCCCTCGAGCTTCTTCCGCCTGCCCTGGATCGCGTGGAACGCGCCGCCGGCGATCATCTCGGACATGAGCGGCGTGGAACTGCTCGGGATGTTCACCGCGCTCGCAGCGACCGGAACGCCGCCCACACACGTGCTGCTGCCGACCGGTCAGGAAAGGCTGCCGAGCGGCGAAGAAGGCCTCACCATCTCAGAACAGGCGCGCGACGCCGACGTCGCACAGTTCATGCGCGGGTGAAACAGCGCGAACGCCTCACTACATCTCAGCCCTTCGCGGCGACCGGTTTCGAGTCGCCCGATTTGGTCGCGGTTTTCTCGCCGGCGCTCTTCTCAGCGGACGTTGAAGAGGACGATGACGAGTCGCCCGAGGCTGACTTCTTCTCTGCGGACTTCTCGGAGGACTTCTCGGAGGACTTGTCGCTTGAAGAGGACTTCTCGGCGGCGGCGGCCGCCGTCTCACGCTGGCGGTTGCGCGTGCCGTAGTCGGTGTTGTAGAAGCCTTTGCCCTTGAAGTGAACCGCCGGTGCGTGCAGCACGCGCTCCACCGGCACCCCCGTGTCGGGGTCGGTGCTCAGCGGGTCGTCACTGAACGACTGCTGGATCTCGAACGTGGTGCCGTCCGGGCGTCTGTACTCATAGATCGGCATCGCGATGGCGATTATACGAGCGCAAGCGCCCCAGCCGTCCGCGCAGCGGACGCCAAGACGGGCCTGCTACTCGGTCAGCAGCGCCCGCACGCAGGTGATGCCGGCGTGGATAGTGTGGCTGAAGTCCCGCTCGGGCTCGCTCAACAGGCGCAGGGCGAGGCCGTCGCCGAGTGAGAACAGAATCTCGGCGACCGCCTCGGGCTCGGCGTGCAGCCGCAGCACGCCCTCGCGCTGCGCCGCCGCGAGCATGCCCGCTACGTGCTCGCGCGTGCTGCGCATCAGGCCCGCGTACGCGACCGCGATGTCGTCGTTGCGGCGGGACAGGGTGAACAGCTCGAAGACCAGCGTCACGAAATCCGGTTCATCGATCACGGTCTCCTGGAGGTTCTGCGCCATCAGGTCGATGAAGTCATCGGCGCTCTTTGCGGTCGAGAGCTGGCCCTCCAAGCGCTCGAGGCGCAGCTCGCAGTCGCGTCTGACCGCCTCTGCGAGCAGTTGCTCCTTGGTGCCGAAGTAATAGTGCAGCAGTCCCCTCGAAACCCCCGCCTCGCGTGAGACGTGATCGAAGGTCGACGCTGCCGTGCCGCGCCGCGCGACGCTGTGTCGCATCGCGTCGATGATCCGCTGCGCCTTCTCGCCCGCGAGCGAGCGTACACGCGAGTCGCCGGGGCGCTCCTCGGCGACAGCCTGCTCCTCCGCTACGGCAGCGTCCGTGCTCATCTTCTCGGTGAACGCGTCTTGGTCAACTGCCCGCCACGCCCGCCGGCGCGGGGGTCTCCGGGGCGGTCGTTGTGGTGTAGTCGAACTCCTCCTCCGCCCCGAACAGCATGTCGAGCACCTTCGTGCGCAGGTTCTCGCTGAGCGCCACCGCGAGCACGGAGCCGATCGCGAGCACCACCAGCGTGCGTCCGATGCCGCCGCGCCGCCGCGCCGGCTTGGCCGGCTCGCGCAGCGAGTTGCTCGCCTGACGCAGCGCGTTCGCCGCCTCGGTCAGCTCGCGCTGGAGCTTGCGATCTTGGAACAGCGCCTGCGTGGCCGGCTTGCCGTTGCTCATGCGCCCGTAGGCGCTACGTGCCGCGGCGTACGCCGAGAGCAGGTTGGAGCGGAGCTCCTCGTCCTCGACCAAACGCTGGATGTATCGGCTCGACTGCGCCGCGCGCGCGGCTTCGCCGGCCTTGCTGAGACTGTCCTTCGCTGCCATGTGGCCACCGCCTCCGCCGAAAGCTTGCAGGTCTGCGACCAATATACCCCTATGCGCGCGCCTGTATACCCGGCAGGCCGTCTCGCTAGGCGTGCAGCGCGGCCTGCTCCTGCGCGGATGGAAACGCCCACGCGGCACGCGTGCGGCGCTCCTGGCGGAAGACGAAGCGCAACTGCTGCGGCGGTTTGAGCTGCGCGTCGTTCGGCCTGAACGTCGCGCACGGCTCTGTCAGCTCCAGCGCGCACAGGAGGTTGACGCGGAAGTAGCACTGCTCGCAGCTCACCTTCTGCGACGCTCGCTTCGGCGCTCGCTTCATCTGCTGTGCCTGCACCAACATACCCCCGGGCGACGGATCGGATTGAACGGACGGGCCGGGATCAAAGCACCATCCGGTCGGCCGCACAAGGGGCGAGCGCAGCCCAGCCCGCAAATCGCAAGGGAAAACTCTTGCTACCCGGAAATACCCCTCAACCAGTCACGTTCTTGTGACAATCGCGTGCCCAACGCCGCATTTTCCGGACGTTCCATCTGCAACCGGTCATCATCTGCGCAGATGCGCATCCTGGTCACCGGCGCAAGCGGTTTCGTCGGCTCGCTGCTCGCGCCCAGACTGCACGCCGACGGACACACCGTGCGAGCGCTCGGCCGCGACCCCCAGCGCGTGCGCGCCGCGCTCGCTCGCACCCACCCCCGGGACACACCGCCGCAGGAGGCAGACCCGATCGAGGTGGTGCGCGGCGACGCCGTCTCGGCAGACGGACTCGAGCCCGCGCTCGCCGACATCGACGTCGCCTATTACCTGATCCATTCGATGGAGCGTCCCTCGGCGCCCGGGGTGCCGTTCGCGGAGCGCGAGCGGCTCGCCGCGGAGAACTTCGCCGCGGCAGCCGCGCGCGCAGGCGTGCGCCGGATCGTGTACCTCGGCGGGCTCACGCCCCGTCGCGCAGCCGTCGAGCGTGCCGCCAGTGACGACGAAGTCGAGATCTCGCGGCACCTCGCAAGCCGCGCTCAGGTGGAACACGTGCTGCTCGAAGCGGTGCCCGATTCACTGGCGCTGCGCTCGTCCATCGTGATCGGTGCGCGCTCGCGCTCGTTTCGCCTGCTCGTACACCTGCTCGAGCGAATGCCCGTTCTGACACTGCCCGCGTGGCGCGCGCTGCGTACGCAGCCGATCGACGCACGCGACGTGATCGAGATGCTCGCCGTGTGCGCCACCACCGGCATATCCGCTCGCTCACTGGACATCGGCGGTCCCGACGTGCTCACCTACGGCGACATGCTGAGTAGCATCGCCGATCTGATGCTGGTCAATCGTCCAGCCGTACCGCTGAAAGTGAACCTCACAGGCCTCACCGCGCGCGTCGCCGCCGCAATCGCCGGCGAGGATCCCGAGCTGGTGCTGCCGTTGATGGAGGGACTGCAAGGTGATCTGCTGCCCGCCGACGATCACGCAGCGGAGCTGCTCGGCGTGCGACTGCATTCGTTTGATGCCGCCGTCGAGCACGCTCTCGCCGACTGGGAGCGCTTCGAGCGGTTGGCCGCACGATGAGCCTCGTCACAGCCTCCATCCACATCGACGCGCCCCCGGCCGATGTGTGGAAGACGGTCATGGACCCCGCGTGCCTGGGCCAGTGGGTCACGATTCATCGCAAGCTCGTGCACGCCGACGACGGTCCGCCACGCGTCGGATACGTGATGGACCAGCAGATCCACATGCGCGGGGTGAGCCTCGAGGTTCACTGGACGCTCGTCGACTGCAATGTCGGTGAGCGCGCCGTGTGGGAGGGACGCGGCCCGGCGCGATCGCGCGCGCACAGCGAATACCTGCTCAGCGCCGAGGACGGAGGAACGCGTTTCGACTATCGCAACGAATTCCGTCCGCCGCTCGGGCCGGTCGGGGCACTCGTCAGCCGTGCACTCGTCGGCGGCATGCCCCAGCGTGAGGCCAACCGCACACTTGAACGTCTGCGTGCACACCTGGAGCCAACCGGTGGGCACAACTAGTGTAAGGTGAACCAGACCAATGATGTGAGTTTGAGACCGCATCAACACTAGTGAAGAGGATTCAACGTGACCGACTTCCTTGACGAGAAGCGCCAAGAGATCACCAACCGATTGAAAGAGCTGAAGCCACTCGTGGACGAGTTCAGCCGCCTCGAGGCCGCCGCATCGGCTCTGGCGGGCGTCGGTGGATCGACGTCCTCCAGCTCGACCACAGTCACAACCCGCCGCCGTGGACCAGGACGTCCCAAAGGGTCTGGCACACGTAAAAAAGCAGCCAAAGCAACCGCCACCGCCGCCGCGCCCAAAGCCGCTCGCAAAGTAGGTCGCCCCGCCAAAAGACGCGCCGGCCGGCGCAAAGGCAGCGGCACTCGCGCAGCTGAGGCGCGCTCGTTCGTGCAAGGGCAACCCGGCATCACGATCCCCGAGCTCGCCGCCAAGATGGGCATCAAGCAGAACTATCTCTACCGCGTGCTACCCGGGCTCGAGTCGGAAAATAGGGTGGAAAAGAAAGGCCGCGGCTGGTACCCCAAGGGCTAGTCTCGGAGCCTCTGCCTGCGTCCTCGGGCGCTCGCGTGCTGACCGGTTCGGGGATGCGAGTGCGAAGCGCGAGTGTCTCCCGGTTCGGTACGCCACGCGGACCCTGCCTGTGCCCCGAAGGGGTACGTCCTTGGCAGAGACTCCGATCCGTCGCCCTTGATCACTGAAGTCGGTCGGTCAGAGTTGACATAACGGGGCGTAGTCTCAATGACTACGCCCCGTTTCTTTTTCAATTTTATGTGGGAGCGGGTTGCGCTGTGTCGCTGCTCGGGCAACGACCCCGCCGACGTGCGCGCCGGTCGGCGCGACACAAGCAGCTGGATGGGCCGCTTGTGGCGGTGACGCGCCGGCCTAGATCAGGCCCTGGCTTGCGACGGTGTCGCGCTCGCTGAGGAGCTCGGCTACTGATGCGTCGATCTTGGCGCGCGAGAAGTCGTCGATGTCGAGTCCCTGGACGATCTCGTAGCTCCCGTCGGTGCACATGCACGGGAAGCCGCAGATGAGGCCCTCGGGGATGCCGTAGGAGCCGTCTGACGGGACCCCCATCGAGACCCAGTCGAGGTTGGGAGCGGTGACCCAGTCGCTCATGTGATCGATCGCTGCACTGGCAGCGGAGGCCGCCGATGAAGAGCCGCGGGCCTCGATGATCGCGGCACCGCGCGTGCCGACGTTCGGCAGGAATTCTTTCTCGAGCCAGGCCATGTCGTCCACCACGTCCACCGCGAGCTCGGTGCGAACCTGCGCGTGGAAGAGGTCGGGGTACATCGTCGGGGAGTGGTTGCCCCACACGCCCATCTGGGTGATGTCGGTAACCGGAACGTCGAGCTTGTTGGCGAGCATCGCAATCGCGCGATTGTGGTCGAGGCGCATCATCGACGTGAAGCGCTCGCGCGGGATGTCCGGCGCGTTGTTCATTGCGATCAGGCAGTTCGTGTTGGCGGGGTTGCCGACGACCAGCACCCTGATGTCCGCCGCGGCGTTGTCGTTGAGCGCTTTGCCCTGCACGGTGAAGATCTTGCCGTTCTCGCTCAACAGCTCAGCGCGCTCCATGCCCTTGGTGCGGGGGCGCGAGCCGACGAGCAGCGCGATGTTGGCGCCGTCGAACGCTTCATCGGCGTTGTCGTGCAGGTCGAGGCCGGTGAGCAGCGGGAACGCGCAGTCGACGAGCTCCATCGCCACGCCGTCCAGTGCGCCCATCGCCTGCGGGATCTCGAGCAGCCGCAGGTCGACCGGCTGCTCGGGCCCCAGCAGCTGGCCGCTGGCGATGCGAAACAAGATGCTGTAGCCGATCTGACCGGCCGCACCGGTGACCGTCACACGTACAGGATTGCTCACAGGTTCATCTCCTTTTTGAGGTTCTCGTCGATCGAAGCCAGGAACTCCTGCGTCGTCTGCCACGGCTCATCGGGGCCGATGAGCAACGCGAGGTCCTTGGTCATCTTTCCGCTTTCAACCGTTTCCACGCACACGCGCTCGAGTGTCTCCGCGAAGCGCGTCAGCTCGGGCGTGTCGTCCATGCGCCCCCGGGCGGACAGGCCACGTGTCCACGCGAAGATCGACGCGATCGGGTTGGTCGAGGTGGGCTTGCCCTGCTGGTGCAGCCGGTAGTGGCGGGTGACAGTGCCGTGCGCCGCCTCTGCCTCGACGGTCCTCCCGTCGGCCGTCATCAGCACGCTCGTCATCAGGCCCAACGAGCCGAAGCCCTGCGCGACCGTGTCGGATTGCACATCGCCGTCGTAGTTCTTGCACGCCCACAGGTAGCCGCCTTCCCACTTGAGCGCGGATGCGACCATGTCGTCGATCAGACGGTGTTCATATGTGATGCCGGCCGCCTCGAAGTCGCTCTTGAAGTCGCTCTCGTAGACCTCTTCGAAGATGTCTTTGAAGCGCCCGTCGTAGCGTTTCAGAATCGTGTTCTTGGTCGACATGTACACCGGATAGCGACGCTCGAGCCCGTAGCGAAGCGAAGCGTGTGCAAAGTCGCGGATCGAGTCGTCGAGGTTGTACATCGCCATCGCCACGCCGCCGCCGGGGAACTCGTACACGTCGAGCTCGATCTCCTCGCCGCCGTCCGCCGGCGTGAACGTCAGCGTCAACGAACCCTCGCCCGGCACCACCATGTCGCTCGCGCGGTACTGGTCGCCGAAGGCGTGGCGGCCGATCACGATCGGCTTCCTCCAGCCGGGCACCAGCCGCGGCACGTTGGAGATCACGATCGGCTCGCGGAAGATCACACCGCCGAGGATGTTGCGGATCGTGCCGTTGGGCGAGCGGTACATGTCTTTGAGACCGAACTCGCGCACGCGTGCCTCGTCCGGCGTGATCGTCGCGCACTTGACACCCACGCCGTAGCGCTTGATCGCCTCGGCCGCTTCGACCGTGACGCGATCGCCCGTCGCGTCGCGATGCTCGATGCCGAGGTCGTAGTACTGGAGCTGTATGTCCAGGTAGGGAAGGATCAGCTGCTGCTTGATGAACGACCAGATGATCCGCGTCATCTCGTCGCCGTCGAGCTCGACGACGGGGTTCTTCACCTTGATCTTGGCCATTGGCGGTCCTTGTTGTCTTTCCAGGCCGGAGACTGGTGACGCACGGGGATGCGCCGGTGCTCCGCGGGAATGGAGGGGATGCGGCGGCCGATGCTATCGCGGGTGGGTGGGCGTCTATTACGCGTCAGGCGTTCCAGCTGGCCTGCGAGCCGTGGGCGATGAGCACCTTCGAGCGGCCGCCGGCGAACGGGACGGCTGCAACGCGCCCGTGCGAGGGAGGCTGCTCGAACGCGTCTTCGTCGACGAGCAGCGTGCGGCCGTCGCTCGATATTCCCGCACCTTGGACCTCGCGGCCGTGCACTGTGACGCTGCGCGCGCGGCCCGAGTCGAGCGTCACCGTGTACGCGCTGCTCGTGTCCTGCCCCTCGAACTCAGCCAGCAGCCTGCTGCCGTTGGCTGAGAACGCGAGCGGCACCAGACCCTGCACCAGCGGTCCCACCGCCACATGCGTGAGCCGGCGTAAGCGCGCGCCCGTCTGCGAAGCCAGCCAGATCTGGTATTCGGGGGACAGGTGACGGGCGCGCTCGCGGTCATATGCGATGTACATCGGTCCCCACACGGGGTTCAGGCTCCGCCCGTCGTTGCTCAACCGGTGCAGCCCCGCGCCGCTGGGTTCGCTCATGTACAGGTTGACCCCGCCGGCGAAGGCTTCCGAGTGAGACAGCCCGAACACCAGCCTGTCGCTGCCGTCGCGCGCGAAGCTCGCGCCGTAGATCGTGCCCGCCGCGATCGGCGTGACCGTCCCCGTCCGCGTGTCGATCACATCCAAGCCCGAGCCGGCCGCGATGTTCGTGGTCCCGTTCGACTGGCGCTCGATCGCCACATAGCGCGAGTCAGGCGACCACGCCAGCGGCGCCGCGGTCGCCGTTTCGAGGCTGAGGTAATCGGAGATCGGCGCGCCCGAGGAGTGGTAGATGCCGATCGCCGGACCGTGTTCGGAGTCTGCCGTCGCGCCAAACAGCGACACCGCCACCGATTCGCCGTCGGGCGCGATCAGCGGCTGCTGCCCAGGGCCCAGCAGCCTCGGGTAGCGGCCGCTGGTCAAGGCCGTCCACACCTTCGGCGCGGACGTGGCCGTCTCCGTCACGTACGCCAGCTGCGGCGCAGGCGGCACCAGATCCGGAGAAGATTCCGCGGCGACGCTGCGCGCGCTGGCGGACAGGCCCGCCAACAGCAACACCACGCCCGCCGCCAGCGCGGCGCATTGGCGAGCGGCGTGAGCGAGCCAGCGCATGGCGCCGCAGGCTACTCTCTGCTTGACTGTCATGTGATGGCCAGCACTATGTCGGGAGCAGCGACTGGGGACGCGCCGTGGCAGACGCACACGGTCTTCAACCAGCCGCCACCCCTGGAGGGGATCGACGTCTTCTCCAGCAACCTGCCGCTCGTGGAGGCCGTGCAGCGCGAGGGTGCCGGCTGGGTCAGCGAGCGTGCTTCGGAGCTCGGGCGCTTCGTCGGCGCGCACGGCGGTCCGCAGCACGAGTGGGGCCGCCTCGCCAACGAGAACAAGCCCGTGCTGCGCACTTTCGATCGCTACGGGCACCGCATCGACGAGGTCGAGTTCCACCCGGCGTGGCACCAGTTGATGAGCATGGGCGTCGAGCACGAGCTGCACTCGCTGCCGTGGACGAGTGACGAGCCGTTCGCGCACACCGCGCGCGCCGCGCTGTACATGACCGCCATGCAGGCCGAGGCGGGCTTTGCCTGCCCGATAACCATGACCTTCGCCGTGGTGCCCGCGCTGCGCGCTCAGCCGGAGCTGGCCGCCGAGTGGGAGCCGCTGGTGACGGCCACCACGTATGACCCGCGCCTGGTTCCCGCGGCCGAGAAGGGCTCGGCGATCGCAGGCATGGCAATGACCGAGAAGCAGGGCGGCTCGGACGTGCGCGCCAACACCACGGTCGCGCATGCGCTGAACGGCGGCGGCGCCGGGGGCGAGTACGAAATCGTCGGGCACAAGTGGTTTTGCTCGGCGCCGATGTCCGACATCTTCCTCGTGCTCGCGCAGACCGACGACGGTCTGTCGTGCTTCCTGTTGCCGCGGATCCTGCCCGACGGGTCGCGCAACGCCTTTCACATCCAGCGCCTCAAGGACAAGCTCGGAAACCACTCCAACGCCTCCTCCGAGGTCGAGTTCCACGGCGCGTGGGCGCGCATGGTCGGGGAGCCCGGCCGCGGCGTGCCGACGATCATCGAGATGGTCGGCCACACGCGCCTGGACTGCGTGATCGGCGCCGCCGCCGGCATGCGCTCGGGCGTCGTCAGCGCCACCCACCACACCGCGCACCGCAGCGCCTTCGGCAAGACGTTGATCGATCAGCCACTGATGCGCAACGTGCTCGCCGACCTGTGCCTCGAGTCCGAGGCCACAACCGCGCTCGCAATGCGTCTCGCGCGCGCCTACGACGAGGCTCACGCCGACGTTGATTTCGGCGGGCATCAGAACGACAGCGACGCGCAGCTGTTCAAGCGCCTGGCCACCGCCGTCGGCAAGTTCTGGAGCTGCAAGCGCGCCCCCAACCACGCGTTCGAGTCGCTCGAGTGCCTCGGCGGCGCCGGTTACGTCGAGGAGTCGGGCATGCCGCGGCTGTACCGCGAGGCGCCGCTCGCGTCGATCTGGGAGGGCTCCGGCAACGTCATGAGCCTCGACGTGCTGCGCGCGCTGACGCGCTCACCGCGCTCGCTCGAGGTCTTCCTGCACGAGGTCGAGCAGGCCAGCGGCGCCAACGCGCAGCTCGACGCGGGCGTAGCGCGCCTGAAGGACCAGTTCAGCGACCCCGCCACGCTCGAGCAGCGCGCGCGGCGCGTCGTCGAAGGCATGGCGCTGTGCCTGCAGGGCTCGCTGCTCGTGCGCAACGCCCCCGCCGCGGTCGCAGACGCCTTCTGCGCGTCACGCCTGGGCGGCGATGGAGGCCTCGAGTACGGCACGCTGCCGGCGGGCGCCGACTTCGACGCGATCATCGCGCGCTCCAGAGTGCCCGTCTGAGCGCTCGGGCGCTCGGCACGACCGGGGTGCGAAACCGCCGGGCCTACCATTGACGTATGCCCACGCGCAAGAACATGCAGCTGGTACGCCTCTTCGGCATTCGCGTGGGTGTCAGCGCGAGCTGGTTCGTCGTCCTGTTCGTCCTGATCTACTGGCTGTCCAACGAATACTTCCCGCAGATCATGCGCGGCTCACAGACGACCGCGTATGCGATCGCCGTCGCCGGAGCGCTCGGGTACTTCGCCTCGCTCGTGTTGCACGAGCTCGGGCACGCGTTGATGGCACGCCGGCTGGGGATCCCGGTCGTGGGCATCGACCTGTGGGCCTTCGGCGGGCTCTCGCGCATGCGGCGCGAGCCGGCCACCGCCGGCGAGGAGTTCAAGATCGCGATCGCCGGTCCCGCCGTCACGCTGGTGTTGTTCGCGCTGTGCTTCGGAGCGATCACCTTGCTCGCCCGCAGCGGGACCGTCTCGGATGTGGCTCTGTCCAACGGCAGTCTCAAGACGACGCCCGCGCTCGCGCTGCTCGGCTGGCTCGGCTTCATCAACGCGGCGCTGCTCCTCTTCAACATCGTTCCCGCGTTCCCGCTCGACGGCGGACGCATCGGGCGTGCGCTGGTCTGGTGGCGCACGGGCGACCGTAACCGCGCGACGCAGGCAACAGGCCGCGCGGGCCAGGCGTTCGCGCTGATCGTCGGGCTCTTCGGGCTGTGGGCGTTCGTCACGGGCGAAAGCTTCTTCGGGCTCGTCACGATGGTGCTCGCGTTCTTCCTCTACCAGGCCGCCGGCGCCGCCGTCATGCAGGGCACGCTCGGGCGGCGCATCAAGGACATCACCGTCGCCGACATCATGGATCGCGAGCCCGTCACGATGCCGGCCGCCGTGACGCTGCTCGACGCGCAGGAGCAGTTCTTCGGGCGCTACCGCTGGCCGTGGTTCGCGGTTGTCGATCCCGTCGGGCACTTCCTCGGGGTCGTTCGCGAGCAGCGCGTCGAGGGCGAAATCGCCGCCGGACGCCCCGCGCTGCCGGTGGTGGACGTGCTCGAGGAGGACATGCCTGTACGCATCGGCGAAGCCGCGCCGCTCGAAACGCTGCTCGGCTCCGAAGGGCTCGGCAGGCTCGGGGCGATGGTCGCCGTCGACGACGACGGCGTGCTGCGGGGCGTCGTCACGCTCGCACAGGTGCAGGGCGCGCTGCGCCCGCCCGGACCCACCCGTCCGGCGACGTGAGCGCCGGACGCTCGGCCTCGCGTTATAGAGTCCTGCCCGCAGTTCGCCTCGCTCACCTCCTCAAAGCGACATAGGGAGCCATGCCAGCACACGACGTCTTGATCATCGGGGCCGGTCTCGCCGGGCAGCGCGCGGCGCTCGCCGCAGCCGAACACGGGGCCAGTGTGGCGATCATGAGCAAGGTCCACCCGGTGCGCTCGCATTCGGTCGCCGCCGCCGGCGGCATCAACGCGGCGATTAGCGTCGATGACGACTGGCACTCGCACGCCTACGACACCGTCAAGGGCTCGGACTTCCTCGGCGATCAGGACGCCATCGAAGTGATGTGCTCGGAAGCACCCGCCGAGGTCATGCACCTGGAGCACATCGGCGTCACCTTCCACCGCAACGACAAGGGCGAGATGGATCTGCGCGCGTTCGGCGGAGCCTCGATGAAGCGAACCGCGTACGTGGCTGACATCACCGGGCAGGCGATGCTGCACGTGCTCTACGAGCAGCTGCTCAAGCACCACGAGACGGTCGCGCGCTACGAGGAGTGGTTCACGACGTCGCTGCTGCGCGACGACGCCGGACGCTGCTGCGGCGCTGTCGCGCGCGACGTGCGCAGCGGCCGCATGGAGGCGTTCACCGCCAAGAACGTGATCCTCGCGTGTGGCGGAGCCGGGCAGGCGTACAAGCCCACCACCAACGGCCTGATCGTCACCGGCGACGGCATCGCGATGGCCTATCGCGCGGGTGCGCCGCTGATGGACATGGAGATGGTGCAGTACCACCCCACGTGCCTGGTCGAGACGGGCATCCTGATCACCGAGGGCGCCCGCGGCGAGGGCGCGCACCTGCTAAATGCCAACGGCGAACGCTTCATGGAGAAATCCGCGCCGAACAAGATGGAGCTCGCCTCGCGCGACGTCGTCTCGCGTGCAGAGCAGATCGAGATCGACGAGGGTCGCGGCGTCGGCCCGGGCGGCACCGGCATCTTCCTCGACGTGACCGTCGTGCCGCGCAAGCGCACGCTCGAGGCGCTGCGCGAGATCGTCAACCTCGGCAAGGACTTCGCCGGTGTCGACATCACACGCGAACCGATCATGATCCGCCCCGGCCAGCACTACATCATGGGCGGCGTCAAGACCGACGTCGACGGGCGCACGCCGATCGAGGGGCTGTACGCAGCCGGCGAGGTCGCCTGCGTGTCGGTGCACGGCGGCAACCGGCTCGGCGCCAACTCGCTGCTCGACACGCTGATCTTCGGCCGGCGCTCCGGTGAACACGCCGCCGCACGCGCAGCCAACATGGGCATGCCGAGCGTCCAGGACGCAAACGCGCAGCTGCTCGAGGACGCCGCGCAGATCGACGGGATCATCGCCCGCCCCCGCAACGGCCGGCGCGTATCCGAGATCAAGAACGAGCTCGGCGAGACGATGAACAGCCACGCCGCCGTCTTCCGCGACGAGGCCGGGCTGCAGAGCGCGCTCGAGACGATCCAGCGGCTGCGCGAGCAGTCACAGCTCGCATGGATCGACGACCGCGGCACCGTCTTCAACCAGGACGTGCTCGGCGCGATCGAGCTCGGCTACATGATCGACTGCGCCGAGACGACCGTCGTCGGGGCACTCGAGCGCAAGGAGTCGCGCGGCGCGCAGTTCCGCACCGACTACCCAGAGCGCAACGACCAGGAGTGGCTCAAGCACATCGACATCTCGCTCGACGGCGACGGTGCCACCGGCGGGCCGAAGGTCACCTACTCGCCGGTCACCATCACCCAGTGGCAGCCCGAGGAGAGGAAATACTGATGCCGGAAACGCACGACCGTCCGCCGGAGCAGTTCAAGCTGAGGCTGCGCCGCTACGACCCCGAGTCCGGCGACGCGCCCTACTGGGACGAGCACACGATCGAGCTCGAGCCCCACCGCTCCGTGCTCGAGGCCGTGCTGCAGGCGAAAGACCGCTTCGACGGCTCGATCGGCATCCGCTGCTCGTGCCGCCAGGCGATCTGCGGCTCGTGCGGCGTGCGCGTCAACGGCGAGCCCGCGCTCGCCTGTCACACCCACCTGGACGCCGCCAAGCGCGGCGCGCCGGACGGCGTCATCGAAATCGAGCCGATGGGCAACATGCCCGTGCTCAAGGACCTGATCGTCGACATGGACGAAGTCCACTGGAAGAAGATCCGGCGCGTCACGCCGTGGCTGATAGCCAAGCAGCCGGTACCCGAGCGCGAGTACATCGTGCCCAAAGAGGCGATGGTCGACGTCACCCAGACGATGGCCTGCATCCAGTGCGGCGCCTGCGTATCCGACTGCCTGGCGATGGAGGTCGACCCCGGCTTCATCGGCCCGGCCGCTCTCGCCAAGGCCTACCGCTTCGTCGGCGACCCGCGCGATGACCAGCACTTCGAGCGCCTCAACGACCTCGCCCAGGACCCGCAGGGGATCTTCGACTGCACCCACTGCTTCAAGTGCGTCGACGCGTGCCCCAAGGGCGTCAATCCGATGGGCCAGATCATGCGCCTGCGCCGGAGCGCCATCGACGACCACCACATCGTCGATCGCAACAACGGCGAGCGCCACGAGGCCGCGTTCACGACGCTCGTCAAGGACAACGGGCTGCTGTGGGAGGCCGAGCTGCTGCCGCGCTCCTATGGCGGCAACTCCTGGTTCGGCAAATTCGCGCCGTCGGCAGGCAAAGAGCTACTGAGCTCGCTGCCCGCGATCCTCAAGGCGGTGCTCCGCGGCAAGGTCACGCCGCTCGGCGCGCTCAAACCGCACAAGATCCCGAGCCAGGACCTCAAAGCCGTGCAGGCGATCTACGACAAGATCGAGAGCCGCCCGGAACGCCACGAGCTGAACCTGTACATCAGCGGCGAGGACGAGCCCGACGCGGAGTCGTTCGACGACCCCGTCGCCGCCGGCGTGACACACGAGGTCGGCGGCTCAGAAGCGCCGCCCGCCGGGGCGGAGCCGACAGACGTCGAGGCCGGCGCCAACGGACCACAGGAGGTATGAGCCAATGAAGGTCGCCTACTGGCCCGGCTGCGTGAGCCGCGGCTTCACGCCCGAGTTGCACGGCTCAATGGCCAAGGTCGCACCGCTGCTGGACATCGAGCTCGTCGAGCTCGACCGCGCCTGCTGCACCGGCGCCGGAGTCATCGCCGAGCACAACCAGGAGCTCGCCGACACGCTCAACGCGCGCACCTTCGCCCTCGCCCAGCAGGTCGACGGCGCCGAGCTGATGATGAACATCTGCTCGACCTGCCAGGGCGCGCAGAGCGAGTGCCAGGAACGCCTCGACGCCAACGCCGACTACCGCGGGCAGGTCAACTCGACGCTCGCCGGTGAGGGCCTCTCCTATGAGAAGGGCCTGACAAACAAGAACTTCCTGTGGCTGCTGGTCGAGGAGATCGGGCTCGGCGCGCTGAGCGCGAAGGTAAAGCGCCCGCTCACCAACCTCAAGGTCGGCCCCTTCTACGGCTGCTACATCGTGCGCCCGCGCGAGCGCCTCGGCATCGACGCCGAGCACCCGCGCGACCAGTACCTCAACATGGTCATCGACGCGCTCGGCGGCACCGTCATCGAGTACGCCGGCATGCGCAAGTGCTGCGGCTTCCCGATCATCACCATGAACAAGGAGGCCTCGCTCAAGCAAGCCGGGCGCCATCTCGGCGACGCCGTCGACGCCGACGCCGACTGCCTCGTCACCCCCTGTCCGCTGTGCCACCTGAACCTCGACCTGCAGCAGCCGCTCGCCGAAGGCGTCGTCGGGCGCGAGCTCAACATGCCCGTGCTGCACCTGCCGCAGCTCGTCGGCCTGGCACTCGGCCTCGACCCCAAGGAACTGGGGCTCAACCGCCACGTCGTGCGGCCCACCTCGGTGATCGACTGGTCGAGCTCCGTGGTCGCCGCGGCCGCCTGACCGGGGTTGCCGCAGCCGGGCTCGTCGAACGTGAAGATCCTCACCGTCGTCGGCAACCGACCCCAGTTCATCAAGGCGGCCGCCGTGTCGGCGCCGCTGCGCGAGCGCCACGAGGAGATCCTCGTGCACACCGGCCAGCATCACGATGACTCACTCTCGCGCGTGTTCTTCGCCGAGCTAGGTCTCGCTCGGCCGGATCGAGAGCTGGGGATCGCCGGCGGCACGAACACGTCTCAGGCCGCGCGGATGCTGACAGCGCTCGAGCCGCTGCTCGCGGAGATCCGGCCGGACGCCACGCTCGTCTACGGCGACACCAACTCGACGCTCGCCGGCGCGCTCGCCGCCGCGCAGACCGGCATTCCCGTCGTCCACGTCGAGGCCGGCATGCGCTCGTTCGACCGCACGATGCCCGAGGAGCTCAACCGCGTGCTCACCGACCACCTCAGCGAGCTGCTGCTCTGCTCCTCGCCCGCCGCCGTCGAGAACCTCGCCGCGGAGGCGCTGTCCGACCGCGCAACCCTGGTGGGCGACGTGATGGTCGACGTCGCGCTGCGCTGGCAGGCCGCGGCCCGCGAGAACAGCGACGCGCCCGCGGCATACGGCCTACAGAGCGGCTCCTACCTGCTGCTCACCGCGCACCGCGCCGGCAACGTCGACGACGGCGGGCGGCTGCGCGCGCTCGTGGAGCTGATCGAGGCGTTGCCGGCGCCCGTCCTCTTCCCCGTGCACCCACGCACCCGCGCGCGCCTGCACGCCGCCGGCCTGCTCGCCGAGCTGCAGGCTACGGACGGGCTGACGCTGACCGAGCCGCTCGGCTACGTCGAGTTCGGCGCGCTGCTCTGCCACGCGCGTGCCGTTCTCACCGACTCCGGCGGCGTGCAGAAGGAGGCCTACCTTGCGGGAGTGCCGTGCGTGACGCTGCGAGCGAACACCGAGTGGGTCGAGACCGTCGATGCAGGGTGGAACACGCTCGTCGACCTCGACGCGAGCGCCGCGCTAGCTGCTCTGAAGCGCGAACCGCCGAGCGAGCGACCGCAGTTGTATGGGGACGGACACGCGGCCGAGCGCTGCGTTCAAGCGCTCGAGACGCTCTGAGCAACCCTCCCCATCTGTCCACTCCTCGCGGCGGACTACCCGCCAGGTGCAACTTGGACGATGGTTACACATGGAGGTCGATCCTCGCATTCCACCCCCGCAACCCCCGCGCGACTGGTCGACGCCCGGTACGGGCGCGACGGTCGCGCTCGCGGTCGCGCTGTTCCTCGTCGTCTTCGCGCTCCGCGAGGCCGATACGGTCGCCGCTGACAACGTTGGAATCCTGTACGTGCTTCCGATCGCCGTGCTTGCGCTGCGGTTTGGACTGCGCGGCGGACTCGCCGCTGCCGCCACGAGCTTTGCGCTGGTCATCGCCTGGGACCTCGGGCACCGTGCCGCCGCAGTGACAGTGGCGGGCTATCTGAGCCGCGGCATCGCGCTCCTCGTACTCGGAGTCCTGCTGGGCGTGGTGGTCGATCAGCGCCGCAGGCTGCAGGCAGAAATCATGCGCCACTACGACGTGTCGCTCGATCTACTCGCGACGGTGGATCTAAGCGGCCGCTTCACGCGCGTGAACCCAGCATGGGAGCGCACGCTCGGGCACTCCATGGCGACGCTGTGCTCGCGGCCGTTCATCGAGTTCGTCCATCCGCAGGATCGCGTCAGAACACTTGCGGAGATCGCCGCGCTGCTCGACGGGTCGCACGAGACAATCGGGTTCCGCAACCGCTATCGCGGCGCCGACGGGCATTACCGCTGGCTGCAATGGAACGCCGCCGGCTCTCCGGCGGAGGGCATGATTCACGCAGTCGCACGCGACGTAACCGCGGAGCGTGAAGCCGAGCGGCAGCTGGCCAACAACGCCAAGTGGCTCGAAGCGGAGGTAACCGAGCGCACGCGTGAGCTGGTCGAGGCTCGCGCTGAGACGCTGCAACGCCTCGCGGTCGCGGCCGAGTATCACGACGATGAGACAGCCCAGCACACCAGGCGCGTCGGGGTGAGCGCCTCGGAGATCGCCGCGAGCCTCGGACTGGACGCTGAGCAGGTCAGCCTGATCAGCGAGGCCGCGCCGCTTCACGACGTCGGCAAGCTGGCGATCCCAGATAGCATCCTGCTCAAGAAGGGCAAGCTGAGCACGCACGAGTATCGCGTCATGAAGACGCACGCCGAGCTCGGCGCTCGCGTGCTCTCAGGCAGCCACGCGCCCGTGCTGCAGATGGCGGCTGTGATCGCCGCAAGCCACCACGAGCGCTGGGACGGCGCCGGATACCCGCGCGGCCTCACCGGCGAGGAGATCCCGCTCGTCGGCCGCGTGGTCGCCGTCGCCGACGTCTTTGACGCGCTCACGCACGGTCGACCCTACAAGCGCGAGTGGTCCACCGCACGCGCAATCGCCGAGATCCGGCGGGAAGCCGGAAGCCAGTTCGATCCGAATGTAGTTGCGGCGTTCCTCGCGATTCACGATCAGCCAGTCACCAGAACGAGCGTCGGCACGCGACAGCCGATGCCCACGATCGGAGCTTCGAGCTGAGCCGCACAGCAGCTCGCGTGGCGGCGATCGTCACGGCGCTGGAGCCTGCGCGGGAATAAAGTGCGCGAGCCGATGCGAGCGACACCCACACCCGCCCCATGAGCGACCAGGAGCGGCCCGTACGCGTGGGCGTCGTCGGCCTCGGCTACTGGGGCCCCAACCTCGCGCGCAACTTCGCCGCGATCCCCGAGTGCGAGGTTGCGTGGCTGTGCGACGCCTCGGCAGAGGCGCGGGCGCGCCTAGAGCGCTCTTTTCCCGCCGCGCGCTCGACGGGCGAGTTGGAGGATCTGCTCGGCGATCCGGAGCTCGACGCGGTCGTGCTCGCCACGCCCGTGCCGACCCACGCCGAGCTCGCCGTCGCCGTCGCCGAGGCCGGCAAGCACTGCTTTGTCGAGAAGCCGCTCGCCACGACCGCCGCCGACGCCGAGCGCGCGGTCACCGCCGCCGAGCGCGCCGGCACGATCCTGATGGTCGGACACCTGCTCGAGTACCACCCAGCGGTCGCCCGACTGAAGCAGCTGATCGACAGCGACGAGCTCGGCGGGCTCTACTACATATACGGCAACCGCCTCAATCTCGGCAAGCTGCGTGCGGACGAGAACGCGCTGTGGAGCCTCGGTGCACATGACGTGTCCGTCGCCCTGCACCTGATCGACGAAGAGCCCGACGAGTGCTTCGCGCAGGGCGCGAGCTACGTGCGCGAGGGCGTACAGGACGTCGTCTTCTGCTATCTGCGCTTCCCCTCCGGTGTCGTCGCGCACCTGCACCTCTCGTGGCTCGACCCGCACAAGGAGCGGCGTATCACCGTCGTCGGCGAGCGCCGCATGGCCACCTTCGACGACATGTTGATCGAGGGCAAGCTCACGATCTACGACAAGGGCTTCGACGAGGACACGCGCTCGTGGGGCGAGTACATCGCGCGTTCAGGCGACACGTTCTCGCCGCGTATCCCCAACGTCGAGCCGCTGCGCGTCGAGTGCGAGCACTTCGTCCACTGCGTGCGTACCGGCGAGACCCCCCGCTCGGATGGACGCAGCGGGCTGCGCGTGGTGCGCGTGCTCGAGGCGCTGCAGCACTCGCTCGACCGCGGCTGACGCGAGCGCGGCGTCGGGGCGTCAGGCGATGCTTGTGCGGCGCCGCTCGACGCCGTCGAAGCTCTGCCCGTGGCGTCGGTCCACACGCAGCACGGGGCCCATCCGACGACCGACCACGCGCAGCACATACGCGTCGCGGACGGCGCTATAGCGAAGCAGCGGCCGCACCAACAGCAGCCAATGGCGGGCTACATAGCGACGTGGTCTCTTGACTTTGCGCATCACGTTGTTTCTCGCGGCCTATTGCAAAGCCGCGAGAAGCAACAATTCTTGCAGAAACCAGCTCCTAGAACGGCTCCTCGACCGCGACCGTCCCGTCTCCCGAGAGCTCAAACGCGCTGTGCAGCGCCTGCACCGCCTGCTCCACACGGTCGCGGTCGATCACGCACGAGATCTTGATCGGCGACGTCGAGATCATCTCGATGTTCACGCCCTCACCGGCAAGCACACCGAACACCTTCGCCGCCACACCGGGATGCGAGCGCATGCCCGCGCCCACGATCGAGACCTTGCCAGTGTCGTCGTGCGCGGTCATCTCGGCAAACGCCTCGCCCGTCAGCGGCTCGAGCGCCGCCGCCGCCACGCGCAGATCCTCGCGCGGCACCGTGAAGGAGATCTCCGCCTGTCCGCCCGCCGCCACCGGCTCGTTCTGGACGATCATGTCGACGTTGATGTTCGCCTGCGCCAGCGCCTCGAAGATGCGCGCGGCCGCGCCCGGCGCGTCGGGTACGCCCGTCAACGTGACCCGCGCTTCCGAGGTCGAGTGCGTTACCGCTGTGATCAGTGGCTGCTCCATCATTTCCGATTCTGCCACCACAAAGGTACCCGGCTGCTCGTCGAACGACGAGCGGCAATGGATGCGCACGCCGTGGTTGCGCGCGTACTCAACCGAGCGCAGCTGCAGGACGCCCGCTCCCGAGGCCGCCATCTCGAGCATCTCCTCGAAGGACACCGTCTCCAGCTTGCGCGCGTTCGGCACGATCCGCGGGTCGGCCGAGTAAACGCCCGCGACGTCCGTATAGATTTCGCACACGTCCGCGCTCAGCGCCGCCGCCACCGCCACCGCGCTCGTGTCAGAGCCGCCGCGGCCGAGCGTCGTCACGTTCCGCGCGTTCTCCGACACGCCCTGGAAGCCCGCCACCAGGACGATGTGGTCCTCTTCAAGCGCCGTGCGAATGCGATCCGCGCGGACCTCCACGATCAGCGCCTTCGTGTGCGAGTCATCCGTCACGATGCCAGCCTGCGAGCCCGTCAGCGAGATCGCCCGGTGGCCGAGGTCGTTGATCGCCATCGCGCAGAGCGCACAGGAGATCCGCTCTCCCGTCGAAAGCAGCATGTCCATCTCGCGCGGAGCCGGCGCCGGCGAGATCTCCTCGGCCATCGCGATCAGCTCGTCCGTCGTCTTGCCACGCGCCGACAGCACCGCCACCACCTGGTGGCCCTCTTCGCGCTTCTCAACGATCCTCCGCGCCGCGCGCTTCACGCGCTCCGCGTCCGCCACCGAGGTGCCGCCGAACTTCATCACGATCACAGAAGACATCGCACGGAGGATATTGGCCTCGGCGCAGGGCCCGGCGCAGGCGCGAACCCCGGTCAGGTGAACGGGTTCTCCACTCGCACGCCCCCGTAGTCCTGACCGTCGCTCAGATCCTCCGAGAGCACGACCTCGCAGTCAAGGGCCCGAGCGGCCTCGAGGATCGCGGCGTCCCAATAGGAGATGCCGAATCGCTCCCTGCTCGAGATAGCCGCAAGCACCACGTCGATCGTCGTCTCCTGCACAGCGAAGCGTCGGAACGCATCGACCAATCCAGCGGCCTGCTCGTCGGTCAGACGGTCCGTTCGGCTCTCGCGCGTTGCCTGCACGTAGAAGTCCTGCAGCACCTGAACCGACAGCCCCAGATCGCGCGAGCTCAGGAGCTCGTTCGCCACCGTCGCCTTCCCGCTCTCTTCGGGATCGACCGAGATCGCGTACAGCAGAACGTTCGTGTCAACGAACCGCACGCGCGTGAACCTGATCGCGATCTAGGCGGTCACGTGCGCTGAAGCCATCGATCTGACCCTGGATGCGTCTTTGCCGATCCTCGAGCCGCGCGAACTCCGCCTCACGCTCCGACAGCGAGCGCAGGTACTCGGCGACGAGCGCGCTCACCGAGCTGCCGCGCTCCGCCGCGCGGATCCGCGCCGCACGGTAGACATCGTCAGGGACTGAAACCGTGATGTTCGTCACTGTGCAGCACAGTAGCACGGTTTCACAGGCACAATGGGTGGTCCTGCGACACCAGCAGGCGCCGGCGCCCTTCAAACAGCGCGGCGGCCCGCGAACGCCTTGCCGAGCGTCACCTCGTCCGCGTACTCCAGGTCCGAGCCCACCGGCAGGCCGCTCGCAAGGCGCGTCACCTTGATCTCCGGCGCGCGCGTGCGCAGCTCCTCCGCCACGTGCAGCGCAGTCGCCTCGCCCGTCGTGGTCGGATTCGTCGCCAACACCACTTCGCGCACCACTGCGTCCGGCGCTGTCGCGCGGGCGAACAGCTCCGCCATCTTCAAGTCCTCCGGGTCCACGCCATCGATTGGGGACAGCGCACCGCCGAGCACGTGGTACACGCCGTGGTACTCGTGCGTGCGCTCCATCGGGATCACGTCGCTCGGCTCCTCCACCACGCAGATCAGCCCGTGGTCGCGCCGCGGGTCCTCACAGATGCGACAACGCGTCTCGTCCGTCAGGTTGAAGCACACCTCGCACAGCCCGATCTTCTCCTTGACCTCCACGATCGCCTGCGCCAGCGCACTCGCGTCCTCACCCGAGGTGCGCAGTATGTGAAACGCCAGGCGCTGCGCTGTGCGACTGCCGATTCCCGGCAACTTCGACAGCTCCGTCACCAACCGCTGCACCGGCGGCGCATACGAAGTCGTGCTCACAGGCGCATCACAGCCCCGGGAGACCCAGGCCGCCGAGGTTGCCCAGGTCGAGGCCCGCCGTTGCACCGCCCAGTTTGCTCTCCGCCAGCTCCTGCGCCTTGCGCAGCGCCTCGTTCACCGCCGCCGTCACCATGTCCGCCAGGATCTCCACGTCCTCTGGGTCCACCGCCGCTGGGTCGATCCTGATCTCGCGCACCTCAAGCGCGCCGCTGACCGTCACCGTCACCATGCCGCCGCCCGCCGAGGCCTCAACGACTTCGTCCTTCAACTGCTCCTGCGCAAGCTCCATGTCCTTCTGCATCTTCTGCACCTGCGCCATCATCTGCTGCATGTTCGGCACCCGCGGCTGCTTTGGCATCACGCGCCTTTCTCGTTGCTCGTCGCGGCCTGCGCGCCGCGCTCATCCTGCGCATCCGTGAGCTCCTCCGCGTCGAACTCCTCCACGAAGCGTGCCACCCATTCCTCCTCCGAGCGCGCCGGCTCGACCTGCTCGTCCTCGCCCGCCGGCGTATCGCGCAGCTCGTAGCGCAGTTTCCAGCGTCCGCCCGCCAGTGCCCCCAGCGCCTCGCCCACCGCCGCGCGGTTCGCCGGGTCCTCCGCCTTCTTCTTGTAGAACTCCGCCGCGAACGGGTACGCCAGCGTCAACTCCTCGCCGTCCACCGACACCGGCTTAGCTTCGCCGATCACCGCCCCCAGCAGCGCGTGCTCGCTGCGCACGAGGTCCACCACCGCCGGCCACAGCGCGTAGATCGACTCGATGTCCCGCGGCACCGGGTCGGGCACCGGCTCCGGTGCAGGCTCCGGCGTTGGTTCAGGAGCCGGCTCTCGCGCCGCCGCCTCTGCCAATTCGGGCTCCGGCTCAGTCGCAGCCCGCGCACCGCGCTCCAGCCGCTCGATGCGCGCCAGCAGCGCCCGCGTCGAGCCGTCCGTCTCCGGGCTCGCCGCCTTCACCAGCGCCAGCTCCAGGCGCGTGCGTGCATCCGCGCCCGCGCGCACGCCCTCCATCGCCTCGCCCAACAGCTCCAGCAGGCGCACCACCGTCGCGTGGTCCACGCGCTCGGCCTGCGCGCTCAGCGCCGCGTCCGCCTCCGGCGTCAGGGACAGCTCCGGCGGCACCTCGCCGAGGACCTGCACCACCAGCAGTTCGCGCGCGCGAACCTCCAGGTCAGACGCGAACGAGCCCGCGTCGCGGCCCTGCTCCACGCACTCCTCCAACGCGCGCAGCGCGCGCGCCGCGTCGCCCGCCGCCACCGCGTCCACCGCCTCCTCCAGCAGCCGCGCGTCCGCCACCCCCAGTACCGCCAGCACGTCCTCCAGCGCGATCTCAGAGCCGCTGTAGGTAACGATCTGCTCCAGCGTGCCCAACGCGTCGCGGAAGCTGCCCGTCGCCGAGCGCGCCAGCGCCGCCACCGCCGCCGGCGGGATCTCGATCGACTCCGCCTGCGCCGCGCGGCGCACCACGCTCGCGATCTGCTCCACCGTCGGGCGGTGGAAGTCGAAGCGGTGACAGCGGTCCACCACCGTCGCCGGCACCTTGTTCGCCTCCGTCGTCGCCAGCACGAACACCGTGTTCGGCGGCGGCTCCTCGAGCGTCTTCAGGAACGCGTTCCACGCCGCCGTCGACAGCATGTGCGCCTCGTCCAAGATGTACACCTTGCGCCGCCCGCTCACCGGCGCGTACGCCACGCTGTCGCGCAGGTCGCGGATGTCGTCCACCGAGTTGTTCGACGCCGCGTCCATCTCGAGCACATCCAGCGACGTCGCCGCCGCGATCGACATGCACGAGTCGCACGTGCCACAAGGCTCGATCGTCGGGCCGCGCTCGCAGTTCAAGCACGCCGCCAGGATCTTCGCCATCGAGGTCTTGCCCGTGCCACGCGAGCCCACAAACAGGTAAGCGTGGTGCACCGAGTCGCGCTGCACCGCGTTGCGCAGCGTCCGTACCACCGGCTCCTGTCCAACCACCTCCGCGAATGTCCGCGGGCGTTGCCTGCGATACAGCGAGCGCTGCTGGCCCCGCGAGCGCTGATCGTCCTGTGGCTGCTCCTCTAGCGACACCGTTCGCCTGAGTCTACCCACGCGGGTGGGTGGGCTCGAGACCCGCTCCGCCGGGCGCCTCACCGGGCTCCACCGCCCGCGCCAGCGGGTAGCGTCCCGCCCCATGACGGCCTCGATCGAGCGCCTGCCGGCGCGTCTCGCTGCGCCGCTCGCCATCGCCGCCGGGGCGCTGGCGCTGCGCCTCATCGCCGGTGTCGGCTTCGCCAACTACGACACGCTCTACGCACTCGCCTGGGGCGGACAGCTCTCGCGTGGCAGCACCCCCGCCTACAGCGTGCCCATCGCCCCGACGCCGCACCCCCTGGTCGAGGCGCTCGGCCTCGTGCTCGCGCCATTCGGCCCGCGCGCCGCCGAGGACGTCACCGTCGCGCTCGGCTTCCTCGCCCTGTCCGCCTGCGGCTGGGCCATCTACCGGCTCGGCGCCGAATGGTTCGGGTGGGCCGCCGGCGCGCTCGCCGCGCTGATCTTCCTCACCCGCGTCGACGTCCTCTCCGACGGCGTGCGCGCCTACGTCGACATCCCCTACCTCATGTTCGTCCTGTTCGCCCTCGTCGTCGAGTCGCGACACCAGCGCGCAGGCCGCGGACCCGCCGGGACGCCCGTGCTCGCGCTGCTCGCGCTCGCCGGGCTGCTGCGCCCAGAGGCCTGGGCCTTCTCCGGCCTCTACTGGCTGTACCTCATGGGCCTCGCGCCGAGATCGGCGCGAGGCCCCTCGTGGCGGGCGCGCCCCCGCACCGAGATCGTTCGGCTGACACTGCTCGCCGCCGCCGCGCCGCTCGTCTGGGTGCTCAGCGACCTCGCCGTCACCGGCGACCCGCTGTGGTCGCTCACCAACACCACGCACACAGCCGAAACGCTCGGGCGCGAGACCGGGATCGCGAACGTGCCCGAGTACATCCCGCGGCGGATCGGCGAGATCCTGCGGCCGCCCGTGCTCGTCGCCGCGGCGCTCGGCGGCGTGCTTTCGCTGCTGTGGCTGCGCAGCAGCGCCATCATCGGGGCCGTCGCCGGCGTGATCGCAGTCCTCGTCTTCGCCGCGTTCGCCACTGTCGGCCTACCCATCGACACCCGCTACGCGTTCCTCGCCTCCGCCATCCTCTGCATCTTCGCCGGCGCCGGCGCCTTCGGCTGGGCCCGACTGCCGCGCGGCGACCCGCATCGTCGTTGGTGGATGGCCGGCGGCGCGCTCGTGCTGGTCGCGCTCGCCGCCTACATCCCGTCGCAGTACCACTCGGCCCATCGCGAACTGGGCAAACTCGCACGCACGCATGAAATCGAAGGCGAACTGCTCGCGCTCGTCGACGACCACGCCATCAACCTGCGCTGCGGACCCGTCGGCGTCCCCAACCACGCCCCCGTCCCACTGCTCGCCCTGTATCTCGAAACCAGCCCCCGCAACGTCGTCAGCCCCGAAGCCGGCCACATCGCCTCCGGCGTCTACGTCGACCCCGCCGGCAAGGAAGTCGAAGAAGACTACGTGCTCGACCCGCGCGATCCCGTGCCCAAGCACGCAAGCGTGCCGCCGGGCTTCACCGAGTCGGCAACCAACCGCTCGTGGCTGATCTTCCAGGGGTGCCAGTAGCAAGTGGACCGTGCACCCCTCGTCGAGATTCAGCGACTAACCGGTGCCGGTCGTCGCCCACGGCTCCGGTTCGGGAGCTCCCGCTGCGCCTGCCGGTGATCGCTTAAGGCTGCTTCCTTCCGGACCTGACCTGGTTCGCAAGCCGACACCGCGCGGGACCCGAACCATCGACGCCCCGAGCGACGGAGCAACCGGGGTCGGAACCCCTCGGAGGGGAGTTCAGCCCCGCTAGAGCGGATTGCGGATACAGGGCACCGCTACCTCCCCGCCTAGCACGGTCCGCAACGGATCGTAACGCAAGCTCGCGGGAGATCGCCCACGGCCCGGTCAAGTTCCGATAGGCTGCCCGGCCGTGAACTACTTCAAGAGGTCTCCCTCCAGCATTCGCTCCCGCGCCGCCGCCACCGCCGCCGCACTCAGCGCGGTCATCCTGATCGCCGGCTGCGGCTCAAGCGGATCGAGCACCGTCACCGTCGGCAACGAGAACACCGCCGATAACTCGCTCGTCACCGCCGGAGAAACCAAGACCGCGGCCGTCACGACGCCAACGAGCGGTCCGCTGTCCAAAGAACCGACCGTCACGCCGCCCTCGGGGCCGGCGCCGACGAAACTCGAAACCAAAGACCTGATCGTCGGTACCGGGACAGAAGCGAAGACCGGCGACGCGGTCACCGTCAACTACGTCGGGGTCCTCTACAAGACCGGCAAGAAGTTCAACGCCTCGTGGGAAACCGGCAAACCGTTCCCGTTCACGCTCGGCAAGGGCGAAGTCATCAAGGGGTGGGACCAGGGCATTCCGGGCATGAAGGTCGGCGGCCGTCGTGAGCTGATCATTCCCGCCTCGCTTGCCTACGGCGCCGCAGGCAGGCCGCCACAGATCCCGAAGAACGAAGCGCTCGTATTCGTCGTCGATCTCCTGGGCGCCTAGGCGCACCGACGGCGGCCTCGCGGAAAACCGCACCGCCTTGCGTGGGTAACAGCAAGCGGTCGCGAGGGCTCGCTCGCGTGGCGGCGCTGGTGGCCAGCACCGCACTCGCGCTCGCCGGCTGCGGAGCGGCACGTCACGCCACCGCTCCCGAGTCGCGCCTGGAGCGCGGCGACCTCGTCGCCGTCACGCACGCGCTCAGCGGCGAAGAGGCCCGGGTGCAGAGCGAGGTGCGAGCGACCAAGGCAGCTTGGCCGCTGATCATCGACGGCCTGCCCGCGGATATCCGCAAGCTGCCGCGCACGCCGGTGCGCATCGCCACCGAACGCGCAAGCGCGCTGCGCCTGCCGAGCCTGTTCGGAGAACACCAGGCCACGTCGCTGACCGGGCCGGCGACGAGCCTCGCGGGCACCTTCCGCGAGTACTACCTGCTCACCGGGCGCAGCTGGCGGCTGATCAGCGTCGCGATCGAACAGAGCGAACGCGGGCCTGCCGCCGCCGCGAGCTTCGCCCGCGCGAACGTCGCGCTGTACATCGAGAGCATCTACGACGCGCATTTCGCGCTCGCGCAGATCGGCAAGCAGTTGCCGATCGATTACGAAAGGCTCGGCGGTGCCGCCGCCTTCGGCTCCTCGCTCACGCCGAGCGAAGTGGCCGCGCTCGCTCGGAGCTACTCGGAAGCGAACGATCGCCTGCAGCCGCGCGCACGAGTTCGACTGGGCTCGTGAGGGTCGAGCTGCCGGTGACAGGAGCCGCGAGCTGCGGGCGTCCCTCACCCTCGCGCTTGGATTGATACATCGCGGTGTCCGCCCGGGCGACCAGCGCCTCGGCCTCGAGTCCGTCCCGCTCCGACCAGGCCACACCAATGCTCACCTGTGGCCAGAAGCTGCCGACCGCCAGCGCCGCCGGCTCCCGCAGCGCGTGCGCGAGGCGCTCCGCAAGTCTCAGCGCCCCTTCTGGGCCTCCCACCTGCGGGCACATGACCAGGAACTCGTCGCCGCCGACGCGACCGACCAGGTCCTCGTCGCGCACAGCCGCCCGCAAGCGCTCGCCCAGGATCCGCAGCAGCTCGTCACCGGCGGCGTGCCCGTAGCGATCGTTGACATCCTTGAAGCGGTCCAGGTCCACGAACATCAGTGCTCGTTCCGCGTCCGGCTGTGACTCGGCGATGTTCGCCTCCAGGGCGCGCACGAACGACGATCGGTTGTGGCAGCCGGTGAGCTCGTCGAAGGTCGCGCGCCGCTTGAGCTCGTCGCGCATGCGCGCGCTGTCCGTGACGTCGGCGACGCACGCGATCGCACCGCTGATCGAGCCGTCCTCGTGCGTGAGAGCACGCAGGTTGATGGCGCAGAAGCGCACCTCATCGCCGGCTGAGAGCCGCAACTCGACCTCCACGTCAACGTGGTTGCCCGCGCCGAGCACGTCGTCGATCGCGCTCCTCAGCGGCGCCTGATCGCGCGCCACCACGCTCGCCATCTGCGCATCGAAGTTGGCGACGCGCTGCACGCCGAGGATCTCGTGCAGACGGTCGTTGGTGTACACGATCTCCCCTGTCGCATCGACCTGGAACAGCCCCACTGGGATCGCCTCCGCGAGTCGGTCGAGCAGTTGCTCGCGCGCCCTTAGCTCCTCCTGTGCCGACATCTCGTCCGAGATGTCCACGATCTCCGCCACAACGCAGTTACGGGTCGGGTCGTCGAGCAGATTGTGGTTCGTGACCTCGAACCACACCCACGAGCCGTTGCGGTGGCGGTGGCGCAATCGCACACGCCGCCCCGGGCCGGGGGACGCCAGCATCTCCATCCAGTTGTCGATCGCCAGCGCGTGATCATCCGGGTGCATGAACTCGATCGAGCGACGACCCTGCATCTCCTCCGCCGACCACCCCAGGAGTTCGGTGAGCGCATCGTCGGTCTTGACGATGAAGCTGCGCTCGTCCTTCTCGATCGTCGAGAAACGCGGTGGCGGCTTCGGCGCCCGCCGCACCTGCGCAGTAGAAGCGTCGACTTCGTCGGTGGGCGCATACAGCACCAGCACCACGCCGTGCGCCTCGCGCAGGTCGAGCCCGTAGACCGCCACGGTCGTCTCGGGCTGCTCCGCCAGATGCGTCAGGCATCGCGCCGAGCCCTTCGCCAGCACCTGATCCCACATCGCGAGCAGCCGCAAGCGGTCCTCTTGGATGACCATGTCCAGGCCCGAGCGCGCCTCGATCACGCGGTTGCGCACAACCGGGATCGAGTCCGGCACCGGTATCGAGACTCCGTCCGCCTTCAGCGCCGCTATCGGCGCCTCCGGGTAGCGGGTCAGCAACGAGTCCAGCACCGTCTCCAACGTCTCCGCGTCCAGATGCTCCTGGCGCTCGGACTCGAACGCCACATCCGCGGCGTCCTGGCCCGACTCCGCGCCCGCGGTCGGTTGGGTTGGAGGTCTGTCGTCGGCTGGTGGCACAGTGTCGGCGAGCGCGTCCGCGCGCCCCCCGCGCGGATTGCTCAGTCGTTTCGGCAGCCCCGAATGGGCTGAGTTGGGGGAGCCCAGTCATCATCGGCCGCAGCCCGCCGAAAATGAACATAGGGTTGGGAACAATGGACGGCTTGTAGCTCGACCGTCACCACCGCCCGACGGCTCTGCTCGTCCGCGCCCCCATATTGTCGACGCCCTCGACCACGCCCACGGCCCAATAGACTCAGGTGCCTAGGGCGCGTAGCTCAGTGGGAGAGCGCTCGCTTCACACGCGAGAGGTCGCAGGTTCGAAACCCGCCGCGCCCATCACGAAAAGTCCTGCAAAAGTGCAGAACTTGATTCATCCGACCGTGGGGCTCCGGAGGTAGCGGATGCATCAAAAGAGGCCGTTGGCCCATTCAGTGGCCTAAACTCGCGGTCGGCGGCGCGCGTGACCTGGCGTGTGAACGGGCATGTGGCCGGCTCATCGGCGAAGCGCATCAGCTCCCAGATCGCCTGCCGCTCCCGGTCTGAGAGGCGCCGATGGCGCGTCTGCTGGTAGACCTGCAGCGTGAACGCCGCCGAGGTGTGCCCGATCTGATCGGAGATCCAGTGTGGGTCGCGGCCGGCCTGGGCGGCGAGCATCGCCCAGGTGCGCCGGAGCGAGTGCGGCGTGATCTTCGGGAGCGCCGGGAGTCCCCGCTCGGCTCTCTTCGTGTTCGCCAGCTCGGTGCTGCGCGCCAGCACGCGGTCGCGGAAGCGATCGGGGTCCCGGCGACTCCCGCTCGTGGTTCCGAAGAAGTGGTCGGTCGGCTCCATCGGGAACCCGTCGCGGATGCGCTGCTCGCGGTGGCGGACGAGCTCGCTTCGGGCCCAGAGCGTCATCTCGACCTCGCGCACCCCCTTCGTGGTCTTCGCGTCGGAGAGCTTGAAGCGCGCCCGCGCGAGGTCGACGTCGGCGCAGCGCAGATCGCACAGCTCGGAGATCCGGAAGCCCGTGAGAGCGAGCGTCGCGAGCGAGGCGCGACGACCTACGCGCCGGTCGCGGCGGGCCGACGCGTCGAGCTCACCGGCAGCGTCGAGCAGCGCGAGCAGCTCGTCAACCTCGAGGAACGTCCGTGCTGGCTTCGCGGCCGGAAGAAACCGCTCCTTGCGTTCGCCGACCTTGAGCGGGTTGCGCTCGATGTATCGGTAGTCCTCGGCCCGCTGCAGGATCTGGCTGAGGAGCGCGAGGATGGAGTTGATCGAGGTGTTCGAGAGCGCACGCTTACGGCGCGCGTACTCTTTCCCGCTGGCCGGTTTGACCGTCTCCAGGAGCGGCTTACCGCGCGCCGCGGCATCGCGGATGACGCGCGAGCGGCCGGCGAGATCGTCGCGGAACGCGTCGACCGCCGCCACGTCGATCTCGATGAGCTCAAAGCGCGCGAAGTGCCCGAGCACGTAGCCAAGCCGCCACTCGAGGTCCGCGATCGTGTCCTGGTCAAGGCCGTGACTCTTCTTCGTGTCGACGACCTTGCGCGCGAAGGCATCGAATCGTTGATGGCCGTCGGGCTGCGCCGCGCTGCTCGGCACGACCGATGTCCTGTGCTCAGGCGGCAGCCACGTGCCGCGCGCGACCTGCTGGAGGATCGCCTCCAGTGCGATCTGTGCTCGCGTCTGGTTCCAGCCCTGGTTGTTGGTCCCGAAGACGAGCCGGTGTCGGCGACCGTACGCGTAGAGGCGGGCGCCGAACGTCACGGTCGTGCCGTCCTTCCATAGTGATTCGGTGATCTGTCCGCTGGACGGCCTGGCCATCAGCGGTTGCTCGCGGATCGCGACGACGCTGTGTGATGCACGCGCGGTGTCTCCCGGTATTGCGCCGCGCGCTCTCGGTAGGGCGTCTCGGCGGCTGCTTGGCGCCACCACCTTACCGCCGCCTTGCGGCGATCGACGGGGGTTGCTTGCGCGCCCTCATCGCAGTTTGCGCAGTCTGGAGGTCGAAGCGCAGCCGCGCCTTCGGGCCGTCACCGAGCCGCATCGCCCCGAGATCAGCGGCGTGCGCGTACACGTAGTCGACCGACACCTTCAATGTGCCGGCGAGTTCCTTCGGGTCGAGAAGCCGGCCGGTGGCCGCCCGCGGCCGGCCAAGGAGCTGGACGACGCGCATCGCCGCCCGCTCCGCGATCGCATCGATGTCGTCCTCATCAAGGCTCATGCGTCGGCAGCGCCTCATCGCTCGATTCCTGGCGCGTCGCGGGCTGGCTGTCTGTCCAGGTGTCGTGTGGCTCTGGTGAGTGCGCTGGAGCGGGGAACTGGGATGAGCCGGTGTGTGGGGTGGAATCCGGGTCCCCAGTCGGGGTCCGCTAGCTCGCGGTGGGCGAGGGATGGTGTTTGCCGGCGGCTGATGCGGAGCTGTTGTGCGAGGCGCATGACGCGCCGGTCGTCCTGGCCGTCGAGGCCGAGCTCGTCGCGGGCGAGGAACCACTCGGTCGCCTCCCGGGCCCGGGTCGCTTGGACGTAGGCGCTCTCCTTGCTGGTCTGCCACCGCCGGTGAGCACGACGGACCGGTCGACGGTCGCGCCCTGCTGGCGGTAGAGGTGCTGGGCGTAGGCGAGCCGCACGTTCTCGAGGTCCTTGCCGGCGAGCTGGATCTCGCGCTGGGAGCCGTCGAGCAGTGACGGTCAGGCCGTTGTCTCGTGGGTACGGGTGACCTGGCCGCGGGTGCCGTTCTCGACCCTGGGCTGCCGGGGATTGGCGGTGCTGGGCGGTGAAGGTGATCAGGTCGCCCTCGAAGAGCCCGTAATGCTGGTGTGGCAGCTGGACCTCCTGGCGCCCCAGAGTTCGCCGCGCTCGATCCGCAGGTGTTGGGCGCGGGCGTTGAGCCGGTCGATCTCGACGTTCGAACTGTCGGCGATCAGCGCGACAGCTGCGGATGTCGCGGGTCTTGGTGAGCTCGGCCCAACGCTGGACGGCGGCCTCGCCTGCCTGCTCGCGGGTCGTCAATGAAGAACAGCTGCCCCGCGGCCTGGTAGTGAGCCATCGCCTTCTCGGGCTCCCCGCGTCGCAGAGCGGCCCATGCCTGGCGCTCCTCTGGGTCGCTGGTGCGGTGGATGTCCTGCGAGCTCTGCCGACCGGGCGTGGGTGGTGAGCCGGTCGAACATTCCGCCGGGGCCGATGGAGGGGAGCTGCTTGCCGTCACCGACCGCGACGAGCTTCGCCCCAGACTCGTCGATGAGGCGGGTGAGGGCATCCAGGCGGCGGTGATCAGCCATCCCGGCCTCATCCAGGAAGACCGTGGTGTTGGGCCCGATCTTCACGGTCCCGGCCTCGGCTCTGGCGATGAGCGCGTCGATCGTGGACGTGCGGCCCGCAAGCGCGGGGGTTTTCTCGCCGAGGCGCTCTGCTGTTGAACCGGACACGGCGACCCCGATCGTGTGGTGGCCGGCGTGTTTCTCCGCCCGGGCAGCCAGGTCGATCACGACTCCCTTCCCGGTGCCGGCGGGGCCGACGAGCACGGCGAGGCGCTCATCGCCCGTGATCGCTCTGAGCGCCGCTGTCTGCTCCGGGGTCGGCGGGGCGGCGAGCTGCTCTGCGACCTCGTTGATCGGCTCGTGTGCGTGCGTGCTCGCCGACGTCCCTGCCGCCGGGGGCGGCGAGCTGCTGGGCGCGGCGTTCGATCGCCTGCTCCTGAGCACGGACGGCCAGTGTGGTCATCCGTCCGCCCTCCAACGTCAGGACACGCCGGTCACGAACCATCGCCTTCGCGACCTGGAGCGCCTGCTCGGGGGACATCTCACCGGCGGCCTGCTCAAGCACGACGGTCCGCAGGTCCTTCGCGTCGAACACAGCGTGATGCTCGACGAGCCGCGCCTCAACGCGATCCTCGAGCGCCCGCTCGGGCTTTAGGCGCTCGGGGCCGGCGAGGAGCTGCAGCGCCTCCCACGGGCCGAACGCGTGCTCACTGCCCGTCTGGCGCCACACACGCTCCAAGTCGCGTCGGGTCGTGAGGGTCTTGGCTCGCCGGTTCTCCAAGGCCAGATCGCGTAGCTCGCCGCGCTTGGGCTCACGTCCGGTTCTTGCCCGGAACCGCTCGGCAGCGCGTGCGACCTCACGGGAGCGGCCGGAGAACGCCTCACGCAAACCCTCGGGGACTCCGGCGAGCTCGAAGTATTTGCCGTCCTTGCCGGTGGCCTGAGTGATCTCATAGCCGCGCTCTGAGAGCTCGTGCGCGAGCGCGGCACGGTAGTGCGCACCCAGCTCACGGGCAGAGCGGAACACCGGTCGAGACCAGGTCGCGACGAGGCGGTCGTCCTCACGAACGACACCGGTGATCACGACGTGGCTGTGCAGCTGCGGATCGGGTGCCTTCCCGCCGGCCACCCGCGGGCGGTGGTGTGCTGGTACTCCGCGGCGATCAGATCCTTCGCGGGCTCCTCAACAATCTGGCCGCTATACCGGCGGCGGACCACAGGGACGTGCTCGCGCATATAAGCCACGGTCTGCTCAACCGCAGTGGCGTGGGCGGCTTCGATTTCCTGGCGCTGCCACGGTTCCGCAGCGCCCACACGGTCGAGACGGACTTCGGCGCGCTGAAGGTCACATCGATCCCGCCGCCCCTACCACCACCGGCACCCTCGGGCCGCAGGAACCTGCCGGTCCCAGGGTGCCGGCCCTCCATCAGCGAGATGAAATCCCCGGCGGACACAGGACAGTCCGGGTCGATCCCGAGACGGTCGAGAGTCTCGGGGTCGGCGAGCCAACGGCCCGGAGCCTGCGTCAGCTCGCCGTCGGGGGTGAGGTAGTAGTCGCCGCGCTCGGGCGCGATGGTCTTGGCCTCCAGATACCTGGCGTACCCGCCGCCTTTGGCGGCACCGATGCTCGACGCGCTCACCACACCGGTTAATGAGCGCGAACGCCCGGTCGCGGCCAACAAATCTCAAATCTGAGTGTCTCCACACCGGTTCATGACCCCGAACACCAACGGCCACGAACCCAAACCGGCCACGAACTTCACCGCCGCCCGCACCACACGACCACAGCGACGGCCGCCGACCACCGCCAAGACCACCGACGAAGCCTCACCACGACAACCCACCCCGACGCACGAACCAACAGCGAACAGCCCAGGCAGACAGATACACGGGTCACCAATCGGTACCTCTCAGGTACCTCCGGGTGGCCGTAACGGGGAGGTGAGTGCCTGTTCTGCGCTACCTCCACCGGCGGGAGATCAGCAGCCTCGAATACGACGGGGCGCGAGAGTGTGGTGGTAGAGCGCGGCGACTATCCGTTTCGCTAATGGGAGGAGAACCCATGACCGTGTCATCGATGCTCGATTCCGCTGGGCGGCGTCGTTCGCCCGCGACGCTCCCGGGCTTTCACGCCGGGCGTGCGCCCCGCAACAAGGGGATGCGCTACCCAGCGGATGCGCCGACCGTAGAGGAGATCATCTGCGTGATGAGTCACGTGGGCGAGAAAGCGCACGGGTAGCGGTTGCGTGCCATGATAGTGATGCTCTGGCGCGGCGGGCTGCGCGTCCATTAGGCCCTCGCGCTCACGGAGCACGATCTCGACCCACAGCGTGGGTCAGTGCTCGTTCGCCACGGCAAGGACGGACGCCGATGCGAGGTGGGCATGGACGCCTGGGGCTGGGGGCAAATGCGGCCGTGGCTCGCTGAGCGCCTGGAGATGCGGGTCGGCCCGCTTCTGTGCGTCATCGACGGCCCCACCCGCGGGCGACCGTGGTCAGCGTCAGCGGTCCGCAGCGAGCTTCGCCGGCACGCCGCTGAGGCGGGCGTCAGACGACGTTTCGCGCCGCACCAGCTCCGCCACGCACACGCTGTCGAGCCCGCCCGCGAGGGCGTCTCCCTAAACGTCATCCAGCGCCAGCTCGGGCACTCCAACCTCAGCACCACCAGCATCTACCTGCAGGGCATCGACATCGAGGAGATCATCTCGACCGTTCACGCACGCCGGGCACCGATGATGTCAGCGACAGCGGGCCTACAGCTCTGAAGAACACGGGCGCCCTCCGCGCGGGCACCGATCAAGGATGCTCACGCCACGGGCGCCCGGGCTTCCGCTTTCTCGACGCAAACGCTCGTCAGATCGGGCTCCTGCCGGGACTTCCGACCTGCCCGCAGGTCATCCGGTGCGGCTTCAGCCGCTACCGCTCTCGGGGAAAGCAGGAGCGCCAAGCAGGCTAGGCGAGAATGCTGCTAATAGTTCTAACGGAGCGACTGCCTTGGCCGTCGTGGGATGCTCGCTTTGCCTGCGCAAAGCAGCGGTCAAACGCACGGTGGATACCTGCGTGCCTGATGCCCAACGAGTCGATGACCCCGAAGTGGTGGAGCGGCCTTCGGTTGACTTTGGTGCCGAAAGCAGGTGCAGCGCGCTCTTCTCTACGAAAAATAGCCCCTCCCGGCACATGCGGGGCACGTGATCCATATATGGCTCCCGAGTGGGTTGTTCGGATCTACCCCGTAATAGCCTTTACGGCCACTGCAGTTCTGGCACGGATATCGGGTCCCTTGCTCCGTGGACGCGCCGCCGCCCCCGCCGCCGCCGCCACCACCACCACCGCCGCGGCCGGGGGAGGTGCCAGTCCCGAACGTGGCTTTCAAATTACCGACTATGTAGCTCGTCCACTTCCTGGGCTTGCGGCCACTGTGCTGCAGGAGTTCGCGCCTGATCTTCACCGCGTAGTACGTGCAGGTAAACGAGCTGAGCAGCAGAATGCCGCCGACGAGCTCGATGGCGAGCTATTTGAGCTTCGAGTGGCCCGCGCCAGCGAACGCTCTGCGCGGCTGCAGTACGACATCGATCGTCCCGGCAAGACAGAGACACCACGCGAGCAAGACGTAGATCGTCGCCGGCGTGCTCGTCGCGATGATCATAGGCCCCCCTTGATAGATCTATACAGGCGAGCGGAGACTATCAGGGGCGATTCAGGACTTCTGAAATTCTTCGCGCTGAGGGCCGATGGGTGCGGCGGGAGGCGGGTACATAGGTTCGCGCGACGGGGACCTGTACGCCGAAATCGTGCTTCTGAGCAGATGGGTCCTCGGGCAGTTCGCGCTCGCACGGGCAGACGCGCTCGCCGCTCGCTCGCCCCATAGCCAACGTCACTTTGGCGTGGGCTGGATCATCCATTTGGTACTGCTCCATCTCTCGACGAGCGCCGTGTGAGCGCCGGGGTGCCGCTGGTCCCGACGGCAATACACGCCGTCGGCGAGGCGCACGATACGCCGACGAGCGCGGTGACGAACACGGGGCGGGGTGGGGGGTTGGGCGTGGCCTGGACTGTCCACTTAGTGCCATCCCACCGCTCGGCAAGGGACTGCTGGGAGGTGCCAGTATTGCTGAAGGGATACGACTCTCCGACCGCGGTGCACGTGCTCGCTGAGGTGCACGATACGCCGACGAGGACGTTGTAGCTCGAGCCGGATGGATTGGGTGTCGGCTGGATCGTCCACTTGATGCCTTCCCGCCGTCGAGCGATGTGGTGGTGAGTCACTGGAAGTGACAACTCGCCGGGGTCGCCCGAGAACCAGACGGCGGTGCATGTCGTCGGCGCGGTGCACGACACCTTGTAGAGAGCTGTCATGGGACTCGCTGAGCTGGGCCTCTGCTGGATCGTCCACCTGGTGCCGTTCCAGCGCTCGGCGAGAGTTGTAGCGGTGTTGGGGATGCCAGACTGTCCCACGGCGGTGCATCCCGTCGGCGAGGCGCAGGACACGCTGGACAGGTTGGTTGGGAGCGAGCGAGTCGCATCGGGGGTAGGCTGGATCGTCCACGTCCGGCCGTTCCACCGCTCGGCAAGCGGTACCTTGGCGGAACCTGAGGAGTTCCGACGGCAGTACACGTCGTGGGGGAAATGCAAGACACGCCCGCGAGCGCGGTGGCGTGCGAGCCGGTTGGATGGGGGGTGGTCTGGATCGTCCACTTCCTGCCGTTCCACCCCTCGGCGAACGCAGCCGCGGTGGAGACTTTGCCAGAGAATCCCACGGCAATACAGCTAGTGGGAGAGGTGCATGAGACGCTACTCAGGGCTGTGCCTTGCAAGCTGGATGGGTGGGGCGTGGGTTGAATGGCCCAACTCTTACCGTTACACCTCTGGGAGACGGATGCGGTTATCGTTGCTTAGGTGCCGGAAAAGCTGACGGCGGTACATGCCGTCGCCGACGTGCATGACACGCTATCTAGGATCGCGGGCTGGGCTTCCGGATGCGCCGTGGCTGCCTTCAATCCCCACGGAGTTGCTACCGCGACAATACTCATGAGGGACAGCGCGACAACAACGACGACAAGGGTGAAGCCTAATCTCGCTCGCATCGTGTCTCCGTTCTGGTGGTAGCGAGGTTACCGCAGAGTTCAGTTAGGCTTTCCGGAGTGATGAGGAAGCTCTTGCCGGTCGCAGTGACTGTGCATTCACTGCCCGTTTAGAGGACTTTGCAGGTGAAAGGACCGACGGTGCTGGTCTGTCCGGGAGCGAGGTATGAGAGGCCCGGGTCATCGCTCTGTCCGCATAGCAATAGGCGCGCATCATAGACACTTCCTAGCTGCAACTCGTGACCTGACCATCGGGCTGCAGGTTTGCCGCGTGCCAGTTGCTTTCGGCGGGGGGGCTTCCTTGGGAGAGGCAGAATGCTCCTCCGGCAGCAGCCAAGCCTTCTCCTGCGAGAGGGGACAGCGTCGTGTCGCACAGAAAGAACCCTGACGGGAGCTGCACCTAGAGCTTCCCTTGCGGGTAGTGGCGTCTGCTTTTCCGCACGCATGTGTGGTAGGTCCGCGTGCCCGTTACTTTACGGCCGTAGCTCGCCGTCGCAGTGATCGAAAGGACGAAAATTCCTTGGGAAGCCCTCTGAGATCCACAAGCGCGGTGATGTGAGCGCGCTCAAGAGTCCTGATGCGCTTGTGGTTGATCTTGATGACAGCGCTGATCCACGTGACACCGGGATACCGGCGGACGTGGACCGCAAAGTGGCGGCGACTCGCGCACTGCTTTCCTGATGGCAGGCTGAATGCTAGGGCGGCAGACAGCGCTTTGAGTTGGGTTTAGGGGTTGAGATGACCGGTGTGGTAGGCGTGATGATCCGCGTCGTGACCGGCGTGCTGATCGGGACAGTGATGGGCGTTTCAAGACCCATGATCGGCGGCGAGATCGCAACTTCAAAGCCACCTGGGGCGATGGCGGGTACGTTGGCGACGACAGTGTTGCTCGCGGTGTTGATGACTGAAAGTGCTGGCAGGCCCGGATCACCGACGAGCGGCACATAAGCAAACGCTCCATCAGGGGTAAATGCGATGCCGTAGGGGTACTCACCTACACGCTCTTCCACACTGCCCACCACGGTGTTGGTGGCCATGCTTATCACGCGAACGCTATGTGCAACGGGTACCGTGACGTAGGCAAGGGCTTCATTGGGTGTGATCGCCACCTGCCAGGGCGAACCACCGAGTGGCACAGTCGCAACCACTGTGTTGGATGCGGTGCTGATAACGGAGACGCTGTCGGCGATGGGACCCGTCACATACGCGTACGCACTGTCAGGGGTGATGGCAACGTTAGCCGAGTTAAGAACCGTAACGGATGTGACTAACGTATTGGTTTCTGTGTCGATCACGGCGACCTGTGACGCATTTGCCACATAAGCGAACCGCCGGTCCGGGGTGATAGCGATACTGCCTGGGGATCCCCCCTCTGGTGGAAGTTTTACAGTGGCCACAACGGCGTTTGTTGAAGTATCGATCACCGCGACACGCGCGCCAGTTCCTTCATCAAAGTAGGGCACATACGCAAATGCCCCGTCAGGTGTTATCGCGACCCCTTCGGGGCCCGGGATGGGTACAGTCGCTGCGACGTGTCGGTCGCAGTGTCGATGACCGAAACGCTTTCGCTACCTCCGTTGACCACATATGCGAGCGCACCGTTTGGGGTGACAGCGATACCTTTAGGCACAGTGCCGACGGCTACGGTGGCGACTTCGGTGTTGGTGGAGGTGTTAATCACGGAGACGCTGCTGCTGGATTTGTTGGTCACATAGGCGAAGGGCGTCGGAACACTCGCGTCGGCGACGATCGGGGTGCGAGCCGCTATAGCCACCGCCCCTGTGATACCGAGGAGTACGACAATGATCGCCGATCGCCAGCACCACGAGTTCGCGTGGCCGTGGCGGTCGCGGCCTTGAGGCGAAATGCGACCGTCTCTCATTCGGCAGTGCCACCATCCATCAGCGCACCGCCCGTCCCCGGATTGTGTCGATTGATCCTCGACATCTCCAACCCCCCATCCTTGCCCTTTGAAGGTTGCTCCTCGAGCAGACGTCCGCCCGCGAGAGCGCTCCCGTCCACATCGAGCCTACTCCTTCTCGGAAGGAAGCAGCACACCGGAGGCCGACACATCGACAGGGTCGCTCTTGACGAGTTGCCGTCGTCTCGCAGCCGGTCAGCGAGACGATCGCTTTGGGATCGCCGAGGCCGAAGGCGGAAGTCTGACCGAGGCCCGACGAGAGGCCTGAGTTTCGTCCTTACCGATAGCCGCTGAGAGCTGTTAGGCTTGGTTGCTCTGACGGCGAGCTACTGGGGCACTCATGTACAAGGGACTCGAGTTTGCGGCGGTGGGAGGAGTAATCCTCGCGCTCGCAACGGGTGGGTCGGCGAGCGCACTGGTACCGAGGACTGCCAAAGCTTCGAAGAACTGCTCCAACCAAACCGTCAGCGTAGGTAAGGGGCGCCCCAAACAAACGCTGCGTCTTGTGGTGACAGGGAATGCATCGTGCGCCGAAGCCCATCGCGTGGTGGGCTCGTATTTCCGCAAAATGGCGGCAGGGCGTTGTGGGCTGCAAAACAACCGCTGCGCGCTGACGGTCGCAACGGGCTATGGATGTTCGATTATCTCCCCCGTCGCCGAGCGCAAAGAACTAGGCGGTGCGTTCTACGGCTGCGTTCGTAGCAACGCCAAGATTCTTCTATACAAGACAAGGAAGCACGTCACCCCTACTCCTGTGCCATCGAACCCATCGGAGTTCCGGGTGCGACTCGCGGGAGGCACCTTTGGGTGCGCTGTGGACGAGGTCAGCGAGACGGTGTGCTTCGGCGTGCCACTTACGCCTGAAGGGAGCACACCTGACGTGCAGGTAGCCAAGCTGCAGTCCGGTGGGCAGGTCACGAGTTGCGTAGAGCGTGGGCCCGCGGATGCCCACGCTTTGAAGGGAACCTGGGCGACCCGATTCCATTCCTGTCTCCCGGACAAGCGAGCACCGTGGGGCCGTTTACCTGCAAGGTCCTCGAAGCCAGCATCAATTGCATAGTCACTGCGACCGGCAAGGGCTTCCTCATCACGACGACCGAAGATATGCTGATGGGCGCATGAGCGGCGCTGATTCTCCACGGCGGAGCGCGAGCGGGCCGGAAGGGGAGGGGCCAACGTAGTCTGTCCCGAGAAGAGCCTTGGAGATCTCCGCGTTGTGCGGGGCAATTCCGGTCTGCGCCTCCCTCATGGCCGCACTCGGCACTGCGACCGGGAGCGTACAGCCACAATGCGCGAGCGATCAGTTGGCGATTTCGTTAGGCCCCTACGGTGCTGGGGCTGGACACATAGGCGTCCTGATCCGGTTCCAGAACGAAGGTAGGCCGTGCCGTTTGCGCGGATATCCCGGCATCGACGGCTTGTCAGCAGACGGCCGCGTCGTCGTCCGCGCTAAGCGCCTACTCCACGGCTACCTCGGTGGCGCGCGCCAAATCGCGACCATCACTCTGGGCCGTGGTCAATCTGCTCAGCGTTTTTCGAGGGGGCCAACTTCCCCATTTACCGCGAGCCTTGTCATTCATATCGCGATCTTCGCATCACACCGCCGGATGCGACGCGCGGCGTCTGGCTCTACGCTCGCTACTCGTTCTGCTCCCCGAGATTCATCTCGTCGTTTCAGGCAGGACAGGGACGCGCAGATAGGCCGGCAACTCTGGGCCAAGACAGCTCGCGGCGGCGAGGCTCCGGCAGCAAGTGAGCGAGCCCCTGCTTTGCCGCGCGCGGAAGCACCGAGGCGTCGCGAGCGGCATCCCGCCTCGGCGCGGAAAGCAGGCGCCCCAGCGTAGCAACTAAACGCCTCAGTTGGAATGCGATGAAGGAGGGCCTCCTCGGTGGCAAGCTCCGGCTTGTCACTGAGAACGAGCCAGAGGAGGACCGATCACAATGTTGCATGCTGGACTGGATCTGAGTCGCAAACGTCTTGATGTGTGCCTGCTCTCAGGCGAGGGGGAGCTGGTCGAGGAGTTCGCGGTACCGCCTGACGCGGACGGCCTGCACGGTCTCGTGCGGCACGTCGCTCAGCATGGCGTGCAGGTGCGCGGGGTCATCGAGTCGATGACTGGCGCCGGTTTGTTCACGACACGCTGGAGCACCTCGGTTGGGATGTGCTGATCGCCGATGCGCAGAAGGTCAAGGGGCTGGCGCCGCTGGCGTGCAAGACCGACAAGATCGACGCGCGTGTGCTGGCGGTGCTCTGCGAGCGTGACCTGGTGCCGGCGATCTGGCTGCCAGATCCGCGTGTCCGCGCAGAGCGCGAGCAGGCTCGCTTTCGCCTGCACCTGGTCAAGCACAAGTCGATGCTCAAGCACTGCATCCACGCCACGATGCTCTCCTTCGGGCACCCGTGCCCGGTCAGCGACCTGTTCGGCGTCGAGGGCCGCGAGCTGCTGGAGCGTCTTGAGATTCCCGACCCGTGGCGTCAGAGCGTCGACGCGAGCTCGCTCTGATCGACGACCTCGAACACCAGATCGCGCAGATCAACCGCGACCTGAAGGCCTCCGGTGCCGAGCACCCCTATGTGCCGCTGCTGTTGACTGTCCCCGGTGTCGGGTGGGTCCTGGCGTTCACGATCGCCTCAGAGATCGGCGACATCACCCGCTTCGCCTCGGCGAAGAAGCTGTGCGGCTACACTGGACTGTGCCCAGAGTGAACAGTCCGGGGAGAAGGACGCCGCGGCCCGCTCACCAAGCAGGGCCCGAAGTATCTGCGCTGGCCGATGCTGAGTCAACGATGCACGCCCTTAGGCACCTGTCTGCGCTGAGCGCTATCAGCGCAACAAGAAACGCCTGGGCAAACAGCGCGGCCCAAGGGTCGCCAGATCGACATCGCCAGAAAGCAGACTGAAGCGATCTGGCACATGCTCACCACGAACCAGCCCTTCACACCAACCCTGCCACGGGAGGCGCCGCTTTTCGTCTGGCTGCCTGACGGCCCTTTTGGAATTGCGCCCCCGAGGCCGGCCTCGAATGTCGCCTAGTCCTCCCCCGAGGAGGCAATAGAGAGATGAGCGCTGCTCACCACCACCAACCCACCAGAGGACATGACACCGACACCACCAACCCCATTGACAAACAGCCCTCCTTCATAGAGACGAGGAGCAGCAGGGCTGGGCAACACCTCGTCGGCTACTGCTTCGAGCCCGATTGCGGGCGTGTCGTGTCGAGAGGGCGTAGTAGCTCCCACGGCGCTGCGCGATCACCCGTGGGCTCGAGTCGGACACTCCTGCCTTCGCTCCACGACGGTGTTGCGCCGATCCGCGCGGTGGTGTCAGGCCGGGCGTGCGGCGGCGAGCTCGAGGGGCACGACGTAGTCGCCGCCCCGCCGATGAAGCCCACGACGCAACCTCCGGTTCACGCCGTCGAGATCGGTGTGGCGTAGGCCGCTCTTCTGTGCAATGAGATGCTGCGCTTCGAATGTCATCTCGTTCATGTGGCCAAGCACGCTGCGGCTCACGGTCCTTGCGACCCGGACACCGGACGGGTCCACGCACCCGAGCGTCGTGCCGGCGAGCCCCTCAGAGGCGAGCGCATCGACGACGAGCGTCGCGACATACAAGCCGAGATCATCCAGCTGCGCTACGCGGACGTCGGTGTCGAGGACCGAGAACAACGTGTCGGCATGGACGAGCAGCAGGCACTTGCGGCGCTCGATGAAGAACACGTTGGCATACCAGTCATCGATCCCCGGCTCGGCCTCGACGAGCGTTCCGGCCGGTCGCCGACCAGCTTCAGGAGTCCTCTGGTGCACCGCAGCAGCACGGGGTCACGGTACCCCCACATGGGAGCGACGCTGACGCGCGCCCTGCCTGCGTGTCTCAGTGGGCTCCCGGCGGAGCAGGTAGTCGCGGAACCTGGGTGCGGTGTAGGCGTACTCGCCCTTGCGGATTCGATAGAGGGCGCGGCATCGACGAGGCGGCCGAGCAGGACGTTTACGTTTCCGGGTGTCTTCTCGGATGCGCTGCTGAGCTCGGCCGAGCGCAGCGGGGGATAGGGACACGCGGCGGAGGATGCAAGGAGGTCCTGCTCGGCGGGAGTCAGCGTTGCGATGCGCGGCTCGTAGAAGTCGCGGTCGAGGCGCCCGTAGATGTCAGGGTGGGTGGCGACGAGCAGCTTGCTGGTGAAACGGTCCACGCCGGCGAGATCCGCCGCCTCCCACAGCTCCGATCCCCACAGCTGGAGGAAGTAGGGGTAGCCCTCAACCTCGTTCACGACCGTCTCTGCAAGCTTTGCGTCGGCGCGGCGGGCTGTCTGCTCGAGTGGCCGGATGAAGGCCTGAATCGCCTCCTCGGGCGCCAGCGAGTCGATGTCCTCGCCCCGAAAGAGCCGCTCGCTGTAGGAGCGGGCCTTCTGGAGGTTGCCGGTCAGGGTCGGCAGGCCGCAGAGGACCAGGGCGAGCGGCAGCTCTGCCCGTTGCAGCGCGACCACCGGCGCGATCAGGAGCGACAATGGGTGCTCGCCGTGACGGTCGCGCTCGTCGCGGACCAGCTGAGCCTCGTCCAGGAGCAGGACGACTCCCGCCCGGCCCTTGGCGCGGGCGAGCTCGACCGTGGCGAACAGGTCGCGCGCGAGGTCCTCCTCGCGCTGTGACCCGAAGGCGATCCTGAGCGAGACGTCTTCCCAGGTGAAGGACAGGCTGGCAGCCCGCAGCGCACGACCGGCAGCCGAGCGCAGCCGCTCGCGGCGTGAGAGGCGCTGGCGCGTGCGCTCGAGCAGCGCCCCGAGCACCGCCGTGAGCGCCTCATCGGTGTTGTGCGAGGGCTGCAGCTCAAGGAGTGCCGGCTCCCAGTCGAGCTCCTGTGCATGGTCAGCGAACTCCTCCAACAGGACGGACTTGCCCACGCCACGCAGACCGGTCACCCGCATGCTCGCCGCTGCTCGGGCGCCGCGCGCAGCATAGCGGCGAAGCGTCGCAGGGGCGCCTCCCGACCGGCCAGATACAGAGGGCGGACGCCGACGCCCGGTCGGTAGGGGTTCTTTCCCGAAACCTGAGTCATTACAACCTATCTGTAATGTAGCGCAATCATTACAGGGTGCCCGTAATGAGCTGCGGACCGGGCTGCGACGCTCGGCCGCAAACCTTGGGCGAACGCGAAGTCGGCCGCGTTCTTGGTCACGGATCGACGGTAGCCACTGGCGCGCTCGGTTGGGGAACGTCCTCCAGCGATGTCGGTCTCGACTCGAACGCGCGCGTGAAGACCTGGGCCTGCTCTGAGGCTGGCCGTGCGTGCAGGTAGATCGAGGTGGTGGTGAGCGCGCTGTGACCCATCGCGGCTTGGATCGTCACGAGATCCACACCGGCGGCTGCGAGCAGCGACCCGTACGTGTGCCGCAGATCATGTAGTCGCAGCGGGCGCAGGCCCGCGGCGTCCCGCGCGCAGCTCCGTCGGTATCCGTACTGAGGTTGATGGTCCTGCTGGCACTGCGGGCTGCTCCTACAGACGATGTGAACTTGATCGCCTGCCGTTGGCTGCCCGTTGTCTCTCGGTGCCGTGGCTCTGGACTTGTCATCCATCGTAGCGGCTACATCAGGCCAGACTGGGACCCCGCTGACCTCTCCGTCTAAGACAGCGAGTGTGCCATCGCAGCTACGGGAGCGCGCAACGCGCCGCGACAGGCCGCTTGTTACGATCCCGTCTCGTCCGGTTGCGCGGGATTGGCTTTCCGGGGACGAGCCAAAGGAGGCGGGCTTGGTCGCACGGTTGGGGAAAGTGCTTGGCGCGCGAGGGCTGACCAGTGCGGCCTCGAACTTCTGCTTGCGACGGCGGCGCCTCCCTCAGGGAAGGGCCGACTGCGGGGCGGTTCGCGGGAGCGCTCTGGAACCCTATAACGGCATCGTATGGCGCGCCATGGTTTCGTTGACCGTGTTGGGCTGTGTTTTGGTCGTGTCGACTCAGCCGGCTATGGCGTCCTCCTCGTCGAAAGTGGCTGAGCGTATGGCGGCGTTCGCGGGCTCGGGCAGCGCTTTACAGAAGACCACTCCTCGCGCGACCGCTCCTAACGTGGCCGCCGTCACCATTCCGGTGAGTGCCGAATCGGCGCTGGGCGCGACCGCAATCCAGTCCGCCACGTCGTCGTGCGGGCAGGCCAGACAGACGCTGTTTCACAAGCTTAGTTGCTGGTATGACGCGCTGGGCAAGGTCAAGACGGCAATACAGTGCACGGGCGACATCTTAGCTTGGGGCTTCCAGCCGCTAAAGCTGCTCAAGCACGCGAAGTCACTGGCGGAGATCATCAGCGCGGCGAAGGCCATAAAGCTCAACAAGGTGACGCCCTCACTCCGTGCCGCCTACAGCGCGTACAAGAGCATGGTCGCCCGCCTCGCAGCGTTCCGTAACGCGTACGGCGTGCGACGGACAAACGCTCTAGTGAAGCTAATCACGAAGCAGAGCTCTTACTTGGACGTCGCAAAAGCGAGCGTAGCGTGGGCAAAGTTGATGCTCGATAACCTCAGCCACAAGCAAGCCAGACAGTTTACTGCCGATGTCCTCGACTTCATCGGTGCACTCGCCGATGTCGCGGGCGTTAGATCGTGTTATGACCTCATCCGTGAGACTGTGGAGAATAAGGTACCGGGAGGAGGTCCTACTGCGTGCACTGCTACGGCCCTGATCGCCTGCGGCGGGGGCACCAGCGGAAGCGGAGGATCGTCCGGTGGAGGCTCGTCCGGTGGAGGCTCGGGAGGACTTGGCTCAGGAAGCGGCGGCTTGGGCGGCGGTGGCCCTGGCTGCAGCACTTCGAGTGGCAGCGTGCGCCCCGGAGAAGACCGCTTTCCTTCGAGCCTCTGCGTTACGGTCGACGGACATCTCGAAAATGAGTTGCCCTACAGCGTCGATGTCACGGTGTTCCTAACTCGAGTAGCTAGTGAGACCGCATGCGCCGAGGCCGAATACACGGAAAATATCCAGTACGAATGCAAATATGTGGCGACAGAAATAGGTGGCACCGTCACCGGGCTACTCAGCGGCCTAAGCTACACCCCGGGCCCCGAAGGAGAATGCGCAGTTGCCGCGTGGCTCGAGAGCGAATCGGAACGCGAACGCTCGTTTGGTTATGGAGCACCGACCGCGTTCCTCACTGCATACATTTACAACGGTGTTTTGACCATCGCGGGGCCAATATTGGATCTAGGGGGATCTTGGCAGCAAGGCGACGAAGAATGCCATGCTGGTCTCATGCTTCACCCTCCCGGCGTTGTGGAAATGGCGTTCGGTCGGGCTACCACAATTCCCACTTTGGAGAGTGCGACATCGGCATCTCCGTTTAGTGGCAGCTCGGAGATCACGTGGAACTGGTAGTGACCCAACCGCCTCGGGCGCCGGCTACCGCTCGCCAGATCGAGGAACCGCCAGAGCCCTCCTATTGGCGAGAAGCTGGTCGCTAGCGAGCTGGGGCGAAGACTCCTGCGTCGGCGGCTCCCGGTACCCGCGCTCGCTCGCGACCGCCGACGCGCTCGCACCGTGCGGATTGAAGCCGGAGCTCGACACTGCGACCGGAATCTGTTGGTCGACCGCGAGGCCGGGTGTTAGCGTTGCGGGTGTGGTTTTGTCGGAGCTTCCCGTTGGGACGCGCGCGACGCCGGTGGTGAGCGGATGCCAATCGTATGACTGAGTCTGGGCGGAACGTCGAGGGGTTGCCGGTGCTGTGGCAGCTGCAGGTCTCGCATTACGTCGAGAAGGACCGCTGCTGGACCTGGCGGATGAGCGCAGCGACGGGGCCGGGCTCGACACGTCGTTCACGGGCGAGCTGCGCGACGACCAGGCCGCCGCCGCGCGCGAGATGCTCGCGCACGAGTTCGGGGTGCTGTGCGCGCCTCCGGGAATGGGTAAGACCGTGATCGCGGCGAACGTGATCGCGGCCCGCGGACGCTCGACGCTCGTCGTGGTGCACAGCAAGCCACTACTTGAGCAATGGGTTCCTGCGGCTGACCCAATTCCTCGATCTCGATGTCAAAGACATCGGCATCATCGGCGCTGGCAAGAACAAACCGAAGGGTCGCCTGGATGTCGCGACCGTGCAGAGCCTCGCGCGGCGGGAGAACCTGCAGGAGCTGCTCGCCGGCTACGGGCACATCGTGGTCGACGAGTGCCATCACGTTCCGGCGGTCACCGCCGAGCAGGTACTGCAGTCCGCTCCCGCGCGTTACGTCACCGGCCTCGCAGCCACCCCGTATCGGCGCGACGGACATCACCCGATCATCGCGATGCAGTGCGGCCCGATCCGCCACGAGATGGACCGGCATACAACCAGCTCAGGACCCGAGCTGAGGCTGCGAATTGTCCGCCGGGAGACAAGCTTCGACCCGGCCGTGCTGCCAACCGACGCCGGCATCCAGGAGATCTACGGCGCACTCGCCGCAGACGAGCTACGCGCAGATCTGATTGCCCGAGACACGATCAAGCTGACCGCCGAAGGACGCTCGCCGATCGTCCTGACCGAGCGACGCGAGCACCTGCAGCAGCTCGCAGCACGCCTGCGAGAAAACATTCCGGCATTGATCGAGCTGCACGGCGAAGGGCGCCCCCGCCAGCGACGAGCCGCAATCGAGCAACTCGCGACCACCGACGCGGGCACCCCGCGCGTCGTGCTCGCCACCAGCCGCTACATCGGCGAGGGATTCGACGACGCTCGCCTGGACACTCTCCTGCTCGCGATGCCGATCGCCTGGAAGGGCACCGTCGTCCAATACGCCGGCCGCTTGCACCGCCCGCACCCGGGCAAGCACGACGCGCTCGTCTACGACTACGTCGACGCCGAGGTACCCGTCTTGCGGCGCATGTTCGCCAAGCGGCTGAGAGACCTACGCCACCCTCGGCTACGCGCTCGAGTAGACCCCAAACGTTTAGGCCACTGGAGCCACTCGTTGGCCTAAACCACCCCGAAATGGGCCCAAATCGGCCGATTTTAGCGTTGTCGCTGAGCTGCCAGATAGTGCGTGTTTCCAGGCATAAACACGCCTGGAGGCCTGAGTGCGGTCCTTTTTCACACGCGAGAGGTCGCAGGTTCGAAACCCGCCGCGCCCATCGAGACGGTCCTGCGGCTTCGGAGATTCCGTTCGCTTGCGGTCACAGCCACCCGGCCACGGTCTGTACGAGTACCACCGCGGAGAGCGCTCCAACGATCGCCACGCACACCGTAGCGAGCGCCCGGAAGCGTGGGCCGTTGGCGGCATCGCCGAGCACAGAGCGGCGGTTGGCCAGGATCAGTATGTATGTCAACAGGACCGGCGTGATGAATCCGTTGAGCACCTGGGCGTTGACGACGAGTTCCACGGCGTTCCCGGGCAGCAGGGCAATCGCAGCGCCGATCGCGAGCTGAGCCGTGAACAGCCCATAGAAAAAGGGCGCCTCGTGCAGCTTGCGCGAGAGCGAGCGCTCGACGCCGGCGGTCTCGGCAATCGCGTACGCGGTCGAGAGGGGAACGACCGACGCCGCGAGCAGCGACGCGCCGAGCAACCCGACGGCAAAGAGCTGTTCGGCGGCGGCGCCGGCGACCGGGCGTAGCGCGCTCGCCGCCTGAGCCGCGGAGCTGAGCGGTCCGGTGCCGCCGATCGCGGCGGCTGTGGCGATGATGATGAATATCGAGATCAGGTCGGAGAAGACCGCACCGTTGATCGTGTCGATTCGCTCACTGCGGTAGGACTTGGGCGTGACACCCTTGTCGACGACCGCCGAGGTCAGGTAAAACTGCATATACGGGGTGATGGTCGTGCCAATCAGTGCGACCGACAGCAGCAGGAACGCATTTGAATGCAGGAAGTGCGGCCACAGCAGGTTGCTGAAGACCGCGCCCGCATGCGGGTGGCCCAGAAATGCAGAGATCGGGTAGGCGAGGAACACCAGGCCCATGACAAGAAAGACGCGTTCCGCGCGCGAGTAGTCGCCCAGCACCGTCACGGCCCAGATTGCCATCAGGGCGAGGGGAACGGCGATGTAGCGCGAGACGCCGAAGATTTCCATGGCTGCACCCACACCCGCGAACTCGCTGACCGTGAGCCCCGCGTTTGCGATGAACAGCAGCACCATCGCGCTCGCGCCGCTGCGCAGCGGGAACTGCTCTCGAATCAGCGCGCCGAGCCCCTCACCGGTGTAGGCGCCGAGTCGGGAGCACATCTCCTGCACCACGATCAGCGCCACGGTGATGAGCACCATCAGAAACAGCGTCCGGTAGCCGAACTGCGCTCCGGCGCTGGCGTAGGTCAAGATGCCCCCCGCGTCGTTGCCGGCATTCGCCGCGATCAGGCCGGGGCCGAGGATCGCGAGGAGCCCAAGCACTCGCCCGAGCCAGCGGGGACGCCCCGCAGTGCGCGCTGACGGCGGTGCGTTTGGCGTGTCGAGCGCACTCATGGCGAACCGTGACCGTCCTTGTCGCCGGCGGACCGAAGCGCCGCCTCGATATCGCTGGCCCCCAACTCGCGGACCTCGCCAGCCGCGACATCGAGCTCGAGCACGGCGCCGGTCTGCCCGGCGAGCGCAGAGGGATGGCGGCGAGGACGGACTTCATCTGCACGTACGGGCGAGAACGAGCGGATCGTCGCCCAGTCGATGAGCCGCTCCGGTCGGACGTGCCGGCGCAGATACCTTGGTCCGATGCGCCTGAGCAGCGCCCGCGGCCCGACCTCGATCCCGACCAGATCGACGCGGCCGTCGAACGCCGCCAGATAGACGTCACTGGGACGCACCAGCTGCGTGCCGTCCTTGTCGACAACCTGCCGATCGAGCACGTCGTGCGCGAGGGCGACCTCCCCGGGATGGCGTTCGACGGCGCGCGCGTAGGCCGCGGCGGAGCGCAGGCGAACCGACGCCGGCGGGGAAGCCTCGACCCAACTGGCGGCGATCAGCACGTCGCGCCTGCCGGAGCGCACGATGATCGCAGTGGCGGGTGGATACGCGGCCGTGCTGCTCCAATGAACCACGACGTCCACAAGCCGCCCAATGACCTCGCCCGTAGAGTCCCGCACCTCGGTACCGAGGATCGCCGCGAGCGAGATCAACGATCCCTGGAGCGCATGCGCTGCGGCGCTCTCACGCCAGCGGCGCGCCCGCTGTTCGCGCAGCTCAGCTACAGCATCGAAGCGAGCGGCGGCAGCCGGATCGTGCTCCTTCCCAGGCCACCACGTGCGGCGGACGAATGCCATCCCGAGTGCGTACCTCGGCGCGGTAGACCTGCCTAGACGGCCGGTGCATCCCGGTCATACCTAGGCGTGCTCATGCGGGCGTTGACGCTCGCGCACGGTTACGGCGTGGGTGCGGACCTGTGAGTCAGGCGGCGACGAGGGCCAACTCTGGCCGTGCCACCGCTGTGGACGGCAGCGATCTTCGAGAGGCCATCTTCGGATCGTTTGACGGGATGACCTCGACGCTCGGAGTGGTCGCGGGCCTCTTGGCGACGAAAGCCACGGCTCCCAAGATCCTCGCGGCGGCGATCGGCATCGCCGTCGCAGCAACAGTTGGAATGGGTGCGGGGCAATATCTCTCAGACGGAGCCCGCAACATGCGGAGGGCTGTCGTGATGGCCGTCGCGACGCTGATCGGCGCGGTGCTGCCGGCGATTCCCTTCGTGTTCGGCGACTCACACGCGTGCGTGGCCGCTTCGATCGGCATCACCGTAGTCGCCGCTGGGATCATCGGTCACTACCGGGGATACCTCGTCACATACTCGATCTTGATCATCGTCTCCGTCGTCACGGTCGGCCTGTCCATCGCCGTGGCGTGAGCATGGGCTCGGCCACGCTCACGTGACCCGCGCGATGTAGCTCGCACACGCAATTCCCGAACAGGCCAGGACTGCTGCTCCGACGTGACAGCAAGCGCCCGCAGAGGCTGCTCGGGCTACGCCATGACCGTCTGGAACGCGGGCGCCGTCTGGAACGCGGGCGCCGGACCGCAGCAAACCGCGTTGCGGCCGCTGCGCTTGGCCTCATAGAGTGCGCTGTCGGCCTCGGCGGAAACCGTGTCGTAGTCAAACGCCCTCCCTGGGGGAGAGACGCTAACGCCGAAGCTCATCGTCACGTGTAGGCCACGCCCGACCGTCTCGGCTGCCACCGCTTCGCGCAGCCGCTCAGCCATCGCCGCGGTCTGCTCGAGGTCAGCTCCTGGCATCAGCACGACGAACTCCTCCCCACCAATCCGGTACGCACCGTCGAACGCCCGCAGCTGATCGCGGAGCACGTTGGCGACGCCCTCGAGGACGGCGTCCCCGCTCGCGTGGCCGACTGAGTCGTTGATCTCCTTGAAGTGATCGAGATCACCGATAATCAGCCCGATCGGCTGGTCGGTGTGAGTCGACTGCTGCGCGAGCTCGGCGGTGCGAGCTGCCAGCGCATGGCGGTTAAGCATCCCCGTGAGCTGATCGATAACCGCCTCGCTTCGGTGCTGTACCTCTGAGCGCATCAGCGCGGTCGACAGGATCGCGACGGCGATCATCACGGTCAGGGGCATCATCAGCAGCGGCGGCTTGTTCACCACGGCGTCCGCACTCACGCCGAATGCGACGGCGAGCGTTAGTGCGAGCGTCACCAGGACCCCCGTGAGTACCCCACGCGAGGAGAAGCGACAACTGAGGGTCACAATCGGGATCGCGAACCACCCCATCGCCGGCGAGTTCGCCCCGCCCGTCAGGGCGACGATCCCCGCGATCATCAGCTCTGATCCGGCCCATACGCCGAACAGCAGGTACTCGGGGCGTCTCAAACCCTCCACGAGGTGGTCCGCAAGGCTGAAGCCCGCCCCAGCTACTGCCAAGAGAAGGATCCCCCACCAGCCAAACCACGGCACGCTCAGGAGCAAGGCTAGGCCGATAATGATGAACGATTTCTGCCGGACAGGCTGCACGCGCCGATTCATGTCGAGCATCCGCTCGCGATCCGCGTCGGCAATCAGCCATGTCGGGGGCGTGACGTCTTGATCAGAAGCCGTTGGCTCACGCTCGGTGCTTTGCGCTCCAACCCCCGGCGTGTCCCGGGCAGGTGCGAGAAGAGTCGTGTCGGCCATTGCTGCCTTATCGACCTCGCAGCGGGCAGACTGGACATGTTGCGTTGCAACCGACGCATGGACGATGCCGGATCTCGCGCTGCCGTAGGCGCAGGGCACAGTCAACGCCCAACTGCCGAGGCGTTCAGGACCGCAGGAAGGCCAGCAGGTCGGGGTTGATCGTTTCGGCCTGGGTGGTCGGCATGCCGTGCGGGAATCCCGTGGCGTCTTAAGCGTCCCCTTCTGTACGAGCGCGGCGGATAGTGGTCGAGATGGGCGGGCTGGGCACCGCCCGGTTCGCAGCGCGGGCGTCGGTCCTGAGCGCGCTGCCATACCCTCCACTCCAATGACCGGGGCGACCCCGTCACCCTCCGCCGATCGAGGGTCGGCAGCGTCGATCAAGCGACTGACGCTGGTGGCGACGATCCTCGGCTCGAGCATCGCGATTCTCGACACCAGCTCTGTAAGCGTCGCCCTACCCTCGATCCAACGCAGCCTTGGCGGGGGGCTGGCCGGCCAGCAGTGGGTGAGCAATGCCTACCTGCTGACGCTCGGCTCGTTGATCCTCCTCGGAGGTTCGCTGGGCGACATCTTCGGGGAGCGGCGAGTGTTCGCGATCGGCGTGGCCGGGTTCGGCGCAACCTCTCTGCTGTGCGCGATCGCGCCGTCGATCGGGGCGCTGATCGCCTTCCGGGCGCTACAGGGCGTTGCGGGCGCGCTGCTGACCCCCAGCTCGCTGGCAGTGATCATCGCGACGTTTCCCCCGCAGGAGCGCGGTCCGGCGATCGGGACCTGGACGGCCTGGGGAACGATCGCCGGCGCGCTCGGTCCGCTGATCGCCGGCGCGATCTTGAACGTCGCATCGTGGCGGTGGATCTTCGTGATCAATCTGCCACTCGTGACCGCCTGCCTGTGGCTGGTCCTCAAAGCGGTCCCTCAGACCAAGCCGCAGGGAGCGCGGCGCAGAGTCGACGTCATCGGCGCGCTGTTGTGCGTGTTGGGCCTCGGCGGTTCGGTGTTCGCGTTGATCGAGCAACCACGTCTGGGCTGGTCCAGCCTGGCGGTGAGCGGCTCGCTGGCGGCCGGGGTGCTCCTGTTCGTGGCCTTCCTGGTCTACGAGTCGCGGGTCAGCGACCCGATGCTCAGGCTCGACCTGTTCAAGAGCCGCAACTTCGCCGTGGGCAACGTCGAGACGCTGGCTCTCTACGGCGGCCTGTCGGCGCTGTTCTTCTTCCTCACGCTGTACCTGCAGCAGGTGGCCGGCTACTCGCCGCTGAGGAGCGGATTGGCCCTGCTGCCAGAGAGCCTCGTCATGTTCGCGCTCTCCTCGCGCTTCGGCGCGCTCGCCGATCGGCTCGGCCCGCGCTGGTTCATGGGCGGCGGCCCCCTGATTGCCGGCGGCGGCATGCTCATGCTGCTCACCGTCGGAGTACACGTGGACTACTTGACCGAGGTTCTCCCGGCCATCCTGCTGTTCTCATTGGGCCTCTCGATCACGGTGGCGCCGCTCACAGCCGCGATCCTCGCCGGCGTCAGTCAGGAGGAGGCAGGCATCGGCTCGGCGATCAACAACGCCGTGGCGCGCGTGGCGGGGTTGATCGCAACCGTGGCGATTGGCGCGCTGGTCGCGGCACAGTTCAGCTCATCGCTGGATCGCCAGCTGGCCGGCCAGCCGCTGACCCCGAAGGGTCACGCCGCCGTCGCGGAAGCCAAGCGGCTCACGCTCGGCCGACCGTCGGTCGCCGGCGTCCCCCCGCGCCAGGCGAGCGCGATCGTGGCCGCCTCCGACCACGCCTCGGTCGACGCCTTCCGCTTGGGCATCGGTGTGGCCAGCGTGCTCGTGATCGCCGGCGGCTTGATCGGCTCCGCCGGCATCCGCAACCCGCGCCGGGCAGTTTCGGCCGAGCAGTGCGCGGGCGGGCAACTCGCCGGTGCACCGCTCGACGCCGCAGGAATACACGCCTCCCAGGTGGCCTGAGATCGATCCAGGCGATTCAGCCATGGACGGCGCGACGGAACAGCTCCAGGCTTTGATCCCGCGGCGGCGGCCTACTCATCTATAGGAGATCAAAACCTCGGACAGCCCGACAGACGAAGGAGGACCCCATGGCCGCCACTCACGAACTGGCTCTCTACACCGCGGTGTACGAGAACGTCACGACAGCGCTGGACGATCTCGATGACCTCGAGCAGCTGCACAAGGATGAGATCATCGGGAAGTACGACGCGGCCGTGATCGACAAGGAGAACGGCAAGCCCCACATCGTCAAGCGGATGGATCGCCCGCGTGTTCGCGTCATCCCCGAGGCCCTGGGGTCGGGAACGCTGCCTCGCAAGGAGCTCAAGGAAGCCGCCGAGGAGCTCACTTCTGACAAGGCGGGGCTGATCGTGGTCGGAGAACCGACGATCGAAAAGGGCTTCGACAAGGCGGTCACGGGCGCTGCAAAGATCGTCAAGCGCTCTGTGGACGCCACGACCGACGAGATCGCCGACGAGCTGCAGGAGGCGCTCACGAGTTAGTTGAGATGGCTCTGCCAGTCAGGGGGCACCGCGCCGGCCGGCCCGGGGACAGGCTGGGCGGCCGGGTGACTCTCGGGCGGGGCCAGCGCGGGTCCTTCGAAGAACTCGTTCGAGCGGTAGTCATAGAACCACTCCTCACCCGGCTCGAAGCTCCGGATCACCGGATGTCCAGTTTCCGCGTGGTGGGCGCTCGCGTGTTGGCTGGGTGAGTTGTCGCAGCACCCGACGTGTCCGCACGCCGCGCAGCGGCGAAGGTGCAGCCACCAGCCAGGCGGCGCGGCGGCCAGGCACTCGGCACATCCGGTCCCGCTCGGAGGGACGGCAGGGTCGATATCGCTCGTGTCGGGGGACATGCGCAAAGCTTCGCAGCTCTGCGATCGGAGCTCATTTCCGCGCGGGCGATGTTCGTCGCAGGAGCGGTCATGCACGAGGCTCACACAGGCTAGAGCGACCACTTGGAGACGCCTGCTTCGGATCGGATGGCTATGGTAAGCCAGTTCCGTCGCGGTCAGCTCGAGGAACACCGGAGAGGAGATACGGGAGAACGCCTATGGTGACCGTCTCACAGAGCCCGGCAGCCGTCTCTGGGCCGCCGGTGGCACAGCCAGTGCTCACCCCGCTAACGGCAAGCGCGGTCATCCTTGTCCTGACGATCGACGCCGGCGGTGAGGCGGTGGTACACGACCTGCTCGCCGACCTGTCCGGACTGGCGCGGACGGTCGCCTTCCGTTCCCCTCAGGGTGGGCTGGCCGTCGTGGCGGGAGTGGGATCGGCGGCGTGGGATCGCCTTTTTTCCGGCCCTCGGCCGGCCGAGCTACACCCGTTCCGGCCCCTCGACGGTAGTCGGCACCGGGCTGTGGCCACCTCGGGCGACCTCTTGTTCCACATCCGGGCCGCAACGATGGATCTGTGCTGGGAGCTGGCCTCCCTGGTTGTCGGCCGCCTGGTCGGGGCCGCCACGGTGCTCGACGAGGTCCATGGGTTCAAGTACTTCGACGAGCGCGACCTGCTCGGTTTTGTCGACGGGACTGAGAACCCGAGCGGGCCGGCAGCCGAAGCGGCGGTGAGCATCGGTGTGGAGGATCCGACGTTCGCCGGAGGGTGCTATGTCATCGTTCAGAAGTACCTACACGACATGGCCGCCTGGGATGCCCTGACGGTTGAGGAGCAGGAGCGGGTGATCGGACGGGCCAAGCTCTCTAACGTCGAGATGAGCGACGACGTCAAGCCTCGCAACTCTCATGTGGCCCTGAACACCATCACCGAGCCCGACGGTACCCAGCGTCAGATCCTGCGGGATAACATGCCGTTCGGGTCGTTGTGTGCCGGGGAGTTCGGCACGTACTTCATCGGGTACGCCGCCACCCCCTCGGTCACCGAGCTGATGCTCCAGCACATGTTCCTCGGGGACCCACCCGGCAACTACGACCGGATCCTCGACTTCTCCACCGCGGTGACCGGCACCCTGTTCTTTGTGCCCACTGCGGACTTCCTCGACGAACCTCCGCCGTTGCCGGGCGAGCCCGGGTGACGCGACACCTTTCGCTTCACGATCGCCGGTGCTCGATCCCATCGAGTACGAGCTGCAACCCGAATTGGAACTCCTCAGCGAGCGGCACGCGCGTGAGCTCGTCCGCTGCCGCGACGGTCGCGGGGTAGGTCTCTGCGTCGAGGGCACGGTAGAAGTCCCCCAGCCTCGCTGCGTCCTCGCGTTGCGGGGCTCCAGGGACATGCTGTTGCAGGGCGAATCCGACGACGTAGTGCGCGACTGCTGTGTAAGCGCGTGCAGCAAGATCCAGCGGAAACCCACGGGCAAGGAGCACTGCCATGCTGCGCTCTCGGTTGATGAGTGCGTTTGGCCCCACGGGAACCTGGGAGACGAGCAGCGGCAGCGCATTCGGGTGGTTTTGGAGGACCTCGTAGAAGGCGCTGGCCCCGCGGGCGGTGGCGTGCTGCCACGTCGTGTTGCTGAGGGTGTCGGCGTCGATGTCGATATCCACCTCGCCGAGCATTCGATCGACCACGTAGGACATCAACTCGTCCTTGCTCGCGAGGTGCCGGTACAGCGTCGCGGTGCCCGATCCCAGGCGATCCGCGAGCAAGCGCATGCTGAACGCATCCGTCCCAACCTCGTCGAGGATCTCGAGCGCGACACTGACAATCCGCTCGAGCGATCGCGGCGGGCGCCCGCGTCGGTAGACCGGGGCCGCCGGCCGGCTGGACCACCACGTCGGGCTGCCCGGCTGCTCGAGCGGTCCTCGCTGGGAGTCGTTACGACGTGCGTGTTCCTGATTTATGGTAATAGTGTAGCCGTTATCTGCCGAGCTATTCAACCGAGGAAGTCGCGAACATGACGCCAGAGCAACGTCGGCAGTTCGTGCTCGATCACCGCACCGCGATCTTCGGCTACAACCGCGCCAAAGACGGGCCGGCGATGTCGATCGTCTTCTATTGCCTGGACCAGAACGAGATCCTCGTCTCGACCATGGCCGAGCGGGCCAAGGCCAAGGCGGTCGCGCGTAGTCCGAAGGTGTCCCTGTGCGTGCTCGACGAGCAATGGCCGCCCAGCTACCTCCAGGTCTACTGCGATGCTGTGATTGACACTGACTTCGATTCGGTCGTCGACGTCATGATGAGCATCGCAGGGGTGATGGCCGGCGCGCCGATGTCAGAGGAGATTCGCCCAATGGTGGCCGAAGGAGCTCGCCAGGAGAATCGCGTGGCACTCCGGCTACGTCCATACGCGACCTTCTACACGCCGCCGCGCCACGTTCACAGCGAGGCGGACATTGGCCCCGGCCTAGTTCACGAAACCAGCGCTTCGATCCCGTGGTGAGGCGACTCACCCGGTCGGCCTGAAAACGCTCCACGTGCACCGTCACGCCGCCAGCTCGACCACGCCGACGATGATGAGGTAGCTGCCGAGGCCGCCGCTCGCGAATACAAGCAGGCTGTGCCCATGAGCGGCGAACCAAGCGTTGACCCGCTCCAGGGCGCCCACGCCTTGCCTGGGGAAGGCGATCAACATCAGCATCGGCAACTCGATCAGCCAGAGCATGATCAGCAGCATCTGCGCGAGGTAGGCGAGCTCCTGGCCTGCCGACGCGTTGGTGTCGGCGATGGCCTTCACCGCACCCGCGAAGATCGGCGACGGAACCACATACAGGATCACGCCGAGCACGAGCACCAGCCAGCGGCTCCGAAGGTATCGATCGACTCGCGACCCGCCCGTGCCTTGCGGCGCTGTCGGTCGGGGAGCGCGCCGCAGGCGAATCGCGACAAACAGCAGCGCCGAACCCGCGGCGACGTACAGTCCCGCAGTCGGAGTGATCACCTGCTGACGCGTCACGTCCGCTTCGTCGAACAGGAACAGCATCAGCGCCCCCGTTACGAGCACCGTGCAGTAGGCCGCGATTACGAACAAGACAACGCGAAGTCGCACCTCGACACCTCGGCCGAGCGCGATCACCGCCGCGAGCGCGGGCGGGTAGATCGATGCGGCGAGCGCCAGCGAGACCGCTTCGGAGGGCATCTCGACGGGGACCCTATGATGCCGGGCGGCGGGCGAGCATTCGTGGAGGAGGATCCTTTCCACCTTGTCTTCGATCTTCGCTCTCTGTGCCGCGTTCTCCAACGCGCTCTACGTCGCGACGCAGCACGTGGCGAGCACGAGCGGACGGGTGGTCAAGGCGAAAGGCCTCCGCCTCCTCGCGTATCTCATTCGCAGCCCGCTGTGGCTGTTCGGCTGGGTAGCCGGACTGGGGGCGTTCGTGTTTCAGGCGGCGGCGCTGAAGGACGGTCAGCTCTCGATTGTGCAGGCGCTGCTCGTGACCGAGCTCGTCTTCGGTCTGCTGCTGCGGAAGCTGTGGATCCACCAGGCGATCCGTCCCGCCGCGTGGGCCTCGGCCGCGCTCACGTGCGCGGGACTTGGCGCCTTCGTGATCGTCCACCAGCCGCGCGGCGGCACACCGGCGCCGAGCGCACACGCCTGGGTCGGGGCGCTTGCGGCGTTCGGCGGCGCCGCAGCCGTCATGACACTGGCGGCTCGCCGGGGCTCGCCGAGGCGAAGGGCCGCGCTGTACGCGGCCGCCGCGGCGATCGTCTGGGCGCTCGTGGCCACGTTCATCAAGACGGCCACCGAGACCTTGACGGAATCTGGTGTCGCGGCGGTGTTCACCGACTGGCCCGTGTACGCATTGGCCGCTGGTGGCGCCGCGGGCGTCATCCTCGTGCAGGCGGCCCTGCATGTCGGGCCCCTCAGCGTGTCCCAGCCCCTGCTCGTGATCGTTGACCCGACGGTCAGCGTCATCCTCAGCGTCTGGCTTTTCCACGAGCGCTACTCGCGCGGCCCGGCGGTGATCGCCGGCAGCGTGCTCGCGTTCATCGTCATGTGCGTGGGGGTGGTGGCCCTTACGAGGACCGCCCCGTCGACAATGCGGGCCGGACCGTCCCCTTGAAGTCCTGGGAAGATGACTGATCGTGCACGCGACCCCCGCGTCTGGAGAGGGGCCCGCGACGCGGCGGTCATTGTGGCCTCGCATCGCTGCGATCGTGGCGCTGCTCGCGCCGATTGCCATGGCCGTCGTGGCCGCAGTTGCGCTGGCGGGGCATGTCGCGATCGCCGTGCTGGAGGTGGCGCTCGTGCTCGGCGCGAGCGGTGCCATCTGGTTCGCCCTGACTCGGCGTGGCGCCCGGCGAGCTGCCGGCGCGGCGTTGGCGACGCTCGCCGCAGCAGGCCTGATCGTGGTACTGGCAACTCACTGGCAGGGGGTGCTGGTGCTGGTTGCGCTGCTGTTGCTGCTCGCCATGTTCGGCGTGGCGGCGGGCTACGCGCTGGGTCGCACCGGCGAGGCGGCCGTTCGCGGGGGCTCGGCGGCGCTCGTGCCGGTGGGCGCGGCCGACGCGGCCGTGCTGATCATCAACCTGAAGTCCGGTGGTGGCAAGGCCGAGCGCTTCGACCTCGCTGCCCAAGCTCAGCAACGGGGCATCGAGCCGGTCGTTCTGAAGCCCGGTGATGACTTGCTCGAGCTCGCCGAGAGCGCCATCGCGCGTGGCGCGCGGGTGATCGGGATGGCCGGCGGCGATGGCTCTCAGGCTCTCGTGGCGACGGTTGCCGCTCGCCACGACGTTGCCCATGTATGCATCCCAGCGGGGACTCGAAATCACTTCGCCCTGGACCTCGGCCTGGACCGTGACGACGTCGTGGGCGCGCTGGACGCGTTCACCGACGGCGTCGAGCGGCGCATCGACCTCGCGCGCGTCAACGACCGCGTGTTCGTCAACAATGCGTCGCTCGGCGTCTACGCCAAGGTCGTCCAGTCCGATGCCTATCGCGACGCGAAGCTCGAGACCTGGACGAGCATGCTGCCCGACCTCCTCGGGCCCGACGCCGAGCCGCTCGATCTCGAGTTCACCGCTCCCGATGGGAGCCGCTGCGACGACGCGCCGCTCGTGCTCGTATCGAACAATCCGTATCAGTTGACCACGCTGGCCGGTGCGGGCACACGCGAGCGGATCGACACTGGCCTACTCGGCGTCGTGGCGGCGCGGGTGAGCAGCGCCGCGGACGTGTCGAAGCTGGTCGCGCTCGAGATGGTCGGCCAGGTGGGGCGCTTCCCCGGCCTGCTCTTGTGGTCGAGCCCAGAGTTCGAGATCCGCTCCAGTGGCCCCGTAGAGGTCGGGCTGGACGGCGAGGCGCTCGTGCTCGAGCCGCCGCTGCGCTTCACGTCTCTGCCGCAGGCGCTACGCGTGCGCCTGCCCGCTGGAATCGGCGTGGCACCGGCCGCCCGTGCCACCGCACTCACGAGGGCCAACCTGGGCGCGCTACTACGGGTGGCCGCCGGCAGGTGAAGCTGCGCACGGCCCGCCTGGTGCTCGGTCTGGTTGTCTTCGTCCTGGTCGGCTGGGCGGCCGGAGCGCTGTGGACCTCGGTCGTCGGGTCGGGCGAACTGGAAGTGATGCGCAGCGTCGCCGAAGAGCGCACCGCTGCTCTTACGAGCGCCGCGCGGGTGATCACGTGGGCGGGCAGCGCAATCGTGCTGGTGCCGATCGCCCTGATCTGCTGTTTCGTGCTCTTCCGAGCGGGTCTGCGCCGGGAGGCTTTCGCCGTGGCCGTGAGTCTCGGCGGTGCGATCCTGATCGCGGACGCGGTCAAGGCGCTCGTCTCCCGCCCGCGTCCAGCCGTCGAGCACCTGCAGGCGGTTACCGGCCCGAGCTTTCCCTCAACGCACACCACGCAAGCGAGCGCGTTTTGGTTCTCGCTGGTGTTGGCGCTGCGGGCGACAGGAGTGGCGCCGCTGCTCAACCGCGTGGCCGCCGGCCTGGCGCTCGTGCTCGTGTTGGCGGTGGCCCTCTCACGCGTATACCTGGGCGTCCACTATCCCGCTGACGTGATCGCCGGCGCCCTTCTTGGCACGGGCTGGGCAATCTTCGTCGCGCGTTGCGTACGGGAGGCTGCGGTCGAGTGAAGTCGGGTTGGGGAGAGATCCACAGACGCGTGAAGCGCGTGGACCGTCGGCTGATGGGGCGCTCTGTCGGCGTTCGCTCGCCTGCGCTGGACCATGCCCTGGTCGCGATCACCGGGGCGGCGAACTACTCGCGGCTGTGGCTCCTCATCGCGGGCGCGCTCGCAGCATGCGGAGGCCGACCGGGCCGGAGGGCGGCTGGTCGCGGCATGATCGCGATCGCGATCGCGGCGGGGGTCGCGAACGGCCCCGCCAAGCTGCTCGTGCGCCGGCGGCGTCCCTTCAGGCGCTCGCGGGCGACGCTCATCCGCATGCCGCGCTCGACGTCGTTTCCTTCGGGTCACAGCGCCGCCGCGTTCGCGTTCGCCACCGGCGCCTGCGCCGAGCTACCGGTCCTCGCTCCGGTGCTCGTTCCGCTGGCCGGCACCGTTGCCTACTCGCGCGTGCACGTCGGCGTTCACTACCCGAGCGACGTGGCGGCCGGTGCCGCTATCGGGATCTGCTCCGGCGTTCTCGCGACACGCCTGCCGCGGTGGCTGTTCCGGCGACGAGGTGCCGGGTGCCGAGGAGTGGATGTCTTTCGATGAGCTCGCCGAACGCAACCGGGGCCGAACGCTGGGTGCCGGGCCTTCGCGTCGTGCGAACGTACCGCCGCTCGTGGCTGCGAGCGGATCTGGTGGCCGGTGTGGTGCTGGCCGCGATCCTCGTTCCGCAGGGAATGGCGTACGCCGAGCTCGCCGGGCTTCCCGCAGTCACCGGTCTGTATACGACGATCGCCTGCCTCGTCGGCTATGCGGCGTTCGGGCCCTCGCGAGTGCTCGTACTCGGACCCGATTCTTCGATCTCGCCGTTGATCCTGGCGGCGATCACGCCGTTGCTGGTAACCGGAGATCCCGCTACGGCAATCGCCCTGGCCGGCATGCTGGCCGTCTTCGTGGGCCTCACCGAGATCGGCCTCGGACTCGGCAAGCTCGGGTTCGTGGCAGACCTTCTGTCAAAGGAGGTGCAGGTCGGATACATGAACGGCCTTGCGATCACGATCATCGTCGGCCAGCTGCCGAAGCTGTTCGGCTTCTCCACACACGCCGATTCGTTCCTCGCGGAGCTGCGCGCGTTCGCCGAGAATCTCGACCACACGCACACGACGACCCTGATCGTCGGCGTCGCGGTGCTGATCGTCCTGCTGGCGCTCCGCCGCATAACGACTCGGCTGCCGGCGGTGCTGGTCGCGGTCGTCGCCGCCACCGTCGGGTCGGCGGTGTTTGGACTCGCCGCGAAAGGCGTGACCACGGTCGGTGCCCTGCCTCGGGGGATTCCCGCGCCCACGATCCCGTGGACGACGGCCAGCAACGTCGTCCCGCTGCTACTCGCCGCTGTGGGCATCACGCTCGTGTCATTGACCGACACGATCGCCACCTCGACGAGCTTCGCCGCTCGGCGGGGTGAAGAGGTAGACCCCAATCAGGAGATGATCGGCATGGGAGCGGCGAACATCGCCGCTGGCCTGTTCCAGGGCTTTGCCGTGTCCACCAGCGGCTCACGGACCGCGGTGGCCGAACAGTCGAAAGCCAAGACCCAGCTCACCGGCGTCGTGGGTGCGGCTCTGGTCGCGGTGCTGCTGCTGTTCCTCAACTCGCTGCTTGCCGACCTCCCCCAGACGGCACTGGCCGCGGTGGTGATCGTCGCCGCGCTGTCACTGATGGACCTGGGAATCTTGCGGCGCTACCTGCGTGTACGTAAGAGCGCCTTCGCGGTCTCCCTGGTCGCAACCGCCGGCGTGATGCTGCTCGGCGTGCTGCAGGGGATCGTCGTCGCGGTCACGCTCGCAATCCTGCTGTTCTTTCGGCGCAACTGGTGGCCACACGGAGCCATCCTCGGCACGGTCGAGGGCATCGAAGGGTGGCACGACCTTGACACGCATCCAGACGCAAAGCAGATCCCGGGCGTGGTCGTCTACCGCTGGGAGGCGCCGCTGTTCTTTGCCAACGCCGGCGCGTTCCGCCAGCAGATCCGCAAACTCGTGCGTGAGCGTCAGCCCCGGTGGGTGGTCCTACAGTGCGAGGCCGTCACCGATGTCGACGTCACCGCCGCCGAGATGCTCGAGCAGCTCGACAACGAGCTCAACGCCGCCGGGACCCACTTGGCGTTCGCGGAGATGCGCAGCCGTCTCCAGGAGCTCACGTTGCGCTACGGCCTGCTGGAGACTCTCGATCGCGAACACTTCTACCCGACGCTCGAGGCTGCTCTCGAGGAGATCCAAGCGAGTGACGCCGCGCTGTCTCACCCGGGGTGACGCCCGCTGGGGTCAGCGGACCCGCCTTCGGGCGCCTGCTCCTCGAGTCGCTCCTTGACCTCGAGCAGCGCGCGGCGCTGTTGCTTGGTGACGCGCGGGTAGCGCGGGTCGAGCTGCATCAGCGTGTGAACCAGCACTGCCGCGGCGCCGAACCGGGCGAACCACTTGCGGTCGGCGGGGATCACGTACCACGGCGCCCACTTCGTGCTCGTGTGCGAGAGCGTCTCGGAGAAGGCCTTCTGATAGTCATCCCAGCGCGCACGCTCGTTGACGTCGGCCGCGGAGAACTTCCAGTTATGGTCGGGGAGGTCGATTCGACGCAGCAGACGAGCGCGTTGCTCCTCTTTTGAGATGTTCAAGAAGAGCTTGACGATCCGAAAGCCGTTGTCGGTGAGGTAGCGCTCCCAGTTGTTGATCTCTCGGTAGCGCCGTTGCCAGACGTCGGCCGTCTTCGCCGCCTTCGGCAGCTTTTGGCGATCGAGGTTCTCGGGATGCACGCGCACGACGAGCACCTCCTCGTAGTGGGAGCGGTTGAAGATGCCGATCTCGCCGCGATGCGGGAGACGCTGCGCATAACGCCAGAGGTAATCGTGATCGAGCTCTTCGGCCGACGGCACCTTGAAGCTGTGAACGGCCACGCCCTGGGGGTTCACGCCGCTCATCACGTGGCGGATCGTTCCGTCCTTTCCCGCGGTGTCCAGCGCCTGCAACAGCACCAGCACCCCCCAGCTGTCCTGAGCTGCCAGTCGAGCCTGGTACTCAGACAGCAGTCGCACTCCCTCGGCGAGCAGGGCGACCCCCTCCTTCTTCTTCTTCACTCCTGCCTTGAAGGCAGGGTCGAAGTCCCTGGCGAGGACCACCTTCGAACCGGGCTTCACCCGGAACGGATCGACGAACTCGGCAACCCGCTCTTGACGCTTGTCGGCCATCTTCAATCGATTCCTATGCAGCGAGCTTACCCCGGTCGATATCGTCGGGCGATCGAACCGAGGCCTCGATGACTCGTGCACAGAACCAACACCCCGCTTCGCGGGGCGTGAGCAAGGGGCGCCGGGCGGCGGGGTTCGCCGCGCGCACGGCGATCATGCTGGTTCTCGACGCAGTGCTCTTGTGGGGACTCTCGGAGATCGTGGGGGCGATCTCGGTGCCCTCGTTTGGCGCCGCCCTCCTGACGGCCGCCACGATCGCGTTGCTCAACGCGCTCCTGTGGCCCACGCTCACGCGTCTTGCGCTTCCGTTCACGCTGCTCACGCTCGGTCTGGGATCGCTCGTGCTCAACGCGGTGGTGATCGAGCTGGCGTTCAAGCTCGTCGACAACAAGTCGCCGAGCTTCGGGGCGGCCGTGCTCGTCGCGGCCGTGCTCGCGGTCGCGGCAATGCTGGTCACGCCGCTGCTTGACTTCGACGGCGACGCCTATCACCTGCGCGTCGTGCGCCGGCGCGTGCGCCGGGGGAGGGCGCGCAACGAAAGCGACGTCCCGGGCGTGGTCCTGTTCGAGTTCGACGGCCTCGGTGAGGAGGTGCTGCGCGAGGCGGTGCAGAGTGGCCACGCACCCACGATCGCGCGCTGGCTGGAGCAGGGGTCCCACCGCATCGTGGGTTGGGAATGCGACCTTTCCTCTCAGACCGGGGCCAGTCAGGCGGGGCTTCTGCTCGGCAGCAACTGGGACATGCCGGCGTTTCGCTGGTATGAGAAGGAGACCGGTCGCACGCTTGTGTCCAATCATCCGCCCGACGCGGCCGAGATCGAGCGGCGCCACTCCAGCGGCGACGGGCTGCTGGCCGCCGACGGCACCAGTCGCGGCAACATGTTCTCTGGCGACGCGCCACGCTGCTCTGCAACGATGAGCATGATCCGCGACCGCAAGCGCTCTCGCTCGGGGGACTTCTTCGCCTACTTCGCCGACCCCTACGGTTTCATCCGCACGATCGCGCTATCGCTGGCCGACATCACCGAAGAGCGTCTGGCGGCGCGGCGCCAGACGCGCAGCGGCGCCGAGCACGTAAAGCGCGGGGGTCTCTACCCGCTGGTGCGCGCGGCGATCGCCGTCGTCATGCGCGACGTGACCGTCGCGATGCTGATGGCCGACATCGTCGAGGGCATTCCCGTGAGCTACGCGACGTTCGTGGGCTACGACGAGGTCGCGCACCACTCGGGCATCCGCGAGCCGGATGCGTTGAAAGTTCTTCGCCGCCACGACCGTCAGCTCGGCCGCCTGCAGCGCGCAATCGCGCAGGCGCCGCGGCCGTATCACCTGGTCGCGATCTCCGACCACGGCCAGACGCAGGGCCGCCCCTTCCGCCAGCGTTACGGCCAGACTTTCGAGGAGGTCGTCAAGGGGGCGCTGGCGGGCGGCGAGGTGCGCGCGCCGCTAGCTGTTGACGAGTCATGGGGCGACCTCGGCGCGGTGCTCGCCGACGCCCGCGAGGACGACAGCGCCGGCGGCCAGATACTGCACCGCGCGACGCGCGGGCGCACGATGCAGGGAACCGTCGCGCTCGGACCCAACCGCGAGGCGCTCAGCGAGCAGACCGGGGCGAGTGAGGGCGATGTCGTCGTGATGGTCTCGGGACCGCTGGGGCTTGTCTACCTCACAAGCAGCCCCGAGCGCCTCACACTCGAGCAGATAGCCCAAGCGCACCCTCGGCTGGTTTCAGAGCTGTCCGAGCATCCCGGCATCGGCTTCGTGATGGTGCGCTCAGAGGTCCAGGGACCGCTCGTGATCGGCGCCCGCGGCCGGCGACGCCTGGCCGACGACAGCGTCGAGGGCGAGGATCCGCTCGCTGCATTCGGGGAGGCGGCGGCCGATCACCTGCGCCGCCACGACAGCTTCCCGCACTGCCCGGACCTGCTGGTCAACAGCGCCTATGACCCCGACAAGGACGAGGTCGGGCCCTTCGAGGAGTTCATGGGCTCACACGGAGGCCTCGGCGGCCCGCAGATGAAGCCGGTCGCCGTGGTTCCCGCGTCCTGGAGCGAGCCGGCCGCGCCGATCATCGGGGACGAGGCGATGCACCGCATGCTCCGCACCTGGCTCGCTGACACCGGCCTGGCGCCGCACGCCGGGTCGCGCTTTCCCACGCCGAGGCGTCGCGACCCGACTGCTTCGGCGGGCACACAGCATCACGAGCGGTTGCTTAGCTCGTGAAGAACTGCTGGTAGAGCAGGAACACGTTGAGTGCGCTGATTACGCCGGCGCAACCCCAGGCGAGGATGGTGGTGAGGCGGCGGTTGACGTGGACGCCCATGACGTCTCGGCGGCCGGTGAGCATGACGAGCGGCACGAGGGCGAATGGAATGCCGAAGGACAGCACGACCTGGCTCAGCACGAGAACCTGAGTGGGGTTCATGCCGATCGCCAGGACAACGATGGCGGGGATCATCGTCACGGCGCGGCGCAGCATCAGCGGGATGCGCACGTTGATGAAGCCCTGCATGACGACCTGGCCGGCGTAGGTGCCGACACTGGACGAGGAGGCGCCGGAGGCGAGCAGTGCCACCGCGAACGCAAGTGCGGCGGTACCGCCGACGAGGTGGCCAAACTGCGCGTGGGCCTCCGGGATCGAGCTCAGACCTGCCAGCGCGGGTGTGTGGAAGAGCTTGGCGGCCACGGCGAGCATCGCCATGTTCACCAGGCCGGCGAGGCCGAGCGCGATGATGACGTCCAGGCGCTCGAAGCGCAGTACGCGGCCGCGCTCGCGGTCGTTGCGGCAAGGCATGCGGCCCTTCGTCAGCGCGGAGTGCAGGTAGATGACGTGTGGCATCACGGTCGCGCCGATGATGCCGACGGCGAGGTACAGCGAGCTGACACCGTTCAGGCCGGGCAGCAGCCCCTTCAGCGAGCCATGGGTGGAGGGTCCGATGCGCAGCGTCTCATACAGAAAGCCCAAGAAGATGATCCCCAGCAGACCCGTGATCGCCAGCTCGAAGCGGCGGAAGCCGTGGGTCTGCAACTCAAGGATCGCGAATGCGATCACGCCGGTCATCAGCCCGGCCGGGAGCAGCGGCACGCCGAAGAGCAGGTTCAACCCGACCGCGGCGCCGAGGAACTCCGCGACATCGGTCGACATCGCCATGATCTCCGCTTGTACCCACATGCCCCACGTGAACGGACGGGGGAAGCGTTCGCGCACGACCTCGGGATAGTTGCGGTCGGTGACGATCCCAAGCTTCGCCGAGAGATACTGGATCAGCATCGCCATCACGTTCGCCAGCAGGACAACCCACAGCAGCAGGTAGCCGAACTGCGCGCCACCTTCGATGTTGGTGGCGAAGTTACCCGGATCGACGTAGGCGATCGAGGCGACAAATGCCGGGCCCAGCATCATGAGCGTCGCGCGCACGCGACCCTTGGAGAGAAGCTGCTCGAGTGCGCTGGGGCCCGCGAGCGCGCCGCCGAGCTCCCCGGGCAGTGCTATCGAGGCGCCCTCTGCGGCGCCCTCGAGCGCTGGGATGGGCTCGCGGGGCAGGGGCGTCACGCCTGCGCATCCTCGGTCTCGATGCGCATCGCGCACGCCAGCGCTCCGCCGATCGGATACTCGCGCTCGCCGAAGCGTACGAACACCGGCCCGCCGAACGGCTGACGATCGACGACCTCCAGGCGATCGCCGATCGCGATGCCGTGCTCGGCCAGATAGCGCAGCATCTCCGGGTCAGAGTCAGAGACGCGCACGAAGCACCCTGCGACGCCCGGCGAGAGCTCGTCCAGGCTCTGAGTCTGACGCTCCTCGATCCCGAACTCGGGCGTGGGGATCGGATCGCCGTGCGGATCGACTGTCGGGTCGCCGAGGCGCGCGGCGATCAGCTCCTCCAGCTCCTCGGAGAGCACGTGCTCGAGGACCTCCGCCTCGGCGTGCACACGATCCCAGGGCATCCCAAGCTCCTCGGCCAGGAACAGCTCGAGCAGCCGGTGGTGGCGCAACACCTCAAGCGCCACCTGGCGACCCTGGCTAGTGAGCCTCACGCCACGGTAGGGCTCGTGCTCGACCAACCCGACCTCAGACAGCTTGCGCACCATCGCTGAGACCGAGCCCGGCGTGACACCCAGCCGCTCCGCCAGCTCGTTCGTCGATACCGCCGCCCCTTTGCGCGCCTCCAGCGCGTACACAGCCTTGGCATAGTCTTGAATAGACGCAGAAAACAAGTCAGCCGCAGCCACAGCAGTATTTAGGCAGACCAAAATATGTTTGTCAAGGGGTGGGATAATCTGTTTCAGTCGATCTGATTCCCACTTCGTCGCAACGGACGTTAGTATGAGACTGGTGTCCGAGGATCGCTGCGACCTGCTTTGTCTGGACCTGGAGCGCGCGGAGGCGATCCGGAAGCGCTTGGATCTCGATCTCGTGGCAGGGGCGGCGGCTCGTGCGAAGGCGCTCGCCGACCCCACACGACTGCTGATCGCGCTCGCGCTCCGCGACGGCGACGAGCTTTGCGTTTGTGACCTGGCGTGGATCACCGCACGGGCGGAGAACCTCGTCGGCCACCACCTCCGCTCGCTGCGCGACGCCGGCCTGGCGTGCTCGCGCCGCGAGCACAAGATCGTCTTCTACACGCTGACCGACGCCGGCCGCGAGCTACTCAACGCAAACCTAGAACTCGCCGCCCTCACCTCATGAGCACCCCATCGCTCAAGCTGCTCACGATCGTCGAGCCAGCGCGCACCTCGCGCCAACAGAGCCCGCTCGGGCTGGTCGAGCGCGACCGCCTGATCCGCCGCGCGAAGGCGCTGTCCTGGCTGAGCCTCGCCTACATGAGCGCCGAGGGTGCGATCGCGATCACCGCGGCGGTCCTCTCAAGCTCCGTCGCGCTGCTCGGCTTCGGCCTTGACTCCGCGATCGAGGGCCTCGCCTCGATCATCGTCATCTGGCGATTCACCGGCACCCGCCGACTCTCCGAGCACGCCGAGCAACGCGCCCAGCGGCTCGTCGCCGTCACATTCTTCCTGCTCGCCCCGTACATCAGCCAGGACGCCATCCGCACACTCATCAACGGCGAGCACCCGCGCACTAGCTGGCTCGGGATCGGCCTATCGATCTCCAGCATCATCGTCATGCCACTCCTCGGCAAAACCAAGCAGAGGATCGGCCAGCGCCTGGGCTCAGGCGCAACCGCCGGCGAGGGCACCCAGAACATGCTCTGCGCCTACCTCGCAGCAGGCGTCCTCACCGGCCTGGTGCTCAACGCCGCCTTCGGCCTATGGTGGGCCGACCCCGCCGTCGCACTCGCCATCGGCGCGCTCGCGCTCAACGAGGGCCGACAGACGTGGCGCGGCAAGGGCTGCTGCGCCGCCCAGCCGCTCGATGCCTGCAACGAGCGCTGCTGCGCCTAAAGGGGACGCTAGGGACCCCATCGTCCGCTCCTCGGGTTGTGCTTACCCGCCCGTCTGGGCGCCGGTTAGTATTCGGCGGCCGGGCGACTGCAATCAACCAACACGGGCTAGGCGCCCGTCCGCAGCAGCGGTCGGTCGCATCAAGGACGAGAACCATGAGCGGAACAGTGTCACCTGTTGCAGGCGCCCCCGGAGAGGTCACCGAGGCGAGCACGCAGAGCCGCTGGCGGCCCGTCGCCGTCGTGTCGGTGTACGGCGTGGTGCTCGCCCTGTGCGCCGTTTACGCCTACTGGAAGCTCTTCAACACGTGGAAGCCCTACGACGACACCGGCTTCGACACGTACTCGATCCGGCTGTTCCTCGACGGCCACTCGCTCTACAACTCGTTCTTCACCCTTTACGGCCCGTTCCCGTTCGAGCTGTGGGGAGCGGTGTTCGGGATCCTCGGCGTGACACCGTCGACCGACGCCGCGTACTTCGCGACCTACGTTCTTTGGCTCGTGACGAGCCTCGCGGTCGGCGTGAGCGCCCACCGGCTCACCGGCCGTCTGGCCATCGGCATATCCGCCTTGGTGGTGAGCTTCGTGCTGCTGAAGGCAGCGGTCAACGAGCCGATCCTTCCGGACCTGCTCGCCACAACGCTGCTCATCGCATTGGAGATGGTCTGCATCTTCGGCCTCGAACGGCGGCCCGTGGCCACGCTCTACGCCGCCGGCGCGCTCGTGGGCATGGCAGCGCTGACGAAGGTCAACGCCGGAGCCTACGCGTTCGTCGCGGTCGGCTTCGCCGCGGTCATGGCGCTGAGCCAGTGGCGCCAGCATGCGTGGCTTCGCCGCTGCGCCGGCGCGGTGGTGATCCTCATCACCCCTGCGATCATGGCGCCGGACCTGAGCATCAGCGGGTTCACGAAGTTCGCCTTCGTGATCACCTGTGCTGCGGCGGCGCTGGTGCTCGCCGCCGGGCTGGTCCCGCAGGGCAGCGTCGTTCCCGGCGAGGCGCGCCGCTGGCTGCGCGCGTTTCTGGTCGGCCTCGTAGTCGCGGCGATCGTGATCATCGCCGTGATCGTGATCCTCGGGACGACGCCGCGGGCGCTGTTCGAGACCGACATCATCCGCGCGTCACATATAAGCAACCTCCACGATCGCCCCCCCACGCTGCGTGCTTGGGCTCTCCTCTGGGTGGTCATTGCCATCAGCGCCGCGTTGGCAATCACCCGCACACGAGCCGGTCGTGCCGCCGTCACTGGCGGCGGACCGGGCGTGGCCATCGGGAGAATCCTGTGCGGCGTGATCATCTGGCTGATGCCGCTTGAAGGATTCGTCTTCGCGCTCTCGCTCGCGTGGGTCGCGGCACTGCCCTCGAGCCGCGACAAGGACACGGCCGCCTCGCGGTTCATACGACTGCTGATCCCGGCGGTCGCGATCATCTACACCCTGTTCGCCTACCCCGGCGCGGGGAGCCAGCTGTCGTTTTCCCACGCGATGTTCGTGCTGTGCGGCGCGGTATGCGTGGCCGACGGGCTCAGCGACCTCGAACTGCGCGCGGCGCGCGGTGCGCTCGGGAAGATCACCCCCCGCCGCGCCCGCGCGGTGATCGCGAGCCTGACAGCCGCCCTCGCGCTCGCGATCCTGCTCGGCTCCGTCGCGCTGCGACTGAACGGCGTGCATGCCCAGTATGAGTACGGGCGCCCGCTCCCCTTCAAGGGAGCCACGAGCCTGCGTCTGCCGCCGAAACAGAGGAGCATCTTCGTCGCGTTGATCGCAGCGGCGCGTGCAAACTGCCGAACGCTCTTAACGTTCCCGGGGATGCCGAGCCTGAACCTCTGGAGTGGGTTGCCTGCCCCCAGCGGCTACACCATCATCGGCCTGTGGTGGCAGGTACCTCCGGCGGAAGACCTCGAAAAAGCCTACACGCAGGCCGAGCGCTCACCAGGACTCTGCGAGGTGCTAAACGAACAGGAGATCCGATTCTGGGCCCACGAACAGCCATTGCCGCACATTCCACTCATAAGGTTCCTCGAACACGACTTCACCACGATCGGAACCTACGGCGAAGAACTCGAAGTCCCCCCTCGCTTCTTCTACCGGCTGCTGAAGCGGCGGGAAAACACTAGCGGTTGATCGACTGGGCGTAAAACGTGTAGGTGAGCGGCGTGCCGCCACCGGCGCCGCCGCCGACCTTGGCGATTGCGATGGTCGTGCTGTTGGGCGCGAGATTAGCGGGTGGCTTGTAGTCCGCCGCCGGCGCCGCTCTCACTAGCAGTCCGTCCGCTGCGGTTTCCTCAACGAGTCCGTGTGAGACGCCGTTGAGCAGGACCACTCGTTCGGCCGGCTTGTACAGCAGCGCGACGATGCGTTCGGTGCCGCCCACGTTCACGCCGCCGATCCGCGCGAAGACAAAGCTGTGGTTGTTGGGCGGCGCCGGCACCCGCACCTTCTGGTGCCATGCGGCGTGCACGGTGCTGAGGTGCACAGTGGGCCCGCAGCGATTTGGGCCCAGCGCCAGGACCTGCCAGGTTCGCGTGCTGCTCAGTTCGGTGTACCGGCAGAGCATGGCGCGGGTGGCGAGTCCTTCATTGAATGTTGCCAAGCGCCAGTGCGGGACTTCTTCGTCGGGTTGGATCCCGTCTTCTTCGATGTCGCGCAGGATCCGCTGTGGCGCGTTCGCTGAGTTCAGGTCGTTGGCGTTGTCTTGGTCGAGGGCCGTTGTATACGCGACGTAGGACTGGAACGCGGGCAGTGGCTGCCAATGGAGATGGTACGCCCATGCCACCGAGGTCTGGTAGGGAGCGACGTGGACCGTGTGACCCTGTAGCTCGCTGAGCGTCGCCTGGTCGATCGGGTAGGCTTCTTGGATAATTCGCCGGCCCTTTTCGGTGATCGACGCGCGCTTCGAGGGGCTGAGCGTGTGCAGGATCTCGGTGACCGCCAAGTTGACCCTCGCTAGGGGAGAGTGAAGCCCTTCAAAGAATGAGAGCTCCGCCACCACGGCGAGGGTGCAGAGCACGCCGAGCGGCACCAGGCCGACCCATGGAGCGCGCCATCGCCAGCGGATCGCGAGGAAGCCACCCATCAGCGCCACGAAGAAGATCGCGCCGTGGTAGGGCTCGTGGAGAACGAATGCCTCCTTGTACTCGAAGAAGCAGAACACCACCCAGAGTGCGACGATCCCCCAGCGTCGGCGTGCCGGGCCATCAGCGGTCATCTGCAGCGCGCCGACCAGGCCGATCGCGAAGGCCAAGAGGCCCGCAGCGTACTCCCATTCCAGCCCCGGTTCTGTCAAGCCCTGAGCCGCTGCATATCCAGAGATGACCTGCTTGGAACTGGTGACGTATTCAGGAAGCACGCCCAGCGATTGTCCGGTCGCCACCCAGCCGGCGAGCAGGGCAACGAGCAACGCACCAAACGTCACGAGGAGATTCTCGCGCCGTCGCCCCTGCGCGGCAAAGGCCGCGATGATCGCGAGAGCAACCGTCGCGATACCGACCGACTGCTTGTCGAGCAGCTCGAGGCCAGCCACCCCACCTGCGACCGCCAGCCACGCCAGCCGCCGGCGCCGGTCGGAGACACGATCGACGATCCAGACCGCGAGTATCAGGAATGGCACGGTCTCCAATGGGATCTCGCTCAGGTCGACCACGACGAGGGCCACGAGCGCGCCGCCGACGGTCCCGAAGGTGCGCCGCGCACCCGCGAACAGCGCCAGGACAATCAGGAAGTGCACGACGAATGCATAGAACACCGCGAGGGCCCCAGTGTCGCTGTACCACAGGGTGGGAACGCTCAGGAAGCCGAGAGGGCCATACGTGAACGCCAGGTGGTTTCCGAACGTGACTCCTTCGTGCAGCGCCATGTGCAGGGCCGCTTCCCAGCTGCGATCGAGGCCGGGTGTCGGCTGAAGGGGAAGTTGGCGCCAGCACAAGAGCGTGATCGCGAATGCCACGCCCACCCAGACCGCGGCGCGGAGCAGGCGCGAGTGCTCGTTCCGCATGCGCGCGCCGGTGTCATCTCCGGGCGCCGTGTCACCAGCCGCCAGCGCCTCGCGCGCTCGCCGCCGATCTGTGCTTGGCCCGCCCGCCATCCCCCTAGACCCGTTCCTTTGTCGATATGCACCCGAGTATCTACGTCGACCGGCGATCTACCCAGGCGACCTCAGGGCGGGGTTCAGCATACACGGCAAATCCCACGGGCCCTATCGTGGCTCGCTACCCGCCATCCGGGTGCCCAGGGCCATCAAGCTCGATATCGGGCGCGCCGCCACTCTGAAGCTGCTGATCCGGTCGTGCTCGTCGATCTCCACGAGATCGACGCTGCCCAGCGTCGCATCGCCGACCTTCGCCTCGAACACGAGGCCAAACAGCGGCGTTGGTCCGTTGGAAACGTCGACCAGCAGATGGGTATGCCGGAACTCGTCACACGCCGCGTCAACCGCACGAAGGCTTGCCGCGACTGCGTGCCGACCAACTACCGGATCATCGCTCGCTGGGTTAAGCATCACGATGTCGGGTGCCAGCTCTGCTGCAGCCGCTTCGACGTCGCCGCGTCGCGACGCGAGGAAGAACCGCTCCGCTGCGTTCACACCGTCAAATGTAATCCACGCTCAGCCCGACGCGAAGAATCTGGCCGCTCGCCGCGCCATCTCATCGCGCGAAACCTCTTCGGTGCGTCGGGCCAGCATCCACTGCTGACCGAAAGGGTCACGCACGCGCGCACCGCGCTCGCCGTAAAGCTGATCCTCGAGGGGTACAGGATCTCGGCGCCCGCGCCGAGGGCGCCCTCCCGCGCAGCGTCGACATCCTCCCAGTACGTCGCCATTATCGCGCTGACGACGCCGCCCAGCGACGCCGGCGACCTGGCCGGCGCACCGTTCTCGCTCTCGTCGCTGATCATCACGACCGAGTCGCCGATGCGTACCTCGGCGTGAATGAGCTCGCCCGTAGGTCCGGTAAAGCGCTCGCCGATCTCCTCAGCAGCAAGCGCCGTCCCGCACGACCAGTCGCGGCGCGACCGTGCTCAGATGCTCCGGGGTGGACGCCACGGACGCCAGCGGTTTGCTCAACATGATGCGCTCCTCTGACGATGCCAGGGAGCTCATATTCGCATGACGTCCGTGCGGACGCCGCGCCCTCAGTCCCGCCCCTTCGACAGTCGCACGGTCGTGCTTCCGGACGAAACGCACAGCTGCACCGCGTCCATCAGGCGAGTCATCAGCGCGAACCCGCGACCGCTTTCGCCGCTCGTCGCCGAGGCAGCCGCGGACGCGGCGAATTTGCCGCAGTCTCGGACCGCGAGCGTCAGGCGGTCGCCATCGATGAGGGCGCTGAGGTGGATGTATCCGTGCTCGTCGGGTCGGCCATGTTTGATCGCGTTGGTGACCGCCTCGTTGACCGCGAATGCCACGTCGTAGCAGCGATCGGCATCGAAGCCGAACGCCGCTGCCGCCTCGTGCGCATATTCGCGCGCCGCGGCGAGCTTCGCCGGTCGTGCCGGCAGCCGCAGCTCACTCGTCTCCGGCTCTGCTCGAACGCGCACCTCAACTCACCGTCGCGAGTTCGGCGATGGCGTCCTCGCGCGAGCCGTGCAGCGCGATCACGCTGTCGACGCCGGCGATCTCGAAGATGCGCTGCACCCGGCGGTTCTCCTCGGGACACACCAGCACGAGCGTTCCCGTGCCGAGCTCCTGCAGGCGCGTCGCGCTTGCGACGAGCGCCCCGATGGCGGTCGAGTCGATGAACGTTACCGTCGAGAGATCCAGCACCAGGCGCGTGCTGCCACCGTCGATGCGGTCGCTGAGGCGCTCGCTGAGCTGCGGGCTCGCCGAGTAATCGAGTTCGCCACCCGCGACGAGCACGACAACGTCGTTGCCGCGCCCCGTCCCGTTGACCGTTCCGTCATCGCTGATGTAGAAGAATCCCATCGCTCTCCCAGAGAAGCATTTCCCCGTGCTGCAGATAATTAATGGAAATTGCGTCTTTGATCCTGAAGGATCGACGGGCGCGCCTGGACGTTTGTACGAGCGCCGCCGGTTCCGGGCTCGCCACCGAGACGCCCGTCGCGTCTGGCTAAGCTCAACCCCGTCGAGCGCGCGCTTGCTCGCGCGACCCAACATCGGAGGTGGCGTATGCAGTACGTAAATCTGGGTGCGACAGGACTGCGCGTCTCGCGCGTGTGCCTCGGCATGATGAGCTTCGGGAACGACAGCGACAAACCGTGGGTGATCGACGAGCAGGCGGCAGAGCCGATCGTGCGCGCCGCCGTCGAGGGCGGCATCACGTTCTTTGACACCGCAGACACCTACTCCCAGGGGGCCAGCGAGGTAGCCACCGGGCGCCTGCTCTCGAAGCTGCTCACCCGCGACGAGCTCGTGGTGGCGACCAAGGTGTTCATGCCGATGACGCCCGGCGAGAACGGCGGCGGCCTCTCGCGCAAGCACATCCTCAGCGCGATCGACGCGTCGCTGCGGCGCCTCGGCATGGACTATGTCGACCTCTACCAGATCCACCGCTGGGATCCGCGCACGCCGATCGAGGAGACGATGCAGGCGCTACACGAGGTCGTACGCGCTGGCAAGGCGCGCTACATCGGCGCCAGCAGCATGTTCGCCTGGCAGTTCGCGAAGGCCCAGCAAGTCGCGACCAGCGCCGGCCACACGCGCTTCGTCTCGATGCAGAACCACTACAACCTCGTCTACCGGGAGGAGGAGCGCGAGATGATCCCGCTGTGCATCGATCAGGGCGTCGGCGTGATTCCCTGGAGCCCGCTCGCGCGCGGCGTGCTCGCCGGCAACCGAACGCGCTCAGGCGAGCGACGCACCACCCGCGCCGGCAGCGACCAGTTCACCGACTACCTCTACGACCAGCCGACCGACTTCGACGTCGTCGAGCGCGTCGCCGACATCGCCGGCGAACGCGGCGTCCCGCCCGCGCAGATCGCGCTCGCCTGGCTGCTGCACAAGCCCGGCGTGAGCGCGCCGATCGTCGGCGCCACCAAGCTCGAGCACCTGCAGGACGCGCTCGCCGCCGAGCAGCTGACGCTGAGCGATGAGGAGATCGCGCGCCTCGAGGAGCCCTACGTCCCGCACCCGGTGTTGGGGCACGGGTAGGACGCCAGCGGTCTACTCGTCGGGGACGCGCTCCAGCACCACCACAGGAATCTGGCGCGTCGTTTTCTGCGCGTAGTCGGCGAATTGAGGCATCAGCTCGGATTGCTGGTTGAACAGCCGCTCGCGCTCCTCCCCGGTCGCGACGCTGACATCGACGTCGAAGATGTCGCCGCCGACCTCGATGGTGGCTGTGTGGCTGGCGAGGAGGTTGTGATACCAGGCGGGGTTGGTGGGCGCGCCGGCCTTGGAGGCGAAGATCACGAGGCGCTCGCCGTCGGGGAGGTACACCACGGGTGTGGTGCGCGGCGCGCCGCTCTTCGCGCCGACGCTCGTGAGCAGCAGCAGCGGGGCACCCTCGAACGGACCGCCGACGCGACCGCCGTTCGCGCGGAACTCCTCGATCACGCCTCTGTTGAAATCGTCCATATCCGACACGTCGCTCCTCCGTTCTGTTCGCGTGGCTGTGAGCCTAGCGCTCAACGGCGGCCGAGCGGAACGCGCGCCGGGGAGGGAACGAGCGGCTACGGGGCGAGGCGGACGGGCAGCGACTTGAGCTGATTGAGGAACAGCGATTGCACGGCCGCCGGCGAGCCGTCGAGCGCGATCGCGGGATAGCGCTTGAGCGTCTCTTCGAGCATCACCTTCAGCTCGAGGCGCGCGAGCGCAGTGCCCAGGCAGAAGTGCCGGCCGCCCGCACCGAATGCCTGGTGCTCGCATTCGCGGCGCAGATCGAAACGATCGGCGTCGTCAAAGCGCGTCTCGTCGCGGTTCGAGGAGACGTACCACATGACGACCTTCTCACCCTCGCGGATCTTCTGCCCGTGGAGTTCCGTGTCGCACGTGGCTGTGCGGCGGAAGTGCGCGAACGCCGGGAACATCCGCAGCGACTCCTCGACGGCGGCGGGGATCAGCGCGGGGTCGTCGATCAGCAGCTGCATCTGCTCGTGGTCTTCCAACAGCGCGCGCATGCCGCTGCAGTAGGTCGCCTTGGTGCTGTCGTTGCCGGCGGCCATCAGCAGGAAGAAGCCCATGACGATCTCGTGTTCCTCGAGCTTCGATCCGTCGATTTCAGAGTGCACGAGCACGCTGGTGAGGTCGTCGGTCGGGTTCTCGAGGCGCGCCGCGATCAGCAGTCGGCAGTGCTCGAAGATCTCGGGGAGGTCTTTCTCGATCGCGCCCTCGAAGCCGCCGGGGTTGAGATCGGGGTCGGCGGCACCGAGCGTCGAGTTCATCAGCCGCGCCCACATCGCGTCGTCCTCCTCGGGGATGCCCATGAAGCTGCCGATCACGCGAGAGACGATCGGCTGCGCGACATCGCTGACGAGGTCGCACTCCTCGCGGCCATCGAGCCGGTCGAGCACCTTGACGGCGATCGCCCTGATCGCGTCCTCGTGCGCGGCTATCCGCCTCGGAGTGAAGCCCGCCTGGAAGAGCGCCTTGAGGCGGTCGTGCTTCGGCGGGTCCATGCCGATGAACATCGCCTGCGCGAGCTCCAAGGGAAACCCGCCCGCGGCCGCGAGCACGCCGCCCGCTTCGGAGGAGTAGGTGCGCCAGTCGCGGCTGACCGTGTGGATGTCCTCCGCCGTGGTCACAGACCAGAAGCCGCCCTCCTCCGGGAACTCCTGGAAGCTCTCGGTCCAGTGGATCGGGCACTTGCCGCGCATCTCTTTGAACAGCTCATACGGCGGGCCGTCCGACCACAGCTCGTCCTCCGACAGTTCCACCGCCTCGATATCGCGTCCGACCGTCGCCATTCTCAAACCTCCAAGCTTGCCCACCGGATGGTGCGCACGATCATACTGGCTAGCTGGCCAGTTTTGTGGAGCTCGACGCGACGAACCGTGCACGCTCCCCGCCGGGTAACACTGGACTCGCGGTGCCAACTGAGCTCCCCGTCAGACTGGTGTCGGCGTGAAGCGCACCACCGCTCAACCGAACGTGCCCGGTCGCGGGATCGTGGCCTCCTACGGGGTGCGCTTTTGGGTGCTGGTGGCGGGCGTGGGCGTCGGCGCGGGCCTTGGCGGCGCTGCCCTGATCGAGCTGCTGCGAGCGGTTCAGCACCTGGCCTGGTCGTATGACTCGGGCAGCTTCCTCGGCGCGGTGGAGCGAACTTCCAACGCCCAGCGAGTGCTGGTGCTGGCGATCGGGGGAGTGGTCGCGGGCGTGGGCGCGGTGCTGCTGGCGCATCACAACCCTGGCGAGGTCTCCGAGGCGCTGTGGCTGCGCCGTGCGCGGGTCCCGTTCTGGCCGAGCGTCGCGCGTGGCGTTCACTCGATCGTGATCGTCGGCCTCGGCGCATCGCTCGGCCGCGAGGCGGCGCCGCAGCAGTTCGGAGCGGCGGTCGCCAGCGGTTTGAGCGACTGGGCGCGGCTGCCGGAGTGGCAGCGGCGATTGCTGGTGGCCTGCGGCGCGGGTGCGGGCATGGCGGCGGTCTACAACGTGCCGCTGGGCGGGGCGCTGTTCGCGCTCGAGGTGCTGCTCGGGACGCTGACGCTGCCGCTGGTGCTCCCCGCGCTGGCGACGTCGCTGATCGCGACCGCCGTCGCGTGGATCGCGCTGCCCACGGCGCCCACGTACAGCATCACCACCTACCCGGTGAGCGGCTCGGAGATCGTGTGGGCGGCGATCGTCGGGCCGATCGCGGGCCTGGCGGCGATCGCCTGGATACGGCTGATCGCGCGCGCACACTCGATGCGCCCGTCCGGATGGATGCGCGTGGCGGCGCCGATCGGCGTGTTCACGGCGCTGGGCGTCCTCGCGATCGAGTATCCGGAGCTGCTCGGCAACGGCAAACCGGTCGTTCAGCTCGAGCTGGTGGGGAGCCTCAGCGTGGGACTGCTGGCGACGCTGCTGGTGCTCAAGCCGCTCGTCACCGCCGCGTGCCTCGGCAGCGGCGCCCCCGGGGGGCTGTTCACGCCGACGCTCACCTACGGTGTGCTGCTCGGCGGCCTGCTGGGCGAGGGCTGGGTGCAGATCTGGCCCGGCACGCCGGTCGGCAGCTACGCGATCATCGGCGGCGCGGCGGTGCTCGCCGCCTCGATGCAGGGTCCGTTGGCGGCGGTCGTGCTGATGCTCGAGCTCACGCACCACGCGGACGCGCTGATGGTGCCGATCCTGCTGGCGGTCGTCGAGGCGACCGTGCTCGCGCGCCTGTTCGGAGCACCGTCGATCTACTCCGCGCGGCTGTCGGCGAGTGCCGAGGAGATCGAGGCGGCGCGCGAGGGCGACGACGATCACGTGGACGGGGCGGCGCGGTCAGGGGAGATGGTCGCGCCCAGCGACCTGCTGCCCGCCTCGCTGCAGCAAGACGAGGATTGAGCTCCCCGCCAGCCGCTTTGCAGCGGTGTTTAGGCGCGTCCAGAGCTGGTACTAATCCTGTATGCCTCGCGCGATTTGGACGGGCACCATCAGCTTTGGCCTGGTCACCGTGCCGGTGAAGCTGTACAGCGCGGTGGATCGCAAGAGCGTGCGCTTCCACCAGCTGTCGGGGAAGACGGGTGTGCGCGTCGCGCAGAAGCGCGTCGACCCGTCGACCGGCGATGAGGTCGCCTACGCAGAGATCGTCAAGGGCTACGAGCTCGCTCCGGACCGCTACGTGGTGGTCGAGCCGGGCGAGCTGGACGCGCTCGAGCCGAAGAAAACAAAGACGATCGAGATCGAGGAGTTCGTGGCTCTCTCCGAAATCGACCCCGTGTACTACGACCACCCGTATTACCTCGCACCGGGACCCGGGGGCGCGAAGCCCTACCGGTTGTTGCTGGACGCGATGCGCGAGGCCGGCAAAGTGGCGATCGCTCGTGTGGTCATCCGCTCGAAGGAGCAGCTCGTCGCGGTGCGCCCGATCGGCGATGCGCTGGGGATGGCGACGATGCTGTTCGCCGACGAAGTCTCCTCGCCGGATCGCCTGGACGAGATCGCCGAGGTCAAGGAGGTCAAGACGACCGAGCGCGAGCTCGACATCGCGATGCAGCTGATCGACTCGCTGGCTGGCGACTTCGAACCTGAGCGCTTCCGCGACACCTACCGCGAGCAGGTGCTTGAGCTGATCGAGCGCAAGGCCGCGGGCAAGGCGATCGCGGTGCAGCCAGAGCCCGAGGAGGTGGCGGCTCCGGCGCCCGACTTGATGAGCGCGTTGAAGGCGAGCCTCGACGCGGTGCGCGCGCGCGAGGACGCCGCCAGCGACGGAGCGAGCGCGGCGAAACCGCGCAAAGCCGCTGCCAAAAAACCGGCCGCCAAGAAAGCCGCGGCCAAACAGACCGCAGCAAAGAAACCCACAGCCAAGCGTTAGGCGGAGTCCGTATAGCGAGGTTGAGGTCCTACCGCGCCAAACGCGACTTCGCGGCGACGCCGGAGCCCGAGGCCGGCCAGGCAAAGCCCGCGGCGCGCCGCACCACGACCGCCACCCGCGACGGGCGGCGCTTCGTGATCCACGAGCACCACGCGACGCGGCTGCACTGGGACCTGCGCCTGGAGCGCGACGGCGCGCTGGCGTCGTGGGCGATCCCGAAGGGGCTGCCGCAGGCCCCCGGCGAAAACCACCTCGCGGTCAAGGTCGAGGACCATCCGCTGGAGTACCTGGACTTCGAGGCGGAGATTCCCAAGGGCCAGTACGGGGCAGGCCTCGTGAAGATCTGGGACCGCGGCACGTACGACTGCTTGAAGTGGGAGCCGCGCAAGGTGGAGGTGGCGCTCCACGGCGAGCGGGTGGACGCGCGCTACGCACTGTTTCCGATCGAGGAGGGCACGCAGCCGAAGAACTGGTTGATCCACCGCATGGACCCGCCTGCCGATCCGGATCGCGAAGCGATGCCGAGCAAGGTCGTGCCGATGCTCGCGCGCCCGGGCTCGTTGCCGGCCGACGACAGCGACTGGGCATTTGAGATCAAGTGGGACGGAGTGCGCGCGATCGCGTACTCCGAACCCGGCGAGCTGCGCCTGGAAAGTCGCAACCTGAACGACATCACCGATAGCTATCCGGAGGTCTTCGGCTTGAACGCCGCACTCGGATCGCACAGCGCCGTGCTGGACGGCGAGCTCGTCGCGTTCGACCGCGACGGGCAGCCGAGCTTCGCCGCGCTGCAGCGGCGGATGCACACGGCCTCGCGCGCGCAGGCACGGCGACTGGCGAAGGGCACGCCGGTGACGTACGTGATCTTCGACCTGCTGTGGCTGGACGGCCACTCGTTGATGCGCGAGCCCTACAGCGAGCGGCGCAAGCAGCTGGCGGCGTTGGCGTTGAGCGGCGAGAGCTGGCAGACGCCCGACCATGTCGTCGGCCAGGGCGCGCAGCTGCTGGCGGCCAGCGCGAAGCGGCACCTCGAGGGCGTCGTTGCCAAGCGCCTGGAGTCGATCTACCAACCGGGGGTGCGCTCGCGCGACTGGGTGAAGGTGAAGACGCTCGCGCGCCAGGAGCTCGTGGTGGGCGGCTGGATGCCCGGGAAGGGCAAGCGCAGGCAGAGCATCGGCGCGCTGCTGCTGGGCGTGTACGAGGCGGGCGGCGTGCTGCGCTATGCCGGGCGCGTGGGCAGCGGCTTCGACGAGGAGGACCTGCAGCGCCTGTCGCGGCTGCTCGCGCCGCTGGAGCGGGCGTTCTCGCCGTTCGATGCCGGCGAGAAACCTCCGCGCGGGGCGATCTTCTGCGAGCCGCGCCTCGTCGTGGAGGTCGAGTTCACGAGCTGGACGAGCGCCGGCAGCCTGCGCCACCCGGTGTACAAGGGCGTACGCGAGGACAAGCCCGGGGAGCAGGTCGTGCGCGAGGATCTCCCCGAGGCGGTCGGGGACGCGCAGGACACGGACGGGGCGTCGGCCGATCGCCCGGAGCCCGATGGAGAGGCGCTCGGGCCGCTGTCGGTCCGCAGGCACGGCGCGAGCTCGGCGGAGACGACGATCGACGGTCGCGAGCTGAAGCTGTCCAACCTCGAGAAGGTGCTGTACCCCAAGACTGGCTTCACGAAGGGCGACGTGATCGCCTACTACGCGACGATCGCGCCGGTGCTGCTGGGCCACCTGACGGGGCGGCCGCTGACGGTGGTGCGCTGGCCCGACGGCGTCGACGGCAAGTCGTTCTTTCAGAAGCAGGCGCCTGCGCACCGTCCGGAGTGGGTGCGCACTGCGACCGAGCCCGCGCAGCGCAAGCCGATCGACTACGTGCTCGCGAACGACCTTGCGACGCTCGTGTGGCTGGCGAACCTGGCGGCGATCGAGCTGCACGTGCCGCTCGCGCGCGCGCCGGCGATCGAGCGCCCGACGGCAGTCGTGTTCGACCTCGACCCGGGCGCACCTGCGAGCATCGTCGAGTGCTGCCACGTGGCGGCGCAGCTGCAGGGCATGTTCGAGCACCTGGGTCTTCAGAGCTACGCGAAGACGTCAGGCTCGAAGGGGCTGCAGGTCTACATTCCGCTGAACACCCGCGAGGTCTCCTACGAGCGCACGAAGCCGTTCGCCAGGGCGGTGGCGGAGCTGCTCGAGAGCACCGAACCGGAGCTGGTGGTCTCGCGCATGACCAAGACCCGGCGCACGGGCAAGGTGCTGATCGACTGGAGCCAGAACGACGCGAAGAAGACGACGGTGTGCGCCTACTCGCTGCGCGCGAGCGAGCGCCCGACCGTGTCGACGCCGGTCGACTGGGACGAGGTGCGCGCGACGCGAGACTCCAACGATCCCGCGAGCCTCGCGTTCGACGCGGGGCAGGTGCTCGAGCGCGTGGCCGAGCGCGGCGATGAGTTCGCGCCAGTTCTATCGCTCGTGCAGGAGCTGCCGAGTTTTGAGCGGCCGCCAACCAGACCACCGGGTGACTGCGGCGGGCCGAGAGAGTCATCCCAACCCACGCGTAGTCTCTCGACGCGCGGTCCAGGCGGGCCGCTACTTGTCAGGTTGACCGGAGAACTTGCCGATTAAGCAAGGCCTTATGCTACAATCTTGCTACAAGAGAAGGAGAAACGATGAGCGAGCGTATATTGATCGGCCGGCGCATCAAGGAGGAGCGCGAGGCGGCCGGGTACACACAGGCCCAACTGGCCGAACGTGTGGCAATCGATGACACGGTGCTAAGCCGGATAGAGACCGGTCAGCGCGGAATCGATAGTTTGATCTTGCGCCGCGTAGCGCGCGTGCTAGACGTCCCGATGGATCGCTTCTTTGCGGCCAGCGAGGTGGTTGCGCTGGCTCGCAATGGCGAGAGCGACGAGGTGCGCGCGATGATCGATTGGGCGAGTCGGATGAAGGCCGACCTCAGCTTCGTGCGCGAGGCCTCTCGAAGGTATGAGTAGCCCTACACCCGCGCATGTTCGTGGAACCCAAGCTGCTCGCGCGGTGCGACATCGCGAGCAGCTCGGGTTCGAGCCTGTCGACATCTGGCAGCTCCTGGAGCGTCTGGAAGTGCCGGTCGCGATTCGCGACTTCGAAAGCGAGTCGGGTGACGGGCTCTACCTGTGGGAGCACCGCGAACCATTCATCGTCGTTAACAAGAGCAACCGACCAAGCCGGCAGCGTTCACTGCAGCTCACGAGCTTGGCCACCATGAGATGCACCGCTTCGAGGCCGATCGGCTTTTGCTCACGGACAAGGACATCTTTGCATCACGCGACGATGCCTGGGAGATCGAGGCGAACGCCTTCGCCGCGTACTTCCTCGCTCCGGACGAGGGCATCCGTCAACGTCTCGGCGCACTCGCGGGCGAGGACATCACGCAAGACATGGTCGTAGAGCTGATGGGCATATTTGGCCTTTCATATAACGCCATGACCTACCGTCTACTGAACGCCCATCTGATCAACCATGCCCAGCGAGCCGCATTGATGGACAACGCGATGATTGAGGAGCGCATGCGCCGTGCGGGTATCGATGAAAACTCCAATACGAAGCCGCCGACGCACCTGCCACGTGCTCACATCAGCGCTGCTCTGCGTCTTTACGAGGACCATGTGGTTACGCCAGATCGCCTCGGCGAGCTTCTGGACATGACGCGTGACCAAGCAGTCGCCTTCGCGTTGGAGCGCGGTGTGGTCCCAGCTGAGCTACCCGTGGACGATGCGGCAGTCGAGGCGTTGCTCAGCGAGATATGACTTCGCTGCCGACTGGCAGCGCCTACGTCTGCTTCGACACGACAGCACTGATTCACTTCAACGCGATCGGCGAGCTCGACAAGCTCGGAGAGTGGTTCCCTCGCGCCTTCGCGCCTGCCGTCGTGATCGAAGAAGAGGTTCGCGCGCACCTCGGTAATCACCCGAAGAATCAGGCGATTCTTGACGCGAAGTGGCTTGAGACGGCCACGATCACGGAGCCCGACGACCTTCGCGACGTAGCTGAAATCCATAGACGGTTCGGGCGACAGGCTAGCCAAGATCGTGGCGAGGCTGAGGTCGTGGTCCTTTGTGCCCGGCAGAAATGGACAGGCATAATCGACGACTCGAGTGGCCAAGTTGCCGCAACAGACTACAAGGCCCCACATTGCTCGATCCTCACAATGATTCTTGCCGCAGCGGCACATGGGCTGATCAGTCGCGACCATGCTTGGAAACTGCACTGCGATCTCGCCGAGAATCGTGGGGATGGATTCTCCGCGCTAACGCGGCAGTCTGTACATCGGCCGCCTTTTCAGGCATGCGTTGAGCGGTTTCGCCTGGTCGTGGAGCGACGGCGTCTCACCTGGCCGCACATCCTCGCTACTCCGGGTCTCGACGGTCTAGTTGTCCGCACTCGCAACGAAACTCCATGATCTGGTCTGGAACGCCTCCCAACGCCCGATACAAACTACGACGGTGTTGCTCTGAGCGCTACTCGAACTCCGGCGCGCTCCAGCCGGGCATCACGTCGGGGAGACCGTCGCTGACGCGGTCGGGGAAGCTCGCTGGGCGCTTCTCGAGAAAGGCGGTGATGCCCTCGACGGCGTCGGCGGACTGGCCGCGGGCGACCATGCCGCGCGAGTCCGCGCGGTGGGCGAGCATCGGGTGATCGGCGCCGAGCATCCGCCACATCAGCTGGCGGGCGAGCGCGACCGACACGGGCGCCGTGTTCTCAGCGATCTCGCGCCCCAGCGCACGGGCGGCGTCGAGCAGCTCGTCTTTGGGGTGCAGGCTACGCACGAGGCGGCCGTCGAGGGCCTCCTGTGCCGAGAACACGCGGCCCGTGGACACCCACTCCATCGCGCGGCTGATGCCGACGACGCGCGGCAGGAACCAGCTCGAGGCCGCCTCCGGGATGATGCCGCGGCGCGCGAACACGAAGCCGATGCGCGCATCGTCCGCCGCCAGGCGCACGTCCATCGGCAGCGTCATCGTCGCGCCGATGCCCACCGCGGGGCCGTTGATCGCGGCGATCACCGGCTTGGTGGATTCGAAGATCCGCAGCGTCAGTTCGCCGCCGTTGTCGCGCCTGGCGCCCGCGACGGCCTCGCGCTTGCGCGCGTCGAACGTGTCGCCGCCGCCGACCAGGTCGGCGCCCGCGCAGAAGCCCCTGCCCGCGCCGGTGACGATCACCGCGCGCACGTCGTCGTCGGCGTCCGCGAGGTCGAACGCGGCGCGCATCTCGGCGCCCATCTGCGCCGTCCACGCGTTCAGTCGCTCGGGCCGGTTCAGCGTGATGACGAGGACGCCGTCAGCGGCCTGGGTAGTGATCTGCTCGAAGTCCATAGCGGCTGCGGGATCATATGTGGGCACCGGTCCCGGCGCGTCAGCGTCGCTCACAGGTCGAGGTCCCGCAGACTGAGCTGACGCTCATACGGGCCGCGACCCGTCAGGCACACCGCGCCGCAGCGCGCACCCAGCGCGAGGGCGTCTCCTAGCGGCATGCCGGCAGCGAGCCCGTAGGTGAAGCCCGCGGCGAACGAGTCGCCGCAGCCGTAGGAGTCCGCCGCCTGGCCGGGCGGCAGAGCCGCGGCCCAGCTGCCGGTCTCGCCGTCGCGGCGCCTGTAGCGCCCGCCGCGCTTTCCTTCCGTCCACACCACCAGCTCCGCCTCCCCCAGCACCGGCTCGGCGGCGCGCAGCTCGATCTCGTCATCGCCGCTCAACACCAGCGCGTCGAGCGCAATGCCGTGGCCGAGCGCTCTGCGGGCACGCGGGCTCGCGACCAGCGCGCGCGAGCGCGAGCGCGCGATCCGCAGCTCGGCCTCGTCGCCGGCCGTGAAGTACAGCCCATCGATCGCTCGAGGCCCGCCCAGCGCTCCTGCTCGCGGGCGCCCCCCGGTTCAAGGCGCCGGCCGAACGTCGTGATCGTGCGCTCGCCCGCGTCGTCCACCAGCGTCACCGCACTGCGACTCGCGCTCTGCACGCTTGACGCGCGCACGTCCACGCCGAGCTCGCCCAGCCGCGTGCGCGAGCGAGCGCCGAGGTCGTCCTCGCCGAGGCGCGTCACCAGCGCCGCACTGCCGGCGAGGCGCGCAAGCTGCACCGCCGCCACCGCGCCGCCCCCCGCCGGCTCCCCGAACGCATCCTCCGCGTGCACCACCTCACCCGCGCGTGGCACGTGCGCCACGCGCGCGAACTGCACCCACTCGACGTGCCCCACAACCGCCACCGTTGGCCCGCTCGACTGCATGCGCGCCAGTCTCACAGATAGGATCGCCCGCGATGAGCGACCTGTTCGACGTCTCCGGCAAGACCGCGCTAGTGACCGGCGGCTCGCGCGGCATCGGCTTCATGATCGCCCGCGGGCTCGTGGGCGCCGGCGCGCGCGTGATCGTCTCCTCGCGCAAGAGCGCCGACGTCGAAGCCGCCGCGAAAGAGCTGAGCGCGCTCGGTGACTGCCACGCGATACCCGCAGATATATCCACACAGGAAGGCGCCCAGGCGCTCGCCGCCGCCACGCGCCAGCGCTTCCCCTCGCTCGACATCCTCGTCAACAACGCCGGCGCCGCCTGGGGCGCGCCGCTCGAGGAGTTCCCCGCCGTCGGCTGGCAGAAGGTGCTCAGCACAAACGTCGAGGGCATCTTCCACCTGACCGTCGCGCTGCTCGGCGAGCTGCGCGCCGCGGCCAGCGTCGAGGACCCCGCGCGCGTGATCAACATCGGCTCGATCAACGGACTGCAACCACCCGATCGTCGAGAACTACAGCTACAGCGCGAGCAAGGCCGCGGTGCACATGCTCACGCGCCACCTCGCCAAGCGCCTCGCGTCCGAGTACATCACCGTCAATGCGATCGCGCCGGGACCCTTCCAGACCAAAATGATGGCCTACGCGCTCGATGACCCCGAGACGCGAGAGGCCGTCGAAGCCCGCGTGCCGCTCGGGCGCATCGGAGCACCCGATGACGTCGCCGGGCTGACACTGCTGCTCGCCTCGCGCGCCGGCGCGTACATGACCGGGACCGTCATCCCGCTCGACGGCGGCATCACCGGCTGCAGCTGATCGCGGCCGCGGGAGCGGCCCGGCGCTAGGGCGCCTTGGCCAGGTAGCGGTGACCGGCCGTCACCTTGTAGCGGTGGTGGGTGACAAGGTTCGTGACCTCCACCGCGTCTGTCGCCACACGGATGAGCGTCCCCTCGCACAGATCCTCGGTGAGCCAGCGGGTGCCGACCACCGCTCCCGCCGCGTAGTTGCCCTTCGTCGAGTAGCTGCCGTGACCGTTCGGCCCACAGCTTGCGTACGACGTGCTTGTTGTGGCGCCTGGCTGGAGCTGGCGCGGGCCAGATCGCTGCGCCCGCGCGCGGCCTGGCACACGCGGAAGTTGCCGCCTCTGAGCGCCGCCACAACCCGGCCATTGCCGCCCTGGTTCAACTCGAACTCGCCCGAGTAGAACGTCATCGTCTGGAGCTCGCCGTGCGGGCCGACAGTCGTGACCGTGACCTTGCCGTGGGTCGCGTCGATGACTGTGCCGAAGGGAACCTCGCGCAGCCCCGTCACCACCACAAACACGTCCGAGCCCGGCAGCTTCACCAGCACCGTGCCCGAGACCGGCGCCAGATTCCCCGTCAGACCAAGCTGCGGGGGTGGGGGCGCCGTCACCTGACTCGAGAGAATGCCCAAGCTGGCGAGGGGGTTTCCTGCCAGCGTCGTTGTTATCGGGCCACCCACGCCCGGCGGCGCCACGAAGGTGTAGCTGGGACCGCCACTGGAGACTCCGTTTGTGTCGGTCACGACCACTTCCTCCGGCCCGGCGGCATGGACCGGCGTCACCGCCGTGAGTTCCGTTTCCGAAATCACTTCTACCGCGCTGGCCGCGCCGCCGATCTGGACCGTCGCACCCGCGACGAAACCGGTTCCTTTCACGAGGACCTTGCTTCCGCCCGCGCTCGACCCGGAGACCGGGCTGATGCTCGACACCGTCGGCGGTGGCGGTGGCTCACCGTAGATGTAGTCCGGGCCTTCGCTGGATTCGCCGTACGCGGTCGTGACCACCACTTCCTCGGGGCCTGGCGCGTGCGCCGGCGTCACCGCCCTGATTTCCTTTTCCGAGATCACTTCGACCGCGCTGGCAGCGCCGCCGATCGCGACCGTCGCATCCTTCACGAAACCGGTTCCTCTCACGACCACCTTGGTTCCGCCGAAGGGCGACCCGACGCCCGGGCTGATGCTCGACACGGTCGGAGGCGGTGGGGGCACGTAGGTGTAGCCCGGCCCGCCCGTCGATTCGCCGCCCGCCGTCATGACCGCCACCTCCTCGAGGCCGGTCGCGTGCGCCGAGGTCACCGCCCTGATTTCCGTTTCGGAGATCACTTCAACCGCGCCGGCCGCGCCGCCGATCGCGACCGTCGCACCCGGCAGGAAACCCGTCCCCGTCACAACGACCTTGGTTCCGCCTTCGCTGGACCCCGAGGCGGGGGTGACGCTCGAGACCGTCGGCGGCGGAACGGACGTGTTGCGGAACGCCCACGCACCTTCTGAGTTCTGGTAATCGGGTCCGCCGATCAGCGCCCCCGCCCCGGACCAGGACAGCGCGACGCTCGCACCGAAGCGGCCGGCGGAGCTCGGTTCCGGAGGGCCTTCGAGCTTCGGCCCCTGCTGCGCCCACGATGTGCCCGAACGCGTGAACACCCAGACGGCTCCCGCGTCACCGTCGCGCGGGGCGCCGATCAGCGCCACCTCGCCGTCCCCGGACAATGCGACGCTGTAACCGAACCGGCCTTCGCCGAGCTCGTCGCCCGGGGTGAGCTTCGCGCCCTGCTGCTGCCACGTCGAGCCCGCGCGCGTGAACACCCACGCCGCGCCGACGTCGCCCGCATCGTTGGGGGCGCCGATCAGCGCCGTGTTCCCCAAGGCCGACAGAGCCACGCTGCCGCCGAAGCGCCCTACGCCGCTCTCACCGTCGCCGGTGAGCTTCGTGCCCTGCTGCTGCCACGTCGAGCCCGCGCGCGTGAACACCCACGCCCCGCCAACGGCGCCATTGTCCGAGCGTCCACCGATCAACGCGGTGTCACCGGCGGCTGACAGAGCGACGCTGCGACCGAAGCCTGCGGCGCCGTTCTCTTCACCGCCCGGGATTTCCACGCCCGGCTGAGTCCAGCCTGCACCCGAACCGGTGAACACCCACGCCGCCCCATGATGCTCACGGTCAGCCGGCGCGCCGACGAGCGCGATGTGGCCGTCGGCGGACAGCGCCACGGCTGCGCCGAAGCGGCCGGCGTCGTCCTCTGCTGCGCCACCGGTGAGCTCAACAGCCCGACTCCATGCGCTACCCGAGCGGGTGAACACCCACACCGCACCCAAGTGGGAGTGGTCGGCCGGCGCGCCGACGAGCGCGGTGTTGCCGTCCTCGGAGAGCGCCACGCTACGCCCGAAGCCGCATTCGGCGTTTTCGGAATTGCACAGTTCGCCACCGCCGCCTTCTTCCTCTTCGATCGGCAGCTCGGGACCCTGCTGTTCCCAGGTTGGACCCGAGCGCGTGAACACCCAGGCTCCGCCGTCGTACTTGGCTCCAATCAGAGCCGTGTTGCCGTCTCCGGAGAGCGCGACACTGTAACCCGAGAGATCGCCTTCGCCGGTGGGGGTTGTTGACAGTGTCTGGCCGTCGATCAGCGGGTCGATCCGAAGCGGATAGCGCGCGCCGCCGGCATCGAGCCTGATCAGAAGCTCTCGCCCGTCGAGCTGGAACCAGCTGTGAAGCGCGCGCCCGCGCGCGTCCGTAGCCAGCAGCGCGCCGTCGCGCAGTGACGATCCGCCCGCCCCCGCGAACTCGATGCTCTGCCCCGTGGCGTCGACGGACGCGCGGGCACTTCCGGAGAGCGTCATCGCCAGCGTCAGCGCACCGTGCGGGTGTCCCGACGGCGCCCGCAAAAGCGTGAAACCCTGCTCGAGACCGGCCGGCCCGTTGACATACCACTCCTCGAGCCCACGCCGCGCGTACACCGCCCGATTGCCGCGCATGGTAAGAGTCGGCGCACCGACGGCCTGGAGCGCATTTCCGTATCCAGCTGCCCGCAAGCCAAGCCCGAGGCCGATCCCGTGTGAGCTGAGCTGAATACTCGAGCCAGCGAAGGTGATTCCCAACTGTTGGGAGGGATTGCTCGCGCGCAAGCCGCCGTGCGAACGTTCCACGCGGTACGCGCCGTCCGCGTTACCCAGCGCGCCAGACACGGGCGCGAGCGCCGCGATCGGAAGGACGGATCGCGCGAGGAGGGATCGCTCGGGATGGGGGGAGACCGCGCGAGGGAGCGTCGCGGAGTGCTCAGCGCCCAGAGAAATCGAGAGCGTGGCCGCGAGCAGCACGCACAGCACCGCGCCCATCGACAGCCGGCGTCGCGACGCGTGAGACCATCTCGGGACCTGCCTCGGCGCCGATCTGGCGCCGGTGAACCCCCGCGGCGGCGCCCCGGGAAGGCATGTCTGTGTACTCAAATGACCTTCGCCTGACGTCACTGCAACCCCCCTGTTGCGGCACGGGCGCACGATGCTACGGCCGCACAAGTGCCCGGCACTCTACAGGGGTGTTACACCCGCCGGTGTCTCACCAGCCCGGCGCGGGCAGGACGCCTCGAGCCTGCTGCTCTGTAGCATCCGGCGCCAGGGGGACTTGGATACTGAGATCGGGGCTTTGAGATGCGCGGCACGCGTAGGCAGCGACGCAAGACGATCGCATTGCTCCTCGTCGCGGCGTTCGCCGGCGGCATCGGCGTCGCTGCCTACGCGACCCATCTGCTGAGACGCAGCGAACTGCAGACGATCGACGAGCGCTACTCGATCCGCGGCGCTCGCAAGCCGCCTTCGAACATCGTGTTCGTCGCGATCAGCCTCGCAGCGGAAAAAGAATTGGAAGAACACCACCTCGACGCCAGGCCGCCACTGCCGCGCAAGTTCGACGCCGAGGTCATCGACCATCTCCGCCAGGCGGGCGCGAAGACGATCGCGATGGACATGGAATTCACACACCCCACCAACGAAGAAGAAGACAACGATCTGATCGAAGCCGTCGGTCGCGCCGACGGGAAAATCCTCCTGGCAACGACGACCATCGGCGCCAGCGGCGAAACGCAGATCTTCGGCGGTGCACCGAAGCTGCTGCGCGAAATCGGCGTGCGCCCGGCAGACGCGCGCTTGACGCTCGACCCCGACGGCAGCGTCCGACGCTTCGAACGCCAGTACAACCAGCTCGCGAGCTTTCCCGTGGTGGCCGCAGAACTGATGAGCGGGCGTCCGATACCGGCGTCGACCTTCGAGCACAGCAGCCTGCCGATCGATTTCGTCGGTCCCCCCGAAAGCTTCCGGTCAATCTCCTACGCCCGGGTGCTCCGAAACGAATTCCCCCGCGGCATCTTTCAAGGCAAGCTCGTGATCGTCGGCGCCTCGTCGCCGATTCTCCAGGATCTGCACGCCACACCGACGAGCAACGGCACGATGCCAGGACCGGAAATCTGGGCCAACGCGACCGCGACGCTGCTTGAAGGCGTGCCCCTGCGCGACGTCCCCGGCTGGGTGAACATTCTCGCGATCTTGATTCTCGGGGCCGTCGTGCCGGTCGGCAGCCTGCGCATTCGCCAGTGGCGCGCGCTGCTCAGCGCGCTTGCGCTCGCGGTCGTCTTCACGATCGCCGTGCACGTCGCGTTCGTCGGCGGCTGGATCGTCGCGTTCATCTATCCGATGCTGGCGCTCGCGCTCGGCACGCTCGGCACGCTCGCGGTGCTGTACATCAGCGAGACGATCGAACGAGCGCGAGTCCACGACCTGTTCTCACGCTTCGTGCCCGCCGACGTCGTCGACCAGGTCGTCGCGAGCGCCGGCGACAACCTGCGTCTCGGCGCCGTCGAACGCGACTGCACCGTCCTGTTCTCAGACCTGCGCGGCTTCACCAGCTTCTCCGAGAAGCTCCCCGCCACCAGCGTGATCGAGGTCGTCAACACGTATCTCAACGAGATGACCGAAGCGATCCTGGGCGCCGGAGGCACGTTGATCGCATACATGGGCGACGGCATCATGGCCGTGTTCGGCGCGCCGCTCGAGCAACCCGACCATGCCGACCGCGCGCTTGCCGCCGCCCGGGAGATGGTTGGCGCACGCCTCGACAAGTTCAACGCGTGGATCGCCGAGCAAGGCCATGAGCACCGGTTCACAATGGGCGTCGGAGTCAACAGCGGCCCCGTCATGGCAGGCAACATCGGCTCGGAGCAGCGCGTCGAGTACACGGCGCTCGGCGACACCACCAATACCGCGTCCCGCCTCGAGGGCATGACCAAGGGCAGCGGTCACATGCTGTTCATAGCCGAGAGCACACGCGAGCGCCTACAGAACCCACAAGCCCAGCTTGTGCTCGTCGGCGAGCTCGAGGTCAGGGGCCGCGTCGAGCCTGTACCCGTGTGGACGATCGCAGCGGGCGAACGCACCGCCGCCCCGGTCTCGCCCACCGTGATCGATCAGGCGCCCGTGGGGCCCGCCGACGTGAGCCAGCGGCGCGCGTGATCGCTCCTCAGAGCGGCTCCCCCCGGTACGCCCCCGGCTTCGGCCGCACCTTCCCGCCGGGGAACGCCAGCCTCAGGATCGTGCGGTGGACCGTGCCGAGCTGCTTGTGCAGCGGGCCAGTGTTGTAGGGCAGCCCGTAGCGGCGGCAGATGTCGCGCACGCGCGGCGCGATCTCCGCATAGCGGCTCGACGGCATGTCCGGGTACAGGTGGTGCTCGACCTGGAAGCTGAGGTTGCCCGCCAGTAGGTGAAACAGCGGGCCGCCGTCGATGTTCGCCGCGCCGAGCAGCTGGCGCACATACCAGCCGCCGCGGGTCTCGTTCGCCACCTCCTGCTCGCTGAACGTGTACGTCTGGTCGGGGAAATGGCCGCAGAAGATGATCGAGTACGCCCACACGTTGCGCACGATGTTCGCCGTGAAGTTCGCCGCCGCCGTCGACTTGAATGTGCGCGGCGCCGACCGCCGGCCCGCGAGTCCGGCGTTCAGCGCTGCCGCCAGCGCCGGGAACGCGATGTAGTCCTTGACGATCTGACTGCGCGCCTTCACGCCGATCGCCTTCAGCTCCTGAATCACCTGCTCCTTGGGCTTCTCACCGGAGTGAATCGCGCCGCGGTTGAGATCGTGCACCGCCACGCCCCACTCGAAGAAGCCCATCAGCAGCAGGTTGTAGATCGGCTGGAACAGGTAGATCGGATGCCAGCGCTGGTGCGGGTCGATGCGCATGATCTCGTAACCCAGGTCGCGGTCCTTGCCGCGGATGTTCGTGAACGTATGGTGCTCGTAGTTATGCGAGTGACGCCACGCGTCAGCCGGCGAAGCCGTGTCCCAGTCCCAGTTCTGGGAGTTGATGTCCGGGTCGTTCATCCAGTCCCACTGGCCGTGCATGACGTTGTGGCCGATCTCCATGTTCTCCAGGATCTTCGCCAGCGACAGCGACGCCGTGCCTGCCAGCCACAGCGGTCTGTAGCGCGAGCCGAGCAGCAGCGCGCGCGCCGCCAGCACCAGGTGCCGGTGCAGCTTGATCGTGCTGCGGATGTAGCGCGCGTCACGGTCGCCGAGATCCGCGTACACCTCGTCGTGAATCGCGTCGAACTCGCGGCCGAGCTGCTCGATCTGCTGCGGCGTCAGACGCGCCAGCGGGCTCTGCGGCTCGTCGCTCGCTGCCGCTGCGGGACGTCCGTTTTCGGCGCCGCGATCGTTCGGTGGGCTGTCTGTCTGGATGGCTGACACGCGATTCCTTTGCTTGGGAGTGGTTGCAGGTGGTTGCAGGTTCGTGGTCGCTACAGGTCGATCTCGACCGCGCCCTCCGGCGCGTTGATGCACGTCTGGACCGTCTCGCCCGGCTGGCCGTGTACGCGGCCCGTGCGCAGGTCGCGTACCTGACCCGCGCGCAGCCGCCCTACGCAGCTGTGACAGATGCCCATGCGGCAGCCGAACGGCAGCGTCACACCCGCGCTCTCGCCCGCCGCGAGGATCGGCTGCTCGCCGTCGCTTGACGCCTCGATGCCGCTGCGCTGGAAGCGGATCGTGCCGCCCGCGCCGCGTTGGGCGGGCGGGAAATCATTCATACCGCGCTCGTCGGGCTGGAAGTGCTCGACGTGCAGGCGCGCCGGGTCTCCGTCGCGCCGCCAACGATCGCCCATCGCACTCAACAGCCCAGGGGGTCCACACAGGAACGTCTCGCGCTCGCGCCAGTCGCCGCACAGCTCGTCGAGCTGCTCGGCCGTCAGACGTCCCTGCTCGCCTGTGATCCGCTCGTGCAGCCGGTAACCATCGCGAGCGCGCGCGAGCGTGCGCAGCTCTTCGCCGAAGATCACCGTCTCGCGCGTGCGCGCGCAGTGGACATGGACTATGTCCGCGCACCGGCGCTCCGTCGCGATGCTCCGCAGCATGCTCATGATCGGCGTGATCCCGCTGCCCGCGCTGATGAACAGCAGCCGCTCGGGCAGCGCCTCCGGCAGCGTGAACGTGCCTTCGACACCGCCCAGGCGCACGATCGTCCCCGGCCGCACCCGCCCGAACAGGAACGGCGAGACCTTGCCCTCGGGAACCAGCTTCGGCGTGATCGCTATGCAGCCGTCGCTGCGACTCGGATCTGAGGTCAGCGAGTACGCGCGCCAGTGGTGGATGCCGTCGACCTCGATACCCAGACGGACGTACTGGCCCGGCCGGTGGCCCGGCCATTCCCACCCCGGCTTGATCAGCACCGTCGCCGCCTCCGGCGTCTCGCGCTCGACTCGTTCGATGCGCCCGCGCAGCTCGCGCGTCGACCACAGCGGGTTGACCAGCTCCAGGTAGTCGTCCGGCAGCAGCGGCGACGTGAACGAGCGGATCAGCCCCAGCGCCCTGCGGCGTACCGGCGACACCTGTGGCACCGCTCCGCGTTCAGCCACGGTTTGATTGGTCGGGGTCGAATGTCATGACGCGAGTTGATGTTACCTCGAATGAGGGCACATAGATGTAGGTACCCTCATCCGTCGCCAGTGTTACCCTGAAATCAGCAATGGCAAGCACGCGTCCCCGCAAGCCCACCGCCGGCAACGCAAACGGCACCGACGCGAGCACCCCCGAGCCGGGGGAGCAGGTATACGACCTGACCGTCGAGCAGCTCGCCGGTGAGGTCGGCATGTCGGTGCGCAACATCCGCAACCACCACACCCGCGGGCTGCTGCCGCCGCCGGAGGTCAGGGCGCGCGTCGGCTACTACAGCGCCGAGCACGTCGCGCGTCTGCGCCTGATCCTCGACCTGCAGGCCGACGGCTTCAACCTCGCCGCAATCGAGCGGCTGCTCAGCGGATCAGACGGCCTCGCCGAGCGCCTGCTCGGGCTGCGCACCGCCGTCACCACCCCGTTCGAGCCGGAGTCGCCCGAACTCATCACCGCCGAGGAAATCGCCAAGCGCTTCGGTGACGTCGACGCCAAGGACATCGAGCGCGTGCGCCGCCTCAAGCTGCTCGTGCCGCTGGGCGACGGGCGCTTCGAAGCGCCCAGCCCCGCGCTGCTCGACGCCGCCGAGCAGGTCGTCGCGCTCGGCATCCCGCTGCACGCGGCGCTCGTGCTCGTCGAGAAGGTCAGCCGCGACTGCGAATCGATCTCACGCGCGTTCACACGGCTGTTCCTGCGCGAGCTGTGGGAGCCGTTCGACCAGGCCGGCCAGCCCGACGAGGGCTGGGACGAGCTGATCGCCGGCGTCAACGCGCTCAGGCCGCTCGCCTCCGAGGCGCTGCTCGCGCTGTTCAAGCAGCGCATGTCCGCCCAGCTCGAGGATGCCTTCGGCAAGGTGCTCGAGCACCAGGCCAAGCGCAAGTAGCGCGGTTGACGTGTGCCGCGGCCCGGCGGGGCGGCACGGCGCGCCGCGCCGCGCCTAGGGGACAAGCACGATCTTGCGGTGCGCGCCCTCCTGCAGGCGCCGCCACGCCTCCTGTACCTGCTCGAGCGCCAGCTTCTCCACGTCCACCGTCAGCTCGCCGCGGGCCGCCGCCTCGGCCATGCGCTCGTACGCCTCGCGCCTGACCTCCAGCGGCGCCGCGTGGTTCGAGTGGCCCAGGATCTCCAGCAGCTTGCCGCGGATCGCCGCCGAGGTAACCGTCGCCTCGGCGCCCGCGGCCTGGCCGACCTGGACGATCCGCGCTTTGAAGCTCGCCGCGGCGACCGCCGCCTCGAACGGCGCGCCGAACAAGGGATCCAGTACCACGTCGATGCGACCCTCCGCCGCGCGCTCGAACGCCGCCGGGAGATCCGGCTCGCCGAGGCGGACCGCCGCGTCGGCGCCCAGGGCCAGCGCGCGCTCGAGGCCCTCCTGCGAGCGCGCCGCCGCGATCACCCGCCCCGCGCCCAGCAGCTTCGCTGCCTGCACCGCGATCTGTCCCACCACGCCGCTCGCCGCCAGCACCAGCACGTGCTCTCCCGGCTCGAGCTCCGCGCGCCAGGTCAACGGCAGCCACGCCGCCAGGCCCGAGATCCCCAGCGCCACCGCCACGCCGTCGTCCACCCCGTCGGGCACCCGCATCGTCGAGTCACGATCGATCAGCGCACGCTCCGCCATCGACCCGAACGGCGGGATCGGCGCGTCGAAGTACACACGTTCGCCGTCCAGCAGCCCCACGCCCTCGCGTCCCATCACCGACGGCAGCGGCGGCTTGCCCGCATAGAAGCGTCCCGCGGCGATCGACACGTCAACCGGGTTCACCCCCGCCGCCAGCACGTCGAGGACCGCCTGCCCCGGACCCGGCTCGGGGTCCTCGAAGTCGCCCGGCTCGGGCACTCCGTACTCGTACAGAACCGCCGCTCTCATCGTCCCATGCTATGCCGCGTGGACCCTTACGCCTAGTGACCTGAGTCGTTGATTCGTTGGCAGTAGCTGGCGAGGCTGTCGAGGATCTCATCGGCGGTCTTGTGCCAGACGTAGGGTTTGGGCTCGTCGTTCCAGTTGGTGATCCAGGTGCGGATCGAGGCGGTGAGCTCGCGGACGGAGCGGTGAGCGCTGCGCTTGATCCATTTCGTGGTCAGCTCCGCGAACCAGCGCTCGACGAGGTTCAGCCATGAGCTGTAGGTCGGCGTGAAATGCACGTGGAAGCGGGGGTGGCGCACGAGCCAGCGCTGGATCGAGGGGGTCTTGTGCGTCGATGAGTTATCGAGCACGACGTGCACCTCGAGGTGTGCCGGCACCGCGCTGTCGATCAGGTTCAGGAACCGCCGGAACTCCTCGGCGCGGTGGCGTGGCGTCATGTCGGCGATCACCTGCCCGGAGGCGACGTCGAGCGCTGCGTAGAGGTTCGTGGTGCCGTTGCGCACGTAAGCGTGGGTGTGGCGTTCGGGCACCCCCGCCATCAATGGCAGGATCGGCGCTGAGCGGTCGAGTGCCTGGATCTGGGACTTCTCATCGACGCACAGCACAACAGCGGCATCAGGCGGGTTCAGATAGAGCCCCACGATGTCGCGGACCTTCTCGATGAACTGCGGGTCGGGCGAGAGCTTGAAGGACTCCACCTGGTGGGGCTTCAGCCCGAATGCACGCCAGATCCGGCTGACCGCAGTCTGGCTCATCCCGGTCGCATGGGCCATCGAGCGCGTCGACCAGTGAGTGGCATCCGGCGGCTGCTGCTCAAGTGTCTTGACGATCACCCGCTCGACGTCCTCATCGCCGATCGAGCGGGGTTTCCCCGGGCGCGGCTCATCGTGCAGCCCGTCAAGACCGCGCTTCGCGAACCGCCCCCGCCACTTGCCGACCGTCGATTTAGAACAGCCGAGCCGTGCCGCGATATCGATACTTCTCTCTCCTTCGGCCGCCGCCAACACGATCCGACAGCGCAATGCAAGCGCCTGCGCGCTCGTCGGCCGGCGAGCCCATCGCTCGAGCACCTCCCGCTCATCCCCTGAAAGCACGACCTCCGCACGCTGCATAGCTGCCCCCAATCGTCGCGGCTAACGACAACGGATTCGCCAAACAGCCCCCCAAGCCTGCGAACTAACGACTCAGGTCACTAGCGCCTGGCGCTTTCATCGAAAACCGGGAGCGCCCAGGATGGAAAGTCGTCTGGGTCGTCACTGTCGATGATCATGATGTCGACGCCACGAGCGCCCTTCGCAATCGCATCTGCAGCTCGCTGTGCCGCCTCGCTGGTTCGGTGGGTGCTCCGCACCTGGCTGAGTGACGCTCCGTCGGTGAGGAGATACTGAGTAGGCGAGCGTCGGAGAATCCAAAGCGACGGACGTCCAAGCTCAGGGCGGCTAGCAACCGCCGATTCCCTGAGCCAAGAAGCGAACACCGGGTCCGTGAGGTGCCAGCTACGCGGCTCATGCTGTGCGACGAAGCCCGTCTCATGAAGACGTGCGAGTGCCTTGTTCGGACCGCTCGGGAAGCGACCGACTCCGTAAGGGGGCCGACCGTGAGCTAGGGCGATGGCCACCGCCAGCGCAAGCCGATCCAATGAGCGCAAGGATCGAGCCTGCTGGCGATACGCGTGGTCTGTCAGCTCACGCAATCGGCGCCAAGCCACTGCAACGGCAGCTACGTCGACGGCTCCGGCTCGACTCTCCGACAGGGTCAGATCCATCAAGCGTTCAGCAGTGGGGACCGAGCCCTCGCTGCGCTCCTCGATCTCGACGGCCCAATGCGACGCCGCGGAAGTAGCGACTTCGTTCTTCGCGAGTATGCGGCCGATCGTCTCGGCAAGCCGGGGCACGTTTCGCAGCGCGATCTCCGTTCCCCAGCCGAAAAACGCTGCGTCCCCGTTGGCCGTCAGCTCGCCGATGATGTCGGAGCCGGCGAACATCAGGCCCGGCTCCTCGATTGCGTGCTGGAGCCGTGCACGCAATGTCCACAACAGCTCGTCCACGCCGTCCAGCGGGCCCCGTCGAGCACGATGAGGAACGAGTTCATCGGCACCGAGAAGAGCGAACATGACGCGCTGGCCGGTCGCCGACAACTTGACAAGGGCGTCCACCGCCGCCCCAAAGAGCTCGGGAGAGCCATCATCATCATTCGAGCCAGGCGCGAGCACCGCGTGTATCAGCCCTCCTCCCGTTGCATCCCCGAGTTCGAGGAGTCCCTCTGAGACATCCGCTGGCCACTGCTCTTGGGGGTATTCGAGCCAACCCTCGCCGCCTAGGTACAGGCTGACCACACCGCGAGCAAACTCTGTGCAAAAAGCCCCGGTACTCCCACACCTAGTGACATCAACCGCCGCGATCCGTGCGCTCGCGGGGAGACGCGCGAGCGTGAACCTGGACACGGCGATGGCCTCGGACGCCGTGTCAGCCCGGATCGTGAGAAGACCGCCGGCACCTGAGAGTCGGACTGCTTCGCGGATCGAGCGCTCATGGACCTGCTCGATCAGCGTGCTCACTGGCCCCCTCCGATCCGCCACAAGTTGCGCTGGCGCCGAGCAGCCTGGACGCCAGCAACGACGTGGCCGCGCGTAATCCTCCTGGGGGTCTTGCTCGTCTGGACGATCCGGTGCGTCTCACGAGCGATCAGCATCGTCCGGTGCGGGAGTGAGTCGCTCTCGAGCAGAGCCTCGGCGATCGCATCCTCGGTGATCTCGCAACCCAGAGCACGAAACGCGCGTATCAAGCCCTCCCTCCAATCAGGTTCCGTGATCGGGTGCAGGGTGTGGGCAATGCCGTGAAAATGAAGCATGCCGCCATCTGCGAACAGGGTGTCCATCGCGGTTGGTTCACTGCCCGCGAACACGAAGCTCGGCCCGCTGTCGCGGGCTGCGAGGCGATCGCGCAAGAGCGCCTGTAGAGCATCGCCGTCCGGCAGTGCCGCGATTGCCTGAACCTCATCGATCAGCACGGCCGAACTAGATCCCGCACGTCGAGCCTCGGCGTCGATCTCCCGTAGCGCGGCCTCAAGCTCCTGCGCTCCCGTCGGCTGTTGCCCGACCAACGCCGCCAAGGCACTCGCGACGGCGGTGCGGGTCGCTGGGTCCTCAATCAAGGTCGCTGCCCCTGCGCCGATCTCATAGAGCGTGCTTACAGCGTGGGAAGCGCCGGAAAAGAGCTTGCCCTTCGCCGCCTGGTAGGCGCAGAGCTGGTGTCGGAGGCGGCGGGCGAGCTCGACGCTGTCCGGAGTGCCCTCCCTGGCGTCGAGCACGAATACCATGTGGCCCGCATGAGCCAGTTGCTCCATCGCACCGAGTACCACTGTGGACTTGCCGGTGCGACGGACATCTATTAGGACGATGTGCTCGCCGGTCTCGACCGCGAGCCGAACTTCTTCGATGTCGCGTGTGCGCCCGATCTGCCACTCGAGTTGAACCGGCGGGCCGACTGGGAGCACCTCTCCTCTTGTAGTCATTTCGACGATAGTGTATCGCCGTAACGGAGATAATGCAGTGCGCCGATAGCAAGTGGTTGCGGGCTTGCGGCGGCCCATCCCTCGGGCCGAAGGCCAGCCTCCAATGGGACGTACTTCTCGCTGCCCTAGCCGGTTATCAGGGTGCGGGCAAACGCCACCAGGGCGATCACGCACAGCACGCCGCCGATTGCGACGGCCCACCAGGGCAAACCAAGGCGCGTCCCACCGATCGACAGCAAGACGCCTACCCCCCGATAGCTCTCACGCGATAGGCCATGCCGGGAGGTTACCCCGGACCGTGGCGGGTGATCAAACCCCAGCGGGTCAAAGTGCCTCCTCTCGGCGTCGTGCGCGGCGGATTCGGATGCTGACGGAGACGACCGCCTCTAGCCAGATCAGCGCACTGACGGCGCCAGCAACCAGAATCCAGGTCTGGCCTATAAGGAGGATGCACACATACGCCGGAAGCGCGAACAACATCATCCGGAGATGCATCCGCCGAATCCAGGCGAGCCTTGACGAGCGCGGAGCTTCTTTCGATGGCGGCTCGCCGTAAAGCTTGACCGACGCCGCGCGCAGCCAACCCGTCATTCGCTAGTTGACCCGTCGCTCAATCTCGGGCCAGTGCCCGGCCGCCCAAGTAGCTCGATCGCGTCGCGAATATCCCGCCGAGCGCGACCTCGAATGGCCACCTCTGTGCCGCCGTTGCCATCCGGCTGGAAGTCAAGCGCTTGCTCGGGCGTCGTGCGCATCGAGAAGTGCCGGTTAATCTTGGACATAGCCAACGATAATCGACGTGGTGGAGGACAGCCGTGCGCGGGCGTGGGTTTGTCAACCATAGGACCCGCCGCGCCTGGGGCGGTCCCGACCCCTGACGCCGCGGAGCGGCCTGCGCACGCGGGCCTCGGCCAGCGCCACGCGCGCGGCCGCTCGGCCGGGGACACCGTGCACGCCGCCGCCCGGAAACGTCGCCGCGCTGCCCATGTACAGCCCGCGCAGCGGCGTGCGATAGGGGACCAGCGACGGCACCGGGCGAAAGACCAGCTGGTCGAGCGCGTAGCTGCCGCCGCCGACGTCGCCGCCGAGCAGGTTCGCGTTGCGGCGCTGCAGATCAGCCGGGCCGAGCACGTGGCGCGCGAGGATCAGATCGCGAAAGCCCGGTGCGAAGCGCTCCACCTGCGCCTCCATGCGCTCCACATGGCGCTCCTGCTCCGCAGGCCAGTCCAGCGACTGCGGACCATGGGTGTAGGCCCACGCCGTGTGCTTGCCCGCCGGCGCGCGCGAGGCGTCCGCCAGCGACTGCTGGCCCAGCAGCAGGAACGGGCGCTCAGGCAGGCCTTGCATGAACGTCGTGCTCGCCTGTAGCTCTCGCGCCGCGCCGCCCACATGCACAGTGCCCGCCTCCCGCACCTGCGGCGCCGTCCACGGGATCGGACCGTCGAGCGCCCAGTCGAGCTTCAGCGTCGCTGGACCCGCTCGGTATCTGAGCAGCCCCCGCGAGTAGCGCCCCGGCAGCGACTCGCCCGCCAGGCTCGCAAGCGCACCAGGGAGCAAATCCGCGACCACGACAGGCGAGCCCACAGGCTCGCCCCCATTAAATCTCAACACCGACCACGCGACCCCGCTCCGCCACGATCCGCGTCACCTGCGCATGCGTGCGCAGCTCGCCGCCCAGCTCGCCCAGGTGCGCCACGAGCGCGTCCGCCAGCCGGCCCGCCCCGCCCTCCGGGCTGGGCCAACCGGCGCCGTGGCCCAGCAGTGTCATATACACGCCCGCGATCGCGCTGCCCGCGCTCTGCAGCGGCGCGTCCGAGTGGAGCGCCAAGCCGTACAGCCACGCCCGCGTGCCCTCGTCCTCGAACAGCTCCTCCGCCAACGCACGCGCGGGCATCAGCACCACGCGCGCGAGCTCGAGCATCGCGCGCGGGCCCAGCGCCGCCACCAGGCGCAGTGATCCCGCGAGCGGCGGAAAGCCCGCCAGTACCGTGTCGCGCAGCGCGTCGAAATGGGCCAGCAGCGGCGCCGCGAACGCGCCCCAACGCTCGCCGTCCCCCGCACGCACCGCCTCCAGGCTCGCCACCGTCCGCTCGAGATCGCGGTACAGCGCCACCGCCCTCCCGTCCGCCAGCGGGTGCGCAAGGCACGCCGGGGGGTGCACCCAGCGCAGGCCGTGACGCTCGAGTCCCATGCGAGCGAACACCGGCGAGGCCGCCGCCGCCGGATACACCGACGAGAACGTGTCGTGGTGGAAGCCCGGCAGCGTCAGCTCCTCGCTTGCCACCGCGCCACCCGCACGCGCCGCCGCCTCGAGCACCAGCACGCGCCAGCCCGCGCGCGCCATCGTGATCGCGGCCGTCAGGCCGTTCGGGCCCGACCCCACCACCAGCGCGTCGTAGCTCACCAGCGCCAAGCATAGGCGCCGTCCGCTGGACGCTCGCGCCGCCGGTCGAACATAATGCCGTCGCATGCGCCACACGCGCCACGAGAGCCGCAACCGGAGCTGAGCGCGCTTGCGGGTCCGCTTCTGCGGCGTGCGGGGCTCTACTCCCGCGCCGGGCATCGAGTTCGTGCGCTACGGCGGGCACACCTCGTGCCTCGCGCTCATGCACGACGACGCACACGCGCCTGCGCTCGTGCTGGATGCCGGCGCCGGGTTGCGCAAGGTCACCGGCATGCTCGACGGCGCGCCCTACACCGGCACGATCCTGCTCAGCCACCTGCACTGGGACCACGTACTCGGGCTGCCGTTCTTTGCCGCCGCCGACCGGCCCGACGCGCGCCTGCACGTCATCCTCCCCGAGCAGCACAGCGGCAAGGATGCCGAGAGCGTGCTCGCCGGGATGATGTCCCCGCCGTACTTCCCCGTCGGCCCCACCGAGCTGCGCGGACAGTGGACGTTCGCGACGATCCCTGTCGGTGAGCACCAGATCGAGGGCTTCACCGTGCTCGCGCGCGAGATCCCACACAAGGGCGGGCGCACGTTTGGCTATCGCATCAGCGACACCCGTTCAACCCTCACCTACATGCCCGACCACTGCCCTACCGCGCTCGGCGCCGGCGAGCACGGTTTCGGCGAGTACCACCCCGCGGCCATCGAGCTCGCGCACGATGCCGACCTGCTCGTACACGATGCACAGCTGCTCCCCGAGGAGCTCGCCGCCGAGGCCGACTTCGGGCACTCCGTCGCCGACTACTCCGTCGAGCTCGCCCGGCTCGCCGGCGCGCACTCCGTCGCGCTCTTTCACCACCGCTACACGCGCACCGACGATCAGCTCGACGCGCTCGCTCAGCGGCTCGCCAGCGACTCGCCCGGCGTCAGCGTCGCCGCCGAGGGCACCGAGCTGGCGCTGTAGCGTCCGGATATGGTTCGCGAAATGGACGAGCCATTCGTCATCAACCTCGACGAAGCCCCTACCCAGCGCCACCCGCGCCGCGCGATGGTCATCGAGCTCGAGCCCGATGATGTTCGCTGGCCGGACACCGGTGTCAACGTCCAGGTCATGGAGCCCGGGCAGCCCAACTGCCGCTATCACTCCGAGCCGGTGCAGGAGGACTTCCTCGTGCTGCACGGCGAGTGCATCGCGATCATCGACGGCGAGGAGCAGGAGCTGCGCCAGTGGGACTTCTTCCACTGCCCAGCCGGCGTCGAGCACGTGTTCGTCGGCGCTGGTGACGGCCCGTGCGCCGTGCTAATGATCGGCTCGCGACGGCTCGACGAGGCGTACTACCCCGTCAGCGAGCTTGCCGCGCAGTACGACGCGTCGGTGACGAGCGCAACCGACGAGCCGGCCGTCGCATACGCCGACTGGCGCCAAGAGCAGTGGGAGACCATCGTCAGCCCGTGGCCGCTCGGCGGTCAGAGCTCGCGCTCGTAGCAGCTCCCCGATGCGAGCCGCGAGGCGCTCCGGGCCGGGGGGCGGCTCACCGAACTCGCGGTTGAACTCGTCCAGCAGCCAACCCACGCTGTTGGCGTCCGCCACGCCAGCGCTGCGCACGTCATGAGGACTACGCACGCTCCCCCATCGCGCGAACCATGGTCCTCGCGCCGCCGACCAACGCGCCCGCACGCGCGCGAGGCGCGCATGCGCGAAAGCGCATGGACATACGGCCTCGCTCGCGGGATACTCGGTCGGTGTCCGCGCTCGATCGTTCACGGTTGCGTCTCGCCGGCGTCCTCAACTCGGCGTTCGCCGAGGGCCTGCTCAGCGAGCAGACGCACGTCTACCGGCTCGGCCTGCTCTTCGGAGCGCACCTGATCGACCAGGAGCAGTTGGTCGGCGACCTCACGCTTCGCCGTGACAGATCGCGACCCGCCGAGGTGGCGCGACGCGCATGGCGCGGTCTGGTCGAGAGCGCGCGCGCCATCGCCGGGTTCAGGGACTCTCCGAAACTGCCAATGCTGCTCGTGCTGGACCGCGCCGGGTGTGAGCGTTTGCTCATCGGGCGCCACCCCGCATGCGATGTCGTCGTTGCAGATCCGAGCGTGTCCCGCCGACACGCACAACTCACGTTTCGTGACGGCGCTTGGGTGCTGCAGGACCTCGCCTCCACGAACGGGACCGCTGTGAACGGAGAGCGCGTCGGTCGCGCCGCGCTGCAGCGGGGGGATCTCGTTGAGCTCGGTAGCCAGGCGATTCGGATCGACTGACGCACGTACGCGTCGAGGTCGTCTCCTTCAGTCTGCTGCGCCGCGAGACGCGTAGTCTCCAGGCCGCACATGGACTTCCTGCTCGCCAAGGACGACCTGCACCGCTGCCGCTTCGATGACCCGCCGGCGCCGGAGCCCGGCGACGGACAGGCGCTGCTGCGCGTCGACGCGTTCGGACTGACCTCGAACAACATCACCTACGCGACGTTCGGCGAGGCGATGTCCTACTGGAGCTTCTTCCCCGCCGAGGACGGCTGGGGGCGCATGCCTGTGTGGGGCTTCGCCGAGGTACTGAGCAGCGCCGTTGCCGAGCTCGAGCCCGGCACGCGTGTTTACGGCTATCTGCCACCGTCGAGCGAGCTGCTGGTCGCCCCGGCGCGAGTCAGCGCCCACGGCTTCATCGACGCGTCAGCACACCGCGCGCCGCTGCCGGGCGCGTACAACCGATATGCGCGCGTCGACGGCGACGCGATGTACGACGCCGGGCACGAGGACGAGCAGATGCTGCTGCGACCGCTGTTCCTCACCTCGTATCTGATCGACGACTTCCTCGAGGACGCGGACTTCTTCGCCGCGGACACCATCGTGCTTTCGAGCGCTTCCAGCAAGACCGCCAGCGCACTCGCGTTCCTGCTGGCGCAGCGCGGCGGGATCGACGTCATCGGCCTGACCTCCGCGAGGAGCGCCGAGTTCGCCCGTGCTCTCGCGGTCTATGACCACGTCGTCGCCTACGACGAGCTCGAGTCGCTGCCACAGGGACGCGCCGTGTACGTCGACATGGCCGGGGACGCTGAGCTGCGCGGCGCCGTTCACAACCACTACCGGGAGCAGCTCGCGCACTCAGCGGTCGTCGGCGCGACGCATCACGATCGCATGGGAGCCGTGCCGGATTCGCTCCCGGGTCCGCGGCCGACCTTCTTCTTCGCCCCCGACCGCGTCACCAAGCGAACCGCCGAGTGGGGCGCCGCCGAGCTCGAGCGTCGCATGGCCGACGCCTGGCAGCCATACCTACAGTGGACCGCCGGCTGGCTGACAGTCACCCATGGTCGCGGAGCCGACGCCTTGCAGCGCGCCTACCTGGATCTGCTCGACGGGCACATCGACCCGGCCGGCGCGCACGTTCTCTCGCTCCCGCGCTGAGGCCAGCGCGCCACCGACAGACGGCGGTTGGTTTTGGCGAGCCGCGTATGGGGTATTGCGCTCTCACGGGAGAGACCGAAGGGGGGAGCGATGCGAGAAATTGCGAGCACAGCCGTGGGAACACTGACGGTGCGTCGGCGCAGCGTGATCGCACTCGCGTTCGCGCTGACCCTGTTCGCCAGCCCAGCATCGGCCAACGCCGAAGCCACGCCTTTCGGTCATGCCTGCAAAGCGGAAAACGGCGTCCGCTTCTGTCCCACCGAAACGCTCGCTCAGCGCGTGCCCTCGTTCGACGGGGTGCCGCTCGACGTGGACATCACGCTCCCGTCCACCGGCGCCGGGCCCTTCCCGGCGATCGTGATGATGCACGGTTGGGGCGGCAGCAAGACCGAGTTCGAGTCGAGCAGTCCCGCCGGCAACGGCAACGAAACCTACGACTACAACAATGTCTACTACGCCGAGCACGGCTACGCCGTCATCAACTACAGCGCACGCGGCTGGGGCAGATCCTGCGGGAGCACCGAATCTCGTGTCGAAGCGCCCGGCTGCGACGAAGGCTGGCTGCGACTCGCCGACCAGCGCTACGAGGCACGTGACACCCAGTACCTGCTCGGAGTGCTCGCCGGCGAGGGCATCGTCGAGCCACGCGCGATCGGCGTCACCGGCATCTCCTACGGCGGGGGGCAGAGCACGGAGCTCGCGTATCTGAAGAACCGCATCCGCCTGCCGAACGGCGAATTCGTCGCCTGGCGGAGCCCGGACGGCGCGAAGATGGAAATCAAGGCGGCGTTCCCGCGCTGGCCATGGTCGGACCTGGTCAACGCGCTCGAGCCCAACGGTCGCTTTCTCGACAGCGAAGTCGCTCCCTTTGGACAGAGCTACGAACCGCTCGGCGTCGAGATCCAGAGCTACGTCTCAGGGCTATACGCCGACGGCCTCGCAGGTGGCGGCTACTACGCCCCAACCGGCCTGGATCCTGAAGCCAACCTCACCGAATGGTTCACCGACGTCAACGCCGGTGAGCCCGCCACCCCAAGGACGAAGAAATCGCCCACCAGATCTACACCTATCACTCCGCATACGGCGTGCCGCTGTCCGGCAAGCCCGCGCCGCTGCTGCTCGAGAGCGGCTGGACCGACGACCTGTTCCCCGTGGAACAGTCGCTGCGCGCCTACAACCAGGTGCGCGCCGTGCACGGATACGCCGCGCTGCTACTGGGCGACCTCGGGCACGCCCCCGCCTCCAACAAGGAAAACACCGACCGCGCGTTCAACGAAGCGGGCGCCGCGTTCTTCGCGGCCAAGCTCGAGCACGAAGGCAACGCCCCGAAGGCGGGGAGCGCGACCGCGTACACGCAGACCTGCCCCAAGAGCGCCCCCGGCGGCGGCCCCTACAGCGCGAAGACATGGGCCAAGCTGCATCCGCACATGCTCGCCTTCGGCTCGCCGACAGCGCAGACATTCACCTCGGCCGGCGGCAACCCCACGATCGCCGCCGAATTCGACCCGATTGCCGAGAACGAGCTCGAAAGCGGCGGAAACGCGTGCAAGGAAGTGAGAGCCGAAACCGAACCGGACGCCGCCACCTACACGATGAGCAGTCCTGGCTTCACTTTGATGGGCCTCCCGACGGTGACGGCCACGGTGAAAACGCTCGGTCCGTTTGGTGAGATCGCCGCGCGGCTGTGGGACGTCCTGCCCGACGGCGAGCAGCGGCTGATCAGCCGCGGCGTCTACCGCCTCGGCGAAAGCCAAGCCGGGGCGATCACCTTCCAACTGCACGGCAACGGCTACCAGTTCCCGCCTGGCGACACCGTCAAGCTCGAGCTGCTCGGACGCGACGCGCCTTACTACCGCGCGAGCAACGGCACGTTCAGCGTGGAAGTCAGCAGCCTCAGCGTCTCGCTGCCTACAACTTCAGCACGAGCTTGCCCGTGTTCTCGCCGCTGAACAGCCGCAGCAGCACCTCGGGGAAGTTCTCGAGACCCTCGGCGACGTCCTCGCGCGAGACCAGCTTGCCGGCCGCGAGCCAGCCCGCCATCTCCCGCACCGCCTCGCCGTAGCGGTCGAGGTAGTCGGACATCACGAAGCCGGTCATGCTCGCGTTGTTGACCAGCAGCGAGAGGTAGTTGGACGGGCCGCGCATCGGGTCGGTGTTGTTGTACTGGGAGATCGCCCCGCAGATCACAACGCGCGCGTGGCGCGCGAGGTGCGCGAGCGCCGCGTCGAGGATCTCGCCGCCGACGTTGTCGAAATAGACATCGATGCCGTTCGGGCACGTCTCGCTGAGCGCCGCGTCGACGTCCTCGGTCTTGTAGTCGATCGTCGCATCGAAGCCCAGGTCCTCGAGCAGGTGGCCGCACTTCTCGGGACCACCCGCGATGCCCACCACGCGAGCGCCCTTCAACTTCGCGATCTGCCCGACGAGCCCGCCGACCGCGCCGGCCGCGCCCGACACGACCACCGTCTCGCCCTCCTGCGGGCGCCCGATGTCGAGCAGGCCGAAGTACGCCGTCACGCCGGGCATGCCGAGCGCGCCCAGGTACACCGGCAGCGGCGCGAGGCTCGCGTCGACCTTGAACACGCCTTTGCCGTTGGCGACCGCGTACTCCTGCACGCCCAGCAGGCCGCCGACGTGCTCGCCGACCGCCACGTCCGGGTCGTTGGAGGCGATCACCTCGCCGACGGCGAACGCGCGCATCACCTCGCCGATGCCCACCGGCGGGATGTAGGAGCGGCCGTCGTTCATCCAGCCACGCATCGCCGGGTCGAGCGAGATGTACGCGATCTTGACCAGCACCTCGCCGTCGCCCGGCTCGAGCCACCGGCTCCTCCGTGTACGACCAGTCGCTCGGCTTGGGCAGGCCGACCGGTCGCGCGGCGAGTCGGAACTGGTGGTTTACGGCATCCATGGCGTTGCCTCTCCTCGTCCCCCGGGGATTGGCCTGCTGTTGTCGCCGAGACCATATCCTGGCCCCACCGATCGTCACGGACCAAGGAGCCACACATGCCCGATATCGAGTTCCCCACCAGCGACCGGCAGCGCACCCGGCTATCTCGCCGCGCCCGCCAGCGAGCACGGGCCAGCGGTGATCGTCCTGCAGGAGTGGTGGGGCCTCGACGAGCACATCCGCTCGATCTGCGACCGCTTCGCCGCCGAGGGCTTCTTCGCGCTCGCGCCCGACCTGTACCGCGGCGAGACGACCACCCAGCCGAGCGAGGCGCAGCAGAAGATGATGGCGCTGTCGATGGACGAGGTCGAGAAGGACATGTGCGGCGCCGCCGACTACCTCGCCTCCCAGCCTGGCTTCGAGGGCCCGGGCGTCGGCGCGGTCGGCTTCTGCCTCGGCGGCGGGCTCGCCGTCTGGGCCGCCGCCACCTGCCCGAACATCGCCGCCGCCGTCACCTACTACTACGTGATGCCCCACGGCAAGCCCGACTTCACGCGATCAACGGACCCGTGCTCGGCCACTTCGGCACCGCCGACGAATTCATCCCGCTCGAGGACGCCAAGAAGCTCGAGGCCGAGCTGAGGGACGCCGGCGTCGACACGACCTTCCACTACTACGAGGGCGCCGGGCACGCGTTCTTCAACGACACCAACCGCCTCGGCACCTACGACCAGACGCTCGCCGAGAACTCGTGGGAGCGCACCGTCAGCTTCCTGCGCTCGGCGCTCGCTTCTTGAGACCTGAGTCGCCGCCCGCCCGGCGTCGCGGCTGCCCAGGCCGCGCCGCTCGCGCGCGGCGTGCATGCCGCGTGCCGGGCTCGCCGGGCGCCGCGCGCACCGCGCTCCGCGCGACGTCGCTCCTCGCGCAGCCGGCGCGCGTGGTCGGCGCCCGCGAGCTCAGCCCTGCGGCGACCGCGCCGCGTGGTCGTTTCCCGAGCGACAGCCCCAGCCACGCGACCGGCGCCGGCGCGATCGTGTGGAGCGCCGCAGCGCGGCTGCCCCGGAGGCGAAGGCGCGCGCGTCGCGGCGCATCGGCGCCGGCGAAGTGCCTGGCCCGCCCGCGATCCCGCGGACCGCCGCCGGTCAGCCGCTCGCGCCGCGCGGGCCGCTCTGGCGAGCGGCGCCCCCACGGGCAGATCTGATCGCCGGCTCCGCGCCCGGCGGCGCAGGGCAGGCTGCTGATCCAGGGCGCGGCCGGCGGGCCGTTCTGCGGCGCTGCAGCCCGCCGGCGGCGCGACAGCGCCGATCGCCCTCGCCACCGGCTACCTCGGCGACGTCGCGCTCGCGTCGCCGCCTGCGCCGTCCGAGGCGGGCCTGCCGACGCGATCGGCGGGTTCGCGTGCACGTCGAGCGCTTCTTCTCGCGCACTTCGTCCGCAACGTCCCGCGAGCGCGCGGCGCCGGCGCCGTGCAGGCGCTCACGCTCGCCATGGACTACCGCAGCGAAGTGCTCGCCGTGTGGGCCGCAGGGCGGAGCGATCTACGCCCGCCTGGTGCCCAACCGGGGCGCCGCGCGGCCGCTCCAGCGGCTCGCGCGGTCGGCCGCACACCCAGATCTCGCCGCCGCTGCTCAGCGACGACGAGCGCGCGATCGTCGCCTGGAGCGAGCAGCGCGGGAGCGAGACCAGCGTCTACATCGACCGCTCGCGCACCGGCGTGCGCTTCGGAGCGCCCGCAGCTGCTGGAGCGCTTCAGCGACCCCGACGGCCTGCCCGCCCCGCCGCATCTCCCAGCCTCGTGCGCCTGAGCTCCGAGAGCGTGATGCTCGCGTGGGCCGGCTCCGCCGCCGGCCACTGGGTCGTGCGCACCGCGCCCGTCGACCTGAACGGCGTGGGAGACGCCGGCACGATCGCCGCGCCGGGAGCGGACGCGCTGCTCGCGGACCTCGCGGCGGGGCCCGACGGCGACGCGCTCGTGCTGTGGACCGAGCCGCTGCCGACCGCCGCCGGGCCGCCCGACATCGAACGCCAGGCGATCTTCGCCGCGCGCGGGTTCGACGACTCCGCGGCGCACGGCATGTTCGACGCGCCCGAGCAGGTCGCGCCGCCCGCGCCCGTCAGCGACGCCACCGTCGCGCTCGACCCCGACAGCGACCGCGCGATGGCCGTCTGGCAGGGCGAAGCCGACAGCGATCGAGTACTCGCTCCGCGCGCGCGTCGGCGGTCCCGTGAGCGGTCGCCCGCCGAGCGGGCGCGCCGCGCGCGCGGCGCCGTTTAGGAAAGGATGCCCGCCGGATGGACAGGGACTACGAGCGCCAGACGCACCAGGCGGAGGACCGCCACTGGTGGTACCGGGGGCGCCGAACGGTGCTCGACGGCGTGATCGCCGGGCTCGGGCTGCCCACGCCCGCGCGCGTCCTCGACGCCGGCTGCGGCAGCGGGCGCAACATGGTCGAGCTCGCCCGCCTCGGCGAGCGTGACCGGCGTCGAGCTCTCGGAGACGAGCGTCGCGCTGGCGCGCGCAGCGCGACGTCGGCGAGGTCATCGCGGGCTCGGTGCTCGAGATGCCCTTCGCCGACGACAGCTTCGACCTGGCCGTCAGCCTCGACGTGATCGAGCACCTCGAGGACGACCTCGCCGCGCTGCGCGAGCTGCGCCGCACGGTCGCCCCCGGCGGCGCGCTGCTGGTCACCGTGCCCGCCTACCAGTGGCTGTGGAGCGGCCACGACGAGATCAACCACCACCACCGCCGCTACACCCGCCGCACGCTGCAGCGTGTCGCCGAGCAGGCCGGCTGGAGCCAGGTGCGCACCACCTACTTCAACTCGCTGCTGCTGCCCGTCGCGATCGTCCTGCGCGTGCTCGACCGCGTCAACCGGCCAAGACGACCGAGTCGAGCCTCGACCTGTGGGTGCCGCCGGAGCCCGTCAACTGGCTGCTCGAGCGCCCGCTCGCGCTCGAGGCCGCGCTGATCGCCCGCGGCGGGCGCATACCCGCGGGGCTCTCGCTGCTCGCCGTCTTCCGCTAGGTCGCGAGTCGACGCTAGGTCTCGCCGTCGGCCACCGCGACGGGCGCGTGCACGCGGAACGTCCACGCGCGGTTGGCGAAGAACGTCGTGACGGTGACGACCGCCGTCGCGCATACCTGCGCGAGCAGCTTGTCGAGCTGCGCGTCGTGCACGAGCAGGTACAGCAGGGCCTCGTTGATGCCGAGGCCGGAGCCCTGCACGATCGCCCAGCGCACGGGCGTGAGCGCGTCGCCGACGTGGTCGCGGAACGTCCAGCGGCGGTTGAGCAGGAAGCCGTTGGTGGCGCCCACCGCGAAGCCGATCGCCGACGCCGCCAGATACCACACGCCGAACACCTTCAGCAGCACCGTGTACACGACGAGCGTCAGCAGCGTGTTGGACACCCCGACGATGCCGAACTTGACGAACTGGACGAGCACCGGCGCGTTTAAGCGGCCCCGCCGCCGCGCTACGCTGGGGGCGGTTCTGCGCATGTCAGTGGGCTCCGAGGGCATCCAGAGACAGGATGAACGATAAATTGAGCACCGGCTTAGGGCGTTCGTCGAAGATCAACGTCGCGCACCGGTTCCCAGCATCACGCGGAAGGCAACGATCATGTCGGACACACCACTTCGCACTCCCGCCCTGCTCAGCGTCGTCGCGCCCGTCTACGACGAGGAGGAGCTGGTCGAGGAGTTCGTCACGCGCGCAAGCGCCGCCGTCGCCGACTACGAGTTCGAGCTGGTGCTCGTCAACGACGGCAGCTCCGACCGCACGCCCGAGCTGCTCGACCGCATCGCCGCGACCGACCCGCGCGTGCGCGTCATCCACCTCTCGCGCAACTTCGGCCACCAGGCCGCGCTGACCGCCGGCCTCGAGCACGCCGTCGGCGACGTCGTCGCGATGATCGACGCCGACCTGCAGGATCCGCCGGAGCTGATCCCCGACATGATCGCCCAGTGGAGCCAGGGCTCCGACGTGGTCTACGCGGTGCGCAAGCAGCGCGAGGGCGAGACCGCCTTCAAGCTCGCCACCGCCTCGTGGTTCTACAAGCTGTTCGACAAGCTCGCCCAGGTCAACCTCGAGCCCAACTCCGGCGACTTCCGGCTGCTCGACCGCCGCGCGCTGAACGCGCTGCTGGCGATGACCGAGCGCTCGCGCTTCCTGCGCGGGATGACCGTCTGGGTCGGCTTCACCCAGACCGCCGTCTCCTACCAGCGCGACGCCCGCCACGCCGGCGAGACCAAGTACACGCTGCGCAAGATGCTGCGCTTCTCGCTCGACGCGATCGCGTCGTTCTCGCACCTGCCGCTGCAGCTGGCCACCTACGTCGGCATGCTCTCCGCCGGCGTCGCGTTCATCGCGATCCCCGTCGTCATCGGCCTGCGCTTCGCCGGCTCCTACCTGCCGGGCTTCGGCTCGATCACGATCGCGATCCTGCTGCTCGGCGGCATCCAGCTGATCGCTCTCGGCGTGATCGGCGAGTACGTCGGGCGCATCTACGACGAGGTCAAGCACCGGCCGCTCTACATCGTCCGCGAGGAGCGCAACCACCCGAGCGCCAGCGGGCGCATCGTCGCGCTGCCGACCACGCGCGCCGGTCTACCCGCCCGCGCGCCCGAGCGCGTGTCCTAGACAGCGCCGCCGCCCAGCCCAGCGCCGCCGCCCAGCCCAGCGCCGCCGCCCAGCCCAGCGGACCAATCCTCTCGCGTCCACGCCGTGTTGTGTTTCGGCGATGGCGCCCTACCGTTCTTGCAGCGTCATGACCGTGCTACGTCCGCCACGCGGTGCCCGCGTCACGCTCACCCTCACCCTCGCCCTCGGCCTCGGCCTCGCCTCGATTGCAGCACCGGCGGGTGCCTCGGCCGCCGAATCGTGCGCGGGATCGGGCGCGGCTCCCTGTCCCTACGCGTCTGTGCAAGTCATCGGGCGAAGCGGCGAAGGTCTGCTGCGCTTTCCCGAGGCGGTGGCCGTCGACACGCAGGGCAACGTGTACGTGGCCGACCAGCTGAGCTACATCGTGCAGAAGTTCAGCGCAGCGGGCGTGTTCGAGACCCAGTGGGGCTCCTACGGCGGCGGCCACGGGCAGTTTGGTCCGATCGGGGGTCTTGCGACGGACGCCGCCGGGGACGTCTATGTCGTGGATTCGAGCCACAACCGGATCCAGAAGTTCAGCCCGGCGGGCGAATTCCTGACTGCATGGGGCAAGCGCGGCAGCGCGCTGGGGGACTTCTCGTTCGGGTCCTCGCAGAACCCCACCCAGCCGCCCGGCGGCGGCATCGCCGTGTCCGGCGACCACGTGTACGTCGCGGACTCGGGCAACGACCGCATCGAGCGCTTCAACCTCGAAGGCGGCGAAGCGCTCGAATGGGGAACCTATGGAAACGGGCCTGGCCAGTTCTCCTACCCGCGCGGGGTGGCGGCCAACGAAAGCGAGGTGATCGTCTCCGACGACGACAACCACCGCATCGAGAAGTTCAGCCCCGAAGGGGCCTTTCAAGCGCAGGCCGGCTCGGCGGGCGACGGGCCCGGACAGTTCGGCTTTCCCTACGGCGTGGCCCTCGACGCCGCGGGCGACGTTTACGTGGCGGACGACAGCAATCATCGCGTCGTCAAGCTCAGCCCGCAGCTGACGTTCGCGGGCGCATGGGGCGGCCTCGGCGCCAAACCGGGGCAGCTGGAGTTCCCGCGCGCGCTGGCGAGCGATCCGGCGGGCGACACCTATGTGGCGGACACCGCCAACGAGCGCATCGAGGTGTTCGACCCGGTCGGCGACTATCTGCGCACGATCGGCGCCCCTGCCCGCGGACCGGGTGGTCTGACCGCACCGCGTGGGCTCGCCATCGACCCAACCGGTCGCCTGCTCGTCTCCGACACGGTCGATCAGCGCATCGAGACGTTCGCGCCTGGCAGCGACGCCTACGTGGAACAGTGGACGCTGGCTGGCGGCCATGCTTCCAGCTTCGCTTCGCCGAGCAGCATCGGCATCGACCCGCGAGGGTCCGTGTACGTCGCCGACACCGGCAACGCGCGACTCGTGCATCTGTGGGGCGATGGCACGTTCCTCGGCGAAATCGGCGGCCCTGCCGATCTCGGCGGCGCGCAGCTCGCCGGCGCCAGCTCGGTGGCGGTGTCGCCGGCGACCGGCCAGACCTACGTGGCCGACACCGACCACAACCGGGTGCTCGTGTACGGACCGCAAGGAACGCTCCAGGCGAAGTGGGGCGCAGGCGCTGGCGACGGGGAACCCGGAAGCGCCCCCGGGACGTTCAACCACCCCGGCGCTGTCGCCGTCGCGCCTTCGGGCGACGTCTACGTGGCCGACACCGGCAACGATCGTATCGTCGAGCTCTCGCCCCTGGGAGGCATCCTCACCGAATGGGGCTCCAAGGGCACGACCGGCGGGCGCTTTCGCTCGCCGACCGGAATCGCCGTCGACGCCGCCAGTCGCGTGTACGTGGTGGACGGCGAAAACAACCGGGTCCAGGTGTTCGAACCCGACGGGCGCGCGCTGGCGAAATGGGGATTGCGCGGCACCGCGCCAGGCGAGCTCTCCCAGCCCACTGCAATCGCCGTGGACTGCAGCGGCGCGGTGTACGTCGCCGATACCAACAACAACCGAGTCGAGCGCTTCGATCTCGCCGCTCCCGCTGCCGGCGGTTGTCTCGCACCAGGCAGCTGGCCGCCTCCGCTGAACGTCGCGCCGGTGCTGAACGTCGAGCTGCTGCGCCCGGCCGGCGTGCTGGCCCACCGCGCGCTCACGCTGCAGGTGAGCTGCAAACGCGGCTGCCGGATCCTCGTCACGGCCTCTCTCGCTGCGCTCGGCAAGCGCCACCCAGCTCGCCTGCCCGCGGTTGCGCGCGGTCTCCCAGCTGCCGTCACCGGTCACATACGCCTGCGGGTCGGACAGGTCGCGCTCCATCACCTACGCCGAGAGCTCGGCCCTCACCGACAGTTGATCGCTCACGTCACGATCGTGGCCGCCGGCCCGACCGGGCTGCGAACGATTCTCGCGCGCAGCTACACGGTCAGCCGCTGAGCCTCGATAATGGCCGCATGAGCATCGACGAGCTTTCAGGCGGCGGCGATCCCCCAGGGATCGATCAACGCACCGAGCGGATCAGGATCGAGACCGAGCGCCACCGCATCGAGGGCGTCCTCACGCTTGCTCGCGATGGCTATCGCAGTCGCGTCTCCGATGTGCTGAACGCCTCCGAGCGGGACTTCATCACCCTCACGGACGTCACCGTCGCGCCGCTGGACGGCGGCCCGATCGAGCTGCATGCCTACCTCAGCCTGGCGCGTCGTCACATCGTGTTCGCCGTCACCGCAGGCGACGACACACAGTAGATTCGGGCAGCTCGCTACGGCGTGAAGCTGCCGGCGCTGTGCACGGTGCCGACCGGCGCCGAGACGTTGGTCACGGTGATCGGCCCCGTGGCGGCACCGGCGGGCACCGTCACCCTGAGCTTCTTGCGCGAGGCTGACACGACGGTCGCGGATACGCCGCCGAAGCTCACACTCGAGTTGCTTTGAAAGCCGACGCCCTTGAGCGTGACCAGCGTCCCGGGGGCGCCGCTTTGCGGCGAGAACGCCGTAACCGACAGGGTCGGTGTGAACTTCGTCTTGGTCTGAGCGCTCCCCGCGGGCGTGGTCACGGACAGCTTGCCGGCACGCGCCCCGGCGGGGACGATCGCTTCGATCTGTGACGCCGACAGGACTTTGAACTGTGCCGCCAGCGTGCCGAACGAGACGGCAGTGACTCCGCTGAGCCCCGCGCCGTTGATCGTCACGGCGCTGCCGGTGATTCCGGAGCTGGGTGTGAAGCTTTCGAGCTTCGGCACGTTCGCCGATACGACCGCGCTGGCCGCCGATTGCGCCGGCGATCCGATGCCGTCGGCGTTTTCGGCGGTTTCCCGCACACGCAGAGTCGAGCCGACGTCGCCTGCCGTGACCGCGTATTTCGGGCCATTGGCGCCTGCGAGCGCCGCGCATCCAGTCCCGGAGGCGTTGCACCGCTCCCACTGCGTGGTGATCGTGGTCGGGCTGTTGGCCCACGTGCCGGTCGTCTCGGTCAGCGTTTGGCCTTCTTCGGCGAGGCCCGTTATCGCCGGCGGCGCGGTGCTCACCGGGCTGCCGGCCGAGGCAAAGGCTCCCAGGCCGATCGGGCTGCCCACCCCAGACGGGCCGTCGTAGCCCACGGCGGCCTGGCACGAGGTGCGGGTGCCGCACACGCCGTTGCTCCCCGCAACGACGTCGTAGAGATCTTCGCTGTCGGCGAGGTGCGAGTAGAGGGTGGCGGCGGGGAAGGCCACACCGTGGGATCCGTCCGCGAGCGCGAACTCGGCAGCGATGATCGGCGAAGCCACCGACGTGCCACCCCACACACCCCAGCCGGTCGGCGCGCCGGGGCTTTCGGGGGTGCTGTCGTAGATCTCCACGCCGGTGTTCGGGTTCCCAATCGCCGCTACGTCTGCCACGGATCGCTGTGATTCGCAGCCCGTGGCCGCGAAGTTCGCCACCGCGCTCTGCCATGGCGCAGCCGTGAAGATCTGGCTGCAACCGCCGCCTGACCCTTCCCAGACGGTGCTGCTCCAGACTTCTTTGCGCTTGGTCAGGGTCGTCCCTCCGACGGCCACCACGTCGGGGGAGGCGGCCGGGAAGTCAGCCGTCGCCGGTTTCCCGGGACAGCCTTCGTTGAGGTAGCCGCAGTCACCCGAGCTGGCCGTGATGACGACGCCGGAGTGTTCGTAGTAGCTGGTGTTGAGTTCTGAGAACAGGCTCGCGAGGGCGGGTTCCTCAGGCCCACCGTAGGAGTTGCTCACCTCGGTCGCCCCGGCCTTCACCGCGGCGTTCACCGCCGCGCCGAGGTCCGTGAATTCTTCGCTGTTGGCCTCCACGAGCAGCACATGGCAGTTCTGGCAGATCGCGTGGACCATCTGCACGTCGATCGATATCTCGGTCGCCCATTCGCCTTCTTCCGGCGGCAGCGGGCTTGTCTGCCCGGACTCGTTGAGCTTGCGAAAACAGCCGTTTGCGCTCGTGCACGCCGGCAGCCCATACGTTTCGTCGTATACGCCGAGGTCGGCTTCCGCAGTCGGATCGTCGAAGGCATCTATCACCGCAACTGTCTGGGTCGAGGAGTACGGCGTTTGCACCGGCAGCGAATAGGCAGCGTGCAGCGCCTGCGGAGTCAGATATTGAGCGGCGGCGGCGCTCGCGAACGGCGCCGCTGCGCGCGCAACCGAAGCGAGTCGCACCGCGGTGCAAGCGGCGGCGCCCGGAGGCGGCACTCTGCAGGCACGAGGCACGCTGTAGCTGGGCGACGCCGCCATGGCTGCGCTTGCCTGGACCGTCGCCCCTCCGAGCGCAACCGCAAGTGAAAGCGCCGCGAGCACGACGCCGGCGCGCCGCGCGCAGGCGGACGTCAACTGCTGCTCCTCCCCAGAGCGCGGCCTCCCCATGCGCGAATGCTACTCGCTTGACCCCAATAACGCGACAGCTAGAGACACACGCGAGTGCTACCCACAAAGCCTCGGGATCTAACGCGACGCGCCGTTTGCTAAGGCTCCGGCGTGTCTGCGCGCGGCTGACTCGGCGCACCGGGAGCACCGTCGGCCGTCTCGGCAGCGCCGTCCGCCGTCTCGGCTCCGGCCTGCTCCGGCGCGCCCTTCAGACTGTCGAGCAGGCTGCCCGCCTTTGCACCCGCCTGCTCGATCCGCTCGTGGTACTTGCCACCGGTGCGCTGGTCGGCTGTGCTCGCAACCTTCTCGACCGTTTCCTGGATCTTGTCGCTGTGCTCCACCGTAGCGTCCACGGCCTTCGTCTTGAGCTCGTTCAGTCGGTCTGCGATTCCCATGTTTGCCTTTCGAGAGCCGAGGGTGGACATCCGGCGATGAACAACGGAGAGGGCGGGATTCGAACCCGCGATGGAGTTTGATCCCCATACTCGCTTAGCAGGCGAGTGCCTTCAGCCACTCGGCCACCTCTCCCTGAGGTTGGCATGGCAGTTTAGAGGCTGCCGACACCGGCGTGAGGACTATTGCGCAGCGAGCGCCGATATGCTGCGCGTCGCCACCGCTCGTCATATCGATGGCGAGCGAGACCGATCGATTGGGGGACCATGCACCGCAAGCGACTTGGAAGAGACGGCGCGGAGCGGCTTGGCCAGATCGACGTCCTGCGTGATCTGCAGATCGGGTCGCGACGTCAGCTGGCCGAGTTGGCAGACGAGCTCACGGCCGAGGCCGGAGAGGTCGTCATGCGCGAGGGAGACCCCGGCTACGAGTTCATGATGCTGGAGCAGGGTAACGCGGACGTCATCCGCGCCGGCGTGCGGATCAATGCCCTTGGGCCCGGTGATTGCTTCGGCGAGCTGTCGGTTCTGTCCGACGGGCATCCGCGCTCAGCATCGGTGGTGGCTACCTCAGATATCCGCGGGATCGTGCTGACCGCGCACTTCATGCGCGAACTGCGTGAGCGCCTGCCGGCGGTTGGTGAGCGCATCGATCGCGTCGCGGCCGAGCGCAGGGCCAACGACGCCCTCCTCGCGGGCTGAGACGTATCCACCAGCCGTCGGCCGGGCCAGCTCATGCCCGGACGCCCTCGGCGGGCGCCCGGACGTCACCGTTCGCTTCGGGGACGTCATCGCCTACCTCCGCGGACGTGGCGAGACGTGCTTCCCACCATTCGACCGGCACGATCTTCACGGCGAGGTCCAGCGTTCCCCTGTCGAGCTGCTCGGCGAGCTGGGTAATCGCGACGAGCCTCTGGGCGAGGCGGTCATCGTCCATGTGACCCCTGATCTGGACAGCAGGGTTGCTTCGAGCCCTGTGCCAACGCAGCTGGTCCCCATCGGTTGGCTCGGACTGGTCGAGCAGGCTCCCCAGCCACGCAAGGCTTCCCGCGAGCTCCACGTGACGGTCGACCACCTCTGCGTAGGCTTCGGCGTTGAGCATCACGGCGGCCCATCGTCCCAGCACCTCGTCGTTGTGAACCACCAGTCTTGCGACCTGGTCTCGCAGGACTCGGCGCCGATCAGCATCGGCGAGCAGGCCGTGAACGGCTTTGGTCAGGCGCGGCGTGTCGCGGACCACGAGGGCGGCTGCGTCGATCGCGGCCGGCGGGTTCGCGCCGGCCGGCATCAGGCCCGCCAGCTCTACCACCGCCGTCCAGACCATCCGCGCATCGCGGACCAGCTCGAGCATCACGTATTGCGCGAGAACGCTCCAGCGCCGGCGCCCGCGGATCGACAGCGCCTCGTTCACGACCGCCACCGACAGGAGCACGACAATCGCGCTTGAGGCAAGGCCGGCGAGGAGCGGATGACGCACCCAAAGGTGCTCAGCGAACTGTTCGGACGCTATCGCCGCGGCCAGGGCGAACAGCGCCAGCGCAGCGCCGGCGCGCGTTTGACGTAGGTAGGACTCGAAGGAGTCTGAGCGTCGGGGTCCAGAGGAGCGCCGCGACATTGATCGAGCTTACGCCCCGGTAGCCTTCGTCGTGACCGTGGAAGGGTGGCAGAGCGGTTGAATGCACCGGTCTTGAAATCCAGGCGGCCGGAAAGTCGCGTCTCGCCGGGATGCGCTGATTCTTGGCTTTCCTGAGCCGTTTTCCGCACCGTTGAGCGGTATTCGGCGGGCTGGTCGCTGCGTGTGTGCTGCGCCGCGAAACCGCTGTTAACCGCCTGGCGCCGCACGATCCGCGCTTGAACTGGCGCGGATTTGGCGCGAATCGGCCGATGTTGGTCGAGGGTTGCTGATCCCACACCTGACCTAGTCGGCACCCAGGACTGTGCCACGCCCGAACGATCGCTACCGCGACCTCATCGGCCAGGTCCTCGTCGATCGCCTCGCGCGCAACGAGGAACGCGCCGTCGTGCGAGAGGTGTGCTTTGAAATCTTCCGACTGCGCGCCAAGCACGCTTGGCCGCGGTGTCGTCCTTGCAGCTCCGGTGGAAAGGTGGGGCCCGGCGCCTGAAGCGCCCGGCCCCGATGCATCGCTAGGTGTGGCGCGACAGCGCCGGTATGGACACCTCAGCTCCTTTGGAGAGGGCGGCCGTAATTGGTCTTGCAAGCAGGCTCACGTTCGCTTCTTCCCGGTAGGCGAACACTGCCCGTCGCGACGATGATCAAGCCACCATTGGCGGCGCTCGATCAAACGCCAGTGCCGCGGTTGCGCTGGACTTCGGTGACCGCTTCTGCTCAAGAGCAACACGCGCACCAACATCGCTGCGCGATAGGACATAAGTAACGGACCGTATGACGTCACGCGACATCGCCGGCGTGGTAGAGGAGATCGGTGACGTTCAGTTGCGCGAAGCCGATCGCGAGCGCGTCGCCGTCCGCCGGGGTCGTCGCGAGGTAGCCGCTGAATCCCGAGCCGTCCGGGTCGAGGACGACCCCCTGGACTGGAACGGCGCCCACGCTCGCCATCAGAGCGAGTCCGCGCGGGTCGAATCCGGTGCCGCTCACGCTGACCCGCATCGCCCACGGTCCACCGGGGACGTTCGGACCGGGCGCCACGAACTGGATCGCGGTCGCCGTGGGCTCGTCCATCGTCATTGCCGCTTCATCACGTAGATGTTGTCAGCAAAGACGTGCGTGCCGTTGTCGGGCACGATGTCCAGTGCCACCTGAGAGATCTTCGTGAGGTCGACGCCGGCGAACGAGCTGAGCGCGATCGGGATCGTCTCGAGTCGCATCAGCGTCACGTTCCAGGTTGTGATCGCTGGCCCTGGCGCCACGAAGCTCTCGGTCTTGAATACGGGTCTGCTCGGAAGCGAGGCGCCGTAGGTGTTGAAATCGACGGCTGCCTTCGCTCCGGTGCCATCCACGAGCGTGACCTGAAGGCGCGGCAGGTTGGCCGCCGCGATCGTCGCCGCGCTCGTCGGATCGAACCACCCCGACAAGCTGAAGACGAGCGTGTCGAGGGCCGACCAGTCCTGATTGGCGGCCGGGACTTCCGTGGTGAGGACCCGCGTCGTAGCGGGTGTGGACAGGGTCAGATCGACGTGCAGGACGTGCGTCTGATGTTCGGTGTGCGGTGCCAGCGGGTTGCCGGCGATCGCGATCGAGCCGAAGCCTTCGATCGCCGTGGGATCGCTTGGGTCGTTCGTGACCACGCGCGCGCCGCCGAGCAGGTTCGCGGCCGGGTTCTCGAAGTCGTCCATCCGCACCAGGGTTTGGCCGAACATCCACTGAAGCGACGCGTGCTGCCCCGCACGATTCGGCGTGCGACCGTCGAAGCGCGCGCCGAGCTTCTCGCCGCCGAGCTGCCAGCGAAACAAGCCCCCGATGTAGTCGACGGCCAGGCTCTGGTGTTCGGCGTCGCTCGCCAGGCGGGGGTCGGTGGAATCGTTGCTGTCCGCGAGCCACACGGTGTTGAATGCGTTGTGACAGCAGTTGTCGAGGAACACCATCGCCTTCTGCGGTCGCGCGCGGTCATAGTGGCGAAACCCGCTCCCGCCGATGGGGATCGGGCCACCGCCGAACACGTCGTCGTCGAGTGCGCCGTACACGACCAGATAGAAGTTCACATCGTTGGAGTCAAGGAACATGCGGTTGCCCGGCACGTTCGCTCCGGTGTAATCGGTGGGCGCCAGGGAACACACCGTGATGACCTTGAACTGTCGCGCTCAGCGACGGTTCGGCGAGGATCTTCTTGACGGCCCGCACGACCGCGTCGCCGCCGCGCGAATGGCCCATCAGGCCGATCTTCGAGTAATCGAGCCTCCCGTGGTAGCGACTCGAGGTTAAGGACTCTTCAGTCGAGAGCCCGTTGAGGGCGGCAATGATCGTGTCGGCGCGCGTCTCGATCAGCGCATTGGTGGCACAGGCGAAGTTGTGATCGACGGACACCGACATGATTCCGTGTTCTGGCGAGCACGTCCTGCAGGTACTTGTATCCGCCGTGTTCGGCGTCACGTTGATCGCCGTGATGGCCCCGCCGGCTGATGGTCGGCTGCCAGCTCTAGTGATGGCCGTGGTTGATCAGGACGAGCGGCAGCTTGCCGTTACCGGCGATCTCGTTCGGGCTTGCTCTGAAGCGGCCGGGTACTCGACCTGCAGCTTGAGCTTGACCTGGAACTTGGTCGCTGTCGCTCGGGTCGAGTCGCGGATCAGATTGCGCGGTCTTCAGCGGCGTGAACGTCTCGCGGTCACCTGCCTTTTGGTGAGCGCGCGGTGATCGCGGTCCAGCGCCGCGATCTCTCTGGGTGGGTGCAGAACCGCGGTCCAGGTGTACGGCGCCGCACGCGCGTGCTTCGTCCATGGTAAGGTCGCAGTGGCACCCACAGCGGCGGCGATCAGGTTGTCCACGGCCGGGGCGGGTCCGTTGACCGCGCCGGGCCGAGCAGCCCGAGGCAGCGCCAGCATGTCGGCAACAGACCCATCACGACGCGTGCTTCTCCGCCTTCCCGGCGAAGGGCGGCGGCGTCAGCTTGAGCCAGCCCTCGATCTGCCGTGGGGGATCGCGGCCAGCAGCGCGTTGTCGGTGGCGTTCGTGATCGGATCCTCTGTCCAGGCTGGCGGCGTCGGAGCGATAGTCCCAGACCCATGTGCCGTTGATGTCGGTCGCCAGCGGCATGCGAATGTGCTTGCGGGTCGACGCAGCACCGGCCCGAAGCGGAAGGTGGGCGCGATCGCGGCGAGGCCGGCCTGAACCCACGCACGCCGCATGCCGATCTCCTTGCGCGGCACCAGACCGAGCGGTCGCGTGCACCGAGGTCAGCGGCTCGACCAGCAGCGTCAGGTTGATCGTCTGATTCGGGCGCACATCAGCAGCCGCCCGAGGTGTCGACGAAGGGTGCGTCACAGGCGTCGCGCCCGGCACGCCGCCGCGGCGAGATCATTGGCGAACGTCGTCGTAGAAGTTCTGGACGAGGTTGATCGGCTGTAGGAAGCCCTGCCCGGGGCCGACCTGGCGCGCCATCTCAGGAGCCGCTGCGTCGGCGACGTGCAGCGTCGTGTAGTCGTCGTCGACGAAGTAGCCGAGCAGCCCGTCCTGCCACTGCGTGAGATCGCCAAGCCGCATCGGCACCGCCGTGAGCGTGCCGTCGGGCGTGGTCGACGGGATCGTGCACATCGAGCCGCAGCAGGGCGCGGATCACGCAGATCGGGTGGCCGAGCAAGCAGCGACAGGTGCTCGTCGCCGGCGTGCCCGAACGGGTCGACGCTCCACAGCGTCGAGTCGATCGTCCGCAGCAGCCCGCTCAAAGCCGACTCCCGGTCTTGCGCCGGCGTCCGCGATCCCCCAGTCGATCACGCCCTGTGCGAGCTCGGCGGCGTACGAGTTAGTGAGCGCGCCGCGCGGGTCCTGTCCCGCGCCCGCGGCAATCCGGGGGCGCCTTGCCATTCGACGCTGCCCGCTCGGGATCGGCTGCAGGCTGCCGGCGCCGCTGCCGTCGGCGTTGAAGAACTCCAGCGAGCCGTCCAGGTGGTTGGGCAGCAGGAACGCGCAGATCGGGGCTCGTCTGGTAGTCCGCCTCCTGCCCCGGGTGTCGGCGCTCATGAAGCGGAACACAGCCGCGGGTCGGAGCGGCTGAACCGCGGCGGCAGGCCGACGACGCCCGGCTGCCCGGCGACGGTCAGCGGTCCGGAGACGAGGTATCCCTGAGCGGCGTGCGTCGCGTCCGAGCCGCACAGGTCGACGAACTGCCCGAAGCCGTCCACCAGCCGCAGCCTCACCAGCCGCAGGAAGCCCGGCCCGCATCGCGAAGAACGGCGTCGGGACGTCCCGCCCGGCGCGTGGATAGCGCCGTCGGGCTGCCACGCCGCCCCGCAGATCGCGTCAGCAGGCCGCCCAGCCCGCAGGACAGCACATCCATGTGCGCGAGCGCGCGTGGCGATCGTCTTCAGCTGTGCCGGCGTGGCCGGGCTCTCGGAGGTGCTGGGTCGATCTTCATGCGCCTGCGAACTGCGCGACCAGCGTTCTGGCCAGCGGCGAGTAGAAGCGCTCTCGGCGGGTTGGCGCCCGACGTCGGGACGGGCACGGGCGCGGTGCCCGCCGATCCTCGCGGCCTGGTCGAGCGCGTTGTTGATCGCCGAGGCGAGCGTCGCGCTCGCGCCCCCGGTCACGGGCGAGCGGCCAATGAAGGTGATCGCCGCTGCCGGGCGGCCGGGACGGTCGCCTGCTCGACCGAGGACGTAAGTCGAGCTGGTCGAGCTTCCAGTCCTCGACGCCGTCCGGCGAGGGCACGAACTCGACGGCCCAGTCGAGGTGCATCGGCGTCCACGGCCGCGACGGCGGCGCAACGCGCGATCGGGGCCGGCAGCGTGCCGGAGATGCCGCTGTGCGCGAGCAGCGGGCCGTGGTCGACGCGCGGGTTTCGCAGCGCGTACCAAGCGGTCTGCTCGACCGTCGACGTTGCGCTCGGCGGTGCGCGTTGTCGGTCCGCGCCGCGGCCGCCGAGATCGCCGCGCCTCGCCGGTGTCGAGCAGCGCCGTCTCCTGCAGCAGCCCTTCGCACTCGAGCGGCACGCTGCCGTTCTCGACGCCGCGCTCGAGCACGTCGCTGCCGCCAAGACGGACCTGTCGACGCCGTCGGATCTGATCCAGCTCAGCTCCGAGACCGGTGTCAGCCGGCAGACGACCAGGCCGTCCTCGGTGGGGACGCTGCTGTCGTGCGCGAAGGCGCGCTTGGCCACCCTGCACCAGCACGATCGGATCCTTTGGGATGAACAGCCGCGGCGCCGCCCGCAGCGCGTCGACCGTTCCGCCGGGGTCGGTCGGCGGGATCATCGCTCCCGCGCCGAGCATGGATCGATCGCGCTCGCTGAGCGACGTGTCGGATCGCGTCCTCGGCGGCGAACGGTGCGCGCGACCGTCGGTCGGCGCGCTCGAGACCTCGCACCGCGCTCGTCGATGTGCGCGCGCGTGTGGAGAGCGGGCCGTGCGGAGCTCCCGGCGGCCGCGGCCTGCTGTCGGCGGCGAAGATCCCAGGCCCGGGCGTCGGCGGGTTGGCGGGCGGCGCCTGCGGCGGGCCGCTCGGCGCGATCGTCACCGGCTCGGTGCGCGGAGCTCCGCCCGGCTGGCTGGCGAACGAGCTCGCGTGCAGCTGCACGTCGAGCTGGGCGCGGCCGTCGGGCTGGTCGAGCTCCTTGACGACCCCGAGCTGCAGCGCCTCGACGATCGCCGCCTGCTCGGGCGCTCCGTTGGCGTGCGCGACGGCGCGCCGATCGTCTCGGCCATCGTGTTGCCGATCGGCGACCGTGATGCTCGCTCGGATCGGGCGGGCCGCCGACCTCCTGCGTGTCCTCGGACGCCGGGCCAGTCGATGCCGACAACCGCCCCGTGCAGCACGCACGCGGTCGGCCACCACGCGCCGTCGGTCGATGTATGCGCGGTCGGCGTCGGTGGTCGGGAGACGCGTCGGTGGCGGCGATGCGCTCGTCGATCGTGCTGTCCAGCCCGCAGCGACCTCGCCGCGGGCACGTAATCGCGGCGGGCGGTGTGACCTCGTCGAGCTGGCCCGCCTCGAGCGTCCAGCCGAGCTGCTGCCATCGCCGCGTTGAAGTCCGCCAGCGAGGTGATCGTCTGGGCGCCGAGCGGGTCGGCGGTCGGATCGGCAGTACCAGCCGCACACGAGGTAGGCGAGCGGACCGTCGTACCTGGTCGCCGTCAGCGTGCCGTCGTAGAAGCCGAGCCGGTCTGGCGACGTTGTCGAAGTAGCCGGCCCACGAGAGGTCGCCGTGGCCGAGCGCGGTCAGCGGGTTCTCCACATCCGGCGGCGTGCGCCGGCTCGGTCCAGCCGTCGAGGTCGAACACCTGTCGCCGGCTCGCCGCCGGCTTCGAGCACCCAGCCGCGCACCGCGCGGCGCCCGTCGGCTGTCCGCCGGGCGAGATCCGCAGCGACGAGCCAGCGATCGGGGATCGGCGGGAAGCGTCGCTTGCTCGTGCGGCCCGTCGGCCGTGCCGCTGGTCAGGCCGTTCGGCAGGTACCAGTGCAGGTAGGCGCCGCGGGGCCGCGGCTCCGGCAGGTCGGTGAACGGCGCCGGCATCAGGGTCGCGGCGTCGACCGGCGGCGTGCGCCGCTCGTGGTCTTCCTGCGGTGGCGTCGCTCATGCCGGTCGCCGCCCACGCTCAGCGTCGGCGTCGCGGACCATCAGCACGTCGAGCTCGATCGGTACGAGCACGCGCGGGGTCTCGCACCAGCGGCGGGTACCAGGTCGCGCCGACGCGGGGCGTGATGCCGTGCGCCGTCGCGATCGAGACCAGGCGCGGGATCGAGCTGGACGGGTCGTGACTCGGCCATCACAGCAGCTCCGTGACGGCGGCGCGGACGGTTCGGCTGCGTGATCACGCTCGCGACCTCATACTCGGACACGAACGCGCCGGAGCTCTGACGCCGCTCGGACTGACGCCCTCGAAGCGCTGGCGCCACGGGTAGTCGAGCAGCTCGATCGCGAGCGCCGCGCTGCCCGGTCTGCGGCACGAGCTTCGGGTCGTCGAGCTGCGCGAGGCGGCTTGCGCAGCTCGGCGACCGCGACCACGCGCCGGTTGGCCGCGCGCATCGGCACCGGCACGGGCGCCGCGCCCTGCTCGCACCGCGCCGCTGGCCTCGTGGCGGTCGAGGAAGAAGTGCTGACCTCGTCGTTCGTCGTGACGCCGAACTCGATGTCGTGGTGCGGCTCCTCGCACCACACGAGCTCGGGATGCCGTCGAACAGCGCCAGCAGCACCGAGGGCGAGAGCAGCTCGAGCCGCAGCGTGGTCAGCTGCACGGCTGCCGGCGCTCGCCGCCCACTGCGCGACGGCCGGATCGTCGACGTTGCCCGGCGACGGCTGGCACGATCTGGCTGAAAGCCCGCACGTCCATCGACGGCCAGCCGGACACGGCGGCCGAGCGCAGCAGGAAGCCGGTGATGACCTGCGCCGGAGCTGTCGTCGGGATTCGTCGGAGCGCGGCAGGCCGCGTTGCAGCGTGCGCACCACGCGCTCGGTCAGGTCGAGCTGCGACTGCACGTCGGCGGCGTGCGCCTGATGGTGGGCCTGCTCGCGCGTGCCGATCTTGCCGACCGCGATCGCGCCGTCGACGAGCCGGTCGGTCCACGACCGGTCGACGTAGAAGAAGCGGATCGACTCGTCGGGCAGCAGCCGCGCATCGGGCACGAGGTACTCGAACGGCACGCCGATCAGCAGCCGCAGGTGGGCGAGGAACATCTCCATGTAGGGCGGCAGCGTCGACTCCGGGATGCTGGCGTCGATCTGTTCCTTGGCGCATCATACGCTCGGCGAGCGCCGGCGGGTTGGTGATCGAAGCGGCTCGCATCACGCACCTCCGAGGGTCGTGGTGGCGTTGGCGACGGCCTGGGCGCGGGCGGCTGCCAGGCGGTCGAGCGCCGGCCGTGTCGGCGGCGACCGCGCCGAGCGTCGTGTCCGCGCGGGCGGTCTGCGGCGGTGTCGCCACGACCGCGCCGAGCGTGCCCGGGATCGTCGCCGAGCAGGCTGCGCGGCCTCGGCGCGTCGAGGCGAGATTCCACGCCGCCGCCAGGTGCGCCGGGTTCAGCCCGGGGGCGCTGCCCACCTCGCTGCAGCCCATACGCATCGGCGATCGGCGGCTGGCCTTGCACCACCGCCTGCGTCGCGGCGCCGCCGACGATCGGCGTGATCGGTGTCGTGCAGCGTCTGCGCGAGCGTCGGCGGCAGGACCAGCGACGAGCGTGTCGGCGAGCGCCGCGATCGTGCTCGCTCGCGCCGACTGCTTGTAGGACTCGCGTCGCCAGCGCATGATCGCCTGGGCGAACCGGCGTCCGCCGGCAGCCAGCAGCCGGCCGACCTCGAACGCAGCCGCGTAGGAGATGTCCTCGGCGCCCGGTCTCCGGCGTCACGCGCCGTGCTTGGTCGGCGCTGTGGTACGGGCCGAGCGGATCGCGGGTCAGGTTGTAGGGGACCAGCGGGCCGCGGTACCAGACCGACTCGCTCGCGCCGAGTCGATCCTGGAGCTCGCATCTGCAGGTGGCCGGTGTCGGTCAGCGCCGGGTGCCCGACGTCGGCGACCGTTGCCGAACATCGCCACGTCGAGGTTCTGCATCAGCTCGCGGAACGTCCCCGGCCCTTCGCAGGTGAACTGCCAGCTGGTCAGCGCCACGAGCCGCACCTTTTGCGCGGCGCCGACGTGGAAGATCGGGGGCGTGGAGCGATCGGTGAGAACGTGTGCGCCGGCGCTTGCGCGACGCGTGAAGATCGGGCTCGGGAGCTGTCGTCGACCGCGGCTGCGGGCGCGGCCGGATGCGCGCGACATCGGCCTCGGCTCGGCGCGCCGCGACCTCAGCGGGCGCCTGCTGTTGCGCGAGCGGCGCTTGGTTGCCCGGCGCGTTCTCGGCCACCGCCGGCGGGTTCGCCTGCACCAGATCCGCGCGCTCCTCGAGCGAGACCAGGACGCCCGACACTGGGCGCCCGGCGAGGGAAGCCGGTTCGCGACCACGACGGCGTAGTAGCCGTCGCCACCCGCCGTGTTCAGCTCGCGGTCCTCAACGTTGACCCAGCGCACGTGCGCGAGCAGCTGCAGCTCCTCGAGCGACGGCATGATCGCTTCGACCAGCTCCTGGTCGGCCTCGACGGCGTCGCAGGTGATGTTCGCCGGGCTTCCGAGCCGCGCGAACACGTCGGCCGGAACGGCCTGTTGCAGTGGGATGCCGCGTAGCAGCGTGTACTCGCCCTCCTCGAACACGAGCAGCGCGACCCACGGCACCGGTCCGTTCGGCGCCGGCGGGTCGCCCGGGCATCGATCGTCGGTGGCGGGATCAGTCCCTCGGGTCGAGCTCGCGCTCCCACGGCAGCGTGCGGCGCGAGAGCACGATGTGCGGCAGCGCGTCCTGGAACGCGCCGTGCCCGTTGCTCGGCGGGAAGGTCGTGGCGACCATCGCCTGCGGAACCGAGAAGCGCGGCCCGACGACGTCGAAGTAGTTCTGCTGACGAGAAGCTCTGCTCGGCGCCGCCATAGGTGACTTCGGTGTCCGCGGTCAGCCGGTAGGAGCCATCGTCGAGCGGCGGCGTCACCGAGTCGAACAGGTACATGTGGCCTTGCGGGGGTGGGCTCTGTCATGTTGGCTGCTCACCTGGCGTTGTAGGTCACGGTCGAGCGATCCGCCGGGCGCGATCGGCCCGTCGGGCACGAAGTGGTCGGGGATGCCGCCCGCGCAGTGCGCTCGCCAACTCGAGCGCGCTGCCCGCCATCCCGACCACGCCGCCGACGGTCCAGCCCTGCGACGCTCGCGACCGACACGGTGAATGCGCTGGCGCCGGCGTCGCGCGAGGCGACGTCGTAGAGCAGCAGCCGCCGGTTGCCGGCAGCACGCGCTGGGGTGGGGCCGGCGAGCGTGCCGCCGATGAAGCCGAGCGCGAGGTCGCCGCTCTGCGCGGCGCTCGCGTCGGCGAGGTCGAGCGCGACGATCACCACGTCGACGCTGGCCGGCAGCAGTGTCTCAACGCCGATCTGGCCGGCCGATCGACGTCGGCGGCCGAGACCGTGTCCGTAGCTGGCGCGCTGTCCGTTGCGGCGGGTCGCGTAAGCCCGCGCGGAACGTGCAGCGTGGCGCCGCGGGCGGCGAAGCGCGAAGGCCCGACCTGCAGCAGCGTGCTGCGTGCTCTGCCAGCCGACGGCCGGCGCCTGGCCGGCCGGGGCGTAGGCGGTGGTGATCGCGCCGAACCCGACCGCTTGCGATCGCGCTTGCCGCGGGCGGCGCGCCGAGCGCCTGGACGAGGATCATCTCGGCGCCCGCCGGCACCGGCCGCGGCGCGCTGCCCGCGGCGGCGAACTCGACGTCCGCCAGTACCGCACCGCTGCGGTCGGTGCAGAGCATCCGCACGCAGCCGTCGCCGGTGAAGGCGAAGCTGCCGGCGTCCAGCGGGAGATCCCAAAGGTGGGCGGCACCGGCGCCGAGGGTGACACCGGCGCCGCTCAGCGCGTCCGCCGCTTCTGCGAGCGCCTGCTGCTGGCCGGGGCCGATCGGCGGCACCGAGGTCGGCGTTGCGGATCGCGCGCGGGCGCACCGCGGCCTGGGTCGGGCGCGGCGCGGCGGCGACGGGACGGTCATCAGCCGCGCGCCCGCGAGCGCCGGCGGCGGTCGGCGGCATGCATCCGCGGCGCGCCTGTCGTCTGCTTCGCGAGGCTGCGTCACCGAAGTGTGCAGCGCGGGCGGCGCGTCGGCGACCGGCTGCGGCTTGGTCTGCAGCATCGCGCGTAGCCGCGGCTGCTCGAGCGGCACGGACTGCGACCGGCGACGATCGTGCTCGGCGAGCATCGGGGCTGGCAGTCCGACCGGCTTCAGCGTCAGCCCGGTCGTGATCGGGGCAACGAGCGGCGGGGCGCTGCGAGCGCGTTCGCAGCGCGTCCGTCGGCGAGCGGGCTGAGGCCGCCCTGCGGGAGTCCGAACGCGGTCCGGTTTTCGGCGAACACGCCGCTGCCGGTGAGCACCTCGACGCTGGCGGTGAGCATCTTCTGCGAAGTCGCCGACGCGACGATCGTCGCGCCAGCGACTCGCGCGGCCTCCCGTATGCCTGCAGGGTCGCGAGCTATCGAGCACGGTCGTCGCAAACGGCAGCGGCAGCGCGTACTGCGAGCTGGTCGTTCGACGAGCGTCGAGATCGGGATCAGCTCGCTCTGGTCGTTGAGCACCACGTGCGCTCGACCTTCAAGCCCGCGACTGCGCTGATCGTTCGCGCGGCGGCCGGGAGGTGCTGCGGGTCGGTCCAGTGCCAGGTGGCCTCGGGGAACAGCCCGGTCGCGGCGGTGACCGTGAAGTGCTGTCGACGTCGCCGAGCTGCTCTGAGCTCCCCTCGAAGTTCAGTGCCTGCCACGAGCCGTCGTCCTGGCGCTGCTCGAGCGTCACGGTGTGTGTGCTGTTCACCGCCGAGCAGGTCCATCGGCGCGACATCCAGCCCGTTGAGCCCCGCGATCGGATCGGCGGAGGCGCCGAACACGAAGTCACTCGTCGCGGTCGCCGGCATCCGCGTCGTGGTCGTGAACGAGAACTCGATTCCGACCTGCCACGGCTGGCGTCGCGGTTCCCGGCTGCGGTTGCGCGCCCGGCGGGTCGGGGGTGAGCACGCCGGTGTTGAACTGGATCGAGACGGCGCTGCTGGCTGGGATCGCCGGCGGTCAGGTACTTGCCGGCGAACACACCCCAGTCGGTGATGTATGGCGGCGGCGCGGGCGGATCGCCGAACGAGACCGTGATCGTGGTGACGTACGCGTCGATCGATGCGGTCCCGTGGAAAGGCGGCCCGGCGATTTCGAGCTGTGCCCCGAGTGAGATCGTGATGCCGATGCTGACGCACGCCGAAGAAGCAGACTTGCGATCGAGAGCGATGCGCCGATCTCGACGCCGATGTCGAACTCGTACGCAAAGGGGTCCCACGAGACGAGGAAGTCAAGGTACACGTCGAACCATGCCTTGACCGGCCCGAAGCTCGGCGGTTGCGCTGAGCGAGCCGCCGGCCATCACGCACGAATTCGGTCAGCGCGAAGTAGCAGCCACCCTTGATGACGATGAATTCGCCTACGCTCCAGTTGAAGCCCAAGCGCGGCACTTCCGGGAACTGGGGGGGTTTCGCGAACGCCGGGTTGTAGCCGCCGAGGGTGAGCACGAACTGGCCCTGCGGGTACCACACGAAGAACGCGAAGCCGCCGGTCAGCTGACAATCATGGCTGAAGATGTAGGAGTTGTCGGTGAGCTGCGCCTGCACCGACAGCACGCCTTCCTCGGAGTTGAAGCGCGCCTTCAGCGCGAGCTCGACGCTGGCCAGCGCGAAGTCCTCGGTCGGCAGCGCCATCCGGCTGACGCCGAGCACGTCGATCTCGAAGCCGCGGTCGAGCGCGATCACGACGACCACCGTGCTGTTGACCAGCTCGAACGGTGGTCAGGCGCGACGCCCGCGGCGATCCAGTAGGCGCCGCGGCGTCGGAGGGATCGCGAGCCCCATCTTCAGCAGCGCGCCGCATCGGGTCATTCGCCAGGCTGCTGTCGTCGATCGCGCTGACGAGCACGAACGAGTCGATTTCGTTCATTTCCGTCGGGACCATCGAGCTGCGCGGTTGTAGCCGAACCCGCCGCCGAGGCCGATCACGAACGCGAACGGCGGTCCGCCGAGCGGAACGCCGAGCGATACGAACATGAACAGCGACGTGTACTGGCCCTGCGTGTCGGAGGGACGCGCGTAGGAGCCGACGATCGGTCAGCCCGAGATCCTCGACGCTGACCGAGAGCATCCCGTCGTACTCGATCGGCGTGCCCCGAGCTCTTGCGCAGGCCGCCCGCGATCTCGATCGGGTCCTGGTTGTAGGCGACGGCCAGCCCCTGCAGGTCGATCGCCAGTGATCGGGCGAGCTCAGATAGTTCCAGCGGGACCGCGAGCGCGAGTTCGATCACGCTGACATCGAGCCCGGCGATCTTCACGTCGCCGTCGATGCCGAGCGTGACGGTCTTCGCTGTCGCTGACCGCCAGGTCGATCTGATCGAGGTAGACCGGCCCGAAGCTCGCGTGCACGGGGATCACGACCGGGCCGCTCGTTCCAGCGAACTCGATCGTGAACGTCCCGTCGAGGTCGTACGCGATCACGTCGACCGCCGGGTTGACCTTCGAGTCCTCGCCGCCGGTGGAGCCGCCCGAGTCGAGCAGGCTCGCAGCGACGGGGTTGCTCGCTGTGGAGGAGTCGAATTGCGAGATCGGCAGGCCGAGCTTTTCGATCTCCACGCCGCCGCCGAGTCCCGAGACCTTGCCGCTGCGCAGATCGACGTCGAACGCGAGGTAGGTGTCGAGCGCGCCGATCCGGAAGCCCGACTCGTTCAACAGCGGTGCGTCACCGTCGCCCGCCAGCCCGAGCCCGAGTCCGCGGACGGCGAGTTCGGGACTGAACTGGAAGCCGCCGGCTTGCGTGAAGAGGTAAAGCGTCACCCCGGCGTCGGCGCCGAGCCACGCAGCGGGTGCGCCGAGTAGCAGCGAGAGCCGTGGCGAGCCTTCGCCGGAGAGCGCAATCGAGCCCACGAGCTGCGCGCCGATGCGCCCCGAGTCATCGACGAACTCGAGCGACAGCGGCGGCGAGCTCGTAACCGAGATCTTGACCGAAGCGATCGCTTCCAGGAGGCCCGCGAGGATCTTCTCGGGCTGTGGGAAGGGGCTCGCGAGCGAGTACTTGGGCGGCGCGCCGCTGACGTCGATCAGTTTTGCGCTTTTCAGTACGTGTTCGGCCGGCGGCCCGCCTTTCCACAGCGACTTCGCGAAGTCGGCTTCGGTCGCCGCGATCAGCAGGTCCGCCACCAGCGGTATCCCGTACTTTTCGACGAGCGCGCCGGGAGCCGCGGGTGTCGAGGACACGTGAAAGGACGGCAGCAGTTCAATCGCGAGCGTGCTCGCCTGCGATTCGCCGAGCGGGAGTATCGCCGCCTTCGCCGTCGCGCCCGCGATCGTGAGTGTGAGCGCCGGCGTCACATCGATGCCGAGGTTGGCGCTTTCCAGTGAGACGCCGAGCGTGGCGTCGAGCGCCAGCGCGCCGTTGGCGTAGCCGGAGCTCAGCGTCAGTGTGACCGGCGAGTCGGCGGGTGCGATCCCACTCGCTTCGAAGCCCACCGTCGGTCCGGCTGCGTCCCAACCGACCGACACTCCCATCGAGCCCTGCCGAGCGCGCCCGGGAGCGGGTACTTCCAGCTGATCTCGCTGACGGATGTCGAGATCGCTCCCGGGATCGCCGCGTGGAGAGGCGAGCTGGGGTCGTTGAACAGTGCGGCGCTCGCATCGAGGAACGCAGTCCTCGCCGTGGCCGAGAGCGTCGCCATCGAGTCGCCGCTCGTCAGCGCCACGAGCTGTGGCCCATGCGCCGCGAAGCCGCCGACGGGGTCATATAGCTCGAGTGCTTCGGCGACCTCGAGCGCGAGCGGCGTGATCGCGCTCGACTGCAGCGCTTTGCGCAGCTCGTCCAGCGCTTTGCCCAGGAGCGCCTCGCCGGCGGCGGCGAGCGCGCCGGCTCCGCTGAAGCTCGGCAGCAGCTGGATCGGCGTGGCGCCGCCCCCCGGCGTGACCGTCAGCGTGATGCCCGTGCCGTCCACGCCGGCTGCCACGGTCACGCTCGGCCACGTCCCTCCCAGCGGCGTGTCGATCGTCACGCTCCCCGCGGGCGCGAGGTGCCTGGTCGCGTCGATCGCGACGCCGAGTGACAGGCCGAGCACGCCTCCGAGGGGCGCGCTCGTGGCGAGCGAAAGCGTCGTCGGGTTCGTCCCCGCTGCTGTCAAGGTGAGGCCTGCGGGCAGTGCGCCGATCGTGCTCAGCAGCTGGCTGACCTTGGTCGGGTCGAGCACCGTGCCGTCGCCCAACGCGCTGTTCTGCACGAGCCACTGGCCGGGTGCCGAGAGGAATGAGGCGATACCCGAGACGACATATCCGGGTCCCAGCAGCGACTCGATCAGCGGCGGCGCCGCCGCTGAGACGAGCAGCGCCGGCAGCGCCGCGGCGAGCGCAGACTCGATCGTGCCGGCCGTCGGCGCGGGGAAGAGCTGCAGCGGCGGGAGCTCGGGAGGCGCCTGCAGCGTCAGCTGGCCGTTCGCGTACGCGAGCGTCGCCGGCCCCGCACTCAACCCCGCCGATACGCTCGGCGTCAGCGTCGCGAGCGCCAGCTCGACCGAGAAATCGAGGCCGGTGCCGGGCGCGAACGCGAGTCCCGTGCTCGGCGCGGTCGCAGGCCCCGCGCTCGGCGCGGTCGTGCGCAGCCCGATCGCCGCCGGGCTCCTCTGCACGAACAGCTCGAGCGGCAGCGTTCCGAGGGCGAGCACATAGCCGGCGGACGAGGCGGTGAGGCCGAGGCCGAGGCCGTCGGGCGCCGCGAACGCCGCGGTCAGCTTCGGCTCGAGGAATTCGATCGGATCGGTGGTGAGCGCGTTGAGCGCGTCCGCTGCGAGCTCGACGCCCCCGTGCGCCTGCTGCGCGGCGATGCCGAGCGTCTGCAGCGCTTCGAGCAGCGTTCCGAGCGAGCTCGACGCGGGCGGCGTCGTGGCGGTGATCGCGCTGAACACCGCGCCCAACAGCGGCTGCAGTCGCGCGTCCGCCCAGCCGACCAGGTCGCTGGTGGCGCCTCGGTAGGCGGCCTCGTGCAGCGCGGCGGTCGCAGTGGCGGACAGCTTTCCGTTTTCTTGCGCGATCAGGAGTCCGAGCTCGGCGCTGCGCACACGGACTTCGACGGGGGGCAGCGACGTTCCGGCGTATGAGAGTGGGCCACCGAGCAGCCATTCGCCGGCCTTCGACAAGGCGGTGTTCACGGTGAGGGCGTGGGCGGGGCGAGCCGTCGGCGGCGCGCCCTCGTGAAACGCGAGTCGCCCGGCGTCGATCCGCACCGACGCGGCTGCCTTCACGGGCACGTCGGCGCCCAGCGGCAGTCCGACCCGCACCCCGTAGGCGAGGTGCGTCGGCGCGTCCGCGGTGAACGCGGCCAGTGACGCGGATGCCGCGGCCTGCAGGCCGGCCAGCAGGTCGACGCTGGCGGCTGCACCGAGCGGTCCACCGAGCGCCAGCGCCGGCACTCCCGCGGTGTCGCTCGAGGGAGCGCCGGCGAAGTCGCCGATCGGATACGGCCAGGGAATCGGCAGCCCGCCGGCGCTCGCCGGCGGCAGGTAACCGTCGAGTGCCCGCTGCAGGTGCGCGAGCGCGTCGTGCAACGGCCCGGGTGCAACGCCGGCGGGGAAGAGATGCGCGTACGCGCGCAGCGCCTCGGCGGTCACCGGGTCCGTGAGCGGGGTCAGGGGCGCGCCGGCGTGCGGTGTGCCGAGCGTGATCAGGCCCTTGACGTTCGCCGGGTTGGCCGCCGTGTAGGCGAGCGCGGCGAGGCCGGCGGTGGAGTGGCCGACGAGGATCAGCTGCGCGCCCGGCTTCAGCGTCGCGATGCGCGCCTGCAGCAGGGCGATCTGGGCGACGAGGCCGGCGACGTCGCCGCTGCCGTCGTCTTGCAGGTCGGCGGTGTAGTAGTCGGCGAGCACGGTGACTCCGCGCAGATCGATCGACGCCGGCGCGACGCCGGGAAGGCGCAGGTCGAACGTCGCCGCCGGGCTGGTGCTCCCCGGATTTGCCTGCTCGACTTCGGTGAGCAGGTCGTCCCAGGTGGTGTGATCTGAGAAGGCCGGGCCGAGCAGCAGGATCGCACGGGTGCTGCCGGGCGCTGCCCACGTGTTCACCTGTGCGCGAATCTGCGCGCAAGCGGACGGATCGCTCGGCTGGAGGTGGTGCGGCGCTCCGATCGGCGTTCCCGCCGTCCACGACGCTCCCGTGGGAATCTGGGAGGTGACGGGGACCACGCCGTCTGTCGAGCTCAGATGGGCGGCCAGCGACTGCAGGGCAGCTGCCAGTACGGACGCGTCGAGCGACGGCGGGATCTCGGGCAGGTAGCGGTGCGCCGCCGCGAGCGCAGTGAGCAAGCTCGGAAAATCGGTGGCCGTGGCGATCGCTGCGACCACGGCGGCGGCGGTGCTCGGCGGTCCGTCGGGCTCCAGCCACAGCAGCCCTTCGGCCGGCGAGTCGGTGGCGCCCAGCACCAGCTGCCACGGATCCTCATAGGTGCCCGATCCTGAGAGCGTCGCGGGGTCGGGAGCGGAGCCGAGGTCTGGCAGCGCCGCCGCGAGCAACGATGCGAGCCACGTGAGCAGCGGCGTGGCGAAGTCACTGCCGTCGGCGGCGACGCCGGTGGCGACGCTCGTCAGCCACGTGCGCAGCGTGCCGAGCGGGTCGGTGAATATCGATCCAGGGGCGGCGAGGGTTCGCGAGCGCCGGGAAGTCGGCGGGCACACCGGGGAGACCCGCTGCGCAGCCCATCAGCGCCGCCAGCGCCAGCCCGGCGGGCCCCAACTGATCGCCGAGCGTGTGCCTGAGCAGGCCGAGGACGAGCGCCTCCAGATCGTCGGCCGCGACGCCGAGCGTCGAGGCTGGGTTGGTGGGGTCGAAGCTGCTGGGCAGTGGGAACGGCAGCTTCGCCACGGTGGTGGTGGCGCCCGCGACGGTGAGGCTCAGCTGTTCGATCGAAGCGCCGACGACGGGCGGATCGCCGACCGTCAGCTCGAAGGTCGCGTCGATCGAAGCTGCGCTCAGCGTGATCCCGGACAGTTCCGCGGGAGCGCTCGGCAGCAGTCGCACGGCGGCGCGATAGCCGGAGAGGATCGCCACCTTGCTCGGGCCGCTCGCCTGCAGGTCGACCCCGAACAGCTCGGCTGACAGCGACGCTTCGACCGGCCCGCTGCCGGTGGCGAGCAGCAGGCCGATGCGCAGTTGCTGCGCTTCGGCTGGGTTGGCGGAGCTCTGTGCATTCCACGCTGCGAGGCTCAGCGTCAGCGCTCCGCTCGACGCGATCGTCGCGGTCCACGGGGCCGACGAGGAGCCGCTTCCGCTCAGCTGCCCGGGAAGTCCCAGGAGCGCGGTCAGCTCGCTGAAGTAGTTCGACCACGGGTGGGTGCTGCTCAGCAGCGCGTTTCGGTGCACGGTCGCGAACGCGCGGGTGGGGTTCGCTGCGAGCTGCTTCAGATCGACCGTGGGGGCGCCTGGGTCGGTGGCGGGCGCGATCAGGCCGGCGAGCGTTGCGAGCTGCGCGCCGGCGCCGGCGTTCCCGAGCGCGCCCGTGAGCGCGGCGCCGAGCGCGTCCGAGATGACGGTGTTTGCGTTGCCCAGGTCGATGACCGGATAGGACACGCCGTCGACTACGACGTTGTTCATCTCGAGCTGCGGCTCGAGGCTGCCGGCGCTCCAGCGCAGCCCCGCGGTGAGCGAGTCGACCGCGAATGCGCCTCCTGGCGCGATCAATTCCTTCGAGGAGTCGCCCGGCGCGACGACGCTCAAGGAGGCGTTGGGGAAGGCGACCGGCGCGGCGCTTCCGGCCAGCGGCAGGGTGCACACGGTGACGCTCGCGTCGAAGCGCGCCGGTGGACTGGCGCCGGCTGGCACGAGCGACAGCGTGAGCCCCAGCTCCAGTTGCGGCGTGACGCCGTCGGCGGCGTTGGTGTGCGCGAGCTCGAGCCCGATCGAGGAGCTTTCCGGCGTGAAGATCGCCACCGACCACGTCGTGCTGGCTCCAGATGTGGTTTGCCGGACGGCTGGCGCCGTGACGCCGAGCACTCCCGCCAGGTGCTCGAGCCACGTTTCGATCGGCGCCGGCGAGCCCGCGAGGAGCGAGCGCAGCCACTTCGCGATCGCCGTCGGGTCGCTCGTGAGTGCGGCGAACGGAAACGCGGGGAGCGAGTCCTCGAATCCGAGCAGCGGCATCAGATGGGTCGCGAGCGCTGCCGCTTCGCCGCCCGCCCCCGAGCCGATTTCGTGCAGCTTCTCGCGCAACAGGCCGAGGAGCAGCTGTGTCGCCTCGCCCTCGAGCTTCTGGGGGTCCAGCGCGACGTCATGCGCCCCCGTACCGTCGAGGTCGAGACCTTCGAGCGTCAGCTTCACGTCGGCGATCGCAGGGTTCGCCGCCGGGGCGAGGACGAGCGCCGCCGAGATGCCGGCGAGCGCGATCGGGTGTTCGGGCGTGCGCAATTCGAGCGGCACGGCAAGTCTTCACGCTCAACGGGCCTTCGGCGGTGCCGGGCACGGCCGTGAAGTGCGGGCCGCTGAGCTGCGCGATCGGTAGTTCAAACAGAATCGAGGCGACGGGAGACGGCCCGGCGGCTGAGTAGCTGCCGCCGATCCCCACCACGATCGTCGGATCCTCAGAATCGTCGACGATCAGGTACAGGTTGCCGTTGATCTGCTGCTCGTCGAGCAGCGGATGCCACTTCTGTTTCGCCGACGCCCCCGCAACGACGGCGGGGGGCGCAAGTTGATCGAGCAGATCGAGCGTCGCGGCGCGTTGTGTGGCGTCGGTCGAGCAGTTTCTCGAGGTGCCGAAGCGGCATTGCCGAACCACGCCGGGTTGAGTTCGCCGGCGTCGTTCAAGAGTCCCGCTGCTTGCGCTACGTCGGCGAGAAGAGGACCGAACAGGCTCGCGATGTCCACGCCGCCCTAGCCGATCGTCAGCGGTTGTCCGGCGATCAGATGCAATTGCCGCCGCTTACGAGAAGGCCCGAGGGGCGAGCTAGCGTTCGCGCGGCGTGATCATTGGCCAGCGTGAGCAGCGCGCTCCATGCCGCCGCCTGCACGGCCGGACCCCAACGCGACGCGAGCAGGCCGTTCCCGTGCGGATACTCATCGGTCGCGACGACCAGCCCGCCTCTTCGCTCGACGACAGCGCAAACGCGACGACCAATGGAGGCGCCCAGTCTGATCACACTCGAGGTCGATCGACACGAGCACTGTTTGTCCGACGATGTGTGTGGCCGTGCTCGTGAGGTGAACGAGCACTTCATCGCCGCCGTCGACCCATACGATTCGAGCTGGCGTGGTTCCGCGGGCGTCGAGCCGTCCGCTGGGTGCCCACCAAGCGAGCCTGTAGGTGTTCGGCGATCGCGGAGCCGGCCAGCGTGTCCGGAATCGTCGGCGCAGGCCCTTGACTGGACGGTGGGCCGCTCCCCGCTCGCTCGACGCCAGGCCGCGTACTGCACGCAGCAAGCGCAGGACGAGCAACAGAATCAAGACGACGATGATCAGGACGACGATCAGCATCGCCAGCCCTGCCGCGCCTATGCTTCCCGGCGCGGACTGCCCGTCTGCGTCGGAAGCTTGCCGCCGATGTAGCCGCCATAGCTGATCCCGAGCAGGACGAGGAACGTACCGGCGATGTCCGGCAGCGACGTGACGCCGCTCGCGACTTTCGTTTCGACGATCGAGTGAATCGCCATCGCGACGTAGGCGACGACGAGCACGATCGTGATCGCGAAGCCCTGGAACTTCGTGACGTCGACCGCGTCATCGGCGTAGTCGCCTTCTTCGAGCCTGGACGCCTGCCAGAAGGACGGTTCTTTGAACGTCGCCTGATAGGTGGCGAGCCTGCTGGCCGCCTTGCCGGCCGCGGGTGCCGCGATCTTTTCTTCTTCTGCTTTGTGCTTCTTTGTCGCCTTGACCGCGCCCGTGGTCACCGCGACGCCGACGCTGATCCCGAGCAGGCCGGCACCCGGTCGGGGATCGTGAAATTCAGCGGTTCTTCCACGCCTTCGATCAGGCGGCCGAAGACACTCCTGAGACGAGCGAGATCACCACGATGCTCCACGCGACGAGCTGCAGGCGATTGAGGCTGAAGCGGCCGCGATTGTCGACCAGGATGGCGATGACCCACAGTTTGAGCATTTTCTCCGGCGCGCCCGGCAGTCTGACGCGCGATCCGAGGAGCGCCGCGAGCCCCAACAGGATGAGCGCCGACGCGGCCCACGCGAGCAGAATCGCGGTCATGAAGAGCTTCCGCCTCGCCCGGCCGACGCCATCGCCTCGCCACCCCCTTTGTCTCGCCATCTCCCGACCGCGAACTCGGCGCGGTGCGTAAGCCCGTGAATATCGATCGACACCGTGAAAGTCAAGCTGGCGGTGCGCTGCGTGCCATCAAAACATGCAAATAGCAAGAAGAACGTAGCCCGCGGTCAGCGGAGGTGTAGGTCGATCCACGGTCGACCCGGCTGAGCGCTTGCCGCCGAGCGCGCGACCGCCTTCGTGCGTGTCGCGCGTGGGACGTGCGACCTCGTTTGCCGCGAGACCGCCATCCGGTCTCGAGCTGACGATCCCACAGTCTCCCCGCGCAGTTCCATCGCGGCCCGGCGGGCGGCCTTGTATCACAGCAGCACAGGTCGGCGTCGTCGAAACGGAACGCGAAAACGGGATCGGGTCGGTCCCGGCTGCAAGCCAGGGAAATCACTAATCGGCCGGTTCCAAATAGCAACATCTAAAGCTATAGACATGGTACGTTCGCTCCACGCCGCCAGCGGGATGACCGCACGGCGCGCGGTCTACTCCAACGACGGGAGGATGTAATGGGCTTCGTCAGGTGGGCTGTGTCGGCTTTCGCCATATCGTTCGCCGTGATTGGAGCGTTGCCGTCAGGCGCAGCCGCCTCTGGATCGTTCCCCGCCGGCTATACCGTCGATGTCGACGAGTCTGGCGTCACCACCGGCGCCCTCGGCGGGAGCGGCTCGCTGGTCGCGACCGGCAGCTACGCCCGCGCCGCAGCGTGCGTGCCGAGCTCAAACGGCGGGCCGTTCTCCATCGGGCACTATCCGCCGCTCGACTGCGCCGAAGTGGGCCGAGGCTACGCGTCGACCGGGTCGCCAGAGCAGCCAAGCGAATTCCTGTACACCGGAAACGAACACTGCGTACAGGCGGGAAGGCCCGTGTCGGGCTCCTACTTCTACTGGCACGTGCAGCTCCCCCACACCGGCTATTGGCACGTGGCCACGTACATCCCGGAGTGGACCCAGTACGGAGCCGGCGACATCTACACGCTGACCTCCGCTGACGGCCAGACGCAGAGCGGCTCTGTCTGGCAACAGGGATTCCACGGCCAGTGGGTCGCGCTCTTCGGTGACTATAGGTTCACGGCCGGGCAGGACTACACGGTCGAGCTTCCCTTGGCGGATGCCGAAGACCCTTACTGCCACTATCAGATGGCCGACCAGATGGAGTGGGTGTACGACGGGCCGTCGTCGCCGTCAGCCACCATCACCTCACCCCAGGGCGATGGCACTTACCCGCTGGGCGCGACGGCCGACACGGCCTACGAATGCACCCCCGCGCTCAACGAAGCCCTCGAATCCTGCACCGATTCGCACGCCGGCTCCGCAGGAACCGGCACGCTCGACACAAGCGAACCCGGCACCCACACCTACACAGTCACCGCCAAAGGCGTAGGCGGCGCGACCGCCACAGCCCAAATCGAATACACGATTGTCCCGACCAAGATCGTATGCAGTGCCATCAGCGGCAAAATAACCCTGAGCCCCGGGCTAACGCCTTCTGCGACGCGGCAGGCGGCCCGCTTGAAAGGCAAGCTGACAGGATGCTCCGGTGGTGGGTTCATCGAAGCCACATACAGCGCGAACACGACAACAAAGAACCCGGTGGGGTGCCAGCTCTTCAGCAGCAACGAAGGCCAGCAGGCGCGCGGCACCCTGAAGATCACCTGGAAACCAAAAGCGAAGAGCGGCACCTCGATCGGCTCCGCACAGGTGGTACTCGGCGAACGAGCGGCCGAGCCCCTCGGTGGCACGCTTGAAGGCGGCGCGTTCGCACCCGCAACCATCGAAAGCGCCATCACAGAGACCTTCACAGGAGCCGGCCAATGCGGGACGGCCACAAAAAAACGGGGCGTGCCCGTCAAGAAGGCGACCCTCACGGGCACTCGCGTGGTCGTCTACTAGACCGGCGTGATCCTGGGCGAGATGTCCGATCTCAGGGCTTGACCCCGTGGGGGGTCAGATCTCAACCGGCGAAGAGGGGTCAGTTTCTCACCGGCGCCGACACGATGAGATCGGCACTGACCCACCCCATGGTCTGAGCGAGGTAATAGGTCTTATGACGCCGGTCGCGACCACTCGGGCCCTCGCCAGATCCGAGGTCGGTCCCGCGACCTTGCGATCCCCTTGAATCGCGGCGCCGGGTGGCGGCCTTCCTAACGAGCTACATCCAGATGTTAGCCTCGTGCTATTCGCCTTGACGTGAACGATCCAGGCCTGGTATACCGTATCTCCGCACGGGGGTGGGATCCGACGGCTATGGATAGCTCAAACGGTCGGCACCGGTCGATCCTTGGGGGTCACCATGAGCACGGGAGTAGATGTACCGACGGTATCGGGCGACGTGCGCGCGTACGTCAACGTCGCAAACCCACTTCAGAGGCCATACCGGACTGGCAGTTACCTAATCTACGACCAGGGCGGCACGGACCACTTCCGATGCGCGATGGATCTCACAGACCACAAATACGCCGCCTCGGGCAGTCATCAGCTCGACCAACGCGAGTTCCTCGAGGTCCTCGCGACCCGCGTTGTGAAGCAGCACAAACTCAAGCGGATTTACCTGGTCGATCTTCGTGAGGAGACACACGGCTTCCTCGACGGAATCGCCGTCTCGTGGTACGCCGACAACGACTTCGCCAATGTCGGTCAGAAGTGGAGCTGGATCGAAGCGGACGAGCGGCTACGCCTGCAGATGTTGCAAGGCGAGAGCCCGCTGCTCTTCACGCTCGACATGCACGCGCCCGACAATCGATGCCAGCAGCGAGTCGCGCCCACGAGCTACACCGAACTCAAAGTCGGGGAAGCGGCAACCGAGGAAAAGGTCGCAGCGTGGCTGGCGAAGATGCTGAGCGTGCCGGTGATCTACCGTCGGATCCCGGTCACGGACCATTGCGCGCCTAGCACCCGCGCGATCGCCGCGCTGCGCAAGCTCTGGATCGAAGCCACCCAGCAGGACGAATCTTGGGTCCATTTTCACTGTCATGGTGGCGACGGACGTACGACGGCGTTCCTCGCTCTCTGGGACATGCTGAACTGGAAGAAGTCGGGACAGCCATTTCCGTTGCTGAAGGACTTCGCCTGTCGCCAGTGTCAGCTCTTCGACTACTGCATCAATCCGGCCGGATGCGGCGGCTGCGGTCAGTGCAAAGAAAAGGAACCCCCGACGACGGAATGCGAAGAAGATTGGAAGCTCTCGCTCGCGGAAGCCCGCTGGCAGGCGCTCGAAGAGTTCCGCCAAGAACTGATCGCCGACGGGGGCGACGGGTAGCGGAGCCCAATGGCACGCTCGATTTTTGCTGTGCTGCATAGGCGCTTTGGCGATCCGCTCGCCGGCGCAGAGCTGAGGCGGAGGGCCGCCGAGCGTTTCGAGCGCGTAGGCGAAGCGCCATCGGTCGACTTCAGTGCCGCCTTGCGGCCCGGCGGAGTCAAGCCGAAGCTCGCGATCATCGGGGCCGGATTCGCGGGATGCATGGCCGCCTACCTCACCAAGGCGGGCATGGACGTACGGATCTTCGACCCGCTCGACAGGGCCGGTGGTCGCGTCTGGTCCTCGCTGCCGTCATCTCAGGAACCCGTGGTTCCCGGCCGCATCGTGGAGAAGGGGGCGGAGCTGATCGGCCTCAACCACCCGTGGTGGATCGTGTTTGCAACGGCGTTCGGACTCAGCCTCACCGTCGTCACACCGGAAGAGCTACAGGGCGGCGGGCGGGCGGAAAGTCGCATCAAACTGAACGGCACCTGGTACGACGCGAAGAAGCTCTACGAACAAATGGCGGTCGTGTACCGACGTTGGCGCAAGGACGCGGCGGCCGCGGAAGTCGACCCGGGGGCGCCATGGAACGCGAAAGGAGCCGCGGCACTGGACGCGAGAAGCCTGGCCGACATCCTGCTCGAAGAGGAACGCAAGTGGAAAACGGCAAAAGACGTCTGTCAGGCGATTCAGCTCGACTTCGAGCTGAACAACGCCACCGCCGCCGCGAACCAGAGCTGGCTGGCTCTGCTCGCTCAGCTTCGTGCCGGAGGCGAAGAACTGGCTTTCTTCGAAGACACTGAGGTCTTCAGGTGCGCGGGGGGCAACGATGCACTGGCGGCGCAACTGACGAGTGGCCTCGCCATCGAAGCGAAAGCCGTGAAGGCGATCGAACTTCCCACCAGCGGTGTGAAGCTGACGTTCACGGACAACTCGACCGCGACCTTTGATTACGTCATCGTTGCCACCTCGGTGGCGATGTGGCAGCACATCAAGGTCAACGACGGGCCGTTTCCATACAGCCCGGTCGGCAGCGGGCCGGCGATCAAGTACCTCGCGCCGATCGACAGACGCTTCTGGGTTTCCAAGGGGCTATCGCCGGAGGCAGTCTCGGATCAGCTCGGCATGACGTGGGAGGGAACCGACAACCAAGCTGACACGGCGCGGTTCGACCTGACGGTCTTCGCAGGCGGCCCGCTCGCGACCCAAGCCAGGACCGAAGTAGGCCGCAAAGGCGCCAATGCGTACTTCGATCCGCGGATCTCCGAACTGTTGCCCGGCTTTGCTGTCGCGCGCCAGCTCAAGAGCCAGTTCGTCGACTGGCCGGCGATGCAGACGATCCAGACCGGCTACTCCTGCCCCGGACCGACGCAGGTGACAAAGCAGCAGCAGTCATACACGAAACCGTACGAGGACCGGCTCGTCGTCGTCGGCGAGCACACCTCTCCGGGCTGGTTCGGCTTCATGGAGGGCGCGCTCGAGTCCGGCGTCAGAGGCATCAACACGCTGGCAGAGGCGATGGGACTAGAGGCTCGATCTCAACCCGGTACGTAGAGCAGGAACTCGACTTCCTGCTCTACGCCTTTTGCTGACTTGACATCCCATTCGCGGGTCGCTGAAGGATTGCCCGGTTTCGGTATGAAGTTCGTGTACTGTTTTATCCGACAGTTGCCGCGTTCGCCGACGTACAGGGTCCTTGGGTCCGCGCCCAGAACGATCCCCGACGCCACTTTGGCAGAGATGCACCGCTGGAAGTTGAGCGCGTCGGGTTTGCCCTTCTGAAGGGGTGACCAGAACACACCCGTGCGAGCCGTGACATAGAGCACCGGGTTGCCGCTCGACGGGTCGGTCGCCGCCAGCAGATGCACCGGTTCTTCGCCGCCCACGGGGTTCTCGTGCCCGGAAAACCTGCCCAGCAGATCGTAGACCTTGATCGCCCTCGCGGGCTCGTCGGCGACGTACAGCACTTCGTTCGTCAAGGCGAGGCCGCGTACGGAGTGCATCACCTTTTCCTTGCCTTTGACGACTTCGATCTTCACATCGAGGCCGCCCTCGCTGCACGGCACGGGCTCCGTTTCAGGCACGTCCGGCAGCTTCTTTCGGCTGCAGGCGACGAACGTCCCTTCCAGGTATTTTCCTGGCGGAAGCGTCTGCGGGGGAGGCACGGGTACGACATGTTGGGAAGTGAGGTCTGCCTTCAGGCGGGCTACGACGTCCGTGTCCTGGTTGGAGACGAAGCAGAGAGCCCTGCCTGCCGACGGCACCAACACCAGCTCAAACGGATGCCACAGGGAGTTGATCTTGGGCGTGAACGGAGAGTCGGGTGGGTTGGTGTACACCGCGAGCCGTCCGGCGAGCTTGTAGGGCGGCCTGGAGCCGACGAAGCGAAGGATCGCGCTTTCGTCCTTCGAGCCGTTGAGCACCCACAGGGCGCCGTCGGGAGCCAAGCGCATGCCGCGAAACTCACAGGTCGCGGGGGGCGTGTTGCCGAAGTCAAGCACCGGGTCCGGCAAGGCTTTTCCGTCGTCGCTGTAAGCGAGCAGGTTTTCCAGACCGGCGCCGCCATGGATGCTCACCAGCAGCATCGTCGATCACGTCCCCGTTCCGCGCGGCTGCGCCCGGCGTCCCTATTCACTTTCGCCCCCTCAATTGATCGGCCGTGCCGAGCACGGGCTCTGGGCGCAAGCGTTTCACAATCGCCGCTGCGATGCAAGCATTCGCGACGGAGGCTAGCTTGCGTATGCCCCAGGTAAGGCTCTCGCGCTTCGGTGTGATCCCCCTGGGGCTCCGTCGTTCTTGACGGCCCGCGGCGCGGCGGTCGTTCGCTCAGGCACTCTTCGCCAGAAGTGCCTGAAACCACAACAATCGCCGGTAATCAGCCGGTATCCGCGTTCGGCGCGGCGCATCGCCGCCGTCACAAACTCCCTGCAAATCCGCATCTTGCAGCACCGAATCCGGCTCGGGAGCAAGCTCTTTGCAAGCAGGAGGTCACCGATCCGATCGTCGTTGACTCCGGCCAACCGCTCGATTCTCGACTGCGGCTTGGCGCGACGACACGATTCGTCGGCTCATCAGTGGCGCGAGGTGTGGCGCGAGAACCCAGCAAGTGCAGCTCTCTCGCACCGGGAAGACCGAACGACGGCCACCCAAGGCCCCGAGACGTAGTCCTTGCGCCGGAGCCAGATTTCCCCCTGATCGCCGAACCGCAGGACGCCGCTTGAGACCGCTAGAGACCGCAGGACGCCGCAGAAGGTCTTGAAAACCAGGCACGGCCGATCCAGCTAGCTGGGCGTACGGGCCGTCTTTGGCTATGTTGAGCGAGATTCGGGACGGTTGAGCGGATCAGTGCGGACACCTGGTTTCTCGTCGCCGCTGCGGCGAGACCGCCGGGGACGCCTGAAACCCCTCGGCCCACCGTTGGACTGGCGCGAGAATGGCGCAAGACCGATGCGGGCGGTTGAGGGTTGTCGCGGCGGCCGCCGAAAGGACCCGCGGCTGTCGTAGCGCGCGGAGCGTGGGACTTCGCTGCGTCGGAGGCGCGTGCTCGCACGGAGATCGACGGCCGCTCGCGAGCCGGGGCCTGAGCGACACGACCTGCGGCTCACTGAGGAGGACGCGCGACAACGAGGGCCACGAGTACACCATCGCCGCCTAACACCTTGCCGGATCGAATTTACGCACCCACACACCGGTTGTTACGGCCATCCTGTACTTTGCGGCGTTCCAGTGCGATTTGTCCCGTTCGACCTCGACAACCCCGTCGTATGCAATCCCGCCAGAGACGAGGACTGGGACCGTGTGTGTCACGGGACAGGGGTAGAGAGCAACAGATGACTGGCCGCGTCGTCGTGCACGTTGGCCCCCACCCAGACGACGAGCTGATCGGGGCACCCGCTGCGTTGTTCGCGTTGCGCGACGCAGGGTGGCGCGTCGTGGCACTGGCCTGCAGCCTTGGCGCCCCTGACGAAGCGGACCGCCGGTACCTGGAGCTTCAAGAGGCATGCTCGCGAGCAGGATTCGAGATGCTCGTCCCGGACCCAGACCTTGATCTTTCGACGTTGTCTCTCGCGGCCGACTCGGAGCGCCGGATCGCGGAGATGGTCGAGCGCGCGATAGATCACCTCGAACCAAGGATTGTGGTCTCGCCGAGCCCTGGGGACGGACACCCGGCCCACATCGCTGTCGGGCGCACCGTCGCTCGCGTTCTCCGCACCCGCCGAGCGGTCATGACGTGGTGGATGTGGGGTCTGTGGGCAGACCTGCCCCACCCCAACGTGATTGTGCCTTTCGATGAGCCCCGACTACGGGAGATCATCTCGGCACTCGAGTCGCACGCTGGCGAGCTCGATCGAAATGACTACCGGCGTTTGCTTCAAGGCCGCGCGATGATGAACGCGATCTTGGGCCCCGAGCGTGTATTTGGGTTCGGCGCGCAGGGCATGAAGGCGGCTTACGCCGAGCTGATCACGGAGGTCGTCACAGAAGGCGACGCATGGTCACAGGCTGCGCCACGGGTCCTGAGCAGCTCTGCGGACTTGCCGCACGCGCACGACCCTAACTCGACGGAGGGTACGGCTTGGCTGAGGGACCTCACATGACCTGGCGTCGGAGGCTCTGGTTCACCTGGTACTTGTCGATGCTGGTGCGGCGACTACGCGTCGCAAGATCCTGGGGCGAGCTTTGGCGCATCGGGGTCGTGCGATGGTTCGTGCGGCTTGTGGTCCTAGGAGCAGTCGCGCTGGTGCTGTGGTTGGCTGGTGTGATACAGAGCAGCGCTCGCGCTGTTGGTGCCGGTCAGCTCTGGCAGAAACCGGGATCTTGGTGCCAAAGACACTCACTGTCATGCAACTTGGGAACGAACTTCGTGGCGAGCGCGACCCTCCTTGCGCTGTCGGCGATCGTATACGTCGCAGTCAGACGCACCATGATCCTACGTCAGCAGAGGAGGAGCGTCATAGCAACACCGGGACGCGGGCTCGGGAATGGCGGCAGCCGGTACGTCACGCACCTTACGGCCACTCGGAGCGTCGTCGGCAGCGTCATCGACACACTGCGCCACACACGTGTGCAACGTCCCGTAGTCCTCTCCGGGGAGACGGGTTCAGGCAAGTCGAGCGCGTTGCGCGAGATCGCGCGCGAACTCGCGCGAGAGCGCGCACGAGTGATCCGAATAAGCGTGGAGGGCCGATCGTCCACCGTCGACCTGGACGAACTGGCGCACGACGCCTTTGTGCACGAGATAGAGGCACTGCGCGCAGGCCGGGGGCAGGGCTCGCGTCTGTGGCACGAGCTGCACGGGCGAGGCGTCTTCGTTGTGGTAGTGGACGGCCTGGATGACCTGCGCGCCCGCACGGCGCTCGAGCGCGAGCAGAACACCCAGCGTGTGCTGCGTGCCGCAATGCGTAGCGAGTTGCAATTCGTCGTCGCTCTGCGCCCAGACCTTGTCCCTCGAGGCCTCGATCTGGCCGTGCATCGCCTCGACTCCATCGGACCGACAGACGCTAAAGACTACGTGGAGCACAGGATTCGAACTGCCCGGACGTCTCGGACAGCATACAAGCCTGACGCACTGCCTCCCGCAGTTGCATCCCTTATTACCGCTGGATTCCTGAACCGACCTGTGTATCTCCATGCGCTCTCAGAGCTCGTTGTAGAGCAAGAGGACTACGTGACCGAACTCGACGAGGCGGTGAAGCGGCACCAGCGCACTGCGAACAGCACGACGTCGAACCGAGCGACCCGCGTTCGAGTCCGGATCCTACTTCTCGATCGCTGGACCGCGCTACGCCTCGACCGCCTTGGAACGGTCGACCAGCGAGCACTCATCGTCCTCGAGCGGTTGGCTGCCGCTTTCCTCGTCCGCGGCTCAAGCGCTCTAGCTATGAATGACGTGGTGGACGCCGCCGCACGCTTGCCCGACGTCCCTACACCTTCGGAACGAAGTCTTGCCCTGCAGTTGGGTCTGCACGCTGGCTTCCTCGATGCAGGCGAGACCACCGAAGACGTCGTGATCAGCTTCACGAACCCCATCCTCACTTCGGCATTCGCCTCCCGCGCCCTGACGACATCGGAGGCGCTGCGCGGTCCGCTGTTGGAGGGCGAGGTGACACCCGACATTGGGCTAGCCTTTGCCTTCGCTGCAGCCCGGCAGCCGGACGGCTCGCTGAGCCGAGGACTGTGCCGCAGCGTCCTCGCGGCGGTCCCACTTGCTCAGCCCAAACACCGACTGGCACTTGCAAACGTTGCCGCTGACATCGCAAACGCCACCGACCATGAAGCTTTCGACGTACGCATCATCGAACACATCACGGAGGCAACCCCCCACGCCCCGATTCGAGATAGGCGGCAAGCCGTCGCTCGACTGTCCGAAATGGACCACGGAAGCGCCGCTTGCGCAATGTGGCGGATCGCCAACGACAACGACTACCCCACGCGCTTGAAAGCGGCGCGGGCTCTGATGCAACAGGGATCACAGGCGTTCGACGCCCTGCGCCGCGCTGGTGTCGTCGGCAAAGCCCTCGCCTCTGAGAGCCCCACACACCCCGCGGCACGACAGTTTCAGGTGCTCGCCTGGATCGTCCCATCATGGCTAACGCTCGCGTCCGCGCAGCACTGTGACGAACTTCAAGAAATTCTCGATGTGTTCCAGGGCAAGATGCGCGATCGCTCACTGGACCTCAGCAGCGAGGCATCGCTCGCGCAGGGATACCGCTTTGCCGCCGACAACGCGCGCGGAAACCTTGCCCGGATCATCGACTACGTTGAGAGTGCGCTGGATGAGCATGTGGGTACCATGCGGTTTTGGTATTCGCGCGTGGTGCTAGTCCACGCGCTGGCGACCATTGCAGCGGGCGATAGCCCGGAAGGCGACCGTGAACGCGCGCTGACGCTTCTCGACCGCTTGATACGCGACGCCAAAGAGCACCCGTTCGTACTTCGAGCCGCTGAGCTTGTCCTTCGAGGCCTGCCAGACAAAGGGGGCAGGAACGTCGACCCGTACCTCTGGCGCGATGAGTCCGCCGTCATCAGAGGTCGCGAGGAGACGCTGCATGACCAGACACGTGAGCTAGTGGCCGACATCGTACTCGCCCTGAATCTTGCAGAGCAGCCCCGGCATGCCATGCTCACCACCGTGACGCAGATGGACCGTGGCCGAAATACGCGTGCGCTGCCTCTATGCCTCATCGGTAAGCATCGGATGCAGCTGTTCGAGGGCTGTCTAGGCGGGACGGTCGGCTGTGACCAATACCTTTGCCCGTACCCGCAGGAGCACGATGCCACTGCTCGAGGTGAGTTCGGCGCCGCGTTCTGCAATGACATGAGACGACTTAGCAGCGGCTTCAGTCGAACGATTCTTCGACACGACCGGCCGTCTTGGCAGCGGGGCAGCCGAGACCTTCGAAAGTTCTGGGGCAGGATGGAAGCGCGGTCGCAGGGTCTGCAAGATGAGCAGTGACCGCCTCCTCGGTCGGCGCGCCGTAGTGACCGGCGCAGCCGCCGGCATTGGTCGCGCCATCGCCGAGGGACTGCTCGCGGCTGGAGCTGAGGTCATCGCGCTCGATCGATTCTGGCCAGGTGATGTCAACGCATCGTGGCTGAGCGCCGGTGGGATGGCTGAGACGGTCGACATCGGAGCCACGGACATGAGCAGGTACGGCAGTCGCCTGATCTCCGACTACGGACCAATCGACTTGATCGTGAACAACGTGGGAATCACGACATCGCACAGGTTCCTCGACTTGGACGAAGAGCACTTCGATTTCGTCATGGCGGTCAACCTGCGTGGCCCATGGTTCCTCACCCAAGCGCTCGTTAGGTACCTATACGAGAACCAGTGCCGCGGCAGCGTGCTCTTTATTAGCTCGGTGCATGACAGGCGTGTACGCTGGCATCCTCACTACGCTGCCTCGAAGGCAGCAATCGTGGCCACGGTGAGGGAGTTGGCGCACGAGCTCGCACCGCTGATCCGAGTCAACGCTATCTCCCCAGGCTGGATCGATAGCTCCTCCCCCGGCAGCCAGGATGCACCGGAGCACGAGCTCTACGAGCGCCTGGTACCCCTCGGTCGTCGCGGGCGCCCGGTGGACATTACGCCGACGGCACTGCATCTCCTGGACGACGCGGCGTCACCCTATACGACCGGTGTAACGGTTCCCGTGGACGGAGGTCTCCTGCTCCATACCTGGCTGGATGACCTCGGCCAGACCTATGTTATGCGGCCGACCGAGACGCTCGCTCACCCTGCAGCCGCCTTAACAGGCAACGAGTTGCCGCCGGTGCGACATCTACTCCTTGATACTCGGCGCACAGTCGAAGAGTTGTACGTAAACCGCGTGAGCGACGGGGCTCCATTGGCGCTTGGCGATGTCATGGCGGAGCTAGCGCGCCGTTTCGACCTGTCACGACTGGAGGTGCTCGGCTACCCCGAACACGCACTTCTCGTGCGTGAGGCTCTTCGTGGAAGCGACTACGCGCTCGCAAGCGATGAGCAGATCGTGAGAGGCGATGGAATGCCGGCATCTTGAGGCCCCCCCAGGACCAGCGCAGCATGTCCGACGAGCAACCGAGCCGAATCGACTAGCCTTCCCTTAGTCCGCACTGGGAAGGGTGGCAGAGCGGTTGAATGCACTGGTCTTGAAAACCAGCAAGCGGGCAACCCCCGCTTCGGGGGTTCGAATCCCCCCCCTTCCGTGCTGTTGTGTCTCAGGACGTCGGAGACTGATGTCTCGGGTGATGGTTGAGCTAGGCCGGGTTTGACGGAGACTTTGATGCGTGGTTTTGCCGGGGGGAAGGAGAAGTCTCCGGGATGCCACGAGCGAGGAAGTATTCAGAGGAGTTGATGGACCGCGGTGCGCGTCTGGTGTTGAGGCGGGCGTCCGGTCGCGCATGTCGCGCGGGACTTGGGATCGAGTGCGAGACGTTGCGCAAGCACGTACGGCAGGTCGAGGCTGACAGGGCAGCGGCGCGACTGCTGAGCAGCCAGGAGCGTGAGGAGATCAAGAGCTGCGTCGTGAGAGTTCGAGCTGCGCCGCGCGAACGAGATCCTGAAGTCCGCCAGCGTGTTTTTCGCGGGCGAGCTCGACCCACACCGTCCGAAGTGAGCCGTTCATCGACGCGCATCGTGAGCCGCTTCGGGGTCGAGTCGATCTGCCGAGACCTGGGCGTGTCGGCGTCCGCCTACTACCGGCGCGCCGGCCGGCCAGCGCTCGGCCCGCTAGATCGAGGACGAGCGGTTGCTCGCGGTGATCGGCGAGCTGCACGAGGCCAACTACTGCGCCTACGGGTACCGGCGGATGTGGAAGGCGCTGCGGCGCGCCGGCGAGCAGGTCGGGCGCTGCCGTGTGCAGCGGCTGATGCGCGCACAACGGCGATTCAGGGCGCCAAGCGGCGCGGCAAGCCGTGGCGGACGACCACGTCTGATCCCGGCGGCGCTGCGCGCCCTGACCTGGTCAACCGCGACTTCACCGCGTCGCGGCCGAACGAGCTGTGGGTCGCGGACTTCGAGCGCCACGAGGCGCTCATGGACCGTGCGGTGATGAAAGGACACCGCCTGTGGCTCGTCGCAGCGAGCCGCGTGAAGCTGAGGGCAGCCTGATCCCGGGGACGACGGGTGAGGGTGGACAGCAGCCCTGACAACGACGGGACGGGCCAGCACTGCCAGATGGCCTGGGTCCGGCAAGCAAGACGGGAAGGTGTACGTGAGAAACCAGCGTCTGAAAGCTCCTCAAGAGCAAGCCACCAGCTCTAATCTGGCGGATCTGGGCTGGGCAGCAGCGCGCATCCGCGTCTTGGCGTGGAGAACTCCTGGGCTGGTTGATGTCGCCGGCCGGGAGGCCACGATGAAGGTCTGCGGCGTAGTCGTGGCGATGCTGCAGGGGCATAGCTGGGCGCCTACCCCGTCGAACGGTTCAGTGGTGAACGTGGGAACCATCCCGGCGGTCCCCTCACCGGCCAGCAGGCTGCTGGCCGGCGGGAAGGCCCGTCGTCGGCTGATGCCGCCGGGATGGGACGGAGGACCCGTAGTAGTCCGAGGCCGGGAAAGCCGGCTACATGGCGAAGGGGTCCAGCGGGTTCGCAGCAAGCGATGCAGATCGTGGAGGTCGCTGGTGAATACCGGCGCTCCGTGGCCCGACCTCGATGAGGCCGAGCAACGGGTACTCGCGATGCAGAGCAAGCTGCACCAATGGGCGGTCAGTGATCCTGGCCGTCGCTTCGATGACCTCTACAACCTCGTCTATGACCCGGCGTTCCTCGTCGTGGCGTGGAACAGGGTGAGGGGCAACAAGGGCGCACGATCGGCCGGTGTTGATGGGATCGCTCCGCGGTCCATCGACCGGCCGCTGGGGAGTTCCTGGCCGGGCTTCGAGATGATCTGAAGGCCCGGCCGGTTCGCGCCCGACGCGGGTGCGGGAGAAGATGATCCCCAAGGCCGGCGGGCAAGCGTCCGCCGGCTTGGGATCCCGACCGCCGCAGATCGGGTCGTGCAGGCCGTCGTTGAAGCTGGTGCTCGAGCCGATCTTCGAGGCGGATTTCAAGCCGTGCAGCTACGGTTTCCGCCCGAAGCGCCGCGCCCAGGACGCGATCGCCGAGATTCACTACCTCGCCTCACCCACTCGGAACTACGAGTGGGTGTTCGAGGCGGACATCACGGCGTGCTTCGACGAGATCGACCACACGGCGCTGATGGGCCGGGTGCGAGCTCGGATCGGGGATAAGCGCGTCCTGGGGCTGGTGAAGGCGTTCCTGCGGGCCGGCGATCCTCACGGAGGCCGGTCTGCACCGGGACACGATCACCGGCACCCCACAAGGTGGGATCCTCTCGCCATTGCTGGCCAACATCGCCCTGTCGGTGCTTGGACGAGCACTTCACGCGCAAGTGGGAAGCACTCGGCCCAGAATGGACACGCGCCAAGCGCCGCCGTGCTGGCGTCCCGGCCTACCGCCTCGTCCGCTACGCGGACGACTTCGTGGTCATGGTCGGTGGCACCCGCGCGGACGCCGAAGCGCTCTGGGATGAGGTCGAGCACGGTGCTCGCTCCGATGGGCTTGCGCCTATCGGAAGAGAAGACGAGGGTCTGCCACATCGACGAGGGGTTCGACTTCCTCGGGTTCCGCATCCAGCGGCGAGCCTGGCAGAGGCCGGGCCGGCAAGCGAGCGGTCTACACCTACCCATCCAAGAAGGCCCTGGCCTCGGTGATGGACAAGGTGCGGACGCTCACTCGCCGCAAGCGTCATCGAACGCTCGCCGAGCTGCTGCGCCGGCTCAACCGCGTCCTGCGGGGATGGTGCAGCTACTTCCGCCACGGGGTGTCCAAGCGCACCTTCAACTACCTCGACCACTTCGCGTGGTGGAGAGTCGTTGGCTGGCTGCGCAAGCGCCACCACGGGCTGAATTGGGGGACGCTCGGCCGCCGCTACCTCCCCGGATGGGAGATCCGCGACGGCGGTACCGAGATGTTCCGGCCACGAGCGGTCGCGGTCAGCCGCTACCGCTACCGGGGCACCCGGATCCCCACCCCATGACGAGCAAGGAGGGAGCACCACTCGCACCAACGGCATGAACCCGTGGAGAGCCGGATGCGCGGAGACGTGCACGTCCGGTTCGGAGGGCGGGCCGGGGAAACGGACCGGGCGAAACCCCGACACCGCGCCTCGGCCCGACCCCTACACCTATCTGCGCTGCTGGGAGGGCGTCGTGTTCTTCAGCTTCGTGATCGACGTGTTCAGCCGCAAGGTCGTCGGCTGGCAGTTCGCGGCACACATGCGCACGACGCTCGTGCTCGACGCGCTGCGGATGGCGCTCTCGACCCGAGAGCGCGTGCAAGAGGTCCGGCTCATTCACCACTCCGACAGGGGCTCCCAAGGCGGACTCAACTGGTCCTCGCAACATCTTGATCGTGGAGGTGTTTATGGGCAGGCCAGCAGGGTGGATGACGGAGTTGACGGGCAGGGCGCCGATGAAGTCGCCGGGGAAGCCGTCGCTGCGCCGCGACGTGGAGCGGTTGTTCTGGCCTGAGATAGCGAAGGGCTTGAGCAGCGAGGACGCTGCGTTGGCCGTCGGAGCGTCCCAGGCGGCTGGCAGCCGATGGTTCCGAGAACGTGGCGGAATGCCAACGTTCATGCTTGACTCAATCTCAGGCCGGTACCTGTCGTTTCAGGAGCGCGAGGAGATCGCGATGCGCAGAGCGCAGGGCGCCCGGGGTCCGGGAGATCGCCCGCCGGTTGGGGCGCGCCCCGTCGACGATCTCGCGGGAGCTGCGCCGCAACGCGGCCACTCGCGGCGGGAAGCTCGACTACCGCGCGTCGGTCGCGCAATGGAAGGCGGATCTGGTGGCGCGCCGCCCGAAGACCGCGAAGCTCGCCACCGACGAGCGGCTGCGCGAATACGTGCAGGAGCGCCTCTCAGGCCATGTTCGCCGGCCGGACGGGACGGCGGTGCCGGGCCCCAAGACCGGGCCTTGGAAGGGCCGGAACAAGCCACACCGTCAGGACCGTCGTTGGGTAACGGCGTGGAGTCCGGAGCAGATATCCAACCGGCTGAAAGTCGATTTCCCCGATGATGAGTCGATGCGCATCTCGCACGAGGCGATCTACCAGGCGCTCTACGTGCAGGGCCGCGGCGCGCTGCGACGAGAGCTCACCGCCTGCTTGCGCAGCGGCAGAGCGCTGAGGGTCCCCAGAGCCCGTGTGCGCGGGCGCGGCAAGAGCTTCGTCAGCGAGCAGATCATGATCAGCGAGCGTCCCGTAGAGGCCGAGGACCGAGCAATACCTGGCCACTGGGAGGGCGATCTCATCCTCGGCACCGACCGCACCGCAATCGGAACGCTGGTGGAGCGCAGCACCCGGTTCACGATGCTGCTCCACCTACCACCGATGCCGGGCCACGGCGGCCCAAGAGTGAAGCACGGGCCACCGCTCGCCGGTCGCGGCGCCGAAGCGGTGCGCGACGCGATCACCGCGCAGATCACGACACTGCCCGAGCAGCTACGCCGCTCACTCACCTGGGACCAGGGAGCTGAGATGACACAACACGCACAGCTCAAGATCGCAACCGGGCTTCACGTTTATTTCTGTGACCCTCAAAGCCCCTGGCAGCGCGGAACGAACGAGAACACCAACGGCCTGCTCCGCCAATACTTTCCAAGAGGCACAAACCTCGCTAGACACACTGCCGAAGACCTCGAGGCCGTCGCCGCCACGCTCAACAGCCGACCCCGCAAGACACTCAGCTGGCACACACCCGCCGAAGCACTCAACGAGCATCTACGATCCCTCCAAACACAAACCGTTGCGACGACCGATTGAATCCGCCCAATATCTATCCGGGGACTACACCCAGACGCTCGCCGACCACGACGTGCTCGCGTCTGTCGGAAGCAGCGGCGACGCCTACGACAATTCCCTCGCCGAGAGCTTCGTCGACAGCTTCAAGACCGAGCTCATCAACGACCGCGTCTGGCGGACCCGTGGCCAGCTGGAGCTCGCGATCGTCGAGTACATCAGCTGGTTCAACGACAGCCGCCTGCACGAAAACCTCGCCGACCGAACACCACGCGAGATCGAGGAACTCTACGCTGTGAAAGGCCGGGCAACCATCGCCACATCATGAAAGAGAAAAGCTACTAACCCAGCCTCCGTGGATCCCGGTCCGGCTCATCCCCCCTTCCGCTACAGCCCCGCCTCAGCAGCCGTCGCAGAGGTACCCAGCACCTGCCCTTCGGCGCCGAGCGCCTGCACGGCGATGTACGGGCCGACGGTCCCGGCCGGTATCGGAATTGCGGTCTCGAAGCCACCGCGCGGCACCTGCGCGACGGCGCTGAGGCTCGACGTGCTCGCGCCCGCGAGCAGCCTCCAGGCGGTCACCAACGTGGCGCCGTTCCAGCTGGCGTAAACCGTCGTGCCGGTCGTGCCGCCGGCCTGGATGGCGAACACGGGCGCGTGCGCGGGCGTACCGCTCCACGTGAAGCGAAAGGCGCGGTAGGACTCGTCGAACGCGGGGAAGTGCGCGTCGAACAGCAGTTGGCCCTGCGGACCAAACTCCGAGAAGAACGGTTCCTGGCCCCAGCCGACGAACCAGTCGCCGTTGGCGAGCGACTGCACGTTGCCCTGGCTTTCGGCCAGCACCGGCGGCGCGTGTGTCAGGCGCGTCACGAGCGTCGCGGTCCCCGGCGGATCGCCGAGGCTCACGACGATGCCGCGCGACTCACTGTGCGCCTTCGGCGAGGAGCCGTTGTCGAAGAGGCTGATCGACCCGTCGGGCAGTTCACGCGGATCGTGCTGCCACGCGGTGCCCGTGCCGGCGCCCATCTTGAAGCTCGAGTGCTTCCCGCCCAGCTGCCAGTCGATCCGGCCGGTGCGCCCGTCGAGCTTGTACACGGTCCACGTGTTACGGCTGGAGATCATCAGGCTGCCGTCAGGATCCGGGTTGACGGAGTTCAGATGGAAGAAGTCCCAGGGTGTGGCGGTGTTTGAGCGACTCGCCGGTTCGTAGGATTCGGCGAGCGCAACGTGATCGATGCTCGTCCATTCGTACATCACCAGCCCAGTCGCGACGTCGATCTCCTGGAAGAGACTGTCCGTGACCCCGGCGTAGCTCGGCCCCCCAACCGACGACAGGTTGCACAAGATCGGGTCATAGGCCGTGACCAGCGCGGTGCCCTGCGGGGTCAGCTCGAACTCGTGCAGATCCACCTGATGGCCGTTGCCGGCGCGCACGTGCGCAATGTCGGTGTAGGTGTCGTCCGCGATCACGCCTTCGCCGAGCCCGAACCCGTGTACGGTCACGTCCCCCTGCCACCACGTGAGCACGGGCTTGCCGGCATATTGCTGAACCTGCAGATCCGTCGCAGAGGTGTTCGTCGGCAGCGGCTTGAACCACAGCAGCCCCCCGCTCGGGTCGAGGATCATCGGCCCGGCCTGCCCCGGCCCGGCATAGGGGGCGACGAACAGGTCCCCGGCGGCGACCGCCGGCGACTGCGCGGTGACCGTCACGACGGGCGGTTGCAGGTCCGGACGCGAATGAAACCCCTGTACTTCTGCGGGGCTGCCCGGATGTGCGCTCTTCGGTGTCGTGGTGATCTGGTCCTGGTGGGCGATCACGAACTCATCGAGCACGCTCCGCGCCGAATGACCTGCCTGCAGCCGCGCACGAACCGTCACGCGCTCGCCTTCCGCGAACGGTCGCGAGGGCAGGAAGCTGGCGCCGTCTCCTTGCGAGTACGGCGCCAAGCGTCCGCTGTGGGCGCCCGTCTGCGACCCGACGACGCTGATCGCGCTGAGATCGCCGACCGGCACCCCGAGGAAGCTGATCTGCGTCTGCGGCGAGGCGTCGCGGCTGCCCGCCAGTGGCGAGACAGTCACCGAGCCAGCCTGCAACGCAGAGTTGTCGACCGTTGTCGGAGCGCACGTGGGGGCCGTCTGGCCAGCGAGGGCGGGCTGGGCCACGAGCCCCAACCCCACAGCCATCGCAGGCCCTAGGATGAGAGCGCGCATGAACCGCATCGACGCAGCGGAGCATAGGAGAGTTGATCGACGCACGTTCCTGAAGGGCACCCTGATCGGCGGTGCGCTTGCAGGAGCGGGGCTCGCGATCGGTGCCGCGACCGACTCCGACGGCGGCTCGCGCACCCCCAGCACACGCCCCAGCCCCGCTGTGGCGCCAACGCCGACCTCGAGATCGAACAAACCGAACATCCTCGTGATCGTGGTCGACCAGCTGCGCTTCCCGCAGTGGTTCTCGCCCGACCCTTCCGGCCTGGGACTGCCGCCCAACCTGCGGCGCCTGCGCGAAGGGGCCGTCTCCTTCGGCAGGCATTACACCGCCTCCAACGACTGCTCGCCCGCGCGCGCCACACTCCTCACCGGCCTGTACACGCATCAGACCGGCTGCATGATCACGGGCGGCAGCACCCTGGACCCCGGCTTCCCCACCTGGGGCACGATGCTGCGCGAGCACGGCTACAGCACACGCTGGCTGGGCAAGTGGCACCTAACCCACAACGACAATCACTGGACCGAGCTCACCGGCGAACAGGCGCTCGAGCGCTACGGCTTCGACGGCGGCGTCTTCCCCTCGCCCGACGGGGCTCCCGGCCAGGGCTGGAAGATGGACCCGCACGTCGCGACACGGTTCGCCGATTGGTTCGCCCACGAGGGCGGCGCCGAGCCCTGGTGCACGACTGTCTCGTTCGTGAACCCCCACGACATCGCGTGGTGGTACAAGTGGAGCGACCGCGTGCCAAGCGAGGTCGGCGCGGCGCGCGTCGTGGCGCGCCTACCGCCGAACTTCGAGACGCCTGAGCTGCTGCTCGAGCGCCGCAAGCCACGGCTGCAGCTCTCCTTTCAGGAAACCGCCGCCGCGTCGTTCGGGCCGGTCCCGTTCAGCGGCCCCGAAGCGAGCGAAAAATGGCTCAGCTTCCTCGACCTCTACGTCCAGCTCCAGCTCGAGGTGGACCGGCACATCGGACACGTGATACGCACGCTCGAAAGCCGTCCGGAGGTGGCGGCCAACACCGTGATCCTGTTCACCTCCGATCATGGCGAGTACGGCGCCTCGCATGGGCTGCGCGGCAAGGGCGCGAGCGCCTACGAGGAGAGCACACGCGTGCCGCTGATCGTCAAGGACCTGCGCGGGCAGCTCACGACCGCGCCCGAACAGCTGCGCACGCAGCTCACCTCCAGCGTCGACGTCGCGCCGCTGCTGCTGACGATCGCCACCGGCTCCGATCATTGGCGCCGCGATTCCCACTACTCGCACATCGCCGGGCGGCTGGACCTGGCGAGCATCCTCGCCAATCCCGAAGCTCCCGGACGGCCCTTCGTGCTGCACGCCACCGATGAGACCGTCACCGAGTTCGCGATCGAACCTTATGCCGCCAACGCGCCGCTGCACATCGTCGCCATGCGCACGCCGCAGGCCAAGTTCGCGACCTACTCGAACTGGCCCTATGAAGGGATTACGCCGCTCTCGCTGGGGCAGGAAGTCGAGCTCTACGACTACAGCACGCAGAGCGGGCGCATGGAGCTGCACAACAGCGCCGGCCATAGCCTCATCGAGGAAGGCCTGCGCGTGGAATACGACCTCGCCTTCAAGCAGGAGCTCCGCGGACCGCTGCCGCCGCGCCTCGTGAGCGCGCACGCGCGTGGCTTCGCCGACTACTTCTCCACCGCCCGACACGCCTCAGTCAGCGCCGCTGCGCGCCGAAAACGGCGCATCGAACGCGAAACCGGTGGCGCACCCCAGGAAGCACCCTCGCCGGGCATGCCGCCGAGCTCGCCGCTCAGACCCAAGCTCTTCTGAGCGAAGCGCATCTGCGCGCGCGGTGCCAGGGCCACCACCGACGGGCGTGCAGCCCTGCTCGGGTGCGGCGCTAATCCTTGACCGTGGCTGACGTGCCAATCACGGCGCCGGAGGCGTTGAGCGCCTGCACGGCCACGTACGGCCCCGCGCCGGGCACCGCGACCGTCGTCTGAAAGCCTGTCCTCGCGCCGGCGCCCGCGTTCGCGAGCGCGCTCGGGGACGGGCCGGCGAGCACGCGCCAGGACGCGACTTCGGTGGCGCCGTTCCAGCTCATCGACACGGCAATCGTGCCGCCCACGCCCGGCCGTGCCACCACCGCCGGCGCCGTCGTCGGTTGGCCGTTCCACGGATCGAGGTAGGTCCTGAAGCTCTGGACGTTCTTGCCGAGCGCGCCGTCGAGCAGCACGTGCCCGGAGGCGTCGTACTCGGTGAAGTTGGGCAGCCCGCCATAGCCCATCAGCCAGTCGCCGCCGGGCAGGCTGAGCACGTTTCCCTGGCTGGTCGCGAGCAGCGTTCTGCTCGGGTTCACGAACTGCTTGACGAGCGTGACCGTGCGCGCGGCCACGTTCGCATCGAGCAGCACACCGCGCGACTGCTTCTCCTTCGGCGGATCCGAGCCGTTGTCGAACACCGAGATCAGCCCTCCTGGCTGCCACTCCGCGTCGTGTTGCCAGTACGTGTTGGTCCCGGGGCCGAGCTTGAAGCTCGAGCGCGTCCCGCCGAGGCGCCAGCGCACAGCGCCGCCGTCGATGTCCACGTCGTACAGCGCCCATGTGTTGCGCGAGGACAGCAGCACGTCGCCCGAGCTCCCCGGATCGACCGAGTTGATGTGCACGTAGTCCCACGGGTAGCTCGATTTCGACACTTCGCTGTGCGATTCGCTGATCGGGACGTGTCCGAGCGCGTGCCACTCCCACATGACCAGGCCCGTCTTAACGTCGATCTCCTGGACCACGGAATCGTTGATGACGCCCGCCGCCTTGCCGCCGTATGAGGCGAGATTCATGTCAATCGGATCGAATGCGTCGATCCACGCGGTGCCTTCGGGGGCGAGGCGGAACTCGTGCAGGTCTGCGTGGTAGCCGTTGCCGGCCCTGACGCTCGCGACCTTCTGGTAGGCGGAGTTGTAGATCACGTCTTCGCCGACGCCAAAGCCCACTTCCAGGATCCGGCCCTGCCACCAGGTGAGCACGTTCTTGCCCGCGTACTGCTCCACTTTCAGGCTCGAAGGCTCCTCGCCGGCCGGCAGCGGATGGAACCACACGAGGTTGCCGTTCTGTTCTGTGATCATCGGTCCGGCGGTGCCCTTGCCCTGGTATGGCGCGAGCAGTAGATCCCCGGGCGCGGCGCCGGGCTTGGCCTGAGTGCTGATGTGAACGGTCGAGGGCGTCAGCGTCGGCGCCGAGATGTAGTGCTGCACTTCGCTGGAGTTGCCCGGGTTGAGCGGGAACTCTTTCTGGCTGACGCTCGCCTGATGCGCGACCGTGAAGCTGGTGCTCACCGCATAGCTGGCCGTCCCGGCGCTCACGCGTGCGCTGACGTTCACACGCTCGCCTGGGACGAACTGATGCGCCGGCAGGAAGCTTTCGCCGGTGCCGGTCGAGTAGGCGCGCAGCACTCCCGTGTGGGTGCCGCTGTGGGAGCCGACGACGTGCACTTCGCTGACGCGGGTGCCCTGCGGGCCGAGGAAGCTGATCTGGGTGCTCGGGGACGCGTCGGGCGTGCCGGGCTCCGGGGAGATGGCGATCGGACTCGTGGCCGCGCGGCTCGCCGATGTGTCTTCGAACGGCGGCGACGCGGCCGGAGCTGTGCCGCCGCACGCGCACAGGCCGAGACACATCGCCAGCACCACGACCGATCGAAGATCGGCCAGCACGGTCGCGCGAGTCATCATGCCGTCGAACCCGAGAAGGCCCCGGAAGTTCCGATCACCTGGCCGCTCGCGCTGAGCGCCTGCAGCTCGAAGGTCCTGTATTCCCGGGTGAGCGCGATCGCCGTCTCAAAGCCCGCCTTCGCGGCCGTGCCCACGGCGGCCAAGTGGTTCGCGCTCGATCCGGCCAGCACCCTCCAGGAGGCGACTTGAGTGGCGCCGTTCCAGCTCGCGTAGACGGTCGTCCTGCCGTCGTCTTGGCGCACGGCGCCCACCGGCGGGGAGAGCGGCTCCCCGACCCACTGCTCGAGCGTGGCGCGGTAGGTGAGGTCCGGCTGCGGGAATTCCCCTTCCAACAGCAGCTGGCCAGAGCGGTTGTACTCGGAGAAATACCGTTCCGATCCCCATCCGACGAACGCCTTTCCGGCGGGGAGCAGCTGCATGTCGCCCATGTATTCCGATTCGAAGCCTCCGCGAGCGCCGTACTGGGCGAGGAGCGTCGCGGTGCGCGTGCTCTGGTCGAGCTTCAGCACGAGCCCACGCGAGGGGCCCGTCGCTTTGACCGAGGTGCCTCCGCCTGTCTGCTGGCAGCAGTGGTCGTCGAACATCGTGACCGTCGATTCCGGCCCGAGCGCCACGTCGTGCTGCCACTGGAAGGCTGCGCCCGGGCCGAACGTATAGCTCGAGTGCTTGCCGCCGAGCGTCCATTCGATCTTGCCCGTGTCGATGTTCACCGCATAGGCCCCCCACGTGTTGCGCATCGAGACGAGGAACGCCCCGTTGCCAATCAGTTCGAGCGCGTTCACATGGTATGCGTCCCACGGAAAGCCGTTCGTCGGCAGTGTCGCGTAGGAGTCACCCAGCGGGATGTGCTGAAGCGCGTCCCAGGTGCGCAGCAGCTCGCCGGTCTTGATGTTGTACTCCTGCACCGCGGAGTCGATCAGCGCGCCGTTGTAGGCGCCGCCGTACTTCGAAAGATCCAGCGGGATGTTCTTGTTCGCGGTCACCCACGCGTCTTCACCGTCGATCACGAGTGCGTGCAGCGTGAGGACCCAGCCGTCGACGCCTTTCAGCCTCGCAACCGGCTGGTAGTGCTGGTTGACGACCACGTCTTCGCCGGTCTCGGTTGCACCGGTGTTCGTGACGACTCCCTGCCACCACGCGAGCGCCGGCTTGCCGGCATATGTCTGGAGGCTCAGGTTGGCGGCGGCCACGCGTTCCGGCACGGGCTCGAACCACACCGGCTGCAGGTTGTTGTCCAGGATCAGCGGCCCGCTCTGGCCAACGATCGGCGGTTCGTTGAGGTCGAAGAAGTTGGCGGTCAGGATGTAGCCAGGCGCCAGCTCACCGGCGGCTGACTGCTTATTCGCGCGGACCCTCGGCGGATGCAGCGACGGCGCCGTGACGTAGCTGTAGGTGTCGTCGCTGCTGTACGCGCCGATCGGAGGTCCGTGCGAGCCCGCCAGCGCGACGCTGACCGCGACGAAGCACACGAGCACCGCTCCGATCGCGAGCGCGAAGCGTCGCACCGCCGGCGCGAGCTCGCCAGTCGGCCTGGGCATCAGCGTGAAGGTCATCAGTGCTGCCGCCGCCGCCAGGCCGGCACCGATCAGAAACGCGAGCCGAAAGCCGTCAGTGAGCGCCTGGGGAACCTGCTGGCCGGTGCCGATCAGGTGGCTCGAACGCTGGGTCGCGAGCGTCACGAGAATCGCCAGCCCGAGCCCGCCGCCCACCTGGCGAGAGGTGTTGACAAGGCCGGACGCGAGCCCCGCCTGCCCCTCCTTCGCCCCCTGCGTGGCGGCGATCGTCGAGGGGACGATCGACATCGCGATCCCCGCCGCCGTCAGCAGGCCGGGGATCATGATGTAGACGATCGGACTGCCGCTGGACCCGATTTTCGCGAGCAGCAGCATGCCGCACGTCAACATGATCAGGCCGCCGCCCAGCACCGGGCGCACCCCGAAGTGGCTCACGAGCTTGCCCGCGCGCGACGCGACCAGAATGATCATCAACGTCATCGGCAGGAAGATCAGCCCCGTGTGCAGCGGCGAGAGACCCAGCACCTGCTGCAGGTACAGAGAGCTCACAAACCACATCGGGAACAGCGACGCGCTGAACAGCAGGACGATGTTGTTGGCGACCCGCAGAGGCTTGGTCAGTTCCTTGAAGGGAATCAGCGGGTTGGAGGCAAGGCGCGCCTCGATCACCCCGAACACCGCGAGCAGCGCCAGGCCGCCGATGATCGGCCCCAGCGCGGCGAGCGTGTCCCAGCCCTTGAGGCCGGCTTCCACCACGCCGAACACCAGCACCATCTGACCGATCGTCAGCGTCACCGCGCCCGCCAGGTCGAAGCTCGCGCCGTCCTTGATCCGTCGGCGCTCGCTCACGACCGCGTATGCCACGAGTGCGGTCGCGATCGCGATCGGAGGGTTGATCAGCAGGACCCAGCGCCACGTCAGCTCCTGGGTGATGATCCCTCCGAACAGCACTCCAGCGGCACCGCCGAGCCCGTTCATCGCGGCCCACGTTCCGATCGCGCGATGGAGCCTCGGACCGGGCGGGAATGACGACGTGATGATCGCCAGCGAGCAGGCCGCCATGAAGGCGCCCCCGAGGCCCTGTACCGCGCGCGCGCCGATGAGCATGTCGCGACTCTGTGCGGCACCGCCGACGAGCGAGGCGAGCCCGAACAGGACCAGCGCCGCGACGAACGTGCGGCGCTGGCCCAAGTGGTCTGCGACGCGGCCGCCGAGCATCAGAAAACCCGCGAACGTGATCGCGTAGGCGTCGACGATCCACTGCAGTTCGGGCGAGGAGAAGCCGAGGCTCGACTGAATCGAGGGCAGCGCCACGTTGACGATGCTCAGGTCGAGGATCACCATGAACTGCGCCACGCAGCACACGACCAGCAGCCACCTCGACGCCGAGCCGGCCTTGGCGTCGACCTCGAGTGGAGGGGTGTTCGGTATGCCCGGAGTTGCCGTCGTCTTCACGCTCATGACTGGCGAAGCTCCTGCGATTGGCGCCATGAGCGCCTGGTAGGGTGAGCGCCCGAGCCCTTCAGCGACAATTGGAGCCCGGCCCATGAGGAAATCTTCACTGACCGCCATGCTAACGAGCCTGGCACTCCTGGCGAGCGGCGTTGCGGTGGCGGGATGCGGCGGCAAAGGCACGAGCTCCACCGCCAAGCAGACGACGAGCACCCCCACCACCGAAACGACGACGACCGGGCACAAGCACACCACGAAACCGGCCTACTGAGTCTCATCCCGGTCACTTGTCGCTCGGAAGTGACGCGGCGTAGCTGACCACCTGCACCGTGTGCGAGGTGCCGAGCACCTGATGATCCGCACCGAGCGCCTGCACCGCGACGCGGGCGTACTTCACGGGTAGGGTCGTCGAGCTTTCAAAGCCACGCGCCGGGATCGTGGCCCGCGCCGACAACGCGCCGGTGCTCGCACCCGCGAGCACGCGCCAGGCCGCGACCTCCGTGGCGCCGTTCCAGCTCGCGTGCACCACGGTCTCTTCGCCCGTGTTGTTCAGCGCGGCGAGCGTCGCCGGCGGGCTCACCGGACGTCCGCTCCAGGGGAAGCGGAAGGCGCGGTAGAAGGACATGTCGTACGGCAGGCTGGCGTCGAACAGGAGCGAGCCGCCGCTCGCGAACTCGCTGATCTCAGGCACCCCGCCGTAACCCACGAGCGTGCTCCCATCCGCGAGCGTCTGCGCGTTGCCCTGGCTTGCGGCGAGCAGCGGCGAATCCTTGTGGGTGTAGGCGGACACGAGCCGCGCTTCGTGGGTGCTGAAGTCGAGCGCGATCCGAATGGCGCGCGATTCGTGGTGGATCGGCGGGTTTGACCCGTCGTCGAACAAGCTGACCTCGCCGTCGGGGAGCATGCGCGCGTCGTGCTGCCACGCCGTTTCGGTGCCCGGTCCCATCTTGAAGGAGCTCTTCAGGCCGCCGAGGCGCCAGAGGACCTTTCCACTTCCCCCTTCGAGCTGGTAGGCGGCCCAAGTGCTGCGCGCGGAGATGAGGATGTTCCCGCCCGGCTCGAGATCGATCGAGTTGAGGTGAAACCAGTCCCATGGCGTCGAGCTCGTGCCGGGTTCGGTCTCGGACTCCGACGCGCTGATGTGATCGAGGCTGTGCCATTCCCAGCGCACGAGACCCGTCTTCATGTCGATCTCTTGAATCGCCGTATCGAGAATCACCCCGCTGTGCGCTCCCTTTACAGGCCTGAGATCGCAGCGGATCGGGTTGAACGCCGTGACGTAGGCGACGTCGCGTGGAGCCAGCTGGAAGTCGTGCAGGTCTGCCCGCAGTCCGTTCCCGCCGCCGACCCTCGCAACCGTTCGGTAATGGGCGTTCATGACGATGTCTTCCCCCTGGCCGAAGCCCAGCGAGAGCACGCGTCCCTTCCACCACGTCAGGTCGCGCTGTCCTTCGTATGTCTGCTCGCTGAGATTCTCGGCGGTTTCGCCTCCCGACAGCTTGTCGAACCACACCAGCTGGCCCTGCGGCGTGTAGATCAGCGGTCCGTACTGGCCGGGCCCGGGGCCGTTGGTGGTGAGGATGTCGCCTGCCGCAGGGTCACGATCCGGCACGCTCACGCTCAGCACCGGGGCCTGGACCGCGGGCAGCGTGTCGAAGCTCTGGTAGTCGGCCGGTGCGGCCGCCGGGTTGGGAAACGGCGGCACACCGGCCGTCGAATACGGGGTGTCGATGCGGAAGGCGAATTCGACCCGCTTGCCCGTGCCTCCCGTACCGATAACGGCGTCAACCGTCACGCGCTCGCCGGCGTCGAACGGTTTGTCGGGCACGAAGCTGCCGCCGCCGCCCTGCGAGTAGCCGGATAGACGGCCGTCGTGGTGCCCTGACTGCGAGCCGACGACAGTTACCTCGCCGATGCTGGCGACGCTCGGGCCGAGGAAGCTGATCTGCGTGTCGGGGTTGGCGCTGTCGCTGTCAGGCTCGGGCGAGACCTCGACACCGGCGCCGGGCAGGCTCGCGCTGTGTTCGAACGTGCTCGGCAGGCACTCCAGCGCGGCCTTCGCGGTGAGGACCGAGCTGCCGCTCGAGAGCCCGAGGTCGGGCGAGCCGCTCGCGATCGCCGCCACGATCCATGCGAGGAGCGCGACCAGCAGGACGATGTACCCGTTGCGTCTCATGTGTGTGCTTTAGGCCCGACATCCAGACACCGGCGACGATCACGACCGGCGGCGCGAAATCGAGCGATGCCCACGCTTCTGTCCTTGAGCCTCCCCGGGGTGCGGACGGAGAAGCCCTCGCGACGCCATGACAATACCGAGGAACCCCGCGGCAACCCGCGAGGATGCGCCGCTCGCACGCATCCTTATCAAGTTTTTCGTGGCGTCCGCGACGCGCGCTTGGCGTAGGCTCTAACCGATGAGGGTACGCGCGTATGTCGCCCTGTTGGCCTTCGCCGGCGCTTTCGCTTTGAGCGGGTCGCCCGCGCTGGCGAGCTCGAACACATCCAGCACCCAGGCCTACGTCCAGGACAACTACGCGCTCGTGCGGGTCGCGAGGACCCATCTGGCGAGCGCCGAAGCGGGACCGCTGCATGTCCTCGGGCAGGTGCGCGCGGAATGTCCGAAAGCCGGCGCCGGCTCGCCCCAGAACCCAGATTCGACGAAGATGAGCGACGAGGTGATCGCCGCGATGGTGGTGTCCGCAGCCAAGCCCGACCTCTCGGCGATCCGCACGTACGTCGCCGCTGCGGGCGCTCTCAGCTGGGCCAACCACGCCCTGACGAGCGCGGTCCGAGCCTACGTCGGCGACCTGAAGACGATCCTGAGCCTACCGACGCCGAATCTGTGCGGCGACGTCAAAGCATGGGCCGCGAGCGGGTACACCACGCTGCCAGCGAGCACCGTCACGCTGGTCGCAAAGTTCATGCCCGCGTGGGTCGCGCTCGGCTATCTGCCGGCGCAGCTCGCCGGCTACGAGAGCTCGTCGGCGCGGGCGCTCGCCCGGCGCTCGCTGCCGCTGGAAGAACAGCTCACCGAAGGTGAAGCGCGCGCGGTGGAACATTGGGGCGCGATCATGGACACGCTCGAGCTCTGGCCCTGACCGGCGACTCGTGCCGGTTCACGCGACCGCGCGCAGATGCCGATAAGGCGCTGATCGCAACTCGCGCACGAGCCCGTCGAGCACACCCTCGTCGTCCTCGTCCAGACCGTCGGTGACGGCGCCGATGAGCGCCCGCTTGCGCTCCAGCAGTGTGGAGATGGTCTCGTCGATCGTGTCCGCCGCGAGCAGGTAGTAGGCGTTGACGGCATCCTGCTGGCCGATGCGGTGGCAGCGATCCTCGGCCTGATCGTGCTTGGCGGGCGTCCAGCCGAGCTCGAGAAACGCGACGTTGGAGGAGCGCGTCAGCGTCAGGCCGTGCCCGGCGACCTCGATCGAGCAGACGATCAGCTGGTTGGCTTCGCTCGCCTGCGTCTCCTGGAAGGCCCGCAGGGCGCTGTCCCGCGCCGCCGCGCTGTCCTCGCCGAGGATGTGCAGCGCCGCGGGGAAGCGATCGAGCACCGCGCGTTGGATCTCGCGGTGGCCCGCGAACACGACCAGCGGCTCGCCGGAGGAGCAGAAGTCGTGGATCCAGGCGAGCGCGGCATGCAGCTTGCCCCGCGCGGCCAGGAGCTTTAGCGCATTGCAGCGCACGAGGCGCTCGGCGCGCAGCGCGGCAGCGACCTTCGCGTCGAGCTCGCGCAGGTCAAGCGGCTGACTGCGAAGCCATGCGACCAGGTCGCGCTCCGCGAGCCGGTACTCGGCTTCGTTGTCCAGCTCGACCGGCACGACCGCGCGCGTCTTGGCCGGCAGCTGGGGAAGCACATCGGCCTTCAGGCGGCGGACGAAGCAGCGCGCGCGCAGGTGCCAGTGCAAGCGCAGATGCGCATCGGCGCCGCGGAAACGCTCGCCGAAGCGCACGCCCGAGCCGAAGTCCTCCAGCCGTCCCAGGATCCTCAGCTGCGAGATCAGCTCCGCCGGCCGGTTCGTTATCGGCGTCCCGCTCAGCGCCAGCACCAGGCCCTCACGCGGGAGGGCCGCAGAGAGGCGCTGGACCGCCTGCGTGCGCTTGGCCGCGGCGTTCTTGCAGTAGTGCGACTCGTCGAGCACGAGCGCCGCCGGCTCCAGCGCGCAGAGCTCCTCCAGGCGCGCCGCCACGATGTCGTAGTTGACGATCGTGATGTCCGCGGCGCCCGGAGCCGCGGCACCGTTGCCGTTGCCGGAGAGAGCCCGCGCGCTGCGCTGTGGCAGCCAGCGTTCGAGCTCGCGCATCCAGTTGAGCTTGAGGCTCGCCGGGCACACCACCACCGCCGGGTAGGCGCCTGCCGCCTCGACGGTCGCGAGCGCCTCGATCGTCTTGCCGAGCCCTTGCTCATCGGCCAGGAACGCCCGCCGGCGCTCGAGCAGGTAGCTCACGCCGGCGCGCTGGAACGGCTTCAGCTCGCCGCCGAGGCCGGCGACGTGCAGCGACGCGTCGGTCGCACTCGACAGCGCCACCAGACCGGCCGCATGCGCGTGCTGCTCGCGGATCTCCTGCAGCAGCGCGAGCGCATCCGGCTCGACCCACACCTCACCGTCCGCGAGGAAGGCGTCGAGCTGCGGAACGCAGAACGGATCCGCGCGCAGAGCGGGAAGCAGGGCATGATCGCGTGGGCCGCCGCGACGCGCCGTGGGCGCCAGCACGCCGCGCATCTCTGCGAAGCGCCGCACACACTCCGGATCGTGACCCTCGGCCACTACGAACGTCGGCTCCTCGTGCACGCTCGAACGCTCGAGCACCGCTGCCGGCGCGGGCCGCCCGTCCTCGAGCGCCGCGATACAGCGCCTGGCCGCAGGGCTGACCCAGGCGTCCAGCCCGGACATCTGCCTCCAGGACCGCAGCGTCAGCGGCACCGTCGCGCCGCCGGGAGCGCTCGTCGCCGCCTCGCGCAGGGCCCGCGGCAGGCGCCGCTCGTCACCGAGCAGCAAGAACTCGGGCGAGTCACGCGGCCCGGGCGGGCCTGCTACCTCGACGTTGCCGCGCCATCTCGTCGCACGCGTCAGCCACGTGGTCACACGCGGGTCCACGGTGACGTCCTCGATGTGCCCCAGCAGCTCGGCCAGAGCCTCGGCATCGTGCTCGATCGCCGCCAAGCCGAGCGTCCCGGCGGGCCCAGCGAGCGCGCGCAGCCCCGATCGCGCGGCGAGCGCGTGCGCGAGGCGGGCGCGCTCCGGCGCGATCAGAATCCAGTGCTCGCCGCGGCGATCGCGACGGAACTCGACGTCATAGGCCTGGCGCGTGCCGCGCGAGCCCGGTTCGCCATCGCCAGCCGCCGCGCTCGGCGTCTGGCGCTCGTGCCGCGCATCCAGCGCGCGTCGCGCCTCCTCGCTGAACCTCAGCTTGCCGCTGCTCGCGCCCCCCTCTCCCAATAGCGCCACGGAACGCTCGTCCAGGGGCACGACGGCGCGTCCGATCGCGGGGAGCTCGCGCGCCTGCGGGTGCTCGAGCAGGCTCTCCACGGCCTCGGCCGGCCCGTCGGTGGCGAAGCTCAGCCACCAGTCCTCGTCCGGACGGGCGAGGTCAACCAGGCACTCGTCGCGGCGGCGCCTCGAGCGCCGCCGCCTGATCGTACGCTCGAGCTCGTCGCTTACCTGCGGCGGATGCGGGAGGGCCGAGAACAGCTGCGCGAGCGCCTCGGCGTGCTCAGGGCCGAGCGGTACGCACCACGCGCGCTCCGCCGGATCCCAGCGCCGACCGGGGATCGCACGCAGGAGCTGGCGGAGCCCGTCGTCGTAGGGGAAGCGCAGCACAGCCTCGTCACGAGCCATGGTTGCGGAGAACGGAGCGCAGGACATTCGAGCACGGCACGATAGGCGCCGGGGGGGATGCTCGGCTCAGAACCTGTTTCTGAAACAGGTTCTCAGGCGCCGCGCTCGACGTTCGCGAGCGAGCGCGTGATCGAGCGCGTCAGCACCGTGCGCACGAGCAATGCCAGGCCTGGCACCGGCGAGGCGAGGCGGATGTCGTAGACGAAGCGCGTTCCAGTGGATGCGGGCGCGAAGCTCATCACGCCGAGATGGCCGCGCAACGGGCTGCCCTTGGTGATGCGGTAGACGATCCGCTCGAACGGGACGAACTCCGTGACCGTCTCCTCGAATGGCGGCAGCGGTCCGATCTGCAGCTGGCGCACCGACCCGACGCCGTTGCGCTCCCCGTCCTCGCCGTCGCGCAAGCGCGTGACCTTGGCGCCGAAGACCTCAGCCAGGTTCTCGTGCTCCGCCAGGTAGCTGAAGATGCGCTGCGGCGGCTTGGCAAAGTCGTGCTCGACTTGGACGTGGTGGGCTCTCACGCAGGAGAGCCTAGTCGCTCGGCGCGTGGTGGCTCAGCGCGTAGTGGCTAGCGCGTAGCGGCTAGCGCGAGCGCGCCCCGTCGGCGCGCTCGAACTGCGCCGCGCCGTCCGCGCGGGCAGCCACCCGACAGGCCGTCACGACGAGCGCCGCGACGACCAGCCAGATGAGAGGGAGGAGGATGATGAGCATCGAGCACAGCTTGCTCCGGGTTGCTGAAGCGCAGCTTGGTCGTTGCTCAGCGCCAGCTTAATTCCGTCCTTACGCTCCTCCTACATACGAAGTACGCGTGCGCTAAGGCGCAGTCGCCAGGAACGGGTCGATGCGCGCTGCCGCGAGCAGGTACCAGGCGGTCGCACCCGTGTGCAGCGAGGCGAAATAGAATTCGCCTTCGCAATCGCTGAGCTTCTTCTTCGAGCTGGCGATAATGCCGAGGCCGTCGTTGTTGAGCCCGTGCGTCTGCGCGAATTCCACGTCCGACAGATACGCCTGCGACTGCGACTGATCACCCGCCTGGTCGCGGAGCTCGAGCGCGTCGGCGAGGTGGGCGGTGCCCTCGAACCACACGCCGGTCCTCGCGCCGGCGCAGAAGCTCACGCCGGCGAAACCGCGCTTGGCGACCGCCAGGTGCGTCTCATCCCAGCTCACCGACGCCGCGTACGCCGGATTCTCCAGCGCAAGGTAGGACCAGCTATTGACGTCCTCGGGTTGCACGCTGTCTTCGGGTGTGACGCCGTCTTCGGTCGTGCCCGCATAGAAGCGTTCTTCACGCGGTTCCCACATCGATTCCACGAACCCCTTCGCCCACGCGGCACGGGTCGACCACACCGATGCGCCGGTCGCGTGCGCGAGCAGCGTGAACAGCGAATACAGATCGATGTTGTGCTCGGTGGACTTCCACTCGATGCGCTTGCCGCGAGCGTTCAGACCACCCGTATAGCCGCCAGCGCCTCGCGTGTCGTAGCAGTTCGCCTGTACCCATTCGCCGATCGCCTGCGCTCCGGCCAGATACTGCTGATCGGCCGTGACTTCGTAGAGGTGCACCAGAGCCTGACCGACCCAGGCCATGTTGCCGACGTCGCTTTCGAGTTCGGTCGGCTGCACATCGCTGGGGCTCAGCAACGGCGTGGGAGCGTAAGCCGGCCGCACGCGTCCATCGTGGGCGGGGTCGTTCGCCTGCACGTACAGCAGCGCGTCGCCGATGGTCTCGGCTCGGGGTAGACCTTCGGAGGTGCCCTCGGCGAGGTAGGCGTCGATGACGAGCGCGTCGTCATAGGTGACAGAGGCGGTGAAATGGCGCTTGCCGAGCACCCCGCCGGAGAAGCTCTGCACGAGCCGCGGCACCGATCCGCCGGCGTACAGGTCCATCATCTGATCGAGGAACCGGTACGCGCCCGAGACGCTGCTCGCCTGCACCGTGGCCATGCGTGCCCGTGGCGCACGTGTGCTCGCCGCCGTGACTTGCGCCGTCAGGAGAAGCGCGGCGACGGGACCGAGCAGGGCAAGCAAGCGAGCCAAGTGCGGTGAAAGTATAGGTTTGATGAGATCGATGGAGATCCTCGTGCTCGAGCACGAGCCCGAGGTACCAGCGGCGCTGTTCGGCGAGTGGGCGCGAGCGCGAGGTCACACGCTGCGGACCGTGTCGGTGCCGCAGCTGACACGGTGGCCCGATCCGGACACGCTCGACGCCGTCGTGAGCCTCGGCTCGGATCGCTCGGTACCGGCCTCGGACGAGCCATGGATCGCGCAGGAGATTCAGTTCCTGCGCAGCGTCCACGACCGCGATGTGCCGGTGCTCGGCATCTGCTTCGGCGCCCAGGCGCTGGCGAGCGCGCTCGGTGGCGAGGTGTCGCGCGCGCCGCAGATCGCGCTCGATTGGACGACGCTCGAGACGCACGACGACGTGCTGATCTCAGCCGGCCCCTGGCTTCGCTGGCACGAAGACATTCTCACCGTGCCACCCGGCGCCCGCGAGCTCGCTCGTACGGGCGCGGTCCCGCTCGCGTTCGTTCAGGGCAGGAGCGTCGGCGTTCAGTTTCACCCGGAGGTCGACGCGGAGCTCGCCGACAAATGGATCGAGGACTCGCAGCGCGGCTTGCTCGAGCGCGCCGTCGAGGAGGCGGGCCTGCGCCGGCAGGCGGCGGCCGCCGCACCTGGCGCGCCGGCGCGGGCGTACGAGCTCTTCGACCGGATCGGGCGCCTATGGCGCCCGCGGCCTATTCGTAGCTGAACGTGTCGCCGGGAGGGTTGGCGACACTCTTGAGCTTGTGCACCGACGCAATGACTCTCACTGTCCCGGCGCCCCTCGGCGTTATCGCCGTGCAGGTCGTGCTCGACGCGCAGTCGACACTGCTTGCCTTCTTGGAGCCGAACTTGAAGCCGGTCGCGCCCACCCCCGGTGCGAAGCCGGTGCCCGTGATCGTCACGCCCGTGCCGCCGAGCGCCGGGCCGTTGCCGGGCGTGACGGTGGTGACCGACGGTATGTAGCCGAACCGGTCGTGCTTGACCGTCGCGCTGGTGCCGCCCGGCGTCGTGACGGTCACATCCACGGTCCCCGATCCGGCCGGCGCAACAGCGGTGATCGACGTCGCGGATGCGACCGTGAAGCCGGTCGCGGTGTTCGCGCCGAAGCTGACCGACGTGGCGCCGGTGAGATTCGAGCCCGTGATCGTCACCGACGTTCCGCCCGCGCCGGCGCCGCTGCTTACCGACAGTTTCGCGACGCTGGGCGGCACGAGGTAGCTGAACTGGTCAGCCACGCCGGTCGGGCTCGTCCCGGCGGACGTGGTGACCCTCACGTCGACCGCGCCGAGTGCCCCCGCCGGCGCAACCGCTGAGATCGTTTCGGGGGATTCGACGGTGAAGCTGGTGGCAGGGCTAGCGCCGAACTTTACAGCGCTCACGGCGTCAAAGGAGGAGCCCGTGATCGTTACCTTCGTGCCCCCCGCCAACGGCCCGCGCGGAGGGCTCACGGCGCTGATCGTCGGGAGCGGTTCCGTAACCGCGAGGTCGTGCGAGCCGCCGGCCGCGATGCCGCGGACCTCGCCGAGACTCGTGACCGCGACCGGCACGTCACTCAGTTCGCCGGAGCTGCCGTCGCCGAGCTCGCCGCGCTTGTTTTCGCCCCACGTCTCGACCGTGCCGCTGTTGAGGAGCGCCATGCTGTGTTCGCCTCCGGCCGCGACCTGTGTCACTCCCGTGAGACCGCTGACCGGCACGGGCGCTTCGGCGCTCGCGGTGATGCTGCCGTCGCCGAGCTGCCCGGCGCCGTCGGCGCCCCACGCCACGACCGAGCCGCTGCCCAACAGCGCGAGGCTGTGGTGGGCACCGGCCGCGATCGCGCTCGCGTTGCTGATTCCTTCCACCGCAACCGGCACCGTGCTGAAGCGTTCTTCTTCCGGTCCCCTCGCCACCACGCTGCTGTTGCCCAGCTCGCCGAATTCGTTTTCTCCCCATGCCACCATCTGGCCGTCGCTGAGCAGCGCCAGGCTGAACTGTTCGCCCGCAGCGATCGCGACGACCCCGCTGAGACCGCTCACGGCCACAGGCACGTCGCTGTCTTTGGTGGTGCCGTCTCCGAGCTGGCCGAATTCGTTTTCTCCCCACGCCATCACTTGGCCGCTGCTCAGCAGCGCCAGCCCGTGTTTGCCGCCGGCTGCGATCGCGGTGACACCCGCCAGGCCTTTGACGGGTACCGGTACTTCGCTTTCGATGGTCGTGCCGTCGCCGAGCTCGCCGGATTCGTTGCCACCCCAGGCGACGACGGTGCCGTTGTTCAGCAGTGCGAGGCTCTGATCGGCGCCCGCGGCGATCGCTTCGACTTCGCTCACCCCGATGACGTGCTTCGGGACGTCGCTGCCGAGTTCTTCGCCATCGCCCAGCTGGCCGGAGGTATTCGCACCCCAGGCGACGACGCTCCCATCGCTCAGCAACGCGAGGCTGTGACTCCTGCCGGCGGCGACCGCGTTGACAAAGTTCAGGCCGCTCGCGAGCACCGGGGTGCCGCTCTGGGTGAAGCTTTCATCGCCGAGCTGGCCGGATGAGTTCGCGCCCCAGCCGACGACACGGTAGTGGTGGATCGCGACCGTCAACCTTGCCGCTTCACTGAAAGTCGTGCCGGCCGCGTTGGTGAACGCCACCCGATATTTGTTACCGCTCTGCGACAGTTGCACATCTTCGACGGTCAGCTGGTCGCTGGTGGCTCCGGCGACAGCGCTCCAGCTGGCGCCGCCGTTGCTCGAGACTTCCCACTGCACGCTCGGCGCGGGGGATCCCCCGGCCGTCGCTTCGAACTGCGCGCTCTGCCCGACTTCGACGATGGTGCCGACCGGCTGTTTGGTCACAACCGGGGACGATTGAACGATCAGCATGACCGGTTTACTCGTCGCCGTGCCGGCAACGTTGGTGAAAACGGCGCGGTACTCGTTGCCGCTTTCGGAGTCGAGGGGGCTCGCGATCGTCAGCTTGTCAGCGGTGGCTCCCGACACGGGAGTCCAGCTGGCGCCGCTGTCGGTGGACAGTTCCCACTGCACGGTCGGCGCAGGGAAACCGGTCGCTGAGGCTTCAAAGCTCGCCGGATGGCCTTCTTCGACGATCACGCCCGCCGGTTGATGTGTCAACTTCGGCACGTTGTGGACGGTCAACTTCACCGCTTCGCTGATGATCCCGCGAACTGCATTGGCGACGATCACCCGATACTCATTGCCGTCTTCGGAGGTCTTGGCGCTCGCGATCGCGAACTGGCTGCCGGTCGCAAACTTGACCTGAGACCAGGTGCTGCCACCGTCGATCGACACTTCCCACTGCAGGGTAGGCGCCGGGAAGCCCGCCACCTTGACTTCGAAGCCGGCGCTCTGGCCTTCTTCGACGGTCGCGCTCACCGGCTGCTGTGTGATGCTGGGGGCCACCTGCACGGTCAGCGTTGCGGCCTTGCTCGCTACGGTGCCAACACTGTTTGTGAAGACGGCGCGATACTCGTCTCCGCTTTCGGAGGTCTTTGCGCTCGCGATTGTGAGCCTATCCGAGGTGGCCCCCGCGACGGGGCTCCACTGTGCCCCGCCGTCGGTCGAGAGTTCCCACTGCACGGTCGACGGGGGCTCACCTGAGCCCAATGCTTCGAATGCGGCGGTTTCGCCTTCTTCGACCGTCACGCTGACCGGCTGCAGCAGGACTTTGGGAGGTTTGGAGGCCGCGGGGGTGACGGCGCCGATGACGCGGGCACCGGCGGGTCCCGCAATGAACGCCGCCACGAGCAGCATGCTCGCGAGCATCCACACGACCAGCCGGATCGCCCGCTGCGGTTGCTCAGTCATCCTTGCCATTGCCGCCCCTCCCAGTGTCACTCGCTGAAAACGCTCTCACCCCAGCGCTGCTCGATCCCTCAGCCTGCCAGCCAGCAGTGGAGACTACCAGTCAGACGTCGGCCGGCAAACGGCCGCGAGCCGCTATGTCAAGCCGTGTCGAGCGCCCGCTCGCGCTGGTAGCGGCGCCACAGCGTCCGCGCGGCGGCGAGCGCGGCGATCAGGAGCGCGACCGGGACGAGCACCGCGGCTGCGATCAGAATCACTATCGCGGCGACGGTCAGCACCCTGAGGGCGTCATGAAGTCCGCGGTGTAGGGTGAGCCCTTCGCTGGTGGAGGAGTTGCCGGCGGCGTTGGCGAGCACCGTCACTTCGACTTCGGTCGTGCTCGCCCGCTGGGATATCGACTGCACGGCGGCTTGGTCCTGGGTGATCGCACTGCGCGACTGCGACAGCCGTTCGCGCAGGCTGTCGATCTGGCCTTCGGTGTTCGCCGCCGTCAGCGCTCTGAGCAGCGCCTCACGTTCAGCGCGCGCGTCGGCGAGTCGCTGGCGCGCCGCTTCGTAGGCGTTGGTGATGTCCTGCAGCGACTGACTCTCCGAGCTCACAGGCGCGAGCCGCGCGATCGCCGCAAGCGCGGCCGCGAGCCTGGCACTGGGCAGCTTCAAAGTGAGGTTCGCTTCGCTCGAGCCATGCTGCTGCACCTGCACGTGGGACTGCTGCACGTAGCCTTCATTGCGCACCGCCAGCCGCGCGATGCCTTCGGAGATGCCCTGCACGTTGCCGGGACTCGCGCTCAGGCTGACGGATGCCGCGAGCTGCTGGACACGCCCTGGTGCGGCTGCGGAACCACCGGCCGCGGGCGCGAGATCCTGAGCGCTCGCTTTGACTTCGCTCGAGCTCGTCGCGGGGGTGGCCGGCGCGTCCGCGGCTCTGTCCGCGTGCGCAGGCGACGCGGCCTTCACCACGGGGGCTCCGCCGGCGGAACTGAGTGGTTCGAACACGGGATGCGCGTGGGAGCCCGGCCGCCCCGGCCCGCCGAGCCCGACGACGAGCACGACCAGGACGGCGACGGCAACGCTCGCCAGTGCCGCGACGGCCCGGGGGCGGATCAGAGCTCGCGGCCAGCCGAGGGCTCGTGCCCAGCCAAAGCGCATGTGTCGGCGAGGTCGGGCTTCGGGCTCGGCCAGCCGCTGTCTGAGGCGCTGCTCGAAGGCTGGCGTCATCGGCGGCGCCAGCGCCCGCACGTCCTCCCGTAGCTCGCGCCAGGACTCGGCTCCGGGTCCTTCAGCCTCGCCGTTCAGCGCCGCCTCGAGCTCGAGGACCCAGGTGCTCTCGGGATCTGCGGAATCGCCGCCAGGGAAGGTGAGAATGCTCATGCGACCTCCTGTTGATCGAGCTCGGCGCAGCATTCGCGCAGGCGCGTGAGTGCACGGTGCAGACGGGTGCCGGCGTTGGACTCGCTGATACCGAGCGCGCGCGCCAGCTCGCCGTTGGTGAGCTGGCCGTGGAACTTCAACAGCACGAGCTCGCGCTCGCGAATCGGCAGCGCGGCGAGCGCGTCGCGGACGATCGTTCGCCGCGCGAGGCGGTCGAGCGGGTCGGCGGTGGGCAACTCACCGGCGAGGCCCTCGTCGAGCTCGAGCTGTGGCCGGCGCCGGCGCCGACGCAGCTCATCGAGGGCGGCGTTGCGCGCGATCGCGAACAACCAGGCGCGCGGCGTGCCCCTGTCGGCGTCCAGTCGCAGGCGCGACCGGTACAGGCGCTCGAATGCGAGCGCCGTCACATCCTCGGCAGCCGCGCGGTCGCCGAGCAACGAGATTGCGTAGGCGTGGACGTCGGCTGCGCACTCGCCGAAGAGGTCATCGAACCCGCGTGCGTCGAGCGCCCTCGGAGGAAGAGACGCCGGCGGCTGCGCGAGCTCATCGGACGAGGACACGGGTCTGCTCATTACCTTAACTACGCCGGCGCCGGAGATCCATCACATTTACGCCGCGGCGGCGGCACGGCCTATCCTGGATCGGATGCAGACCCCGGATGTACTCGTCCTCGGCGGAGGCGGAATGGTCGGTGAGGCGTGGATGAGCGCGCTGCTTGCCGGGATCGAAGAGGGCACGCAGTTCGACGCCCGTGCCTGTGCGGGCTACGTCGGCACCTCAGCAGGCTCGATCGTCGCCACTTCGCTGATCGCCGGTGCGGCGCCTGGAGCGCGTTTGGGGCCGCTGTCGCAACCGACGGCAACGTCGCTGGCAGACGAGGAGCCGTTGACGGCGCTGCGACAGGCGTTTGCAGCGGCCGCGGGTCTCGCCAGTGCCGCCGCCGCTCCGCTCGCAGCTTGGGCGTCCGTGTCGACGGCCCCGGGCGGTGCGATGCTGCGGCGCTCGCTGCTGCAGCGCGTTCCCGATGGCCAGCGTTCGCTCGCCGAGCTCGGGCGGCATGTCGAGTCAGCCGACGTCGGCTGGGACGGCCGTTTGCGGGTCGTGGCACTGGAGCGCGAGAGCGGCCGGCGAGTCGTGTTCGGCGCGCCCGGCGCGCCGGAGGTCCCAGTCGCCTTCGCGGTTCAGGCGTCGTGTGCGATACCCGGTGTCTTTCGCCCGCTCATGGCCGGTGGTCGAACCTACGTCGACGGCGGCGTGTGGAGCCCGACGAACATGGACGCGAGTGCTGCGGGTGAGGGCGATCGCGTGCTGTGTCTCAATCCGACCGGCTCGCTGCGACCTTCGTTCGGCGCCCTCGCAGGCGCAATCGGGCCGGTCTCGCGAGGAATCGCGAGCGCCGAGGCCTTGGTGTTGAAGAATCGCGGCGCCACCGTCACGACCGTCAACCCCGACGATGCGAGCGTCGCGGCGATGGGGACCAACCTGATGGACCCAAGTCGCCGGCGGGCGGCGATAGACACCGGGCTCGCGCAGGGCCGCCGACTCGCCGCGCTCGATCAGCGCCGCGCCGCCTGAGGACGGCCCCCGGCAGGAGAGCCTTTCGAGCCCTCCTGCCGAACCGCCTCTCGATCTCGTCTATCGGTCCCCTAGGGCTTAGATGTCAGCCACGGCGAGTACGCGACCGTGCCGACGGCGGTGGTGCATTTTCCGCCCATGTTCGGGCCGTGCGTGCAACCCCACCAATTGTTCTGTGCATTCACGATCGTCCCCGGCTCGCCATTGGCGCCGGTCCCGTCGTGCTGGAACAGGTTGCCCGACGCGCTGACTGTCGCCTGGCCGCCCGCGGGCTGCCCGGGAGTCGGGCTCGTCTGCGTGACGCGCATTCCCGTCGTGGCATGTTCGAGCGTGTTCGCGCTCAAAGTGGCCGTCAGATCCCCGAACGCGAAGCCGAGCTGGTCGGTGCTCAGGTAGGCGCCGTAGGTTCCGTTCGGGTCGGTGGTGGTTGCTCCGGCGCCGCTGACGCGATTCCCGGCGAACGTCGGGCCTTGACCCGACACATTCCCGCCGAAGGCGCCGAGGCCGATGTAGCACCCCTTCACCCTGTTCGATTCGACCGTCGCCGAGACATATGGCGCGAAGACCCAAAGCCCGTAGCCGTTGGAGGTGCAACTCTTGACCGTGTTGCCCTGGATCAGGTCGGCAACTCCGCCGAACCCGCCGTTGTTATCTGTGTGGATGCCGCTTGCGGAATTGCTGATCGTGTTGCCGAGGAACTTCGTTCCCCTGGACCAGTTCGCTGAAATGGCGTCGTTCGCTTTGCTCACGCTGTTGTCGGACATTTCGCCCGAGCCTCCGAAGTTGAACATGGCGATCGATTCTTCACTGCCCTGCACGTTTTCAACCGTGTCGTGGTTGAAGTTGAACGTCCCTTCAGAGGAGGCGTAGATCCCCCGCAGGTAGATCCCCGTAACGCTGACGTTCGAGACGGTCAGGTTGTTGAAGACTCCAGTGTTGTAGTTGACGATGATCCCATTGCGCGCGGAGATGTTTTCGCCGCCGACCATCACGCCCGACAGACTTGGGTTGTCGCCCTTGAGGCGAAGGTTCGTGATCGTGACGTTGTTTGCTTCGACGAGGATGATGTTGCTGGCAGCACCGCCACACAGCGAGCCCGACGAGCAGACGGGATTCGAGACGGCCGGATAGATCACCGTGCGCTTACCCGAGCCTTCCAACGTCACCGGCTTGTTCACCACGACGTTTTCGTCGTAGCTACCCGCGCCGATCGTGATCGTCGCGCCGGGTGACGCCCCCGCGATTGCGGACTGGATGCTCGTATAGGCGCAACCGGCGTGACAGACCGTTTGCCCAGAGGCCAATGCCGATCCGGGAACCGTCAGAAGAGCAGCAATTACAGCGCAGGCCGTCGCGACCCGGATCAGACGTCTCATACCCATCCCCTCGCTCTTGTCCCCGCCTCCATACGCGGACTTGTGCGGCATGTTACAGATGCGGGCCGCGGCTCGGCTTCTATAAGTCGCCGCTGGCGTCTCGGGTAGTAGCTTTCCGGCCATGGCGGTCGATGTCGAGTCCCTGCGTCAGGTCCAGTTTCTCGCGCCCCTGAAGGACAGGGCGCTGAAGCGACTGGCCGGCGGGATGAGCGAGCGCATGGTCGGGCCGGGCGAGGACCTCGTCACGCAGGGTGGGTCGGCTGTCGCGTTCTTCATGATCCTCGAAGGCGAAGTGGCTGTGCTCGTTGGCGGCCGCGAGCTCCGGAGGCTCGGCCCGGGCGACCACTTCGGCGAGATCGCGCTCATCCTGCCCGACGTGCCACGTACCGCGACCGTGCGGGCGCTGACACCGGTGCGCGTCGGAGCGATGAGCAAATGGAACTTCAAAGGTTTCGTCAGCGAACACCCGGAGGTTCACTGGCCGCTGCTCGTCACGCTCGCCGGCAGGGTGGCCGGCGGCTGACGGGGCATCACGAAGCCGACGCGGGGACTCGAACCCCGGACCCCTTCATTACGAGTGAAGTGCTCTACCAGCTGAGCTACGTCGGCATGTTTCGGTCCGTGCATCGTATCGACGTATCCACGGCGCAATTGCGCTCGGGAGGGTCTCTAGACTTATCGCTAGTTATCCATGATCTTTGGATAAGTTGCTGCGCAGCTTGTAGGCCAGCGGCGGCTTTGCATGCTCGGAAGCTCCTACCCCGCATCAATCCCCGCGAGCACCTCGAGCAGCGACCGCCCGTGCTTCTCGCAGAACGCGGGGCCGATTCCCTTGACCTCGAGCAGCGCGCCTAGGTCGCGTGGACGCTGACGCAGCAGCGCGCGCACCGTCGCGTCGCTCGCGACGGTAAACGCGGGCTTGCCGTCCGCCCGCCCCATCCGCCACGCCCGCAGCTCATCGAAGGCGCGCTCGTCCACCGGGGTCGAGATCGTCCTCGCGCGGGCCAACGCCCCGGCACCCGCGGCACCGGCGCCCGAGCCTGCTCTGCGAGTCCTTTTCCGTGACCCGGAGGGCGCCGCGAGCATCGCCCCGCTCGAGCGTGGGATCGGGGTCACACAGGTCACAGCAGCGACCACTTGGCGCACCGGCGGCAGGGTCGCCGAAGTGCTCGAGGATCTGGCGCCTGCGGCACGTCTGCCCGTCTGAGCTGTAGCGCTCGATGGAGCGGTAGGCGTCCCAGCTGCGATTGCGCGACGCCTGGATCGCCGTGTGCGCGAGCCGCGGGCTGCCCGCGCCCGTGAGCGCCACCAGCAGCCCGTCGCGGCCGCCGGGCTGGAGTTCCACGGCGCCGGCGCGCTCGGCGACCGACAGCAGCACGCGCTGGCGCTCGCCGAGCTCCCCGTGACCGATCGTCAGCTGGCCTTGCGCGTCGGCGAGCGATCGCAGGCTGGCGACGTAGCGCTTGACGTCCTCGACGGTCATCTCGCGCTCCTTGATGAACCTGATCAGCCGTCCGAGGTCCATGCGCGAGGCGAGCAGCAACGCGCGCGCGTGCGCGCCGTCGCGCCCGCCCCTGCCGGCCTCCTGGTAGTAGGCCTCGAGGCTTGTCGGCAGCGCCCAGTGCGCGACGGTGCGGACGTCCGCCTTGTCGACGCCCATGCCGAACGCGTTCGTCGCCACCACCACCTCGGCGCTGCCCTGCATGAAAGCGGCCTGGCTGTCGCGGCGTGCCTGCGGGCTCATGCCGGCGTGGTAGGTGACGGTATCGATGCCCGCCTGCGCGATGCTCGCGGCCACCTCCTCGGTGTCCTTGCGCGTGCCGCAGTAGACGATCGCCGGCAGCGTCGGTTGTGCTGCCTCGCCGCTCCCGCCGGCGGTGAGGACGTGCATCAGCGCGGCGCGCTTACGCGCGACGGCGCCCTTGCCCTCGACGCTGATGACGTCGAACGCGAGGTTGGGGCGGTCGAAGCCGGAGCGAATCGAGAGCCAGTCGCGCAGGCCGAGTCGCGCGGCGATCTCCTGCGCGACCTGCGGGGTGGCGGTGGCGGTCGCCGCCATGACCGCCGGCCGGCCGCCGTCAGCGGCGTTTCTAAGCGAGGAGATGGCGTCGTGCAGGCGCAGGTAGTCGGGTCTGAAGTCGTGGCCCCACTCGGCGACGCAATGCGCCTCATCGACGACGAAAAGCGCCACGCGCCGGCGTGCGAGCGCGGCCCTGAACGCGCCCGAGGCGAACCGCTCGGGCGCGGCGAGCACCAGCTGGGCAACGCCGCTCTCGATGTCGCGCAGCGCCTGCTCGTTGTGGCCTTCGGCCATGCCCGACGCGAGCATCGCCGCGCGCACACCGGCGCTCTCGAGCCTGTGCCACTGGTCGGACATCAGCGCGATGAGCGGGCTGACGACGACGACCAGCGGCTGGGCGGGGTCGCCCTCGCCGGCGAGCGCTGGCAGCTGGTAGCACAGCGACTTGCCGCCGCCGGTGGGCATCACGACGAGGCTGTCGCGCCCGTCGAGCGCGGCCTGCACCGCCTCGCGCTGGCCGGGCCGGAACTGCTCGAGCCCGAACCGCTGCAGCAGGGCGTCGGACGTCGGGGCGAGTGTGCTGCCCGGGCCTTCCGCAGCGCCGGCCGCCGGCGCAGTCAATGTCGTGGCGTGCATTCCAGGGAAGCTACCCCTCGCCTCGGGCGGGACGCAACGCCGACTATTTGGAGGACGGCCTTGTGTGCGCGCCGGAGGCCGGCCTCGTCGGCGCGGCTGTCGCCGGCGCCGCCCTCGCGCGCGCGTTGCCGGTCTTGCCCTTGTCTGGGTCGAGGACGTGGCCGACGGCGTGTTTGACGCTGTGCGTGGCGTGGCTGACGACGTGCCTGACGCCGGGCGAGACGGCATATGCGAGCAGGATCGCGATGATTCCGACAGTTGCGATCGCAATCGCGAGCCGCGCTCGGCGCCGCTCGCCCTCGGGAGAGGCGGGCCGAGCGTTGAAGGGTGAGATCGCCATGACTGGAGTCAACGCTATCGCCCACCGCGCCCGTGCACCGTCAGCAGCCGGCTGGCGCGGGCGCGACGGCGGCCTGCGCTGCGCGGGCGCCCGCGCGCGTGGTGCTCGAGCAGGGCCTGCGCGACGAGCTCGTGCGCCTTGTCGATCTCCTGCGGCGAGAGCATCTCGGGCAGCTTGCCGAGGTGGCCGAGCAGCATTCGCGCGGGGACGACGCGAACGCCCTTTCGCCGCGCCATGGGTCGATCTACCCAGGCTCGGCTGAAGACGATCAGCGGCTCTACCTCGACGCCGGTTACGCGCTCGATCGCCCTGCTCTGGGCCTGGGCCTGCCGGAGCGTCTCGCCGTGCACCCGCGTGGCGGTCACCGGCCCGGGATGGCTCTTGGTCTCGATCGTGAAGATGCCCGGAGGCCCGATGAGGATGTGGTCGACGTTCCCCCGTCCGAGGCTCGCGTCGTGGATCACACGCCAGCCGCGCTCTGATAGCACCTCGAGCAACCCCCCCACCTGCTCCTCGCCGGTGGCACCGCGATCGTGGCGCTCGACGAGCGGCAGCACGTAGCGGGAGATCACGAACATGCTGACGAGCAGCGCTATCTCGGATGCGAGGAACCAGATGTTGTGCAACCCGAACGTCCTGCCGAGCAGCGCGGTGGCGACGGCGAGCACGCCGAGCGTGACCAGCGTGCGTATGCGCAGCCGGCTGACGGTCGCACGCGCGTACTGGCCGGCGGTGCGACGAGTGGGGTCGGTGTCGGGGAGATGCATCTCGCTTTCCGGTCGTTTCCCTCATCGGCTTCATCGGCGTAAGCCCGCCCCGGCCTGAGCGGCATGGAGAAGCGTGGAGTGAGGGCCCTGAATCTAAAGCAGCGATATCGCCTGGCCGAAGCCAATTCTGCGACGAAAGAGACCCTCAAATCGGCCGCGGCGGCCGGCGCTGGAATCGACTGACACCGGGCCACTGAGCACGATGACGGACCACCCCCTCACCTTCCACCCTCCAGACATCTGCCTGATGCTGCGCGCGCACGGCGAGCAGCTGTGGCTGACCTCAGAGGTCGCGCCGATCGTGCGCCAGCTGGAGCGTGGCGACGTGATCAGAGAGGACCATCTGGGCTCGGCGCTGGCGTATCTCGAGGTCATCTGGATCGATGCGTGCCGACGCGCGGTGGAGACGGACATGGCGCGCGCGGCGCTCGACAGCGCGGGTGCCGATCGCGACCTGGTCCTGTGCGAGAAGGCACGCCGCTATCACGCGGCGGTGCGGCGACTGCGCGCCGCTGTCGGCCGCCGCGTGGCGGCGCTCATTGGCCTGGGCAGCGACTCGCCCGCGCGCGAGCACGCGAGCTCCTGAAGCGATCGCATACGCTGGCGGCCATGGCGCCGCGCTTTGACCTGCAGTCGCACTCCACTCACTCCGACGGCGCTCTGCCCGCTGCAGAGGTGGTGCGGCGTGCGGCCGAGGCCGGCGTGGAGCTGCTGGCGCTGTCCGACCACGACACGATCAGCGGCGTGTCCGAGGCGATCGCGGCGGGCGAGGAGGCGGGCGTGCGCGTAGTGCCGGCGGTTGAGATCTCGGCTGTTGACGCCGGCTCGACGGTCCCGCGCGAACTGCACATTCTGGGTTACGGCATCGACCACACGGGGCCGGTGATGACCGCCCGCCTGGCGGACTTCCTGGCGGACCGCGAGAAGCGCACGCTGCGGATGCGCGACGCGCTGCGCGAGGTCGGCTTCGAGCTCGACGAAGCGGAGATCGAGCAGCGCATAGCGGAGGGCAAACCGATCGGTCGCCCACACCTCGCGGGCGCGGTGCTGCGCGCGCCGGCGAACGCCGAGCGCCTGCGCAGCGAGGGCATCGACGACGTCGGTTCGCTGATCCGCGGCTACCTGATCGAGGGCAAGCCGGCGTTCCGGTTGCGCGAGACGCCCACGGTCGCCGAGGCGATCGAGGCGATCCACGAGGCGGGCGGCGTGGCGGTCTGGGCGCACCCTTACTGGGACATCTCCGATGACGACGAAGTGCTCGCGAGCCTCCAGCGCTTCTCGGAGCTGGGCATTGACGGAGTGGAGGCCTTCTACATAACGCACGACGAGCGCCAGACGCGGCTGCTAGCGACCAGAGCCGCCGAGCTCGGCATGCTGACCACCGGCTCGGCCGACTTTCACGGCCCGGAAAACCGGCAGTTCTCGAAGTTCATGGCGTTCGACACGTTCGGCATCGAGCCGAACCTCGGTCCCATCGCCTGAAGGCGATTTGAGCTTTTAGGGGGCCGCCTGCCGGCGGCCGGCGGCGAGGCCGTGATCGCGAGCACGGTCTCGGTCTATCGCAGGGGGCTGACCTCGAGCGGCCGGCCGTCGCGCGCGCGCTGGACGACCAGCTCGGGGCCGGCGTCACGGGGCACGGTGAACGCGAACAGGCCTTCGCGCACGGCGATGCGCCGGCGAATGCGGCGCCCGAGATTGGTGGGCGCCGGCTGCAGCGTCAGGTAGGCGGTTGCGGGTTTCACGATCCCGCCGTAGAAGATCGGGGTGCAGAACGCGGGGTGCCCGGGGGTGGCGTTTTCGCATCCGGAGCCCGAGTACAGCACTCCGGTCGGCAGCGACGCCTGCGCGGGAAGCACCGGGAACGAGGCGCCACCGCCGTCGAGCGGTGCGCCCGCGCGCTCATCGAGGTGCGTGAGCGTGAGCGACTGGGTCCCAGGGTTGGTGTCCGGCATCTGGCTGATCTGCCGCGCGACGCTTTCGCGCAGCGCGTCGTGCCGGCGCGGGCGAAGCCGCGCGAGCACCGCGAGGCGCGCTGCCTCACAGCGTCGTGGATCTACAAGCGTGAACGGCCCTTGGCCGTGCGCGACGTACTCGATCAGGCGGATCCCGTCAGGCAGGCTGACGACCCGGATGGTGCGGGCGAGCACGGCGCCGCCGCTGTTGCGCTCGGCGAGCGCCACGACCGACGCAGGGGGCGGATCGTGGGGCGGGCGTGCGAGCGCGGGCAGCGTCGCCCTGATCGGTGCGTCGGGGGCTTCGCTGCTGAGCCCCGATTTCCGCGGGCCGGTCATGCGACAGGCGACAGAGCTGCCGGTAACGCCCAGCACACGATTGTCGAGCGCGTTGGCGGGGCTTTCGCCCACCTGCGTCGCGATCTTCGCAGCAGCTGCCGCGGCGGCGAACACGAGCGGAATCGCGACGAGCGCCACCCACCGCCGGTGCGCGCCGTGGCGCCTCCAGGCCCGCCGCCCGCGCGCCGGCTGCTCGACCGCACCGGGGTGGCGCCGTGCGACGCTCTCGAGCAGCTGGCGCTGCAGATCCTCGAGCGCGCTCACGCCGTCTCCTGCAGTCGTTGGCGAAGTCGGCGCAGGCCGCGATGCACGCGCTGGCGCACGACGGCCTCCGAGCAGCGCAGCTCGCGTGCGATCGCGGCGTAGGAGCGCTCGTCGAGCACGCGGGCGCGCACGGCCGCCTGCTGTGTCTGCGGCAACTCGCCCAGCAGTTGCTCCAGGGCCGGCCCCGTGCCCACCGACGCGAGCTCCTCGACGCGCATCAGATCCTCGTCCTCGAGCACCACGGGGTGATGCCCGAGCGTCCGCCGCGCAGAGGCCTCCACCCGGCCGCGGCGCAAGCTGTCGCGCAGCTTGTGATCGGCGATCGCAAACAGCCATGCAGGCGCAGACCCGCGTTCAGGGTCGAACGCACCGCATGCGACGACGACCGCCGCAAAGGTCTCGGCGGTGAGATCGAATGCGGTCTCGCGGTTGCCGCCAACGCGTCGCAGGTGAAAGCCCATGACCGCCGGCAGCCAGCGTCGATAGAAGGTCTCGAACGCGTCCTGTTCGCCGCGCGCTGCCGCGAGCAGCAGCGCACCGTCGTCGGTCTCCGCCTGGGCCACAACCGTTCCTTCGCAGTTGGCGCTGGCTTGTGACATGTCGCCGACGCCCCCGCGCATGGCCTGCTTCGGCGCTGCCGACTCAGGCGGCGAAGAACGCCTGCAGCCGGTACGCGAGCGCCTCCAGCGCGAGCTCCTCGGAGACGTTCAGCGACAGGCTGAGGCGCGCGTCGGCGACGAGCTCGACGCCCCGGCGCAGCGCGACCGCGTCGCGACCGTCAGCGTCCTGCTCGAGTTGCGCACGGCGGTCGACCGCGTAGACGAGCTCGGGGGCGCCTTCGCGCACGCACAGCACGTCGCGCAGCCACAGCTCGGACAGCCGCAGACCGAGGTCGAGCGTGGCGGTGCGCTCGCGCCGCTCGCCCCGGCGCCGCGCCTCTGTGGCTTCTCGCTCGTAGCGTTTGCGCTCCTTGCTCGGCACGAGCTCGAGCTCGGACTCGGTGCGCGCCTGCGCGCGCTCGCCGGCGCCGACTCCCGCTGCCTTTGCGACCTCCAGCAGCTCGAGCCACGGGCGCCGGCCGGTCTCACCGGCGAGCGCCGAGCGCACGTAGTCCTCCGCGCGCGCCCGCAGAGCCTCGCCCTCGTCACCTGCGAGCCGGGCAGCGAGGCCCGCGTCGCCGAGCGCCAGGCGCGCGCACGCCTGCGCCCGCTCGCCCGCGACCCCATCTCGATCCTCGCCGCCGTCCGCACCCTCGGCGGCGCCACCCACGGCCGCGAGACGCCGCGCGATCAGCGCCGATGGCAGCGGGTCGAAGCGCACGGATTGGCAGCGCGAGGCGATCGTGGCGAGCACGTCCTCACGACGGTCGGCCAGCAGCAGCAGGTGCGTGAACGCGGGCGGCTCCTCGAGCGTCTTGAGCATGCGGTTGGCCGCCTGGTCGTTCATCGCGTCGGCGCCCTCGATCACGAACACGCGCCTGGCGGACTCGAACGGCGTGTGCGTCGCGGCCGCGACGACGGGCTCCTCGATGTCCGCGACAAGCATTTCCGCGGCGCCCGACGGCGTCACCCACGTGAGGTCGGGGTGGCTGTTGCGCGCGACCCTTTCGGCGACGGTGTCGGGACTGCGCGCCCCCTCCTCGAGCAGCGCCGCGGCGAACGCGCGCGCGACCGCCCGCTTGCCGGTTCCGGCGGGGCCGTGGAACAGGTACGCGTGCGACGGGCTTCCTCGCGGCGCAAGCGCCGGCATCAGCACCGCGCGCGCGTGCGGTTGCGCGTCGATCTCCGGGAGCAGCCGAGTCGCGTCGGGCTCGGCGGATGAGGGCGACGAGGCGGCCATCTGCCTGGGCATCCTAGAGGCGGCGGTGAGGGTCCGTCACTTTATTTGCTTGCACGAACGCTGTATAACCATCGCTATACAGGACTGCTCATGCGTCGGTCCAGAAGTCGCGGGCGGCTGTCACGCCGAGCGTGCCACAGCTCGCCCTTGGCGACGAAGCTGCTGACACCGCTGAACTGGTCCGCGTCGGCGACCTGCCAGGCGCCGTTCACTGCGCCGGAGAGCCCCGCCGAGAGCGCCTCGAAACCCTGAGCAGTGTGCAGATCGGCCTCGACTCCCTTGTCGATGATGAGCTTCAGCTGACGCACGGCCTGCTGGTTCTTCGAGAGCAGCACCTGCACGAGCGCGTCGACCTCCGCCTCGAGTCGGTCATCGTCGACGACGCGATTCCACAGCCCGAGGCTGGCGGCCCGGCTCGCTGGGTGCAGGGCGCCGAGCAGGTTGACCTCCTTGGCCATCCGCGTCCGATCAGGCGCGCCATGCGCGTGGTGCCGCCCCATCCGGGCGTGATTCCGACGTCGACCTCCGGCATACCCCATCTGGCGCGGCTTGTCGCGACCACGAAGTCGCACGCCATCGTGATCTCGAGGCCTCCACCGACGGCATAGCCGTCGACCGCGCTGATCGTGACCTTGTCGAGGTCCGCGAGGGCGTCGGCCATCCGCTGGTAGCCGCGAACGCGGCGCATGATCTCGTTGGCGTCGCCCCAGAGCGCCATCTCGGTGATGTCGTCGCCCGCGCAGAACGTGTCGCCGGCACCCTGGATGACAAGCACCTTGGCCGTCTCTGAGCGTTGGACGAGCTCGAATGCGCTCACGAGCTCTCCGGACAGTTGCATCGAGAGCGCGTTGCGACGCTCGGGACGGTTCAACGTGATGTGGACGACAGGACCTCGCTCCTCGTACAGCAATTGCTCGAACGTCGACGGACCGCCCGCGGATGGGCCAGCATCCGCCGGCGTCGTTGCCGCGAGGGACGGGGTGTCGATCACGTAGAGCCAGCCCCCGTCCGGCTGGCGACGCGCGACCTCTGTGCTCGCGCCATCGAGGCCCGTTGGCGCACCGTCCTCCCCGCCCAGCGAGATGCGCCAGCGGTTGGACATCAACGCGACGTCGTCCGCGATCACCGTGCGGCTGCTCGTCGGCATGATCTCGGGCGCCATCGCGAGCAGACCCTCCAAGCGCTCGCGAATGGCCTTGCTGCCCGACGCGCTGGCGCCGTCGGGGCCGACGAACGCGGCGCTCTCCTCGTACAGCGAGAGCAGGCCGTCCAGATCTCCGGCGTTGACGCGCTCGGCGAACAGCCGGCCGAGCTCCGCTGGATCATTGACGCACATGGTCGTCCTCCTTGTGGCAACACGAACGGTGGTTGAGCACTGCTACTTCCCGGCGGATGGTACCGTTGGCGAACTAGTTCCGAGAGCGATCCACCAGGCGCATGCGAACTAGTTCCGCCCTATGAACCAAGCAAACACACGGCCCGAGCCGGACGCGGTCAAGCGCGCCCTCGATGTGCTCGGTGATCGCTGGACCTTCCTGGTGCTGCGCGAGGCGTTCTTCGGCGTGCGCCGCTTTGGCTACTTCCAGCGCAACCTCGGTATCGGGCGCAACGTGCTCTCCAATCGGCTCTCAGCGCTCGTCGAGCACGGGCTGCTCGAGCGTGTCCGCTACCGCACCGATCCCGACTGGTACGAGTATCAGCTCACCGCAGCCGGCCTCGACCTGTTCCCCGCGATACTCACCATCAAGACGTGGGCCGACCGGCACCTCCTCGACCCGGCGACGCCCAAGCTCCGCATTCGCCACCGAACATGCGGCGCGGAGCTGACTCCGGTCGTCGTGTGCGAGAGCTGTGGTGAGCCGATCTCCGCTGCCGACGTCGAGTACCAAGTCGACTGACTGGCAGTACCGGTCGAGAGTTACGATCTGGAGCTGAGGAATCAGCGATGAGCGACTATCACATCAACGTCTTCTACAGCGATGAGGATGCAGCGTACGTCGCTGACATCCCAGACTTGGAGGCATGTTCGGCGTTCGGTGCGACTGCCGAGGAGGCCCTTGCCGAGGTCGAGATCGCCAAGGAGGCGTGGCTGGCTGCCGCACGAGAGGACGGGCGTCCCGTGCCGGAGCCTCGGTATCGCCCGGCGATCTACACGCGCTAGAGCGCGCGCCGCCCCGCAGCCGCTACCGCCGCCGCGCCAGCTCGCGTGCGCCCCACAGCATGAAGAGCACGACAAGCACCAGGATGATCAGTTCGCGCGCGGCGAGGACGAAGCCTTCGCGCGCCACGGTGGACGCCATTGCCGCCTCCTCATAGGGCATGCCCAGCGTACCGCGGGGCGCGACCCGGCTCGCTGCGGGTCGCCCGTGTACGGTGCCCGCGTGGCCCGCGGCATGCTGATCACGATCGAGGGACTCGACGGCGCCGGCAAGTCGACGCTGGCGCTGGCGCTGGCGCGTGAGCTCGCGGCCGGCGGCACGCGCGTCGAGCTGCTGCGCGAGCCGGGCGGCGTGGAGGTTTCAGAGCGGATCCGCGCGCTGGTCAAGGACCCGGCGCTGAACGTCATGGCGCGCACCGAGGCGCTCCTGTATGCGGCGGCGCGCGCGCAGCTCGTCGAGGAGCGCGTACAGCCGCTGCTGCGCGACGGCACGGTCGTGGTGCTGGATCGCTTCGTGGACTCCTCGCTGGCATACCAGGGCGCGGGGCGCTCGCTGGGAGTGGAGGAGGTGCGCGCGATCAACCTGTTCGCCACGGGCGGCCTCGTCGCCGATCGCACGCTGCTGCTGAGCATCGCCCCCGCCGCGGGGCGCGCGCGCCAGCACGAGCGCGCGCAGGAGCCGGACCGCCTGGAGCGCGAGAACGACGAGTTCTTCGCCGCGATCGCCTCCTCGTATGAGCAGCTCGCACGGGCGGAGCCGGAGCGAATCCGCGTGATCGACGCCGACCAGCCGCCCGAGCTCGTGCTGCGTGACGCGCTCGCGGCGCTCGCGGATCTGCGACTCGACGACGGCGACCGCGACTAGCATTCGCCCCGATGCCCGCAGTAGTGGTCGTTACCTCGCACGCTCAACACGCCGCTCACGCCGGCGGGCTCTCCAACGCGGCGATCGCGGTCGTCGCGGTGGCTGCGCTCGTGGTGATCGCGTGCCTCGTCTGGGCGATCGCGCGGGTGCTCGCGCTCGAGCCCCGCTGGACCCTGTCGCTGCGCCACGCGTTCGCCGAGGCGACCTTCCGCGCGTCGGCGACGTGGGACGAATTCAGCGACTGGGCGCGACTCGGGCACTGAGCTGCCGAGGCCCCGCTGGGGGTTCCCGCTCAGAGCACGAAATTTCTGTTGCAAGCAGCCGCGCGCCGCCAGCCCGCGAGACCGTTTGCAGAGGCCTTCGAAGCCGCCGCGAGCGAGCCCGCTGACCGGTCGAAATACGGCTTCCTCACTGGCTTTTTGGCCCCCGCAGACGTAGTAGAATGTGTGTATCTCCAACGCCTTTTTGCGCCTGCGTTCGCACACCGTTCCGTCCGGCTCAAGAGCGACGATGTTTGGCCCCGACAACAGCTTCGAATGGCCGCCCGCACCGCCGGCGCAGCAGAGGAGGAAGGCCCAATGAACCCGCTTTCGCACCCCACGATCTCCGAGCACGCGCCGACCGGCACGGCGCTGTCGATCAAACGCATGTTCACGAGTCCCGGGACGCATCCGTTCGACACGGTCGAGTGGGAGCTGCGCAACGCGCGTATCGGCCACGGCGACCGCGTCGCGTTCGAGCAGGAGAACGTCGAGTTCCCCAGGAGTTGGTCGCAGAACGCGACCAACATCGTCGCCCAGAAGTACTTCCGCGGACAGCTCGGGTCGCCCGAGCGTGAGAGCTCGGTCAAGGAGATGATCGGCCGCGTCGCGGGCACGATCACCGGCTGGGGTCGCGCCGGCGGCTACTTCGCGGACGAAGACGACGCGAGCGCGTTCAACCACGAGCTGACCCACATCCTGCTGCACCAGCTGGCGGCGTTCAACTCTCCCGTGTGGTTCAACGTCGGCTTCGAGGAGTCGCCGCAATGCTCTGCTTGCCTTCCTCATCACGCGCTGGTATCGACCCCCGCAGGAATGGTTCCCATCGGGGAGATCGTTGAAAACGAGCAGGTGGGACTCGAGGTCTACGACTCTCTTGGGACAACACGCGTGGTGGCCGTCAAGGACAACGGGCACAAGCCGGTGTGGCGGGTCAAGCTCCGCAACGGAAGCTTTGTCGAAGCTACAGCCGACCATGTCGTGAAGGCTGTCGCGGCTCGGCGCACGTCTGCCAAATGGCTGCGCGTTGACGAGCTCCGCCCGGGGATGCGCATGCACCTTCATCCGCACCGCAGCAAGGTCGCGGATCCCATACGCGTTACGGTCGGCGCCGGCGATGTAGACGCCGCATTTGAGCTGCTCGAAGAGACCGACCGCGTTGCTGTGGCCGAAGCGGCACTCGCGGGCTGGCTTCAGGCCGACAGCTTCGTGGGCCAGTACGCGACGGGAACCAACCGCTCGCTCACGATCGAGTTCCAGGTCGCCAACGACGACGAGTTCAACTGGATCAACGAGAACCTGGACATCGCGTTCCCGGAGCTGCATCGCAAGGTGCGCGACGCCGACACGCAAGAGATCCGCGTACGACGTATCAGGCTCTACGGAGAGGTACTTCGCGAGTTCGTCGAGCGTTGGGGTCTGCTCGCGCGCGGCACCGATATCCGGGTCCCCCAGCGACTCTTCACGTCGTCTCACGACGAGATCGCGGCGTATCTGAGGAGCATCTTCCAGGCCGACGGCTATGTGTCGGTGCGCCGGACCGATGGCTACGAGAACGCTCGCGTCGCATTCGCGGTGATCGGCGAGCGCTGGACTGAGGACGTTCAGCTGCTCTTGGGCACTCTTGGGATCTATTCGCGCCGCGCCCGCAAGTGCGAGAAGCGCAGCGATCGCCATGACCTGCACGAGGTCACAATTTCGATCGGCTCTGAGCGCGCGCGCTTCGCTGAGCTGATCGGCTTCGTTGGACGTGAGAAGCAGGACAAGCTGTTCCAGTCGCTTGCTCTTCGCAATCCGAAGCGCTGCCCTGACCTCCGCGAGGAGGAAATCGTCTCGATCGAGCTCCTCGGAGAGATGAACGTCTATGACATTCAGACCGAGTCGAACGAGTTCCTGACCAACAACGTCGCGGTCCACAACTGCTTCATCCTCAGCGTCGACGACACGATGGAGTCGATCCTCGACTGGAACACCAAGGAGGGGATGATCTTCCGCGGCGGCTCGGGCTCGGGCATCAACCTGTCGAACATCCGCGGTTCGATGGAGCCGCTGGCCAAGGGCGGCACCGCCTCGGGCCCGGTCTCCTTCATGCGTGGCGCCGACTCGTGGGCAGGCACGATCAAGTCCGGCGGCAAGACGCGCCGCGCAGCGAAGATGGTCGTGCTCGACGTCGATCACCCTGACATCCGCGAGTTCATCTGGTGCAAGGCCAAGGAGGAGGACAAGGCCGAAGCGCTGCGCGACGCGGGCTTCGACATGTCGATCGACGGCGATGGCTTCAAGTCGATCCAGTACCAGAACGCGAACAACTCGGTGCGCGTGACGGACGAGTTCATGCGCGCGGTAGAGGAGGACCGCGAGTGGCGACTGACGGCGCGCACCACCGGCGAGCCTGTCGGCGAGCCGATCGCGGCGCGCGAGCTGATGCGCGAGATCGCCGAGGCAGCGTGGCGCTGCGCGGACCCTGGCGTCCAGTACGACACGACGATCAACCAGTGGCACACCTCGCCGAACAGCGGACGCATCAACGCGTCGAACCCGTGCTCGGAGTACATGCACGTCGACAACTCGGCGTGCAACCTCGCGTCGCTCAACCTGATGAAGTTCCGCCGCGCCGACGGCACGCTCGACGTAGCCTCCTTCGAGCACACCGTCGACATCGTGCTGTTGGCCCAGGAGATCATCGTCGGGCCCTCCAGCTACCCGACCGAGGAAATCGGTGTCAACGCTCGTGCCTTCCGCCAGCTCGGGCTGGGCTACGCCAACCTCGGCGCGTACCTGATGAGCAACGGCATGCCCTACGACTCCGACCACGGCCGTGGCGCCGCCGCCGCGATCACCGCGCTGATGACCGGCCGGGCCTACCGCCGCTCGGCGGAGGTCGCCGGCGCGCTCGAGCCGTACGAGCACTACGCGGAGAACCGCGAGCCGCACAACAACGTCATGCGCATGCACCGCGACGCCTCCTACGCGATCCCAGACGCGGCCTGCCGCGACACGGAGCTGCTCGCTGCGGCGCGCCGCTCGTGGGATGAGGCGGTCGAGCTGGGCGAGCGCGTCGGGTACCGCAACGCGCAGGCGACCGTGCTCGCACCCACGGGCACGATCTCGTTCCTGATGGACTGCGACACGACGGGTGTGGAGCCGGACTTCTCGCTGGTCAAGTTCAAGGAGCTCGTCGGCGGCGGCCAGATGACGATCGTCAACAAAACGGTGCCGTTGGCGCTTCAGACGCTCGGCTACTCCGAGCCGCAGATCGAGCAGATCGAGGCGCATCTCGCCGAGCACGGCACGATCATCGGCGCCCCGGGCTTGAGCGAGGAGCACCTGCCGGTGTTCGACGTCGCGGTCGGCGAGCGCGCGATCTCGCACATGGGCCACCTGCAGATGATGGGAGCGGTGCAGCCGTTCATCTCGGGCGCGATCTCGAAGACGGTCAACCTGCCGCAGGAGGCGACCGTCGAGGACATTGCTGATGCCTACACACAGGCGTGGCACCTCGGCATCAAGGCGCTCGCGATCTACCGCGACGGCTCGAAGACCGCACAGGCGCTGCGTACCGACGCCCAACTCGGCGTCAAAGAGCCAGCCGATATCGACGCGATCGTCGCGGATGCCGTCGGCAAGGCGCTCGCCGAGGCGGGGCCACGTCGCAAGCGCATGCCGCGCGAGCGCCAGTCGATCACGCACAAGTTCGCGATCGCAGGTCATGAGGGCTACATCACCGCGGGCATGTACGAGGACGGCACGGTCGGCGAGATCTTCCTGACCGACATCGGCAAGGAGGGCTCGACGCTGCGCGGGATGATGAACTCGTTCGCGACGGCGATCTCGATTGCGCTGCAGTACGGCGTGCCGCTGGAAACGCTGGTGCAGAAGTTCAGCTACATGCGCTTCGAGCCCGAGGGCATGACCGGTAACCCGGAGATCCCGTTCGCGAAGTCGATGCCCGACTACATCATGCGCTGGCTCGCCTCGCGCTTCCTGGACGTCGACGCCCAGGAGGAACTGGGCATCCTCACACCGGCCGTGCGCGCACGCAAAATCGCCCAGGAGACCGCCCAGGCCGTGAGCGCGTCCGACACCGCAGGGCCGTCCTTGGCCGCCGACACCGGCAACGGCAACGGCGACACGGGCGGCGCGTCTGCGCCCGGCGCCCCACAGGCATCCGCGTCGGTCAGCGCCCAGGCCACTCCAGCCGCAGCGTCGCTCACCGACTCCCCGCCTGTGGTGCCCGCGCGTCTGCAGGGTCTCGACCTTGGACCCGCCTGCAGCCAATGCGGCGGCATGATGCAGCGGACTGGCAGCTGCTACACGTGCTCCAGCTGCGGCAACAACACCGGCTGCGGCTGACCTGCGAGGGCCGGCGCATCTCTGCGTCCTCGATCGCTCGCGTGCAAAGCACGGGCGCTGCGCACCCATTACGATTTGATGCGCACGACGGATCAACGGGGTCCGCACGGATGTGAGGGGGGTTTGGAGTGATGAGCTCGAGTGTTCTACGAGGCGCAGTTGTCGCCGTCGCCGTCGCCGCGCTTTGTGCGCCCGCGACTGCTCTGGCCGACCGTGGCCACCACGGCCTGAACCTCAGGGTCAGGCACGGCACGAGCACCAACTGGGCCGGATACGCCGTCACCGGCCCCGGCCCCTACCAGACCGTCTCCGCGAGCTGGACGCAACCGGAAGTCAACTGTGCGAGGACTCACAACGGCTACGCGGCGTTCTGGACAGGGATCGACGGCGACACCACCGAAACCGTCGAGCAGACCGGCACCGAAGCGGACTGCTCAGGGGGGACGGCCCGGTACGGCGCCTGGTATGAGCTGTTCCCCAAAGGGTCGGTCTCGATCGCGGAGCCGGTCGCGCCCGGGGACCACTTCTCTGCCTCGGTCACATTGGCCGGCAAGGCCCTGTTCGGGCTCTTCTCCGAGTTCAGTCTGGTATTGAGCGACAGCACAAAGGGGTGGTCGCGCACGGTCACCGCGTGGATCCGCACGCCGAAGCTCGGCTCCGCGGAGGCGATCGCCGAGGCACCATCGTCCATTCTCGGGGTGCTACCGCTATCCGACTTTGGGACAGTCGGCTTCAGCGGCTTCAGCGCGAACGGCGCAACGGTCACCGCGGCGACCCCGGGGCTCGAACCGCTGACGATGGTCACCAAAACGGGCGCCGTGAAGGCCGAACCGTCGGCGCTGAGCGCGGGCAGCTTCAGCGCCACCTGGTTCAGGTCCTAGCAGTCGCGGCTGCAGCGGCCGATCGGGGATCACGTCGATCTCCGATCGGCCTGCTTGACGCTTTCCGCTTGCCTATTGCGTGAGGTCTACCTGGTCCCAGACGGCACCCGAGCTGCCGATTCTGAGCTCGGCCTCGCGTACGACCGCCCCGGGCACCAGCGCGGCTGTCGTGCACGCAGCGCTCCCGCCTCCCTGGCCCCCGCCTGAGTCGTCGCCTTCCCCGCCTGAGCCGTCGCCTTCGTCGTCGGGGCCGACGCTCGCCGCGCGGGCATCATGTCCGGCGGAGCTGGATCCGTCGGAGGACCCACCGGCGCCTTCGCCGTCGCTGTGGTCGCCTTCGTCGCTGCCGTCATCGGAGCCTGTTGAGCCAGCCACCTGGCAGTGAATCTCGGTCTGTTCGGTCACCCTGCCGCTGGCGGTGGAGCCGTCGGCGAGCGCGATCACCAGCACGCCTTCGGCGAAGGACTTGACCGTGCCGGCCGTTTCGGCACCGGTCGTGGGGCTGCTTGGCGCACCCGCCGTACGAGGGTCGGTAGAGCTCGCCGGGGCGGATCCCGCGGGAGCGCCTGGCGCAAAGGGCGCGCCGAACCGCACCAGCCGTGCATGCGTGGCGCATGACGCGTGCTTGGCATGGTGGACGCGGTGACAGGATTTGCCGCGATGAGACGCAGAGGCAACGCTCGGCGCGGACAGGATCAGCGCACTGGACACGATGGTCGTCGAAAGGATCCGTCTCATGTGTGACCTCCTCTTGCCGCCGGAAGGGCCGGCGTGGTTGGGGACGCCTCTAAGACGCTCCGAAACGCACAGGATCACGCAGTCGACGCGGCCACTCGAACGAACGTCCAGTGGCTGAGCCGGCGAGGGCGGCTGCGAAAACGCTAGGGCGTCGTCAGCCGGTGCTCGCCGCGCGAGCCGGCGGCGGCGTATTCACCGAGCGTCACACGCGAGTCGTCGCGACCGAGGATGCTGATGAAGACGGCGGCGAAGGCGATACCGAAGACGAGCGCCTCGATGAAGCACATGCTCGCGCCGGCGAGGTGCTGGTCGCTGATCGCCGAGAGGCCGTAGGCGCGCGGCGCGCTGGCGTAGAGCGAGTACTGAGTGCTCGAGATCCACGTCAACGGCAGGCACACGCAGGCACTCGCCAGGCGCGTGAAACCGAGCAGCGCGAGCCTCTGGCTGTTCGGACGCAGGCGGGCTCGGGGAAGCGGGTCGATGATCAACCACCACATCGCGAGGCCCGTGTAGAACAGCGTGGCGTGCTCGACCGCGTGGACGACCTGGTGCTGGGCGGCGTAGTCGAACACGCTCGGGATCGCCCAGATCCATGTCGCGAGCGCCCACAGCGGGACCGCCAGCCATGGCGATGTCAGCCGAGCGAGCACGCGCCCGGACTTGCCTCCTGCGGGCGCAATCGCGAGCAGCGCCTCACGCGACAGACCGAGGGGCAGGATCGGTGAGCGCAGCCCGAGGATCAGCAGCGCGGGCGCGATGTCCGACAGCAGCACATGCTGCATCATGTGCGCCGAGAGCAGGTACTTGTCGCCGATGGCGTCCAGCGGCGAGAGCAGCGCGACCGCGATCGTCAACAGGCCGGCCGCGTAGGGCACCCAGTGCCCCGCGTTGGGCGCCGAGGTCGTCGAGCGCGCGCTGGCGCGCCGATACAGGCGCGTGTAGACAGCGGCGGCCGCGAGCAGCGCGATAACCACGATCGGCTGAAATGACCACGAGCCCCAGCCCGGGTGGGTGCTCATCCGATCCTCCGGTTGGTGTCCGCGAGGGCCGTGTGCGGGTGGGCCTGTGATGCGCCGGTCATGCTTGGCGGCATCCTATCGATCCTCGCCGTGAGCGGGCGCTCAGGAGTCTGGATGTTCGCGTTCGCGAGCGATTTCGGCTTCGCGCTCTGAGCGTTCGCGCGCAAGTTCGGATTCTCGTTCGGTCCGTTCCTGCGCGGCTTCGCGTTCATGTTCGGCGAGCTCCGATTCGTCCGCGCCGGCTTCCTTGCCGTCGTCCGAGCCCTCATGGCCATCGTCGCTTGGGGATTCGGGCTTCGTCGTTCCCGTTTCGGAGCCGCTGCCCGTCCCCGTCCCCGTTCCGGTGCCAGAGCCGCCCCCGGAGCCGCTACCCGACCCACCTCCGGAGCCGCCCGCCGCTCCTCCGCCGGCGGCTTCGCTGGCAGTCGAGGTGGTAGTCGCGGGCGTGTTCGACGCTACCGTCGCAGGCACAGCGGAGGTTGGGGTGGGTTGGGTCGAGCCTGCGGGAGCAGAGGCCCCAGGCACAGTGCTCGTCGGCACAGTCGACCTGGAATGCCCGACGGTGGGCGCAAGCAGATGGGCGCTCGGGGCTGTGCCCGTATTGGTCGTGACCGTTCCCCGCCTGCTCCCGTTCGCGGCGCCTGGGCGAGCGAGCGCGCTCGGAGCACCTGCGCTGACGTTCTTGGCGTCGGCCGAGACGCGAGCGCTACCGGAGCTCTCCGGAACTGCTGCCGGGCTCGCCGTACGCTCGGGCCCGCTGGCGTGACGGCCGTGCAGCGGGCCCAGCACGACGCCGGCCGCGAGCACCGCCGATCCAGCGACGACGGCTCCCTTCAGCAGCACGCCGCCGACGTCGCTGCCACCGGCGGTGTCCGTCAGTTCAGCAAGCCTGCCGGCGGTGGGCGCCGCGCGGCCGGCGGTGCCAGATGCCCAGTTGATGAGCGGCGCGGGCGTCAGGGCGGCGGCGGCCGAGCGCAGCGCAGCGCGCGCCCGGAAGATCAGGCCGCGAACCGCGCCGCTGGTGATGCCGAGCGCGGCCGCTACCTCCTCGTGGGAGCGGCCGTCGAGGGCGCTCAGGATGATCGCATCGCGCTGCATTGACGGGAGCGCTGCGACGTGCGTTAGCGCCTGGCGCGCGGCGCTCGCGTTCTCCAGCTCGGATTCCGGCGCCGGCAGGACCTCCGCGGCGGCGGCATCCGCCCCCAACGGGAGCTCGTCTCTCGAGCTACGTATGACGTTGATCGCGGTGTTGTGGACGATGCGATACAGCCACGGGCTCAGCGCCTGCACCTCCGCTCCGCCCTGGAGCGCGACCCACGCCTTCAGCAGCGCCTGCTGAAGCGCGTCTTCGGCGCGCGACTCCGACAGCCCGAGGCGCCGGCAGTAGGCGAGCAAGGGTCGCCTGTAGCGCACGACGATCGCCTCAAACGCACGCTCGTGACCTTGGCGGACGAGCTCGAGCAGCCGCTCGTCCGTCTGAGTCACGAGAAGCCGGGTGTGTCCCCCTGTCATCGCGCGAGGCAATCTATCGCGCGCGCGCCGCCCCATGTTGTTTTTTTGGCTGCGCGGCCAAGACTCGAGCCGCCGTACGATGGGTAGCGATGGCTGCCGTGGACGAGATCGCAACTCGACCCTCGCCGGAGGCGCCGCTGCAGGGCGGCTGTCTGTGCGGTGCGGTGCGCTTCGAGATCACTGCACCGTTCGTCTCCGCCGGCTACTGCCATTGCACGCACTGCCAGCGGCGCACCGGGACCGGCTCCTCCGCCAACGCTCGTGTGCCGCAGGCCGGCTTCCGTCTCCTGCAGGGCCAGGAGCGGCTTCGTTCCTTCCAGCCCCCGGGCGGCGTGCCGAAGCTGTTCTGCGAAGCGTGCGGCTCTGCGCTGTTCAGCGGCGACCCGCTAGCCGATCCGCAGGTCGCAGTGAGGCTTGGGACACTCGACCGCGATCCAGGCGTGCGGCCGCAGTTCCGGCAGTTCCTCGACTCGGCCGCGCCCTGGGAGCCGGTTCCGCAGGACGGGCTCGAGCGTCATCCGCGCTCGCGAGGGACGTGAGCCACGCGCGCGCGCGCAGCCACGTCAGTGACTGCGGCTGACCGCAGTGCTGGCGCCAGCCGGCGAGTGCCCGCTCCAGCAGCTCGCCGTCGGCAACGCTGGCCAGCACCTCGACGCGACCGCCGCCGTCAGTCGCGGGCCCGAGACGGACGAGGTACAACTCGCCGGTCTCGCTGACCCATGCCGCCCGGTGGAGCGGTCCATCGATCGCCTCGCGCCACCACAGCCCGACATCGAGCTCGCGCGAGCGTATGCGGCGCTCGTCTGCGTTGTAGAAGCTCGCCAGCGAGTCATAGCGCTCGCCCGCTGCACCGTCACTCGGGGAGTCAGTTTGTGTCATGAGCCGTCACCAACTTTCGAGAGGGAGCAGATCTCGACCGAGCTTGCTCCCGCCGTCTAAACGACGGGTTACCCGGTCATAAGGATTCTCAGGTCGCAGGCGCCTACGCGATGACGTCCACCGGCGTGCCGAGCGTGACCCTGGGCCCGAGCCACGCGATGTCCGGCGCGAGCATGCGGATGCAGCCATGCGAGGGGTCCCCCGGAATCTTCTGAGGTTCCCCGAACGGACCGTGGATGCCAACCACGCCTTCTCCTGCCCAGTTGGGCAGCGTCGAGTAGTCGGAGGTACCGAGCGCGTACGGCCAGTAGGGGCTGCTCGGGTTGGGGAGCTTGAAGCGCTCGTCGATCCAGAAGTGCCCGACCGGCGTTGGCGTGCTCGGCTTGCCAACGCCGACGGGGAAGACCCGCAGCAGACGCCCCGCCCGATAGACCCGCATACGCTGCTGGCTGCGGTTCACAACGATCCGCCAGCGCGTCTGGTGGAAGCTACCGAGGCGCTCTCTGAGCATCCAGCCGGTGCGCCCGTTCGGCCGGCCGGGAACTCGCACTCGGACCCATTCGCGGCCTTCGCCGTCGAGGAAGCTGCTCAGCAGCATGTAGACCTCGGGAAAGCCATCGACGTTGAATAGATGGATCTCCGCGATACGAGGGGCACCGTTGAGGGGATGCGCGTAGATCCCACCGATGCTTTCCGGTTGCGCCCAGGTGGTGAGCGTGCTTTCGTTGGAAAGGGAGATCTCGCCCGCGGCGCTCGTAGCGCTCGCAGCGGCTGGCGCCACGGCCCAGCCCACAATCACCAGCAGGCAGGCGGCTGACGCGAGCCAGCTTCGGCGATCGACAGGCGCACACCGCCTCATCACGCTGATCACGATCTTGTCCCTGCCCCGTTGGGCAGACTCATCGAATCGCACATGACCACCCCCTGCGCGTCGTCCGTGCGCGCGAGCTGCGGAATATAGAGCAAGCACATCGCTCTGTCGAGGTTCGCAGCGACGAAATCAGTGCTGCCGGGCCGGCTCTGCAGCGCCCAAGAAGCGACGTCGCTTTGGTCGACGCGCAGGGATCACCGGCCTCTAGCAGCCCATGATCCCTGCGACCGGCCTGTCAGCCGTTGAGGCGCTTCTTCAGCGCGCTCGCGGCGGAGAACTTCGCCGCCTTGGAGGCCGCGATGTTGATCGTCGCGCCGGTCGACGGGTTGCGTCCCTGGCGGGCCGCTCGGTGGCTGACGCTGAACTTGCCGAAGCCGGCAAGCGCGACCTCACCCCCGGCGGCCAGCTCGTCGGAGACCACCTCGATCGCCGCCTCCACCACCTGCCGTGCCTGGCTGGCGGACAGTCCAGTGCGCTCCGCGACCTGCTCGGCTAGCTCGTTCTTGGTCATGCCACTCCCTTCTCGAGTGTCGTTGCTGCGAGCAGGCTAACCGCTGGTGAGGACGGCGAGACACCGCAAACACGGGCCATGCGGCGGCCGAAGAAGCCCTAATTTCCGGGGAACTTCGGCGCGCGCGCCTCTGGGGCCCCTCAGCGCGCCCTCCAGCGGCGCGCTCGGCGCCGCTCGGCGCGAGCCTGCGGGACGGCGCGGGCGACCCGGCGGCGCAGGCCGCCCACAGGACCGCCAGCCAGGCGCCGCAGGCGAGGCCGACGTGCACCCACACGAGCTCGGTGGGCAGGTGCGTCTCGTACTGATCGAGCCCGACGACCCCCTGCAGCGCGAGCAGCACGCACAGCACCGTCAGCGGGCGCTGCACCGCCGCGGGCGCCGCGCGCCGGCGCGCGAGCCACCACACGAGCCGACCGCCGCGAGGCTGAACACGAACGCGATCTCGGCGTGGCGGTGGATCACGAAGTCCATCGTGCCCCGCCCGTCGAAGCTCAGGCGGTTGATCTTCTGGCCCGGCGAGCCGCCGGCGTGCGGGCCGGCGGCGGTCGCGGCGGTGCCCGGCGAAGATCGTCAGCGCACCCGAGCGCCACGAGCGCAGCGCAGCGCGCGCGACGAGCGTGCGGTCGGTCGATGGCGCGGCCGGACGCTCGCCGCCGCGCTGCGGCCCGACGGCTCGTGCGATCGCCCGCCAGACGAGCACCACCGCGGCGACCAGGATCAGCATCGACAGCGCGAAGTGGCCCATCACCCAGCCGTAGTCGAGCGCGCCCTTGACGGTGAAGCCGCCGAGCACGGCCTGGCCGACGACGCCCAGCGGCAGCAGCGCTGCCAGCCACATCAGGTCGCGCCGGTAGGGGCGCCGGCGCAGCGCCGCCAGCCACGCGAGCGCCCGCGGCGATCGACACCGGCACGGTGATCACGCGGTTGGAGAACTCGATCACCGCGTGCGTGTTCAGCGGCGGGTAGACGTTGCCGTAGCACTTCGGCCAGGTCGGGCAGCCGAGGCCCGAGCCGGTCAGGCGCACGGCGGCGCCGGTGAGGACGATCAGCGTGAGCGCGCCGAGCGCGACGTAGGCGACGCGCACGTACTGCTCGGGGGTGACGGTGTAGCCGTTGGTGCGCTCGCGCAGGCGCTCGAGACGGGCGCGCATCGCGCCTTAAGGATGCCACTCGAACGGCAGTTCGTCGGCGATCTCGCTCAGCCGCGGCGCGGCGCGCGTCGCGCTCGGAGACGATCAGCTCGTCGTGCCGGCAGCGGCCAGTCGATGCCGACGTCCGGGTCGTCCCAGGCGATCGCCGCGCTCGAGCTGGCGGGTCGTAGTAGGCGGTCTGCTTGTACAGCACGTCGGCGACGTCGCTGAGCACGCAGAAGCCATGGGCGAAGCCGACCGGCACGTACAGCTCGCGCATGCTCTCGCTCGTCGAGCTCGACCGCCTCCCAGCGCGCGTAGGTGGGCGAGCCGCGGCGCAGGTCGACGGCGACGTCGAGGATTCGCCCGCGCGCGCAGCGCACGAGCTTGGCGACGCCGTCGCCGACGTGGAAGTGCATGCCGCGCAGCACCCCGCGCGTCGAGCGCGAGTGGTTGTCCTGCACGAACCGCTCGTCCTCGGGGATCCCGACCTCGGCGTGCCACTCGCGCCGGTAGGTCTCGCAGAAGAAGCCCCGCTCGTCGCGGTGGACGCTCGGTTCGATGACCACGAGGCCGGGCGAGGTGGACGGACAGCGGCGCGCATAGGCGCAAGAGGGTAGCCGTCACCGGCCAAAGGGCGCGCCGGGAGCGTTAGATTGACGCCATGACCGTACTGGCCGAAACATCGCTTTCGGGGGATGAGCGCGCACTGGTGGAGCGGTTCATCAAAGAGCTGCGCGCACAGCTTGGGGCGCAGTTGCACGCAGCCTGGCTGTTCGGCTCGCGAGCACGCGGCGAGCGACCGTCGGAGGAGTCCGACGTGGACGTGCTGGTCCTTGTGGACGACGCCTCGTGGGACGGCCGCATGCTCGTACGAAGACTGCTCGACGACGCCGCCCGCGACCTCGGCCTCGACGCATTGACGTGGTCGTTCTCAGTCCATGTCCATACCCAGGCTTGGCTCGCGCAGCGTCGTGAGATCAGATCCTTCTTCATCGCTGAGGTGGACCGCGACAAGGTCGTATTGGACGAGCAGCGGTGAGTCCGCGCTCCAGTGAGTTCCTGCAAGCGGCTCGGCGACGCCTTGCCGCGGCCGAGGTGGCTGTCAACGAGGATCCCTCGACAGCGCTGAGCGCCGCCTACTACGCGATGCTCTACGGAGCCAGAGCGGCGCTCAGTGAGCGGGATTCCTCGGCCAAGGTCGATGCCCGTTAGCGCGGAGGGAGCATGGATGCCTGGGCCGCGTCGACCGAAGCTCGCCGACGGCGCCGTGCACGTGTGGCGAGCCGATCTGGCGGCCGTGCCGAAGGAGCTGGGTGAGCTGCTGAGTCGCGAGGAGCGAGCGCGCGCCGCGCGCCTGGTGAACGAGCAGCGCGGCGAGCTGTGGCGGCGCTCACGCGGCCTGTTGCGGGAGCTGCTCGGGCGCTACCTGCAGTGCGACGGGAGCTCGCTGCGCTTTGCACTCGGCGAGCACGGCAAGCCAGCGCTCATCCTGGACGGCGATGATCGGCTGTCGTTCAACATGTCGCATTCGGGCTCGATGGCTCTGTACGGGTTCAGCGGCGCCGGCGAGATCGGCGTCGACGTCGAGGTCGCCCGCCGAACGATCGAGGAGGTCGCGGTCGCGCACCGCACGCTCGGCCGCCCGACCGCCGAGCGCCTCGAAGGTCTCGATCCGGCCGCGCGGCGACGCGAGTTCCTGTGCGCATGGGCTCGACATGAGGCCGCGCTGAAGTGTCTGGGGGTCGGCATCGGCGGGACCCAAGCCGACGTTGGCGCGGCGGAGCTTTGGGTGGTTGAGCTGGAGCTCGGACACGCAGACACAGCGGGCGCCGTCGCCGTCGAGGGCCGGGCGCGCGAGCTCTGCTGCTGGCAGTGGCCCAGCTAGATGATCTTTACGACGATCGTTTGGCTGACGGTCGTAGAGCCCACCACGGCGGTGAGCGTCGCAGCGATCCCGTGGCTCTTGCGTATCGGGTCCATCAGCCGCGCCAGCAGGCGAATCGACACATGCGTCGTCGAGCCGCCGGGCAGGCTGAGGGGGATCTGCTTGCCGGTGCTCGCCTGCTTTCCACCGAACGTGAGCGTGGCGGTTCCTTTGCATCCGGACGTGAGCCTGCAGTAGATGGCCACCGCCACGACCCGTTCGTGGTTGATTCCGTCGGTCTGCGCACGAACGCCGATCGCCGGCAGGACCGGCGGCGCGTCCTTGCTGCCGCCTGGGCACACATAGCGGGCGTCAGACCCAGTGCCGAGCACACTGCATCAGCAGTTCCTCGCCGTGGTTCGACGCGAAGCCTTCCATCGTGGAGGTGTCCGTGGGAGAGAAAACCGCGCCGTCGCCTGTGCCGTTGTTGCGAAGGAATGAGTCCGCCGTAGCTCCACGGATCGCGCCGAGCACCTCATAGGGCACACCCGAGTGGTACACGCCGGGCACGTAGCCCCCCTCGTCGTTGAAGCCGACGAAGTCGCCCTGGTTCACGCACAGGTTCGTAGGTTCGTAGGTCGAGACAGTCGAACCGCTCGCGCCTCCTGGCCGCACACGGGGATATCGAAGCCCTGCGACGTCAGGTCCACGCGCGCGCCGCCCCCGGGCAGCGGGGACAGGCTCTGGAAGTGGATCTGCGTGAGCGGCGTCGGGTCAGCCGCTACGGCCTCGGCGCAGCCCTTCAGGCGGACCTTCAGGATCTGCCCTCCCGTGGGAACGGGGGCCCCGCTTTCGTGCTCGCCGCCTGTACCGGTTCGCCCGCAGAGGGCACGTTCCAGAGGGCGGTATCCGCGCCGAAGTGAAATGTGTGGAACACGCCGTTTGGGGCTTCCGGGCTTACGGGCGCCTGCGTGTTCGTGCCCTGGTAGGTGAAGTTTTCTGCCGTGTTCAGCGTCGCCGGCACCGACAGAGGACTGCCGATCACCAGCGTCTCGGCGCTGGCGGAGGCCGGCGCGAGCATTGCCGGCGCCGCCATCGCCGCGGCAAGCGTCGCCAGGGGTGTGAGCCGAAGCACGCGCCACAGCGCTCGCGATGTAAAGCGTCGGGCCATCGAGATAAGCATCGGTAGAGCAGCGGCGAGACTCAAGAACACCGACGCCTTTATAGACAGACGCCCGGCCGTGGCGTCGCAGTTCGAATGCGTGAGCGCGGCACGCGCCGTGCCTCATGCGGGCGCGCGTTCCACCTCGATCCAGCGTGGCGGATCCTTGGATCCACATAGCCGGCTGAGCGCCGCTACGTTCGTGTAGCGCAACGCGGGAACGCTGGAGCTCGCGGGCATCAAGACGAGCGGTCCGACAGTCCGGTTGAACGGATCCACGCCGTCGCCGTTGCCCGCGTGCAGGCTGACGCCGCCCCGCACGAGTTCGATCCGGTGCACACCCGCCGAGAGCCTGACCGAGCCAACCTGAATCCACGCTGCCGGGTAGCTCACCTGGTAGGCCGCCGTCGCCACATGCTTGCCGTCGATCATCACATTCACCGGTCTGCCATAGGAGCCCTCCATGAACAGGTCGTAGCGGCCCGCCACCGGCACCCGCTGCCGGCGCACGGCCCGCCCGGCGCCGCTCGCCTCGATCACCCCGCCGGAGGGCGCGAAGCCACCGCTGAGCGTCATGTTGCTGTCGTCGAGCTGCAGATAGCCGGAGGGCTGTGGCATGTAGGCGATCCGCGCGCCGGGGCCTGCCTTGCGTGCTTCGGCGGCGAGGCTCGCGCAGACGGCGACGTTGCGCCCGTGCGGTGGAGCTGGCACCGGCACGAGCGTGGAGATACGCGCGGCCGGCTGATCGCGCTGCCACACCTCGTAGTAGCCAGACAGGTAGACCAGCCGGTAGTTGCTCGGGGGGCGGCTCGCGAGCGGGTCGCGGCGCATGACGATCGTGCGGAACGACTCGACGAAGCTCAGCGGGTACTCGTCGAGGTCGTAGGACCAGATGTTGCCCGGTTCGGCTTCGCGGTTGACGCCCGGTCTGATTTCCAACCTTGGACCGTTGACCATGCTGTCCTGGTCGTCGTCGCGCAGGTAGTACTCCGCGTCCTCCTCGAAGTCAGGGGTGAGCGTGGGCCCCTGGCCAGCGAATCGCGCACCGATGTATTCCAAGTCGTGCAGACGAGAGTACGGGGCGAGGGTGGTGTCGTGGTAGAGGAGGGCGGTGCCCGCGAGCACGCCGGCGGCGACCACCAGCGCGAGCGTCACTCCCAGCGCCTTGGTGCGCCGGAACTTCACCAGCGCGCCAACTCCCGCGAACGCCAACAGCAGCGAGATCGGCGCGGTGAGGGCGTCGGACTTGAACTGGATCCACGGCCCGTACCTGTGAGCCACATACAGGACCGCGATCAACCCTGCCACGCCCAGCCACGCAACGCTCCACGCACGGCGGCGCAGCGCGTACACGAGCCCGCACGCCGCGAGCACCAGGACAACGACGGCCAGTATCTCGCTCGGGAGGCGATGCGCGTCCTGCGAGTAGCGGTAGTCGCCGCCGATCCACACCCCAGCAGCCGTGATCATCGGCACCGGCTGGGAGAGATTGCCGAGTTCCAGCAGCCCCGGGCCCGTCGCCAGCCCCACGAGTTTGAACGAGACCGCAAGCGTCGGCAGCGAGAGGACTGCCGCGACGGACGCGATCTGCACGGTCGCGAGCAGCGCCATCACACGGTCGCGCTGGAACACCAGCACCATCAGCAGCGTGCCGGCGCTGAGCACGCCGAGCCAGGGAACGACGGTCAGCGACAGCGATGCGAACAGGGCCGCGATCGCGAACGGGATCGCCAGCACCGAGCGCCCTGGTCTCGCGCGCGGGAGCACCTGGGCCATGAGCGCAGCCAGCAGCAGCAGGAAGCAGCTCGTGCTGAGCTCCTTGATCCCGCCCGCGTAGGTGTAGGCGAGCAGGATGTTCGCCTGCGCCGCCACGAACGCCCCGAGCGCGCGCAGCGGCCGCGGCTCGACCAGTCGTCCCAGCAGCGCATACAGCGACAGCGCGCTCATCGCCGACAGAAACGCGAGGAACGGCTGGTAGAGCCACGACAGGTCGACCGGCGTCAGGTTCGACAGCGCGCCCAGCGCCCACTGCGCACCGCCGGGGTAGCCGCTACCGAGGTACTTGATCAGCACTGCCTGGTAGGCCGAGCTCGCCGCGGTGGGGATGCTGCGACCGCTGCTGGCGAAGTGCGCCGCGAGATCGAACTGGAACGACGTATCGACGATGTGCGCGTAGCCGGTGAACCCGGGCTTTCCGGAGAGCACCACCGGGGCCGCGACCACTGCCCACGCGCCAAACGCCGCCGCGACCGCCCACCAATCGGTCCCGCGAGCCCTACGCGCAATCACGCGGCGCAGCGGTGCTCGCGCGAGCACCACACCAACCACGCCCACGAGCACGCACGCCGGACCGGCCAACGGCGCGAGCGACGCGTAGTAACAGAACGCCCCACAGAGGACCACGAGCGCGGCGAGGCCCGTCGGGACGACGAGCAGCTGGGGGACCGCGGCCGCCCCTGCCAGGCGCCGAATGACTACGCCTGCGCCTAGGCTCAGCACCAGCATCAGGGTCGGAAACACGACCCAGGCCAGCAGGAAGACGCCGATCATCGAGATCTGTTCACTCGTTGCGCAGCGCCGTCGGGTAGGCGCTCGCCGACATGCTCGAGGCGCTCGCGCATCTTCGCGCCGGTCACCGCCGGCGAGAGCTCGCGCGCGATGTCGATGCTCGCCTGCGTGCCGCGCTCTGCCGCCTCGGCCGGCTGCTCCCATACACGACGCATCAGCTCGGCCGCGTGCTCGACGCTCGGCTCCGCCCACTCGCCCTCCGGCGGGTAGATCTCGCAGTCCGGGCCGACCCGGCCGATCGCGTAGTCGACCAGGTAGCTGTTCTCGGCGTTCATGAAGTCGCACGTTGCCCGAGTAGCCGGTGCCGATCACCGGCTTGCCGATCGCCATCGCCTCGGCGATCGTCAGCCCGAAGCCCTCCGAGCGATGCAGCGAGACGTAGCAGTCGCACGCCGCCATCAGGCCCGTGCAGCTCCGCGCCGCTCAGCGAGCGGTCGATCACGTGGATGTCTGAGCGCCCGTGCGCAGCCCACAGCACCTCCTCCTCGGCCAGCGGGCGCAGCGGCGCGTTGATCGTCTTGATCAGCAAGCGCGGGCCCTCCCCGGGCGCGAATGCGCGCTTGAACGCCTCGATCAGGCCCGACGGGGTTCTTGCGCTGGATCGTGCTCAGGTAGTCGAACACGAACAGGAACAGGAAGCCCTCGGGCACGCCGAGGCGCAGCGGCGACGCCGGCTCGGCTGGCGCGCGCACCGGCGGCGGCAGCGCGATCACCGGCACCGGCGCGACGGCGCCGATGTTCTCGGCCATGAAGCGCGAGTAGACCCAGATCTCGTCGACCAGCGCGAACGCCCGCTGCCAGCGCTGCGGGATCGTGTTCGTCTCCCAGCCCCAGATGCCGATGCGCGGGCCCTCGAAGTAGTCCTCGCCCAGGCGCTCGACGAAGTCTGGCAGCTCATCGGCGTTGACGGCGACGATCTCGAAGCCGTGGCGTCCGTCGTGCACGAGATCCTCGAACCCGTGGCGGCCGTATCGCGCTGCCGAGGTCCACCGGCAGCGCCAGGTGGTGTAGCGGCACGCTCACCGTCCGCACGGGCACGCCGGCAGCGTCGAGCGCCTGCGCATAGCCGCGCGCGGCCGCTCCGAGGCCGAGCGTGTGTCCGAGGTACCCGGTCAAGCCGCACCGCGGGACCGCGATCCCCACGAGGCCGGGCTCGTCGCGCGAAGGCTCCGCCGAAACCCCCGAGCCGCCGCGGACCCCACCGGCGCCGCGTCGGCCCTGGCTCCTGCGCAGCCGGAGCGCTGGCCTGCGCGGCTGCGGGCGCCCGGGCGGTGTGGCCCGGCCGCGGCGGCATGAAGCGATCGGGGATCGCCGATCTCGTGCGGCCGAACGCCCAGCACCAGGCGACGTAGCGCGCCCCTGGGCGCCGTCGAGGTCGGGGTAGGCGCGCATCACGTCGGGGCGCTCGCGCGCCACGCGGTGGAAGACGTAGCGGTTGATGCCGTGCGCGCCGCCTCTGGCGGCCGGCTGTTCCAGCCATGCCACGAACGAACGCACGCGGGCGCCGTCCGGCTCGTCGAACAGGTCGCCAAAGTCCTCCCCCAGCGCGAGCGCGAGCGAGTGCAGGCCGCGCAGCGCGTCGTCGTACACGAGCCCGTCGGCCAAGATGCGCCCGACCTCCGCGCGCCGGTCGCGGTCCGCCAGCCGGCCTCGCGCAGCTCGCTCGGCGTATTGCTCGCAAAGCTCGTCGCAGGACCGGCGAGCGGCTGATCCGCACCCTGCTGGCCATCGGGTCAAGGCGGTACGGTCGGTCGGGGTCGAAGCCCGGCAGGTTGAGGAAGCGCAGCGGCCAGCGGCCATCGACGGCGCGCCCCGTCGCCGTCCTGCAGCGACACGCTGCAGGTTCCACATGCTGAGGTTGCAGCCGGGATCGTCGAGCACGGCTGTGGCGAAGCGCGCGGGTGCCAGCTCCAGCAGCCGCGCCAGCCAGGCCGATCCTCCGGGCGCGCGCCGCTGTGACGCGCGTCGAGCGAGCCGAGCGTCTCCTCCACGTGCTGCCCCCACCACGCCAGGAAGCCCTCCGCGCGCCGGTGCCGCCGTCACGGCCATGATCGTCTCGTCGATCCGGCCCGGCAGCTTCCATCTGCTCGCGCGAGGGTTCGAGTCCGTCGTTCGGGCACGTCAGCCGTCATCCGCGGCACGAGCAGGACGCTGCGCGCGGCGAGACATCGCGCTCCTCGAGCGGCTCGAGCGCGCCGACGCACCCACGCGCCTGCTCGGCAGGTGCATCACCGGCTCGCCGGTACGCTGGGCACTACCGACGGCAGCACCGGCGCGGCAGCAGCAGCGCAGACGAGCTCGGCGTCGGGATGGCGGGCGAGCAGCGTCTCCACATCGAGCTCGAGCTCCTGTGCGCGGCAGAGCGACCTGATCCGCCAGCCTCCTCCTGGGGCTGCGCTTTGGGCGTCCGCGACAACGCTGCTCGCCGGCGACAAGCATCACGTCCAGCGGCCAGTCCGGCTCGTGGCGCGCGAGCGAGCGGCCGAGGACACGCGCCTGCGCGCAGGCATGGCCGAGCGTCGCGAGCGTGATGACGCGCATCAGCTCGGCGCTCGCTTCGTCGCTGGGCCGCTCGGCGCGCCGTCGCCACCACGGCGTAGGCGGGCGACAGCGAAGCGGGCGCTGCTCGAAGCTCTCGAACCCGGGCGCGAACACGTAGGCGGACTCGAAGCCGGCGATCGCGCCGAGCGCGAGCGCCACCTCCGGGAAGATCGGGTGCTGGTGGGTGAGATCCACCCAGAAGGTCTTCAGCGAGGAGACGCGGTGCGGGATTGACGGTCTCGGCGATGAACAGCCCGCCTGGACGCAGCTTGCGCCGGGCAAGCTCGAGCAGGCGCTGCAGCTGCGCGTGCGGGAGATGCTCGATCACCTGCGCGCGAGAACACGGTGCCGAGCGCTCCCATCGTGCCAGGCTCCTGCAGGTACTCGTTGGCGTCGGCGAGCGTCGCGTCCACACCGAGCGCCCGACAGCGCTCGACCATGCCCGCGTCGCTGTCGACGCCGCGTGCGGGGATGGCCTCGCTGCGGCGAGCAGCGCGAGGAACTCGCCCCGGCCGCAGCCGATGTCGAGCACCGGCGCGTGCTCGCGCACGAGCTCAGATATGGGCGCTGGGAATCGGCGACGCGTGCGGCCGAGCCGCGGAACAGCTCCTCGAAGTCGACATAGCCGGAATCGCCGCCGCGCAGTGAGCCCGCGGAGCGATAGCCGAGGACATCCCCCACCGGCGCGTCCATGCGCTCGAACGGGCTGTCGGCGACGTAGGGCAGTGCGTTGAGCTCCGTTTCGATCAGCTCGATCTCCCTGCGTGCGGATCTCGCCGCGGATTTCATCGCGATGTCGACATCGCGAGGTGTCGCGACGCAGCGACTCGGCGGTCAGGATGAGCTCGCGAGCGAGATCCTCGAGGCGCGCGATCTGCTCGCCGTGGCGCTCACCGACCCGCTGCAGCTCGGCCTCCACGCGCCCAGCCTGGCGACCCTCGACGCGAGCGGCGCGGCGGCGAGCATATGCCGGCGCGAGCCGCCACAGCAGCGCCGCGCGCGACGGGCGCGCAGGCGCGGTCGAAGGCGCTGCAGCGTCTGGGCAGGGCGGATTGCCTGTCTTCTCTGGTCGTCGGCGGTCATCGGGCGGGCTGGGCGGCCATTATGGCCCAACGTGTGCGGCGCGGCCGGGACTGCTCTAGGCTGCCTGGCTCGCCGAACGGAACCCGGCACGCACGTGAACGAGTTGCCTGAGACGAGCCCAGCGCCGACACGCGGAAGCGTGTGCGTCGTGATCGCCGCCGGTGGCGCCGAGGCAGCCTCTGCAGGCGTGCCTTGCATCCGTGCAGGCGCACACGCCAGAGGCCGCGAGGCGGTGCTCAGCGTGCGAGGCGACGGCCGCTGGCCGTCAACCGCGCGCTCGAGCAGCTCGCCGCCGGCCGACGTGGTCGTCCTGGAGGAGGGCTGCCGCGTCACTGCCGGGCTGGCTCGAGCGCATGCGCGAAGCCGCACGCGGCGACTCGAACACGGCCACCGCCAGCGCCCTGGCCGACGTCGGCACTCGCTGGCGCTGGCCGAGCCGGTGCGCCCGACGCGAAGGAGGAGTTCGCGCGAGCTGGCTGCGGAGCTCGCCGAGCACACGCTCGCGCTTCGACCCGCGGCTGAGCGCGCGGTCGGCCCGTGCGTGTACTTCGCCGCGAGGCGCTCGAGCTCGTCGGGCCGCTCGACGAGCAGCTCGAGCTGCGCTCGGGCCTCGAGGTCGACTTCGCGCAGCGCTGCCTGCTCTCGGGCCTCACCCACGTCGCCGCGGACGACGTCGTGGTGCAGCGGCTCAGGCCGACGCGTCGATCGACGCCGGCGAGCTCGCCGCTGTGCTGCGCGAGCGCTACCCATATCTGCGCGACGGACTGGCCTCGGCGACTCGAGCGTGCTCACGCTCGCCCTCGAGGCGGCGCGGGAGCCGCGCGCGCGGCTGTGGGTGACGCTCGACGCGCGCGCGCTCGACGGCGCCGTCACCGGCACCCAGGTCCACATCCTCGAGCTGATCCTCGCGCTCGCCGACACCGGCGAGCTGCGCGCTGCGCGCTGCTCGTCCGCGCCGAGCGGATCGACCGCGAGACGCTTGAGCTGCTGCGCGGGCTGCCCGATACCGAGATCCTCGCGGCGAGCGATCGACCCGACCACGCCGCGCAGCACGGTCTTCCACCGCCCGCAGCAGACGTTTTCGCCGGGCGATGTAGCGCTCGCGTTGGCGCTCGGCGAGCGCTTCGTGCTCAGCCAGCTCGACCTGATCGCGTACCGCAACCCCGGCTACTTCGCCGACGCCGACGCCTGGCAGGACTATCGCTGCGCCAGCCGCCACGGCCTCTCGGCCGCCGAGCGGGTGATCGTGTTCTCCGATCACACGCGGCGCGAGCTGCTCGCCGACGCGCTCGTCGAGGACGGGCGCATCAGGGTCGTGCCGCCCGGGCTCGACCACCGCCGCCGAGGCCGAGCGCACGACGCCCGGCCGGGCTGGAGCGATGAGCGCGGCGAAGTGCTCGACGACGGCTTCCTGCTCTGCCTCGGCACCGACTTCCGCCACAAGAACCGGGCTGTTCGCGCTGCGCCTGCTCGCCGCGCTGCGCGAACGCCACGGCTGGGAGGGCAGCCTCGTGCTCGCCGGGACCCACATCCCGCATCGGCTCCTCGCTCGAGCTCGAGCAGCGACTTCCTGCAGGAGCAGCCTGGACCTGGGCCAGGCCGTCATCGACGCTGGGGCCCGGTCGGACGAGCAGGAGAAGGCGTGGCTGCTCGGCGCACGCGGGCGCGGTCGTCTATCCATCGGTATATGAGGGCTTCGGCCTGGTGCCGTTCGAGTCGGCTCTCAGCGGCGTGCCGTGCGTGTTCGCGGCACAGTCCTCGCTGGGCAGAGGAGCCGCGCCGCCGGGCACCGCGACGATCGTTCCGTGGGAGCCCCGAGGCGAGCGCGGCCGCGGCGTATGCGCTGCTCGAGCGATCCAGACTGCGAGGGCGCGGCAGGTGGACGCGCTGGCCGCCGCCGCGCGTGCGCTGACCTGGGCGGCGCCGGCGAGCGCGCTCGTGCGAGATCTACCGGAGGCGGCGCTGGCGCCGGTGCGCGACGCCGCGACGTTGAGCCGGGACGCGGTCGCAACGCGAAGCGCCGGCTGAGCGTCGAGCACGAGATCGAAGCCGCGCAGCTCCTGCGCGAGCGCGAACACGCGCAGCGGCATGTACGACGAGCTCAACGCCGAGGTCGGCTTCGGGCTGAGCCTGATCGGCCCGCAGCGGCGCGCTGCCCGAGGAGCTGCAGCGCGCGCTGCTCGCGTTCAGCGCGCGCCCGGCGCTGGGCCGGCCCGCTGTTCGCGCGTGCTCGTCCGCGCATGTTCATCGCCGCGCGCGAGCGTCGGTCGCTTCCTGCGCGCGCTCCGCGCGCTGGTCGCGCTGAGCGCCACCGCGCCGGAGTCCGGCGGCAGTACCTCGCTATACCCTCCAATGGATCGATGCCCGACCAGGACAGACAGCCGTTCAGGGACGCCCGCGCTGGCCGCCGAGGGCGTGCACAAGAGCTTCAAGATCCCCGAGGAGCGCAGCCACACGCTCAAGGAGCGAGCGCTGCACCCGTTGCGCCGCTCGCGCCACGAGGAGCTGCACGCGCTGAAGGACATCTCCTTCGCGGTCGAGCCGGGCGAGTTCTTCGGCATCGTCGGGCGCAACGGCAGCGGCAAGAGCACGCTGCTGAAGTGCCTCGCCGGCATCTACCGCGCCGACGCGGGACGCATCTGGTGCAACGGGCGGATGTCGACGTTCATCGAGCTCGGGCGTCGGCTTCAACCCCGACCTCGCGGCCTACGAGAACGTCGCGCTGAACGGCATCATGCTCGGGCCTCTCACCGCGCGAGGCGCGCTCGCGCTTCAAGCGCGTGATCGAGTTCGCCGAACTCGAGGAGTTCCAGGACCTCAAGCTCAAGAACTACTCCTCGGGCATGCACGTGCGCCTGGCCTTCTCGGTCGCGATCCAGGTCGACGCCGAGATCCTGCTGATCGACGAGGTGCTCGCCGTGGGTGATGCGGCCTTCCAGCAGAAGTGCTTCGACGTCTTCAACCGCATGCGCGATGAAGGCCGCACGATCATCTTCGTCACGCACGACATGAGCGCCGTCACCCGCTTCTGTCATCGCGCGATGCTGCTCGAGCGCGGCGCGATGGTGAGCATCGGCGACCCGCGCGACGTCGCCGACCGCTACCTGGAGATCGCGTTCGGGCGCGCGGCGGGCTACGACGGGGATGACGTGGGCAGCACGCGCATGGGCGACGGCGCGGCGCGCGTGAGCGACGTGTGGCTCGGCGACGACCCGTCCGAGCGACGCACCGTCGCGCCCCAGTCCGAGCCGTTGACGTTGAAGGTGCTCGTGACGTTCAACAGCGACGTGCGTCGATCCGGCGGTGAGCATGACGCTGCATCAACGAGCACCGCCAGCCGGTGGTCGTGGCCACGACCGCGAAGGACCAGGAGCAGACGCGGCGGCTTTCGCGAGGGCGAGCGGGCCCTATTCGCCTTCTCCTTCCACAACATGCTCGCGCCCGGGCGCTACCACCCGGTCCTGACGATCACCCACCGCGGCGAAGGTCTGTCGGTGATCGACCGCTACGCGGCGGGCTTGTCGTTCGTGGTGTCTGGGCTGACCCCAGCGGCGGCATGGTCGAGATCCCGGTCCAGACCGATGTCACGCCCTGGGTCGGGCTTGCCCCGCCGAGCGAGGTCCAGGCGGCCGGCGGACCGCGATGAGCGCGCCGCCGGCCGCGTCCGAGCGCCCTGGGGCAGCCGATCCGTGGCCCGCGCGCGCTGAGCGACAGCTGGTCGCGCTTCTGGCAGCTCGCATACAACATCGCGCGCAGCGAATTCAAACTGAAGTTCTTCGGCTCGGCGCTCGGATACGTCTGGCAGGTGATGCGGCCGCTGCTGCTGTTCGGCGTGCTTTACGTGTTCTTCGTGGTGATCTTCAAAGTGGACAAGGCAAACGGCGCCGCCGGCGAGTTCTATGGTGCCCAGCTGCTCGGCTCGATCGTGCTGTTCACGTTCTTCAGCGAAGCTACCAGCGGGGCCGTTCGCAGCGTCGTCGACCGAGAGAACCTCGTACGCAAGATTCAGTTCCCGAGGCTGGCGATCCCGATCTCGATCGTGCTGCTTGCCCTGTTCAACCTGGGCTCTGAACCTGGTCGTGGTCATGATCTTCGCTGTCATCGCCGGCGTGCGGCCGATGCTCACGTGGCTGGAGCTGCCGCTGATAGTCGTCGATGCTGGTCGTGTTCGCTACCGGCATGGCGATGTTGCTGTCGGCGCTGTTCGTCCAGCTTCCGCGACATCCAGCCGATCTGGGAAGTCTTCTCCCAGATCCTTTTCTACTCCTCGCCGGTGATCATCCCGGTGGAAACGGTGAGGCAGTGAACTTCTATACGGCCCTCACGGCGAACTCGGCCACTTCCTCTACCACGTATACACGCTCAACCCGCTGGTGACGATCTTCCAGCAGTTCCGCCATGCGATGATCAACCATGCGACGCTCAGCGCCGGAGAAGCGCTCGGCAGCTGGTGGGCCGTGCTCGAGCCGGTCGCGCTCGTCGTCGGCGATCTTCGTGCTCGGCTTCTGGTACTTCAACCGTGAGGCGCCTCACATCGCCGAGGATCTCTGAGCCGCGGCGCGCCGGGGGTAGCGCAAGCATCTTCAGCGTCTATCGAACGAGGGGGTCGCTTCGAGTTCGCGTGCTTCCTCGAGCGTCCTGGTACGCACGTCGCTGCGCGGCAGCGGCAGACGGGATTCCAGCCGGTGGATCGTGTGGTGGAGGACGTGCCGGCGCAGATATGGCTGCACGCGCGCGTGTATCTCCTCGTCGCTCATCGAGCGGCCCAGCACGCGCCGGTGCAGCCGTTCAGACTCTTCGTCACACAGTTCCTGCTGCTGTCCGGTCTTCTGCTCGGCGTGGACGCGGAACGCGCCGAGGAAGCGCGGCAGCCGCACGATCCGCGCGCCGGCGTCGCGGAAGCGCAGCAGCAGGTCCCAGTCGACCGCGAACTTGAAGCTGACGTCGATCCGGCCGCCCGCACGCTCCCAGAGACTGCGCCGCCAGAACAACGTCTCCTGGGGGATGTAGTCCGCGAGCGTCAGCATGTCGTCGTCGTGCGGGGGCATCACCCATGCGCCGATCTGACCGTCATTCTCGTCGATCACGAAGCGGTGGCCGTACACGGCGTCCACGTCGGGATGCTCGGCGAAGTACCGAGCCACGAACGCGAGCGACCCCGGCAGCAACAGATCGTCTGAGTTCAGGTACGCCATGATCTCGCCGCCGGTGTGCGCGAAGCCGCGGTTGATCGCGTCTGCCTGCCCTTCGTCGGGCTCAGAGACCCACCCGCTCAGCGCGTCGTCGAAACGCTCGAGCACCTCTCGCGTCTCGTCTCGGGAGCCACCGTCCTGCACGAAGTACTCGAGTTGCGGGTAGCGCTGGTTGACGACGCTGTAGATGGTGCGCCCGAGATAGCGGCCCTGTTCATAGGAAGGGGTGACGATCGAGATCCGCGGCGGGTCCAACGGCGGAACTGTGCGCAGGTAACTGGTGGGCACGCGCAGGGGCTCGGGGAGATGGTGGCTCAGGACTCCCAGACGTGGAGAGGTCCACTGGCCCAGGGCCTTCGGCGCCGAGCGGCGTTTGCGGCGACCGACATCCTGGTCCAGAGCGGCCTCGACGTCGATCACGCGCTTTGCCACGGTCTCCAACGAGGCGAGCACGTCCTCCCGCGAGGCTTCGCCCGCGGCGCCGTTCGGGTCGGCCACCCCGTCCTCGTTGAGCTGCGCCAGGCCCTCTTTGATTCGTTGCGCGCAGTCGCCGAGGATCCGCGCGAGGTGCGTCTGCTCGTGGGTCCTCATGGAATCGACATAGTAGGAGGCAGCTCTTGACCGGTGCGGATCGGTCGACCGGTCGACGTCCAGAGCAGCCTCCTACCTCCACGATCCGGGATGGGCGCGCCTATACTGCCGGACGTGGATCTCGCAGGCAGTCGCGTGCTCGTCACTGGAGGGTCCGGCTTTCTGGGAGCGCCCGTCTGCCGGTTGCTGCGAGAGCGCGACGTTGCTGAGGTGATCGTCCCGCGTCGCGCCGAATACGACCTGACCGACGCGTCGGCAACGGCTCGGCTGTTCGGGCTCGCGCGCGCTGATGTCGTGATCCATCTGGCGGCCGAGGTCGGCGGGATCGGCGCGAACCGCGACAATCCGGGGCGCTTCTTCTACGCCAACATGGCTATGGGCCTGAACGTCGTCGAGCAGGCGCGGCTGTGCGGCGTGAAGAAGCTGGTGCAGGTCGGGACCGTCTGCTCCTATCCCAAGTTCACACCTGTGCCGTTCTCCGAGGAGAGCCTTTGGGACGGATATCCAGAGGAGACCAACGCGCCCTATGGCGTGGCGAAGAAGGCACTCCTCGTGATGCTGGGTGCCTACCGCGAACAGTACGGCTTGCCCGGGATCTTCCTGATGCCCACCAATCTCTACGGACCACGCGACAACTTCGATCCCCGGTCGAGCCACGTCATCCCGGCGTTGATCCGCAAGTGCGAGGAAGCCAGACTCGCAGGTGAGCCCAGCGTCACGTGCTGGGGCACCGGCAGCGCGTCGCGCGAGTTCCTCTACGTGGACGATTGCGCGAGGGCGATCATCGCGGCGACCGAGCGCTATGACAGCCCTGAGCCGGTCAACATCGGCGTCGGCAAGGAGATCACGATCCGCGAGCTGGTCGGACTGATCGCTCAGGTCACGGACTTCACCGGGGAAATCGCCTGGGACACGAGCAAGCCGGATGGGCAGCCTCGCCGGGTGTTGGACACGACACGAGCCGCACGGGAGTTCGGGTTTGAGGCGTCTACGTCGTTCGAGGATGGGCTGCGCACCACCGTTGACTGGTTTCGCGAGCACTCGACGGCAGACGATCACGTGATGGCCGGCTGACTCATACCGTCGGGTAGCCTCAGCTCTTCCGTAGAGCGCAGCAGGCTTAGGCGTCGCGGGCCGCGAGCGCCGCGGTGAGCTGCTCCAGCGCCTGTGTCCGTGCGTCGAGGGCCTCCTTCAGCTCGTTCAACACCGCCAGCCGCTCCCAGGCGGCGTGCATGTACATCTGCCCCACCCGCACGGCCTCCTCGGCCAGCCGGGCGGCGCCGTCGATGACCTCGGGCGAGAGATCGCCCATCGCCCGTTCGTGGATGAAGATCAGATTCCCCATCCACCCCGGCTCGAGATCCGCGTCGTCCCATTTGAGCGTGACGAACTCGCCCCGGTGGACGATGAACGCGAAATGAGCGAAGCCGCGAGGACGCAGCTCGCCGAGCAGATCCTCCACCGTCCACGGGCATCGGCCCAGGCCGTGCGGCATCTCATTCCAGTGCTCGACCATCACGACATCGGCATCGAGTGCGCCCATGCCCCGTACGACCGCGAGATCGTGGCCCTCGGTGTCGATCTTCAGGATGCCGACGCGAGCGGGAATCTCGCCTGCGTCGATGAGCGATGCGAGCGAGCGGCGGGACACCGGCACCGTCTGGCGCCATGCGATCTCCTTAGTGTCGGCGAGCTCCAGCAAGGTATGGCCGAACGGCAGCAGGTCGCCGTCCGGGTCGCTCGAGATACGCAGCTCGGCCCGGCCGTCGCCGTCGCTGACTGCGCACTCGTGTAGGACCACGCGCGCATCGCCGGCGAAGCGCTCACGCAGTGCGGCGGCGTTGGCGGGGTGCGGCTCCAGGACGTGCAGCACCTCCACGCCGGCTTGCAGCATCGCCGCGGCCAGGCTTCCCCGCTCCGCGCCGACGTCGATCATCTGGCGACAGTCAAGACGCGCGATCAACGCGCAGAGCAGGCCTACCTCGGCATCCTGACCGTAGAGACTCACGGGCGGATGTTAGCGGCAGCTCATCCGCCCGCGGCGGGCTCTCGGATGGTCGCGAGTGGGCGCTCGACGTATCTGAACGTGCCTCCCTGCTGGACGATCTTCTGCCACAGGCGATCGATCGGGGCCGTGCGATCGGCCGGGCCCGGCATGCCCGCACGCACGAAGGCGTCGCGCTTCACGAATGCCGCGGAGGGAAAGATGAAGCGCTCATGTCCGGCCTCGTCCCGAATCGTCTGCGCCGAGGCGCGGATCGACTCGGTCGCTCCGTCGCCGCCGCCGTCAGCCGCGCAGTTCACCTCACCGAGAACGACCGCGATGCTTGGGTCGGCGTCGTAGTGCGCGACCGCGCGCCAAAGCGTGTCCGGCCCGTACCGATCGCCGACGGCCAGGACTGCGAAGAGGTCACCGCGGGTCTGGCGATATGCCTCCTCGATGGCCTGCGCCTCGCCGCCGATCGGCCGCGAATACCAGCGAACGCGGTCGGAGTACGCATGTAACAGCTCGAGCGAGTCCGCGCAGGCACCCGTGTCGAGCACTATGTACTCGACGTAGGGATACTCTTGGGCCAGGACGCTGTCGATCGTCTTCTCGAGGAACCGCGCGTCCGCGAACACTGGGGTCACCACCGAGACGCGTGTCGGCTCACGAACCACCGCTGGCGTCCCCGACGGCGACGGCTTCGACGCGACCTCGCGCAGTGCGCGTTCGACGATCGCGACCGTGCGCGACCACGAGAAGAGCGCTGTGCGCCTCCGACCGCGTGCGACGAGCTCCGCACGCAGGGCGTCGTCGGTGAGGATACGATCGATTCCATCGGCGATGCTGCCCGGCTCGCCCGGATCGATCAGCAGCGCGGCGTCGCTGACGACCTCAAGATTGCCGCCCGCGCCCGATGCGAGCACCGGCGTGCCCGCGTGAAACGCCTCCAGCGGCGGGATGCCGAACCCCTCGAAGAGCGTGGGGAACACAAGCGCCCGGGCATGCGCAGTCAGGGCGACGACGACCTCCCTCGGCAGGTAGCCGAGAATCCTCACCCTGCCGGCCAGCCCGAGCTCCTCGATGAGATTTTGTACGCGCGCCGCCCCGGTCGAGGGGGCGCCCGTCAACAGCAGCTGGACGTCCGGGTGTGAATCAGCAACGAGCGCAAACGCCGCAATGAGATTCGCGTGGTTCTTGTGCTCCCAGAAGTTCGCCGGAAAGTACAGGTAGGCATCGGGGACCGCCAGCTCGGTGAACGCGGCGGGAACATCCCGCGATCGCGAGATGAAGTCCCGATCCACATCACAGTGGGTGACCACAACACGCTCGGGGTCGACCCCGTACGCGTCGATCAGAGCGTCGCGACTTGAAGTTCGAGAGTGTGAGGATCACATCGGCGTGGGCAACCGTGGCCGCAACCAGCTCCTCCCGCTCGGACCTCCCCACGGGATCGAACGTCGCCGGGACCACCCGCTGGGCGAGGTCGGGAATCATCGCCGCGGACGGCAGCTCCGAGGGGACGGGGTCCAAGCCCATCTGCGGGCAGAGCAGGACGTCGTAGGCACCCGGATCGAGCTCGGCGTCGATCGACAGGCCGCACGCATGGCGGGGCACGACCTTCAGCGCCGCCCGCGGGGCGAAGGCGCGAATCGCGTCGATCGCGAGATCCTGAGCAAAGATAGTGAGTTCATGGACCGTCTCCGCTCGGCCGGACGCAAGTCCTCCCACGACATGGCGCACGTAGTTCTCGATCCCACCAACTTCGCCAGGCTGGAACTTGCGCAGGTTGATTGCGACACGCACACTCGTTACCGTATCCCTTTGCAGCCTGTGAGCTCGGCCCGAACCAGACTAGGCGGGTCGGCCGGAGACCCGGAAAACGCCGTCACCGGATGCGGCTGCCGCCCGACGAGGAGCCGGGGCAAACGCGAGCTTAGATTTCACTATTCCCGCGTATATGTCCCCCGTGACGCCAGCCGTGGCATCAGGAGTTCCCGCTCGACTGGTCACTCCCCGAGCTTGCCGAGGAGTCCCTGATACGCGAGGTCCTCATCGCGTCACAGCACGCGCTCGAGAATCGACTGCTCACCAAGGAGCTACCGATGATCATAGGTGCGCGACCCGTCGGAGCCTGTGGCACGATAACGAGGTGTGACGTGCCTGACTAGTCAGACCGCCGGCTCGGCGAGCCGTGCGCCTGCGGCTGTGCGTTGACCCCGATCATCGAGCGATGATCAAGATGTGGAACGAGCCTCAGAAGCAGGCGTGACTGAGCGTCGTTGTCATAAAGCTCCACGGAATCGAGTTTATCGCCGTCCCAAAAGCGTTCACGGGCAAGGCGCGAGTGCCGGGACCGTCTCCCGAGCCGACCCCGTGCAGCCAAGAAGGCGCCCAAGTTGGGTTCGATGCGCGTTCGGGGCCTGTCGCTTATGCTCTCCCGCTTCTCGCCATGGCTACCCCCTCCCAGGCATCTAGCGGATGACGCCGCACGCTGTTAAGACTCGCCGCGTTTGCGGTGTTTTTCAGCGTCAGCCCATGCTTCGCGTCCGCTGAGCCATGACCGCGCTACTACTCGTCCTCGCCCTGTTCGCCGCCTGGTCGCTGGTCGGTCTCGCGCTGCTCGCGCTGGTCCGCGCAGACACCTCCGATCTGCGTATCGTGCTCACGGGCCCCGCGCTTGGGAGCTGCGTGACGCTCCTATTCGTATTCCCGTTCAGCGAGGCGGGAATGGCAGTTGAACACTGCGCCGGACCGATCGCAATCTTCCTGCTGGCCGCGTCGGCGCTGATCCTCGCGATACGCCGGCCCCGCGTACACCCCGGGGCGCTCGTCGTCGCTGGCGTCTGCGTCGGCGGTCTGCTGCTGATCGCGGGGCCGATGCTCAGTTTCGGCCTCGGATGGCTCGCGAACGGCAACGACGACATGGCCAACTACGTGCTGTCGGCGCAGGATCTGCTGCGCCATGGGTTGCTCACGCCGGTTGACGCGAACGCCGTCATACACGGACATGACTACGCGACAGTGCTGGCGAACCTGCACCGAGAAGGAGCGCGTCCCGGCAGCGACATGCTGCTGGCGTTCGCCTCGTCCATAGCGGGACATCCCGCCTACGAGATGTTCATGCCCGTGATCGTCGCGTTCAACCTCTGCGGTGCAAGCGCCGTCGGAGCTCTGACGCTCCAGTTCACGCGCCGCTGGTGGGCTGCACCTATCGCCACGGGCCTGTTGCTGGTCTCACCGATGGCGACCTACGGGGTCCTCCAGCAGCTTCTCGCCCAAGTATTCGGGCTCGGCCTGGTCGCGGCGCTGTTCGCATTGCTGCTGCGCCCAGAGCTCCACATGGGTCGCGGCGCCCGCATCCGCGACATCGTCCCGATTTTTGTGTTGGCGGCAGGCTTGGTATTCGGCTATGTCGAGTTGGTACCCGAGATGGGCCTCGCCTACCTTCTCTACCTCGGGGTTCTGCGGTGGCGCAAACAGCTCGAGCTCGCAGCAGTCTTGCGGCTGTGGCTCCCGGTCATCGCGCTCGTGGTGATCCTCCTCAATGGCTACTTCTTCCAAGAGATCGCCTTCACGAAATTGCAGTCAGAACACGGACTCGGGCCGTCGTCCCATCCACCTTTGTTCGGATATGTGCTGATACCGAGCGCACTGCCGGGGATCTTTGGCCTGCAGATGCTTCCGCCGGGACCCGAAGCTCCCTACTTGAACCTCACGATCGTCGTGGCCCTCATCGCCATCGCCGGCGTGCTCGCCGCCAGCCTCGTGGGTGCAAGGCGCGGCATGGCGGCCGCAGCTGTGCTGCTCGTCGAGGGAGCGCTCGCGATCCCATTGGCGCTCAACAGCGGTGACTTCGGAATCTTCAAGCTCACGATGTACGTGCAGCCGTTCCTGGCGGCGCTGCTCGCCGCGGGGCTGGCGACACTCGCCACAGGGCTCGGGAAAAACACGAGGCGCGCCCTCGCAGTGGTCTGCGCCGTCGCGCTCGGAATCGTCCTCGCTGCACAACTCTCGACGCAGCGCGTCTATGTAACCGACAGCAGAGACCCCGGCGATGTGCCCGACCTCTCATCCCCCGGCGT
>CAVTRA010000006.1:0-75333 GCA_963737025.1 uncultured Solirubrobacteraceae bacterium
CAGAAGCTCAAGGACGAGCTGGAGCTGCTGTCCACCGAGAAGCGCCGTGAGGTCGCGGAACGCATCAAGGAGGCGCGCGAATTCGGAGACATCGCCGAGAACTCCGAGTACGACGACGCCAAGAACGAGCAGGCGATGGTCGAGAGCCGCATCGCCCAGCTGCAGGAGAAGCTGCGGATGGCTACCGTCATCCAGGCCAAGGACCTCTCGACCGATGTCGTGCAGGTTGGCTCCGTCGTGCACGTCAAGGATGAAAAGACCGGTAAATCGGTCAAGTACACGATCGTCGGCTCGGCTGAGGCCAAGCCCGACCAGCACAAGCTCTCCAACGAGTCTCCCGTCGGCCGCGCCCTGATCGGGCACAAGCGCAACGAGACCGTCGCCGTCAAGGTCCCGCGCGGCCCCGCGCGCAAGCTCAAGATCACCAAGATCGACGTCGGCCTAGAGTAGGCTCGCCGCGATGAGCGGATCCGAGGAGCGCCCGCAACCTGATCGGCCGGGCGAGCCGGGCCGGCATGGCCTCAGCGAGCTGATCGCCGAGCGCCGCGCCAAGGCCGAACGCCTACGCGAATCCGACGCCAGCGCCTTCCCGCACGCGTTCGGAGGCGTCGAGTCGGTCGACTCGATCGTCTCCGCCTACGAGCACCTGCAGCCTGGTGAGGAAACCGACGAGCGCCACCGCGTCGCCGGTCGCATCGCGGCGCGCCGCGGCGCCGGCAAGGCGGCCTTCCTCGACCTCGTCGATCGCACCGGCAAGATCCAGCTCCACGCGCGTGTCGACGTCCTCGGCCCTGAGCGCTTCGAGCTGCTCACCTCGCTCGATCTCGGCGATCTCATCGGCGTAGACGGTTCCGCGATGCGAAGCCGCCACGGCGAGGCGTCGCTTCGCGTCGAGGAGTTCCAGTTGCTTGGCAAGGCGCTGCGGCCACCCCCCGACAAGCATCACGGTCTCTCAGACGTCGAGACGCGCTACCGCCACCGCGAGCTCGACCTGATCGCAAGCGAGGACACGCGCGCGCTGTTCATCGACCGTGCGCGCATCGTCTCGGCCGTGCGCCGCTCCCTCGACGCGGCCGGGTTCATCGAGGTCGAGACGCCCGTCCTGCAGCCGCTCTACGGCGGCGCCATGGCGCGCCCCTTCACCACCCACCACAACGCGCTCGACCGCGACCTGTACCTGCGGATCGCCACCGAGCTGTACCTCAAGCGCCTGATCGTCGGCGGCCTCGAGCGCGTCTACGAGCTCGGCAAGGACTTCCGCAACGAGGGCATCTCGCACAAGCACAACCCCGAGTTCACGATGGTCGAGTGGTACGAGGCCTACGCCGACTACACCGGCGCCGAGGAGCGCACCGAAGCGATCGTGCGCGCCGCCGCCGAGGCGGTCGGATACGCCGGCGAGCTTGACTTCTCGGCGCCGTGGCCACGGGTGGCGTTCGTCGATGCGATCGAGCAGGCGACCGGCATCAGCGTCATCGCGCACCCCACCGCCGAGGAGCTGGCAGCCGCGATCCGCGAGCGGGGCCTCGACGTCAAGACCAGCGGACTGTGGTTCGAGATGGCCGACGACCTGCTCTCCAAGTACGTCGAGCCCAGCCTCTCAAGGCCCTCGTTCGTGATCGACTACCCGACCGAGATCTCGCCGCTCGCGCGCGAGCACTCCTCCCCAGCCAAGCAGGGGCTGGTGGAGCGCTTCGAGGCCTTCGCCGGCGGCATGGAGATCGCCAACGGCTTCAGCGAGCTGACCGACCCCGACACGCAACGCGCGCGCTTCGCCGCCCAGGAGCGCGTGGAGGCGCTCGATGGCGGCGAGGCCGAGACGATGCCCTACGACGAGGAGTACGTGCAGGCGCTCGAGCAGGGGATGCCGCCGACCGCAGGCGTCGGCCTCGGCATCGACAGGCTCGTGATGCTGCTCACCGGGCGCGAGTCGATCCGCGAGGTAGTGCTGTTTCCCGCCATGCGCGAGTGACCGCGCAGCCGCCCGGCGGGGGTCCCGCGATCAAGCCGCGCCTCCACGCTGCCGATGACCCCGATAGGGCCGTGTGGGCGGTTGGTAGACTGCTCCTCGGAGGCGTTACTTGGACCGCCATCACTACGAAGCACCCTTGAGGCACCGTCCCAGGTAGGAAGGAATCACACCATGTTCGAGCGATTCACAGAACGGGCCCGACAGGTCGTCGTTCTCGCGCAGGAGGAGGCGCGAACGCTCAAGCACAACTACATCGGCACCGAGCACATCCTCCTGGGACTGCTGCGCGAGGAGGAGGGTCTGGCCGCGCGTGTGCTCGAGAGCCTCGACATCACCGTCGAGCGCGTGCGCGCGCAGGTGGTGCGGATCGTCGGCTCCGGTGAGGAGGTCACCTCCGGGCAGATCCCCTTCACACCGCGCGCCAAGAAGGTGCTCGAGCTCGCCCTGCGCGAGGCGCTCAGCCTGGGACACAACTACATCGGCACCGAGCACATCCTGCTCGGCCTGGTCCGCGAGAACGAGGGCGTCGCCGCGCGCATCCTGCTCGACTTCGACGCCGACTCCGAGAAGATCCGCAACGAGGTCATCCGCATGCTCTCCGGTCCCGGCGGCCGGCGCCAGAGCCAGTCCGGCAGCGGCGGTGGCGCGGGCGCCGGCGCCGGAGCGGGCGAGGGCAAGAAGTCCTCCAAGCTGCTCGACCAGTTCGGGCGCAATTTGACGAAGCTCGCCGCCGAGGGCAAGCTCGACCCCTGCGTCGGGCGCGAGACCGAGATCGAGCGGATCATGCAGATCCTCTCGCGACGCACCAAGAACAACCCCGTGCTTGTCGGCGAGCCCGGCGTCGGCAAGACAGCCGTCGTGGAGGGCCTCGCGCAGCGCATCACCAGCTCCGAGGTGCCCGAGCTGCTCAAGAACAAGCAGATCTACACGCTTGACCTGGCCGCGCTCGTCGCCGGCTCCAAGTACCGCGGAGAGTTCGAGGAGCGCCTCAAGAAGGTGATGAAGGAGATCACCCAGCGCGGCGACATCATCCTGTTCATCGACGAGCTCCACAACCTCGTCGGCGCCGGCGCCGCAGAGGGCGCGATCGACGCCGCCTCGATCCTCAAGCCCGCGCTCGCGCGCGGCGAGCTGCAGACGATCGGCGCGACCACGCTCGACGAGTACCGCAAGTACCTCGAGCGCGACTCCGCCCTGGAGCGGCGCTTCCAGCAGATCCGCGTGGACGAGCCCACGATCGACCAGACCGTCGAGATCCTCACCGGCCTGCGCGACCGCTACGAGCAGCACCACAAGGTGCAGATCACCGACGAGGCGCTGCGCGCCGCCGGTGAACTCGCCAGTCGCTACATCTCCGACCGCTTCCTGCCCGACAAGGCCATCGACCTGATTGACGAGGCGGCCTCGCGGATGCGCATCAAGTCGATGACCTCGCCGCCCGCCAACCGCGAGCTCGAGGGTGAAGTCGAGTCGACGCGGCGCGAAAAGGAGGCCGCGATCGAGGCCCAGGAGTTCGAGAAGGCAGCGGCGCTGCGCGACAAGGAGCGCAAGCTCACCAACAAGAAACGCGAGCTCGAGCAGGCGTGGGAATCCGGCGAGACCGGCGAACGGCCCTCGATCGGCGAGGAGGAGATCGCCGACATCGTCTCGATGTGGACCGGTATTCCCGTGTTCAAGCTGACCGAGGCCGAGACCCAGAAGCTGATGCGCATGGAGGACGAACTGCACAAGCGCGTGATCGGCCAGCACCCCGCGATCGAGGTCATCTCGAAGGCGATCCGCCGCTCGCGCGCCGGCCTCAAGGACCCCAAGCGCCCCACCGGCTCGTTCATCTTCCTCGGCCCCTCCGGCGTCGGCAAGACCGAGCTTGCGCGCACGCTCGCAGAGTTCCTGTTCGGCGACGACGAAGCGCTGATCAGGATCGACATGTCCGAGTACATGGAGAAGCACGCCGTCTCGCGTCTCGTCGGTTCGCCCCCCGGCTACATCGGCTACGACGAGGGCGGCCAGCTGACCGAGGCCGTGCGCCGCAAGCCCTACAGCGTGCTGCTGCTCGACGAGATCGAGAAGGCGCACCCCGACGTCTTCAACATCCTGCTGCAGATCCTCGAGGACGGCAGGCTCACCGACGCCCAGGGACGCACCGTCGACTTCCGCCACGCGATCGTGATCATGACCTCGAACATCGGCGCCGCCGAGATCGCGCGCAACACGCCGCTCGGGTTCGCCGTCTCCGATGACGAGACCGGCATCACCTACGACGACATGAAGAACCGCATCATGGGCGAGCTCAAGAAGGTCTTCCGCCCCGAGTTCCTCAACCGTATCGACGACGTGATCGTCTTCCACAAGCTGCAAAAGGAGGAGATCAAGCAGATCGTCGAGCTGTTGCTGCTGCGGATCCGCGAGTCGATGGCCGAACGCGAGCTGCAGCTGGAGCTGACCGAGCCCGCCAAGGACCTGCTCGTAGACAAGGGCTGGGACCCGGCGATGGGTGCGCGGCCGCTGCGTCGCGCGATCCAGCGCTACATCGAGGACCCGCTCGCTGACTTCGTGCTGCGTGAGCAGCTCACTCCAGGCGCGACCGTCGTGGTCGACCCCGCCGAGGGCGACCAAGAGGGCGAGGTGCGCCTCTCGATCGTCCAACCGAAGAAGCAGAAGACACCCGTCGGTGTCGGCGCCGAAGGCGCCGGCGAGGAGATCGCCGAGGAGGAGTCACAGCCCGGCGGCGACGGCGCCGTACCGGAGCTCAGCGAGCCCGACGAGCAGTAGGCGCGCCGAGCGCCGGCACCGCGCCGGACGGACGTCGAGGAGATCCTGCTTGCAGCGCTGAGCGCCGAGCACCGGCCCGGTGCCGCGGGGCTCAGCTGCCCATCCAGCGAGGGAAGCGTCCCCACGGACCCTTACGCTGGAGGGCCAATGGCTCGTCACACTGTCCATAGCTGCTCGCAGTGCGGCTTTCAATCGGCCCAGTGGCACGGTCAATGCCCCGGTTGTCAGGCGTGGAACACGCTTGTCGAGGAACCTCTGCCAACGACGCGCGGGCAGGGAGCGCGCGCGTCGCGAGGGCTTCGCGCAGCCGCCGCGGTCTCACGCGGCGCGACAGTGGTGCCGCTGCCGCTCAGAGACGTCGGCGCTGCACCCGTCAGCCGGATGTCCACCGGCATCGGCGAGCTCGACCGGGTCCTCGGGGGCGGGCTCGTGCCCGGCTCACTCGTGCTACTCGGAGGCTCGCCGGGGATCGGCAAGTCAACGCTCACCAACATGGTGCTCGGGCATCTGCAGCAGGCGGGTCATCGAACGCTGTACGTCAGCGGCGAGGAGTCCGCCGAGCAGGTGCGGTTGCGTGCCGAGCGGCTCGTGTTGGGTTCCACAGGTGGCGAAAACGCGGCGCTGCAGGTGCCGGTGCTCGCCGAGACCGACCTCGATATCGTGCTTGACACCCTCGCTGCCCACGCACCGCAGGCATGCGTGATCGACTCGGTGCAGACGTTGCGCGCACCAGACCTGTCCGGTGCGCCCGGCTCGGTCGGGCAGGTGCGCGAGGTGGCCGCGCGGATCATGGAGCTCGCCAAGTCACGCGGCATCGCCGTGATCCTCGTCGGCCACGTCACCAAGGACGGCGCACTCGCTGGCCCGCGCGTGCTCGAGCATCTCGTCGACTGCGTCTTGCAGTTCGAGGGCGAGCGCGAGCGTCCCTACCGCGAGCTGCGCGCGCTGAAGAACCGCTTCGGCTCGACCAATGAGGCGGGCCTGTTCGAGATGCGCCAAGGCGGGCTCGTCGAGGTCCTGGACGCCTCCGCGCGGTTCGTCGCAGAGGCCACGCGCGCGCCCGGCAGCGTGGTCCTCGCGGCGATGGAGGGATCGCGCCCACTGCTCGTCGAGGTCCAGGCGCTCGTAGCGCCGTCGGAGCTCGAGCAGCCCCGCAGGGTAGTTTCGGGCCTGGACCGCAACCGGTTGGCGCTCGTGCTCGCGATCCTCGCCCGCCACGGCCACGTCCGTACCGGCGGCGCGGACGTGTTCGTGAACGTTGTCGGGGGAGTGCGCGTCGACGAGCCCGGCTGCGACCTCGCGGTCGCCCTGGCCGTTGCAAGCGCGAGCCGCGGCGTCCCCATCTCCGGAACGCCGCGCGCGTGCTTCGGCGAGCTCGGGCTGACGGGAGAGCTTCGCTGGGTGGGACATCCCGAGCGGCGCATCGAGGAGGCCGCCAAGCACGGCCTGGACGACGTGATCGCGCCCCCCGACAGCGGGCAGGCAGCGTGTGAGGCGGCGACGCTCCGCGCTGCGCTGGCGTTCGCGTTGCCAGGCGGGCCGTCCGGCGGCCGTCCCCGCACCGTGCCCGAGCCGACGACCCTGACGCGCGTTGAGGACCGCAGGGCGCAGGTCGCTGAGCGCGCGCTACGGCCTGCCCCCGAGCCCGCAGCCGGCGCGAGCTGAGCGCTCCACCCGGCGGCACCCCAGATTTTCACCCGCTGGCGGGGGTATGCACCGTGTACGAGCTGCTAACAGATTGCTAATTGCCCTAGAATCCTAGGCCGTGGCTCCACGATCCGGCGAAGATCTAGACAATGAGGTACGACCGGATCCAGGGCTGATGAGGGCGTTGGAGATGATCGCGCCCGGCACCGCTCTGCGGGAGGGAATCGACAGCATCCTGCACGCGCGCACCGGTGGGCTGATCGTGATCGGCGAGCCCGAAGACCTCAGCTTCCTCAACTCGGGCGGGATAAAGCTCGAGATCGACTACACCCCCGCGTTTCTGTACCAGATCGCAAAGATGGACGGCGCGATCATCCTCAACGCGAACGCCACGAAGATCACGATGGCGAACGTCCAGCTGATGCCCGATCCGACGATCCTCTCGCACGAGACCGGCACCAGGCACCGCACCGCCGAGCGCGTCTCAAAGCAGACCGACGCGCTCGTGATCGCGATCTCCCAACGGCGCGAGGTCGTCTCAGTCTATGTGGACGGTGTCAAGTACATCCTCGAGGACATCCCAGTCGTCCTCGCCAAGGCAAACCAGGCGCTCGCGACGCTCGACAAGTTCCGCACCCGCCTCGATCAGGTCTCCACGCGCCTGACAGCTCTGGAGTTCGAGGGCGGAACGACGCTGCACGACGTGCTCACCGTCCTGCAGCGCTCCGAGCTTGTCACGCGCATGGCGGTCGAGATCGAGCGCTACATCGTCGAGCTGGGCAGCGAGGGCCGACTGATCGAGATGCAGCTCGAGGAGACGATGGTCGGTGCCGCCGCCGAGAAGTCCGCGCTCGTGCGCGACTATCTCTCGAGCTACTCCGACGAGGCGTTCGCCGCGGCGCTCGAGGAGATCGGACGGCTCGTGCACCAGGACCTGCTCGACTTCGGGCGCCTGGCCGAGCTGCTCGGCTACGACCGCAAGTTGAACACGCTCGACTATCCCGTCTCGCCACGCGGCTACCGCGTGCTCGGGCGCATTCCGCGGCTGCCGAAGCTGGTCGTCACGCAGATCGTGACCGAATTTGGCGGCCTCGATGAGCTGCTGGCCGCGACCGATGCCGATCTCGAGGCGGTCGAGGGCGTGGGCGAGATCCGCGCCAAGGACATCCGCGAGGGCCTGCGCAGGCTGCAGGAGCTGAACCTCGTGGATCGCTACCTACAGACTTGATTCATGGGCGGCCCAGCGGCCGCTCGCAACGAAGGAGGACATCATTCCCGCACAAGCAACCGAAGAAGCAGTACTGGAGGAGGAGCTCGAGGTCACTCGCGAAGTCGAGTACATCGAGTTCGAGCTCGGAGACCATGTTGTCTATCCCCACCATGGAGCGGGGAAGGTGCTCAAGAAGGAGGAGATGGAGATCCTCGGCGAATGCCGGGAGTACCTCACGATCAAGATCCTTCACAACGACATGACCGTACGAGTCCCCACCGAGAACGCCGCGCTCGCCGGCCTGCGCAGAGTCATCGACGAGGAAACCGTCAAGAAGGTCCTCGACGTGCTGCGCGACGAAGTCTCAGAGATGCCCAAGAACTGGAACAGGCGGTTCAAGCACAACCGCGACAAGATCAAGACGGGCGACATCTACGAGCTGGCCGAGGTCGTGCGCAACCTCTCGCTGCGTGAGAGCGAGAAGGGGCTTTCCACAGGTGAGAAGCAGATGTTCACACGCACCAAGAAGATCCTCGCTTCGGAGCTGATGTACGCGCTCGACAAGGACGAGGAGGAGGCGGAGAGCTATCTCGACGACCTGCTCGAGGATTCCGCCAACCACCAGATGGCGGCCGCAGGAGCCAAGTAGCGAGGCTTTCGCGCACGCGGCAGCACAATTGCCGCGTGCGCGAGCGCCCCACGCGATGGCCGTCGCGCTGATCGTGGCCGCAGGCAGCGGCGAGCGCCTCGGAGCCGGCCGACCGAAGGCGCTTGTCGAGCTCGCCGGACGCCCGCTGTTCAGCTGGAGCGTGGAAGCGCTGCGGGCCACCAACGGGATCGAGCGCATCGCGGTCGCGATGCCGGTCGAGTTCGACGGCGCCCTGCAGGACTTCAACATCGCCCCGGCCATCGCGCCAACGGTCCTCTGCGTTCGCGGCGGCGCCACGCGCTCGGAGTCGGTTCTACGCGCGCTCGAGGCAATCGGACCAGGCAACACCGTGGTCGTCCACGACGCCGCCCGTGCGCTCGTGACGCCGGCTTTGGCCCAGTCTGTGATCGCCGCGCTCGACGCCGACGCCGACGCCGACGCCGCGATCGCCGCGACGCCGGTCACCGACACGATCAAGCGCGTCGGCCGTGACGGCGCGGTCAGCGAGACGCTCGAGCGCCACGCGCTTTGGGCGGTGCAAACCCCGCAGGTCTTCCGCCGTGCAGCGCTCGAACGCGCCCTCGACGTGTCCGCAGCCGAGCTCGCGCGGGCGACCGATGACGCGTGGCTAATAGAGCGCGCCGGGGGCAAGGTGATCGTCGTGCGTGCCAGCGATTCGAACCTCAAGGTCACCACGCCGCTCGACCTCGAGGTTGCGGAGCTGCTGCTCGCTAGGCGCTCCACCGCCGATGGCAGCTGACGACACCCGCCCTCAATCCTGCTTGAATCGCAGCCGTCCGTGCTCACCGACTATCACCTCCATCTCCGACCCGATGGCCGCGACGCGGAGACCTCCACGTACCACACCGCGGCGAACGTCGAGCGTTACCGCGAGGCGGCGGAGGAGCGCGGGATCGCCGAGCTGGGCGTCTCCGAACACATCTATCGCTTTGCCCAGGCGCTCGCGATCTGGCGCCACCCGTTCTGGGAAATCTACGCGCACGACGACCTCGATGAGTACTGCGCGTTCGTGCGCGAGCAGACCGATCTGCGGCTCGGGATCGAGGCGGATTTCGTCCCCGGAGCCGAGGACCGCACGGCGAATCTGCTCGAGGCTCGCGACTTCGACTACGTCGTCGGCTCCGTGCACTTTCTACGCGAGGGCGCCGTTGACATGGACGACTACAGCGTCTGGGACTCCGCGCGTTCCCCCGAGGAAGTCTGGCGGCGCTACTTCGAGACGGTTGCCGAGGCCGCGCGCAGCGGGCTGTTCGACATCGCCGCGCACCCTGACCTCGTGAAGTATTGGGGACCCACCCGCCAGAACAACGCTCGACGCACGCCCGAGGGCGATCTGCGCCGCTACTACGAGCCGGCGGTCGAAGCCATCGGCGAAGCCGGTATCGCCGTGGAGGTCTCCACCGCCGGGCTGCGCAAGCCCGCCGGTGAGCTTTACCCGTCGCGGGCCTTCCTCGAGATGTGCGTCGACGCGGGCGTGCCGGTTGCGCTCTCCAGCGACGCTCACCGCCCGGAGGACGTCGGCGCGGACTACCAGCGCGCGCTCGAGCTGCTCGACGAAGTGGGGGTGCGCGAGCTGTGCGTGTTCGAGGGGCGCGTGCGACGCCTAGTGCCGATCGGCGAGACGAGCTCTTCATCGGGACTGTCGCGGCGATGACGTTCGTAGGGATCGGCTTCGACTCGCACCGGCTCGTCGCGGGGCGACGGCTGTTGATAGGCGGAGTGGAGATCCCGTACGAGCTCGGGCTCGAAGGTCATTCCGACGCCGACGTGCTCGCACACGCTGTGATCGACGCGCTGCTCGGGGCCGCCGGTCTCGGCGACATCGGCGCGCACTTCCCCGATAGCGACGAGCGCTGGCGCGACGCCGACTCGATGAAGCTGCTCGCCGCCGTCGTGCACAGCGTGCGCGCTGAGCGTCTGGAGATCGTGAACGTGGACTGCACCGTCGTGATGGAGGCACCCAAGCTCGCGCCGCACAGGCAGGCCGTCCGTGAGCGGCTCGTGGACGTGCTCGGCATCGAGCTCGCGCGGGTCAACGTCAAGGCGAGCACCGGCGAGGGGATGGGCTTCGTCGGGCGGGGGGAGGGCGTCGCCGCGCTTGCGATCGCCGGGCTGCGCGGCGCCGGACAGGCGCCGTGACTTCCGACGCCCTGCTGCCGACTCAAGAGCTCGACGGCGCGTGGACCCTTCGCTTCGGTCCGCTGCACGCGGCGGACGTTGCGCGTGCACTCTCAGCGTTCGTCTACTAGACAGACTGACCGCTAGGGTTGGCGCGATGCGCGAGATCGTTCTGCACGACACGCGCAGCGGAGAGGTCATGCCGCTGCGCCCACGCGACCCGGGACAAGTTGGCATCTACGCCTGTGGACCGACCGTATACAGCAGGATCCACATCGGCAACGCGCGCCCGTTCGTCGTGTTCAGCCTGCTGAAGCGCTTTCTCGAGCACGAGGGTTACGACGTCGACCTCGTCGTGAACGTGACGGACGTCAACGACAAGATCTACGACGCCGCACGCGCGCAAGCGCGCCCGAGTGCCGAGCTGGCCGCCGAGATGACCGAGCACTACCGCGCTGACACGGACGCGCTCGGGCTGGGACGCCCCGACCACGAGCCGCTTGCGTCCGAGACGATCGGGCCGATCGTCGACTACATCCAAGCGCTGATCGACAGCGACCATGCCTACGCGGTCGACGGCGACGTCTACTTCCGCGTGCGTTCAGACGCCGGCTACGGCACGCTCTCACACCGGCAGCTCGAGAACATGGATCAGGGTGAAGCGGCCGCGGAGGCCGACGAGCTTGCCGAGCGCAAGGAGGACCCGCTGGACTTCGCCCTGTGGAAGGCGCACAAGCCAGGCGAGGACACCAGCTGGGCGGCGCCGTGGGGCGTGGGGCGCCCCGGCTGGCACATCGAGTGCTCGGCCATGGCCGAGCAGTTCCTCGGTGTCGGCTTCGACATCCACGGCGGCGGCTCCGACCTGGTGTTCCCCCACCACGAGAATGAGGCGGCGCAGACGCGAGCAGCCCGCGGCGAGGAGCTGACCAAACTGTGGATGCACAACGGCATGATCCAGTTCACCGGCGAGAAGATGGCCAAGTCGGTGGGCAACATCGCCCTGCTGCACGCGGTGCTCGACGAATACGGCTCGGAGACTGTCGTGATGTACCTGATCTCGGGTCACTATCGTCAGCCGCTCGCGTTCTCCAAGGCCGCGCTGGAGCAGGCCCAGGCAAACGTCAAGCGCATCCGCGAGGCCGGGCGGCGGTTGACGCCGGGAGACTCGCCGGCCGAGCTCGCCGGCCTGCGCGACCGCTTCTTCGAGGCGCTCGCCCGCGACTTCAACACCGCCGAGGCGCTGTCTGTGCTCAACGAGTGGATCCGAGAGGCGACCACCGGGATCTGGCAGGAGCCAGGCGACGCGGACCTGCGCGAGATGCTCGGAGTGCTGGGCCTCGAGTCGCTGCTCGCCGTCGCCGAGGAGGCGCCCGTTGACGTTCGCGAGCTTGCCGAGCGACGCGAGCACGCTCGCAGCGCACACGACTTCGCCGCGGCCGACCAGCTGCGCGACGAGATCGCAGCGCAGGGCTGGGAGGTCCGCGACGGGCCTACCGGCTTTGAGCTGCTGCCGCTGTGATCGTCTACGGTCGCAACCCCGTCAAGGAGGCGCTTCGCGGGCGCCGGGCGGACAGCGTGCGAGACGTCTGGGGCACCGCGGGCGCGGCTCGCGAGCCCTGGCTCGACGGTGTGCCCGTGCGGATCTCCTCCGCCGAGGAGATCGAGCGGCGCTCCGGCTCCGACGGGCATCAGGGACTGTGCGCGGATGCAGGCCCCTACCGCTACGCGAGCGCCGACACGTTGCTCTCGGGCAAGGATCCGCTCATCGTGGCGCTCGACCAGGTTCAGGATCCGCAGAACCTCGGCTCGATCTGTCGCACCGCGGAGTGCGCCGGTGCCGCGGGGCTCGTCATTCCGGAGCGTCGGGCAGCTGAGGTGACCGCTGCGGTGTGCAAGGCCTCGGCCGGAGCCGTCGAGCACCTGCCGGTCACGCGTGTGCGCAATCTTGCCGACTTCCTCGCGGACGCACGCGAGGCCGGATGCTGGTGCTACGGGGCCAGCGTCGCAGGCACCGCCGGCGCCGACGCACCCGTCGCCTACGACGTGCCCGACTATCGCGGCTCGGGAGTCGTACTGGTCCTGGGAAGCGAGGGGGCGGGTCTGCGCCCGCGCGTGAGCAAGGCGTGCGACCAGCTGATCACGCTGCCACTGCTCGGCAAGATCGAGTCGCTGGGTGTGAGCGCCGCCGCTGCGGCACTCCTGTATGAGATCTTGCAGAGCCGCAGTTCGCGGGCTTGACAAGGTTCCATAACTGTGTAAGGCTGCGCCAACATAACGCTGAACCTAAGGTTGAGAAAGGCCCAGGTAAAGCGCAATTTCATAGCTTTGGCGCCAGGGGAGGAGTGCGCCATGGGCATTTTGACGGCCCGCCACCCATCCAGGGAGGTGGTCCAAGAAAGGATTGCTCGTGGCACGAATCTCCCATAACTCTAACTCTGAACCCAAGGTCGAGGATCTGTTCCTGATCGCGCTTGCGAAGCAGGGTGACCGCAATGCTTACGACCGTCTCGTCCGCCGCTACCACGGCTTCGTGCGGCTCAAGGCCTCGTCGTACTTTCTCGCGGGAGGCGACTCCGAAGACCTGATCCAAGAGGGTCTCGTGGGCCTCTACAAGGCGATTCGCGACTTCCGCACCGACCGCGAGTCGAGCTTCCGCAACTTCGCCGAGCTGTGCATCACTCGGCAGATCATCACCGCCGTCAAGACGGCCACCCGCAACAAGCACACGCCTCTCAACCAGTATGTGTCGTTCTCGTCGACACCCGCCGGCAGCGGCGACGACGTGCCGACCCTCGACCAGATGCTCCCCGGCCCCACCGTCCAGGATCCGGTCAACCAGGTGATCTCCTCAGAGGAGCTGCGCTCGCTCGTCGGCTGTCTCTCGAGCGCTCTGTCCGAGCTTGAGAGTCGTGTCCTGTCGCTGTATCTCGACGGCTACTCCTACGAGCAGGTCGGCATGCGGCTGTCCTGTGACACCAAGACCGTCGATAACGCACTGCAGCGCGTCAAGCGCAAGGTCGGCGCACACCTGCAGTCACGCGCCGTGGCGGCTTAGGAGCTCGATCGCCGCGGCTCGTGGCGATTTCAGCCGCGGGTATGAGCGTGCGGCACCGCTGTGGCCGCCCCCGGGGAGGGGAGCGGCCACCTGGCACCACGTGCCGTGCGTCAATCGGCTAGACCTGTCCTTCGGAGGGCTGGCTGGAGTTGCCCGGCGTCACGGGCGTCAGCGACGAAGCAGGCGCCGGGTTGACCTGGATGGTGAACGGTTCGCTGACCGAGCTGCCATTCTGCGGGTCGCCCGGGATCTTGATCCGCACGACCTGTGTACCCACCCCGAAGAACCTGTGTTCTATCGAGTAGGTGTATTCCGTCGACGGAGCCACCGGCGCCATCACCTGTCCAACCTCGAGCACGTGGAAGCCCTTCGTGTTGGGGTTTTGGCGCTCGAGATAGATGTCGTGTCCGGCGATGCTTTCGTGGCCGGCGATCACGCCCGGCTTGACCGTGCCGGAGAATGTCAGCGGCTGGTCTTCCTGCACGGTCGTGCCCGGCAGGAGGCCGATGGTGAGCACGTATTTGACGCCCTCGTAGAGCACTGCTGAGGTTTCGCCGCCACCAACGACCTTGTAGAAGGTGCTTCCCGAGGGGGACACCGACGCGAAGCTGTACGTACCACCCGCTTGCACCTTAGTTTCGCCGACCTTCTTGAAGCCGGCTGTGTGTGCTTCGCGTGCCAGCAGCTGAAGTGGCGTGTTGGTCGTGAGGCTCTCGACCGTGCCGTGGATCGACGTCGACTGCCCGAAGGAGATCGGGTCGGCCGTGGTTTCGATCTTGAGCTTCGGGTTCTGGGCCTGGGCGATCTCGTAGTTGAGGACGTTGGACGGGCTCGTGAGGTTGTCTTTGGGGTCGCGTACGACGACCCGGATGTTCGCGGGACCAGGCACGACGAAGTTGTGGGCGATCGTGAACTTGCCGTGTCCGCCAACCATCGCTGGCCCGCCGATCCGATGCCATTCATTGCCCTTGTAGGCGTCCTGGCGCTGGAGGATGACGAGCGCTCCCGTGTCTTCTGGGCTGACTTCGCCCGCGAAGCGCACCGGCACCGCCTTGCGCCCGCCCGGGTGCGGCGCGAACGTAAAGATCACGCTGCCTTCCGGCGGCCCTTCGAGCTTGACGATCGCGACGACTTTGAGCTGTTTGACCGAGCTGTGCGCGCCATCGGCGGAGGCGTAGAACAAGCTGTTCGTCGTGACGGCGCTGTACTTGATGAGGTAGGCGCCTTTTTCGGTCATGCCAGTAGCCACGGGGGTGAACGCGGACCGCCGCGACCCGACGGAACCCCGGTAGAGCGTCACCAGTTGTTTTTCTTCGCTGCCGCACCCCGGAGAGAGATGCCCGTACGCGCTCACCGTTTCGCCGGCATACGCCGGACGGGGCGCTACTTCGAGGGTTATCTGGCAGCCACCGGCACCGGTGAGAGGGGGGCGTGAGTGCGTTCCGTGCGCCAGTGCCATGGCGCAGGGCAGCACGAATGAGGCGGCCACGGTGGTCAATGCCGCGGCCAGCTTGATTGCTCGCATGCTTGCCTTCTCCTTGTGATGCGGGTCGTTTGTACGGCTCTGCGTCCGAGCACCTAAACCCCCCGCGGCGAGATTCGATGCGGTCCTCAGTGGCGCGCGGGGTGGGTCGCAGTGCGGGCGCTGCCGGCGTTTTCGGGGGCTATGCGCCGCGGGGTGACTGCGGTAAACTACTGACGCTCAAAGAACCAAAGGAATGGGGACGATGGGGAGGGAAGCGCTGCGCCGTGCGCTGCGATTGCTCGTTGCCGTAGCGGCGACGGCCGGATTCGCGGCGATGTGTGGATTGCCTGGGTCCGGGGTGGCGGTCGCCAGCGCTGCGCCGGTGAATAGCTCGCCGCCGAGCATCGCGGGAAAGACGAAGGATGGCGGGAAGCTGAAGGCCTCCGCCGGCACCTGGAGCGGGCAGAGACCGATCACCTACGCCTACCAATGGACCCGCTGCGACGGCTTCGGCAACGCATGCGAAGACATCGCCTCGGCGAGAAGCCGGGTATACAAGGTCGTGTCGAAGGACGTAGGTCACGCGATCCGCGTGCTCGTGACCGCGACCGATGCCACCGGCAGCTCGACCGAAATGTCGGCGCCCACGAATGCGATCAACGCCGTGGCGCCAAAGCGCAAAGGCGCCCCGAAAATCACCGGTCTGCTAGAGGATGGGCAGACGCTCACGGTCCCGACCGGAACGTGGAAAGGCACGACGCCGCTCTTCTACGGCTATCAGTGGGAGAGCTGCGACACCACGGCCGCCAACTGCTCCTACATCCCTGGAGCGAAAGGGCCCAGCTACCAGATCGTGAGCTCGCAGATCGGAGGCAAGCTGCGGGCGCTGATCACCGCCACCGGCCCGGGAGGCTTGGCGACCGTCACGTCCCGGCCGACGACGCTGATCGGTCCCGGGCCACCCGTCAACTCGTCGCCCCCGACCATCTCCGGAAGCCTGCAGGAAGGGCAGACGCTCGCCGCCGCCCCCGGCACGTGGGCGGGAACCGCTCCGTTCGTGTTCGGCTACCAGTGGGAGCGCTGCAGCGTCCTCGGAGCCGGCTGCGAAGAAATTCCCGGCGCCACGAGCTCCACGTACACGCTCGGCCCACTGGATGTCGCCAGCAAGCTCGCCGTCGTCGTCACCGCGTCCAACGCGCAAGGCGCCGCCTCGGCGACCTCGGCTGAAACGAGCGCGATCGGCGCGCTGCCGCCCTCGAACACGCTGCCCCCGAGCATCACGGGGACCCTGCGCGACGGGCAGCTGCTGAGCGTGGGCAACGGCAGCTGGTCCGGGACCGAACCACTCAGCTACAGCTACCAGTGGCAGCTGTGCAACGCCGTCGGCGAAGAATGCGAAGAAATCGGCGGCGCGACAGGCGCGACGTTCAGGCTGTCTCCGCACGACGTCGGCCGAACGCTCGATGCGCTCGTCACCGCGACCAACGCGGGGGGCTCGAGCGCCGTGACCGCGCCTGCCACCGCAACGGTCGCCGGCATCCTGCCGCTGAACACCGCGCTGCCGACTATCACGGGCGTCTTGAAGGAAGGCCAGCTGTTGAGCGTGGGCACAGGCAGCTGGTCGGGCACGGAACCGATCAACTTCAGCTACCAGTGGCAGCTGTGCGACCCGCTCGGTGAAGGCTGCGTGGAAATTGAAGGGGCAACCGGCGCGAGCCTCGCGCTGTCAAGCGGCGACATCGGCGGAGTGCTCAACGTCGTCGTGACCGCCACCAACGTCGCCGGTTCGACGTCGGTGACGACGCCGGTGACGACTTTGATCGAAGGTTTGCTGCCAGTGAACAACGTCCTGCCGACGATCACCGGCCTGTTCAAGGAAGGCGGCCTCCTGAGTGTGGGGACGGGGAGCTGGTCCGGCACGGAACCGCTCAGCTACAGCTACCAGTGGGAGCTGTGTGGTCCGCTCGGAGAAGCCTGCAACAACATCTCCGAAGCGACGGGGTCGAGCCTGAAACTGTCGTCGCTGGATATCGGCAAGACGCTTGCCGTGGTGGTCAAGGCGACGAATGTCGCCGGTTCGACGTCGGTTACGACTTCTCTGACCAGCTTGATCGAAGGCTTGCTGCCAGTGAACAACGTGCTGCCGTCGATCTCCGGGCTGTTCAAGGAAGGCGGCCTGTTGAGCGTTGGCACGGGCAGTTGGTCGGGCTCAGAACCGATCTCCTACAGCTACCAGTGGCAGCTGTGCGAACAGGGCAAATCGTGCAACAACATCTCCGAAGCGACGCGGTCGAGCCTGAAACTCTCGTCGTTGGATATCGGCAAGACGCTTGACGTGGTGGTCAAGGCGACGAATGTCGCCGGTTCGACGTCGGTGACCACGCCCGTGACGAGTCTGATCGAAGGGTTGCTGCCCGTGAACAATGTGCTGCCGTCGATCTCCGGGGTGCTCAAGGAAGGTCAGCTGTTGAGCGTTGGCACGGGCAGTTGGTCGGGCTCAGAACCGATCTCCTACAGCTACCAGTGGCAGCTGTGCGAACAGGGCAAATCGTGCAACAACATCTCCGAAGCGACCGGCCCCAGTCTGAGCCTGTCGTCGCTTGACATCGGCAAGACGCTCGACGTCGTCGTGAAGGCCACCAACGTCGCCGGTTCGACGTCCGTGACTACTTCGGTCACGGGTCTGATCGAAGGGCTGCTCCCCGTGAATACGCTCCTGCCGAGCGTCACCGGCACGCTTCTGGAAGGCAAATCGCTGACCGCAAACAGCGGCAGCTGGACCGGGACTGCGCCGATCTCCTACAGCTACCAGTGGCAGCTGTGCGAACAGGGCAAATCGTGCGACAACATCTCCGAAGCGACCGCCTCGGCGCTGAGCCTGATCGCGCCCTACGTCGGGGACACGGTGGACGTGGTTGTGAAGGCGAGCAACGTCGCGGGCTCAACCACGGCGACGAGCGCTGTGACCCAGACGATCCTGGGAATCGCGCCGGTGAACACCGCGCTGCCCGTCATCTCCGGCCTGCTCGAAGTCGGCAAGGTGCTGAGCGTCAGCAAGGGCAGCTGGTCGGGGACCACGCCGATGAGCTTCAAATACCAATGGCAGCTGTGCCTGCTCGGGACCTGTACGAACATCGGCGGAGCGACGGGCGAAACGCTGACGTTGCTCGGACTGGACGTCGGCAACACGATCGACGCGATCGTAACGGCGACGAACGTGACCGGCTCGTCCTTGGCCACATCCAAACCGACCGAAAAGCTGCTCGGGATTCTCTGAGCCCGCGCTAACCGCGCCCGGTGGCGGTGTCCACGAGTCGGCCAAGGCGTGAGGGACGCTGTGTCCGCTCCTCGACGCGGTCGGCGTGGCGATAGAGCGAGTAGACGGTGCGGATGGCGCTCCAGCGCAGCGGCTCGGGCGGCCATTGCCGCGGATGCCGTCCGACCCACGGCAGCCCGGTGAGCGAGCTGGGCCTTTCGAGCATCAAATCACGCAGCGTTCGCCCGGCAAGGTTCGCGGCGGCGACGCCCTCTCCTACGTAACCACCCGCCCACGCGAGCCCCGGGCGCGGGTCCGCGTCGACCGACACGCACCAGTCGCGGGGCACGCCGAGGACACCCGACCAGGCGTGATCGATCGCGGCGCCGGCTGCGGCGGGGAACATCGCGTGGAGCTTCGCCCGCAGGCTCTCGACGGTCGCCGCGGCGGTGTCGCCGCGCCCGTCGGTGCGCGAGGCGAAGCGGTAGGGCACGCCGCGGCCGCCGATCGCGACGCGCCCGTCTGCGGTGCGCTGCAGGTACACATACACGTTTGCTCCGTCGCCCAGCGCCTCGCGGCCGTCCCAGCCGAGCTCCTCCCACACGGCCGGCGCCAGGGGCTCGGTGACGATCATCGAGCTGTTCATCGGCACGAGCAGCCGTCGCAGTCCTTGGAGCTCGGCGGTGTAGCCCTCGGTCGCGCGGACCACCCAGCGCGCGTGGACGTTGCCTACGGGCGTCAGCGCCTCGTGAGCGCGAATCGCAGTCACCGGCGTGGACTCATAGATCGTCACCCCGAGCCCCTCCACCGTCGCCGCGAGACCGGTGAGCAGCTTGGCCGGGTGCACGCGCGCGACGTGAGGTGAGAAGCTCGCGCCGACCGCACCGGCTATACGCAGGCGCGCCTCGAGCTCGCCCGCGGTCAGCTCGTGCAGGTCGCGCTCGTCGAGGCCGTGGGCTCGGCTGTGCGCGAGCTCCCGGCGCAGGCGTTGCAGTTGGGCGCCGTTCAGCGCGACCGTCAGCTGGCCGCCCTTGACGAAGTCAGCATCGATCCGATGCTCGCTGATGACTGCTGCGATCTCCTCAACGGTCTCGAACATCGTGCGCTGCAGCGCCGCGAAGCCCGTGCCGTGCGGCCCCACTTGGCGCTGATATACGCGGGCTGGGCCGGAGAAGAAACCCGAGACCCAGCCGCCGTTTCGCCCCGATGCGCCGAAGCCGGCGTGCTCGCGCTCGAGGACGACGATCTCCAGCGACGGTTGCGCGCGCTTCAAGTAGTAGGCCGTCCACAGACCCGTGTATCCGGCCCCAACGATCGCCACGTCGACACTCGCCGGACCGGGCAGCGGCGGTCTCGGTGGCGGCGGTCCGCCTAGCGAGCGCCACCAGTAGCCGAGCTCCCCCGTGCGCATTCGCTTGAGAGTATTCAGCCGAGGGGTATGATCGACGCAGGCCCGGCGGGCCTGCACAGTTAGACCCCATGGGGATGGGGCGAACCGCGAGAGGAGGGAGCGTGCTATGGAGACTGAGGTCACAGAGTCGGTGACGCACGTGCGGGCAGCCCTGGCCGCTGCGACCATCGCTGAGGCGTTTCGGATCACAGCGGGCGAGCGTGCCGAGCAGGTGGCGATTCGCACCAAAGGCGACGAGTTCACGATCACCTGGGGCGAGCTGCGCGAGCGCGTCGACGCGCTCGCCGGCGGCCTCGCCAAGCTCGGGGTGCAACGTGGCGACAGCGTCGCGCTGATGATGAGCAACCGTCCGGAGTTTCACCTGTGCGACCTCGCGGCGATGATGCTCGGGGCGACGCCGTTCTCGATCTACAACACCTACACGCCCGAGCAGATTCAGTACGTCGCCTCCGACGCCGAAGCCAAGATCTTGATCTGCGAGCAGCAGTACCTGCCACAGGTGCGCGAGGCGCGCAAGCAGCTCCCGGGCCTCGACTACGTGATCGTCGTAGACGGTGAGGCGCCGCTGGGCACGCTGGCGCTGGCGGATGTCGAGGGCTCGAACCCGGCGTTCGACGTCGACGCCGCCGTCGCCCAGATCAAGTCGACCGACGTACTCACGTTGATCTATACCTCCGGAACGACGGGTCCGCCGAAGGGCGTGCAGCTGATCCACCGCAACCTGCTGGCGACCGTGGAAGGCATCGAGGACCTCATCCAGTTCCCCGAGGACGGACGCGTGATCTCGTGGCTGCCCGCCGCGCACGTCGCCGAGCGCAACGCGCATCACTATCTGCCGATCGTCTTCGGCCTGCAGATCACGTGCTGCGAGGACCCTCGCGCTGTCCTGTCCTACCTGCCAGAAGTCCGCCCGAGCTGGTTCTTCGCGGTGCCACGCATCTGGGAGAAGCTGAAGGCTGGGCTCGAGACGATGGTCGCCGGTCAGCCCGAGGACGAGCGCAAGAAGCTGCAGGCGGCGATTGAGGCGGCCAAACGCAAGGTCCGCCTCGAACAGGCTGGGGAACCGGTCCCGCAGGAGCTGGCGGAGCAGGTCGCAAAGGCCGACGCTGAGATCTTCTCTGGCTGGCGCACGATGCTCGGGCTCGACCAGGTCGAGGCGATCAACGTCGGCGCGGCGCCGACGCCGATCGAGGTCCTCGAGTTCTTCCACGCGATCGGCCTGCCGCTCGCGGAGCTGTGGGGCATGAGCGAGACGTGCGGCGCAGGGAGTGTCAACCCTCCGGGGAGGATCAAGCTGGGCACCGTCGGGCCGCCCGCCCCAGGCATCGAGATCAAGCTCGACACCGACGGTGAGGTCCTGGTCAAATCAGACGTGGTGATGCTCGGCTATCGCAACCTGCCCGACAAGACGGCCGAGGCGTTCACCGACGACGGCTGGCTGCGCACGGGCGACATCGGCGTCTTCGACGAGGACGGCTACCTGACGATCGTCGATCGCAAGAAGGAGCTGATAATCAGCGCCGCCGGCAAGAACATGTCACCCGCGAACATCGAGGCGACCGTCAAGAGCGCCTCGCCGCTGATCGGGCAGGCATGCTGCATCGGCGATCGGCGCCCATACAACACCGCGCTGATCGTGCTCGACGCCGACTTCGCACCGGCTTGGGCCGCCCAGCAGGGAATCGAAGAGACGTCGCTGGAGGCGCTCGCGCGCGACGAGCGCGTGCGTGCCGCCGTGCAGGAGGGCGTCGATGCGGCTAACAGCAAGCTGGCGCGGGTCGAACAGATCAAGAAGTTCGAGCTCGTAGCCGGCGACTGGCTGCCGGGCGGCGAGGAGCTGACGCCAACGATGAAGCTCAAGCGCAAGCCGATCGCCGCGAAGTACGACAACGCGATCGAGGCCATGTACACGGGCTAGCCGCGAAGTGGTGCGTCGCTCGACAGGCGACGCTCGAGCGCGACGATGCGCTCCGTGTCTTCATAGAAATCCTCCTGCGAGACGATGCGCCCCCAGCGTGTGCGCGCAAGCAGGATCGTGCGATTGCGATAGATCTCCTCGCCCGCGCTGTCGCTCGCGTGGTCGTCGAAGCGCGCGATTAGCGTCAACCGCCACGGCGCTCCAGATACGAACAGCTCGCCGACTTGGCCACGCAGGCCGGCGTCGACGAAGCTCTGCAGGAACGCCGCGATCGCGTCCTTGCCGCGGTGCTCGCCCGCCCATCGGTGTTCGCCGTCGTTGAAGCGCATGACCGAGTCCTGGGCGAAGTTGGACAGCAGCGGTTGGATGTCGCCTGCGTTGAGAGCCCGCACGTCACGCCGCAGCTTGAACAGCAGCACGCGACACACCAGCGCCCTGGCCATGAGTGCCAGCCCCGCGCCCGCGAGCGCGATCGCCAGCCCCGCATGCACCTCACGCGGGGCGGATCCGCAGCGCGGGCGGGATCGACCGCCAAGCCTGCTCGTCATCGCGTCACCGTGGCGCTCGACACTCCACCGGTTTACCCCTCGAAGCGAGCCTGCTCCTCGACCGTGCGCTCGGCCCAGGGAATCGCTTCGAGGCGAGCGTCGGGAATCGGCTCGCCGCTGTCGACCGACAGGCCGTATGTGCCTTCTGCGAGTCGCCGTTCGGCGCGCTCGACCGCGTCGAGCTCGTCGCGCAGGCGCTCGACCTCTGCATCGGCGAGCTCGTCTTCGAGCACCTCGGCGCCCGTGTCGGACTGCTCAAACGGATCGGGGACGTCTTCGGGGTCGTGCGGCCCCAGCTCGGGCAGCTCGAGTTCGATCCTCGCGCGCTCCCCTGCCAAGAGCTCGCGGGCACGTTTGGCGTCCATGTGAGGCATTATGGCGCCTCAAGCGCGGCTTTCACAAAGCCGATAGAACACACCCGAAGACCGACAGGTCATCCGGGTAGAGGGCGACCCCGGGAGGTCTTGGCTCATTCTCCGGCCTCCCGGGCCGTCCTTAGTCAGGCGAACCCGCTCGCAAGCGGAGGAGAACTCCAGAGCCGACGTCCGGGATCGAACCGGAAACCTCCGCTTTACAAGAGCGATGCTCTACCAATTGAGCTACGTCGGCTTGACCTCCGCATCGTAGCCGTCAGGCTGACGCTGACATGACGCGCGGCGGCATCATCACGCGAGGGCTGCAAGCGAGCATGCGCGTCCTCGGCGCCGGTACGCATGTGGTGCGCGGCGAGGCGGTCAAGCGTGTGGGCGGCCCCGCGCGGGCGCGCGTGATCTTCCTGTTCGGGGCGGTGCTCGCGCTGAGCAGCGCCGACGGCGCAACTGTCGGCGCCGTCGCGCCGCAGCTCGAGCGCGCGTTGCACATCGGCAACACGAAGATCGGCCTGTTGAGCTCGGTGGCGGTGCTCTCTGGGGCGGTGTTCGTGCTGCCGGTGGGCATGCTCGTGGACCGCGTCAAGCGCGTGCCGCTGCTGTCGGCAAGCATCGTGCTGTGGAGCATCGCGTCGCTTGCAAGCGGCTTCGCAGGCAGCTACGGGAGCCTGTTGCTGACTCGGCTGGCGCTCGGCGCCGTGATCGCGACCGCAGGACCCGCGATCGCGTCGCTCACAGGCGACTACTTCCCCGGCCGCGAGCGTGCACGCATCTACTCCTACATCCTCGGCGGCGAGGTGGCGGGCACGGCTGCGGGCTTCATCGTCAGCGGTACCGTCGCCAGCGTGATCTCGTGGCGCGCGGCGTTCGTGCTGCTCTCGATCCCGGGGTTCTTGCTCGCACGCTCGCTGTGGCGGACGCTGCCCGAGCCGTTGCGCGGGGGCCAGAGCCGGCTGGAGCCCGGTGTGATCGACCTGCAGGAGGCCGTCGCGGCCGCCGGCTCGAGGGTCGGATCAGAGGACGCGGACACCCAAGAGCCAGCCAGCAAAGACGACGAGCTCTCACACGAGACCGCGCGGGCACGAGGTCTGCGTCCTGACCCCCGGCTCGTCCTCAACGAGGACCCACGGACGATGGGCGCCCTACGTGCGATCCGCTACATCCTCTCGATTCCGACGAACCTGCGCCTGATCATCGGCTCCTCGCTCGGCTACTTCTTCTTCGCCGGGCTGCAGACATTCGGCATCCTGTTCGTCCGCGGTCACTACCACGTCGGCCAGGCGAGCGCCGAGCTCGTGCTCGTGCTGCTCGTCATCGGTGCGCTGGTGGGAACGCTCGCCAGCGGGCGCCTGACCGACCTCGCGATGCGCCGCGGCTTTCTCGAGGCGCGCGTCGTCGTGCCAGCGATCTGTTACTTCGGAGCTGCCGCGCTGTTCGTCCCAGGCGTGCTGATCAGCCACCTGACGCCGGCGCTGTGGTTCTACGTCGGGGCCGCAGCGCTGCTGTCGGCCGCCAACCCGCCGCTCGATGCGGCCAGGCTCGACATCATGCCCGCGGGGCTGTGGGGGCTTGCGGAGAGCACGCGCACGTTTTTGCGCTCGCTCGCCCAGGCGCTCGCCCCACTGGTGTTCGGGGCTCTCGCCGACCTGATCGCGGGCATCGCACCCGAGCAGACTCCGATCGGCACCCACTCAGCGCCGATCTCCCCCAGCGCCGCCACAGGACTCCAGTTCAGCTTCCTGATCATGCTCGGCACGCTCGCCTGGGCCGGCGTGTACCTCGCTCGGGCACGGAGCACATATGCCCGCGACCTCGTGACGGCGGCCGCCTCCGATGAGCGCGCGCGAGAACGCGATGTGGTGCGCGCGCCACCTTGACGGACGAGCGGGCCACCCGTGGGATGGCCCGCTCGCCCCGCCCGCTGCCTCCCGTACTAACCGCCGGCCCAGCATGTCAGCTCGGTGGCAGGCCCAGGCCACGCTCTGGTCAGAATTCTGACCTCATCGATCGGGCGCGGTGCGCTGTAACACGGGCCTCACGGGCGGTGTATCTAGGGCATGGAACAGGCTCGTGAACCCCCAAGTCTCGTGGAGCACGTGCGCGCAGGCGGCACATCGGTGGATCTGGGCAGCTTTCGCCAGCGCTCACTGCAGCGCGGGGTGAATCCGCTCATCTACTGGACGTTGCGGGCGGTGCTGGTGCCGTGCTTTCTCGTGTATCTGCGGATGCAGCGCGTGGGACGCGAGCATCTGCCGCGCAGCGGGCCGCTGCTGCTGGCCTCCAACCACCGCAGCTTCCTCGACCCGTTCCTGATCGGCACGCTCGTGCGGCGTCCCGTGTACTACATGGCAAAGCGCGAGCTGTTCGAAAAGCGCTGGCAGGCGTGGATCCTGAACGCGCTGGGCGCGTTCCCGGTCGATCGCGGCACGGGCGACCACGACGCGATGGATACCGCCCGCGCGATCCTCGCGCGGGGAGACTGCGTTGTGGTGTTCCCGGAGGGCACGCGCGTGCGCTCTGCGGGCCTGGGAGACCCGCGGCGCGGCGTCGGTCGTCTCGCGCTCGAAACCGGCGCGCCGGTGGCGCCCGTCGCGGTGATCGGCAGCGACGCGGTGCGCCGGGGGTGGCGCATCCGGCCACGCAAGGTCAGGCTGCGCGTCGGCCGTCCGCTTCACTACCCGACGGTAGAGAGCTGCTCGCCGGCGCTGGCGTCCGCTGTTACCGAAAGGATCTGGGCGTGCGTGAGTCTGCAGTGGGACTGGTTGGGGAGCGCCGAGGCCGTACAGCGGGAGCTCCCACACGAGCCACCGAGGCGCGAGATATCGCGTGCCGCCTGATCGAGCCTGCTGGGCTCGGGTGATGGTGCAGGGATAGGGTGCAATGAGTGAGCGAGCAAGCCAGCCAGAAGCCCAAGGCGCAGCTGGACGCGGAGTTCTCCGATCTCTATCGGGCGCATCTGCGCGACGTTTACAGCTATGCGTACTACCGCGTGGGCAATCACCACGACGCGGAGGACCTCACCGAGCAGACGTTCCTGCAGGCCTACCGCCACTTCGCACGCGCGCAGCACGAATCGGATGGACGGCCGCTGCGCCCGTGGCTGATCAGGATCGCGCACAACCTCGCGGCCAACCTCTACCGCGACCGCTCGCGCAAGCCGGTGTCGCCGATCGACGACACGACGACGTTGACGGCGACGCACACAACCGAGCAGCTGGTCGAGGGCCGCGACGAGCTCAGCCGCGTGCTCGATGGCGTGCAACTGCTTCCCGACGACCGTCGCGAGGCGCTGATCATGCGCTTCGCGCTGGGCATGGACAACCGCGAGATCGCGCGGGCGCTCGGCCGCTCGGACGGCGCGACCAAGGTGCTGATCCATCGCGCCATCAAGCAGCTGGAGGAGATCGTCCATGACTGAGGCGGCACCCAGCTTCGAGGGCCTGCTGCGTGAAGCGCTCGCGCCGGTCGAGCCGCCGGCAGACCTAGCCGAGCGCCTCGAGGTGACTTTGACGAGCATCACCGAGCTGGCTGCCGAGGAGCTCGAGGCGTGGGAGCTCTCCGCGATGCGCGATCCCCGCAACTGGGCGCGCCCGGCCGCGGCGCTCGTGGTCGGCGGCACGGCAGGCGCTGCGCTCGTGCTGCTGCGCGCGCGCAGGCGGCCGCACTCCACCGCGGGGAGCCTCGAGGCGATGCGCGAGACCGCGGAGCGCGCACTGGGCGACATCGGGCGCGAGGCGCGCAAGCTGCTGGGCGATCGCTAGTCGTAGTCGTAGGCGCGGGCGCAGCCGCAACCGCCGGAAGCGGCCGGTGGCGGCCTGCCGCTGCTGCAGGGCTGCCGTCGTGGCGTTCCAGCCCTTACGGCTAGGCTCTGCTTCCCGGACATGGCCACCTGCTATCGCCACCCCTCGCGCGAGACGGGGGTCTCTTGCTCCAACTGCGGGCGGCCGATCTGTCCCGACTGCATGACGACGACTCCTGTCGGGATGCGCTGCCCTGAGTGCGCCAAACAGGGCACGCGCGTGGTGCGCATGCGCGAGATGGCCAAGGTCCCGCGTGTCACCTACGCGCTGATCGCGATCAACGTGGTCGCCTTCTTGACCGAGCAGGGCCAGTTCACGCTGTTCGGCTCGGAAATCCACGGGCCGGTGATCAACGAAGGGGTGCTGTTCCGTGAAGCGATCGCCTCTCCGCACGACCAGTACTGGCGCCTGGTCACGAGCGCGTTCCTGCACGAGAACTTCATCCACATCGGCTTCAACATGTACCTGCTGTACCTCCTCGGGATGATGCTCGAGCCGGCCATCGGGTCGCTGCGCTTCGCCGCGATCTACTTCACCTCGCTGCTCGTCGGCTCCTTCGGGGTGGTGTTCGCGACCAGCGGCGCGAGCCTTGGAGCGTCCGGCGCGATCTTCGGGCTGATGGGCGCCGCGGTGGTCGAGTTGCGCTCGCGGGGGATCAGCATTCAGGAGTCGGGGCTCGGCGCACTGATCGTGATCAACCTGGTGCTCAGCTTCACGCTCGCGAACATCTCCGTCGGCGCTCATGTCGGCGGCTTGATCGGCGGCTTCCTCGCAGGCCTCGCGATTCGCTGGTCCGACGATCACAAAATCCCCGCGCTCGGTTTTCTCGCGTGCCTCGTGCTGTCGGTGGCGGCGGTGGCCGGCGCGATCGCCGTCTCCGGCGCCACCGGCGGCGGCTTCGCCTAGTTGGCGCCGGCCAGCTCCACGGTGAGCGCTCGTGTTCCCGCGGGCACCTCGGGGAAACGATCCGGGTGCAGCATGTGCGCGAGCAGCTCTAGCCCGTCGATCAATCGCGGTCCTGGTCTGGAGAAGTACGCGGAGGCGTTCACAGCAAGCACCCGCTGCGCGCCGACGGACGCGAGCTCGTGCGCGTGGCCCACGGCCTCGGCGTGCGCGCGAACCTCGTCATAGCCGCATGGCATCACCACGACGACCTCAGGGCGCGCTGCGGCGAGCTCCCCCCAGGTCACCGTCTGCGACGGTTCGCCGGGCAGGCCGAGCACGTCCTCGCCGCCGGCCAGCTCGATCAGCTGCGGGGTCCAGTGCCCGGCGACGTAAACAGGGTCGAGCCACTCGAGCGCCGCGACGCGCGGGCGCCGCTGCGCGCGCACGGCCAGCTTGACGCGGTCGATGCGTGCGGCCGCTCCTGAGATCAGCTCGACGCCCGCGTCGCGCCGGTCGGTCGCCTGCGCGATCGTGCGCACGTCGCCCAACGTTTCGCCGAGCGTCTTGGGGTCGAGCGCGATCACGCGCGGCGTCGAGGGGAGGGTCTTGGCAACCGCGGCGACCTCGTCGTAGGAGACCGCGCACACGGGACACAGCGCCTGCGTGACGATCAGCTCCGGCTCAAGCGCGGCGAGTCGCTCGCGGTCGAGCACGTAGATGGCATCTCCCTCGAGCGTGCGCTCGCGCACCGCAGCGTCGATCTCGCCGGCGTTGAGCCCCTGTGGCAGCACATCGCGCGTGACCTGCGCGAGCGCTGTTGCCGCAGGCGGGAAGTCGCACTCGTGGGTGACGCCCACGACGTCAGCCCCTAGCCCGAGCGCAAACAGCAGCTCGGTCGCGTGCGGGACGAGGCTGACGATCCTCATGCGTTGACTGTAGGGAGGCGAGGTCGCACGCTGGATTCAGGGCGATCGGGGTAACCTCGCAACGGATGAGCCTGCTGAGCGACTCCGAGATCACGAACCGGCTCGAGGGCGCACCGGACTGGCACGCCGGCGAGGAGCGAACGATCGTCCGCGACCTGCAGTTCGCGAACTTCGCCGACGCGATGACGTTCGTGAACCGCGTCGCGGAGGCGGCCCAGATCGCCGACCATCACCCCGACATCCTGCTACACGGCTGGAACAAGGTGCGCCTGACGCTCTCGACCCACTCGCAGGGCGGGCTCACGGACGCCGACTTCGAGCTCGCGGCCCAGATCGACCGCCTGGCCACACCGTAGACAGCGGGTGGTGGCCTTCCGACCATCGCCCTTGCTACCTTTGACGCGTCGACCAGCGCGATGAACGACGACGAAGATCTACCCCGAAGTAGCATCGCCCCGACTGGCCGCCTGCGCCTTGGTCGCATCGGTCGGGGCAGCGTGAGATCGCGCCAGCGCGCGTCGCGCGGGCACGCGTCGGGGATCGCCGGTCGCGCGTGAACGGCCTGAAGCTGATCCTGACGGCGCTGCTGATCGCCGTCAACGCGTTCTTTGTGATCGCCGAGTACGCGCTGGTGCGCTCGCGTCGCGCGCGCCTGGAACTGCTGCGCGACGAAGGCGCAAAAGGGGCGGCGCTCGCCCTCAAGCAGCTGGCGAACGTCAACGAGTACATCTCGGCCGTGCAGATCGGCGTGACGTTGACCTCGATCGGCATCGGCGCCCTCGGCGAGCCGGCGCTGGCGTCGATCTTCAAGAGCGCGCTCGGCGACACACTCAGTCACGGCGTGGCGGTTGTGATCGCGGTGGTCGTGTCGTTCTCGCTGATCGCCTCCGCGCAGCTGATCGCGGGCGAGATGGTGCCGAAGTTCTATGCGATCGACCGCGCCGAGGCGGTCGCCCGGCGCGTGGCCAGGCCCTTGCAGGCGTTCAGCACGATGTTCCATCCGTTCATCGTCGCGCTGACGGCGGTCGCCGACCGCATCCTGCGCCTGCTCGGTGTGGACATGAGCCAGGAGCGCCGCGGCGGCTCATCAGAGGAGCTGAAGCTCCTGATCGCGGAGTCTCACGAGGGCGGTCAGATCGACCAGGGCGAGGCGGGGATGCTCAGAGGCGTGTTTCACCTGCACGAGCAGGAGGCGCGCCAGGTGATGACGCCGGCGCCGGCGGTGGTGACGGTCGACATCTCCCAGGACGTGGAGTCGGCGCTGCGGCTGTCCGTCTCGAGCGGGCACACGCGGCTGCTGGTCACCGAAGAGGAAGACCGCGACCGCGTTCGCGGGATCGTGCACGTGTCTGAGCTGGTGCGGCAGCTGATGGAGGCCGGGCCGCACACCCCGATCGAGCCGGTGGTCCACGACGCGCTGATCGTGCCGGAGACCAAGCCGTTGGACGATCTGCTCGCCGACCTGCAGCGCCAGCGCACGTCGATGGCGGTGGTGGTGGACGAGTACGGCCGGGTGGTGGGCGTGGTGACCGTGGAGGACATCATCGAGGAGGTGGTGGGAGAGATCGTCGATGAGACCGACCCCCAGGCTGGAGAGATCCGCAAGCTCGCCGACGGCGAATGGCTGGTGCGCGGGCACGTGGCGGTCACGGACCTCGCCGACTACGGCCTGCATCTGCCGGTGGACAGCGACGCGTACAACTCCGTCGGCGGCTTCGTGTTCGCGCAGCTGGGCCGCCTGCCCAAGCGCGGCGACACGATCGCGGCGAACGGCTTCTCGATCAGGGTGGAGTCGGTGCGCGACAACCGCATCGAGGCGGTGCGCATTCGCGAGCGCCGCCAGGTCGCACAGCGCGACGGCCGCTCCGCCGAGGACTGACAGCACAGCGCCGGCAGCTCCCGCCCGCGACCCGCTCCGCCGGCCGTCGCGGCCGGCCATTAAACACGTCCGGCCCGCGGGGGGAGCGGACCGGATCGTGCGCACTGGGAGGAGGCGGGTGTGCGATGCGACTTTGATGTCGCAACTACAAGTATCGCGACGGGGATCAACCTCAGCTAAAAGTCCGCCAAGAGTGTTGATAAATGTTCGCCAAGAGTGCTCAGTAGGTGTGGATTCCGCGCCCGCTCTTGCGTCCGAGTGCGCCCTCGCCGATCAGCTCCTGCACGCGCGCCGGCACAGGCTCGCCGATCGTCTCGCCGATCGCCGCCGAGACGTCGAGACCGACGAGGTCCAGCAGCGCGAGCGGCCCCATCGGGTGCCCCGCGCCGAGGCGCATGCAGGTGTCGATGTCCTCGGCGTCCATGCCGGTCTCTTCGAGCAGGCGCACCGCGCTGAACAGGTATGGGAACAACAGCCGGTTGACGACGAAGCCGGGGATGTCTGGCACCTCGACGGGCGTCTTCTCGAATGTCTCGCACATGGCGAGCGTCCGCGCACGCGTCTCGGCGCTGGCGCTGGCGGGGAAGATCAGCTCGATGAGCTGCATCCTGGTGACGGGGTTGAACACGTGCAGCCCGAGGAAGCGATCGGGGCGCCCGCTCGCCTCGGCCAGCCGCTGCACCGACAGCGACGAGGTGGTGGTCGCGAGGATCGCGTCCGGGCCGAGGATCGCGTCGAGCTCCGCGTGCAGCCGCGCCTTGACGTCGTGATCCTCGACGACGGCCTCCACGACGTAGGTCGCGGGCGCCAGCGCCTGAGGATCGGTGACGATCTCGACGTGCTCCGGGTCCACTTCGGCGCCCAGCTTGCTGAGGGTCTTCTCCACGGTTTCACGCGCCCGCTCGGCTGAGGCCTGCGAGCGGGCCAGCAGCAGCACCGGTCCGTGGTGCGCGGCGGTGGCAGCGAGGCCGCACGCGATGGCGCCGCTCCCGGCAATGGCGAGGCGTTTGCTCAAGGTTCTCCTTTTGGCTTGACTGGAGCTCGGCCGCGATCCTGGCTGACTGACCAGTCAATCGATGTACGCGGTAGAGTAGTGGGGCAGGCTCCGGGCATCTTATTCAGCCGCGCCCAGATCGCCGGAAGCGGGCGCAACATCTTCGTAGGAGGACCGCACAATGAGGCAACCAGAGGGCCGCGAAGTCGTGATCGTCGAGGCGGTGCGTACGCCGATCGGCCGCGGGCACAGAGAAAAGGGCTACTACAAGGACATCCACCCGAACGAGCTTCTGGGCACGTGCTACACGGAGGTGATCAAGCGTGCTGGCATCGATGCGGCACAGGTCGAGGACGTGATCGCGGGCTGCGTGTCGCAGTTCGGCGAGCAGGGTCTGAACGTGGCACGCAACGCGTGGCTGCAGGAGGGCCTGCCGATTGAGACGCCCGGTACGACCGTCGATCGCCAGTGCGGCTCGGCCCAGCAGGCCGTGAACTTCGCCACCGGCCTGATCGCTGCGGGCGTGCACGACGCGATGATCGGCTCGGGCGTCGAGCACATGGGTCACCTGCCGTTCGCTGCGGTGGCGCAGACCCAGCAGGAGTTTGGCGTGGCGTTCCCCCCGGAGCTGATGGCCAAGCACAACATCGTCGGCCAAGGCCTCGGCGCGGAGATGATCGCTGACCAGTGGGAGATATCCCGCTCCGAGCTCGACGAGCTCGCCGTGCGTTCGCACCGCCTTGCCCATCAGGCGACCGAGGAGGGCCGCTTCGAGCGTGAGATCGTGCCAATGAGCGTCAACGGCGACACATATGTCACCGACCAGGGCATTCGCCCGGACACCAACCTCGAGGCGCTGTCGCAGCTGAAGCCTGCGTTCAAGCCCGACGGCAAGATCACCGCCGGCAACGCCTCGCAGATCTCAGACGGCGCCGCAGCGGTGCTGCTGATGTCTGCCGAGAAGGCCCGCGAGCTCGGACTCACCCCGCGCGCGCGAATCGTCGACCAGACGACCGTCGGCTGTGACCCGGTGAAAATGCTCGAGGGCCCGATCCCCGCGACACGCAAGATCCTCGAGCGCAACGGCATGGCAATCGACGACATCGACCTGTTCGAGATCAACGAGGCGTTCGCTCCCGTCATCGCCGCCTGGCGTCGTGAGCTCTCGCCGGACATGGACCGCGTGAACGTCAACGGTGGCGCAATGGCGCTGGGGCACCCCCTCGGCTCGACCGGTGCACGCCTGATCACCACGCTGCTGCACGAGCTCGAGCGCTCCGACAAGGAGGTCGGCTTCGTGACCATGTGCTGCGGCGGAGGGCTAGGGACGGGCACCCTGATCCAGCGCGTCTGATCTGACGTGCGATAGCCGGCGGGTTTGATGTTTAGGGGGCCGGCCTTCGGGCCGGCCTCGCGGGGTTTCGTGCTGGCTCGGAGTATGGGGGCGGCGGGGAACCGGCGCGGCTCGTCGCGTGGGGGCTGCTCGATTAGGCTGGCGCCGTGCTGATCGCAACTGCGGTTGCCGGAACGATCTTCGGCCTGGTTCTCATCGGTGGACTGCTCTGGCTCGCGACGATCTGCGCCATGAAGGGCAAGTGGGTGTTCTTCTTGCTCGGCTGGTTCAGCGGCATCTTCTGGATCGTCGGGGCAGCGCGCCTCGCAAAGCCGGCGTCACGCTGGGCGAGAACGCGTTACGGGGTGCAAGCTATGGAAGCGGCGGAACGACGCTTCTCGCGACGCCGCAATCCAAACTGATCGCCTAGCGCAGCAGAGAAGGCGACCCGCCGGCGCGCACTGCTCAGCCGCTGGGTTTGTTCGAGCCGGTCCAGGAGACCGGGACCGGCGCCAGCGCCAGTAGCGCCGCCCAGGTCGCTGCTTCGACTACGCCGCTGGCGGCGATCGCGTGCGCGGTCTGGAATGCCTCGACGTTGGTGAGCGTTTGTGAGCTGAACACGCCGGTTGTTTCCTGCGTGGGGACGGCGCTCGCGAGGTGCTCCTGCATCCACAGCACCTGGTCGCCTTTGCTGCCACTGCGCAGTTCCGGAACTTCGGTGTTGGGCGTGACGCTCGTCAGCGGCGCGAGGGGCGACGCGAGCGTCGCCCAGCCGCTCGCGCCGGTTTCCTGCCAATCCCAGAATGAGGTTCCGGTGGCGCCGTAGTCGACGGCCTCCTCGCGGAAGCGCAGCAGTTCTGAGGAGGAGACGCCGCCGTAGGTCTGCCCGAGCGGGTAGATCGGTCGCCCGTATATGCGGTTGGCGATGTAGGTGTTGGCGTAGACGGTGTCGACCGATTGCCCGATGTCTTTCCAATACATCTGCGGCGCGTTGTACTGCGCGGCACCGGGCGCCAGGAAGACCGAGTACGGGAAGGACGGGTGGTAGCTGACGTACGGGAACGAGGCGAGTCCCAGGGGATAGCTTGGGCCGATCTTGGCCCGCAGTTCGTCGATGTAGGTCTGAGCGGCGGCGTAGTGGCCTTCGTATTCGCTCTCGGCGTCGATCACGAGGCAGTCAGCTCCGTTGGCCACCGCCTCGGCGCCGAGCGCGGCCTCGCCGACGGGTTCGGTGCCGTATACGAACTGCCAGGCGCAGACCTTCAGCCCGTTGGCGTGGAGTTCAGCCACAAGCTGCGGCGAGAACTGACCCCAGTAGTTGCTCGAGCCGTCGGAGCTCTTGATGAACACCGTGGTGACGCCCGCCGCGTGGGCCTGGGCGGCGATCGCGGCGACGCTGCCGCCGTCGGACCTGCTCACGTACCAGATCCACATTCCCTGGCCTTCGAACGGGCTGCCGGTGGGGGCGGCGACGTTGCTCGGCGGCGCCTGCGCGACCTTGGGCGCGGGTGGATGCAGCGCGTGGTTGTACACGTAGATCGGTCCGTAGGAGCTCGTGTAGCGACCGCGGCTGAACAGGATCATGATGTGCCCCGAGTGAGCCGCCTTGGGCACTGTCACCACCAGGCCGTCCGCAGGCCTGCCGGGAATCGCGTAGCGCAGGTGTGCCGCCGGTTGTGCGCTCGGCGAGAAGCTTGAGATACGTGCGCCTGGCGCTCTCGGGAAGGCGACGACCATGCCCGGCTTCAGGCCGACGCCTCCGAGCAGCAGCGTCCCGCGAGTGGACACCTGGTGCGGGTTGCCGCTGCAGCGCGCTGCGGGCACACAGCTGACGCTCTGGATTTTCACGCTCAACACGTGAGGGGAGGGCTTGGCGGCGGCGCGGCTGCCGGCGCCGGTCTTGCCCTTGGATGAGCTGGCGGGCTTCGTGGTGGAGGTGCCGCCGGCCTTTGCAGTCGAGGTGGCGCCCGGCGCGGAGGCCCCGCCTGCGCCGCCCGCGCCGGCTGCGGCCGCTGGCGCGTGCGCCGCGAGTCCGATCAGCGACGCGACGATGGCTGTCGCGCTCACGGACCTCGATCGCTTGTGGGCGCCTGGGCTCGCCAAGATGTGGACACTCCTTCGCGCAGAACCGGCCCGGGCCGGGTCAGGCGGAAAAACGTGCCCCAACCGGCGGCCCTCGACGTTATCGGCTATGAGGTGGCAAACCGAATGGTGGCACGGAAGTTGCGCTGGCGCAGTCGCTGCGCGGCGCGTTCGCGCGCTCAGCCCCAGCGAAAGCCGCTCGCGCTCGGCGACGGCTCGAGCGGGCTCGACGGCAGGCCGGGCGGCGTGTCGGGGAGGTTGAAGCCGGTCGGCGCGACGTCGTTGGGGGCGTCGGCGTGAAACAACGACGCGAGGTACTGGTTCTGGCCACGTCCCACGCCGAGCTCGAACTGACCGCCGCCGTAGTTGCCGATGCCGCGCTCGGCGCAGTAGTCGTATGCGTCGAGCAGGTTGCGCAGGCCGCCCAGCCGCGATGGCTTGATGTTGACCATCCGCGGTGGATACGCAAGCGCGGTGATATCAGCGATCGAATGGATCGGCGCATCCCATGAGAAGCGGTCGCGGTGGGCGGCGAGCACCGCGTCGGTCTCCGTTGTGAGCGCCGGGTCCTCGATCCACGCGTCCGGGAACGCCTCGACGACGCGCCGGTAGAGCACCGGGTCGGCGGGCTGGTCGACGATCGAGCCGTGGTAGAGACCCTTGAAGTCGACCGAGTCGACCGCGCCGGTGGCGACGAGTGCGGCGATCAACGGCTCATCCCAAGAGCTCGTCGGATCGAGCTTGAAGCGCAGCGTGGGATAGAGCGCCAGGCGACGCCGGATCGGCTCGAGCGTGGGCGGCTCGCCGAGGCGCAGCGACACCACGAAGCGCACCGGTGCCGGCACGCGCGCGAGCGCCTCGTGCAGCGTCGTTCCCGCTTGGCGCAGCGCGAGGTCGAGCGCGGCGGACTCGTACGCCCACGTGCGGTAGCGGCTGGATACCTCGCGCTGCGGCGGCTGCGGGAACAGCTGCTGCTCGGCGAGATGCGCGCAGAAGCTCGCGAGCGTGTAGCGCCCGGCGAGGGGCAGCGTCGGGCCCGCCGCCTGCAGGATGTCGTGGTCGACCGCGTCGTATGTGACGTCCTCGCCGAGGCCCTCCTCGCCGGCGCCGCGCAGGCGCATGACCGTGCTCTTGCGCTCGAACTCGCTCGACACGCTCGCCCGCATCGGCTCGAGCGCGTAGTCGTCGATCTCGACAGCGAGCTCAGCGAGCCCGTCCCACGTGCTCAAGCGCCCGCCTCTCGTTCCAGCCGGCTTACGAGCTCGTCGAGGCGCAGCTCCTCGAGCGCACCGCCGACCGCAGCGAGCTGGCTCGCGCACTGCTCGATCAACAACTTGCCCTCGCTCACGAGCGCCAGCGTCTCGTCGAGGCTCGCCTCGCCGGAGTCGAGTCGGCGGATGATCTCCTCGACGCGCGCCGCCGCCGACTCGTAGGTCTGCTGCTCGCCCGGTGCGTCCGGCTCCTCGGCGCTTGAGCTCATCGCTCGTGCACCCTCGCGGCCACCGAGCCGTCGGCGAACCGCAGCTGCAACGCGTGGGCGTCCCGCGCGCCCTCCGCCGTGACCACGGGTTCCCCGTCGGCCGATCGCGCCAGCACGTAGCCGCGCTCGAGCGTGCGCTGCGGATCGTGACCTGCGAGCGCGAGCGCCAGCTGTGCCAGCTCTCGCGGGCGGCGCTCGCGGCAGTCGAGCAGGAACGATGCGCTCTTACGCTCGATTACCACGGCCCGGCGTTGGGTCACGCGCTGCTCGGACTCGACCCGCCGCCGCGAACCGGCGCGGATCTCGCGCAGCTGCTGGTGCAGGCGGGCGCGCTGGCGATCCAGGTGCGCGGCGGGAGCGCGGGAGAAGCTCGCGAGCAGGCGTGCACGGGTGAGCACCGCGCGCCGGCCATGCTCGCGCAGGCGTGCGGCCGTAGCGGCGAGGCCTGCGCGCGGAACCAGAGCCCTGCGGGCGTGCTCGCGCAGCCGCGCCGCTGCCGCGGCCTGCTGCGCGCGAGCTCGCGTGCAGTCGATGCCAACGGCCGCCTCGGCGGCGTGCGTGGGCGTCGAGCAGCTCACTGCGGCGACGTCGTCCAGCAGCGTGCGGTCGGTGTGGTGGCCGACGGATGCGATCACGGGCACGCCGAGCAGTGCAACTGTGCGGCACAGCGTCTCGTCACAGAAGCACAGCAGGTCCGCCAGCGAGCCTCCGCCTCGCGTGACGATCGCAACCTCGACTCCGCCGACCGCCACGAGCTCGCCCAGCGCGCGCACGATCCCCGGTGCCGCATGGCGGTCCTGCACCGGCGCGAAGCCCCACACCAGCCGTCCCGCCCAGCCGCGGCGCGCGAGCGCCGCGTGCACGTCGTCGCGCGCCTTGCCGCCCTCGCCGGTGACCACGCCGATCGTGCGCGGCAGCACCGGCATCGTCAGCTGCTTCTGGGTCTCGAGCAGCCCCTCGGCATCGAGCTGCTTACGCAGGCGCTCGATCCTCGCGAGCAGGTCCCCGTCGCCGGCCACGCGCAGGTCGAGCACGGAGAACGAGAAGCCTGGGGAGGATGTGGCGCTGCCGGGGTAGTAGTCGCAGCCGCCGGCCACGACCACCTGCATGCCCTCCGCCGGTGCGCCCCCACGGGCGAGGATCGCGTCCCAGTCCGCGCGCCAAGCCGCGCACGGGATCGCGCCGGTCGCGTCGCGCAGCTCGAAATACACACGCGCGCGCGCCGGGCGCAGGTTGACGAGCTCGCCCATCAGCTGCACGCGCGTGAACGAGCGCAGCTTCGAGCGCAGCGCCGCGGCGTATTCGCCGACCGGATATGGGCCGGACAGCTCGCTGTCGGGGATGCCCGTCGTCGCCGGTGAGGCGCGGTGTGCGGACGTGGACACGCAACGCAGCATAGGCGCTAGCATCGACGGCGATGCGCCGCTGCGAACTCCCGCCTGGCTCCTGAGGACCGTGGCCAAGCACAACACGGGGCGACGCGGACGCTCGCGCAAGCGCCGCCCCGGTCCGCGCAGCCCACGGGAGCTCTCAGAGCGTGCCGCCGAGGTGGCGCGGCCTGCGCCGCGCGCCGTCGGCGCGGTCGCTGAGCCCAACACGCTGGGTGAGCGCCCGCAGGCCCCGTGGCACCCGCTGCCGCTGTCCGAGCTACTGATCCTCGTCGGCATGATCGCCGCGGTGGTGGCGTTCCTGCGCGGGGTCGAAGGCAGCGCAGCGTTGCTCGGCGCTGGCATCGGCGCCGTCGCCATCGGGACCCTCGAGGTCGCGCTGCGCGAGCATCTGGCCGGCTTTCGCGCGCACACGCTGATGCTGGCGGTGATCCCCGCTGTGCTCTTCCACACGGCCGTGGTGCTCGTGGTGCCGGCGTTCGCAAATCATGCTCCACGCTGGCTCAACGTGGCTCTGCTTCCGCTCGACGTGGCGCTCGTGGTCGTCTGCTTCAAGCTGCTGCGCGCGCGCTATCTCGACGCTCGGCGCGAGCGCACGTTCGCCGGCGTGCGCTGAGGCCTCAGGATTCCGCGGGGGAGGTGGCGCTGAGGCTGAGCGACGGCAGCGGCCGCTCGCCCTCGGCGGCGCCCTCGCCTCGGTTCTCGCCTTCGAGGCCCAGCCGTTCCAGCCGCGCGATCTCACGCTCGCCTTCCACGCGCGCGGGATGCTCGGGGGGCAGGCCGGCGATCAGTTTGGCGATGCGGTTGCGCAGCTGCAGCGCGAAATGGGGTGTCGAGGCGCCCATCAGCCGGCGCACATCCTCGACGCTCACCTCGTGTGCCCCGGCCTCGCCACTCAGGCGGCGGGGATCCTCGGCTTGACTCAAATTCGCCTCTTTGTGATCGAATGCCTGACTTGCCGGACCGACACTATTCGACCTGCGAGACCGACGATTCTTCGGATGTGTGGTCCTGCGGGCGGATCTCGAGCACCGAGTCGATTTCGGCCTGGGTGACCGCTGAGATCGCTTCTTCGTCGCCGATCAGCCAGCCGTGATTGTAGGCGCCGCGGACCGGCGGGAACTGCGGTGTGCTGTACGCGGGCTGGATATCCGACAGGTAGCCGGCGAGCGCCAGCGGAACCTGCGTCGCGCTCTGCAACAGCAGCAGCGGCCCGTAGTCGCCCGTGGCTGACAGCAGCGCCGACGCGGGGCCGTCCAGGGGGCGGCTCGCGTTCGCGAACACGAGGCCGTGGCCCGGTTCTTTGACGCCCCAGCCGAAGCTGCCGTGTGTGTAGCGCGCGATTTCGATCGCGTTCTGGGTCGCGGCTTCGCCGCTCGGCGCCGGGGCCCCGCTCGTGATCGTCTCGACTGAGCCGAGCTTGCGCAAATCCGCGAGTGGCCGCGGCCCGATTTCGGTCGCGTCGATCACGTAGATGGACGGATTGTGCAGCGCGCCCAGCAACGTGGCGGTCGGCGCCGGCACACGCGCGCTCGTGACGAACAGCACCGGCGCGCCGCTCTCGGCGGCGAGGCTTGCCGCGGGCATCAGCAACGCGGGCGCGCTGTCCGCCGGCGCAACGATCACCTGATGTGGGGCGCCGGCGTCGAGCGTCTGCGCGAGCTGCTCGATGTTGACGGCGCTCACCGTCGGCAGGCCGACCGGCACGGTTCGCGTCACGTAGCCGTCCGGCACGGCCGCCGTGGTGCCGATCCGGATCACCTGTGCGCCGCCCAGCGCTGGCGCCCCCAGCGGCTGCATCGCTTCGAGGGTCTGGCGGGTGACCGCAGGCAGCGTGTCGCCTTCGGCGAAGAGGATCGGCGCGCCGGTGGGGGCGCTGGCGAGCACGGAGGCCGCGAGTGCGGGCAGCCAGTCGCGCTCGTTGACGAGCACCGCCACCAGTGGCCGCGTCGCCACCGTGAGACCGGGATAGACCGCGCGCGCGACTGCGGCCGCGTCGGCCGCGACGTCGGCGCCGCCCAGACGGGTGGTGTTGCGCGTGGCGACGCTAACCGCCCCCTGAGCAGCCACGGGCGCCAGCTGGTGGGTGGGACCCCCACCGCTGAGCTGTTCTGATCCGCCCTTGCCGCAGCCGGCAAGTGCCAGCGCGGCGACTCCCGCGGTGGCAAACAACAGGACGGTCACGAGCGGTCGTGCCGCCACGGTGCGCATGCCGAGGACACTAGCGCTCGCACCGGGCAACCGGCCGCCGCACAAAAGCGCGGCAATTGCGGGGAAAGGTGCGAAAAGCTTTGCAAGTCCTGCAAGCGTCCGTGCACTCTGCTAGCGTGCCCGCCCGAATGCCGAGTCCTTGGCCAGGAGTCAAGGAACGGGGGACCCAAGTTGTTGGGGCGAATCCCGCGGTAGGACCGTGAGAAGCGCAGGCTCTTTCAGCGCTAGCCCGTCAGCTAACCCCGCAGGCCGACGAAAGAGGTTGTTGCTGTGCGGATGCGTAGCTTTACGGTGTTGCTGTGCAGCCTGATCGCCTACACGGCGAGCGCTGCGGCGGCTCTCGCGAACGGCAGCGGCGGGGCGGCAGCTCCGTCCCCGGCCCCGGTGACGACGTCCGTCCCGGTGGTGCACGCGCCGATCACAGCTAAGTCTTCGAAGCTCACCTACAAGGGCCCCGTCTTCGAGAAGACGGCATCCGGAGAACTGGTGCCGTTTGTGGCGCCGACCAAAGCCAGCGCCACGACCGGCGTCGCCGCCAGCACCACGGGTGGCAGCGCGGCAATGTCGAGCGAAGCGGCCGCCAGTGGCCTTCCCACCGAAATTCCCGGCGAACTCACGATCGGCGACGGCATGACCTCGGCGACGGGCCCGACGCTGCGGCCGCAGTTGCTGGTCCCCGGCACGACGGCGCGCTTTGTCGACGGCCTGGCCGCCGCCCCCGAGGGGGCTCCGGCTGCGATCCAGGCGATGATCTGGGCCGGGAACGAGCTGATTGGATTGCCCTACATCTACGGCGGCGGCCATGGCTCGTTCGTCTCGCCGGGATATGACTGCTCGGGCACGGTGTCCTTCGCGCTTCACGGGGCCGGTCTGCTGGCCTCCCCGGAGGACTCCTCGGAATTCGAAGCCTGGGGCTCGCACGGAGTCGGGCGTTGGGTGACGATCTTCGCCAACGGCGGACACGCCTACATGACCGTTGCCGGGCTGCGTCTGGACACCAGCGCTGCTGAAGACCCCGCCGACCTACAGGGTCCTCGCTGGCGCCCCTTGCGCCAGTCGAACGCGGGCTTCACCGTTCGCCACCCGACCGCATTCTGACGGGCGCTTCGCTCGAGGCCGGGCGTCGAGGGCTTCGACCGCGGCGAGCGAAGCTGACTCGGTTGGTGCGGGGCCGCAGGCCGCGGGTCGGCTACGCTTGATGGTGTTGGCCGAGCTCGTCGGTCGCCTCGTGGAAAAGCAATAGGAGGATCAGATGGCCGGCTTGACTGGGCGCATGTCCACCGTAGTGAAGGCGAAGGTCTCGAAACTTCTGGACCGGGCAGAAGACCCGGCCGAGACTCTCGACTACAGCTACCAGAAGCAGGTCGAACAGCTGCAGAACGTCAAGAAGGGCATCGCCGACGTGGTTACAGCGAAGAAGCGCCTGCAGATGCAGGAGAGCTCGCTGCAGCAGAGCGTCGTCAAGCTCGACACGCAGGCCCGTCAGGCCCTGTCGGCCGGACAGGAAGACCTGGCCAAGACCGCGCTGGAACGTAAGAACGTCGCCCAGACCGAGCTGCAGGGGCTCGACACGCAGGTGGCCGAACTCGAAGACCAGCAGCAGAAGCTCACCGACTCCGAGCAGAAACTGCGCGCCAAGATCGAAGCGTTCCGCACCAAGAAGGAGGTCATCAAGGCGCAGTACTCAGCCGCCGAGGCCCAGGTGCGGATCTCCGAGGCGGCCACCGGTGTAGGCGAGCAGATGGCCGATGTGGGGCTTGCGATGCAGCGCGCGGTGGACAAGACCGAAAACATGAAGGCGCGCGCCGACGCCGTATCCGAGCTGGAAGCCGCGGGCACCTTCGAAGACATCGGCCAGCTCGGCTCCGGCGAAGATGACATCGACCGTCAGCTCAAGCAGCTCTCGAGCCAGCCCGCGGTCGAAGACGACCTCGCGAAGATGAAGGCGGAACTGGGATCGGGAGCCCACCCACCCGACGCCGCGGCTGCGCCGCAGATCTCTCCAGGCGCCCCCGACGCCGCCGAGACGCCGAGCGCGCCCGCTCCCGAGCAGGCTCAGCAGCCGGCGGGCGGTAACGGCGGCGCGGCATGATCGTCCGCATCTCCGGTGAGGGTCAGTACCGGCTACCGGATGACGACGCAGAGCGCGTGGACGAGCTGCGCGGCAAAGCGCTCGCGATCGTCGACAGCGGCAACGAAGACGGCTTCGCGGATGCCTTCGCTGCGCTGCTCGACTACGTGCGCGCGCACGGCACGCTGCTCGCAGACGACGACCTGGAGGGCTCGGACGTGATCCTGCCGCCCGCCGACTACAGCTTCGAAGAGGCAGGCGCCGAGTTCACCGGCGAGGGCCTGATTCCGGATTAAGGAAACCGGCCGGCGCTCCGTGCCGGCTCAGATCGGAATTCCCCACAGCGGGAACCACCGCTCGAGTTCGGGCTCGATCGGCAGTTCCGCGGCGATCTGCGCCTTGATCTGCAGCTCGCGCTCGGTGTCGCGCTGCTGGCCGGGGTGGGTGGGATTCGAATCCGGCACGAACGGATACCAGTAGCCGCGCTTGTAGTTGTAGATGAAGTACACGCGCTGCTTACGCCCGTCGACGAACGCGAACACCGCACACAGCAATCGCTCGCCGTAGCCTGCGGTCTCGATCGAGCTGGAGACTGCGTTGATGCCGACCGCGAGGTCTTCCACGCTGGGCGCGCCCGCCGCGTTTTCGAGGATCATCCAGCGGTAGCCATAGCTGTCGTCCTGGGTCGTGACTTTTGTCCCGCTATCGCCGCCCGTCGCCGTGACGACCTGTTCCATTTCTTGCAGCGTGCTCTCGAAGTCGCTTGTGGCGAGCGCCTGGAACACGATCGCCGCCTTGCCTGTCGGTTCGATCTGGTGCTCGGACTGCAGCGTGACGTATGCGGTGGTGATCGCAAACAGGCGGTCGGGGGCGGGGCCCTTGACCGTGTGGCGGCCGGTGAGGACGTCGCGCAGGCCCATCAGCTGCGGGGTCCGGCAGTCGTACCGCGCGCCACAGGACTCAGGCGGCGCCCTGCAGTTGGGACTCCAGCCGCTCGAGCGCGGCGAGGCGCTTCTCCAGCGGCGGGTGGTCGGCGAAGATGTTCATCAACGAGCTCTTGGCGCGCGCCGGCAGGATGAAGAACGCGCTCATCGGTTCGGCCTTGCGCAGGTCCTGCGTCGGCACGCGCTCCATCGTGCCGCTGATCTTCAGTAGCGCCGATGCGAGCGCGCTCGGTCGCCCGGTCAACACTGCGGAACCGCGGTCGGCCGCGAACTCGCGGTAGCGGGAAAGTGCTCGCAGCAGCAGAAACGAGAGTGCGTAGACGAGCGCGGATACGAGCAGCACGATCATGATCTCCTCCTCCTCTTCGTTGCTGCGCCCGTAGCCGCCGCCGAAGCCGCCGCCGAAGAACAGCGCGAACTGGAGGATCAGCGCGGCGAGCGTCGCGAAGAAGCTCGCGAGCGTCATCACCAGCACGTCGCGGTTGATCACGTGGGTGAGCTCGTGCGCCATCACGCCTTCGAGCTCCGCCGGCGAGAGCAGCTCGATGATGCCGCGCGTCGCGCACACCGTTGTCGCCTTCTTCGATTTGCCCATCGCGCACGCGTTCGGCATCGAGGTCTCGATCACGCCGACTTTCGGCTTCGGCAGGTCGGCCTGCACGCACAGCCGTTCGACGATCGCGTGAAGCTCGGGCTCCTGGTCGGCGGTGACCTCTTTTACGCCCAAGGTGGCCAGCGCGATCTTGTCCGAGCCGAACAGCTGCAGCACCAGCAGCACCACCGCCACGACCACGATCAACCCGGCACCTGCGCCGGCCGCGAACAGCACGCCAATGAACACGACGTACACAGCCGTGAGCAGGAACATCGTGAGCAGCATCCGCGCCTGCAGACCCGTGTCTTTGCCGAAATTCGATCGTGCCGCAGCCATGTGACGGATTGTCGCAGAAGCAGATACGGGTGCCCTAAAGTTCAGCCGCGAACGATGCCGCCTGCGACGCCGAGCGCCCGGACCCGATGAAGCCCGAAATCGAGGTGCTTGGCATCTCCGTCAAGACCTTCGGCGTGATGTTCGCGCTCGGTTTCCTTGCGTGCGGCTGCGTGCTCGCGCGCCGCCTGCGCGAGCTGAGCAGGCCCGTCGACTGGTCGTATGAGCTCGTGTTCGCTGCGCTGCTGGGGGGAGTGATCGGCGCGCGAGGCTATTACGTGATTCAGAACTACGGCGAAGTCCGCCACGATTTCGTCAACAGCGTCTTCTCCGGCGGCGGGCTTGTGTGGTACGGCGGCCTCATCGGTGGCGCGATCGCGGTGCTCGCGTGGATGCGCTGGCGCGACGCGCTCGAACTGAGGATGTTCGACATGTGCGCCACCGCGCTGGCGCTCGGATACGCGATCGGGCGCATCGGCTGCCAGGTCTCCGGCGACGGCGACTACGGGATCCGCTCGGGCCTGCCGTGGGCGATGGGCTACCCGCATGGGACGCTGCCAACGCCGCCGGGAGTGCGCGTGCAGCCGACGCCGATCTACGAGACAGTCGCGATGTGCCTGCTCGCGTACGCGCTGTGGCATCTGCGCGATCGCGTGCGGCCGGGCGTCGTGTTCGCCTTGTACCTCGTTGGAAGCGGGCTCGAGCGCTTCCTCGTGGAGTTCATACGCCGGAACAGAGAGGTGCTCGCAGGGCTGACGGCGCCGCAGTTCGAGAGCCTCGCGCTGCTCGCGCTCGGGCTGCTGTGGCTCGGCGTGCTCGTGCGTCGCGGTGGTACCGCCGCGCTGCGCCCGGCGGTGGCCTGAGCCAGCGCCGTCACGGTGGCGCTGGTGGCCGCGACATCAACTTTCTCAGCCGGCAAGCGATAATCAGCCGCCATGGTTACCGGAACTGGCCTCTCTGCCGTCTATCCGCTGGGCAGCCGGCTCAACGAGCGCGGCCATCTCGAGGTGGGCGGTTGCGACACGATCGAGCTGGCGCGCGAGTTCGGCACGCCCGCCTACGTCGTCGCCGAGGACGACCTGCGCACGCGCGCGCGGACCTTCCTGCAGGCCGGCCGCGACGCCGGCCATGAGGACTTCCAGGTCGTGTTCGCTTCGAAGGCGTTCCCCTGCACCGCCGTGCTGGCGCTGTTCGCGCAGGAGGGCCTGTGGTGCGACGTCGCCTCCGGCGGCGAGCTGCACCTCGCCCTGCACGCCGGCTTTCACCCCGAGCGCATTGTTCTCCACGGCAACGCCAAGTCGGAGGCCGAGCTACGCATGGCGTTGCGCCACCGCGTCGGCGCGATCGTGATCGACAACTTCGACGAGATCGAGCGGCTGGCGCAGCTCGTGGCCGAGGGCGCGCTCGCGGATCGCGGCGACGGCCAACCAGTGCTGTTGCGCGTCACGCCCGATGTCAGGGGCGAGACGCACGAGAAGATCTCCACCGGCCAGGCGGACTCGAAGTTCGGGTTCGCGATCGCCGACGCCGGCGAGGCGCTCACGCGGCTGCGCGCGATCGCGGGACTCTCACCGCGGGGGCTGCACGCGCACGTCGGCTCCCAGCTGGTGGAGCTCGAGCCGTTCCGCCGGGAGGTCGCCGAGCTCGCCAGGCTCGGCGAGAGCTTGGGCGGGTTCTCCATCTATGACCTGGGCGGCGGCCTCGGCGTCCAGTACACCGACGCGCAGTCTGCGCCGCCGTCGATCGAGGAGTACGTCACCACGCTCGTGCAGGCGGCGCACGCCCACGGGACGGGCTCTCAAAGGCGACTGTTGATCGAGCCCGGCAGGGCGCTGTGCGCCAATGCCGCCGTGACGCTGTACACGGTGGAGAGCGTCAAGCAGAACGTCTCGCGCTGGGTGGCCGTCGACGGGGGCATGTCCGACAACCTGCGTCCGATGCTCTACGGCGCGCGCTACGAGGCGCATGTGGCAGATCGCTTCGGCGGCGAAACAGAGTGCGTGCTCGCGGGCAAGCACTGCGAGTCCGGCGACGTGATCGTGCGCGGCGCGGTGCTCGACGACCCCAAGCCGGGCGACGTGATCGTCACGCCCGCCACCGGCGCCTACGGCTTCGCCATGGCGAACAACTACAACGGCGTGCCGCGGGCGCCGGTGCTCTTCTGTCGCGACGGCGACGCTCGCGTCGTCGTCAGGCGCGAGAGCTACGAGGACCTGACTGCACGCGATGTTCTCTGACGCGGCGAGCGTATTCGATGGCTGCTGAGCGCCCGGCCCACGCGCCATCGTTCAAGGTCGGGCTGCTCGGCCACGGCACCGTCGGCGCCGCGTTCGCGCTGCTGCTCGAGGAACGCGCCGACGAGATCGAGCGCTTCAACGGCCGCCGGCCGCTCGTCAGCGGCGTGCTGACGCGCAGCCGCGGCAACTTCGAGGAGATCCTTGCGCAAGCCGACCTGCTGGTCGAGTTGATCGGTGGGATCGAGCCGGCGCGCGAGTACCTGCTGGCGGCCATGCGCTCCGGCAAGGACGTCGTCACCGCCAACAAGCAGCTGCTCTCACAATATGGTGAGGAGCTGTTCGAGACGGCGCGCGAACACGGTGTGCGGCTGCGCTTCGAGGCGGCGGTGGCCGGGGTGGTGCCGGTTGTGCGCGTGCTGGAGGAGTCGCTGTCGGCGACGCCGATCGAGCGCATCCACGGGATCGTCAACGGCACGACCAACTTCATCCTGACCGAGATGACCGGTGGCTCGAGCTATGCCGAGGCGCTGGCCGAGGCGCAACGAATCGGTTACGCGGAGGCTGATCCCAGCGACGACGTCAGCGGCCGCGACGCGGCTGCAAAGATGGCGATCCTTGCCCGCCTGGCATACGGCTCTCCGGTGCACCTCGACGACGTGCGCTACGAGGGCATCGAGCATCTGCACGGCGACGACCTCGAGTTCGCGCGCGAGCTCGGTCTGGGCCTCAAGCTGATCGGTACCGCCGAGCGCCTTCCGGGGGGACTGTCGGTGCGAGTGCACCCCGCGTTCCTGTACGCGGGCCACCCGCTGGCGGGCGTCTCCGGCCCCTTCAACGCGGTCACGCTCGAATCCGAGCCAATCACCGAGATAACGCTCTCCGGTCCCGGTGCCGGCGGACGCGAGACCGCGAGCGCGGTGCTCGGAGACGTCGTCAGCGTGATGACCGGTGGCGCGCGTCCGCCGGCGCCGCCGCTGGCGATACCGCTCGTCGAGGACGTCGCGAGCGCCTTCTACCTGCACCTCGACGTTGCCGACCGTCCGGGTGTGCTCGCGGCGGTCACTAAGGTGCTGGGCGAGCACGAGGTGTCGATCAAGTCCGTGGTGCAGCGGGGTTTGGGCGAGCGCGCCCGCCTGGTGATGATCACGCACCCAGTGCTCGAGTCGGGACTGCGCCTCGCGATCGAGCGACTGAGCGAGTTCGAGTTCGTGCGCTCTGCACCCCGGACAATCCGTGTGATCGAAGAGGAGTTCGTATGAGCGATCTGGGCACAGACATCCCTAAGGTCAAGCTGCCGCGGATCGAGGGCACGCCGCCAACCGGGGCGCATGTGCCGCTGATCGAACGCTACCTCGACCGCCTGCCCTTCGCCGCTGGCGACCCGCTCGTCAGCTTGCAGGAGGGCTCGACGCCGCTGCTGCGGGCGCCGGTGATCTCCGAGATCGTCGGCGCGACTGTGCGCCTGAAGCTCGAGGGCGCCAACCCGACCGGCTCGTTCAAGGATCGCGGCATGACCTGTGCGGTATCCGCTGCCGTTCGCGACGGTGCCAAGGCCGTGATCTGCGCCTCCACCGGCAACACAGCCGCCAGCGCCGCCGCCTACGCCGCCCGTGCGGGCATCACGTGCGCGGTGATCGTCCCCGAGGGCAAGATCGCCCAGGGCAAGATGGCCCAGACTCTCGTCCACGGCGCCCGCGTGATCTCGCTCAAGGGCAACTTCGACCAGGCCCTGACGCTCGTGCGCGAGCTCACCGACACGCACCCGATCGCGCTCGTCAACTCGGTCAACAACTTCCGCATCGAAGGCCAGAAGACGTCGGCCTTCGAGATCCACGAGGGCCTCGACGGCGGCCTCGAAGCGCTCTACATCCCGGTCGGCAACGCCGGCAACATCACCTCCTACTGGCGCGGCTTCCAGGAGCTGGGGGCGGCGCCGAAGCTATTCGGCTTCCAGGCCGAGGGCGCCGCGCCGCTCGTCGAGGGGAAAATCATCGAGCACCCCGAAACGATCGCCAGCGCGATTCGAATCGGCAACCCCGTCCGCTGGGAGGACGCGATGGCCGCCGCGACAGACTCGCGCGGCGCGATTAGGGTCGTCAGCGACGCCGAGATCCTCGAGGCATACCGTCTGCTCGCCTCGCGCGAAGGGATGTTCTGCGAGCCGGCCTCCGCGGCGTCAGTCGCCGGGCTGCTCAAGTACGGCGCCGACGGCGCCGAATCGGTCGCCTGCGTGCTCACCGGCCGCGGCCTCAAGGACCCGGAGACGGCGATCGCCAACAACGACGGTCGGGTGATCCAATGTGTCGCTGAGACGGCCGCGATCGAGGAAGCGGTGCTGGGTGATCCCTAGAGGGTGGCGCAGTCGGCCGGAGGCCGGCAAGCTGGGCCCCTCGCTCCTCAGTCGTAAGCGCGTCGTGCGTGTACCCGCGTCCTCCGCCAACCTCGGCCCGGGGTTCGACTGCATGGCGGCTGCGCTAACGCTGACACTCGAGCTCGAGGTCGAGGAGACGGGCGACTTCGCGGTGCAGACCGATCTGGAGGTCGCCAAGGGTCCCGAGAACCTGTGCGTGCGGGCGTTCGAGCGGCTGCATCCGGCCGACGGCTTGACCTTCAGGATCAGCTCGCAGATCCCCCTGTCGGGAGGTCTCGGTTCGAGCGCGGCGGCGATCGTCGCCGGGCTGATGGCCGCGGATCACCTGTTCGAGCTGGACGCCGATCTGCTGGCGCATGCAAGCGCGCTCGAGGGGCACCCTGACAACGCCGCGGCGGCGCTTTACGGCGGCTTCGTCATCTGTGCCGACGGCGGGGTCACACGCTTTGACCCGCCGACAGGGTTGGAGGCGCTCGCGGTCGTGCCCGAGCAGGCGGTCAACACGCGTGCCGCACGCGCGGCGCTCGCTGAGCAGGTTCCGCGCGAGGACGCCGTGTTCAACATCGCCCACGGCGCGCTCCTCACGCTCGGCCTTGCCCGGGGCGATTGGGATCTGCTGGCGCGCGGCCTGCACGATCGGCTGCACCAGGCGCAGCGGGCGAGCCTGTTCCCGCGCTCCTTCGAGCTGGCGAGCCGCGCGCGCGATCTGGGCGCGCTCGGCGCGACGATCTCCGGCGCGGGCCCGACGGTGCTGGTGTGGTGCTTCTACGAGCAGACTGGCGCCGTCGCAGAGGCGCTGTCCGTCGAGATCGACGGGTGGGCGAGGCTCCTGCGCGTGCCGTTCGAGACGCAGGGCGCCTACGTAGACGCGCTCTGAGTCAGGTGGGCGAGGCGCTTGCGCGCGCCGTCCATGTCGCCGAGACGCGCGAGCACTTCGGCCGCGAGCGCCAGGTAGTCCGCGCCGAGGTCCGGTCGATGGTCGAGGATCGAGCGCGCGCGCTCGGCCGACTCGGCGTAGGCGATCGAGGTGCGGATCACCGAGTCGAACACGAGCGGGCCGAAGCGCTCCTGCAGCGAGGTCAGGGCCTCGCGCGAGTGGATCGTGCGCATGTCGGCGAGGTTCAGCAGGACGCCGAGCAGCGCCAGCTGCGGATTGAGGCTGTCGCGCACGAGCTCGACCACCTCCATCGCCTGCTCGACGCCCTGCAACGCGAAGTACTGCGCCTCGGCCGTGATCAGAGCGCGGTCCGCCGCGACCAAGGCGTTGACCGTGAGCAGTCCCAGTGACGGCGGGCAATCGATCAGGATCACGTCGTAGCTGGGGCTCGTCTTCGCGAGCGCCCGCCGGAGCGTCAGCTCCCGTCCCATCTTGCCGCCGAGCATCAGCTCCGCCTCCGCGAGGCTCAGGTTGGCCGGGATGAGGTCGTCATGGATCGCATCGGCCGCCGAGGAGCGTCCCGCGAGCACGTCCGCGATCGTTGGCTCGACGTCGGTCGGAAGATCGAAGTAGTCCGACAGGTTGCCCTGCGGGTCGAGGTCGACCGCCAGTGTGCTCACCCCGCTGCGCCGCAGCACGTCGGCGAGCGTGCGCACCGCGGTCGTCTTGCCTGTTCCTCCCTTTTGCGAGAGCACAGCGATCGTTTGCGCCATTGAAGGAGCGATACTACGCGGACGAGCTCACGAGCTGCGCCTCGCGGCGTAGAGGGTGGGGAGGTGGCCGGTGAGGCCCAAGGTTGCTCAGCCGATGCTGTTCAACGAGGTAGCTTCGGTGTCAGTCGCGCGAGCGTTAGGATCGGCGGGGACGCTGATGAACGCGAGGCGGTAGCGCCCGACGATGATCTCATCGCCGTCCTTCAGCGCCTGACCGTCGACGCGCGCGCCGTTGACGAACACTCCGTTGAGGCTACGGTCGTCGAGCAGCCGCACACCATCGGGCTGGCGCACGATCAGGGCGTGGCGACGGGAGACGGTGGGATCGTCGAAGCGCACATCTGCCGCGAGGCTCCGCCCCACCCGAGTCCACTCGCGTGTGAGCGCCACGATCCGCTGCTCACCGTTCTCCTCGTAGAGGATGTACTCACCCGGCTTCTCGATCCGAGCCCTGGCCCGTGCGAGGAGCGCATCCTGGTCGGGCGCCGGGGGCGACACGAGCGTCGCTTCGCTGCTGCCCGCGTCGATCGCGCCGACGCTCGTCGTGATGCGCTCGGTGCTGAACAACGATGCTCGAACGAACTCTCGCCCGCCGCAGCCGGGGCAGTCAGGCAGCATCTCGGAGGCGTTGAACCTCAGTGTGTACGCGCAGCGCACGCAACGGAACGATCCGGCTCCCACCAAGGTGCCTGAGGTGAATGACTCCATGCTGTGCTCCTCCCTCTCGGTTGCTGCCGCGGATCGCTGCCGGAGGGGCCGGCTCTTGGATCGGGGGAAACTTGTGGCGATCATAACAAGATTGTCAAGCGACTCCGAATTCTAAAGAATGGTATCGCCGCCGTACCTATCGGGCGCCAGTCGTGCTCTCTCGGGCATTCGGCGCGCGCGTAGCCACACCCCTCCCGCATCCAGTCGAATACCCACCTCGTGCCGCCGGCAAACACACCGCTGGGCGGAACCTCCCAATGGCAGGAGCCTCCGGGTGGGCAGCGAATTCGGAGCATCATGGCCTCTGTATCAACCCATATCGAGCAGCTCGAGCGCCTGCTGCTGCGTCGCGGCCTCGGCACGCTCGAGGAGAGCAGGGACCGCTGCGCCGACTGCGGTCGCACGCCGCTCACCGGCGAGCGTATCCACGTCTACGCCGGGCGCCAGCAGCGGATCATCTGCGAGCTGTGCCGCGGGCACCGCGAGGACGTCCCGGTGACGAGCGAGCTGGTCAGGCACTGCGAGCACGGCCACGCCGTGCGCCTGATGGCACGCGCCGCCTGAGCGCTCGCGGCGCTGCACCGCTCCCAGGGCGTCGGTCATTAGACTGCGCTCGCGATGAACCCGCTGACCGTTTCGATAGTCGTCTCCGCCCCGCGCGAGCAGGTGTTCGACTACCTGCAGGACATCGCCAACCACCCCGAGTTCACAGATCACTACCTCGTGGACTGGCATCTGACGCGGCTCGATTCGGTGGGCACCGGCGCAGGCGCCCGCTTTCGCGTCAAGGCGCCGGGCAACCGCTTCAGCTGGGGGGACGTGACGTTCGCCGAGGTCGCGCGACCACACCGGATCGTGGAGGTCGGCCGCACCGGCAAGAACAACCGCATACGCACGCTCGGCGTCTACGATCTCGCGCCGGCAGCGGCGGGCTCGACGCGGGTGCAGTTCACGCTCGAGACGCAGCCGATCACGCTGTCCGATCGGATCGTGGAGGGGCTCGGCGCGCGCGCGTGGTTGAGACGCAAGAACCAGCGCGCGATGCATCGGCTGCGCGGGATCCTCGAGCGGGGAGAGGGCCGCGGGCACCGGGTCACGGTCGCAGGCGGATAGACTGCCGCGTCGCATGTTCAGCCGTCTGCGCAAGCTCCCGCTCGTTCTGGCCGCCCTGCTCGCGGTGCTCGCGCTCAGCGCGTGCGGACAGGCCCACACGAGGATCACGACCGGCACCTACGCCGGAGAGGGTGGCGCCGGCGCGCCCTATCTGTATGTCGGCCCGCTGATCTACCAGGTCCAGGTCTCGCGCCAGCTCAATCCCTTCAACCCCGAAGACGCCGCCTACCTGCAGGGGGTTCCCGCGGCCGAGCGCAAGCTCGAACCCGGCCAGGAGTGGTTCGCCGTGTTCATGCAGGTCTACAACACGAGCAACGACAGGCACGTGGCGTCGCGCAGCCTCACCGTCAGCGACACCCAGCACAACACCTACTATCCGATTCCATTGGGCGAAACGAACCTGTTCGCCTACCGCGGCGGGCCGGTGCCCCCCAACTCCCAGCTGCCGGCCCCGGGCACGATCGCATTCCTCGATGCCGCGCAGGGTCAACTGCTGCTCTACAAGATCCAGATCGCCTCGCTCAACAACCGACCGATGCAGATCAAAATCGCCGCCCCGGGCAACCCGACGGAAACAGCCTCCGCCGAGCTCGACGTCTGATCTGACGGCGCCTCGTCGTCCCTGGCGGCGTCCTCGATCGCTTGCGTGCTGGCCGGTTCGGGGACGCGAGCGCAAGCGAGTGTCTCCCGGTCCGGCACGCGGCGCTCACTGCGTCCTTGCCAGGAACGACGATTCGCTCGTCAGACACTCATCTTCCGAATCATTTTTCGGCGCTGAGCGCTGCTTCGAGCACTTCTCGGGCGACCGGGGCGGCAGTCGTGCCGCCGGCACCGTCTTTGACGAGCAACACGCACACCGCCACGCGTGGCGCGAGCGCGGGGGCGAATGCCGCGAACCACGCGTCCGTGTTGGCGGCTTCGCTTTCGGCGCTCCGACAGCCTTCCTTGCTTGCGGTCGTGGCGGGTGTAGAGCTTGATTCCGGGGCGGCTGCGGAGCAGTCGTTCTTCAGTTCGGCCGAGCTCCTCAGTTCTGCGGTGCCGGTCTTGCCCGCAACCGTCACGCCCGGGATCGCAGCGGCCGTACCCGTGCCCTCGCGCACCACCCCGACCATCAGGTGGCGCAGGGTACGGGCCACCGACGCGCTCGTGACGCTCACGTGCGCGCCCTCGGGGCCCGGCAGGAACGTCGGCTGGGGCCGGCGGCCGCCCTCGGCGATCGTCGCGGCCACCAGCGCCATCTCCAGCGGCGTCGCCAACACCTGTCCCTGGCCGATCGCGGTCGAGCCCACTGCGAGTTCGCCCTGGATCTCCTTGGCCGGCGGCAGGCTGCTTTCGGAGACGCCGGGAATCCCGGGCGGGTGGTTGAAGCCGAACCGTTCTGCCGTCGCGACCAGGCGGGCCGCGCCGAGCTTGACTCCCAGCGGCGTGAACACCGAGTTGCACGAGACCGCGAACGCGAGTTCCAGCGAGCCACCGCATTCCTCGCCGTTGGCGTTGTTCAGCTTCACGCCGTCGAGCGTCGCGAAAGTCGCATACGGGAAGACCGTGTGGGGGGTGGCGAGCTTCGCCGCGAGCACCCCCGTGGTCGTGACCATCTTGAACGTCGAGCCCGGCGGCTGCAGCCCGTCCAGGCCGATGCCTGCGACGGCCAGTATCTGCCCGCTTGAGGGCCGCATGACGACGATTCCGCCGTATTGGCCGGCCAGCGCGCTGGCGGCCGCGCGCTGCACCGTCGGCGAGATCGTGGTGCGAATCGTGGGCCCGGCAACCGGCAGGGCCGCGGCGAGCACCCTGTCTCCCGCCAGCAGCCTGCCGCCGGCCGTTCCGCGCAGACGATCGTCGAACGCCAGCTCCAGGCCGCTGAGGCCGACGCTCGCGTCATAGGGCACACCCTGCGCTTCCAGCCCCTGGCGCCTCCAAGACGGCGCCGGTCCGACAGTCCCGACGAGCGCTTCGGCGGCGCTTCCCAACGGCGAGCTGCGGGTGACTTCGCTCGAGACCGTCGGGTCGGGACCGGGCGCGCTTTCCGCCAGCACGCTTCCGTCGCGAGCGAGCAGCGTCGCGCGTCGAGGAAGGCTGGTGTCGCGGCTGAGCGCCTCGCCGGGGCGCAGGCCTGGGAACGCGAGCGAGCGTGACCACGAGATGCGCGCGCCGCGCGTAGGGTCCTGCACGATCGGGAGCGTGAAGTCGAGCGACAGTCGCCCGAACAGGCGCGTATCGAGCTTAACCGGGAGTCCGACGGCGCCATGCGCAGCCGCGCTCGGGGGGCCCGTTGTCCTCGCGTCCGTCACTGTTGCCGTGATCAGCGCCTGCTTGTAGGCCGCGGCGAATTCGCTCGGTGAGATCGCACGCTGTGAGGAACGTGCAATGTCCGAGTACATGCTCGCGTAGTCGTGCCTCGTCCACGCAGTCACAAACTGCTGGGCGACCGTGTAGCCGGGAGGGCTTCCATGCTCTGCGCCGAGGACCGCACCGGTCGCGAACGCCGCCGCGGCCAACAGGAGGACCGGGCGCGCGCGTCGCAAGCGCTGGTTGCGGCTTTCAATCACTGAGCCTGTAGAACATGACAGGTGACCCAGCTGGATTGGCTAATAGTCGCGTTTGCGGCGATTCTCGCCGTCCTCGGCTTTCGGCAGGGCTTCATCGTTGGCGCGCTCTCGTTCTGCGGTTTTGTGCTCGGGGCGGTCCTCGGCACGCGGCTGGCCCCGCTCGTGCTGCCGCAGGGCTCCTCCTCGCCGTACGCGCCGGCGTTCGGTCTGCTCGGCGCGCTGCTCGGTGGGGCGATCCTCGCGAGCGGCCTCGAGGGACTCGGCTTCAGGCTGCGACGCACGCTGATCATCCCCGGCATGGGCGTGATCGACGGCGTCTTCGGCGCCGCGCTCGGCGCCGCGCTCGCGCTGGGCATCGTGTGGATCGCCGCGGCGGTCGCCGGACAGACGCCCGGCGAGAGCCAGCTGCAGGCCGACATCCAGCGCTCGGCGATCCTGCGCAAGCTCAACCAGGTGCTGCCGCCGTCGGGTCCGATCCTCAACGCGCTGGCGCGGCTGGACCCGCTCCCGTCGATCAGCGGACCGTCGCCGGACGTCGCCGCGCCTGAACCGGCGATCGCCCGCGCACCCGATGTCCGACGCGCCGCGCACAGCGTTGTGCGCGTGGACGGCACCGCCTGCGGCCTGGCGATCGAGGGCTCGGGCTGGGTGGCGCAGCCGGACGTCGTGGTCACCAACGCGCACGTCGTCGCCGGCGAGACCGACACCACCGTCGAGGTCGGCGGGCAGCCGCCGAGCCTCCCGGCCGAAGCGATCGCGTTTGAACCGCAGCACGACATCGCTGTGCTGCTGGTGCCCGAACTCAACCTGCCGTCGTTGAGCCTCGCGTCGAATACTGTGCCTGGCACCTCTGGAGCGATCCTCGGCTATCCCGAGAACGGCCCGTTCAATGTGCAGCCGGCGAGGATCGGTCGCACGCAGGAGGTCGTTACTCAGAACGCCTACGGCCAGGGCCCCGTATCGCGCCTGCTGACCCCGTTGCGGGGTCTGGTGCGCCCCGGCAACTCCGGCGGCCCGCTCGTCAACGACAACGGGCAGGTCCTGACCACCGTCTTCGCCGCGACCGTCGCAACCCAGGTTCACGGGGGCTACGGGGTGGCGAACGAAACGGTCGAGCAGGTGCTGCAGGAAGCCGAAGCGCACGAGCGCGAACACAGGCAGGCGAGCACCGGGCCGTGCACGAGCGGCTGAGGACGCACGGCGGCGCCGGTGTAGTCGTGGAACGATGCCGCCGCGAGCGCCCGCTACGCTGACCGCCATGTCAAAGACGCTCCTGGTCGCAGAGAAGCCGTCCGTCGGGCAGGACCTCGCGCGGGTGCTGCCGGGCCCGTTCAAGAAGCAGGAAGGTTTCCTCGAGGGTCCCGAGCACGTGGTCACGTGGGCCGTCGGGCATCTCGTGCAGCTCGCCGAACCCGAAGCGTATGACGCCAAATACAAGAGCTGGCGCATGGCCGACCTGCCGATCGTGCCGGAGCGGTTCAAGCTCGAGGTCCGTGACGAGCGCTCGCGCAAGCAGATGTCGGTCGTCAGCAAGCAGCTAGGGCGCGAGGACGTGGAAGAGGTGGTCAACGCCTGCGACGCGGGTCGCGAGGGCGAGCTGATCTTCGCCTACCTGTACGAGAAGGCCAAGGCCAAGAAGCCCGTCAAACGACTGTGGCTGAGCTCGATGACGAACGCCGCGATGAAGAGCGCGCTCGCCTCGCTGCGTCCCGCGGAGGAGTTCCAGAGCCTGGAGCAGGCTGCGCGCTCGCGCTCCGAGGCCGACTGGATCGTCGGCATGAACGCCACCCGCGCCGCAACCATCAGGCTGCGCAGCTCCTTCGACGGCGCTGTCTCGCTGGGACGTGTGCAGACGCCGACGCTCGCGATCGTGGCGCGCCGCGAGGAGGAGATCAGGGCGTTCAAACCCGAGCCCTACTGGCTTGTGGACGCGACCTTCGCGGCAGATCCGCTGGCGGGGGAGGGCGGCGAGCGCGTCTACCTCGGCCACTTCCAGGCGCCGGCCGGCAGTCCTGGGACGACCAGGGGCCCGCGCATCGGCACCGAGGAGGAGGCGCAGGCGATCGTGGCGGCGTGCGAAGGCAGGCCGGGGACGATCACCAAGCTCGAGAAGAAAGAGCAGCGCGAGAAAGCGCCGATGCTGTATGACCTGACGACGCTGCAGCGCGAGGCCAACAACCGCTTTGGCTTCACCGCCAAACGCACGCTCGCGGCCGCGCAGCGCTTGTACGAGGAGCACAAGGCGCTCACATATCCGCGCACCAACTCGCGCTACCTGACGAGCGACATGGTCGAGGAGATCAAGCCGATAGCCGAGCTCGTGGGCGCGCAGACGGAGTACCGGAAGGGCGCCGAATACGTGGTCGGTCTCGACGTGCTGCCGCTGGCGCGCGTCGTCAACGACGAGAAGGTCTCAGACCACCACGCGATCATCCCCACGCGCTCAGAGCACAACCTCGAGAAAATGGGCTCTGACGACAGGCGCATCTACGACATGGCCGTCAGGCGATTTCTGGCGGTGTTCCATCCCGAGGCGGTGTTCGAGAACACGCGCATCGAGACGACCGTCAAGCCGGCCGACGCCGCCGCGAGCGCCGGCCACGTGTTCCGCACGCGCGGCAAGCTGCTGATCGTGCCCGGCTGGCGCGGCGTCTACGACGAGATCTCCGCGGACGCAAAGGCCGCTGAGGCGGAGGCTCGCGGCGAGGAGGACGAGGAGGCCGAGCAGCAGCTGCCGCGCTTGCTCGCCGACGAGCAGGTGCTGACGCGCGAGGTCATCAGCCTGCGCAAGGAAACCAAACCGCCACGGCGCTACAGCGACGCGTCGCTGCTGGGCGCGATGGAGACGGCGGGCAAGCTCGTCGACGACGACGAGCTGCGCGAGGCGATGAAGGACTCGGGGATCGGCACGCCGGCGACGCGCGCCGCGATCATCGAGCGGCTGATCACCGTCGGCTACCTCGAGCGCGACGCGCGGGCGCTGGTGGCGACCGAGAAGGGACTGAACGTGATTCGCCTGCTCAACGAGCACGCGTTGACCTCGCCGGGGCTCACCGGCAGCTGGGAGCAGCGGCTGGGCAAGATCGAGCGCGGGGAGGACTCGCGCAAGCAGTTCATGAGCGACATCGCCGGCTTCGCGCAGGAGACCGTCAAAGAGCTCGACGCGACGCTCAAAGACGTGCGCATCCCGCGTGCGCGGCTGGGGCCATGTCCCGTGTGCGGCCACGAAATCGTCGAGAATCGCAAGGGCTACTCATGCTGGGCACGCGAGGACCCGGGCTGCGGCTTCGTGATCTGGAAGTCCAAAGCCGGCAAGACGCTGCCGCTGGCGGTCGCGCGCGAGCTGATCAAGCAGGGCTACACCGAGCAGGTCGTCACGGGCTTCCGCGGGCGCAGCGGGCGCAGCTTCCGTGCGCACCTGGCCCTGCAGCAGACCGAAGAGGGCAAATGGCGGGTCGAGTTCGACGAGTTGTGGGCCAAGGAGGGCGCCAAGCCGCTCGACGCGGAGGTCGAGACGGAGGCTGGGAGCTCTGCCGTGGCCGCTGGCCGCTTCGGGGACGCGAGCGCAGACAGCGTCTCTCGGTTCGGCAGCGCCGCCTAAAGCGCCCGCGCACGCGCGCCGACCGGGCGTGTCGGCCGGGTGCGGCAGGATGAGCGCTGATGCCGATCACACTCGTCACAGGGCCCGCCAACGCGGGCAAGGCAGAGGTGGTGATGGACACCGTGCGTCGCCATCTCGCGCACGGGCGCGAGCCGCTGCTGATCGTGCCCACCGGCGCCGACGTGGAGCATTACCTACGGGAGCTGGCGGGCGAGCGGGTGGCGATGGGTGTTCGCGTGGCGCGGTTCTCCGAGCTGATCGACGAGATGGTGCGCCGCGCCGGGGCTGTCGAGGCGGTGTTGGGCGGGCTCGCACGGGAACGGGTGATCGCCACGCTCGCCGCCCGCCGAGAGGGCGGCCGCGTCGGCCCAGGACTGCTGCGCGCGCTCGGCATGCTGTTCGAGGAGCTGCAGGTCCGGCGCGTCACGCCGGCGCGACTGACATCCGCGCTCCGGTCAGGGCTCGGCTCCGAAGCTGACGCGCTCGGCGTCGACCTCAGCGGGATCTACGGCGACTACCACGCGGCGCTCGCGCGCCTCGGTCGCCACGACACCGAGCAGCGCGCCGTGCGCGCGCTCGATGGCCTGCGCGAACGCCCCTCGCTTTGGGGATCGACCCCCGTTCTGATCTACGGCTTCGATGACCTCACCCCGCTGCAAATCGACGCGATCGAGACGCTCGGCCGTGTGCTCGACGTCGAGGTCACGGTGTCGCTCGCCTACGAGCCCGGTCGCACCGCCTTCGCCGGGCGGGCCTCGACATTCCAGGCGCTGGCGCCGCTGGCCGCCGAGCACCGCGCGCTGGCGCCGCGGGCCGACTACTACGCCGAGGGCAGCCGCGCGGCGCTTGCGCATCTCGAGCGCTCGCTGTTCGAGCCGGCGGCGGTGCGCGCGGATCCCGCGGGCGTGGTGGAGCTGCTGCAGGGCGGGGGCGAGCGCGCCGAGCTGGAGCTGATCGCCGAGCGCGTCATCGAGCTGCTCGAGCGGGGCATGCCGGCACACGAGATCGCGGTCATCGTGCGACGGCCCGAGGAGTCAGCCGGACTGGTGAGGGAGGTGTTCGGGGCGGCCGCGATCCCGTTCGCGATGCCGATCCGACGCCCCTTCGGCGACAGCGGGGTGGGGCGGGCGCTGATCGGCCTGCTGCGCTCAGTGCCGGGAGGAGACGGTGTCCCGGCGGGAGCCCCCGGGGACCTCTTCGCGTGGCTGCGCGCGCCAGGGCAGCTCAAGCGCGCCGAGCTGGTCGACTCGCTGGAGCGAACCGTACGGCTGGGCGGCTTGACGGCGGCGCAGGCGCGTGCCCAATGGGAGGAGCGCCACTGGCCGCTCGAGTCGATCGACCGTCTCGCCGACGCCCAGCGTCGCAGCCCAGGCGCGCTCGTGGAGCGCGCGGCGCGTGAGCTGGAGCGGATCTTCGCCGCTCCGAGACGTGGCCTGGCGAGCGTGCTCGGCGACGTCGATATGGATGAGGCCAGGGCGCTCGCGGGCGGACGCCGGGCACTGGCCGAGCTGCGCGAGCTGAGCCGCTTTGCCGCCGACGCCCTTCCGGCCGGCGCAGCCGAGCTCGCGGGGGTCCTGTCCGGCGTGGCGGTCTACGCCGGCGAGCTCCCCGGCCCGGGAGCGGTGGCGGTGCTCGATCCGCTGTCACTGCGCGCGAGGCGCGTGCGCGCATTGTTCGCCTCGGGCCTACAGGAGGGCGCGTTCCCAGAGCACGCGCGTCCGCGCCCGCTGCTCTCCGAGGAGCAGCGCGCGCGGATCGCGCTCGCATCCGGCCTGCGATTGGGTGAGCCCGAAGACGTCCTGGCGTCCGAGCGCTACCTGCTCTACGCCGTGCTCTCGCGCCCGGAGGACCGGCTCGCGCTCAGCTGGCACGAGAGCGACGACGACGGCGGGCCGCTGTCGCGGTCGTTGTTCGTCGACGACGTGTGCGACCTGTTCGACGAACGCCTCGAGAGCGACCGAGCGCGGCGCGCGCTGGGGGCCGTCGATCGGCACGTAGGTGACGAGCCGACGCCGGCGGTGGCGGTGGCGCCCGGCGGGCTGGCCGACGAGCGCGTCCTGCACGAGCTCCGCGGACGCGTGTGGTCGGCGTCCTCGATCGAGCGCTGGGTCGGGTGTCCGGTGGCGTGGTTCGTGGATCGGCTGCTCGATCCAGCCTCCTTCGAGCCCGACGCCGAGCCCCTGGCACGCGGTGGACTCGCCCACGCGGCGCTGAAGGACACGCTCGAGATGCTGCGCAGCGAGACCGGCAACGCCAAGATCACCCCCGCAAACCTCGAGCTCGCGCGCGAGCTGCTGGCCCGCGCGCTGGCCGCGAACGAGCCGGCGCACCCCCTCTCGGTGACCGCCGGGCGGCGCGCAGCCCTTCGCCGCGGCCTGCATGCCGACCTCGATCGCTACCTGGAGCACGCCGCTGCGCTGGACGGCCCGCTCGCGCCAAGCGAGCTGGAGCTCGGCTTCGGCTTCAGCGGCGAGGACGCGCACGGCGAGGCCAGCGAGCTGCCCGCCTTCGAGCTCGGCGGGGGCCTGCGGATGCGCGGGCGGATCGACCGGATCGACGTCGAGCCGGGTGGCGATGCGGTCGTGATCGATTACAAGGCCAGAAGCGCCCCGCCGGGCGCCCGCTGGCTCCGGGACGGGCAGCTGCAGGTGGCCCTGTACATGCAGGCCGCGCGCCAGCTGCTCGGCGTCAGGGTGATCGGCGGCGTGTACCAGCCGCTCTCGGGCAAGGATCTGCAAGCGCGTGGGGCGATGACCGTCGATGAGCCGCCGCTCGAGTCCAAGGCCAACGACCTGTACGAGCCCGAGCAGCTCGAGGAGCTGCTCGGCGAACGTGCTCGACAGCGCGCGCCAGGCCGCCGCCGAGGCGGGGCGCGGCGAGCTCGAGCCCCGGCCCGCCACCTGCGCGTTCCGCGGCGGCTGCAAGTACCCGACGATCTGCCGTAGCGAGGATTGACCATGGAGCAACTGCGGATCGACCTCGACGCGCTCACCGGCGAGCAGGACGCGCCGGGCGTGCCCGGCATCGAGCTGACCGCCGAGCAGCGGCCGCCGGTGGAGCGGCGCGGGGAGTCGCTGCTGCTGTCGGCCGCGGCCGGTAGCGGCAAGACCTCGGTGTTGGTCGAGCGCTTCGTACGGGCGGTGCGCGAGGACGGCGTCGCGCCAGGCGCGATCCTCGCCATAACCTTCACCGAGCGCGCCGCAGGCGAGCTGCGCTCACGGGTTCGCGCGAGGCTGCTGGAGCTCGGCGACCGCCAGGGCGCGCGCGACACAGAGGCGGCGTTCGTGGGCACCTTCCACGGCTTCTGCGCTCGGCTGCTGCGCTCGCACCCGCTACCCGCCGGGATCGACCCGGAGTTCGCGATCCTCGACGCCGGCCAGTCAGGCCGTCTGCGTGAGGCGGCGTTCGCGCAGGCGCTCGCCGCGTTCCTCGAGGGCGAGCCGCCCGACGCCGTCGACCTCGTCGCCGCGTACGGCGCCGACGGCTTGCGCACGATGATCGAGCAGGTTCACAGCGAGCTGCGAAGCCGCGGTCAGCGCCGCCCGCGCCTGCCGGCGGTGAGCGTGGCGCCGGGCTCGGAGGCGTTGGAGCTCGAAGCCGCCGCCGCGCTTGGACTGCTCGACCGCTTGCTCGAGCTGTTCTGCGAGCGCTACGAGGAGCTGAAGGGCGAGCGCGGCGCGCTTGACTTCGACGACCTGGAGCTGATCGCGAGCGAGCTGCTGGCCGGGAACGACGGTCTGCGGTGGTCATGGTCCGAGCGCTTTGCGCTGCTGATGGTCGATGAGTTCCAGGACACCAACCCTCGACAGCTCTCGATCCTACATGCGCTCGCACGCGAGAACCTGTTCACGGTCGGCGACGAGTTCCAGTCGATCTACGGTTTCCGGCACGCCGATGTGAGCCTGTTCCGCGGGCGCAGGGCCGAGCTCGAGCGCTCCGGCCGCAGCCTCGCGCTGACGCGCAACTTCCGCAGCCGCGGAGCGCTGCTCGAGGTCGTCAACACGGCATTCGCGGATCGCTTCGCGGACTTCAGCCGGCTGCTCGAGGGCCGCCAGCAGGGAAGTGAGCCGCCGTCGTGCGAGCCCGTCGTCGAGCTATTGCTGAGCGCCAAGGAGGGCTGGGAGCAGAGCGAGACGGTCGCCGCGGCGATCGCCAGCGGTCTGCCGCACGGCGCCCTCTGGCGCCAGGCCGAGGCACGCCTGCTGGCCCAGCGCGTCCACGAGCTGGTACAGGCCGGAGAGTCCATGCCCGGAGAGATCGTGGTGCTGCTGCGGGCGACGGGCGACATCGAGATCTTCGAGCGTGCCCTGCAGCTTTGCGGCCTGCGCACGCTGGCGAGCGTCGGCACGTTCTGGGGGCGCCAGCAGATCGGCGATCTGCACAGCTATCTGCGGGCGCTCGCCAACCCTCGCGATGAGGAGGCGCTGTACTCGACGCTGGCCTCGCCGCTGGGCGGATGCTCGCGGGATGGGCTCGCGCTGCTCGCCAAAGCCGCCTCGTCCGCCGGGCACCTGTGGGAGACGGCGCTGGCCGTTTCCGAGCAGCCCCCGTCGCTGCTGAGCGACCCCGACGTGCGCGCGGTGACGTCCTTGTGCGCGTGGCTGAAGAGCGAGCGCCGCGACGCGCCGGGGCGCTCCATCTCTGAGTTGATCGAGCGCGCGATTGCCCACAGCGGCTACCGAGCCCACGTGCTGGCACTCGACTGGGGCGAGCGCCGGCTGGCCAACGTCCACAAGCTGCTGCGCCTCGCACGGAGCTTCGAAGCCAGGGAAGGTCGCGATCTGCGGGCGTTCGTGGACCACGTGGAGTACCTCAAACGGACCGAGGCGATCGAGCCCGAGGCGCCCGTCGAAGGCGTCGAGCCCGACGCCGTGCGCCTGATGACGGTGCACGCCGCGAAGGGTCTTGAGTTCCCGGTCGTATGCGTGGCCGACCTCGGACGCCAGCCGCTCGTCCGCTCGCCCAAGCTGCTCGTCGACGGCGATCGGGTGGGTCTGCGTCTGCAGCGCATTGGCGACGGCGATGTGTACGCGGCGCTTGAATTCGAAGAGCTGCGCTCCGAGCGGCGCCGGCGCGAGGCCGAGGAGGAGGATCGCGTGCTGTACGTGGCGATGACCCGGGCTCGTGATCGCCTGTTGCTCAGTGGGGCCGTCGACTTCGAGTCCTGGCCCCGACCCGGGGAGATCCCTCCGCCGATCCAGTGGTTGGGCCCCGCCCTGTGCCCGTCGCTCGCCGAGGTCGGCGAGCGTGGCGCCGGCGTGCACGAGCTGGCGGTCGGCGTGAGCGGGACGATCGCGCTGCGCTGCACGCTCAGCAATGCCGCCGCCCACGGCTCGATCCTGTCGCAGGCGCCCGCCGCGGGGGCGCGCAGTGGACCGTCGGCAGCGTCGTCGAGCGCGGGTCCCCCTCCCTCGGGATCGCCGAGCTTGGTGGACGGCAACCGCGCGACACCGTCACTTGGCGGCGTCGTGCTCGCGCCGGTGCTGCCGGCCACGCTCAGCTACACATCGCTGACCGAGCTCGAGCGCTGCGGCTATCGCTACTACCTGGAACGGGTTCTGGGGATGCCTGAGGAGCGCGCGCCCGCGGCGGGCGTGACCGGGACGGGCGGATTGGAGGCGCGGGCCAGGGGCGTGCTCGTGCACCGGTTGATGGAGTCCTTGGAGTTCTCGGGCGGCGCCCCACCTGACGCGGATCGCGTCAACGCGATCGCGCGCGAGCTGGGCATGCAGAGCACTCCGCAGGAGCGGGAGGAGCTCGCTCACCTGCTCGCCCGCGCGCTCAAGGGGCCACTACGAAAGCGGATCGCCGCGGCCAGGCGACTGCGGCGGGAGCATCCGTTCGCCTTCAGCCTCGGCGACGGCCCACCGCTCGTGACGGGCGTGATCGACCTGCTGTGCGACGAGCCCGACGGCACCTTGCTGATCGTTGATTACAAGAGTGATCGCCTCGCTCCGCACGCCGATCTGGATGAAGTCGTGGCACGTGACTACGCCGTCCAACGGCTGCTGTACGCGCTCGCGGTGCTGCGCCAGGGCGCTGTGGTGGCGGAGGTCGCGCACTGGTTCCTGGAGCGTCCCGACGAGCCCGCCGTCGCTCGCTACACGCTGGGGGAGCTGGCGACGCTCGAAGACCAACTGGCGCGGCGGCTCGCGGGCGCCTGGTCTGAGCCCTTCGCGGTGTCGCCGCGGCCACATCGGGCGCTGTGCCTCACCTGTCCCGGCCGTGGCACGCTTTGCTCGTGGAGCGAGAGCGAGACGCTTCGCGAGCGCGCCGAGGACGACCCGGCGGGTGCGGGAGCGCCCGTCGACGTCTGCTGAGCGGGGTCTGGAAGGCCGTTTTCGCATGTGAGGAATTCGCGTGCACGAACGCTTTACGAGGCCCGTGCGCTGATACGCTTTTAGCTCCGCCTCAGGTGCCCGCCTGCCTGCCTGTGCCCCGTGGGTGCGCGAGGGTGGGTGTGCCCGCAAAGTGGACCGCCTGCCGCTCTGCCGGGACGCACCGCCCAAGGGAGCACTTCCATGAACTCGCACATCAAGCAGCCGCCAAAGGCCGTCGGACTCTACGACCCCCGCTTCGAGCACGACGCATGCGGCGTCGGCATGGTGGCGCGCCTGGACAACGTGCCCACGCACGATGTGATCACGCGGGCGATCACGGCGCTCGAGAACCTCGAGCACCGCGGAGCGACGGGCGCGGACCCGTGCACCGGCGACGGCGCAGGGATCCTGATGCAGATGCCCGACGAGCTGATGCGCGCGGTGGTCGACTTCGAGTTGCCCGCGCTCGGCTCCTACGGCGTGTTGATGTGCTTCCTGCCCACCGAGCAGGCGCCGCGCGAAAGGCTTGAAGCGCTGCTGGAGCGGATCGTGCTCGGAGAGCGCCAGGAGCTGCTCGGCTGGCGCGACGTGCCGATCGACGAGCAGCACATGGGGGAGGTGGCGGCAGCGTGTCGGCCGGTGATCCGCCAGCTGTTCGTAGGCGCGGGCGAGGCCCAGCGGGGCGATCAGGACGCGTTCGAGCGCAAGCTCTACGTGATCCGGCGCATCAGCGACCTAACGGCGCAGGACCCGGGGTTGTATGTCAGCTCCAGCTCCTCGCGCACGATCAACTACAAGGGCATGCTGATCAGCTATCAGCTCGGAAAGTTCTACACGGACCTGGCCGACGAGCGCATCAAGAGCGCGCTCGCGCTCGTGCACTCGCGCTTCTCGACGAACACGTTCCCCAGCTGGCAGCTCGCGCACCCCTACCGCGTGATCTGCCACAACGGTGAGATCAACACCGTGATGGGCAACGTCAATTGGATGCGAGCGCGCGAGTCAGAGCTGCACAGCGAGCTGTTCGGGGAGGACCTCGAGAAGATCCTGCCGGTCGTCACGCCCGGCAACTCCGACTCGGCGACGTTCGACAACGTGCTCGAGCTGCTGATGCTCGCCGGGCGCTCGCTGCCGCACGCGGCGATGATGATGATCCCCGAGGCCTACCGCGACCGAGACGACCTGCCGGACTACCTAAAGGGCTTCTACGCGTTCCACTCGTGCATCATGGAGCCGTGGGACGGGCCGGCGTCGGTGGCGTTCACCGACGGGCGCGTCGTGGGCGCGACGCTCGACCGCAACGGACTGCGCCCCGGGCGCTGGGTGGAGACGACGGATGGTTATGTGGTGCTCGGCTCGGAGTCGGGACTGCTCGACGTGCCACCCGAGCAGGTGCGTCGCCTCGGTCGCCTGCAGCCCGGCAAGCTGTTCCTAGTCGATCTCGAGCGCGGACGGATCGTCGAGGACGAGGAGGTCAAGCGCGAGGTCTCCACCCAGCACCCGTACGGTGAGTGGTACGCACGCAACGCGGTGGCGTTCGGCGATCTGCCGCCTTCGGAGCAGGTGACGCTCTCCGACCAGCCACTGCATCTGCGCCAGCGCGCGTTCGGCTACTCCCAGGAGGACCTGCGGGTGCTGCTGACGCCGATGGCCGTCGAAGGCGCTGAGCCGGTGGGCTCGATGGGCAACGACATCTCGCTCGCGGTCCTATCCGATCAGGCGCCGCCGCTGTTCTCCTACTTCAAGCAGCTGTTCGCGCAGGTGACCAACCCGCCGATCGACCCGATCCGCGAGGAAATCGTGATGAGCCTCGCGACGAGCCTGGGCAACGAGCGCAACCTGTTCGAAGAGACCCCCGAGCACGCTCACAAGCTCCTGCTGGACCAGCCGATCCTGCTCAACCGCGAGCTCGAGACGCTGCGCCACGTCGATCACGAGGTCTACGCGGCGCGCACGATCGACATCACCTGGCCGGTCGACGAGGGGCCGGCGGGGATGAGCGCGGCGATCGAGCGCATCTGCCGCCAGGCGCGCGAAGCGATCGCCGAACGGGTCAACATCGTCATCCTGTCCGACCGCCGGATCGGCCCGCGCCGCGCGCCGATCCCGTCGCTGCTCGCGGCGGCGGCTGTTCACCACCACCTGGTGCTCGAGGGAACGCGCCTGCGCATCGGCATCATCCTCGAGTCCGGCGAGCCGCGCGAGGTGCACCACTTCGCGACGCTGATCGGCTACGGCGTCAGCGCGATCAACCCGTATCTGATGCTCGAGACGCTCGACGAGCTCGTGGCCGAAGGGCGCATCGTCCGCGCCGCGGCGGACGGCCGCGCCGCTGCGCTGAGCGCGGAGGACGCGGCGCAGAACCTCGTCAAGGCGATCGGCAAAGGACTGCTGAAGACGATCTCCAAGATGGGCATCTCGACGATCCAGTCCTACCGCGGCGCACAGATCTTCGAGGCGGTCGGCCTCGACAGGGACCTGATCGACAAGCACTTCACCTACACCGCTTCGCGCATCGGCGGCGTCGGCGTCGACGTGCTGGCGACGGAGGCGCTCGAGCGTCATGCCCGCGCGTATCCGCCGCACGGCGGCACGCGCGAAGAGCTGCTGCCTGTCGGCGGCGTCTACGCGTGGCGGCGCGACGGCGAGCACCACATGTGGAATCCCGAGACGATCGCGCTCGTGCAGCAGGCGGTGCGCTCGGCCGACGGTGAGGTTGGCGCCGCGCTGCAGGGCGACGGTGAGGCGTACGCCGCCGTGCGCGAGAGCCCCGCGTTCGAGCAATACCGAGAGTACGCGCGCATGGTCAACGAGGACGCGGCGCGCCGGGCCACGCTGCGGGGGTTGTTGAAGATCGGCGGCGCACGCGGGGCGGGCACGGACGCGATCCCGCTCGCCGAGGTCGAGCCGGCGAGCGAGATCGTCAAGCGCTTCTGCACCGGCGCCATGAGCCTCGGCTCGATCTCGCGTGAGGCGCACGAGACGCTTGCGATCGCGATGAACCGCCTCGGGGGACGATCGAACACCGGCGAGGGTGGGGAGGACCCATCGCGCTTCACCCCCGACGCCAACGGCGATCGCCGCCGCTCGGCGATCAAGCAGGTAGCCTCGGGCCGCTTCGGCGTGACGATTCACTATCTCGTCAACGCCGACGAGCTGCAGATCAAGATGGCGCAGGGCGCGAAGCCGGGGGAGGGTGGTCAGCTGCCCGGGCACAAGGTCGACGCCTATATCGGTTCGATCCGTCACACCACTCCCGGCGTCGGGCTGATCTCGCCGCCGCCGCACCACGACATCTACTCGATCGAGGACCTCAAGCAGCTGATCTACGACCTGCGCTGCTCCAACCCCAAGGCGCAGGTGTCGGTCAAGCTCGTCTCCGAGGTCGGCGTCGGCACGGTCGCGGCGGGCGTGTCCAAGGCGAACGCCGATCGCGTCCTGATCGCCGGGCACGACGGGGGCACCGGCGCCTCGCCGCTGTCCTCGATCCAGGCAGCGGGCATACCGTGGGAGATCGGCCTCGCCGAGACGCAGCAGACGCTGTTGCTCAACGACCTGCGCTCGCGCATCATCGTTCAGACCGACGGGCAGCTCAAGACCGGGCGCGACGTGGTCATCGCGGCGATGCTCGGAGCCGACGAGATGGGGTTCTCGACGGCGCCGCTGATCGCCACCGGCTGCATCATGATGCGCGCCTGCCACCTCAACACCTGTCCCGTCGGCATCGCCACTCAGGACCCGGAGCTGCGCAAGCGCTTCAAAGGCACGCCCGAGCACGTCGTCAACTTCTTCTTCTTCGTCGCCGAGGAGGTGCGTGAGATCCTGGCGTCGCTGGGGCTGCGCTCGCTCGACGAGGCGACGGGCCGCGTGGACCTGCTCGGCGTGAGCGACGCGATCGAGCACTGGAAGGCACGCGGTGTCGATCTCACCCACATCCTCACCCACATCGAGCTGCCCGACGAAGCGCCGCGCCGGCGCGTCGAAGCGCCACCGGAGGTGCTCGACGATGCGCTCGACTGGCAGCTGGTGGAGCGCGCGCGGCCCGCGCTGGAGGAGCGTCAGCCTGTCAGCCTGAGCCTGGCGATCCGCAACCGCAACCGGTGCGTCGGCGGCATCCTTTCCAGTCACATCGCCCAGCGCCACGGCGCGGACGGCCTGCCCGAAGACTCGGTCGTGGTCGAGTTCGAGGGTTCAGCCGGGCAGAGCTTCGGTGGCTGGCTGGCGCCCGGTGTGACGTTCACGCTGCGCGGCGACGCCCAGGACTACGCCGGCAAGGGCCTCTCCGGTGGGGTCTTCGCGATCCGCCCGCGTGAGGGCATGGGCGAGCACTTCAAGGCCGAGCGGAACGTGATCGTCGGCAACACTGTGCTCTATGGCGCCACCGCGGGGCGCGCGTTCTTCCGCGGTCTCGCCGGCGAGCGCTTCGCCGTGCGCAACTCGGGCGCGTGGGCGGTCGTCGAGGGCATCGGCGACCACGGCTGCGAGTACATGACCGGCGGGCGCGTGGTCGTGCTCGGGGCGACGGGACGCAACTTCGCGGCAGGCATGAGCGGCGGCGTGGCCTACGTGCTCGACGAGGACGGCACGTTCGCGGCGCGCTGCAACATGGGCATGGTCGGCTTCGAACAGCCGTCGGACGCCGACGCGATCGAGCTGCGCGCAATGGTCGAAGAGCACCTGCGTCGCACCGACTCGCCGGTGGCAGCGCGCGTTCTGCAGGAGTGGGACCTGCTGCTCGGGCGCGGCGCGTTCGTAAAGGTGATGCCGCATGACTACAAGCGTGTCCTGCGCGAGCTGGCAGAGGAAGAGGCGCTCGCCTCGAGCGCCGCCGGCAACGGCCGTCCGGCGCCTGAGCGTCCACTCGACCCGGTCGGAGAGGCGGGCGGCTGATGGGCAAGCTCGGCGGCTTCCTGCAGATCGAGCGGCACGGGATCCCCCAGCGGGATCCGGTCGAGCGCGTGCGCGATTACCACGAGTTCCTGTTGACGAGGCCGGTCGCCGAGCTGCGCGAGCAGGGCGCGCGCTGCATGGATTGCGGCGTGCCGTTCTGCCACAACGGCTGTCCCTTGGGGAACCTGATTCCCGACTGGAACGACCTCGTATACCGCGACCGCTTCGCGGACGCGATCGTGCAGCTGCACGCGACGAACAACTTCCCCGAGTTCACAGGGCGTTTGTGCCCGGCGCCGTGCGAGGCGTCGTGCGTGCTCGAGATCCGCGAGGGCGATGCCGTGACGATCAAACAGATCGAGAACGCGATCGTCAACCGCGCGTGGGAAGAGGGCTGGATCACACCGCAGCCGCCGCGGCGCGAGCGCGAAACCGGTCAGGCGGTGGCGGTGGTCGGCTCCGGCCCCGCGGGCATGGCCGCGGCGCAGCAGCTGCGCCGCGCCGGCCACAGCGTGACGCTGTTCGAGCGCGACGAGGCGGCGGGCGGGCTCGTGCGCTTTGGCGTGCCGGACTTCAAGATCGAAAAGACGACCGTGCAGCGCCGCGTCGAGCAGCTAATCGCCGAGGGCGTGGAGATCCGCTGCGGCGTTGAGGTCGGTAGCGACATCGACGTGCACGAGCTGCGCGACAGCTTCGACGCGGTCGTGCTCGCGACCGGTTCGCGCGTGCCGCGCGATCTGCCCGTCCCGGGTCGCGAGCTCGACGGCGTGCACTTCGCGATGGACTACCTCTACCAGCGCAACCGCTGGGTCGCGCGACAGGCCGAATCCCAGCCGGCCCATCCGGGGCCGGCGCTCGCACAGCCCCCGGTGGAGAGCGAGATCACCGCGGCCGGAAAGGACGTTGTCGTGATCGGCGGCGGCGACACCGGCGCGGACTGTGTCGGCAACGCCCTGCGCGAGGGAGCGCGCTCGGTGGTTCAGCTCGAGCTGCTCTCCGAGCCCCCGGCGCACCGCCCCGACGAGCGCACGCCGTGGCCGCAGTGGCCGCTGAAGTACCGGCTCAGCTACGCCATGCAGGAGGTCCTCGAGCTGGGCGCCGGCGAGCAGGACTACTCGGTCACCACCACCGCGTTCGCCGGTGACGACGGCGGGGCTGTGGCGGGGCTGCGGATCGCGCAGGCCGCACCGGAGCCGCCGTTCGAACCGCTTCCCGCCACCGAGCGCGAGCTGCCCGCGCAGCTGGTGCTGCTGGCGATGGGCTTCCTGCACCCCGAGCAGGGGCTACTGGACGAGCTCGGCGTCGAAAAGGACGCTCGCGGCAACGTCAAGTCGGTGAAGCCGTACACGACGTCAGTGGATGGAGTTTTCGCGGCCGGCGACGCACGCCGCGGCCAGTCGCTGATCGTGTGGGCGATCAACGAGGGCCGCCAATGCGCGCGCATGGTCGAGCGCTATCTCGCCACCCGACGTCACGACGCCGACGGCTCGCTCGCGCTCGCAGGGGAAGACGGCGGGCTGGCCGGTCACGCCGACGCGGACGAGGGGCCTGAGGGCCCGCCCCAACACGTGCACCCCGGCGTCGCCGCGCCGGAAGCGTAGCCCGCGTGTCCGGCGCGGTCGATCTGCAGCAGCCGGGCGAGCTCCCGAACGTCTGCGTGATCGGCGCCGGGTCGTCCGGCATCACGGCCGTCAAGGCGCTGCACGAGCGCGGTATCCCATTTGACTGCTTCGAGAAGTCCGATCGCGTCGGCGGCAACTGGGTCTTCGAAAACCGCAACGGCATGTCGGCCGCCTATCGCGACCTGTTCATCAACACCTCCCGTCCGCGCATGGAGTACTCGGACTTCCCGATGCCCGACTCCTATCCGGACTTCCCGCACCACACGCAGATCGCCGCGTACTTCGACGCCTACGTCGACCACTTCGGCCTGCGCGATCTGATCACCTTCGAGACCGGCGTCGAGCGCGCCACGCGCGACGCCGACGGCGCGTGGACCGTCGAGCTCGACAGCGGTGAGACCCGCCGCTACGACGCCTTGCTCGTCGCCAACGGCCACCATTGGAATCCCCGCTGGCCCGAACCGGCGTTCCCCGGCGCGGACACGTTCGGCGGGAGCCAGCTGCACGCACACTCCTATGTGGACAACTCGATCTTCGCGGGCAAGCGCGTGGTGGTGGTCGGCATGGGCAACTCGGCGATGGACATCGCGGTCGAGGCCTCATACGTCGCCGAGCGCACCTATCTCGCCGCCCGTCAGGGCGTTTGGATCGTGCCGAAGTACGTGTTCGGAAAACCGATAGACCAGCTTCGCAACGACCCTCGCATCCCGTTCAAGATCCGTCAGCGGGTCATGCAGCAGTTGATCCGCGGCTACGCCGGACCACCCGAGCGCTATGGACTGCCGAAGCCCAACCACCGCTTCGGCGAGGCCCATCCCACCGTCTCCGGGCGGATCCTCGACCGCATCCAGCACGGCACCATCACGCCCGTGGCGAACATCGACTCCTTCGAAGGCGCGCATGTCCGCTTCCGCGACGGAAGCCGCGCCGAAGCGGACGTGGTCGTGTACTGCACCGGCTACAAGATCACGTTTCCGTTCTTCGAGGAGAGCCTCATCTCCGCACCGGAGAATCGCATCGACCTCTTCCGCCGGGTCTTCCATCCGGAGCTCCCGAATGTGTTCTTCGTCGGCCTGCTGCAGCCGCTTGGGGCGATCATGCCGCTCGCCGAGGCTCAGGGAGCGTGGGTGGGCGATTATCTCGTCGGCGACTACGCCCTGCCGGCGCCCGCCGAGCTGCGCGCCGATATCGACGCTGAACAGGCGGCGATGCGAAAGCGCTACGTGGCATCCAAGCGCCACACGATCCAGGTCGATTACGACGACTACCTGCACGCTCTGGAGCACGAGCGCCGCGCGGGCAGCGCACGCGCGCGCACGAACGGGTATATCCCACCGGCGTCATGCCGACCTTCTGCCGTCACAACCGCTTCATAGAGCGCTGCCCGGTCTGTAGCAAGACGCTGCCGGGCAACGCACCGAGCAGCGGCGCCTCCGCGCGCGCCAAGTCCTCATCGCGCGATCGCTCCAAAGGCGAAGCCACACGACGCCGGCGCGCCCGAGGCGAGGGCGTCCGGATCCAGCGCGAGGGACGCGCCGAGGACGACGGCTACCGCTCGGAGCTCGTGCCGGGCCTGCGGGCGTCCGCCGATGCGCTGCGCCTCACCCACGAGATCGCCTTCTCGTCCGCCCGGCTGCTCGCGCTCGCCGCGCAGCCGCCGGGGCTCTACGGTGAGGCGCGCGCGCTCGCCAGCGAGGATCTGGAGCGCGCGACGTGGACGTGCTTCCTGATCGCCTACCTCGGACCGCTCGAGGCGGGCGACCCGTTCGGGGGCATCCGTCTGGCGCTCGCCGCTCCTTCGGGCGAGCTGCCGAACCTGGACGGAGTTCCACTGGGACCACGTAGCTCCCACGACCCCGCGCGCGGTTCCGAAACGCTCGTTGCGTACCGCGAATGGGTGGCGCGCGGCGGGGGCGCGAACGTGTCGGCGCAGACGGCGCCGCGCGAGGCAACGCAGGCGGCGGCGTTCACCGGCGATCCCGCATGGAGCCCCGAACGGCGCTTCGAGCGCGTGTTCGAGCGCCTGGCGCTGCCGGGCTTCGCGCGCACCGGTCGCTACGAGCTGCTGGTGACGCTCGGACGCCTCGGCCTGTACGAGCTGACGCCGGACTCGCTGCACCTGGGAGGCGCTCGCGGGCTCGCGGAAGACCTCACCACACTGGGCGCCAAGCGCGTGTTCGGCATCGGCGACCCGCTGATGCTGGAGCGACGTGCGCTCGCGCTCGCGCAGGCCGTCGATGTGCCGATCGAGACGCTCGATCTGGCGCTAGCCAACTGGCACGCGCCCGAGCCGGCGACGCTCGGCTTTCCGCGAGAGACGCTCGACGACGGCGCGTTCGAGCGCGCCGGCGCCGCCCTCGGGCTGTGAACGCGCGACGGAGAAATGCCGTCCACACGGCCGCCTACAGTGCCGGTGACACAGTTGTTCCGAACCCTCAGGGAGTCGCTGATGCCACTCTGTTTCATCGAGCCGCAGGATGCAATTCGCGTCATTGCCGAGTCCGTCGGTCGTGAGGCGCGCCGCCAGCTCGTGGGCGAGGTGGTGCGTGCCTGGGTCGACGACATCCCAGACCAGGAACTCTCGGTCCACTACGCCAAGGCGATCGCGGACCTGGACGAGGATGACCTTCACCTGCTCGCCGCCTGGCACGCCTCACTCGAGGTAGGTCAGCCGATCCCCAACACGGAGTTCCTCGTCGGCGTGTTCCCGAGCCTCGGCGAGAATCGCCGAGAGGCACTCAAGATCGCTGCCGGCTTTCGCGGCGAGGAGGCGTTCCAGGCGGGCGTGGCAGAGGACCAGGCGCTGGACACCGTCCTGCCGCGCCTCTCCAGCGAGCGGGCCATCGAGCTCGCCAACGAGTGCATCCAGCTGTACATGTGGGACCGCCTAGGCTGCGACAACTAGGGCGTCGTATGCCGGCGCGCTACGGCGTCCTCGGTCGCTTGCGTGCGTAGCACGCGGCGCTCCCTGCGTCCTTGTATCGCTTGGCCTACGACGCCCTAGTGGCAGCGGACCGGACAAGCGTGGAGGCGCCTGGCGCGCAGCTAGACTGGCGGCATGACTGAGATCGTCGACATGCCGACCGAGGATGACGTGATGGAGGCGCTGTCGAACGTGATCGACCCCGAGCTTGGCCTGGACTTCGTCGAGCTGGGGCTGATCTACGGGGTGGAGGTCGTCGAGGGTAATGTGCGCGTGACGTTCACGCTGACCACGCCGGGGTGCCCGATCGGACCGCAGGTCAACGAACAGATCGAGGAGTTCGTCGGCGAGCTCGACGGCGTCAAGACGGTCGAGTCGGAGATGGTGTTCACGCCGTCATGGTCGCCCGAGATGATGAGCGAGGACGCCAAGTTCGCGCTCGGCTACTGAGCCCCTGAGCGCGAGGCCCATGAGCGGGTGGTGCGGTGTTGCGTTGTTATCGTCGGCGGAAGCGCGGCGATGGCGCTGCGTCCATTGGCTCGTGGATCGTGTCGTCTACGCGGCTCAGCGCGGCCGTCGCTGCCTCGAGAGCGGGCACGATCGCCTCGCGATCCTCCGGCGTTAGCTGGGAGCGCTCCAACTCACCGGTCACGCCGTCCAAGGCGGACGTCGCTTTGCACAGGTATTCGAGGACGCGGGCGCGGCGCTCTCCGCCGACCAAAGCTACAGTGGCGCCACCCGCAGCGCCTATCGGACCAGTTGAGGACATCCGGCGCAGAGCTCCTGTTCGACGTTCGCGTTCGGCGATGTCCCTTGCCGTTTTGCGGCTCGCCCCTGACTGACCGACCATACCGTCGCGAGCTACTGCCGGTATCGCGCAAGCGCGCTCAATGCGCTGATTTTCCTTTGGCTATGGTGCGCGAGGAGAGGACGGCGTCGGGCCTATGCAGGCGTGGCGGCGGACTCGCGCGCGAGCGCCACGAGCGTCGCGAGTTCCGAGGCGATGCTTTCGCCGATCGCGTCGATGTCCGGGAGCGCGTCGAAGTCGCCGAGCAGCCCGAAGTTCATCTGGCCGTTGTAGGACATGATCGCGATTGCCAGCGTATGGTTTTCGGGCAGGAACGCCACCGGAATCGCGTGCAGCATCTCGCGCCCTAGCACGTACAGCGGGAACTGCGGGCCGGGCACGTTGGTGACGATCAGGTTGAACAGCCGCGTGGAGAAGTTCAGCCGCGAGGCCTGCGCAAGGATCGTCGGCGGCGCGAAGTTCTGGGCGCCGGAAATCACCTCGGCCCCGAGGGCTTGCTTGGACTCCTTGAGGCCCTCCATCGCGCTCGTGACGAAGCGCAGGCGGTTGATTGGGTCGCTGATGTAGATCGGCAGCGGCCCGCGCATCACCACTATCCGGTTGCCGCCGTGGTGGTGCTCGCCCTCGGTGCGCACCGACACCGGTACCAGGGCGCGCATCTCCACACCCGCCGTGTGCCTCCCGCGGGAGATCAGGAAGGTGCGCAGCGCCCCGGCGACGACCGCGAGGACCACGTCGTTGACTGTGCCGCCGAAAGTGTTCTTGACCGCCTTGAAGTCCTCCAGCTCGGCCGTGATCCCAACGAAGCGCCGGTGCGGCCCGATCGGCACATTGAGTGGAGTTTCGGGGGCCGGGTTGAGCCCGGCCCAGACGATCTCGCCCACGCCCTCCGCCGCCTCGCGCGCGCGCGCCAGCGCGCGCTCGGGGTGTGTAACCGCCTCGATCGCGCCCTCCGCCAGCGCGACTCCCGCGCGCACCGCTCCGAGCAGCCCTGCCGCCAGCAGATGGGCGGTCCCCGGCTCGGGATGCGGCTGCCACGGGCGCCCGGTCATCGGCGTCTGCGGCGGGTCGGGCGAGAGGTCAAACAGCACAGTCGCCAGATCCACCCCGGCGATGCCGTCGATCAACGAGTGATGGGTCTTGGTGATCAGCGCGAAGCGATCGTCTTCGAGACCCTCGATCAACCACATCTCCCACAGCGGCTTCGAGC
>CAVTRA010000007.1:0-118092 GCA_963737025.1 uncultured Solirubrobacteraceae bacterium
AGCCCCTGAGCGCGAGGCCCATGAGCGGGTGGTGCGGTGTTGCGTTGTTATCGTCGGCGGAAGCGCGGCGATGGCGCTGCGTCCATTGGCTCGTGGATCGTGTCGTCTACGCGGCTCAGCGCGGCCGTCGCTGCCTCGAGAGCGGGCACGATCGCCTCGCGATCCTCCGGCGTTAGCTGGGAGCGCTCCAACTCACCGGTCACGCCGTCCAAGGCGGACGTCGCTTTGCACAGGTATTCGAGGACGCGGGCGCGGCGCTCTCCGCCGACCAAAGCTACAGTGGCGCCACCCGCAGCGCCTATCGGACCAGTTGAGGACATCCGGCGCAGAGCTCCTGTTCGACGTTCGCGTTCGGCGATGTCCCTTGCCGTTTTGCGGCTCGCCCCTGACTGACCGACCATACCGTCGCGAGCTACTGCCGGTATCGCGCAAGCGCGCTCAATGCGCTGATTTTCCTTTGGCTATGGTGCGCGAGGAGAGGACGGCGTCGGGCCTATGCAGGCGTGGCGGCGGACTCGCGCGCGAGCGCCACGAGCGTCGCGAGTTCCGAGGCGATGCTTTCGCCGATCGCGTCGATGTCCGGGAGCGCGTCGAAGTCGCCGAGCAGCCCGAAGTTCATCTGGCCGTTGTAGGACATGATCGCGATTGCCAGCGTATGGTTTTCGGGCAGGAACGCCACCGGAATCGCGTGCAGCATCTCGCGCCCTAGCACGTACAGCGGGAACTGCGGGCCGGGCACGTTGGTGACGATCAGGTTGAACAGCCGCGTGGAGAAGTTCAGCCGCGAGGCCTGCGCAAGGATCGTCGGCGGCGCGAAGTTCTGGGCGCCGGAAATCACCTCGGCCCCGAGGGCTTGCTTGGACTCCTTGAGGCCCTCCATCGCGCTCGTGACGAAGCGCAGGCGGTTGATTGGGTCGCTGATGTAGATCGGCAGCGGCCCGCGCATCACCACTATCCGGTTGCCGCCGTGGTGGTGCTCGCCCTCGGTGCGCACCGACACCGGTACCAGGGCGCGCATCTCCACACCCGCCGTGTGCCTCCCGCGGGAGATCAGGAAGGTGCGCAGCGCCCCGGCGACGACCGCGAGGACCACGTCGTTGACTGTGCCGCCGAAAGTGTTCTTGACCGCCTTGAAGTCCTCCAGCTCGGCCGTGATCCCAACGAAGCGCCGGTGCGGCCCGATCGGCACATTGAGTGGAGTTTCGGGGGCCGGGTTGAGCCCGGCCCAGACGATCTCGCCCACGCCCTCCGCCGCCTCGCGCGCGCGCGCCAGCGCGCGCTCGGGGTGTGTAACCGCCTCGATCGCGCCCTCCGCCAGCGCGACTCCCGCGCGCACCGCTCCGAGCAGCCCTGCCGCCAGCAGATGGGCGGTCCCCGGCTCGGGATGCGGCTGCCACGGGCGCCCGGTCATCGGCGTCTGCGGCGGGTCGGGCGAGAGGTCAAACAGCACAGTCGCCAGATCCACCCCGGCGATGCCGTCGATCAACGAGTGATGGGTCTTGGTGATCAGCGCGAAGCGATCGTCTTCGAGACCCTCGATCAACCACATCTCCCACAGCGGCTTCGAGCGGTCCAGCTGCTGGGAGAAGATCCGCGCCGTCAGATCCTGTAGCTGCTCCCACTGTCCGGGGGCGGGCAGGGCCGTGTGGCGGACGTGATAATCGAGGTTGAAGTTGGGGTCATCGACCCACACCGGACGTCCGCTGTCGATCGCTGTGTAGGCGAGCTTGTGTCGGTAGCGAGGAACCAAGTGCAGTCGCCGCCGAATCTGCTCGAGGAACTCGTCCATGCTCGGCGGAGGCCCTTCGACGATCGTCAGGCCGCCGATGTGCATGTGCGAGACGGAGCTCTCCTGATGCAGGAACGAGGCGTCTACCGGCGTCAATCGATCGAGGTGACGTTGGCTCATCAGGCTTAGCGTAGCGGGGCGACCCCTACAATGACACGCGTGTCGAACAGCGTCGAAAAGCTGCTGCTCGCAGCCCCCCGTGGGTACTGTGCCGGCGTCGATCGCGCAGTGCAAACGGTGCAGCGCGCACTCGCCATCCACGGCGCGCCTGTGTACGTGCGCAAGGAGATCGTCCACAACAAGCACGTCGTCGCGCAGCTGCGCGAGCGGGGGGCGATCTTCGTCGACGAGCAGACCGAGGTCCCCGAGGGCGCGGTGTGTGTGTTCTCGGCGCACGGCGTCGCCCCGAGTGTGCGCGCGGGGGCCTCGGCACGCGGTCTGCAGACGATCGACGCGACGTGCCCGCTCGTGACGAAGGTTCACCGCGAGGCGGTGCGCTTCGCGCAGGACGGGTACACGGTCGTGCTCGTCGGTCACGACGGCCACGAGGAGGTCGAAGGCACGATGGGCGAGGCGCCCGAGCAGATCGTGCTCGTCCAGAGCGAGGACGACGTCGAGGAGCTCGAGGTCGCCGACCCCGAGCGGGTCGCCTACATCACACAGACCACGCTCGCGGTGGATGAAACGACTGCGATCCTAGAGCGACTGCGCGAGCGCTTTCCGAACATCGTCGGCCCGCGCACAGATGACATCTGCTACGCCACCACCAACCGTCAGGCGGCCGTCAAGCAGATGGCCGCGCAGTGCGATCTGATGCTCGTGATCGGCTCGCGCAACTCGTCCAACTCCGTGCGTCTGGTGGAGGTCGCGCGCGACTGCGGTGCGGAGGCCCACCTGATCGACTCTGCGCGCGAGGTCCAGGAGGAGTGGCTGACAGACAGGCGGGTGGTTGGCATCTCCTCGGGCGCGAGCGCACCGGAGGAGCTCGTCAGCGAGCTCGTTGACCTGTTCCGCGAGCGCGGCGTGAGCGACGTCTCGGAGTTCCACGTCGTCAGCGAGGACGTCCGCTTCATGCTCCCCAAGCAGATACGCGACGCCGTCCGCTCGACGCCGCGCCCGGACGGCGTGGTCGGGGCGTCCTCCTGAGCGTCGCGAGCCGTTCGACGGCTCCGCGCAGCCCGCGGACGGCCGGCCGTGCGGTGGGATATCGATGCGAACGCTGATCCTGTCCGACCTGCACCTCGGGAGCGTCACTCGCGCCGACCTGCTTTGTCGCGCCGAGCTGCGCGCCCCGCTGCTCGAGGCGATCGCGGACACACAGCGCGTGGTGCTGCTGGGGGACGTCCTGGAGCTCCGCCACGGGCCGACGCGCGATGCGCTTGCAGCCGCGCGGCCGTTTTTCGAGGATCTCGGGGGAGCGCTGGCAGGCAAGGAGATCGTGATCGTCGCCGGCAACCACGACCACGCACTCATCGAACCGTGGCTCGTGCGGCGCGGCGAGCAGCCCGACGCGCAACCACTCGGGCTGGAGGAGCTCGTCGAGCCGGGGCAGGCCTCACCCGCGCTTGAGCGCATCGCCGAGTGGTCCTCGGCCGCACGGCTTAGCGTCGCCTATCCCGGCCTGTGGGTGCGCCCCGACGTCTACGCCATGCATGGCCACTATCTCGACTGCCATCTCACGGTGCCTACGCTCGAGCGTCTGAGCGTGGGTGCGATGAGCAGGGTGTTGCGACGCCCGGCCAGTGAGTTCGATTCCGCAGCCGACTACGAGGCGGTCACAGCGCCGGTCTACGCCTGGCGCGATGCAGTCGCGAGGGACGGTCCCACCGGCTCGGCGCTCAACGGAGGGGCAACCGTCGCCGCGTGGGACGCGCTCCGCGGAAGGCGTGCGCGCAATGGCCGCGAGAGTCGTGCTGCGCTACACCGGCTGCGCAGTCGCGCGATCGCCGCGGCCTTCCCCGTCGCCGTTGCCGCACTCAACCGCACCGGCATCGGCCCGCTGCGTGCCGACGTGTCGATGAGCGAGTTGCGCCGCGCAGGCCTGCGGGCGATGGGCGAGGTCGCAGCCCGCCTGTCGCTCGGGGACGCATACGTCGTCTTCGGGCACACCCACCGGGCAGGGCCGCTTCCCGGCGACGTCGTGGAGGAGTGGCGCGGGCCGGCCGGTGCGAGACTCGTCAACGCCGGCAGCTGGACCTTCTCGCGCGCCTTTCTCACCGAGACCCCCGGGGAGAGCCCATACTGGCCGGGATCGTGCGTAATTGTGGATGACGACGGGCCTCCGGTGCTCACCCGCATGCTGCAGGACCGTACATTGGCTCAGCTCGCCGGCGCGGGCAGACGACGGCAAACGCCGTCGAGCTGTTGACTCACGACACTTAGATCGTCGGCGCGTCGGATCTGTGCGCGAGGTGCCATAGCTGCACGATGCCTTCGTTCCACTGTTCGCGTCCCGTGGCGAGTTCGCTGCGATAGCTGGCAAGCGTATGCGCGCTCGGTGCCCGTGCGTAGGACTGCACAGCCGATAGCGCCGCCGCGAGCTTGCTCACTCCTTCTGTGGCCTGCGTCTCGGCGCGTGGGATGTCTTCTTCTTCGCCGCCTTCTTCTGCCCGGGCCGCGCTGACGGCGACGGTATGCCATTCGCCGGCCGCGACAACGTCGCCGCGCCCCGTGCTGACGGTCCGCAGGAGCCTCGCCAGCTGCGCCCGCGTGGGGTGTGGCGGGAGTTGCGTCAACTCCAGCTCATCGGCTTTGATCGTCGCCGCCACGCGCGAAGCTTCGCTGAGGTGTTCGTCCACGAACATCGTCGCGGCCGTCTGGGGACTGCCGCTGGCGCACCCTGCCAGCGTGACCGCCAGCGCCATGGCAATTGGACGGCCCACGCGTCGCTGCAGCCGACCAGGACTCACCGCGCAACCCTACAGCGGCTCGGCTCGCTTGGCTCGGGGCTCCTCGGTCGCTGTCAGACGTGCCGCCGAAGCGGTCACGCAATGCCTGGCGTGAAGCACGTCGCCAGGCATCTCACGCCGCTGCCGATCTCCAGCTCGAGTACTCCGACCGTGTGGCGATCGTGCTCCAGCAGCGCGTAGGCGCCGGGATGGGTGACGGTGAGCTCCGTGGCGCCCGCCGCCCTGCCCCCGTTGACCTTCACCACTCCCGCTCCGTCCAGCACGGCCCACACGCCGCCCGCCTCGTACGGACCGCAGTAGGCGCCGTCCTGCTCCTGCGTGTGTGCCACCAGCGTCGCGCCGGGCGCGTCCTCGGGACGCAGCGGCGCCAGCGGCTCGCGTCCTACGCCGAGGAGCTCCTGGATCGCGAGCTCGGTCTCTGTGTACGCACCCTCGCCGTAGTGGAGCTCGACGAGGCGTGCGCGCCCGTCGAACAGGTAGCGGGCGGGCCAACCTTCGTTGCCATAGTCCATCCACACGTCGAGCTCGCTGTCGATCAACACCGGGTAGCTGACCCCCAGGCGCGCCACCGCGTCGCGCACCTCCTGCTCGCCGCGAGATGCCTCGAAGCCGGGACAGTGCACGCCGAACACGCGCAGCCCCGCCTGCGCGTAGCGTTCGTGCCACGCCTTCACATACGGCAGCGTGCGCAACGAATTCGGCCTGCAGAAGTCCCAGAACTCCACCAGCATCGGCTTGCCCTGCCGGATGATCGACTGCGGCCCCGTCGCGTTGACCCACGTCAGGTTCGTGGGAAACGGCGGCGCAGCGATCGTGTCGACAGGCGCGCGCATCGCGAGTCAGGACACTGGCCGGACCTGGCGTCGAGGGCCAAGGGTGGCAAGGACGCAGGGAGCGTGGCGTACTGCGTACGCGAGCGACCGAGGACGCAGCCAGCCGCCGGCCATCGGCGTCAGGTCAGCCGATGGAGCCGACCATCTCCAACTGTATGAGCCGGTTGAGCTCAACCGCGTACTCCATCGGCAGCTCCTTCGTCACCGGCTCGATGAAGCCGTTGACGATCATCGCCGCAGCCTCGTCCTCGGTGAAGCCGCGCGAGCCCATGTAGAAGAGCTGGTCGTCGGAGATGCGCCCGACCGTCGCCTCGTGCGCGACCGTCACGTGCGGGTTCTGGATCTGGATGTCGGGCCACGTGTCGGATTTCGATTCGCCGTCCATCATCAGCCCGTCGCACTGCACGCGCGCTTTCGAGCCCGCCGAGTTGTGGCCCATCTTGACCAGGCCGCGGTAGCCCATGATCCCGCCGTCCTTGGAGATCGACTTGGCGAGGATGTTCGACGTCGTGTTCGGCGCCAGGTGCACGACCTTTGCGCCCGTGTCCTTGTGCACGCCTTTGCCCGCGACGCCCACGTTCAGGTGATCGGCGCGCGCGCCCTCGCCCATCAGGAACGAGCCCGGGTAGAGCATCACGTACTTCGCGCCCATCGAACCGCCGACCCACTCGACCGTTCCCTCTGCGTCCACCACAGCGCGCTTGGTGTTCAGGTTGTAGACGTCCTTGGACCAGTTCTGCACGGTCGTGTAGCGCGCCTTGGCGCCCTCGTGCACGAAGATCTCTACGACCGCTGAGTGCATCGAGTTGACGCTGTAGGTCTGCGCCGTGCAGCCCTCGATGTAGTTCACCTCCGCGCCCTCGTCGGCGACGATCAGCGTGTGCTCGAAGGTGCCCTCGCCGGCGCCCTCCATGCGGAAGTACGACTGCAGCGGCAGGTCGCACTTGACGCCCTTGGGGACGTAGCAGAAGGCTCCTCCCGACCACACCGCGCCGTGCAGCGCCGAGAACTTGTTGTCCTGCGCCGGCACGCACTTTGTCATGAAGTATTTCTGCACCAGCTCCGGGTACTCCGTGATCGCCGTGTCCATCGAGCAGAACAGGATCCCCTGCTTTGAGTACTCCTCCTTGAGCCCCTCGTATACCGGCTCCTGGCGCCACACGCCGACGACGCCCGCGAGGTGCTCGCGCTCGGCCTGGGGTATCCCGAGATCCTCGTAGGTCTGCTTCATCTCCGCCGGAACGTCATCCCAGCTGTTGAAGCGCCCCGCAGTCGGCGGCGAGTACAGCACGAGGTCGTCGAGGTTCAGGCCGCTGAGGTCCGGACCCCACGTCGGGATCGGCTTGCGTTCGAAGATCTCCAGCGACTTCAGCCGTTTCTCCGCCATCCAGTCTGGCTCGCCCTTGATCTTCGACAGCTCGGTCACGACCTCGCGCGAGATGCCCTGACGGGCACGCAACTGGCCCTGCTCATCCTCGACGATCGGGCTTGGTTTTGCGATCTTCACGCTGTCAATCGTGGCCATGAGACTCCTCGCCGGCGGGTTCGCTGTGTAATCCAGTGCGCTGCAGTAGGAATTGTATCGGGGCGGGGAGCACTCACCAGAGCGTCGCCTCGGGATCGAATGTCCGGATTGCCTGATCGCGGGTGATCAGGACGGCATTTGTTGCGCGCGCGGTGGCGAAGATCAAGCGGTCGATCGGGTCTCCCCGGAAGGAACGCGAGTCCAGCAGGCCAGCCGCGACGGCGATCTCTACGCCCGGTGCAAGCGCTTCTATACGTGGCTGGGCGAACGCCTGACGAACCCACAGGCCGACGTCGCGGTCCAACGAGATGCGCCCTCGTGCGGCAAGCATCGTCAGCTCCCAAGCGCTCAAGGTGCATACGCCGATGCTCGGTGCCTGATCGATCGCTTCCCGTGCAGCGTCGGAAAGGCGCTCCGGCGCGGTGAGCCACCACAGCCAGGCATGCGTATCGAGGACGATCACGCCTCGGTGGCGTCCCACTCCAGGTCGAGTGGCTCGACGAGCTCATCGTCGGACACGTTGAACGTGACCGAGCCGCGCAAACTGTCCGGCGCTTTCGCCGCTGATACTCGCGCCACCGCACGACCACGCTTGGTGATGACGATCTCCTCGCCGGTGCTCGCCACCTCGTCGAGCATCGCCAAGCACCGGGCCTTGAACTGGCTGGCGGAGACAGTGCGGGTAGACATGACCATAGTCATGGTACCATGGACATCGGAGAATGCTGCTCTACAACTCTCAGGTTTCGGGCAACTGTTACAAGGTCAGGTTGTTGCTGGCCCACCTCGGCGTCGTGTACGAGCGCCGCGAGGTCGATGTGGTCGACCGTTCCAATCGCACCGAGTTGCTCGCAGGCATCAACCCTGCACTGCGGATTCCGGTCTTGGTGCTGGACGATGGTCGCTCGTTGGCCGAGTCCAACGCGATCCTCTGGTATCTGGCTACGGACACGCAGTACATACCGGTCGATCCGTTCCAGCGCGCGAAGCTCCTGCAGTGGATGTTCTTCGAGCAGTACAGCCACGAGCCCAACATCGCCGTGGTCAGGTTCTGGGTCGCCGTCGCCGCCGCGCCGGTGCCGCAAGCTGACATCGACGCACGGCGCAAAGGGGGTTACGCGGCTCTCGACGCGATGGAGCGCGCGCTGGCATCGAGAGAGTTCCTCGTGGCAGACACCTACACGATCGCTGACATCGCGCTGTACGCCTACACGCACGTCGCGGGCGAGGGCGGGTTCGACCTCTCTGGCTACCCGGGCATCAGAGCCTGGCTCGACCGCGTCGCCGCTGCACCCGGACATGTCCCGATCGGGGCATGACCCCGGTCGGCGAGTCGGCGTTCAGCCCTGCTCTCCAAGGAGCTCCTCGAGCGTCAGCCCGCTGAGCACCGACGCCGGCTGTTCGGCGACGATGTCCGTGCCCGGACGAGCCTGCTCGTCGCGGCGCTTGAGCAGCAGCCACTGGGGCTTGCCGGAGGACGCGCGCCCCGGTCCCGTGCGCTGCAGCGCGAAGCCGCCGTCGAGCTTCTCGCCGTGCAGCACGAACACCGCGTGCCCGCGCTCGAGCGCCTGCGGCCATGCCACCCTGCCTCCCTGCTCGTAGCGACCGCGGTCCCAGATCACCACGCCTCCGCGCCCGGTTCGGCCCTCGAAGGAGTTGTGCTCGATTCCGTGGTCCTCCACCTGTACCGCCAGACGCTTGACCGATGGGTCCAGCGACGGGCCCTTGGGCACCGCCCACGAGCGCATCACGCCACCGACCTCCAGACGCAGGTCGAAATGACGGGTCGTGGCGGCGTGCTGCTGCACGACGAACACGCCCGCGCTCACGCCGCGGATCGCGAACTGCTCGTGACCCTCCACCCGCACCTCCTGCACAGCCACCTCGTCAACCGCAGCTCCACGCGGACCCTTGTTCAGAAACGAGATCAGCGCCGCGACCGCCGGGGCCGGTCCCTCCGCATGCACCGCCACCGTGCCGCCGTCGTCGTTGCGCACCCAGCCCATCAAGCCGAGCTCGCGCGCGCGCCGCCGGGTGGCGTCGCGAAAGCCAACGCCCTGTACCGCGCCGGTGACGACCGCTCGGATCGCCCTGGTGTCCGGAGTGTCACTGCTCAAGCGGCGTCTCCCGCTCGCGTCACTCCACCAGGTCGAGCGTTTCGGGGGAGGGCTCGCCGACGCGTGGGCGCAGGTCATCTCGAACGTCTGCGACGCGCGCGACGCCCTGGACGTCTGCGCGCGTGATCGCCAGGAAGGCCACGAGGACGAAGATCGCGAACGTCAGCGCCAGCGCGACCGTGCCGTCGCCCAGGCCGAGTCCTCCGGCGTGCTTGGCCTTGCCCATCCAGTCGGCCAACGACGCGCCCAGCGGCCGCGTGGCGACGTAGGCGAACCAGAACGAGAAGATCGCGTTCCAGCCAAAACGCCAGTAGCCGATCGCCGGAATCGCGATCACCGCGGCGAACAGCAGCGCCGATCCGAAGTAGCCCAGGTGCAGCGTGATCGAGGTCAGGTCGCCCAACGCGGTGCCCATCGCGAACGTCGCCACCACGGCCGCCCAGTAGAACATCTCGCGCCGCGGCGTGTCGACGCTGTGGATGGACAGCGTCCGCTCGGTCTGGTGCCACGTCTCGAACACCGCCACCAGCATCACCGCGTAGAAGACGCTCGACACCGCATACGGGACGCCGAAGCCAACGTGCAGCACGTCCGCCGCCATCGTCCCGAACACACCGACCGCGACGACCGCCAGCCAGTACGTCCACGCGACGTAGCGGCGCATCGAGAACTGCAGGGCCAGCGCCGCCAGGAAGCCCGCGAAGCCGAGCAGCACCGCGATCACGGGATCGATCGCGTGCACCAGGTAGTCCGACGTCGACTCGCCCATCGCCGTCGACAGCGCCTTGATCACCCAGAAGTAGACGGTGATTTCGGGCACCCGACGCGCGCCGCGCACCGTCAACCGCCTGATCAGAGCAGGGCTGAGCACCGCGACATTCTAACCGTGGGCGAACCCCCGCCACGCCGCCCGCCGTGCGATCGGCGCGAGCAGACTCAGGTCGGCCAGGCGTGGTCGCCCGTGACCGCGCCGCGCACGACCTTCAGGTTCAGCAGCGCGCACTTGCGCCGTGTCGCCGAGACGGGGATGCCGAGCAGCTCGATCATCCAGTCGGCGTCCAAACCGCCCACTTCCTCAAGCGTCATGCCCTTCAGCTCCTCGGAGGCGATCGACGCCGAAGCCTGCGAGATCGCGCAGCCATGGCCGTGAAAGCGGATGTCCTCGATGCGGTCATCGCTGCTGACGCGAATGTGGACTCCGAGCTCGTCGCCGCACAGCGGGTTGTGCTCGAGCGCCTCCAGGTCGTGCGGTTCGAGCTCCCCGAAGTTCCGCGGGCGCTTGTAGTGATCGAGGATGTAGTCGCGGTACAGGTCGTCCATTACGTGTCCTCTCGCCAACGCTGCATAGCCACGGCGATACGGCGCTCGGGTCTAGCACCAGTCGACAGGGCGGCGCCGATCACAGCCCGAACACCTCGCGGCCGGCCAGCAGCGCGGCAACGAGCGCGTCGATGTCGGCGCGGTCGTTGTACACGCCAACGCTCGCTCGCGCCGTCGCTCCCACACCCAGACAGCGCATCAGCGGCTGGGCGCAGTGGTGGCCCGCGCGGATGCAGACGCCGCCGCGGTCTGCCAGCTCCGCGACGTCGTGCGGATGCATGCCCTCGATCGTGAACGACGCCAGGCCGCCCCGCGCGTCCGCGTCGGGCGGTCCCACCACGCGCAGGCCCGGCACCTGCGCAAGGCGCTCGAGCATGTAGGCGGTCAGCCCCCGCTCGTGCGCGCGCACGTCGCGCATCCCGAGCCCCTCCAGATACGCGACCGCCGCGCCGAGACCAACAGCCTCGGCGATCGGCGGCGTGCCCGCCTCGAACTTGTACGGCAGCTCGTTCCACGTCGCCGATTGGAAGTCCACCGAAGCGATCATGTCCCCGCCCGTCAGGAACGGCTCCATCTCCTCCAGGATCACGCGGCGGCCGTGCAGCACGCCGATCCCCGTCGGTCCGAGCGCCTTGTGGCCAGTCCACGCGTAGAAGTCCGCACCGATCGCTGCGACGTCGACAGGCATGTGCGGGACCGCCTGGGCGCCGTCGATCAGCGACACCGCACCCGCCGAGCGTATGCGCGCGCTCATCTCGGCGACCGGGTTGATCGTGCCGAGCACGTTCGACACGTGCGCGAACGCCACCAGGCGCACGTCGCCGCGTTCCAGCTCCGCGTCGAGCGCCGCCAGCGACAGCTCGCCGCGCTCGTCCACCTCGAGGTAGCGCAGGCTCGCGCCGCGCTCGCGGCACAGCACCTGCCACGGGACAATGTTCGCGTGGTGCTCCATCTGCGTGATAAGCACCGCGTCGCCCGGCCCCACGTTCGCGCGCCCCCACGCGTACGCGACGAGGTTGATCGCCTCCGTGACGTTCTTCGTGAACACCGTCGTCTCCGCTTCGGCGCCCACGAATGCCGCCACGCCCCGGCGGGCGCCGTCATACGCCGCGTCTGCCTCCTGCGCCAGCGCGTACACGCCACGGTGCACGTTCGCGTTGTGCTTGCGCAGGTGATCCGCCTGCGCGTCGATCACGACCGATGGCTTCTGCGAGCTCGCCGCCGAGTCGAGGTAGACGAGAGGACGCCCGCCGAAGTCTCGCGAGAAGATCGGGAAGTCACTGCGAACGCCCGCAAGACCCCCGGAGGGGGTCTCCTTAAACACGTCGTTCTCAGCGACTGGTGGCATACGTCTCGATGTCCTCGCGCGCCGCCGCGAGCTTCTCCGCGACCCGGCCGCGCACGAGCTCTTCGAGCGCCTCGTCGTGGAGCTCCGCCACGAGCGGCTCGAAGAAGCCCTCCACGATCACGCGCACGGCCGTGGGACGGTCCAGGCCGCGCGACTGCATGTAGAAGATCGCCGTCTCGTCCAGCTCACCAACCGTGCCGCCGTGCGACGCCGACACGTCGTCCGCCGACACCAGCACCGACGGGATCGCGTCGATGCGCGCTTTCGGTGAGAGCATCATCGAGTGGATCTGCAGGTAGGTGTGCGTCTGCTGTGCGCCCGGGTCGATCTGGATCAAGCCCTCGAAGCTCGCGCGGCTCTCGCCCGTCGCCGTTCCGCGCCAGTGCACGTCGCCGCCCGACGGACCCGTTTCGTGCAGATCCACCGCAAACACATCCAGGTGCTCGTGCTCCTCGGCGAAGAACAGCCCGCGGAACGCCATGTCGCCGCCCTTCTCCGTCACCGCCAGCTCCAGATGCTGGCGCACCAGGTGGCCGCCCAGCAACGCCGGCAGCCAGTGGCAGTATGCGTCGCGGCCGACGCCAACGAAACGCGTCGAAACGTCGAACACCTCGCCGGAGCCCCAATCCTGGAACTGCGCCACGCGGCAGCGCGCCCCGTCCCGCAGGTAAAGCTCGAACGCGCCCGCGTGCAGCGCCTGGCCCTCGAAGTCCTCCGCCAAGTCGTACTCCTGCACTCGGAACTCGCTCGTCGGGCCGCCCAGCACCAACGTGCGCGCGTACTGCGCCACGCCTGCGCGGTCGATCGCGTACACGATCTCGAACGGCGCCTCCACGACCACTCCCGCCGGCACATACAGGAACGCGCCGCCCGTCCAGAAGGCCGCGTTCGCCGCCTCCAGCTTGTGGCGGTCGATCGGCAAGCGCTTCGAGTACCACTGCGACACGAGCTCGCCGTGCTGCTCAAACGCCTGCTCCAGCGAGCACAGGATCACGCCCTTCGCCGCCAGCACCGGGTCGAGCTCCAGCTCAACCACCGCGCCCGCGCTCTGCACGATCCGTCCCGCTCTCGGCCTGTCCGGCAGCGTACGGGTCACCACATCCGGCACTCCGCTCTCTTCCACGCTCGTCTGCAGCGCATCCAGGTCTAGGTCCTGCAGGCTCGTGCTCCAGAAGCCCGAGCGCCGCCACACCGGCAGCTCCGAGGCCTCATACACCTGCAGCGCCGTCTCGCGCAGCTGCTGCAGCGTGCGTCCGTCGCCCGCGCCCGCGCCGTGCAGCGCCTCATACAGGGTCGCCTCCCGATGGCGGCCCGCCTTGACCTGTACCGAGTCCCGCCCGCCCGCTCCGTTCGTGGACACGCTCGCCGCGCCGTCGGTCGCTGCGCCAGGGTCAGACACTGCTGTCACCGGCCGCCACCGCTCCCGCCGCGCCGGCTCCAACCTCCTGGCGAATCTGGTCGTAGCCCTCGCGCTCGAGCCGTTCCACAAGCTCAACGCCGCCCTCCAGCACGATCTTCCCGTCCATCAGGATGTGCACGAACTCCGGCTTCACGTAATGCAGGATCCGCTGGTAGTGGGTGATGATCAGCGCGCCCAGGCCCTGCTCGTCGTGCAGGCGCTGCACGCCCTCCGCCACCGTGCGCAGCGCGTCGATGTCAAGGCCCGAGTCGGTCTCGTCGAGGATCGCCACGTCCGGCTGGAGCATCGCCATCTGCAGGATCTCCGCGCGCTTCTTCTCCCCGCCGGAGAAGCCGTCGTTGAGATGGCGCGACGTGAACGCACGGTCCACGTCCAGCAGCTCGATCGCGTGCTGCAGCTGCGTGCGGAACTCCTTCACCTGGATCGGCTCCTCACGTTTGGCGTTGATCGCCATGCGCAGGAAGTTCGCAACCGACACCCCCGGGATCGACACCGGGTACTGGAACGCCAGGAACAGGCCTGCCTTCGCGCGCTCGTGTGGCTCCGCCTCGGTGATGTCCTCGCCCTTGAACGTGATCGAGCCCTCCGTGATCTCGTACGAAGGGTGTCCCAGCAGCGTGTTCGCCAGCGTCGACTTGCCCGAGCCGTTCGGGCCCATCAGCGCGTGGATCTCGCCGCGGTTGATCTCCAGGTCGACTCCGCGCAGGATCTCGCGCTCGTCGGTGCGTACGTGCAGGTCTTTGATCTCTAGGTCGGCCATGTTCTGTGCTCAGGCTCCGGTCGTCATAGTTGATGGTCGGGATTCGCTTGCCAGCGGTTGCACGCCAAGCGTCGGCAGGGCCGGCCCCGCGGTCTCGCTCAGCTCCGGCAGCGAGGGGTGGAGCGGGGTGACCAGCAGATCCGCCAGCGTCGTCTCGCGCAGCGTGCTCACGATCGACAGGCGCACGCGCGTCCACAGCAGCTTCGTCGGGCACACGTGGTCCGCGCTCGCCTCACGCGCGCACACGATCGAGCCGTCCGCCGCCTCCGAGATGCACTCGATCGGTGCGATCGAGCCCTCCAGCGCCTCGACCACCTCCGCCATCGTGATCTCGCCCGCCGGGCGCGCCAGCATGTAGCCGCCGCGTGAGCCGCGGCGCGAGTCCACCAGCCCGGCCTTGCGCAGGCGCGCCACCAGGTGCTCCAAATACGCCAGCGGCAGGCCGTCGTGTGCGGCGATCTCTGCCAGCGGCACAGGATCGTCGCCGACGCGCCGAGCAAGCTCGACCATCACTCGTACCCCGTACTCTGCCTTGGTTGAGAACATCATCGCGAGATTTCCTACCTGGCAGCTAGGGTATCAGGGGCGGCTGGGAGCTCATTTGAGCTTCTGGATGTCGTGGCTCAGCGATTCCGGCGTCAGCTCTTCTGACTCGAACACCACGCGCTCCCTGCCCGACGGGTCTATCAGCAGCACCGACGCGTATTCGTCGAACACGCGCGCTCCCGCGCTCGCCGGCTTCACGTGGTACGCCGCCCAGACCTGGCGCAGCAGCGTGGGCGGGCCCGACAGGTACCGCGCGCGTCCGCTCAGAGCGGCTTCCGAGAGGAAGCGGCGCACGCTTGCCGGGGAGTCCGCCGCGGGGTCCGCGCTCACGATCAGCACCGGCACGCGTCCGCCGAGTTCGTCGAGTGCGCCCCGGATCTGCTGGGCGATCAGCACGCACGGCGCCCCGCAGGTCGAGTACAGGAACGTCAGCACCACCACCTGGCCGCGGTACTGCGCGAGCGACACACGCGCGCCTTGCTGATCGCTCAGCGTGAACTGCGGCGCGATGATGTTCGCCGGGAGCGCCGCGCCCGCGAACGCCGAGGCCGCACTCTCCGCGACCACCGTCGAGGAGGAACGCGAGGAGGAGGACGAGGAGCCATTGCCGGAGGAGGACCCCGACACGATTACCGCCGCTACAACCCCTGCCGCGAGCACCACAGCCGCGCTCGCCGCCAGTGCCAGTCGGAGCGATCGTGCTTGCCGGTGCATGCGGCTGAGAGTAGGGGAGGGACGGGGCGGCGCGTCCGGATCGACGCACCCGCAAGCGCTCCAAACGTCGCTACACTTTATGAAGTCCCTGAATCCCGACCCTGGTTTAGGAGTTTTAGATGAGCCAGTCAGGTGCGGAGCTTCTCCGCCGAGTCAAGAGCGAGATACAAGAGGTCGATCCATCCGAGGTCGCCGAGCTGATGCACGAGGGCGTGGCGATCCTCGACGTTCGCGAGACCGAGGAGTACGCCGCCGGGCATCTGCCCGGGGCCAAGCACGTCCCGCGCAGCTATCTGGAGACCAGGATCGAGGGGGTCGTGCCCGATCGCGCCTCGCAGGTGATCCTCTACTGCGCGTCCGGCAACCGCTCCGCCTACGGAGCGCGCACGCTCGAACACGATCTCGGCTACGAGCACGTGCGCTCGATGACCGGCGGCATCACGCTGTGGAAGGACCGCGGCTACGACGTCGAGGTTCCGCGCGCGCTCAGCGCCGAACAGCGCGAGCGCTACTCGCGCCACCTGCTGATCCCAGAGATCGGCGTCGAGGGCCAGCAGAAGCTGCTCGACGCCAAGGTGCTGCTGCTCGGCGCCGGCGGGCTCGGCTCGCCCACCGCCCTGTATCTCGCCGCCGCCGGCGTCGGCACGCTCGGCATCGTCGACGACGACGTCGTCGACCTCTCCAACCTGCAGCGCCAGGTGATCCACTCGACGCAGCGCATCGGCATCCCCAAGGTCGACTCGGCCGAGGAGTCGATCCACGCGCTGAACCCCGACGTCAACGTCGTCAAGTACCAGACGCGCATCGACGCGTCGAACATCATGGAGATCATCGACGGCTACGACGTGATCGTCGACGGGGTCGACAACTTCCCCACGCGCTATCTGCTCAACGACGCCAGCGTGCGCCTGCAGATCCCCGTGGTATCCGCCTCGATCCTCGGCTTCGACGGGCAGCTGTCGGTCTTCAAGCCGTACGACGGTCCCTGCTACCGCTGCCTGTTCCGCGAGCCGCCGCCCGCCGAGCTCGCTCCCTCGTGCGGAGCCAACGGCGTCCTCGGCGTGCTGCCCGGGACGATGGGCCTGCTGCAGGCCACCGAGGTCGTGAAGCTCATTCTCGGCGTCGGCGAGCCCGCCATCGGCCGCCTGCTGCTGTACGACGCGCTCGGGGCGACGCTCACCGAGGTCAAGGTGCGCCGCGATCCCGACTGCCCGATCTGCTCGCGCGAGCCGGACGAGATCGCCGACGAGGAGATGGGCGTGTTCCCCGACTACGAGGCGTTCTGCGCCGCCGCCGGCTAGCGGGCCGCTGGCGCGGCGCCGGGCGGCGTCCTCGATCGCTCATGTGCGAAAGCACATTTCGCTCACTGCGTCCTTGCCCGGCTTGGCCATCGGACCGCTAGCAAGCGCGTGGCCTGCTAATCATTCCCAGAACATGGCCACGATCAAGATACCCCCGGTCCTGCGCTCATCCGTCGGCGGCGAGAAGCAGGTCGGCGCCTCCGGTGAGAACGTCGGCGACGTGTTGCGCGACCTCGCCGCCAATCACCCCGCGACCCAGGAGCAGCTGTTCTCCGCCGACGGCGCGCTCAACCGCTACGTCAACGTGTACCTCAACGACGAGGACGTGCGCGTGCTCGACGGGCTCGACACCGCCGTCGGCGAGGCCGACACGCTGGTGATCCTGCCGGCGATGGCCGGCGGGCGCCGGTAGCGCAAGTAGGCGTCGGCTACGCCGCCTTGGCGCTCTCAGCCGGCTCGGCCACCTTCCCCGCGCCCGCCGCCGGCACCTGGCTCATCGCGTGCTCGGCCAGCGCTGTGATCGTCAACGACGGGTTGACGCCGACGTTCGCGGGCACCGCCGAGCCGTCGCACACGAGCAGATTCTCGTAGCCGAACACGCGCTGGTGTGCGTCCACGACGCCCTGCTCGGGGCTCGGCGCGATCACCGCGCCGCCGAGGATGTGCGCAGTGGTGGGGATGTTGAAGAGCGCCTCTGTGAACGAGCTCTGAGCGATACCGCCGGTGCGCTTGGCGAACCATTCGGCCGCCTTGTTGGCGATCGGGATGAACGTCGGGATCGGACGCTCGGGGTCCTGCTCGGTCTTCAGCCAGAACGTGCCGAACGGGCCTTTGTGCGGGCGCAGCGCGATCGCGTTGTCGAGCGTCTGCATCACGAGGATGATGATCGTGCGCCGCGACCAGTGCTTGGGGAACAGCACCTGCGCCAGGCGCTTGGGGTGCAGCAGGATCTGCGCCAGCAGCTTCAGCGGGCGCGTCACCCGCGTTCCGTCGCCGACCAGAAGCGTGTTCAGGCGGTGCATCGAGTCACCGTCGTCGCCGTAGGTGACCGTCTCGATGTGCGTGTTCGGGTCGGGATAGATCGAGGAGGTGATCGCCACGCGTTTGATCAGGTCCTCGGGATAGTCCTCGGGCACCGTCACCGCCAGGATCGACTCGGAGTTCGTGCGCACCAGCTCGCCAAGGCGTTGGGAGACCCGCGGCAGCGAGCCTTTCGTGCGGCAGCGCTGCAACAGCTTGTTCGTGCCCAGAGGGCCTGCCGAGACGACCACGCCGCGTGCGCGCTGGACACGGCGGTCCTTGCGCAGCCACCCACCCGAGCGGACGCTTTCGACCTCATAGCCGTCGCTGCCGTCGGGGGAGCCCAGCGGGCGGATGTCGAGCACCGTGCGCTCCGGCATCACCCGTGCGCCGAGCTTCTCCGCGAAGTACAGGTAGTTCTTCACGAGCGTGTTCTTGGCCCCGTGGGGGCAGCCGACCATGCAACGTCCACACAGCTCGCAGCCCGTGCGATCGGGCCCCTCGCCGCCGAAGTACGGGTCGGGCACAGTCTTGCCAGGCTCGCCGAAGAAGATGCCGACCGGCGTGCGTTTGTAGGTGTCCCCGACGCCGAGCTCTTCGCCCAGCTCGCGCAGCAACTGGTCGGCTGGGTCCTCGTAGGGGTTTTCCACCACGCCGAGCATCCGCTGGGCCTCCGCGTAGTGGGGGGCCAGGGCGGTCTCCCAGTCGGTCATGTCCGCCCACTGGCGATCCTCGAAGAATGCCTTCGGCGGCACGTACAGCGTGTTCGCGTAGCCGAGGCTGCCGCCGCCGACGCCGCAGCCCGAGACGACCGAGACGTCCTTGAATGTCGTCAGCCGGAAGATGCCCTTCATGCCCAGCCGCGGGTTCCAGAAGTAGCGCTTCAGGTCTGCAGTCGCCCTCGGGAACTCGTCGTCGGCGAAGCGCCGCCCGCACTCGAGCACGCCCACCGAGTAGCCCTTCTCGGACAGGCGCAGCGCCGAAACGCTCCCGCCGAAGCCCGAGCCCACGACCAGCCAGTCGAAATCGAAGTTGCCCTGCGTTCCGGCCATGTCTCGACGCCCCTTCTGCTCGTGTGACCGCAGCGCCGATACTAGACCTTGCTGGCCGGGCAGGGCTCAGACTTTGAACTTGTGCTTCGTGAATTTGACGGTGCCCGACCACGTGTAGGTGTCGGTGCACACGCTGCCGTCGCCACTGCCGCAGTCGCCGGAGGCCTCCTCCGAGGGCCCGATCGAGACGTTCTTGGTGACGCTCGCATGCTTGAGGTCGCTCGGCTCCAGCTGGATCTTCGCGGTCAGCGGCTTGACGTCCGGAAGGCCCGCGCCGGCGTGCTTGCTGCCCACCCCGATGAAGCCCTCGATCGTCTGCTGCCACCATTCGCTGGGGTCGCACGGGAGCACGTTGTCGCCCTTCGGGGCGCTTTCGAATGCTTCGAGCGCGACCATGTCGAAGATCACGCCTTTTTTGAAGCCGCCGGCCGGACGGTGCACGCTGACCGCGCCGCCGCCACCGCCCAACGGGCTTTCTTTGAGGCTGAGCGTTCCTGAGTTCGAGCAGTCCTCGCCTACGCTGCCGGTGTTCGTGATTTTCCACTCGCCGCTGCCCTCCTGCCCGAGCCCGATCGCCGGGAACCCGGCGGATTGCAGAGGGCTGCTCGCGGTCGTCGGGACCAGGACGTGCGGGTAGACCGTGTCCCACTTCCAACTTGCTTCTTCGGTCAGCTTTCCGGGCCCTTCATCGGTCGACGTGCGTGTGTAGCTGCCGTGGCCGACGAACGAGATCGTGTACTCGTAGAACGGCTGGAAGGAGAAGCCCGGTTTTGCCGAGGCGCTAGCCGCACCCGGCACCGCAACGATGATGAGCGCAGCCGAGACGGCCAACGCCAGACGGCACCGCAGGGTTCTGGTCACGCCGACTTCTCCCAGTCTGTGAGGTGGACACGTGTCGCTGAGGCCGCGCGAGCCTACCAGCGGTCAAGGTCTGACCAATTGACGCCCGACACCACCACTCGCAGACACCGCTATATTCCGTGAAGTAATGGCGGCGGAGAGGCTCGGTAACAAGCCCTGCGCGGGGCGCTACAGCGACATCGTCCAGTCGATCGGCAACACGCCGCTGGTCGAGCTGCCGCGACTGTCGCCCAAGCCCGGCGTGCACATCTGGGCGAAGCTCGAGTCGCGCAACCCCACGGGCTCGGTCAAGGATCGCGTGGCCCGCGCGCTGATCGAGGACGCCGAGGAGAAAGGCGCGATCAGCCCGGGCCAGACGCTCCTCGAACCTACATCCGGGAACACCGGCATATCGCTCGCGATGATCTGCTCGCGCAAGGGTTACAAGCTCAAGGTCGTGATGCCGGACAACGTCACCCCCGAGCGCACCCAGCTGCTGCGCATGTACGGCGCCGAGATCGTCTACTCCGACGGGACCCAGGGCTCAAACGGCGCCGTCGCCAAGGCGCTCGAGATGGCCGCCGAAGACTCCTCCTACTACATGCCCTACCAGTACGGCAACGAGGCGAACCCCAACGCGCACTACAACGGCACAGCGCTCGAGATCCTCGAAGAGCTCGACGAGGTCACAGCGTTTGTCGCGGGCCTCGGCACCGGCGGCACGCTCATGGGCAACGGCCGCCGCCTCAAGGAGGCCTTCGGGGACGCCGTCAAGATCGTCGCCGCCGAGCCGATGCAGGGCGAGCCCGTGCAGGGTCTGCGCTCGCTCGACGACGGCTTCATCCCGCCGATCATCGACATCTCGCTGCTGGACCGCAAGATCTTCGTGACCAACCGCGACGCGATCGTCTGGACCCGCAAGCTGCTCGACCAGGAGGGGGTCTTCGCGGGCGTCTCCAGCGGCGCTATCGCAAGCATCGCGGTGCGTATTGCAGGCGAGCTCGACGAGGGCAATGTCGTGTTCGTCGTCGCCGACGACGGCTGGAAGTACCTCTCGAGCGGCATCTACACACTGCCCGTCGACGAGATCGAGAATCTCGAGTCGACCGTCTGGTGGTAGCCGCACTCGCAAACCGCCCCAAAGGTGCTCGGCGGACATGAACATCTCACCCACGCTTCTCGACGAGCTCATCGCGCATGCGCTCGAGGATCCCGAGAACGAGGTTTGCGGCGTGATCGCAGTGACAATCGACGAGCCCGACGAGGACGGCCCGGAGGGGACGGGAGATGCGAATGCCCGTGCGCTGCGTGTCCTGCGGGCCAGGAATCGCTACGCCAGCCCGCTGCGGTTCGAGATCGAGCCGAAGGAACTGCTGGCGCTCTCGAACGCATGTGAAGAGCTTGGCGAGCTCGGCGCGATATACCACTCGCACGTGCGCAGCGCCCCCTATCCCTCACAGACCGATATCAACTTCGCAGCCAACTGGCCCGGGGTCGAGTGGGTCATCGTCGGACTGGCAGCGGACGCGGAGCCGCAGGTACGCTCCTACCTGATCGAGCACGGCCAGGTTCGGGAGGTCGCACTGGAGGTGAGCTGATGGAGGGTGATCTGTCTGTCTGTCCGCGTTGTGGGCGGGCGCGTCCAACCAGCGAGCGCTTCTGCGAGGACTGCGGAATGCCGCTCGTGCACCCGACCGCCATCGAGCACAACGCCAGCGAGCGCGAGCGCACCGCGCGCAAGATCAAGCCGCAGTACACCGAGGGGCCGCTCGTGCAGGTCGCCTACGCCGACAACCAGCCGGAGGCGGAGTTCATCGCGGGGCTGCTGCTCGAGGAGGGGATTCCCTGTCTACTGCGCAACTCGATCGGCGGCTACTCGCCGATGATCGGCCCGCACCAGGTCATGGTTCCCGTGTCTGGAGCTGAGGCTGCGCGTGAAGCGCTTGCGTTCGAGCGACCGTCTAGCTAGACGAGGACGGGCTGGCCGGCGGCTTCGGCGGTGATCGCTCTGATCTCCTCCGAGGCGCGCTCGAACTCGGCGTCTGAGAGCACCGGCGTGCCCTCGAACGGCAGTTCGCGTTGCAGTTCGATCCACGCGCCGGGTCCGGTGTACTCGTCCTTGACCTTCACCGTCACCGGCCGTGGGATGCGGTAGGTGCGCAGCAGCAGCACGTGCAATGGCTGGCGCCCACGCCAGCCCAATCGCTTTTCGGCGTAGTCAGGCGTCCAAACGTAGAACGGCGACAGCGCGTCCACGCAGCGCGGATCGACGATCGTGAAGTGATCAGTGACTTCAGCCCACGCGCGGATTCGCACCCGGTCGGGCTGTTGCAGGGGAGCGCCTGAGACGAACGTGTGCAGCGGCGGCTCGCCGTCGCTCCAGACGCCCTCCTCGAGCGCCCTGCGGAGCTCGGGCTGATGGGACTCGCGCACCAGGTCGCCCGGCTGGTGGTCGAAGGTCGGATACAGGAAGAAGCGCTCGTGTGCCAGCTTGAACGGCTTGCCGGCGCGCGGCAGTACGCCCTTGCGGAGCGTCAGGAGCTGCTCGCCTTCCGCGAGGGCGCGGACGGTGACAGCCCATTCTTTGAAAGCAATTGGCATCAAGAAAAACTAACGAGATGAGGGAAACGTCAGGACTATCCGCGCGACGCCGTAGCGACACCGCACAATGCGTTAAAGATACGAAACCTGAGCGAAAATCCCAAATCGCCTGCAAATCGGCCGTTTTTTTGGCCGACTGGCCAGTCTGAGGGTGCCACGTTGTGCTTACAGACGCCGCGCCGCGAGTCCCTCGACCGCCTCGATCAGCGCCGCATAGTCCTGCTCGCCGTAGCCGCGTCCCATAGTCGCCGCCAGCAGGCCGCGGGCATGGCCGGCCGCCGAAAACGGCACGCCGGCGCTCTCCGCCTCCTGCAGGCACAGGCGCACGTCCTTGAGCATGTGCGCTGTCTTGAACAGCGTCGTGTAGTCGTGCGCGCGCATCGGCCCCGACTTCATTTGCAGCTGCGCCGAGGCGCCCGATCCCGCTGAGGTGACCTCGACGAGCGCGTCGAGGTCGATCCCGGTGGCTCGCGCCAGGAGCAGTGCTTCCGCCACGGCCGCCGCGTTGGCTGCGCCGAGCGAGTTGTTGATCAGCTTCAACATCTGGCCCTGACCCAGCTCGCCGACGTGCACGATCACCCGGCCCATCGCCTCCAGCAAAGGGCGAGCGCGCTCGAAGTGAGCGGGTTCGCCGCCGACCATGATCGTCAGTGAGCCCTCCTCGGCGCGCGGTGAGGAGCCGGTCACGGGCGCGTCGATCATCGCGACGGCGCGATCGTTGAGCGCCGCCGCGATGCGGCGCGTATCGACCGGCCCGATCGTCGACATGTCCACGCACATGAGCTCAGGACGAGCAGCCTCGATAACGCCGTGCTCGCCGAGCAGGACCCCGGCGACCTGTGCGCCGTCTACGACCATGCTCACGACGATGTTGCTGTGCTCAGCCACTTCCGCTGGCGTGTCGAACGCCCGCGCGGCGTGTTCAGAGGCCCAGGCTGCGGCCTTGCCGGCGGTGTGGGTCCACACCGACAGCGGGAAGCCCGCGCGTGCGAGGTTCGCCGCCATCCGCGAGCCCATGATCCCAAGGCCGAGGAACCCCACCGCTTCGAGCTCGACCGGCTCAGCGCTCTCGTTCTCGGGCATCTCCAAATCCTCCTCCGCCGGGGGTTTCAACGCGCAGCCGCTGGCCGGCGAGCAGCGTACCTGTGGTCTTCGCCGGCAATGTACGCCCGTCCAGCAGATCGCGTCCGCACGACCCCGGCTGCCCGCCGTGGGCGCCGCGCGGCGGGTGACGGCGACGCTCGCCGATCAGCGAGAAGGTCATCTCCGTCAGCGCTTCGAGCTCGCGCACCACGCCGTCGCCGCCGCGATGACGGCCGTCGCCGCCGGAACCTCGACGCAGCGCGTACTCGACCACGCGCAGCGGGAACTCCCGCTCGAGCGCCTCGACCGGCGTGTTGAGCGTGTTGCTCATTGCGACGTGTACGCCACTCGGCCCATCGGCGTCCACGCACGCCCCCTGGCCACCGCCGAGCGTCTCGTAGTAGGAGAAGCCGGCGGCGCCGAGCGTCAGGTTGTTCATCGTGCCCTGGCCCTGCGCGTGTCCAAACGCGCCGAGCACCAGGTCGGCGACCCGCGAGGACGTCTCGACGTTGCCGGCCGCCACCGCCGCGCCGGGCCTTGCGTTGAGCACTGTGCCCACTGGCGCCTGTACCTCGATCGGGCGGTACGCGCCGGCCGTCGGCGGTATGTCGGGGTCGGTGAGCACGCGCACCGCGAACAGGCACGCTGACAGCGTCACCGCCAGCGGGCAGTTGAGGTTGCCGTCGTGCTGCGCCGCGCTGCCGGAGAAGTCCAGCAGCAGGCGTTCGCCGTCGATCAGCGCGCGTACATGGAGCACCAGATCACCCTCGGGCGCCTCGAGCACGTCCTCACACTCCAGCGTGCCGTTCGGGAGGCCAGCGAGGCATGCGCGGGTGCGCCGCTCGGAATAGTCCAGCACCGCATCAGTCGCGTCACGCAAGTGATCGGCTCCGATCCGCGCCTCGAGCTCGATCAATCGTTGTACGCCGGCCTGGTTGGCCGCGACCTGCGCCCGCAGGTCGGCTCGCCGCTCGTGCGGCTGGCGCATGCGCTTGACGAGCTCCCCGATCGTCTTCTCCTCGAGTGGGCGCGGCGAGATCACCACGCCCTCTTCCTCGAGTACGCGGCTGTCCGCCGGCATCGAGCCGGGCACGCGTGCTCCGACGTCGGCGTGGTGCGCGCGGCTTGCAGCGAAGCCCAACAGCGCGCCGCCGGGCACGAACGCCGGCGTGATGACGGTGATATCGGGGAGATGCGTGCCGCCGGCGAATGGGTCGTTGAGGATCCACGAGACGCCCGGGACGTGCTTCTCGGCGAGCACCGCCGCGATCGCGCTCGGCATCGCACCGAGATGCACCGGAATGTGCTCGGCCTGCATCACCATCTGCCCGTCCGCGTCGAACAGCGCCGTCGAGGCGTCCCTGCGCTCCTTGATGTTCGACGAGTGCGCCGAGCGGATCAGCACGACGCCCATCTCTTCGCAAGCCGCCCGCAACGCGCCGGTCAGCACCTGCAGCTCGATCGGGTCAAATGTGCTCACTCTGTAGCCGCCGCCGCTCGAGGATGCTCCGTGTGGCTCGTGTCAGTCAGATGTACCGTCCCGTGCTCGTCGACCTCTGCCGACCATCCCGGGGGGACCAGCAGCGTGGCCTCTGGGAACGCGCACACGGCCGGCCCGGTCAGGCGGGTGCCGGGCGCGAGCTCGCCCCGCAGCACCGTCGCGGCGAGCGCCTCGCCGTCAAAGATGATCTCGCGCAGCTCCGCCGAGGCCGGCGCGGGGCCCGCGAGTCGCAGCCGCATCACCGGCGCGGCACCCCAGACCGACACGCGCATGTTCACGAGTTCGACGCCGGCATCCACTTCGCTGTAGCCGTAGCGCAGCCGGTGGGCGCGCGCGAAGGCCTCGCGCAGGGCGTCGGGATCGAGCGCGGGCGCGCTCGGGTAGATCTCCTCCTCGACGGCGAGCTCAAATGACTGGCCGTGGTAGCGCAGCTCGTGGCGGACGCGCACTCGCACGGGCGTGCTCGAGAGCGCGGCGCGCGCCTCTGCTATCAGCCGCTGCCGCTCCTGCGACAGACGCGTGGGCGAGAGCGAGCGGTCGTCGAGCATCAGCGTGCGCGCTGTGTCGCGGCGTGGCGCGGCGGCGGCGAGGCCGAGCGCAGATAGCACGCCGGACGCATGCGGACACAGCACCCGGGAAATGCCAAGCTCGCGCGCGAGCGCCGCTGCGTGCAGCGGGCCGGCGCCGCCGAACGGCATCAGCGCAAAGGCGCGCGGGTCGACCCCGCGCTCGATGCTCATCACGCGCAACGCGCCCAGCATCTGCGTCTCGGCGACGCGCACGATGCCTTCCGCGCATGCGACCGGCTCGAGGTCCAACTCGCGTGCCAGGCGCGAGATCGCGTCGTGTGCGGCGCGGCGGACCAGGGTCACGCCGCCCGCGAGCGGCGAGTCCTCGAGCAAGCGTCCGAGCAGCAGGTTGGCATCGGTGACCGTCGGCTCGCTGCCGCCGCGCCCGTAGCAAGCCGGCCCGGGGTCGGCGCCGGCAGAGGCCGGTCCCACGCGCAGCGCGCCGCCGCCGTCACGCCAGGCGATCGAGCCGCCGCCGGCACCGACCGTGTGGATGTCGAGTGCCGGGAGCGACAGCGGACGGCCGGCGATCGTCCGTTCCGCGGTCTCTGGGACCTGGCCGCCGTCGATCAGGCACACGTCACAGGATGTGCCGCCCATGTCGAAGCACAGCACCCGCAACTCGTCAGCGAGCTCTGCGAGCGCGAGCGCACCCCCGACACCGCCCGCCGGGCCCGACAGAACGGTGAGCGCCGCATGCGCGCCGGCATGGTCCGGCTCGGTCAGGCCGCCCGAGGACTGCATTATCTGTGGCTCGGGCAGACCGAGCTCGCGCGCCTCGGAGGCGAGGCGTTGCAGATACGAGCTGAGCAGCGGGGAGAGCGCCGCATCGAGCACCGTCGTGGCCGTGCGCTCATACTCGCGAAAGGTGCCCACCAGCTCGCTCGAGAGCGAGACGTGCGTGTCTGGCAGCAGCTCGTCGAGGAGATCCCCCAACAGCCGCTCGTGGGCAGGATCCGCGTAGGAATGCAACAGCGAGACAGCCACCGACTGCGGTTCGGCGCGGGCGAGGCGAGCGACCAACTCATGGGCCAGCGCCGGGTCGAGCGCGCGTAGCGGTCCATCGGGACCCATGCGCTCCGGCACCGCGTAGCGCAGCTCCGCGGGCACCAACGGCGCGGGCGCACCGACGCATAGCTGGTACAGATGCGGACGATTCTGGCGCGCGAGCTCGATGACGTCGGTGAAGCCTGCGGTCGCGAGCAGCGCCGTGCGCGCCGTGCGGCCCTCGAGCAGCGCGTTGGTCGCGACGGTCATCCCATGGGCGAAGCGCTCGACGTCGGCCGCGCTCGCGCCGGCCCGGTCGAACACGAGCTGCACAGCGTCGAGCACCGCTGCGGACTCCTCAGAGGGCGTCGAGGGGACCTTGGCGGTGTAGACGGCCGCGTTGTCGTCCAGCAGGACTGCGTCGGTGAAGGTGCCGCCGACGTCGACGCCCAGGAGCATCCCTGCAGATTACGCGGCGGCCAACTCGCGATCCTCGGTGTCGGCGAGGTGCTGATGTGACGGGCAGTAGCCGTTGTGCGGCAGCGGCGTGCGCTGACAGGCAGAGCCCTTGCGCGTGGTGGCGCGGCACTGCGGGGGAGCGCCACTCACAGCGGTGTAGCCCTCGTGCGGGTGCTCGGCCAGGAACGTCTGGGCGTACCCCATATAACGGCTGATCACGCGATGAACGTGGCTCTGCGCCGACATCGGGAAGTAGCTGCGGACGTCGAGGAACAGGGTGCGCGCGGGACGTGCGAAGTAGTGACGATCGGTGGCCAAGCGCGTGATCACCTGCTCGCAGGCGCGCAGAACGGCGGTGTGGTTGCTGGTGCGGGGCACGCCGGGGGCAGGAGCCTCGATATATGGCGCGAGCTCCCGATAGATGGCCCGACTGAACTGATACATGCTGTCTTCCTCGCCCTCTTTTTGCTCGATCTTTTGGTCAGAGAGCACACCCGCCGTTCCTAGAGACTCCGTCGGCCCTGGGAACTTCCACCTGCGAGTAACACATTTGCAAATAGAAAGGATCGCGAGATAAAAATCGCGATCCGATTTATTTAATTTAGGAAAATGATCCGAGCGACGAAGTGGTGCGTCAGCGCCACGTCTGCCACGAGATCGTGTCCTCGTTAGCGACCACGGCGTGACGAAAGTCGAGCGCTGGATCACGCTCGGGGTGATCCGCACGCAAGTGCGCGCCCCGACTCTCGGTGCGCGCGAGCGCGCACGCGGCGATCAGCCGTGCCAGTGGATGTGGGTTGGCGAGCAGTCGCTCGAGGCCCTCCGCCGTGCGCACGACGCCCGCGTCGCGCCACAGCGCCGCGCGCACCTCGGCGTCGGCGCTCGGCGGCGCTGGCAGCTCGCGCAGCGCCTGCAGCTCGCGATCGCTCGCCGCGGCGCGGGCATCGACGGGACGCGAGAGCGCGTCATCGACCGCGCGTCGAGCGAAGACGAAGCACTCGCTCAGCGAGTTCGAAGCCAGCCGGTTGGCGCCGTGAAGTCCCGTGCACGACGACTCGCCGACCGCGTACAGACCCGGCAGCGTCGAGCGCGCGTGCAGATCGGCAACGATGCCCCCCATCATGTAATGGGCAGCCGGCGCGACCGGAATCAGCTCGCGGGTGGGGTCCAGTCCCGCCTCGCGCAGCGCGGCGACGACGTTGGGGAAGAGAGCTGGGTCGATGGCGCGCATGTCGAGGCCGACCGACCGCTCGCCGGACGCCCGCAGCTGCGAGTGGATCGCGCGCGAGACCTCGTCACGGGGAGCGAGCTCGTCGACGAAGCGCTCACCGTCGGCGTCGTGCAACGTCGCGCCCTCGCCTCTGACGGCCTCGGTCACGAGGAAGCCCTCGCGTCCTGGAACGCCGATCACGGCGGTTGGATGAAACTGCAGCATCTCGAGGTCCGACAGCGCGGCGCCGGCCGCGTGGGCGAGCAGCAGGCCGACGCCCTGGGAGCCCGGCGGATTGGTGGTTCGTGCCCACAGTGCCGCGGCGCCGCCTGTCGCGATCACGACCGCTCGCGCCGTGATCACGCGCCCGTCGTCGCAGACCACGCCACGACAGAGCTCATCCGGGCGCCACAACGCGTGCGCGCGCGCCCCCTCGAACACCGTGATCCGCGGCTCGCCCGCCGCCAGTGCGGACAGCTGGCGGACGACGCGCCGGCCGGTGGCGCTGCCGCCGGCGTGCACGACACGCCTGACCGAGTGCCCGCCCTCCAGGCCGAGGGCCAGGTGCCCGAAGCGGTCGGCGTCGAAGCGTACGCCGAGCGCCTGCAGGTCACGCACGCGGCGTGGCGCCTCCGTGACCAGTATCTCTGCCGCCGACCGCCTTACCAGCGCGCGTCCCGCGAGCTCGGTGTCTCGCAGGTGCAGCTCGGGGCTGTCGTCCGGGGCCAACGCGGCCGCGAGGCCGCCCTGTGCCCAGTAGCTCGCAGTCTGGGCGAGTGGGGTGGCCGAGACGAGCACCACGCGCGCCCCATCGTTCGCGGCGCACAGCGCGGCGTACAGGCCGGCCGCGCCTGCACCCACGACTGCGACATCGGTCTCATGGGTCCCTGCCGAGGGAAGCGCTCGCATCGGCGGAACCGTATAGGGCGCCTGCTAGCCCGCGCGCGTCACCTTGTGTTCGTCGGCGGCAGCACTTTCCCCAGATGGAGTTTGCCCAGCCGTTCTTTGACGCGTCGCGCGATTTCTTCGCGGGTCTTCGGGCTGAGCGTGATCGTGGTGGGGGTGCTTGTGCCGACTTTGCCCGCGCCTAGGGTGCGGGTCCCGACTTTGCCCGCGCCGAGCGTCGAGGATCCGACTTTGCCAGCTCCGACTTTGCCCGCGCCGATTTTGCCGGCGCCGAGGGCGGCGGCTCCTTTGCCAGCCGCGCCGGGCGCCACGCTCGCGGGCGCGGTGCTCGCCGGGGCGGGTGCGAGCGCAGCGGCGGCGGTCACGATCCGTGTGCTCGCAGGCGCCGCGGGGGCGGAGCCGCCCGCGAGCTTGACGAGTGCAGCAGCGAGCACGCCGAGCGCGAGGACAGCCACTACCACGAGCGCCGCGGCCGGCGTTTTCCAGTTGGGGGACGCCGCCAGACGTGTGCGCGCGGCCGCGCCGCAGCGCAGGCACCACTCCTGCGCCGGGTGCAGCGGAGCGCCGCACAGCGGACACGTCTCGCCGCTGGGTGAGCGTGGCGGCGCGGCTGGAATGTTTCCTTCGGCCGGCGGTGCGGGCGCGACGCTCATCAGTCCGAAGCCGGCGGACGCAGAATCTCGGTAGGGCCGTCCTCGACCGCGGCGGTTCCTTTTTCGATCACGGTCACGTCATGATCCACCGGCGGTCTTGGCACCGCTGGGACCGGATCGGCGACGGGTGAGCGCTCCGGCGGGGAGGGGGAGCGTCCTCCCTGGGGTACCACTGGTGCTGAGCGCGCATTCGCCGGCGGCGGCGGGCCCGTGACGGGTGACGGAGTCGGTGTTGGGGCTGCGACCGGCGCTGGCGCCGCGGGCTGTGTTGCCGAGGCCCCCGGCGCGCCGGTGCCCTGCGCGGCGGTGGCACCGGCGATCGGCAGGTCGACGTGCTTGCCCAACGACAGGCCGCAGTTGGGGCAGAAGCTGTCTTCACTGCCGTGGATCGCGGCGCAGCGGGGGCACGCGGTGATGCCGGCCTCTCGCAGCACGGTGATCGACCGGCGCTCGCCGAGTGTGCTTTCGATCGCGCGCAGCTCAGCGTCGATCTGTCCGAGCGTCGTCAGCTTGGCGAGCACGAGCGCGTCGTTGCGCTGCCCGAAGCGGTGCAGGTTGAACACCAGCCCACCGAGGTCGCGGTAGGCGAGCTCACGTGCCTTGCGCAGGAAGCGTGCCCGCCGGCGCGCCCGACCACGGGACTGGAAGCCGGGCGACTCGGACGGTGTACCGCCGTCTTCCGACGGCGGATGCTCTTGCGGCGGCAGCGGAGCATCCGTATGCGTCGTGCCAGATATTTGATTCACGCCCGATTCATGCTACCCCGAGCGCTCCCCGGAGCGTGCATCACAGGTCGAGCCACGCCTCCGCCAACGGCTCCTCATGCGGCGCGCTCGAGCGCTCCTCGCCACGCGTCGGCGACGCGCGCGGCCAGCGTCCGCGCTGAGAACCGCTCAGCGCTCGCGCGCCCGTCGACCCGTGGATCGGGCGTGCGCAGGTGCGGCTCGAGCGCGCTGCGCCAGCGCTCCAGCTCGAACGGCGCGCAGAGCGTGCCCGCGACCTGCGCGAGCGCTTCGGTGTGGACGCCGACGGGGGTGGCGAGCACTGGAACGTCGCACGCGAGCGCCTCGAGCACCGCCAGCCCGAAGCCCTCGCGCTCGGACGGCACGAGCACGGCGCTTGCGGCGTTGACCCACAGCGGCACGCGCTCGGGCTCGACCGACCCCAGTGTCAGCAGGGGCGCGCCCGCGGCCCGCGCAAGCGCGCTTGCGCGATCGTGGCGCTTCTCGGCGCGCGCTGGATCAGCGGGAAACAGCAGGTATGGCTGCTCGGGGTCGAGCCCGAGCTCTGCACGTGCATGGGCGCGCGCCAGCGGATGGAAGCGGTCGAGGTCCACGCCGCACGGGAGCACGAGGGCGCGCCGACGCGCGGAGCGGCCGGGAAGTTCCTGCACCAGCGGCGACGAGGCGGCGGCGAGGAGGTCGATCGCGGGGAGCACAGCCGCGGTGGCCAGCCGCGTGCGCGGGTGGCGCACGTCGGTGCCGTGAATCGTCAGCGCGCGGACCCGCGCGGGCACGGCGAGCGACGGCCACGCCGTGAGGCCGAAATGCGCGTGTACGACGTCGAAGCGCGCTCGCCGGTAGCGGTGTCGCAGCTCTCGCGCCGCGCCCGCGAGTGCTCTCGCGCCGGGAGCGAACTCGTGCAGCTCGACCTCGACATCGTCGAGCTCGCGTAGAGCGCTCACCTGATCGCGCACGAAGCGACCGCGCTCGGGATGCGTCGCGTCGGGCAGCATGTTGGAGACCACGAGCGCGCGCAAGATGCCCCGACCGTAGCGCTCTGGGATGATGGCGCGCGTGCACAGCGCAGCCGCTGAGCGCAGCTACGGTCGCGGACCAGACCAGCTGCGCCCCATCGCCATCGAGCCGGGCTTTGTGCGCACCGCCACCGGCTCGGCGCTGATCTCCGTCGGCGAGACGCGGGTCATCTGCACGGCGTCCGCACAGGACGGCGTTCCGCGCTGGATGACGGGAAAGGGTCGCGGTTGGGTCACGGCCGAGTACGGGATGCTGCCGGCGTCGACGGGCGAGCGTAAGCAGCGCGACGCCACCCGCGGGCGCCAGGATGGGCGCACGATCGAGATTCAGCGCTTGATCGGGCGCTCACTACGCGTGGCGATCGACTTCGAGGCGCTGGGGGAACGGACGGTGTACCTCGACTGCGACGTCCTGCAGGCCGACGGGGGCACGCGCTGCGCGTCGATCACCGGTGCATATGTGGCGCTGTCGCTGGCGTGCAAGCGTCTGCGGGCGCAGGGGCAACTCGAGCGCTCGCCGTTGACCGGTGCGCTGGCGGCGGTTTCGTGCGGGATCATCGACGGCACGCCGCTGCTGGATCTCGACTACTCCGAGGACTCGACCGCCGAGGTCGATGCAAACGTCGTGATGACCGGCGACGGTGGCCTCGTCGAGGTGCAGGCGACGGCCGAGCGGACGCCGCTGTCGCTGGCGCACCTGGATGAGTTGCTCGCGCTGGCGGCCGCCGGGATCGAGCAGCTGCGCGTCGTTCAGGAGCAGGCGATCGCCGCGGCGTCTTGAAGCTGCTGCTCGCCACGCACAACCAGCACAAGCGCCGCGAGTTCGAGCGCCTGCTCGAGGGCTCCTCTCCGGAGCGCTGGGAGATCGATGCCCTCCCCGACGGCGTCGTGCTGCCGCCCGAGGAGGGTGAGACGTTCGCCGAGAACGCCCTCGGCAAGGCACGTGCGGCGGCGCTGGCGATGGGGACGGTGAGCATCGCCGATGACTCTGGCATCGCCGCGGCGGCACTCGACGGGGCACCGGGAGTGCGATCGGCACGCTATGCCGGCGAGCACGCGAGCGACGCGGAGAACCTCGAGAAGCTGCTGCGGGAGGTGCCCGCGAACGGCCGGCTGGAGTATGTGTGCGTGATCGCGTACGTCGATCCGTCCGGCGGTGTCGAGCATTTCTTCGAGGGCCGTTGCGCGGGACGCCGGGCGGAGCGGCCCCGCGGCGCGGGCGGCTTCGGCTACGACCCCGCATTCCTTGCCGACGACGGCCCCCCCGGCATGACGATGGCGGAGCTGAGCGACCGGCAGAAGGACGCCATCAGCCATCGGGGCCGCGCGGCGCGGGCGCTGCTGGCATGGCTTAGCCGCGGCGACGAGGCTAGAAGACGTTGATCGCCGCGGAGATCGCGACCGCGAGGCCGAGTCCGGCGTAGCCCTGATATCCGGACAGCAGTAGCGCCAGCGCGGTGATCAGCGCCACGAGAACGGTGACCAGCCATGCCACGCGGGAGATCGCCATCGCCGTATTGTCGCCTATGCGCTTGTCCGCACACAGTGTTAGCGTCGTGAGAACGGTTTCACGAACGAGGAGGGCCAAGTGACAAAGTCCGAGCTGGTCGACCAGGTGGCGGATCGCGCCGATTTGACCAAGCAGGATGCCTCGCGGGCTGTGGACGCGGTGCTGGCCACCGTGGAGGACGCGCTGCGTCGCGGCAGCGAGGTATCGGTCTCGGGGTTCGGCAAGTTCCACGTAAGCCAGCGCGGCGCGCGCGTGGGCGTCAACCCTCGCACCGGCGAGCGCATCCAGATCGCGGCGTCACGAGTGCCGCGCTTCACCGCGGGCAGCGGGCTGAAGAGCGCGGTGAAGGGCCGCTGAAGTCGGCGTCGTCCTTCGGCGACATCCTGGCCGCCCGGGTCGCCGAGCGCGAGTCACAACTCGTGCTCGGTCTTGACCCAGACCCCGCCCGGCTGTGGCCCGGCAGCGGCGGGCAAGCATCGGTCGGTGACTCACCAACGGAGGTGGCCGCCCGCGCGATACTCGAGCACTGCAGGGCGCTGATCGACGCGGCGGCGCCCGCCTGCGTGGGGGTGAAGATGCAACTCGCTCGCTTCGAGCTGCTCGGGTCGGCGGGATGGGCGACGCTGGAAGCCGTCGTCGACCACGCCCGTCGCCTCGGCCTGCTGGTGATCGCAGACGGCAAGCGCGGGGACATTGACGTGACCGCGCAGGCATACGCCGGCGCTCTGTTCGGCGGCACCGACAGCGCGTTCGGTCACATCGGCGGCCTGGGTGCGGATCTGGTCACGGTCAACCCGCTGATGGGGCGCGACGCGGTCGAGCCGTTCGTGGCCACCGCGCGCGAACTCGGCCGCGGAGTGCTGGTGTTGGTGCGCACCTCCAACCCGGGCGCAGCGGACATCGAGGACCTGACGCTGGCAGGGTCAGGGACTGTGTGGGAGCGGATCGCGACGCTCGTCGATGAGATCGGCGCCGCTGGCGTGGGTGGGGCCGGCCTGAGCGACGTGGGCGCCGTGGTAGGCGCCACCGAGCCGGACCACCTCGCGCGGGCGCGCGAGCTGATGCCCGCGGCGACGTTCCTGCTGCCGGGCGTCGGCGCTCAAGGTGGCCGCGTCGAGGAGCTCGCAGCAGCGTTCGCACCGGGTCGTGCCGGTGGCCTCGTGTCGGCCTCGCGCAGCATCTCGGATGCACACGTGACGGCCGGCGGAGACCCTGCGGAGGCCGCCCGCAGGGAGGCCGAACGGCTGCGGGCGAGTGCGTGGGGACTGTCGGATCGCGTCCGCTAGCCTTTGTGTCGTGCACGCCAGGGCACCCTCTGCCATTCAGGCGCGCCGGAAGGTCGGTGGGGAGACAGGATGATCATCACGGTCACCCTGAACGCGGCGATCGACAAGTCGCTTGCGGTGCCCAACTTCCGGCTCGGACGACGCCATCGCACCGTCGATCAGCGCACGATGGCGGGTGGCAAGGGCGTCAACATCGCCCGCTCGCTGAAGGCGCTCGGCCAGCCGGTGATCGCCACCGGGTTCGCCGGCGGCGCGACCGGCACGCATATCGTCGAGCAGCTCACCGAGGAGTCGATTCTCAACGACTTCGTGCGCATCCGCGAGGAGTCGCGCACGAACACCTCAGTGCTCGATCCGACCACCGGCGAGCAGACCGAGATCAACGAACGCGGACCGTCGGTGTCGACGCGCGAGATCGAGCTGTTTCGCGACAAGCTGCTCTATCTGGCGCGCGGCGCCGCGATCGTCGTGTTCGCCGGTTCGCTGCCGCGTGGCGTCGAGGCGGAGATCTACGCGTCGCTGATCCGCGACCTCGAGCGGCTCGATGTGATCACTGTGGTCGACACCGACGGCGAGCCGCTACGCCAAGCGGTCCGCGCTGAGCCGGACGTGGTCTCGCCCAATGTGCTCGAGGCGGAGGAGCTCGTCGGACACGAGTTCTCCGGCGAGGACGAGCGCTCGCTGGCGGTCGCCGAGATCGCCGCGCTGGGACCGCGCGAGGCAATCATGACGCTCCCCGACGGCTGCTACGCGCAGGTGCTCGTCGACGGCCAGCCCGTGCTCAAGCGGGCGAGCATCGAGCTGCGCGAGCCCGTCGCCCGCAGCGGCTCCGGGGACGCGTTCCTCGCCGGCTACCTTGCAGCGCGCTATGAAGGACGGCCCGCCGACCAGTGCCTACGCTTCGGTGTTGCCTGCGGCGCAGAGTCCACCGCGCGTCTCGGCGCCGGACTGATCGACCCGCGCGAGGCACGACGGCTGATGGGCGACGTGGAGCTGACCGTGATCGAGCCGGCCGAGGTCACCTGAGCGGCCCTCGACCGCTCAGGGAGCGGGATGTGCTACCCGCCCGCGACGTCCCTACGCAGGAACACGAGATAGCCGGCGGCCAGGGCAGGGACGCCGTAGAGCGCGCACAGCCATGCGGAATGGATGATCGGCGCCCAGTTGGTGGGGGTGCGCAGCAGGCCCTGCCAGGCCTGGAACTGTTCGGTCAGGAGATAGGGCTGGATGGCTTCAAGACCCGGTATCTGGGCGATGATGAACAGCAGGATCACGATGCCGATCGTGCCGACGACGGCTGCTGCGCTGTTGCGGGTCGTGGCTGAGAGCATGAGGCCGATGGCGGCGACGGCGAACAGCGGTATCAGGTAGGCGGCGTTGGCCGCGAACACGAGCAGCAAGGCTTCAGGCGCGGACACGAGCGTGCCCGAGTAGGTCCTGACCGAGCGAAAGCCCCACGATGCAACGCCTGCGACGGTGGAGACGGTCGCGGCGACCAGCACCGCGACGACCGCATAGGTGAATGCCGCCAGTGCCTTGGCGGCGAACACCTGGCCACGATCGACAGAGCGCGTGAGGATCGTCTTCAGCGTGCCGTTGCCGTCCTCGTTGGAGAAGATGTCGCCGGCGACGAGTGCCGCGACGACGGGAATGAAGAAGCCCGACATGAACAGCAGCATCAGCACCGGCGTGGCGAGGCCGGACTGGGTGATCTGGGCAGCGAAGATGTTGTCGTGCTGATCGTGCTGGTGGTGCAGGCTCTCGAACACCACGAAGATCACGGGCAGCAAGGTCAGCAGGCCGAGTCCCAGGTAGGTACGCACCTGTGCGAGGAGCTTGCGCAGCTCCCAGCGGTAGACGGTGAACGTGGAGGGTCGCCGCCTGCCATGGGCTCGGGCGGGGGCTGCTGGCGCAGGGGGGCTGATGGTGGCGCTGCTCATCAGACCTCCAGCGCCTGCTCGGGCGCGCCGTTCGACGCGGGTGAGCCGCCGCGTGCTCCGTCGCTTGCGAGGGGCGTCTCGGGCGCGGCTTGTGCTCCGGCGCCGTCGGCGCGATCGCCCTCGGTGAGACGGAAGAAGAGGTCCTCGAGCGTCGCGAGTTCGGGGCTCAGCGCGAGAATGCCGACGCCGGCCGCCGCGAGTGTCAACGAGAGCTGGCCCACGTCCTGCTCCTGAGCCTGGAAGGTGAGGCAGTGCTCACCGGGGGCTGGGTGCTCGATGCTGGCCTGCTCGCGCATCAGCGCGAGTGCGCGCTCGTCGTCGGTGGTGCGGAGCCGGTAGCCCGCGCCGCCCTGGCGACGCAGGTCGGCGAGCGCGCCCTCGTAGACGAGGCGACCGGACTCGACGATGGCGACGCGATCGCACAGTTCTTGGACCTCAGGGAGCTGGTGGCTGGAGAGCAGGACGGTGATGCCCTCGTCGGCCAGACGCCGGATCAGGGCGCGCATGTCGCGCATGCCGGCGGGATCGAGGCCGGTGGCGGGCTCGTCGAGGATCAACAGGCGCGGTTGGCGCAGCAGCGCGGCTGCGATGCCGAGCCGCTGGCGCATCCCGTGTGAGTAGCCGCCGACCTTGTGCTTGGCGCGCGGGCTCAGCTCAACGACGGCAAGCACCTCGTCGATGCGTCCCGCGGCCCCGTCGCCGTCGAGCGCGGCGAGCAGTTCGAGGTTCTTGCGCGCACTGAGGTAGGGATAGAAGCGCGGCGCCTCGACGAAGCCCGCGACCCCCTCCAGGGCACGAGCGCCGTAGCGCATGGGATCACGGCCGAACAGTTCGACGGTGCCCTCGCTCGGCGTGATCAGGCCCAGCGCCATGCGCAGGGTGGTGGTCTTGCCGGCGCCGTTGGGGCCGAGGAACCCGTACACGTCGCCCGCTTGGACGTTCAGGTCGATGTGGTCAACCGCCAGGACCTCGTCGTAGCGCTTGACGAGCCCCCTAGCCCGGACGGGCTGGGCCGCGTCCTCGCTCACCGCTAGAGGCCCCGCGCGACTGCTTCTACAGCCGCAGGGGAGACGGCGCCGCCGACGAGATAGCGCACGCCGGAGCGCTCGAACGTGAGCAGCGTCCCGAGCTCGGTGCGTAGCTCGCTGGCGCTGGCGCCATTGATCGTGACCTTCGGCAGTCCTTCGAGCGGCGTGCTCGATCCGGTGGCGCTCTTGGACTTGCTTTCGAGCACCGCGATCGTGCCAAGGCCGTGACCGTGGGTCGTGACACTCGGCTTTTCACCCGTACCTGCCTTCGTGGCGCTGCCTTCGTGATGGCCGTCGGAGAAGGTGATGTCCTGCACCTTCGCGTTGGCGGGCGGCGTGATCGCGAACACGGAGCTTTCGACGGGCCCGAAGGAGACTTCGCTGGCGGCAAGTTCGATCACCGGTGAGCTCCCGGTGGAGGAGTAGATCGCGGCGCGCAGAGGCACCCCGTTGTTGGCGTCCCACGAGAGCTCCGCGCCGCCCAGGAGGCTGCCGCCTTCCTTGGGCGAGACGCGGACCGTATATGCGGGCTGCCCGGCGACGTCGGTGGGCGTGGCGCCCGAGACGTCCGCGTGCTTGTTCGCGTGGGCGATCGCTTCTTCGATCTTGGCGACGGACGGGATCTGGTGCTGCGTTGATCCCGGTGCCGGCTCCGGCTTCGACGGGTCCTGTTCGCCGGCAGGCGGCGTGTAGCGGTAGACGGTGTTGGTGGCGGCGTCATACATCGTCACCGTGTGCCCGTCTGAGAGGATCTGCGTGTCGCCCTTCTGGGACTGCAGCTCAAGCCGGACATGTCCGTCCTTGGCGATCCACAGCCGTCCCGACGCGCCGGTCACCAACGGGCTCGAAGTAAGCCCGCCCCCGCCGCCACCTCCGGCGCCGCCGCCGCTGGCGAGGCTGGCGCCTTCGAGCAGGTGGTCGGTCAGCTGGATGTTCGCGCTGAGGCCTTCGACCTGGGCTCCCTGCGCGCCGGCGAGCGTGTCGTGGACGGCCTGCGCGAGCGGCTTGGCGGGCGGCGTTGGCCCCGAGTCAAGGGCCGAGGCGATCGCTGTGGCGGACACGCCGATGGCGATGACGAGCGCGCAGAGCAGAAGCAGGCGCGGAAGGGGGAGACGACGGAGAATGTTCATTGGTTGCCGATCCAACAGCCAGGTTAGCGTGACGCCTTTGGCGTGCCTAAAGGTGGGAGAGCTCTCATCCTCGAGGCGTCGCTCGACCGTCCGGCGCCGCCACCCGATATCTTCTCGGCGCGCATGCTGCTGATCTTCATCATCTTCTGGATCGTCGTCGGCCTCGGGGTTTTCTTCCTGGCGATGCGGCGTGGCTCTCGCGGCGCGGACGGCGCCGTGGAAGGGTCGCGGCTGAGCCGTGGCGCGATCACGCTCGGCATCATCGTGGCATTCGCGTTCGGCCTGATCGTCCCGGGGATCGTGCTGGCGCTCAACGGGGAGCACAAGGCGAGCGAGGCGGTCGGCGGCGTGCACCTCAACAACGAACAGACCGCCGGCCGCGAACTGTTCGCGCACGCCTGCAACGTCTGCCACACGCTCGCGGCCGTCAAGTCGGTCGGGCGGATCGGACCGAACCTCGACGTCAGGGTCGGCGATGACATCCCGACCGAAGCCGGCCGCATCGCGCTCGTGGAGAACGCGATCGCCGAAGGACGCGCCCGCGGCCTCGGCAACATGCCGGCGAAGCTGTACGTCGGCAAGGAAGCCGACGAGGTGGCGAGGTTCGTGGCAGCCGTAGCCGGCCACTGAGACGGCCGTCTCACGCGCGCGCGTTGCTTCCCCCGATCGGTTGGACCGGTTTAGCCAGTAGTCGATAGCGCTGCGCGGCAGCCATCGGCTAGGGTCCCGGCGGTATGGCAGACCAGCCGAAGACCGCGGAGGACGTGAAGGCGCTCGTACAGGAGCGGGAGATCCGCTTCATTCGCTTCTGGTTCACGGACATTCTTGGGCAGCTGAAGTCGTTTTCGATCAACGCGGCGGAGCTGGATGATGCGTTCGAGGCGGGGATGGGCTTTGACGGCTCGTCGATCACGGGCTTCAACGCGATCGAGGAGTCGGACATGATCGCGATGCCCGACCCGAGCACATTCGCGGTGCTGCCGTGGCGCCCCGAGGAGCAGGGGGTGGGGCGCATGTTCTGCGACGTGATCACGCCGGAGAAAACGCCGTACGAGGGCGATCCGCGCCATGTGCTGCGTCGCGCGCTGGAGCGCGCTCATGCGATGGGCTTCGACACGTTCAACGTGGGTCCGGAGCTCGAGTACTTCCTGTTCAAGGACTCGCGTTCGACGGAGGTGCTTGACGAAGGCGGCTACTTCGACCTGACGACGCTGGATGCGGGCTCGGATGTGCGCCGCGAGACGGTGCTGGCGCTGGAGCAGCTGGGGATCCACGTGGAGTACACCCACCACGAGGTCGGACCCTCCCAGCACGAGATCGACATGCGCTACGCGGACGCGCTGAAGATGGCGGATGACTGCATGACCTACCGCATCACGGTGAAGGAGTACGCGATGAAGTACGGCTGGCATGCGACGTTCATGCCGAAGCCGCTGTTCGGCGAGAACGGCTCGGGCATGCACACGCATCAGTCGCTGTTCACGGGCGGCAAGAACGCGTTCTACGACGCCGACGACCAGTACTTCCTCTCAGACGTGGGCAAGGCGTTCATAGCGGGCCAGCTGAAGCACGCGCGCGAGATCTGCTCGATCTTCGCCCAGTGGGTCAACTCCTACAAGCGCCTGGTCCCCGGTTTTGAGGCGCCGGTTTACGTGGCGTGGTCGCGGCGCAACCGCTCGGCGCTGGTACGCGTGCCGATGTATCACCCAGGCCGCGAGAAGGCGACGCGCATGGAGTTGCGCTGCCCCGACCCCGCGTGCAATCCCTACTTGACGTTTGCGGCCCTCCTGCAGGCCGGGCTCGAGGGAATCGAGAAGGGCTACGAGCTGCCGGAGCCGATGGAGAAGAACCTCTACCACCTGCCCGGCGAGGAGCGCCGGCGCCTGGGCGTCGAGCAGCTGCCGGAGAGCCTCGGCGAAGCGATCGAGCTGACGGCCGAGTCCGAGCTCGTGCTGCGCACGCTCGGCGAGCACATGTTCAACCGCTACGTCGAGATCAAGCGCCAGGAGTGGGACGACTACCGCGTGAACGTCACGCAGTGGGAGCTCGACCGCTACCTGTCGATTTTGTAGCGAGGAAGAGTTTTAGGGGCCTCCGCCGGCCGGCTCCGGCTCGCGGGTCGCGCTGTGGGGGCAACCTCGCCGGGCGTCAGCCCTGCGGCGCGAGTTCCTCGACGACCTCGAAGAAGCCGTCGGCGCCGACGGACTCGACGTACGGTGCGATCGCTGCCTGCTGGTCCTCGTAGCCAACCAGTGCGGCGTTTGCGCGCAGCTCCTCGAGCGTTGTGTCGAAGAAGCCGAGACATATGACCTCGTCGGGGTTCTCCGTGCCGCGCAGCATGTTGAAGCGCTGCCAGCCCGCTGGCATCTGCCCGGCGCGCACGGGTTGCATGAACGCCTCCCTGAACTGCTCGAATGTGCCTGCTTGCAGCTTGCGAACGGTGAGTGCGCAGATCAAGAGAACCTCCTCCTCGCTTGGGCGGGCATGCGGTGGGCCCGGCGGATCCTAACGCGACGTGTGCGTGGCGTCGGCGCCCGGGACCGCACACGCGATCGGCCGCGCGGGTACGAGCTGCCAGTGCATCGCCTGCAGCATGTGCCCGAAGGCACCGGGGTGGCGCGGCGCGATCTCCGCGACGAGCGCGATCGTCCCGCGTGCGTGGCGCTCGTACTCGCCGTCGCCGGTGAGCTGTGACAGGCGCAGCAGGCCGACGGCGGCGCTGGAGGATCCCGACGGGATGGGGGAGTCCTCGAGGTCCTTGCGCCTGACGATCAGCGCTTCGGAGTCTGATGCCGTCGAGTAGAAACCACCGCGCTCGGTGTCGGCGAAGCGGGCGATCATCTCGTCGGCGAGCGCCGTCGCCTGCTGGAACCAACGCTCCTCGCAGGTGGCTTCGAACAGCGCGATCAGCGCCTCCAGCAGGAAGGCGTGATCCTCGAGGTAGGCGTGGATCTTCGCGTGACTGTCGTTGTAGGTACGAAGCAGCCGCCCTCGGTCATCGCGCATCTGCGTCTGCAGGAACTCGGCGCACGCGACGGCCGCCTGCAGATAGCGAGGCTGGTTGAGCGCTGCGCCCGCCTCGGCGAGGGCGCAGATCATCAGCGCGTTCCAGCTCGTAAGGCGCTTGTCGTCGAGCGCCGGCCGCACACGCCGCTCGCGCGCCGCCAGCAGGCGCTCGCGAATCCGCTCGCGCGTCTGCTCGTCCGGAGCGCCGCTGCGATCGGTCAGGACGTTCAGCCCAGCTTCCGGGTGGTGGGGATCTTGGAAGTTGCCCTGCTCTGTGACGCCGAGCCATGCGCTCGCCACCTGCGCGTCCTCGCCGAGGACCTCTGCGAGCTGCGCGACGCTCCACACGTAGTAGCGACCCTCGACGCCCTCGGAGTCGGCGTCGAGCGCGCTGTAGAAGCCGCCCTCCGGCCCACGCATCTCGCGCAGCACCCACTCGAGCGTGTCAACGCAGACCTCGCGCAGGCGCTCGTCCCCCGGTCCAGCCTGCCACCCGTGCAGATACGCCCGCGCGAGCAGCGCGTTGTCGTAGAGCATCTTCTCGAAGTGCGGCACGGTCCAGCTGGCGTCGACGCTGTAGCGGGCGAAGCCGCCGCCTAGCTGGTCGTGGATGCCCCCACCCGCCATGGCGTGCAGCGTCGTCAGCGCCATCGCACGCCCGCTTCCCAGCAGCAGGAACTCGAGCACGGGGGTCTGCGGGAACTTCGGCGCGTGGGTGGGTGGGCTTCCAAATCCCCCGTTTCGCGCGTCGAAGTTCTGGCTGAGCCCGGCGACGGCCTGCTCGAGCGCGCTCTGCCGTAGCGGCTCGCTGGACGGCGAGAGCTGAGACCCGCCGGAGAGGCGTTCGCGCAGGCGCTCACCGCCGGCCCGGATCTCCTCGCGGTTGGCCTCCCACGACTCGGCGATCGCCTGCAGCACCTGTGTCCAGGCAGGCATGCCGTGGCGGGGATCAGGCGGAAAGTAGGTGCCGCCGTAGAACGGCAGCTGCTCGGGGGTGAGGAACACGTTCAGCGGCCAGCCGCCCTGGCCGGTCATCCCCTGGACGGCCTCCATGTACAGGGCGTCGACGTCGGGACGCTCCTCGCGATCGACCTTCACGCATACGAAGGTCTCGTTCATCAGCCGCGCGGTTGCGGGGTCCTCGAAGGACTCGCGCTCCATCACGTGACACCAGTGGCAGGCGGAGTAGCCGATGGAAACGAGCAGAGGCTTGTCCTCAGCGCGTGCGCGCTCGAGCGCGACTGGCCCCCATGGCAGCCACTCGACCGGGTTTTCGGCGTGCTGACGGAGGTAGGGAGAGCTCTCCAGCGCTAGTGCGTTGGGCACCCGCTCAGGGTAGCCACGACGACCACAGCGCCGGCGCGGCGCTACCGGATCGTTCGAGGAGCGCCCGGCGGCGGGCGAGCCGCGTGCCGATCCGCTCGCGCGACGGCCATTCGCTTGCGCGGACGCTGGCGAGCTTCACCTTCGCGAGGCTCACGTCGAAGCGCCTTCCGCCGAGCATGCCGGTGATCTGCTGCGAGTGCGCGCTGAAGCGCACGGTGCCCGAAGAAGCGTCCTTCCCGGAGACGCGGATGTTGGCCGTCTGCAGCTGGCGGTTCTTGACGGGAAACGTCGCCGTAAGCTGCACGCCTGGCACGAATTCGAAGTCGTGCAGGGTCGCCGCCGCGCTCGTGAGCCTCGCATAGCCGCCACGCAGGCCGCCAAAGCTCGAGCCGCTCGGGAGTTCCGCGTCGGCCTGCAGCGTGGCAGCGATCACCTGGCGGTTCAGGTCGACGAGCGTGTCGAGCACCGCGACGAGCGTGCGCCCGGGTCTTCCGCCGAGCGTGGCCGGCGGATGAACGTAGGCGAGTCTGGTCGGCGTCAATGGCGTCGGCGCGAACTGATTGACGGCCGGCGCGCACGGCTGGATCTGACCCCCACCCACGCCGCCCGAGAAGAACGCCTTGACGGCCAGGGAGGAGCAGTCGCTGAGGTCGCTGCCGAGGACCGAGTGGCCGGTGAACGGTACGAGCAGCAGTTGCGCGTCGGGGATCAGCGCTGCGACCCGCTGTGCATATGCCGTCGGCGTCCTGAGGTCCTGCTCGCCGGACAGGATCAGAGTGGGCACGTTCGGCAGCGCCCCAGGCGAGGGTGGCGCCGCCGAGGCGTCGGGCCAGCTGGCGCAATCGGGAACGAGGCTGTTGGCGTACGCGGTGGCGATGTCGAACGGGTAGAAGTCGTTGCTCGGCTGCGCGTGCAGGTAGGCGAGCGCTTCGCTGAGGCGCGTTTCGCGCCCGGCGCTTCGCTGCCAGGGGAACGGGCTCTCCTCGCAGCTCGTCGTTGCGAATAGAGCTTCGTCGACGCCCGGCGAGCTTTCGACGCTTTCGCGCGGCACGTTGGGGATCAGGCCCTCGGAGAGCAGGTGCAGGCGCAGCAAGGGGTCGGGATCGCGCTCGAGGGCCGAGCGGACCGCTGCCGGTAGCAGAGCCCGCAGGGCAGGGTTCAAATCTCCGGCCTCGAGGACGTCGAGGAGGCCCGTCGCATCGAGCGTGCTCGCGTGGCGCTTGCCCGAGCCGTCGTACACCGAGCCGCTGAGCGGCCGGCTGCGCAGCCGCGCGGCGAGTGTGGCGAGGTCCCCGAGAGGATCGGAGCTGATACCGGCGCAGGCGCCGTTCGCGCAGAGCTCAGTAAGGACCCCGCCGATCGCCTGAAACGTTGGGATCTCGAACGGTTCGGCGCCTTCGGGCGGCACCACCGAGTCGAGCACCAGCGCTTCGACGTGCTGGGGATAGCGCTCGGCGTAGTCAAGGGCAACCTTCGTTCCGTAGGAGGTCCCGTAGAGCACGAGCTTTTCGTAGCCCCCGGCTTGCCGCAGGGCCTCGATGTCCTGCACCGATTCTTCGCTGGTGTATGCGCCTCGCGCGGGGCCGATCTGCGAGGCGCACTCTTCGAACAGATGGCTCGTCGATTGCAGGCTGAAGGCTTCCAGTGCCGGGCAGCTGAGCGGATCAGAAGCGCCCGTGCCGCGCTGATCGAACACCAGCAGATCGCGCGAGCTGAGCGCCGGCGCGATCGCCTGGGCGATGAATTCGCCCAGTGGAAGCGCTGCCTGGCCGGGCCCGCCGGCCAGCGCGACGACGGCATCGCGGCTGGGAGCGGCGCCGGCCTGCTTGCGCTCCACGCTCAACGCAATGCTCCCCGGGACGGCTCCGGAGCGCTCGAGCGGCACCGGCACAGAGGCGCATTCAAACGCCGTGGCGTTCGGACAGGCGACGAAGCTAGCGCCGAGGGCTGCTGAGGAGCCGGGCCAGCACACGAACACCGTCGCGGACAGCAGAGTCGCCAGCCCCCAGGTGCGAACTCTCCTGCGCATCGGCAACGACAATAGCCGTACTCGTGAGCGATTTCGCCGGTAGCGTCACATGGTGCCCGCCGAGCATCCCGGTGAGCGATTGGTGTGGTACCCCCCGCAACGTCCCGTGCGCTCCAGAGGCACCGCCAACCGTGAGATCCTCTGTTTCCAGCCCGATTGTGCCCGATACGGTTACGCCGGGCATGTATGAGTAGCCGTGCAGGCTCACGCCGCGGGTTGTGAGCTCAGCCCAGCCGGCGCGCAGGCCGCCGATGTGGAGCTCCAAAGCACCGCCTTCGCTCGCGCTGCCGACTGTCAGGGCCAGTGCGAGCTGGCGGATGAGATCGGAGAGCGTCAGCGCCACCGCGTGCAGCGTGCGCCCGGGCACGCCGCCGTAGCCGCGCGCGGGCGACACCTGAGCGAGGCGCAGCGGAGGCAGCGGGGCCGGCCGTAGGATCGCCGGCGTTGATGCGGGCGCGCACGGCTGCACGGCCGTGTCCGCGAACAGTGCCTGGAGCGCTTCGCTCGCGCACGGGGTCGGCTCGTCGGTCAGCACCGAGTGCCCGGCGCCGGGTACGACCAGCAGCTGCGAGTCGGGGATCTGCGCCGAGACTTCGCGCGCGTTGGCGGTTGGCGTGCGGAGATCGTTGGCGCCGCTGAGGATCAGCGTCGGCACGTTCGGGAAAGGTGCGTCGTCGAGCGCTGGGGCGGGTCCGGTGAACGGCCAGTGCGCGCACGCTTCGATGTCGCTGAGCGCGAGCGCGTTCGCTGCTGTGAACGGCGCGAACGTGCTCGCCGGTAGTGCCTTGGCGGCGGAGACGGCCTGCGCGATTCGGGCCGCTGGAGCGAGCGCGCGGCTCCAGGGGAAGTCCTGCTCTTCGCAGGTGGTCGCGTAGAACAGCGGCATGTCGAAGTCTTCGCCGCCTTCGCCTTCGCCTGCGTCCGGCCCGAGCGCCTCGAACAGGCGCGCCAGCGGCGCCGGGTCCTGACGCGCGAGCGCCGCGACGGCAGTGACGAATTCGGCGCGCAGTAGTGGCGAGAAGTCGCCTGTGATCAGTAGTGCGAGCAGGTCGTTGGAGGAGAGCGTGACGTTCTTTACCGCGCCGTGTTGGCCGATCGCGCGCGCTCGTAACGGCGCATGCGCCATCCCTGCGACCACGTGCGCCAGATCGGCGACCGGGTCGGGCGTGACGTGCACGCAGGCGTGCGCGGCGCAGAGCTGGCGAAGAACACGCGGGATCGCAGCGAACGTCTCCCGGCGTAAGGTGTCGGGTCCATTCGGCGGGACGACCGAGTCGAGCACCAACGCTTCGACGTGACTGGGGTACTCCTGCGCGTACAGCTCGGCGACCTTGGTGCCGTAGCTGGTGCCGTACAGAACGAGCTTTTCGTAGCCCCCAGCCACGCGGATCGCCTCGATGTCGGCGACCGTGTCTGCCGTGGTGTAGAAGCTGCGCATTGGCCCGAGCTGTCCGCCGCAGGCTTCGACCAGCGCCCCGAAGGAGCTGTACAGGTCTGGACGTTCGAAGGCGTGGCATGACAGCGGGTCCGACAGTCCGATGCCGCGCTGATCGAAGACGATCAGATCGCGTGTGGCTGCGATTCCTCCCAGGAGTTCGGCGAACGCTTCGGCGAATGGCAGCGCCGGCTGTCCCGGACCACCGGCGAGTGCGACGATCGCGCTGCGGGCTTCTCCGACGGTTGCGCGATGGCGGCGGATGGCGAGCGTGATCGTGCCGGCCGTCACGCCGCTGGGATCTAGCGGCACGCTGAGGTGTCCGCAGGCAAAGCTGTTGCTGTTTCCGCACGGCGTGAACGCGATCTGCGCGCCGGCTGCAGCGACCGATGGAAGCGACGCGGACGTGCAGAGCCACCCGGTCAGCGCCAGGAGCACCGCTACGAGCGTGTGTTGACGGCGCCCCATCAATTGGAATCTAGTGCCTGAGCCGGCGCCGTGCGTGACGCGCTGGTGGCGCCGGCTGCTCGCCGACCGTCACCTGTAGTGTCTCGTCGATGGCTGGCGAGCGTAAGACGATTCAGGCACCGGGAGCGCCCGCGGCCATCGGCCCGTACAGCCACGCCGTCCAAGCCGCCGGGCTGCTGTTCTGCTCCGGGCAGATACCGTTGGACCCCGACACCGGTGAGATCGTTGGCTCGAGCGCGGGCGAACAGGCCCGGCGCTGCCTGGAAAGCCTTGGCGCCGTCTGCGAGGCCGCCGGCGGGCGGCTCCAACGCGCGGTGCGCCTCACGATCTACATGACCGACCTCGCCGACTTCGCGCAGGTCAACGATGTCTACGGATCGTTCTTCGCCGAGGAGCCTCCGGCGCGCGTTACGGTTGGGGTCGCGCAGCTGCCGCGGGGGGCCTACGTGGAGATCGACGCGATCGTCGCGCTGTAGGCGTCCTCGTCGTCGGTCGGCTCCATCGAGCGCAGCGCGCGGCTGAGGAGATCGCGAAGCGTGCGGCGCTCCTCGACGTCGAGCGCCGCGAGCACCTCGTCCTCGATTGCCGCCTGCACACGTTCAGAGTCCCGTAGCGCGGCGTCGCCCGACGGCGTGATCTGCACGAGGTGACGGCGTCGGTCGCTCGGGTCGCGCGTCCGCGTGACGAAGTCGAGCTCCTCGAGCTCGTTCAACAGCAGCACGACGTTGTTGGCGTCCATGCAGAAGGCATCTGCGAGGTCCTGCTGGGGACAGCCGTCGTGATCGCTCACGTAGCTCAGAGCGACGAGGTGGCGCAGGTGCATTCCGAGCCGCTCCTCGTCGCTGCGGCGGTAAACCTGCTTCGCCAGACGGCTCAGCAGAACCGCCGAGCCGGGGGCACAGTTCGGCTGATCAGCCATGGTCGGAAGTGTATACCTCATCGAAGCGTCAATCATCACAATAGCAGCGATTCACAATTTTTCACAGATCATCCTTGCAAGAGGGATCATAGCTGCTATGGTGGTTTCTCCGCAACCCTGGAGGACTCCCATGACCGCACTGCTTTCCCGACTGCAGACCCCAACGGAGACCGCCGACTCGGAGCGCAGACGCTGGATCGCACTGGCGGTTCTTTGCCTCGGGCAGCTGATGATGGTGCTCGACGCGACGATCGTGAACGTCGCGCTGCCGTCGATTCAGCGCGAACTGCACTTCACTCAGGCCAACCTCACGTGGGTCATCGACGGCTACCTGATCACCTTCGGCGGCTTCCTGCTGCTGGCGGGCCGCTTCGGCGACCTCGTCGGGCGCAAGAGGGTCTTCCTCAGCGGTCTCGTGCTGTTCGTGGCGGCATCGATCTTGTGTGGGGTCTCCGGTAGCCAGGCGATGCTGATCGGCGCGAGGCTTCTACAAGGGGTCGGCGGCGCGGTCGCTTCGAGCGTGATCCTCGCGATCATCGTGACCGAGTTCCCCGAGCGCGTCGAGCAGGCGAAGGCGATGGGCATGTACGCGTTCGTGTCCGCCGGCGGCGGCTCGATCGGCCTGCTCGCGGGTGGCGCGCTCACGCAGTCGTTGAGCTGGCACTGGATCTTCTTTGTCAACGTGCCGATCGGCGCCGTGGCGCTGCTGTTCGGATGGATCCTGATCGAGGAGAACGAGGGCATCGGCCTCTCCGGCGGCGTCGACGTGCTTGGCTCGATCCTGATCACGCTCGCGACGATGCTCGGCGCGTTCGCGATCGTCAAGTCGAGCGAATACGGCATCGGCTCGGCGCGCACGCTGGGGACGGCGGGCGCCTCGCTGGCGCTGCTGGCCACCTTCCTCGTGGTCGAGTCACGCGTCGCGAACCCAATCATGCCGCTGCGGATCCTGCGCCTGCGCATGCTGATGGGCTCGAGTCTCGTGCGCGGGCTGCTCGTCACGGGTATGTTCTCGGCGTTCTTCCTCGGCGCTCTTTACTTGGAGCACGTGCTCGGCTATGACGCGATCAAAACCGGCCTCGCGTTCATGCCCCTGACCGTCGCCATCGCTGTGATGTCGATGGGCCTGTCGGCGCGCGCCGTAGAGCACTTCGGCGCGGTCCCGACGCTCGCCGCAGGCCTGAGCGCGCTGGTCGTCGGGCTGCTGCTGCTCGCCGTCCAGGGCGTCCACGCGAGCTACTTCCCCGGCCTGTTCTTCGCCTTCCTGGCTCTGGGCATCGGGGCAGGCGCGTCGTTCTTGCCGCTGCTGACGATGGGGATGGCGGACGCGCCCCCGCGTGACGCGGGCCTCGCGTCGGGCATCATCAACGTGTCGGTGCAGCTGTTCGGCGCGATTGGCCTGGCGACGCTCGGCACGATCGCGACCGACCACACGAAAGCCCTCAGCGCGTCCGGTCACCCGCTGCTGGCGTCGCTGACCGGTGGCTATCACCTCGCATACGTGGTCGCCGCGGTATGCGTCGGGCTCGGAGTGCTTGCGGCGTTCGTGCTGTTGCGCCCGCCGGCCGCCACCGCGCAGGAGGTCGACGCGGAGGAGCGCGCCCAGGCGGCGAACGAGGGCGAGCTGGTGGCCGCATGAGTGCCCTGACACGACACGACGATCAGGCTGCGCGTCGGCGCAGCCGCCCGGCGGAGCGCGTACGCGACGCCAGGCGGTTGCGCCGCGCAAATGCGGGCACTCTCACCGAGATGACGCGCTCGCTGCTCCACGACGCCCGCGAGGTCCGCGCCGCCGAGGCTCGGCGCGCTACGCGGGAGGGACATCGCTAATGCGCCAGGGCCCCCTCGCCGGCCGGTATCCCGCGGTCGCGGCGATGGTGATGTGCGCGCTGATCCCCTACCTGGCGCTGTCCGCGGCGCTCCAGCCGCTGACGCCGATCATCGCCAAGCAACTGCACACGAGCCTGCAGACGATGAGCGTGGGCTCCGGGCTGGCCAACGCCGCCTACGCGGCCGGGACGGTGCTGGCGGTTGCGCTTGCCCAGCACCTGCCGCAGCGAAGGATGCTGGTCGTCTATGCGTCGCTGCTCGTGATCGGGTCGGTGCTCGCGGCGTCGGCGCAGGGCCCAGGGATGTACATCGCGGGCCACGTGCTCCAGGGGCTGTGCACGAGCCTGCTGCTGATCTCTGCGGTGCCGCCGCTGGCGATCGGCTATCCCGCGAGCAAGCTGCGCGTGACGGCGGTGATCATGAACATGTGCATCTTCGGGGCGGTGGCGTTGGGCCCCGCTATCGGCGGGCTGCAGGCGGAGTCCGACGCCTGGCGGCCGCTGTTCTGGATCATCGCCGCAATCGCGGCCAGCGCGCTGCTGCTGTCCGTGTTGACGTTCGACGACGCCCCGCCCGCCAATCCCGAGTCGCCGCGCGATCCACTCGCGATCGCGCTGGCGGCTGTCGGCTGCGTGGCGGCGTTCTTCGGTGCCTCAGAGCTGCTCACGCATAGCTTCCTCGACCCGATCGCGATCGTGCCGCTGCTCGGTGGCCTCGCGCTGATCGTGACACTGATCGTGTATCAGTTCCGGGCCAAGCGCCCGCTGCTGACGATCCGCACGATGCTGACGAGCACGATGCCGGTCGCGGGCATCGTGGTGGCGCTGTTCGCCGCGGCGGCGTCGGTCTCGGCGACCGCGCTCACGGCGGCAGCACTGGCGGGGCGCTACGGGCCGCTTCATGTGGGCCTTCTGTACCTGCCGGAGGTCGCGGGCGCGGTGATCACCGCGATCGCGCTCGGCGTCGTCATCACCAAGCGCGCGATGCACTACCTGCCGTTGGTCGGCATGCTGTTCCTGGCCGCCGGGATCGCGGTGTTCCGCATCGAAGTGCCCTCGAGTGAAGTGGCCACGCTCGTCGGCTCGGGGTTGACCGGCATCGGTCTCGGGGCGACAGTCGCGCCGGCGCTGTTCGTGGCCGGCTTCTCGCTGCCTTCGGCGAGCCTCCAGCGCGTGTTCGCGATCGTCGAGCTGATGCGGGCGGTGGCGGCCTTCATGATCGCGCCGATCTTTGCCCACTTGGCCGTGACCGTCGGCGGCAGCCTCGACGCAGGCATCGGCATCGCGCTGTGGATCGGCCTCGCGCTCGCGCTCGGCGGTGCCGCGATCGGCGTGGCGATCTACGCGCTCGGGGGTGCGCGCCCGCAGACCCCCGACCTCGACCGCTTCGTGGCGGGCGAAGCCCCGGCGTGGTACTCCCCGCCGCTGCTCGCGAGAGTTCGCCGCCGGTTGAGCGCCGTACATCCCGCGACGGAAAGCGCCAACTGACGTGGCGTCGAGTGACACCGACGCCGCAACGGCTGCCCAGGCCGTGGGCCCGGTGCTCTTCGCCTACGACGGCTCCGAGCTCGCGAAGCTCGCAATCGAGCAGGCGGGCCGCCAGCTTGCGCCCGGACGCGAGGCGCTGGTCGTCTGCGTCTGGCAGCCGGGAGACGTCGGATTCGTGCCTCCGAGCGAGTGCCACATGAACGCCGCGGAGGCGACCGAGGTCCTCAAGGCGGCGCAGGAGACCGCCGCGCACGGGGCGTCGCTGGCAGAGAAGGCGGGGTTCCGGGCGCAAAGCATGGCGATCCAGGCAGCACCGACTTGGAAGGGAATCGTCGAGGTCGCCGAGGAACACGAAGCCGGCCTAATCGTGCTCGGCCCCCACCGCCGGAGCGGGCTCGTGGGGCATCTGCTCGGCAGCGTCACCGCCGGCGTGATGGCGCATTCGGCAGTCGCCGTGCTGGTCGTGCAGGAGCAATCCTGACGCGCACACTCGTCACAGGCCGGGCGTTCGCAGCTCTGCCCGCTTGACCTTGCCACTTGCGGTCTTGGGCAGCTCGGGGGCGAAGTCGATGACGCGCGGATACTTGTAGGGGGCGGTTTCGCGCTTGACGTGCTCCTGTAGCTCGCGCACCAGCTCGGGTGAGGGCGCATAGCCATCGCCGCGGAGCACCACCACTGCTCGCACGACCGAGCCGCGCTCGTCGTCCGGCGCCGCGACGGCCGCCGCCTCGGCGACGGCGGGGTGCGCGACGAGCGCCGACTCAACCTCGAATGGCCCTATCCGGTAACCCGCCGAGACGATCACGTCGTCGGCGCGTCCCTCGAAGTAGAGCCAGCCGTCCTCGCCGCTCGTGACACGGTCGCCCGTCCGCCAAGCGCCGGTGGCGCGACGGTCCTCGATGCTCCAGGCGCCGCTTTGATCGCGTCGGAGGTGCTCACCGAGGTAGCCGAGGAAGAAGGTCGGCACGCTCGCGGGATCGAGAGTCAGCTCGCCATCAACAACCTCAAGACGGACTCCGGGAAGCGCTCTGCCCATCGAGCCCGGGCGAGCGTCACCGCGGAGCGGTGCACCGGTCAGCTGTCCGGTCTCGGTCTGGCCGTAGCCGTCGCGGATCTCGAGCCCGGTTACCTCATGCCAGGCGCGCAGGACCTCGGGGTTGAGCGCCTCTCCGGCGGCGACCATCCCGCGCAGGTGCTCGAATGGCCGCAGCGTGGCGCGCTTGGCGATCACGCGGTACTCGGTGGGAGCCATGCAGAGGACATTGACCCGCTCGCGCTCGAGCAGTTCGAGGCGCTCGTCCGGATCGAAGCGCGCGTCGTGCAGCAATGCCGTCGCGCCCGAGAGCCATGGCGCGATGAAGACGTTGCGTGCCGACTTCGACCAGCCGCTCGTTGCGGTGCACCACACGAGCTCACCGGGGCGCGCGCCGAGCCAGTGCTCGGCCTGAACTCGCTGGCCCTCGAGGTAGCGTTGCGCGTGCACGACCGCCTTGGGCTCGCCGGCCGTGCCGCTGGTGAACGTGATCAGGCACGGGTCATCGGCATTCAGCTCGACGGCGGCTGCCGGCGCCCCCGTGAACAGGCTCTCGTCCGGCACGTATATGCAAGCGGGAGCGCTCGCGGCGTCCGCGATCGCCGTCTCGAGCTCGGTGCGGTTGCGCTCGTCGGCGAGGATCAGGCTCGGCTCGGCCACGGCGATGCGCAAGCGAAGGTCCTTCGCGCGCAGCTGCTCGGTGCACGGCAGCACGACCGCGCCGATGCGAAAGCACGCGAGCATGCCGAGCACCCACTCGGGGCGGTTGCCGATCAGCGTCATCACGACGTCGCCGGCACGCACGCCGTGCTGCTGTAGCGCGCCGGCGAGCCGCGCCGAGCGCTCGGCGAGCTCGCCGAAGCTCCACTGCGTGCGGGAGCCGTCGCGCGCCAGCTCGATCATGGCCAGGTCGCGGGGGTCACGCGGGTCGAGGACATCGCGAGCGAAGTTCACGACGGTATTCTCCCTCTTGAGGGTGGCGCAGCCGGCCGGCGGCCGGCGAGCCGGGTCCCTCCGGATTTTCATTCAGCCCCCTTAACGACCCTTGGAGCGCTAATCAGAATGGCCGTAGCCGCCTCCCAGTACACCGAGATGACCGACGAGCAGAAGGCGATCACCGAGATGGTGCACCAGTTCGCCGATGAGCAGATCCTGCCCAACGCCGAGCACTACGACCACGAGGACGAGTTCCCCGACCCGATTGTCGAGCAGATGAAGGAGCTCGGGCTGTTCGGCGTGACGATCCCGGAGGAGTACGGCGGGATGGGGCTCGACCTCACGACCTACGCGATGATCGTCGAGGAGCTCTCGCGCGGCTGGATCTCGATCTCCGGCGTCATCAACACCCACTTCATCGGCTCCTACCTGCTGATGAAGTTCGGCAACGACGAGCAAAAGCAGAAGTACCTGCCGCGGATGGCCACTGGCGAGATCCGCGCGGCGTTCTCGCTCTCCGAGCCCGAGCTCGGCTCCGACGTCCAGGCGATCAAAACCGCTGCCAAGAAGACCGACGACGGCAGCTATGAGATCAACGGGCAGAAGATGTGGGTGACCAACGGCCTGCGATCCGACCTCGTGTTCGTACTCGTCAAGACCGACCCGAACGCAGCGAAGCCGTATCAGGGCATGACGTGCTTCATCGCCGAGAAGGAGGCCGGCGCGCACGAGAACACGGGCGCGTACGCGGGCCTGAAAGTCCCGGAGCAGCTCAAAAAGATGGGCTACAAGGGCGTGGAGTCGACCGAGCTCGTGTTCGACGGTTATCGCTGCCCGGCCGAGAACGTCCTCGGCGGCGAGGACGTGGGTCTCAACAAGGGCTTCCCGCAGATGATGGACGCGCTGGAGGTCGGCCGCGTGAACGTCGCCGCCCGCGGCGTCGGCATCGCCCAGCGCGCGCTCGAGCTGGCGCTGCGCTACTCGCAGGAGCGCAAGACCTTCGGCAAGCCGATCGCCGAGCACCAGGCGATCCAGTTCAAGCTCGCGGACATGGCCACCCAGGTCGAAGCCGCGCGCCTGTTGACGATGCGCGCGGCACGCCTCAAGGATGCCGGCGAGCGCTCGGACCTGGAGGCCGGCATGGCCAAGCTGTTCGCGTCAGAGGCCGGGCGCTTCTGCGTGGAGGAGTCCTTTCGCATCCACGGCGGCTACGGCTACTCCAAGGAGTATGAGATCGAGCGGCTCTATCGCGACGCGCCGCTGCTGCTGATCGGCGAGGGGACCTCCGAGATACAGCGCATGGTGATCGGCCGCAAGCTGCTGCAGCGTCATAAGATCTGACCACTAACGCGACGGGCCGCGAGCGGTCCAGAAGAGGACGAGCCAAATGGCCGAAGATGCCAAGTCGCTGATCGAACTCGCGACACGCAGATTCATCGGCGAAGTGCCCGCGCTCGAGCCGATCAAGCTGGTCGTCGGCGTCGAGCTCAGGGGCCGTGGCGACGTGCAGCAGTTTCGCCTGGAGATGCCGGAGGTCAACGTCACCAAGGGCCCCGCTGCGGACGCACGCCTGCGCGTGGACATGCGCCGCGAGTTCTTCAACGTGATGGCTCGCGAAGGCAAGGTCGCGGACTGGATCGAGGCGTTCACCTACGGACAGGCCAAGGCGTCGGGGCCTGAGCAGATCATGCGGCTGATCACCAGCGTCGTCGAGCGCCAGCAGGAGCGCGAGCGCACGCCGAAGGCGCGCAAGCACGCCTAGTGGTAGGAGGAGAGCTGCTCGGCCAGGAAAGCCAGCGAGGCGAGCAGGAAGATACACATGACGACGAGGGAGAAGTTTTCGTTCATCGGCCCGCCCTCAAGATAGTCGACCCGGCGGCCTGCAGTGCGCGCCGGGCGCCCTAAAGCGGCGCGCCTTCCTCGTAGAGCTTGAGCACCTGCACGCCCTTCGGCACCGCGTCCAGGCACAGCCGGCAGAGCACGCACTCGTCGAGGTTCTTCTCCACGATCTCCACGCCGGCATCGTCCGCGACGGCGAAGATGTCCACCGGGCAGACCTCGGCGAGCTTGGCGGCGACCGCAGGGTCCGAGGCGATGCTGTCGTCGACCTCGACCGCGATGAAGGTCCCGTCCTTGCGCATCAGGCCGGGCTCCGCTCGGCGATCTTGGCGCGGATCATGTCCGGTATGTCCTCGATTCGCTCGGCCACCGTGATGCCCGCCTGGGCGAGCCGCGCGATCTTCTCCGACGCGGTGTCCTCCTTGCCTTCGACGATCGTGCCCGCGTGCCCGAAGCTCATCCCGGGCATCTCGTCCATGAAGCGCCCGGCCATGAACGCGACGATCGGCAGGCGCGAGTCGTTCTCCGTCACCCAGCGCGCGAGCTCGGCCTCCATGCGACCACCGGGCTCGGTGTAGATGACGATCCCCCGCGTCTGCTCGTCGGCCTCGAACAGCGGCATCAACTCCGCGTAGCTCGAGCCGATGATTGCGTCGCCGCCGATCGACACTGCGGTCGACTGACCAAGGCCGTCGGCGCTGAGCGTCGAGGACATCTCCGTCGTCATCCCGCCCGAGCGCGAGATCACGCCGATCGGGCCGGGGGTGTAGGCCTGCGCGGCGTTCTTAGCCGGCCCGCCGATCCCGCCCATCTTGATCACGTCGGGCACGATCACGCCGAGGCAGTTGGGGCCGATGATGCGCGCGCCGCGCAGCGTCGCGAGCTCGACCATCTGTGCGACGTCGCGGCGCGGGATTCGCTCGGTGACGATCACGATCAGCTTCACGCCGTTCTCGACCGCCTCGAAGACGGCATCCTTGGTGAAGGCGGGGGGGACGGTCACGACCGAGCCGTAGATCGGCGCGCCGTGGTGGGCGACCGCCTGCGCGACCGTGTCGAAGACGGGCACGCCGTGGACTTCGCGTCCGAGGCGCCCCGGCGTCACGCCGCCGACAACCTTCGCACCAACGCCGTAGTCGAGGCACTCGCGCGTCAGGTTGACCGCCTCGCGTCCGGTGATGCCCTGGACGATGAACGTCGTGTCTGCGTCGATCAGGATGCTCATGCGCTCGCCCCGCCGATCTTCTCCACGGCCCGCCGCGCGGCCTCGTTGAGCGAGACGGAACGGTCGGCGTAGTCGACGCCGTAGCGCTCGAGGATCTTGAAGCCCTCCTCCTCCCAGGCGCCGGGAATACGGAAGATGGCGATCTTCTCGGCCGGGTCGTAGCCGAGCTCGAGGCAGGCTTTGATGACGCCGCGCGCGACGATGTCCACGCGAGTGTTCGAGACGATCGACATCATCACGGCGATCGCGTCGACGCCTGGCTTCTGCAGCACGAGCTTCGCCAGGCCACATGCCTTGGCGACGGAGGGGTTGCCGCCGATCTCGCAGTAGTTGGCGGGCCGGCCGCCGTGGGCACGCACCGCGTCGAACAGCGTCAGCGATCCGCCTCCGGCGCCGATCACGAGCCCGAGGTTTCCATCGAACTCCGTGACGTTGCCGGCGACACCGCGGTGATCCTGAGCGTCGACCTGCTCGCCGGCGAGCTCGAACGGCGTGGCCTCGCGCGCCTGGCGGGTCTCCTCGTCGCCGACGCCGAGCTCGGCAAGCAGCGCCTTGTGGCGCCCGCGAGCCTCGTTCTCGATGTCCATGTGCGCGTCGAGCGCGACGAACGAGCCGTCCGCGAGGCGGCCGAGCGGGTTGATCTCGGCGAGGATCATGTCGTTCTCGACGAACAGCCGCGCCAGGCGAACAACGATCGGGACGAGCTTGTTCAGCGCCGAGCCGGTGACGCCGGTAGCGGCGATCACCTCCTTGGCCTCGAAGTCGCTCAGCGGCAGGATGTTCGAGAAGTGCCGGCGGCCGACCTTGTCGGGCTGCTCCTCGGCGACCTGCTCGATGTCGATCCCGCCGACCGGCGAGAAGATCATCACGGGCTGCTTGCGGATTCCATCCCAGACGACGCCCGCGTAGTACTCCTGCTCGACCTCGGCCTTCGGGTCGACGAGCACGCCTCGCGGCATGTGGCCGTTGATCTCGAGCGCGAGGATCTCGCGCGCATGTGCCTCGGCCTGCTCGGGTGTGTCGGCGAACTTGACCCCGCCTGCCTTCATGCGCCCGCCGGTCAGCACCTGCGACTTGATCACAGTCGGGCCGCCGATCCGCTGCGCGATCTCGCGCGCCTCGGCGGCGTCGGTCGTGAAGCCGTAGTCGGTGACGGGGATGCCGGCGCGCTTGACGACCTCGCGCGCCTCGTACTCGAAGAACCGCATGCGGCGCGGAAGCCTATACGGACGTCCACTCCCGAGGCGCGCACGCCCACTTAGCTGCCGACGTCGAGCGTCAGGGGCCGAGCACGGTGAAGCTCGGGTGCTGCGGGGCGGCGGTCCCCGCGAGCGCAGTGCTCGCGCGCAACGAAAGCCGATAGCTACCGGGCGCAAGCCGCGCGCCGCCGTCGAGCACTCCGTCGAACAGGATCGCGTCATTGCCGGGGTGCCCGGCGCGCGTGACTCCACCCGGCACGGCCACGTAGCGCGTGCAGGCGCGGCCGTGGCGGTGCGCTATTGCCGGCGCCGCACATCCATGCGCGGTCAGCACTCCCGGTGCGGCTCGCTGGAACGTGAGCCTCACGCTGGCTGGCTCAGACAGAGTGAACGACGCCGACGTCGCGCTCGCGACCTTCACGGTGCGCGCGATCGTCGCGGGTCGGCGGCCGCGGCGGAATCGCGCCGCTGTGAGCCGCACATTGGTCACCGTAAGTCGCGCGGCACCGGAGGTCGTCGTCGTGGCCGTCGCGGGCGGTAGCGTCGAGAACGCCACCGCAGCGCCTGAGCTCGTGCCCTGTGCGCTCGCCGCCACGAGTGTGGCCGTATAGGTAAAAGACGCGGCCAGCCCGGCGATTGTTGCTGACACTGCTACCGGCGAGCTCCCGGCGCCGACCTGCTGTGCACACGGCACGGACGCACCGGTAGGCGGCGCGGGCGCGATGACGAAGTGGCAGTCGCTGACCGCCGAGCCGTCCGCGTTGACGGTGCCGTTCAGCGTTGCCGTGGCGCTCGTCAGGCCGGTGGCGGCCCCGGTTATGGCCGCGGGCGCCGGGAGCGTCCAGCTCAAGCTCACCGACGGTTCGGCTCCGAGGGTTGTCGGTTCGGTGTGGAAACCGGCGACGATCACTGGGGAGCCCGGTGCGCCCGACCCGCCGCCGCCTCCTCCGCCACCGGCGCTGTTGTAGACGTTGCCGCTCGATTCTTTGACGAGCCCGCCCCCGCCGCCGCCCCCGCCGTATACCCCGCCTCCGCCGCCGCCGCCCTCGGACGCAAGCGAGCCGCCGCCTTCGCCGCCCCGTCCGAGTTGGCCGGCGCTCGCTGGTTCGAGGGAGTTGCCGCCGGCCGCTCCCGGCGCTAGCGCGCCGCCCGGCCTTCCGCCTTCGCCGCCGCTGTCGCCTTTGGAGTCGAACGCGCCTTCACCGCCCGCAGCGCCGGCAGCGCCGCCAGCGCCACCCTTGATGATGTCCGAGTCGCCGGTGTCGGCACTGCCGCGACCGCCGCCACCACCGCCGGCCGCAACGACGAGTCGCGACGCGAGCGAGGCGCCGCCGTCGCAGCTCGCCGGTATCGCACCCACGGAGCAGGTGCGCACGTCCGAGGCGCCGCCCCCGCCGCCACCATCTTCGCCGCTGTGGTGGGCCGAGCCGCCGCCTCCGGAGCCACCCGTGCCGTCGATCTGGCCGTTGCCGGCGACCTCCGCGTACAGGGTCTCGCCGGGGCTCACCGCGATCATGGCGATCGCCGTCGCCCCGACGCCACCGGGCGCGTGGAAGCCGCTGTTCGCGGCGCCGCCGCTGGCGCCGCTGCCGCCTACGAGCGTGACCTGCAAGCTCGTCACGCCGGCAGGGACGACGAAAGCGTGCTCGCCCGTAGCAGCGAAGGTTTCCGAGCCGGTGGCAGCAGCCGCCGGCGAAGCCGGCCCCACGGCCGCGAGCACGGACACCGCTGCGCCCAGGCGAACAGCACAGATCGCTCTCATTGCCCGATTGCTATCGGCTCGAACGGACGGTTGCTGAATCGGAGGCCGGCGCCTCGGGCTTGAGTGCTAAACGGCGGCTGGCACGAGCCCGTACGCCTCCGCAAGCTCGGGGTCCTTCCGGGCGAGCATTTCGGCGAGGTTGACCATCACCTTGCACTGCTTCCAGGTCGCGTCGTCCTGCATCTTGCCGTCGATCATGTGCACGCCGCGACCGTCGGGGATCGCCTCGATGACCTTTTTGGCGAAGGCGACCTCGTCGGGGTCGGGCGAGTACACCCGCTTGGCGATCGCGATCTGACTCGGGTGCAGCGACCACGCGCCGACGCAGCCGAGCAGGAACGACGCGCGGAACTGCGTTTCGCAGCCGAGTTCGTCTGAGATGTCGCCATAGGGCCCGTAGAAGGGCAGGGCGCCGACCGCCGTGCAGGCGTCGACCATGCGCGCGATCGAGTAGTGCCAAGGGTCCTGCTGATAGCTCGGACGGGGCGCATCGGGGTCATCGGGATCGGGGTCGGCGATGGTGCGGTAGCCGGGATGCCCGCCGCCGACCCGCGTGGTCTTCATCCGCCGCGATGCGGCGAGGTCGGCGGGACCGAAGCTCATCCCCTGGATCCGCGGGCTCGCGGAAGCGATCTCCTCGAGGTTGGCCACCCCCTGCGAGGTCTCGAGCACGCAGTGCAGCAGGATCGGGCGCTCGAGCCCGGCCTTCGCCTCGAGCTGCGCGAGCAGGCGATCGGCGTAGTGGATGTCCCATGCCCCCTCGACCTTCGGGATCATGATCACCTCGAGCTTGTGCCCGATCTCGGCCACGAGCTGCGTGATGTCGTCGAGGAAATACGGTGAGGCGAGCTCGTTGACGCGCGTCCATAGCGCGGTGTCGCCCAGGTCCATCTCGCGGCCCACGCGAATCAGTCCAGCCCGGGCGGCCTCCTTCTTTTCCAGCGGCACGGCGTCCTCGAGGTTGCCGAGCAGGATGTCCACCTTCGGCGCGAGATCGGGCGTCTTCTCGACCATTTTCGGGTTCGAGAAGTCCATGAAGTGGATCATCCGTGAGGGCTTGAAGGGGATCTCGCGTGCAGGCTCGGGGGCGTCGATCGCGAGGGGCTTGAAGAAGTCGCGGGGGTTGCGCAAGGGCTCTCCTGGGTGGGTTCGGGTTACAACGCTACGCTCGGTCCTTCAAAGTATCGATGATGCGACGTCCTCTGACCACGCTGACGCTGGTCGCGACGTGTGGGCTGCTGACCGTCGGCGCGATCGCGCTCGTGAGCGGACAGAGCGCCGGCGGTGAGACGGCGCGAGTCCGCGAGGCCGGCGAGGTGATGCGAACCTCTCGGTTGGGCATGTCCGCGGCGCCCGGGGACCTGGCGCTTGCCCAGATCAGTTTCGCCAATGCCCACGGCACGCGGCTCGAACGGCGCTCGCTGCAGGTGGTGGTGAGCGGACCGTTCGGCGCGGACTACCTGGCGATCGCTGTGCCGCATGCCGCGACGAAGCGCGGTCCGGCCGCGCTGGTGCTGCTGGTCAATCGGCCATCGCCCCTGCTCGACCCGGTGACCGTCGCCCTGCGCATCAGTGCGCAGCGCTCGCTCGGCGCACCCAGCGTGCGCAGACTCGCCAACCCGTTCGCCCGCCACGCCGTCGCGCCCGCGTCGTCGCTGTGTGATCTGCAGCGCCACGGCGCGCTCACCGCATCGTCGCTGAGCGTGCTCAGCACGCGTGGTCGCGCCCTCGCAGGCTTCGGAGCCGCGAGCGCCGTCGCGCAGGCCTACGATGCCGCGTGCGGTCTTCCTTACGCGAGCTCCTTCAAGCAGGCCGTCGAGCGCTCCGGAGCTCCCGGCCAGGAAGCCCCCACGCCGGCTGAACCGGTGCCGCCCGCGCCGACGCCGACCCCGGGGCCACCGGTGGGCAAAATCCCCGGGGAAGGCTGCCGCCCCACTGCAGGGCGGGCGTGCCCGGGGCTCGTCGCGGGCGGCGCGCCGCCGAGGGCCGCGGGCGCCCACTAGAGTTGAAGCTGCTAGCTGCGGCTCACATAACCCCCGCCACCTGGAGGCCCACGACCTAAATGAGCGCTACCGAGACCGCCCCGACCGTCGAGACAGATCAGGCCGCCCGCGAGGCGAGCGGCGCCCATCCATATGGCCGCTACCTGGAGGAGTTCGAGGTCGGCGACGTCTACAAGCACTGGCCGGCCAAGACGGTGACGGAGTCAGACGACCACCTGTTCTGCCTGATCACGATGAACCACCACCCGCTGCACATCAACGACGTGTACGCAGCCAAATCCCAGCAGGGCCGGAATGTCGTCGTGGGCTCGCTCGTCTACTCGCTTGCCCTGGGCATGTCGGTGAGCGATGTCAGCGGCAAGGCGATCGCGAACCTCGCTACCGAAGAGCTCAAGCACCCGGCGCCGGTGTTCCACGGCGACACGCTGTTCTGCGAATCGGAGGTTCTCGAGAAGAAAGAGTCGCAGTCCAAGCCGGACCGCGGGACGGTGCGCGTACACACGCGCGTGCTGAATCAAGACGGCGTGCTGGTGGCCGAGTTCAAGCGCTTGGTGCTCGTGCCACGCAAGACCCCCGGCGGGAGCACCACGGAGGGGACTGTCGAGTAGCCGCCCCACTTGTCGGGCGCTTTGATCGTGCGGTACGCTTTCTGAGTCGCCCGCGGAGGGCGTTTTTCTGTTCCCGGAGCCAGTCCTGGCCCGGCCGCAGCGCGGCCGATCGTAGATCGCCCAGCGCCGATCATGTCCGCGAACCGAGGAGCCGCTTGGATCCCATGAATACCACCGTTCCCGCCCCCACCACGAATGAGCGACTGCTGGCTTGGGTCGACGAGACCGCTGCGCTGACCGAACCCGACCGGGTCTACTGGTGCGACGGCTCGGCGGACGAGTACGACCGTCTCTGCCGGGAGCTCGTCGAGGCGGGGACCTTCGAGCGGCTTTCAGACGCCAAGCGCCCCAACTCGTACCTCGCGCTGTCGGACCCCGGCGACGTCGCGCGCGTGGAGGACCGCACGTTCATCTGCTCCGCCACGGAGGCCGAAGCGGGCCCGACGAACAACTGGCGAGATCCCGGCGAGATGCGCGAGGCCCTGAACGAGCTGTTCGCCGGCTCGATGAAGGGACGCACCATGTACGTGGTGCCGTTCTCGATGGGCCCGTTGGGCTCAGACAAGAGCCACGTTGGCGTGCAGCTGACCGACTCGACGTACGTGGCGGTGAGCATGCGCATCATGACCCGCATGGGCCAGGGCGCGCTCGACGCGCTGGGCGCCGGCGACTTCGTCCCCTGCCTGCACTCCGTCGGCATGCCGCTGGAGGACGGGGTCGAGGACGTCCCGTGGCCGTGCAACGCCGAGAACAAGTACATCGTGCACTTCCCCGACAGCCGTGAGATCTGGTCGTTTGGCTCGGGCTACGGCGGCAACGCGCTGCTCGGAAAGAAGTGCTTCGCGCTTCGTATCGCCTCGGTGATGGCGCGCGACGAGGGCTGGATGGCCGAGCACATGCTGATCCTGAAGCTGACCTCACCCGAGGGCGAGGTCAAGTACATCACCGGCGCGTTCCCGAGCGCGTGCGGTAAGACGAACCTGGCGATGCTGATCCCCACGCTCGAGGGCTGGAAGGTCGAGACCATCGGCGACGACATCGCGTGGATGAAGTTCGGCCAGGACGGTCGCCTGTACGCGATCAACCCCGAGTACGGCTTCTTCGGCGTCGCCCCAGGGACGGGCGAGGACACAAACCCGAACGCGATCCGCACGATCGAGCGCAACTCGATCTTCACCAACTGCGCCAAGACCGACGACGGCGACGTCTGGTGGGAGGGCCTCACCAAGAAGCCGCCGGCGCACCTGATCGATTGGCACGGCAACGACTGGACACCGGATTCGGACCCACCCGCCCCACCGGCCGCGCACCCGAACGCGCGCTTTACGACACCGGCATCCCAAGACCCGGCGATCGCGCCGGAGTGGGAGGACCCGGCGGGCGTGCCGATCGACGCGATGCTGTTCGGCGGGCGCCGCTCCACCGTCGTGCCGCTCGTGACGGAGGCGCTCGACTGGGAGCACGGCGTCTTCCTGGGCTCGGTGATGAGCTCGGAGAAGACGGCCGCTGCGGCCGGGACGGTCGGCGAGCTGCGCTTTGACCCCTTCGCGATGCTGCCCTTCTGCGGCTACAACATGGCCGACTACTTCGCTCACTGGCTCGAGATCGGCGAGCGCGACGGCGCGAAGCTGCCAAAGATCTTCTACGTCAACTGGTTCCGCAAGGATGCCGATGGGCATTTCCTGTGGCCAGGCTACGGCGAGAACTCGCGTGTGCTGTCTTGGGTGTTCGCGCGCTGCGCCGGCCATGGAGCAGCCCAGGAGACCCCGATCGGGCTCGTGCCGCCGGTCGGTCCGGAGGGCATCGATACGCGCGGCGTGGACGTCTCCGACGAGGACATGGCCGAGCTGCTGCGCGTCGACGTCGAGGCGTGGCGAGCGCAACTGCCCCAGCTCCACGAGCACTTTGCCAAGTTCGAGAATCTCCCCGACAAGCTGCACGGGCAGCTGCGGGCCCTCGAGCAGCGGTTGAGCTGAGCCGATGGCAGGGGGGATACCGAGGGTCGAGCCGCAGGAATCGCACTCGCGTCTGAAGCGGGCCGTGACGGCGTTCGCGCTCACCAAGGCCGGTACCTGGTATTCGTCGCAGCTCGGCGCGCGAATCGACCCGTGGCTGGTGCGCGTCACGCGTGGGCGCGTGGACTCCGCACTCGGCCAGATCCCGATCGTCGTGGTCACGGTTCGCGGCGCGCGCAGCGGAGCCGAGCGCGAGGTTCCGTTGCTCTACTTCAGCGATGGAGACGACGTGGTCCTGATCGCCTCGAGCTACGGGAAAGCGAAGTTTCCCGCCTGGTACTACAACCTCAAGGCCAACCCCGAGGTACGTCTGGAAGCGATGGGGCGCTCGGGCTCCTATGTCGCCCACGAGACCGAGGGCGAGGATCACGACCGACTGTTCGAGCTCGCCAAGCTCCTCTACAGCGGTTACGCCGACTACGAACAGCGCACCGCCGGGATCAGGCGCATCCCCGTGATGCGCCTGTCACCCGCGTAGCCGCGACCCAGGACCGCCGCTCAGCGATCCCCTAGTCGTGGCCGTGGGTCTCGCCGCCGGCAGCCGGCGGTCGTGACTCCTCGGCGAGCGAGGTGATCGTGAGCGCGCCGCGCGCTGAGGACTCGAGCACGTCGGTGGCCTCCTCGAGCGAGCGCGCGTACAGCTCGACGAGCAGGTGCACGATGATGCGCGCGTCGTCTTCGTGCTTGTGGAAGCGCACGTGCGTGAAGAACTCGCGCACGCCGTGCTCGCCGAAAGCCGCGTAGGAGAGCGCGTCGCCGGCCTCCGGCCCGGAGCAGCTCTCGACGTCTTCGGAGTCGACCGTCACGGTGCACGAGGCGACCCACGGCGTGCCCGCGATCATCCGTTCCCAACGGTCCTCGATCGGCTCCACGCGCCCGTTGTTGAAGCCGAGGTGTGGCTGATCGTGCATGCAGTCCAGGCACTGCACGACCGCCTCCTGGAGCTCATCGACGACTTCTGCGCGCTCGCCGGTGTCAGGGTCGATCTTGTGGATTCCCTCGTAATGGACCTGAACCTCCAGGTCCTGCGACCAGCAGCGGTAGCAACGAAGCCAACTGCGTGCGCTGGTCTCGGCCATTGAGCCCTCCATGCTGGGCATTGTAGGCGCAGGCGCTGCGTCGACTCGGATCGCGCCGGTGTTGTTGGTCCAGAATGGCTAACCGAACGTGAACGCGTAGCCGGTGGCGCCGCCGGCGAACCGCAGCGACAGGCGATGCTGCTGATCGCCCGCTAGCGAGACCAATGAGTACAGGCGCTGGCGGCGGACGGTGACAACGCCGCCGTGGACGTCGGCGCCGGCCTCCGGGGCAGAGATCGGACGTCCGTCCAGCAGCACGGTCACCGGCAGCGGCCGTTCGCCGGGCGAGCTCAGCACGAGGTACACGTTCTTGGCCTGGAACTCGAGATCAAGGCCCGGGGGCTGAGCTCCGGCCACCGCTTCGGCGGGCTGTCCCGCGATCTTCCACGTGCCGCTGTAGGCGAAGTCGTTGAGGCCCAGCCGGGCGGGTGGAGCGCCGTACTCGTGCAGGCCCGACTTCGGGCCGTTGATCCAGCCCTGGGCGCGATCGGTGCCAAGGTAGGTCTCGGGCGTGGCGACTTCTGAGGGCACGACCACGCCGGTGGGCAGGCTCTTGGCGCCGATTTGCTGCCCCGCTTCCGCGAGCAGTGCCCTGATCGCAGTTTCCGTCTTTTCGTAGTCTCCCTCGCCGAAGCTCGTGTAGCGCACCTGGCCCTTGGCGTCGATCAGGTAATCGGCGGGCCAGTACTCGTTGCCGTATGCGTTCCACGTGCCCATGTTGTTGTCCTGGACGACCGGGTAGCGCAGGCCGAACTGCCCGATCGCATCGGAGACGTTGCTCGCCTCCTTCTCGAACGCGAACTCGGGCGTCTCGACGCCGACGATCGTGAGACCGTCCTTCGCGTAGGCGGCGTTCCATGCCTTGAGGTAGGGCAGCGTCCGGATGCAGTTGATGCACGTGTAGGTCCAGAAGTCCACCAGCACCACGCGTCCCCGCAGCGACGCGAGCGTGAGGGGACGGTCGCCGCGTGTGTTGAACCAGTCCTCGGTTTCCGTGAATTCCGGTGCTGTCCCGAGGTCTTCCAGCCCGCGCGCGTCGGCGAGCAACGTCGCCTGGCTCGCGCCCGGCGCGGCGGCGTGGATCTTGCTTGTGCCCGTGCCTTCACAGTCTGAGCCGCCGTTGGCGGCGACGAACTTGGCTTTGTGGCCCGTGATCTGCTCCAAACGGCCGGTGACCGTCTTCGAGCACTCGAGCGAAGCGGTGAGGTTGACGTTGGGGATGTGCTGGGCGACGAACTGGTCGAAGTTGACGTCGAGGTTGGTTGCGATCGCGACAGCCGTGAGGATCATGATCGTGCCGAGCACGCGCTGCAACATCGGCCCGCGCCCCGCTCTGCGCACGCGATCGAAAACGCGCCTGCCGCCGAGCGCGAGCACGAGCAGCACGGCCGCCGAGCCGGCTGCATAGGCCAGGGCGATCGCGATCGTTTTGCCCGATGCGGCGCTCACGGAGATCACCGCCGCGAGGATCGGGCTCGCGCACGGGGTGTATACGAAGCCGAGCGCGCCGCCGACGAGGAGGCCCGAGAGGAAGCCGTCGCCGGTGTCACGCGGTCCGAAGCGCGCCAGTCGCGACAGCGGTGCCTCCAGGCGCGCGGCAACGTCGGGCATCAGCAGCGCCAGGCCGAACACGAGCAGGACGGCGATAGCGACGTCCCGCAGCGGGTCGCTGCCCAGGCCCACGCCGTCGACGACGTTCGCCAGCCCCACGATCGTGACCGTGAAGGTGATCGACAGCCCCAGCACGACCCCCAACGGACGGCGCCGGCCGCCGACGCTGCCGGCGGACAGCAGCGCTGGCAGCACCGGTAGCGCGCACGGCGACAGCGCCGTACCGGCCCCGGCGAGCACAGCGAAGGTCACGAGAACGAGCATCCGTTGTTCTCTAGTCTCGCTGGAGCCGGTTTCGTTACGCGCCGATTCGCCGGCTCAGCGCCTGAGGAGCACGTAGACGGTGCTCGCCGCAAACGCCATCTGACCGAACGCGAGCGCCGTGCCGAGGTTGACCGCTCCGAGCGCCCCCGCGAGCACGCTCGCGAGCACGAACGCGCCGAACATGCTCAGCAGGCTGCGCCTCATGCGAGGTGCCGCTCGAGCGCGGTCACGAGCGCCGGCACAGCCATGCCGGGGTCCTGGTCGTCGAGTAGCGCCTGCGCAGCGCGCCGACCCCCGAGCTCCCTCACTCCGCCCTCGCCATGCTCGATGCGGAAGTCCGTCAGGGCCGCCGCGCGGCGCGCGGCGCGACGCCGCTCGGCGACGTCGAGCGTGGCGCGGTGCTCGTCGAGCGCGGCGACGAGCTCGTCGATTCCGCTGGGTGGTGGGAGCGACGAGACCGCCACCACGGTCGTATTCCGCGAGCCGAGTGAGCGCAGCGCCGCGGACAGGTCGCGTCTCGCGCGCAGAGCGAGCTGGCCGAGATCGGCCTTGGTGACCACGAGCACGTCGGGGATCTCCATGATCCCCGACTTCAGGAACTGCAGCACGTCGCCGCTGCCCGGCTGGACGACGACGACGACCGTGTCGGCCACGTCGGCGACATCGGTCTCGGCCTGCCCGACTCCGACGGTCTCGATCACGACGATGTCAAATGCCGCTGCGAGCGCCTCGGCGGCGGCGCGCGTCGCCTGGGCAAGGCCGCCGAGTCGCTCGCCTGCCGCGGTCGAGCGGATCAGCACCCCACGATCACCGGGATCGAAGTCGATGCGCGCGCGATCGCCCAGGAGTGAGCCGCCAGAGCGGCGCGAGCTCGGATCGACGGCCAACATCGCGACGCTGCGCTGCTGGGCTCTCCACGTGTGCAAGAGCGCCGACAGCAGCGTCGACTTGCCCGCGCCCGGAGGTCCCGTCACGCCGATCACGTGCGCCGGCGCCTCGCCGCCGAGGGCGGCCGGAGAGACCTCGTTGAGCAGCGCCGCCGCCTGCTCTCGCTCGGCGGACGCGTTGCTCTCCAGAAGGTTCAGCGCCGCGGGCGCCGCGGTCAGATCCCGTGCGCGCAGGCGCGCCCCGAGGTCGGCTCCGTTGGCGTTCACGCTGCCGCGCTCACGCGGCGCCGTTAGCTGAGGGCCCTCCCGCGGCGACGGTGGGTCGCTCGGCCGACTCGCTGACGATCGCCACGATGTCGCGCATGATGCGGGTGATGTCGAAGTTCTTCGGCGTGTACACGGCGGCGACTCCCGCCTTGCGTAGTGCCGGGACGTCCTGCTCGGGGATGATCCCGCCGACCACAACCGGAGTGTCGACACCCGCGTCGTGCAGCGCGTCGAGCACCGCCGGAATCAGCTCGCGGTGCGAGCCCGAGAGGATCGACAGGCCGATCACGTGCACCCCCTCCTGCAGAGCCGAGGCGGCGATCTGCGCGGGCGTGAGACGGATGCCTTCGTAGACGACGTCCATGCCCGAGTCGCGAGCCCGCACCGCGATCTGCTCCGCCCCGTTGGAATGCCCGTCCAGGCCTGGCTTGCCCACGAGGATCTTGGGTCTGCGCCCGAGTTGCTCCTGCAGGCGCGCGACCTCGCCACGCAGCTCGGCCAGCTCGCCGTCCGCCGAGAGCGCGGCGGCCTCGCCGACCCCGGTCGGAGCTCGGTAGCTGCCGAACACCTCCCGCAGTGTGCGCGCCCACTCGCCGGTGGTCGCGCCCGCGCGCGCGGCGGCGATCGTAGCCACCATCAGGTTCTCCCCTGCGCTCTCCTCGCGTGCGAGCGCCGCGAGCTGCGCCAGCGCCTCCTCGACAGCGCCCTGGTCGCGCTCTGAGCGCCAGCGATCCAGCGCCTCGATCTGCTCGGCTTCCAGCGCCGGGTCTACCACCAGAATCCCGCCCTCGGCGTCGGCCGTTAGCGGCGAGTCCTCTGTCTCGGTGAACCGGTTCTGCCCCACCACCACCTGCTCACCCTCCTCGATGCGGCGGATCCGCTCACGGTGGCTGTCTACCAGCGCCGCCTTCATGTAAGGGACGGCCTCGACCGCGCCGCCGTGCTCGGCGACGACCGCCATCTCTGCGCGCGCTCCCTCGAGCAGCTCCGCCACCAGCGCGTCCATCACCTTCGAGCCCTCGAAGATGTCCGGATACTCGAGGATGTCCGTCTCGTAGGCGAGCACCTGCTGGATGCGCAGCGACCATTGCTGATCCCACGGGCGGGGCAGGCCGAGCGCCTCGTTCCAGGCGGGCAGTTGGATCGCGCGTGCGCGCGCGTCGCGGCCGAGCGTGACCGCCAGCGCCTCGAGCACGATCCGTTGCACGTTGTTCTCCGGCTGCGCCTCTGTGAGGCCGAGCGAGTTGACCTGCACGCCGTAGCGGAAGCGCAGGTGACGCTCCTGCTCGACGTTGTAGCGCTCGCGCCCCAGCTCTTCCCACAGGATCGACATCGCGCGCAGCTTCGCGTGCTCCTCGACGAAGCGCACGCCGGCGTTGACGAAGAACGAGATGCGCCCAAAGACCTGTTCCATCACGTCCGGACCCCGCCCGCCCACGCGCTCGCGCGCGGCGTCGAGGACCGCGATCGCGTTGCTCATCGCGTAGGCGATCTCCTGTACCGGCGTCGCGCCGGCCTCCTGCAGGTGATAGGAGCAGATGTTGATCGGGTTCCACTTCGGGACGTGCTCGACGGTGTAGGCGATCATGTCCGCTGTCAGGCGCATCGAGGGCGCGGGCGGGAAGGCGTAGGTGCCGCGCGCGAGGAACTCCTTGATGATGTCGTTCTGGGTCGTGCCCTGGAGTTGCTCCTGGGCGACACCCTGTTCCTCGGCGACGACGATGTACAGCGCCAGCAGCCACGCCGCGGTGGCGTTGATCGTCATCGACGTGTTCATCTCGTCGAGCGGGATGCCGTCCATCAGCGCGGCCATGTCGCCGCGATGCGAGATCGGCACCCCGACCTTGCCGACCTCGCCACGGGCGAGCTCGTCGTCGGGGTCGTATCCCGTCTGAGTGGGGAGATCGAAGGCCACCGACAGGCCGGTCTGGCCCTTGGCGAGGTTGCGCCGGTACAGCTCGTTGGAAGCCTTCGCCGTGGAGTGGCCCGCGTACGTCCGCATCATCCAGGGCCGGTCGCGCTCAGCCAGGCGCGCGGGGTGCTCGCTGCTCATGAAGCCAATTGTACGGTCGGGGCGCGAGCTTTATCCTGCGGCTCATGGACCAAACCCTCGAGAGGCCGAGCACGCGCGGACCTGGAGGCGGCCTGGGAGGCGGGTGGAGGGTGATCGTGTGCAACGACGACCACAACACGTTCGAGCACGTCGCCCGCACGCTCGCGCGCTTCATCCCCGGCATCTCCTACACACGTGGGATGGAGATCGCCAACGTGATCCACGCATCCGGTCGCGCTGTCGTCTACACCGGCCAGCAGGAGCCGGCCGAGCACTACTGGGAGCAACTGAAGGGCGCGGGGCTGACAATGGCCCCCCTCGAGCAGGGCTGACTCAGCTTATGTCGCCGACTGCCGCGCCGTTGCCGTGGCCGTTGCCGGCCGCGAGCGCGCCCTCGGTCACGACGCCATGCGTCGTGCGGTCCCACCAGCCGTAGAGGACCGGCACCTGGCACCAGCTCGAGTGGCTCGCCCGGAAGAAGGTCATCTCCTGGCTTTCCCAATAGCGTTCCCAGTCGATGTACTCCTCGAACACGGCCAGCTGCTGGAAGCGGTAGCGGTCGTCGCGGGAGCGGTACACCGCATACGAGCTCGCGCCGTATCGCAGCGCGACGGCCGCCGCCTCGTTGAGCGCCACCTCGAAGTCATCGGCGCGGAACCCCGTCGCGTACCACGGAACGATCACGGTGCCGGCCATCAGGCGCCCACCTCCGCGTGAATCGCCCCGGGGCCTTCGGCGGTCTTGCCCTGGCCCTCGGAGTCGGCACCGACGAGGATCGAGATCTTGCCCAGGTGCTTGTTTTCCAGCATCAGCTGGTGTGCTTCTGCGACACCGTCGAAGCCGAGAGTGCGCCACAGAACCGGCCGGATCTGGCCACTCTCGATCAGCTCGTTGGCCTTCATGCACTCATACGCGTTGGCAAAGTGCGAGCCGAGGATCTCCTTCTGCTTCATCCACAGGTAACGCACGTCGAAGTCGAGGTTGTAGCCCGTCGTGCCCGCGCAGATAACGACTTTGCCGAACGGCTTGACCGTGAACACCGATGTCGGGAACGTGGCCTGCCCGACGTGCTCGAAGACGATGTCCGGCGCATCGCCGAGGATCTCCTTGACTCGCTTTGAGAATTCGCGCGAGACACCGAAGCGCGCCTTCTCCTCGTCGGGAGTCTCGTTGCCGGTGCGCATCATGCCCGTGAACTCACCCCTGTCGATGAAGTCGACGGCGCCGAGTCGCTTGACCAGCTCGCCCTTCTCCGGCGAGGAGACCACGCCCACGCAATGGGCTCCCGCCGCGGCGCACAACTGCGTCGCGAACACGCCCAGCCCGCCGGCGGCACCCCAGATCAGCACCTTCTGACCGGCCTGCAGCTTGCATCGGGTGATCAGCATGCGGTAGGCGGTGAAGTACACGAGGCCGTAGGAGGCCGCCTCATCCCACGTCAGCGCTGCTGGCTTGTGCAGCAGCTGCTGAGCCTGCACCTTCGTGAACTGCGCGAAGGAGCCCCACGTCGTCTCATAGCCCCAGATCTTCTGAGATGGCGCCGCCATCGGGTCGAGGCCGTGGACCTCGGGATCCTCGTAGGAGGCCTGGTTGCAGTGCACGACGACCTCATCGCCAGGCTTCCAGCGCGTGACACCCGCACCGACCTTCCACACGATGCCCGACGCATCCGACCCGCCGATGTGGTGCCCGAACTCGGGGTGATCGCCGTAGCGCATAACCGACACGGGCTTGCCGAGCGCCGCCCACACGTTGTTGTAGTTCACACCGGCGGCCATCACGCGCACGATCACCTCGAACGCGCCCGGCTCGGGAACCTCGATCTCCTCGATCTGGAAAGCATCCTTGGGTTCGCCGAAGCGCTCCTCGCGGATGACCCATGCGGCCATCGTCTTGGGCAGCTCGCCCGGCTCGGCATCTACGGCGGAAACTTGTTGGAGATCGATCGCCACTTGCTCTGGAACCTCGTCGGTCGGGGTCAGGGAACGAAGGACCAATCCTACCCGCGGCGACTGCGCGCGTGCGCGCCACCATCGCGCGTCGCGCTACGCTCGACGCTCAGTGCCCGATCCAGAGCCATCCGAGGAGCCTGACCAGACTCCCGCCGAGCACGGCCCGAACATCATGATGCCGCCCGAGGAGTTCGCCGGCAAGTGGGCCAACGCCGCGGCGATCGCGCGTACGCCGCACGAGTTCACGCTCGACTTCATGCGCATCGGGCCGCAGGGACAGCAGGGGATGGTCGTCTCGCGCGTGTCCTTCTCGCCGCTGCTCGCCAGCCAGCTGCTCGACCTTCTCGGCGAACAGTGGCAGGCCTACACTGAGGAATCGGGTATTCCGCCCGAGGGAGGGCACGATGACTGAAGCGCAGCCGTTCAAGGATCCCGGTGAGCTGGAGCCGACGACGCTGCCGTTGGACGCGCCGAACGTCATCAGCACGCTCGACACGCCGCCGCATCCGGATGCGGTCAAGGCGCACGACGCGACGATTCGCAAGCACCTGCAGGACCGAAAGCCGCCCGAGGGCGGCGCGGGCGCCGACGCCTAGCGTCGCCGGGCGCTGAGCTCAGCCGGGGGGAAAGGCAGCTCGAGCACCTCCGCGCTCGCGCCGTCTTCGCCGACGCTCACGGTGCTTCCCGGCGCGGCCTCGCGGCGCACGAGCGCCAGGGCGATCGGGCCCAGCCTGGGGGAGAGCACCGCACTGCCTATGTGGCCGACCGCCCGCTCGCCGAGACGCAGCTGATCGCCGGGCGCCGCGGGCTCGGACAGGCGCAGCCCGCGCAGATGCCGGTTGGGCTTTCCCTTGTAGTGCAGACGCGCGACCGTCTCCTGGCCGACGTAACAGCCCTTGGTGAAGCTCACCGCGCGCTCGTTGAGGCCCGCCTCCTGCGGGATCACGCTGTCGTCGAGGTCCACGCCGTAACGGGGGCGTCCGCACTCGACGCGCAGACACTCGGCGGCCTGCTCGGAGACCGCTTGCGCGCCCCGCGCGCCGAGCGCGGCCGACAACGCGGGCACGGACTCCGCGGTGCAGATCAGGTCGATGCCGAGGTCGGTGCGTACGGCCAGCGCGGCGATCCCCTCGATCTCCGTGAAGGCATTTGCGTGCTCGGCCTCAGCGAGTCCTTCGGCGCCTGCGATCGCCGCCGCGTCGGGACCGATCAGCGACAGCAGTCCGCGCTCGACCGTGCGCTTGTGGAGCTCGACGTCGTAGCCGACCTTGAAGCGGCGGATCATGTCGAACAGTCCCTGCAGCGCCACGCGCTCGGTGTCGAGCAGCAGCGCGGCGGGAGCGCCGGGCTCGTACCCGGAGGCATCCGCGTCCTCGCCCACCGCGAGGATCCGCAGGTCGCCGAGCATCTTGCCCTTGTGCGTCAGGAAGGCCGCGTAGCAGCCCGTGCCGGGGCGCAGCGAGCTCAGCTCGTTCGTGACCTGTCCGTTGAGGAACTCGACCGCTCCCGCGCCGGTGAGGGCGAGCTTTCCGCGCTGTGAGCGATCCACCACACCGCAGCCCTCGACGAGGACCCTGTATCCACCGTCGAGGGTGTCCCCGCGGAGGCCCGTGGGAGTATCGGTGCGCGCGCTTGCCATCGGTTCGAGAATAGCCGCGCTAGGCTTGCGCCCAATGGCTTTGGCGGAGGACTTCCAGCGGATCGTCGACTCGCTTCCCGAGGACTGGACCGATCTGGAGCTCGATCTCAGGATCGCCGACGAGTCTCGCTATGTCGAGGCGGCGACGTTGCTGACGACATGCAATGCGCGTCCCTACTCCCACTACGACTGGCACTGGCGGCTGCTCGTCGCCCACCGCTTCGGCCACGCCGCGGCCGCGCCGACGGTGCACGGTACGTTGGGGCTGCTCGACGAGGCGGGCATCGACGGCGAGATGGTCGTGCGAGAGGAGCGCAGTGGGCGCGTCGAGATCAAGGAGACGTGGGGACGCCCATACTCCGAGCGCGAGCAGTTTCGTCGGCTGCGGGCTCAGTAAGGATGGCGCGCGTGCTCGCGCTCACACGCGACCTGCTGTTCGGCTCGCAGGTGCAGGGCGCGCTCAAGCTCGCCGGCTACGACGTCGAGCTGCTTGGCGATGAGGCACTGCTCAGGCGTCGGCTCGGCGAGACCGCCGACGCCGAGGCCGCCCCGGCAAACCTACTCGTGGTGGATCTGACCGACGCAGATCTCGGTGGTACGTCGATCGTCGAGCGGCTCCTGGCGGGGGGCGAGCTCGCTTCTACGCGCACGCTCGGCTTCTACTCGCACGTCGACGTCGCCGCACGCGAGCGAGCCGAGCGGGCGGGGTTCGATGTCGTCGTGCCGCGTTCGCGCATGGCTCGCGAAGGCGTCGAGCTCGTGGCGGGCGCGCTCGCGGCCGGCACGTAGCCAACCTACGCCGACTGGGCGTCCTGCACGCGCGCGGCGCGGCGGAACAGTGGGTGATCGGGCGCCGCGCCGGGGCCGGGGACCGCGCGCGCGTCGCGCACCGCCAGCTTCGCCCCACACGCTTCGCACAGGCGGTGCTCGTCGACCGCGCCACCACAGCCACGGTGTTCAAGCACGACCGCCGGCCCGCCACTCGAGGGCGTATACAGGTCGCCCCACTGCATCAGCGCGACCATCGTTGGCCACAGGTCAAGACCCTTCTCGGTCAGGCGGTATTCGTAGCGAGGCGGGTGCTCCTGGTACAGGCGCTTCTCGAGCACGCCCTGCTCGAGCAGCCTGGTGAGGCGGGTTTGAAGCACGTTGCGAGCGATGCCCAGGTTCGCCTGCATCTCATCGAAGCGGCGCAGGCCGAGGAACACGTTGCGCACGATCAGAAGCGACCAGCGCTCGCCTATAACCTCGAGCGCGCCCGCGATGCTGCACGTCTGTCCGTAGTAGTCGCTTCCAAGCATTAACCGCCATTCTAGCCATTTGGGTTGCATGATGCAACTCTGTGCTATGGTGCGTTTCATGATGCAACGCAAGTGGCGCGTGTCGCTGATCGTGTGTGTCGGGGTGTTCATGTCGAGTCTCGACCTGTTCATCGTCAACATCGCCTTCCCGGCGATCGCGAGGCACTTCGGCGGGGTCTCCCTCGGTTCGCTGTCGTGGATCCTCAGCGGCTACGCGATCGTGTTCGCCGCGCTGCTCGTCCCCGCGGGACGCTGGGCGGACGCTTTCGGACGCAAGCGCGCGTTCCTGCTGGGTCTCGGCATCTTCGTGGCGGCGAGCGCCGGGTGCGCGCTAGCGCCGTCGGTGGGCGTGCTGACCGTGGCGCGTATCGTGCAGGCGGTCGGCGGCGCGCTGATGTTGCCTACATCGCTCGGCCTGATGCTGCCTGAGTTCGGGCCGCGCGAGCGCGACGTCGCGATCGGTATGTGGGCGGCCACCGGCGGCATCGCCGCGGCGGCCGGCCCACCGCTGGGCGGACTGCTCGTGCAGGCCGACTGGCGCTTGGTCTTCCTCGTGAACGTGCCGATCGGGCTGCTGGGTCTCGGGTTACGGGCTACGCACGCTGACCGAGCGTCGCGAGCTCGGCGCCGGACGACCCGACGTGCTCGGCGCCGTCGCGCTGATCATCGCGATCGGGTCGCTGGTGGTGGCGATCGTCAAGGGTCAGGAATGGGGTTGGGACTCGGCGCCGATCGTCGGCCTGCTCGCCGTCACGGCGGTGGGGCTGCCCGCGATCTGGTGGCGCTCGGAACGCCACGACTCACCTGTCGTGGACCCGTCGATGCTGCGCGTGCGCAGCTTCGGGCTCGCGGTCGGAGCGTCGGTGTTGTTCTTCGCCGGGTTCGGCGCGATGCTGCTCGCCGGCGTCCTGTTCTTGACCGGGGTCTGGCACGAGTCGGTGCTGACCGCCGGCCTGATGCTGTTTCCAGGCCCGGCGATGGCGACGGCGTTCAGCATTCCCTCGGCTCGGCTCGGGGCACGCGTCGGCTATCGAATTCCCGGCGTGCTCGGCGCGCTGCTGTTCGTCGCCGGTCAGGTCTGGTACATCACGCAGACCGGGGACACGCCCGCATACGTCAGCGAGTACCTGCCCGGGATCGTGATCAGCGGAGCGGGGGTGGGCTTGATGATTCCCGACGCTCACCGGTGCCGGCGCCTCGTCGCTGGCGCCCGAGCGCTTCGCGACCGGCGCAGCGGTCCTGACGATGGGTCGCCAGATCGGCGCGGCGCTCGGTATCGCGCTGCTCGTGGCGGTGCTCGGCACCAGCACTGGGAATGCATCGGACTTCCACCAGGCGTGGCTGATCAGCGTCGCAGGCGGGCTGGCCGCGGGTGTCGCGCTCTTTGCGCTCGGCTCGCCGTCGCCCAGGACGCTCGCGGAGCCGGTCGCTGCCGCGAGCCCAGCCGCCCGCGCGCAGCGTGCGGAAACCTCCCTCGTCGCCGAGCGCGTCGCGTGAGCACGCTCGAGCAGCTGCGGACGCGCAGCTTCAGCTGGGAGGATCCGGCCACGACCGCCGCGGCTGCCGCCCGGCTGACGGGGCTCGAGTGCATGCAGTCGATCATCGACGGCACACTGCCGCCGCCGCCGATCGCGCGGCTGCTCGACCTCACGATCGTCGAGGTCGAGGACGGTCGCGCGCTGTTCGCGATGGAGCCCGCCGAGTGGATGTACAACCCGATCGGCTCGGTCCATGGCGGCATCGCGGCGACGATCCTCGACTCGTGCATGGGCTGCGCGGTCCACACGACGCTCGACGCAGGCCTCGGCTACACGACCACGGACCTGCAGGTCCGCTACATCCGAGCGATGAGCGACGCATCGGGCCGCGTCCTGGCGGAGGGCCGCGTCGTTCACCGTGGCAGGCGCACCGCCACGGCGGAGGGACGGCTGTTCCTCGCGTCAGACGAAACGCTCATCGCGCACGCGACGACCGGCTGCGCGATCCTGCGCTGAGGTTCTGACGCTCGAAGGCTTGATGTGTCAGGCTCGCGGCAGCCGAGCATTTGCCCTCAGGGGCGGGCACATCCACCGATGATGAGGAGTCCAGCGTGCCGTCGAAGATCCCACTGCCGCGCGACGACGAGCTCGAGCCCGAGCAGCGCGAGCTCCTCGCCACGCTGCCGCCGCTGAACGTCTTTCGCATGGTTGCCGGTGCGCCCCGTGCGGCGCGGCCGTTCATGGCGCTGGGGCGTGCGGTGCTGTCGACTGCGCTCGACGCACGACGGCGCGAGGTCGCCGTCCTGAGGGTCGCGCACGCGACACGCGCTGGCTACGAGTGGGCCCAGCACGAGCAGCTCGCCAGGAACGTGGGAGTTACCGACGAGGAGATCGCAGCGATCAGCGGCGAGGACCCGGTGACGAGCCTCGACGAGGAGCTGAACCTGATCTGTCGCGTGGCCGACGAGGTCAGTCGCGACGTTCGCCTCTCCGATGAGGCGCTCGGACAGATCACCGACCGCTACGGTCCGCGCGAGGCCGCAGAGCTGATCCTGCTCGTCAGCTACTACAACATGGTCAGTCGGTTTCTCGAGTCGACCCGCGTGGAGATCGAGCGCGAGCCGCTGCTACGCGAGCAGGTTGCGCCCTGGCAGGGCGAGCGCTGAAGGAGCTCCATGCGGCTGGAGCGCAAGGTGGGCATCGTGATCGGCGCGGGACAGTCGCCCGGTGAGACCGTCGGAACCGGCCGAGCCGCTGCGATCGTGTTCGCGCGCGAGGGAGCCAAGGTCCTGCTCGCCGACCGTGACATCGACTCCGCTCGCGAGACGGCCGCGATGATCGCCGCCGAGGGCGGCATCGCCCAATGCGTCGCTGCCGACTGGACCGATGCCGGCGACTGCCGTGCGGTGGCACAGGCGTGTCTCGACGCCTGGGGCCGTATCGACTTCCTGCAGAACAACGTCGGCATCGGCGCCGGTGACGCCGATCCGCTGAGGCTCACCGAGGAGGCCTTCGACCGCATCATCGCGGTCAACCTCAAGGGCTGCCTGCTGTCCTGCCAGGCGATCGTGCCGGTGATGTGCGAGCAGGGCTCAGGCTCGATCGTGAACGTCTCCTCGATCGCCTCGATCGCCGCTGCCGTCCCGTTGACCGCCTACCGAATCTCGAAGATGGGCGTCAACGTGCTCGGCCATTCCCTGGCGCTCCAGAATGCCCCGCACGGCGTCCGTGTGAACACGGTCATGCCGGGGTTGCTCGACACGCCGATGGCGATCGACGCCTGGGCTGCCGCGAGTCATGTCCCTCGCGAGCAGGTTCGCGTCGAGCGCGACGCGGCGGTCCCGCTGCGCGCCAAAATGGGCACCGGCTGGGATGTCGCCTACGCCAGCCTGTTCCTGCACTCCGACGAGGCCGGGTTTGTGACCGGCGCGGTGCTGCCCGTCGACGGGGGTCAGCTGGCACGCATCGGCGGCTGATCGGACGATCGGCCCCTTGGCCGATCGGCCGGGCGTGCGCCGGGCAGCGCGAAGCGCTAGCCCGCGATGTCGCCTCCGCTTGGGACCGGGCCGGCCTGTATCGGACCGAACTTGCTGCGCAGAAACAGGTACGCGATGCCGCCGCCGATCAGGGGCACGAGCTGTCCGATCGCTTGGTAGAGGAGCACGGTGGCGACCGCTGCGTTGTGATCGACGCCGTAGAGGATCAGCATCCCAACCATGCCGCCGATCGCGCCGATGCCCGCCGGCAACGGCAGTGAGCCGCCGAGTGCGCCGATGATGTAGGCCATCAGGACGACCGCAAAACCCGGTACCGGGTGGGTGTTGATCGCGATGAAGGCACTCCACAACACGAGCACGTCGAACCCGAGGTACGCGAGCGCCCCGAGCACGCTCTTCAGGCCGTCCCGATGAACGAGCAGCCGGCGGGTGTCATCGACAGCATGGGCGACGGTGGCGATCGCGACGGCGAGCTTTGCGTGCTTTGCCTGTGCACGCGCGGCGTAGCTCTCGGCGCGACGCGCGATCAGCAGGCCCGCGACGATCCCGAGCGCGGCGATAGCGGCCGGCAGCAGCGTCAGCGCGAGCTTGCGCTCGCCCGGGAAGATCCCGCTTGCGAGTCCGACGCCGAAGACGATCAACGCGAGCGCGTCGATGCCGGTGTTGAGAAAGGCGAGGTTGAACTGGCGCTCGGCGACGAGCTTGGTTGGCATTCCGAAGCGATGCAGGATCCAGGCCCCGACGCCGACACTCGAGAGCGAGCCGCCGGGAACGAGCATGCCGCCGCCCAACTGCGCCCACGCAACGCGGGTGCCCATGCGCTCGCCGCGACCTTCGCGGCTCAACAGATCTTCCGGATCGACGATCGCGCGCCACGACGTGACGAAGCCGGTCTCGGACAGAACCTCGATCGCCGCGGCCGCGACGACCCATTCCCAACTCACCCGCTCCAGGCTGCCGAGCGCCTCTTCCAGTCCCGGCAGCAGCTTCACCACGAGGTACACGACGACGAGGTAGCCGGCGAGCTTGAGGAGCTTCTTGCGCAGGTGGCCCCTGGCGATTCTCAGGGCGTGCCGGCTGTGGTGGGCAGGCTCGGTCTGCGGCCCCGGCCGTGACGGAACAGGCGTCGCGTCGGCCCCGTCCGCCATCACGACTCGCGCATCGCCAGCTCACCCGGCGGTGGCGCTGGGCTCGGCAGGGGCTGTCGGGGCCCGCGCCGCAGCCCGCGAGGACCACCAATCGGTGAGGATGATCTGGATCGCGGCGGCTGTGGGAATCGCTATCAGTGCGCCGAGGATCCCGAGCAGCTCGGCGCCAGCGAGCACCGCCACGATCGTCACGAGCGGGTTGACGTGGAGCGCGCGCCCGTAGACGAGCGGCTGCACGACGTAGTCCTCGAAGCGCTGCCACACGATGATGAACGCGACCCACACGATCGTCGCGACCGGGAAGTGCACTGTCAAGGTGGCGAGTGCCACGACGATCGCGCCGAGGGTCGCTCCGACGAGTGGGATGAGGTCGAAGAAGCCGACTACGAAGCCGAGCGACAGCGCGTAGGGCACGCCGAGAATCGACAGGACGATCCATGTGGCAAGCGTGGCAAGCCCGCTGATCGCGATGTTGCCGAGCACGTATTTCGCGACGGCCTGCTCGATTTCGCGCACGAGGTTCCGGTATCGCGCTTCGCGTGCTCCGGTGAGCGACACAGCCATGCCCACGTACTCGCGGCCATGCAGGATCAGCAGAAAGGTCAGTGCGAGCACCGTGACGAGCTGGCCGATGAAGCTGAAAGCCGACACCGTCACGTCCTTGAGCGGGCCGGCGAGATGGCCCAGCGACTGAGGCAGGCTGCGGGCGTCCTGCACGAGCTTGGCGCTGATGTGGTAGCGGTTGTCGTAATGGCGGAACGTCGAGTTGCTGCGCAGCTCACGCGCATATCGCGGCGCGTCGCGGGAGAGCTCGCCGACCTCCTTGACCATGCTCGGCACCACCACTGCGCCGATGACGGCCACGGCGGCGATCAGCACCACGAACACGGCGAGGATGATCATCGCCCGAGGCAGACGACCGTGTCGATCGAGCGAATCGACGACCGGGACGAGCGCGAGTGCAAGGAACACGCTGATCCCCACGAGCCGGACCACGGTACGCACCCGCCAAAGCAGATACAGAGCGATCGCGCAGGCGACGAGAATCAGCGCTATCCGCAGCACACCGCGAAGCGACGGCGCCGCGAGGCGCACGACCTGCGCCTCGGTCACGGCCGGGCCGTCGCGGTCGCTTGTGCTCTGTTGCCGTGCCACTGGCTCTCAGCGCGCCGGCGTCCCGCTCGTCAATCGTCGGTCTCGCGCGGGATCACGCGATCTACCTCTACGGCTCCTCCGGAGCGTGTGTCGGTGTAGAGGACCAAGACCGCGGGAGGTCCCCCGAACCATGCGCTCGCCTCGCGCACGCCGACGTACTCCGCGGGGCGCTGCGAGCCATCCGCCTCCATCACCCAGATGGGCTCACCCTGCTGAAAACGGCCGTCGCCGATGTCCGTCATGGTCGCCCGTCTGCATGTGCGCCGGCACGTTCGGAGGATCGCTCGAGCACATCATGAGACTAGACAAAGGAGTACTTTCGTGCGTGGGGCTGATCACCGGAGCCGGGGCCCCGTGACCCGCCCCCCGACCATGCCCGGTCGCACGGGCCGGGTGCCAACGCTCGAAAGAAGGAGCGTCATGCCTTACATCACCGTTGGTGAGGAGAACTCCGGGTCGATCGACCTGTATTACGAGGATCACGGCTCGGGAACGCCGATGGTCCTGATCCATGGCTACCCGCTGAGTGGCCGTGCATGGGACAAGCAGGTTCCCGTGCTGATGAAAGCGGGGCACCGGGTGATCACATATGACCGCCGGGGATTCGGGAAGTCAAGTCAACCGACGAGCGGTTACGACTACGACACGTTCGCGGCAGACCTGAGGACGATCATGGAGGAGCTCGATCTCCGTCACGTGACGCTCGTCGGGCACTCGATGGGAACCGGCGAGGTGACGCGCTACCTCGGCGCCTACGGCTCCGAGCGCGTCGAGCGAGCAGTGCTCGTGTCCCCGATCCCGCCGTTCCTGCTCCAGGCAGACGACAACCCGGATGGACTCCCCGGCAGCCTGTTCGACGGGTTCATGAAGGAAGCCATCGCGGACAGCCCGGCATTCCTGAAGGGCTTCCTCGACAGCTTCTACAACATCGATGTTCTCGGCGGCACGTTGGTCAGCGAGCAGGCGTTTCAGGCGAGCTGGAACCTGGCGGTCGGCGCGTCGGCGACAGCGGCTGTCGCGTGCATCCAGACATGGGAGACCGACTTTCGCCAGGACCTCGGGAAGCTCGACGTGCCGATGCTCGTCGTGCAGGGCGACGCCGATCGGATCCTTCCCTTCGAGAAGACCGGCAAGCGCTTGCCGGGCATGATCAAGGACATGAAGCTCGTGGTGATCGAGGGCGGCCCGCACGCGATCTCGTGGACTCACTCCGAGCAGGTCAACAAGGCGCTGCTCGAGTTCATCGGCGCGCGGGCGTCGGCGACAGCGGTCTGACACGCGCCATACGCAGCACGCAAAGCCAGTCCCTGCGCATCGCCCTCGGGCCGTGTGCAGGGACGCGTGCCGGCGCGCCGCGCCGCGCGCCGTCGTCGCTCAAGTCGCGACCGTCGCCGTGCCGTCGCCCAGTTCCGAGCGCTGCGCCGCCTCTGCGGCCGCGGTCGGGTCGAGCGGCACGAGTGCCGCGTTGGGCATCCGTTTGAAGGGCACGGTGCCGTCCGGTGCGCGACTGGCGAAGGCGGCGCGGATGACCATTCCGTGGCAGACGACGAGCGCGGGCAACTCGCCGCGTTCGATGTCGGCGAGCGCAGCGCTCACACGCAGCTCCTGCTGTGCGAAGGACTCGCCGCCGGGGAAGGCGAAGCCGGCGTCGGCGGCGGCAAACGCGTCGAAGCGCTGAGGCGCCTGCGCGCGTACCTCGGCGAAGGTCAGGTCCGTCCAATCGCCGGCATCGGTCTCCATCAGGCGGGCGTCGCCTTTCGGCTCGAGGCGGAGCCTCGCGGCGACGATGTCGGCCGTTTCGCGTGCACGCAGCAGCGGGCTGCACCACAGCGCGCGAAAGCCGTAGCCTGCCGCCCGCTCGGCCAGCTCCGCCGCCTGAGCGCGTCCGGTCTCGTCGAGCGGCACTTCCTGCTGGCCCTGGAAGCGGCCCTCGTGGTTGTACGCCGTCTGGCCGTGGCGCGCGAGATAGACCTGTGCCTGGGCGGCCGGAGGGGCGTGCTCAGGCTGTGCTTGGCTCACGGGCGTGCAGGATAGAGGGAGGGCCGCGAGGGAGGGCGAGCGCGGTTCGACCCCCGCTGGACGTTTAGGCCGTTTAGAGCCCCAGGCGGGTGGGTAAAACCCGATCGAAATCGGGTGGCAACCGGCCGGTCGGGGCTTGGCCCATGGATGCTCGCCCCGGGGCGCAGTTCAGATGCTTTGGCAAGGAGAGCAAACATGACAGGGGCACATACGGGGCGGCGCTCGGCGCGAGGAGCCGAGCAGAACGGGGACGAGGGCGCGGAGGGCAACGGATCTGGCGGTGGTCCGACGCCCGGTCGAGACGACATCGAGCGGGCGTTGCTCGAAGAGTTGCTCGCGGTTCTGCGGGCGGCGCGCGCGGGCGACTTCTCGGCGCGGCTGAGCACGCGCCGCCGCGGCCTGGTTGGCGAGATCGCCGCTGAGTTCAACGAGCTTGCGGCGACCAACCAGCGCATGACCAAGGAGCTCGTGCGCGTGGGTCGCATCATCGGTCGCGAGGGCCGTATGACCGAGCGCGCGGCGCTCACCGGCTCGAGCGGCGAGTGGGCGACGAGCATCGACTCGGTCAACGCGCTGATCGACGACCTCGTGCGTCCGACCACCGAGGTCGCGCGCGTGATCGGCGCGGTCGCCGAGGGCGATCTCTCGCAGAAGATGGCGCTCAAGATCGAGGGACAGCCGGTCAAGGGGGAGTTCCTGCGGATCGGCACGACCGTCAACACGATGGTCGACCAGCTTTCCTCGTTCGCGGACGAGGTCACGCGCGTGGCGCGCGAGGTGGGCACCGACGGCAAGCTCGGCGGGCAGGCGAAGGTCAAGGGCGTCTCAGGGACGTGGAAGGACCTGACCGATTCGGTCAACTTCATGGCCAACAACCTGACCGATCAGGTGCGCAACATCGCGCAAGTCACGACGGCGGTCGCCAAGGGCGACCTCACGCAGAAGATCACCGTGGACGTCAAGGGCGAGATTCTGGAGCTGAAGAACACGATCAACACGATGGTCGACCAGCTGTCCTCGTTCGCGGACGAGGTCACGCGCGTGGCGCGCGAGGTGGGCACCGACGGCAAGCTCGGCGGGCAGGCGGCGGTACCGGGCGTCGCCGGGACGTGGAAGGACCTGACCGATTCGGTCAACTTCATGGCCTCGAACCTGACCGATCAGGTGCGCAACATCGCGCAGGTCACGACGGCGGTCGCCAAGGGCGACCTCACGCAGAAGATCACCGTGGACGTCAAGGGTGAGATTCTGGAGCTGAAGAACACGATCAACACGATGGTCGACCAGCTGTCCTCGTTCGCGGACGAGGTCACGCGCGTGGCGCGCGAGGTGGGCACCGACGGCAAGCTCGGCGGGCAGGCGGAGGTCGAAGGCGTCTCCGGTACCTGGCGCGGGCTCACCGAGAGCGTGAACTTCATGGCCAACAACCTGACCGATCAGGTGCGCAACATCGCACAGGTCACGACGGCTGTCGCGCAGGGCGACCTCTCGCAGAAGATCACTGTCGAGGCCAAGGGCGAGGTGGCGGCGCTGGCCGACACGATCAACACGATGGTCGAGCAGCTCCGCTCGTTCGCCGCCGAGGTGACGCGCGTGGCGCGCGAGGTAGGAACCGAGGGTAAGCTCGGCGGGCAGGCCGAGGTGGAGGACGTGTCGGGCACGTGGCGCGATTTGACCGAGAACGTCAACCTGATGGCCTCGAACCTGACCGATCAGGTGCGCAACATCGCACAGGTTGCCACCGCGGTCGCCAAGGGCGACCTCTCGCAGAAGATCACGGTCGAGGCCAAGGGCGAGGTGGCGGCGCTGGCCGACACGATCAACATGATGGTCGAGCAGCTCCGCTCGTTCGCCGCCGAGGTGACGCGCGTGGCGCGCGAGGTGGGGACGGACGGCAAGCTCGGCGGGCAGGCCGAGGTGGAGGACGTGTCGGGCACGTGGCGCGGCCTGACCGAGAACGTCAACCTGATGGCCTCGAACCTGACCGATCAGGTGCGCAACATCGCGCAGGTCACGACGGCGGTCGCCAAGGGCGACCTCTCGCAGAAGATCACGGTCGACGCCAAGGGTGAGATTCTGGAGCTGAAGAACACGATCAACACGATGGTCGACCAGCTCTCCTCGTTCGCCGACGAGGTCACGCGCGTGGCGCGCGAGGTTGGCACCGAGGGCAAGCTCGGCGGGCAGGCCGAGGTGGAGGGCGTGTCAGGCACATGGCGACGGCTGACCGAGAACGTCAATCAGCTCGCCGGCAACCTCACCACGCAGGTGCGCGCGATCGCTGAGGTCTCAACGGCCGTCACCCAGGGCGACCTCACCCGTTCGATCTCGGTCGAGGCCCAGGGCGAGGTGGCTGAGCTCAAGGACAACATCAACCAGATGATCGCCAACCTGCGCGACACCACCAACCGCAACGAGGAGCAGGACTGGCTGAAGACGAACCTGGCGCGTATCTCCGGGCTGATGCAGGGCCAGCGCGAGCTGCGCACCGTCACCCAGCTGATCATGTCCGAGCTGACGCCCACCGTGTCGGCCCAGCACGGCGCGTTCTTCCTGGCGGAGTCGCCCGACGGCGACGACTCCAAGACACGCCTGCGCCTGATCGCGAGCTACGGCTACCAGCAGCGCAAGAGCGTGTCGAATACCTTCGAGCTGGGCGAGGGCCTCGTCGGCCAAGCGGCGGTCGAGCACAAGAGCATCCTCATAACCGAGGCCCCCGCGGACTACATCCAGATCGCCTCGGGGCTCGGCGCGGCTGCGCCGGTGAACATCCTCGTGATGCCGATCCTGTTCGAGGAGCAGGTACTCGGCGTGATCGAGCTGGCCTCCTTGAAGCCGCACAGCGAGATCCACCGCACGTTCCTCGAACAGCTGATGGAGACCCTCGGCGTGGTCCTCAACACGATCATGGCCAACATGCGCACCGAGGAGCTGCTGCAGCAGTCGCAATCACTTACCCAGGAGCTGCAGACCCAGTCGGAGGAGCTCCAGCGCCGCCAGGAGGAGCTGCAGCGCCGCCAGGAGGAGCTCAAGCGCTCGAACACCGAGCTCGAGCAGCAGGCCCAGTCGTTGAAGGCGTCTGAGGAGCTGCTCCAATCTCAACAGGACAAGCTGCAAGGGGCCAACGAGGAGCTGCAGGAGAAGGCCGCGCTGCTGGAGGAGCGCAACCGCGACATCGAGACCAAGAATCGCGAGATCGAGCTCGCCCGCCTCGGCGTCGAGGAGAAGGCTGCGCAGCTCGCCCTGTCATCCAAGTACAAGTCCGAGTTCCTGGCCAATATGTCCCACGAGCTGCGCACGCCGCTCAACAGCCTGCTGATTCTCTCCAAGCTGCTGTTGGAGAACGAGCGCGGCAACCTCTCAGAGAAGCAGCTCCAGTTCGCACGCACGATCCACGCGGCCGGCACCGACCTGCTGCAGCTGATCAGCGACATCCTCGACCTCTCCAAGATCGAGGCGGGCAAGATGGAGATCCTGCCGGACCTCGTCAGCCTCGCCGACGTGCAGGCCTACGTGACGCGCACGTTCGACCCGATCGCCGCCGACAAGGACCTGCGCTTTGAGATCGACGCCGACCCCACGCTGGGAGCCACGATCCTCACCGACGAGCAGCGGCTGGAGCAGATACTCAGGAATCTGCTCTCGAACGCCTTCAAGTTCACCGACTCGGGAGGAGTCACGCTCAGCCTCAGACGGCTGCCCGGCGAGCACGTCTCCTTCGCCGTGTCCGACACGGGCGTCGGCATCGCTCCCGACAAGCTGCAGGTGATCTTCGAGGCCTTCCAGCAGGCGGACGGCACGACCAGTCGCAAGTACGGCGGCACCGGTCTGGGGCTGTCGATCAGCCGCGAGCTCGCCAGGGCCCTCGGTGGCGAGATCAAGGTCTCCAGCACGGTCGGCGACGGCGCCACCTTCACGCTGATCCTGCCCGCGACCTACTCGCGTCCGCTCGGCCCGTCATTCGACGCGCCGGTCGACGAGGATGACCGGAGCGCTTCGCCCGGCCCGCTGGCGCTCGCAGAGCGCGCGCTGGCGCGGACGCCCACACCCGCGCCGCAGCCTCGGGGAGCGCTCGTGGCCGGCGCCCTCGTGGGTGTCTCGGGCTCCCCGAGCGAGGACGCCGCAGCCCGCGCCAAGCGCCTGCTGGTCGTCGAGCGCGGCGGCGCCGCCATGGAGGCGATCTCGGGCCTGACCGAACAGGGAGACGGGATACTGACAACGAGCGCCTCCTCGATCGACGAGGCGGCGGCCGAGCTCGCAGGGACTCAATTCGACTGCATCGTGCTAGGCCCCGGCATCCCGAAGGCTTCCATGTTCGGGCTGCTCGAACAGATGAGCGCCGAGCCACGCGTTGCCGCGACCACCTTCATCCTCTGCCCGGATCGCGCGCTGACCGCTCGCGAGCAGGCGCGCCTGCGCCGGCTCGGGCCAGCGGTCGCGGCCAACGTCATCGACTCGCCCGAACAGCTGGCCGCGGAGGCCGCGGTCGCTCTCGAGCGCCGACCGGTGACGGCCGCGGCCGGCCGGGGCATGTCCGGTGAGGGCCCCCGGGAGGAGCCGCGCGGCTCGGAGGCGATGCGCGGCAAGAAGGTGCTGCTCGTCGACGACGACGTGCGCAACCTGTTCGCGCTGGCGAGCCTGTTGGAGGATCGCGGCATGGAGGTCCTCTTCGGGGAGACCGGCAAGGAGGCGCTCGCGGCGCTCGAGCGCCACGGCGACGTCGACATCGTCTTGATGGACATCATGATGCCCGGCATGGACGGGAACCAGACGATCGCCGCGATTCGCCAGACGCCCGGTCTGCGCGAGCTGCCGATCGTCGCGGTCACCGCCAAGGCGATGGAGGGCGATCGCGAGCGCAGCCTGTCGGCCGGGGCCTCCGACTACATCACCAAGCCGGTGGAGCCCGAGCGTCTGCTCTCGCTGATCGGGACGTGGCTACAAGGCTGACACGCGCGCCGGCAGGCCCAGCGGCTGAGCAGCCGCTGGCGATCCGGCGTGTTCCGTCGTCCCCCGCGCCCGAGCCGGGTACGGCGGGCATCCTGCTGGTCGACGACGACGAGGACGGTCTGCACGCGCTGCAGGCGGTGCTCGAGCCGCTCGGACAGCGGCTCGTCACGGCGCGCTCGGGCGAGCAGGCCCTGCGGCTGCTGCTGCGCGAGGAGTTCGCGCTGATCCTGCTGGACGTGCGGATGCCGGGGCTCGACGGGCTGGAGACCGCCCGCTACATCAACGCCCGGGCACGGACGCGCCACATCCCGATCATCTTCCTGACGGGTCACGCCGAGGACGTGGAGCAGGTCTTTCGCGCGTACGCAGCCGGTGCGGTCGACTACGTCGTCAAGCCATTCGACATGGACGTGTTGCGCAGCAAGGTGGCGGTGTTCGTCGAACTGCAACGCGAGCGCGGCGAGCGCGTGCGTGAGGCGCGTGCGCGCGTCGAGGCCGAAGCGATCGCCAGCACGCTCCAGCGCCACCTGCTGCCGGAGCAGCTGCCCACCGTGCCGGCGCTGACGATGGCGGCGCGCTACAGGCCCAGCGAGCGCGCTGCGCAAGTCGGTGGAGACTGGTATGACGCGATCGTGCTTCCCGGCGGGGGCGTCGGCCTCGCGATCGGCGACGTCGTCGGGCATGGCGTGCGCGCGGCCACCCTGATGGGCGAGCTGCGAGCCGCGTTGCGAGCGTACGCGGTGACCGAGCCACAGTCCCCCGGCGCGGCGCTCACCCTCCTGAACTCGCTCGTCGTGCGCACGCATCCCAACGAGATGGTCGCGACGCTGCTGTACGTCGTTGTCGATGCCGACGGCGGCCGTGTCCGCTTCGCGAGCGCTGGCCATCTGCCGCCGCTGCTGATGAGCGCCGACGGGGTCGCGCGCTTCCTCAAGCACGCGACGCTCCCCCCGCTCGGCGTAGTCGAGCACGCCCGCTTCGAGAGCTGGGAGTGCGAGCTGGGTCCGGGCGCCACCATGCTGCTCTACACCGATGGGCTCGTCGAGCGTCGCGACGAGGCGATCGACGTCGGGCTCGAGCGGCTGCGCGGGGCGCTGGCGACCGGGCCGGCCGAGCTGGAGGAGCTGTGCTCGCACATCCTCGCGCACGCCCCTGGCGCGTCGGACGTTCAGGACGACGCGGCGCTGCTCGCGGCGCGGCCGTCGGAGCGGCCCGTGGGATTGCTCGAGCTCGATCTGCCGGCCGAGCCCGACTCGGTGCCCGTGGCCAGGCACCAGCTCGAGCGGTGGCTGCTCGAGACCGGCGATGGACGTGACGACGTGTTCGCGATCAAGCTGGCGGTCAGCGAGATCTGCTCCAACGCGGTCGAGCACGCCTACGGTCCCGAGCGCGGCCGCACGTTTCGCCTGCTGGCCGAGCGTTCGTCTGGCGCCGTCGTGGTCCAGGTCTCCGACTGCGGCCGCTGGCGGGCGCCCCGCGGATCGCGGCGCGGCCTGGGGCTGCGTATGATCGAGCAGATGATGGACGCGGTAGACGTCGAGCGGACATCCACTGGGACCACGGTGCGGATGCGTAAGGCGCCGTGACCGGCAGCCCTGAATCGCTGGATGGGGGGCACCGGCTGACTGTCCCGCTGGCTGAGATAGAGCTCGTCGATCAGGACGGCGTGCGTATCGTCTCAGTCGCCGGCGAGCTGGACATCTCGAACGTGGGCGCGCTCGAGAACGCGACGTTCGACCTGTCCAACGACGCGCTCGGCATCGTGCTCGACCTGAGCTCCACAACCTACATCGACAGCGCGACGCTCGGCCTGCTGTTCAGGCTGCAGCAAAGCCTCAAGCGGCGCGGCCAGGCGCTGCGCGTGGTCTGCCCTGCGGGTTCGAGCGCGAAGCGCGTGCTCGAGCTGACCGGGTTCGAGCGCGAGACGCCGCCAACGCAGGATCGCGATGCCGCGATCGCTGCAGTTCGCCGCGACGTGCCGCTGTCCGATTGAAGGTCCGGTTGGCGACGCGCCTACACTGAGCGGCACATGCGCCGCCGGGTCACCTTCTCGCGCAACCTGACGCTGTCGTTGTCGAGGACATGCCGCTGCTACTGCAAGTACTGCGCATTTGCGACGCACCAGGCGCACCTGTACGCGCCCGCGGAGGTGCTGGAGATCATCGACGGCGCCGCGCGGCGGCAGGTCAAGGAGCTGCTCGTGCTGACCGGCGAGAAGCCCGAGGTCAACCCGCAGGTGGCCGCGCGGCTGCGCGAGTACGGCCACGAGGACTTCACCTCCTACGTCGTGTGGACGTGCGAGCGGGCGCTCGAGCGCGGCCTGTTGCCGCATACCAATCTCGGCGTGCTCTCGCGGGAGGACCTCGCGCGGCTGCGCGAGGTGACCGCCTCGCAGGGCCTGATGCTCGAGTCGATCTCCGAGCGGCTGATGCAGACCGTGCACGCGGGCTCTCCGACCAAGCATCCGACCAGGCGCCTGGAGACGATCCGCGCCGCCGGCGAGCTGCGCATCCCCTTCACCAGCGGAATCCTCGTTGGGATCGGAGAGAGCGAGTCCGAGCGCGTCGAATCTCTCGAGGCGATCGCGGCGGCGCACGCCGAGTACGGCCACATCCAGGAGGTGATCCTGCAGAACTTCGTGCCGCACCAGCGCTACTACGGGCAGGAGCCCGCTGAGATCGCCGATGCGGCGGCGCGCGAGTACTGGCGAACCGGCGTCGCTGACGCCCGCCCCGAGCTGCCGCTGCCGGAGTGGGCCTCGCCGGTGAACATCGAGGACATGAAGCGCCTGATCGCCGAGACGCGCCGGCTGATGCCCGACGTCGGCATCCAGATCCCGCCCAACCTCGCCGACTGGTGGGGTGAGCTCGTCGCCGCCGGCGCGAGCGACCTGGGCGGGCTCAGCGCCAACGGCGATCACATCTCCCCCGAGCACCCGTTTCCCTCGCCGCATCGCGTGCGCAAGCAGCTGCAGCAGGACGGCGTCGCGCTGACAGAGCGGCTGTGCGTCTATCCGCAGTACATCGACCCGGAGTGGGTCGCACAGGGCGTGATGGACACGATCAAGGTCAAGTACTGGAGCTTCATTCCGCGTCGCGGCTCCGGCCGCACCGATCCTCCCGTGCCGATCCGCCCCGACCTCGTCGCCGGTGCGATCGAGCACGCGGGCAAGGGCCAGGGGCTGAGCACGGAGGAGCTGACGGCGATGTTCGCGGAGACCCGGCCGCAGGCGATCGAGGCGATGCGCGAGGCCGCCGATGAGCTGCGAGCCGAGCTCGCGGGCGAGCTCGTGACGTTCGTGGTCAACCGCAACATCAACATCTCCAACGTGTGCACCGTCGGCTGCGCCTTCTGCGGCTTCGGGCAGGGCAAGCGCTCGCCCGACGCCTACGAGCACGACGAGCGGGAGTTCATCGCGCGCATCCACGACGCGCTCGAGTTCGGGGCCACCGAGCTGTGCATCCAATCCGGCATCCATCCCGATTGGATGCTCGAGGACTACCTCGGCTGGCTGCGGCTGGCGAAGCGGACCGCCGCGGCGGCGGGCTCCGAGCTGCACCTGCACGCCTACAGCCCGATGGAGATCGCGCACATGTGCGACATCTCAGGCCTGGCGCCCGCAGAGGTCTTCGCGCGGCTGCGCGACGCGGGCCTGGGCTCGACGCCCGGCACCGCCGCCGAGGTGCTCCACGACGGCGTGCGCGAGCGCATCTCGCCGAACAAGCTCCCCGTCGCGCGCTGGGTCGAGATCATCGAGGCCTCGCACGCCGCGGGGCTGCGCTCGACCGCCACCGTCATGTTCGGGCACATCGAGGAGCCGTGGGAGCTGGCCGAGCACATGCGCGTGATCCGTGAGCTGCAGGAGCGTACCGGCGGCATCACCGAGTTCGTGCCGCTGTCCTTCATCCCCTTCCAAACCCTGCTGGGACGGACTCATGGCGTGGAAGAGATCTCCCGAGCTGAGAATCTCAAGCACACCGCCGTCTTTCGACTCGCGCTCGGGCGGACCGTCGCGAGCGTCCAAGCGAGCTGGGTGAAGATGGGTCTCGACGCCGCGACGGAGTCGCTGCGCTGGGGCGTCAACGATCTGGGTGGGACGCTGATGGAGGAGTCGATCAGCCGCCTGGCAGGCAGCTACCACGGCACGCGCCTGGAGCCGGCGCAGCTCGTGGCCGCCGCGCACGAGGCCGGGCGTCCGGCGGCCGAGCGCACGACGCTCTACGACATCAGGCGCCGCTACCCGGTCGTCTCCGGCCCTGCCACCGGCGGCGTGCCGGTCGCCGCTTAGCGCGGCCCATCACCCTGCGGCGCTTGCACTGCGTCGGCGTCGGCGGGCGCCACCGCTGGGCACGGCTGGGCGCGCCTCAGCGAAACATGTCCTCCTCGAGCGGGCGCAACAGCGCAGCCGCCCCGGGACCGTCCTGCTCGGTGAAGAAGCGCTCGAGCCCGTCGATGATCACCACTGGCTCGCGCGAGTCCTTCGCGCGCGCCAGGTCGGCGCTCGCAGCGGCGGCGTCCGCCACCGCCAGCCAGGTGGCGCGCAGCTCGAGGCCGCTCGCGTCGGTGCGCCCGCGCCAGTCATCGAGCGGTTGCATGCCTGCGAGACCGATCACCACGTCCAGCTGTCCGTGACGCCACGCGCGCCCGAAGCTGTCGCTGATCAGGACCGCGACGTGCGCGCCGCTCAGCTCGCGAAGCCGCGCGCGGATTCGCCGCGCCGACGCGTCCGGGTCGCGTGGCAGCAGCACGAGCGTGTCCTCGTCGCCATCCCGCGACGCGTTCGATGCATCAACGCCCGCGTTGGCGCAAACGAGGCCATGCCGGGTACGGCAGATCAGCACTCCGCGCTCGGCGCGCAGCACCTCCAGCGACTCGTCGAGGACCACCTGCACCGCGCGCGGGTCCTTTGCATCGCCTCCCGGCGCGGCGGTTGCGAGCTCGAGCGCGCGGGCGCCCGGGTGCACGTCTCCCAGCGCCACGATCGCGCCCTCTGACTTGGAAACGGCCTTCTGCGCGACCGCCACGAGCTGGCCGTCGCGCAGGCGCTCACCGTCGAGCGCCGCGACTATCAGCGCGGCGATGTCGTCGCCCGCGCGCACCTCCGGCAGGCCGGGCAGGCCGCGTGCTGAGAGGCTCGCCACGCGCGCGGCTCAGCCGGAGCCGGTCATCGACAGCGCGTCGCGGACTTCGCCGAGCCCGAGCACCGCCCTCGTACGGGGCGCGCGCGCGGAATGGCCCGCGAGCCGCGCACGCAGCACGTCGAGGTCGGCGCCCGTGTCGATGTCGAGCAGCAGCGAGGGGACCCGCTCGACGCTGCACGCCACGCCGGCTTCCGCGGCGAGCCTGCGGTGACGCTCGCAGCTGCCTGGCCCGAAGCTGGGGGGGATCGCGTCCGCGGGCGCGAGCAGCAGGCCATTGGTGCCCGTGCCGTGGCGATCGGGCACGACGACGACCTGGGCTGCGGGCGCTGTCCGCGGGTCGATCTCCAGCAACGCGTCCAGCTCCGCCGGGTCGAGCGTGGGGCAGTCTCCCGGGACGCACAGCACGCGCTCGATGCCGGTGGCAAGCGCACGCTGCACGCCGAGCTTCGCCGCCGCCGGCTGCCCCTCTTCCCGTGCATCCTCGATCACGATCGCGCCCAGTTCCCGCGCGGCGGCTGCGACCGAGCGCTCGCCGGTTATGAGGATCGTATGCTCGATCGCGCGTGACTGCGCGAGCGCGAGCAGCACATCGGCGACCATCGCTTCCGCGAGCTCCACTCGCAGCGGATCAGCCACACTCGCCGCGAGGCGCTGCTTGGCGCGCACGAAGCGCTTGACGGGCAGAATCGCTGCGGTGCGCATCGAAAAGAGCGTACCCGTGTCCCGCGCTCGACCGGGGTTCGCCGGCTCGAGCGCCGGGCGGCTGCTACCAGCCGAGCAGCATCAGCCCCAGGGTTACCCCGGGGCCGATCGTGACGAGCAGCCCGTGCTCACCGGGCTCGGGCTCGTAGCGCTCGATCGTCTCCTTGAGCACGTACAGGATCGACGGCGTGCCCACATTCCCGTGCTCGGCGAGCGAGCTCCAACTCGTCGCGAGATCCTCACGCGACAGCCCGAGCGCATTCTGCACGTTCTCGACGACGCGCCGCCCACCCGGGTGGGCCATCCAGTGGTCGATGTCCGAGCGCTCGAGCCGGTTGCGGCGCAGGAACCCGGCGACGACGTCTGGCAGGCCCTCGCCGGCGAGGTCCGGCAGGTCGCGCGCGAGATGCAGATAGCTGTCCTCGGCGGTGAGGTCGAGGCGGACCGCGTCGAGCGAGTCGCTCAGCTGGTGGACTTGGGAGTCCAGGATGATCGGTCCGTTCGCCGACTCCTCGCTCGAGAGCATCGCCACCGCGCAGCCATCCCCGAATAGCGCCGAGCCAACTGTCTTGGCCTTTGGATCCTCCGCCGTGGCGCGCGTGAGGATCCCGCTCATGCACTCGGCCGCTACGACCAGGGCACGCTTGTCCGGGTCATCGCCCATCGTCTGGGCCGCCAGGCGCATCAGCGGCACCCCGCTCGCGCAGCCCACGCCGCTCACGTGGTACTTGTCGGTGCTCGGGTCCATCCGGTAGTGGTCAACGACCTTGTGCGCGAGCGTCGGGCAGCCGAGCGAGTAGAGGCTCGAGCTGACGACCGTGCCCACCTGCGACGGGTCGAGCTGGAGTGCGTCGATCGCCCGGATCGAGTGGGTCAGCAGGTCCTGCTCGATCTGCTGGGCGCGACCCTGCAGCGTGCGGCCGAGGAAGTCCTCGCTCAGGTTCAGGTGGCGGCGTTCGACGCCGCTGCGCGCGAAGATCCGTTCGGCGAACTCGTCGCCCTCGAGGCCCAGACGCTCGAGCACCTGCTCCTGCGAGAGGACGTCGGCGGAGTCCGAGACGGCGATCGCGGCGATCCGCGTGCCGACGCGGCGCACGGGCCGGCGTGCGCTCGGGCGCGGATCGACGAGAACTGAGCCTTCGCGGCCGCGGTGCAAGCGGTCGTTGTACAAAGTCGAGACTCCTTGTGTGGCTGAGGCCGGTGCTACCTAAACCCGGTCGGTGCCGTCCAGTTGTGGTTCCGACGATATGCGCAAGACTCCAGACTAGCTGGTGCCGGAGCGCCCTTCTTATTGAGTTCTTCGCGTGCCTGGCAGGTCCTTTGACCCTCACGCAACGACCCTGGCAGCGCTACGCGGTAGGTTACAGGCATTAAAGGCGTCCCGGGAGAGATTGCACGCGGATGAGCATCGAGTTGATAGGCGCGGGCCTGCCGCGCACCGGCACGCTCACGCAGAAGCTGGCATTCGAACAGCTCGGCTTGGCGCCTTGCTACCACTGGGTCAACGTGCTCGCCGACCTGCCGACCCAGGTGCCGCTCTGGGAACGGGCGCTCGACGGCGAGGCTCCGTGGGATGAGGTGTTCGCCGGGCAGCGCTCGAGCGCGGACTGGCCGGGCGGCTACTTCTACCGCGAGCTGATGGACGCCTATCCCGACGCGAAGGTGCTGCTGAGCGTGCGCGAGGGCGAGTCGTGGGAGCGCAGCTTTCGCGAGACGATCGTCGAGATGTCCTACGGGGAGTCGGTGATGGCGCTCGTGTCGCGCGCCCGCGCACAGATAGATCCCACCTGGGACAGATATCAGGCGCTCGTCACCCGAATGTTCTGGGGCCCGCAGGGCACGTTCGCGAAAGGACACGAGCCCCAGCAGCTGATCGAGCAGATGCACGCGCACAACGAGCAGGTCAAGCGCACCGTGCCTCCGGAGCGGTTGCTCGTATGGGAGGTCACCGACGGTTGGGAGCCGCTGTGCGAGTTCCTCGGCGTCGAGGTGCCGGACGAGCCGCTGCCCCACGCCAACGACCGAGGCACGTTCCTCGGGCGCGTGATCGACGGGGGGCTCGCCACGCTTACCCAGTGGCGCGAGCAGAACGCCGCCGAGTTCGCGTGAACGCGGGCCGACGCTAGCCGGCAAGCGCGGCGGCGAACGACAGCGTCTGCTCGGCCACGCGGGCGCGCCCGGCGGCGTCGTCCATGCGCGTGTCGGTCTGCAGTGTCGTCAGCCGCCCGACGTCTTCGTCGGCGATGATCCCGTCGAGTAGCTCGCCGTAGAAATCGGCGATCCCATCGGCGTTGCAGTCGAGCGCGCCGAAGGCCATGAACGAGGCTGTCGGTCCCTTCAGCACCTCGCCCGCGACGATCGGGCTGACGGCGAGGACCGGAGCAGCCGCCTCCCGCAGAGCGTCGTGGATTCCAGGGACGGCGAGGATCGGGCCGATCGACGCGAGCGGGTTGGACGGACCGATGACGATCACGCTCGCCCGTGCGATCGCGGCGAGCGCCTGCTCGCTTGCGCGCGCCTGCTCGGCGCCGCGGTACTCGAGTCCCTCGAGCATCCCCGACGCGCGCTCGCGGATCATGAACTCCTGAAACGTGAGCCACCCGGCGTCGCCGGTGCGAACCCAGGTGCGCACAGGGTCGTCGCTCATCGGCAGCACGTGCGCGCGCACGCCGAGCGCGGCGTTGAGGCGTGCGAGCGCGGCGGTCGCAGAGACCCCCTCCGCCAGCATCCGCGCTCGCTCCAGGCACCACGCCAGGTCGCGGTCGCCGAGGTTGAACCAGACCTCGACGCCAAGCTCGCGCAGGGCATCCATCACCGTAAAGCTGTCCCCGCGCAAACCCCAGCCGCGCTCGTCTATCGCGCCAGCCAGCCAGAACGACACGAGATCCGGATCCGGGGACACGTGCGCGCCGTAGATCTCGATGTCGTCGCCGGTGTTGACAATCGCGGCGAGCCGCTCGGGACCGGCGACCTCGGCGATCCCGCAGGCGAGCTTCGCGCCGCCGGTGCCGCCGGTCAGGATCACGATGTCCGGCTCGGTCACTCCCACAGTGCCTCGGGCAGGCTCGTCAGGCGCACGCCCGCGTGCGCCTTGTAGCGCGCGTTCACCGCGATCAGCAGCGCGGTCAGCGCCTCGGTCGTGCGCGCCATCTCGAGCCTTCCGCAGTCGACGCAGCGCAGGCCGTCGATCCGCTCGATCAGCTCAGCTGCGCGGCGCTTGTCCGCGCGCGAGTCGCCGCACACGAGCACGTCCTGGGCGAGCGGATGCTCGAGGTCGCTCAACGACGCGGCGCTCACCGTGTGCAGCGCAGAGACCACGCGCACGCCCTCGGGGACCATCTCGAGAGCCTGCTGGGCGGCCGAGCCCTGCCACACGCCCAGCATGCGCGTCGCCTTGCCGCCGACGGCCGCCGCGAGCGGCACGGTCGCGTCGATCAGCAGCTGGCCCGGCGTCAGCGCTTCGCGAAGATCGGCCAGGGTCTCGGACTGGTTGCGAAAGGGGACGCTCAGGATGACGGCGCCCTCGTCGCCAACGGCGCGCACCGCGTCGGCGTTCTCGTGTGCCGAGAACGACCCGTCGGGCACGACCTCCCTCGCACGCTCGCCCGTTTCCGCGGCGCGCGCCGCATGGCGCGAGCCGATCGCGATCGGCACTCCTGTTCGCGCGAGCCGGACCGCGAGGCCGAAGCCAAGGGCCCCTGAGGCACCGATGACTGCGACGGGGTCGGGGCTGGACGGTGCCACGGCGGCCGAGTATAGGCTGCGTGACATGACGATCGAGCGAGGCGCAGCGCCGTGAGCGGGCTGCCACAGGCGGTGAGCGTCAGAGAGGTTGGGCCGCGCGACGGCTTCCAGAACGAGCCCGAGGTGATCCCCACCGAGCGCAAGGTCGAGTTGATCGACGCGCTCGCGCGTACCGGCCTGCGACGGCTGGAGGTGACGAGCTTCGTACGCCCGGACGTCATCCCCCAGCTCGCAGACGCAGCACAGGTGCTGGCGCAGATCGACGTGCCTGCTGCGGTGAGCGTGTCGGTGCTGATCCCCAACGAGCGCGGGCTCGACGCCGCGCTCGAGCTGCGCCATGCCGCCACCGGCGCGCGCCCCGCGTTCGACGAGATCAACGTCTTCATGTCCGCCTCCGAGACGCACAACCGCAACAACGTCAACCGCTCGATCGCCGAGTCGCTTTCCGCGCTGGAAGCCGTGCTCTCGCGCGCGCGCGCGTTGGGTCTGCGCTGCGAGGGCGTCATCTCAACCTCCTTCGGCTGCCCCTACGAGGGCCAGGTGCCGCCCGAGCGGGTGCTCGAGATCGCGGCGCGCCTGCGCGACGCCGGCGCCCAGGAGATCGGCTTCGGCGACACCACCGGCATGGCGAACCCCCGCCAGGTGCGCGCGTTCTTCACCGAAGCGCGCGAGTCGCTGGGGGAGGGGGTGGAGCTGACGGCGCACTTCCACAACACCCGCGGGCAGGGTCTCGCGAATGTGCTCGCGGCGCTCGAGGCGGGCATCGAGAGCTTCGAGTCGAGCTTCGGCGAGCTCGGTGGCTGCCCCGTTCCGGCCGGCGCCACCGGCAACATCGCCACCGAGGATCTCGTCTCGATGCTTCACGAGATGGGCATCGACACCGGCATCGACCTGGAGGCGCTGCTCGCGTGCGCCCGACGCGCCCAGGAGATCCTGGGCCGGCCGCTCGGCAGCCACACGCTGGTCGCCGGGGCGGTCGACTGGCGTCGGTGAGCGCCCGACACTAGATCGGCTCCGCCGGCGGATCCTGGCCGTCGGCGAGCGTCCGCTGTGTCCAGGCCACGTCGTGCCAGCGGCCGTGCTTGAAGCCGATGCGCCGGTAGGTACCCACCGGCTCGAACCCGAGCGCACGATGCAGGGCGACGCTGGCGTCGTTCGGCAGCGTCATGCCGGCGACGGCGACGCGGAAGCCGCGGCTTGCCAGCCGGCGCAAGAGGGCTTCGTAGAGGCTCCTGCCGCTGCCGGTGCGCCGGCGCCCCGGCTCCACGTACACGCTCACCTCGCACGCCCACAGGTAGGCGGCGCGCGACTTGAAGGGGCCGCCGTAGGCGTAGCCGACGACGCGTCCCTCGTGTTCGAGGACCACCCACGCGTGCGTGCGCAGCGCGGCGCCGATGCGCACCGCCATGTCCGCTGGCGAGGGAGGGTCGGACTCGAACGTTATGGCCGTACCGGTGACATACGGCGCATAGATGGCGGCACACGCCGCTGCGTCGCGCTCGGACGCGTCACGGACGATTGGTTGCCCCGCGTCCAGCCCGGCCATGCGTTCAGAGGCTCGCCACAGGCTCCCCGGCCTGGCTCTGCTCGTTCGCGCTCTCGCGCGCCGCCGCCACGCAGTACTCCTGCACCGCCACCTCCATCTCGAGCGTCTGCGCGAGCGCGGGGCGCGCGGAGGCGTCGATCACCCGCTTGGCGCGGCCCACCGCGATGTGCGAGTTCGCGAGCAGCTCGTCGACGAGCGCTCGCGTCGCGTCCTCGAGCTCGTCAGGCGCGACGACGCGGTTTACCAGGCCGATGCGCTCGGCCTCCGTCGCGTCGATCAGCCGCGCCGTCATGATCAGCTCCTTGGCGCGCCCGAGGCCCACGACCGCCGGCAGCCGAGTCGAGCCGCCGACGTCGGGGATGATCCCGAACTTGACCTCCGGCAGTCCGAAGGTCGCGTCGCTGGAAGCGATCCGCAGGTCGCAGCCGAGCGCCACCTCCAACGCGCCGCCGACGCACGTGCGGTGGATCTGGCAGACGACCGGCTTGGCCATCTCTTCGCAGATGTTGGCGCAGTCGAGGAACACTTTCCTGAACGGGCGCAGCATGCCCGGAGTGCCAGCCGATGCGGCGAGCTCCACGAGATCGACGCCCGCGGAGAACACCGGTCCCTCGCCGCGCAGCACTACACAGTGGACATCCGGCTCGGCGGCCGCCTCGCGCAGAGCTTCGCCGAGCGCCAGCAGCAGCTCCTGGTTCATCGCGTTGCGCTTCTCGGGGCGATTGAGCACCACGTACCTGACGGGGCCTTGATCCTCGGTGAAGACGATGCTCATGGCGTGGCCCTCCTGTCGATGAGCGTCCCGTCGGGCATCTTCCGGTCGGATGAGCCTCGTACAGGGCCAATTGGTCACAACAGCCTACGGAAGGACGCCACTGATAGCATGATTGCACCGATGATGCAGAGGTTGATGATCCAGGCAGAGCCGGAGCTCGTCGAGCGAGCCAAGCGACGCGCGCGCGAACGCGGGGTGTCTGTGGCGCAGATCGTGCGCGAGGCGATGGAGCACGAGCTGGGGGCTGCCGCCGAGGAGGAGCCGCTTGCGCCCCCGCTCAACTGCATCGGGATCGGGCGATCCGGTCGCGGAGACCTGTCTCGTCGCGCCAGTGAAGACGAGTACGAGCCCGAGCCATTCCGCTAGTCATCGACACAGGCCCCCTCCTCGCCGCGATCGAGCCGCACGACGAGGATCACGAGTCCTGCGCAGCCCTGCTGGAGCAGAGCCGTGGTGATCGGATCGTTCCCGCGCCCGTGCTCGTGGAGCTCGAGTACCTGCTGAGGCGCACCGGTCAGGTGGATACGTTCGTGACGTTTCTCGAGGAATGTCGCCGGGGAGCATTCCTGGTCAAGGCGCTCGAACCGGTTGATTACGGACGCGTCGGCGAGCTGCTCACCGCCTACGCCGACCTGCGTGTCGGCTTCGTCGACGCCGCCGTGCTGGCGATCGTCGAGCGCCTGCGCGAGCCCAAGCTCGCGACGCTCGACCACCGTCACTTCGCCGTCATGCGGCCCAGGCACGTCGACGCGCTCGAACTGCTGCCCGCGTAGTCCTGGCCAGGCGCACGCACGAGTGGCGGAGCCGCTACCCATTCTGGGCACAGGCAGGCGGAGCCCCTTAAACGTCTCGCTGAGCTCAGCTCAGATCGAGCACCGTGGTCGGCGCTTCGATTTCTTCGGTGTGGCCCTCGCGCGGGATGATCGCTGTGCCGACCGCGAAGAACTCGATCGTGTGGCTGCCCCAGCCGTGGTTCTTCTCCTGCAGCTGAACGCCGACGATCCCCTCGGCGCTGATTTCCTGCGCCTCTGACTGCATCCGCTCCATCGCCAGCTCGCGCGCGTCGTACAGCGCCTGGGTGAAGTTCGAGAGCTCGACGTTGCGCCCGGTCTGCGCCATCGACTGAAACATGCCGCGGTGCGCTACGTGGTAGACGCAGCTGCCCATCACCATGCCCACCGGTCGGTGGCCGGTGCGCAGCAGCGTCCAGAAGTCCTGGCCGGAGAGGTCGCTCGTGAACGGCCTGCCGTTGGGTGCGCGGTGCAGCACGCCGTCACGGTGCTTGACGGCGGTGCCGATCGCGATGAACTCGGCCATGTCCTGGCCCCACTCGTAGCGCCCGATGTCCAGGCGCACACCGACGACGCCGTCCGCGCCGAGCTGGTCGGCCTCCTCCTCCATGCGCGTCATCGCCAGCTGGCGCGCGCCGTACATCGCTTCTGACAGGACCGTCATCTCCTGGCTTTTCTTCCAGCCCGCCATCTGGATGCCGATGTGGTAGATCGAGCTCCCCACCACGAGGCCCAACGGCTCGAAGCCCGCCTGCTTGACGAGCAGGAACTCGTTCACTGATAGGTCTGACGTGAAAAGTCCCGCACGATTCTGTTGGAGACGGGCGCGGCCCGCCTCTGGGACGCCCTCGAGTGAGGAGGGGTCATACGGGGTCTCGCGCTCGTTCATGTGGTGCTCCTTCTCAGCCGAACAGGTCGATTGTTGGTTTGGGGGGCGGGATGGTGTGGTCGTCACCTTGGCGGATCGCGGTGCCGACGGCGGTGAACGTCACCATCAGCCCTCTGATCTCGCGCATGCCGACGCCGCCGCCGAGCGTCTGGGGGCGCACCGTGTGCCCGATGTTCATGCCGACGATGCCGGAGGCGTTGAGCGCCGCGGCCTGGCCGCTGATTCGCTGCATGACGGCCTCCCGCGCGCTGTATATCGCCTGGGTGAACTCGCGCAGCTCGAAGTTCTGCCTGCCCATCGTCAACGCGTTGCCGCCACCCATCATTCCCCCGAAGACGTAGCTCGTGAAGAACACCGAGCTCCACGCGACGATCCCGAGCGGCTCGAAGCCGCCGCGCACCAGCATCGCGTATTCGGCCACCGACAGCTCCGTCAGCACCGGGTGCTCCGCGCGGGCGTCTTCGCGGCGCACAGCGGTGCCGAAGACCACGTGCTCGAGCGCCAGCGTGCCTGTTTCCAGCTGGCTTTCGCCGGCTCGCGTCTGCACGCCCACGACCGCGTCGGCGCCGACGTGCCGCGCCTCCTCGCCGAGGCGCACCAGCGCCCTGCCGCGGACCTCGTTGAGCGCCTTTGACAGCGTGTCGAGCTCGAACAGGATCGTGCCGCCATAGCCCATGTTGCCCCAAGAGGACTGGTAGCCCATCTGGTAGATCGAGCTGCCCATCACCTGCGACAGCGGCTTCAGGCCTAGCTGGTGGCAGAGCGCGAACCCGTTGACCGAAAGGTCCGAGGTGAAGGTGCCAGCGCCGTCGCTCTCGCCTAGCTCGCGCAGTCGTCGTTCGGCTGAAAGCGGGATGCCTCCCTGTTCGATCCGCGCGAGCGACTGCTGCTGTTCGACTTCCTGCGCCTGCTCCGGAGGCGGATCGGGGTCGCTCATCTCAGCGCAGGAGCTCCTCTAGCGCGCTGCGCGCGTGGGCGCTGCGCTCGGCCTCAGCGCGCAGGTCCGCGGTCAGCGCAGCGATCCACTGATCCGGTGTCAGCGCCTCGCGCTTGATCGCGATGCCGCCGGACTGGCGCTCGCGGAAGCCCTCCACGCGACCATCGTCCACCGCCAGCTCATACGCGCACGGTCCCAGCTCCACGTGCACGCGGCGCACGCGCTTCTCGCCGCGGCCGAGCATCCCCGAGCCGCGGCGCTCAACGCGCGCGCGCCCGGGCAGCGCCTGCTCGAGCTTGTTCGCGAGCACCTCCACCGAGATCGCCAGATCCGTGCCGTCGCCGCGCAGGCCCGCTGCCGCAAGATCGAACGTGTCCTCAGCGCTCACTCCGTTGAGGGTACCCGGACCGGGAGGCCTGCCACGCCGCGCGGTGCGGCAGGCCTCCAGCCCGAATGCACGACGTCAGTGCAGGAGGTCGAGCGTGTTGTTGGAGTCGTTGACGAAGTACACGCCGTGTGCGTTCGGCGCGAGCGTCAGCCCGAACAGCCCGCCTTCGCCCGCCGTCGTTTCAAACGGCGGGAACTCATGGCCGGACGGGTTCGTCTCGACGAGGTTGCCGTCGTTGGCGTTCGCCGTCAGGATGTCGCCGTTCGGCGCGATCGTGAGCCCCAGCGGACCGTTCAGGAAGCCGCCCCTGGCGACCGTGAGGCCGCCGCCCGCAAGCGGCGTGTGACGGAACAGCGCCTGGGGGATCGCCGCGATGCGGTTGCCCTGCGTGTCCGCAACATAGAGCGTGCCTTCGGGGCCGAGCCCGTCGCCTGTGGGTCCCACCACCAGCGCGGCTTCACTGGTGCGCTCGGGGAAGCCGCTGGCGATCACGCGCTCGGAGGTCACAATCGGCGCGTGGCCGGGCGGCGTCACGAGCCCGATCCGCACGACCGTACCGCCGTTCGTCACGGTTTCGCCGTTTTCGACAGTGTTGTTGAGCACGTTGGTGACGAACAGGTCGGTGAACGCGCCCGCGGAGACCGCAGTCAGGTCCCACGGTCCGTTGATCGGCGCGCCCGAGATCGTCTTGATCACGTGGCCGGTGCTGTCGAGCACGATCAGCCCGCCCGCCGTCGCGGTCGGCGCTTTGCCGTTGGTCGTCGGCAGGCTCCCAACGACGACGTCGCCGCCTGGCAGGATCGCCAGCGCGGTCGTCAGGCCGACGCCGAAGGGAACGCTGTCGGGGCTGATGTGGGCGAACAGCGACAGGTGCCCGGTGGGGCTCTCCTGCACGATCGTGGTGCCCGTTCCCTGCAGGTTTTCTTCGTCGTTGAAGTTGCTGATCAGGATGTCGCCGCGCGTGAGCGAGCCGACGCTGCTCGGTACGGTGACGATCCCGTAGGGGTTCACGTCGCCGTTGGCCGGCACCGTCGAGCCGATCTGCGAGACGGTGCTGAACTGGCCAAGAAACGGCTGGTGGAACGCCAGCGCGGACGCCGGCGCGAACGCAGCGGCCGCGACCAGCGCGGCAGCGAACATGAAGCGCTTGAGCATGTCTGCCCTCCAAGCGATTTGAAGATGGTCAATCGATTGAGCCTTCAAGCTGCAAGGACTCCGTCCGCCGCCCGACCTTCCCGCACGTAATAGGGTTGGCGGCCGGCAGGGTTGGCGGGCGGCGGCCACGAACAGAGGAAGGCGAGGGCTGGGATGGCGAAGCAGATCGAGAAGGTGGGAGTGCTCGGAGCGGGCCTGATGGGGCACGGCATCGCGCAGGTGGCAGCGGAATCCGGCTACCAGGTGGTGCTGCGCGAGCTCGACGAGGCGACCCTGGAGAAGGGGCTCGGCAAGATCGACAAGCAGCTCGCGCGCGCCGTGGAGAAGGGCAAGCGCACGCAAGACGACGCAGACGCGTTGCGCGGGCGCATCCACGGCACGGTCGACTACGCCGAGCTCGCCGACTGCGACCTGGTGATCGAGGCGATCACCGAGAGCCTGGCGCTGAAGCTCGAGATGTGGCGCGAGATCGACCCGATCGTCAAGCCCGACGCGGTGTTCGCGACGAACACCTCGTCGCTCGCCGTGATCGACCAGGCCGCAGCCACCAGCCGCCCCGGCCAGTTCGTCGGCCTTCACTACTTCAACCCCGCGCAGGTGATGAAGCTCGTCGAGGTGGTGCGCTGCATCACAACCACCGACGCTGCGTTCGCGGTCGCGCTCGAGTTCGCGCGCTCGGAGGGCAAGCTCGCGATCCCCACCAAGGACAAGGCCGGCTTCATCGTCAACCGTCTGCTCGTGCCATACATGCTCGACGCGATCCGCGCCTACGAAGAGGGTGTCGGCTCCGTCGCGGAGATCGACGAAGCGATGAAGGCCGGCGCAGGGCACCCGATGGGGCCGCTGACGCTCGCCGACTTCGTCGGCCTGGACACCATGGGATCGATCTGCGACGTGCTCTTCGACGAGTTCCGCGAGCGGCGCTTCGCGCGCCCGCCGACGCTGCGCAAGATGCTCAGTGCGGGCTGGTTCGGGCGCAAGTCCGGAATCGGCTTCTACGACTACTCGGGCGAGGAGCCCGCCGAGAACACGTCTATATAGGAGCGATCGAGCGGGGCCGCGGCGGCGCCGTGCGCCCTAATCGAAGGCCGAGCGCCTGCGAGCGCCTCGGACGGCCGTTGAGCAGGTACATTCAACGGATGAGTGAGTTGTCGAGCCTGCGTGTCGCGGACGCCGATCGCGAGCAGCTCGTGGATGAGCTGCGTGAGCACGCGCTCGCGGGCAGGCTCACCTCGGAGGAGCTCGAGGAGCGCATCGGCGACGCCTACAGCGCCACCACGCGGGGGCAACTCGACGGGCTGCGCGCCGACCTGCCCGTCAGCTCCGCCTCGGTCAAGCTCGCGCTGGTCAAGCGCAAGGGGCAGTTGCGCCGGCGCCTCGCGCAGGAGGCTGGGGGCTCGCTCGGCGTGTCGGCGCTGGCCGTCGGCATCTGGTTCCTCACGGGCGGGCATCACCAGGGCCAGTTCTGGCCGGCATGGGTGATCGGCATCACGCTGCTGCCTGTCATCCGCGACGCGTGGCGCCTGTTCGGGCCGGCCTCGGACCTCGACGTCGTCGAAGCCCGCTTGCAGGCGCGTCACGAACGGCATCTCTCGCGCGGCCGCCGCGGCCGTCACCGGTATCGAGGGCTGCCGCGCCCGTGAGCAACCTGAGCGACGCCACCGAGCGCGCGCTCGGTGGCGGGCCTGAGCGCCACCGGCAGAAGGCGCTCGAACAGGGCAAGCTGCCCGTTCGCGAGCGGATCGCGTTGCTGCTCGACGACGGCAGCTTCGCCGAGGAGGCGCTGCTGGCCAACTGGCAGGACGATGGTCTCGGCGCCGACGGCGTGGTCACCGGGGTGGGGGAGATCGACGGGCGCGCGGTAGCGCTGATGGCCAACGACCCCACCGTCAAGGCCGGCTCGTGGGGGCCAAAGACGGTCGAGAAGATCCTGCGCATCCAGGAACGCGCGCTGACGCTGCGAATCCCGATGGTCTACCTCGTCGACTCGGCGGGCGCGCGCATCACCGAGCAGGTGCAGATGTTCCCCGGCAGGCGGGGGGCTGGGCGGATCTTCTACAACCAGGTCAAGCTCTCGGGAGTCGTGCCGCAGGTTTGCGTGCTGTTCGGCCCGAGTGCCGCCGGCGGCGCCTACATCCCGGCGTTCTGCGACATCGTGATCATGCGCGAGGGCAACGCCTCGATGTACCTGGGCTCGCCGCGCATGGCCGAGATGGTGATCGGCGAGAAGGTCACGCTCGAGCAGATGGGGGGAGCGCGCATGCACACCGGCGTCTCCGGCTGCGCCCACCAGCTCGTCGACAGCGATGCCGACGGGATTGACTTCGCACGCCGCTATCTCTCATATCTTCCGAGCAGTTGGGAATCCCAGCCACCCCAGGAGTGCCCGCCGGTCGCCCTGCCGGCGCCGCCCGCCGACGCGGCCGCCGGGGGCGCCATCGCCGAGCTGATCCCCGCCGATGAGAACAAGCCGTTCGACATCAAGCTGCTGATCGACGCGCTCGTCGATCAGGGCTCGCTGCTGGAGATCCAACCGCGCTGGGCCAAGGAGCTCGTGGTCGGCTTCGCGCGCCTGCAAGGCCGGGCGATCGGCATCGTCGCCAACCAGCCCAAGCACAAGGGCGGTGTGCTGTTCACCGACTCCGCCGACAAGGCCGCGCGCTTCATCTGGACGTGCAACGCCTTCAACGTGCCGCTGCTTTTCCTCGCCGACGTGCCTGGCTTCATGATCGGTACGCAGGTCGAGCGCGAGGGCATCATCCGTCACGGCGCAAAGATGATCAGCGCCGTCAGCGAGGCGACCGTGCCGAAGATCTCTGTGATCGTGCGCAAGGCATACGGCGCGGGCCTGTACGCGATGGCCGGGCCGGCGTTCGAGCCCGACTGCTGCATCGCGCTGCCCAGCGCGTCGATCGCCGTGATGGGGCCGCAGGCGGCGATCAACGCCGTCTACTACAACCAGCTGCAGGCGATCGACGACGAGGACGAGCGCGCCGCCAGGACTGAGCAGCTGCGCGAGGAGTACGCGCAGGACATCGACATCCTGCACCTCGCCTCCGAGCTCGTGATCGACGCCGTGATCGAGCCCGACGCGCTGCGCGGCGAGCTCGTGCGCCGCTTCGCGCACGCGGCCGGCAAGCGCCGTGACTGGCCGGCCAAGCACAGCGCCGTGACGCCCGTCTAGCGTCTCGCGTCGTCTGCTTTGCACTAGATTGCCGGTCGATGGACGCCGTCGAGCTCGCCTACGCCGGAATCGCCCGCCAGGCCGAGTTGATCGCCGCCGGGGAGGTCTCCTCGCGCGAGCTGCTCGAGACGTATCTCGAGCGCATCGCGCGGCTGGACCCGCGCCTGAACGCGTTTCGCATCGTCTTCGCCGAACGCGCCCGCCTCGAGGCCGACCAGGCTGACGCGCGTCGCGGAGCGGGCGGGGAGTCGGGCGCGCGCCCACTGCTCGGCGTGCCGATCGCGGTCAAGGACGACATCGATGTCGCCGGCGAGGTGACGACGTACGGCACCAACGCCTACGGCGCGCCCGCGGCCGCGGACGCAGAGGTCGTGCGGCGCCTGCGCGAGGCGGGCGCGGTGATCATCGGCAAGACCAACGTGCCCGAGCTGACCATGTGGCCGTTCACCGAGACCGCCACATTCGGCGCCACGCGCAACCCGTGGGATCAGCAGCACGCGCCGGGCGGCTCGAGCGGCGGCAGCGCCGCGGCCGTCGCCGCCGGGCTGATCGGCGCGGCGCTCGGCTCCGACGGCGCCGGCTCGATTCGCATTCCCGCCGCGTGGTGCGGCCTGTTCGGGCTCAAGCCCCAGCGCGGCCGCGTCTCCATGGCGCCGCGTCGGCGCGGCTGGCACGGGCTGTCGGTCAAAGGTGTGCTCGCACGCAGGGTCGCCGACACGGCGCTGTTCCACGACGTCGCCTCCGGCGCGATCGACGCGGACGCGGACCGCGTGCCGGCGCCGGCCGTGCCCTTCGCGACCTCTGCCGCAACGCCCCCCGGGTCGCTGCGAATCGCCTACTCGACGAAGGTGCTCCCCGGCGTGATGGCGAAGCTCGACGAGGACGCCCGCCGCGCGTTCGAGGAGACCGTCGAGCTGCTGCGCTCGCTCGGGCACCGGCTGAGCGAGCGCGACCCCGACTACAGCGCCGGTGTGATGCCGGCGATAACGGTTCGTTACCTGCGCGGGATCCACGACGAGGCAGTGAAGCTCCCGCACCCGGAGCGTCTGGAACGGCGCACACGCGCGATGTCGCGTATGGGCGGCCTGATCCCGCCGTCGCTGCTCGAGCGCTCGCTCGCAGGCGAGGCGGAGCTCGCGCACAAGCTGAACCGCGTGTTCGAGGAGCACGACGTGCTGCTGACGCCCGCGACCGCGGCACCGCCACCGCGCATCGGCCAGCTCCAGGGGCGCGGCGCGCTGTGGACGCTCAACGCGGTCGTCGGCTGGGTTCCCTACAACGGCGTCTGGAACGTCACCGGCCAGCCGGCCGCGTCGGTGCCGGCGGGCTTCGGCGCGGACGGGCTGCCGCGGGCGGTGCAGATCGTCGGGCGCCCGGCGGACGAGGCGACGCTGCTGTCGCTCGCCGGTCAGCTCGAGGTCGAGCGCCCGTGGGCCGAGCAGCGCCCGCCAGAGCTCCCGTGAGCGACGCGCCCGCGCGCGGCGCCGGCAACGCGCACGCACACGAGGCGGACGCGCTGCTGGCGATCGCGGTCGAGGCCGCCACGAGCGCCGGGGCGCTACTGCTCGAACGCGTCAGCCGCGGCGCCGAGCTGAGCATCGCCAGCAAGAGCACGCCCACGGACCTCGTCAGCGAGGCAGACCTCGTCTCCGAGCACGCGATCCGCGAGCTGCTCGCCGCGCGGCGGCCGAGCGACGGCTTCGTGGGGGAGGAGGGTGACCACGCCGAGGGCAGCAGCGGCCTGCGCTGGGTCGTGGACCCGCTCGACGGCACGGTCAACTTCCTGTTCGGGATACCCCAATGGTGCGTCAGCGTTGCGGTTGCCGACCGCGACGGCACCATCGCCGGCGCGGTGTTCGACCCAAACCGCGACGAGCTCTTCACCGCAACCAGAGACGGGCGCGCGATGCTCGCCGGGCCCCACGGTGAAGCCGAGCTCTCAGGCGGCGCCCGCGACGACGAGCAGCTCTCGACGGCGATGCTCGCCACCGGCTTTGCCTACGACGCGGGCGTGCGCGCTGCCCAGGCGCGGGTGCTCACGCGCGTGCTGCCTTGCGTGCGCGACGTACGCCGCCTCGGCAGCGCCGCGCTGGACCTCACCTGGACGGCCGCCGGGCGCTACGACGGGTACTTCGAGCGCACCGTCAAGCAATGGGACATCGCCGCCGGCGCGCTCATCTGCGAACGCGCCGGGCTGCGCGTGCTCGAGCTGCCCGTGCACCAGCAACTCCCGTGGGGGATTCTTGTGACGCGGCCCGCGCTCGCGGAGCCGCTGCTGGAGCTGGTCGGCGGGCCCTAGCGACGCAACCACGGGCTTTCAGCGTGCGGTGGTGCTCCGGCCCTGCAACTAGACTGAGATCCCGCGCGGCGGTGGAGGAACGGCAGACTCGATGCGCTCAAAACGCATTGTCCGCAAGGACGTGTGGGTTCGAATCCCACCCGCCGCATTCTGTTGTGTCGCAGGACATCGGAGACTGATGTCTCGGGTGATGGTAGACGGGTTAGGCGGGTGTGAGGGGCTGGTAGTTGCGGGTGGGGTCGAGTGTGAGCTCGCGGATGAGCTGTCCTTGGAGGTCGATGACGCGGATGTGCTGGTCGGCGATCAGGAGCTTGATCGTGCGGCCTTTGTGGGCTCTTCCTAGCCCGATTTTGTAGAGCTTGCTGTGGTAGCGCAGGCTGACCTTGCCGGTTTCGTCGACCTTGTCTTGGCGGACCCTGAAGTGGGTTGGTGTGTGGGAGGCGCCGTTGGTGGGTTTGGCCTTGATGCGGGTGCTGTAGGCCTGTAGCGGTGTGCGCCCGTCGAGGGCTCTGTGGGGGCGGATGTCGTTGTAGTAGTGGACGAACGTGTCGAGCTGGCTCTGTAGCTCTGGGAGGTTCTCTGCGGCGGGCTGCTTGGCGAGGTAGCGCTTCAGGGTCTGGTGTAGGCGCTCGATCTTGCCGCAGGTTTGTGGGTGGTAGGGCCTTGAGTTCTTGGAGGCGATCCCGAGCCGTTGGAGCTCTGACTGGAGCAGCACCTTGCCGTGGCGGGGGCTGGCGGTGAAGACCGCGCCGTTGTCGCTGAGTAGCGATGCGGGTAGGCCGTGCAGGCTGGCTGCCTTGTGGAAGCTGTCGACGACGTCTTGGGCTTTGGTCGTCGGGTAGGCGTCGGAGGCGAGGAACAGGCGGGAGTGGTCGTCGATGAAGTTGAGGATCTCTGCGTGCTCGCCGTCGGCGAGCTGCCAGTGCGTGATGTCGGTCTGCCAGGTCTCGTTTGGTAGGTCTGCTTGGAAGCGGATCAGCGAGCAGCGGGGTCGCTTCTGTGGTTGAGGGACGATCAATCCCTCTCGTTTGAGGATTCGCCAGATCGTCGCCCTGGAAGGAACCTCATTGATGCGTTCGGCGAGGTGGTAGGCGATCGTCGCTGCGCCGCAGTCGTGGCCTTCCTGCGCGAGTTGGTGGCGCAGCGCCACGATCTCCTGCACGACTCTCTCAGGTGTCCCGTGCTTGCATGATCGCGGTCGTCTCGAGCGTGGCGCCAGCGCCTCGACGCCGCCTTCTCGGTAGCGGGCCAGGAGCTTGTAGATCCAGCTGCGATGCACGCCATGCGCAGCCGCAAGCTCACCGACCGGACGTCCCTCCAACACATGCGCCTCGACCAGATACCGCGCCATCTCCACAGAAGACCCCCATCACGTTGGTGTCTCCCATGTCCTGACACATGTGTCGCCGATCAGCAGCAACCACACACCACCCGCCGCATTCAGTGGTGCGATCGAATGCCGAATACGCCGAGGTCATGGCTCTCATAGCGCGTGGACTCAACGATTGCGAGACAGCTCGGGCAACCCGGATTCCCCGCTCGACAGTTCGGGATTGGCGCAACCTGCCGCCACGCGACGACCGGCTGAACGCTTGCGGCGCCACATGCACGATTTGTGGCCACCCCGAGCACGACTTTCAAGCGTTGCCCCAGCCAAGCTACGCGCACCTGCTGGGCATGTATCTCGGCGACGGGTCAATCGATCCAATGCCGCGCACATGGAGACTGCGAATCGCCCTGGATATGGCATGGCCACAGATAGTGAGCGAGTGTGCGAGCTCGATGCAGGCCGTGTTCCCCGACAACCGCATCATGTCCTACAGGGCTGAAGCCGGCAGTCGATGTGGAGTCGTCTCGGTCTACTCGAAGCAGCTTGTCTGTCTCTTTTCCGCAGCATGGCCCAGGTCCCAAGCACCGCCGCCCAATCACGCTCGCCGACTGGCAGGCGGGGATCATCCATGACCATCCAGAACCGTTCATACGAGGTCTGATCCACTCTGACGGCTGCCGTTTTGTCAACCGTGTCAGGACCGGGGGCAAAACCTACGCATACCCGCGCTACAACTTCACCAACGTCTCCGACGACATCCGGACCCTCTTCACGTCGACGTGCGACCTCCTAGGGATCGAGTGGCGCCAGATGAACGCGCGGAATATCTCAATCGCGAGGGGCGAGTCAGTCAGCGCGCTCGATCGGTTCGTTGGGCCAAAGCGATGACACGTCGCTGGACCTTCAATACCTCGCTCAGGCGGGGTACAGCGGCGCGTCGCGATAGCCGTCTGTCGCGGCGACAGGTTCGCGGCGCTCGACCTCGACGTTCCATCCCTGTGAGAAGCCGCGCATTGCGAACGTGATCAGCAGGATCTGCACGGGCACGATCAGGAGCGTCAGCAGCCCGAGCAGGCTCGCATTGAGCGTCGGTTCGGCGAAACCGGTCTTGTCGCGCGCGAACCATCCTGGCCCGGCGACGCCCGCGAAGATCATCAACAGCACCGCAAGCGACGCCGAGATCGGCAGCACGCCGCGGTTCCAGCGGGCGGCGTAGAACGCGAACACCAGATAGATCGCGATGTAGGCGATCTGGATCGCGACCGCACCCTGGAGCACGTTCCAGCCTCCGATCGTGATGATCAGGACCAGACCGGCGCTCACGAGCAGCAGCACCACGACGGTCGCACGCGTGGCCTGCACGACTGGCTTGTCGCGGTTGGGGTGCGTGATGATCACGCCTTCCCTGCTCTCCGGGGCGGACGCCGAGGACATCGCGCAGTTGACGATACAAGCTCGCGCGGCCGATGTACGCTCTCACAGCGGCGCGGGCGTGGTGGAAGTGGTAGACACGCCGGCCTTAGGAGCCGGTGGGCCGTGAGGCCCTTGGAGGTTCGAGTCCTCTCGCCCGCATCATCCATTTTAGGTTTTGCTAAAATGACTGCTATGTCGCGACCGAGCGCGAGCGAGGACGTCTTTCACGCGATCGCCGACGGCAATCGCCGGGGGTTGATCGACTTGATGGAGCCGGGTCCCCGCGCGGTCGGTGAGCTCGTGGTTGCGTCGGGGCTGTCCTACTCGGCGACCTCTCAACACCTGGCCATCCTGCGACGAGCTGGGCTGGTCAGCAGCGAGGCGTCCGGGCGCCAGCGGATCTATCGGCTTCGTCCGGCCGGGCTGCGCGAGGTCTATGACTGGTCGGGTCGCTACAGGGAGTTCTGGCGCGCCCGCCTCGACGCGCTCGGCGAGCTCCTGGGTGAGCAGCAGTGAGGCTGGACATCTCGATGCAGGAGCGGTTCCCGGTGCCGATCGAGCGTGTCTGGCACGCGCTGACCGATCCGGAGATGATCGAGCGCTGGCTGATGAAGCCCGACGGTTACGAGGCGAGGGTCGGTGTGCGATTCACGCTCGGGGAAGCCCCGCGTGACGGTTGTGGGGGCCAAGTCGAGTGCGAGGTGCTCGAGCTCTCACCGCCGCGGCGCATCGTCTGGTCGTGGCGCGGCGTCGAGGATCCCGCGACCACGCGCCTGATCATCGAGCTGGAGGACGGCGAGGACGGAACTCGCCTGACGCTGAGCCACACGGGCGAATCCGACGAGCGCACCGTCAGGAAGACAACCGGCGGATGGACCGAGAAGCTCGCTGCACTCGAGGAACTACTCACACAAGGAGACAACGAGAATGGCTGAACCGCTCCACACGGTCCGCTTTCCGGGCGAGACAGACGAGCTCCGGCTGGCGCGCGACGCGCTGTTGCAGGCCGAGATCGATCTACGCCGCCATACCGAGGCGGTCGCCGTCCAGCGGCGCCGCCTGCCGGTGGGCGGCGAGGTGCCGACCGACTATTGCTTCGAGGAGTGGGGCGGAGAGGGCGGCGCGACGCGACGCGACGCGTTCACCTCTCTGAGCTGTTCGAGGACGGGAAGGACACCCTGGTTCTCTACAGCTTCATGTTCATCCCAGACGAGTCCGGCGCGCCGCTGGGCGCCGCCTGCCCCTCGTGCACCTCGATCATCGACGCGGTCGACGGGCAAGCGCCTCACCTCACGCAGACGATCAACCTCGCGATCGCCGCCAAGGTCCCGATCGAGCAGTTCCGCGCGCACGCCGACACGCGCGGCTGGCGACACATTCGCATGCTGTCCGCCGCGGACACGACGTACAACCACGACTACCACTCCGAGACGGCCGAGGGCAGTCAGCTGCCGATCGCGACCGTATTCGTGCGGCGCGGTGGAAAGATCCACCACTTCTGGAGCAGCGAGCTCGCGTTCGCCGCCCGCGACCCTGGTGAGGACCCTCGGCACGTCGACTTCATGTGGCCGCTGTGGAACATCCTCGACCTTACGCCGGGAGGTCGCGGTACCAGCTTTCACCCTCAACTCAACTACGGCTAGAGATGCTTGACCGGCGAGATTCCGGAGCTCCGGCGAGGAGCGCGCCCGTGAGCGCCAGAGGATGGGCGCGCGTGCTCGTCGGTGAGCAGCCGGCGCTGGCGGCAGCGTTGCTCGCGTTCGCCACGGCCGCGTGGGTCGCGACCGATCTGAGAATGGCCGGCATGGACGCCGGACCTGGAACGGATCCGGGCTCTTTGGGCTTCTACCTGAGCACGTGGGTGGTGATGATGGCGGCGATGATGCTCCCCGCGGCGACGCCGATGGTCCTCGCGCATCGCGAGAGCCGGCGCGAGCGCGACAGGCAGCGGCGCACCGCTTTCGTCGGCGATGCAGCGCTAGTGGTCACCGGCTATCTCGCCGTCTGGGCCACCGCAGGACTGATCGGCTATGCGGCGCTCGACGAGGGCCGCGCGCTCGCCGGTGGCTTCTTCGCATGGGGTCACGCGGGACGCTGGACCGCGACCGGCGTGCTCGTTGTTGCCGCGCTCTATCAGCTGACGCCGTTCAAGCATGCGTGCCTGGCCAGATGCCGAAGTCGGCGCGCCTCGCTCCTAGCGGATCGACAGCGCGGTCACGACGCGGCCCTCCGCGTCGGGATGCGGCACGGTGTGTCGTGCCTGGGGTGCTGCTGGGGGTTGATGGCGGCGCTGTTCGCGCTGGGAGCCATGAACCTCGGCTGGATGGTCGTGATATCGGTGCTGATCGCGGGCGAGCGGCTGCTGCGCTGGCGTCGGCTCACCACAGCGATCGTCACGTCGGTGCTCGCGGCCCTCGCGTTCGGCCTCGCGATAGCGCCCGCGCGAGTCCCGATGCTCACGATTCCCGGTAGCACGACGGCTATGCGAGCGATGGGTATGTCACCGCCCGATCACATGCACATCGTCGAGCGGACCACCGTGGCTCCCGGAATGGGAGCCATGAAGCGCTGAGACTATCCGGCTGAAGGAGCCGTCTCGCGCGAGATGATCCAGCCGGCGTCGAGCGGCGCGAGGAAGTACGGCGGCTCGTCGGTCGCCAGGCGTTCGTCGTAGTTGTAGTTCTTGAGGTAGCCGCTGGCGCCGACGGTGCCGACAGGGCCGCGGAACTTCTGCGCGATCGCACCGTAGACGCTCAATTTGCCGAGTTGGGAGCCACAGTTGTAGTTGTCCACCAGGAAGGAGTGGCTCGTCGAAAGGAGCGCGGCGTAGATCCAAGGGTTGCTGAGAGAGCCCGATTCGTTGCCGCCACCCGAGCACGGGTGATAGATCCGCACGAAGCGGCTCGCCATCAGCCCAAGCGTCGCGGTGCCGGTCGGCGGGTTGCCGGCCGTGACGCCCGTTGGCAGGATTTCGCCGTTGATCACCACGTCGGTTTCTGCCGCGATCGTCAGGGATTTGCTGTAGGTCCCGTGCACGAGCACGCTGCCGCATTCGGCTTCCTGTGCGTTCGTGGTGCTGTTGTCCGAGCCGCCCGAGGAGTTCGAGTATTCGAAGTTGCACCCACTCGATCCCGTTCGAATGAACACAAGGCCGTTCGCCGGTAGCGAGATCCCGCTTTTCGCAACGCCACCGTTGAAGTTGGCGTTCTTGACGGTCATCGTTTCGCCTGTCAGCGTCACTTCGGTGCGGCCGGTGAATTCGTAGCCTGATTCGACGTAGGCTTTGACGCTCGAATCGCTCACCGGCGCTTCCAGTTCCGGTCCCTCGCTGAATTTGCCGGTGGCCGTGTAGTACGTCGGACCGGACCCCGAGCAGGGCGATTCGGTGGGGCCCTTCGCTTTGGAGCTGGAGCTGGACCACGTTCCTTTGTTGATTTCGACGATGTCCGCGGGCACATGTTCTTTTCGCCCGAACGTCACTTCTTTGTTGCATTCGACGAGCGCGGAGTCGTCTGTGTGCACCGGACCGTTGACGCTGTCGGCCTTCGTGAAGGTGATATTCCCGCAGTTCGACGATCGCGTCGTGGTTTCGCCTTTTTCGTTTTTTTCTTCGTAGTAGCGTTCACACGTTTTCTTTTCTTCACCCGTCAGGTAAGGATCTTCGTCCTCGTACTGCGTGAAGTAGGCGAAGTCGAGAAAGCCGCCGACTTTGAACGTCGCTATCAGCGACCGATGCGTCGTGCCAGCGGTGCCTACTGACTTCACGCGGAAGGTGTTCGCGTTCAGCCCTTCCTTTTGGATCATCGTTTCAAAGGGGCTCGCCGCGTTGCAGACGTGGCCGTTGGCGCCGAGGACGGTCGTTTCGAAGTGCTCGCTCGATTCTCCGGGAACGCTGCCTTTCGGTCCGAGACACGAGTTCTCCCAGTAGTTGTCGGTGATCTGCAGCTTGAGCTCGTATTCCTGAATGCCGGTGGCGGCGGCGTTATAGGCTTGCTTCTGCAACGTGTCGAGGTACGTGAGGTGGACGTCGTTGTTAGTCGTCAGGAACGCGGCGAAGATGAGCATGCTCGTCACCAGCATCACGCCGATCGCGAAGATCATCGTAAAGCCGTCCTCGGCCTTGCAGCGGCGGCGCGTCCTGGAGGGAAGTGTGCTCAGCGGCATGGCGAATCTACGATCGTGGTTTCGGACTCTGGGGCGCTGAAGGCGAACGTCACCTGGCTGCTCAGTTCGGTGGGGAGGTTCGCTTTGGCTTTCGCTTCGCTCGCCAGAAGTTCTTCGCGGCCGACCGCGCCCGCTTTGAATGTGATCCCGACCGCGGCGACGTTTTTCGCTTCAGTCCCCAACGCCGTGGTTTCGGACGTCGAGATCACTTCGAGCGCGGCGACGGGCGTCGAGGAGGACGAGCTGGCTCCCGTGGTCGCGTACTTGTAGTAGCGAAAAACCGGCGTGCTGCCCTGACCTTTCGTGATCTTTTCCCCGATCCGGCGGGTGCTCGTCGCGGAGGCCGGGAACACGAACGAGGTGCCTTCGCCGCTGGTGGCCGCATAGCTCGTGTCGGTGAGCGTTTGGGCAGCTTCGTTCCACACGATTTCGTGTTCTGCGACGGCCGAGCTCGGGACGACCGCGCTTTCGCTGTAGCCGGTGATGAAGCGCAGCTTCTGCTCGGTGCTCGCGCTCTGGACCGGTACGAAGCCGACGCCGAGGCACGCTGAGTGCAGCTCGTCGACGATGTTCGTCATCGTGGTGCGCCCGAGCTGGTTGGCCTGTGAGGTCTCTCTGATGCGGGCGGTTTGGTTGGCCGTGACCTGGAGGATCACCACCAGCGCTCCGACGACGACGGTGCCGGAGATCATCGCGACGAGCACTTCGATCAGCGTGAAGCCGTCCTCGGCGGCCGCATGCGAACCGATTGAACGTGCGGAGATCATGTGCACGCACTCGCTTTGGCGACCGTCACGGTGGCTTCTTCCGAGCCGATCGTTTCGTGGTAAGACTTGCTCGATTCAAAGCCGCTCGGCAGTTCGCCGAGATAGATGTTGCGTTTGTATTCGCCCGTGGTCGTGAGCGTGTATTCCGTGGTAAAGGTATATTCTTTGCCGGAGGAGGTGTAGGGGCCCACACACAGTCGCTCGGGCCCCAAGGGCAGGAACGGGTGGGTCAGGTGCCCGCCGTAGCCCGGAGAGGTCGTGGACGTGGTCGTTTCCTGTTTCTCTTTCGGTTCGTTGAATTCCGTGCCCTCGTCGGGCGTGAGTTTCTTGCAGCCGGTGTTCGTTATGAGCACCGGGTATGCGGGCGTTTCGACGAGGGTGGGAGCGCTTTTTTTGCCGGAGTAGATCGTCAGCTTCATGTACGCGGTGGGGACGGTGACGGCGGTGGTGCCGGCGGGTGTGACGTAGGCGGTCGGGTCGGTGAGCGTGGCATTGAGCACATGCGGGTCGTTCGCCGCGCAGGCGCCCGCGTAGACCTTCCACGCGCCGGGGTTCGGAAACGGGAACAGGTTCCCGTTCGGATATTTAGCTGCCTGCACGGCGGTCGTAATCGTGTGCGACCATGTCGCCGCTTCGGTCGTGTTGCCGAAGCTGTTCGTGTAGGTTCCAGACGGGTCGGTGTACTTCGCGCTGCCGACCTCAAGGTTGGGCGGCGATTCCATCAATTCGTTGTATGCGACGAACGCGTCGGAGGTGACCGGTTCGGTGATGGTCCCGCTGCTGTTTCCCGCGTGTTTGTAGGGTTCCGTGCTGCCGTTGTAGGAGAATTCGGCCTCGATCGCGCCGCCACGGTTGAACGTCACGGGATAGTGGGTCGTGTAGTTCGGAGCGATCGTGACTTCCTTGACCGTCTTCCATCCGCCGGAAGGTGTGATGTACCCGGACAGTTCTCCCACTTCGACTGTCGCCGTCGTCGTCGGCAGCGCCGAGTAGACGACGCAGCCTCCCGCTTCGGTCGTGCCGCTCAGGGTGTTCGAGGAGGAGGATTCGGTTTCGTAGTGGACCGTGGTGGGTATCCCCGAGACACCGGCGGTCGGCGTCGGGTAGTTGCCAACGTCCACCTCGAGCGCCGACGCGGCGGGCGGGGTGGCGACGCCCGAAACGGTGACCGGTGCGCGTTTGCCGGCGACCTGCTGCGGCCACGTCACGATCGACGTGAGCTTGAGCGAGTTGGTTTCCTGGCGGGTGGTGTTGGTCGCGCTGCAGGCGATGCTTTCGCCGGCGCTGTTGAGGAAGCTCGCCTTCTGCGTGACCGTGTAGGTCTCGCCGGCGACGGTTTTCGTGTAGACGTGTTCATAGTTGTTGGAGGCGCTCTGGAACGTGCTTGCGGGATCGCTGCGCAGCGCCTCCTGCGATTCAGCCGCGAGAGCGACCGCCTGGTTGTGGTCGCGCTCTGAGATGCTCGTCGCCTGTGCGACGTTGAGCCCGGTGAGCGTGCCGACGACGATCAGCCCCACGATCAGGGCGCTGATGACGACTTCGATCAGGAGCAAGCCGTCCTCGGCCCGCGCGACTTCGCATGATCGGGCGAGCTTGGCCACGAATTGTCCTCGCCGTGATCGCGCAGGGTCAGACCGCCGCCTACGGCGGTGACGTGCCTGCAGCGTCGCGAGAAAGGAATACATGTCCACGTTGGCCTGAGGAGGTACGAGACCTGTCGGCAGTCGCGCAGGCGGGCTTTAGCTTCGTGGCGCACATCTCGACAGTCCGCGGACGCCACTCCGGGTCCATACAATGGCTCTCCCCCGGGGGACTGGTGTATCGGTAACACGGT